>NZ_QOCH01000014.1:2002-81425 GCF_003318275.1 Marinobacter sp. F3R11 | reverse complement strand
ATTTTCTGCATCGCCGCCGATGTCCCTGGCAGCTTCAGATCCGTTTCCGTCGCAATGACGAGCTGCGCTGCCTTACTGACCATTACGTTAACCCTGCAGCCTGCAGCCACCAGACACTGCAGAAGACGCAGGCCATACTGGGCACCGGAAGCGCCAGTGAACGCCAGATTAACCGTTCGTGCTTCAGAACGACTGCGGGTCATGGTTTCTGTCATTGTAGTGGCTCCCCGAGCGTCGAATCAGCCATGAATACGCTCAAGTTCCGCTATGAGCTTTCCGTGGATACCGCCAAAACCGCCGTTGCTCATGATAACAATCTGGCAGGGGCTGGGCAGGTCGGTCAGTACGCGTTCAATGAGAGCTTCTACTGTCGACTCGACACTATGCTGTCCCGACGCAGGATTCTCCTTTTGCCATGCTGACACCAGCTCAGGCAACCAGTCCATGCTGTTGAGATTCGCCCAGTAAACCCTGTCGGCCAAAGCCGCACTGGGAAGCAAAGTATGCTGATGAACACCCTGTTTCATGGTATTGGAGCGAGGTTCAATAAGAGCTATCACCGGCTCATCACCTACCTGATTGCGCAGGCCTTCCAGGGTAGTTGCTATTGCTGTCGGATGATGGGCAAAGTCGTCATAAACCTTGATTCCACCAACATCTGCCAACAACTCCATACGGCGTTTCACACCGGAAAACCGGCACAGGGCAGCCACTGCATGATCTGGCGTAACACCCACATGCCTGGCAGCGGCGATAGCGGCCAGGGCATTGCGAACATTATGCGTACCCGTCTGGCCCCACTTCACTACAGCAACCGGCTGTTCATGGTGGATAACCATAAACCTGCTGCCATCTTCAGACAGCAACTCAGCGCGCCAGTCCGCCGACCCGGGTATCTCGCTGCCGATGGCCATATCCTGCACCGGGCTCCAGCACCCCATAGCCAGTGCCTTGTCCAGATGAGCGTCCAGGCTCGGGCGGATAATCAGTCCCTGGGAAGGAACCGTACGCACCAGGTGGTGGAACTGGCGTTCAATTGCTTCAACATTGTCGAAGATATCCGCGTGATCGAACTCAAGGTTGTTCAGGATAAGGGTGTGGGGGCGGTAGTGAACAAACTTGGAACGTTTGTCGAAGAAGGCACTGTCGTACTCGTCTGCCTCAATAACGAAAAAATCGCTGTCCCCAAGGCTTGCGGAAACCGGAAAATCTTTGGGCACACCGCCCACCAGGTATCCGGGTGCGAGGCCGGCCTGCTCCAGAATCCAGAGCAGCATCGCCGTGGTAGTGGTTTTACCGTGGGTGCCGGCAACCGCCATAACCCACCGATGTCGCAAGACTTCGCGGGCGAGCCACTCAGGGCCGGACATGTAATCAATATTGCGGTTGAGCACCGCCTCAACCTCGGGGTTACCCCGGGACATGGCGTTGCCAATCAGAACCAGATCGGGCTTTGGCTCAAGGTGATCCGGGCTGAAGCCCTCCATGAGGCTGATACCCTGCGCCTCTAACTGGGTACTCATGGGCGGATATACACCCTGATCGGAACCAGTCACGGTATGGCCGAGCTCCCTTGCAAGAACAGCCAGGCTGCCCATAAACGTGCCACAAATTCCCAGAATATGAATGTGCATTCGCCGACTGTCCTCTCCGTTGAAACCCGACAAGCCTCCCGTATCCGCCCGATCCCGTCAAGAGTGCAGCCATCTGCATTTCCTGCCATGAAAATCATCTGCATTTGGCGTATCATCTGCGCCATTATAGAAACTGCAGGAGGCTCCACCCCGAGATGGCCATCAAGAACGCATTCTACGCTCAGTCTGGCGGTGTTACCGCCGTTATTAATGCCAGTGCCTGCGGAGTCATTCAGACCGCCCGCAAGCACCCGGACAAGATCGGCAAAGTCTTTGCCGGGCGCAACGGTATTCTGGGTGCGCTGAACGAAGAGTTGATTGATACCAGTCTTGAAACTGATGATGCCATTCAGGCGCTTATCCACACCCCGGGCGGCGCTTTCGGTTCCTGTCGACACAAGCTGAAAAACTTCTCGGAAAACCGTCGGGAATATGAGCGGCTTATTGAAGTGTTCCGCGCCCATGATATCGGCTACTTTTTCTATAATGGCGGTGGTGACTCCCAGGATACAGCTTACAAGGTCTCCCAGATGGGCGAGAAAATGGGCTATCCCATTACCTGTATCGGTGTTCCCAAAACTGTCGACAACGACCTGCCGTTTACGGACTGCTGCCCGGGCTTTGGTTCCGTTGCCAAGTACATAGCCACGTCTACACTGGAAGCCAGCCTGGATATCAAATCCATGTGCGAAACGTCCACCAAGGTATTTATTCTGGAAGTAATGGGGCGCCACGCCGGCTGGATTGCAGCTGCCGGCGGCCTGGCTGGCCAGGAGGAAGGCGAGCCACCTCATATTATTCTGTTCCCTGAGATTCCGTTTAACCGTGACGCATTCCTGGCACGGGTTGATTTCTGCGTTAAGGAATACGGCTACTGCGTCGTTGTCGCTTCCGAGGGTGCCCAGTATGAAGACGGCCGTTTTCTGGCAGATGCCGGCGCCAAAGACGCTTTCGGTCACACCCAGCTTGGTGGCGTAGCACCAGCTCTGGCAAATATGGTCAAGCAGGCGTTAGGCCACAAATACCACTGGGCCGTCGCTGATTATCTCCAGCGCAGTGCTCGTCATATTGCGTCAGCAACGGATGTTGAGCAGGCCTATGCTGTAGGCAAAGCAGCGGTAGAAATGGCGCTGGCAGGTAAACAGGCCCTTATGCCGACCATCGTGCGAGAGCAGGCAAAACCTTACATCTGGAAGATTGGAGAGGCGCCGCTCAGCGAAGTTGCCAATCAGGAAAAGAAAATGCCAATCCATTACATCACTGATGATGGCTTTGGCATCACACGGGATTGCCGGGAGTATCTCGAGCCACTGATCGCGGGAGAGAGCTTCCCTCCATTCGATAATGGCTTGCCCCGGGTCGCGAAGCTTAAAAATACACTGACAGAGAAGAAGCTGAAAACCAGCTTTCAACTCTGACCGGCCCATTTAAACCCGGCTATCAAAAAGGCCCTGCAGTAATCCTGCAGGGCCTTTTTTTAACATTATTTTCCTGGCACGCCTTAACTTCAAAGCCTGGCTCAGTGCGCCTGATTCGCTTCCTGTTCGCGCACGTAAGCCGCAAACTGGTCAAAACCGCCAATGTACCGGTCACCCACAAGAATCTGTGGAACTGTATAAACGGGGTGTCCAATCTTGTCAGCAATATCGGCTTTGGTCATGTCATGCTCAATCATGTCGACCCAGGTATACGGCATATCACGGGACTCGCACAGGCTCTTTGCCCGCACACAAAAGCCACAACTTGAACGGCCGTAAATAGTCACCTGATCCATAAAAAACCTCCAGAACAATTTCCCCGAAATCTCTCCGGGCCTTTGCAAAAACCTGAGTTTATGATGACATGAATACAGGAAATTAAAAATTGATGCTTTGAATGACCGTCATAGTACCGGATGATACTTAGAACTTTTTTTGCCTGATGAATGGAGAGGTATGCTCTACATTGCTAGGAAAATTCTGTGGTCTACCTGACGCTGTTCCTGACCTCATTCGCAGCGGCCACATTGCTGCCGGCCTACTCGGAAATACTGACAGGAACGCTGGTAATACAAGGGTATTCCATATGGTGGCTATGGTTCTGGGCCACATTGGGCAACACTTTAGGATCGGTAGTTAATGGCGCCATTGGAAGACAGGTAGACCGCTTCAAACACAAGCGCTGGTTTCCTCTGAGTGAAGTGCAGTTACACAAAGCCAGAAACAGTTTTAACCGTTACGGACAGTGGTCCCTGCTTCTGGGCTGGCTTCCTTTAGGCGGAGATGCACTGACCCTGGTTGGGGGCATCATGCGAGTACCCTGGCTCAATTTTGTAATTCTTGTGGGTATTGGCAAAGGCCTGCGCTACGCCTTTGTGATCTGGCTGGTCGCCGAAGCATCCGGTGTATCCTCGCCACTACCGTAAAGGTATTTGCGCAACAAGGGCTCGCCATTGAACTCAGAGTGCAGCACAGCAATGAAGGTATACACGCCGATCAGCTTGCGGTTAAGAAACACAAACTCGCTCGGGGGCACACGGAAGTAGCGGTTTATGGCCGAGCGCGCCGCCTGCCGGGCAACTCTCGATGGCAGATCGCTCTGTTTCCAGCGGTATTGGCCTTTACTGTTAACGGCATAGTCCGGCCAGCTTTCGTGGTCACTGGATAAGGGCTCCAGAACCGACATACATACCCGGCCAAACTTTTCCAACACGTCACCGGGCCAGTCTGTACTCATGAAATGCAGTTTTACGCCGCCATCGATCACAGCATCAAGGTTGTCTTCGTATGAGGCCCGGATCATCTGGATGACAGGGTCAAGAAACTCCCTGGAGTAAGACTGCACAGCGCCAAAATCCAGCAGAACAATGCGATCACACTCCACCCCTTCCCCATCTTCTCCTGCGATGCGGATACGATAGTTTCCGAAGTTCGGGTCCGTCTGAATTTCGCCCCAGACGAATAACTCACGGAAGAAAAGCTCCAGAGCAGCCTTACCCAGATTGCTACGGCGTGCGAGCGACAGGTTCCGCACTGAATCAGAGTTAACTGAATGGCCGTGCTCGTATGTTGAGGCGATTACCTGTGCAGAGGAATACTCGGGCAATACCCGGGGGACAACAAAACGCGGGTCATCGGCAAGTATCTGGCGAAACTTCTCCGTGGTACGAGCCTCAAGGCGATAATCGACCTCTCTGTGCATCATCTGCCGGACTTCTTCCAGCCAGTCTTCAAACTCCGGCCCGAAATTCACCAGCCGCGCAACGCGGAGCATCTGAGCAACAGCATTCAGATCGCTATCGACTGCATCTGCGACACCGGGATACTGAACCTTGAGCACAAGTTCCAGGCCATCCCTGTGCCGACGAGCCCGGTGAACCTGCCCGAGAGAAGCGGCCCCGATCGGCTCCGGATCTATATCCAGCTCCGCAAGCTGATCTGCCCCAAGCTCCGTCTTGAGTACACGTTCTATTGCCGGCCACTCCAGCGAAGTCGTCTGGTCTTCCAGTGTGTGCAGTGCTTCGGTAACCTCTTCCGGCAGAAAATGCTCCCCATACAACGCCATCACCTGGCCGATTTTGACCACGCTACCCTTCAGTTTCCCGAGTTCATTTACCAGAAAACGTGCCTGGCTGGACAGCATGGTGCGGTGACGTTCATCCCGCTTCTCCTTGCTGCTGAACCAGTTGGTAGCCATATGCGAAGCCATACGTGTTCCGGCATAGAGCCCTGCGCGAGTGAGACTAAGCCGGCGTTCGAAGCTGCCTGTCTTGATGCGGGAGACTGATTTACCTGGGCGTCTGGATGACATGTATAACCTCTGCGATGTATGCCCGTATCAGAAGGGAACGCCGGCCTGACCTTACCAGCCCTTACGATAATCCACTGCCGGACCGCCGAGGCCGTTTACCAACTGAGCCGTCAGCCGCTTTTCAATATCATCAATGGAGACTGAAGCAACAAAGTCGCTGACCTGGCACATGGCCAACCCGGCATAACCGCAGGGGTTGATCCTCCTGAACGGCTCCATATCCATCCGGACATTCAACGCCAGGCCATGAAAGGAGCACCCACGGCGTACCCGCAGGCCCAGAGAGGCGATTTTTGCGTCACCAACATACACCCCCGGAGCATCTGCCCGTGGTTCAGCCACGATATCCAGGTCGGCCAGTGTGCGCACAATTGCCTGTTCGATAACATCAACCAGGGATCTCACCCCTATCTTTCGGCGAGACAGGTTGAGCATCAGATAAACCACAAGCTGGCCCGGACCGTGGTAGGTCACTTGTCCGCCCCGGTCTACGGGAATAACCGGGATGTCACCGGGGGCCAGAATATGCTCAGCCTTGCCCGCCTGCCCCTGCGTATACACCCGAGGGTGCTCAAGACACCAGAGTTCATCTTTGGTGTTATCGTCTCTGTCCGCCGTGAAGCTTTTCATGGCCTCCCAGGTTTCCAGATAAGGCTGCAGGCCCAATGATCTGACAATCAGCTCAGACATTGGTCCTATAACACCATATGTACGCGGCCACTGGCTTTAAGGTCTTTGAACAAAGCGGCCAATTGTGACTCACCTGTGGCAAGGATAGTCAGCTGAACTGAGCAGAACCGTCCTTTGCTACTGTCTTTTACGAAGATATCTGCCTCAGAGACTCCCGGAGCATGCTGTTCAACAACCCCTACAACAAACTCCGTAAAGTCCGGAGCGGAATCGCCGATCACCTTGATAGCATAGTCACAGGGAAACTCAATTTTCGGTGCTTTCGGCTCACTCATGCCGTTAAACTCCCGGGCTCAGTTCGCCCTTACTAAAATAGCTGAATAAAAAACAACTTGATGGAATCCCAGAGGCGCTTGAACAGGCCACCGTCAGGAACATCAGTCAATGCAAGTACGGGCTGATCTATCAGCACCTCACCGTTGAGCGATACCTTCACTCGTCCGAGCTCATCGCCGGCACTGACCGGTGCCTTGATCACCGAATCGAGATCCACACTGGATTCAAGGCTGTCACGGGACCCGCGGGGAATGGTGACATAAGCGTCCTCAAGAACTCCCACTGAAAGCTGATCCGACTGACCTCCCCACACCTTGGCCTTGATCAGTTCCTGGCCCGCACTAAACAGGCGATCGCTCTCATAGTAGCGGAAGCCGTAGTTCAGCATTTTCTGGATTTCCTGTGAACGCGCCTGCGAACTGCTGGTACCCATTACCGTCGCAATAAAGCGGGTGTTATTGCGTTTCGCAGAGGCGACAAGGCAATACCCTGCCTCTTCAGTGTGGCCGGTTTTCAGGCCATCAACACTGTCATCGCGCCACAACAGACTGTTGCGGTTAGGCTGACGGATGTTGTTGTAAGTGAAATGCTTCTGCGCATAGATCGGATAGTTGTCGGGGTAATCATTAATGATCGCACGGGCCAGAATAGCCAGGTCATAGGCGGTAGAAAAGTGATCGGAAGCCGGCAGGCCAGTAGCATTCTGGAAATGTGTGTCCTTCATACCCAATAACTGGGCCTGCTGATTCATAATATCAACGAAGGCCCCTTCACTACCGGCAATAAACTCAGCCAGCGCAACAGAAGCATCATTGCCCGACTGAATAATGACACCCTTGAGAAGATCCTCCACAGACACACTGGTGCCTTCTTTCACAAACGTGCGCGAGCCCTCTGTTTTCCACGCCTTTACACTGATGGGGACCATATCGGACATACTGATCCGACCCTCATCCAGTTCACGCTCAACGATATAGGCCGTCATCATTTTGGTCAGGCTGGCCGGCGGCAGCCGCTCATTACTGTTCTGCTCCATAATGATACGACCGCTTTTCGGATCCATCAGAACGTAGGAACTACCAGCAATCTGTGGCGGAGACGGAATCAGCACAGTCTGAGACATGGCTTTAGCTGATACTGAAAGCATCAACACAAAAGCGAGTGACGCAGAGATAAAAGAGAGCGAGCGGAAAACTGATTTTAGTGCCATGGGTCCATTCATTCGTCGTTAGTGTGTTTTAGGTATGATCTGACGCTCAGTGAGAATCGGTCAGTACAATTGACTGAGAAAATCCTCTGGCTTCCAGCAGGCTCTGGGTCTTTCTTGCACTGCCTTCGTCCTGAAAAGGGCCAACCTGTACCCGGTGAAAGCGCCCGGAGTCAGTGTCTACAGCTCGCACCCTGACGGGGTCACCAAGTACGCTCTCGGCGCGAACCTGCAGTTTTTCCGCAGGATCACGACTACTGAACGAGCCCAGCTGAACAAACAGCCCGCCGTCGCCCAGACTTTCATCTATCCCCACTGTACTTTCCTCTGCGGGAACAGTAGACCGAACGACCGACTGCCCCTCAGAAACAAAAGGCTGGCCTGCAATAAACATGCTGCCATCCGGCTTGACCGTAATTGCGGCCACTTCCACCTGCGCGGTTCCGTGTGACTGATAACCCAGCTTTTTGGCCGCAGCGTAGGACAAATCGATCAGGCGATCCCCATGAAACGGCCCCCGGTCATTAACCCGGACAATCACCGAACGACCGTTAGCCAGGTTAGTAACCCTGGCATAGCCCGGGATTCTCAGGGATTTGTGGGCCGCTGACATCTGATACATGTCGAAGGTTTCGCCATTGGATGTCTTATGCCCATGAAACTTTTCGCCATACCAGCTTGCGGTGCCGCGAGCGACATATCCGTCGTTGCTATCCATCACAGTATAACGCTTGCCCCACACCGTATAGGGCGATTTATTTCCAGCGTTGACCGGCGCCTGGTATACAGGTACGGCATCTGACAAACCAGAGGCATCAAAGTTTCCGGAAGGAGCTCTGTCCTGGGTGATTGTATAGCGTGATGAATGATCTGTGCTGGTTGGCGCAGACGTTGAAGCACATCCGGCCAGCGCCAGAACTGCGGATGTCACCAGCCATAAACATAAACGATTAAATATCACTGTCAGGAAACCCTCTGAAATACCTGCCGCCAGATAAGTAACAGGCCGTGGTACTCACCATTGTAACGGGTTCCCTGCATGTATAACCATTACCTGCCTGACATCAGGCCGTTATCATTCTTCGGTGGGTGTGTATGGACATCAGAATACCAAACGCTGCCATCAGTGTGACGGTTGAGGTGCCCCCGTAGGAAACCAGTGGCAGAGGTACCCCCACCACAGGGAGCAGGCCACTCACCATGCCAACATTTACAAATACATAGATGAAAAACGTCATTGTCAGAGCACCAGCAACCAGCCGGCTGAATGAGTCCTGAGCGGTAACAGAAATATAGAGGCAACGCAGAATAATCAGAAAGTACACGCTGAGCAGTATCAGCATTCCGATAAAACCAAATTCCTCTGCTAACACGGCGACAATAAAATCTGTGTGACTTTCCGGGAGAAATTCAAGATGTGACTGAGTACCCTGAAGCCACCCCTTTCCATCCAGGCCGCCAGAGCCGATAGCTGTTTTGGACTGAATGATATTCCAGCCAGCACCCAATGGATCACTCTGGGGATCCAGCAACGTAAGCACACGCTGCTTCTGGTAATCGCGCATTCCAAAAAACCACATCACAGGTGCGGCAACAGAAACCATCACAACAAACGCACTGATAAGCTTCCAGCTCATGCCGGCAAAAAACACCACAAATAACCCAGCCATACCCACGAGAAGCGATGTCCCGAGATCCGGCTGCTTCATGATCAGCACCATGGGCAACAACACAATTGCCAGACCCACACCGATACGAGACAGCTTTGGCGGCAAAAAGTGCTGCGACAGATACCAGGCTGCCATCATAGGCACTACCAGTTTCATCAATTCTGATGGCTGGAATCTGGGCAGCCCCGGCAGAGCCAGCCAACGCTGTGCACCTTTAGCTCCAACACCCACAAAAATCACAGCAACCAGCCCCATCAGGCCCAGACCATAGAGCCAGGGAGCCCAGCGCCGGAACACGGAGGGGTCAAGCTGGGCAAAAACCAGCATCACCGCAAAGGCAATCCCAAAACGTATACCCTGAGCTTTAACCACTGAAAAATTGCGATCTGCGCCGCTGTAAAGCACGAACAGCCCGCCTGAAACCAGGGCCAGAAGCAACAACAGCAATATCGGGTCCACATGCAGAACAGACCAAAACCCTCTGGGTCGCCCAAGAGGATTGCTGGCAGTTGAACCAAGTACTTCCCGCGTAGCCATCAACGCTCCCCGATTCCGGAATCTGTTTTGCTGATCAGTGCACCGTCGCTGGCCGCAGAAAACTCAAGCAGCCAGGCATCGAACAGTGCCCGGGCAACAGGTGCAGCGGTACTGCTGCCACCACCGCCATTCTCAACAATTACGGCAACAGCGATCTGGGGATTTTCTAACGGCGCAAAACCAACAAACAGGGCATGGTCACGCAACCGCTCCCGGATTTCTTCGGCCTCGTATTCTTCATCTTCGGCCAGACTGAACACCTGAGCGGTGCCCGTCTTCCCTGCCATCCGGTAAGATGCCCCCTTGGCAGCGGAACGCGCAGTTCCCTTGGCGCCATGCATAACTTCCGCCATAGCATCCGCGATAAAATCCCAATCAGTCGGGTCTTTGAGCTTCAGGGGTTCGTGGGTCTCACTTGGCAAGAACTCCTCGACCGACCTGTCCCCCTGAATATCCTTAAGCAGCCGCGGTTCAACCCATTCCCCGCGATTGGCAATCAAGGCTGTTGCAGTGGCAAGCTGCAACGGAGTTGCAAGCATAAAACCCTGGCCTATACCGAGGTTGACAGAGTCTCCGGGATACCAGGGTTCATTGCGCATTGCCCGCTTCCATTCCCGCGATGGCAGAAGACCGCTAAGAGCGCCGGATACATCCAGAGTTGCATCTTCGCCAAAACCAAAACGAGACAGATAGCTGTGCATGGTGTCCACGCCCATCTCCACAGCCGCTTCATAAAAATAAACATCACAGGACTGAGCCATTGCATAGGTCAGATCAACCCAGCCGTGCCCGCCTCGTTTCCAGTCTCTGTACCGACGGCCAGAAGAGTTGAACTGGAAGTACCCCGGATCCCAGATGGTGTGATCTCGCGTCACAGCGCCACTATCAAGAGCCGCAATGGCTAACATAGGTTTGAGCGTAGAGCCGGGAGGGTATTGCCCACGCAAGGCCCGGTTGAACAAAGGTTTATCCTTGCTGTCCCTCAGCTCGCCGTAATCCGCCACACTGATACCGGTAACAAACTTGTTTGCATCGAAACCCGGCACGCTGGCAAGTGCCAGTATCCCGCCGGTTGCGGGCTCAATGGCAACAATAGCCCCACGGCGACCGTCAAGAAGCTCGTGCGCGCGATTCTGTAGCCGCAGGTCGATATGAAGTTCCAGATCTTCACCCGGAACAGGGTTTTCCCGCTCCAGAACTCTTAAAGTACGGCCCCGCGCGTTGGTTTCCACATGCTGGTAACCAACCTTTCCGTGAAGCAACTCTTCATAAAAACGCTCGACGCCGGATTTACCAATATAGTTTGTACCCGCGTAGTTAACCGGGTCAATCCGCTGCAGTTCGTCACGATTAATACGGCCGACAAAGCCCAGTGCATGGGCTGTCAGCTCACTGTGTGGATAGTACCGAACCAGTTCCGCCTCCACTTCCACCCCTGGCAGTTCATGGCGATGTACCGCCAGGCGGGCAATCTCGTCTTCGGTCAGATCATAACGCAGGGGAATCTCCTGAAACGGCCGTCGGGGCTCGCGCAGACGGCGCTGAAACCGCTCCAGGTCCTCTTCAGAAATATCAAGAATCCTGACTAGCTGCTCCAGGGTTGCATCCATCCCGCCAACCCGCTCAGGCACGACCGTCACACTGAATACCGGGCGGTTTTCAGCTAAAAGCACGCCATTCCTGTCGTAAACGAGCCCACGCGGAGGCGGCACAGACTGAACCTGAACGCGGTTCTTATCGGAGAGGGTGGTGTAGATATCGTGTTCTACTATCTGGAGCTGGTACATACGTGCGACCAGCCCTGCCAGTAGCAGAAACACCATCATCAGCATTACAAAGGCTCTGCGCTGGAAAAGCCGGCGCTCGGCAGCTGTATCCTTGATTTCACCCCACGGCATAGATGCTTCCTAAGCCCGGTGGTACGGGTGGTTACGGGTAATCGACCAGGCTCTGTATAACTGCTCTGCCAGCAGGATACGTACCAGAGGATGAGGCAGTGTGAGAGGAGAAAGAGACCATTGCTGATCGGCACGCTGGCGACAAGGTTCTGCCAGGCCGTCCGGGCCACCTACGAGAAAACTTACATCCCGGCCGTCCTGCTGCCAGCTTTCAAGCTGGCTGGCCAGTTTCTCGGTAGACCAGGGTCGCCCGGTTACTTCCAGGGCAACGACCCGGTCCCTGCGCCCCGTAGCCGCAAGTATTGCCTCGCTCTCGCGCTGCATCAGCCTTGGGATGTCAGGGTTTTTGCCACGATGAGGCATGGCAATCTCGACCAACTCCAATGGCAGTTCCGGGGGCATACGACGTGCGTAATCTTCGTAGCCTTTAGTGACCCAGTCGGGCATTTTCTGCCCCACACAGATCAGGCGCAACCGCATGATTACTCGCTGCCTGCAGCATCGACATCTGGCGCATCGCGCCAAAAACGTTCCAGGTCATAAAACTCACGGGTGGCGGGTAGCATCACGTGAACAACGACGTCACCCATGTCCACCAGGATCCAGTCGCTGCCGCCGCCACCTTCCACACTGCCGATACGAACACCCTTCTCTTTGGCGTCAACGACAACGGAATCCGCAAGGGATTTCACGTGGCGGCTGGAGGTCCCGGATGCCAGAACCATGAAATCGGTAACGCTGGTGCGATCCCGAACATCAACAACACTGATGTCTTTTGCTTTTACGTCTTCAAGTGAGCTCACTATCAGATCTTTGAGTTGCTCTGCCTGCATAATCACCTTGTTGTCCGGGTGCCGGCCGGAATGGCCACCCGAAAAGTCATAATCAAGCGCGATTGTAACACTAAAACTTCTTCACGGGGCATGCTCCATATAGCCCCTTACACTGAATCTCCTCCCAGACCGCATCGGGCACGAGATAACGGGGCGACCGACCTGTACCAATACGCTCGCGAATACCCGTTGCCGAGATGTCCAGCCAGGGTGGATCCATCTCCAGAATACAGCCCGACGCCGAGCCTTCAAGATCGCCCGGGTGCCAGACTCTCCGCTCTGCCAGCAAGCGTGCCGGCTGGCCTGCCGGGTCCAGTTCTGAGCCGGGACGCCGCACCACAATAATATGGGCCAGATGGATAATCTGTTCCCACTCTTTCCAGCTGTCAAACCCGGCAAATGCATCCGTGCCTACCACCATAACCAGTGGCACATCGGATCCCAGCTCCTTGCGTAACTGGCGCAGCGTATCTGCGGTATAGGATGCACCCTCCCGGCGTAGCTCACGATCATCAATGCGCAGAAGAGGTTCGTCAGTTATCGCAACTTTCAGCAGATGCAAGCGCTGTGCAGCCGTTGCACCGGTATCACCCCTGTGGGGCGGAATATGGCATGGCACAAGACTGACCGGCACCTTGCCCAGCCGTTCACCAACCTCCAGAGCAAGACGCAGATGGCCGTGATGCACCGGGTCGAAGGTACCGCCATAGATTACATGCATCGCCATCAGGCCCGGATGTGCCCATCGCCAAACACAACGTACTTTTGCGAGGTCAGACCCTCCAGACCAACAGGGCCCCGGGCGTGTATCTTGTCTGTTGAGATACCAATCTCGGCACCCAGGCCATACTCGAAACCATCGGCAAAACGAGTTGATGCGTTAACCATCACAGAGCTTGAATCAACTTCTGTGATAAATCTCCGGGCCCGGGTGTAATTCTCCGTGATGATGCTGTCGGTATGCTGGGAGCTGTACCGGTTAATGTGCGCGATAGCACCGTCCAACCCGTCCACTACGCGAACGGCCAGTATCGGAGCCAGATACTCCTCTTCCCAGTCAGCTTCCGTAGCAGCCTTTATATCTGCCAGTATCTCCCGGGTCTGTTCACACCCTCGTAATTCAACACCTTTGTCAATAAATGCAGGCCCCAATAGTGGCAACATATCCGCTGCAACTTCCTTGTCTACCAACAGGGTTTCCATGGTGTTACAGGTGCCGTAGCGATGGGTTTTGGCATTAACGGCTACCCGCAAGGCCTTTTCCGGATCCGCATGGCTATCAACGTAAACGTGACATACACCATCAAGGTGCTTGATTACTGGCACACGAGCATCCCGGCTGATTCGCTCAATCAGCCCCTTTCCGCCTCTGGGCACAATCACATCCACGTATTCCGGCATAGTAATGAGCTCGCCAACAGCAGCCCTGTCGGTTGTTTTGACAACCTGCACTGCCGATTCAGGCAGCCCTGCCTCAGCGAGGCCTCGTGCCAGGCACGCTGCAATGGCCTGATTGGAATGAATGGATTCGGAGCCCCCGCGCAAGATACTGGCATTACCTGATTTCAGACAAAGGCTTGCAGCCTCAACAGTCACATTGGGCCGCGACTCATAAATAATGCCGATGACACCTAAAGGCACCCGCATTTTACCGACCTGAATGCCCGAAGGGCGATATGTCATATCGCTAATTGCGCCAATGGGGTCGGGCAAGGAGGCAACCTGGCGAAGCCCTTCAATCATGGCATCTACACGGGCAGGCGTGAGTTCAAGCCGGTCAAGCATGGCAGCATCCAGGCCATTTTCCTTCCCGCTCGCGAGGTCGCGGGCATTTGCTTCGGCCATTTCAGTGCGCGCGGCATCCAGAGCATCGGCTGTGGCCAGAAGCGCACGATTCCGTACCTCGGTCGTTGAACGGGCAACAAGTGTTGCCGCCGCCCGGGCCTGCTGCCCCACTTCGGTCATATAAGCTGCAATATCCATCCCTTTCCCTTATGTGTTTGCTTCCAGAATTCAGGAATTAAGCGCCTAACTTTACCTTTCCCGTTTCAAGTACGCACCCCAAACGGATATTATACCGCTACGGTACAACGGGAACCCTGAAAAAGGACGAATACCATGGCCCAGACGGCCGAAAAGTTTTTGCTGAACCGGTTATCACACGCCAGCCTTGCGTTTTTCGTGGTAGTCGCCGTTCTGTGCGCCATATTTGGAGAACCACTAACTGCGGCATGTGCCGCTGCGGCGGCCGGTATCATTATCAGCGGGCGCAGTTTTCAGCCTGGACGCCAGATCAGTCCATGGCCAGCAATTCAAAAACTGTTTTTTGCAGCATTGATGGTACTCCTGACAACAAGCTTCTGGACAGGTCCGTGGGCACTCAGCCACTGGCTCTATGGCCTTGCACTGGTAGCCTTTGCTCTGGTTCCCCGTGGAATCGCAGCCCTGATAACCCTGGTCATGGTCATCCTTGCAATGATCGCAGCTCACTGGGCCGAAGGGATTGCTGACCGCCACCAGATGATCAGCGCGCTTCTGCTGACCGTTATGCTTTCTGCCGTGCTGATTTTCCTGCGGGACTATAAAACCCGCCAACTGGCTCCCCTGAGACGTACAGACGAACTCACTCAGGCTGCCAGCCGCGAATATCTTTCTGCAGATCTACATAAAGAAATCCAGCGCAGCGAGCGCGAGGGCACAGACATGTCCATCATCATGGTCGGCCTCGACGCCCATGCCAGTGACAACGACCCGGACGAGGACATACGTTCAATTCTTCCACGAATCGGCCGCTTCCTGCACTCTCAGATACGGGATTTTGATACTTATTACCGTGCAGCAGATCTGCAGTTCCTGGTCATTTTGCCGGGCATAGCCACCCAGGAGGCCATCACCCAGGCAGAAACAATCCGAAAAGGACTCTGCTCCCTGCTGGAAACCCACGGTATGAACCTTACAGTCAGCACCGGTGTAGCCGGATTAAACATCGGAGATGATGCAAACAGCTTGCATCAGAGTGCGGCTAACGCGCTTAGGCGCGCACAGCAACAGGGCGGCAACCGTACTCAGGCCTACAGCACCCGGACACCGATCAGCCGGGCCCAGCCAAATGCGGAGGGATCTGCAACATGACAGAAACGCGGCTGAGAACCTGGACCCACAGCATTGGCTACGGACTTGCCACCCTGTTCATTTCCACTTTGGCACTGCAAAACTTTCGCTATGGTTTTTATGAGCTTTTCTACCTGGCCGCCGGCATGGCTACCCTGACACTTGCGGGTGTTGCCTATACGCTACTGAGTCGACGGCACCAACTCTCTGCCCCCGGCCACCTGATTATTCTCACTGGCCTGAACAGCGGACTTCTGGCGGCCATGCTGACAATGAACAGTACAGGCATCACCCACTGGGCCATGCCGCTTTTGGTCCTCAACCTGCTGATACTACCCCTCCGCCAGGCACTCATGCTGTCCCTGCTCCTGCTTGGTCCCATGGCAGTCCTGCTTTTTGTGAAGCAGCCTCCCGCAGATGCCCTCACGGCAGTCAGCGGCCTGCTCATAACCCTGACAGTCGCTGCACTTTATATATGGCATTACGACCATATGGCCCAGTCTGCAGAAGACCTTGCCATTACCGATCCGGTTACAGGCGCCCACAACGCCCGCTTTCTCGACGAGACATTGCAAAAAGAAATCAGCCGGGCAATTGCCACTGGCCATAGTCTCTCGGTGATCAACCTGACCATAGACTATGCCGACGAGGCGACGGACCTCCACGGAAAACCCGGTATGCAGGGATTATTTTACAATATGACCCAACACCTGTTCGGAGTAATCCGTGCGGGCGACACTCTGTACACCCTGAACGACTCGGAGTTCTTCCTGATCCTGCCTTTCACTTCGGAGGAAGGCGCACGGGTGATTGCCGAGCGCATAAGGCGCACCGTCTCCGAAAACCATTGGCCAGTGATCGGCAAGGCCACCGTAAGCCTGGGCTGCACAACGCGCGGTAGCGGTGATACCCGCACCGACACACTCCGGAAACGTGCACATCAGGCGATGCTTGAAGCCCGCCGGCGCGGTGCTGACTCGGCCTGGTTCTGCCCGGGAGAGACGCTCAGTACATGAACAACGCCTGGTTTCCGGATCTGGCCGCGTGGCTGAGCGCCAACCCGGGATGGTTATCATTTGCTCTTTTCAGTACTGCTTTTGTCGAATCGCTCGCGGTTGCGGGTATCATCGTTCCTGGCGTTGCACTACTGTTTGCCATTGCCGCACTGGCTGCGCAGACAGGCATGCCTCTGATGCCGGTACTGGCATGGGCCGGGCTCGGAGCAATTGCGGGAGATACCGTGAGCTTTGCCATTGGCAGACTTTTTCAGGGCCGACTGACCAGTGTGTGGCCACTGAGCCGTTACCCGGAGCTGATTACCAAAGGCGAGCACTTCTTCCACAGCCACGGAGGCAAAAGTGTCATTATCGGACGCTTCGTAGGACCGATCCGGCCGGTGATCCCGTTGATAGCAGGTGCCCTTCTGATGTCCTGGCGCCGCTTTCTTACGTTCAACATAGGGTCGGCCATTGGCTGGGCACCAGTTTACATCCTGCCTGGTTTTCTTGTGGGAAGCGCCCTCGCTAGTGAGGTACAGCCACCACCTCACTTCTACCTGGTTACCGGCGTTAGTCTCGCGACTCTGGCGGCGATCTATATCATTCTATTTCGTTTCCAGCTTGGCCTCGCTGAAAATGGCCGGATTTATCTGTGGCTGCAGCGGCAAATGGCACAATATGACGCAACCCACCGCTTCTGGCGGCTTTACACCAATAAGCGCCCGGCACATGAAGGTGAGTTCCCACTAGCCTCGCTGATGCTGGCCTTCGGCTCCGTTGCCCTGTTTATTTTCTGGAGTCAGCTCACAGTCACGACAGAAATAATCAAACCTTTCGATCAACTGACGCTGCAATGGTTCAGTGATTTACGGCGGCCATTGTTTGATGCGCCTGCGATCGCGGCCACACTCATGGGCGACCCACCGGTTCTGATCGCGGCGGCAGTACTGGCATGCCTTGCATTGGCTTTTCGAGGCCACTATGCGGCGGCCGTGCATATCCTTCTGGCCACAGCCATAACCATTGCGCTGGTCTGGGGACTGAAATCTGTGATCGGCACAGTGCGCCCGGATCAGGTTGCAACCCCACCATCATCCGGCTCCTTTCCCAGCGGCCATACCACAGGCATTACAGTACTTGTTACGCTGCTCGCCAGCTTCGTCGCTGCAGAAACCAGCAAGCGCAAGCGCTGGCAAACGTACATACTGCTCTCGTTACCACTGATCCCTGTATCCTTGAGCAGGCTTTATCTGGGCGTGCACTGGTTCAGCGATATCCTGGGGGGGTTACTGCTTGGACTGGCAATCACGGGGGCGACAAGAGCCAGTTTCAGCAGGTTTGACAGAGTGCCTATCGCGCCGGATGTAGTGAGTGTTCTGGCGGCACTGGTCTGGCTGATCTACCTTGCAAGCTATATCTGCTTCATGTGGTCAGACGCCATCCAGAAGTATGCTCCGGTTCTGTAAAAGACATCAGCCCTCGTCGAGAGCCTCAAGCAATCCCTGCAAACGCTCCAGGCGCGCAAGGGGATCCCGCATTTCCACAAGGTTCTGCTTTTCCTGCTTATCCAGAGGCAAGAGCTCGGTCAACCGCCAGCTGACATCCCGGGCATCCTCATAATCGACTCGCATACCTAACTCAGCAATAACCGGATGCTGAAAAAGCGCACGCAAAACAGAAGGCAACTCATGAAAGGCAACAGGGATAGCTTCGGAAGCTTCTTCCGGCACGAACTCCACTTCTCCAAGGTTTAACCCATCACCCTGCCGCCAGCTCTGCGCAATAGCAACTTTAGACTCGCCTTCTACGGTAATCCCCAGCAACCCGTTGTCCAATTGCTGGAAATCAATAATGCGGACATAGGTGCCGATTTTATAAAAAGACACCAGATCTCCCGTTTCCTCACCGTCACGCAGCAAAGCTATGACAAACCCCTGATCATTCTTCAGACAGCTGGTCAGCATATCGATATAGCGCGGTTCAAACAGCTGCAATGGAATTCTTCCGCCAGGCAGCACAATGGAGTTAAGGGGGAAAATCGGAGTTTTCATCGGATGGACAGCAACTGCTGGACCTCTTCTACCCGCGCCCGCGCCTCAGTCAGAAGCTCAAGACTACGAGATGCATTCAGCTCAAGTTCGCCAAGCCTGCGGTAGGCTGGCACCTGGTCAAACGGAGGCAGGCCTTCACTCTGATTCGAACCAATCATGGCGTGGAGCTGAGCAACAATCACTACATCCACCAGCTGTGGCTCTGCTTCCCGGCTTTCATAAGTCCAGTCTTCTGCGTACCTTACAGCGTCAACGAACGCTGTCGGGAAAGACCAGCTTTCCAGAACAGCGGTCCCGACATCAGCCCGAAGCTCACTGATGGCATTCTGGAGATTGGCGTCGTCAGCAAACAGATTTACATGGTGTTCTGCCTGTACGAGCACCGGAACCACACCTATGTCGTGAAGCAGGCCTGCCAGCAGTGCTTCTTCCGGGTTGAGGCGGGTGGCATGGTCTGCCAGTACCCAGCACAGAGCAGCCACTTCACGGGAGTGTCGCCATAACCTTTCCATCTCTTTCTGCAGCGATGGCTGGCGGCTCTTGAATACCTCCCGCATGGAAAACACTGTCACGAGCTGCCGTGTTGTTCTCATACCGAGACGAATGACCGATTCACGGACATTGCGCACATCGCTGAACCCCCGGTAAAGAGGGCTATTACAGGCGCGAACCAGTTTGGCAGCTATAGCAGGATCCGCTGACACGGCTGTGGCCACCTGATCCGCTGTAGAATCTTCTTTGTCCACCATGCGCCGTACTTTCCAGGCAACATCGGGGACGCTGGGCAGCTGGAGCTGATTGGAACGAAGCTCAGCGTAAAACTCCATCAAAAGGTGGTGTTCCTCACTTTCTTCGCTGTCACTGCTCTCACCTGAAGCCATCTCAACCTGGGCGACTGGAGCTGCCCGCAACAGCTGGTTGAGAACATCCTGCTCAATAACCAGAAACTCGCACGAAGTTACAGCGGTAACGTCGTACATTCTCGGTTGTAGCCTGGCTATTGGATTCAGGGCCTTTTCCGTTTCAGCTTCAACAACATTTTTACGGCCATCCACGGATTCCAGCTCTACCTTCCCGGTTACCAGAAAATAGTCCAGGCCATCCCGTACACCCCGCTCCAGTACTCGCTGGCCGGGCCCATGGGTTCTGCGCTCTGCACGACTTGCCAGCACAACCAACTGATCATCAGTCAGACGGTTAAGCGGCTGAAATTCTTTAAGACGACGTAGCGGCAGGCTTTCCTGGCTCGCCATAAACAATCTCCTTGGTAGGATCAAAGCAGGGCATTGAATTGTGGAATCTGTAACCTATTGTAACCATCATGCAGGAAAACAACCATGTGTAGGGGGCTAATCTGGTATCCTTTATCCCCTGAACAGCACTCATCAAGTATTTATACAGAGAGATCAGAGCATCATGCCTCAGTATCGTTCGCGGACTTCCACCGCAGGTCGTAACATGGCCGGCGCGCGCGCCCTCTGGCGCGCAACCGGCATGAAAGATAATGATTTCGGCAAACCGATTATTGCCGTTGCCAACTCCTTCACCCAGTTTGTGCCCGGACACGTCCACCTTAAGGATCTGGGGCAGCTCGTGTGCCGCGAAATCGAGGCCTCCGGTGGTGTCGCCAAAGAATTCAACACCATCGCAGTAGATGATGGCATCGCCATGGGCCATGACGGCATGCTCTATTCTCTGCCATCCCGCGAAATAATCGCTGACTCTGTTGAGTATATGGTGAATGCCCATTGCGCCGATGCGCTGGTGTGTATTTCCAACTGCGACAAAATAACACCGGGCATGCTGATGGCCGCCATGCGCCTGAACATTCCAACCATTTTCGTATCCGGCGGGCCCATGGAGGCTGGCAAGACGAAGCTGTCAGAGCACAAGCTCGATCTGGTCGACGCAATGGTTATTGCCGCAGACCCCAGCGCCGACGATGAAATGGTTGCAGAATATGAACGCAGCGCCTGCCCTACCTGCGGCTCCTGCTCCGGCATGTTTACTGCAAATTCCATGAACTGCCTGACCGAAGCTATCGGCCTGGCTCTGCCCGGTAACGGCTCCATGCTGGCTACCCATGCAGACCGGGAGCAGCTATTCCTGAAGGCCGGCCGTCAGATTGTGGAGAATGCGAAACGCTATTACGAACAGGATGATGACAGCGTTCTGCCGCGCACCATTGCCTCCATGGGCGCATTCGAGAACGCCATGATTATGGACATCGCCATGGGCGGATCCACCAACACCATTCTGCACCTGTTGGCTGCTGCACAGGAAGGCGGGGTTCCATTCACCCTGAATGAAATTGATCAGCTTTCCCGACGGGTGCCTCAGCTGTGCAAAGTGGCTCCAAACTCCCCCAAATACCATATGGAAGACGTGCATCGCGCCGGCGGTATCATGGGCATTATCGGAGAGCTTGAGCGTGGAGGCCTGATCAATACCGACCTCCCCACGGTTCACAGCAAAACCATGAAGGAAGCTCTGGAAACCTGGGATATCATGCGCACCCCACCACCAGAAGTTATCGAGTTTTATAAAGCGGGGCCCGCAGGAATTCCCACCCAGACAGCCTTTAGCCAGAATACCCGCTGGCCAACTCTCGATGGTGACCGTGAGGCGGGCTGTATCCGGTCCGTTGAGCACGCATACAGCTCCGAGGGCGGACTGGCGGTTCTGTACGGGAACATCGCCGTGGATGGCTGTGTTGTAAAAACCGCAGGTGTAGACGAAAGCATCTACGTATTTGAAGGTGTGGCCCGGGTTTTTGAGAGCCAGGACTCCGCCGTTGCGGGCATACTGGCTGATGAAGTCAAACCCGGCGAAGTGGTCATTATCCGCTACGAAGGCCCCAAAGGTGGCCCTGGTATGCAGGAAATGCTCTACCCGACCAGCTATCTCAAATCCAAAGGGTTGGGCAAAGAATGCGCCCTGCTTACCGACGGACGCTTCTCCGGCGGCACCTCAGGACTTTCCATCGGTCATGCATCCCCGGAAGCAGCCTCCGGCGGAGCCATAGGGCTGATTGAAAACGGCGACCGGATCATCATCGATATTCCTCAGAGGTCCATCAATGTTCAGCTGGACCAGCAGGAACTGGATCGTCGCCGCGAAGCGCGGGATGCCAAGGGCTGGAAGCCCGAGCTACCCAGAGAGCGTGCGGTATCTGCCGCATTGAAAGCCTACGCCCTGCTGGCAACCAGCGCCGACAAAGGGGCTGTAAGGGATCTGGAAAAACTCGGTTAAGCCGGGCTTTTGCATAAAAAAACCGCGCAGGTTGCCTGCGCGGTTTTTTTAAATATCCCGGTCAGAACAACGACCAGTCACAATCCTCAGCAGCTTTACTCGGCATTATTACTCTGCTCTTGTGCCTCTTCGCTGAACTCTCTGATAAAGATTCCCCAGAACGCCATAAACAACGCCGCAACCAGCGGGCCCATTACAAAACCATTTATACCAAACATGGCAATACCGCCCAAGGTGGAAAGCAGCACAATGTAATCCGGTAACTTGGTATCCCTCCCAACCAGAATCGGACGCAGGAGATTATCAGCAAGCCCTATCACGACTACGCCAAATATAGTGAGTACCACAGCCGGGACAATATCGCCCACGGCAGCCAGATAGATCGCCGCAGGCACCCACACCAACGCTGCACCTACAGCTGGCAGCAATGAAAACATGGCCATCACCACGCCCCACAGCAGCGCCCCGCCAATCCCGAGAATCCAGAAAATAATGCCGCCCAAAGCCCCCTGAATGATCGCAATCAGAAGGTTACCTTTAACTGTTGCGCGGGTTACTTCCGCAAATTTTGCAAACAGCAGGCGCTCACGCTCATCACCCAGAGGCAATGCACGGATCATCAGATCAATCAGTTTGCTGCCATCCCGTAACAGGAAGAATGCCAGATACACCATAAGAGCCAGCCCAAGGAAAAACTGGAAGGTATTCTGGCCAAACCCCAGAGCCTGTTTGGCAAGGAACTGACTACCACCTACAAACAGATTGACGGCCCGATCACGGATTTCGCTAAAGCTGATATCAAACTGAGCCAGCAATGACTGAATTGCCGGAAAGGACTTGTTCACCTGATCAATATACTCACCGGGGTTTATCTGTCCGTCCTGAATCTTCTGATATAGCCCCAGCCCCTCAGCCACAAGAGACGTCACCAGAACCAACACTGGAATCACCACGATCAGCATACAGACAGCTAATGTAATCAAAGCATTCACGTTTGGCCGTTCACCAATCCGGCTTACCAGAAATACCTGGAAGGGGGAAAAAATCAACGCGATAGCAATTGCCCAGAAGATGGGGCCAAAAAAAGGCTTCATAAGAAACACGAAAGCCAGAGATACTCCGACCAACATGGCTAGAAAAGTTCGTGTCTCAAGTTTTTCGTACATAATTCCATTTATCCCAGTAAAGTTCAGACGCGCGTTAGCCTAACATGACCGCGTGGCCACTGGCGTGTGCTTCAGGTTATAGTGAACGGCTGTTGATCGGCAATTAAACAGGTCATGCGTTGGAACTGGAAACCTTTACCATAGAAACGGCTCTGGAAGCCGCGGCAGAATTGCGGCGGGTTTTGGCAGCCAGAACTCATCGCCGCAAAGTTCTGGGGCAGGAAGTTCTTGTACCGGGCCAGTTGGGCGAGGCACTGCAACTGCCACGAATTATAAACCGCCTCCAGAGCAAACAGCAGCGTTTCCGCGACCAGGGGCTGGACGACTTTCAGGAGCTCTGGCCAACCCTTTCGGCATCCACACGTGAAAAAGTCCTCAATGCGATCGGCTGGTACGACCCCAAGAATCTGGACTGGGATGACAAACGCTCCAACCGACGCCCAAAAATCGATCCTGACTAAATCTGATTCAAAGCCGCAACGCTCTGTTACGCAACTCAAACACATAAAATCCCCAACTGATTTATTCTTTTGCCTTGAAGAGTGTTGTAGCGGTTCCGGAAACTGGAAACCCTGGCAATCACGCAACCAATCAGTCAGGACAGTCGATGGCATGCGTATTCTGAGAACCGATGAGGACCGCTTTACGGGTCTCTTGGATTATCCCTTCAGCCCGCATTATCGGGAGGTCGAGCCTGGCCTGCGAATGCACTATGTTGACGAAGGCCCGGCAGGTGCATCACCCGTGCTTATGCTCCATGGAGAACCTTCCTGGTCTTATATTTACCGCCATATGATTCCTCTGGTAGTTGATGCCGGGCACAGGGTGTTGGCGCCAGATCTTGTGGGTTTTGGTAAATCTGACAAGCCTGCATCCGTTGATGATTACAGCTACAGCCGCCACATGACATGGCTTAAATACTGGCTTGAGACCCTGGATCTCAGGAACATAACCCTGGTGTGCCAGAACTGGGGTTCACTTCTGGGTTTGCGACTTGCAGCAGAACTGCCAAACCGGTTCCAGCGCATCATTGTTGCCAATGGCATGCTGCCAACCGGAGATACCAGAGCGCCTGCAATGTTCACGGTATGGAAGGCTTTTGCGACGCACAGCCCCTGGTTTCCGGTTAGCCGGATTGTGCAGCTCGGAACCGAGCGGACACTGAACAAGCATGAGCTGGCTGCCTACGAGGCGCCCTTCCCGTCTGCAGAGTACAAGGCAGGAGCACGTGCCTTCCCCAAGCTTGTACCCGTCTCACCAGATGATCCGGCGAGTAACGCCAACAAGGCCGCATGGAAAGTTCTGGACACCTGGAGGAAGCCTTTCATTACCTGCTTCAGCAGTGGCGATCCTATAACCCGTGGCGTAGACCGCGACATGCAGCGGCGTATCCCGGGGGCACTCGGACAGCCCCACATCACACTGCGGGGCGGGCACTTCCTGCAGGAAGACTCTCCTGAGGCTTTTGCCCGGATTATAATTGATGCACTAAGATCAGAAATGGCAGCCTGAGTCAGTTAACCGAATACAGTTACAGTCTGGCGGCTGATGGCCAGTAGCTCGCCTCGGGGCGTCCAGACCTCGGCGTCGAAATGACAATAGCCATTCCCGGCCTGATCAATTTTTGCCTTATATAACAACCAGTCACCAGGTTCGACGGGTGGTCTCGGGTGAATGATATCCAATGTCCACGACAACGAACTGGCTGGCACTCGGGACTTGAGGTGCTGAAGAACCGGCGCAGGCCATGCATCAATCAGCGCCACAATGTGGGCATCAGTCATAACCTCAGGAACTTCCCGGAACCGCATCCAGCCGCCCATTTCACGCCCACTTCCACCGGTGAACGGCATGCTGCCGTATGCCAGGCGCATTTCGATGTACCTGATAAACCCGGGGGTCACCCCTTCGATGAAGGGCAGGCTCTGGCACTGGTCCACAGGCTTTGCCTCCGGAGCAGGCGTTCCGTCAATGCACACAGCTGACTCCCGGTCACCCGCAAAACCTGCAAGACACACGAGCCGGGGCTCTCCATTCTGGACAATTCGGCCCTCCACCTGACTCACCGACCTACCTTCGCGCAGAATCTCCGCATCGAAAACCGCGGAAGCACCAGGCTCTACCGGCCCCACAAAAGACACAAGCATGGAGCGCACAGGCCGGTTTTCAGCAACCACCCGCTCCATCCGGTCAAAGAGCAGAGCGGTTACCAGCCCACCAAACGTTGCGCGCCCCTGAGACCAGGTTGCAGGCATTTCCAGCTCTTTACCGGTGCGGCCAAGGGCAATAAGTTCATCAAAGGTCATAGCGAATTCCTGTTAGCAACCTATCAGCGAAAACAGGAGATTGCCCAAAATGCCGACGCAACGCAATGCCAGCGCACCGGCAACTACCTACAGGTCGGGAAAGATTTTACGTATTAAAACTGACAAAAAGCGGTTATAATATCGTCACATAATGCATTGCCCGGCAATGCTCTACCTCCCGAATTCCGAGTAAATCAATGTCTGAATTGTCTTTTGCCGAACTGGGGCTTGATCCAGCCGTACTTGAAGCTGTATCTGCTATCGGCTATGAAACCCCAACGCCCATCCAGGCCCAGTGCATTCCAGCACTGCTCACTGGCAAACATCTACTGGGCGTTGCCCAGACCGGCACGGGTAAAACCGCTGCCTTTGCACTACCGCTGTTAAGCCGGATAGATGCATCTGTGACTGAACCTCAAATCCTGGTTCTGGCACCCACCCGGGAACTGGCCATCCAGGTTGCTGAAGCCTTTACCTCTTATGCCGCAAAGTTCCGTAATTTTCATGTTTTACCAATTTACGGAGGCCAGGACTTTTATCCACAGATCAAAGGCCTTAAACGTGGTGCCCAGGTTATCGTTGGTACTCCCGGCCGTATGCTGGATCATCTTCGCAAAGGCACTCTGAGACTGGGCAACCTGAAAGCTCTGGTACTGGATGAAGCCGATGAAATGCTGCGTATGGGCTTTATTGACGATGTCGAAGCGATCCTCGCCAAAACACCGGAAAACTGTCAGCGCGCACTCTTCTCTGCCACCATGCCACCGCAGATCAAGAAGGTTGCCAAAACCTACCTCAGAGATGCTGTTGAAGTTAAAATCGAAAGTGAAACTCGCACCGTTGACCGCATCGCCCAGTTCGTGCTGCCGGTTTATGCGGAACGCAAACTGGATGCACTGACCCGCATTCTGGAAGTAGAGCCAATCGAAGGCGCAATCATATTTGTACGCACCAAGGCAGAAACCACACTACTGGCCGAGAAGCTCAGCGCCCGCGGCCACGCAGTGGCACCTCTGAATGGAGATCTGAACCAGCGGCAGCGTGAACAGACCGTTGAAGACCTTAAACGCGGCAAAAAAGATATTATCATTGCGACCGACGTTGCAGCCCGTGGCCTTGATGTGCCCAGAATTACACACGTTATCAACTACGATGTGCCTTACGATACTGAAGCCTACATCCACCGGGTCGGGCGTACTGGCCGTGCCGGCCGCACAGGAAAGGCCATATTGCTGGTAACTCCTCGCGAGCGGAGCTGGTTACGCACCCTTGAGCGCGCTACCAACTCGCCCATGATCGCCTACGAACTGCCGTCACCGGTTGAACTGAAAAAAATGCGTGAAGAGCAGTTTGAATCCCAGCTGCTGGGTTACTCCGAGGATAAAAAACTCGCAAAGTCCATGGCATTGCTCGACGAGATCGCCGAACGCAACGAGATGGATATTGCCATGGTTGCCGGGGCTCTTGCCTGCTGGATGGAGGCAATGCAACCCGGGTCACTGCCGCTTGAACAGCCAGAGGCACTCCCGATAGTATCTTCGGCCCCACCTCGCCGTGACCGCAAGGGTGGTCGTCCGGGTGAGTTCCGCAAGGGGCCGCCAAAAGGTGGGTATAAAGGGCGTGGAGGGCCTGGCGGCGCCGGCGCTCGCGGCAAGCCACCTGGAAAAGGCGGCAAGCCTGGCGGTAAGCGCCCTCCCCGTCAGTCAGACGCCAAGCGCTGATAGACGACGAAGCTATAGTCGTATGGATTGTTATCGGACGCGGAGAAATCCTCCCGTCCGATTTCTTCCCACTCTTCCCAGTTCACTTCCGGAAAATACGCATCGCCATCCACCTCGGCATGCACCTGCGTGATGTATATGCGATCTACCGTGGGTAGCGCTTCTGCATAAATTTGCCCTCCCCCGATTATCATTACTTCATCGCCACCATCCAGTTCAGCCTGTGCTTCGGCTTTTATCAGAGCCTCTTTCAGCGATTGAGCAGCAACAGTTCCGGTGGGCGCTTCACGGTCTGCGTTCCGGGAAATCACCACGTTCATCCGGCCCGGCAGCGGCCTGCCAATGGAATCCCAGGTTTTCCTGCCCATAATGATGGGCTTGCCCATGGTCGCTTGTTTGAAATACTTGAGGTCGCCCGGCAGATACCAGGGCAGTTTGTTATTCTTGCCGATTACCCGGTTTCGGGACATGGCGACGATTAGTGCCTTACGCATGCTTTGTTCCTCTGGCTCGGAGCTTGCTGACTTCGGGGCGGCGAGGGTGCGGGAAGGGCTGTCCAAAAAACGCTGTGAATACGTCCGTGTACACTTGGCTCCGCCATCCATGGCTCCGCACATTTTTGGACAGCCCTTCCCGCACCCTCGCGGTCGAACTTTAGGTGAAGCCTGCCTGGTTTATATTGCTATAGGGGCTTTGATTCCGGGGTATGGGTCGTAGCCTTCAAATTCAAAATCTTCCAGTTCGTAATCAAATATTGAGTCTGGTTTGCGCTTGATCACGAGTTCAGGGAACGCCTTCGGCTCACGCTTGAGCTGTTCGAAAACAATGTCATCAGTCAGGTGATTTTGATAGAGATGACAGTCGCCAAACGTGTGCACAAACTCACCAACCTCCAGGTCACACTGCTGGGCAATCATATGCGTCAGCAAGGCGTAGGAAGCAATGTTGAACGGTACCCCCAGAAACAAGTCTGCGCTGCGCTGGTAAAGCTGGCAGGAGAGCTTGCCATCAAGCACATAAAACTGAAACAGGCAGTGGCAGGGAGCCAGGGCCATGCGACCCTCGCGGACGTTGTCCTGGGGGCCTACCGATTCGTCCGGAAGTTCCGCCGGGTTCCAGGCGGAAACAATCAGACGACGGGAGTTTGGCTTGTTGCGAATCTGGTCAATGACCTCGCTGATCTGATCAACTATGCGGCCATCCGGGCATTGCCAACTGCGCCACTGCTTGCCGTATATGGGACCAAGGTCGCCGTTTTCCAGTGCCCATTCGTTCCAGATAGATACTTTCCGCTCTTTCAGCCAGTTGTTGTCCGTAGACCCATTCAGGAACCAGAGCAGTTCGTAAATAATGCTTCGCAGGTGTACTTTCTTCGTGGTTACCAGAGGGAACCCGTTTTGAAGGTTGAAGCGGATCTGGCGCCCGAAAACAGAGCGGGTGCCGACGCCGGTGCGATCGCCTTTATCGAACCCGTTATCTACTACATCCTGCATAAGATCGAGGTAGGCTTTCATTCCACGTTTCTCCGGTAAGCAATAAACATCAAAACAGCCCCGGCCAGAAGCATAGGGAAAGAAAGTACCTGCCCCATGGTTAGCCAGTCAAACGCCAGATAGCCCAGTTGTGCATCCGGCTGACGAACGAACTCCACCAGAAAGCGGAAGATTCCGTAGCAAATCAGAAACAACCCTGACACCGCCATTTTTGGGCGAGGCCTGGACGAGAACCACCAAAGGATAATAAAAAACAGTACCCCCTCCAGGGCAAATTGATAAAGCTGGGAAGGGTGCCGCGCCAAGGCGTCCGGAGCCTGGCGGAACACCATGCCCCAGGGCAGATCCGTAGGCTTACCCCAGAGCTCTCCGTTAATGAAATTACCAATCCGGCCAGCTCCGAGACCTACCGGCACCAGCGGCGCCACAAAATCGGCAAGGCGCCAGAACCCTGTACCGATTTTGCGCCCGTATAACCACATGGCAAACATGACGCCAAGCAGCCCGCCATGGAAGGACATACCACCTTCCCATACACGCAGAAGCCATAAGGGGTCCGCGAGAAAAACATCAAAGTTGTAGAAGATAACGTAACCAAAACGCCCCCCCAGAATAACCCCAAGCGCCAGATAGAAAAGAAGATCACCCATCTGCTCTTCTGTTATCGGGGAGCCAGGTTTGCGGGCACGCAAGCGCCCCAGCCACCAGCCAGCGACAAAACCAACCAGATAAGTCAGTCCATACCAGTGAATCTTTAATGGCCCAATAGCAATAGCTACCGGGTCTATCTGTGGATGCTGAAGCATCAGAAACCTCTCAGGTCAGAAGAAAACGAAGACCAATCAACAAAAGCATTAACGCAAAGATACGCTTCAACACCCTGGCATTAAGCCGGTGCGCCAGATTCGCCCCCACTCGGGCAAACACTACGCTGGTCAGAATAATTCCGATCAGCGCCGGCATATAAACAAACCCAAGACTGTATTCCGGCAAAGCAGGCTCCTGCCACCCTGTCCAGGCATTACCCAGGGCGCCGGCCACAGCAATGGGCAACCCACACGCAGCAGAAGTACCAACCGCTTGCTGCATGCGGACGTTACACCAGCTCAGATATGGCACTGTGAGCGTACCACCGCCAATTCCGAAAATGGCTGAAGCCCAGCCGATTCCTGCACCTGCTGCACCCAGGCTCATATTCCCCGGCAGCTTCCTGCCAGGTGATGGGTTTACATCGAGCAGCATTTTGAAACCCACAAGGATGACAAATATGCCGATGATCAGTTCCAGTGCAGGACCGCTCAGTAACGAAGCTGTCCAGGCGCCAATAAAAGCTCCAACCACAATGCCAAAGATCATCGGGCGAAAAATATCCCAGCGTATCGCCCCGTGTTTATGATGCGAACGGATAGAGCTTAAAGAGGTGAAAACGATGGTTGCCAGTGAAGTTCCAACGGCCATATGAGCTGCGATTTCCGTGCTGAAGCCTTGCAGTCCGAAACTGAATATAAGCACCGGAACAATGATCAGGCCGCCACCAATGCCAAACAGACCGGCAAGGGTTCCGGCAAAGGCACCGAGTGCCAGATATACAGAAAATAAGGACAACAGGGACATAGCTGCTCACACATCCGGGAAAACAAGGCTGGTATGATACACACCAGCAACAACTTCAAATACCCCTTCACTCCGGAGAACAACCTTGCATGTGCCTGATCGCATTTTCCCTTGGCCAAAGCACCCGTTTTCCCCTGGTAATCGCGGCCAACAGGGATGAGTTTTTTCACCGGCCCACTGCACCTCTCGACTGGTGGACTACAGACTCCGGTAACCGGGTGCTTTCCGGAAGGGATCTGAAATCCGGCGGAACCTGGCTCGCTGTTTCCCCCAATGGCAGGGTTGCCGCCGTTACCAACGTCCGCGAAGGCACTCCCGAAGCCGGCCAGATAAGCCGTGGCGAACTCCCCCTGCGGGCGCTCACAGAGCCTCACTCTCAACTTCAGAATAACCTGACAAATACCGCCAGCCGCTACGCCGGATTCAACCTCATCAGCCTCTGCGACACCCATGGCTGGTATTTCAGCAATCGGGATGCACACCCGGGGCGCACAATTCACCGTGGCACATACGGCCTTAGCAACCACCTGCTTCAGACTCCCTGGCCAAAACTGTTACGGCTCAGAGAGGCCGTAGACCAGACAGTAAAATCAGCAGGCAGCAGCTCCGGAGACCTGCACAGAGACCTCGCTGTACTGCTCCAGGATGGGACACCGGCACCGGATCATCTGCTACCGGATACGGGCGTAAGTCGTGATACAGAACGCTTTCTTTCATCACCGTTTATAACCGGAGCCGAATATGGAACCCGTGCCACAACGATCGTCAGCATCTCAGGCACAGGTGAAATCCGGGTTACTGAGCAGAGCTGGGCTCCCGAAGGTCGCCCTGAAGAATACCGGGAGTTCCACTGGCAGCGATAGAGCTCAGCCTCTGATATAATCCGCAAAATTCGTTCACCCGATCGGAGGGCAGCCGATGGCTGGTCAACAAGACACCACATCCATTGCCGATTTTGAAAAATCCCTTGATGAGCTGGAAACGCTGGTACGTAACCTGGAGCAGGGCGACCTGTCCCTGGAACAATCGCTGGCTGCCTTCGAACGTGGCGTAAAACTGACCCGGTCATGCCAGCAGGCCCTCAAAAGTGCCGAACAACGGGTTGAGCAACTGGTGCAGAACGGCGACGGGACCCTGGAAACCCGTCCATTTTTGCCAGATGACTCCAACTGATGCGTAACAGGAGCGCTCCTGCCATGGACTTTCTGGAAACCTGTCGTGCCCGAGTGGACGCAGAGCTGTCTCGTCGCATTGAATCCGGTAGTTCCGCCTCTGAGCGACTCCAGGAAGCCATGCGTTACAGCGTACTGGGTGGGGGCAAACGCATTCGGCCTGCGCTGAGCCTTGCTGCTGCGCGTGCTCTGGGCCAGAGCGGTGATACCGCGCTGATCCCGGCCTGCGCCGTGGAGTTGATCCACGCCTATTCGCTTGTTCATGACGACCTCCCGGCGATGGATAACGACGAGTTGCGCCGGGGCCGGCCAACAGCACACATCGCCTTCGATGAAGCTACCGCGATTCTGGCCGGAGATGCCTTGCAGGCACTGGCATTTGAATGGCTGGCAGATGCCCCGGGTATCGATGCATCCGCACGGATCAGCATGATTCAGGAGCTGGCCCGGGCCAGCGGCCATCGAGGTATGGTAGGTGGTCAGGCAATTGACCTGGAATCCGTTGGCAAAAGTCTGACACTGGCACAGCTCGAAACCATGCACAGACATAAAACCGGTGCCCTGATTGAAGCCAGCATTCGGATCGGAGCACTGAGCGCGCCGGGAGTCAGCGAAGGCTCACTGAATGCCCTGGAAGGCTATGCCAAAGCCCTCGGCCTCGCATTTCAGGTTCAGGATGACCTCCTCGACATTGAAGGCGACACAGCAACCATCGGCAAACCCCAGGGTTCCGATATTGCACGCGCCAAACCAACTTACCCTGCCCTGCTTGGGCTTGCCGGAGCACGGGAGCATCTCTCCACACTGCTCAGCAACGCACTCGGGAGCCTCAAGGATTTTGGTCCGGAAGCCGACCCGCTGAGAGCCATGGCTGATTACGTAGTGGCAAGAACTCATTGAGCTTTCCTCTGATTTTTTCATTAAGTTCGCCATTGAACCCGGTTGCCGCAAAAGCGCACACTGGCAAAATACAAATTCGTTACATATGGTCCGACATGTGTGAAACAGGCACCCCTGTTCCCCTATAATGACGGCCAGTTACCGAACATCCCGGAAAAGACTCGAGTAGATGCAGGACACTTATATTTTCAAGGAAATCCCATCACAGCGGCCAAACACACCGCTGCTGGACAGGATCGACGTACCGGCCCAGTTGCGGGAGCTTCCGTCTGACCAACTAGTCCAACTCGCCCGAGAGCTGAGGGCGTTCCTGTTATGGAGCGTTGGTCAGACCGGCGGCCATTTTGGCGCGGGGCTTGGGGTGCTGGAACTTACTGTGGCGTTGCACTACACCTTTAATACACCGGAAGACCGACTGGTATGGGATGTTGGCCACCAGGCTTATCCACACAAAATTCTGACCGGCCGCCGGGAACAAATGGGCAGCATCCGCAGAAAGAACGGACTGGCCGCCTTTCCGAAGCGTGCGGAAAGCGAATACGATACCTTCGGTGTTGGTCACTCAAGTACTTCTATCAGTGCAGCGCTTGGTATGGCGGTAGCCGCCCGGGAGCAGAATACCGGCCGCAAAAGTATTGCGGTGATCGGCGATGGAGCCATGACTGCTGGTATGGCCTTTGAAGCATTGAATCATGCTGGCCACCTGCGCGCAGACATGCTGGTAATCCTGAACGATAACGACATGTCGATCTCCCGCAATGTCGGCGGGCTGTCCAACTATTTTGCCAAGCTGCTTTCAAGCCGCACCTACAATCAGGTCCGTGACAGCAGTAAGAAAGTCCTTCAGGGCGCTCCGAATCTCATGGCTCTTGCAAAGAAAACCGAGGAGCACTTCAAGGGCATGATTGCCCCGGGCACTCTGTTTGAGGAGCTGGGGTTCAATTATATAGGCCCCATTGATGGCCATGACCTGCCCCTGCTGGTCGAGACTCTGGAAAATATCCGTGAGCTGGAAGGCCCGCAGTTTTTACACGTGGTGACAACCAAAGGCAAAGGCTTCGCTCCGGCTGAAGCAGACCCCATTGGCTACCATGCCATCAACAAAATTGAACCTGCATCACCCAACCGGCCGGAAACTCTGAAGCCCGCACCAACCCGACTGAAATATGCCAACGTGTTCGGACAATGGCTATGCGATGCAGCAGAACTTGATGAGCGCGTAAATGGCATCACCCCCGCCATGTGCGAAGGCTCAGACCTGCTGGCATTCTCGGAGCGCTTCCCGGACCGGTACTTCGATGTGGCCATTGCCGAGCAGCATGCCGTAACACTTGCAGCGGGCATGGCATGCGATGGCGCAAAACCTGTAGTTGCGATTTACTCCACATTTTTGCAGCGGGCATACGATCAGCTTATACATGATGTGGCCATACAGAATCTGGACGTTCTGTTCGCCATCGACAGAGCCGGTCTGGTTGGTGAAGACGGCCCTACCCATGCAGGGGCCTTTGATATCAGCTATCTTCGCTGCATCCCGAACATGGTTCTGATGACACCATCTGATGAAAATGAAACCCGTCAGCTGCTGCATACCGGCTTGCTGTTTGAAGGGCCTGCAGCCGTGCGGTACCCGAGAGGCACCGGGCCCGGAGCAGAAATCCAGGAAAAACTTACGCCCGTGGAAATCGGCAAGGGGCGCAAAGTTCGCGACGGCAGCGGCATCGCTATTCTCAACTTTGGCACATTGCTCGCCCCTGCCATGGAGGCCGCGGAGAAGCTGGGAGCAACGGTAGCTGACATGCGCTTCGTAAAACCACTGGACACAACACTGATTCTCGAACTTGCCGAGCAGCATGATCTGCTGGTCACTCTGGAGGAGAACACCATCGCGGGCGGAGCAGGAAGTGCGGTTGCCGAATTCCTGAACTGCCAGGAGGTTTCAATGCCGGTGCTTCAGCTTGGACTACCAGACACCTTCATTGATCACGGCAGACACGAAGAATTGCTCAAGGACTGCGGACTGGATGCCCAAGGCATCTTCTCAGCCATAAATGCCCGTATGGAGCGACTGCAGCACCAGAGACTTAAAGCCGTCAAATAAAGCATAACGGTTTGCTCTGACGGAAAAAGCCCGCTTCGGCGGGCTTTTTCGTACGTTCGTATCCGGCATATGGGCAGTGCTTACAGCTGAGGATCATCATCCTGATGTGTTTCCAGCCAGTGCCCGAGTTTGCTCTGCTTGGTATTCAGGTAATGCTCATTATGGGGGTTACGACCCACCTGAAGAGGAACACGTTCCGCAATCTCAATACCGTAAGAGGTCAGCGCCTTTACCTTGCGTGGGTTGTTGGTCATCAGACGCAGGCTTTTTATGCCCAGGTGCTCCAGCATGTCCTTGCACATGCTGTAGTCGCGCAGGTCTGCCGCAAACCCGAGGCGCTCATTGGCTTCCACCGTGTCCGCACCCTGATCCTGAAGGTGGTATGCGCGAATCTTGTTAAGAAGGCCAATACCCCTGCCCTCCTGGCGTAAATACATAAGAATACCGCGACCCTCCCGGGCAATGCTGCGCAAAGCCTCTTCAAGCTGGTAGCCGCAGTCACAGCGCATGCTGTAAAGAGCATCGCCAGTAAGGCATTCCGAATGCGTACGTGCCAGCATGGGGCCTTCAGCATCCAGAGACCCCAAAGTCAGAGCAACATGCTCCTTTCCCGTGTCCAGCTCTTCAAAACCGTGCATATCGAATACCCCGAACGGGGTCGGCAACCGGCAGGTCTGGATGTAACGAACAGCCACAGTCTTTCCTCGTGGTTCAATAAATCGGGGCGCGCATTCTACCATGTGCCGACCGCAAGGCGTAATTCCCGTGTACCCGCGGTAAAATCAGCGAAACCAAACAGGATCAGTCAGCAGTCCAGTGCCCACTGCGGCCGCCTTTTTTCTCCAGTAGACGCACTGCACCGATTTCCATTCCTTTATCCACGGCTTTGCACATGTCATAGAGGGTCAATGCTGCCACGCTGGCAGCGGTAAGCGCCTCCATTTCAACACCTGTCCGGCCTGAAAGCTTGCAGCATGTGAGTATGTGCACGGACGCGCCATCAGCTCCCGGAGAGAGTTCGACCTTAACCGAGGTGAGGTTCAGAGCATGGCATAACGGAATCAGTTCATGTGTTCTCTTGGCGGCCATAATCCCCGCAATACGTGCGACAGCCAGCACATCCCCTTTCGGATGCTCTCCGTCTGTAATCATTCTCAGTGTTTCACACGTCATATGGATGGTTGCTTCTGCGCGGGCTTCGCGTTCCGTTACGGCTTTATCCGTAACGTCCACCATACGGGCTTCACCCTTGTCATCAAGATGGGTCAGTTTACTCACGGCGTCTCCCGGGATACAGATTTGAACAAATCGCCGCATAACCAGCGATGTATAAGAAAGTTCCGCCGGCAAGCATATCAGAGACAGGACCTGCCGAGGCTGGACATCCTCAGTTTTGTGGCCACCAATAGCGGATTCCAGCAATCCCTTGCCCTCCGACCCGCTTTACCTGATCCAGATCGGCCATCTCAAGGCCTCCAAGACCAAAGACAGGAATCGTTGCACGGGAAAGCAGTTCGCGAAACCGGGCCCAGCCTATGGCCGGCATACCGGGGTGAGTTGCCGTAAGCTTTACCGGCCCCAGAGTCACATAATCGGCACCGATTGTAACGGCATGATCTATCTGAACGGCATCATGGCAGGAAACTCCGAGCCATACCCTGTCTGGCACAGGCCTCACATCAAGCTTTTCAGCTTCACGCCAGGGCAGATGCAGCCCTGCCGCGCCCGGATTACCATCAAACACTGCCGGCGATCCATGCAGAACAAGACCGGCACCAGCAGCCTCGCAAATACCAGAGGCAAGTGTCGCGAGGGAACAATAGTCTTCCGCCGCCATACGGGGTGCGCGTAATATTACCAGTCCGGGGCTCTCCCCGTTTTGTTGTAGCGGTTCAGCCAGAGCACTGCGAAGTTGCCGGACCCCGGCATCAACAGTATCAATAGTTCCGGTTATAGCAAGCTGGGAAGGCAGTCTAAGCGCGCGGATGATCGGTCGGTTCGCTGCCGGAAAGTCATCATCGCGCAGGTCGTCCGGGTGCACCCAGTCGACGAACTGTCCCTCCCGGCCATGAGCCTCGCCTTGAGCCTGATCTGTTCTCCACACATCGAGAAAAACCCGCTTATCGCCATAATCATGGCGAATACCGATCACGGGCCTGAGCGTACCCTGTGGTATTTTTAACCCGGTCTCCTCATAAATCTCCCGGGCAAGCGCATCCTGAACGGTTTCATTCAGCTCAACCTTTCCACCTGGAAACTCCAGCAGACCACCCTGATGTACGTGGTCTGGCCGGCGAGCAATCAATACACGCCCCGCCCGGACGATGACGCCGACTGCTACATGAATTTCACGGACAGCTGTGCCTGTACCCGACATTCTTAACTACGGTAGTCAGCATTGATGGAGACATAATCGTGGGAAAAATCACAGGTCCAGACCGTCTCGCTGATGTCACCTCGCTTGAGGTCGATGGTGATAGTGATCTCCTCCTGATCCATAACTGCCTGCCCTCTCTCTTCGGAGTAGTCCTCCGCACGACCACCGCCTCTTACAAGACATACGTCTCCGAGATAGATTTCCAGCGCATTAACATCCAGACCTTGAACCCCGGCCCGCCCAACGGCAGCGAGAATCCGCCCCCAGTTGGGGTCTGAAGCAAACAGTGCCGTTTTCACCAAAGGTGAATGGGCTACGGTATAGGCCACATCCAGCGCTTCTTTCCGGGCCGCAGCGCCGTCCACACGAATAGTGACAAATTTCGTTGCGCCTTCACCATCACGCACGATGGCATGGGCAAGATTAAGATAGACTCCCTTCAACGCATCCCGCAGCGCCGGAAGAAGCGGGCTGTCCAGCGTGATTTCGGGGCCGCCGTACTGGCCGCTGGCTATCAGCATACAGGCGTCGTTAGTGGAGGTATCCCCATCAATAGTAATGCGGTTGAACGACTGCTCGCCCAGCTCCAGTGCCAGCGCCTGTAATGCGTCTGGTGCAATAAGGGCATCCGTGGCGATAAAGCCCAGCATGGTCGCCATATTTGGACGGATCATGCCGGCACCCTTACTGATACCCGAAATGGTAACCCTGTGACCATCCAGATCAACCTGTACCGACTCACCCTTCGGCCGTGTGTCGGTGGTCATAATCCCGGATGCGGCTTCAGCCCAACGATTATCCGCTGTGTTGGCCAAAGCATCGGGCAGCGCATCCAGAATTTTCCGGACTGGCAAGGGTTCACCTATCACACCGGTTGAAAACGGCAGCACCTCGGTGGTACTTACACCAGCCCCCTGCGCCAGCGCTTCACAACAAGCCAGCGCATCTCTCATGCCACGCTCGCCCGTGCCCGCATTGGCATTACCTGTGTTGATCAGCAAATAACGCGGCGCTTTCTCCGCCAGATGCTTGCGACTAAGAGTGACTGGAGCAGCGCAGAACTGGTTAGTGGTAAACAGGCCAGATACGCGACTTCCCGGTGCCAGCTCGAACACCACTATGTCTTTGCGCCCGGGCTTTTTGATACCGGCGCTGGCAATACCCAGCCTGACACCTGCTACCGGAAAGAATTCGGGTAAGCTTCCTGGTCCAACCGCCATCTTGCCACTCCTTCTGAAATTTCTTCTGAATTGAATATGCCTGAAAACGAAAAACCCGCAGTCTGCCAGTCAACTGGTCGATTGCGGGCTCCGTATTTTGGTTCTTGTCAGTGCCGGCTGGTCAGTTTACCTTGCCACAACACTGTTTGTACTTTTTGCCGGATCCGCATGGGCAGGGCTCGTTGCGGCCGACCTTGCGCTCCTGACGCACAAAGGTATCAGGAGTGGTCTGCCTGGAATCACCAGCACCGTCCCCTCGCTCAGAATCGCTCTGTGCGGCTGCGCTGGTCTGATCGTGGCGCAAACGCGCTTTAGCGAGTTCCAGCTCAAGCTCTTCCTTGCGGCGGCGCTCAATCTCTTCCATTTCTTCACGGCTCTGGACCCGAACGTGGCAAAGCACGCGGGTTACATCGCGCTTCATGTTTTCAAGCATGCCCTCAAACAGGTTAAATGCTTCCCGCTTGTACTCCTGCTTGGGATTTTTCTGAGCGTATCCGCGCAAGTGAATACCACGACGCAGGTGATCCATGTTGGAAAGATGCTCTTTCCACAGGGTGTCCAGAACCTGCAGAAATACCTGCTTCTCGAATTTGCGCATGGATTCGGCACCAGCCACCTCTTCCTTGGCACGGTATGCAGCAACAATTTCGTCCAGGATTTTCTGGCGCAGGTTGTCTTCGAAAAGCTTTTTGTCTTCTTCCAGCCAGGCCTGAACAGGCAGGTCGATTCCCATCTCCGACTGGAGCTGGGCTTCAAGGCCAGCCACATCCCACTGTTCGGGCATGCTCTGAGGTGGAATGTGTTCACTGATCAGCACGTCAACAACGTCCTCACGAATGGTATCAACCATTTCAGAGACATCGTCAGAGGACATCACCTCATTACGCTGATCATAGATAACCGTACGCTGATCATTCGCAACGTCATCATACTCAAGCAGCGTTTTACGCATATCGAAGTTGCGTCCCTCGACCTTGCGCTGGGATTTTTCAATAGCGTTGGTAACCATCCGGTGCTCAATGGCTTCACCCTTCTTCATACCCATCGCCTGCATCAGGCTTTTCACCCGGTCCGGCGCGAAGATACGCATCAGGTTATCTTCCAGAGACAGGAAAAAGCGGGAAGACCCCGGATCACCCTGTCGCCCGGCACGGCCACGCAACTGATTATCTATCCGGCGGGATTCGTGGCGTTCGGTACCAACAATGTGCAGCCCGCCAGCCTCTAACACCTGATTATGGCGTTCCGTCCATTCAGCCTTGATGCGAGCAATCTCTTCCTCTGAAGGATTGTCCAGAAGGGCAACTTCATGCTCCCAGTTACCGCCAAGCACGATATCCGTACCCCGGCCAGCCATATTGGTGGCAATGGTGACCGCTCCCGGACGGCCTGCCTGAGCAATAATCTGAGCTTCTGATTCGTGCTGTTTGGCGTTCAGTATCTTATGTTCGATACGAGCCTTTTTCAGCAGCATCGAAAGCAGTTCCGAGGCTTCAATTGAGGCCGTGCCCACCAGAATGGGGCGACCCTCGGCCGTCACATCCTTGATTTCGTCAATGATGGCGTGGAACTTTTCTTCCTGCGTCAGATAAACGAGGTCGTTGTAATCGATTCGCTGAATTGCCTTGTTGGGCGGAATGACCACCACATCAAGGGCATAAATCTGGCGGAATTCGAAAGCTTCGGTATCAGCAGTACCAGTCATACCCGCAAGTTTGTCGTATAACCGGAAATAGTTCTGGAAGGTTGTTGAGGCCAGAGTCTGGCTTTCAGCCTGAATCTTGAGACCTTCTTTAGCCTCAATCGCCTGGTGCAGACCTTCACTCCAGCGTCGCCCTGGCATCGTACGGCCTGTATGCTCATCTACGATGACAACCTGACCACCCTGAACGATGTAATCCACATCTTTCTGGAAGAGGTGATGCGCACGGAGAGCTGAATGTACGTGGTGCAGCAAACTGAGGTTGGTTGCCGAGTACAGGCTTTCGCCTTCTTCCAGCAACTGACGACCAAGCAACAACTCTTCAACGCGCTCATGGCCAGCCTCGGTCAATTCTACCTGACGGGACTTTTCATCAATGATGAAGTCGCCCGTTGGCTCTCCATCCTCACTCTCCTCGCCTCTTTTCAGGCTTGGTATCAACTCGTTGATAGCCAGATATGCCTTTGAGCTGTCCTCTGCGGCACCGGAGATGATCAATGGCGTCCGAGCTTCGTCGATAAGAATGGAGTCGACTTCATCGACAATCGCATAGTGGAGACCACGCTGTACCTTGTCAGCAGTGCTGAAGGCCATGTTGTCCCGCAGGTAGTCAAAACCGAATTCGTTATTGGTGCCGTAGGTGATATCCGCCTGATAAGCTGCACGCTTCTCCTCCGGAGACTGGCCGGCAACCACCACACCTACCTGCATACCAAGGAAACGGTATAATTTACCCATCCACTCAGCATCGCGCTTGGCCAGATAATCATTCACAGTTACAACATGCACGCCTTTGCCAGGCAAGGCGTTGAGATACACCGCACCGGTCGCCACCAGCGTCTTGCCCTCACCGGTCTTCATCTCCGCAATCCGACCCTCGTGCAGAGTAATACCGCCGATCAACTGTACATCGTAGTGGCGCATGCCCATAACGCGGCGCCCTGCTTCGCGAACTGTCGCAAAAGCCTCAGGAAGTAACGCGTCAAGGCTCTCACCTTCATCGAGCCGGCGACGGAATTCGGCCGTCTTGCCCTGCAACTCGGAGTCCGTCAGATTGCCAAACTGCTCTTCAAGCTCGTTAACACGCATGGCGATCTTGCGCATTCTCTTGATTTCTCGGGCATTTTTACTGCCGAACATCTTGGTTGCAAACTTTGAGAACATAGACCACTACTTCTTTAATTAATCGGAGGAAGCCGGCATTCTAACCTTATTTGGTAACAGTACAAAAGGCAGGGCTCACATAGCCAGACGTAAGGTGGCTATCCAATGCCAAATACCGGAGGCTAACGAACGTGATGAGCGGGCGGGAACAAGAAGAACGTCAGGTGAAGCCTGAAATTCTAACGACTGGCTCTTTTAATATAGGTTTCCGGATTCTCACTTTTTCCATTACGAATTACTTCAAAATGGACATGGGGACCTGTAGATCGACCGGTGCTTCCCATTAAAGCCAGCACTTGTCCTTTCTGGATAACGTCCCCCACACTCACCTTGATCGTTTTGCAGTGAGCATAGCGGGTCACCAGACCATCGCCGTGATCAACTTCTACCAGATTACCATAACCATGGCGCTCATCCGCGTATGATACAACGCCACCAGCTACAGATATAATATCACTACCTTCTTTACCCGCCAGATCGACACCTCCATGCCAGGTACGTTTCCCGGTAAACGGATCAGATCTATATCCATAAGGAGAGGATAACCAGCCCCAGGTGATGGGTCGACCTTCCAGATAAAGCTCATCCTCCAGCTTCTGACGCGAAGAAACCTGATCCAGAAGCCGCAGCTGTTGCTCACGATCCTGCATCTTTCGCTCAAGCTCATCGATCATCCGGGTCAGATCGGGTGCAGCAAAAGAATCAGCTGAAAGGGAATCCTCCGGACCACCCACAGCAGCCGGCTCATTGAAATCGAATTCATCGCTCGCAACCAGACCAGATTCCACGAATCGCTGACCCAAGGCATCAAGGCGCAGTAATCTGCCCTGAATTTCACCGAGTCTCAGCGTCAGTGCATCCACCTGATATTGTACATTCTGCTGCAGTACGGCAAGCTCTTCTTTCTGCTCGTCAAGTTTCCGTTTCCACTCAGCGACGAGCTCAGATTCAGAAGGTTCCCTGGCTTCTACCTGGCTAACAGCGATGCTGTATCCGCCCCAGGCTGTGGCGATTAGTAGTGCGGCTACAAAGACTGCCAGAACAAAAGCAACGGTGCCGTTCAGAGAAAGCACGCGGGAAGCTTCGTGGCGCTTGCCAACAAAAATGATATTCATATTGTCTTCTGGTTTCATCGATGAGCTGCAACCGCATCCTGTAGTATTGCAGCCTGGAGTGTTCAGAGTGGGTCTGCCATCCTTAGCAACAACTACGTACTGACAAATCGCAGCGCCCGGTAGACATACTCTTTCACTACAAGGTAAAACAAGAGCAGTACAGGCACCACGCGAAAAACGTACAGAAGTGTAACCAATCGTTATCACGGCCGTCGAGAAGAAAACACCCGATGAAAAGGAAAAGTGAACAAAAAATAACCTTTGATAGTCTGCGAGGAGCCCCTGTTTTACGCGAACTCGTGGCAAAGGCCCACGCACACCGTCAGGCAGAAGAGCAGGTTTTGGCGTCTTTACCGCCAGCCTTGGTTGCGGGCACCCGGTTTGTCTCTTGCCTTGATGGAGAATTGACGCTATCAGCAGAGAGTGCGGGAAAGGCCAGTCAGATTCGCTTTCGTCAGCATGAAATCATGGAAAAGCTGCGCGAGAACGAATTGTTCCGTTTTGTATGGAAGCTAAAGGTAAAAGTGGCACCACCACGGTTTAACGAAAAGCCGCCGGCGAAAAAAATTCCTTTGAGCAAAGAAAATGCCCGGCTCCTCAAAGAGGAAGCCGGGCACACGAAGGATCAAAAACTACGCGAGGTTCTCGAAAAACTCGCAAGCCACGTCCGCGATTAAGGCATCCCGCCTTAAGCCGGCACCGCCAGCACAGGTTTCATGTAGGAGATAGGCGCGGTTTCTTCGTTAACGAAGGTAACCACTTCCCATGCATCCTCTTCCGCCTTGAGCTTGCGCAGTAGCTTATTGTTCAGGTCGTGACCGGACTTGATGCCACGGAACTCCCCGATCAGACTGTTGCCCAAAAGGTACAGATCCCCGATCGCATCCAGTACTTTGTGCTTGACGAATTCATCTTCATAACGAAGACCATCTTCGTTCAGAATCTTGTAATCGTCGACCACAATGGCGTTGTCAACACTGCCGCCCAATGCAAGATTCATCGCACGCAACTTTTCGATATCACGCATAAACCCGAAAGTTCGTGCGCGACTGACCTCTTTCACGAAAGACGTACTGGAAAAATCAACAGTCGCGGTCTGGGCACGGCCTTTGAACACAGGGTGGTCAAAGTCGATACCAAAGCTCACCTTGAAGCCTTCAAACGGCAGGAAAGTTGCTTTCTTGTCGCCTTCTTCGAGGGTCACTTCCCGCTTGATGCGAATGAAGCGCTTTGCCGCTTCCTGCTCAGCTATACCGGCAGACTGCAGCAAAAAGACAAACGGGCCGGCAGAGCCGTCCATGATCGGCACTTCCGGAGCGCTCAGCTCAACATAGCAGTTGTCGATACCGAGACCAGCCATGGCTGACAGCAAATGCTCAATTGTCGCCACACGGACACCGTCTTTTACCAGCGTCGTGGACAGCATGGTCTCACCCACATTTTCGGCACATGCAAGGATTTCAACCGCAGGGTCAAGATCTGTACGCCGGAAAATGATTCCCGAATCTACCGGAGCAGGCTTCAGGGTGAGGTAAACCTTTTCCCCTGAATGGAGCCCGATCCCGGTAGCACGGATCGTGTTTTTTAGTGTCCGTTGTCTGATCATCGGTTCGTTATTCCGTAAAATGGCGATATTCAAAGCAAAAATCTGGGCGCAGAATATCAAAATATACGACTGATTACCATTTGCCCAACCTTCTATTGCCTGAAATTCATGCAATAACAGCCATAGGTTTTCAGCGCTGCAGTATCCGGCTTGGTAGTTCAGGTTTAGAGGTACCTACCCACACCGGATGATATTTGCAACATATTATCAGTCTGCCTGCCTGCGAAGGAATGCGGGAATATCGAGATAGTCGACTCCCTGCTCTTCACTTTCTTTACTCTGATCAACCGCCACATTGCCGTGTGAAACCGCACGACGACGCAGGATTGCCGGGCGATCAAGCTGGTTGTAGTCAGTTTTTCCATCCAGAGTACGTGTGTTATCGACCACTTTGGTCGGCTTTTCACGATCACCGCCCAGCCCTGTGGCAACAACAGTCACCTTCAGTTCGTCGGTCATTTCCGGATCGATGACGGTACCAACAACAACCGTTGCAGAGTCAGATGCAAACTCACGCACAATATCGCCAACCTCGGAGAATTCGCCCAGGTTCAGATCCATACCGGCGGTGATGTTGACCAGAATCCCTTTGGCTCCCTGCAGGTTTACATCTTCCAGCAGTGGGCTGCGGATAGCCGCTTCAGCAGCTTCTCGCGCACGGTTCTCGCCTGTGGCGCGGGCAGTACCCATCATGGCCATACCCATTTCAGACATGACCGTTTTCACGTCGGCAAAGTCGACGTTGATCATACCGTTGCGGGTGATCAGATCAGCAATACCCTGAACCGCTCCGAGCAGAACGTCGTTTGCTGCTGCAAAAGCGTCCAGAAGACTGGTCTTTTTGCCCAGAACTGCGAGCAGCTTTTCATTTGGAATCGTAATCAGAGAGTCAACACTCTCTTCCAGCTCCTTGAGCCCAGATTCCGCAATGCTCATCCGCTTGCCACCTTCAAAATTGAAAGGTTTGGTCACCACGGCGACAGTCAGTATGCCCAGCTCCCGTGCAACTTCTGCAACTACCGGGGCTGCACCCGTACCAGTACCGCCACCCATGCCTGCGGTGATGAACACCATATCCGCGCCTTTAATGGATTCAGCAATACGATCGCGATCTTCCAGAGCCGACTGCCGGCCCACTTCGGGATTGGCTCCAGCGCCCAATCCTTTAGTGATGTTACCGCCCAGCTGGATAATCTGGCGCGCATCCATATCGGTCAGCGCCTGAGCATCTGTGTTGGCACAGATGAACTCAACGCCTTCGATGTCGCTGTTGAGCATATGACGCACTGCGTTACCGCCGCCACCGCCAACACCAACTACCTTAATGACCGCGTTTTGTTGGACATTATCGACAAGTTCAAACATTCCCCTTCTCCTTCGTGCTGTTTTCAGCCTTGTTCCAGGCTGTTAATTCAAGAGTGTATTTTCGAGATACCTTCGTTTTTTACTTGCCCTTAACCGTCAGAAATGACCGGTAAACCAGGCTTTCATGCGCTCAAACAGCGTGGGTGCATCTTCACCCTTGAGCACCGGTGCCCGGCCAAGGTCCATCTGCCGGAAACCATGAATCAATAACCCGACGCCAGTGGCGTAGATGGGGTTATTAACAACTTCTGTCATGCCGGAGACTGCGTGCGGACACGCAAGCCGTACCGGCATGTGGAAGATTTCTTCCGCGAGCTCCACCACACCTTCCATGGTTGAAGAGCCACCCGTTATCACGATGCCGGCCGGAATCAGATCTTCAAATCCGGAACGACGAAGTTCGGATTGCACGAGGGTAAACAGCTCCTCGTACCGTGGTTCAACTACCTCCGCCAGCGCCTGACGCGAAAGATCGCGAGGTGCACGGTCACCAACGCTGGGCACCTTGATGGTTTCATCTGCGCCGGCCAGTTGCGTCAAAGCACAGGCGTATTTGATCTTGATCTCTTCCGCATTCTGCGTAGGTGTGCGAAGAGCCATTGCGATGTCGTTCGTAACCTGGTCACCTGCAATAGGAATGACCGCGGTGTGACGGATAGCGCCACCGGTAAACACAGCGATATCCGTGGTACCGCCGCCTATATCCACCACGCAGACACCGAGCTCCTTCTCGTCCTCTGTGAGAATCGCGTGGCTGGAAGCCAGTTGCTCCAGAATGATGTCATCAGCTTCAAGACCGCAGCGACGGATACATTTTTCAATATTCTGTGCAGCGTTGACGGCACAGGTCACCAGATGCACCTTTGCTTCAAGGCGTACCCCGGACATGCCCATGGGCTCTTTGATGCCCTCCTGGCTATCGATCACAAATTCCTGCGGAAGAATGTGCAGAATCTTCTGATCTGCCGGGATGGCAACGGCCTGGGCCGCATCGATGACCCTGTCAATATCCGCCTGGGTTACTTCCCGGTCCCGGATAGCAACAATCCCATGGGAATTGAGACTCTTGATGTGGCTGCCTGCAATCCCCGCATACACTGAATGAATGCGGCAACCTGCCATCAGCTCGGCTTCCTCGACAGCCCGCTGGATCGCCTGAACCGTGGTTTCGATATTGACCACAACGCCCCGCTTCAGCCCCCGCGAAGGATGTGAGCCTATACCCACAACCTCAATGGTTCCGTCCATCTTGCGTTTGCCGACGATCGCAACCACTTTCGAGGTTCCGATATCGAGGCCGACAATCATGTTTTCCGTTTCAACCGATGACATGTGTTCCACCAAACCGTAGGTCTGAATTTACTGTTTCTATGTTTTCGGGCCGGAAGCAGCCTGGGCTTGCTTCCATTGAACCGCGACACCGTTTGTGTAGCGGGCATCTACCCGGCTGACTTCATCCGACCGTGATACCAGCCGGTTTTCATACACTGTAATAAAACGCTCAAAACGCTTGGCTACCTGATCCCGGCCAAGTACCACTTCAATGCCATTCGAGAGACGCAGCGTCCAGGCCCCTCGTCGCTCCAGCGACAGCCCTGAGAAACCCAGGCCATGCCCCACCAGCTTGTCACTCATTTTCCTGGCCATGCTGATCACGTCACGCACCCGCTCGTCGGGCCCTGCAAGCTGTGGCAGGCGCCCTGCCACCTCTGGATTTGGCGGCCGGAACAACTCACCGGTGCGACTAACCAGACGACCGTCTGTCCAGTAAGCCAGTGGCTTCTTTTCTCTGATGTCGATTTCCAGGCGATCTGGCCAAACCCGGCGAACGGCTACGGTTTCAATCCATGGCCGCTTCTCGAGATCAGCCTTGATTTCTGAAAGATCTGTGGAGAAATAGCTTTTGCCGATCCAGTTCCCTGCCTGACGCTCAATAGCAACGCGGCTGTCGCCCAGAAAGTCTCCTTTCACATCAACAGCCATAAACTGCTGATCCATGGCACCCAGAACCTTCCCCGTACCCCAGGGCACCAAACCCGCTAACAGCAATACGACAACTCCTATACTGGCCTGCAGCCAGGGCACAGCTGCCAGCACGGCTTTTAACACTCCAAACCGGTCCTTCTCCGGTCCCAGGGAAGTTGCTCCCCGGCGCCGGGGAGGGTCGGACGGAATCGCCCGGCTCCGGATCAGCAGTGTTTCAAGCATTGGCATCCTCCAGGGTGTCGAGAAGAATCCGTACGACCAGCTCTTCAAAGCTGATTCCAGCGGCCCTGGCAGACATAGGCACAAGGCTGTGATCAGTCATGCCCGGCACCGTATTGACTTCCAGCAGCCAGAATTCACCATCTTTATCCTGCATGATGTCCACCCGCCCCCAGGTTCGGCAGCCCACGACCCGGAATGCTTCCAGGGCAAGATTCTGCAACCTGACTTCATCCTCAGGTGACAGGCCGCAGGGGATTCTGTAGCGGGTGTCATCCGCCAGATACTTAGCGTCATAGTCGTAGAACACATGATCTGTGCTCAGGCCAATGGCCGGAAGCGCGCTGTCCTGCAGCAGGCTCACTGTAAACTCCGGCCCTTCAATCCACTCCTCAACAAACACCAGATTGTCGAGCGCAGCGGCAGCCTCATAGGCCTGCGCCAATTCAGCGGCAGTATTCACTTTGCGGATCCCGATGCTGGAGCCTTCGTGAGAAGGCTTCACACTCAATGGGGCACGCAATTCCTGAACAATTCGCTCCGCCTCATCTGCAGCTGACATGGTTCTGAATTTCGGTGTTGGCAGGCCACAACCGGCAAATACGTATTTGGTCCGCAACTTGTCCATCGCCAAAGCGGAGGCCATCACTTCACTACCTGTGTAAGGGATACCAGCCTGCCCCAGAATGGCCTGCAGTGTTCCGTCTTCTCCTCCGCGTCCGTGCAGGGCGATGAAAACCCGATCAAACTCCGGGTTCTCAACTGTCTTCAGCAGGCAGCCCTGAACATCCAAAGCAAAGGCATCCACACCCGCAGAGACCAGAGCTGCAAGAACAGCCTTGCCACTCTTCAGAGAAACTTCGCGCTCTGCAGAGTTTCCACCCATAAACACAGCCACACGCCCCAACGCCCGAACCACGTCCGGCTCGGCCTGATACGCTGGTATTCCGGGATGCTGTAGATCACTCACCTGCAAGTACTCCTGCTTCTGCTAACCGAATCGCTACGCCACCAATGTCGCCTGCACCCTGTGTAATAAGGAGGTCACCGTCCTGGAGTACACTGTCCAGCAAGCTCTCGATTTCCCGGTTGTCCTCTACGAATACAGGCTCCACTTTGCCGCGCTGCCGGATACTTCGGCACAGGGCTCGACCATCCGCACCAGGAATGGCTGACTCTCCAGCGGAGTAGACATCCATCAGCAACAGGCCATCAACTTCCGACAGAACCCTTACGAAGTCTTCGTACAGGTCACGGGTCCGGGTAAACCGGTGGGGCTGATACAACATCACCAGCCTGCGTCCCGGCCAGGCATCGTGGGCGGCGCGAATAACTGCTTCAACTTCAGTTGGGTGATGCCCATAGTCGTCCACCAAGGTAACCGTGCCACCCCGGGAGGTTTTATAATCTCCATTCACCTGGAAACGACGACCAACGCCGGCAAAAGCTGCCAGCCCCCTGCAGATGGCTTCATCCGCAAGACCTTCGTCGGTTGCGACGGCAATCACCGCAAGCGCATTCAGCACGTTATGGCGCCCGGGCATTTTCAGTTCTACTGTCAGATCACTGCGCCCACCGGGGCGTTTCACCAGAAAATGGGTTTTCAGACCATCTGTTACGATATTTTCTGCGCGGTAATCTGCATCCGGATTACTGATGCCGTAAGTAATGATCGCGCGGGATATTCTCGGGATTATTTCCTGAACATAGTCATCATCCGCACACATCACCGCAACGCCGTAGAACGGCAGGTTGTGGAGAAAGTCCACAAAAGTCCGTTTGAGCTTTTCAACATCGCCGTCGTATGTATCCATATGATCGGCTTCGATATTCGTGACCACAGAAATAACCGGCGTCAGGTGCAGGAAAGACGCATCGCTCTCATCTGCCTCTGCCACCAGATAGCGGGAACCACCGAGCTTGGCATTGGTGCCCGCGCTGTTCAGCTTGCCTCCGATAACAAACGTTGGATCAAGCCCTGCCTCACCAAACACCGATGCAATCAGGCTGGTGGTGGTGGTCTTTCCGTGAGTTCCGGCCACGGCAATCCCATGACGGTAACGCATGATTTCTGCCAGCATCTCTGCACGGGGCACAATCGGAACCCGCCGACTACGCGCCGAAACCACTTCCGGGTTATCGGAGCCTACAGCCGAAGACACAACAACCACGTCAGCCCTGGCGCTGTTTTCTTCCCGGTGACCTATCTGAACTTCAATGCCCATGGCCCTGAGGCGAGCCGTAACCACACCTTCTTTCAGGTCTGAACCGGAGATCTCATACCCCTGGTTTTTCAGCACTTCCGCAATACCACTCATGCCGGCTCCACCTATGCCGACAAAGTGGATGCGGTGAATCCGGCGCATTTCCGGCACCTGAAAAACGAGTGGCGGATCGGTTATATCAGCCATTAGCGGCCTCCAGACAGTAATTCACGACTCTCTCCGTTGCGTCAGGACGAGCCAGCGTGCGCGCAGCCGTTGCCATATCCATGATCCGGGCGCGGTTCCCCGCGAGATCACCCAGAGTCTCAGCCAATACCGCTGGCGTGAGCTGGGATTGTGGTATGAGTACCGCCGCCCGGGCGTTTACCATTTGCTGGCCATTTTTCGTCTGGTGATCATCCACCGCGTGGGGGAATGGCACCAGCACAGCACCAACACCAGCAGCACACAGCTCAGATACCGTCAAGGCACCTGCACGACATAACACAACATCGGCCCAGCTATATGCTTCCGCCATATCTTTAATGAAAGGTTCAACCTCAGCCTCAACTCCGTGCTGCTCATATGAAGTACGCGCAGCTTCCAGATGTTTTTCACCACACTGGTGACGAACCTCCGGCCTCTCCGTTTCAGGCAGCATGGCCAGTGCTTCCGGCAACTGCTGATTGAACACCTGAGCACCGAGACTGCCACCAATCACCAGCAGTCGCAGGGGACTGGATTGTTCGTCAGGGCCAGACAAACGTCCGGCCAGTCTCTGTTCCGGAGCAGGTAAAGTCGTCAGGTCTTCCCGCACGGGGTTGCCGGTACAACGGGTAATCACATCAGCCCCAAAACTGCCGGGAAAAGCTTCCAGTACCGTTTTCGCAAACCGTACAAGAATGCGGTTGGTCATCCCGGCGATGGCGTTCTGTTCGTGAATAACCAGTGGCGTTCGCGTGAGATATGCGGCAACACCGCCCGGGCCGGTCACAAACCCGCCCATACCGACTACGCAATCAGGGCGTATCCGGCGCATGATGGTGAAGGCTTCACCCAGGGCACGCATCAAACGAAACGGTGCCATGGCCAGAGCCAGTTTGCCTTTGCCCCGGAGCCCGGAAATATGAATCAACGACAGCGGAATACCTGAGCCGTCGATCAACCGCTCTTCCATGCCCCCGACAGCACCCAGCCAATGCACTTCGTGCCCCCGGGCCTCAAGAGCCCGGGCAGTGGCGAGTGCTGGAAACACATGACCTCCAGTGCCCCCGGCCATCATCAGAAACCGGCGCGATTCACTCATAACGCGCCCCTCCCCGCTTGCGGCTGCCAACTTTAGCGGCGGCCTGCTTTTCCTTATCCAGGCGCTCCATTTCAACCCTGGCCAGAATCCCGATACAGACACAGCTGATCATCAAACTGGAGCCGCCATAACTCACCAAAGGCAATGTAAGGCCCTTGGTTGGCAACAATCCGGTACTGACCGCCATATTGATCCCTGCCTGAAGGCCAATCAGCAGAGTAATGCCATAAGCGAAGCAGGCTCCAAATGGCATAGCAGCCTTCTCGGCACGGCGGGCTATAACAAAACCTGTCACCACAAGCACCGCAAACAGTCCCAACACGAGCAGAGAACCTAACAAGCCGAACTCTTCAGCGATTATTGCGAAAATAAAGTCGGTGTGCGCTTCCGGCAAAAAGAACAGTTTCTGTATCGAATTACCCAGGCCAACACCACTCCACTCACCGCGCCCGAAAGCAATCAGCGACTGAGTCAGCTGATAGCCCGTATCAAACTGATCCTTCCAGGGATCGAGATAACTCACCACGCGTTTCAGGCGATAGGGTTGGGTCAGTATCAAAACGACACCGATAACCACCAGAGTCGCGATAAGCGGGACAAACCGGCTTAGGCGCACACCGCTCAGGAAAATCATTCCCGCTGCCGCGGTAACCAAAACAACTGTGGCGCCGAAGTCAGGCTGAATAACCAGCAGTGCAGATGCCACACCCAAAACCACCAGGGGCTTCAGAAAACCCGGCCAGGTATTCAGCAGCTCATCGCGCCGACGAACAACATATCCCGCCAGATAGGCAATCAGGCACAGTTTGGCGACTTCCGAAACCTGTACATTAAACAAGCCAAACGGAATCCAGCGCGTTGAACCGTTCACCGTACGACCCAGGGGTGTAAGTACCAGCATCAGGACCAGCAGCCCGATTCCAAGCAGTAACCAGCCACTGCGCTCCCACCAGGCCACTGGCACATTGACTGCAACCAGCGCGAGCATACAGCCCATGGCAGCAAACATAAGCTGACGGATCACGTAGTGGTAACTGTTACCCATCGTTTCCAGCGCCATATCCATGGAGGCTGAAGAAATCATCACAACCCCTACGATCAACAGAGCCACCGAGCTCAGAATCAGGGTTGAAAGCGGCTGGATTTCACCAAGCCATTGTGTCCGCGGGGCGGCAACTGACAGTCCTGCTTCCATCACAGCACCTCCCCTAGAGACTGGACCAAAGCCCGAAACTGATCACCACGATCAATATAATCCCGGAACATATCAAAGCTCGCGCAAGCGGGGGAAAACAGAACCCGATCGCCTTCCTGAGCAAGCTCCGAGGATTTTTCCACGGCCTCTGCCAGAGTTTCTGCGCGATAAACCGGAAGGCCGGCGTCCAGAACCGAAGCAATACGACCGGCATCACGCCCGATCAGTACGACGGCCCGGCAACAGGTTCTGACCGGCTCTGCCAGGTCGTCGAACTCAGCGCCTTTGCCATCGCCCCCGGTAATCAAAACCATTTTTCCGTCACCTTCAGGAACCAGGCTTTTTATGGCTGCGACTGTAGCTCCGACATTTGTGCCCTTGGAGTCATTAATGTAATCAACACCAGAAAGCCGGCGAATGAACTCACAACGGTGAGGCAAACCACTGAAATGCCGGGCAACATCAAGCATGACTTCCAGAGGAAGCCCGGCCGCATGACCTAAGGCCAGTGCTGCCATCACGTTACTGAGATTGTGCCGCCCCATCAGCTGAAGCTCATTGGAATTCAGAATGCTATCGAATCCGAACGTCAGCCAAAGGCCCTGATCATCTTCCCGGGTGCTGAAGGTCTCGGGATTAACGCGATGAAAACCAAAGCAGATAAACCGAAGGTTATCTCGCGCCATGGGTGTGCTGAGTGCATCGTCCAGATTGACGATCGCGTTCTTGCACCCACGAAAAATTCTTTGCTTGGCCTGAAAATACGCCATCTTGTCCGGGTAGCGGTCGAGATGATCATCACTGACATTCAGTATTGTCGCCGCCAGAGCATTCAGTTCCGCAGTGGTTTCCAGCTGAAAGCTGGAGAGTTCAAGTACATACAGATCGGCGCCGCGGCCCAGAAGATCCAGTGCCGGAGTTCCGATGTTTCCGCCAACCTCAACCCGGCGACCAGCTGCCTTAGCCATCTCACCTACTAACGTAGTGACGGTGGTCTTGCCATTCGAACCTGTTATGGCCAGAACAGGGGCATCGGCTGCTTCGGCAAACAAATCAATATCGCCCCGGATACGGACACCCTTTTCGGCAGCGTAGGCAATGGCAGGGTCAGCGATACTGATACCCGGGCTTACGATCAGCTCGTTAAAGCCCGCAAACAGTTCTTTATCAAACGGCCCCAGGAATACAGGGGTATCAGGCCACCCGGCACGCAGCTCATCCAGGCCCGGGGGTGCTCCGCGGCTGTCAGCCACTGCAATTTCCCGACCCTGTGCAGACAGATAGCGCACGCAGGAGAGCCCGGTTTTACCGAGTCCTACTACCAGTGTGCGACGGTCTGACGTGATGACACTCATAATCGATCCGGTTTCCTAACGTATCTTCAGACTGGCCAGGCCAATCAGAACTAGAACCACGGTTATCACCCAGAAACGCACAATGACACGTGGTTCTGGCCAGCCTTTGAGTTCAAAATGGTGATGCAATGGCGCCATCCGGAAAATCCGGCGCCCGGTGAGGCGGAACGAAGCCACCTGCAAAATCACAGATACGGTCTCCATCACAAACACCCCGCCCATGATGAAAAGAATAATTTCCTGTCGCACAATCACGGCGACAACACCCAGAGCTGCACCCAGGGCAAGCGCGCCAACATCGCCCATGAACACCTGAGCGGGATAGGTGTTAAACCAGAGAAAACCTAGCCCGGCGCCAACCAATGCCCCACAAAACACAATGAGTTCGCCGGTTCCCGGCAGGTATGGAATCAACAGGTAATTTGCGAACTGAACGTTGCCGGAAACGTATGCGAAGATGCCAAGAGCACCGGCGACCATCACCGTAGGCATGATTGCCAGACCGTCCAGGCCGTCCGTCAGATTCACCGCGTTGCTGCTGCCAACGATCACAAAATACGTCAGCAGAATAAAGAGCACTGGCCCCAGAGTCAGTGATACGTTTTTAACAAACGGTAGGTATAACGACGTTTCCTGGGGTAATGCGGAACTGAAAAAGAGCACTATGGCCGCAGCAGCACCAATAAGCGACTGCCAGAAATACTTCCAGCGCGCAGGCAACCCCCTGGGGTTGCGCTCGACAACTTTGCGGTAATCGTCAACCCAGCCAACTGCACCAAACAGCAAGGTGACCAGCAGGGTAACCCAGACATAACGGTTCGACAGGTCAGCCCACAGCAGTGTGCTGATGCCAATTGCAACCAAAATCAGGGCGCCGCCCATGGTCGGGGTGCCTGCCTTGCTGAGGTGTGTCTGTGGGCCGTCATCCCGAATCGCCTGACCAATCTGATACTGACTCAACTTACGGATCATCAGCGGGCCGATAAACAGCGAGATCAACAACGCGGTCAATATCCCCAGAATCCCACGCAGGGTCAGATACTGAAACACTGTCAGTGCCGAAAAATATTCTGATAAAACCCCTGTCAGCCAGAGCAGCATGCGCTATTCACCTTGTTTTTGATCTCCTCCACCACGATATCCATGGCGGAACTTCTGGACCCCTTCACCAGCACACTCATGGGCCGCTCATTTGTGCGAACGATGGTCTGCGCGGCCTCTTCGTGTGTCTGATACATTTCGCTCGCTTCACCAAACCCCTCGGCGTAGCCGTCGCAGCCGGCCCCGACTGTCAGCAGACGATCAATTCCGACTTCGGCAGCAAAAGCTCCGACTTCACGATGCAATTCACGGGCGGTTGGCCCGAGTTCGCCCATGGCGCCCAAAATGGCAATGCGCTTGCCGCCCCGATTAGCGAGGACTCGCAGTGCCGCTTTCATGGAAGCCGGATTAGCGTTGTAACTGTCATCAATAACCGACAACTCCCCCGGCAGGCTGATAACCTGCAATCGCCCGCGAACTGGCTGCATCCCGGCCAGGCCTTCGATGATGGCCGTATCCGCAGCACCCAACTCACGCGTTGCCGCAATAGCAAGCAAAGCATTGGTTATGTTGTGGTCGCCTTCCAAAGGCAGAACAAGTGAACAAGACCAGCCGTCAGGACCGGATACGACGATCTCCGGCTTATGGCTCTGCTGCGTCGGTATGAGGGTGCTGTAGTCTGCTTCGGTATGGCCGCAGCAGCTGACACTTACGACCCGCCGCGAACCCGCACGTGCATGCCATTGATCAAATGCTGGATCATCACGGTTCAGCACCACCAGGCCGCCGTCGGTAACACCTTCAATAATTTCGCCTTTGGCTCGCACAATATTTTCGTAACTGCCAAAACCTTCAAGATGTGCCTGACCCGCGTTTGTGACAATCACCACCTGCGGCCGTGTGATGGCTACGGCATGTGCGATTTCACCCGGCCCACTGGCTCCCATCTCGATAACGCCGAACCTGTGCGCAGGCTCCAGCCCTAACAGGGTTAAAGGAACACCAATGTGATTGTTCAGGTTGCCGCGAGTTGCCAGGGTGTCGCCCATCCGACCAAGAATGGCGGCACTCAGCTCTTTAACGGTGGTTTTACCGCTACTGCCAGTGACTGCAATCAATTTCGCGCTGCTTTCGCCACGGTTGCCGGCGGCTATAGCTGCCAATGCCTCAACAGTGCCACCCACAATCAACTGAGGCAGATCCAGATTGCTATCAGGAGTGTCAACCACTGCAGCGCAGGCCCCGAGCTGCTTTGCAGCCGATAAAAACCTGTGGCCATCAAAATTTTCACCACGGAGAGCAACAAACAGATCACCGGACTTCAAAGCGCGCGAATCTGTGGACACACCAGTGAATTGCACACCGCTCAAGTCATCAGATGAACAGGTGGCTCCGGTGAACCGAACGGCATCAATCAGGGAGAATGCGCGCATCATGCGACACCCCCTTCAAGCCTAAAAAACTGACGTACCTGGTCGACATCGCTGAATGGCAACTTTTGCCCGGCAACTTCCTGCCAGGATTCATGCCCCTTACCGGCTATAAGTACGAGATCTTCAGGTTGAGCCATATTGAGTGCGAAACGAATAGCCTCCGCCCGATCATGAATAACCTTTACAGATTCCGGGCCAGCGAACCCCTGCAGAATATCCTGCACGATGCGTTCCGGGCTTTCTGTACGCGGGTTGTCATCCGTTACGACGATGACATCTGCACACTTTTCCGCTTCCCTTGCCATTTCCGGGCGCTTTCCGCTGTCCCGGTCTCCACCACAACCGAATACACAAATCAGCCTGCCAGCCACATGTGATCTCAAGGCGGCTAAAGTATTTGCCAGGGCGTCCGGGGTGTGGGCGTAATCCACAACAGCACGGACACCGTCCGGACTGCTAAAACGTTCAAGACGGCCGGGCGGAGGAACAAGCTGGCTCACTGCCTGCTGCAATTGCTCCACAGACACCCCCAACGTCATAACTGTTGCAGCTGCGGCAAGCACATTGCTGGCGTTAAAGCTGCCCATCAAAGGCGCAGAGAGTTTGAACGGTCCCCACTCACCATCGACTACGGCTTCAAAGCCATCATCAGTGGGGTGAAACTCCTTCAGCCAAAGCTCTGTCTCTGATTCATGCAGGCTATAACGAACGCGATCACATTTGCCTTCGAGTTTTTCGTACAACTGGCGCCCAAAAGGGTCATCAAAGTTGATCACCGAGAAGTGCACATCCTCGCGTTCGAACAGGCGGGCTTTAGTTGCTCCATAGGCGTCCATGGAACCGTGATAGTCGAGATGATCCCGTGTCAGATTGGTAAAGATTGCAGCGGTTATTGTCAGGCCGTCCACCCGCCCCTGATCCAATCCGTGAGAAGAAACCTCCATCACTGCTGCGCGAGCGCCCTTAGCAATGAGCCCCGACAACGCCCGGTTTATCTGAACAACATCTGGCGTAGTATGGGTTGTTTTCTTCAGTGCTCCTGGCATGCCATAACCCAATGTCCCCAGAACACCACACGGCGTTCCCGCCTGGCTTAATAGCTGAGCAACGTAATGACTTACTGAGGTTTTTCCGTTAGTGCCGGTAACACCTATTAACCGAAGCCGGCGGGAAGGATGCTCGTAAAACCGGGCGGCAATCTTGCCCGTCGACTGCCTGAGGCCGGCAACCGGCACAACCAGCGCTCCATGGAACTCTGAACACTCGGTTTCTTCATCGGATTCCAGAAGCACCACTGTCGCACCAGCGGCAATGGCCTTCTCCACGTAATAGTCCGCCGGCGTCTCCGTGCCAGCCAACGCAATAAATGCATCGCCGGAGCTGACTTCGCGGCTATCGGTTTGCAGGCCGTGAATGGTAACGTCGAACACTGCGGGTACATAAACTATGCCCTGCAACAAAGTACTGAGGGATGTCATGCACATAGACTCATCCCCTTTCTCCTGTTTTTCCTGTTTGCAGACCCGCTGTACCAACTTCCAGTTCCGGCTTCACATTCAGAAGTCGCAGCGCATCGCTCATAACCCGCGAAAACACAGGCGCAGCCACTTCGCCGCCGTAGTATTCGCCTGACTGAGGCGCGTCTACAGCTACAACAGTGACAATTCTCGGGTTATCAATTGGCGCCATTCCAGCAAAAATCGCTTTATACTGGCTGTCCTGGTACCCCTGAGCACCAACCAGATGAACCGTTCCGGTCTTACCTCCGGCGCTATAAAATCCGGGCTGGGCACGTTTTCCTGTGCCCCTGGAAACCGCTTCGCCCAGCATGACTCTCACTTCGCTGGTTACCCGCTCAGACAATACTCTTTCGCCAACCGGCTTTTGCTCGAGCTTCATCAGGCTGAGCGGGTATCGTATACCGCCATTAGCGATCACCATGTAGGCTTGCGCTAACTGAAGGGCATTCACACTCATCCCGTAACCATATGAGAGCGTTGCTTCTTCTACCGGGCGCCATTTAGGTGGGGCAGGCAATACACCCACAGCCTCACCCGGGAACCCGATACCTGTAGGCTGCCCAAGCCCCATTCGCGCATAAAGGTTTCGAATCGTATCGCCACCCAGCTCTGTGGCTATCTTGCTGATGCCAACATTACTGGATTTGACGATGATATCGGTGAGACTCATGACTCCGTAGTTGCGGTGGTCGCGAATCGTAAACCTGCCAAATCGCCGGTAACCCGGCGATGTATCAATCGATGTATCCACGGAATACTGCCCGGACTCAAGCGCCGCAGCCATGGTGATTGGCTTCATGGTAGAGCCGGGTTCAAACAAGTCGGTAATCGCTTTATTGCGCAGATTCTCCGGAGCTAACTGGCTACGATCATTGGGGTTATAAGACCCCTGATTGACCATGGCGAGCACCTCACCCGTCTCGACATCCAACATGACAAGCGTGCCGCCGCGCGCATCATGAGCGCTGACAACGGCTTTCAGTTCGCGATAGGCGAGATACTGCAGGCGCAGGTCGATACTCAACTCAAGATTACGACCGGGACTGGCATCACGGATAAGCGTCAGATCCTTGATAATCCGTCCCCGGTTATCCTTCAGTACACGCTTACGCCCAGGCTCACCAGATAACCATTCGTTATACGCCAGCTCCATGCCTTCCTGGCCACGCTCATCAATATTGGTAAACCCGACAATATGAGCAGTAACCTCGCCCGCCGGGTAATAACGCCGATACTCCTGGCGCGTATAAACACCAGGAATATCCAGTTCCATCGCTTTAGTGGCCAGCGCAGGCTGTATCTTTCGACGGAGGTAAATAAATTCGCGGCCCGCGTATGTTGCAAGACGTTCACGCAACCTTGCTTCACTGATATCCAGAACCCGCGCCAGGTTTGTCAGGCGCGGCTCATCAGGATCTATTTCTGAGGGATTGGCCCAAAGGGTCTGCACTGGAGTGCTAACAGCCAGCGGCTCTCCATAGCGATCCGTAACCACTCCCCGGTGAGCATCAATCGCTTCTACACGAATTGTCCGGACATCGCCTTGCTTGCGCAGGAAATCATTATCAACAACCTGCAAATCAACCAGACGCCAGCCAATCGCCAGCACAACCATCAGGAACAAGCCCAGCACAGAACCAAAACGCCAGGCCTTCAGGCCCGCCGCAATCTTCTGGCTCAATGTTCTTGCTGATTCCTGACTGGACAATCAGATCACCCTGCGACTGTTGTTATCATGAATTACCGGGATGCCAGCGGCGACATCAGAGGCACCAGAACAATGTCCTGACGCCCCGGAGCCACCATACTGAAACGCTCAGCCGCAAGCTTTTCCACACGACCGTGACCGCCCAGAGCGCTCTGTTCCAGAAGCAACTGACTCCACTCCGCCTGAAAATGATCACGCTCGGCCTGAAGCTGGGACAGCGTATTAAACAACCCTCGATTCTCGTGGGCACTGACAACAACACCAATAGATGAACCCACCAGCATCAGCGCAAGGACCAGGGTCACAAAAACGTTTTTCTGCCGTGTGGCATCAAATACACGCCGCGAAATCCGGACAGCTGCAACAACACCTCCCCGGACCTTTTCTTTGTTCAGCTTTACCGGCTTTACCGCCGGCTCTATGGCCACCGCGCCCATAATTACGCGCTCCCCTGCGATTTCTGTTTATTGTCGATACGCTCCAGAACCCGCATAACTGCACTGCGGGCACGAACGTTCTCACTGACTTCGCCGGCACCGGCTTTACTCGCCTTGCCAATCAATCTGAATTCTGAGGCCTCCTGCTCAGCCGTCACAGGTATGCCTTTAGGCAATCTGGGGCCACGAGCAAGGTCTCGCATAAAACGTTTTACCAACCGGTCTTCCAGCGAATGAAAGCTGATGACAACCAGCCGCCCTCCTGGCGCCAGCTTGTCTACCGCTGCCTGCAATCCAGCCTCCAGATCTTCAAGCTCGCGGTTAATAAAAATGCGAACAGCCTGAAAGGTGCGGGTTGCCGGGTGTTTGTGCTTTTCCTTTTTCACTACCGCCTCGCTAACCAATGCGGCCAGCTGAAGCGTGGTCTCAATCGGCGCCTCTTTGCGGCGCTCAACTATCAAACGTGCGATACGGCGGGAAAACCGCTCCTCTCCGTAGCGCCAGATCACATCCGCAATCTCACTCTCTTCCGCATTTGCCAGCCACTGGGCCGCACTTGGCGACTGAAGCGGATTCATTCGCATATCGAGAGGACCTTCACGCATAAAGCTGAAGCCTCTCGAAGCATCATCAAGTTGTGGTGAAGACACACCCAAATCCATCAACACGCCATCAACCTGATCCCAGCCAGCATCGGAGACTGCACGACCCAGTTCAGCAAATGAGCCATGAAAATACCCAAACCGGGAATCATTATCTGCCAGCACCTCAGCTGCACGGATCGCCTCAGGATCCTTGTCAATACCCAGCAATTGGCCCGACGGCCCCAGGCGTCCGAGAATAAGCTGACTATGACCACCACGACCGAATGTGCCATCTACATACTTGCCATCGGAGTCACCGACCAGAAAGTCGACCGCCGAATCCAGAAGAACCGAGCGATGCGAAAACTCCGCTCCCGCCTCCTGACTGCGACCGGGCGTCATAAAGAGAGCGCCTCCATCTCGGGCGGCATATCTTCATCACCGCAAGACTCATCAAGCCACGCAAACCAGCGTTCCTCACTCCAGAGCTCAAGCTTTTTACCCTGCCCGATCAACATCAGCTTTTTCTCTAGATGGGCATAATTTCGCAATGTGGGCGGCACCAGAATGCGGCCGGCCGAATCCATTTCCATGGGGGCAGCGTTACCAAGCAACAGCCTCTGCAATCGCCGCACGGCTTTATTCATGTTGGGAAGAGCCTCGATTTTAGGGCGAAGAATTTCCCATTCCGGCTCCGGGTAAACCAGCAGACACCGCTCTTCATCAGCATTCGCCGTCAATACAATGCGGCCAGCGCAAGCCTGCGCGAGGCTTTCGCGCACCTTCGCAGGGATCGCCAAACGACCCTTTGCATCCATATTGATGGCATGACTGCCGAGAAAATTGCTCATTTACACCGTCTCTGAAGACTCAAAAACCACAAATAACCACAAGAAACCACTTTTTCCCACTCGTGCACACTATAGAAACACGCAATTCACAATGCAAGCGCCGCAAACAGCGGCCCTCTTGGGAAAGTTCCTTTTGTGACAACAGGTTACGGGCTTTGACGCAAGAAACGGGTGACATTACGGATAAGAAAAGAAGGAAAATCAAATACCTGCAAAAGAGTCTGAAGAAGAAAAGAGAGGTTTAAGATTTTTTAGCTATAAGAAGCGTGCCATAAGAGCAGACACGCTTCATTAATTGAGGAGAAGAAGGCGAGCTCGCCGATAAGCCGGGTTCTGTCGTGGACAGTCATTCATCTAGGGCCTGCGTCACCACAGGCCTCAAGCAACCTACCCGAGTCCAGCGCGGGCCACGCCATAGGACTCCTATTTGGTCTTGCTCCAGGTGGGGTTTACCATCGCCGTGGACTGTTGCCAGCCACGCGGTGCGCTCTTACCGCACCGTTTCACCCTTACCGGCACCCGTGAACAGGTCACGAGCACTTAGGCGGTCTGCTTTCTGTTGCACTTTCCGTCGGCTCACGCCGCCCAGGAGTTACCTGGCACCTTGCCCTGCGGAGCCCGGACTTTCCTCCCCCGGTTAAACCGGCGGCGACTGTCTGGCGAGCTCGGGCGAGACAATACTCCTGCGCCAGGCCCCATGCAAGAAAAAGCGCCTTTTCGGGGCGTCAGCTATCCTTGAACTCAAGGGCCCGCTGGTACAGTTCATTTTTACCCAGCCCGGTCAGCTCAGAAGCAATCTTTGCAGCTTTCTTAAGTGGCATCTCTACCATTAACAGCTTCAGCAACCGGTCTACATCAACTTCGCCGGCCATCAGCCCGCTACCTGCTTTTTCGGCACCACGAACCATGACAACAAACTCTCCACGGTTGCCGTGAGGGTCCCCTGTCAGCTCACCAAGTACCTCAGCAGCCTCTCCTGAGTAGAAGGTTTCGAAAGTTTTTGTAATTTCCCGTCCCAACACCACTTCACGCTGCGGCCCCAGGACCTCAGCTATATCCGCCACTGTGTCCAGTATCCTGTGGGGAGACTCATAGAAGACCAGCGTTGCGGCATCCTTTCGCAGCTCTTCCAGGACTGAACGTCGGCCTGCGCGCTTTGCAGGCAAAAACCCGACAAACAGAAAGCGATCGGTAGGCAGGCCTGCCGCACTCAATCCCGCAATCAATGCACACGGCCCGGGAATCGGACTCACCCGGATGCCTTCATTCCTCGCTTCACGAACCAGCACATACCCCGGATCTGAGATCAGCGGCGTACCTGCGTCTGAAATCAAGGCCACATCTGACCCTTCTGACAGCCGCTCCAATATGCTCTGAACTCTGCCGCGCTCATTATGATCATGCAATGCAAGCAAAGGCTTATTTACACCAAGGTGCTGAAGAAGGCGTCCGCTATGACGGGTGTCCTCTGCAGCAATAACCGCCACCTCCGAAAGCACTTTAACCGCACGCGGAGAGAGGTCCTCCAGATTACCAATAGGGGTAGCGACGATATAGAGCGTTCCACGGTCATCAACCGTTTTTATCACCTCTCGGGCCGGCTGGCCTGATTCAGATTTCAAAATATATGCCTCGCACGCTGGGACATTGGCAGCATGACACCTGCGTCATGTGAATTAGTCCGGGAGCTGTTAAACTTGCCACCATCAGATCGGCGCCACAAGCCCAAAACTCCGGAATCTATAGAGAGTGCCATGACTAAAAACCCTGTTCACCACCTTGCCTTGGCGGGAATGCTTGCCATGAGCCTGTTATTTACCGGTTGCGCCAGTGTCGACCTGGAGTCGCACGTTGCCCAATCACCCTCTCAGGCTCTTGAGCTCGCAGCAAAAGAAAGCAACACCGAAACAGCACAGCGCTACTTGTTAAAGATTGCCAGCCAGTTCCAGGAACAGGGCGATCATCACGGGGCCCGCACATTACTGCAGAGCACTCAACTTAAGCAACCCGCACAGCCGCTGCAAGCACAGAAACAGTTACTGGCCATGGCCAGCGCTGTCGCACTCGAAGACCGGGAGTGGGCCAGCAGTATTACCACCTCGCTTTCACCGGATAACTTCCGAAGCTACAACTCGGACCTTATTGGCCGGGCGGCAAACCTTCAGGCGAAAACCTACGCACTGGCGGGCGACCGCCTCTCTGCGGCCATGACCCTGATGCTTCTTTCACAAACAGATGGCACGATAAATCCTCAGGCAATTCACGACCAGATCTGGGCATTTCTGAAGGCAGTTCCAGACCGGAAGCTTACAGCGGCAAACGAAGACATTATCGGATTTGAGAGCGAAGGATGGCTTGAGCTCACTTCCAGCCTGCGCTCTCCCGGGCTGAGTATCGATGACCAGGGCCGCGTTATACGTCGCTGGCAAAGTAACTGGCCGAGCCACCCAGCAGCACAAATACTGCCGTCCGAACTGCAGCTAATCGCCAGCATGGCAGAAAACCGGCCTGAAAAAATTGTCCTGGCTCTGCCTCTCCAGGGAACTCTCGCCAGCGCCGGCAAAGCAATCCGCGATGGCTTCCTTGCTGCCTACTATCAGGATGCTTCAGCAGACCGAAGTAAAACCGACATCCGCATTGTGAACACTTCAGATCGACCATTTGATGATCTGTATAAGGAACTTGCCGCCCAGGATATTGACCTTGTGATAGGTCCCCTTGAAAAAGAAGCACTGGCAAGCCTTACCAGCCTGAAGATTCTGCCAATTCCTGTCCTCGGCCTTAACTACCTGGCCACGGACAAAAAAGCACCGGAAGGGCTCTACCAGTTCGGCCTTTCCGCCGAAGACGAAGCCCGACAAATAGCAGACAGGCTCTCGGAGCAGGGCATCAATCAGGTTCTGGTACTCATTCCCAAAGGGGAATGGGGCGACCGGGTAGAGTCAGCACTACTGAAGCGCATGCAACATAACGGGGCTGTTGCCCTGGATATCCAACGATTCTTCCGCGAAGATAATCTGCGTGCAATTACAGCAGAACTGCTGGGCATTACTGTATCCAGAGACAGAGCCATTCAGGTGGAAGAAACCATTGGCCTCAATGTGGAATTCGAACCCAGGCGGCGTCAGGATGCCGAGGCAATTGTAATGGTCGCCGAGCCTGCGGTCGCACGCCAGTTCAAGCCCTTGTTTGCGTTTTACTTCGGTGGCGACCTCCCGGTCTACTCCCCCTCCATAATCTACGAAGGCACACCGGATCCTGGCCGGGATCGTGATCTCAATCAGGTAATATTTACAGATATCCCCTGGGTTCTGGACACTGAAAACTCATTGCGTGACGAGGCCAGCAAGTCTCTGCCCGGCACTCGTGGCCAGCTCGGCAGGCTATTTGCGATGGGGGCTGACGCGTGGCAATTAAGTAAACGCCTGCCCCTGCTCCGCCAGGTGCAGACCGCCACTGTAAACGGACAGACCGGCGATCTAACCATGACACGCGAAGGCAGTATCCACAGAAATCAACTTTGGGCACAGTTCCGCGGCGGCGTACCCGACCTTCTACCCACGAAGGCAGACTCCGGCGAAGAAGTTAACAACAATGCCCCACTGAAGGCTAACTGACCCAGGGGCCACAAAGGGATACCTGATGCCATGGAAGGCAGCAAAGCCATCGGAGCACATTTTGAAGGGGTGGCCGCACGATATCTGACAACTCGCGGAATAGAGATCCGGGAAAGAAACGTCTACAACCGGGGAGGTGAAATCGACCTGATCGGGCTGGATGAGGACACCATTGTGTTCTTTGAGGTACGCTATCGCGGCACCGGCAGCCTCGTTAATCCGGCGGAGTCAATATCTTACTCAAAAAGGAAGAGGCTATTGAAGGCCGCTGCGTTCTATTTACACCGACATAGTCTGTGGGATTCACTCAGCCGCATAGACGTTGTGGCCATCAGCCCGGGAACCGTAAAAAAATACCGGGTACAATGGATCAAAAATGCAATCCAGGCGGACATATAGATTCTGATGAGCGAAACGGGAAATCTGATCAACCAGTTGTTTGCGAGCCATATGGAGCATACGGCTCAAGCGGCCAGCACCGCAGGATCTGCTATCGAACAGGCAGCAGACGCTTTTGTAAGCGCACTTCTCAATGATGGGAAAATTATCACCTGCGCCAATGGCAACGCCAACATAATCGCCCAGTATTTCTGTACCGCATTTCTGAACCGCTTTGAGCAGGACCGACCGGCGCTACCGGCAATCAACCTCGGGGCCGATGCAACCACCTACTCAGCTATCTGCAGGGATAATCGTTTTAATGACACCTTCTCACGTCAGGTTAAAGCCATCGGCAAGCCTGGCGACCTGCTATTCGTGATTGTTGACGACGGCCATAAAGCGAACCTCATTCAAGCGATTCAGGCCGCACACGACAGAGAAATGAATGTGGTGGTACTGAGCGCGAGAAAAAAGTCTGACATCACCTCACTTATGCACGCAGAAGACCACGAGATCGCCCTCAACGACCTTTCTCCCACAGAAGCCGCCCCTCTGTTTCTTCTTGCAATCAATGCCCTGTGCTCACGGGTAGATGGAAAACTGTTCGGAGGCTGACAAAAAAGCCGGCAAACGCCGGCTTTTGTTAAAGCAGTTATCGGCTTCAGCCTACTACTTAACAACCTTGAGAGTCGGCCTGCCCGACGGACGATCTTCCTGCCCTCCGGATTGCCCTGCTCCTTCCCTGTCATCGGTGCCGTCTGGATCCGGGGATCCGGGCTCACTGCCAAACACCATACCTTCGCCGTTTTCCTTGGCGTAAATAGCCATCACTGCCTGAAGCGGAATGAATACCTGCATGGGCACACCGCCGAAGCGAGCGCTGAACTCCAGCGCACCATTACCCACCACCAAACCACGTACAGCTCCAGGACTGACATTCAGAACAATCTGCCCGTTCGCTACATGCTCGGTAGGCACCTGAACACCCTGAACGCCAGCATCCACCACGATGTAAGGCGTGCAGTCGTTGTCCAGTATCCACTCATTAAATGCGCGCACCAGATATGGACGACTGGATGTCATGGTGATCTTGTTATCAGACACTGCTTGCCTCCTGTTCCGTATAGCGGATACCCGCCAAATCAACTACGGATGTCTTCCTCAAGATCAGAGAGGCTAGCCTTGAAACCTTCACGGCTGAATATGCTCTCCATATACTTGTGCAGCGGCTTCGCTTGCTTGTCATTGAGCTCTATACCCAATGATGGCAAACGCCAGAGGATAGGAGCGATGCAGCAGTCCACAATGGTGAACTCCTCGGAGAGGAAAAACGGCATTTCACCAAACAATGGAGCCGTGGCAAGCAGGCTTTCACGCAGCTCTTTTCGTGCAGTCTCTGATGCTTTGACATTCGGCTGCCCCAGAATCTGGTCTACCAGACCACACCAATCCTTCTGGATCCGATGGATCATCAAGCGGCTGTTGGCACGAGCTACCGGATAGACCGGCAACAACGGCGGGTGTGGAAAGCGCTCATCAAGGTATTCCATCATGATGTTAGGTTCATACAGAACCAGATCACGATCTACCAGAGTTGGCAGGGCGTTATACGGATTCAGATCAGCCAGCTCGGCTGGCGGGTTGTCTGGATCAACATCAACGACATCAACGGTAACACCCTTTTCCGCCAAGACAATACGCACCCTGTGGCTATAGTGGCTGGCCGGATCTGAGAAAAACGTCATCGATGACCGCTTGGTCACAACGCCCATAGAACTACCTCACGAGTAAACAAACCTAAATGGTCCTGAAAAACGCAAAAATTCCAGCGGGCCGTTTAACGCCCGCTGGAACTCAGGGAACAGGATTATACCCTATTTCTTAGTGTACGTCCTTCCAGTACTCACGATTGAGCAGGTAGGCGAATACAAAGAAAATAGCGACAAAGATTAAAACAAAAATCCCGAGACGCTCGCGCTCAACTTTGACCGGATCCGCCATGTAGGACATGAAGTTAGTCAGATCGTACATAGCACGGTCAAACTCTGCTCCAGACATACTCCCTTCAGTAACATACTCCGGACAAGCACTTGCATTCTTGATGTTCCCGCTCAGCGGCTCAACGCTGGGTCCATGACCAATGTTCGGCTTGACCGCACAGAGCCCCTGAAGGTCGACCAGCACATGAGGCATACCGACCTTGTCGAACACCACGTTGTTTACCCCTAATGGCCGGGTCTCATCCTTATAGAACCCCCTGAGATAGGAGTAAACCCAGGACTCACCGCGCAGACGGCTTTCCAGCGTAAGATCTGGTGGCGGAGCACCAAACCAGTCGGCAGCCATGTCCTTGTTCATGGAGTTTTTCATCAGCTCACCGATCTGGGCACCAGTGAAGATAAGATTTTCCTCATACAGTTCGAGGGGAATCTCAAGATCTTCGGCAACCCGCTTGTATCGGGCATACTCCATGGAGTGACACCCCATGCAATAGTTCGTGAACATTGCGGCACCACGCTGAAGAGATGCCTTATCAGTGTGATCCGTCTCGATGTGATCAAGCGGAACACCGGCACCAGCTGCCAGCCCGAGAGCCGGGAGGAATGCGATGAAAAGACCAAAAATCAGCTTTCTCATTATCCTGTCACCCTCTCTGGTACTGGCTTGGTTTTCTCCATGCGCGTATAGAACGGCATCAGAATGAAGTATAGGAAGTACACAACCGTCAGAATCTGGGCCACTGTAGTACGACCTTCAGTTGCAGGCACAAGCCCCAGATAACCCAGAACAACGAAACTTACTGTGAACAGTGCCAGCGCAATACGGCTCAGCCACCCTTTATAGCGGATAGAGCGTACCGGACTCTTGTCCAGCCAGGGCAGCACAAACAGAATCGCAATAGCTCCACCCATGACAACAACACCCCAGAACTTCGCGGACAGGCCGAACAAGTCCACCGTCACTGCACGCAACATCGCGTAGAAGGGTGTGAAGTACCAGACAGGCGCAATGTGCTCAGGAGTCTTGAGAGCATTCGCCGGCTCAAAGTTCGGCTTCTCGAGAAAGAGACCACCCATTTCCGGGAAGAAGAACACCACGATAAAGAAGATGAAGAAGAAAACTGCCACGCCCACAAGGTCGTGCACAGAATAGTACGGATGGAACGGAATACCATCTTTGGGTATACCATTTTCGTCCTTGTTCTTCTTGATATCGATACCGTCAGGGTTGTTGGAACCCACTTCATGCAGAGCAAGTATGTGAAGAACAACCAGGCCAAGCAGAACGATCGGCAGCGCAACGACATGCAGGGCGAAGAAGCGGTTCAGGGTAATACCCGAAATCAGGTAATCACCGCGAATCCACAAAGACAGATCTTCACCAATAACAGGAATGGCACCAAACAGATTTACAATGACCTGCGCGCCCCAGTAGGACATCTGCCCCCAAGGCAGCAGGTAGCCCATGAAAGCTTCCGCCATCAGGACCAGATAAATCAGCATACCAAATAGCCAGATCAGCTCGCGGGGTTTCTGGTAAGAACCGTACATCAGACCCCGGAACATGTGGAGATAAACCACAATAAAGAAGGCCGATGCACCCGTGGAATGGAGATAGCGCAAGAGCCAGCCCCACTGGACATCACGCATGATGTACTCAACAGAAGCGAAGGCACCTTCACCAGTCGGATTGTAGCTCATGGTGAGCCAGATACCGGTTACCAGCTGGTTGACCAGCACAAGCATCGCCAGAGAACCGAAAAAATACCAGAGGTTAAAGTTTTTCGGCGCGTAATATTTAGCCAGATGGTTATTCCAGGCATCAATAACTGGCAGACGCTCGTCTACCCAATTCAGAAGTTTCTGCATTACGCTGCCTCCGGATCAAGACCAATCGTAAGAGTCACGTCATCGTCATACCGATGAGGCGGAACCTGCAGGTTCAGCGGTGCAGGCTGAGCCGTATATACCCGTCCAGCCATATCATAGCGGGAACCGTGACAAGGGCAGAACAACCCGCCGAGCCACTCATCACCCAGATCAGCAGGGGCGATATCCGGACGATAGGAAGGCACACAACCCAGATGAGTACAAAGACCAACAAGAACGGCCATTTCGGGCTTCAGGGACCGCAATACACCATTGATGTATTCTGGCTGCTGCGGAGCTTCAGACTGAGGATCTTTCACCTTGTCATTAAGCTTTTCTATATTACTCACCATTTCATCTGTACGGCGGATAAGCCAGACTGGCATACCCCGCCATTCAACGGTGACCTGCTGGCCTGGTTCAATCTTACTGATATTGACGGTTACCGGCGCACCAGCCGCCTCTGCCTTGGCACTGGGATTCCAGGATGCCACGAAAGGGACTGCCGCACCGACGACGCCGACTCCACCTACCGCAGCCGTAGCGCCGATAAGAAATCGGCGCCGACCTTGGCTCACGTCGCCATTATTCATTATGGTTTTCTCCCATCAGGCGATGTCACAGCCCGCAAGACAGCCGACAGTGTGCATCGAAAAGAACTTCACAACCCAAAAATATAAGCGCTCAAATGGTAATGAAATTACCATTTGCTTACAAGTCAGAAAGCCGCTGCCAGAGCCTCTTCTCTGCTCCAGATCAATTTGTTTGCCATTGACCCTGAAACAAAAAAACCCGACCAAAATAGCCGGGTTTTCCTGAGATCTGCTCCAGCGAATCTTAACGCTTGGAGTACTGAGGACGCTTACGCGCCTTACGCAGACCAACTTTCTTACGTTCAACTTCACGAGCGTCACGGGTTACATAGCCCGCTTTGCGCATCGCCGGACGCAGAGTTTCATCGTAATCCATCAGAGCGCGGGTCAGACCGTGGCGGATAGCGCCCGCCTGGCCACTGATACCACCACCTTTAACAGTAATAGTGATATCAAAGCGATCAGTTGATTCAGCTACAACCAGAGGTTGACGCACGATCATACGCAGAGTTTCACGACCGAAAAAATCTTCGATGGTGCGACCATTGATAGAAATATTACCGCTTCCCGGCTTGATGAACACCCGAGCCGTGGACGTTTTGCGGCGACCGGTACCGTAATTTTGTGCTACAGACATATCCGCCTTCCGTTAAATGTCGAGTTCTTTGGGCTGCTGGGCTGTATGAGGATGCTCAGCGCCTGCATAGATTTTCAGCTTCTTGAACATGGCACGACCAAGCGGGCCCTTCGGAAGCATGCCTTTTACAGACTTCTGAATAACTTGCTCAGGCGCCTTTTCAACCAGCTTCTCGAAGCTGATAGATTTGATCCCACCCGGAAAGCCGGTATGACTGTAGTACATCTTATCAGATGACTTGTTGCCGGTAACCCGCACCTGGCCCGCATTGATCACAACAATGTAATCGCCAGTGTCTACATGAGGGGTATACTCAGGCTTATGCTTGCCCCGCAGACGACGGGCGATTTCGGTTGACAGACGACCCAGCGTCTTGCCGGCTGCGTCTACAACGTACCAGTCACGTTTTACGGTTTCTGGTTTCGCACTCAGAGTCTTCATTGATTCCGCCTTGAACGCTATAAAAAGAAACGTTAAAAACCACCGCCGGAAAGTGTATTACACCCGGAGGAGGTTCTGTACCTGTAATTTGATCGGCAGTGACACTATTCGGGGCTGAGATAGTGACATCACCTTGAAAAGCCAGGGCGCGAAGTATACTCGAACGATTATTTAATTCCAACCCCGAACTGTACTGTTTTATGGTAAGCCCATTACCACAACTTTATGGTAAGCCCATTACCACAACGACCGTCCATACAGCGCTTCAGTATTTGCGAACAATACAGAAGCGAGATATTCCGCTCGCTCGCCCCGGATTTCAGCAAGACACTCCAGAATTCTGAGCAACTGAACCGGCGAATTCTGGCCTGCAGCAACGCCTTCCGGGGCCATATCCGGCGCATCCGTTTCAAGCACCAGAGCCTCCACAGGCAGACGGGCAATTGTATCCCGGGTTTTACGCGCCCCGGGATGGGTAATTACCCCGCCGACCCCGATAAAGCACCCCTGATCAACCAGGTTTGCTGCTTGCTGATAGCTGCCGGAGAAACCATGCAGCAAAGCTTTGATACTCCCCTTACAGCACCTCAGGATGGCACATACTTCATCGTGAGTTTTCACTGAGTGGATAATCAGCGGAAAGCCAAACTTTGATGCCAGCCCTACCTGTGCTTCAAACCAGGGATACTGCACAGCCAGATCCCCATGCAACCGGTCCAGACCACACTCACCGACGGCTACGCAACGTTCAGGCCGCGCACTCAGAAGCTGCTCCAGAGCGTCCAGATCATCGGAGGTATGCTCGCTGACAAACCATGGGTGAATGCCAAGACAGTAAAAAAGGCCCGGGTATGCCTTGGCTGTATCCCGGATCCGCCCCCAGTCACGACGGCGCACACCAGGAATAACCAGCCCGACAATGCCGGCCGATGCGGCAGCCTGCAGTTCATCAGCCCGACACCCATCGAACCGGGAAAAGTCAAAATGGCAATGGGCATCAACTAACTTCAAAATAGACTCCACCGCTAACAGATCAGTGCTCCCGGGTTTTGTGGAACTCCACCTCCGGAAAACGTTCCTGAGCAAGATTGAGGTTTACCATAGTGGGGGCGATATACGCCAACCTGTCGCCTCCATCGAGCGCGAGATTGTCATTATTCTTGCGCTGGAACTCATCCAGCTTACGATCATCTGTGCAGGTTACCCAGCGTGCGGTAGCCACGTTTACAGGCTCATAGACAGCTTCAACCTTGTATTCTGTCTTGAGGCGGCTGACGACCACATCAAACTGCAGTACACCAACCGCACCGACAATCAGGTCGTTATTTCGCAGCGGCCGGAAAACCTGCACAGCACCTTCTTCGGAAAGCTGAATCAACCCTTTCTGAAGCTGCTTCGCTTTCAACGGGTCTTTCAGGCGAATGCGACGGAACAACTCCGGCGCGAAATTAGGAATACCCGTAAACTTCATGTCTTCGCCAGCAGTGAAGGTGTCCCCTAACTGAATCGTGCCATGGTTATGCAGGCCTATGATGTCCCCGGCATAAGCTTCTTCAGCATGCTCACGATCCCCGGCCATAAACGTCAGCGCATCGGAAAAGCGTACATCCTTACCAATACGCACATGGCGGGCCTTCATACCCTGGCTGTATTGACCAGAGACAATACGCATAAACGCAACCCTATCCCGATGCTGAGGATCCATATTGGCCTGGATCTTGAAAACAAAGCCAGTGAAGGCTTCATCATCAGGCTGAACCAGTCTCTGGTCCGTTTCACGAGGCTGAGGCTCGGGGGCCCAGTCAACCAGCCCGTCGAGCATGTGGTCAACACCAAAATTACCCAGCGCGGTACCAAAAAACACCGGTGTGAGTTCGCCTGCTAAAAACAGGTCAAGGTCAAACTCGTGAGAGGCCCCCTTGACCAACTCGACTTCGTCCCGTAAATCACTCGCGTATTCACCCAGCGCCGTATCGAGTTCCGGATTATCCAGCCCTTTAATGACCCGCAAATCCTGAATCTCATGACCATGCCCGCTTTGGTACAGGATCACCTCATCACGGAGAAGATGGTAAACACCCTTGAAATTCTTTCCCATCCCAATAGGCCAGGTGATCGGCGCACAGGCAATTTTCAGAATATCCTCAACTTCATCCATAAGCTCAACCGGGTCACGGGTATCCCGGTCCAGCTTGTTCATGAAGGTCAGAATAGGGGTGTCACGGAGTCGCGTTACCTCCATCAGCTTGATGGTACGCTCCTCAACCCCTTTGGCACTGTCGATAACCATCAGGCAGGAATCTACAGCTGTAAGGGTTCGGTATGTATCCTCCGAGAAATCTTCGTGACCCGGTGTATCCAGCAGGTTTACCAGTTTGCCACCATAAGGAAATTGCATTACGGATGTCGTTACCGAGATGCCCCTCTCCTTTTCCATCTCCATCCAGTCGGATTTTGCATGCTGACCGGACTTTTTACCCTTGACCGTGCCAGCCTTTTGTATAGCGTGTCCGAATAAAAGGACTTTTTCGGTAATCGTGGTTTTACCAGCGTCCGGGTGAGAAATGATCGCAAAGGTGCGGCGTTTAGCCACTTCCTGGGAAAGGTGAGACATTGTTGAAAAGCAACCTGCGTCAGATGTTCGGAAAAGGCAGCCATTATAGGGGCTAAGATGTGATTACGCGAACACAAGGAACGACCGTCAGGACTGCAGTAACAGCGCCATCACCCTGGCATCTTCCCACCCGGAAGCAGCGGGGTAATATCTGGGGCGACGGCCGATTTCCTCAAAGCCTTCTTTACGATAGAGCTTGCTCGCAATGTTGTTACTCAGTCTTACCTCCAGAAGAATCTGATTCATGTTCTCCCTCGCAGCTTCGCCGATAAGATGGCGCAGCAAAAGCCGCCCTACTCCCTGGCCACGATACCCGGGATGAACGCAGAGATTCAGGAGGTGGGCCTCATCAAGTACATAGGACACAACCGCATACCCGACGAGTACACGATTTTCATTTATTCCCCATAGACGATAGCCCGGCTTGAAGCAATCCAGGAATATCCTTTCTGTCCAGGGGTGAGAGTATCCCTGAAGCTCAATATTCATAACCTCGGGGAGGTCTTTGGATTCCAAAGGGCGTATCGCCAGCTCCGAACCGTAGACAGCTGGACATGAACCGTCTTTCACTTTATTCATACACTGACTGACGGCCTCAGTTTTTGCCACAAAGAGCGCTTCAAACCCGGATTGCTGGCGAGCTCCGCTAGGGTGTATTCAAAATAAATATCAGGAGAACGCTTGAGTGTTTCGGCCAACCAGCCATGATTGCCGAGGCTACCCAGAACAATCACTTTCCTGGAACCTGAAGCGGGCAGGATCTCCTTCATTAAAGAGATCAAATCATCAACTCCCTGCCCTGCGACCAGGCGATTGTTGAAAACCGGCCACTGAACCCATTTAACTGGCTCCAAGTGTACATCCCCGATACTTTTCAATATGTTTCCTGCAAGAGTTTCCTGCAAACCCAAGCTCGCATCCCTGGAGATATCCGCTATTAAAATGTGCCCCTCCCCGATAAAAATGCGCATATTCAGACTTAGCCTCTGGTCTGCACGCACTTCGGGCTCTGCCGCAGGTTCAGCAACCGCTTCCAGGTCTCCTGACGGTATGCCTGTATCTGCCGGCGCCTTTTGGACTGGTAAGTTTTCACTTCCCCCTCCATCCTTCTCCCCCATCAGGGCCTGAAGGCTGGCAATCCGTTGAACCCCGCGCTGATCCGGTACGGGCGACACGGGTACAGAACCAGTTACGACAGGAGTAGCTACCTGCGCGACCCCCGGAGTATCAACTAACTCCAGCGACTGAACACTGGCTTGCTGATCCAGCTCAGGGAATTCAAATTCCGGGCTGGGTGCTGCGCCTGGCAGCGGTTCACGGGCATACCAGAGGCGGATACCCGCAACGCCCAGATAGAATTGTCTATCAACTTCTGTATGAATCATTCAAACAACCTACGGACCCACCAGAAAAACGGGCGAACTGTAACATCAGACATCAGCCACCTGAGGGTGCTGCCTTATACCACCGCGACTGATCAGGTTAAGAGCCTCGATATAGGCCTTGGCTGAAGCAATAATAATATCTGTATCCGCACCAACCCCATTTACAATCCGGCCACCACGGCTCAGCCGAACAGTGACTTCACCCTGGGCATCAGTGCCACTGGTGATATTATTTACCGAATAAAGCTGCAGGTTACAGCCTGAATCGACTAGCGACTCAATCGCTTTGAATGTTGCATCTACCGGGCCACTACCTTCAGCTTCTGCACTGTGCTCTTTTCCGTCCATGGTCAGTGTTATGGTGGCCTTTGGAACAACTCCGGTTTCAGAGCAGACCTGAAGGCAGACCAGACCATAACGACCATCTTCATCCTTCTGTTTGGTGTCGCTTGCTATAGCTTGCAGATCTTCGTCAAAAATTTCATGTTTCAGGTCAGCCAGCGCTTTGAAGCGTGTAAATGCCTCATTAAGCTCGGTTTCGGTCTCAAACTGGATACCCAACTCAAGCAGGCGGGTACGGAAAGCGTTACGACCGGAATGCTTACCCAGAACCAGACTATTGGTATGCCAACCGACATCTTGAGCCCGCATGATCTCATAGGTCTCACGATGTTTCAGAACACCATCCTGATGAATACCCGATTCATGGGCAAATGCATTTGCACCGACTATGGCTTTATTTGGCTGCACCGGGAAGCCGGTAATTGTGGAGACGAGGCGTGAAGCCGGCACTATATGCTGAGCATTTATCCGGGTATCAATATTGAAAAAATCCTGACGGGTTCGAACAGCCATCACAATTTCTTCCAGGGAAGCGTTACCTGCGCGTTCACCCAGACCATTGATAGTACACTCTACCTGTCGGGCCCCCCGGGTCACAGCAGCAAGCGAGTTTGCGACTGCAAGCCCAAGGTCATTATGGCAATGCACTGAAAAAATCGCCTTGTCCGCGTTGGGGATACGATTAAGTAATTGGTGAATAGTTTCAGCAAATTGCTCAGGGATAGCATAACCGACGGTGTCGGGAATATTGATAGTATTGGCACCGGCATCAATGGCTGCCTCAATGATGCGACACAGAAAGTCCAGTTCCGAGCGACCAGCATCCTCACAGGAGAACTCCACATCATCAACATGGCTCCTGGCGCGTTTAACTGCCCGTACAGCCTGTTCAATCACCTCATCCGGCTCTACCTGGAGCTTGTATTTCATATGGATAGGCGAAGTCGCAATAAAGGTATGAATACGCCCCCTCTCTGCAGGGCGGATGGCCTCGGCTGCACGATCAATATCCACATCGAGCGCGCGCGCAAGGCTACAGACTGTGGATTCTTTAATAGTCTCTGCGATCGACTTGACCGCTTCAAAGTCACCCTGGCTGGCGATTGCAAAACCGGCTTCGATGACATCTACTCTCAACTTCTCAAGAGCCTTGGCAATCCGCAGCTTCTCCGCCTTGTTCATGGTGGCGCCAGGGCTCTGCTCACCGTCACGAAGAGTCGTATCAAATATAACCAGATGGTCGTTGCCAGACATTGAGGTGCTCCATATCGAATTTGGCTTTATACCGGCAGTATATCACCGGGACGGATAAGGGAGCAGCGATCTCCAGCTCAGGGAGCCTGTTTTCAGACAAAAAAAAGCCCCGGCAGCAACGCTGTCGGGGCGATTTCAATTAAGAGTCTGACGATGACCTACTCTCACATGGGCAATGCCACACTACCATCGGCGCAGGCCTGTTTCACTTCTGAGTTCGGGATGGGATCAGGTGGTACCAGGCCGCTATGGTCGTCAGACAAAACGGTCGATCACTGGGGGATGAGATAAAACCTATGATGCAATTCTTTCACTGCGATATCCGCAATTGTCTTGGGTGTTATATAGTCAAGCCGCACGAGCAATTAGTATCGGTTAGCTCAACGCCTCGCAGCGCTTACACACCCGACCTATCAACGTCCTGGTCTTGAACGGCTCTTCAGGAGGCTCAAGGCCTCAGGGAGATCTCATCTTGGAAGGGGCTTCCCGCTTAGATGCTTTCAGCGGTTATCCTGTCCGAACATAGCTACCGGGCAATGCCACTGGCGTGACAACCCGAACACCAGAGGTTCGTCCACTCCGGTCCTCTCGTACTAGGAGCAGCTTTCCTCAAATCTCCAACGTCCACGGCAGATAGGGACCGAACTGTCTCACGACGTTCTAAACCCAGCTCGCGTACCACTTTAAATGGCGAACAGCCATACCCTTGGGACCGGCTTCAGCCCCAGGATGTGATGAGCCGACATCGAGGTGCCAAACACCGCCGTCGATGTGAACTCTTGGGCGGTATCAGCCTGTTATCCCCGGAGTACCTTTTATCCGTTGAGCGATGGCCCTTCCATACAGAACCACCGGATCACTATGACCTACTTTCGTACCTGCTCGACGTGTCTGTCTCGCAGTTAAGCGGGCTTGTGCCATTACACTAACCGTACGATGTCCGACCGTACTTAGCCCACCTTTGTGCTCCTCCGTTACGCTTTAGGAGGAGACCGCCCCAGTCAAACTACCCACCACACAGTGTCCTCATCCCCGATAAGGGGACAGAGTTAGAACCTCAAACATGCCAGGCTGGTATTTCAAGGTTGGCTCCACGCAAACTGGCGTTCACGCTTCAAAGCCTCCCAGCTATCCTACACAAACATGTTCAAAGTTCACTGTGAAGCTATAGTAAAGGTTCACGGGGTCTTTCCGTCTAGCCGCGGATACACCGCATCTTCACGGCGATTTCAATTTCACTGAGTCTCGGGTAGAGACAGCGCCCCCATCGTTACGCCATTCGTGCAGGTCGGAACTTACCCGACAAGGAATTTCGCTACCTTAGGACCGTTATAGTTACGGCCGCCGTTTACCGGGGCTTCGATCAAGAGCTTCGCACAAGTGCTAACCCCATCAATTAACCTTCCGGCACCGGGCAGGCGTCACACCGTATACGTCCTCTTACGAGTTTGCACAGTGCTGTGTTTTTAATAAACAGTCGCAGGGGCCTGGTATCTTCGACCGGCTTCTGCTCAACCCGCGAAGGGCGTCACATACCACCGGCGTGCCTTCTCCCGAAGTTACGGCACCATTTTGCCTAGTTCCTTTACCCGAGTTCTCTCAAGCGCCTTGGTATTCTCTACCTGACCACCTGTGTCGGTTTGGGGTACGGTCTCAAATAGCCTGAAGCTTAGAAGATTTTCCTGGAAGCATGGCATCAATGACTTCGCTCCCGTAAAGGGTGCTCGTCGTCACGTCTCAGAATTGTGGACCCGGATTTGCCTAAGTCCACTCCCTACACGCTTAAACCGGGACAACCGTCGCCCGGATCACCTAGCCTTCTCCGTCTCTCCATCGCAGCTATCCAAGGTACGGAAATATTAATCCGTTTCCCATCGACTACACCTTTCGGTCTCGCCTTAGGGGCCGACTCACCCTGCGCCGATTAGCGTTGCGCAGGAACCCTTGGTCTTCCGGCGTGCGGGTTTTTCACCCGCATTGTCGTTACTCATGTCAGCATTCGCACTTCTGATACCTCCAGCAAGCTTCTCAACTCACCTTCGCAGGCTTACAGAACGCTCCCCTACCCCGCATACAAAGTATGCAGCCGCAGCTTCGGTGACCAGTTTGAGCCCCGTTACATCTTCCGCGCAGGCCGACTCGACTAGTGAGCTATTACGCTTTCTTTAAAGGATGGCTGCTTCTAAGCCAACCTCCTAGCTGTCTGAGCCTTCCCACATCGTTTCCCACTTAACTGGTACTTTGGGACCTTAGCTGGCGGTCTGGGTTGTTTCCCTCTTCACGACGGACGTTAGCACCCGCCGTGTGTCTCCCGGATAGTACTCACAGGTATTCGGAGTTTGCATCGGGTTGGTAAGTCGGGATGACCCCCTAGCCGAAACAGTGCTCTACCCCCTGTGGTATTCGTCCGAGGCGCTACCTAAATAGCTTTCGGGGAGAACCAGCTATCTCCGGGCTTGATTAGCCTTTCACTCCGATCCACAAGTCATCCCCTGGCTTTTCAACGACAGTGGGTTCGGTCCTCCAGTTGATGTTACTCAACCTTCAACCTGCTCATGGATAGATCGCCCGGTTTCGGGTCTATGCCCAGCGACTGATTCGCCCTATTCAGACTCGGTTTCCCTACGGCTCCCCTAAACGGTTAACCTCGCCACTGAACATAAGTCGCTGACCCATTATACAAAAGGTACGCCGTCACAGAACAAGTCTGCTCCGACTGCTTGTACGCATACGGTTTCAGGATCTATTTCACTCCCCTCACAGGGGTTCTTTTCGCCTTTCCCTCACGGTACTGGTTCACTATCGGTCAGTCAGGAGTATTTAGCCTTGGAGGATGGTCCCCCCATATTCAGACAGGATACCACGTGTCCCGTCCTACTCGATTTCACTAGACTCAGGTTTCGGATACGGGGCTATCACCCACTATGGCGGCACTTTCCAGAGCCTTCTCCTACCAGTTGTCTAGCTTAAGGGCTAGTCCCCGTTCGCTCGCCGCTACTTAGGGAATCTCGGTTGATTTCTTTTCCTCGGGGTACTTAGATGTTTCAGTTCCCCCGGTTCGCCTCTTACACCTATGTATTCAGTGCAAGATACCCGACCGAAATCGGGTGGGTTTCCCCATTCAGAAATGTCCGGATCACAGCTTGTTTGCCAGCTCCCCGAACCTTATCGCAGGCTTCCACGTCTTTCATCGCCTCTGACTGCCAAGGCATCCACCGTATGCGCTTAGTTGCTTGACTATATAACCCCAAGACAACTGTGTTCCATTCATCAGCACCTGGTAAACCAGGAGACCAACAACTGGAGACAGTTCCTTGAAGCGATATAACAACCACTTCAACGACAACACCGGATAACGCTTGAAAAAATCGCTATCACATTGAACACATTTTCTCGGAGATAATGAGAAAATGTCTTCGTGTTCTATCTCATCCAATTTGTTAAAGAGCAAATCTGACCCAGTGATCAGAAAGAAGAACTTCG
>NZ_QOCH01000014.1:0-1933 GCF_003318275.1 Marinobacter sp. F3R11 | reverse complement strand
TGGTGGGTCTGGGTGGACTTGAACCACCGACCTCACCCTTATCAGGGGTGCGCTCTAACCACCTGAGCTACAGACCCGGTTTTGCCCATCCGAAGATAAGCCAAGTCGGGCCTGCAAAGACCCTTGCTCTCTCTATCAATCAACCAAGTAATTCGTGTGGACTCTGACCGAAGCTTCGACTTCGTTTAAGGAGGTGATCCAGCCCCAGGTTCCCCTAGGGCTACCTTGTTACGACTTCACCCCAGTCATGAACCACACCGTGGTAATCGTCCTCCCGAAGGTTAGACTAACTACTTCTGGTGCAATCCACTCCCATGGTGTGACGGGCGGTGTGTACAAGGCCCGGGAACGTATTCACCGTGACATTCTGATTCACGATTACTAGCGATTCCGACTTCACGGAGTCGAGTTGCAGACTCCGATCCGGACTACGATGCGTTTTGTGAGATTAGCTCCCCCTCGCGGGTTTGCAACCCTCTGTACGCACCATTGTAGCACGTGTGTAGCCCTGGCCGTAAGGGCCATGATGACCTGACGTCATCCCCACCTTCCTCCGGTTTGTCACCGGCAGTCTCCCTAGAGTTCTCAGCCGAACTGCTAGCAACTAGGGATAGGGGTTGCGCTCGTTACGGGACTTAACCCAACATCTCACGACACGAGCTGACGACGGCCATGCAGCACCTGTGTCAGAGTTCCCGAAGGCACCAATCCATCTCTGGAAAGTTCTCTGCATGTCAAGGCCAGGTAAGGTTCTTCGCGTTGCGTCGAATTAAACCACATGCTCCACCGCTTGTGCGGGCCCCCGTCAATTCATTTGAGTTTTAACCTTGCGGCCGTACTCCCCAGGCGGTCAACTTAGTGCGTTAGCTGCGCCACTAAGGATTCAAGATCCCCAACGGCTAGTTGACATCGTTTACGGCGTGGACTACCAGGGTATCTAATCCTGTTTGCTCCCCACGCTTTCGCACCTCAGTGTCAGTGTTGATCCAGGTAGCCGCCTTCGCCACTGGTGTTCCTTCCTATATCTACGCATTTCACCGCTACACAGGAAATTCCACTACCCTCTACCACACTCTAGCCGAGCAGTTCGAAATGCCGTTCCCAGGTTAAGCCCGGGGCTTTCACATCTCGCTTACTCAACCACCTACGCGCGCTTTACGCCCAGTAATTCCGATTAACGCTTGCACCCTCCGTATTACCGCGGCTGCTGGCACGGAGTTAGCCGGTGCTTCTTCTGTGAGTAACGTCAATCTTCCAGAGTATTAGTCTGAAAGCCTTCCTCCTCACTGAAAGTGCTTTACAACCCGAAAGCCTTCTTCACACACGCGGCATGGCTGGATCAGGGTTGCCCCCATTGTCCAATATTCCCCACTGCTGCCTCCCGTAGGAGTTCGGGCCGTGTCTCAGTCCCGATGTGGCTGATCATCCTCTCAGACCAGCTACGGATCGTCGCCTTGGTGGGCCTTTACCCCACCAACTAGCTAATCCGACTTAGGCTCATCCAATAGCGCAAGGTCCGAAGATCCCCTGCTTTCCCCAAAAGGGCGTATGCGGTATTAATCCGGGTTTCCCCGGGCTATCCCCCACTACTGGGCAGATTCCTAAGCATTACTCACCCGTCCGCCGCTCGACGCCTGGTAGCAAGCTACCATCGTTTCCGCTCGACTTGCATGTGTTAAGCCTGCCGCCAGCGTTCAATCTGAGCCATGATCAAACTCTTCAGTTTAAATCATACAAGAATCCGTAGATTCTTAATTCTTGCTCAAGACAAAACTCAATTTTCGACGAGTCGCTTGCCTTGGTATTTCTTGTCGAAATACTCCAGCCAGCGCCCACACGAATTACTTGGTCAATTTGTTAAAGAGCGTTTGAGCCGTTGCTCAATCAAGGTGGCGTATTCTACATCCTCTCGCCGCCTTGTCAACCGTTTATT
>NZ_QOCH01000001.1 GCF_003318275.1 Marinobacter sp. F3R11 | reverse complement strand
TCCCTCCGATTTTTAACGCTTGCAGCATGCGCGCCTACGAAATGCAGCCGAAGGCGCAATGTAGTATGCGTCGCCGTGCCTGCACTGGTTATGTGAACTCACCCCCGCCATTTTCTGAAAACCTCCTCCACTTGGCCCTTTGAAGCTGTAACCCACTGGGCAAGCTCTGCATCTTTGCGATGCGGATAGAAAATGAGGTTGGCAAAGGTATTGTTGATTACCAACCAAGAGTCGTCATTACCACCCTCGCTTTCATCAAACTCATCAACGAAGGGGAACTGTTTTGCTACCTGACGAACAATTTCACGATCAACACCGAAAAGGGTGTGAAATTCCCAATCCTCGAAGAATTTACCGTCAGCGGCGGCATCCAAACATTGCTGAACGATTTTCAACTCAGCTTCTGTCAAATCAGATAGCGGCATTGGCTATACCCACATAACGCTGAATGTTAAGCGGCGCCAACGGAGCGCAGCGTAGTAGGCGTCCGGCGGACGGCCGTCAGGCCAGTAGCGCACTTGAACGATTGGTTATACATAAGACTACCACTCCCACCAGCTCCAAACCTTGGCTATACCGCGCCAGATACCTCCGAGAATAGACGGAAAAAGTCGCGGGAACAGCAACGCCAACACAGCAAAAACCAAGATACAGGAAATGAGGTAACGACTGCTGAGAAAACCATCCCAGTAAACAGCCAACTCCAGATTGACCCAGAACCAAACGAAGGCTGCCGTTGGGATTGAGAAAAACAGCGATGCGAAAAGGCTGATCAACCTTGACTCAATTGGCCCACCTTGGCCGCGATTCCTTGCCATGACCTATGAATATTCCTTGTGTATAACGCTTGGCTTTGCGGCGTGCCGGAGCGCCAGCGCAGGCGCGTCCGACAACAGCCACTTGTTATGAGTTTGCACTAGCATGAACCCCCGTCACCAGGCGGAACCATTGAATTTCCGCCACTGCCATTACCTTTTGCCCAACCAATTTTGAGATGGCGATGTGCTAGGATTGGACCAACCAGCGGTATTAACCAAGCGACTGCGGCCCAGCTGAATTTTTGGCCGACTGTCAGCAGGTCGCGTGAGGCTACTTCGATGGAAACTATGAATGCCAAGGCATAATTAAGCAAAGCCAATACAGCGAGTGCGAACTGCCAACTACTCTCCATGAACTCTCACCATTAACTCATAACGCCAGCAATAAACGGCGCCCTGACAAGGGCGTCCGGTGGAGGCCGTAGGCCGGAACGAATTTGATTGCCTTGTTACAAGCTTACTCAAAGACCGGCCTCATAAAACTGCGCTCACAGCTTAGTACACAACGAGTTTCTTCGGCGTATTTGAATGCGGCCTGGCAATCTGAGTCCTGGAACGAAACCTCACGATATTTTTCATAGGCTGCCAGAGACTCGAAAGTGAATAGTGCGATGGCGATGTTGTTGGCTCCCTCGGAAGGCAAGAAATACCCATGGTGCTGACCGCCCAATTTCTGGACCAAAGGTATCCACATTTTCGAGTAGCGCTCGAACTCGGCGGCTTTGTAGGGATCTATGACGTACTTTAGGTAGCAGGTAACCACTTGAACTCCCTTTCAGTTGGCCTTGTAACGCGAAGGTAACCGGCGCCGGAGCGCAGCGGAGGGAACCAAAAGCGGTACGCTTTTGGCGTCCGGTTGACCGCTTGGTTAAATCTCTTAGTCAATATTACGTCCCAGCAGTTTGGCTAGAACGCTGACGCCGCCCTTTTGAATTCGCTGAGCGTTTGAGCCGAAAAAGTAATTGCGAATGGCGAAAAAAAGGCCCGCTAGGAAACAAGCATTGCCAACCCAAGTCGCAAGCCACATGAATCGACCGTACCGGGCTTCGATCATCGCGTAGTAGCGGCTACCCTCTTGCGCAGCAAGCTGCGCCTCAAGATAGCCACCCAAGCCAACTGCAATTATTAAATATGCAACAGACCCAAGCAGTAACGCTCCCCACCAAGGGAGGCGAGCAGCGACCTGGACCACATCGAACACTAAAGACCCTAGGTTATTTTTTTTGCGATATCTTCGGCCCATCGAGCCTCCCCGCTTGAAAAGATTTAACGCTGAAATAAGCGGCGCCCTGACAAGGGCGTCCGGTGGACGGCCGTCAGGACGGGAACGAACTTAATTGA
>NZ_QOCH01000018.1 GCF_003318275.1 Marinobacter sp. F3R11 | reverse complement strand
CTGACAATGAAAAATGATGATCCATCAGCGGAGATGTCCGGTTCCGCAGCCCCGTCACACGGTTCCCGTTGTCCCTGCGGCGATCACTCGTCCATGGAAGAGCATCGCCGGGAACTTGGCGACGCAATGCAGGCAGGTGCCTATCAGGGCGAGGAGCAACAAATCGACCGGACGGTAGAAACCACCGTTCTGCGATCGCTTTTTCCGGACCCCATGTTCCGGAGGAAATTTCTCAAAGCCGTAGGTGCGGGCACCGCCCTGGCCGCAATTTCACAAGCCTTTCCCCTGGGCGTTGCCCAGGCGATGGCAAAAGACACTGCGCCCCTGGAAAAGACCAAACTCGACATAGGGTTTGTTCCGATTACCTGCACGATTCCTTTGCTTCTCGCACAGGCCACCGGGGAATACGCAAAGGAAGGGCTGGATGTAAACCTGATTCGTACCCCGGGCTGGTCTGTCGCCCGTGACAATCTGGTCAGTGGTCAATACGATGCGTCGCACATGGTTCAGGCCATGCCATTGACCATGAGCCTGGGTGCGGGTTCGCCCAAGACCCCCACGCTCACTTCACTGATTCAGAACATTAATGGCGATGCGCTCGCCCTGCACCTGAAGCACAAGGACAAGCGCAACGATCCCAGCAGCTGGAAAGGTTTCCGCTTTGGTATCCCCCACGACCATTCGGTTCACGCCATGCTGCTGCGCTACTACCTGGCCGAGCACGGACTGGATCCCGATAAAGACGTGGAGCTGAGGGTTTATCCGCCACCCGATTCCGTTGCCAATATGGCTGCAGATAACCTGGACGGCATGCTCTTTGCCGAACCCTGGAATCAGCGTGCCGTGTTTGAGGGCGTAGCATTTTTGCAGGCCCTGTCAGTGGATATTTTCCCCAACCATCCCTGTTGCTCCATGTCGGTGACGGACAAATTCGTCACTGAGAACCCTAATACCTACGGTGCCTTGTTCCGTGCAGTAGCCCGGGCCGGCGCTTTCGCCGATCCCTACGAGAACCGTCAGCAAGTGGCCGAACTGATGGCGCCAAGAGAGTATCTGAATCAGCCCCTGAGCGTTCTTCAGCAGGTACTTCTGGGTCGCTATGCGGATGGTCTTGGCAACATCGTTGAACGCCGTGATCGTATCGGATTCAAATCGTTTCCCTATGACTCCACTGCCATCTGGCTGCTCACCCAGCTCAAACGCTGGAAGATCATCAATGCCGACGTTGATATGAATGCTCTGGCAAAAGAGGTGTTCAGGTCAACGGACGCTGCCCGGCGGATGAAGGATATGGGGCTGGATGTTCCGGACAACCCCATGAACAAGCATATCATCATGGGTAAAGAGTTCGATCCCCACCAGCCCGAAGCTTATCTGAACAGCTTCGACATCAGACGCACTTAATCAAAGGAGAAAGCCATGCGCGGTTATCACGACATCGGCGGTGAGGATGCGGGCCCGGTACCCAAGGAAGAACTTCCCTGGCTTTACTGGGAAAAGAAAGTTGAAGCCATTCGTAACCTGCTCGGAGACGCTACCCGGAGGCTGGTATCCCTGGATGAATTGCGCCATGGCTTCGAGAGTTTCGGCATTGAGAAGTACCAGCGCTACTCATTTTACCGCCGTCGTTTGGAGGCCCTTATCGACACCCTGGAGATCAAGGGCGTTCTCACCCGTGAAGAACTGGAAGCGGAACTGGCTCAGGTAAAACACGACTGGACCCCGGACACTGCGGGGGCCAGTAACAGTGACAAAGCCTGATCGCATCCCCGCCCGGTTTCAGATTGGAGACCGGGTTCAGGTGCTGGACCTGAAGCTGGATGGGCATATACGCACGCCATCCTATATCCGCGGCAAAACCGGAACGGTGATCCAGTTCTGTGGCTTCTTCCTGAATCCGGAAGATCTTTCTGTTGGCAAGACCGCTGGGCCGGTTTATCCCCTGTACCGGGTCAGCTTTGCCATGAATGATCTCTGGAGCGGCTATGAACGGCCGGAAGATGACGAACTGTGCATCGAAGTGTACGACCACTGGCTTGACGCGCCTGAAGCATGAACTTCAAGGCTATCAAACGGAGAGAACAACTTGACCGATAAACACCAACACGACCACAAGCATGATGATCACGCTCCTCTGGTGGTTGAAGATGATGCGGGCAACCTTGAAGCCCAACAGATAACGGCCGCTTTGCAGGCACTGCTGGTACGCAGGGGCCTGATCTCAGCCGGAGAGATCAACCTTGAGGTCCAGAAAATTGAATCTCCTGGTACTCATCTGGGCGCCAAGATTATCGCCCGGGCCTGGGCCGATGACAGCTACCGGCAAAGACTGCTGGTCAATGGCAAGGATGGCGCCTCCGAGCTTGGGATTATGGTAGGAGAAGCGCAGCTTGAGGTGGTGGAAAACACGCCGGAAATACACAATCTGGTGGTGTGCACACTTTGCTCCTGTTACCCCAGGTCCATTCTGGGACAGCCACCTTCCTGGTACATCAGCAAAGCTTACCGGGCCAGAGCCGTGCGCGAACCGGCGGCCATCCTTGAGGAGTTTGGTCTGATTTTACCTGAGGGCAAGAAAATCCGCCTGCACGACAGTAATGCAGATCTGCGTTATCTGGTTCTGCCTGAACGGCCTGCCGGCACCGAGACGTTGAGCGAAGAACAGCTGGCCAGCCTGGTTACACGAGACAGCATGATCGGTGTGGC
>NZ_QOCH01000016.1 GCF_003318275.1 Marinobacter sp. F3R11 | reverse complement strand
AAGAAGCCCTGCCCTTCCATCGAGCCCAATAAGTGAGCAACCGGAACTTTAACATCCTGGAAAAACAGCTCTGATGTATCCTGGGCTTTCATGCCGACCTTATTCAGGTTCTGGCCCTTTTCAAAACCTTCCCATGCAGTTTCAACCAGCAACAGGCTGATGCCCTTCGCCCCTTCTTTCGGGTCTGTTTTGGCAACCACAATGGCCAGATCTGCCATCTGGCCGTTAGTGATAAACGTTTTGGAGCCATTCAGGATGTAGTGATCGCCATCCTTCAACGCTGTGGTTTTAACGCCCTGGAGGTCGGAACCGGCGCCCGACTCACTCATGGCGATAGCCGTAATTATTTCACCAGCGGCCATTCTGGGCAGGTAATTCTTTTTCTGCTCCTCCGACCCATAGTTCAGAATATAGGGCGCAACAATATCGGAATGCAGTGTCCAGCCGATGCCGGAAAGCCCTGCCCGGGAAACCTCCTCCATCACAACAGCGCTGTAACGGAAGTCAGCGCCAGCGCCGCCATATTCCTCTGGCATGGTCGGGCATAAAAACCCCAGTTCGCCGGCTTTCTGCCACAGTTCGCGGCTGACCTGCCCATCTTTCTCCCACTGTTCATGATATGGCACAGCTTCCTGCTCCAGGAATTTCCGGACAGAGTCCCGAAAGCCATCAAGGTCAGCGTCAAAGAGCGTGCGTGGGATCATGATGAACCTCAGTCAGTGAACAATATTGTTATTAGCGTTCACCAAGTCTCTGCCGGCAAGCAGGTTTGCTCAATGGTTAAAACCATCAATCATGCTGGCCAAAACCATCGTTGCGATCCGTTCTGGCCTTGATACGCCCTTCGCCCCAGCGAGGCATAAGGTCCTGGGGCAGACCCAGATGGTCCAGAATCCGGGCCACAATAAAGTCCACAAGATCCTGTATTGAAGCGGGCTGGTGATAGAACCCCGGGCTGGCCGGCATGATGACGGCTCCCATGCGCGTGAGTTTCAGCATGTTTTCCAGGTGCACCTCTGAATAAGGTGCTTCGCGGGGTACCAGAATCAGCTGACGCCGCTCTTTGAGCGCTACATCACCGGCGCGCTCAATCAGATTGTTGCTGGCTCCGGTAGCCAATGACGACAGAGTTCCGGTGCTGCAGGGGCACACCACCAAAGGTGCTTTTTCGCCAGACCCTGAAGCGGGCGGTGCAAACCAGTCTTCACGGCCAAACACCAGCACCTGGCCAGGCTCGGCACAGGCGTATTCAGACAAGATTTTCTGCATCGCCGCCG
>NZ_QOCH01000010.1 GCF_003318275.1 Marinobacter sp. F3R11 | reverse complement strand
GTACTGGCCAGCTCAAGGCAGCCGTGGAACACTTCGGAGAGCCGTTCTGTCAGCGTAAAGCCGATCACGGAAAAAAGATCAGAGGGGAGTTCGCCAACACGGGCGGTAAACTGCAGTCCGTTTGCCTTGGGCATATCTTCAATCCTTGAAGGTATGATTCTGTATGGATCCGGGCTAGGATTCTGTCGCAAACCTTGTGGTTAATCAAACGCTCACTGCGCTAAAGGCGCAACAGATCTCATCTCCCGGACAAAACAGCTTGTTCTTACCTACCCACACTGAAACAATTGCGGGCATCATCATCTTTCATATGGCCAATCATGAAACTATTAGTCCGCAACCTCGCACGCACAACAACTGAACAGGAAATCCGGGAACTGTTTGCTGCTCACGGCACTGTTACTGAGTGCACCCTCGTCCTGGATAAAGAAACTGGTCTGTCAAAGGGTTTTGGCTTCGTGGAAATGCCAGATCCCAAAGAGGCCAAGATGGCCAAGGCGCGCCTGAACGACGCCCGTATAAGTAAAAACAAAATCCGGGTGAAGTTCGCCCAGGACAAGGAACAATAACCGGGCTGCGATAAGCCAGCGCCTTAGATTACCGGAGAAGCAGGGCCGCGTTCGACTTTACACTCGTAGCCGCCCATCTCGAACTCCCGGCAGATCAGCGGTCGCTTCTCGTAAATCGAACATGACAGGGTGTTGCGGTCCAGCGCTGCACACCAACCATCGTCTAAACGCGCCATGGTCCGACCGCCCCAATCGTCCGTCTCAATAAACCTTTCAGGCACGCCTGTCTCTGTGATCAACATCACTTCGAGACGGCAGCAGCACGCCTCGCAACTTGTGCAACTAATACTGGGGTCCGGAAGGGTTATCGCATCTATCATCAGCACTGCTCCACACTGTCTGGAACACTCTGCTCAGCTAAATACTGCAAAGCCAGATCGTCACTGTAATATGGCAACCGGCAACGCCGTATTAGTCCCCCTGTCAACCCGTGCACCCCTGCCCTACTCTCGTTGCACGCGCAGCATGGAGCTTCTTGTAGCTTTCAATCAGCCGCAGGTGCTTGTCCAGACCCTCCAGCTGCATGTTTGTCGGGGTAAGGCCATAGAAACGCACACTGCCTTCCACTGATCCAACAACCGCGTCCATAACCTCTTCCCCAAACATGCGCCGGAGATTAAACAGGTAATCACTCAGCTCAAGTTCATCATCCAGAATAATTTCCAGAACAGCATTCACAGCCCGATAAAACAGGCCGCGTTCAACCGTATTGTCATTGAACTGGATAAAGGCTTCTACTCTCTCAAGGGCTTCTTCGTGCTCTTGTAAAGCCAGGTTGATCAGGAGCTTCAACTCAAGAATCGTTAGCTGGCCCCAAACGGTATTCTCATCGAACTCGATACCGATCAGGGTAATGATATCCATGTGCTCATCGATCTGACTCTCTTCCAGCCGCTCCAGCAAAGCGCTCAGCTGCTCATCGCTGAGCGAGTGAAGGTTGAGGATATCTTCGCGGTAATCCAGGGACTTATTGGTATTATCCCAGATCAGGTCTTCGACCTCGTAGACTTCGGAATAACCCGGCACCAGTATGCGACAAACCGGAGCGCCCAGGTCGTCAAAAACTGCCGTGTACACTTCCTTGCCCATGTCTTTGAGAATATTGAACAGGCAGGCTGCTTCCTCCTCATTAGTACCCGAAAAATCCCATTCGTTAAACTCATAATCGGGCTTTGCGCTGAAGAAGCGCCAGGAAACAACCCCGCTGGAATCAATGAAGTGCTCAACGTAATTGTTAGGCTCGGAGACTGCCAGACTGTTAAACGTAGGTGGTGGCAAATCATTCAGACCCTCAAAACTGCGGCCCTGCATCAGCTCCGTCAGACTGCGTTCGAGCGCCACTTCCAGAGTCGGGTGTGCACCAAAAGAGGCAAAAACACCGCAGGTTTTGGGGTTCATCAAGGTAACGCAGGCCACCGGGAACTGACCACCCAGGGAAGCATCTTTGACAAGCACGGGGTACCCCTGTGCTTCCAGCGCCTGGATACCCTCCAGAATGTTGGGGTATTTTTCCAGTACGTGCAACGGCACATCAGGTAATGCAATTTCTTCCTGAATAATCTGTTTTTTAACCGCCCGCTCAAAAATTTCTGATAAACACTGAACCTGTGCTTCATGAAGCGTGTTACCAGCACTCATGCCGTTGCTAAGAAACAGGTTTTCAATCAGATTTGAGGGGAAATACACTTCTGCGCCGTCGGAGTAACGTACAAACGGCAAGGAACAGATACCACGTTCTACATTGCCGGAGTTGGTATCGATGAGGTTGGAGCCCCGAAGCTCGTCTTCCGGGTTATAGATGGCCAGGCAGTGATCATCCAGAATCTCTTCAGGCAATTCGTCATCGGGCCCTGGTTTGAACCATCGTTCCCTCGGGTAATGGACGAACTCACTATTGGCAATTTCTTCACCAAAGAACTGATCATTGTAGAAAAAGTTACAGTTCAGGCGTTCGATGAACTCGCCCAATGCAGAACACAGGGCGCTTTCTTTCGTTGAACCCTTGCCATTGGTAAAACACATGGGCGATGCGGCATCGCGGATATGCAGTGACCAGACATGCGGCACGATGTTGCGCCAGGACGCAATTTCAATCTTCATGCCCAGATCCGACAGGATCGAAGTCATGTTCGCTATGGTTTGTTCCAGAGGAAGATCTTTACCCAGGATGTAGGTACTCGCCTCTCCCTCGGGTTTGGTCATCAGCAGGGCCTGGGCATCTTCATCCAGATTATCCACCACTTCAATCTGAAAGTCCGGGCCGGTTTGTACAACCTTTTTGACCGTACAACGGTCAATTGAACGCAGAATACCCTGGCGATCTTTATCAGAAATATCTTCTGGCAACTCGACCTGAATTTTGAATATCTGGTTGTATCGATTTTCAGGGTCAACAATGTTGTTCTGCGACAAGCGAATATTGTCGGTGGGAATGTTGCGGGCGATGCAATAAACCCGGACGAAATAAGCCGCACACAGGGCGGAGGACGCCAGAAAATAGTCGAAAGGGCCAGGTGCCGAGCCGTCGCCCTTGTAGCGTACGGGCTGGTCCGCAATCACCGTAAAGTCGTCAAATTTGGCTTCAATACGGAGGTTGTCGAGATAATTGACGTTGATTTCCATTGCGAGACTGCCTATTTGTTCAGAGTTTGGCGCGCTATGACCGGGCGAAATATCCGCACTATACGCAAAAACTGCTGTTTGGGAACAATCACCAGCAGATTTCCGGCAAGTACCAGTGAAACACCGGCCACCGCCTCAGGCGTCCAATGGTAGTTTTCAAACACGGTTGAAAGCGCAAGCGCCACAATCGGAAAGAGAACCATACAGTAAGCCGCACGTTCAGGCCCTATTCGCCCCAGCAGGGTGAGAAAGCTCCCGAATCCCAGCACTGAACCGACCAGTGCCAGGTATGCCAGGGACCCTGTATAAGTCCAGCTCGTCTCGAACACAAATGACTCACCTCTGGCCCAGGCAATGAGCGCCAGCACAAGCGCACCATAAGCCATACCATAGGCGTTACTTTGCATTACAGGTAGTTTTGATGACTGATTACGAGCAGAAATCATATTGCCAAATGATGTGATAAACGTACCCACCAGGCTCAGGATAATGGCACGCAAGGTGGCGCCGTCTGCATCCAGAGCACGGACTTCCGGCAGGAAGACCAGACAGATACCCGCCAGGCCCAAAGCAGCTCCGGCAATCACCCCACGGGAAACACGGTTACCGAAAAACAAAGCGCCATTTACAATATTCATCACAATGATTGTGGAGAACACCACGGCTATCAAGCCACTGGTGATATCGGCAGAGGCCTGATACACCAGCATGTAGTTGAACCCGAAGAGCATCAGGCCCTGACCGGCCATCCAGAGATGCTGCCGGAAACCAAAGACCATATTGCGTCGGGTCATTCGGCACCAGAGCATGAGTACCAACGCGGCCAACCCGAATCTGTAGGCAATGGACACATCACCGGGGACCTCACCCAACTGCATGGGTATAGCAATAAACGTCGACCCCCAGATCAACACCGTAGATAAATAAAGTACAAAAGTATTCGTCAGCATGAGTAGATAGGCCTGCAACCTGAGTCAGTAACCGGTCAGATTATCTTCGCGACCGGTTCAACAATGAGATGATTCATTGTCCTCCTCATAATTATCTTGCTCAATAGTTATAAAGCAGGATGGCAAAGATTCGGAAAGCAGGGAGCCTTCCCGGTCTGGAGAGAAAGAGCGGGGCACGGGAGCCGTGCCCCGGCAGGGATCATTCAGGCTTGTAAAGGCGCTGGATACTGGAGAAATCCAGTGTCCCGTTCCCCTGTCCGGCGTGAAGCTCAAACAGGTTTCGGGCGAGAGAGCCCATAGGAATTGCTGCGTGATTCTTGACCGCATTATCAAACGCCAGACCAAGATCCTTGTTCATCAGGTTGACCAGGAAGCCACCCTCGTATCCCCGTGATGCAGGTGCCGCCTCCATCACACCCGGCCAGGGGTTGTATACATTCAATGCCCAGTTGCCGCCAGAGCTTTGCTTCATGACTTCCGAGAGAACCGCCGGATCCAGTCCGTTTTTCACACCCAGAGCCAGAGCTTCACTGGTACCGGCCATCAGGATAGCCAACAGCATGTTGTTGCAGATTTTGGCAACCTGCCCTGCACCGTGCCCGCCGGCCAGGAAGATGTTCTTACCCATGGATTCCAGAATCGGTTTGGCTTTATTGAAGGTACTTTCATCGCCGCCACAAATGAAACTCAGAGTGCCGGCTTTCGCACCACCTACACCGCCAGAAACCGGGGCATCAAGAAACAGAATATTGTTAGCCTCGGCTTTATCTGCCACGCCACGAGCCGTTTCCGGAGCAATGGTGGACGAATCAATCACCAGAGTACCTGCAGGCAGGTGAGCCAGCAGACCATCGTCACCCAGATATACAGCTTCAACATGCTTGCCGGCAGGCAACATGGTGATCACACACTCCGCACCTTTGGCAGCTTCATGAGCCGTAGATGCTGTTTTTGCACCTTCAGCGACCAGAGCTGCTACCGCCTCTTTTGAGAGGTCAAATACGGTTACGTCATGCCCGGCCTTCACAAGATTGCCGGCCATGGGGCCTCCCATGTTACCCAGACCAATAAAAGTAATCGTTGCCATAATCATCCCCTTGTTTTTGTATTCGGTTGAAGCAGGCCGCGGCTATTAACCACACAGCCTGTTGGCTAATTTTCAAAAAAGCTGTCGATCCACTCGCTGTCCATTTCTGTCAAAGATGCGTAGCGCCACCTGGGTTGCTTGTCTTTATCAATCAGAAGCGCACGAACCCCTTCTGCAAACTCACCCTTATCCAGACAGTTGCACGAAAGCGTGAGTTCTTTAGCCAGAACCTCACGGAGGCTGTCCTGACGGCAGTTCCTCAGGTGCTTCCAGCACAAGGCCAGCGACGTTGGCGAGGCTGTTTTCAACGCACGGGTTGCTTTGGACAGCCAGCCATCGCCACTCGTCAACTCCATCATCTGCGCAACTATATCCGCTAGACTGTCGGCATCGGTTACGCGATTGATCTCATCAAAATGCTCCCTTACCGGAGATTCCGGAAAAGCATCTGCACTTTGATTTTCGTGCTGCCTGAGCACACTGCTCACTACGGCGAAAGCATCCTCACCCCGCCAGTTCCGGGCCGTCAGATCAGCAACCACTGCAGCTTTCAGCTCATGCCTGATAAAACGATCGGCAAGACCCACAAACATCGCATCAGCTGCATTCATTCGTGCACCGGTCAACCCCAGAAACAGCCCTGTGCGTCCGGGAGCACGATTCAGAAACCAGCCAGCGGCAACATCCGGGTACAGACCTATACTGCTCTCGGGCATGGCCAGCATGGATGTTTCAGTAACAACCCGATGCGAGGCGCCAGCCATAATACCGATGCCACCGCCCATAACTATCCCGTGGCCCCAGCACACAACCGGCTTGGGAAACGAGTGAATGAGATAATCCATCTCATACTCTTCAGTGAAGAAAGCTGCACCTTCACTCGTGCCACCTCCACTCTGCGGTTCCGTCATACTGCGGTACAGAGCAACAATGTCGCCACCGGCACAAAACGCTTTTTCGCCTTCCGCCTCGATCCAGACGGCACTAACCCGGTCGTCATCAGCCCAGCGTTTGAGCTGGGGTGTGAGCATCCGGATCATCTCAAGGGAAAGCGAGTTGAGTGCTTTGGGGGTATTCAGCCGGGCTACAGCGATCAATGCGCCGTCAGCAGCCGTCCACTCTTCAAAAACAATCGGTTGATTACTCATAAAAAATCCTTGAACCAGCATGCCCGAGGGTTTTAGAGGTTTTTCCATTCCGGTTTACGTTTTTCGAGGAACGCATTCACACCCTCTCTCTGATCTTCGGTTGAGAACAACTCAACAAACAGCTCACGCTCCATGCGCCAGGCATCGCTATGACTGCGGCCATCACGGGCACTCATTACCAGAGTTTTACAGCGGGCAATGGACGATGGACTTTGCTTGCAGGCCATTTCCGCCAGCTCCAGTGCTTTTTCCAGTCCCTTACCGCTGGGGACAACTTCTTCAACCAAACCAATCTGCAGCGCCCTGTCGGCCTTAACCCGCTCGCCGCAAAGGATCATGCGTTTGGCCCAGCCCTCACCCACCAGCCACGGCAGGTTCTGAGTACCGCCAGCACAAGGCAGAAGGCCAACAGAGGCTTCTGGCAATGCCATCTGAGCATGTTCTTCAGCAATACGGATGTCACAGGCCAGCGCACACTCGAGACCACCCCCCATTGCATAACCATTCACGGCAGCAATGGAGACTCCACGAAATGCAGTCAGTGCGGCAAAAGCGTCACCGAAGAGCTGAGCCATCTCGTTGGCCCGGGCTTTGTCACCGTCGGCGAAGGTTTTAAGATCGGCACCGGCAGAGAAAAATTTCTCGCCTTGTCCGGTCAGAACCAGAGCAAAAATATTGGTGTCTTCGTTGAGCTCCCGGACTGTCTTCGCCAGAGCCGGCAGGGAGTCCGCCGTCCAGGTATTGGCCGGCGGATTATTGATGGTCAGTACCGCAATGTGGCCGCGTTTTTCGAGCTGAATCAGATCGCTCATCTCTTTCTCCTGTTATTTTTGCGGTTTATTGAATGGCCTCAGCCACACCGTTGTCCAGCAAGCGACGGGCAACAATCAATCGCATAATCTCGTTGGTGCCTTCCAGAATCTGGTGCACGCGCAGGTCGCGCAAATAACGTTCCAGAGGGTATTCCCGGATATAACCATAGCCACCATGAAGCTGCAGAGCATCATTTACTACATCGAAGCAGACATCGGTTGCGAAACGTTTGGCCATGGCACAATGCAGTGTAGCTTCAGTATCACCCTGATCCAGCTTGAAGGCTCCCAGACGCACCATCTGCCGGGCTGCCACCAGATTGGTAGCCATATCGGCCAGTTTGAACTGCAGGGCCTGAAAAGCGGCCAGGGGCTTACCGAACTGTTCGCGCTCATGCATATAGTTACGGGCTCGCAGCAGCGCAGCTTGTGCACCACCAAGCGAACAGGTGGCAATATTGAGGCGGCCACCATCAAGGCCTTTCATGGCAATGGCGAAACCATCACCTTCTTCACCTACCCGGTTGGTTACCGGAATACGGACATTTTCAAGGTTTATCATTCTGGTAGGCTGGCTGTGCCAACCCATTTTCTCTTCGTTCTTGCCGTAGGAAATACCTTCGGAATTCGCCGGAATCACGAATGTGGAAATACCTTTAGCGCCGGAGTCTGCCGCACCAGTACGTGCCATAAGCACGAGGATATCGGTACTGCCAGCCCCGGAGATAAACACTTTGCTGCCGTTGATCACGTAGCTGTCGCCATCACGAACCGCTTTGGTCCTCAGGCTGGCAGCATCGGACCCCGCACCCGGCTCCGTGAGGCAGTACGAAGCCAGCCATTCGCCACTGGCAAGTTTCGGCACTATGTCCTGTTTGAGATCATCGGATGCAAAGCTGGCAACCATCCAGGTTGCCATGTTGTGGATGGTTATAAACGCTGCCGTTGAGGGGCAGGCCGCCGCCAGTTCTTCCACGATAACGGATGTGTCCAGCCGGGAAAGGCCCATGCCACCGAGTGCTTCTGGTGTATAGATGCCCATAAAGCCCATTTCCCCGGCTTCTTTCAAAACATCTACCGGGAAAATATGCTCGTCGTCCCAGCTGGCCGCATGGGGTTCCATGGATTTCACGGCAAAGGCCCGGGCCGCTTCACGAAACGCCAGCTGGTCTTCAGTCAGGTTAAAGTCCATCTTCAGGCTCCAGATTAAAGAGTCGTATGTCACGCCAGATGAAAAGGGGGCCGGAAACAGGCTCCGGCCCAGACAGTCCCACCATCAACGCAATTAACGTAGCTGGATAGAGAAGTTCGCTTCTGTAGACGCTTCACTGGAGAACCAGCGTGAAGTAACTGTTTTCGTCTCAGTGTAGAAGCGCACAGCCTGCTTGCCGTAAGCATGCTGGTCACCGTAGAAGGAGCCCTTCCAGCCGGTGAAGGAGAAGAATGGCAGGGGTACAGGAATGGGAATATTCACGCCAACCTGGCCAACTTCGATTTCATGCTGGAAACGACGGGCGGCACCACCGGAACTGGTGAAGATGGAAACACCATTGCCATATGGGCTGTTGTTGATCAGGGCGATGGCATCCGCAAGGCTCTCCTCTTCCATACAGGCAAGCACTGGGCCAAAAATTTCTTCGTTATAGATGTCCATCTCGGTAGTCACACCAGAGAACAGGGTCGGGCCAACCCAGTTGCCATCAGGCAGTCCATCTACGGTACAGCCCCGGCCATCCAGAAGCAGGTTGGCACCCTGGGCTTCACCTGTGGCAATCAGGGATTCAACCCGTTCTTTCGCTTTGGCTGAGATTACCGGGCCGTAGCTGGCCCCGGAATCGTTCCAGGCACCCGGGCGGACTTTCGCCATAGCCTCTTTCAGTTCCGGAATCCAGGCCTGAGCCTCGCCTACAAACACAGCGACGGAAATAGCCATGCAACGCTGGCCAGCCGCACCTACCGACGCGCCGACCAGTGCATTGATTACCTGTTGCTTGTCAGCATCCGGCATGATGACCATGTGGTTCTTGGCACCGGCAAAGCTCTGAACACGCTTCATGTTCTTAGTGCCGGTTTCGTAGATATAACGGCCAACCGGTACAGAACCTACAAAGGATACGGCTTTAATAGCCGGATCAGAAAGCAGCACATCAACCTGAGCCTTGCCACCGTGTACCACCTGCAACACGCCTTTGGGTGCGCCAGCCTCTTCAAAGAGTTCAGCAAGACGCATCGGAGTCAGCGGATCCTGCTCGGATGGTTTAAGGATAAAGGTGTTACCACAGGCGATCGCCATGGGGAACATCCACAACGGAATCATTGCGGGGAAGTTAAACGGAGTAATACCAGCGCATACACCCAGCGGCTGAATCCATGAGTGGGTATCCACCTCCCGGGCCACGTTTTCAACAGTCTCGCCCATCATCATTGAGGCTACATTGGCTGCGTGCTCAACAACCTCAATACCACGCCAGACATCGCCTTTGGCATCGTCGAAGGTTTTACCGGTTTCCTGGGACAGGATTTCAGCAATTTCATCATGATGTGCTTTAAGCAGTGCCTGATAACGCAGCATCACACGGGCACGCTCAGAAACCGGAACCTCTTTCCAGGTTTTGAACATTTCACCGGCGGTTTCAATGGCCTTACGCATTTCAGCGTCTGTGGTAGCGGGTGCCCGGGCGATCACTTCGTTGGTGGCAGGATTGGTGACATCAATCCATTCGCTGGTCTGGCTTTGAACAAATTCACCAGCCAAGTACAGTGGAACGTTTTTCATCTCAATATCCCTGTTTGTTGTTGTGCGAGAGACGGGCCAAAGCGCCGCGGCTTTAGCAATGTGTGGAAAGACAATAGCATGCCCCCTGCCACTTGAAGATTGACTAAATTTCGCACTTGATGGACTATCTTTCGATCGGCATAAAATCAACAACAGCACTAAATATGATACAAACTTCTCAGTGGCCAGTTCCAAAAGACAGCATACGCTATGTGGTACCAGCCCCGATCATCAGGCTTTTGTCTGAACATTCCCTGACCCGGGACCTGTATCCTCTGGCTTTTGGCCACTACCGCCGGGCAACAGGCCACCATATGCACAGGGAACATCACCGCGACAATCTTTTGATTTACTGCACTGAAGGAAAAGCCTTCCTGAACGTGATGGGCGAACCTCATACGATAGAAGCCGGAGATCTGCTGCTATTACCGGCTGGAGCCAACCACCGCTACACGGCCGACCCGGAGAACCCCTGGACTATTCACTGGGTACATTACACCGGCCCACTGGCGAGTGAGTTTCACAAGTACATGGGGTTTGATGATTCCACGCCAATCCGCCACCTGGGGCGGCAACCCAGACTACTGGTGGATTTTAACGGCCTGCTCTCTGTCCGCCAGACCGGCTTCCGGGCCCACGGCCTGATTCACGCAGCCAATCGTTTACGACAGCTTATGGCAGCAGTGCCCATAAGCATCGATGAAACCAGTCACGAAGGCCAGGCCGAGCTCGACACCATCAACAACTACATGCGCGAACACCTTGATGAGCGCATAACTCTGGAACAGCTGGCCGATCTTGCAGGGCTCACACCGACCCACTTTGCTACACGCTATAAAGAGCAGACAGGCACTTCCCCTATCCGGCACTTCCTTCACCTGAAAATAGAAAGGGCTTGTCAGATGCTGGATGCCACCAGCCTGAGTTTTACAGAAATCAGCCACCGCCTTGGCTATGACGATGCCTACTATTTCTCGCGCCTGTTCAAAAAAGTCATGGGACAGTCACCGAGGGACTACCGGCACACCTCACGGCATTAGCCTGAAACTGATCTGTACGATGGATCAGCCCCTAACCTGCAGCCAACTGCGACTTTTTCCGGAACAACTTAACCGCTAGGCTAGTCTGGGTATAAACGACAACAACAAGAGAATACTGATGGCTACCCATAGTTTTGAGATCAACGAAACCTTCGACCTGCCCCGCAGCCAGGTTTTTGCACTGTTTGCCGACCATCAAAGCTTCGGAAAGCTACTCGGTACGCCAGTAAAGCGGATAAAAGAAAGCAACCAGGCAGATCCAAACGGTCTCGGCTCTGTGCGCAAACTGGGCATAGGCCCCATTGGCCTTGAGGAAACCATAACCAGCTTCGAACCTGACTCGCTGATCGAATATACCATCACCAGTTTCAGCCTGATCCGCAACCATCTCGGCCGCATCCGCTTTGAGGAGACCCCGGAGGGGCATACCCGTGTACGTTATCGCATTTCATTTGACGATATTGTCCCGTTCACAGGAAAACTGGTGCGTGTGGCTCTGGAGCAGGCCATTCGTCGGGGAGTCCGGCAAATACCGAAGATGACCTAGCACCGGCTGCGCAACGAAACAAAACATTACTTGATGGATCTCAGATAATTGACCTGAGGCAACTGCTGCTATCCGTCAATTTTATAACCTCCGCTCAACTTGCATTATCCGGCCATTTCTACTGGCACCTATTCTTCTGCGGAGATCAAAATGGCAGCCGAGCCTATTGTTCTGTTTGATAATGGACACCATAAGTGTCTGATGTTCGATTCTCTGGTTACCGGCGAAGGTGTCCAGTCCAACCAGTTTCTCGTCGTTGACGGCAAACATGAAGCCTTGATTGATCCGGGCGGCGATCTTACCTATACACCGCTTGCAGTGGCTGCATCCAAATTCATGAATCTCAGGGATATGGACTATGTATTTGCTTCGCACCAGGACCCGGACATCATCGGTGCTATTGACCGCTGGATAGTGCACACCAGCGCGAAAATTGTGACATCCAGACTCTGGGCCAGATTCCTGCCACACCTCGTATCCAGCTACGTAACCAACCAACTCACCGGCAGCGTCTACGACCGCATTGTCAGCATCCCTGATGCCGGAGCCAACGTAAACTTCGGCGACACTTATATCCAGTGCCTTCCGGCCCATTTCATGCACTCGGTAGGAAATCTGCAGTTCTACGATCCGGTTTCGAAAATCCTGTTCTCAGGCGACCTTGGCGCATCCATGGGTGCTAAAGATGATCACATGCCGGTAACAGACTTTGACCAGCATATTCCTCACATGATGGGGTTTCATCGGCGCTATATTGCATCAAACAAAGTGTGCCGTCTGTGGGCCAATATGATCCGGGAAATGGATGTTGAAATGATTGTGCCTCAGCACGGAAAGCGCTTCGAAGGCCGCTCGATGGTGGACCAGTTTCTTAACTGGGTCAGCAATACAGAGTGCGGTATTGACCTGGTAACTCAGGACAATTACCGGCCTCCCACAGACCGCATCTGAAGGCCAGCGGGACAGGCAAACCAAATAGGCCTGTCCCAAACTGCCATTCTTGCGTAAAATCCTGCCCTTTCTCCAGCAAGCATGAGGCAGCGCAAAAATGGGCAGAGCCTACCAGAACCGCAAAGAATCCATGGCCAAAACGGCCGCAGCCAAAACCAAGGTGTACAGCAAGTACGGGCGCGAAATATACATGAGCGCCAAGTCCGGCGGAACGGACACCGATGGCAACCTGGCACTACGAGGCCTGATTGAACGCGCAAAAAAAGATCAGGTACCCTCTCACGTTATCGAAAAAGCCATAGAGAAAGCCCGGGGCGGAGCCACCGAGGACTACTCACCTGCCCGCTACGAAGGTTACGGCCCCGGCAACTGCATGGTGATCGTCGACTGCCTGACGGATAACCCCAACCGCACTTTCGGCGATGTTCGCCTGGCCTTCACCAAGACCAAGTGCAAAATCGGCACGCCGGGCACCGTTGCACACATGTTTGACCACAGTGCAATTTTTGTGTTCAAAGGTGAAGACGAAGACGCCGTACTTGAAGCCCTGATGGAAGCCGATGTCGATGTGACTGATATCGAAAACGAAGACGGCCGGATCACTGTATTTACACCAAATACAGAATACGCCAAAGCTCGTCAGGCATTGACAGACGCCTTTGCCGATATTGATTTCGAAGTAGACGAAATCCAGTTCCTTCCAAAAACCACAACTCCTGTGGAAGGCGATGACATCCCCATGTTCGAGAAGTTTTGCGACATGCTGAATGAACTGGACGACGTACAGAACATCTTTCACAACGCGGAATTGCCAGAGCAGTGAGCCAGCCTAATCCCAGAGTAGTGATCCTTAAAACCGGCAGCACTTATCCGGGCATTAAAGAGCAGTTCGGTGATTTCGACGAATGGTTTGTGCGTGGGCTGTCCAAGGCGCTGGATCTTACCGTGGTTAATACCGAAGCCGGAGAGCTGCCTGCAGATCCTGCCGACTGGGATGGCATTGTCATAACCGGCTCCCCCGCCATGGTCAGCGACCGAGAGCCCTGGAGCGAAAAGGCCGCAAAATGGCTGGTGCAGGCGGTGGATAAAACCGTCCCCCTGCTCGGCGTATGTTACGGACACCAGCTTCTGGCACACGCTCTGGGTGGCGATGTAGGCTATCACCCTCGCGGCAGGGAAAGTGGAACCAGGCAAGTCGAGCTGCTGGCCAGTGCCCAGGATGATCCGCTGTTCCGTGGTATGCCTGGCACTTTCAGAGCACAGCTCACCCATAAGCAATCCGTTTTGCGATTGCCTCCGGACGCCTTGTTGCTTGGCCGCAACGAATTTGAGCCGCATCAGGCATTCAGGGTTGGGAAGTGCGCATGGGGTGTGCAGTTCCATCCTGAATTTTCTGAAGGGATTATGAAAGCTTATCTGGGCGTGCAGGCACCAGAGCTTGAGCTCGAAGGAGCCGACCCTCAAGCCATGATCAGCTCGGTTACCGATTCTCCAGAGGCATCCGGATTGCTGAAGCGTTTCTCTGCTTTCGTCACTGAAAACAAATCGGGCTAAAACAGCACCAGGCGATTTATGACTTTGAAGGTATTGCTCGCAATTATTGGTCTGATGCTGGTCGGCGTCGGCTTTTATCACAGCCACAAAGCCCTGCCTGCCGGCATCAGCCACAGCGGCGATGTACTACCCCTGAGAGACGCAACACTGCTGGTAGATTCGACCTATCACTACAAAGATGGTTCAGAAAGTCGTGATCATGAAATTTTCGACGAAATACTGCGCCTTATCGGCCAGGCCAGATCCTTTGTTCTTGTCGACATGTTCCTGTTCAACAGCAGTCAGCCTGAAGGCGTGGAACACAGGCACCTGTCACAACAGCTTACCGAAGCTCTGATCAGGCGAAAGACCGAACAACCCGGGCTGGAAATAGTGGTCATCTCCGATCCACTGAATACTTTTTATGGCGGCTCGGTTTCGCCCTGGTTCCAGGCCCTCCGCGAGGCTGGCATCCCGGTAACAGAAACCAACCTGCGGGCACTGAGAGACAGTAATCCAGCATGGTCTGCAATCTGGAGACTCTGCTGTCAGTGGTTCGGTAATAACGCTGAAGCTGGCTGGCTGCCAAACGCACTGGGAACAGAGCCTGTCACCATCCGGAGCTACCTTGCTCTGCCAAACTTCAAGGCAAACCATCGGAAAGTTCTGGTGACAGACGAAGGGCAGAATTTACGCGCCCTCGTAACCTCCGCCAACCCTCATGATGGCAGCAGCCGGCACAGCAACATAGCCATCAGTTTTACCGGTCCTGCAGTAACCGACATCCTGAAAACCGAACTAGCAGTTCTGAACATGTCAGGCCAGTCCAGTCCCGAGCTGAACAGACTGATCAGCACCGCTGGGACAGGCAAGGCAGCAGGTTCGCCAGCGGTCGGCAAGGTTGCGGTAAAAACAGAGTCAGCCATTCTTGATTCCGCCCTTCAGATGATTTCCGAAGCCCAGAGCGGGAGCCGCCTGGACCTTGCATTTTTCTACCTCTCTCACAGGAAGATTGTTGCCGCCCTGCTTGATGCCCATGAACGCGGCGCAAGCCTGCGCGTACTTCTCGACGCTAACAATGAAGCATTCGGCCACCAGAAAAGTGGCATTCCCAACCGTCAGGTTGCCCTCGAACTGCATGAAGCAGGTATTCCTGTCCGCTGGTGCAACACGGTTGGAGAACAATGCCACAGCAAGTTACTGATCCTGCGTCAGCCGGATAACCAGACCGAGCTACTGCTCGGCTCAGCCAACTTTACCCGGCGCAATCTTGACGATCTGAACCTGGAAACCGATGTCTGGGTTTCTATCCCCACAAACTCCGCCGTTGCCACAAAAGCCACTGACTTTTTCGAACGACAGTGGCAATCAGGACCGGACAGCGATCCAGTCATGAGCCTCCCCTATGATTACTGGGCCGACGATTCAACACTGCGTTACTGGCGCTATCGTGTGATGGAAGCAACCGGGCTTTCAACATTCTGAAGCTCCCTGTTCTGACGGCAGACACCGCCTTTTTGCCCAACCATTCCCTGCACCTTCTTCCAGCTCCTTTCGGTTTGGCTTTTTCCCTGAGCGGCATCTAAGCTCCCCTATGCCAATTTCAATAAAAACAAGGAGCGAACCAATGCTTGATAGAGCTGCCCGGCCCATGGTCAAACTGGTGGATAAGTATCTGCCGGATCCCTATATTTTTGTACTGATTCTCACTCTCTTCGCCTTCATCGCTGCCATGGCGTTTGAAGGTCACGGCCCCATGGCCGTAATCGAAATGTGGGGGAATGGCTTCTGGAGCCTCCTGACCTTCTCCATGCAGATGCTGCTTGTTCTTGTTACCGGGTTTATGTTGGCCAGCACGCCGTTCGTACGGGGAATACTGAACCGGGTTGCAGCGCTTGCAAGCACACCGGGCCAGGCCATAGTGCTGGTAACCTTTGTAGCGCTTATCGCAAGCTGGATTAACTGGGGATTTGGCCTGGTTGTCGGCGCTCTCTTCGCCAAGGCACTGGCCCGGCAAATCAAGGTTCATTACCCATTGCTGATAGCCAGCGCCTACTCTGGCTTTATCGTATGGCACGGCGGTCTTGCCGGCTCAATCCCGCTGGTTATAGCAACTGAAGGGCACTTTACCGCCGACGTAATCGGCGTTATTGGTACTGGCGAAACCATCTTTGCTTTTTTCAACCTTGCGATCATCGTGGCGTTATTTATTGTTGTTCCTTTGGTTAATCGCCTGATGCTGCCCTCAGAAGAAGACAGCATTCACGTAGACCCTGCCATACTTGATGACGAGCCTGACACAAGCATTTCTATCAACCGCCCTGCGGATCATCTCGAAAATAGCAGGACGCTGGCCTGGCTTGTTGGTTTCAGCGGTATTGCGTTTATTTTTCAGTATTTTATGAATGGTGGCGGACTGAACCTTAATATCGTGAACTTCATGTTCCTGTTCCTTGCAATCATTCTGCATCAGACGCCCAAAAGACTTCTCGGCAGCCTGAATGAAGCGGTCAAAGGAGGTTCAGGTATTGTTATTCAGTTCCCATTCTATGCCGGGATCATGGGGGTGATGACAGCCTCAGGCCTTGCAGCCAGTATTTCATCCGGTTTTGTATCCATTGCAACAGCACAAAGCCTGCCTTTCTGGAGTTTTATCAGCGCAGGCCTGGTGAATATTTTTGTCCCTTCCGGTGGTGGCCAGTGGGCCGTGCAGGCTCCGGTCATGTTACCGGCAGCTCAGGAACTTGGCGCCAGCATCCCACGAGTTGCCATGGCCGTTGCCTGGGGCGATGCCTGGACTAACCTGCTGCAACCCTTCTGGGCGCTGCCGGTACTCGCTATTGCCGGGCTCAAAGCGAAAGACATTATGGGGTATTGCCTTATGCTGCTGATAATCACAGGAGTGATCATCAGCGTGGGCCTTACCTGGCTATAACGTCGGTACATATAGACCGGGGGCATATCGCCCCCGGACTCATAATGGCTTACGGAATATCACCACATCCTTTCGTGGCACTGACATAGTCCAGCCCAGGCGTTTGCCCACAAGAGCCAGTGTCGCCTCACGATAAAACACTACGTGGGTTGGATCCCTCCGATAGTGCCAGTTATCAAACCGGTCATCACAAGTCTGAAAACACGTCATAACGCCGAGCCAGGCCCCGGGCTTTAATAAGCCATCCAGTTGACTGAAGACTTTTTCAGGGCGATGCAGGTGCTCAACTACCTCTGTGCAGGTAATGAAGTCGTATTGGCAACTCAGCGCGGTATCGGACGGATAGAAAAAAGGATCGTAAAGCGCCACATCCATCTCTGCTTCTCGCAGCATCTCTGCCAGTGCCGGGCCGGGGCCACAGCCAAAATCCAGCCCTGAATCACCGGGCTCAATGAGGTCAAGCAAAGGCAAAGCAAGCTTGTTGAGAAAAGCCCGGTATCCCGGGTCACCCGGTTCGTTATGATGAAGACCATAAATCGCTCGCTCCTCATCCGGTGCCAGCCAGCTTGTCTGCGCCATGATCGTAGCTTCGCAGTTCGGGCAACGCAGATATTCACGACCGTCTATCACCCGAAAGCTGGCCAGCGGGCGATTTCCACAAACAGAGCAGGAAGATCCTACACAGACGTTGCTCTCTGAAGCTTTTTCCATTACCACAGTCCGTTCCAGCAAGTGTTCCCCTTCATAGTAAACCTCAGCCTGACGAATGCTGCCAGACGCAAAAGAATGGCAGACACGGCACCAAAGCACCAACCGGCAGGCTGCGGGAGCACCAACCGCCTGTTATGATGCCCCCACCAGATACTCAATCGGATAATCGATGACCAGCAATCACTCTACCCGCCTCAACAAATACATCAGCGAAAGCGGCATGTGTTCCCGCCGGGAGGCCGATCGTTACATTGAACAGGGCAATGTCTATATCAATGGTAAACGAGCCACTGTAGGCGACCAGGTATTGCCCACCGACACAGTCAGGGTAAACGGCCAGATTATTGAGCCCCGCGCGGAAGAAGATCTGGTATTCATCGCACTGAACAAGCCTGTTGGTATCGTCAGCACGACAGACGATGCGGAAAAGTACAACATTCAGCGTTTTGTTGGCCACAGTGAACGCATTTTCCCTATCGGGCGACTCGACAAAGATTCGCAAGGGCTGATTTTCATGACCAGCAACGGCGACCTGGTCAATAAGATTCTGCGCGCTGGCAACAACCATGAAAAAGAATACGTTGTGACCGTCGACAAACCCATCACCAAATCGTTTATTCAGGGAATGGCAGGAGGAGTCCCTATCCTCGGTACCATGACCAAAAAGTGCAAGGTGGTACAGGAGAGCCGTTTTGTATTTCGCATAACACTGGTGCAGGGGCTGAACCGCCAGATTCGCAGAATGAGTGAATATTTCGGATATGAAGTAACCCGGCTTGAACGCGTCCGTATTATGAACGTCAACCTCAAAGGCCTGGCCACAGGTCAGTGGCGGGATCTTACGGAGAAAGAACTGGCAGACCTGTTTGACGCAATTCGTGATTCATCTTCCGAGGGCAACCCGGAAGAAGCTTCAGCAGCAAGAAAGAAAGCTTCCAGTAAGTCCAAACGCCCGCCAAAACCTCAAAGTACAGGATACAAGACAGGCGCAAAAGCCGGATCAAGGCCCCCTGGAGCCCGGCCCACCGCGGGCAAAAAAACAAAGCCGGCAAAGCGCCCGAAAGCCGGAAAGCCAAGGCAGCGCAGCATCAAACGCTAGGCGACACTGAATGGGCGGGTTTAAAAATTTAACCAGACCAGCACCAGTACAGCCACAATCAACAAAAACCAGCGTGCATACGAATCCGGCTTGTCATCTTCGCTGCCCCCGACCACTCCAGCACACTCATTTGCCTCATACTCAGCTATCAGTTGCCGCGCCTGATACAGATCCTCGTCCTCGACGTGAACATTACTGAAACCGGTTGTGCCAATTTCCCCCATTGCTCCCTGCAGGTAATGACCACCCACGTATGTTTCAATATTGTGAGCATTCAGCAGCCCCGCAACGATATGCGCCTCAGTAATATCTCCAGCCTTGTAAGCAATCTGCAACGCCCGTCTCCTTTAGTGACATGGGGAGGCATAAATCACAAAAATCTGCGATCCTTTATATCCAAGCATAGTGTGCCCACGGTACCAGGGCCAACTCTCAGCATACGGACAACTCATGTTCTGGATTATCGCTACCCTTGTTTTACTCATCGTTGCCTTGACTGTGTTTCTGTTTCGCACGGAGGATTTGTCTTATCTGGATAAGGAAACCTATTCCGTGAGAGAGACAAGCCCGGGCCCGGAAAACCAGAAGGTTCTGGAACGTATTCGCGACATGGGCAAAGCAGGTAAAGGTCTACGCGGCAAAGCACGACTGAACTCTATGCGAGAGCACATGGAGAGCCTGAGCGATGGACTGGAGTTCGAATCAGAGTTCAGGCACTGCACCAGCCCGAACGGGGAATGGGTCATAGCTCCGGGCGCAGACACCCGGCGGCGGGTTCTCTATATTCACGGGGGAGCCTGGGCGGCTGGCAGTCCGCGAAGCCACAGGGCCATCACTGATCGTCTATCTCACGTCGCCAATGCCGCCGTCTTTGCCGTAGATTATCGCCTTATGCCAGAACACAGGTTTATGGACGGTGTGCGCGATTGTCGAATTGCTTACACCTGGGTGACAGAGAATGGCCCTGACGGCATGAGTGAGGCCACATTTGTTATGGTAGCGGGAGATTCCGCCGGTGGCAGCCATACTCTTGGGCTTCTGGCCTGGATCCGGGACAGCGGTCTGCGCCAAGCAGACTGCGCTGTTGCTATGTCACCGTCTACAGACCTGACGCTGACCGCACCCAGTAATCGCAATAACATCGCAACAGATGCAATGCTGGGACCGATATTCGGAGGCTTGTCGAAAATACCACTACCGGTTATCTGGTGGGCAACGCTTGCTGCCTTCCGTATTTCCCCGACCAGTCCTGTTGCATCACCACTTCGGGGAAACCTTGCCAACCTGCCTCCAACTCTGATTCAGGCCAGTGACTCGGAAATGCTACTGGACAATGCCAGGCGATATGCCACCAAGGCAAAAAATCAAGGCTCACGAGTGGACCTGCACACCTGGTCTGGCATGGTTCACGTCTGGCAGATCTTCACTCCGGTATTACCGGCTGCTGAAGAGGCATTCGCTGATATTGAAGCATTTATTCGCGAGATTGAGTCCTGCAAAAGCAGACCGGAGGAAGTTCAGACCTGAACCTTGCCACGCAAGGCTTTGGTCTTGCCTTTCTGCGTTTTACTATCAACCCGCTTACGCCGGGCAGATTTTGACGGGCGAGTAGCACGACGTACTTTCTGCACTTTGACGGCCTCCTGTATCAACTCCTTCAGGCGCTCGAGCGCATCCTCCTTATTCAATTCCAGAGTACGGAATGACTGGGCCTTGATCACAATAACGCCGTCCTTGCTTATGCGCTGATCCTGAAGCGCCATAAGTCGTTCCTTGTAGAAGGGGGGCAAGGCCGAGTTCAGTATGTCAAAACGCAGATGTACGGCCGAAGCCACCTTATTGACATTCTGGCCACCCGCGCCCTGGGCCCGGATCTGGGTAATTTCCAGCTCCCAGTCAGCAATTTCAACAGCATTGGATATTTTCAGCATGGCGCAAGGATAACAAATCTGACAAACCGTAACCTGACATCAAGGTAAATCAGTAATACAGTTGAATGAAAGAACACAGGCTCAGGATTTTGCATGGTTCAGTCTCTCAGGTATGCCTTCATTCCAGTTTGCTTATCCCTTGTGATGAGTGGTTGCGCGAGCAATCAGAACTTACAGTCCGGCATCTCTTCCTACCAGTACTCACCCGCCGAATCGGCACCAGGTTCAGTGAAGGCTGAAAAGCTCTGGCAGGTTTTCGAGCGCTATGAAGGCACACCCTATCAGTATGGTGGAACCACAGTACGCGGCTTTGACTGCTCAGGATTTATCACTACAGCCTTTCGTGAGAGCCTGGGACAGCAACTGCCGCGCACAACGTCGCAAATGCTTCGTTATGGTGATGTGGTTCACCCGGGAGAGGTCAAGCCCGGCGATATCGTGTTCTTCAGAATCGCCGGCAAAGATCAGCATGCAGGAATCTACATGGGAGACGACAGGTTTATCCATGCATCCACATCATCCGGTGTGATCATGTCAGAATTGAACGGTTACTACTGGAAGGACAGGTTCTCTGGCGCAAGGCGGTTTGATTAACGTTTTATACTAACACTAGATGCCACCATTGAATGCCAGATGAAGCGCTATGACAGCCATCATCGTTCCAATGGTGCCGTCGATAAACCGCCAGGCCAAAGGCCGTGAAAGCACCGGTGCCAGTGCAGAGCCACCCCAGGCCAGCAAACCAAACCACAAAACAGACGCAGTGCCAGCACCTGCTACAAAAGTTGTTGCGCTTTCCTGCTGCGCGCCCACCGCCGGAACCAATAGCAGGGTATCGAGATACACGTGAGGATTCAGCAAGGTGACCGCCAATGTCGTAAACACCACACCTTTCAAACTCCGACGTGACACTTCACCGGCTGCAAGAGCAGCCCTGCCCCGGACGGCTCGTATAAACGCCTGAACTGCCAGCCACCCAAGAAAAACCACACCCAGCCAACGCAATATTTCCAGTGCCTGCGGCATGGCCATCAGTGCTGCACTCACACCGAACATGCCCAACGTAAAAAGAGACACATCGGCCACCATGCACAAACCGGCTGCCCACCAGTGATGTTCACGGCGAATAGCCTGGCTCAGCACATAAGCGTTCTGCGCGCCAATAGCAACGATAATACCGCCAGAGACAATCAATCCTGTCAGGTAACTTTCAAGCACAGCATTCCGCTCCTTTTCATGATGCGGCAAGGATAGCGGCTTACAGCTATACTTAAAATTCATATCCATAATGATGCATCAGTTTTACTTATGATTGATTACAAATTACTGGAAGCCCTGGCAACGGTTATCGAGACAGGTGGTTTCGAACGCGCCGGCGCCGTACTGGGGCTGAGTCAATCCGCTGTTTCTCAGCGCATCCGCACCCTGGAGATTCGCGCCGGGCAACCCGTTCTTTTACGCAGCCCGGTTCCCAGGGCAACGCCGGCCGGCCAGCAGTTGCTGAATCACGTTCAACGGGTCCAGCTTCTCGAACGGGATCTGGCGAAATCGCTCCCGACTCTTTCCGAACCAGCCGCACGACTGCGCATTGCCATCAATGCCGACAGCCTTGCAACCTGGTGGGCCGAAGCGGTTGGCAGGTTCTGTAATGACGAATCACTCTTGTTGGATATGGTGGTTGAAGACCAGGACATAGCACTCCGGCGCATGCGCGAAGGTGACGTCGCCGCCTGCCTCTGCAGCAATCCGCAGCCTGTGGCAGGGGCCCGCTGCGTTCTGCTTGGCGCTATGACCTATCTGCCTCTGGCGACGCCTTCATACAAAGCCAGATATTTCAGCCAGGGTTTTAACGAACAAAGCCTGCAGTCAGCACCGGTGATTGTGTTTGGCCCGAACGATCAGTTGCAACACCGCTTTCTTGCCAGGAACGGCTACCACGGTGTCTTCCCTTACCATTTATGCCCTTCCTCCGAGGGCTTTGTGAAGCTCGCGCTTGCCGGCATGGGTTATGGCATGATTCCGGAAGTTCAGGCCAGGCGGGAAATCGAGGCAGGGCAACTTGTCAGCATAGCGCCCGGCCAATCACTGAAAGTAGAACTTTACTGGCACTTCTGGCGCAATAGCGGAACGACTATGGAGCGGCTCACAGCAGCATTGAAAGCAGCACACCCTTAGCTTTCGGGGCGCACAGTGATGCCGAACCACTGAGGAAACCGGAGCAGGAAAAACAGAGCGATCATGTCGTAGACACTATGCCAGACCATTACGAGAATAATACTGCTGGATAGGGTATAAGCTGCCCCAAGCACCAACCCAAGGACTGTAGCTACGATAAAGTAAGTAAAGGATACGTAGTGCACCAGACCGAAAAGTACTGATGCAGACACTATAGCGGTAGCATCTCCAGTATGCTCAGCAAGCCAACCTTGCAAAGCCCCCCGGAACAGGAGTTCTTCACCAACACCGGCAAAAACCGAGAGCAGAAAAAGCACAAACCATGAATAACCCGATGCAAACCTGTAGAGGCCGCGCATCTGGCTATCGAGGTTATCCGGGAACAAACCTGGAATACGGGTGAGCAACAATAATGCGCCATAAGTGCAGAATGCGCCAAGGAAGCCATAGAACACACTCGGCCAGATTCCGGCTTCAGCCACCTGTACGGAAATGTTCCCTGCCAGAATCACCAGCAACCCAGCCACCCCGATTCCACCCTGAAAAGCCAGGGCGATAATCGGGGACAGGCCGGACCTGCTTCGTTTGTTCTGCGCCATTTACTGTTCGAAAAGACCTTTCACAGGGAACAGGCTGTCATACCTGGGTGCCTGCTTCTGCGCTTTTGCCTGGAAAGTTTTCATCATGTCCGCAGGACGGAACATGCCAGCCTGCCAGGTAGCCATGTATTTCAGACTGTCGGCAACGCTGTGGTCACGGCTGTAATTCAGCATTTCTTTACAACCGGTGACGGCCAGCGGTGAATTGGCAGCAATCTGAGCAGCAATTTCCATAACACCTGCGATCAGAGCATCCTGATTTGCATAGACAGCATTCACAAAACCAAGGCTTTTCGCCTCCTCTGCAGAGAATTTGCGCCCCGTGTAAGCCAACTCGCGCACAACCCCTTCAGGCATCAGCTTGGGCAAACGCTGGAGAGTGCCCACATCCGCTGTCATACCGAGTTCCGTTTCCTTGATTGTGAAGTACGCATCGTCAGTGCAGTAACGACTATCAGCCGCACATACCAGGTCCAGAGCCCCGCCGATACAGCCTCCCTGAATGGCCGCCAGTACCGGCAGTCGAATATTCTCCAGCGATGTAAGCGTATCCTGAAGCTGTAACACCACACGCCGAAGGTTCTCCGCCATACGGCCAGGATCACCGCTCATGGGCACAGCTTTGGGATCACTGAAAACACCGAGATCCATGCCGGCCGAGAAGTGCTTGCCCGTGGACGACACGACAATAACCCGCGCTTCTGTGTTCGATTCAATTTCCTGCATGCACTTGGGCAACTCAAGCCAAAAGGCCTTGGTCATGGAGTTCAGTGCTTCCGGACGGCTGAACTGTACATGGGCAATGTTGTTTTCCACACTGACGGAAAAACTTTCGTAAGTTGATAGGTCAGACAAAACAAGGCTCCTCAATTTATTCATACGAATTCCGAAATACGGAGACAAACATACCTCATGTAGCTGAAGATGTCGGGTTTATGCCTATAAGAAAATGCTTTGCTTTTAGGCTGGCAGCGGGTACAGTGAATTCCGTTGGAAAGATTTAGCAAAGCACTTCATCAATAAGACGCATTTTTGTACCCGCAAGTAGTGCATCGTCCTGTTTTTGATCACGCCAGTTTTTTGTTTCCGCATATCGCTGACCAGCCATCAACATGATGAACTGGCGGCACATTAAATGATTGAACTCAGGATTATATTATGTCTACTGTTACCGGTACTGTTAAGTTTTTCAATGAAGCAAAAGGTTTTGGCTTTATCACTCGCGAAGGCGGCCCCGACGTATTCGTTCACTACAGCGCTATTCAAGGTGGCGGTTTCAAGACTCTGGCTGAAGGCCAGCAAGTCGATTTCACCGTGACCCAAGGTCAGAAAGGCCCTCAGGCCGAGAACGTTGTTGCTGTTTAATTAACAGACGACGTTTAAAAAAAGGCAGCTCCGGCTGCCTTTTTTATTACATCAGATTTACGCCCGCTCCACTCGATCCCTGCCCCCGGCTTTACCGCAATACAGCGCCTGATCTGCACGGCTGACGACAGACGCCATGTCATCACCTTCACGAAGTTCGCTGACACCCGCACTTACAGTGACATTCAACACTCTGCCAGTGACGCTTTCCCAGTTGTGATTCCGAAGTGCATCCCCTACTCTTTCTGCGCTTACCATAGCACTATCAATTCCTGTCCCCGGAAGAATAATCAAAAACTCCTCACCACCCCAGCGGGCAACAATGTCCTGGGTTCGCAGCTGAGCCGGAATCAAATTCCCGATTTCAGCAAGGACTCTGTCACCAGTCTCATGGCCATAACGGTCATTGATTGATTTGAAATGATCCACATCAACCAGCATAAATGACACTGGATGCCCGGTTCGACGGAAACGCGCGATTTCATTTTCCGCGAGATAACTCCCATGGCGACGATTGAACAGCCCTGTCAGCGAATCGACAGTAGCCAATCTTCGAAGCTTGCGTTGCGCCGAAACAACCATATTCATGTAGAAGAATGACAGGTAACTGAACATCGCAAACACAACGCTCAGATTGAACAAATGAACTCCCAGCAGAGCCGAGGACGAAATTGGCTGAATGGGCTCGATGAACCACATGAGGATATCAAGGGTTACGTAATATCCCCAGAGTGCCACAACCGACAACAGAATAACGTCGCGACGTACCGAACTGACACACAGGGCCGGGATGAACAACAGCAGATAATAGTGAAAACCGCTGTCCCACCCAATCACCAGGGTCCCGAGCGCAGAGTGAATAATGGCCTCAAGCCAGATCAGAGTAATGGCCAAACGGTTATGTCTGCGTTTAAGCGCATAATAAGCGCCCACATACATCGTAACGCTGCCAATGTTTATCCACGCCAGAATCGGCGATCCAAGAATATGGAACAGGAAAAAAAAGGAAATATCGACGGCCACCGCGAGCTGACATACCCGGAGAGTAACCTGCCAGAATTGCGCCCCGCTCTCACGCCGTGATACGGGCGTTACAGCCCTTTTATTGTTATTCATTTACGGCAAAGCCCCCTACAGCAGCACGGTTTGAGCGGCCTCACATACTGTATCGAAAATCCAGGACGAAAGCCCAACACGCTCGGTTGGCACACAAATACCCGTACAATGAGTACTATTACCTGTGACTTTAGCACAAAAGGCCCGTCCGGATTGCTTTTCGGAGAACCCTGGATTTTCTCCGGCAGCAACTCTCACTGCTCACCACAACACCCGTTGACTAATCTATAAACAGACAATAAGATCTATTTTAAATGAATCTTATCGAAAGAAAACAGGTCGGCTTATTATGATGAATCTATTTAAAGAAGTGAGCAGTGCGAAAAGTGCCGAAAAGACAGAAACAGCAAAACCTGAAGACGAGACTATGGAGCAAAATGGCAAGGCCCCTGATAGCGTTGGGAAAGGCACGATAAAGGAAGATAAACATGGAGACCCGGGCACCTGTTGCGGCGGGTGCTCATGACCGGAGGCCCCGGACACACTGCCAGTGGCACTTTCAGCACATCCAGCTAAAGCACCGGAAGCGCACTGGCGGCCCAGGCTGAAACGATCAATGATCCATCTTGTGCCCGGAGTGGTCCATTTCCGGCATTTCCATATCCGCATCCAGAGACTGGACGCTTAACTCTACGTCAATAGCTTCCGCGCCTTCAAACTCCAAAGTCACAGGAATCAACTCACCCTCTTTCAGCGGCGAAACAAGCTCTTCCAGCATTAAATGGTAACTATGGGGCTTAAGCTCAACAGCTCCACCCGCCGGCACTGCCAGGCCATTTTTAACTGGCTGCATACGCATGACCCCATCTTTCATAAGCGTTTCATGAATCGAAACATGATCTGCTCTGGGCGTACTTGCGCTAACCAGTATCACATCCTTGTTGCCATGATTTCTGATAACCAGATAACCCACTCCCATAGGCGTGCCAGGTGGCGTTGGCCGGCTCCATGGGTGATCGATTTCAATATCCCCGTGGGAGTATTCATGGGCCATCGCAGTATTTGCAAAAGCCAATGCGATCAATGCGCTACTGGCGAACAGCAGTGTGGTTAGTTTTTTCATGGTGTCTCGCGTCGCTACGGTTGAACCGAAAATGATTGATATCACGCTTTATGCGTCGTAACGCCCACAGTGTTGCTTTCAGGCCAGCCCTGCGCAAGAAAAGGCATGCGACCAATAGTCGCATGGGGCCAGCCTGAGCTCTGCATTCGGGATATCAGATTTTTTTCACGAACTCGGACTTAAGCTTCATGGCACCAATGCCGTCAATCTTGCAATCAATATCGTGGTCGCCATCAACCAGACGAATACTCTTCACCTTAGTACCCACCTTAACCACAGAACTGGAACCTTTTACTTTCAGATCCTTGATTACAGAAACACTATCTCCGTCCTGAAGTTCATTACCGTTGGCATCGCGCACCACTTTACCCGCCTCTTCTGCGGCAGCTTCTGCTTCTGTCCATTCGTGGGCGCACTCCGGACAAACAAGCTGAATACCATCCTCATAGGTATATTCAGAACCGCACTTGGGGCAAGGTGGAAGTTGGGACATTGGCGTTTCCTCATAGTTGAATTTACGGGGATTATACCACCAACATTCCAGCAATGGCCGCCAAGTGGAAGGCAAGGGCCAACAACAGGTAAACTGCGCCACGAAACCAAACTGCCTGAGGAAACCGCCATGCCAATCTGGGTCGACGCCGACGCCTGCCCCGTTCCCATTCGGGAGATTCTCTGCCGGGCAGCCACGCGCTGGCAGATCCAGACCACATTTATTGCCAACCATGTCATAAAACTGCCACCCAGCCCCTATATCAAGGCCAGACAAGTTATGCAGGGTTTCGACGTAGCAGACAACGAGATCATGGACCAACTGAACCCCGGCGACCTTGTCATCACTCAGGATATTCCTCTGGCGGCAGAAGCCATTGAGAAAGGAGCTGACGTATTTAATCCAAGGGGACAGGCTTTCACCCGGGAAAATATCCGCCAGCGACTTGCCATGAGAAATTTCATGGAAGAAATGCGTAACGCCGGGCAGGTTACCGGCGGTCTGGCTCCGTTCAGCCAGACCGACAGAAAAGAATTTGCTGACAAACTGGACCGCTGGTTACAGCGCAATCGTTAACCCGACTACAACCAAAGCAATAAAGAGACCGGCGCCCGCCGCGATCTTCAGACCCTCAATCATTTCCTGTTCTGCCGTCATGATGGCGTCTTCCCTGGTCTATGATGTAAACAGTTCTGATGAAGAACTCCCAGCCTGCATACCTCTTAAGTCAGGCTTATAGGATATACTAATAGAATTGATTATCATTTGCAATAACTGGAGGAAGACAACCGTGTTCCCGTTCCGCGCTCTGCTTTTAATACTTTGCATGCTGCCACTACCGGGACTATCCCTCGCCGCAGAAACACAAACATTCAGCTCCGGAACAGGTCAGTTCAAATTGCAAACCGTTGCGGACAACCTTGAGCACCCATGGAGTCTTGCCTTTCTGCCTGATGGTTCGATACTCGTTACGGAGCGAGCCGGCAGGCTACGCGTCATTCAGAACGGAAACTTGTTACCCCAGGCTGTACCCGGCCTTCCCTCACTCGCTGTATCAGGCCAGGGAGGGCTATTCGACGTTGTTCTGCATCCGGACTTTGAAGAAAACCGCACCCTGTTCCTTAGCTACGCACATAGTTCCAGTGAAGGCATGACAACCCGGGTTGCCCGCGCCTCATTTGAGAACGGGCAGCTAAAAAATGTAAACACCATATTTGAAGCGCTCCCGCGTTCACGCACATCAAGGCACTTCGGCGGAAGAATGGCATTCGACACCTCCGGCTACCTTTATATTTCCGTAGGCGATCGCGGTGATATGGACAGAGCTCAGGACACAAAAGACGATGCCGGAGGAGTTCATCGTATTACGGTTGATGGCAAGCCGGCACCGGGTAATCCGGGCCTGGATGACCCAAACATCAATAACACCCTGTTTACCTGGGGAAACCGCAACATTCAGGGCATGGTTCTTCACCCCACCACCGGTGATATATGGACCCATGAACACGGCCCTCGGGGCGGAGATGAAATAAACATTCTGGAAGCCGGCACTAACTATGGCTGGCCTGTAATAACCTATGGCATTGACTACTCCGGACTCCCGATCTCTCTGAAGACTGAAATGAAAGGGATGGCGCAACCCCTTCATTACTGGGATCCGTCCATAGCGCCTTCGGGAATGGCATTTTACACGGGCTCCGACTTCTCTGAATGGCAAGACAACTTGTTTGTAGGTGCGCTGAAACTGCGAAAACTGGTTCGTATGGCAATAACAAACGGACAGGTAACCGAGGAAGAGGATTTACTTACCGGCCTGGGAGAACGCATACGTGATGTGAGAGTTGGTCCCGGCGGAAACTTGTGGCTACTGACAGACTCCCCCAGAGGGAGAGTCTATCAGGTTGTGCCAGTTCAGTGAGGGTCGCCCGTACGTTCAGTTTTTTCGTACTGGGGTACTGAGTCAGTGATTTCATACCAGTCTGACTTCGAACCTGTGTAAATGTGCTGTGCAGGCCCCCTGCCCAACGGTTCGTTGATAACGCCGATCCGCAACCGGAGAATACCCGGAATCGCGTCCACGCGACTGTATAGCTGGCTCCCGCAGCGACTACAGAAGGCCCGGTATTTGCCCGGGCGCGATTCGTATTCAGACACCTGATCTTGCCCCGACAGAAACCGGAAGCGTACTTTCTGCACAGGGGAACTGGCAGAAAATGCACTGCCATGGGCACGGCGGCACTGGCTGCAATGGCACAGCGAGATTGGCCCCAAAGGTCCTTCATATTCAAATGTTACGTCACCACACAGACACTGGCCGGTATACATAGACTTCCTGCTTATCATTTCATGTTCCGAGTGCTCAAAAATACACTCAACCGGGCTTCAGGATACCCATCAGGGTGCCCGTAAAACCAGAGCACTATAACGCATGGCTTATAATTCCCGTCTCCACCGCCTTACACTCCCTCACAAAACCCCAATACAAACAAGCAGTCTACTGGCATTTTTTAACGTCATGTAGAGGTTTTCTGCATAGTACAAACCCCAAAGATGAGCTATTGTTAATCAAGCAGGTTTTCTTCGCACACCTTATATCAAGCAACCATCATGGTGATTCCGGGCATGCCGTATTCTAACAGCGCAGGAAAAGTCACTTTTCGACAAAGGCGCCCAGCGCTGGCTTTCGCAGCAGCTCTTGCATTGTCCCCTGCCCTGGCCAACCTGCCACCCGCAATGGCGGCCGATGAGCATGGCTCGGGCTACACCGACAGCCACCTCTGGTCCAGCCAGATGCGCGACTACGCCCTGAAATCGCTTAAAAGTGAAGAAGCGCTTAGCATGGCTGCAGTACCGCTGAACGGGCCGGGGATTGATCAGAGCATCAATGCCGACGTACCCATGAGCCCGGGCTCGATAATGAAGGTGCTCACCACCTACGCAGCTCTCGAAATTCTTGGCCCCACCCACCACTGGGACACAGATTTTCTGACCGATGGTGAAATGGTAGGCGACACACTCAAAGGCAATCTCTACGTGCGCTTTGGTGGTGACCCCAAACTTACGTTTGAAAGACTCTGGACAACGCTGCGGGAACTCCGTGACATGGGGATTACCCGAATTGATGGTAACCTCGTACTTGATGGAAGTTATTTTGAAATAGACGGTGGTTTCCCGGAATTTAAAGATAACGGGAACAATCCATATGCACCGTTTCTGGTTGAGCCATCAGCCTACCTCACCAACCTCAACCTCATACATTTCCAGGTTCGGGCAGATGAACGCGGGACCCAGGCCTGGAGTACCCCGGCGCTGAATGAAATTGTTATTGATAACCGGGTAACGGCAGTGGCCGAAGGATCCTGTCCGTCACGCCGCAGTTTTGAGTGGGAACCGGTATTTCAGGAAGGAGGAAGAGTAACCGTCCGTGTAACCGGCGAGTTACCACAAGGCTGTCGCACTACGGCCTACCTCTCTTTGCTGCCCCACGAGCAATACACTGGTTCAGTGATTCGTTCCCTGCTTGGAGAAATGGGGGTCATCGTTTCCGGTGGAAATCTGAAGGGCTTGACTCCGGAAGATGCCCGGCTGGTGATGAAAACCACATCACCAGACCTGGTGACCATGGTGCGGGATATTAATAAGTGGAGCAGTAACGTAATGGCGCGGCAGTTGTTGCTGACCATCGGCGCTCAAAACCGCCTGGACAATGAGAACGACGACCGGGTTGCCGGCATCCGCGTTATTTATGAATGGCTGGAGCAAAAGGGAATCGATACCACCGGAATGGTCATCGACAACGGCGCGGGCCTGACCCGCCACGGCAGAATCACTGCCCGGCAAGGCACAAAGATTTTGCAACACGCGTGGAATAGCCCCTATGCGTCTGACCTTATGGCCTCCATGCCGATTATCGCCATGGACGGAACCATGGCCCGCCGGCTGCGCAATTCAGGTATGGATGGAGAGGGTCGGATCAAGACCGGCTATCTGGAAAACGTGCGCTCTATTGCTGGTTTTACAAGAGATGAGAACAACACAACCTGGGCAGTAGTAGGCATGGTGAACAATGATCCTGCCTGGAATGGCCAGGCTGTTCTGGACCGGATTCTTTACTCGCTGCATTTCCGGCCGCCTACGGGCACCGCGCTGTCTCAAGCGGACTCTGGCTCTTCCGGCAGAGCCATCCAATAGTAACGGAGTCGTATGTCGTTCAGTTTGTGGGGGTTGGTTTATCTTCCTTGTCCAGCCGCCCCACGGTCATTTCAGTGAGCTTGACGGCGATGGGAGCAATGAAGGTAATCAATGGAAAAGCGACCGCCCACGCAACAAGGAACGCGGCCATCCAGCGAGAAAAGAATTCACTGTCAAACCCCGTACTGACCAGCGTAATTACTCCTGACATCAGCAGCGACATCATCCCGGACATGTAAAATCCGAACACAAACTGGCGCACGCGTGCAGGTTTAATTCGGCTCATGTGCTCTCTTCCTCCGGTTGCAGGTCTTCGAATAGCCACAGCTGAAAACCCCAGGGCGATCGCAGACTGTCAAAGTACAAGCTCGCTATGATAATGAGCTTGCAAACTTTATTCGATAGGTTTTTTACCGGGGCCGGTTCGATATGAACACAAAAGAACTGAGCGGTGACTTCAAAGCCCTAACCTTTCACCAGAGCTCCGAAGTCACCTCAGACAATTAAATCGTGAGATAGCCACCATCTGCATTAATGCACGCACCGGTGGTGTAACTGGAAGCCTCAGAAGCCAGATACAGTACTGTACCAGCCATTTCACTCGGATCGGCAACGCGCTTCATGGGAATGTGCGCCATAGCCTGCTTCTTGATCGATTCGTTGGTGGTGAGGGCGCTGGCAAACTTGGTGTCCGTCAGGCCTGGCAGCAACGCATTTACACGAACATTCTGCTGGCCCAGTTCCATGGCAAAGGATTTAGTCATGGAAATCACGGCAGCTTTGGTGACGGAGTAAATACCCTGGAAGTGCCCCGGGTTTACACCATTAACCGATGCCACATTGATGATTGAACCTCCGCCATTTTTCTTCATCAACTGCGCTCCACGGGCACACATGAAGAAATACCCACGAATATTCACATCGACAGTTTTCTGGAATGCACCGGGATCAGTGTCCTCAATCGGGCCAAAATACGGATTGGCTGCTGCATTGTTAACAAGAATATCCAGCCTGCCATGCTCTTTTTCAATATGAGCCCAGATAGCTTCGATCTGCTCCATTTCGCCAATATGGCAGGCATAGGCCTCGGCGCTACCCCCGGCATCACGGATGCTGCTGGCCACAGCTTCACAAGCATCAATCTTGCGACTGGTTACAATTACATGAGCACCATAGTCCGCCAGCGTCCGGGCAATGCTCTCGCCAATGCCCCGGCTGGCACCGGTAATCAGGGCAATCCTGCCCGTCAGATCAAACAGGTTTTTCTTGCTCATTCGTTTACCTCAATTCGTTATCGAAACGTCACCAGAGCGGGATCTTCCGCTTCCAGATGGCTGTAATTATTAAAAACAGAAAGGCTGCGACGGCCAGCGGAGTATAAAACCCGCGTAACGCTGGTGTTGGCAATGACTTCATTCAGCCCCAACGTGCGCTCATCTTCCAGACCAAGAAGTTGCTGACACACAACCGCGACAGGGCCACCGGAAGTCGACACCAGTACATCACCACCATCTGCGTACTCGATCATTTCATCAAATGCAGCAAGCACCCGGGTTTTAAAGCCTGTCCATGTCTCGTCATATTCTGAGTCATAGTCCCCTGAAGCCCATCGACGCACTGCATTGACGAAAGCCTGCTGGAACGCTGCCGCTGGTTTAGGAACCGCCGCCAGATCTCTTGCCATAACCTGGCGGTCACTCCACTCGGGCCGGTAACGGTTAACGACAGAAATGTGGTCGAACTCATTGAAGCCGGGAGTTACCTGCATATCCGGTAACTTTGTACCGTAGCCGGTCGTAATAGCTTCAACGGTTTCACGGTGCCGCTGCAGGTTGCCACCAAAAACAGCCGCCAGCCTTACCTTATCGGCCATCCAGCGACCAAGAACCTTACCCTGCTCCCACCCCCGCGGAGATAGCTGGTCATAGTTTTCTTTTCCAAAGCTCGCCTGGCCGTGCCGCACAAGGTAAACAGTAGCCATTACAGGGAACTCGCGGCAATCAGGCGCTGACAGCGCTTTTCAAGATAGTTGGCTGCATGGCCGAAGGCAGCAAAACGCTTGTCACTGGTCTGACCGTGATAGAAGCGGTAATAGATCTGCTGGACAATGACTGCCAGACGGAACAACCCGTATATCTCATAAAAATCGAAATTATCTGCCCGAAAACCGGACTTATCCATGTAGTAGGCCACCACTTCCTTGCGTGTCAGCATGCCGGGGCGGTGAGTAGGCTGGCGGCGCAGCATCTGGAACGGACCTTCGTCACCGGCTTCGATCCAGTATGCAAGCGTGTTGCCCAGATCCATCAGAGGGTCGCCGATTGTAGCCATTTCCCAGTCCAGCACCCCGATTACCTCAAAAGGGTTGTCCGGATTCAGCACAACATTGTCAAAGCGAAAATCGTTATGGATAACAACCTGTGCAATGTCCCCCGGCATCTTGTTGCTCAGCCAGGACATAACAGTCTCGAAATCGCCAACATCGTCTGTATGGGCCTTACGAAAACGATCGCTCCAACCGCCAATCTGACGCTGAACATAACCCGCTCCTTTGCCCAGATGATCCAGCCCCGCCGATTTGGCATCGACACGATGTAACTCCACGAGTTTATCGATCACATTCAGGCAAAGTTTGCGTGTATCGGCCTCATTCAGATCCAGATCTTTGGGGAAATCCTGACGCAGGATGATGCCCTTCAGTCGTTCCATCACATAAAAATCGCATCCCAATACATTGTGATCATCACAAATAGCAATAATATCGGGCACATATGGATATACCGGCTTCAACGCCTGCATCACCTTTGCTTCGCGCAGCATGTCGTGCGCAGACTTTGCAATTTTGCCAAAAGGTGGTCGACGCAAAACAAACGAACGGTCTCCGTAGTCCACCTGATACGTCAGGTTGGACGCGCCACCAGGATACTGGCGGATCTCCGGCTCACCAGTAAGGGCCGGGATAGCGCCTTTCATAAACCGGTCGACCGCCGAAAGATCCAGTTCCTCACCTGCGCGGATGTCTTCCGCCTGATCAATCTGGGTCATTCATGGCTCTCCTTTTATTCCAGCGTTCCGGTCAGGCCTTAGCCTTACCGCCCATTTTCTTCATCCAGCGCTTGCTCTCTTCAAACATAAGTTTGTCAAAAGCCCAGGGAGCGTAACGCTTGAGTATCCACAAGCGGCGCTCTTTCACATGGGGCAGCACCCAGAAATTCCTGTTCTTGACCGAACGCACAATGTCTTCTGCAACATGATCTGCAGAGATATTGGAGCGTTTCATCAATTTACCCACGTTCTGCTGAATACCCGGTATATCCGAACGCATGCTGCTGGCAAGGTTAGTCTGAAAAAATGCCGGGCACACGCAGCTAACGTGAATACCGTCGCCCCGTAATTCCTGGCTCAAGGTTTCCGACAAAGCAATGACACCCGCCTTGGACACGTTGTAGCTATCCATAAGCGGCGCCAGCATCAGGCCTGCCATGGAGGCAATATTCACAAACGCGCCCGAACCCTGCTTCTTGAACAGAGGTGTAAACGCTTTACAGCCTCTGACAACACCCAGGACATTGATATCAATAATCCATTCCCAGTCTGCCATGGTGGTATCTTCTATCGAGCCGGCAGATGCAACACCGGCATTATTCACCACCACATCCACTCCACCCCACTTCCGGGTGAGATCCGCACAAACCTTTTCCAGATCCGTCAGCCGTCGGACATCGCACTCAACAAAATACCCTTCGCCACCGGCACTGTTGATTTCCTGCTCAACGCCAACACCCTGCTCCGGATTGATGTCACCAATGCAAACCCTGGCGCCTTCTCTGGCATAACGCAGTGCAATAGCCCGACCAAGGCCGCTTGCGCCGCCTGTTACGAATACTCGTTGTGTCATAGTGATTTCCGTTTTATTGGTTTTTATATTTACGCAACTCGAGTCGGGCAACGGTGGCACGATGCACCTCGTCCGGGCCATCTGCCAGACGCAGCACACGAGCATAGGCAAACAGCTGCGTCAGTGGGAAGTCATCATCGCTTACACCAGCGCCGCCATGAATCTGAATAGCCTGATCAACAATGGTTTGCAGCATCGAAGGGACAACAGCCTTGATCATGGCAACCTCCTGAATTGCACCTGCAATACCCTTGGTATCCAGAGCCCATGCGCACTTGAGCGTCAACAACCGGGCCTGCTCAATCGACATACGGGCATTGGCAATAATATCCGGGTTACCACCAAGCTTGGCCAGCGGGCGACCAAATGCCTCGCGGCTCGTGGCCCGTTTGATCAGCAGCTCAAGCGTACGCTCAGCTGCCCCGATAGCTCGCATACAGTGGTGCACCCGACCAGGACCAAGGCGCCCCTGCGCGATCTCGAAGCCGCGCCCCGGACCGGCAATAAACGCACTCTTCGGTAAGCGAACGTTGTCAAACAGCACTTCGCCATGACCATATGGCTCATCATACTCACCAAACACCGGGAGCATGCGCTCAATTTTCACGCCCTGTGTATCCAGCGGTACCAGAACCATCGAGTGGCGTCGGTGTTTATGGGCATCCGGGTCAGAAAGACCCATAAAAATCGCAACCTTACAGTCAGGATGGCCAATACCGGTGCTCCACCATTTACGGCCATTTAACACCACTTCATCACCGTCAAGCATCGCGGTTGCTTCCATAGTAGTTGCATCCGATGATGCTACCGCCGGCTCAGTCATACAGAATGCTGACCGGATTTCACCACTAAGAAGGCGGGGGAGCCACTCAGTCTTCTGCTCCTCGGAGCCATAATGAATCAGTACTTCCATGTTGCCGGTGTCCGGCGCATTGCAGTTAAAAATCTCGGGCGCAATAAAGCTGCGACCGGTCTCTTCTGCAATCAGGGCATAATCTGAGTTAAGCAGACCACAACCATGCTTCTCATCCGGAAAGAACATATTCCAGAGCCCTTGAGCTTTTGCCTTCGCTTTCAGCTCTTTGATGACAGGCAACACAACCCAGCGGTTTTCAAGAGAAGCCAGTTCCTTGTGGTATTGAGCCTCAACCGGGAATATCTCTTCTGCCATAAACGCTTTTACACGCCGGAGATAATCCTGACCTTTCTCGGAGATACTGAAATCCATTGCCTGACCCTCATAGAAATTGCACATACTGGTGCCACGAACATAAGCACATTGATGCCAGTCTATGATTACACCCACTATTACGCGACTGAATTATTCTTATCGTTTACTATTAGAATTACTTATTCATATCAGGGCACCGTTACTATGGCCGGGAGTCGACTGGACCTCAACCTTCTGCATGTCTTTGACACCATTTACCGGGAAGGCAGCCTTACCCGGGCAGCAAAGGCACTACACCTGACACAGCCGGCAGTCAGCCACTCCCTGGCACGCCTGCGGGATCATTTCGACGACCCTTTGTTTACGCGGCAAGGCAATCAGATGATGCCAACACCGCTGGCCCGCCGCTTTCTTGAGTCAATGAAACCCGGGCTTACCCAGATCCAGGGCGCTGTTAACCAGTTCCATGCATTTGATCCGGCCAATCAGCGAAAAACCTATTCGCTGGGCCTCAGGGATGTTCTGGAATCAACCTTTCTGCCTCAGCTTATGCAGCGACTGGATCCTTATCCGGAACTGGAAATTGTCAGTAAACGCATTCCCCGACGGGATATGGAAACGCAGCTTGCGGCCGGCAAGCTGGACTTCGCTGTTGATGTCCTGCTTCCAGTCAGCAGCCAGACATCTCATGAATTGCTGAGACAGGACAGGCTTGTGGTTCTTGCCAGGGAAGGTCATCCCCTGACTTTACAGACGCTGGACATGGACAGGTACCTTTCAGCACGTCACATACTGGTTTCATCACGTACGGAAGGCCCGGGGATTGAAGATTTTGAATTATCACGACTGGGGGTTCAGCGCAGCATCCGTCTGCGCTGTCAGCACTATTACGCGGCCTGCCGGGTTGTGGAATCAACAGATCTTCTGCTGACCATGCCGGAAACCTACGCCAGGATTATTTCTGAACGCGCCAGCATCACAATAATGGAACCACCGGCCGATCTGCCGTCACTCGATGTGCATTTATACTGGCATAAAGCCTATAGCCAGGAGCCGGCATTGATCTGGTTCAGAGAGCAGCTTAAGGCAATTCAGTAAGCGCCGACGGCGACAAGGAAACCAAAAAGCCCCATAGCCGTGATGCCGAGTGAGGCGACCACAATGCCAAATCCCCACCAGACGGCTGCACCATCAGAGATATCAACTCCGTGACCACGCAGCGTACGGTAAAACGCCCAGGGCCCAAGCACAAACGAACCGACTACAGCAAAAACCAACCCGACACTGATACCGGCAAATGTCCAGGTCGCAAGCACTGTGGCACGGTCGGATACGCCTTCCCGAACTCCATGATGTTCAAGAAACTTTTTGCAGAAAAACCAGACCAGTGCATACAGGATAGCAACAAAAACAAGGGCGCCAATGATGGTAATAAGTCGATAGAGCAACGGGACCGTCCTGTGAGTTCGTTAAACCAATTTCAGGCGTTAGCACGCCGGCTAGCGGACACTATAAACGCTGTGCCACATACGGGTAAAACGGCTTTATTGGCCTGCATGCTGGCGCCTCGTGTGCAGAGGACTAAACTGGGCTTGTTATCTATACGAGCCAACTTGAAAAAGGAGTCGCCGACATGGCCCATACTACCCGCATAGCTGTAACGCCGGGAGACGGCATTGGCCCTGAAGTCATAGGGGAAGCGATACGCTGCCTGGAAACCCTGCGTACCAGGCATGGCCTGGCACTTGAATGGACCCGATTCCCCTGGCCCTCCCACGCCTGGCACCAGGAGCACGGCGAATCCATGCCTGACGACGCGCTGACGCAGCTCAAAGCCTACGATGCCATACTGCTTGGCGCCCTGGGAGATCCGGGCCCCCTGGACGATCCTAACCGTTATCTTTTGACTGATAGTGTTTCGCTGGCACCCTTGCTGGAAATGCGTAAGGGCTTTGATCAGTGGGTGTGCGAACGCCCTGCCCGTTTGCTACCCGGCGCTCGCCAGTATCTTGCCGATGAGCGGGCGAAAGACATTGATATGCTCGTTATCAGGGAAAACTCCGAGGGTGAATATGTCAGTCAGGGCGGGCGCCTGCGTATGGGAACCGAGGATGAGATCGCAACCCAGATGGAGGTATTCACCCGTAAGGCTACCAATCGCATCATCCGCTATGGTTTTGAACAGGCTCGTGCCAGGGCTGCAGAGCGCGTACTGGAAAGCCGTACCAGAACCTTCTATAGCCTTGACGGCTCTCATGACGGGCGCCCCTGCGAAAGTCAGGTGTGTCTGATCACCAAGCGTAACGCACTGCGTTACTGGGGCGATATGTACACTGAGGCCTTCGAGGAAATCAGCAAAGAGTATCCGGATGTCGCCACGCACCATGAGCTGGTCGATGCAGCCTGCATGAAGTTCGTACAAAGCCCGTGGGCATTCGACGTGGTTGTAGCCAGCAACCTTCAGGGAGATATTCTTACGGATCTTGCCGCAGTGCTCTCTGGTGGCATGGGTGTGGCCCCTTCCTGCAATCTCAACCCCACGGATCCGGATATGCCCTCCATGTTCGAGCCGACTCACGGCAGTGCTCCGGATATTGCCGGCAAAGGTCTTGCTGATCCAACTGCAATGCTGTTTACGACTGCCCGAATGCTGGAATGGCTGGGACGGAAAGACCCTGCCATGGCGACTGCAGGCAAGGAATTATTTGATGCAGTAGCGGCGGATCTCGCGGAAAATGCCGGCGTACCGCGGAGGACACAGGAAATCGGTCAGGCGATCTGCCAACGGCTATCAGCCTGAAAGGCAATGAAAGCAGGGCCAGAAATTACATGCTGACCCTGCTTTATTAAAAACCTGGCATTTACTCAGCCATCACAAATTCAAGACGACCTGGTGCCACTCTGATATCCATGGGCACCATTCCGAACATCCGCTGGGCAAGGTTAGTATCATCCAGACGGTAAACCGGCATGGTTTCCAGCATCTGAGCCACAACCCGCATCACGCTGTCCGTCACTGGCGCAAGATCACCCTTGAAAAAACCGGAATCAACGCTGCTTTCAAGCAACTTTATCCTGCGAATATATATGGCCTTTTCCTGGCTGTCATAAACCGGGGCACCTTCAACTTTCAAGGCAATATCAACCGGGAGTTTGGCCAGAAATGCATTCAGTGCTACCTGCCCTCTGACATCGATAACTGCCACATCACGGCCATCCGGCCCCAGGGTAATATCGGCATCATCAAGGCTCAGGCTGAGTGGCGATCCGTTCTTCAGCTGCGTGCGGTCGTAATCACGAACAGCATCCTGCAGGTGACTTTCGAGCTCCCCTTCCGAGATTGAATAGGGAGAAAGACTGGCACAGCCACTGGACAGTACAAGCACCAATAAAATCATGCCCCAAAGGCCACTCAGGCACAGTTTATTCATCATTCGATCTCCATGGATTAGGCACCTCCCGACGGCAGGCTGCCCGGGGCATTTACTCATTCTCGGCCCTCGCCTCTACGTGAGGGGTAAGATTATCATCGAAAACAACATGCAATAGAATGGGTTGACAGCATACCTGGCAGTCTTCCACGTATTCCTGCTCCGCCACTGACGGATCGACGCTGATTTCCAGCGCCTCCCAACAATAGGGGCACTGGATAAGCACAGAATCCAGGGCTGACATAGCTCCCCCTCAGAACTGTTGTTTTGCCATCCATGGAATGATGCGATCAAACGCTGCATCGAGCTTCTCGCAGCTGGTCGAGAAACTGATACGAACTGCGTTCGTAGAGCCTTCGCCAAAGGCATCCCCGGGCACCATGCACACCCCGGTTTCCTTAAGCATACGCAGCGCCAGATCAGAACCGTCAACATGGGGAGGCAAGGCCGGGAACGCGAAAAATGCGCCGCCAGGTTTGTATCCGGTCATGTAGGGGGTCTGATCTATCAGTTCCACGACTTTGTCCCGGCGCTCCCGATAGATATCTACCATGTCTTTTACACACTGCTGGTCACCTGTCAGCGCCGCAACACCAGCGAACTGAGACGGTGTATTTGCAACGGACGTAGTGAACATATGATAGCGGCGCAGAGACTTGATTGCGGCCTGGCTGGAAATCACCCAGCCGACACGTAACCCGGCCATACTGTAGGTTTTTGAAAAACTGCTGATGCACATGATGTTATCCAGGTCCATAGAGCAATTCAGGACACTGGCAAAATCCTCGTCATCAAAAATCAGGTGGTCATAGACCTCATCGGCATAGACCTGAATACCCCTGTATGCGCACTCTTCCAGAATGGTTTCAACCGTGCTGCGGGGATATACCGCTCCCGTCGGGTTATTCGGGTTATTAAGTATCAGGGCGAAGGTGCGTGGCCCCATTGCCTTGATGACTTCATCCGGATCAAGCTGATGATTATTCTCCGCATGGGTTGATACAAACTTGACCTCGCCCCCATTCATGCGGATCAAAGGTGCATACAGCAGGAAAGAAGGGTCGGTCACAATAAACTGACGCCCCGGCGCAGCGGTTGCAGAAATCGCCAGATACATGGCTTCTGTAGCACCACTTGTAACCAGAATGTTGTCTCTGGTGAGTTTGCGGTTATAGCGCTTGCCGTAGTAATCCCTGAGCGCTACCAACAACTCCGGCAACCCGGCATCCATGGTGTATCCGGTCTGCCCTGCATTCAGAGCATCAATATACGCATCAATAATATGCCGGGGTGTCGGCAGATCCGGCTGGCCGATGGAAAGATGAATCACATCTTTCATCGTGGCCGCCATATTGACCATGCGCCGGATACCCGGCACCGGAACTGCCTGCATGGCTGGGTTCCAGCTGGCCTTGGTTTTCCGGTACTTCACTTTCCGCACTGTGTCCTGGCCGGCATCTCTGTTGGCGGCGTTTGCCATAACAACCTCCTGAAACGGGAACGAAAGCAAAAATCAACTACCTTGCAGGTTAGCCAGTAAGATCAGGGCATACAAGGCAAAAACTTACAAACATCGTGCAGACATACATACCTGCCCGTAAAACCTTTTGCCGGAAATACCGGGTTGACCCGATCGCATCCGCCTACCAGACTGTGTCGAGAGACTGAGAGTGTGAAAGAAAACCTCAGAAAAACTTAACCCGAAATCAGCCATTTAATCAGGCGGAGGTTCAATGACTCAGCGCGACAAGCTTGTGGTAACCGTTCTTACTGCGCCAGGAGAGCCAGAGCCGCCGGGCATGGACTCACTCAGGGCACGCGCAGAAGTACGCTTCGCCAGTGACGAAGCCACTCTGCGGAGCACCCTTCCTGGTACCCATGTGATGATGGTGACAGATTTTCGCACCGAAGCGCTGGAAGCCGCCTGGAACTGTGCAGACAAGCTGAGATGGATACATGCTACCAGCGCAGGGGTGGACGCATTGATGTTCCCCGCCCTCACCAAAGGCAGTGTTGTGGTCACTAATGCCAGAGGCATATTTGACAGAACCATCGCCGAATACGTGCTGTGTACTATTCTGATGTTCGCCAAGGACTTCCCCGGCTCTATCCGTTTGCAGATGAAACATCAGTGGAAGCACAGGGACACAGAAAGAGCCTCAGGAAAACAGGTTCTGGTGGTCGGTGCTGGATCCATTGGTCGGCAGATTGGCCGCCTTGTTGCCGCTGCCGGACTGAAACCCCACGGTATTGCCAGAACAGCTCGTACTGACGATCCGGATTTTGTTGCAGTGCACGGGAATGACGATCTGTACGAACAGCTGGGCCAGGCCGATTATGTAGTCATAGCAGCACCGCTTACTCCTCAGACGGAAGGGTTATTTGACGAAAAAGCCTTCAAGGCCATGAAGAGCTCGGCTCGTCTGATTAATATCGGCCGCGGCCCTATTGTAAAAACCGACGACCTGATCGCTGCACTCAAGGCTGGAGAAATCGCCGGTGCTGGGCTTGATGTATTTGAAGAAGAGCCACTACCCGAGGACCATCCGTTGTGGGATATGGAAAATGTGATCATGACAGCCCACATGGCCGGTGATTTCATTGGCTGGAAGGGTGCACTTACCGACCAGTTTCTTGAAAACCTGGACCGCTGGATCAACGGTGAGGGGCTGTTCAATATAGTGGATAAGAAACTGGGGTACGCCAGCAAGTAAGCTGCAGGATCAAGCGAACCTATAACCCGAAAAACCAACAGCGATAGATAAACAGCGGAATCATACAGTACAAGATTCCCGTTTTATATATTCATTATAATATGCGGCCCTACTCCACCAGATTTGACACATTCTAACGACTCGATAAGAATGCGAAGACTTTGCAATGGACGTGCAACTACATGGAGGTTTTATGGCTTTATCCCGCATGGCGGCGGTTGTGCTGCTGCTTTTTACTGTTCACACTCAGGCTGGTGAGTTGGTTCTATCCCAGAACCTGAAGCTACAATATTCACAACCAAACTTGATATCTCACTCCAGCAACACCCTAATCCTGAAGTACGACGACTGGGTGGTCTCTCATCAGCTAGTAGATCCAAAAACTGTTTATACGAGGATCGATCTGTCAGGTATTGAGGAACAGTACATAAAGTCACTGTTTTTACCTGAAATTCGCAATACCTTTCCTGAGTGGCTCCAGTCCCTTTCAGAGGAACAAGCGCTGCAATTTGATCTGCCATTAGCCGCAGTTACCCAAAAACAGGTTGGAAACGCCAAGCTGATTGGAACCTACAGCAAGAAAAATGGAGAGGGCTATCTCTATATTTTTGACAAAACCGCCATTCACCAATTCAGGGTCATCGGAAGCGAACAGCAATACCAGCAGATCATTGAAAATGTCAAGGAACGATGACAGTGGATATTTACGACAGAGAACACCTGAAGCAATTTCTGGTAACGCTGTTCGGCCAACAGGCAGCAAGCTGGCACCCAAACGAGCAACTTTTCAACCTGACCTATGAACTGGTTGAAGAATCAGGCAGCTGCAGTGAAGCGATCAAGTATGTCCCCGGACCACTTGGACCAGCGAGAAATGCATATAAATGGATGGCTCGGGAGGCAAGAAGCAAGTTTCTGCAGGCTCTTTCCGAAAACAGGGACCATTACACGATATGCATTGGCGCCGCAGCTTATCGGATGGTTCATCGTTTTCAATTGGCGGCTCAGGGCGTTTGAGCCCACCTAGCCAAATTCAGAAGTATATAATCGGAAGATAGCCTCTCCTGCTCAAGGCGAGGCTTGCCGAAATATCCTTCGCGCAATTTACAGAACAGATCGAACTCATGGTCTTTCAGGTTACCAGGAAGCGCTCTCACGAAGTCCGGCTCCTCCACCATCCGGCTTGAAAATCTATCAACAGTTTTCTCGTCCATCATCAGAGCGTTGATGATGGGGCAGCGGCCACGAGCATCGCTCAGAATACTAAGGCCTTCTGAATCTATATCCCCCCAATAGGCCACTTGTTTGGAAACAAGCCAAGTAGCCGATAACCATGAGGTATTCCTGCCCCCTCCAAACACGGCAATCGTATTATTCAGTGGAGGCAGTGCCAACCCAGACTGAACATTCTCCACAACCAGAATATTACTGGCTGGCAACTCATAATTTTTCAGGGTAGCTGTATCCATCTGCAGTATTGGCAAACCACCTAGTGCGGCTTGACTGCTCTCACACAAGGGGCGGACGAATAGCCAGCCCTTGGGGTTTTCTAGGCAGTTCAGCCAAGCCAGCAACCCGCCTGCTATCGTTACACTTCCCTGATACTGAACGTCTAACAGACGCTCTACGAATCGTAAATTTTGCTCAATGAATTTTGTATCCACGTATATCACGGGCAAAGCACGAAGGTAACAACCTGCCCCCAGACCCGGCTTGAGTTGTGGGATCAGCTTAACCAGCAGCTCCAGTTCATTTTCGGAAAATCCGTTGAGAACCTCCAGATGGTCCACCAAAACATCAAATAGCTCCTTCTGAGCCGTCCGTTCTTGAGCAAATGGTTCCGCAAGAATACGTGATATCCTTGCCTCCCAAACAGCCAATGCCGAACGCTCCTCCTTACCCAACAACTCTGCCAAAGTTTCAATATCATTTACCAAGAAACGAGCCGGCAGGGTCTGATCAGATAATTGGCGGAAAGTACGGCTTTCCCAGACAACACATGACTGTTTCGGGAAAGCCCTCCAGGCTTCTACGAAATGCTGATATTGCCTCAATCCCACGGCAGCCTCCTGACCACGAGGTGGCTTAAGGCTAATGGATATGGGAAATGTCTTTTGCCCTTTGAGCCTCGCCTTTAAAGCACGGGGGTTGCGCCATTCTTTCTCCCGAAGTCGCTCAATCACCTCCTCTGGCAACAACCCCCAATTACGATCACTCATCAACGCCAATTTCCAAAGACTCGGCATCGCTCATTACCGAACTGTGTTTTGCATTTGCCAGTTTCTGGTCAATTTCCTCCCAGGTCAGCTCACAAAGCTGGCTTTCATGGGTTTCGGCATCACGTTCGGCAATCAATAACGAACGTGCGGATTCACGGGCCAGGTTGAGGTTCTTGTAGGGCGTAATCAGGTTTACATGGATATGAAGTTCCTTGAAAACCTTGAGCACTCGACGGCTTACAGACTCAGCCGTATTGGAGAAGGCTTCATCAAGGAATACCGTACTGTAAACAGGCTGATCGCATCCATCTGGCGTAAGGACATACGCCAAGCTTGCCGCCACGACCATTCCGGCAAATGACTCTTTCTCTCCCCCCGACTTTCCGCTGGACGAGTCGAGAACATCGCGAATGTTGAGGGTATTGGCGTCCACTTCCTCGGCATAGAATGTCATTTGATAACGGGGGTCCAGCAAACGCATGCTTTCCAGCGAGCTTGAAGTTCCGGATGAACTGGCCTTATCAAGCACTGTGACCACTTCAGATAAGGCATTGAACCGGCCTTCGTGGTCATCACTGGTGACTTGGCCCAAAACTCCCCGTAGTTTGCGATCAAATTCAAATACATGGGGGAACTTCTCCCTGCGCGTACCCAACTTCAGATAACTGCCTACACGAAATTCTGTTCTACGAAGCACATTGTTAATGATACCGATACGCTCAAGGATATCTTCGCGCTCCGAATCCAGCTTGCTCTTGATACTTGCAAGCGACTGGGTGGCGTGCTTGTTCAGCCGTTCCCTGAACTGGTCAACCAGCGAGGGAAGGCCTTCACTCTGCAACTGGTTCAGATGCTCAAGAAAATCATCAAGGGCCGCAAGGCCTGTCGGCCAATCCAGCACTATAGGGCGCCACTGATCCTTGCCACGAAACGAACCCATAATGCCGTTGGCCCTACTCTCCGCCGTGCTTTGGCTACTGCGCTTGGCGTCGATAAGTGCATCCAGCTCTTTCTCAACCTCAGCGTAACGGTGTGTCTCATCTAACGTTACGGCGCCCACCCGCTGAGTCAGCAAGGCCCGGCATTCATCCGTGAGTCCTGGAGCAGCAGCCTCAAGGTTTTTACTGAGCGCCTGATTAGCACTTTCCAGCTGGTTAGCGACGCTGCCTTTCTGAACCTTGACCTCACCAGCGTCTTGCTGAATTTTCTGCCTCTCCAGCTTGGCCTCTTCCCATTGTTTTTTGGCTTCCGCCAGATCTCCCTGCGAAGCCTCAAGCGTGTGAAGATCTGACTGCAATCCCTCTAATTTCTCCTGCCAGTGAGGTACATCGATATCTTCCCAGTGAATACCTGTTACTCGTTCCAGTATTGTTTTGCGCGTACCCACCTCATCCATGGCCTTTCGGGCTTCAATAACCGCGTCTTCAAAATCTTTAACCTGCTGCAGAAGCTCCTTCATGTCGTTGCTCAGTAATGCCAACCTGCCTTTATTGGAAAAGCCCAGGTTCCAACGACGACGATCATCAATTTTAAACTGATCTTTTTTCTCGAATCGCCCCTTCTCTTTATGAATCAACCCTTCCCTGGTCATAGAGAAGGGCGTTATATCCAGATCTTCCGTGGTGTTCACGCAGGCGAGATCGAACTTACTCAAATGGTGCTTGAGCCAATCGCGATAGGGGTGCTGACGCCAGTCCAGCTTTCTGAGAAAGCCACGTTCCATAAACTCCGGCGATTTCCATCCCCCATTGCTGTCACGCACCACCTGGACCCGAACATGGAGACCGGTATGACGGGCATTGAGCCAGCGAGTCACCATTGAGTAGCTAGCGGCAGGAACGAGCAATGTTGTTGGCAAGCCACCCAGTGCCCGCTCAATAGCGCCCTGCCACGGGCGTTCCTCTTCCCGCACATCTATCAACTCACCAATAAACACCAAATCCTCAGCGGGCAAATTGAGCGATTGCACCAACTCCTCCCGCAGCCGCTGAAACGCAGGTGCAATATTGGAATCGGGCCGAGCCTCAATTTCACAGATTTCTTTTTTCAGATCACCAAGGGCGTTCTGTGCCTTGCTCAATTCACCACTTGCCGCACCAAACTGGTCCTGACTGGCTTCCGTATCTTCGTCGATACGCTCAAGCCAACCCGCCACGACCTGTTGGTTATCCTGAAACGAGCGCTTTTCCAGTGTCTTTTGCAAACCAAGGCGGGCCATATCCTTCTGATACGCTGAGGCCTTCTGGCTGGCATCAGAGAGCTTGTTGCGGCCAAGCTCGATATCCTTTCTCAAGGATTCGATCTTGTCTCCACCATGTTGTAGATACTCGCCATGGCGGCGTTCAACCAATGCCTCTGCATCCAATTCCTTTCTTGCCAGCTCTTCGAGTTTACCCTCTAACCGCTCTACCTCTGCGTTAAGCTCTTTTGCCCGAGCAGACCAGAGTGCAGCCAGCATTTCACCGAAGTAAATTCCCAAGTGATCTTTCTCCAACCGAAGCTGACCGAGGTCCAGTTCCGCCTGTCGAAGATCGTCTGCCAGACCAGGTAAAGGGCTCAGGTGATCGACCTGAGCTCTCGTATCCACCAGCCTGTCGTGGGTCGCAACCAGATCACCAAACTCCTCCACAGCTTTTCTGGCATCGTCGCGGATGGTGCTGGGCTCAAGCACCAACTCCCGGATCAGCCTGGTCAAGTCATCAATCTTTTTGAGCCCCAGCGCCCGTGATAACAAGGCAGGGGCATTTTTGTTCTCCATATACAGAGATCTTCGGTAAAGCTCCTGGTAGTCAGAGAAGCGGTCGTCGCAACATGTAATCAACGCATCATTACGCAACCATTGCTTAAGCGATGTGGAGCTCCCCTCCCCGAACGCATCCAGCATTTCTTTCAGTTCGAGGTTACGGCGAGCGACCACGTAAATACGCTTTACGTCAGTCAGCGCATTGGAAGCCTGTGTGGTCCAGAATAATGCCGCCAGCGTTATCTCGGATTCATCATCGGCCCGGTACAGCGCTCTCAGCCCTGTCACAACGGATTTTTCCCGCTTGCTCTTTACCCGGGTGCTCGAACCCTCATGGGTAGCTCCATAACTACCACGCATATAAGAGAGCAAGGAGCGATCTGTCCGGTCTCCCTGAGCGGCAGCAACATTAAAAGTCGCCCGCCCAGCGGGTAACAGCAGGGCCATCAGGCCATCCACCAACGTCGACTTTCCAGAACCATTGTCCCCTGTAATCAGTGTGCCCTCAGGGTCTATTCTGGCAGTATGCAATCCCTCAAAGGATCCCCAGTTGTATACACTTAACTCTGCCAGACGAATCTGCCCTTGCTGGAAAAAGGTATCGCTGTAATGCTCCATGCTGGTCATGCCCTATAGCCCTTCCAGCAAATCGTCTTGATCTACACGCGTCGGGCTCGATACCGGGTCGTTGGCAAATCTTGGGTCGATCGCAATATTCGCCTCCCGCGCAAGCCGAAGATATTCCTCCAGCATGGATTCAAGAAACGCTGCGTCCACCACATAGCGAATAATGGGGGTAATTTCATAGCGATCTTCTGACCCACGGGCTGCGGCCAACACTTTTTTCTGTATCAATTTTTGCACCGCACTGTTGAGTTTTTTGCGGTCTGATTTTGCGTGATTGGTTAATGGTAGAAAAGGCGTGAGGTAAGATTCCATGCGTTCCATATCGACGGTAATTTTCTGTTCGCCTGCCGATTCCCTATCCTGGTAATGGCGGCGAAGAACCAAAAGCAGCAGAGTGTCATACAGCGACAGGGTGCGTTTTGAAATCAACGACACTGGTGTTTCATCCGCCGGGTTGTCGTCACCGTCGGTTTCTGTGTCACTCAGGGCGACAAATGCAACACCGGCCCTCTCATCCAGAACCAGGCGCAGGTATACCTCAGACAGGTGACGACGGATCATAATCTCATGCCTGCACAGGGTCTCAAAAACCTTGGGCTTCTGGGCGCTAATAACCGCTCCCTGCCGCATCAGGTAAACCAGCACCCGCCGTGCCTCGTGAGGTAAATCGGATGTGCCGTCAGGAGTCTCATCTACAACATCGTCAGCCAAGCTGGCCGTCTCAGCCCCCTCAGAATGATCCTCAAGTGTGCCGGCTTTTATATCTGAGCTCGGCTCGGCACTATCCGGGATATCATTATGGCTCCGCACTCTGTCGAAGAAACTCGTCCTCGCTGCTGAGCGCTCATGTGATGGCTGTTTTTCATTGTCCGGGCCCTTCGAATTTTCGCTATTACTGGGCATATCTGCTCCTTCCTTAAAGCACCAGTTCATCCAGGTCGGCGGGGAATAGCTCTGCGCTCAACATATAAGTGGGCAATGTAGCGTGAAACTGCACACCGTTTTTGTCAGAAAGCTGCACTCGTTCCACATCTTCCAATTTCGCAGCACTAACAGACTTAGCCACTCGCACATAGGCAACAAGTTCTTCAAGCCCCGCAGTTACAGGGTGGTGCGTCACAAGCCCTGCAATCGTCATGGGGCCCTTTGCGGTCAGCGTTCTGAAGGTGTTTTCAGCAACTTCCCGAACCTGCACCGTTTCCAGGCTTTCCAGAACATGCTCACTCAGTTCTCGCGTATTTTTCTTTACTTCTACACCGCGAGTGTCGAGTTTTTCGTCCGGGCTACGAAGGCGCAGAGTCTCAGGGGATGAGAGTTCCAGTGGCCCAACCGGCAAGGACAACGCTGTGTCTGCACGCAGATCGATGCCACCATCCCTCAAGGCTACGGCAACCCTTTCGAGCTTGGCCAACAATTGGTCAACCGCGCGATTTTCACTGGCGGCGCCGCTCTCAACATAGGCTCTCAGGCTTTCTTCAGTTCGCCGTCGCACCTGGAAAACACGTTCACTTTCACGGCCCAGTTCGCGCATAAGGTGGGCAAGAAACTGTTGCTGGGTGCGAGATAACTGCTGCGCAATGGGCTGGCTCAGAATGCCACGAAGCTGATCTCGGAGCTCAGTCTGACGGTTCTGGTCACACAACAACTGAAAGAAGCCCTCAAAGGCGCTGCCTGCGTCGGTTGAAGACAACAACGCCTCTTTCTCCATGACTGACAGCAACACATCGCCCCGGGTTGCGCCGCCTTCTATAAGCTGGATTCGCAGTGCCTTGTCCAATTGTCGTATGTCATCCTCGACCCGCCGGAAATCGCCTGTTAGTACCGACGCAAGCTGGTATACCTCGCGGATACGCTCGCGCTTTTGTTGCTCGCTGAGTTCACTCACTACGCCCGCCCTAAGAGCAGCGATTTGCCGTTCGAGTTCTGCTTTCTTGTGCTCAAGCAGCGCCACTCGCTCATCAACATTCGGGCTAATGGCGACAGCAAGGTCCCGCACGGCTTCCTGCACTATTCTCAAGTGAGAGGCGGTCGTTCCGGCTGTTCGCTCTTCCAGTGAACGGCAAAACCGTAAAGCGGTTTCGCTGGCGTCGGTTTTGGTGAGCGTATCATCCATCTCACGCAGCCAGCCCGAGGCAATCCACTGATTCAGGTATGTGTTGGCTGTCGTCTCCGTTTGCCAGACACCCAATTCCCGCGAACGGTCTATCTCGGCATCCAGGCGAACGCGGGCCTGTCCAAAAAGTACTTCACTCTCTTCAGAGAACAAGTCGGCGATAAAGGCAAGAATATACGGGGCATTATCCGCTCGCAGCAGCTTCCATGCCGCGCTCTCACCAAGAAGGCGATTGAATTTTGCCTGCAATCCGTGAAAGCTCATTGCGCCCTCCTAAACTGCGGTCACCTCAGCCACCGTCGTCGCCACTTTATAATCAACACCCCCCAACGCCGCAAAATGCGCTTCGCCACACAGAATCTTGAGGTTTTCATCCAACCGACGTTTGTCGCTATCGTGAGTGGTTTTGGTTTCCCGAATCAAATACACCTTGCTATCTTCTTCCAACACCACCGCCCAATCCGGATTGTAGTCGCCAACCGGGGTGGGAATGGTGAACCAGCGGGGTAACTTACAAAAAAACTTAATGTTATCCGCTCCGTCGAGCGCCTGCGCAGTTATACGCTCGATGTGAGAGTCACATTCAATGTAGTCGTAAGGGGTCTGTACCTGGTCGCCCTGGTTACCGTGCTGCACCTGGTAAGAGCGATCCAGATAGGTCTCCAGTTCCGGCTGGTTGAACAGTTCCATCTTGTAGTGTTCGCCTGCCAGCTTTTCATAGCGAATGCCATCCACCAGCAGTTCATCCAGGGCTTTTTGTATCTGCCGGGCAGCTTCGGTAATGAAGCCCTGCGGATTAGCCTTGAACTCTCCCAACCGTTTGCTATTTCTGATGATGGTCAGCACGGTCCCCCGAGTCAGATGGGTGCGCTCCTGCAGAGCGCCTATCAGATCTGGCAACACTTCGTGGGAGCTGACATACCGTTCTTTGGTCGTCGATATTTGGCGGTCGCTGCCAAACCCGGCATCCGTCAGTTTGGCCTGAGTGTGATCAATGGTGAGGGTTACCGGCTTGACCACTGGCATGTTCTGGAGTTTGTGGCTGGCCAGGTCGATCAGCTGCTGTGTATCAAAACGAATAGAGTAGCGGGTTTTCTGGCTGATTTTATCCCACAGCGCCTTGAAGTCCGGGTTCAGCTCAACCCGCTTGTTGTAGGTAACTGCCGTGCGCTTGCGAGCATCCTGAACCCGACCTGCAAACATGAAGCTGCGCAGGCGGTCTATGATCTCGTTTTCCAGCGGCTGATATTCCTGGGGCACCTGCAACTGAAAGTACATATCGTCGGGCTGGAATCTGGCGGTAAGGTCCCCCTTCCCGTCCAGATAGCCCTCTGCTTTCAATGCCTGCCACAGGTGCCGGGATTTTTCCTGACCCAGGGTGTCAGTATCGTTTATCGCCAGAGGAGCAAATGCGATGGAAGGTACCCTGCCAAACTTGAACCCGCCGCCGATGTCTTTTTCCATCTCCGTTTGCAGGTTCTTGGCGTAGACTTCGAAGGATTCGCTGGCCACCACGGTCAAGCGGTTTACTTGCGGGTCATAGACCCGGTCGCCATTGGCATCCACCGACAAACGAAGGCCACGGCCCAGAGTCTGGCGACGTTCCTTTTCACTACCAAATTCCCGCAGGGTGCATATCTGAAACACATTCGGGTTGTCCCAACCCTCTTTAAGAGCGGAATGGCTAAAAATGAAGCGCAATGGCTCGGCATCATCCAACAGCCGCTCCTTGTATTCCATGATTAACTTGTAGACTTCAGCATCGCTGGCAGTGGTGCCACTGGTATCCTTCAGCTCTACAACTTTGCCCCGCTTTTTCACCTCTGCAAAATAACCGTTGTGCACCTGTTCAACGTCTCGCTTGGGCAAATCACTAAACAATGGGCTAGCGGCCAGCTCGCAATAGGCTTCCTCAAACCATCGGGCAATCTTGCCTTTTTGAACAGCCCCATGCTCATCGTAATAACGATAATTCGCCACCTTGTCGATAAAGAACAGCGACAACACCTTTACATTCAGCCCCTGCTTCTGAAGGTTTCGCTCTTTCTTGAAGTGTTCTTCCACAGTTTGTCGAATCTGCTCTTTGAGCACATCGTCGTGAATACCGTCTTTTTCCTGCTCTGGTTCCAGAACCACGTTATTGGAGAAGCGCACGTACTCCGCACCCGGCTCGGCATAGATCTCATCCACCACATAACCCTCGTAACCCGGCCGGTTAGTGTGGTCGGACAAATCCGTACCCTGTTTGAGCTTAACGGTTTTCTCTTTGGTGCCATTGGGCGTGTCTTCAAAAATAACCACCGAAGCAGACGGCGTTTTTGCCTTGCCGGTGTAGCCAATTTTCGCCAGTTTCAGGTAAGTTTGATTAACGTTGCTTTGGGACTGGATAGACGCCACTGAAATCTGTTTAACCAGCTTCATGTCGTAGGCCTTTACGGGGCCAAGCTGGTATACCACGTTATAGGGATTTCTGTGCGTAGCGGAATAGCGCAGTGCAAACAATGGATTGAGATGATTGATGGCGCGTCGGGCTTTGGCGGTATTATCCACAGATTGGGGCTCATCAATAATCAGCACGGGCCGCACATCCTGAATGAACTCGATGGGTTTGACCCCGGACATACGATCCTGCTCCCGGTGGATCACCGAGAGCTTCTTGATCTGTTCTGGCGTCAGGCTGTCGTAACTCTCCACATCCCCGGCATCCCGCTGGAAGGCCTGAATGTTGATCACCATAATTTGCAGGGTATTGGCAGTGGCGAACTGGCGCACCTTGGACAAATCTTTGGCGCTATACACGTAGTGGTCATATGGCACCTTGTTGTACAAACTGCGGAAGTGTTCTTTCATCATGGCCAGCGAGGACAACACGCCTTCCCGGATGGCCACCGACGGCACCACAATGATGAACTTTCGCAGCCCCAAACGCTTCTGCAGCTCGAAAATGCTGCGCAGGTACACGTAGGTTTTGCCCGTGCCAGTCTCCATTTCCACCGAAAAATTCGGAAACGGATAGTCATCCCCCGCCTCGAACAAACTCGCAGACTTCTCGATAAAGTTCTGCTCCTGCACCCGGTGCAGGTTATCCAGCAACTTGTCAGGGTCCAGCGTCAGCGTGTTGGCGATGCCGAGCTTACGGTATGGTTCGCCAGCAGTAGACAGACCATCGAACACCGAAAGCGTAGATTCGATGGCATCCTGCTGGTAATCCAGATTGGGGTTGAACTTCAGTTTCATGCCAGCGCCCCTTAAACCGTTTTGAAATCGATCTGGTCGATTTTTTCCTTGCCCTGATTAAAGGCCTCGAAGGTTTTTACAGCGTTGGTCTTGAGTTGATCGTTACCATGGAAAGCTTTGTCCAGACAGATAAACTGGCCGGGGGCTTTGGCCAATACGGCATCCATCAGGGCCTGGTCGGTATCGTCTTCAAGATGCACTAGCAAGGTGCCCTCTGCCACGGAAAACAGTGTGCGGCCGGCCAGCTCTACCTGCTCCACTTTTTCGGTGGGCATTACACCGGCCTTGATCAGCAGTTCGTAGAGTAGATCTTCCTGGCTGGCATTGGGGTCGACGTGATCGACGTTGAGCTCCATTTGTTGCAAGAGCTCTTCGTCGGAGATATTGCTATCTGGAGACTGCCATTGTTTGAAGTTACTTTGTGCCAATTGTAAGGTTCGAAAACCAGTGTGCGTCCTATCTTCAATATCATCTACAGCGGAAAATCTCTCCCCTGCTTTCTTGATTCTCTTCCGAGCCATTTCAGAAACAGTTGCGCCCTTAGACACGACTTCTGGAAGCTGAACACCGATTACCCTCCTATAGCCACCATCTTCAGCATTAAGCGCAAACGTAGCCTCAAATATGGTTCCTGACCCTGCAAAAAAATCCAACACAATGTCACTGGAATCCGGAGCAGTAGCTACTTGCAGCATTCTTTTCACAAGACCAACAGGTTTAGGAGTAATGAAAACTTCATCTCCGGATGAAGCCCCCATCAGTCGACTAAGCTCCTGCTTCGCATTTCTCGTGCTTCCAACATCTTTCCAATTCCAGTACGTTTGCGGAATCACGCCCTGTCGAACCTCAGACAAAAACTTCTTAACGCCTGGTCGATTATCTTTATTCTCGCCCCACCAGATTCTGTTATCTTTCTCCAGTTCCCAGAACTTCTGTTCACTTACTCTCCAGTAACTGCCTGCAGGAGGACCGGGGATGACTTTTCCAGATGGAGTCTGAATCTTATATGTGCCTTTGCCATAATAATTTCGGGCGGCCAAATCTCCAAGCAGCCACGGCCCCCGAGGATCATTATCTGGATTTTTGTAACGCTCTATCATTTTCTCGGATCGCGGAAGGAGATTAGGACGCCAAATCTCGGAATTCCTTGCATACAAAAGAATGTAATCATGGTCTTCAGAAAAGTACTTTGCGGAGTTCTTAGGGCTATCCATCTTGTGCCAAATAATTGTTGCAATAAAATTCTCTTCCCCAAAAATCTCATCACACATCCGCCGCAGGTTTTCCACCTCATTGTCGTCGATGGAAATAAAGATCACCCCGTCCTCCCGCAGCAGGTTGCGGGCCAGATACAGGCGGGGGTACATCATGTTCAGCCACTTGGTGTGGAAGCGGCCCTCGTTGGCGGTGTTGGTAGAGAAGGTTCGGCCCTCACTGTCTTTCAGGCCGGCGTATTGTAGATAGGTGTCCAGGCTTTCGCTGAAGTTGTCCGGATAGATGAACTCCTTGCCGGTATTGTACGGTGGGTCAATGTAGATCATCTTAACCTTACCGTAGTAGCTCTTTTGCAGGAGCTTGAGCACTTCCAGGTTGTCGCCCTCAATAAACAGGTTCTCGGTGGTATCAAAATCCACCGACTCCTCCCGGCAGGGTTTGAGGGTCGCAGTGGAGGGCTGCTGGATCAGCCGCAGGCAGTCCCGTTTGCCGGGCCAATCCATGCCGTAGCGTTCACGGCGACTGTCGTAAATGTCCGTGAATTCACCCAGTTCTGCTTTCAGGCGCTCCAGATCAATGGTCACCTTCAGCTCGCCCTTATCATTGCGGGTTTCGGTAAAAATACCTGGGAACAGTTGTTCGAGTTCCTTTCGGCGTTGCTCGGCAACATCCAGGGACTGGCCGTTCATCTGAGTGTCTGCGGTGGTCATGTTACTGGGTTGTCCTTACTGGCGGCATAGATGGTCAATAACAGTTCGCTGTCGTCAATCATGCGGTATTGCGGCTCTTTGCCACTTAATTCGCGGCTTCGGCTGACGATTTTCGGTACGCCCTCACCTCGCCGTTCTATCAAGGCCTGACGACCGGCTTCTTCCCGGGCCTGGTAGTAGCGGCTAAGCAGGTTCACCAAAGCTTCATTGCGGGTAACGGTATTTTCTATCATGCCATCAATGGTGAGGCTGTTAGACAGTTGCCCGGGGGAATATAGCTCAAGACGATCTGCAAACATGTGCAGGCGAATTCGGCGGCCAGTCATTGAGTAATCACGGTGAGCCACAGCATTAACCACGGCCTCAAAAACAGCGCCCAGGTCGTACTGTGGAATGTCGATACGGCCCAATTCTTTTTTTGCTTCTACGCGCATATTACGCTTAACAAAATCGAGCGCGCCGTTGATTTGCTGATCCACAGGGCCAGTGTGATCCTGCGCATCCAACTGGTCTTTGGCGTCACGCTCAGTTCCGCTGTAGAACACACATTGTACGTAGGCATTGGTGAGCCATTGTGTGGGATCTGATGTAAGCAACAACACACCACAAACGGACAACCCCACATCGTAGTCGTCCCTTGCTGTCAGGTGTAGTTTGAAAAGCTGTTCTCGTTCCGGGGTAGCGGGTTTCAGAAATCTTTGTTTGAGGGTTTTATCGACATCATCCAGCGTTGTACCTGGAACCAGAGATTCATCGAACCGAATCAATCTGGCTTGGGAGCGTTGCTGAAACAGTCGAGCCAGTACCTCGGGTTTCATTTCCTGTTTAGTTGAGCCTACACGCTGGTAGTAGCGTCCTGCACTTTGATGAACCGAAATGCTGCGTGGAACGTCAACGCAGATGACGGTTTTCAGGTCGCCCTGCTGATTAGGCAACTGAAGCAGGCGAGTATCCAGACGAACCGGCGGGTTGATGCTGCTTTGGCTAATGTTAACCACCCATTCCTCAGTTTTAGCGACCTTGTCGTCGTCAATTCCGACTACATCGCGGGTTCGATCTGTTACACCCAGAATCAGCCTGCCGCCCTGCCCGTTGGCAAAGGCTGCAATTTCATGAGCTATCTTTTCGCGATTGGGCTCTTTGAGGCGGTCATTTTCAAAGACAACCTCTTTGAATTCGATACTGGAGTCTTCTCCCAGGCGAATATGGAACAAAAGGTCTTTAACGAGTTTTTCCCGATCCATGCGTTATCTCGTAGAGGCTTAGTGGGTAAGTGTCCAGCGGGCAGTAAAGAGCTCTTTGATTTCGGAGGTCAATTCCAATTTCTCACTGACTTCATCCAGCAGACGATCCTCTTCCCGTTCAATCTGTTTTTTGGACTCGTGGTATTCTGCCAGAGCATCGTCCCGCTTTCGCTCCAGCCTTCGTAACGCCTTCTTGGCTTGAATTTTTTCTGCCGTAGAGGCCAACTGGCGCGCCTCTTTCTTGTAAACGCGAATCTGTTCATCCAGTTCATCAACGGTGGCCATGAGTGCCTTACGGCGATCCTGAGCCCAGCGTTCCAGCTTTGCAGACTCCTGTTCCAGGTAGTTATCCAGTTCGGCCTCTGTTTCGGCCTCGGCTTCTTTTGCAATCTGGGACTGCCAGGCTTCAAACGTTCCCGACGGGATGGCATCGGTGGGTCGCTCTTTCTTAGCCGGTACGCTCATGAGGTGGTCAGCGTTCTCCAGCGTCAGTTTCTGGCCATCATCCGTTTGGGCCAGTACCACCAGGCGGGTATTTTGAGTTTTCCCCCGGTTATAGGTGAACTGGATTTGCAGCGCAGTCAACACACCAGACTGGCCAATATATTCCTTCAGGGCAGCATACTGACCTTGGAGCTGGTCGTACTGAAAAACAAGGTGCGCAGGTTCAAGTGCACGATCTTTGGCCCTATGTACTAAATCCCAAGCCAGATAATGCTCAGTGGCCTGTAAACGGAAAAACTCGGAATCATTCTGTTGCGCCAACGGCCAACTCAAGTCGTAGCGCTGGCCATCGATGTAGAAATGGTTGTTCTTAAACTCTGCACCCGGCAGTTCAGCTCGGGCCAGATCCAGAAGGACTTGTTCGTATTCCTGCAAGAAATCGTTACTTTGATCCCGGCGAGTCTTGAGTGCCGCCACCACATCCCGGTCAAAATTGTCTAATAGTGCCTCTCGGGCGGCAATCTCGCGCGCTGCCAGAGTTTCCTCCAGAGCTTGCTGAAGCTGATCGAACTCGTACTCAATTTCCTGATCGGTACGGCATTTCTGGTAAATCTCGTAAATACGCCGTTCAATATCGATGCTGCCTTCGATGGCTCCAAGCACTTCGTCTGAGGCGCCAAATACACCCTCAAAGAGCTTTAACTTTTCATTCAGCAACTGGAACACCCTACGGTCTGCCGGATTCTTGCGGTTTACAAAGTTCACCACCACGACATCGTTCTTTTGGCCATAGCGATGCACCCGGCCGATTCGCTGTTCGATCTTTTGAGGGTTCCACGGTAAGTCATAGTTGATAAGCACAGAACAAAACTGCAGGTTAATACCTTCGCCGCCGGCTTCGGTAGAGATGAGGATGTCGGCGTTTTCACTTCGAAACTGATCCACCAGCGCTGCTTTCATATCGGAGGCTTTTGAACCGCTGATGCGGGCAGAACCTTTGTGCTCCTCAAGCCATTCCTGATAAATGGCCTTGGAGCGAGCGTCATTGTTGGAACCGTTCAGCAAGACGGTTCTTCCGGCGTACCCGTTGGTTTCCAAAAGGTCATGCAAGTATTTCTGTGTTCGGCAAGACTCTGTGAACACCACCGCTTTGCGTTGGCCACCCAGGTTCTCCGTCATAGCAAGAGCCTTTTCCAACACTGTGAGCAGGGCTAAGCCTTTAGAGTTGCTGGATATGCTCTGGGCAAGATCCCGAAACTCGGTAAGTTGTACAATTTCCTGGCTCAGCTTACCCAAGGAGCCAGCCTGCTTATCACTGTCGCTTTCGCTGCTGCTTTCCTCGTCTTCAGATTCCAGCCAATCGTCCACTTCTTCAATATCAGAGAGTGCACCCTCGTCAAGACGCTGCTGTATTTCAAGTCGCTCAATCATACCCTTGAGAGTCTCGGCAACGGCAAACGATGAGGATGCAAGGATCTTGCGTAAGCCCATACTGACCAAATGCCGGGCACGGGGGTTGATCGCTTCGTTATCAGGGCGCTGCAGGTAATGGGAAAGCTTCTGGTACAGTTCCCATTCTTCAGGCAGCGGAGTAAAGTCCTGAGTGATGGAGTAGCGGTTGGTGAAGTTGATGCCGCCCTCTTCCTGAACCTGCCGACGCAAGGTTCTATGGCAGAGCGGGCGAATACGGCGCTTCAAATCCTCCAGCGACTTTTGATCCCTCTGGCGATTTACGTAAAGCGCACGGAAGGATTTTTCATCACCGAAAAAATGAGGGTCAATTACCTGACTCAGACCATAAAGCTCCATCAGGTTGTTCTGAATCGGTGTAGCCGATAGCAATACACGGCTGTCAGCGCACGCGGTAGCTTCAACAAGTGCCTTAGCCCTCTTACTACCATTATTCTGATAGAGGTTTCGTAATTTATGAGCCTCATCGAACACAACTAGATTCCAGCTCACCAAGCGTACGTAATCCCTCTGGCGTGCCGCATACTCATAAGAGCAGATAACAATCTGTTCGTCTTGGTCGAATGGGTTGGTTTTACCTTCTTTTTTTAGACGCGCAGCAACTTTGCCGTCAATAATGGTTGATGGCAGTTCGAACTTGTCAATCAGCTCTTGGCTCCATTGCTTCCGCAATGAGGCCGGAACAACCAAAAGAATATTACGTTTGCCCTCGGCCCACTTCTGAGCCATCACCAAACTGGCTTCAATGGTTTTACCCAAGCCCACTTCATCAGCCAACAGCACCCCTTTCTCCAGCGGAGATTTCAGAGCAAAACAGGCAGCGTCAACCTGGTGTGGGTTCATATCCACACGAGCAGAGGCCATGGCCCGGGAGACCTGGTTTTCAATTTTGCCAGACTGAGTCAGCCAGTGAGCAAAATAAGTGCTTTGGTGAGGGGTGAACATCTCCGGTTTCTCTTATAAATAATACGCCAATATAGTTGTCACCCTACTCACTCTCAAGGGTTATGGGCTTTAAATCAACAGGGGCTATCTATCTGAACAAAAATGGGAGCCTAAAGGCTCCCATTTTTGTATTCAAACTGGATAATTGCGAGTTCAGCTTCCAGACAACGACTGATCCGAAGGATCTATTTCCATCTGCTGTATCGCAATCACTGCCTGGGTGCGGTTACGCACTCCAAGCTTACGGAAAACAGCCGTAATATGTGCCTTGATAGTAGCTTCGGAAACATCCAGATCATATGCAATCTGTTTGTTCAACAGCCCTTCTGCCAACATCCCCAACACCCGGAACTGTTGCGGGGTCAGCGATGCAAGCTTTTCAGAAAAATCAGTGGTATCTGAATGCATGCGCTCAAGCTTGTCTGCCACACCTTCCGGCAGCCATACATCGCCCTCCAGTACAGCACAGATCGCCTCTGTAATGGTAGGCAGAGGCGCCGACTTTGGAATAAAGCCAGACGCCCCGTAATCAATTGAGCGACGCATTACCTGCAATTCTTCGGAGCCTGACACAACCACCACCGGCAATCCGGGATACTGTCCACGCATGAACACCAGCCCGGAGAAACCGTGGGCACCCGGCATATTGAGATCAAGCAGAACCAGATCTGCATCCGGGTGCGAATCTACCGACGCCTGCAACGACTTGATGCTGTCAACTTCTACGGTTTCCGCATCAGGCACTGCTTGATTGACCGCCTGTTTCAGAGCTGCCCGAAACAGTGGGTGATCATCAGCGACGATAATTGTTTGTGTCATTCAACCATTTCCTCACAGGTTTGTGGCCTGCCCTCAGACCTTATTTGAACTCGCGACTACCGATGAGCTCATCCACCACGCTAGGATCCGCCAGAGTAGACGTATCTCCCAGCTGATCATGCTCATTAGCTGCAATCTTACGCAAAATCCGACGCATAATCTTGCCTGATCGCGTTTTGGGCAAGCCCGGTGCCCACTGAATCACATCCGGAGACGCAATCGGGCCGATTTCCTTGCGCACCCACTGCACCAGTTCTTTTTTAAGCTCGTCTGAAGGCTCTTCGCCCTGCATCAAGGTCACATAAACATAAATGCCTTGCCCTTTGATGTCATGGGGGAAACCAACAACCGCTGCCTCGGCAACCTTATCGTGGGCTACCAGCGCGCTTTCAACCTCTGCAGTACCCAGGCGGTGGCCAGATACGTTGAGCACGTCATCAACGCGGCCCGTAATCCAGTAATACCCGTCTTCATCGCGACGAGCACCATCACCGGTAAAGTACATACCTTTGTAGGCGCTGAAATAGGTCTGGGCAAAACGTTCATGATCGCCATAAATCGTCCGCATCTGACCAGGCCAGCTATCCAGAATCACAAGGTTACCGTCGGACTTGCCTTCCAGCACGTTACCTTCGCTGTCCACCAATGCCGGCTGTACACCAAAGAACGGAACCGTTGCAGACCCCGGCTTAAGATCTATCGCACCGGGTAATGGTGCAATCAGAATACCGCCGGTTTCTGTTTGCCACCAGGTATCCACAATCGGGCACCTGCTGTCACCGACAACACGATAATACCACTCCCAGGCCTCCGGATTGATCGGCTCACCTACTGAACCAAGCAATTTCAGGCTCTTACGGGAAGTGCCGCTCATGCAGGCTTCGCCTTCAGCCATCAGCGCCCGGATTGCAGTAGGCGCAGTATAAAGCGTATTAACCTGATGCTTATCAACAATCTGACCCATACGGGAGCTATCAGGATAGTTTGGCACACCCTCAAACAGTACAGAGATCGCACCATTACACAGCGGCCCGTACAGAATGTAGCTATGCCCGGTAACCCAGCCAAAATCCGCTGTACACCAGTAAACATCACCATCGTGATAGTCGAACACATACTGGTGCGTCATGGAGGCGTAAACCATATAGCCGCCAGTCGTATGCAAAACACCTTTGGGCGCACCGGTTGAACCCGATGTATAGAGCATGAACAGAGGGTCTTCCGCATTCATGGGCTCTGGCGGGCAATCTGCAGAGGCCGTCGCCATAAGGTCTTCATAGCGGGCGTCGCGGCCCTCATTCCAGGGCACATCCTTGTTACCTGTACGGCTGACAACGATAACTTTCTCGACGCCGGCGCCGTCTTCATTTTTGAGTGCCGCATCCACATTCTTTTTCAGAGGAATCTTGCGGCCGCCACGGAGGCCTTCATCAGACGTAATTACAAACCGGGACTTGCCATTAACAACACGGGCCCCCAGTGCTTCGGGAGAGAAACCACCGAAAACAACAGAGTGGATTGCGCCAATGCGTGCACAGGCCAGCATGGCTACAGCGGTTTCAACAATCATTGGCATGTAGATGGTGACCACATCACCCTTCTTCACACCCAGTCCTTTCAGAACATTGGCAAATTTGCTGGTTTCTTCGTGCAGTTCACGGTAGGTAACGTGACGGGAGTCAGACGGATCGTCGCCTTCAAAAATAATGGCTGTCTGGTCGCCCCGGGTTGCGAGATGGCGATCCAGGCAGTTAGCAGACGCGTTCAGTTGCCCGTCTTCAAACCACTTGATGGACAGGTTGTTGTAATCGAAGGTGGTGTTTTTTACCTTGGAATATGGCTTGATCCAATCGAGACGCTTACCATGCTCTCCCCAGAACGTGTCTGGATCCTCGATGGACTGACGATACATTTCATCATACTGTTCCCGATTCACAAATGCCCGTTCGGCCACATCCTGGCTTACCGGATAAAGGTTTTTATCAGTCATTGTGCTCCCCCTAGATCAGAGTCTATTGTAATTATCAATTTTGTTTGTTCAGAGCGATAGGGCGCATTGCCCTGTGGACACATGCCTGTAGTTCACCATGCGAACCACCAAACATTGAATTAGACTAACGTCCTAACGCACCTGAACTTTAAGCCCGGCATGGTCAGGCTACCTGCTCGCGAGCCTTTGGGGAGCGGGGGCGGAGCTTGCTTTTCGCCTTGAGCGCGTATCGGTTCAGACCAGCAAGGTGAACCTTGCGCAGGTACACTGCCCAATCGATCCTGCGTGCATCTACCGGAAACAGCTCTTTATCTGCCTCACCCATGCGTGATGCAAGGGCGAGCAATTCATCATTATGGAAAATATAATCCGGGGCCGTATAAAAACCAAAGATCGTGGCCAGTGAGCGGGTCGTATCGAGGTTCCGCAACATTTTGAGATCCTGTTTGTGCCCCAGCATCCGCTTCGTTCGCCTGGCCAGACTAAGGGGAATTCGGGCACCACTCATCATGGCATCAAACAAGGCCCGGTTTACCGCAATAAAGGGCCTGACTGGCTGACGGCAGAAAAGCAGATCGTACTCTGCGTAGTTGCTTTTGGCTTCCGCCATCAGATGATCAATAAACTCGCCCAGAGTCAATGGATTGGAGCTTCCGCTGCAGCATTGGTAGATCCGCTGCCGGGCGGGTTCACCAAGAGCCTCGGCGGCCGCCAGGATAATAGCGTTCGCTACAAGATCAACGGGAATGACATCTATAACCCCGGAGCGCTTACCGGGAAATACCGTAACCTTTCCTTTGGCATAGGCAAGGATGATCGCATCAGCGACTTTCACTCCTTCAATCCACCCAGGCGCAGGTTCCTCCAGAGCACTTTCAATAATAGACGGGCGTACAATTGTAAGAGCACGGCCTTCCAGAGCTTTGATCAGTACCTGTTCGCCCAGCCACTTGGTAAACGTATAGGTATCACTCCAGCCATAGCGGTTGGCCTCTTGTATTCCAAGGCTCACGAGTTCACGTTCAAGCATTTTGCCCGAATAGCGCGAACGCAAGTCTGCAACGCTGTCGTCAAGCCGGCGGAGCAACTCTTCAATTTCATAATAACCCGAAGGGCTGCGGGGAATTGCCTCACCAGCGGGCTTTATCACTGATTCAGTAATCTGCCCTGAATTCATACCATTTACGTAGCAGGTTGAAACCTGAACAACCGCAAGAGCCGGGTTCAGCCGGGCCAGGCCGGCGATATTTTCCAGGCTCAAGGTGTTTATGGCCAGAGCTTTGTCCAGTTCTTCCCGGAAATTAACACTCGCGGCGGAGTTGATAATGACATCGATATTGCCCGCCAGATTCCGGAACGCGTCGGGCTGCAGGCCAAGCCGGGGCTGGGTTACCTCTCCGGTAATAAAATGCAGTTGCTCATCCAGGAAAACCTCGAAAGCCTTGCCATTCTCCTGACGCAGACGATCAAATACTGAAGATGTCGCAATTTCCTCAAGAAAACGAGTCTGAGCGTCATTACGACGCGAATTTCCTCTTATCAACAGGTGTATTCCACCAATGTCCGGCACCGCCCGGATCAGCTTCTCCAGAATCACCTTGCCAAGAAAACCCGTGGTACCAGTGATCAGGACATGCTTGCCGCTAAGCTGCTCAAGCACCTTTGACGAAGACTCCTCCGCCCACTTTTGCTGCTCTGCCATGATGAAAACTCCTTTTACGGGCCTCTTACACTCCTTGATCCTTGCACAATTTTTATGTCAATGCAGTTACAAACTAAATTGAAAACTCTCTGGTGTCGTAATTTTATTTATTGGCAAGCGACTTAAGGAACTGATCCAGGGGAATATCGGAAGACTGTTCCTTCAGCGCCCTTACAAGAGCCTCCTGATCACCGAAACTGGCACGATCATAAAACGGCCGGGAGAGCGCTTGCTGCGGGGGATCCTGCTCAGGTTTCTGTTCGTACTCACGGATATTCGATGATATCGAAAGCCCATCAGCAAGGTGCCGAAGATGAGTCGCCAGATTTTTACGCTCTTGAGGAACCAGCTGGCTCCAGTCAATGGCATCAAGTCCTGCCTGAATGATTTTAACGGTACCACTGTCCGGCGACTGCCCCAACAGTGCGAACAAGCGGCTGAACACATCACTGCGCAGTTCCCCATTTTCCGGCATCCGGGTGATTACAGACTCCAGTTCACCTACAGCCTGCAGGCAGCGTTCGCGGGGAGTGGCAGATGAATCGGTCCTGGACCTGCGACCGGGTTGCCGTTTTGAAACTGAATGCCAGTAGGCCGCAATGCCTGCTTTACGGGCGGGCAATTGCGATAAACGTACGTCGAGCATGTCTGCCAATGTGCTGAACTGGCGACAAGAAGGATCTGAAGATGGCAACAATGCAACCGGCCGCTGCTGCAGGACTGACTGGCGCAGGGTCTCATCACGCCATACACCGCCCATGTAATGAAGAGAACATTGCAGATGGCGCCGTGCTGCCGAATCGAGGCGCTGAAAAACCGAGCGGGCCTGACTTGCACCCTGCGCCATATTAATCAGCACACTGGGTGTTCTGCGATAGCCCCGGCGCTTCAGAACTTTAATCAGCGAAAACGCATCCGTAAGCGAGGCGGGGTCTGGCGTAACAACAACACACGCCAGCTCAGCCGCCGCAATCATGTGCAGACCCGCAGGCTGAAGGCCTGCCGCAGTATCCGTTATGACGTAGTCATACCGGTTCTCAAGCCTTGAGAGGGCTCGTAATATACGAAAACTCTCCTCGGGATCCATTTCCATACATTCCTGAACACCGGATGCACCAGGAACAATGTGCAGGCCGTAATCTGCCTCCAGGAGTATGTCCTCAAGACTGCACTCACCAGCAACAACATTTGCCAGGGTTCGCTCGGGGTAAAGGCCCAACATAATACTGACGTTAGCAAGGTCAGTATCGCCATCCAGCAATAACACGCGCTTTTCGTAGCGGGCCAGTGTAAGCGCCAGGTTAAGGGCGACTGATGTTTTACCTACGCCTCCTTTACCGCCAGTTATCGCAATGGTCCGGGGCGGGGTCGCCCGGTGTTCTTGGTGTTCCTGAGCACTCATGACGGGAGATATTACATCCTTGAAATGACGACAAAAGACACTTTAGTCTGTAAAAATTGTACACATATCGTGTTACTGTGAACACACTGTTCAAATAAAGAGCAGCAGTTGTTTGAAATTCGCGTGTTTTTGTCTAAGATCCTTCACTGTACCCGGGAAAGTTAACGAAATTTCAGGAACTTTTCTCCTCGCGCGGCAGGCAAAATTATGAATACAGTTTCCGACCTCCAACTTCCAAGTCTTCCGGAGGTCACACTGCGTGCGCTTGAGGTCTGCAACCAAGACAAAAGCTATCGCGAGATCAGCGAAATCATAGCGTCGGATACAGCGCTCGTGGTTCGGATCCTGGCGTTAGCCAACTCGTCGCTGTATGGCCCTGCGCCGGGCGTTCGCTCAATAGAGCAGGCCTTGATGCGCCTTGGAAACAAACGATTCAAGACATTGATACTCACTGCAGCGCTGCGCCAGGTCATGTTTGATCTGGGCGACGGCGCCTGGCAACAGTTACGGGATTTCTGGAGGCATGCGCTGACCACTGCCCTGACCGCCAGAGCTCTTGCAACCCTGACGCGTTATCCTGAAGCCGACGAAGCCTTTATGTTAGGCATGCTTCATAACATCGGTGAGCTCATTGCCATTAAAAACCCGGACCTGGAAGCCGGACAACAATATATGAACCGGCAATCAGACATTGCCGCCGAACTGGTTACTTTATGGGGACTGGGGCCTCTGGCAGCTGACGCCATGCGTTATCAGCAGGCCCTGCCTTCAGAGCTAAGGGATGCCGCTCACCTGGTCAAGGTCATCAGTCTTTCTACTCGCCTTGCACTGTCTGATTCCGCTGGCATTGCGGCTGCAGGTACCATGTTCGGACTCAGTGAAGAGCTGACCCGGGAAATCAATCGGCGGATCAGCCACGACGTGTCCGTGATGGCCGATTCGCTGGGAATACCGCTTATCAACAGTTACAGCGCCGAATCCGCGTCGCAAGAACTCCGGCAAGCCGTATTACGCCATGCCATCGCCCGGCAAGCCATAGGCTTTGCCGACCTTACCGGCAAGAGTAGCACCATTCTTGCTGAGACAGTCGACAGCCTGACGCTGATTACCGGGCTTCCCGCATTATATTTCGGACACGATGACAGCAGCCTTGTTCTGCTTTCCGGCACTACCGGGGTGTACCCGCATCTGGCCGTAACCGCCAAGGCCGGTGGCAGCGCACTCACAGAGGCCTTCGCCTCGAGAAAACCTGTCAATCTCAACGAGCAGGCACCAGCAGTTCTCGACCGCCAGATTCTGTCGCTACTGAGAACCCGCTCTCTGACTGCAATTCCGGTAGTCACAGGCGACCACTGCCCCGGTGTGTTTGTGCTGGGTACCGATGGCAACACTCAGGAATCAACCACTGAACTCTTACGCCTGTTTATGCATCAGCTTTCCACTGTTCTTATGGAAAAAAGCACGGCCTTCGAGACGACAAAAGAAAGCGCAGAAAGACACCACGAGATAGCCATAGAAAAACTGCGCGAACAGGTGCATGAGATCAGCAACCCTCTCACCATAATCCGACAGTATCTCCACCAGCTACGAAACCGGCTGGATGACCCTGATGCAAGGGAAGATCTGGATGTGGTGCGGGATGAACTGGACCGCGCGGCAAACCTTTTATTGCAGATGAGCAATAACACCGGCGGAGACTACGGCGAAAAAACCTTCGACCTCAATACTGAAATACGAAGCCTCGCCCGGATACTTGAAACCAGTCTTTTCAGCGACAGTAACCTACAATTTAATATGCTAATGTGTAATGCTTCTACACCTGTTATAGCTAACTCGTCGGCTATCCATCAGGTATTGATCAACCTGGTCAGAAACGCTGCCGAAAGCCTGCCAGATTCAGGTGGTGAAGTTACGATAAAGACATCAGCTCCAGTGTGGCAAGGTCATCGCAACTGGGTAGAGATGGAAGTTACTGATACCGGCACAGGCATTCCCGAGGCTATACGGGAATCTCTGTTTACACCGGGAGAAACCACAAAGGGAAAAGGCCACAGCGGGATTGGCCTGAGTATTGTGAAGCAACTTGTTGATGACATGGAGGGAATCATCGCCTGCCATACCGGGCAGAAAGGCACAACTTTCCGGGTTTTACTGCCGGCGGCCAGCCAGGTAAAAAAAACATCCGACTGACATAAACGGATACACACAGATGGCACCAGGACAGACCAACGGGCACTTCTCGCAAGAGGCTACAGCGCGCATTCTGGTGGTGGACGACGAGCCACGTTTGGTGAGCGCGCTGGCCTCCTTACTTCGCAGCTGCGGTTACGAGGTCACTGAGGCCAATGGCGGAAAGCACGCCTGTGAACTCATAGATACCCGGGACTTTGATTTCGCCATGCTGGATTTACGCATGCCGGAGGTCGATGGCTTTGCCGTTATGACGCACCTTGGGCGCAAGCAACCCGAATGCGGAATCATTGTCATCAGTGGAGAAAGCTCGTTTACTGCGGTCAGCCGGGCACTCCGGCGCGGAGCTCTGGATTATATTCGCAAGCCTTTTGACCCGGAAGAATTGATTGCCACGGTAAAACGCGTCATTGGCAAGCAAATGCTCGTCAAGGCCCATGAGGACGTACAGGTTCGCCTTGAAAAATCTGAGGCCCTGCACCGCTACATTGTAAACAGTTCACCCGATATCGTTTTCATGCTCGATGCTAATGGTCGCTTCTGCTTTATTAACAGCAAAGTTGAAAGCATGCTGGGCTATAAACCAAATGAACTTTGCGGGCGGAATTTCCGATGCATTCTGGATGATCGTGATGTTGCCAGAGGTATCTATGCATTCAATGCGCCGGATATCAGCGCAGACAACCCCCGCACTCTGGAGGTTCGCCTTAAAACCCGCGGCAGCCGACAGGCCACGCGGCATTTTGAGGTAACTGCATTTCCGGTCGACCCTCAAACCTGGACCCACAATCACCGTGCTCAGGGTGGCGGAAGCGGCCAGAACGCGTGCTATTACGGGACCGCGAGGGACGTCACCGAACGTAAGGAAGCTGAAGCGTTTATTAACTTCCAGGCTTATCACGACCTGCTCACACGCTTGCCCAACCGGGCCCTGTTCAAAGACCGCCTGGAGCTTGCAATCACTCATGCCCGCCGGGAGGAACAGACCCTGGCGGTGATGTTTCTTGATCTTGACCGTTTCAAGATTATTAACGACACCCTTGGCCACGCCATGGGTGACCGGCTGCTGCAAGCCGTAACCCAGCGCCTGGAAAGCTGCCTGCGCAAGGGCGACACGCTCTCACGCTTTGGTGGTGACGAGTTCACCTTGCTGCTACCTTCAATTCGCAGCCCTGAAGACGCCAGCCAGATTGCCAGAAAACTCATCAAAACCCTCAAGACCCCCTTCCTGCTGGGTGAGCATGAAGTGTTTGTGGGCGTCAGCATCGGAATCGCCATATACCCGGATGCCGGCGACAGCATGGACCAACTGATCCAGAACGCTGATATTGCCATGTATCACGTTAAAGCCAAGGGCAAAGACAGCTACAGTTTCTTCTCCGAGAGCATGAGCGTAGACAGCACACACCGCCTGCACCTGGAAAGGGATCTGCGCCAGGCGCTCGAGAAGAATGAGCTACGGGTATTTTACCAGCCCCAGGTGTGTGCAGGTACAAACCAGATCCTGGGGCTGGAAGCACTTGTGCGCTGGCAGCACCCTGAACGAGGTTTACTTTATCCCGGAGACTTTCTGGGGCTCGCAGAAGAGACCAATTTGATCAGTCATTTGAGCGAGCAGGTTCTGGATCAGGCTTGTCGTGATGTCGGCCAGTGGATACGGGCAGGTCATCAGAATCTGCGCCTGGCGGTCAACCTCTCGCCGGTTGAAGTAGAGCATCCCAGATTTGTAGAAACCCTGATCGAACGGGTGAAAAGCAACGAGTTCCCTCCCGGCAATCTGGAAATTGAAATAACTGAAAATGTGATCATGAATGACCTGGAACAAATCAGCCAGAAGCTCCGCGAACTGGCTGGTCTGGGCGTCCGTATTGCCATTGATGACTTTGGCACAGGCTATTCGTCACTTAACTATCTGCACCGATTACCCATCCACACCCTGAAAATAGACCAGTCATTTGTTCAGGGGATTCACAGCGGCGTCGATGATGTCTGCATTGTGAACGCCATTATTGCAATGGCGCACGGCCTGAAACTGGAAATTGTTGCCGAGGGGGTAGAGACAGAGAAACAGCTTGAGTACTTACGCACCCTCCGCTGCCATCAGGTGCAGGGTTTCTTCTATGGGCCGGCACAACCCGCAGAAGATATCAGCAAACTACTGGTTCAAAAGCCGGCTTGCGTTGCCGTCTCCAGTTAACACTCTCATCGCCATATATCGCCGCCTGGATTCCAGGCCTGAAGCGCAATCCCGCCTGCGAAGTCATGCACTGCCTTCAGGTAACTGCCCCGAAATAATCAAATATCTCCCCTGTCCGGCAAGCTTCCGGGCCAGTTCCCTTTGGCCTCCGGCTGAGGCAAACCCTGAGTCATCATGAAATCAACAATGCCCTCCGGGACGTTTCCTGAAAACAACGCGGCAACCTCAGATGCGTGGCCGCACCCGGATGATTTCCCGGCCAGGCCTGCTTCCACCAACAGGGAACTGACACGACGGGCAATAGCCTCTCCGGAATCCACCCAGAACTTTACGTCGGGCAGACTCTGCCTGAGACTATCCAGCAAAAGCGGATAGTGGGTACATCCGAGAACAACAGTGTCAACTCCGGCATCACGCAGACTGGCAACAGCCACATCAAGCTCGTCCTGCGGCACGGACACGCCTCGCACCAGGTTTTCCGCCCACTGTACAAGACCGGGGTGGCCAACGCGCTCAACCTGGCACCCAGTGGCAAACTCCCGGACCAGCTGATCAAGATACAGCCTGCGCACGGTCGCTGGAGTTGCCAGAAGGCCTATGCGGTGATTCAACGTTTGTGCAGCTGCCGGCTTCACCGCAGGTACCACTCCAACCACCGGGACATCCACCAGAGATCGCAAGCTTGGCAAAACGACGGTACTGGCAGTATTGCAGGCTATGACAACAACATCGCAAGGAAATTGTTCAAGGGCAGTCACAATGAGTGCGCAGCAACGCTCGATTACCACAGATTCGGGCTGACCACCGTATGGAAATGCTGCGTTATCCGCAAGATATATAATTGAAGCGTCCGGCAGCTTTTCGTGAACACGGGCAGCAACGCTCAATCCGCCAACACCCGAGTCAAAAACAAGAATCCGGGGCACAACAGTCTCACTCAAGACCCGAGACCTCCAGTCGTAAGCACCTTTTCCATTTCGCGTATCAGGCGCCCGGAAATGGTGGTCTCGGGGGGGACCGGGGGTCTGTTTTCAGGTAAGTACCAGCCCGCGTCTGCAATTTCATCCTCCTGCAACACCAACTCGCCCCCGGCATAATCTGCAAAAAATCCTGCCATCAACTGATGCGGAAATGGCCAGGGCTCAGACCCCTGATAACGGATATTGGTTACATCCAGCCCCGTTTCCTCTTTCACTTCTCTGGCAACCGCACCTTCCAGGCTTTCTCCAGGCTCTACAAAGCCTGCTATCAGGCTGTAAAAATGACGCTTAACCCTGGACGACTTTGCCAGAAGATATCGATCTTCCCGGCGTATCACTACAATCACACAGGGTGCCAGCCGCGGATACCAGGGAATGTTGCAGTTACTGCACCACTTTGCCCGCTCCCGCGGATGGAAGTCTGTACCACCGCCACAGCGCCCGCAGTACTTATGATCCTGAAACCACTGCCACACCTGAAAGCCAGTACTGAGCATAGCTGCCGGCGCATCACTGATCGTCAGAAGCGCATCGCGCAAGGTAACGAGTTCACGGCCTGAAGCCAGAGATTCCGGAACCTCCGTCACAAAAACAGGACGACCGCCGACTTTTCCCAGAGATACAAACTCTGCGTCTCCGGGGTTCCCGGATATGTTTTCCAGGGGTCGCAGCCAGCCGTCAGCCGGCTTGAGCACACCGGATCCGGACAACTCCAGCACGAGGTCCCCCTGCTCTGGTGCCTGCGTGCTCCAGCCGGGGCTCCAGTGAATCGTTGGTGTCGCCATCTGCCAAGGTACCTTAGTGAGAAACGTGCCAGACTGAAATGTATCACAGAGCCAGGGGCATCAAGAATGCATCCGTGACTTTCCGGCCCGTTCGCAACCAAGTAAACTTGGCGCCTGTTTTTCATCGGAGTGACATTTTATGCGTCTTTACCAGGGTATTCGAAGCCTGATTCTGACCTTTTTCCGGAAGATACTATTTTTATGGGTCCGGACAGATGTCAGCGGCAATAGCATCGAGGCTCTGGGATTGTCTCCTGAAAAACCGGTTTGTTACGTGCTGCCGTACAGCTCGCTATCCAGCCGTCTGGTACTTGAGCAGGAAGTGATACGGGCACAACTGCCCGGAGCAACCACCACACTTCCCGTCAAGAACGGCCCTTCACACTCATTTTTCTTCCTCTACCGGCGCGTTGGTGGCTTGTTCCGCAGAAGGCAGACGCCGGTTCCTACGGCTGAATTCCAGGCTCTGGTGCGCTACGGGCTCGATAATCCGGAGGAGGATGTTCAGATTGTTCCCGTATCCCTGTTCTGGGGCCGCTCCCCGGACAAAGAGAAATCGCTGGTAAAACTGCTGCTATCTGATACCTGGTCCGTTGCCGGCCGGCTCCAGAAGTTCCTGATCATTCTGGTGCACGGGCGTAACACCTATGTACAGTTCAACAAACCGCTGTCACTGAAACAGGTCATTGATGAGCATCGGGACAACGAAGAGCGTGCCAATCGCAAGCTTGCCAGAATCCTGCGCACCCACTTCCGCAAGGTGCGACAAGCGGTTCTGGGGCCAGACCTGTCTCACAGAAGAACCCTCGTGCAAGGGTTACTGAGAACCCAGGCGGTAAAAGAAGCTATCAGGGAAACCGCAGCAAAAGAAGGTATAGCACCAGAGAAAGTCCGTGCCCGAGCCTACAAATATGCCGATGAAATCGCTGCAAGCATGTCTGTTGTCACCATCCGCGTTTTCGAAGTAGCGCTCGCCTGGCTTTGGAACCGGCTCTACAAAGGTGTTGCCGTTAACAACATCAAAGTGGTGAAAGAGAGCGCTCAGAGCAGCGCTGTGGTTTACGTACCCTGCCACCGATCTCATATCGACTATCTTCTGCTGTCGTATGTGCTCTATAAAAACGGCCTTATGCCTCCACATATAGCCGCCGGCATCAACCTGAACATGCCGATTGTAGGTTCAATCCTGCGCCGGGGCGGGGCTTTTTTCATGCGCCGGAGCTTCCGTGACAATCCGCTCTACTCAACGGTTTTCAATGAGTACATGCATGTTATGTTCACCCGTGGTTACTCGGTTGAGTATTTTGTAGAAGGCGGTCGCAGCCGCACCGGACGGATGCTGCAGCCCCGCCCCGGCATGCTCTCCATGACCGTACGCAGTTTTCTGCGCGATCACCGCAAACCGATTGTCTTTGTGCCGGTTTATATCGGGTACGAAAAAGTAATGGAAGGTCGCTCTTACCTCGGAGAACTCAGAGGTAAGAAAAAACAGAAAGAGAGTGTGCTTGGCCTGGCAAAAACAGCCCGTAAACTCAACAACTCCTTTGGCCGGGTTTCGGTTAACTTCGGTGAAGCCATCCACCTGTCAGACGTGCTGGACGATGTTCATAGCAGCTGGAGAGACGAGGCCTACGATTCCGCATGTCGCCCCCCGTGGCTTAATGACACCGTCTCCGAGCTGGCCTTGCGAGTCGCATCCAATATCAATGCATCTGTTGCCGTCAATCCAATCGGCATGATTGCAACCGTGCTTCTGGGCGCCGAAAGGCTGGCCATGGATGAGGGGCAGCTTATCCGCCTGGCGGATCAATACGCGGATCTTTTGAAAGCCTACCCTTATGCCGAAACAGTAACCATGCCAGAAGGCTCAGGCAAAGACTGGGTGGCCTATTGCGAATCCATGGGACTGGTATCACGTCAACCCCAGAAACTTGGCGACATTATCGGTCTGGAGGGTAGTAATGCCATCCTGATGACATACTATCGCAACAACATTCAGCATCTTTTTGCGCTGCCCTCTCTGATCGCCAGTCTGTTCGAGAACAAAAGCTCTCTGACCCGGAGCAAGATCGTTTATCTGGCTGGCGTTGCCTATCCTTACCTGCAATCAGAACTGTTTCTCAAATACCAGCCTGACGAAGCCGAAGATGTGATTAACCGGTGGATTGACGAACTGATAAATCAGGGCCTGCTGGAAACTGCAGAGAATAATCGAATCGCCAGCCCTGAAGAAGGTACCGAAGCCATGCTGCGTCTCAGGATACTGTCACGGTTCATCATCCAGACCGTAGAGCGCTACCACATCGCTGTGGGCACCCTGCGCAAGTATGGCCCGGGGAAAATCACCGCAGAGGAACTGGAAGAACAAAGCACACTGCTGGCCGAACGCATGTCCATACTGTTCGGCCAGAATGCCCCCGAGTTCTTCGACAAAAGCCTGTTCCGGAATTTTATCGCCAACATGCAGAAGAACGGCGTCATCACGACCGATGACAACGGTTTACTCTGTTACGGTAAAGGACTCGACGAGGTGGCAGATGATGCCAGACTGGTGTTGAGCGTAGAAAAACGCCAGGCCATTCAGCAAGTGACAATGCTGGGCATCTGACGTGTGGGCGGAAGCCTCGGGCACACCGAACTTTACCGCGGAGGCAAGGCCCGGATCGGATAAACGTCGTACCGGCTACTCTTGCCCTCAATACGTGTCCCCGGCTCCGGCCCGCTAATCGCCGGGGCTTTGCGTGGGCGCTTGACCACCACCCGATACTTCGCGGTACTCAATGCGGCGGCAAGCAGTGCGTCCGAATCGTCGTCATCACCCACAATCGTTCTGAACACCTGCATTTCTTTCTTTACCAGCGCAGATTTGTCCCTGTGAGGGAACATGGGGTCCAGATAGACCACATCTGCAGCCTTGTCTTCAACCCCCTCTTCACAACGCTCAGCAACACGATCCAGCCAGCCGATACTACTACCGGAGTGAAGAGTCATTCGGGCGACGATTGGCGCGCACTCCGCATTCAGCGCTGCCCGGGCCAGTCCATCGGACAGCAGCGCATGAATCACCGGGTTTCGCTCGAACAAACTTACCCTGCAACCCAGACTGGCAAGCACAAAAGCGTCCTGCCCCAGGCCGGCAGTGGCATCCAGGACATGCAGGTCAGCCTTGGTTTTCTGCAAACCTACAGCACGCGCTACAAGCTGGCCCGAACCACCACCATGCTCACGACGATAACCCATCTTGCCAGTTACAAACTCTGCTCTCACCGGCCCCGGCGCGCCCTTTCCGGCCACCTGAAGACACAACCCGTTTTCATCCAGAAATAGCAAAGCGCTGGCATGTCTTACGTCTTTCGGAGAGACAACCCCCAGATACGGCAATGAAAGGTCAAGACTTAATGCCTGAGCCTGGTGTTCATCACCGAGCGGGCCTCTGGCAACCGCCAGAGGAAGTGTTTCGTTTACGGAAGCGGCCTTAGAAGCTTTGGAAAGTGACATCAGACCAGAATATCGATCCCGGCGAGTGCTGAACCCTCGGTTTCCTGCCCGGCTGCAGCAACGCTGGCAAAGGTAGACAATGCCTGGGCCGCGGGGAGCGGCACTTCATCCGCGCGGAATCGCTCCAGCTGCACATCCTCCGATGCACGCCGAGCCTCTACGCGACGCTCCGGGTAGTCACTGTCGCTTCGTTCAGATGCTGTTGAGCGGGGGCTGTCGCCAAGATCGCGACGCGCTGTTTCGGCTGTCTTCTCGGGAGCTGAGGCCGGGGAACGGGCAACGTCACTGCGTTCCCGTACTGGGCTGTTGGAGCCCGACTGATAGGAAAGTGAACTGCCTGGATTAATACCACTAATCATCGTCAGGATGCCGTTCGCTCAGGAAGAAATAATTGTGCCTGGCTGAAGTATGAAAGAAGTCTGCACCGATTAAAAGGCCTAGTCGCGGCCAGGCAGTTTCTTCCAGGTAACTTCATCCCGAACGTACACCGGCTGCGCCTGCTCTGCGGGAACAGCCAGGCCCTGATTAAACTTCACAGCGGCCAGACGAGCGACCCAGCCTGCACGGGGAACGAGAGTTTCATCCACTGAATTAATCCGGCCTGATACATCATCAGGCATGCTGCCCCGGAAAACCCAGCCCTGACCTGCACCAACCCAATCTGCAATACCGGACACCAGAGCAACTCCTGACGGAGGGCAAACCCGCTCTTCACCCAAGAGCTCCGGCAGCCCTGAACGATTGCTGAAACAGGCCCAGTAAAGCTCGCTCATACGGGCATCAAACGCTACTGCAACACCCTCACCGTCGCTTACCTGCATGGTCTCAATAGCCCCCAGAGCAACTGTTTCAAGGGAAGAAACGGAGATAACCGGCAGATCCAGCCCCCATGCCAACCCCTGAACAACCCCTGTGGCAATACGAACTCCGGTAAAGGAGCCGGGGCCACAAGCAAAAGCCAATGCATCAAGATCCTCTGGCTTATAGCCCGACTCCGCCAGCAACGTCCGAATCATCGGCATCAGCAGACGGGTATGGCCCCGGGGCGCAATCTCAAATTTTTCGATCACTTCCCCATCAACAAAAAGGGCTGCGGAGCAGCCCTCTGAGGAAGTGTCCAGTGCCAAAAGTTTCACAGGCGTGACTGGCCTCTTCAGAACGTGAGTAGATTACTTGAGCTTGGAATGAATCTGCTCGCGGATACTTTCCAGGCTACCAACACCTTCTACGCGTACATGTTCAGGCGCCACTTCCGGCTGTTCTTTGGCCAGCTGCTGATAATAGCCGATCAAAGGTGCCGTTTGATCGTGATGGATGCTCAGGCGTTTACGAACGGTTTCTTCCTTGTCGTCTGCACGCTGCACCAGAGGCTCACCGGTTTCGTCATCCAGGCCTTCAACTTTTGGCGGATCATATTTAACGTGGTAGATACGACCACTGCCTTCATGAACCCGGCGACCAGACAGGCGATTGACAATCTCTTCGTCATCCACCGCTATCTCAACAACGTAATCAATCACTATTCCCTGATCTTTCAGAGCTTCCGCTTGCGGGATAGTACGAGGAAAACCATCCAGCAAAAAACCATTCTGGCAGTCTGGCTGTTGAATCCGCTCCTTGATCAGCGCAATGATAATATCGTCAGACACCAGGCCACCAGTTGCCATAACTTCCTTGACCTGCTTACCGAGCTCGGATCCTGCCTTCACCGCCGCCCGAAGCATGTCACCAGTGGAAATCTGAGGAATACCAAAACGTTCAGTAATGAACTGGGCCTGAGTCCCCTTTCCTGCGCCTGGTGCGCCTAACATGATGATTCGCATAACGCTGTGCTCCCGTTTTCGTCATTATCGTTTTGAAAAGTTGCGGCAAAAATCTGTGCCTTTGCGACAACCTCTCCCTTCGGAACAGGTATCAGCCGAATACGGCGATGGCGCATTATACGAAGTCAGGCACCCCAGAGAAAGTCGACCTCCGTAGCATCTTAAAAAAACCAGACATACACCGGAAATCTTGAGACAGATTTCAGGAGATGAGGGAGAGAGCCAGTGCGTCCAACTCCGGGGCAACCCGGCCGACTTCAGCCACCAGTTCATCCATGACAGCAGGTTCCAGTTCCAGGCCTTGTAGCAATTCCGGAATATCATCAGGGTTGAACTCATCGCCGATACCACGTTTCTTTAACAGGGCATTGGCAAGCTGAACCATCATGACATAGTTCTCATGTTCACCATGGTAACCTGGCTGCTGATGAACACCGGCCGCCTTGACCACAGGATCAGGCAATTCCCACAACCGGTGTAAAATGCCACCGATCGCCCCGTGCCCGACAGCAATGATTTCCTGCTCGCTTCCCTGGCCAAATACCTGTTGCTCAAGGGATTGCATGCTGGTCTCCGGATTAACTTCCCGCAGCCGGTTAAGCTCTTTGAACTCCTGAGGGAAAAGGTGCCCTACCAGTAATAATCCAAAGTTGTGCAAGAGACCACAGAGGTATGCAAGACCTTTATCGGCCCCGCAATGCGGCGCCATACGCTGGCACAGGAAAGCGCAGTATAGTGAATGGCGCCAGAAATTATCCATGCCAAGAATACCCGCCCTCGGCACATCGAAGGCACGAACAGAAGCGATACCCAAAGCAATATGGGCAACCCGGTCAAACCCAAGTACCCGGGTCACAGCCTCCTGGACAGAGTTAATCTGTCCTGGGTAGTGGAACAGCGCTGAACGCGCATAACGCATAACCTGCGCTGTCAGGCTGGGATCAAACTCGATCAGCTCCGCCAGTTCCCGGGCCGTCGCTTCTGTGTTGGAGGTCAGTCGCAAAATGCGCAAAGCCAGGGCTGGCATCGGTGGCAGCCGGTACAACTTTTTCAGTTTGCTGGCCACTTCCTCCAACGTCAGAGCCTCCCGGGCACCATCATCGCCAGGGCCGCGGATTGCCAGATGCCCTTCCCGCGAGCCAGCCATCGCAAGGCGCAAAGAACGGCCATCTACTTCAACCATAGAATGATCCGTACCGCTGGAAAACAAAACCTGCTCTGCCCGGGCAATACCTTGATCCAGCAGCACTGGCAGGTCATACGCATTGCCTATCGGAGGTATGAATCCCGGGTCACAGTCACTGAACAAACGCCCGATCTGCTGCGCTGTAAGTGGCTGCAAATGACGGCCAGTCATACACTGAAGCGCTTCTATATCAAGCGCGCTGTCATAGCGGTGAACTACCATCACTATGCCGGCAATATCAATCAGAAGCGTTGCCTTGATAACGCATTCCCTTGATTGCCCCAATGCGGAAACCGCTGCATCCAGATTTGGAGCCCGGTCAATAGATCGTTCTGTGTATGCGATACCCTGTTGATCGAAAAACCGCGCCAGTCGCACTGCGAGAGCCACTGAAATACTCCTGTTGTCCGTATCGGGGGCCGCGCCCCCTATCCGTTCCCGATTGCATTAACCGGTATTACGCATACCGGCGGAAATTCCTGCCATTGTAACCTTAAGCGCACGTTCTACCAGCTCTGGCACCTCGCCCTTGCCTTCGCTCTCACGGTCACGCTTCAGCAGTTCCGCCTGAAGATAATGCAAGGGGTCAGTATAGGGATTCCGTACCCGCATGGAGTGCGCGAACACCGGCTCGCCTTCCAGTAATTCACTTTGTTCCTTCAGCTCCAGAAGGCGCTGGACGCAGCCCTCAAGCCGTTTACCAAGACTGATGCCCAGTTCTCTTAACCTGTCGTCATCCAGCAGGGTTTTTTCATAATAACCGGCAATACGCAGATCAGCTTTGGCCAGCACCATTTCGAGCATATCGACGTAGGTGCGGAAAAATGGCCAGCCCTGCATCATCTCACGCAATACGGGCAAGCGTCCTTCGTTGGCCGCATCTTCAAGCGCTACATCACTACCCAGCCAGCTCGGCAGCATCAGCCGCATCTGAGTCCAGGCAAAAATCCAGGGAATTGCCCGCAGGCTCTCAACGCCACCGGAAGCCTTGCGGCGCGCAGGCCGGCTACCCAGGGCCAGCTTACCCAGTGCCTGCTCAGGGGTTACCTGGCGGAAATAGGGCACAAAATCCGGGTTATCCCGAACAACTTCCCGGTATGCCTTAAGCGACCGACTGGTCAGCCAGTCCATGGTTTCACGCCAGTTATCTTCAGGCTCGGGGGGTGGCGCCAGAGTTGCTTCAATCACCGCTGAGGTGTAAAGCGTCAGACTTTGCACCGCCAACTGAGGCAAACCAAACTTGAAGCGAATCATTTCGCCTTGCTCGGTAATACGGAAACTGCCGTTAACCGATCCGGGAGGCTGCGACAGAATTGCACGGTTTGCCGGACCGCCTCCACGGCCCACAGTTCCGCCACGACCGTGAAACAGCGTCAGGTGGACACCGTACTCACCGGCGACCTGAGTAAGCCTTTCCTGTGCCTGATACTGAGCCCAGGCGGCCATGAGCTGGCCGGCATCCTTGGAGGAGTCAGAGTAGCCAATCATGACTTCCTGCTGCCCCTTGCAATAATCCCGGTACCAATCCACCTGGTACAATGCAGCCATGCTCTCGGGTGCACCACGCAGATCATCAAGGGTTTCAAAAAGAGGAACCACTCGCATGGGGAATTTCATGCCTGACTCACGGAGCAACAGGATAACGCTAAGCACATCGGAAGGTTTACTGGCCATGGAAATAACATAGGAACCCAGTGCTTCGGGCGTTTGCTGCGCAACCACTTCACAGGTATCCAGCACCTCGCGTACCTGGGCAGAAGGCTCCCAGTTGCGGGGAACGAGTGGCCGCCGCCCCTGGAGTTCGCGCACCAGAAATGCCTGGCGCTCAGCTTCCGGCCAGGACAGATAGTCACCCAGACCGAGGTAATCCACCATTTCAGCCACAGCCTCGGCGTGGCGGGTGGCCTCTTGTCGAATATCCAGCCGGATCAGGGGCAGTCCGAAGGTATGAGCGCGGCGAATAGTGTCCAGTAAGGCGCCTTTTGCAATATATTCAAGCCCGCATTCAACCAGAGAGCGGTAGCAAAGCTCAAGCGGCGCCGTCAGGTCGTCATTCTCAAACAGTATGCCGGCCGTGTCGGCGGGCTCACCATTGATACTGGCTTCCGCCCAGTCCCGCGTCTTGATAAGCCGATCCCGGAGTTCCGCCAGTACATGCCGGTATGGCTCCCGGGAGTCACCAGCAACGGCGCGAAGCTCATCGCCCGCCTGCCACATGGAGAGTTCCGCCCGAAGCGACTGGATATCCCGCAGAAACAGATCCGCCGCCATCCAGCGCCCAAGCAGGAACACTTTGCGGGTGACCTCATGGGTAACATTCGGGTTACCGTCACGGTCGCCACCCATCCAGGAAGCAATGCGGACTGGCACCGCCTGTAATGGCAACCCCTTTCCCGTCGCTTCCTGAAGCGATTTATCGAGGTTACCCAGAAAACGCGGAAGAGCCTGCCATAGACTGTTTTCTATCACGGCAAAACCCCATTTGGCTTCATCAACCGCCGTCGGGCGCTCATGACGGATTTCATCCGTATGCCAGGCTTCTGCCACAAGGCGCGACAAACGCTCCGTAATCGCTTCCCGCTCCGCCGGCAAAAGGTCATCGTGATCCAGGCTGGCCAGACACTCTGACATTTCGTCGTATTTCATGATCAATGTGCGTCGCGCAACTTCAGTAGGATGTGCAGTCAGCACGAACTCTACGCGCAGGTCCGTCACACACTTATGCAGTATTTCGGCACTGACCCCGCTGTTTTTCAGGCGATCGAATACCCCTGCCAGCGGCTCAACCATAAGATCAGACTCGTGATCGCGCTTACGGCGAATACCATGATATTGCTCAGCCAGGTTGGCAAGATTAAGAAACTGGTTAAACGCCCTGGTAACCGGCAGCAACTCGTCATCACGCAGTTTGCCAAGAAGGTTTACCAGACGCTGGCCTGACCCGCTCTCCTGCCGCCGATCAGACTTTGCAGCTGCCCGGATTTCCTCAATAAGTTCATAGCATTCCCGCCCAGGCTGGCGCTGGATACTCTGCCCCAAAAGTTCGCCCAGCATACGTACGTTTTCACGGAGATCAGGGTGCAGTTCAGTCACATTGGCTTCCTTTTGAATTGACGGAGACAAAGTAAACTAACGATACTAAGGAATTGCCGGAAAAGTCTATTGGCCATTGATGCCATATCTATGAGGAGAGCTCATGAAAGTATCGGACCTGCCTAAACAATGGGAACAAAAGAAAAAGCCAGCAGAGCGAACTCACGACTACAACCTCAGGCTTCCTCTGGAGGACGCCGCAAGGATTTCTGCACTGGCGGAGCTTTATCCTGACAGAAGCGAAAGTGACATTCTCAATGATGTGATTGGAGCAGCTCTGGATGATCTTGCAAACCAGAGTCCGCTAAAAGAACGGTTGAGCAACAAAAAAAATTAAGTCAGCTGGCCCCGTAAGGGGCCGTCCAGGTCACGCAACAGATTCAAGCTGGCGAGCCTTCAGGCGTTTGATGTGCTTCTGGCTCAGACGCACAAACTCCGGCGTCAGCCCCTTATCTTCGTATATTTCAAAGCCGTCCTCATCGTGAGCCACGACTTCGGTACCTTCAACATAGGGGAAGTTGGTTTCTATTTCATCCAGAGCGGCTGAAATCAGATCGCGCATCAGATCTTGCGGAGACTTGAGGGGATACAACGCCGCCAGTTTTTCAAGCTGCCGGTGATGCTGGTCGGACAAGGCCACAAATGTGGCATCACGGGTCAACCTGCCTCTTGCATGCTTGTCCCAGTAATTGACCAGATCTTTAATTTTCATCGAGCCTGACTCCCGCATTCTGTTGACTACCCACAACGCACAACTAAAGTGCTCCCTGTCATCAAAGTTTAGACGAAGGTCAGGACTGCTAACCAATGAAATTGGTAACGAATTGTACCTATTTCTGCTGCCTGCTGTTCTTCTCAACACCCTTAACGGACTGCCAGATTTTGTCGAGCGCCTCGAGAGTTTCTGCATCGAACGACCGCCCTTCACGTTCCAGAACTTCTTCAATGGCGCGAAAGCGGGCTTCAAACTTGTGGTTGGTTCTCCGAATCGCCTGCTCCGGATTGACCTTCATGAAACGGGCCAGGTTCACGCACACAAACAGCAAGTCACCCAGTTCATCCTCAACGGCGTCCTGATCACCCTGCCCGGTTTCGGCGGCTTGCCAGGCTTCCTTTAACTCATCGATCTCTTCATGGAGTTTATCGAACACCTGGCCGACGTCTGGCCAGTCAAACCCATGGCGCGCCGCCCGCTTCTGTAACTTCTCAGCACGTACCATCGCGGGGAGGGCCCGGGCAATCCCGTCAAGCCGGCTTGGCGATGTCGGCAGCTGGGTATCCTCAGCCTGTTTCTGAGCCCGTTCTTCCGCTTTAATTCGCTCCCAGCTCTCTTTTATCCAGGCTTCGGTTGGCCGGCTATCCGGGTCAATCCGGCTTTCCAGTGTGCCATCCGGGAACACATGAGGATGACGACGCACGAGCTTGCGTACCAGATTATCGACAACCGCATCAAAGCTGAAACGGCCTTCTTCAGCGCCTATCTGTGAGTAAAAAATCACCTGAAACAGAAGATCTCCTAACTCATCTTCCAGATTGACATAATCCTCCCGCTCAATGGCGTCTGCCACTTCGTGGGCTTCTTCCAGAGTATGGGGCACAATACTTTTGAATGTCTGCTGCGCATCCCAGGGACAACCGGTCTCCGGATCTCTCAACCGGGCCATCAGAACTTTCAGGTCATCAATGGAGTACCTCATGAGCGCTTGCGCCTGACGTCGATCACATTTGACAGGTTACGAATCTGGGCCAGCAACCGAGCCAACTGTTCCAGACTATGGATTTCCACTGTCACCACCATGGTAGCGGTATTGTCATCGCGGTTCGTGACAGTATGAAGGGCGACAACATCGCTCTTTGAGGACGATAAAACCTGGGTAATGTCCCTCAGCAGGCCGGATCTGTCATATGCCTCAATCTCGATATCCACTGGATAGACTGATGCCTGCTGGCCACCCCAGCTCACTTCAATAATCCGGTTAGGCTCAAATTCCTGCAGGTTCAGAAAGGTAAGGCAATCCTGACGGTGCACAGTCACACCCCGCCCGACTGTAATGTAACCGCCGATAGCATCCCCTGGCAGCGGCTTGCAGCACTTGGCTACCTGAGTCTTCAGTTTACCCACACCCAGAATATGAATATCTGACTCGGTGTCGTAGGGTTTGCGCCGCTGAGAACTCAGCTTTAGATCAAGCTGTTCGGATTTTGGTTCCAGCATTTGCTGGGCGACATTGGCAACGTGCGTTGGGCGAAGATCACCGGCTCCTACAGCCGCAAACATATCTTCAGCACTGTGATAATTCACTTTTTCAGCCAGTTCGCCCAGATCCACGTCGTGCAACGAGAGACGTCTGAATTCATCTTCAATAATAGCGCGGCCATCTGTTATGTTGCGCTCGCGATTCTGCTCTTTGAACCAGTGAGTTACCTTCGCCCGCGCGCGTGAAGTCTGAATATAGCCAAGGCTCGGGTTCAGCCAGTCCCGGCTTGGCGCGGCATTGTTCTTTGAGGTAAGAACGAATACCTGCTCACCTGTTTTCAGGGGATATGTAAGAGGCACAATCCGGCCGTTCACTCTGGCACCACGGCAGGCATGGCCAATCTCGGTGTGAACACGGTACGCAAAATCAACCGGTGTGGCGCCCTGAGGAAGATCAACAACATGGCCTTCAGGCGTGAAAACGTATATCCGGTCCGAGACCACATCAGACTTCAGGTGATCCGACAGGTCAGACAGGTCTCCAAGCTCCTCCTGCCATTCCAGCACCTGCCGGAGCCAGTTGATCTTGGCATCATAACCCGCGGATTTATTTCCCTTATCAGTCCCCTTATATAACCAGTGCGCGCAAACGCCCAGTTCAGCATCCTCATGCATTGCATGGGTGCGAATCTGAACTTCCAGCACCTTGCCATCCGGCCCGATCACTGCTGTATGCAGAGACTGATAGCCATTTTCCTTGGGGCTTGCAACGTAATCATCAAATTCATTAGGTATGTGACGCCAGAGCGTGTGCACAATCCCGAGTGCGGCGTAACAATCACGCACTTCGGGGACAAGAATCCGAACTGCCCTTATGTCGTACACCTGGGAGAAATCAATGCCCTTTATGCGCATTTTTCTCCAGATGCTGTAAATATGCTTGGCACGACCTGAAAGAGAGGCATCGATACCCGAAGCCTTCAGCTCTGCCTGCAACGTATCAATGACACGGCGGATGTATCCGTCCCGGTCAAGACGTTTCTCATCCAGGAGCTTGGCGATTTTTTTGTAGGCCGTCTCATGCAGATAACGAAATGAGAGGTCCTCCAGTTCCCACTTTACATGTCCAATACCCAGACGGTGGGCCAGAGGCGCGTATATATCGAAAACTTCCCGGGCCACCCTCATGCGCTTTTCTTCCGGCGCATTCTTTACGCCACGAATGGCACAAGTGCGCTCCGCGAGCTTGATCAGTGCAACCCGGACATCATCAATCATGGTGACCAGCATTTTGCGGACATTATCCAGCTGGCCCTCGCTCTGCCCGAGCACATTCCCTTTAAGCGGGTGGTGTATGGCTGAAATGGCCGCCATCTGCTGCACGCCATTAATCAGGCCTGCAATCTCCTCGCCAAATTCCTTACGGATAACCTCAAGGGTAACCCGCTCCTCCCGCACCGGCCGGTAAAGGATGGCCGCAACGAGGCTGGCCTGGTCCAGGCGCAGCTCCGCAAGTACCTGAGCCATTTCAATGCCAGTACGAAAGCTACTGGAACCGGAGGCCCACAAGCGGTCTTCCCGGAAAGCCTGCAAATCGATTTCAGCGGCTTTTGCACAGGCCCTGCGAAACTCATCAAGATTGTCCAGGTGTGTCTGCGAGGCAATCTGCTGAACCCAGCCCTCGATATCGATCTGGCCATCGCCAGTCATTGCATAGTCTTCGCGAACTTTTACCATATCTGTTTTGTTATTCCTGGTGGTTCACACAACCATTCCCTGCTGCGCCCAACGACTTTCAGTGTGAGCCTCGCTCAAACAGTGCAATAGACTCAACGTGGGTCGTATGAGGGAACATATCCATCACCCCTGCACGCACAAGGCGGTACCCGTTTTGTGCCATAACCCCCGCATCCCTGGCCAGAGTGGCAGGATTACAGGACACATACACAATACGTTTCGCATTGAATGCGGTCAGATATTTGCAGATTTCCTCCGCACCCGAGCGAGGGGGATCAATAAGGATTTTATCAAAACCCTCTTTTGCCCAGCTCTGGCCGGTAAAATCACCATGCAGGTCTGCGCCATGAAAGGACACATTAGTGAGCCCGTTCAGCTCTGCATTTTCCCGCCCCCGGGCTACCATGGCATCATCGCCTTCCACACCAACAACCTGAGCGCCCCTGCGCGCCAGAGGCAGGGTAAAGTTACCCAGCCCGCAGAACAGATCCAGGACTCGCTCGCCCGGCTGCACATCAAGCCATTCAACCGCCCGGCTCACCATGGTTTTGTTGATGCCCGCATTGACCTGGGTAAAGTCCATGGGGTGGAACTTCATGGTCAGATCGAAAGCATCCAGCCTGTAATCAAGACGTTCTTCCCCCCTGCCCGCTGACTCAGGCCAGATCCGATGAACAGTATCCGGCCCTTTCGGCTGCAGATAGATATGCAAATCCTGAGCCTGACCAAATTCGACCAGTTTGTCCCGGTCGCTACTGCTCAGTTCGTCCATATTGCGAAAAACCATCGCTGCTGCATCATCTCCACAGGCGACTTCAACCTGGGGAATCCGGGCATAGGCATCCATGCTGTGCAGCAGGGTACGCAGCGGGCGTATACGCTCGCCAATACGTGGATCCAGCACAACACAGCGGTCGATATCGGTGAGAAAACTGTTACGCTTTTCACGAAAACCTACCAACACAGACTCCCGTGCCTTCACGTAGCGGACGCCCATACGGGCTTTTCTGCGGTAGCCAAGCGTACTTTCCGGCCGCATAGGTTCAATCCACTCTTCGGGCTCTATGCCACCAAAGTGGGCAAACTGCTCACGCAGTGTGTCTTCCTTGAACCCGATCTGTGCATCGCTACTCATGTGCTGAAGGCTGCAACCACCGCACAAGTCTGCAAACTCGCAAGGTGGTGTCTGCCGGTCAGGTGCAGCAACAAGCACCTCAAGTGTCCGCAGTTCATCAAATTTGCTGCGGGTAGATACGACTTTGGCCATCACCGTTTCGCCCGGCAAAGCGCCATCCACAAACAGAATTTTGCCATCCTGGCGGGCGATACCGCGGCCATCATGGCTAAGTTTTTCCACTTCACAGCGCACGGGTTCCGTAGGAAGCACCTTCCTGCGTCGTCTGCTCATAGTCTGTTCTCTTGGTATCGTCAGGTTCAGGCGCTGGGGAATACGCCGGTCGATAAATAACGGTCGCCCCGGTCGCAAATAATGGCCACGATAATCGCGTTTTCAACCTGTTTTGACAGTTGAAGCGCCGCGGCAATGGCTCCACCGGATGAGACGCCACAAAAGATGCCTTCCTGTTCTGCCAGCGCGCGCATGGTGTCCTCAGCTTCCTGCTGGCCGATATCAAGCACCTGATCCACCCGGGTCGCATCGAAGATGCTGGGCAGATACTCTTCAGGCCAGCGACGGATACCAGGTATCGATGCACCTTCTTTGGGCTGCAGACCTATAATCTGGATATCGGGGTTACGCTCCTTGAGATACCTGGAAACCCCCATAATGGTGCCCGTGGTACCCATGGAACTGACAAAATGGGTTACCCGGCCTTCAGTCTGCTCCCAGATTTCAGGCCCGGTAGTTCTGTAGTGGGACAGAGGATTATCCTGGTTGCTGAACTGATCAAGCACCTTGCCCTTGCCTTCAGCCTGCATCTTCAGCGCCATATCCCGCGCCACCTCCATGCCTTCTTCGCTACTGACCGTAATGATTTCGGCACCATAGGCCCTCATGGATGCCCGGCGCTCCTCGCTCATGTTAGCAGGCATGATAAGTACCATGCGGTAACCCTTGATCGCTGCAGCCATCGCCAGAGCAATACCTGTATTGCCACTGGTTGCCTCTATCAGAGTATCGCCTGGCTGAATATCACCACGGCGCTCGGCTTCCTGAATCATCCCCATAGCAGGACGATCTTTTACCGAACCTGCGGGATTATTACCCTCAAGCTTTGCCATAATTACGTTGCTGGTATCGCCCGGAAGACGTTGCAATCGAACCAGAGGCGTATGCCCTACATAATCTTCAATCGTGGGAAAATGCATATGAAAACCCTGTGATACACTTTTGGGTTGGCATGATACGCGTTATGACGCCAATCGCCCAATACGGCTTGCGGCTATATCCATGACTGAAGGCTATATAAATGGCGTAAGAATATGCTTCAACGGCAAAATGTTCAGAGTATTTGTGGCTAACGGGGAGATACTAAAGGAAAGAAAGTGGGGCGCCGGCCTATGCACGACGCCCATAACAGGTCAAAACGGGAATTCACGCTTACCGGTTTGAATCGTCACCCATTTTACTTCCGTCATTTCCTCCATTGAAGCACGCCCGCCTTCACGCCCAAAACCACTGTCTCCGGTCCCACCAAAGGTAATGTGCGGCTCGTCGGAGATCGTCGTATCGTTGATGTGAATCATACCCGCATCCGATAGCTCAGAGAACATCATAGCTTTCTGCAAATCATTGGTGACAATGGCAGAGGACAGGCCATAATGGGTATCGTTGGCGAGTTCCACAGCATGGTCGAAATCGCGGGCGCAGTATATCGACGTCACTGGGCCAAATGACTCCTCGCCGTAGATACGCATCTGCGGTGTTACATCAGTCAGTACTGTAGGCTGGAAGTAGCTACCTTCATATGTCCCGCCGCATAATAGCTTGGCTCCCATGTCGACCGCTTCACTGATCTGCCCCGCAATAAAAGCGCATTGTTCCGGCCGAATCAACGGGCCAACCACGGTATCAGCATTGCGCGGATCACCGACCAAGACTGCCTTGGCCTTTTCTACGAAGGCCTCACAAAAACTCTCATACATACCCTCTTCGACGATAATCCTCGAATTAGACATGCATACCTGGCCTTGGTGGTAGAAGATACCGAAGGCAGCTGCATCGACTGCGTATGCAAGGTCAGCATCGTCCAGCACCACTAGCGGGCTCTTACCACCCAACTCGAGGGTAACTTTCTTCATGTACTTGCCGCACTCGGCGGCCAAAAGCTTACCGACTCGTTCGGAACCTGTAAATGTAATCATGCGTACCCTCGGATCCGCAACCAGCCGCTTGCCTACGTTGTCAGCCGAACCGGGAACAACATTGAACACGCCCTTGGGCAGTCCGGCTGCTTCAAATATCTCAGCCAGTATCAAACCGGTCAGAGGTGCGTACTCAGAGGGCTTGAGAATAAAGGTGTTGCCCGAAGCCAACGCAAAAGCAACCTTCTTCATAGACAACAACAACGGCGAATTGAAGGGCGCAATGCCCGCGATGACTCCCAACGGCTGACGCACGGTCATACCCATCTGGCCCGGAGCGCAGGCAGGGAAAGTTTCTCCCTGAGCTTGACGTGTCCAGGCCGCGGCCGAGCGCAAGCAGTCAACCGCATAACCGACCTCCCAAGGGGCCTTGAGCAAGGTTGAACCAGTTTCTTCAATGATAATATCGCGGATTTCATCTGCACGTTCAGCAATGATATCCGCAGCTTTGAGTAGTATCGCTTCACGCTCGCCGACCAGCACTTTACGCCAAGCCAGGCGTGCTGAATGAGCAGCGGCGATAGCCTCATCCACATCCTGCGCACTGGCTTGAGCGACAACAGCACAGACTTCACCTGTCGCTGGGTTGAAGTTATTGTCGACTTCACCCTCACTACCTTCACGCCATTCACCATTGATATAGAACGGGCGGATGGCAGCGTGGGCTCGAGGAACGGCTGCGACATTGGGCATAGCGGTATTTCTCCTAATTCAGTGGACTGACATTCACCTGCCGATCGCAAGCACGAAACGTGCCAGCAATATGTGACTCGCTTTTTCAACAACCCGGCCACTTATTGCCCATATGTGAAGCATAACCCCCATTTTATGCGCAGTAACTGGGCGCAGGGAGCACTCAGGAGCCCGCTAGCTTCACACAAGATCCTATTTGCCAACCCTTAAGAGCGCTCGACCCTGGCGCACAGCCAAACTTCTGGCATGTACTTTGCTTGTCGAGACCCCCGATCCGGCATGCGCCTTGGCGTGCCAACCAGTTTTCGCAAGCAGGAGAGATCATGACGATGCAGAGTGGACCCGTGTATGACTTTATAGTCTGTGGAAGCGGAGCATCTGGCGGCGTTGTGGCCAGCCAACTAGCAGAGAACCCGGATGTTCAGGTGCTGCTAATTGAAGCGGGCGGCGACGAACGCGTAACCCAAGTCAACGATTCCCGAGTCTGGATGCAGAACATCGGTAGCGAACGTGACTGGCAGTTTAGTTCCGAACCTTGCGCGGCCCTGAATGGTCGCACGCCGCCCTTGCCGATGGGCAAAGTTCTGGGTGGTGGTAGCAGCGTAAATGGCTTGATCTGGGCGCGCGGGCACCGCAATGATTTTGAGAGCTGGGCCAAAGCCGCAGATGATCCGGACTGGAGCTATGAGTCGGTTCTGAATGTTTATAAGCGCATCGAAAACTGGGACGGCCCAAGCGACCATGCCAGGCGTGGTATTGATGGACCTTTCTACCTGACGCATCCGAAAAATCCCAATCCAGTGGCGCTGGCATTACGTGATGCTGCCGCCGAGCTGGGCATCAGCGCAGCGGAGGATCTAAACGGCGAAGCCATGGAAGGATCAGGAGCCTGTGGGATTCCGAATGTACCAGTTAAGGGTGATAGCGAACGGGTATCCGTGGCCACCGCCTACATTCGACCGAGGATGGCACAGCCAAACCTGACCGTGATACTCAATACTTGCGTCGAGCAGGTTATCCTGCAAGGGAACAAAGCAACGGGGGTCCGCATACGCCAAAATGGACAGGCGACAGAGGTTACCGCCCGGCATGAAATCATTTTATCACTGGGGGCCATCAATACACCTAAAGTCTTGATGCTATCAGGCATTGGTGATGCCGAACTTCTCTCAACCCTGAACATTGACCTAGTGCAGCATCTACCTGGTGTCGGGCGCAATTTTCAGGACCATATTCTGGTTGCCGGGTGCTGCTGGGAGTACCCTAAACCTCAGGCGCCACGTAACAATTCTGCGGAGTTCACCTTCTTCGCCAAAAGTGATCCGACGCTGCTGACCCCGGATCTGCAGCCGGTTTTAGAAGAGTGCGCTTTCGGTAGCGAAATCACCAGACCACAATTCCAGTTGCCAGTTGACCCCAGCCTCGCCTGGACGCTGGCGCCAGGACTGGTGCGCCCGCATAGCCGCGGCCAAGTGTTTTTGACCGGCAACCGGTTCAAGGACCCTGTCAGGGTAGAGGCCAATTTCCTTAGTGACGAGCGCGATGTAAAAGCACTACTCAAAGGCATTGCATTGTGTCGAGAGATTGGCAACTCGGCACCATTACGCCCCTTCGTAAAACGTGAACTAATGCCTGGACAGCTAACGGATGCCGACATGCTCAACTTCCTGCGCAATTCAGCGGGCACCTACTTCCATCAAACTTGTACGGCAAAGATGGGCACAGATAAGCTATCTGTGGTCGACGGCCGTTTACGTGTTTACGGAATAGAAGGCCTGCGGATTGCCGATGGCTCCATCATGCCTGAAATCACCACCGGTAACACCATGGCCCCCTGCGTCATGATCGGCCAGCGAGCAGCAGACATACTCAAGCGCGACAACGGCCTCAACTGACCTTACCACCTTGCCCGATCGGCGACCGCAGGTCGGGCTCCCCCTTTTTTCTCTGACTCTCTGTCTTACCCACTCAATGCGTTTGCCCGCAACCAGGATATTTACTGTCCACCCCTCATCAACTTTGTTCAGAGCTTAACAGCCCCTCTTCGGTGCGCCCCGAGATACATCTGCATTCATTTGGCACAAATATAGACAGTGTACTGACTATTTCCGCCAGAGCATCAGAGGGAATCCACCACTATCTTTTTGAAAAATATAAATAAATGAAAAATGGCAGCATTCTTGCTGTAACACCCGCAAATCTTTTCGAGGCATTCCTTTCCCGTGATAGCTCTAGAGGCCGGTCAATGAAAGAAGTCAGGCTAGAGAATGTAACCAAGTCCTATGATGGAATAAATTTAGCAATTCCAGGTATCAGCCTGGTGTGTCCTCGCGGGGAGATGCTGGCGTTACTAGGCCCATCCGGGTGCGGCAAATCCACTACGCTGAAGATGATCGCTGGTATCGAAGCTATCAGCGATGGAGCCATCTTTTTTGATGACATGGATGTATCCGACATGGATACCGCGAGCCGGAATGTAGCCATGGTGTTCGAAGACTATGCGCTATATCCACATCTCTCCGTGTTCGACAATATTGCTTTCCCGCTGTCCGTTCGCGGCATGCCCAGAACTGATATCGGCGAACGTGTCGAACGGGTACTGAAACTGCTGGGCCTGCGTGACATTAGCAGTGAAAAGGTTCAGCAACTCAGTGGTGGTGCGCAGCAGCGAGTATCTATTGGCCGAGCCCTGGTGCGCGAACCAGACCTGATCATGTTCGATGAGCCATTGAGTCATCTCGACAGCGACCAGAAGGTGCAACTGCGCACCGAAATCAAACGCCTGCAGCAGACCTCCAAGCTAACTTCAGTATTAGTCACCCATGACCAGAACGAAGCGATTTCCATGGCCGACCGAATCGCGGTAATGGACAAGGGCGTACTACAACAGGTCGACACACCCAGCGCCATCTACAACTGCCCAGCGAATATCTTTGTTGCCAGCTTCATCGGCGAACCGCCGATGAATCTGCTTGATGCGTTCTGCAGCAATGTAAGTGCTGAGCCACGGACTCATTTCGGTACCCATTGTGATGTTGCAACAGGCGAGCAGGTATGGCCGCAACTGGCCCGGCGTGCAGAAGGCGCTGCGATTGTTGTGGGTATTCGTCCCGAACACGTAACGGTCAATCCTCTACAGGCGACACTGGTGCTGTCCGGCCAGGTACATGCTCACGAGCCTGGCGGAGACTCTGATGTGCTAACCGTCGACACACCTATTGGTCGCATCGTCGTAGAGGCGCCTGCACCGATTTTGCTAGTCGAAGGGGATACGGTGCAACTGGGCCTGGAGCCCGAGTATTTTCATTATTTTTGCAAAGAAACGGGCGGCAATCTGCTGCTGGAGACATTATGAAAGCAAGCAGCGTCCAAAAGACATCGGTTCAACCAGGTAAAGGGCTCCGACTGGAAGGTGTAAGCAAGTGTTTTGACGAAGTTCAGGCCCTGTCAGATGTGTCATTTAGTGCCGAACCGGGTGAGATCATCGCGATATGTGGACCTTCCGGCGCAGGAAAGTCGACACTGGGGCGACTGATCAGTGGTCTGGACATACCGGATAGCGGCAGTGTTCAGTTGGGCGGAGCCCTACTTTCGGAACTGCCTCCGCAACAGCGGCGGGTTGCGCACATGTTCGAGTCGTTAGCTTTATATCCGACACTGGATGTATTCAGCAATGTGGCATCACCGCTACGCGCACCGTCTCATCGCGGGATGTTCAATCGTGCGCAGATCTCGGACCAGGTTGAATCCATTTTGCACATGATGGATATCGCCCACCTGTCCAAACGTCGTCCTTCGGAGTTATCTGGTGGTCAGAAACAGCGCGTCGCACTATGCCGGACGCTGGTACAGAGCCCCACCCTGTTCATTCTCGATGAGCCTATAGGGCACTTGGACGCCAAGTTGCGTCACCGGCTACGAGGTGAAATCAGCCGCAGGCAGCGTAGGCTGAACCAGGTCACTTTGTGGTTAACTCCAGACACGCTGGAAGGCATGGCAGTTGCGGACCGCGTGATCATGTTGATCGACGGTAAAATTCAACAGGTAGGCACCTCGCGCGAAGTGTATGCCGCCCCAGCCAATACAACTATTGCACGCCTGCTTGGCGATCCGGCAATGAATCTGATTGACGTCTGGCTCAAAAAAGAAAGTGATGGCCTGAAAGTGCTATGCAACGGAGAGCGAATGCAGGTCAGCGAACCTTTCCTGTCGCGACTCAAAGCTACAGGCCAACTGCACGTTACGCTTGGGTTTCCACCTTTACATACCGGTCTGAATGAAACCTCTGCAGCAGCCAAACTACGCGGAGAAATTTACACCATTGAGCCCTTTGGCAAGTACACCTTGGTGACGGCTGAAGTCAACGGCGTGTATGTGAAGGCCAAGATGCCATCCGGATTTCAAAGCAGCGTGGGCAGTCATGTGCAGATTGGGATACCGGTCGACCATGTGCTGCTATTCGACCAAAAGAGCGGTGAGCTGTTGAATGGCACATTCCCACAATCGCATAACAACGAAGTATTCGAGCCCAATACCATTCATAGTGAGGCATCAATGTAATGACTACACACAAAACCAGAAGTAAATCGACGTTGGCAGGGCTGGTCGCAACCGCGGCTGCCCTTTGCTATGGCACCCCCCTTCAAGCACAGGAGTGGACCTATACAGAGGCCGCAAAGCCATACGTGGGCACTACTATCCGAGTGCTTGATGAGATCACGCCTCTACAGGAAACGATGCGCAAGCTGGTACCGGAATTCACGGAAATGACCGGCATCGAGGTTGAGTATGAACTGCTCAGCCACGGCGACGTTATCAACCGTGGTCAGGCAGACCTGTTCTCCGGTCGCGGTTACTACGACGCAGTTATGCTGCATGGTCTCCAGATGGGCCCCCTGTTGTCCGCGGAGGTACTGCAACCAATTGACGATATGCTCCACAACACCGCGCTTAGCAACCCGAACCTGGGCCTGGACGATCTAATTGAACCGGCCAACGATTCGCTCGTCAATTACGCGGGTTCGCAGTATGGCTTTCTGACTTGGAACTATAACCAGATTTATTGGGCTCGCGCAGACCTAATCAACAATGCCGATGAGCAGGCCGCCTTCGAAGCCCGCTACGGCTACCCCCTGGCACCTGCCGAAACCATGCAGCAGATGCGCGACATTGCAGAGTTCTTTACTCGTAAATCAGGTGAAACTTTGGCAGGAGAAACGCTGGAGAACGACTTCTACGGTATCGTACTTGAAGGCATTCCAGGTGGCACGACTTTCACAACCGTGTGGGAAGTGTTCATGAACAACTGGGGTGGTGGTGTATTTGATGCCGCAGGCAAGCCGAATCTCGACTCCCCTGAAAACATTGCAGCTCTGCAGTTCTGGGCTGATCTTTGGAAGTTTGCGCCCCCAGGCCAAGCGGAATACTCTCTGATCGATGTGCCAACGGTAATGGGTAACGGTATCGCAGCTCAGTCCATTGCTTTCAGCGATTTTGTATTGGGTGTGGACCGTCCCGGTGGCGGCAGCTACGCCGGCAAGTTTGTTTATCGCGGCATCCCCGTCAATTCCAACTCACCAGAGTCTCGCAGCGCAGGCGGCGAACCATCGTTAATGGCACTCAGCAAACACAGCAAGAATCAGGAAGCCACATATCTATTCATGCAGTGGATGGTCGATAAGGATACGCAGGCCAAGTTAATGGAGATGGGAGGTGGTGGTGTGCCAATTCGTCGCTCATCATTTGACCTGGAGGCGATGCAGGAAGCCGGGCGGCAATCACTATACAAGGCAATGATCCAATCATTGAAGTATGTACAGGCCAAACCCAAGACTCCCGGGTTTTACGAAATCGATAACGCCATGTCACCACTGGTCCAGCAGGTCGGTATTGGCAGCATGACGGCCGAAGAGGCACTCAAGGAAGGACAGCGCAAAGTCTTGTCCATCTGCAACGACTGTCTACTGACCGACTAACGAGACCATCATGAAACCATTGGAAAACCGATGGTACCCATACGCACTACTGGCACCGGCTTTTTTGGTGCTGGTAGTGGTTAGCCTGGTACCGTTCCTGTTCGCCATGTTCCTGAGCTTCCACCAGATCAACTTCGGGCGTATCGGTGATTTTGCCGGCTGGGCGAACTATAGCAAGTTGATGCAGGATGAGCGTACCTGGAACAGCCTTTGGGTTGCTGCCAAGTTCATTCTGATCGCCTTCCCCCTACAGTTTATTCTGGGACTAGGCGGAGCGTTACTGCTTAACAAGCGAGTCTGGGGGCGCAGCGTCATACTCCCTTTACTATTCATCCCTACGATGATGGCTCCGATCGTTGTCGGCCTTCTGTGGAAAGTGATGTTCGCCGGCTCCTGGGGTTTGCTGTCTTACAATATCGTTGAGCGCTTTGGTTTTCTGCAAGGTAGCTCGGTATTTTCTTCACCAGACTATGCTCTGATCGCATTGGCACTGGTAGACGTCTGGCAATGGACGCCCTTCATGATGCTGGCCTTCTTCGCTGGCCTGCAGGCGCTGCCTGTCAGCCCTTATCGGGCCGCAGCTGTAGATGGCGCAACACCTTTGCAGATGTTCATCCGCCTGACACTGCCATTAATGGCACCTCTGATGGTGGTGATCGGCATGCTGCGCTTCATCGATGCCTTCAAGGTTTTCGATACCATCTACACCCTGACAGCGGGCGGGCCTGGCACCTCTACCGAAGTGCCAAGTCTGCTTGCCTATCGCATGAGCTTCGAGCAATGGCGTATTGGCGAGTCTGCGGCCTTTGCCGTGCTGGTGTGGATTGGATTTTTTATACTTTGTTCACTGTTCTACCACGTTGCCAAGAAAAAACTGAACGCCTTCTAGGAGCTGTCCAAATGAATCAACCTGCTATGTCCTCACCGGCAGCTACTCAGGGGCCGATCAAGCGCATTTCCAGACAGGAACGCGTCTCGGTGGTCTGGACTCTGGTACTGGTCGCGATCGCTTTCATCGTGCTATTTCCGGTACTCTGGGTTGGTAGTTTCATGTTTCGTCCGGATTCCGCAATGTTTGCTCGCCCGACTGAGTGGCTGTTCGAACCAACGTTGGTGCATTTTCGATATGTCATTGAAAATGGCTTCATCGGCTACCTCGGGACTTCCTTCGCGCTGGCATCCATCAGTACCTTCCTGGTCGTACTACTGGGCACGCCGGCGGCCTATGCATTTGCCCGCTTCAAACTGCGTTTTCGCGATGACCTGTTTCTGTTCGTACTGGCAACGCGCATGGCGCCCCCGATCTGCATGGTGATTCCGTTCTACATGATCTTTTCCAGCATTGGTCTGATCGATACCTATTTCGGGCTGACGTTGGCGTACCTTACTTTCAATCTATCATTCTACATTTGGGTCATGAGCAGTTTCTGTAGAGACTTGCCAGTGGCACTGGAGGAAGTGGCTATTCTCGAAGGGCATAGCCGCTTTGCAGTATTCCTTCGCGTGGTATTACCGTTGTTGCGCTCAGCCATCGTGGCAACGGGCATGCTGTGCTTCATCTTCGCCTGGAATGAATTCATGTTCGCCTTCATGCTCGGTGGTCAGCAGGTCAAAACCCTGCCTGTGGCGGTGCCCGAACTAATCACTACCCAGGGCGTGCGCTGGGGCCCCATGGCTATTGTTGGCACACTGTCGTTGGTGCCGGTCATGATTGCAGTATTCCTGCTGCAGAAACACATCGTGCGCGGCCTGACCATGGGCGCCGTTAAGGGATAACTCCTTTCCCCAAGTTAATGGGCGTATATACCGGGGCCCTGTAAGATACAGTGCAGGGTTCGCCCGGTAGACCTTAACGTTCTCACCTCTCAATTTCGCCTGATTTCTCAGCAATCGACGCTGAGATCAAAGTCATCTGCTGCCAAATGATCTATCATCACAAGGATGTAATCCGCAACAACATGCGGTGTTAGGATATTTTTTTAGGAATCTGATATGCGGCGCTGGGGCATTCGCAAAAAAGTGCTGGTGGTAACGCTGGTACCAACTCTGCTCACCACCCTGATCCTGGGGCTGTTTTTTACCTATAGCTGGGTTGCCAATATTGAAAGTCTGCTGCGGGACCGCGGGGAATCTTTGTCTCGCCAGCTTGCTACCGGCTCGGAATATGGTCTTTTCACCGCAAACCGTAGCCTGTTGAGCAGTCTTTCCAACGCCTTGCTCGAAGAACAGGATGTGCGCTCAATTACCTTCTTCGATGCTGACCGCCGCCGCTTGCTGCACACAGGCCCCAGAAGCTCCGACAATCTTGATAGCAAAGAACTGGCCGGCGAACAGGCAAGCACCATAGCCCGTACAACCAGCACCCGCTTTGTCACGCCGGTTTTCCTTCAAGACCTGATGATCCAGTCCATGCTCGACCCGGACGCCCGACAGTCTGCGTCTCAGCAACGAGAACCTTTGGGGTGGGTGGCTGTGGAGATGTCTCACACGCGCACAGAAAAAGAGACATACAAGGCGTTGCTGATTTCTCTTTTACTGGTCCTTGGCGGAGTCGTTTTCAGCCTCCTGATAGCGCTTCGTCTGAGCCGCGCCTTTACCGGCCCTGTATTCGAACTGAACGAAGCCGTGGCAAGACTCAAGGAAGGGAAGCTCTACACCCGGGTTCACACCGGCGCCGGCCCTGAATTCGAGCAGCTGGAGTCTGGTCTGAACGCGATGGCGGAAGAGCTGAGCAAGGCTCAGGCAGAAATGCAGCAGAACATTGACCAGGCAACAGAAGACCTGCGCGAAACCCTGGAGACCATTGAAATCCAGAATATCGAGCTGGATTTTGCGCGTAAGGAGGCACTGGAGGCCAGTCGCATAAAATCCGAGTTTCTGGCCAACATGTCTCATGAAATCCGGACCCCGCTCAACGGCATTATCGGTTTCACAGAGTTGTTGCTGAAAAGCCCCTTGCCCCGCCAGCAAAGAGATCACCTGAGCACAATACGCAAGTCATCAGAAATCCTTCTGACCATTATTAACGACATCCTCGATTTCTCGAAGATTGAGGCCGGAAAACTGATCCTTGATCGCGTGCCTTTCCAGCTCAGAGACATTGTCGAAGAAGTGATGGTAATGCTGGCTCCAGCGGCTCACAGCAAAAACCTGGATCTCGTCCCCATAGTATATGACGATGTGCCTGACAACGTTATGGGTGACCCTCTGCGGGTCAAACAGGTAATTACCAATCTGGTAAACAACGCTATCAAATTTACCCAGACCGGAGAGGTAGTGCTGCGCGCAAGCCTTGAGGATGAGGACCCGGAGAGCAATCGGGTAACATTGCGTTTGAGCATTACAGATTCCGGTGTGGGCCTGTCCCGGGCGCAACAACAGTCACTGTTCAACGCATTCAGCCAGGCAGACGCCTCAACAGCCAGACAATATGGCGGCACTGGGCTCGGGCTCGCCATTTCCAAGCGCCTGGTTGAAGAAATGGGTGGAAACATTGGCCTGCAGAGCGAGCTTGGGAAGGGCTCTACCTTCTGGTTTACCCTGACAACGGAACTGTCTTCCGGAGGCGAAGCGATTGCACCCAGGGACTCTCTGCGAGGTGAGCGGGTTATCTACCTGGAACACCAGAAAACCTGCGGCCTTGCCGTTGAACATCTCCTGCGAAACTGGGGCCTGACAGTGGATCGCGTTGAGTCTCCTGGCGCCATGCAGGAAAAGGTTGCAGAAGCCCAGAAGAATCAGTCGGGATATGCGGCAGCCATTATCGGAATCACCCGGCATCTTCTCAACTCTAACCAGTACCGTGGACTGGTGCGGACCCTGGAAATTGAACGCGACTGTCGCACTCTGCTGCTGACCCCTACCCTTGAAACCCACGACACATCGCTATCGGGACTGGCCAGCGGCCACCTGACCAAACCCGTATGTCGAGAGGCGCTTTACGACGAACTGCTTCTTCTGGTGCATGGCATCAGTACATTTGGACAGGGCATTTCGCGCCAGGAACACGCCACCCTCCTGCCAGCTCCCGCCAATATACCCAAAGTGCTGGCTGTCGATGACAACGACGCTAACCTGAAGCTTGTCATGACCCTGCTACAGGATCACAAGATAGATGTAGAAGGCGCATCATCCGGCTTCGAGGCCTTGAGCAAAGCCCGGAAAAAATCTTTTGATCTGGTCTTCATGGACCTTCAGATGCCGGGCATGGATGGTGTGGAAACAACCTCCCGGCTTCGTGAGTTAGACAACAGCAACCATAGAACAACGATCATTGCCCTTACGGCACATGCACTGGCCGACGAACAGGAGCGACTGACAAGACAGGGGTTCGATGGTTATCTCCCCAAGCCTATCAGCAGCGGGCAGCTGGCAGAAAGCATACGGGAATTTACAGGTTATCAATGCCAAACCAGCAATCAGGCTCAACTGTTTCCTGTCCAGGAGGTGCGGGACACAAGACGGACCCTGAGACCCTCCATGCGGAAAATGCAGCAGGACTGTGTAAGCGTGCCTGAAAGCATCCAGCTTGCAGCAGGCAAGATAGATCTGGCAGAAGAGCTATTCAGCATGCTGCTGGAGCAACTGCATGCTGACCTCGACAGAGTTGAACGCTTCTGGGGGGAACAGAACCTGGAAGGTTTGCTGGAGTGCGTGCACAAACTACACGGCGCAACCCGTTACTGCGGAGTCCCGGAGCTACGCTCTGCTGCAAACCGTCTGGAATCGGCTCTCAAACGCTCAGCGCCTGATCTGGAGCTACAAAAAAACCAGTTAATTTCTGCCATAGAGCGATTGCAGATCTGGAGCGAGCAGACCGACTGGCAGCAGATGTTCCGGGAGCACCAACAAGAAGCCAAAACCAGTTGAAGATACCCATAAACCCTGGCCAGGATTGATCACGCCTGGCCACGAGCCCGTTCAAGGATTGTTTTCATGTCCCTGACCGCTTCTTTAAGACCGCAGAATACTGCTCTGGCAATAATAGCGTGTCCAATATTCAGCTCATTGATTCCGGGGATGGCTGCAACCCGCTCAGTGTTGTGATAGTGCAGACCGTGGCCAGCGTTCACAATCAGCCCTTTCTGGCGCGCATAAGCCACCGCATCGGCAAGAACCCCGAATGCCGCATCTTCCGCTTCTGCACCAACAGCATCAGCATACTCTCCTGTATGGAGCTCGATAACCGGGGCACCACAGCGCACCGCAGCATCAATCTGAGTTCGATCCGGGTCAATAAACAGGGAAACTTCCGCACCAAGCCTGGCCAACCGTTCACAGGCGCTGGCAACACGCTCTTCCTGACCCACTACATCCAGACCACCTTCGGTCGTCAGCTCTTCCCGTTTTTCAGGAACCAGGCAAACGCACTCAGGCAGGACTCGCGCAGCGAAATCGAGCATGGAGTCAGTGACCGCCATTTCAAGATTCATTTTCGTCTGAAGCACTTCTTTCAGTAGCAATACATCACGATCCTGGATATGACGCCGATCTTCCCTGGGGTGAACCGTTATACCGTCAGCGCCGGCTTCCTCTGCCATAAGAGCGGCCTGAACAGGATCGGGATAACGCGTCCCTCTGGCCTCACGTAATGTGGCAATGTGGTCAATATTGACACCAAACAATACTCTAGGATTCATGTCATTTTCCCTTGGGATGGCTGAAAAGACTGCGGCTGTTCAATGGGCGCCCCTGCAACAGGTAATCTGTCAGTACGCGCATAACCCGCTTTGAGACCCGTCGGCTTGCAGCCGTCTCGTAATCCCCCCCGGCAAGCGCAAGCAAGGCCTCGCCCGGCAGATTCTGCAGCCGCACACCCTCAGAGACTCCAGCGACAATACCCTGCTCGGGATCGTAGCAGTAGGTGTGGGTTGCACGGATGGCCTGTCCTGTATCTGTGGCAAGATCCCAGGCAAAGTCGTAACCCAGGGCGGCAGAAAAAACCTGCTCGAACCTCCGCAACACCGGCTCCACGTCAGACGTATCAGCAAGCAATGCAAGAGTCTCGATATACGCCGCAAACAACGTTGGATAGGGGTCTGACTGGGGCAATATCCGTTGTATAAGCTCATTCAGATACAACCCGCTATATAGAGACACGGTGCTGCGCAATGCAGGGCCATCCCGGACATCTACCTGAGTCAGAGTTTTAAGGTCGCCGCGCCCGACCCAGCTCAACAACAGAGGCTGAAAAGGCTGAAGCTGGGCTTTCAGTGGACTCTTGCTGCTACTGGCACCTTTGGCAATCACGCTCATACGACCGTGATTGAGGGTAAAAAGATCGACTATCAGGCTGGTTTCCCGCCAGGGTCGCCTATGTATCACATAAGCGGGTTCTTGCTGCTGCGCTTCTCTTATCATAGTGCCTCAGGGGGCGGGAGCAGCCTCAGAGGTCGTTCATACCCAGGCTTTTCAGCGCTCGGTCACTGTCCGCCCAACCGCGCTTCACCTTTACCCACAGTCTCAGCATGACTTTCGTATCAAACATACGCTCCATATCAGCTCTGGCGTCCTGACCTATGCTACGCAGCCTCTCACCTTTGTCGCCGATCATGATTTTCTTCTGACCCTCACGTTCCACAAGGATCAATGCAGATATATGCAGGGTTTTGCCGTCGCGTTTAAATTCTTCAATTTCTACCGCAACGGAGTATGGCAACTCCGCCCCGAGCTGGCGGGTAATTTTCTCTCGCACCATTTCTGACGCCAGAAAGCGCTCGCTTCGGTCTGTTATCTGATCGTCGGGATAGAAGTGGACGCTTTCAGGCAGGAAACGGCCAACCGCTTCCTCCAGAGGCTTCAGGTTGGTTTCCTGCAAAGCAGATATGGGAATAATTTCGGCAAATTCGCGCTTTCTGGAAAGCATATCCAGATGCGGCAGCAGGTTTTCCCTTTTTTCAATCCGGTCTACTTTGTTTATAGCCAGAATAACCGGACACGTGAGTTTACTCAGCTTTTCCAGCACCATTTCATCAGCGGTAGTCCAGGCAGTCTGATCAACCACAAACACCACTACATCCACGTCAATCAAAGCAGAAGTGGCGGCCTTGTTCATATACCGGTTTATTGCTCTGGGCTCTTCCTGGTGCATGCCAGGCGTGTCCACATAAACGGCCTGCACCGGGCCCAGGGTTTTGATGCCCAGAACCTGGTGGCGCGTGGTTTGTGGCTTGCGGGATGTAATGCTGAGCTTCTGGCCCAGAATATGATTCAGTAACGTCGACTTGCCAACATTGGGACGACCAACAATGGCTACAAAGCCACAACGGCTATCGGGATTCTCAGGACGGGTAATGTCGTTCATCAGGGTGTCTCCACGCCGAGTTGTTTCAGCGCACTGCGTGCCGCTTCCTGTTCTGCCACGCGACGACTGCTGCCGATGCCATTGGTTGTCCGGCCCAGGGAAGACAAGACACAGGACACGTGAAACGTCTGATTATGAGCTTCACCGTCCACAGAAATAACTTCGTATCTGGGCAAGGGAAACTGTCGGGACTGAAGATACTCCTGCAAACGGGTCTTGGGATCTTTCTGGGTATCCTGAAGGTCCAGCTGTTTCAGCCTGCCCTCAAACCAGCGCAGTATCTGTTCTCGGCAGGTGTCAAAATCGCTGTCGAGATAGATGGCACCGATAATCGATTCCACCGCATCTGCAAGAATGGATTCACGGCGGAAACCACCGCTTTTCAGCTCCCCAGAACCCAGGCGCAAATAGCTGCCTAACTGGAATTCGCGACCAATCTCGGCCAGAGTAACGCCCTTGACCATTCGGGCCCGCAAACGGCTCAACTGGCCTTCCCGGGCCTTCTCGAAGTTCAGGAACAGATACTCAGCAATAACCATATTGACAATGGAGTCGCCGAGAAATTCCAGTCGCTCGTTATTCTGGTTGCCATAACTCCGATGGGTAAGCGCCAGCAAAAGCCGCTCGGGCGACTTGAACTGATAGCCGAGACAGCGCTGTAACTGATCAAGGTCCGGCTGTGAACTCACTTGCCCTTCATCTCGTATCTGTGCTGGAAGTGAACAACGGTATCCACATTGCGGAAGATGTTGTTACGCACTTCATAATCCACATTGATTACGACCAGCTCACCGTCTTTTTCGACCGTAATATCCTTGGCATCAAAACCCCGGATATTATTTACGCTCAGTCGCTTGTTCATCAGCGTACGGATCTGGGCCGGACCCATACGGGACAACCCCTCAGTACCATCCAGACCTTCCAGAGCCTCCTGAATGGTCAGGTCGTCCATGTACGCAGGCCCAATTTTGATAACCAGCGTCAACAAACTACCAAAAAACAACACCATGACCAGAATAACCAGCGCCGAAGCACCACCCTGACGGCTCATGGCAGATAGATTATTTTTTTTCATTACAACTGAACTCCAGAATAGTCAGAATTATTCAATGCTGCCCACACGTTTGAAGGATGGCAGACTGGTAAAGGATTTCCAGTGCATCCAGATCGCAAAGGCCTTACCCACAACCAGATCATCCGGAACCGTACCCCAGTACCGGCTATCGTTACTGTTGTCACGGTTGTCGCCCATGACAAAGTAGTGCCCTTCCGGCACCTGCCATTCACCTTCACCTGCGGTGCCAGGACGCCCCATGGTCAGGAAAATGTCATGTTCCACCGTTCCAAGATCTTCCCTGCGCACTTCTACCGGAGGCAACCGCACAACAAACTCGCTGTCAATCTGCTGTCCATTGATAAACAGCTGTTTGTCACGATAGCGCACCGTATCCCCGGGAAGGCCAATCACGCGCTTGATGTAGTTGGTTTCGCCGTCCTTGGGATAACGAAATACCATTACATCGCCTCTTTCAGGATCCCCGATTTCCAGGACCTTGGTTCCGGCAACCGGCAAACGCAGGCCATAGGCATACTTGTTGACCAGAATAAAATCGCCTACTTCGAGAGTTGGCAACATGGAACCTGAAGGAATCTGGAAAGGTTCTACCAGGAACGACCTGAGTACCAGAACAATCGCCAGCACCGGGAAAAATGAACGGCTCAGATCGACCAGATAGGGCTCTTTCGGCTCCTCCTCATCATGAGTCGCGTCCTCAGTGGACGCCGCCTCGCGACGCTTACGCCAGAACAGTATATCTGCCAGCCAGACAAACCCTGACACGAACGTCAGAACGACCAGAACCAGTGGAAAATCAATATCCATCCAGATGCCTTTTAATTATCGACTTTCAATACGGCAAGAAACGCTTCCTGAGGCACCTCGACATTACCCAGCTGCTTCATGCGCTTCTTGCCTTCCTTCTGCTTCTGGAGCAGCTTTTTCTTACGACTGACATCTCCGCCGTAACATTTTGCAGTTACGTTTTTGCGCAGCGCCTTGACACTGACTCTCGACACAATCTGGCTTCCAATGGCGGCCTGGATTGCAATGTCAAACATCTGCCGGGGAATCAGTTCTTTCATTTTCTCTACAAGCTGACGACCTTTGTACATCGCCTGCTCTTTATGCACAATCAGCGCCAGTGCGTCTACGCGTTCACCATTGATAAGCACATCAAGGCGCACAAGGTTCGCTTGCTGAAAACGAACAAAGTGGTAATCCAGTGAGGCAAACCCGCGACTGGCCGACTTGATACGATCAAAGAAGTCCAGAACCACCTCTGCCATCGGCAGTTCATAGGTCAACTGAACCTGATTGGTCGTAAAATGCATATTTTTCTGAATTCCGCGCTTCTCTTCACACAAAGCAATCACATTTCCCAGGTGTTCCTGGGGAACCAGTATGTTTGCTTCGACAATCGGCTCGCGCATTTCCTCAATGGAGCCAATATCCGGCAACTTTGAAGGGCTGTCCACCGACAAAGTCTCGCCCTGGCGATTCAGAACTTCATATATAACCGTCGGAGCCGTGGTAATCAGATTGATATCGTATTCACGTTCCAACCGCTCCTGAATGATTTCCATGTGCAGCATGCCCAGGAAACCACAACGGAACCCGAAGCCCAGGGCGTCAGAACTTTCCGGCTCGTAAAACAGTGACGCATCGTTCAGCGTCAGCTTTTCCAGCGCGTCCCGGAAATCGTTGTAGTCATCAGCGCTGACAGGAAACAGACCGGCATAAACCTGTGGCTGAACCTTCTTGAACCCCGGCAGCATCGGCGTTTCCGCAGCAAATTTGTGATGCACAATAGTGTCACCGACCGGGGCGCCGTGTATGTCCTTGATACCGGCAACTACAAAACCAACATCACCGGCTTCCAGGATGTCTGTATCGTATGGCTTGGGGTTAAAAATCCCCACTTTGTCCGCACTCCAGGCTTTACCCGTGGATTTGATTACGATCTTGTCGCCTTTTTTCATAATGCCCTGAGTAACCCGGACAAGAGAGACAACACCCAGATAATTATCGAACCACGAATCAATAATCAGTGCCTGCAGCGGCGCAGAACGGTCACCCTGAGGTGGAGGGATCTTCTGAATGAGGTCTTCCAGAACATCTTCAACACCTAAACCGCTCTTGGCGGAGCATCGCACGGCATCCGTAGCATCAATACCAATAATATCTTCGATTTCCGCAGCAACCCGCTCAGGTTCAGCCTGAGGCAAATCCATTTTGTTCAGAACCGGGACCACTTCCAGGCCTTGCTCAATCGCGGTATAGCAGTTGGCTACAGACTGGGCTTCCACACCCTGACCAGCATCCACAACCAGCAGCGCACCTTCACAGGCATAGAGTGAGCGCGACACTTCATAGGAGAAATCCACGTGGCCTGGCGTATCAATAAAGTTCAGCTTATATACCTGACCATCCCGCGCAGTATAGTGAAGCGTAACGCTCTGGGCCTTGATGGTGATGCCCCGCTCCCGTTCCAGATCCATCGAATCCAGAACCTGTTCAGCCATTTCCCTATTGGTCAGGCCTCCGCAAACCTGGATAAAACGGTCCGCAAGCGTGGATTTTCCATGGTCAATGTGGGCGATAATCGAGAAATTACGGATTCGGCTCAGTTCAGTCACAGACAATGAATACTCATAATAATACGAAGGATTGAGTCCGGAGGTGCCACTAAAAACTGCCGGGATCCGGGACCGGCGTGATTTTACCGGTAACCGGCCGCCATTGCCATGATCAGGAAATAAGCGAGCGTTCGTACTGCCGGATAAGAAAACCAATCAGCGCGTCTTCGTCCAGCGCGTAGCTGAACAGGTTGCCCTGGCACTGGGTGCACCCTGCGGTCTTCAGGAAACTCAGCTGCTGCGGCGTCTCCACCCCCTCAGCCACAACTGTCAGGTGGAGTTTCTGAGCCAGCGCAATCACCGCAGATGCCACATCCGTCGCACTGACATTGTATGGGATATCACGAATAAACCGGTGGTCGATTTTAATAACATCAAGCGGAAGCTGCTGCAAAGCAACAAGGGAGCAGGATCCGGCTCCGAAATCGTCGAGGATCAGGCAGACACCAAGATCATTGAGCGATACTAGAAGCTCACGCAACATGCGGGGATCTTCATTCAACAGCTCAACCGGCATTTCCAGTTCCAGCTTCTCTGGTGAAACACCTGTCTCGGTAATTACCTGCCGGACCATATCGAGAAAGTGGGAGTCAGTGATTTGTCTTACCGACAGATTGACCGCCATTTTCAGGGTTTCGAAGCCAGCTCTTTCCAGAGCCTGAACCTGAATACAGGCCTGCCGCAATGCCATTTCACCGAGACGCACAATGAGCCCGGTCTCTTCGGCCAGGCCAATAAATTGTTGCGCAGATACCAGCCCTTTTTCAGGGTGATGCCAACGGAGGAAAGCCTCAACCCCGATTACCCGTTCAGTAATCAGGTCCACCTTTGGCTGGTAGTGCAGCACAAAACGTTCGCCATCAAGGGCGGTGGCGAGCTCTTCCTGCTGCAGGAGGCGGCGTGCAGCTTTGATATTCATGGCAGGAGTGAAGAACTGGTAGGTATTACGCCCCATTTCCTTGGCTCGATACATAGCCAGATCCGCATATTTCATCAAAGCACCGGGATCTTCGCTATCGTCAGGAATCATGGTGATACCGATACTGACCGTAATACCCACTTCATGGTCACCCAGACGAATACGCTGGCACAATCTGCGCAAAATGGTTTCCGCAACCCTGGAAGCAGCATCGGTACCACTGACTTGCGACAGCAACACAACAAACTCATCGCCACCAAGCCTTGCTACAGAATCTTCTTCCCGCACACAGGATTCAAGCCATTGCGCCACCTGACACAGGAGTTCGTCACCGGCATCATGACCAAGCGTATCGTTAATACGCTTGAACCCGTCAAGATCCAGGAACATCAAAGCTGCCGGCTCTCCGCTTCTGCGACTCCGCCGCACCACATTATCGAGACGGTCACGGAATAACTGACGGTTTGCCAGTCCAGTGAGAGGGTCGTAGAACGCAAGGCGGTGCAACTCGGACTGAGCCGCTTTCAATTGAGTCAGATCACGCAGGCTCAGCACTACACCGTTAACGCCAGGCACTGTAAGCATGGACGTATAGGTGCCTTCCATATCACGCCAGTTGTCGGATGCATCGCAGATCCGCGCCGGAATAACAGGCATCTGTTTGCCTGGCGCTTCGATTGCCGCATCAAAGCCCTGTCGCAACATGGGCCAATCATCTTCATGCACAAGGCTCTCTAGCGTAAGCCCCTGAACTTCATCCGGATCAAATCCCAGGATGTCATAGCTGGACGGACTGGCATAAAGCGGCGTACCGCCTTCATCCATAACCACCGTAACGTTAGCGGCACCCTCAGTGATAGCACGGTATCGCCCGGCCCCAATCTGTGCCATAAGGCGGGAATGAATCAGCACCAGCGCTACAGCGAAAAGCAAAAGACTTATGACAATACCACTTCCAAGCACGATCGATGGACGGGGATCCGACGACAAATAATCGAAGGCCGGAGTGGACCGCGTCTGTAACAACCAGTCGCGGCCACCATGGCTAACCGTCTGGCTCATTTCGAAACTGAACTCATTATCCAGCGAGCCGAGATTCGAGCCATACATCAGGTTCTCGCGGGCTACCAAGCCATTATCGTAGATGCGGACATCAAGAAACGGTGAAATCAGGCCTACGATGCCATCAAGGAGGTTGTTCATACGAAACGCACTGAACACGAAGCCTGCCAGCATCATTCGACGCTCGGCCCGGATATCCGGCACGACCCCTCCCTGATAAACAGGGTAATACATAAGAAAGCTGGCCTGCCCCTCTTCCAGTGCTTCCTGAACCAGAACCACTTTAGCCGTTACCGTTGGTAGTGCATCATCACGCGAGCGCTCCATCGCCTTGCGGTGAACAGGATCACTGAATGCATCATAACCCATTGCTTTCCGGTTACTTTCCGTTCCCGGTTCCAGATACACCATGGGGTAATAGAAAGGACCGCTTCCCAGCGGCTTTACCTGGTAGTTATGAACACCTTCAGCCCGCACAGAAGCAATGTGATCGGCCATATCACGAACACCGATACGTTCAACGTATCCGATGCCCTGGATGCCAGGGTAATAACGGTTAATGTCGACTTTGTGAACGTATTCCCGCCACTGATCACGGGAAACCTTACCCGCGACTGCAAATAGACCGGCACTGCCTGCCAGAACCTGCTCATAATTGAGCAGCCGCTCCTCGATGGCAGTTTTCAGTTGCAGCGACTGGGTACGGAACCGGGCTTCGGTGCGGTCTTCTACCATCCGGATGGAAAACTGCCACAACAGGATTGTTACGGCGATAGCCACGACCAGAAGCAACCATGCAATCCAGGAATTACGAAGCTTCAGAAGTTGCAGGAGGGGGAGGTCCTTTCTGATCATAATCTGGCGTGGTCCGGTCCGTGGCAGCTCTTGTTCTTTCGGAGCGGAGCAGTATAGCAAAAGCCCCCGGGTCTGTCGTTCTTAACATCACACCCAAGGGCCTTTTGCAACAATACTCTGCCTTTTCAGATAGCTACAATCAGGGTTTCATTACCAGATAGATAGCCCTGCCCTGACGCACTACACGAACAGAGACTGCCCGCCCTTCCGGCAGTGTTCTCACAACACTCCGGAAGTCCTCAACCGACGACACAGCTTTCCTGTTGATTTCGGTGATCACATCCCGTTCACGGATGCCCGCGTTATAGGCCGGGCCTCTGCTGACACCGGTCACCACAACGCCACCGGATACACCTATAGAGTCAGCCAGATCCGCCGGCAGAGGCTCAACTGACAAGCCCAACGGCGCTGTTGATGAGCCCCCACCAGATGCAGGCGCTTGCTGAGCTACACTTTCATCCGGAAGCTGGCCGATTTCCACATCCAGCGTAATTTCCTTTCCACCCCGAAGAACTGTAAGACGGGCGGTCTCGCCTACTGGCGTGCGACCTACCATGGGTGGCAGGTCTGACGAGAGCTGAATGTCATCGCCATCGTATTCAAGAACGATATCACCAGACTGCAGACCACCAGCCTCAGCCGGCGAACCGGCCATTACTTCGGCAATCAGTGCACCTCTCGGACGTTTTAACCCGAACGACTCCGCCAGATCACGGTTCACTTCCTGGATCAGCACACCCAGCCAGCCACGGGAAACAACACCCTTGTCGCGGATCTGGCGAAATACACTCATGGCATCATCAATAGGGATCGCAAACGAAACCCCCATAAAACCACCGGAACGAGTGTAAATCTGCGAATTGATACCAATAACTTCACCGTCAAGATTGAACAGCGGGCCACCGGAGTTCCCCGGGTTAATTGCAACATCCGTCTGAATAAACGGCACATAGTTTTCTGAGGGCAGTGAACGGCCCAGCGCACTGACAATGCCTGCCGTAACCGTGTAGTCAAAACCAAAAGGTGAGCCTATCGCGAACACCCACTCACCAACTTTTAGATTTTTGGAACTGCCGGTCTTCACAACAGGCAAATCATCCCCGTTCTCGATTTTCAAAACGGCCATGTCCGATCGGGGGTCTGTACCAACCAGAGTTGCCGGCAGTTCACGGCGATCATTGAGCCGTACGATAATCTCATCAGCGCCTTCAACCACATGATTATTGGTCAACACATAACCGTCAGCTGACACAATAAAGCCCGACCCCATGGAGCGTCGCGGCTGAGCGTTGCCTGGCGATCCGCCAAAGGGAGACTGGTAGCCACGGAAGAAATCCTGAAAAAACTCAGGCAACTGGTCGAGCTGCCGCTCATCAAAAGGCAGACCTTGAAAACGTGTATTCCCGGTACTGGGGTTGCTGGTGGTACTGATGTTCACCACCGCATCTGCGTTTTCCTCAACCAGGTCGGTAAAATCAGGCAACCCCCGGGCGAACCCAGACTGACTCCAGGTCGTTATCAGAATAGCGACCAGCATCAGCAGCAAATAAGCCGGCACCCTCTGAGTGAGTGATGCCGGGGAAAACCGGGTAATCGCTGTTGTCGTTCTCAGCATGTCAGAATCCCCTGAATATCATGTTAACGAGTCTGGAGGAGAAACCACTCCGGCCGGAATACGGTTAACCCGAAGCAGCATCGGCTCATAGTTGCCGGTATTCCGGCACTGTATTTGTCGACTTGCCAGAAAGCCTGAGGCAAGACCTGCAACAGCTCCCGACATAGCCGCAAAATCACTGCCGCCGGACAGGTAGTGCCCGAGCACACTGGCAACCACCATAAGCAGCAAAGGAAGTGCATATACCAGTAACGAAGCGCCAAGAAGTGCACCTTCATCAATACCAAGCGTCACTTCTTCGCCAACCCTGGCATTCACTGAATTAACAACCAGAACCTGATTGGCCCTGCCACCGGAGGCCGAAGCCAGCACCTTCTGCCCGCAGCCATTACGTGCGGCGCAGCTCTGGCAGGCACTGGTACGAATTGTCTGAACCCAGGCGTGCTCACCAGTAACAGCAACGACTTTTCCGGTTTCGGTAATCACAGATCACCGGCTCCCAGAGCAAAAGCTTTACCTACCTGCACTGAATCGGCGACCTGGCGAGCTGTCACTGGAGGTATTTCACCCACAACAGTTACCCGGAATACGCGGTTTTCGCTATGCAGGTTACGCATGTAAATAGTTGTCGCGCCAACACGAGAGGCACCCGTAGGCATATTGACCCGCCCTGCGGACTCGACAAATACAGAGAAGGCCGCCAGCCCGTCAGAAAAAGCAACCGCCTGCCCCCGGCCTGAAACCGGTGCAGCAGCTGGCTCAAAACCTTCCGGGCGCCAGGTGAGACTCCACCCCTGCATGCGCGGTGTTTTCCGATATTTATCCTGCGAATCTGAGTACTGGCCTGACTCGTTCAGAGTACGTGATATTTCACGCCCCTCGGTGCGAACCTCAAACTCGCTGTCAGCAATGTCGTCCGTAATCTCAAGGCTGGTGAACTGAAAATGCTCCAACACCTCGCCGCCGGATGAACGCACGTGGCTTTTTACCAGAAGACCGGTAGATTTTTCCAGCCACAAACGGTGACTGTATCGATTCTGGTCTTTGGCTGTGAGCGCAACTGCAACCACATCATATCCGGCAATACGGTCTTCTCCCTTGAGTTCGGCACTGTACCAGCGACTCAGGGGAGTAAGCTGACTGGTAAACGCTTCTGCAAAGGGACCTGAAGGAATAATCTGGTCAAGCTTTACCCTGCCCTGTTCCGGAAGCACACAGACCACGTTCATACCCCTGCGGACAATCTCCCCACTGCCTCCGTCCTGCAACACCAGGCGCTCTTCCACAATGCCATTGTGATATCTGTGGGCAATCTGCATGGAATGCACACTGGAACCCCGGGCATATACAAATACGCCACGATAGGAGGTCATATTAAGGGCGGGCCCCAGCCGTTCAAGCCAATAGACAGCTGATTTATCGCCAGCAACCGCAGATGCGGACATGACCATCAACAGCAACAATGCGAGGAGCCAGCGCAATGACAGATCTACCGGACTCAGGCCGAAATACCGGACTTTGCTCATGAACACCCTCATTACTTGATATCAGTAACCGTCATTAGCGCTGACGAGGCGGGCATAGCCCACCGAGCCCTGCCCTGCGCCTACACTGTTATGCTGAGCATGCTCCAGCAGGTATCGGCTCATGTACTCCCACTGCTCATCATCAAGCCCCTGCAAGGCAACTTCCTGAACCGGCGCATTTTCATCAGTAGTTACGGAACTTCCTGATTCAGCTCCGGGCCGTTTCGTTACAGAGGCTGAGGCCAGAGACTCGGGAGACGCTCCCCCGCCATCCCAGCCAGCACCAGCACCAAACCCTATGACCAATGCCACGGCAACCATGGCTACCGCAGGCCATTGCCAGCGCCGCGGCGCCTCACGACCCGGTGATGAAACCAGAGTTTTTGACCTACCACGACCATCCAGTTCGGCACGAACAGCCGCACTTACATCAACACCCTCAGCCGGTGCCTGGCCACGGTGCATCAAGTCGTGAATACCCTGCCACCGCTGCCACTGAGCACGGATGTCATCCTGATCCTCATGGGACAGCAGGCGCCGGACCGAAAGCTCATCGGCTTCGTCATCCATCATGGCAGACAATGTTTCTCTGAGACGATCATCCATAGGGTGCACCCTCAATTAGGTAACAGAATGATTGAGCAGAGGCCCAAGATACCTGTCAACGGCATCCCGGGCCCGAAAAATACGCGAACGCACTGTCCCGATGGGACATTCCAGAATCCGCGCAATGTCTTCATAACTAAGCCCATCATATTCCCTTAGCAGAAATGCCGACCGCAGCTCCTCTGGCAGGCTGGCGATAGCGTTACTCAACTCGGCCTGCAACTGGTCACGCTGAAGCAGACGCTCGGGCGAGGCAATATCGCGCAACCGCCGCCCACCATCAAAATTCTCGGCATCTGCCGAGTCGGCACTACCCTGAGGCCTGCGATTACGGGACTCGAGGTGATTTTTAGCTGTATTCACCGCAATACGATAAAGCCAGGTATAAAAAGCACTATCACCACGAAAGCGGTCTATGGCGCGATAGGCTTTGATAAACGTTTCCTGGGTAAGATCCATGACTTCCTGGCTATCGTAGACATACCGACCGATGATAGAAGCGACTCTTGACTGATATTTAACCACCAGAAGATCAAACGCGGCGCGATCCCCGTTCCGGACTTTGCGAACAAGTTGCAGATCTGTCTGGCTATCTGGTTGCTCAGCCTGTTTCTGGTCGTTATCGGGTGCCATGGACGATATGCCGGTACGCTCGAATTTCATGGCCAGCTTACCGGCCGATACGAGTTTCTGGTGGTTCATACTCACTGTCCGGCCCCCTTTATGGAAATGACGACTCAGCCTTTAAGGCAGGTCATCCATCAGCCGAAATAGACAGCAAGCGTAAAGTTTAGTTCAATACACCTCTACATTATGGCCCGCGATAACGACCCGATGCCACAATCCTATGAATACGATGTTCTTATTATCGGTAGCGGCGCTGCCGGCCTGACCGTTGCACTGAACCTTCCGCAACACCTGAAGGTGTGCGTTGTCAGTAAAGCAGCCATCAGCAGCGGTGCCACTCTCTGGGCTCAAGGCGGTATCGCCACAGTTCTGGATGACCAGGATTCCACCGAAAACCATGTGCAGGACACCCTCACGGCTGGGGGAGGCCTGTGCCATGAAGACGCCGTGCGCTTCACTGTGGAACACAGCAAAGAGAGCATAGAGTGGCTCATCAACACTGGTGTTGACTTTACCAGGGACACAGACGCTCAGCTTCACCTTACCCGAGAAGGCGGCCACAGCCATCGGCGCATCATCCATGCCGCTGATGCAACCGGGCATGCAGTGTCCACAACACTGACCGCACAGGCGCAAGCCCGCCCCAACATTGAGCTCATGTCAGGGCGAGTGGCGGTGGATCTGATAACCAACCGCAAGCTTGCACTACCAGGCAACCGGTGCGTTGGCGCCTATATACTGAATCTCGAAGATAACCATGTGGAGCTGTTCCAGGCACGCTTCACAGTCATTGCCACCGGCGGGGCCTCCAAAGCATACCGCTATACTACGAATCCGGACGGCGCCTCCGGTGACGGAATTGCCATGGCCTGGCGTGCTGGCTGCCGCGTTGCCAACATGGAGTTCAATCAGTTCCACCCTACGTGTCTGTACCACCCTCACGCCAAATCGTTCCTGATTTCCGAAGCAGTCCGGGGAGAAGGAGGATTGCTGAAACTGCCGGACGGCTCCCGGTTCATGGACAGCTTTGACAAGCGCGGAGAACTGGCTCCCCGGGATATAGTGGCCCGCGCCATAGACCACGAGATGAAACGACTGGGCGCAGATCATCTGTATCTGGATATAAGCCATAAACCGGCAGATTTCATCCGGCATCACTTCCCGACCATTTACGAGAAATGCCTTGAATTTGGCATCGACATTACCCGGGACCCCATTCCAGTAGTGCCGGCAGCCCATTATACCTGCGGCGGCATTGTCAGTGATCAACGGGCACGAACAGACATCAACCAGCTTTATGTTGTAGGTGAAGCTGCGTTTACAGGCCTTCACGGTGCCAACCGCATGGCCAGCAACTCATTACTTGAATGCCTGGTGTATGGCCGGGCAGCTGCCGCCGACATTACACGCAGGGAAGCAGACATCCCGAGGCCGCCTGAAGCTCCTGCATGGGACGAAAGCCAGGTACGAGACTCGGACGAAGACGTTGTGATCTCCCACAACTGGGACGAACTGCGTCACTTCATGTGGGACTACGTGGGCATAGTTCGCACCACGAAACGCCTGCAGAGAGCCAAACACCGGGTGGATCTGCTGTCCCGGGAAATCGGCGACTTTTACAGTAACTACAGGGTAACCAACGATCTTCTGGAACTCCGGAATCTGGTCACCGTCTCCGACCTTATCATCTGTGCTGCGATGCAACGCAAGGAAAGCCGGGGCCTTCACTACACTCTGGATTATCCGGGACTGCTTCCCGAAGCCCGTGATACTGTACTGGTACCCACAACTTACAGAACCCCTTCTCCCTAAAGAGACGGGCTAAAAGCGTAAACAAGAGAGCAACTATGCCAGATACCCAACCCCTACCGGATAACTCGGATTTCAACCGCCTCTGGTGGCATAGCCGCCGCGGCATGCTGGAACTCGACGTCCTGCTGATTCCATTTCTGGAAGAAGCCTACCGGGATTTGGACAAGGAAGACCAGGAACGCTACAAAAAGCTGCTGACCTGTGAAGATACCGATATGTTCGAGTGGTTCATGCAGCGCGGTCAGCCTGATGATCCAGATCTCCGACGCATCGTGGACATTATTCTTACCCGTGTCCAGCCAGATTGATCTGGAACTGTCACGCTGTGCCAGGGTCGGCTGCCTGGCCGCTGCACCCTGGGTAGTTGCCAGCCTGTTCCTGCTGGTTGCCGGCGCTTCCGGCCACAACTGGATGTATGCACTGGCCCCCTTAACCTTAACAGGGGCGATATTCCAGTACAGGCTGAATGGATTACTGAAAGGCCCGTCGGCCATTCTGGGCCTGTACCAGAAACAGGGCGCACTCTATGCGCGCCTTGGCAATGGGCAAACTGTGGCCGTAAGCGCCAGCACGTCAAGCCGTATATGCGCTAACGCCGCACTCTTGAAACTGCGCCCCCTTACATCCAGATATTCAACATACCCGGTTGTGTTACTCTCCGGGAAACGGATTACCGGTAACGTATCCGAAGATCAGTTTCGTCGACTGAGATTGTGGCTCCGACTGGGCCGCACTCAGCATTCATTTGAATAGCCCTCTGCCCGGAGTTGTCTCATGACTGGTACAGAAACACCTGTTTCAGCCACGCCTGTTTATTCATCAGCCGAGTTTCCACCACCGGCTTCGGGTTACGTTCTGCTCACCAACCGTATTCTTATCCGAGTCTCTGGCCCGGGTACCGACAAATTCCTCCAGGGGCAGCTTAGTCAGAGCCTTGACGACGTCAAAGCAGGCTCATCACCGCGCGCTGCAGGTGCAACCCCCAAAGGCCGGGCGTACTGCCTCACACGCCTGGTACGTGATGGCGATGACGTTCTGATGGACCTGCCCGCCGAACTGGCAGATGCGGTCATAACCCATCTGCGCAAATACATCATGCTGTTCCGCGGCACCTCCATGGCACCGTTGATGGAGGGGCGCATCACAGGACTTCTGGGCAATGAAGCGGCATCAGGCCTTGCCGGGGGCAGGCTGGACGAACTGAAGTCCCCAGGAGACACAATGGTACTGGACTCAGGCTTCCTAATCCGCACAGAAAGCACAGTAGCCGGACTGCCCCGCTATGAATTGTGGCAAACCAGTGCAAAGGATCTTGAGCTAGAAGCTATTCCGGAGAAAACCCTCGCAGACTGGCAGGCCTCCGAAATTGCCGCAGGGGTTGCCATGCTGAGCATGGCAACCAGCGAATCCTATGTACCCCAGATGCTCAACTGGCAACACCTTGGCGGCATACACTTCAAAAAAGGCTGCTACACTGGTCAGGAGGTGATAGCCCGAATGCACTTTCTCGGGCAGCTCAAAAAGAGCCTGTTCCGTTTTCACAGTGACTGCATTGGTTCCGTGCCGGCACCGGGAACACCTATAATCAAGGGAGAGCAATCAGTGGGAGAAGTCGTCAACGCCGTCGGTTTCAACAACGGCTCCTGCGAACTGCTTGCGGTCGTCCGTCATGACGCTGTCGATGGCAAGTTAACAGCAAGCGGCCAGCCAGATTCCCCTTTACAACTGGAACCATTGCCTTACAGAGTTACTGAGCGAGAAAATAGCGCAAATAATGATACATAAGTTGACACCCAACTCTGACAGAATTTGCTATAAATAGAATTCATAATCATGACCCTCGGGGTGTCAGACCCGCGCAGTAATGCAGCGCCCCCGAACTGCCAAGCGGATCCGTACCGAACTATGTCGAACATTGCTGAAACCATCAAAGCAGATCTCACTGCCGCGATCGAAAACGACAAACTGATACTCCCCACCCTGCCAGAAGCAGCGCTTCAGGTACGCGAGATTGCTGAGTCGGAAGACTCAACCATTGGCGATCTGGTCAAGGTTATCAGCAACGATACAGCGCTTTCAGCTCGCATTATCCGCGTTTGCAACAGCCCTCTTTTTCGGGGAAACCGTGCCATAGAAAACCTGAACATGGCAGTAAGTCGTCTTGGCATGACCTACACCAGCAGCCTGGCCATGGGCCTGGCAATGCAGCAGATGTTTCAGGCAACCTCTGACATGATCGACAAGCGCCTGCGTGCAACATGGCAAACCAGCACCGAAGTAGCCGGCATATGCCATGTTCTTGCCCAGCATTACACGAAACTGAAGCCCGACCAGGCGACGCTCGCCGGTCTGGTGCACCTGATAGGCGTGCTGCCCATACTGCGTTACGTAGAAGACGAGGATGTGCAGATCAGCAGTGACATGCTCGACAAAGTCATTGAACATCTGCACCCGCGAATCGGTGCAGCCATTCTGAAAAGGTGGGATTTCCCGAAACACCTGCAGAATGTCCCTCTGGAATACGCTGACTTCCTGAGAAAACAGCCTTCAGCCGACTATGCTGATCTGGTTATGGTGGCCAACCTTCAGTTGGTTGCCGGCTCTCAGCATCCCTGGACTGAAATGGACTGGTCTGCAATCTCGGCTTTTGATCGCCTTGGTCTCGACCCCAATATTGATATGAGCGAAGAAGAAGACCTGAACGCAGAGATGGAAGCTGCAATGGCCCTGCTGCAATAAGTTCAGGATTTCTTATAGCTGGCAATCAAATCTGCCTTGGAGGGCAGTTCCCAATTGACAGGCTCCTGCCCTTGATCCCGGAGCCAGTCATTGGCCCGGGAGAAGTGTTTACAACCAAAGAATCCCCGGTATGCACTGAGCGGAGACGGATGCGGCCCTTCCAGCACCAGATGCCGACGGCGATCAATGTGCTGCCCCTTCTTCCTCGCATAGCTGCCCCATAGCAAAAACACAACACCCTCACGTTCGCGATTGACAGTCTCAATCACACGATCTGTAAACGTCTCCCAGCCTTTTCCCTGATGCGCACCCGCCTGCCCCTGAACAACCGTGAGCACACTGTTCAAAAGCAAGACGCCCCGGTCAGCCCAGGGCTGCAGGCATCCATGATCCGACGGAGCAATACCCAGATCACTCTGGATTTCCTTGAATATATTAACGAGGGAAGGGGGAGTCGGAACCTCAGGCCTTACTGAAAAACACAGGCCGTGGGCCTGCCCGGGGCCGTGGTATGGATCCTGCCCCAGAATGACAACACGCACCTGATCCAAAGGTGTGCTGTTGAGGGCATTGAAACAATGAACACTGGCCGGGAAGAGTACCTTACCGGCACTTTCTTCCGCAGCCAGAAATTCCGCCAGCACCTGCATATAGGGCTGACGGAACTCGTCCGCAAGGTATTCTTTCCAGCCCCGGCCGGGCTTGAGATGACTTTCCAGAACCTCAACCGGATGCATGGTTTACCCCTCGCGTTCAGCGTTTCAGCCTTTCGGGCTGTCGTGTTTCGAACTCTCGATTTTGTGTTCAGGCCGCATGGCGGGGAACAGAATAACGTCACGAATGGACGGGGAATCGGTCAGCAGCATAGCCAGCCGATCGATACCAATACCCTCACCCGCTGTGGGCGGAAGGCCATACTCCAGAGCCATCACATAGTCTTCATCGTAGAACATGGCTTCATCATCACCAGCATCCTTTTCTGCGACCTGAGCCTGAAAACGTTCGGCCTGGTCTTCCGCGTCGTTGAGCTCGGAAAAGCCGTTCGCAATTTCACGCCCACCCACGAAGAACTCAAAGCGTTCGGTAACAAAGGGATTGCTGTCTTTGCAACGGGCAAGCGGTGACACTTCTTTCGGATATTCAGTGATAAACGTTGGCTGCATCAACCGATGCTCTGCCGTCGCTTCAAAGATCTCAATCTGGATTTTACCCAGTCCCCAGCCATCTTTGACCTGAATACCCAGATCCTTAGCCACCTGTCGCGCTGACGCCTCGTCTGCCAACTGGTCCGCAGTCACATCCGGAGAGAAACGCAGGATAGCGTCCACAACAGTCAGGCGCTCGAAGGGCTTGCCGAAGTCGTACTCAATTGACTCTTCCGTACCATCAGCGAGAGTCCGGGTATTTACAACAGTGGTAGTACCCAGAACCTGCTCAGCAATAGTCCGCAACATGTCTTCGGTAAGATCCATCAGGTCGTTGTAATCAGCGTACGCCTGATAGAATTCCACCATAGTAAATTCCGGGTTGTGGCGGGTAGACAGGCCCTCATTCCGGAAATTACGGTTAATTTCGAACACTCGTTCAAAGCCGCCTACTACGAGACGTTTCAGGAACAGCTCCGGCGCGATGCGCAGGTACATATCAATACCCAGAGCGTTATGGTGGGTCATAAACGGCCGTGCGGTGGCGCCACCAGGAATAACCTGCAGCATGGGGGTTTCCACCTCCATGAAATCTCTATCGGCAAAAAACTGGCGCATGGCAGTAATGATTTTCGAGCGCGCAAGAAATACCCGACGGCTATCTTCATTAACCATCAGATCCACATAGCGGTGACGATAACGGGATTCTGTATCTGTCAGCCCTTTGTGTTTTTCCGGCAGTGGGCGCAGAGACTTTGTGAGCAACACATACTCGTCCATGGCCACATACAGATCACCCTTACCACTTTTGCACAAGGTGCCCCGCACCCCGACAATATCCCCAAGATCCCAATGCTTTGTATCTTTCTGCACATCTTTGGTTGCATAGATCTGCATACGGCCAGTCATGTCCTGGACCACTTTGAACGCTTTCCGGTCAAGCATCATGCGTCCGGCGATCGCAACCTTGAGCCCCATAGACTCCAACTCTTCCTTGCTCTTGTCACCGTATTTTGCCTGCAGTTCAGCGGCGGTGGTGTCGCGTCGGAAATCATTGGGGAAAGGATTGCCACTTTCACGCAACTCTGCCAGTTTGGCACGGCGCTCAGCTATCAGCTTGTTGTCCTCTTGCGGTGCATTCTTAGTGTGTTCAGTCATGTTGGCTCGCTAGAAATCAGGGGAGTTCGGTTCAGGTTGGCTTGATTAAGGCGCTGATTACAGCGCCATCTTCAGGCTGGCTTCAATGAACTTATCAATATCACCATCCAACACGGACTGAGTGTTGCTGGTTTCAACTTTTGTGCGCAAATCCTTGATCCGGCTGTCATCCAGCACATAGGAGCGAATCTGGCTACCCCAGCCAATATCGGATTTTGCGTCTTCGGCTTTCTGTTTCTCGGCGTTGCGTTCCTGCATCTCACGCTCATAAAGCTTGGCTTTGAGCTGCTTCATGGCCTGATCTTTGTTCTGATGCTGGCTTCGCCCGGCCTGACAGGCCACAACAACCCCCGTCGGATTATGGGTCAGACGTACCGCAGATTCCGTTCGGTTAACGTGCTGGCCACCGGCGCCGGATGCACGGTAAACATCCACACGCAAATCCGCAGGATTGATTTCAATCTCGAAACTGTCGTCCACCTCCGGCGACACAAATACCGAGGAAAATGATGTGTGCCGACGGTTGCCAGAATCGAACGGCGACTTACGCACCAGCCGGTGCACACCCGTCTCGGTGCGCAACCACCCGAAGGCATATTCGCCCTGGATATGAATAGTGGCACTTTTGATACCGGCTACATCACCGTCCTGAAGTTCAACAATTTCAGCCTTGAAACCGCGGCGTTCAGCCCAGCGTAAATACATGCGCAAAAGCATCTCCGCCCAGTCCTGAGCCTCAGTACCACCCGACCCGGCCTGGATATCAAGATAGGCATTATTGGCATCCATATCACCGGAAAACATCCGTCGGAATTCGAGCTTCTCAAGTTCGGAATCAAGAGTAGCAAGGTCTGATTCAATATCAGCAACGGTAGCTTCGTCATCCTCCTCAACCGCCATTTCCAGCAGACTTTCTGCGTCAGCCAGGCCAGTTGTGAGGTTATCAATCGTGCGGACAATAAGGTCCAGATCTGAGCGTTCTTTACCCAGGGCCTGAGCGCGCTCAGGGTCATCCCACACGGTGGGCAACTCCAGTTCCCGCTCTACTTCGACCAGCCGTTCACTACGTTGATCGTAGTCAAAGATACCCCCTGAGCGCTTCAGTACGCTCACGAAGCTCTTTAATCTTCGTCACAATGGGATTAATTTCCATGAAAACCTTACTCATGTTGGAAAATGGTGAGTAAAACCGTGGCGGGATTCTACCGGAATTCTGACGACAAATCAGCCGTTGTCCGCTGGTTTGGTGCTGCCTTATCGGTCAGGAGGTGGGGGCTCTTTCTTCTGGAAAAAGCAACTCGCTGCGCTCAGACATCTTTTTCCGGCAGAAAGAGCCCCCACCCCCTGACCTGCTCTCAGAAACCAGCCTGAAAAGCAAATCAGGAAAGAGGCTCCAGATAATCTACCAAAAGCTGAAGATTAGTCCGCCCCCGAAACGTATTGGCGTCAGGCTTGTAAACGACCCGAGCTCCCGTGCGCGTGTAGTCAGGAACCTCTGGCCCTGTATTGAACGCAATGGCATCGATAATTCCGCCACCATCAACCGGCTGCAAAACCAGCTTCAGGTGATTTTCACCAACAATACGCTGGCTGACTACCCGAAACTCACCGTCAAACACAGGTTCCGGGAAATGCTGTCCCCAGGGACCTGCCCGCTTCAACAAAGCTGCCGTTTCAAGGGACAACTCATCGGGACTCAAGGGACCATCCGTGGTAATCGCGGCTTCAAGATCAGCTGCTGTCAGAGCATCCCTCACCGCCCGGTCAAAGGCCTGTGAAAAGACATCAAAATCACTCCGGGCAAGGGTCATACCGGCCGCCATCGCGTGACCACCGTACTTCTTCATAACCCCGGGATGCCGGGAATCCACAACCGCCAGCACATCACGAATATGAAGCCCGGGAATCGAGCGGGCGGAACCTTTTACATCCACGCCGTTTTCATCCGGCGCAAAGGCAATCGTCGGCCTGTGTGTCTGTTCCCGGATACGGGCCGCCAGAATACCGATCACCCCCTGATGCCAATCCTCATCAAACAGTGCCAGCCCCCATGGCAAACCTTCCAGATCCAGCGACATAGAAGCAAGCAGATCCTGAGCCTGAGCCTTCATATCCTTCTCTATTGTGCGCCTTTCCCGGTTGAACGTATCCAACTCTCGGGCAAGCCGCCCGGCCTCATCGGGACTATCTGCAAGAAGACAGGCTATGCCTACACTCATATCATCCAGACGACCCGCGGCATTAAGGCGAGGACCAACCACAAAGCCGAGATCCGTCGAACTGATATTTGCGTATTCCCGGCCAGCAACTTCCAACAATGCAAGAATTCCGGGACGGGCTTCACCCTGGCGTATGCGCCGGAGTCCCTGCTCAACAAAGATACGGTTGTTGTGATCCAGCGGAACAACATCGGCAACGGTTCCCAGGGCCACCAGATCCAGGAGCTTGCCCAGATTGGGCTCCGGTTGCGGCAGGCGGCCAGCATCCCGAAGTTTTTTGCGTAGTGCGATTAACACGTAAAACATTACACCCACGCCAGCGGCATTTTTGCTCAGGAATTCACAGCCAGGCTGGTTCGGGTTCACTATTGCATCGGCGTCCGGCAGCACCTCCCCGGCCAAATGGTGATCTGTCACAACCACCTTGATACCCAGTTCCCGCGCTGCCTTTACACCTTCGATAGCGGAGATTCCGTTATCCACTGTCACCATAAGGTCTGGTAATTCACCTTCATCTCGCAGGCGCTCGATAATTCCAGGGGTTAACCCGTAACCATCTGCAAAACGACTTGGCACCCGAAAATCGATGCTCTGCAACCCAAGCATTGAAAGCCCAAGTATGGCTACGGCTGTGCTGGTCGCACCATCAGCGTCGAAATCCCCGAGCACAAGCACTCTCTGATTCCGGGCAATCGCCTCTGCCAGCAGCTCTACCGCAAGATCGATTCCCCGTAACTGGAAAGGTGAGGCCAGATGCTTGAGCGTGTATTTCAGTTGTTCATCAGAGGTAACGCCGCGAGCGGCGTACAAGCGTCGAAGCAAAGGCGGGAGGTCTTGCCCCCAGGCCGGATCAGTGCCCGGCTGGGGGCGACGCAGGATCTTTTTAGGAGTCATACCGGATCAGGCATTCTTCCAGTGTTCAGCTATGAATGCCTGCACACCCACCCGATCATTATCAAGCACGGTATAACGCTCTTCGCGCTCAAAAAGATCCGCCATATGTGCCGGTAGCGCCGGTTTTACAGTCAGGCCTGAGTCGACGATAGCATCAGGGAACTTTGCCGGATGGGCGGTACCAAGGGTAATCATCGGCACTTGCATATCCCTGCGACATGCTCTGGCAGCGTGCACGCCAATGGCCGTATGCGGGTCCAGCAAATATTCATTTTGCTCATATACTTCACGAATGGTATCGCACGTAGTCTTGTCATCGACCGCCGCACTGTCAAACAGTTTGCGGGCATGCTTCCAGCGATAGTCTTCAATGCTTACCGGGCCTTTAGCCGCATTTTCGAGCAGCTGTCTAACTGCCTGGCCATCACGACCATGAAGGTCAAACAGCAAGCGCTCAAAGTTACTGGATACCATAATATCCATACTCGGCGAAAGCGTGTGTTCAAGCTGATGCTGCTCGTATCTGTTGCCACTCATGAAACGGTGGAGGATATCGTTTTTATTGGTAGCAATAACCAGCTGTGACACTGGCAGGCCCATCTTTTTCGCCAGATAACCGGCAAAAATGTCCCCGAAGTTACCGGTAGGCACAGAAAACGCCATGCTGCGGTCAGGACCACCAAGAGCCAGCGATGCATGAAAGTAATAGACGATCTGGGCCATAATTCTGGCCCAGTTGATCGAGTTAACCGCTGCCAGCCTTGCCTTGCCGCCCAGAAAAGACTGGTCGCCAAAGCTTTCTTTGACCATGCGCTGACAATCATCGAAATTGCCGCGAATGGCAATATTATGAATATTTTCGCCCTGAACCGTAGTCATCTGTCGGCGCTGCACTTCCGATACACGCTGGTAAGGGTGCAGTATGAAGATGTCTACATGCTCACAACGGCGGCAGCCTTCGATAGCCGCAGAACCAGTGTCTCCGGAAGTAGCCCCCATAATGACCGCGTGTTCTTTGCGTTTCCCGAGCACGTAATCCAGAAGGCGCCCCAACAACTGAAGCGCAAAATCCTTGAACGCCAGAGTTGGGCCACGAAACAGTTCCAGTACCCACTCGTTGGTATCAAGCTGAACCAGGGGAGCAACAGCCTTGTGCGCGAAAGAACCGTAGGTTTCATCGAGCATCTCCCGGAAATCAGCCTCGGGAATGGCCTCTTCCACAAACGGGTACATAATGTTGAACGCAAGCTCTGCATACGAGAGCCCGCGCCAGCTGCGGATCTCTTCCAGATTAAAGTGCGGAAGTGACTCCGGCACATAGAGGCCACCATCGGGCGCCAGCCCGGTGAGCAGAACGTCTTCAAAACCCAGTGCGGGAGCTTCTCCCCGCGTACTGATGTATCTCACGTGCGCACCTGTCCGTTATAGTTTTCTCAGTTAAAGTTTTCTGCGCGGATGCGAACAACCGAGCCATCGGTATCGGAGAGTGACTCCAGTTCCTCAATAGCGCGGTTGATCTGTCGTTCCTGCACTGTGTGAGTCAGAATAATGACGGGAATCCGGCCATCCTTTACATCAGATTCTTTCTGCATGATCGACTCAATGTTAATGCCGTGCTCGCTCAGAATCGAGGCGATCTTTGCCAGCACACCCGGACGGTCCAGTGCAGTGATGCGTAAAAAATAGGCCGACTGGATATCTTCCATGGGAAGCACATTCAGGCTGTCCAGCGCATCCGGCACAAAGCCTAGATAAGGCACCCGCAACGAACTCCCGCTCGCAACAATCCGGGCTACATCGACAATATCGGCAATGACAGCCGAAGCCGTTGCTTCGTCACCGGCGCCTGGCCCGTAGTACATGGTCTGACCAACCGCATCACCATCCACAAGAACAGCATTCAGAACGCCATCAACCTGGGCAATAAGATGGTTTTGGGGAACCAGCGTGGGATGAACGCGAAGCTCAATACCCTCTTCCCGGCGACGAGCGATACCGAGGTGCTTGATGCGATACCCAAGCTTCTCCGCATGAGCAATATCATAAGGCGTAATCTTTGAAATCCCTTCGGTAAACGCTTTTTCAAACTGTAAAGGAACACCAAAGCCGGCCGACGCAAGAATGGTCAGTTTATGAGCAGCATCAATACCCTCTACGTCAAAGGTAGGGTCTGCTTCTGCATAACCGAGATCCTGAGCTTCTTTAAGAACCTCAGCAAATGGCCGGCCTGCACGCATCTCTGTAAGAATATAATTGCCTGTGCCATTGATAATGCCGGCAATCCAGTCAATGCGATTAGCCGCCAGGCCTTCCCGAATAGCCTTCATAACAGGAATACCACCGGCAACACCCGCTTCATAGGCAACGACAACGCCGGCCTTTTCAGCAGCAGCAAAAATTTCGTTACCGTGAACAGCAATCAACGCTTTGTTTGCGGTAACCACATGCTTGCCATTGCGAATAGCTGCAAGTACCAGCTCCCTTGCCGTTTCATAACCGCCAATAAGCTCTACTACCACATCAATCTCAGGATCGTTCACCACATCGAATATCTCGGTGCTGAAGGCGACGCTGCCAAGATCAATATCGTTACGGCTTCGGCGACTGGCAACCCGGGCAATCCGGATATTACAGCCCGCTCGGCCTGCAATGAGCGCAGCATTGCGAGTCAATACACTGAATGTACCGCCGCCAACGGTTCCCAGTCCGCAGATTCCGACACTAACGTCTTTCAAGCTCTCACCTCTGATCCCGAAGGGTGCTGATAAATTGTAGATTGCAGCATTGCGATGTTGCGACACTGAAAGGCCGCACAGTATACCGGTTCAGAGCTCACTGAATAAGCCCTGAACCGAAAGCTTGTCATATAAGAAGTCCTGCCCGGGCGCATCCAGGCAGCAAACCTGTCAGAGCAGCCCAAGCCCTTGAGCCAGGTTTTTCGCCGGCACATAGCCGCGCACGATATTGCCATCCTCCAGCACAATCGCAGGCGTACCGGTGACGCCAACACGATGGCCGAGTTCGAACTGTTCCCCGACCGGATTTTCGCAGGTAGCGGCTTCAACTGTCTTTCCAGACTTGGCTGCATCCATTGCCGCGTGCTGATCCTCGGCGCACCAGACGGATGTGTACTTGATAAACGACGGAGTACCCGGACCTGAGCGGGGATAAGCGTAGTAATTCACAGTAATGCCATAATCGTTCAACTCTGCCACTTCATCATGAAGTTTCCGGCAATATGGGCAATCAATGTCTGTGAACACACTAATCACGGTTTTCTCGTCACTGGCCTTATAACTGATGATGCCTTTATCACCATAACTCTCCAGAGCCTGATGGCGCTCCCCGGCCCTGGCCTCTTCTGACACATTGGCAATGCCTGTGCTGGTAATTTTCAGTAAATCACCCGTAAACAGATACTGGCCATCAGACGTTGTATAAATTGTATCTCCGTTACTGCTCTGAACCTCATAAAGCCCAGGCGCTTCGGACTCCCGCACGGACGATATTTTCAGTCCCGGCACAGCAGTTGAGAGGCGATCCCGGATAGCATCTTCAACATCACCAGCTACGCCGAAGGGCGAGCCCAGAACACCAGCAGCCATCATGGCGACCATAAAAAAACGTTTTACATTCATTCTGGCAAACACACCTTTTCAGCAGGAGACTTTTTTATGGCTTGCGGAGGTATTCACACAAGACATGGACGAGAAACAAGATCAAACCGTGCGACACCCATCAGCCACAAAAGTTCAAAGCGTTACCTTACCTAAAAATCACAGACTCAACCACGTGGATGATGGGCCTGATGCAACGACTGCAGGCGCTGGCGCGCAACATGGGTATATATCTGGGTTGTCGAAAGATCGGAATGCCCAAGCAGCATCTGAACAACACGCAGGTCTGCACCATGGTTAAGCAAGTGAGTCGCAAACGCATGACGGAGCGTATGAGGAGACAGGTGTTTAAGAATACCCGTGCGGGTGGCGTAATGCCGCACCCGATGCCAGAACGTCTGTCGGGTCATGGCTGCCGGCCGGTTGCCAGGAAATAATGCATCACAGGCCTTCCCCTTGAGGAGCTCCGGGCGCCCCTCCTTCATATACCGGAGAAGCCAGTCCACAGCTTCTTCACCCAGGGGTACCAGACGCTCTTTATCACCTTTACCGGTAATGCGTATAACACCCTGCCGTAAATTAACCTGATCAACACGCAACCCCGTCAGCTCCGATACCCGCAAACCACAGCCATAGAGGATCTCCAGCATAGCCTTGTCCCGCAGTTCAATCGGCAAGCCAGGATCCGGCTCAGACAGAAGCGCATCAACTTCCTCCTCAGTCAGGGAATCCGGGAGCCGGCGCGGTAACCGGGGACTATCTATACGCAGAGTGGGATCTTCAGCGATCAACCCTTCCCGAAGCATGAACCGGTAGCACCGGCGAACACCCGAAAGCCGACGAGCCGCTGTAGATGTCTTTATGCCTTCCGCAAGACCGCTGGCCGTCCAGGCCAGCAGATCGGTCCTGCGAGCCTCTGTCAGCAATGGCTGCCCCGGCTGATTCTCCAGCCAGACTGCAAGGCGCTGTAAGTCGCTGCGATACGCCTGACGGGTTTTCTCACCCAGACCATCCTCCAGCCAGACAGCATCAACAAACCGGGCAATTACCGCTTCATCCTCTGGTCTCACACCCTCGCCCTCTGACACTCTATCCGTAACATTGCATTCTCACTCGACAGAAACAAAAAAGGCAGCCCTTAGGCTGCCTTTCACTGCGAGGTTGTTCAGCACACAGCCGATCAGCCCAGCTTTTCCTTGATACGCGCAGCCTTACCAGAAAGATCACGCAAGTAGTAAAGCTTGGCTTGACGCACGTCGCCGCGACGCTTCACTGAAATGCTGTCGATCAGCTTGGAGAAGGTCTGGAAAGTACGCTCAACACCCACGCCGTATGAAATTTTCCGTACGGTGAAAGAGGAGTTCATGCCACGGTTACGCTTTCCGATAACAACGCCTTCAAACGCCTGCAGACGCTCACGGTTGCCTTCAGTTACACGAACCTGAATAACCACGGTATCACCCGGCGCAAACGCGGGAATTTCCTTGGTCATCTGTTCTGCTTCGAGTTGATTGATGATGTTGTTCTTGCCGCTCATCGTAATGCTCCTGATACCCAATCTTTTAATGCCCTGATGATTCAGAGGCACACGGTTCGTTTAAAATTTCTCCCAGAAGCTTACGCTCTTCATCCGTAAGCACCCGCTTTTCCAGCAGGTCGGGGCGTCGCTCCCGGGTTCGCCTCAGCGACTGCTTTAGCCGCCAACGCCGGATCTGATCATGGTGACCGCCCAACAAAATATCCGGCACAGCCTGGCCTTCGTAAACTTCGGGCCGGGTATAGTGCGGACAATCCAGCAACCCGTCAGCAAACGAATCCTGTTCTGCTGACTGCGCATGACCCAGCGCTCCGGGGATGAGGCGTGTAACCGAGTCAATGACAGCCATAGCCGCCAGTTCGCCACCGGAGAGTACAAAGTCTCCCAGTGATATTTCCCGGTCGACCTCTGCTGCTATAAGGCGCTCATCAACACCTTCATAACGCCCTGCCACCAGAATCAAACGTTCTTCTGCAGCAAGCGACTCAACAACAGCCTGATTCAGCGTTTCACCCTGAGGCGAAAGATATACCACGCAAGCTTTTCCGGGTGCAGCTTCCTTCGCTGCGTGAATGGCATCCCTGAGAGGCTGAATCTTCATCAGCATTCCGGGGCCACCACCGTAGGGCCGGTCATCGACGGTACGATGACGATCGTGAGTAAACTCGCGGGGATTCCAGCAGCGAACGGTCAAAAGACCATCACGTACTGCCCTGCTCGTTATCCCGTAATCCGTTACCGCCTGAAACATCTCAGGGAACAGACTGACTGCGCCAATCCACACCCGTCAGAACTCCGGATCCCAGTCTACAATCAGCTTCTGCTCTGACAGATTAACCTCCCGGACAACCTGGTCAGGGAGATAAGGAATCAGGCGTTCACGCTGATCAATGGAGCCTGCTGTTGCATGCACCACCAGAACATCATTGGAGCCGGTCTCTATCAGGTGATCTACTCGACCAAAGCACTCACCTTCAACCGTGAACACATCAAGACCCTGCAACTGACGCCAGTAATACTCCCCTTCAGGGAGTTCGGGCAACTCAGCAGTCGGAACCCTGATTTCAGCCCCACAATAAGTGCGGGCCACCTCACGATCACTAATACCTTTAAGCCTGACAACGATCGCCTGCCCCTGGCGACGACCTTCCTCAAGCTTTGCAGGAATACGCTTACCGTCAAGATCAAGAATCCAGTCGGTATAGTTAAGTATTCCTTCTCTGGGGTCGGTGAACGAAAAAACCTTAAGCCACCCTTTAACCCCAAATACCGAGGTAATCCGACCGATCACAGTTTCCTGCGAATTCTGCGTCATACAACAACCCCGGTGGTCAGCAAACTTACACAGCAGCCTTGAGCAATTGCGCAACGCGGTCGCTGGTTTGTGCACCCTGACCAATCCAGAAATTCACACGATCGCGATCAACACGAAGGCGCTCTTCCTGACCGCGGGCAATCGGATTGAAAAAACCAACACGCTCAATGAAGGCGCCGTCACGTGCTCTGCGACTGTCAGTTACTGTCAGATGATAGAACGGGCGCTTCTTGGAACCGCCACGAGCCAAACGGATTGTTACCATTTAACCAATATCCTGTTCTGTTATACGAACTTTGTACGTTTCACGCTTGCCATAATAATGGCTGACGCGGAGACCCATACTCGAAAGGGGCGCTATTCTATGCTAAAAATGCGCCAATGAAAACAGGCAAACACACTGTTTCCAGGTTTTCCACATAAGGCTTTTTACATACGGCCAAAAGGAGGCATTCCTCCGCCACCGCCCGGCGGCATCATACCACCCAGGCCGCGCATCATATTCGCCATTCCACCCTTTTTGCTGAACTTCTTCATCATTTTCTGCATTTGCTTGTGCTGCTTGAGCAGACGATTCACATCCTGTATCTGGGTTCCTGAACCAGCGGCAATACGGCGCTTACGGGAATTATTGATAACATCCGGGTGACGACGCTCTTTAGCAGTCATCGAACAGATGATCGCTTCCAACTGCCCCATGGATTTATCGTTAACCTGCTGTTGCGCTACCTGGGCCATTTGCCCCATTCCAGGCAACTTATCCATCAGGCCGCCAATTCCCCCCATGTTTTTCATTTGCTGAAGCTGGTCACGGAAGTCCTCAAGATCAAAGCTTTTGCCTTTTTTGATCTTTCTGGTGAGTTTCTGTGCCTTCTTTTGATCCAGCTTGCGCTCTGCCTCCTCGATCAGAGACAGCACGTCGCCCATGCCAAGAATACGGGATGCGACCCGGTCCGGGTGAAACGGCTCAAGAGCATCAGTCTTTTCGCCGACCCCGAGAAACTTGATAGGCTTACCCGTTATATGGCGCACTGAGAGCGCCGCACCACCACGGGCATCACCGTCTGTCTTTGTCAGTACCACACCGGTCAGCGGCAAGGCATCGTTAAATGCCTTGGCGGTGTTTGCAGCATCCTGCCCGGTCATGGCATCAACAACAAAGAGGGTCTCAACCGGGTTAACCGCTTTGTGCAGCCGCCCGATCTCACCCATCATCTGCTCATCAACGTGCAAGCGGCCCGCAGTATCAAGAATCACAACATCGATGTGTTTCTTGCGAGCGGCAGCAACCGCACCTTCAGCAATGGCAACCGGATCCTGATCAGCGGTACTCGGGAAAAACTCAACGCCGACTTCAGACGCCAGAGTTTCCAACTGCTTGATAGCAGCAGGCCTGTATACATCAGCACTGACCACCAGAACCGTTTTTTTCTGCCGTTCTTTCAGAAAGCGGGACAGCTTTGCAACCGTAGTCGTTTTACCCGCCCCCTGAAGACCCGCCATCATAATTACAGCGGGTGGCTGAACGGCAAGGTTGAGGGTTTCATTCCCCTCCCCCATCACTCGCTCCAGCTCTTGCTGAACAATCTTTACAAACACCTGGCCGGGGGTAAGGCTGCGCTGGACTTCCTGACCTATAGCACGCTGACGGACACCTTCTACAAAGTCCTTCACTACCGGCAACGCAACGTCTGCCTCCAGCAGTGCCATACGCACTTCACGGAGGGTATCCTTTATATTGTCATCGGTTAGCCGCGCCTGACCGGAAATCTTGCGCAGGCTACCGGAAAGTCGGTCTTGGAGGTTTTCAAACATGTGGCTCTTCCGTACCCCGGATAAATTGAGTGCATAAACCGCAGAGCCAGCTCTGGCTCCTTGATTCCTGTTGCATAATCGCGACATTATAACCAGACTATCGTCGTGAAACGACCAACCCGGTCAAATCGGCAGCAATGCCTGCCGATTCCCAGTCAGCTAAGTGGTTAATAAGGAAGTCATGGGAACGCTGATTCTCGCGGTCACCTCTCTTTTTCTGTATAGCGTAGGCACCGCTCTACAAGCACTTCACTTTCGTGGACGTGTGCACAGCAACATTGCGATCACCACCCTTATCGGAATGCTGGCGCTTACTGCGCACGGACTTTTGATCGCCCAAACCATTCAACACGATGGCGGCATAGACTTCAGCCTGTTTAAAAGCACAGCCCTGATTTCCTGGCTGATCGTTTTCCTTCTATTGGGCCTGAACCTGAAAAAGCCGGTTCAAAGCCTTTTTCTGGGCGCCTATCCACTGGCGGCATTCACAATAATCATGGCATTAACCGCCCACACACCATCACGCCTTGTTTCCGGCGAAAGCTACGGCTTACTTTCTCACATCGCGCTCTCGGTTACAGCCTACAGCCTGTTTTCTCTTGCGGCCATACAGGCAACTCTGCTTTATCTGCAAAACCGCCAACTAAAGCGAAACTACAACAGCCCCCTGGTGCGCAATCTGCCACCACTACAGACGATGGAATCCCTGCTTTTTGAAATGGTGTGGGCTGGCGTCGTAATGCTCATTCTTGCCATTGTGACGGGCGCCATTTTCATAGAGAACCTGTTTGCTCAGAATCTGGCCCATAAGACTCTGTTTTCTCTGCTATCTCTCCTGGTTTTTGTCGGCCTGCTCGTCGGCCGCTACACAAAAGGCTGGCGCGGCATTACCGCCAGCCGCTGGACACTGGCCGGCTGCGCACTCCTTATGGTGGCCTTTTACGGCAGCAAGTTCGCTCTGGAACTGGTTTTCCGGAAGGGCGGCTGATCTGCCGCCCATAACCACTTGACACCAGATACAATCACAACCTATTTTCGCTCATTGCCAGCAACATAAGGACGCCTCTGGTTTGGACAGTACATCGCTTACTGCGCTGTCGATTATTCTCGTCGGGCTAATCATGCTTTCGGCTTTTTTTTCCAGCTCCGAAACCGGGATGATGTCACTCAACCGGTATCGCCTCAAACACATGGCGAAAACCGGGCATAAGGGCGCAAAACGAGCACAAGGGTTGCTACAGCGCACCGACCAGCTGATCGGCATCATTCTCATCGGCAACAATTTCGTCAATATACTTGCCTCGTCTATCGCTACGGTTATCGCTATCCGCATATGGGGCGACGCCGGCATTGCAGTTGCCACACTCCTGCTGACCATCGTCATCCTGATTTTTGCAGAAGTCACACCCAAAACTCTGGCCGCCCTGTTCCCGGAAAAAATTGCATTCCCTGCAAGCTACATACTGGGCCCTTTACTGAAAGTGCTTTACCCCATCGTATGGGCAGTAAATCTGTTTACCGGCGCCATTCTCAGGATTCTGAGAATCTCGCCTGACGATGCCGCTACGGAACACCTCAGCCGAGAAGAGCTCAGAACTCTGGTAAATGAAGCCGGTGCCCTCATCCCGACAAAGCACAAAGATATGCTTGTCAGCATCCTGGACCTGGAGAAGGTGACAGTGAATGACATCATGGTGCCGCGCAACGAAGTGGCCGGCATTGATCTGGACGATGATACTGACACCATTTTACGCCAACTGAGAAACAGCCAGCACACGCGCCTGCCGGTATTCAAGGGTGACATCAATAACATTCAGGGGATCCTCCACCTGCGCAGCGCAACCAAGCTGCTGCAACAGGAAGAAATCAACAAAAGTATGATTCTTCAGCTTTGCCAGGAACCTTACTTTGTTCCCGAAAGCACCCCGCTGAACACTCAGCTCATCAACTTCCAGAAAGGGAAGCGCCGCTTTGGCATTGTGGTAGATGAATATGGCGATGTACTTGGACTCGCCACACTGGAAGACATTCTCGAGGAGATTGTCGGCGAATTTACAACGGACTACGCGGACACCAGCCCGGACATCATTCCGCAGGAAGACAACACCTTCATTATTGACGGTACAGCTTCTGTACGCACCATCAACAAGACCCTGGGCTGGAAATTGCCTACAGACGGACCGAAAACCCTAAACGGCCTGATCACCGAAACCCTTGAAAACATTCCGGATACCAACGTCTGCCTGAAGGTAGATGGCCACAGGGTCGAGGTCCTCCAGATCAAGGACAACGTTGTGAAAGCAGCGATAGTCCACCCCAAAAAGCGTAAAAAACGAGCGCTAACTATCACCTGAGGCCGCCCGTTATATTTTTTGATAGACGTTCCGGTTATAGAGGAACGCTCTCTTGAAAGATCAAAATTTAACCAGCTCCTTGACGCATATCAATCTACCACCAACACTTGGGTAGAGTGCGAAACAATAATAATCGCAAGGAGTTTACCCATGAGCCTGACGCATACTTTTGGCCTTCTGACCCACCCCGACCAACAATGGGAAGCCATCCGGAAAGAATCCGAATCGGTTACCCGCCTCTACACAGGACACGTATTACTTCTCGCCCTGATTCCCGCTCTGGCCGGTTTCATTGGGACCAGCCAGGTAGGCTGGCAAATAGGTGATGGCCAGGTCACACGCCTCTCCGTAAGCAGCGCACTAAGTCTGTCAGTATTGTTTTATGCCGCGATGCTGGCCGGCATATTCATTCTCGGCAAGTTCATCGATTTCTTTGCAGCAACTTATGACGCAGTAGAACGTACGCCACGAGGCGTTACAATGGCCGCCTATACCGCCACCCCTATCTTCCTGATCGGAGTGATTGCCGTTTATCCCAATATATGGGTGAACATGCTGGCAGGGCTGGTCGCCATTGCTTATGCGGTATACCTGCTTTATGAAGGCCTGCCCATCCTGATGAAAATTCCAGAAGATCGTGGATTCATGTTTGCCTCAGCAGTCCTTACTGTCGGCCTGGTGATGTTTGTCGCCCTTCTTGCCATGAGCGTAGTGATCTGGAGCATGGGCGTCGGCCCGGTTTATGTCTCATAAAGACCAGTCGCCGGTATTTAATGTTAGTGAATGGGCAAAGGGTGCTCTCAGGGAGCACCCTTTATTTTTGAATTGACATCTAACCTGATTTTTAATCATGTTAACGGGATCAAAAATGCGGTAAATTTAATATATAATCGTAAACAGACATTTTAGCTCGGTCATGTACCCGGTTGAGCCGTTAACAGGAGTCGGCCATGAACAAGCAGTCCGGCATACATTACCTCCGGGAACACAGGGAAGCGGGAAGCAACAAACCTGTTCCTGCGGAGGTCACCCGCATCCGCGATACAGTTGTCGCCGGACTTGGGGATCTGCTGCAGGGCGCATTTGATGCCGTTGATGATTCGTTGTTTGAGCTGGCAAATAATGCCCGCAGCAACAACGAGCAGAACCGCTATTTTGAAGCCATGCGAGAAATTCGCATCAAGCGAAAAGGCGTAGAGCGCCACTTTCAGAATACAATTGCTCAGTTTTTTGCAAACCCGCCTCACACAGGCCACCTGCAGGACGACATGCTGGCGCAACAGGCGAACGCAGACAATCTCGCACTTGTTGGCGATGATGATCTGGAAGAGCAAGTAGCTCTGAACGCCATGATCACCAAAGCGAAAGCCCATTTCCAGGGGCCGCTCATACAGCTCCAGACCCGATTCAGCCAGGTTTACGACGGAGCTTCCGATGAAACTCCCGTCAACCCCATGGCGCCCGAACATCTCTGCAGCGCTTTTACAGATGCAATCCAGGCTCTGGAAATACAGATTCGTGAACGATTAATTCTGCTCAAGCAGTTTGATCGCTACGTCGTGTCCAATCTGGGCATGCTTCTGGATGAAGCAAACCGGATCCTTGTCCAGGCTGGCGTTATACCCAACTTCCGTTACCACGGAAAGACCGGCCACCAGCACAGCGCCCCTGAATCCCAGCCCTCAACCAGCGGGAAGGACAGCTCAGCCACGCAAGATGAAAACTGGCTGGATAGTGGTACCGGAAATAACGCTGTATTTGACCAGATTCACCAGCTACTGGCACGCCAGAGAGCCAATGCAGGCATACCATCCCGCCAACATGATCCGGACATTCGGATTATCGGAGGTAATGAACTGGTAAATCTGTTGGCCTCCCTGCCATTTGCCACACAGGCCGGCGCCGAACACAATCTCAGTGAAGGCGAGCCACTTACCATCGACCTTAGGGACGCCGTTCAACAGATTCTGGCGCAGACCAACACTTCCGATGGAAAGAAGCCTGCCCTCAAGGAAATGGATGAGGACCTGATCAACCTCGTATCCATGCTCTTTGAATTCATTCTCGATGACTACAACCTGTCTGCGCCTGTTCAGGTTCTGATAAGCCGGCTGCAGATACCAATCCTGAAAGTTGTCATAAAAGACAAGAGCTTTTTCAGCAAGACCACACATCCTGCAAGGAAGTTGCTCAATGCTCTTGCCCGGGCGGGAATTGGCTGGAGTAACAGCGATGAAAAAGCCAGGGACAAGCTGTACGAAAAGATTCACGGCATAGTGCAGAGAATCCTCTGCGAGTTCGACGGTGATATCACCCTGTTCGAAACACTTAACGACGAGTTCGAAGAGTTTCTAGCCAGGGAAAACCGCAAAGCGTCTCTTGTAGAGCAACGTACTCGCGAATCCGAGCGCGGCCGCATCAAATCCCAGAAAGCCCAGGAACTGGTTGATCGGGTAATAAAGGAGCGAGTTGCCCGACACCGGCTCCCGGAGCCTACCTATAACCTGCTGATCAATGGCTGGAGCCGGGTCATGTTCCTGGCCTATCTTCGGGACGATGTGGAGCATCGCTGGCAGGAAACCGTGAAGGTTGTCGATGACCTTATCTGGTGCCTCCATCCCCACCAGGACGATTCCGAACGGGATCAGTGGGTCAGGGTTGTTCCCGGGCTGCTCAAATCACTGCGTGCGGGCCTGGAAGAAGTTTCGTATAACGCTTCAAAGCTCGATGAGACCATGAGCCAGCTCAAGCACGAACTGGCAGAGGCTTTCCGCACAAGCTCCAGCATGGAGATCGCTGAAGAGCCACCCCAGGAAGAATACGAGCAGAATAACTTCAAGAGCCAGCCGCAACCCCAACCCGAGGATGCCGCTATCGCTGAGTTTATGGCTCAGATTGATAACATAGAGATAGGTAACTGGGTTGAGTTCCGTCTTGTAAATGGCGCAAGCTTCCGATGCAAACTTTCAGCAATCATTGAAGAAGCAGACTGCTTCGTCTTTGTTAACCGCATGGGCCTGAAAGTTATTGAGAAGACTCGTACTGAGCTTGCCCATGAAATGCGGCGCGGAAGAATGACTCTGCTTGAGCAAGGAGCATTCATTGATCGGGCTCTTGATGCTGTCGTAGGCTCCCTGCGCAGCAAAACAGCCTGACAGAGCCTGAACCCGCAGGTTTTCTGCGGGTTCGGCACTTAACTTGACACAAAGATCATCTGGCAATAATGGAGCAACCTGAGGCCAATGCTGTAGCGTGACAGCAGCAATCAGGCTTCAGCTTGTTTCGCCGCTTCCTTGACCAGCTTCGCCAATTCTCCACTCTCAGACATTTCCATAATGATGTCGCAACCACCGACCAGCTCTCCGTTAATATAGAGCTGAGGGTATGTTGGCCAGCTTGAATATACTTTGAGGCCTTCGCGTAACTCCTGGTTATCGAGAATATTCACAAATGCAAAGCGCTCACCACACGCCATCAGCGCCTGGGATGTCTTGGCAGAAAAACCGCATTGCGGGGCCTGGGGCGAGCCCTTCATATAAAGGATAATCGGGTTTTCCGAGAGCTGGGTTTTAATGGTTTCATTAATGTCCATGAGCATTCACCTATGATTGAAAGCGGAACAGTATGTTGCGCTTTTTCGCGCCATTACACCGAATTTATCAGGGCTCTATTGTACACGTCGGGCCAGTCCCTCAACAAACACAACAGTTTGATGCAGGACATGACCCACCGGAAGCGTTGTCATCACTGGCGTGAAGGGCTAGACTTGATGCCCTTTTTTCACCACTATTCTTCACTCATTCCCGGCTTCATCAAGGTAAGGGCCATCCCATGGCAGCAAGGCATTTTCTGACACTGAATGACATGACCACAACCGAACTGGAAAGTCTGGTGGATCATGGCACCAGACTCCGGAACGAATGGCGTCAGGGCAAGGTCAGGGACTCACTCAGGAATCGCGTACTGGCGATGATTTTCGAGAAGTCCTCAACCCGTACCCGGGTCTCTTTCGAAGCCGGCATGACGCAACTGGGCGGCTCCGCCATGTTTCTCTCTCCCCGGGATACACAGTTAGGCCGCGGGGAGCCGATTGAGGACTCTGCAATTGTCATCTCCAGTATGGTAGATGCTGTGATGATCCGTACCTTTGCCCATGAAACGGTCGAGAAGTTCGCAAAGGCTTCGCGGGCACCGGTTATCAATGCCCTGACGGATGACTTCCATCCCTGCCAGTTACTTGCCGACATGCAGACCTATCGCGAGCATCGCGGGAGCATACGGGGTGCCACAGTGGCCTGGATTGGTGATGGAAACAACATGTGCCATTCCTACATTAATGCCGCTGCTCAGTTCGACTTCCACCTGAACATAGCCACACCCGAAGGTTACGAACCCGCCCCGGAACTGGTGAAAGCCCATGGTTCCCGTATAACTCTCATGCGGGAGCCGGCTGAAGCCGCTCGCAATGCAAACCTGCTGGTAACCGACGTATGGGCCTCAATGGGCCAGGAAGACGAGCAGAAAGCACGCGAAAAGGCCTTCAGCAACTACCAGATCAACCCCTCGCTGATGGAGATAGCGGCAAAGGATGCCTTGCTCATGCACTGCCTGCCAGCACACCGTGGCGAAGAAATTTCTGCCGACATGATGGAACACCCGGCGTCAGTAATCTGGGACGAAGCAGAAAACCGGCTTCACGCCCAGAAGGCGCTGCTGGAATTCCTGATCCTGAATCGCCTGGACTGAGACGCTATGAGCTCCCACGGAACTACCACTCACAACTGGTTGCTTGAAGTAAATAACCTGACATGCGGCTATGGCGGAGACGCTGTTGTGAAAGGTATCAGCTTCGCGCTCAGCCACGGAGATATAGGCTGTCTGCTCGGGCCCAGCGGTTGCGGGAAAAGTACAATTCTGAGGGCTCTGGCCGGTTTCCTTCCTCTGACCGGTGGTGAGATATGCCTGGATTCCCGGCAGATAAGCCTCCCTGGCCGCACTCTCCCACCGGAGAAGCGCCGCATCGGTATGGTTTTTCAGGACTACGCCCTGTTTCCTCACCTGAGCATTGCCGATAACGTAGGGTTTGGATTGCAGGGGCTGGATAGAGCCCAGAAGCGCAACAAAGTCATGGAACTGCTTAACGTCGTTCACTTGCAGGATCTGGCGGACAATTATCCACACGAGCTTTCGGGCGGCCAGCAACAACGGGTTGCACTGGCACGAGCTCTAGCTCCCGAACCCACACTGATTCTGCTCGATGAGCCCTTCTCGAATCTGGATACAGATCTGCGCCGCAGGCTCAGCCTGGATGTCCGGGAGATACTGAAAACACTCGGCATAAGCGCCATCCTTGTGACACACGATCAACAGGAAGCCTTTGCCATGTGCGACCAGGTAGCGGTACTCCAGAATGGGGAGATCCAGCAATGGGATGTGCCTTACAATCTCTACCATGAACCCGCAAACCGCTTTGTGGCAAGCTTCATAGGCCAGGGTGGATTTATACCGGGTAAAGCGGTGGGGCCGGATACCATCGAATCCGAGCTAGGCACCATTCATGGCAACCGGGCCTACAAATGGGCCTCCGGCACTCTGGTAGATGTGCTTATCCGCCCTGATGACATTGTCTATGATGCAGAGTCAGACCTGAGACCCAAAGTGGTGGAAAAGACCTTTGCCGGTACCTCTACGCTCTACAGGTTCCGCTGTTCTGAAGACACGGAATTTGAGGCACTGTTCCGCAGCCACCAGGATTTTAATCTGGGCGAGACGGTTCCTGTCCGGGTAGAAGCCGATCATCTCATTGCTTTTGAACGCAACAACTGAGCTACAGATTCAGTTATTGCACACCCTTTCGATTGCATCCAGCCAACCCGCATACAGGGACTCCCGCAGCGCCGGACTCATTTCCGCCTGGAACTGCTGCTCGCACTCCCAGAGTTCCGAGATCTGCTCCAGGCTGTCATAAACTCCGGTTTGCAGCCCGGCAAGGTAGGCCACCCCCAAAGCGGTCGTTTCGGTTATCCTGGGGCGGTCAACCGTAACGTTCAGGATGTCCGACAGAAACTGCATCAGCCAATCATTGACTACCATGCCGCCATCCACACGTAATGATGCCAGGGCTGCACCGTCATTCTGAATGGCTCGCACCAGATCCTTGGTCTGGTAGCACACTGACTGTAGCCCGGCGGTGACAATCTCGCCAATGCCGGTATCCCGGGTCAGCCCCAGGATGGCCCCACGGGCATGGGGGTCCCAATGTGGCGCGCCCAACCCGGTGAACGCTGGCACCAGATACACCTGATTATCCACACCGACCGTTTCAGCATGGGAGGCGGATTCGTTGGCATGGCTAATCAGTTTCAATCCATCGCGCAGCCACTGCATGGCAGCGCCCGCTACAAAAATACTGCCCTCAACCGCATAGCATGGCTTACCATCAAGTCGATAAGCCACGGTCGTCAGCAGGCGGTTTTCCGAACGCAGGGCTTCAGCGCCAGTATTAACCACCAGAAAACAGCCAGTGCCATAGGTACTCTTCGCCATGCCCGGCTTGAAGCAGGCCTGGCCAATCAGCGCCGCCTGCTGATCGCCCGCCATGCCTGCAACCATAACCGGTGCACCAAGCCATCTGGCATCAGTCAAGCCAAAATCCGCTGCACTATCGAGAACATCTGGCAATACAGCCTTCGGCACACGAAACAGCGATAGCAGTTCATCATCCCACGCCTGTTCATGGATATTGAACAATGCAGTCCTGGACGCGTTTGTAGCATCTGTAAAATGCGAACTTCCGCCAGTCAGGTTCCAGAGAAGCCAGGTATCTATAGTTCCAAACGCCAGCTCACCGGCCTCGGCACGGGAACGTGCGCCCTCCACATTATCCAATATCCAGGCAATCTTGGTGGCGGAGAAGTAGGGGTCGATCAACAGACCGGTGCGCTCGACGACCGCCTGCTCATGGCCATCGGTTTTAAGCTTGGTGCACAGTGATGCCGTACGTCTGTCCTGCCAGACGATCGCGTTATGGATCGGCTTGCCCGTCGCCCGCTCCCAGATCACCGTTGTTTCCCGCTGATTGGTAATCCCGACCCCGGCCAGTTCAGAGGCATCAATACCGGCTTTTTTCAGCGCACCACGACACACCGCAAGCGTAGTTTCCCAGATCTCAGCTGCATCGTGCTCTACCCGGCCGTCACTTGGAAAGTACTGGCGAAACTCCTGCTGATCAGTAGCAATGCTGGTACCCGTCTGGTCAAAAATGATGGATCGGGAGCTGGTAGTACCCTGGTCAATCGCAAGCAGGTATCGGGTCATTATGGATCCTGTATGTCTGGCTGTTTACAGGAGTCTACCAGCAGCTGGTTCAAGGACAGAAGAAAATGGGTGCATACCCGAAAGGAAAACTGACAAAAAGTGCGGAGTACAGGAACGCAAAAAAAAGGGCCGGAAAAACCGGCCCTCAAATGACGAATGAAACAAGGAAATTTCGTAAGAACCACAACGTTAGAAGTCATCCCTTACGCTTTAATTATCGGTACCGGCTGCAGTTGTTTCAGTAGCTCTTGTGTTGTCGCTTTGTTACATCTGGTGAAAACCAGAGAGCTGCATCACATATCTGGCTCCAACGGCTTGTTACGCGGCCAGACCAGACTGAAACGCGCACCGCCAAGGCCGTCACTCCGACTCACAAATGCCTGCCCGTTATGCCAATACAGAATACGACGGACGATGGAGAGGCCAAGCCCATACCCACCAGAAGTACGGGTTCGACTGTCGTCAAGTCTCGCAAACGCGGTAAACACCTTCTCCCACTCTTCTTCCGGAATACCCGGACCATCGTCTTCCACATCTACCCGGCAATGATCCTCGTCAATATGACAACGCACAAGCACCCGACCAGCCGCATAGCGCCCGGCATTACCCACAAGGTTCTGGATAGCCCGGTGAATGTAGCGCGGTTCCACGTCAGCGGTAGCCAGGTGCTCTGTTGATTCATCAATTTCACTTTCGATACTCAGAGCAGGTCGGGTTCTCTGCTGCTCCGCCACAACCTGCCTCACAATTTCAGTTACAGACGCTTCCTCAAGCTTGAAAACCGGCCCACCCTGCTCAAGGCGGGCGTAGGTCAGAATCTCATCAATCAGCTCATCCAGCTCCTGAATATCGCCGTCAATACCATCAAGTTGCTTCTGAAGCGCTTCCTGCCCCTGACAATCCTCAATCATCTGCACCCCGAAGCGAATGCGGGCAACCGGTGTTCTCAATTCGTGGGACACTGCATGAATCATTTCCCTCTGAACATCAACAAGGCGCTGAATGTGCTCTGCCATACCGTTAAACGCCGCTGCCAGGCGAGAGACAACCGTACCCTCACCCGCATCTACGCGAGCACTCATTTCTCCGCGAGCAATCCGCACAGCAACAGACTCTACTTTGCGCAAGTTGCTATCCAGGGCTCGAAGTACAAAAATCAACCACAGCGCAAGAGCACTTCCTGACACCAGCAACAACAGCAAAGTGACCGGCCACGCCCAAGGATTGAAGGCCCCGTCTGGCATGCTAACCTCAATCAGCTCACCGTCTGCCAACTGCATAAGCACCAGACCTTCACCGTTGTCACGATAAAAGGCGAAACCCTGGTTGTATACCCTTTCCAGCACCTCATCGCCTGGCAGAGCCTCCGGACCCTGAACTCTCAAAACACCAATCTTCAGGGCGTCTGTCAATCGCTCCAGAACCTCGTCGCGACCCTCCGGACTGGCGGCGTCCAGGTGCATACGCAGAACTTGAGCAGAAGCGAGAGCTATATCCCGATAGGGTTCAGATGCCCTGAACTGTATGACTTCACCATTAAGCCCTGTCACCAGAAACCGATAGCCCAGACCGTCTTCAATAGCAACCACCTGACCATACCCCAGGCGCTCCCGGATGACGGGAGTAAGCGACAACTCCCCAGCGCCTCCAACCTGGAAATCATTCAGAGAGTCCAGCCAGGGATATTGGTGCCCAGGAGCGGGAGAGGAAGCCAGCCAGCGCATGAGCGGCTCGGAGAAACGCTCATGCCAGAATTGTGAGCGTACAGAATTGATCCCCAGAAAAAGGGCAATACAGAGCAGTATTACCAGTGCTGTGAGGCCAGCAAGGCGAGCATATAGATTGAGGAAAAACTTCAGGGGCATGTCAACAAACCCTGGCAGGGAAGCGCCGGCCAGAAAATCCGTACCAGCGCCATAGACTGAATCGTCAGGCCTCTTTCACAAACAGATAACCTTTACTCCGGACGGTTTTTATCCTGCGGGGGTGGATGGGGTCATCGCCGATTTTCGGGCGAATCCGGGAAACCCGGACATCAATCGACCGGTCCTGGCCATCGTATTCGATGCCCCGCAATGCCGTGAAAATTTCCTCGCGGCTGAGAACCCGGCCGGCATTACTTGCCAGCAACCAGAGCAGGTCGAACTCAGCGCTGGTGAGATCGATGCTTTCATCGTTAAGCCAGGCTTCTCGCATTGAGCGGTCCACAACCAGGTCGTTGAACTGCATGCGTGTAGGCTCTTCGGCACTCGTTTCATCCGAACTATTCTGGGCATTTTCTGTTACACGGCGAAGCATGGCTCGGATACGGGCCAGAAGTACGCGAGGCTTTACGGGCTTTCCGATGTAATCATCTGCGCCCATTTCAAGACCAAGCACCTGATCCAGATCATCAGTACGTGCAGTGAGCATGATGATGGGGCCAGAATAGAACGGTCGCACACGGCGGCAGATAGACAGGCCGTCTTCACCCGGCAACATCAAATCCAGCACAATAAGGTCTGGCTGCTCGGTGCGAATACGCTCAACTGCTGAGCTTCCATGAGTTTCGATTGAGACCGCCAGACCGTTGCTCTCAAGGTATTCCCGGGTCAGCTCGGCCAGCCGCTCATCATCTTCGACAATAAGAATTCGCCAACTTTCGTTTGTCTGTTCCACGCGATCCATCTCTGATTTTATTTTCCGGGTTCAGTGTCTTGCCTGCAACCTGACAATACAGGCTACCTGATGTAACAGCAATTATACATGCTATTCAGAAATATACATGGAACTGACTTGTGGTTACAGCCGGTGACAAACACTGACCTGTATTTACCTCAGGTTAAGATTGGCAAACCCGTTCAAAACAGTGGCCGGCCCAGAGCAATTTCTTCATCGGTTGCTTCACGGCGCTCAATGATTTCCAGATCAAAATACAGGGTAAAACCGGCCAGCGGATGATTGGCATCAACCCGGACAAGATTACCGTCGATTCCCATAACCTGAACAATCTGGGCGTTGTCACCGGTATTTGTCTGGAATTTCATACCAACCTGCAAATTTTCCACACCCTCAAACATCGACCGGGGGATTTTCCGAACCAGGTCTTCCCTGTGCTCTCCATAGGCCATGGAGGGCGGAACAGTTACTTCCAGACAGTCCCCTGCATTACGGTCTTTCACAGCTTCCTGAATACCTTTGATAATATCCGGGCTGCCATACAGAAAGTGCAGAGGTTCACTGCCTTCTGAAGTATCAACCAGCTCGCCGATTTTGTTCTTCAGCACATAATGAACAGTAAAAACGTCAGGTTTTTTTAAAGAAGCTTCCATCAGAGTTTTGAGTTTCCTGTATCCGGTGGATTTTCTGTCAGTTTCAGGCCATGGATCACAAGACGCTGATCCAGTTTTTCACGCAGCCCTGAAGGCTGGTGCAGCCCCATACGTTGCAAAAATTCGGTATAACAACCCTGCTCATCTCTGGCCCTGAAAGCCTGCAGGAGGGTCGACAGCTTACCACGGCCAGTGGCCGTTTCAGATTTGAGTTTCCTGAGCGCCTTGCCCAGCACCAGCTCCTGGTCGGTAAAATCCCGGCCAAAAGGAAATGCCGGAAACCATTCATCACCTCCAGTATCTGAAAACAGCTTTGCGATAGCCTCTGGCGTATTGTTTTTCCATGCAGCCGGCAACCGGAAGGCCGCATCGACCTTACCGGCTTTCTGTGCCCGGCTGAGCAGTTCCTGCTGAAAGCGGGAATCTGCGATACGGATCAGTCGCAGATACACTTGTTCATCCGGCTGACCCCGCAGGTCAGCAATACCATATTCGGTGACCACAATATCCCGGAGGTGACGGGGGATCGTACAATGTCCGTAATTGAATACAATATTCGACACCCTTGTCCCCTGAGTTTTTCGGGTACTACGCAAAGCGATAATTGAGCGTGCACCCGGCAACTCATGTGCCATGGACACGAAGTTGTACTGGCCACCCACACCGCTGATCACCCGACCATCCTCAAGCCCGTCCGAAACAGCTGCTCCACTGAGCGTGTACATCATTGCGGTATTGATAAACCGGCTATGGATTCGCTGCGCGGCCTTAAGGTGCTGATTACCGAAGCGATGGTCATAGAGATGATTGATGTAGTTAACGCTGGTCATGCAGATCCGGTCGCGATCCGCATCCGTGAGTTCACGCAGTGACTGATAGAACTTCTGAGGGCCCAGATAAAAACCGCCGTGCATGGCCACACCACCACTCAGTCTCTCCCCCAGAGCCTGAGCCGCAATCGCGCCCCTGGCTTCCGCGTTATCCAGGTCGGCATCCAGCACCTGCTCTCCCACATACAGCCGGCCGTCTCTAAACTCAACCTCACTTCGAAGAATACCGTAGCGGGTAAGCCAGGACACATCGCGAGCCCCCATCGGCGACCCGATAAGCCCTTCCCGGCGCAGTACATCCAGTGTGTCCAAAGACACTCTGTCATCGATATCACCATTATTGAGGAGCGTTTGCAGTCCGGCATGATCATATACTTCCCGCCGGAGAATACCCTCTTGCATGAGATACAGAAATCCGTCAACCATCATCTCACTGCAGCCGTAGAGGCCTTTCTCAAACGGCCCGGTGCCACCTTCCTTTTCTACCAGAGGGAAATGTTCCGCAACCTTGAGATAATCGAAAACGGCTTTCCAGGCATGATTATTTTTATGGCGCAGAAGGGCGCTATGTACCAGCGCCGCGCCAAGCGAGCCTATTCCCAACTGCAAGGTACCACCGTCCTTCAGCAAGGTACTGGCATAGAAGCCAATCAGATGATCCGCCGGGCTTATCGCCATCTGAGGCGCAGAAAACAACGGGTATTCCGAAGACTCATCTTCAAACATCATGTCGAACTGGTCTTCTGCTATGGCCGCATCGCGACCAAACCAGGGTAACTGGCGATTGATTTCACCCACAACGGCTACCGGAGAGCCTGCCGCCTCGCTTTCTCTTAACATCAGCAGCAGATCAAGAGTCAGATCGGGGTTACAGCTCAGGCTTACCATACCCGGGGCATCATGCACCTCTCCCGGTGACACCATCTGGGCAATCACATTAATCCCCTGGCTCATAAGATCACGAGCAGCGTGCGTATAGTTGGTAGATATGTAATGGCGCTGCTGAGGCTTGTTTTTCAGGGCACTACCTGCCTTGAAAAAAAATTCCGAAACCTGAACATTCGGGGGCAACTGATTGTTGCTGGAGTCCCTGGCATACTGCAAATCCGGGATATCTCCATAGAGACGTTCCGCAAACGGCCCCATAAACCGCTTTTCCAGAGAAGAACTACCTGAAGGGGCCAGCAGTGAGAGCGCTGTGAATATCTGCAGATCTATTTCCGGGTCATTCTTTGCTCTCTGATAGAGTGCATTTACGAAGCGGATCGGCTTCCCGATTCCCAAAGGCAGTCCCAACCTGATCGTCTTGCCAACCCGGCGAATCACTTCATCCACACAAGCCTCTATCTCATTAAAGCGCTGCCCTCTGTTTGTCGCCATACCCAGGATCCTCATTGATCAATCAGCTGTTATCCACAGGGGGGATCATCACATGACATATGTGGACAGACAATGCACGAAATCATGAATCAGGTTTTTTGACAGCCAGAATCAGAAGAAGCCGTACATACAGCCCGAGAAAAAGCGTGGTTTCAAGAGAGAGGTACAGAATTGAAAAGTCAGGAAAGTAGCAAACTGGAGCTTGCGGGATACGATAAAGAGGTCAGAAATTCCACTTCAGATTCAGGCAGGCGCCTTCATTCAACAATGCAATCCCATGATCGGCCCGGGCAGACTGAGACGCATAGTGCTTGCCCGTATTATCAGAACGCACCAGCGACAAACTCAGTAAACGGGATCCGATTTCGGCAACAGCATCAGCGTCATCGTCAAAATCACCTGACATGCGCTGCTCCAGCTGGTAGACATCTTCGATAGTCATGATTTCGTTCAATTCATTGACGCCGCGTTCAGCCGCATCGGCGCGAACCACAAAAGCGGCGGCGTTGAGAACAAGCAATGCGACAAAAATACGAATAATCATGATACTTACGAGGACCTTTTAACCGGATAAGAATTTTACTTCTACCATAGGCTAAAGTCTAATCCCAAGACGGCAAAAAGATGTGAAACTGCACACATTCGGGTCATTTTTTTGTCACTGCTTTACTCGCTTTTTGTCAAAAAATGATCCCCTGTATTGCAGAATGTAACAGCTCCTCCGTTCAGGCACGGCCAATTCCTTATGGCTCAATGCCTTACGTCAATTTTCAGCAATACCGGATATCAGGGGCAGGGATAGGTGAACTCCTGGTGAATCGCCTCAATCGCTTCCAGCGTATCCGGGCTGAGATTCACACTAACCGAACCCAGGTTTTCCTGAAGCTGCTCCATTGTGGTCGCGCCAATAATGTTACTGGTAACAAAGCCCCGGCTATTTACGTAAGCCAAAGCCATCTGGACCGGAGAGAGATTATTCTGCCTGGCAAGTTCGACATATGCGCGAGTTGCATCCGCACCACGCCCATTGGTGTATCGACTGAAGCGTTCATAAAGTGTCAGACGGGCCTTTTCGGGCCATTTCCCACCCATGTATTTGCCCGAGAGCATACCGAATGCCAAAGGTGAATACGCCAGCAAGCCAGTCTGTTCCCGGTGAGCAATTTCAGCGGTACCAACTTCAAAAGACCGGTTCAGTAAATTGTATGGGTTCTGAATACTGACAATCCGCGGCAAGCCTTTCTCGCCAGCCAGGCGCAGATATTCCATCACGCCCCACGGAGTTTCATTAGAGACGCCTATATGCCGGACCTTCCCTGCATTCACCAGTTCACTGAGAGCCGTCAGCGTTTCCTCGATTGGCGTATATGTCTCTTGCGGGTCGTGCTCATAACCAAGCTTCCCGAAAAAGTTGGTGTTTCGGTCCGGCCAGTGCACCTGGTACAGATCTATGTAATCGGTCTGCAGGCGTTTCAGGCTGGCATCGCAGGCTTCAATAATATGATCGCGTGTCAGACGCGGGCCATTACGCAGATAACTCAATCCGTTACCCGGCCCTGCGACTTTCGAGGCAATCACCAGATCATCGCGACGATTGCGCTTCGCAAGCCAGTTGCCCAGGTACGTCTCGGTGAGACCCTGGGTTTCTGGCCGTGGGGGCACCGGATACATTTCCGCAGCATCAATGAAATTAACGCCCTCGGAAGTAGCGTAATCCAGCTGCTCAAAGGCCTCCTGTTCGGTGTTCTGCTCGCCCCATGTCATGGTGCCGAGACATATCAGGCTGACATCGATATCGGTATTGCCAAGCTTTCGGGTTTGCATAGCACCTCCGCTTAAATTGGTTTAACAGGTAAAGAGAATGTCACAGGAGTGTCGCGTAACGGTCACGCTAGCTTTCCATAGTGGAGTCATGTCAAAGGAACCACAGGAAACGTCGTGACCAGGACCAGTCAGGCCAACCGGCGCATACAGAAGATTACCATCGTTTCCGAAACATTTCCCCCGGAAGTCAATGGGGTGGCCAACACCCTGAGACACCTTTGCGAGGGGATGGTCAGAAACGGGCATAGGGTTAGCGTTGTACGTCCGCGGCAGCGCCATGAAAGCAAAAACACTGCGCCTGATGCAAACGGAGCTTTATTCGCCCATGAATATGTGGTGACAGGCATGCCTCTGCCTGGATATGCAGACTTGCGTTTCGGTCTGGTCAGCAGCAGCGAGCTCCAGCGACTGTGGCAAACGGACCGTCCGGATGCGGTCTACGTAGCAACCCAGGGACCTTTGGGCATTGCAGCTGTATCTGCGGCGAAAAAGATGGGGCTCCCTGTCAGCTCCGGCTTCCACACCAACTTTCACCAATACAGCCAGTACTACGGTGCCGGGTTTCTGGCAAAGCCTCTTTGTGCCTATGGCCGATGGTTCCATAACCGGACAGCAATCACCCTGGTGCCTACAAAGAAAATGCAACAGGTAGCCTCAGATATGGGTATTACGCCAACCGGTATCTGGAGTCGCGGTGTTGATTGCACGCGCTTCGCACCATGCAAGCGGGATGAGACCCTGCGTGCGAGCTGGGGGCTCAGAGAAAATGGTCATGCAGTGCTTTATGTAGGTCGGCTGGCTGCAGAAAAAAACCTGCGAATGGCCGTGTCCTGCTATGAGCGCATACGCAAGCTACATCCACGAACCCGGTTTGTGCTGGTAGGTGATGGCCCCATGCGCAGACAGCTGGCTGAAAAACACCCGGACTACATCTTCTGCGGTACCCGGCGAGGAGACGATCTCGCCCGCCACTATGCCTCCGGCGATATTTTTCTGTTCCCCAGCAAAACGGACACGTTCGGAAACGTTGTTCTTGAAGCGATGGCCAGCGGCCTTGCTGTCGTTGCCTACGATGATGCTGCCGCCAGCGAGCATATTCGACACTCAGAAAACGGGATGAAGGCACCACTTGCCATAGATGAAAGGTTTGTCGACGGAGCCCTCCGACTGACAAACCAGCCCAGCCTGCTGAACCGCATCCGGGCCCAGGCACGACTGGATGCGCTTGAACTGGGCTGGGATTCTCAGATCAAGCAATTTGAACAACTGGTGTTAAGAAGCCAAAGCCCAAAGGTCCAATACTATGCGCCCAGTAAGCACAGCCGCTCGCTTTTTTAAGTTGGCGGATCAACGCGAATACGCCTGGTGTCAGTCTATTAACCGGATGGTCCGGTTTCGGCTGGCCCTTCGTTATTTCCAGCTCATGAGCCGAATGGGCGACGGCTGGTTCTGGTATGCACTCATCCTTGCCATTCCCTTCATTATGCCCGGAACAGGGCTCGGTGTAGCATTGCTGATGACGCTGACAGGGCTTGCCTGCACCCTGACATACAAACTCCTCAAGCGCCGGCTGATCCGTGAGCGGCCTTTTATATCCTTCCCCTCCATCAACTGCGGTACGCCGCCACTGGATCGTTACAGCTTTCCCTCCGGGCACACTATGCATGCTGCCTGTTTTCAGGCCATGTTATTCATGACCGCTCCCGCACTGGCTCTGGCCACCCTCCCGTTTACCCTGAGCGTTGCTGCATCCCGGGTTGTACTGGGCCTGCACTACCCCACTGACGTGGCAGCAGGCGCCCTGATCGGAGGACTCATGGGGTATTTATCAACTCTGTATTTTATCAGCGACTTTCTGATTCTGTTCCCGGGCTGAGCTCAATCAAACAGCCGAAGCTGAGTCACAGGTGCATCATCATTGCGAAAACGCACACCCAGGCCTAACAAGCGAACCGGCCTCTCGCGATTGGTTACCAGTTCACCCAGAAGAGGCAGGTAATCCTCAAGAGCCGGATCTCTGACATTTTCCCTTACACGCTCCAGCGAGTGGGTGGAAAAGTCACTGTACCGAATCTTGATAAACAGCTTGTGGATGGGCTTGTCCCGCCCTTTGCGGGAAAGCCGGAGGTTCAGGTCGGCAACCAGCGATGCAAGTACTGTTTCGCAGGCAGCCATATCCGGCAGATCCTCGGAGAAGGTTCGTTCTACACTGACCGATTTGGCAATCCGCGAAACCACCACTGGCCGCTCATCCCGACCATGGGCCATTTCGTGCAGCCGGAACCCCTGCTTGCCAAACTGCTCGATCAGCACATCTACGCCCAGCGTCTGTAAGTCGCCACAGGTCTGCACACCAAGAGCATGTAGCCTGGACGCTGTCACCTGCCCCACCCCGAACAGCTTCTCAACGTTTAATTCCCGGACAAAGCCATCAATCTCATCTGGCTTTACCACAAACAACCCATCAGGTTTTTGCCAATCGCTGGCAATTTTGGCCAGAAATTTGTTGGGCGCCACGCCAGCGGAGATAGTAATACCGACTTCGTTCTTCACTCTTTCCCGAAGGTAACGAGCCATCAGGGTGGCGCTCCCCCTGTGATCGTCAATGTCTGATACATCCAGAAACGCTTCATCCAGAGATAAAGGCTCAACCAGATCTGTCAGTTCCCGCAGGATACCCATAACCTGTTTCGACGCATTCCGGTATCGAGCCATATCAGGCGGAACCATCACCAGATCCGGGCATAACCGCCGGGCTTCAGCGCCAGGCATGGCTGAACGTACACCGAAAGCCCGAGCCTTGTAATTGCACGTAGCGACGACTCCCCGTCCACCGGCACCGCCTACTGCCAGAGGAACATTACTCAGCGTCGGGTCATCACGCATCTCGACCGCCGCATAAAAACAGTCACAATCCACGTGGATGATCTTGCGTTGAGGCATAATCACTGCACTCGCGTCGGGTTTCTGTACATTTATACAGCCTTGTATCTTAAAGTAAGATGCTGAGAATGTCAGGAACCCCAATGATAACCACCCGACACCGTCACGAGGCTCCATGACAAACCCCATTCCAGACTCTGAGCGCACCGAAATAGAAGCAGCGGCGTTTCGTCGCCTGGTCAAACATTTACAGGACAACCCCGAGGTTCAGAACATTGACCTGATGAATCTGGCCGGTTTCTGTCGCAACTGCCTTTCCAAGTGGTACCGTGCAGCGGCTGAAGAACGGGGGCTGGAAATTTCTGATCCCGCAGCAAGAGAAGAGATCTACGGAATGCCTTATGAAGAGTGGAAATCACTTCACCAGACCGGCCCCAGGCAGGACCATAAGTAATGAACGTAAACAAAGCACTGCGTATCCACCTGGCATCACTGGATGGCGGCCATGCGGATTTTGATGACACCCTGGCACTGATCAGGCACCACTTTGACTTTCAGCCCACGGGTTTTCACAACGGGCCATTGTTCAACTCTGCTGATGAAAACAGGGGTTCCTGCCAGGTATTCGGCATTGCCCAGTACTGCAATCTGAATGAGGCAGACACCCTGAAGCTGTTTGCGCAGCATTATAAGCAGGTTCTGGACAACCCCACCGAAGAAAGCCACGGCAATATCCGCCAGTTCATCAGCACCGGCTGGTCGGGCATCCGCTTTGAAAGTGCGCCGCTGCGCCTGCGCCAAACTCCATCCGAGCCAGATACCAGAGAAGAGACCCACTCATGAGTGACACCTCCGCCTCCGGGGTAAAACACGGATTCCAGCTGAAAAGCGCCAGCGTTTCCATGACTGCGCTGGAGCTGTACTATTTCGATAACGATGAATTCGAAGAAACGCTGAAAGACAAAATCAGCCAGGCTCCCGGCTTCTTCCGGGATATCCCGCTCATTATCAGCCTGGAGAAATACGAAGGTCTCGACAGTGAACTGGATTTTTTCAAAATCATCGGCACATGCCGACGCAACAATATTCATGTAATCGGTGTTCGCGGAGGCAATGACGACCAGCGCCGACTGGCCAGAGGAGCCTCGTTAGCTCTGATGCCCGGAACCGGCCAGAGAGACCGGGCCCATGAAACCGGCTCCGCGCCAGAGAAAGCAGAAGCTACAGAATCGCCCGCTGCGCCGGCGCCACAGGCGGCACCGGAAGCAACCCCGACCCGTATCATCAGCCAGCCGGTTCGCTCAGGCCAGCAAATTCATGCCCCGGACGGCGATCTGGTTATTCTGGCACCGGTTCAGGCAGGCGCCGAAGTACTCGCAGCTGGTAACATACACATATACGGACCACTGCGGGGCCGTGCCCTGGCGGGCATTCATGGCGCCGAGTCCGCAAGAATCTTCTGCCAATCACTTGAGGCAGAGCTTGTGTCCATCGCCGGACACTATAAAATCTCCGAAGATCTTCAGGACAACGGCTGGAAAAGCGCTGTGCAAATCCAGCTCAGGGACGACCTGCTGGTGGTGACACCGCTGGAAAAAGCCTGATACTGGAACCCGACAAAATAATGTGACCGGTTTATCCGGCAGACACGACGAATCCACCGAGAAACAGGAAATAGACCTTGGCTAGAATCATTGTCGTAACCTCAGGAAAGGGCGGCGTTGGTAAAACAACCACCAGCGCCTCCATCAGCACCGGCATTGCCAAACGCGGGCACAAAACCGTCGTGATCGATTTCGACGTAGGCCTGCGCAACCTGGACCTGATCATGAACTGCGAGCGCCGGGTAGTGTATGACTTTGTCAACGTCATACAGGGCGAGGCAACACTGAACCAGGCTCTGATCCGAGACAAGCGGGTTGATACTCTCTATATCCTCCCTACTTCCCAGACCCGTGAGAAAGAAGCTCTCACAAAAGAGGGCGTTGAAAAAGTTATCAACGAACTCTCCGAAACGTTCGACTACATCATCTGCGATTCACCCGCCGGGATCGAGCACGGTGCCATGATGGCCCTGTACTACGCGGATGAAGCCGTTGTAGTAACCAACCCAGAGGTTTCCTCTGTGCGGGACTCGGACCGTATCCTCGGTATTCTGCAAAGCAAATCCCGCCGCGCCGAAACGGGCCAGGAGGGGGTCAAGGAGCATCTGCTGCTGACCCGTTACAACCCTGACCGGGTTGACCGGGGTGAAATGCTTTCTGTAGCGGATGTCGAAGAGATTCTCGCTATTCCTTTACTGGGTGTTATCCCGGAAAGCCAGATTGTTCTCAACTCTTCAAACCAGGGGCTGCCGGTCATTCTCGAAACGGAAAGCGATGCTGGCCAGGCATACGACGACGCAGTTGCACGCCTTCTGGGTGAGGAGCGGGAACAACGCTTCATGACCTCCCAGAAAAAGGGCTTCTTCTCACGGATGTTCAAAGGAGGCTGAGCCATGAGTTTCCTCGATTATTTCAGAGGCAAGAAAACCGGTACTGCAAACGTAGCTAAAGAGCGGCTGCAGATTATCGTGGCTCACGAACGCGGTCAGCGCGATCAGCCAGATTACCTGCCGCAGTTACAACAAGAGCTGCTGGCAGTGATTCGGAAATACGTCCAGATCAGTGATGATATGGTCCAGGTAGAAGTGGATCGCAACGACAGTTGCTCTGTTCTGGAACTGAACGTAACCCTGCCCGAACGCTGACCAGGCATTGACCAGACAGGCTACAGACAGAAAACGCCTGCCCGTATCCAACGGGCGGGCGGATTCGTAGACAAAGACCCGCCAGGTAACTAAGAGGTGACGGGCAAGGCATGACACGCTAAGCTTTGGATCAGGGACTTCACAAGGCAGAGTAAACTCGATGACCGTTCTCGCTTACGAGATAATGACGCCCAACATCAAAGCCGTACCGCAATCCTGGACTATGGACCGCCTGGCCCGGTTTCTTACTGAAAATGAAATTACCGGCAGCCCGGTCACCGACGACTCGGACGAAATTGTCGGCATAGTCACACTCAAAGACATCACAGAATTCCGCTGGAATGCCAACAGGACTGACGCCGACAAAGAGCTCACGGCAGAAGACCAGCAGGAGGCTCGGCGCCTGCGCATGATACTTTTTGAAGAAATGGGCAAAGTGCCGGTTGAGGTCAGGGATATCATGACACCCATCGTTTTATCTGTTGACGAATCCACGCCTGTGCGCGACATTGCCAATATCATGATGAGTGAGCACTTGCACCGGATCTTTGTAACCCAAGGTTCAAAGATCACTGGCATCGTGACCACATACGATATGTTGAAAATCGTCTCGGATGAGGAGCTTACGAAACGCTGCGCCCGCATCGACTGATCCACCACAGAGGTAGCGACACCTATGCCCAGAACCCCGGAAAAAGCACCGCAAGCTCGACGAAAAATGTACGTCCTCGACACCAACGTCCTGATCCACGATCCAAATGCCCTCCTCAATTTTGAAGAACACGATGTCATTATCCCCATGACGGTCCTGGAAGAGCTCGACGGCCTGAAATCCGGCAAACAGAGTGTAGCGGCTGATTGTCGCCAGGCTATCCGCACCATCGACAAATTGCTTGGTGACGCCAGCCCGAAAGACATAGAAAAAGGTGTACCCATCGTACGGGCCAAGATGGCAAAACCTCTGGGCACCCTGTCCATACTGATGAGCACAGAGCATGCAGGTGACCATTCGCTGCCTCAGCACCTGAACGACAACAAGATCATCAACACACTTGCAGCGCTTCAGGAGCGACACAAGTCCCGGGATATCATACTGGTCAGCAAAGATATCAACATGCGGCTTAAAGCCCGTGGTTTTGGCGTGGAAGCCCAGGATTATCACAACGATCAGCTTCTGGACGACATTGATCTGTTGCCGAAGGGTTACATCGAGTTCCCTAATTCCTTCTGGGACACCATCTCTAAAGTGGAAACTGTACAGCGGGATGGCATAACCGAACATATTCTCAAGCGCGAAGGTGAACTGGCCAAACTCAATGTCAATGAATATGTTCTTGATGAACAAGGGTTTATAGGCAGGGCTGTCAAGATTACGGATACCCAGGTGGTTATCCGGGACTTGCACCAGCACGACCTGATGAACGAAGAAGTCTGGGGGCTGGTGCCCCGGGATATCTATCAGGCCATGGCCCTGAACCTGCTGCTGGATCCGGATATTCACCTGGTTAATCTCACCGGCTCGGCGGGATCAGGAAAAACCATTCTGGCGCTGGCTGCCTGCATTGAAATGACCGTTGCCAGCAAGCTCTACAAGCGGATTATTGCAACCCGTTCAACCCAGGGGCTGGATGAGGATATCGGTTTCCTTCCCGGCACAGAAGCCGAGAAAATGGAGCCCTGGCTGGGTGCCATCGTGGACAACCTGGAAGCACTGCACGAAGACGATGAGAATATGACCGCCAGCGTGGACTACATTCTCAGCAAGGTACCCCTGCACTTCAAATCCATGAACTACATTCGTGGCCGCAGCTTCCAGCACAGTCTGATTATTATTGATGAATCCCAGAACCTGACACCGCACCAGATCAAGACCATTATTACCCGTGCGGGTAACGGCTCCAAGGTGATCTGCCTGGGTAACCTGGCGCAGATTGATACTCCGTACCTGAGCGCACTCAGCTCCGGCCTGACCTATATGACGGAACGCTTCAAAACCTTCGGTCATGGCGGGCATATTCATCTGCAAGGCGTACCGCGCTCAATACTGGCGGAATTTGCAGAAGCCAACCTTTAAACCGGGAGTTTCCGGATAAGGCTCAGTCTTTGAACTGAGCCTTATCCAGGCCATGCTTCTTCATTTTGTCGTAGAGGGTCTTACGGGCAACACCCAGTTGCACCATGGTGTCCTTGATACTTCCATGGCAGGCATTGAGTGCACTGGTCAATATGGAATGCTCAAAGCTGTCCATCATCTCTGCAAGCGTACGCCGCCCACTCACATCCGCCTTGGCCACAGGCTCACTTTCATCCAGAGCAGACGGACCAAGCAGTACATATCGCTCTGCCAGGTTACGCAATTCCCGGACATTGCCCGGCCAACTGTGGTGCATTAAGCGGGCTGCCTGGCTCGCATCCAGCGGAATACTCTCCCGGTCATAACGTGCGGCGGCAATCAGAACAAAGTGGTGAAACAGCATAGGGATGTCTTCTTTGCGCTCGCGCAAGGGCGGAATATCCACCTTGACCACGTTCAGCCGGTAATAGAGATCCGCCCGGAAATTGCCTTCATCACTGAGGGCTTTGAGATCAGCTTTGGTGGCCGCAATAATACGCACATCCAGTTCCTGAACCTGGTTACTGCCCAGGCGCTCCACCCTTTGCTCTTCCAGCACGCGAAGCAACTTGATCTGAAGTGGCATGGGCATGCTTTCAACTTCATCCAGGAACAGCGTCCCTTGATTGGCGTGTTCAATCTTCCCGATGCGGCGTTTATCCGCACCGGTGAAGGCCCCGACCTCGTGCCCGAAAAGCTCACTTTCAATCAGGTTTTCCGGAACCGCTCCGCAGTTAATAGCAACAAAGTTATGGGCAGCCCTTGGGCTGTTCTCGTGAATGTAACGAGCCAGAGCATCTTTACCAGAGCCGGTTTCACCAGACAGCAGAATATTCGCCCCGATATCCAGAATGGGTGTAATGGTATCCATCACTTTCTGCATGCTGGGCGTGCCGCCCAGAATCCTCGGACCGGGCCTTGTCAAATGGCGTAACTGGGCTTTGAGACGACGATTTTCCAAAGCCAGATGCCGTTTCTCCAATGCGTGCCGGAGCAACTCAATCAGCTCATCATGCTTGAACGGTTTCTCGATAAAATCGTATGCGCCCTGCTGCATGGCAGAAACCGCAGTGCTGATATCGCCCTGACCGGTCAGAATAATAACGGGAATCGTCTTGTCCATAGCCTGGACAGCACTCAGCATCTCCAGCCCGTCCATGCCCGGCATGTTGTAGTCACAAAGCACAACGCCACAGTATTCCGGCGTAATAACCTCAATGCCCGACTCTGCATCTTCAAAACAGCGCACAGACAGATCTTCCAGGGTCAGCGCCTGGGCAATGGCCTGGCGAATGTGGGGGTCATCATCCACAAAAATTACCGAGGGTTCCGTCATTCCACGGCCTCACGTTTTTTCAGGGTAAATTCAAATTCCGCACCCGATGCATCAGTGCGATTGCAACCGGTAAGCCTGCCTCCCAAAGCGTCAGCAATCTGCCTCGATATGGACAGACCAAGCCCAAGCCCCTGCTTGACGGACTTGGTGGTGAAGAAAGGTTCAAAAATCTGCTCGGTATTCGCTGGCAGTCCAGGCCCGTTATCCCGCACGAAACAGCTCCAGATCCCGTCTCTTCCCTCAACCTCTATAGTGATTTCCGGCTGCTCCAGACCTTCAACAGCCTGCACCGCATTCGCAAGCAGATTGACCATCACCTGTTCAATCCGGATCAGATCACCGTGACAAAAAACCGGCTGCGCGGGGCGTTTCCAGCGGATATCAATGCCCGCACTATTTTTCTGTGCCGCAATGATTTTCAGGGATGCGTCCACCGCCAGACGGAAATCCACAATCGTCGGTGGGCCTTCAGACTTGCGGGAGAATACCTTGAACTGACGGGTGAGCTCCGCCATTTTGTCGCACAGAATGACAATTTCACTGAGGTTCGCATCCACCATATCGGCAGCGCCTTTTTCCAGGAATCGCCGGCTGTTTCTGGCATAGGTCTGAATGGCAGTAATAGGCTGACTCATCTCATGATTAAGCCCGGCTGACATCTGCCCCAGCACCGCCAGCTTCGCCGCCTGGATCAGCTCCTGCTGAGTTTCCCGCAATTCATCCTGGGTGCGCTCACGCTCCCGTATTTCACCCAGCAACTTATGATTGGAGCGTTCCAGATCCGCCGTTCGCTCGGCCACCCTGCGCTCAAGCTGCTCTCCTCTCAAGGCCAGCTCCGCTTCACGGCGATAGCGTTCACGTAAATAGAGCCACGCCAGCAGAACGCCAAAATAGATCGCGATACCGCCGGTCACAAACCCCAGGCGCGTCCAGACTACCGAACGGGTACTCACCATAACCTGCAGCGTCCAGTCCAGCCTTGGCAGAGGGGTGCGAACGCTCAGATACTCAAGGCCTCCGCCATCCTCCCGGATACGCAAGGTGCCGGATAAACCAGACAATCCCCAGGGCTTACCAAGGTACTGCAGAGAAACAGGCTCCAGATCACGCTCAGGGTAACGCTGGCGTGAAGCTTCGCCCGGCGCCTTTTCCGCACTGCCGGTAAAATCGCGATACAGCCATTCCGGCTTGCTGGCCAGAAAGCTCACACCGGCTTCATCCAGCACTACCATCTCCGCCTCACGTGTGGAATCCGGCCGGTGCCACTGGGACTCAAGCTCATGAACCAGTACTTTCACAGTGACAATGCCCAGAATCCTGGAATCCTGGCCCCGAACCGGATGGGAAAAGTAGAGACCTCGCACTCCGGACATAAGCCCCAGCGCAAAATAGACTGCGGAATCACCACCTTCCATTGCTTCGTAAAAATATGGCCTGAACGCAAAGTTCCGGCCCACAAAGCTATCGGCCTGCTGATAGTTATTAGCTGCAATCGTCAGGCCCGACGTATCCATCAAATAGACATCCGAGCTTCCTGCAATAGCCGCCATACGCTGCATCTGCTCATTCGCCCGGTGAATCACCTCCGGGTTATCCGGAGAGCTCAAAGCCTCTGCCAGTATCGGGTGCTCAGCCATCAGTCCGGGAATGGGTAAATACCGGTTCAGCTCGTTCCCGACAAGCTGGCGGTAGCGGAAAGACTCTTCGATACTGTCCTGTTCGACCTGCCGGTAGCCAACCCAGCCACCCAGTATCCAGGACACCAGAAGAGTAATAACGAATACAACAAAAGCGCCTATCCGGTAGGACATAGCCCGGTTCCTGCAACACCGATCAAGGACGCCAGAGTATCGCCCGCCCCCTTGAAGAACAAGGGCACGGGCAATAAGGGCATGGTCTCAGGCCGCAGCCATTCGAACCTTGCGCTGACGTTGCATCAGGAACGCGACTGCTGCGAGCCCCAGGCCGGCAAGGTCGGATATCAGCCCGCCCTCAATCATCAACAGTGCCGCACCAATCAGCAACAAGCGGGCTACCCATGAGGCCGATACGTTGCCAAACCAGCCCAACACACCGCCAGACAGCAGGTACACACCAAAGAGTGCGGTAACCAGTGCACGGGCAATATCAAACCAGCCTGCTTCCATCAACAGCGCGCCGTTGTAGAAAAACATGAAGGGTACGATGAATGCTGCAATACCAATCCGGAAAGACGCTACTGAAGTTTCCATGGCGTTTGCACCGGAGATTCCTGCCGCCGCATAGGACGCCAGCGCAACCGGTGGCGTAATGGCAGAAACAACCGCGAAATAGAACACAAAGAAGTGGGCCGTCAGCGGCTCAATGCCCAACTGCACAAGGCCTGGAGCCACTACAGACGCGGCAACAGCATAAGCAGCCGTTGTGGGCATCCCCATACCCAGGAGGATGGAGATAAACATGGCGAAGATCAGCGCCAGTAGCTGGCTGGCCTCTGCCACGTCAAGCAACAGTACCGAGAAGCGGGCACCAACACCGGTCAGGGAAATAACCCCCACGATAACGCCTGCCGCCGCACACACCACGATAATCTGAATAGCCATATAAGATGCTGTTTCCAGCGCATGCAGAATCTGCCTGATACCCATCTTGTTGGGAGAGAACCAGCTGACAACCGCCGCAGAAACCATGGCCAGAGTACCGGCACGTATCACCGAATAGCCAATAAACAGAGCCACCACCAGAATGATGATCGGCAGGAACAGATAGCACTGTTTGACCATAGTGCGGAGTTTGGGCAGCTCATCTTCCCGCATACCACGCATGCCGGTTTTTGCGGCTTCAAAATCAACCATGAAGTAAACCGACGCGAAATACAGAATCGCAGGGATAATGGCAGCAATGGCAATTTCGGTGTAAGGAATACCGGTAATTTCGGCCATGATGAAGGCGCCCGCCCCCATGATCGGAGGCATGATCTGGCCACCGGTCGATGCCGCTGCTTCCACAGCGCCAGCAGATTTTTTGCTGTATCCCACTTTCTTCATCAGCGGGATAGTCAGTGAACCGGTAGATACCACGTTACCGGCACTGGTGCCGTTGATCATACCCATAAGACCGGAGGCAAAAATGGACACCTTGGCAGGGCCACCGCGAGAGCGCCCGGCGGCGGCAAACGCAAAGTTCACAAAGTAATCACCCACTTTTGATGATTGCAAAAATGCGGCGAAGATAATGAAAAGAATGATGTAAGTAGACGACACCGCGGTGGTGGGCCCAAGAATACCGGCATCGGTGTAAACCTGGCTGAAAAAGCGCTGTACCGACAGACCCGGATAGCCAAGGAAGCCTGGCAGATAAGGGCCGGCAAACACATACACAAGAAACACCAGCCCGATAATCACCAGCGCCAGACCGGCCACCCTTCGGGTAAGCTCCATAATCAACGCTGTGCCAGCTACCGCCGCAAAGGAGATACCCACAGGTGCAAAAGAGGTACCTGTAGACATACGCATTGCAGAGTTATAAGCCACGAGGAAATAAGCTGCGACAGCGATGGAACACAGAATCAGAACCAGATCCGGCACGCTGAAGCGCGAGCGTTCACGCTGGTGGAACCAGCTCAAGACAATTCCCACACCGGTTGCAGCCAAAAGAGGCCAGCCAAAGTGCCAGGTTTCCAGATCAGCAGGGATACGCATGGCACCGTTCTGAACCATCTGCCAGAATGAGAATGTCTGGTACAGCGCATAAAGTGCAGGCAATAGCGCTACCGCACCAACCCATGTTGTCCAGCGGTGACGTGCAGAGCCTTCTTCTGCAGAAACAAAACGGGCGCCGGCAAACAGAATAAAACCCAGAGCAAGGGCACCTGCAATGTGCACAATCCTGAACGACCAGGTTTCCAGCGGCGAAATGTTCAGAGAATAAAGATGGAATGATGAGTATACAATCGCCAGCAAAGTAACAAACTTCAGCATGCCGCCTTCAAACAGCCTTCGGTTTGCCTCTACAGGCTCTTTATCCACGTCGTGGGCAAGCACATGGTCTTCGCCCACCTCCACATCGGAAAAATCTTGGGGGTGTCGTTCAAGTGTCATTGGGGATCCTGCCTACAGGCAAATCGGTGCCGGCAGAATTTGCCGGCTATTGTTCAGGGGCCTTGCAGGCCCCTTTTGGTCAAGCGTTCAAATCAACGGAATTACTTGATCATGCTTTCTTCGATGGTATACCCGTTTTCATTGAACCAGCGAGCAGCACCCGGATGCCAGGGCAGCACATTGTTCTTGCTGTAATTCTCAGGAATCGAGTTGCGGGCAGCTTTGTGAATGGAAACCATTCTTTCGTTCTGCTCCATGGTCAGCTTTGTGATTTCGTATACAAAGCTTTCCGGCACATCGCAGTTCACCATGGCAAAGTTCCACATGGAAACCACGCGCGAAGGTTCATCCAGCGACTGGTAGGTGCTGGCAGGAATAATAAACTCAGATACCGGGAAGTTATCTGTAATCTTCTTCGCTTCTTCGTCCGTCATACTGATGATGTTTACATCAGTCTGAACTTCCAGCTGGCTTACCGCCGGAATCGGAATACCAGCAGCAAAGGCCACAACATCAATCAAGCCATCCTGAAGCTGACCACCAAGGTCCGACCAGCTGCCATTACGACGCTCGAACTTTACTCCCAGGGTTTCCATCATGCGTGGAAAATAGGTATCAGAGGTTGAACCCGCCGGGCCAAAACCGATAGTGGCGCCGTCGGGAATATCCGAAATAGAGGTGATACCGGAACTGCTGAGCGCAGTAACCGAGAAAGGCGTTTCATACATCGGGAACATGGCACAAACGTTATCCATCTTCATGCCTGGTGCGAGCGGGCTATTGCCATCCAATGACTCACGGGCAGGCCCCATGGTAGTCAGACCGAATTTGAGATCTCCGGTATGAACCAGTGCCATGTTCTGCATTGGACCACCAGTGATTTCAGCGCCACCGGAAACACCCAGATTTTCTGCAACAAAATTGGCCCAACCGGAGCCATAGGCAAAGTAAGTACCGCCCTGACTGGCCGTTCCCACGGTAAAGTTATCCGGCCATCCAGCCCGATCCTGAGAAAAAGCGGGGCTAGCAACAAGAGTAGTGGCAAATGCCACTGCCATAATGGCTTGGTTCTTCATAGAGAATGCTCCCTGGTTCATTTTGTTTATTGGGTGCTCAATGGAGCCCGAGAGGGCCGCAGTACAAAAGATTAGCAAAGAGCAGGCCAGATTAAAAACTGTCTATAAATCAAGGAGTTTTAGAAAAGCGAGAAAACAAAAGGGCAATAAATGGGTGCATTTCCACCCATTATGAGAATGCTATGGGTTAAATTCCGCCAACCTGAAAGCGCGCAATTCATTGTAACGATCAGCGAACCCCAGACAATATTCCAAGGCCTGACGGCTTCCAGTCAAATTCAATTCGCTCGTCAAAGTTAAAGCATCCCTGCCTGCTCGTATCTATATCTCATTTCTAGTTTCTGAGTTTGATGCCTTAACGGGGGGCAGTCTCACACATACTCAATCACCTCACCAAAAGCATAGCCTGGTTAAGTTAACAAATTCACAAAGAACAGCGTGAAGCCCGGGAAATACGTAATGATCATCAAGGCAAACATCTCACATATGACGAACGGCACCACGGCTTTGGCCGCTTGAGTAAAGCGTATGCCTGCAATCTGAGAGGCCAGGTAAAGGGCGAGCCCTATCGGTGGCGTGATGTGTGCCATGGACAAGTTGGTGGTCATAATGGCACCGAAATGAATGGTGTCCACACCCACTGCCTGTACGGCCGGTAACAGAAGGGGGACCAACAGGAAGATAGCCGATACAGGGTCAAGAAAAGCCCCGGCAAAGAACAGAATGAAGTTGACGAGCAACAACATGATCACGGCACTGCCGCCACTGGCCGCCAGAAGCCAATCCCGCACCTGCATGGCAGTCCCGTCGATCATGAGAATGAACGACAGAATCGACGCCATGGCCAGAATCAGCATCACCACCCCGGTAGTGATACCCGATTGCAACATAAGGTAAGGATAATCCTTGAGCCGAATCTGGCGATAGACGAAGCGATCGATAATGAACACATAGACTACGGCCACCGCCGCCGCTTCTGTGGCAGTAAATATGCCTCCATATATACCTCCCAGGATAATTACTGGTGCCATCAACCCCCAAAAAGCATCCTTCAGCGCCCGCCGGAATTCCTTCCCGGTCCTTTCAATCTCGGCAATAGGAAATTTTCGCTTTTTGGCGACGAAGAAAATATAAGCGCACAACACCACGGCAAGAATGAGCCCAGGTCCTATCCCCGCTGCGAATAACGCCGGGATAGAAGAATTGGAAATCACACCATAAAGAATCAGATTAATACTCGGCGGAATTACAACGCCAAAGGTGCAACCTGCCGCTACCGTGGCACATGAAAAGCCCAATGGATAGCCAGCTTTCTGCATGGCACCGATCATAAAACCAAGTGCAGCGATTGCCGCAACATTCGAGCCCGACAAGGCACCAAGGAAAGCTCCCGCAACAATTACGGTAATCGCCAACCCACCAGGAACACGGCCCAACATGAATTGCGCCAGATACACTAACCGGGTAGCGAGACCCGTTTGCGCGATCATGTTTCCGGCAACAATAAAGAGCGGAATAGCCAGTAGAGTGAAGGAATCGATGGCACCGGAAAAGATCTGCGGCAAGGTAGTGAAAGGTGCAATATGGTTGTATGCGAAAACCACCACCCCGGCAAGCCCCAGCGATATCGAGATCGGAAAATTAGCCAGCAGAAAAACAAAGAAAAGCAGCAAGGCCAATATGCCAGCGCTTGAAAGTACATCCATCAATAAATCTCCGCAGAATAAACAAAAGGTCTATTTGTACTGCTGTTCCAACTCACTTTCAGAAAGGAGCATGTCCGAGGAGGGGACGTTCTTGTACCGTGGTAAGCCGGCGATATCCCGAACGACCGCGATCAAACACCGAACCCCACACATTGATAAACTGGCAAAAATACCTGCATTGATAGTCCATACGGGGATGCCCGTCGCTGAGCTGGTTTGACCAACCCGGACCGATTGAATCAGAAAGATCCAGCAGTAATAGGCCAGAAAAGCAAAAAACGCTGCAGTGACCAGCAAGACCAGTAAATCAGCAATGCGGCGGCAACCAGAAGGCAAGAAGTCAGCAAGGAGCGGAACACTGCCATGCTGGTTGTACTTGAACGCAGCAGAGGCACCAAATAACGCAGCCCACAGGAACATGAAAGTTGCCACTTCATCGGCACCGGCAATGGGAATTTTGAGGACGTAGCGAGCAATCACTGCAGTAAAAGTGAGAATGACGATACCGAGCATACACACGACAACAACGATCTCTTCCAGATGATCAATCGTGAAAATCGAGTATTTCTTCAATCTTTCCACGTTAAGACCTCGCATGGCAGGCAAGAAATAAACGGGGTAGCCTGAATCGACCACCCCGTTGCGCGGCATTACTTGGTATTAGATGCAACGCCGGATTCGAAGAGCTCCACGAATTCTTCGCCGAGCGACTGCTTGTACTCACCGTAAACTGGCTTCAGAACATCCTGGAATACCGTCAGTTGCTCGTCACTGAGTGTGGTAACGGTCATGCCCGCGTCTTTCAATTCATCGATCAGATCTATATCTTCCTGCGCGACGACTTCACGCTGATACGACATGGCTTCCTGTGCAGCTTTCGTAAACATTTCCTGGTCACCTTCTGAAAGGCTGTTCCAGAAAGGCAGACTGCCGACAAATGAAAGTGCATCGTAGGAGTAGTTCCAGATAGTCACGTGATCCTGAGCGTCATAAAAACGCGATGACCATATGAGTGACAAAGGGTTTTCCTGGCCATCGACCGCACCGGTCTGAAGCCCGGTGAACACCTCAGCGAAATTCATCGTGGTTGGCGAAGCACCCAAGGTTTCGAAGATCGCCAAGTAGAGCTCAATGCCTGGAACACGAACGCTCAGACCCTCAAAATCAGCAGGCTCTGTAATCGGTCTTTTCGAGTTGGTCACTTGCCGGAAGCCGTTCACACCCCACGCCAGACCCACGAGGTCGTGCCGTTCCAGATCATTTAACAGTTCATCACCTGCCGGGCCGTCCATAACAGCATTAGCCGTCTCATGATCTGGGAAAAGCCAGGGTAGCCCCAGTACCTGATAGCGCGAATCGAGGCCAGTCATCCAGGTTGTCGACTTGATCAGAAATTGGATAGCACCGGATTGCGTCATCTCCAGCTCAACCCGGTCACTCCCCCCAGCCAGCGCAGCATTGGGATGCAGGCGAACGACGTAGTCCCCTTCGGAATATTCATCCACCAGGTCGCGGAAGCGTTCGGCCCCCTGATGCCAGCTGGAGCCTGCGGCTGCGTTATAAGAGACATTGATCGGCTGCGCCGCATAAAGCAGCGCCGATGCGAGCATCATGGGAATCGAAGCGGTGGCAATAAGAATCTTCCTGCGAATAGTCATCTTTTCTCTCTCCGGTTGTCGTTTTCATTTAATTCATCAACTTCTGAATTGAATTTTGCATAATGTATACCAAAATCCTTATCCTATTGATTAATAACTACAATTTTAATATTTTTCTATCTGGAAGGTTATTGGGCTAGAAATTTCGCACCGGAACAGCACGCTTCGTCTTGCTAAGGGCGAAATACGCACCGTAAAGTTGCCCGGGGATGAACCAAGGTAGAAGAACTCGTTTTTCTGGAACGAATAGCCTCGGGGCAAGCAAGGATTTGCAGCGCAGGTGTAGTCTTCAAAAGGAAGGGGGACAATTTCAGCCCGGAATCGGGCTGAAATTGTCGAAACTGAAAATAATGGTATTCAACTTTCGCTACCGCCCATGGCCTATACGGCCACTTCCCTCGCCATCAGGGTACTGGCAATCTCAAGCAGTCGCTGGTCCTGCCAGCGATCTGCCACCAATTGAACACCTACCGGCATTCCAGTCTTCCCTTTGCTTAGAGGCAGATTGAGACATGGCACGCCAAGCAGTGTCCAGGAACGACAGAAGATCGAGTCGCCGGTATTTTCAATACCTTCAGGGGCCTCGCCTGTAGCACTGGCAGCAAGGATTACATCAACCTGAGTCTCGAATACCGCAGTCAGGGCCTGCCGCAGGTTCGCTGCCACTAGCATCGCTTCGCGGTATCGTGGATAGTCGATCGCCTTGCCCTCCTCGATCAGCTCAACCAATTTAAGGCTCATGCGGTCCGATAATCGAGAGTATTCACTGGCAAGGGTTTGGGCCGCTTCATAGGCCATCACCACTTTTTGGTGTTCGACCAGTGTTTCGTAGCGTGCATCCAGGGGCAGAGGCACCACTTCGGCACCCACTTTCTCCAGCCGTGCCTGGGCTGCGGCCAGCGCCTGTACGACATCATCCTCAAGCGGGAGAGTGCCGGGCAGGCTACGGACGCCGACACGCACACCAGCGAGGTCGTTCAGTGCCGTGATACGTGGCGCGCGCGTCAGAACCGAAAAAGTCGTGCAGATGTCCTCAATATTGCGTGCAAACCAGCCCAGGGTATCCAGGGATGGCGCAAACGATTTCACGCCTGCGGCACTAAGAGTATCGAAAGTCGGTTTGAAACCGAACACTCCGCAATAGCTCGCCGGGCGGATCATGCTGCCGGCGGTCTGGGTGCCGAAGGCCAGCGGCACCATGCCTGCGGCTACTGCAGCTGCCGATCCACTTGATGAGCCACCGGGAGTCCGTGACAGATCATGCGGGTTACGAGTCTTACCTGGCGTAAAGAACGCAAGTTCGGTTGAGACTGTTTTACCCATAACCAAAGCGCCCTGCTTCTGAAGCAGTGTCACCAACGAAGCATCGACAAGCGAAGAGGGAGTCTGCAGGTAGCCACCAGTGCCCCAGCCCGTCGGAAAATCAACAGTTTCGATAATATCCTTGATGCCAACAGGCACACCGAATAATGGCTTGCCTGCCAGATCAGCATCCAGTTCCGGGGGCGTGACAGACAAGGCCTCCCAGGCTTTCACCTCGGGCTCGCGCTGTTCGATCCGCGCCGCGCAGGTGTGCCACCAGTCAAGGGGTTCAGCGCGCCCCTCTGCAAGGGCGACCTGATAGCCATTGATTGTCATGTCAGGGTTATTGTTCACGTTACTTCTCCCTTCGGGTCCAGCGAACATATGGGCCGCTCAGACGATTAATTTTAAACCAACCAGCAGCATCAAAAGTGCAAAAAGGCGCTTAAGCAGCTGTGGCGATAAGTAATGGGCAAGTCTGACTCCCAGTCTGGCGCAGGGAACACTGAACACGGCGATGCCGACGAATGCTGGCCAATAGAGATAACCTGTGCTGTACGCCGGTAATGTCGATTGCTCTTGCCCCGTAAAAATAAAGGTCGCAGCGCCCATCGCTGCGATGGGCAGACCACAAGCCGCTGAGGTACCAACTGCCCTCGCCATACTGGCTCCATTCCTGGCAAGCCAGGGTACGTTGAGCACCCCCCCGCCTATACCGAACAGTGCTGAGATCGAGCCAATCATTCCTCCCGCAGCAAACATTGCGGGTAATCCGACTGGTTGCCGCCCCTCTTTAGGGGGCCTGGCAAACAGCATCCGAAAAGCCAGCAGAAGCATGAACACCCCGAAGTAGCGCTCAAGAAGTTCGGCCGGCAACTGGTCAGCGATGAGCCCGCCCAGCACAGCGCCAAGCATCAGTCCGGGGAGCATTTGCCTGAGCAGATCGAAAGCCACGGCGCCCTTTTTCCAGTGGGCCAGCGCTGAAGACGCGCCGGTTACCGTAATGATCCCCAGCGAGGTACCGATAGCAAGATGGACCACCACAACGGGATCAACACCCTGCTGATTGAGAGCGACGATCAGCGCTGGCACAATCACCACTCCCCCACCGATACCAAACAAGCCGGCAATCACGCCGGCCACGGCGCCCACAAGAGAGAAAAATATCAGCGCTGACAACATACAAACCTCGCTCCAAAAAAATGTCGGGAAGGGCGGCAAGCGCCCAACCCTGAAATACGCTGACATAGCGCTTGTTGAATGACCTTGCCAGAAAAGGAAGTTCGTCGGTCATGCGCTGAACTGCAGTACCTACCACCTCACCTGAACACATCCAGGCTCTATACAACACACAGCCCTGGCGGCTTCGACATGGGAATGAGCCAGCAACAGAAAATCATTGACGAATTCTTATGAGGCTCAGTGGGAATTATGTATTATGAATTCATAATTATAAAGCACACTTAATACCAAAGATAGAATTTCAATATTTTTCAATTGGTTAAACCGGTATGGCTTGACTCTGAATAGGGGCGCTGCCAGCCACCCGCCTATCTATGGTGCAGAATCAACACCCACGCGCACTACGCTGGATCGATGGAAGAGGAAGGTCAGGTTCTGGGATACCACGCGTTGTGATACCCCAAGGATTTGGAGGGTTTCATACTGCCAGAAAAATTCGGGATCGGGTTTATACGAGTTAGTCGGCAATCATTTCCTTCAGATCTTCGGACTCGAGTTTATGGTGACCCAAGTGATTCCGGAGAATGTTACCAAGGCGTTCTCCGTCGCGATCCTCAAGAGCCTCTATCATATTTTCATGGTCATTCACTGCTTTGTTCCAGTATTCGTCGGTCATCTGAGCTGAATAGCGGATTTGCTTAATACGCTGACTGAGGTTGTTGTACATTTCCATGAGCACATCGTTTTTCGACGCCAGCATGATGCATTCATGAATTTGCTGGTTGGCGCGAAAATACTCCTTGAGCTCACTACGCTGAAAATGCTCGACCATTTTGAGGTGAAGCTCACGTATGCGGGCAACCTCAGCATCACTGATGTACCGGCAGGCAGTTTCCCCGGCCAATCCTTCCAGAGCAGCCATGACGTCGTAAGTGTGCTCGACGTCCTTCGTGGTCAAAAGGGTTACGCGGGCGCCACGGTTTGGCGGAATTTCAATCAAGCCTTCGGACTTCAGAACTTTCAAGGCTTCGCGAAGGGGTGTTCTGGATATACCGAACTTTTCACAGAGCTTTTTCTCGGAAATTTTCTCGCCCGGGGCCAACGTACCGAGTTCGATTAACTCTCTGATTCTGTCCGCAGCTTCTTGATAAAGAACTCTATGCTGTATCTTTCCCATATGACCTTTTCTTAAGAGGAGCAGTAAGCTTCCGGAATTTTGTGTAGCTGCTGCGTCTGAATGGAATCATCCCTGTAGATAGCACACTGCATTAAGAATTCAAAATAGAGTGTCGCGCGCTGCTTTGCAAGGCTCAAAAGCCGTAATTGCGCTCTTGCGGTGGAATGGCTGGATAGACATGACCGCCCGATGTAAGGAATAACACCTTGAAATACAAGATCAAAACTCTGGCTATCAGCTAACCCGGAATCACCAACGCCCCTGCAGAGTACAACAATCCGGCGACCATCGGCGCGGTCTCTGTGCTCACAAAGATATATGCCCTGCCAGGTCCCGAGTGCCAAATGGCCGTGGCTCACAGGCAGCGTAAGTGAGGAGCCGATGAGAAGGCTCTTGATATGAGCCGGCATGTCGTCCGGCCCTTCCAGAACGTGCTCATAATTGGGGTGCCCTCAATGAAAGCAGCAATGCAGCACCGGCAGGGAGCAATAGCCCCAGAGCCATAGGCAGGGGCGAATCACTTCCACCCAGTGCAACACTGGAAGATACCGTGAAAGCAATACCAAACTGGATTGCACCCAATACAGCAGAACCTATACCTGCGCTATGTCGTGCAGCCCCCATCGACAGGGCCATGGCGTTGGCAGAGAGCAAGCCCACCATGCCGATGGCCAGCCAAAGTGGTGGAATGAATACCCACAACTCGCGGGTATCTGAAAGCAGAGTCAGGATAAGTGCAAATGCCACATAACATGGCAAACCTGTTTTTAATATCTGCCGCGGAGAGAAATGGTCCAGCAACCGGGTATTCACTTTCCCAAACACAAGCAAAGCCGTCGCGATTCCGGCAAACACACCCGCGTATGCCAGGGAACCCAAATTGAACACGCCCTGAAATACACCCGAAGACCCTGTAATAAAAGCAAACATCCCTCCTTGCACAAGGCCCGCAATCAAGGTTGGCACTATGAAATCCCGCTGTCTCAACAATTTAACTGCAGTCCGGCCACCCGTCCGAAAGGGTGCTGCAATACGGTTTTGAGGTGCCAGTGTTTCGGGCACGATAAACAAAGACAGTATCAGCGCTAACAAGCCGACAAGAATCATGACAACAAAATTCGAGCGCCACCCGTAGGCCTCAAGCAACAGGCTGCCCAGAATTGGCGAAACTATGGGGCCAATGGTCAGCAGCATCACCAGAATCGTCATCACCTTGGCCGCTTCACGCCCTTCGTATAAATCATTGACTACGGCTCTACCAACCACCATCCCACCACAGGCACCAAGCGCCTGCAAAAATCGCAACGCATTAAACACCTCAATGTGCTTAACCAGCGGCAGAGCAATAGAAGTCACAACAAATAACGCAGTTGCGCCCAATAGAGGCCCCTTCCGCCCGTGGCTATCGATCAATGGCCCTACAATCAGTTGCCCCACACACAGGCCGAGAAAAAACACAGACAGCGACAACTCTGCAGCGGAAGAGGTCGCGTTCATCGCCTCAGCAATATCACCAAGAGCAGAAAGGTACATATCAGTGGCGAGCGGTGGAAAAAGCGAGAGCAAACCGAGCACTGCGGTTATGCCAGCAGCATGTCTGGAGGTAAGTGTTGGTTTCAGCATATTTAGTTACCAGAAAAGCGTGAAATCAGCCCCACTCTGAAATTCGGGCCAGGTTTTTAGACTGCAGTCTACCCAGATAATAGACCGCAGTCTATAAACTTACTACACTAGTACTTGAGAAATCCTATTCAGGCGACGAGAATGAGCGAAGAAAAACACTCAGGGGGACGGCCACGAGACGCAGACGCGGCAGCCTCTATCAAGGCAGCGACACTCAAACTGGTGCGTGAGCGTGGTTATAACAAGGTCAGTATTGCTGCCATTGCCAGTGCCGCCGGCGTGGCGCGCCAAACGTTATACAATCGCTGGAACACCAAGGCGGACTTGGTCCTTGAAGCCGTATTCGAGGAAACAGGGCATTATGCTGACGCCCCCCTCCATAATCCGAACAAAAGCTGCAAATTGCAGCTTGAGGCCTTCCTGATCCAGGTATTCACACATCTAGACGAAAGCGGCAGTCCTATTCGCTCATTAATCGCTGCCGCACAGGAGGACCCGGCATTTCGTGAAGCTCTGAGGGAGCGCTTCGTAAAGCCGAGGGAAGTCCTGGTAATCGATTTGTTACAACGGGCGCAAGATCAAGGCGAGCTTTCCCGCACCCGTGATGTCAAAATGCTATCCAACTTCATTCACGGGGCATTCTGGTATGCCCTACTCAATGGTGAGCCTGTGGATGCACGCCTTGCCCGGGCCATTGCGAATGAAATTTTTGTCGCTTGATTGGCTCAGGGACAGTTTTTCAGGAGAAACCCGATGAAATCGCGACCAGTCACTTTTATACCTCGCGTTTATACCACTACCCTTCTAGGCTTGGCTTTAGTCCTCACAGGTTGCATGGGCAGTTCAGCAAAATCGAGTGCTGTACCTGACCCAACGGCCAGTTGGCCAAGCCTCTTTATGCCGGGCGCACTGGCGAAAGACGTATCTATAGTCGATTGCACCCTCTCCGATGGAACGGAAACATCCTGCTACGAGATCACCGTTGCGGGCACGCCTGCCGATCATGAAGTAGGGCCATTCTGCCCCAGAACCACAACGGCCACGGAAGAGGAGGTCGGTATCTGGCTGGATGGCGAAAATCTATACGATGTCACGGGTGAGTTTATCCTCGACCTGCCATCCATCTACAACGATGACGAGTGGATGCTTCATGATGGCCATGGCCATGTGCATGTCACTGACACCAGGGAAGCGTTCGAAGCGGCTGCGCGGCCCGATGTGGCGGAAGAATACGAGAACTACTGCGTTGAAGGGCGCATGGAATGGCTCGAAGACGGCGAACCTGTCACAACGACCGTACAGATCCCTGTCTCCCCGGTGCGACAGGATGATGCGACTCCCGCCAGAGCGCCGCTCGGCGTATCTTTCAATGGCGTCCGCATTGATGCGGCTGCGCCCGTGGATGCAATTTTGGGCGCGCACACCATCGCCGCATTTGATGACTGTGGTGGCCACGTTAATCCGTTCGAGGGTTACCACATGCACGCTGCGACCGGTTGTGGCGAGGTTGGTGAGGCACCCGATGGCGAAACGGCCCCCTTCGCAGTTGCCATGGACGGGTATTTAATTCACGGCGTTCTTGATAGTGAAGACATCGGCAAAGTTGGCGACCTGGATGCCTGTAACGGCCATACCACCGGTGAATATGGCTACCATTACCATGCCCGGTCTCCCGAGCTGAACGGAGTTTTAACCTGCTACATGGGCGCAACCGTCAAAGGCGGTCCCGGTGGACCACCCGGTAGAGGAGGTCCCGGCGGCCCTCCTCCCGGAGGCGAAGGTCCGCCACCGCATGATCACAATTAATAACGGCGGCCTGTTCTTTGGTTGGGTTGAAGCTACGCAGCTTGCGCTTACCAGCGCCCTTGCAGCGTAGCCACTATCCGACGGCCATCGGCTTTGTCCCGGTGTTCGCACAGATAAAGGCCCTGCCAGGCCCCGAGTGCCAAATGGCCGTGGCTCACAGGCAGCGTGAGTGAGGGGCCTATCAGAAGACTCTTGATATGAGCCGGCATGTCATCCGGCCCCTCCAGAACGTGCTCATAGTGTGGCGCTCTCTCGGGCACCATTACATTAAAGTGGCGCTCAAAATCACCGCGCACATCCGGATCTGCGTTTTCGTTAACCGCCAGCGAAGCGGAGGTGTGCTGGATAAACAGGTGCAGCAAACCCACTTCGCAGTTGGTCAAATCCGGCGCCTGGGCCAGGATTTCATTGGTCACAAGGTGAAATCCCCGCGGTAGCGGCGCGAGATCAATAAACTTCTGATCCCAGATCATGGCAGCTCCTTATTTATCTATTTCTGAAGTTCATCCCAAGGGTGCATTGGCACAACCGCTTCGCTCACCTCTGCTTCAAAGGAGCTACGGAAATAATCCATGGCTTTCTCTGCTTCGCTCAGCTCATCAAAGCGGGCGATGTGGTAGATCGCCTCACCTTCATTCACCAGAGGCAGGTTGTTCACACAAATCACGATGCCGGAGCAGGGAGAGACAATCGCCGTTTCAGATTCACCAAACGGATCAGCAACCATAGCCAGCTTCTGTCCTTTGCGAACCTTCTGACCAAGTTTGGCAACGGGGCGCATGATCCCATCAATATCGGCCCTGACCCATTGGGAGCTGGCAGCAATCTCCGAGCGTTTTTTCGACGACGCACGCCCTTTCCGTGGAGGAACCATTTCCAGCTCCCGCATCACGCGAATCACGCCTTTCACTCCGCTGCCGATAACCACATCGTCAAACCGCAGCGCTTCACCACCTTCATAGGTGATAACAGGAATATCCAGAGAATCTGCATACGCACGCAAACTGCCTTCTCGCAGACCCGCATTGATAATGACGGGCGCAGCAAATGCTTCCGCCATACGTGCCGTTTCCGGATTTTTAAGCTCTGCCCGGATTTGAGGCAGGTTAAAACGGTGAATGGCGCCCGTGTGCAAATCGATAATGTGGGTTACATGCTCCATAATCTGCGTACGCAGCAAATAGGCAATCCGCCCACCGAGAGAGCCAGTTTCGCTCCCGGGAAAGCAGCGGTTAAGGTCACGCCTGTCCGGCAGATAACGAGTGCGGTGCACAAATCCGAAAATATTAACAATAGGCACCGCAATCAGTGTGCCGCGCAAATGACGAAGCGCAGAATTGGTAAGCACACGGCGTACAATCTCCACCCCGGCAATTTCATCACCATGTATAGCGCCACACACCATCAACACAGGGCCTTCCCGTCGCCCATGCACAATTTCCACCGGTACATTCAAAGGGGTATGGGTGTATAACTTTGCTACTGGAATTTCTATGGTTTGCCGGGTTCCAGGCTTAACCTGAACTCCGGCCATTTCAAAGGGCGCGCGCGCCATTGATTAACCTCTGCCTTTGGTTTTGGTGCGCTGGGGCGCCTGATTTTTTTCTATCCAGTTCACAATCATGCCCGCCACGTTTTTGCCGGTAGCGTTTTCAATACCTTCCAGTCCAGGCGATGAATTCACTTCCATCACAAGAGGCCCGCGGCTTGACCTTAACAGGTCAACACCAGCCACATTCAGCCCCATGGCCTTGGCTGCAGTAATGGCTGTTTTCCGCTCTTCCGGCGTAATACGAACCAGAGATGCACTACCACCACGGTGCAGGTTGGAGCGGAACTCACCTTCCGCGCCCTGCCGCTTCATGGCAGCGATCACTTTGTCGCCAATCACAAAACAACGAATATCCGCGCCACCAGCTTCCTTGATGAACTCCTGCACAAGAATGTCAGCCTTGAGACCCATAAAAGCCTCAATCACACTTTCTGCCGCTGTCCGGGTTTCCGCCAGTACCACACCAATACCCTGGGTACCCTGGAGAAGTTTGATAACCACTGGCGCACCGCCCACCATTTTAAGCAGCTCCGGCACGTTATCCGGCTTGTTGGCAAAGCCGGTTACGGGCATACCAACACCTTTACGGGCGAGCAGTTGCAATGAGCGCAACTTGTCCCGGGAGCGGGTTATGGCAACGGACTCATTCACCGGGAAGGTTCCCATCATTTCAAACTGGCGCAGAACCGCCGTACCATAAAAAGTAACCGAAGCCCCGATACGGGGAATAACCACGTCAAAGTTTTCCAGCACTTCTTCGTGATAGTGAATCCGGGGATTGGCAGATGTGATATTCATGGAACAGTGCAGGCAGTCGATAACCCTCACCTCATGGCCACGATTAATACCCTCTTCCACCAATCGACGGGTCGAGTAGAGATGACGGTTACGGGACAGAACTGCAATTTTCATTTTTCAGACCTTGAAGCCGGTTCCCCGGCGAGATAGGAAGCTTCCGGATAGATCATCGAACGGCCCGCCATCGCAGTACGCCCGAGCAGCATGCGAAAACGCATGGAATCCCGGTTTGTCAGTGTCATTTCAACAGGCCAGCTCTCGCCGCCTACTACCAGCGTAGTCTCAATCACCAGACGCAACTCCTTGTGGCCGCCGGAATCCGACACATCACGTTCATCCAGAACACGGGCGTCGCACTCCACCACCTGATGCATGTCATTCTGCACCGGATGAACCCAGAACCGGACCCGACGCTCACCGTCCTGTGTGTATGGCTCCGTCCGGAACGTGTGCAGGCAGGAGGTTCGGGCACCCGTATCAACTTTAGCTTTTATACGGTTTATACCCAGATCCGGTAACGCCACCCACTCCCGCCAGCCCAGGCTGATTTTATTTTCAGCGGGCGTAGCAGTAACGGTTTTCAGGGGCTCAGCTGTCTTTTTCGGCATCCAACACTTCCTTTTCAGTGGCTTTATCCAGACCCAACAGTTGCACACGGAAGGGTTCGGAATGACTGCCGGCGTATATACTGGAATGCGGGAAGGGTATTTCTATACCCTCGTTATCCAGAGCATTCTTGACGGCAACAAGCATTCCACTCTTGCCCTCAAGCACTTTGTCTTTTGGCACCCAGAAAGAAAACTGCAAGTCCACCGAGGATGGGCCAAACGCGGATACGAGTACGAACGCTTTTGGCTCTTCCAGGCAAACAGGATTCTTTTCTGCCAGTTCCATCAACAGATTCTCTACTTTCTCCACATCTTCAGCATAGGCAATCCCCACGCTAAGGTCGATCCGGCGGATAGGAAACCGGGAACGGTTGGTGACCGGTGTCTTGATCAGGGTTTCATTGGGAATGCGCACGTAGAGATTATCCCTGGTGCGAAGTTTTACGCTGAGCATATCAATCCCCACCACTTCACCCATGATCGCTTCGACCTCGATGAAATCACCGATTTCAAAAGGTTTTTCAACCAGCAGGAACAAACCGCTGATCATATTCGACGCGGAAGTCTGCGAAGCAAAACCAATGGCCACGGTAAGAATGCCCGCCGCGCCCAGCACTACATCCAGAGAAAACCCTGCTTCCCGAAGCGCCGCCACACCAAACAGCAGGAAGATGACATAAAACACCAGCCGCCGGACCATAACGGTATGGTGCCGGGAACTGCGCTTTGCCATTACCCTCGACACGCTGCGTGCTGCCAGCGACCCGAGAACAATGCCCAGCACCAGCAAAAAACCGGAGCTGACCCACTGCCCCCAGGCTATGTCGGAAAACACATTCATTGCACCTGTTTTCAGCTCATCATCCACAATCATTACTCCGCACAATGTGCATTAGCCAAATACCCGGTCAAAGGCCCGCACAAGGCGCCCTCTGGCAGCCTTTTCCCGTGCCGGCGCCACTTGCTGACAGGGGCCGGCAGCAGTGAGTAAACTTTCATCCATATGCAGACTTGCTGAATTCATATCAGTCGCCACTTCCACAACTACGCCCGGCGTCCACAACTGCCCACGCTCATTCTGATGCAGTGACAGTAAGGGTGTAGGCAAACTAAAGCGTTCAAGCAACAAAGGCTCAGCCTGGCGATTGATAATCGTGACGGGAGTCACTGCACGCCACGGCCGTTTCGGCACCGCCTCAAGTAATAAACGGCCAAAACTCGATGACGAGTAACACAGCTCGCCTTCCATAGTATTTCGTCCCACCCAGGTCAGAGACGGAACAGCCAGAGGAATTTCAGTAAGAAGAGTCTGGTTCTTCCCGGCACAGACTTTCATCCAGACGACCGTTCCCACATAGATCGTGCAACGCGCGCCTCCGGGAATGGTCAGCGGGTGATAAGGGCGAATCACCGTAGGAAGGTTAGCGACCGCCGGGATGAAGGTTATCGTTGAAGAGTCCCCTTCCCGGATAAACCGTTGCAGGGACACGTTTTCATGTGGCAGCTGGTGCCCTATGGATTCCGTCCAGCCCACCGGATCGGTCTCAGGCGCACGGGTTTCAGAGCGCACCTGCCATTCCTTGTCCAATAAAGTAACCCACAGCCGCACATGCCCAAGCCTGTGATGCTGGGTCTGGCCGGAGACAAGCTCGTATGGCTGAGCCCAGTTACCGTCACGCCGGGTTTCGGTTTCACTATCCATGAACGCTGCAAATCCCCTACAGTTACGGCGACTAAAGTTGAGTCAACTATAATCCAATCAGTCACCCCGGGCGAATAGCCAACTATGTGATTTTATTGCCTCAGCGCGATGTAATTACCCTTACATCCAACGCCGGAAACCGACACGGAAAACCCAATGACGCACCTGGTATGGTTCAGAAACGACCTGCGCACCGCCGACAACGCTGCCCTTGCCGCAGCCTGCAAAGAGTCCGGCCTGGCAGCCGCTGGCTCAGACGTTCGTGCCTGCTTCATCCTCACTCCGCAACAATGGAAAGAGCATGACTGGTCGCCGGCACGAGTCCGGTTTGTTATCGCCCATGCAAACGCACTCGCAGGGGAACTGGCAAAGCTCGGCATACCGCTTTCATTTCTGGAGGCTGAACGCTTCAGCGACAGCATTACAATGCTCGAAGCCCATTGCAGGGCACACAGTATTCGCCATCTCCACTTCAATGAAGAGTATGGCATCAACGAACGCAAACGCGACAAGGCTGTAAAGCACCGTTTTGATAAGCTGAATATTGTGACGCGTAAGTACCGTGACCAGACCGTTGCCCCTGTCGGCGAAATACTGACTGGCCAGCACGAGCCTTACTCCGTATTCACGCCCTTTTCCCGCCGCTGGCGCAGCTGGTTTGATGAAAACCAGCCAGGGCTCTATCCCCCTCCCAAAGCCCGGGGCGATGCCATTCAGCCAAACCGCATAACGAAGGTACCAGAAGGCTTCCAGAATGCTCCGCCAGCTCTGGTGAAAACCGGCGAGGACGCCGCTCACGGTCAGCTGGAACAATTTCTCAGTGAGCACGGAGGCGCTTACAGGGAACAAAGAGACTTCCCGGCTCTTGACGGCACCAGCCGGCTCTCTCCTTACCTCGCCAACGGCGTGCTTTCCGGACGCCAGTGCATGATTGCAGCCCGGCAAGCCCAAGGCATGGGTGGCAATCAGGAAGGCCTGGTGACCTGGATAAATGAAATTGCCTGGAGGGATTTTTACATAAACACCCTGTATCACTACCCACGGGTGAGCATGCACCGCGCTTACAAGCCGGAAACCGAACGACTGCAATGGAACGACCCGGGCCAGCATTTCGAAGCCTGGAAATCTGGCCAAACAGGCATCCCACTGGTCGACGCAGCCATGCGCCAGCTCAACGAAACAGGCTGGATGCACAACCGGCTGCGCATGGTGACAGCCATGTTCCTGACCAAAAACCTGTTTATCGACTGGCGGCTGGGAGAAGCTTATTTCATGTCAAAACTGGTGGATGGCTTTCTGGCCTCCAACAACGGCGGCTGGCAATGGAGTGCGTCCACTGGCACAGACGCCGCACCCTATTTCCGGGTATTTAACCCGGTTACCCAGAGTGAGCGTTTTGACCCTAAAGGTGAGTTTATCCGCGAGTGGGTGCCTGAGCTGGCGAAGCTGGATAACAAGCGTATTCACGATCCATCAAAAGGAGGCGTTATTCCCGGCGGATACCCGAGGCCAATTGTTGATTTGAAGGAAAGCAGGAAGGAAGCAATCGCGAGGTTTCAGGCGCTAAAAGACTAGACTGATGAAAAATGTAGAAGCCCGGCCCGCAACAGCTTCGGCCTGCCCCGTACTATTTCGAGCCACAAACAGGACAGTCAGGATCTTTCAAAAGCTTCATTTCGCGCCACTGCATTTCCCAGGCATCCAGAATCAACAATCGGCCCACAAGCGGGCGACCAACCCCGGAGATCACCTTAATCGCTTCCATAGCCTGAGCTGAACCAATCATACCAACCAGCGGCGCAATCACTCCGGCTTCGGAACAGGTCAGATCTTCATTGCCCTGCTCCGGATAGAGGCAGTGGTAACAAGGGGATTCCGGTAGCCGGCTGTCATAAACACTGAGCTGACCTTCACCCCGGATAGCTGCACCAGAGATCAGCGGAACACCGGCAGCCACACAGGCGCGATTCAGGGCAAACCGGGTGCTGAAGTTGTCCGAGCAGTCCAGAACCAGCGTAGCTTCGGCTACTTCATGGGCAAAATCATCCGGTGCCAGGCGCCGGTTTACCACATTTACGGACGCCGCCGGATTGATACTGCGCACCCGGGCAGCCAGAGCTTCTGCTTTGGACTCGCCGATCTGAGTGGTTTCGAACGCGATCTGGCGCTGCAGGTTAGCCAGTTCGATTACATCATCATCGACCAGGGTTAAGTGGCCAACACCCGCAGCACCCAGATAAAGCGCAACCGGGCACCCCAGGCCACCAGCACCGATCACCAGTACACGGGCAGATAACAATGCCTCCTGGCCGGCAATATCAAAACGGGGCATCAGAATCTGGCGACTGAAGCGCAGGAGTTCGTCATCACTGAGCATCGGGAGCTCCTTTTCCGGGCCATTGCCCTAGTGTCATGCGGTCGTTACCGCCGTAGTCTTTACAGCTTTTCACATGAACAAACCCACGGGCAACCAGCAGTCCCTGAACAGCCCCGGCCTGATCAAAACCGTGTTCCAGCAGCAGCCAGCCTTCAGGGTTCAGCCATGCAGGGGCTTCATTCACAATCAGGCGGATATCATCGAGTCCGTCAGCTCCGGATACCAGCGCCGAGGCAGGCTCAAAACGGACGTCGCCTTCACCGAGGTGATGGTCGTCTGAGGCCACATAGGGGGGATTGGAGACAATCAGATCAAAGCTGTCAGCCGGCAAACCTGCAAACCAACTGCTCTGGAAAATTTTCACCGGCAACTTTAACCGGCTGGCATTTTCCCGGGCCAGCGCGACGGCGTCTTCCATCAGGTCGCAGGCACTGATCTTCCAGCCCGGCCGCTCGCTGGACAGTGCCAGAGCAATAGCACCAGTGCCGGTTCCCAGATCGAGAACCCGGGCGGTATCTGGAAGGGATAGCTCCAGCGCCACTTCTATCAGGCATTCGGTATCAGGTCTTGGAATCAGGGTGCTGTTTCGTACTTTAAGCGAAAGTGACCAGAATTCCTGATGACCAAGCAGGTAGGCTACAGGCATTCCCTGCGCGCGCTGCGCCACGAGATTCTTGAATTTCGCAGCCTGCGCTGAGCTCACTTCCCGTTCCGGAAACGCCCGAAAGCTGGTCCGGCTCAGACCGCTCACATGGGCAAGAAGCAGCTCTGCATCCAGCCTTGGAGAATCACTGACGATCTGGCGAATAGCATCATCCAGCAAGGCTTCGCAGGTCAGTAAAGACTTACTCGTCATCGGACAGCGAGGCCAGAAGCTCCGCCTGGTGCTCTTGCTGCAGAGGCACGACCACGGAATCCAGGTCGCCGGCAATCACCTCATCAAGCTTATACAGCGTGAGATTAATCCGGTGATCGGTTACGCGGCCCTGGGGGAAATTATATGTGCGAATCCGTTCAGAACGATCGCCACTGCCCACCAGGCTTTTGCGGGTTTCAGCCATGGATTTCTGCTGCCGCTCAGTTTCCGCATTTTGCAAGCGTGAGGCCAGAAAACTCATCGCTTTGGCCCGGTTTTTATGCTGTGAGCGCTCTTCCTGGCACTCCACCACAATACCGGTTGGCAAGTGTGTAATGCGGATAGCGGAATCGGTTTTGTTAACGTGCTGACCGCCCGCACCAGATGAGCGGAAGGTGTCCACGCGCAGATCTGCCTTGTTGATCTCAATAGCCTCGGCTTCATCCGCCTCCGGCATAATTGCAACTGTACAGGCAGATGTGTGAATACGCCCCTGGGATTCTGTTTCGGGAACCCTTTGTACCCGATGTGCACCGGATTCGAATTTCAGCGCACCATAAACACCTTCACCAGCAACCCGGGCAATAATTTCCTTGTACCCGCCGTGCTCGCCTTCATTCTCGCTCAGTACTTCTACCTGCCAGCGCCGGCGCTCGGCATAGCGGCTGTACATCCGGAACAGATCCCCGGCAAAAATGGCAGCCTCATCGCCACCGGTTCCAGCCCGAACTTCCAGGAACACGTTTTTGCTATCATTCGGATCTTTGGGCAGCATTAACCGCTGTAATTCTTCATCCAGCTCTTCGGTTTTCTGCTCAGCAATTTCGAGTTCTTCTGCGGCCATTTCGCGCATATCCGCATCGCCGTCTTTGGCCAGCTCCTTTGCCTCGCTGACATCCTCCAGCGATTGTTTCCACGACTTGAAGCACTGCACCACAGGCTCAATCTCGGAATACTCCCGGGACAGCTCCCGAAATTTATCCTGTTGAGCGATGGTTGCCGGATCGCTGAGCAAAGCACTCACCTCCTCGTAGCGTTCAATTAGTTGCTCGAGGCGGGACTGTATTGATGGTTTCATATTTTTTCCGGGGTGGTCGTCGCGTCTGCGTCCAACACATCAAGCTGATGCAATTCTCTCAGCCATTCAGTCACCTCGGTGCGCCCTTCGGTGGTGGCCTTGCGAACCTGTATAGAGGGCTCGTGCAGGAGTTTGTTTGTGAGGCCCCGCGCAAGGCTGCGCAAGGTTGTCTCGGGGTCTCCGCCATTGCGCAGGGCGCGCAGGGCTTTTTCGGTTTCTATGTCCCGTAATACTTCTGCTCGTTGCCGGAACTGTTTCAGCGTGGAAACGGCATCCAGGGCGCGCAGCTGGCTTAAAAACTCCTGCACACCCGCGGCTATGAGATTTTCCGCTTCACGGGCAGCCCCCTCACGGGTGCGGATGTTCTCTTCGATTACCTGACGCAAGTCATCAACGGTATAAAGGTACACGTCCGCCAGGGAAGCCACTTCTGCTTCAATATCCCGGGGCACAGCAATATCCACCATAAAAAACGGCCGATGCTTGCGCTTTTTCAGGGAACGCTCAACCGCACCTTTGCCAAGAATTGGCAGCGGGCTGGCGGTAGAAGAAATAATAATATCAACATCGGCCAGGTATTCCGGAATCTCAGAAAGCAGAATGCCCTGCCCTCCTCTGGATTCTGCCAACGCCTGAGCTCTTTCCAGCGTGCGGTTTGCAACAATGAAGTTCTTCACGCCTGCATCCGCAAGATGACGAGCAACCAGTTCGATGGTTTTGCCTGCGCCGATCAGCAACGCCTTGTTGTGCGACATGTCAGCAAAAATACGGTTAGCCATGCTGACAGCTGCATAGGCAACGGAAACCGGGTTCTCACCAATGGCGGTTTGGGTACGGACACGTTTGGCAACGGAGAAGGTCTGTTCAAACATACGGGACAGGAACGACCCGCTGCCGCCGTGTTCCCGTGCCAGAGCATAGGCATCTTTTAACTGCCCGAGAATCTGTGGTTCGCCCAGAACCATTGAATCCAGGCCGGCTGCAACGCGCATCACATGGCGCACAGCATCGGCATCGCGATGTATATAAAGTACCTCTTCGAGTTCGGCGGCATCCAGATCGTGAAAACCCGCCAGCCAGCGAAGCACCAAAGGCGCGCAGTCATCGTCTCCGGCGAGATACAGCTCTGTGCGGTTGCACGTCGAAAGAATGGCGGCTTCACTGGCGCCAGACGCCGCCCGCAACTCTGCGAACGCCTCTGACATACGCTCAGGCGTAAACGCAACCCGTTCCCGTAACTCGACAGGAGCGGTGCGATGATTGATTCCCAGCGTTAGCAGTGCCATCTCTCGGTTATACAATCCTATACAGATACGCGGTGTGAACGAACGCTATTATGCGGGTATTTTAGCGACCCAAGGCCTCACCTGCCACCCCAAACCACCGGTGCTTCGGGAAGTGCGGACAGGTTGGGCAAGAACAGGAGCTTATGCCATTATAGGGAACCGGCCGCTGCCGGAACCCGACTCAGCTCAAAAAAAGAGGGAATCCGGGTTATTCAAGATGCGTAGTCGACAAATCATGGGAAGTTGCATGCACAAATCCGCACCGTTTTTGGTTATCTGCCTGTTCGGCCTCTCACTGGCAGGTTGCGCCAGTATAACCGGTTCGGGGGACACATCGACCGTCGACGACACAAACAAACAGGAAAACACCGGGCAAACGGACAACAAAACCGCCATCGAATACGCTGATTTCGAGCCGGAAACCCTTTTCCTGCTCCTTTCGGCAGAAATAGCAGCCCAGCGTGGGCGGTATGACGTAACTCTGGTTAATTACCTCAGAGCTGCGCAGCAATCACGGGATAAAAATGTCATCGAGCGGGCCATGCGCATTGCCCAATCGCTAAATGGCGACAACGCCCAGCAAAAACTGGCGGAGTTATGGCTTGATGTCGATCCGGGTAACCTCCAGGCTCTTCGGGTTTCAGCCATTCAGGCTGTCAGACGGAACGAGCTTGAAGCAGCGCTGGGGTACATGGAGCAGATCATGGACCAGGGCGGAGACGCAGATTTCGACAGCCTGGCAGCCATGGCCGGAAACCTGCCGCCAGAACAGCAACAGGAATTACTGGCATTATATGATGAAATGGCAACCCGCCACCCGGACACCCCGGAACTGGAATACAGCATCGCCCTGCTGCTGAAGATCACAGGCAACCCCCAGGCCGGCCTTGACCGGCTCGCTCCGCTGTTAACCCAGAACCCCAATTTCCAGCCAGCCATCATTCTCAAGGGCGACCTGCTATACCAGCTCGACAGAGAGGGTGAAGCCCTGGAGCACCTTCTGATAAATACCCGGCGCTTCCCGGAAAACCGGCAGATGGGCACACTTTACGGGCGAATGCTGATCAGCGAAGGTGAACTGCAGACCGCTCAGGACGAATTCAAACGCCTGGTAACGCGCTATCCGGACAATCCGGGGCTACGCCTTTCTCACGCACTAGTTGCCCTGGAAAACGGACAGCCCGAACTCGCAAAAGAAGAGTTAACAAAACTCACAGAACAGGGCCACCACACCAGCGAAGCCAGCTACTACCTCGGTAGAATTGAAGATGAAGCCGGCAACACAGAGCAGGCCATCGGCCACTATCAGAGCGTTAAAGAGGGTAATTATTACTTCCCCTCTCTCGCCCGGGCCAGCACCTTGCTGGCTGCAGAAGGCAGACTCGAAGAGGCATTAGAAGGCATCCGCTCCCTGCGCAGAGAAAACCCCCAACAGGCAGAAAGTTTATGGCTGCTTGAGATCAACCTGCTACTCGATCAAGGCCTGGAGCAGGAAGCCCTGGACGTTGGCTCCAGCGCTCTTGAAGACTACCCGGAGAACTTACAGATCCGTTATGCACGGGCGATGCTTTTCGATTCTCTGGATCAACCCGGAAATGCCGAAAAAGATCTTAAACAGATTGTCGAAAACGACCCTGAGAACGCAGTAGCACTGAACGCACTGGGATATATACTCACAATCCGCACTGACCGGCTGAGAGAAGCCCGAGGCTATATCGAGCAGGCTTTGAGACTGGACCCGGAGAATCCCGCCATCCTCGACAGTATGGGGTGGGTCCTGTACCAGGAGGGCCAGATAAGCCCCGCCCTGGATTACCTGTCCCGCGCATGGGCAACCTACCCTGACCCGGAAGTGGCTGCCCACTATGGCGAAGCCTTGTGGATGAGCGGTGCCGAAGAGCAGGCCAGGATCATATGGAAGAAAGGGCTTGAACAGGACGCTGATCACAGTGTGTTGCGGGAAACCATTGAACGGCTGACCGGTAATGGTGGCCAGTGATGCACTCAAGCATTCGCGTATGGGTAACCATGCTGCTGATCGCTGGCCTGAGCGCCTGTACCACCATCCAGCTTGAACCTCTGCCGGAGGGCATGACAGATCAGCCACCAGTCGACTGGCAGGACCGGTCAGCAAAGCTGAGCAGTTTTGATCACTGGCAGCTTTCCGGAAAGCTGGCTGTACGCCAGCCTTCTGACAGCGGCACCGCAATCATTAATCACTGGATACAGGAAGGCGAAGCCTTCAACCTCGCCTTGTCCTCATCCTTTCTGGGGATGGGCAGCACAAACCTTAAAGGCGTGCCGGGGTTCATAGAACTGACACTATCGAACGGCGAGACTTACCGGTCTGGCGACCCAGATGCACTGATGGAAGCGGCAACCGGCTGGCAGCTCCCGCTGGAAAGCCTGACCTGGTGGATACGCGGCCTGCCCGCTCCGGATGGAGATTTCAGACTATTGTTTGATGACCGTGGAGAACTGACCATGATTCGTCAGGCCGGATGGGAAATCCGCTATGACCGCTGGCACGAACTGCAAGGCGATACTCCGGCCCTTCCCGCCCGGATTACAGCGCTGAAAGAAGACAAACGTGTACGTGTTGTTGTAAGCAGCTGGAAGGATCTTAAGCCGTGACAACAGTCATCACCTTGCCCTCGCCCGCCAAACTGAACCTGTTCCTGCACATCGTTGGCCGGCGCCCGGATGGTTACCACGAACTGCAGACCCTGTTTCAGTTCCTGGACTACGGCGACGACATAACACTACGCCTGACCCCTCAACAGCCCGGTATCCGTCTAGAGACGCCCCTGAACGGGGTGGCCAACGAAGACAATCTGATCATCAGGGCGGCACAAGCCCTTATAGAAAAAGCTTCAGGCGAGCTCCCTGGTGTAACCATATCCATCACCAAGCGTCTTCCGATGGGTGGAGGACTGGGTGGCGGAAGCTCTAACGCAGCTACTACGTTACTTGGTCTGAACCATCTCTGGAATCTCGGGCTCGATCTCGACGAACTGGCACATACAGGGCTGGCTCTCGGCGCAGACGTACCCGTCTTTGTGCGTGGCCATGCCGCTTTTGGCGAAGGTATAGGGGAGAAGCTGACCCCGGCCTTCCCTCCAGAAAACTGGTTTGTGGTGCTGAAACCTGCCTGTAACATCAACACAGGGAAGATATTTTCAGCTCAAGGGTTGACAAGGAACAGCCCGAGAATCAAAATAGCGCCCGCTTTTGAGGGAGACTCCTCGCGGTACCGAAACGACTGTGAAGATGTAGTCAGAAGACTATATCCTGAAGTCGACCAGAGCCTGGAATGGCTCACAAAATTCGGACCTGCAAGATTAACCGGAACCGGGGCTTGCATATTTGGACGTTTCCCTACAGAATCCGCAGCCCGGATTATCTGGGAAAGCAAACCCTCCGGCATCACCGGGTTCGTAGCTAAAGGGGTGAACGTATCACCTCTTCACCAAAAGCTGACAGAGCTGGAATGATGCCAAAAGAGCACGATACTGGGGTGTCGCCAAGTGGTAAGGCAACGGGTTTTGATCCCGTCATGCGCAGGTTCGAATCCTGCCACCCCAGCCAACTTTCTCCCGCTTCTTCTGACTCAACCGCCGAAAATGAGAAGGGTCCCATCGTGTCCAAACTGATGATTTTCTCAGGCAATGCCAATCCAGAGCTTGCCCACGCTATCGCTAAAAAACTCCACATCCCCATGGGAGAGGCCACTGTAGGCCGGTTCAGTGATGGCGAAACCACCGTCGAAATCAACGAAAATGTCCGTGGCCACGATGTATTTATCATCCAGCCTACGTGCTACCCCACCAATGACAACCTGATGGAACTGATCGTGATGGCCGACGCTCTGCGCCGCGCTTCCGCTTCACGCATCACAGCAGTCATTCCTTATTATGGCTACGCTCGCCAGGATCGCCGGGTGCGCTCAAGCCGTGTTGCCATCAGCGCAAAAGTCGTTGCCGACATGATTTCCAGTATCGGCGTTGACCGCGTACTTACCGTAGACCTTCACGCAGATCAGATTCAGGGCTTTTTCGACGTACCGGTAGACAACATCTACGCTACGCCCGTTCTGCTTGAAGATATTGAAAGACAGCGGTTCGAAAACTTTGTAGTTGTATCTCCGGATGTAGGCGGCGTTGTACGTGCCCGTGCTGTTGCCAAGCGACTGGATGACGCCGACCTGGCCATCATCGACAAGCGCCGCCCGAAAGCCAATGTTTCTCAGGTAATGCACATCATTGGTGACGTAGAGAACAAGACCTGCATTCTGGTCGACGATATCGTTGATACCGCAGGTACCTTGTGTAAAGCAGCGAACGCTCTCAAAGAGCGTGGCGCATCCCGGGTGGTTGCTTACATCACTCACCCTGTCCTTTCGGGCCCTGCTATAGAAAACATACAAGATTCAGATCTGGACGAACTCGTTGTATGCGACACAATCCCACTGAGTGACAAAGCCAAAAACTGTGATAGAATCCGCCCCCTCAGTATGGCCGGACTGCTTGCAGAATCTATTCGTCGCGTCAGTAACGAAGAGTCCATCAGCGCCCTGTTTGAGAACATCTGAGTAGGCGAACAGCCATAATACTCGGAAAAACAGGTTGTTATAGCGGTCATAAATAGAGTTACCGAGTCGGGAGCCTAAACAGGCTCCCGACTCTTTTAGTCAGCCGGAAAAATCCGGCTTTTCGAAAACATCACCTGTCCCAACGCCTGGTCGCGGGCAGTTCAGGTGACGATTGAGGTACAAACCATGTCTCAGGACTTTGTTATTGAAGCATTTCCTCGTGACGACAAGGGGAGAGGTGCGAGCCGCCGCCTGCGTCGCGAAGAACGTAAAATCCCGGCCATTATCTATGGCGCCGGCAAAGAAGCTACTCCGATTTCCATCTGGCACAATGAGCTGAAAAAAGCTCTGGAAAACGAAGCCTTCTTCTCTCACATTCTGACCATTGAACTGAATGGAAAGAAAGAGAGCGTGATCCTGAAAGATCTTCAGCGGCACCCGTACAAACTGCTGCTGACTCACGCTGATTTCCAGCGCGTTGAAAAAGATCAGGAAATCTTCGTTCACGTTCCGCTGCACCTGTTGAACGAAGACACAGCTCCGGCAATCAAGACTCTTGGCGGCGTTGCATTCCGTCTGATGACAGAGGTTGAGGTAGCGTGTCTGCCGCAGAATCTGCCCGAGTACATTGAAATCGACATGGCCGAAGTCGAAATGGATCAGATCGTTCACATGAGCGACCTGAAACTTCCGAAAGGCGTTCGTATTCCTGCCCTGCAACACGGCAACGAACACGACCAGGCTGTTGTGTCTATCAGCAAGCCGAAAGGCATCAAAGCTGACGACGCTGAAGACGAAGCCGAAGACGAAGAAGGCGAAAGCAAGGAGTAATTACTCCGGAGGCGCTGGCAGATGGCACAGGATATTGTCATGGTGGTTGGGCTGGGAAATCCCGGTCCTGACTACGAGAATACCCGCCATAATGCTGGCGCCCTCTTCGTTGAAGCACTGGCTCGCGATGCGGGCCAGTCGCTCCGCCCCGAAAAAAAGTACCATGGGCACTATGCCCGCATTCAGTGGCAAGGCCTTGATCTTCACCTGCTGAATCCCGGCACCTTCATGAACCGCAGCGGCTTATCTGTAAAAGCCCTCGCAGATTTTTTCAAAATTCCTCCCGGCCAGATATTGATCGCTCATGATGAGCTCGACCTGCCCCCCGGCACAGCCAAGTTCAAAAAAGGTGGAGGCCACGGCGGACATAACGGTCTGAGAGACACCATCGCCCATCTTGGCACCAACGAATTCCAGCGGCTCCGCATTGGCATCGGCCATCCCGGTGACAGCCGAAAAGTAACCGGCTATGTACTGGGTCGTCTTGGCAAGCGGGAAACAGAAGACCTGAACGCCGTATTCGACGAAATCATGCGGGTTCTGCCCGAAGCCGCTTCAGGCAAACTTGCGGCAGCTATGAACCACTTACACAGCTTCAAGCCTGCCAGCGCCTGAACCTGAACGAACTATAGCTACGGGCGATTGTGCCACTCCCTGGATCCCACACTCGCACCCGCTGCCCTACACCGGTATAATCCGGCCAAATTTTCCCGTACCAGCAGAGGCACTCCATGGGTTTTAACTGCGGCATCGTCGGCCTACCTAACGTCGGCAAATCCACCCTGTTCAACGCACTGACAAAAGCAGGCATTGGCGCGGAAAACTTCCCGTTCTGCACCATTGAGCCAAACGCAGGCGTGGTCGCCATGCCCGACCCCCGGCTTACCAAACTCGCAGAAATCGTAAAGCCGGAAAGAGTAGTTCCCACCACAATGGAATTCGTAGACATTGCAGGCCTTGTAGCCGGTGCATCCAAAGGTGAAGGCCTGGGCAATCAGTTTCTGGCCAATATCCGGCAGACCGAAGCCATCGCTCATGTTGTTCGCTGCTTTGACGACAGCAACGTGATTCACGTTGCCAACAAGATCGATCCTGCCGCGGACATTGAAGTCATTAACACCGAGCTCGCCCTGGCTGACATGGATACTGTAGAGAAAGCCATCAAGCGAGTTCAGCGCATCGCCAAAAGTGGCGACAAAGAAGCCAAAGCCCAACTGGAAATTTTCGAACGCCTTTTGCCCGTGCTGAACGAAGGCAAACCCGTTCGCAGCATGGGGCTGGATAAAGATGAGCTGCTGCTGATCCGTGAACTGTGCCTGCTCACCATCAAGCCAACAATGTACATTGCCAACGTCGCGGAGGATGGCTTCGAAAATAACCCCTACCTCGACACTGTTCGCGAAATTGCAGCGGAAGAAAATGCCATAGTGGTACCTATCTGCAACAAAATTGAAGCAGAAATCTCGGAGCTGGAAGACGACGAGAAAAGCATGTTTCTGGAAGAAATGGGCATGGAAGAAGCCGGACTGGACCGGGTTATACGGGCTGGCTACAGCCTATTGGGCCTGCAGACCTACTTTACGGCCGGCGTTAAAGAAGTAAGGGCCTGGACGGTCAAAATTGGCGCTACAGCGCCACAGGCAGCGGCTGTGATCCACACAGACTTTGAACGCGGGTTCATCCGCGCCGAGGTTATCGCCTACGAAGACTTTGTACAATACCGTGGCGAAGCGGGAGCCAAAGATGCCGGCAAGTGGCGCCTGGAAGGCAAAGAGTACATCGTGAAAGACGGCGACGTTATTCACTTCCGGTTTAACGTTTAGCAGGTACCAGCCCCTCCCCTTTCACCGAGTGGAGGGGCCTGTTACGATCCTGATCTGACGATCGTGGTACCTGGAAAGCAAAACCAGCGAAGACATCGCCCCGACCAAAGCAAAAGCCATATCGGACTGTGTATCCCAGATATAACCCTGAGTCCCCAGGAAGGCTTTAGCGCCCGCACCTGAGATCACCGCAATCCACCATTCGATCAGCTCATAAAACGCACTGAATGACAAAGCTACACAGATCACAAACAGATTCAGCCAGCCTCGCCCGTTCACTACACACTTTCTGATCAGTACTTCTCTTGCGATAAGTGCAGGCACAAAGCCCTGAAAGAAGTGACCGAGCTTGTCGTAGTTATTCCGCTCCGCCCCAAACAACCCATCAAAAAACGGCACCTCGGCATAGGTGTAATGACCACCGATCATCAAAATCACACAGTGCATCAGAATCAGCAGGTACAGAACCGGTGTCAGCGCAAAGCTGCGATAGGTAGCCGCAAGAACAGCAGCTCCAATCAGCGCCGGAAGCACCTCCAAAAACCAGGTTATCTGATCTTTCGGATTGATCCCTGACCACACAAGAACGATCAGAAAAACACTGCCCCATAAGTATTTTATCGGTTTTCTCCTGAACTTCTTACGGACGCGATCAACGGCCGTAAGTTGGAAGTTTCATGTGCCGGTTAACATCCTTGTATAACAAATAACGGAACGGGCCCGGCCCTCCGGCGTAACAGGCCTGCGGGCAGAATGCGCGTAACCACATGTAATCGCCAGCTTCCACCTCGACCCAGTCCTTATTTAACAGATACACAGCCTTGCCTTCCAGTACATACAAACCATGCTCCATCACATGGGTTTCAGCAAAGGGGATTACACCACCGGGCATAAAATTAACGATATTCACCTGCATATCGTGGCGCATATCCTGACTATCAACAAACCGGGTAGTACTCCAGCAGCCATTGGTATCAGGCATTACAACCGGATCGATCAGGGTTTCGTTGGTTACAAAGGCCTCGGGCACATCAATACCCTCTACTTTCTCATAGGCTTTGCGAATCCAGTGAAAGCGTACTATCTCGCCTGAGCTATTGCGCAATGTCCACTCACTGCCCGGAGGAATAAACGCGTAGCCGCCCGGTTGCATACTGTGCTCCTCTCCACTCAGAGTCAGTGTCAGTTCACCCTCAACAATGAACAGCACCGCTTCAGCGCCCGGATCCGTTTCCGGCCTGTCACTGCCACCACCCGGCTGCACTTCCATGATGTACTGTGAGAAGGTCTCGGCAAAGCCAGTCAGCGGGCGCGACAGCACCCACAAACGAGTACCGGTCCAGAAGGGCAGATAACTGGTAACAATGTCGCGCATGACGCCTTTGGGGATCACTGCGTAGGCCTCGGTGAACACAGCACGGTCTGTCAGCAGCTGAGTTTGCGGTGGGTGACCGCCGGTAGGCGCATAGTAGGTCTTCGGTTCGCTCGGGCACTGGGCCATAACGGCTCCTTAACAGAGGAAAACTTATACAAGATGACGTTCGATCCAATGGCGGGCGATATCGATACGACGAGTTACCCAGACATGATCATGAGCTTCTATATAATCAAGAAAACGCTGCAACGCCCGGAAACGTCCCGGACGGCCAATCAAACGACAATGCAGGCCCACCGAGAGCATTTTGGGCAGTTCTCTGCCTTCGTCATATAGCACATCGAAAGCATCCTTCAGGTAGCTGAAGAAGTGGTCGCTGGTATTGAAACCTTGTGGCGAGGCAAAACGTATGTCGTTGGTATCCAGGGTATAAGGCGCCACAAGATGATTGTGATACTCCCCTTGGCTATCAGCTGCCTGGGTCCAGAATGGCAGATCGTCGCCATAATAATCGCTGTCATAGGCAAAGCTTCCTTCATCCAACACCAGACGCCGGGTATTTGGGCTATCACGGCCGGTGTACCAGCCCAGCGGCTTTTCTCCGTAAAGTCGCTGGAAAATCTCTATAGCACGTTTCATATGCTCCCGTTCCATCGCCTCGGGCATATCCTGGTAATGAAGCCAGCTCCAGCCGTGACAGGCAATTTCGTGCCCCAACTCTTTAAACGCCATGGCCACGCCAAAAACCGTAAGCGGCAGATCGCGTTTTTCGAATTCTTTAAGGATCCGCCACACCCCGACCCTGGAGCCGTATTCGTATATGGACTCCATACTCATGTGCCGGTCCGGAAACGCTTCAGCACCGACAATCTAAGAGAGGAATCGCTCTGAGTGACTATCCCCATGGAGGGTACAGCTATCCCCGCCTTCTTCATAATTGAGCACAAACTGAACAGCGATGCGGGCCCGGCCCGGCCATTTTGCGTGTGGCACGTCCCTGCCGTAACCGACACCATCAACGACGTGGCGCCCCCCTTTCTTTGCCTCGCCTGACCAGCGCATTGCTGCCGGCCTCCGGAAGGTGGCTCGGGACACTGAATGTGTTCGGTTCTACAGGGAGCCAGGCTGAATCAAGATAGCTTCATAGTTTTTTGTGCGCACATAGTAAATAAACCCTCCCAATGCGGCGCCAATAATCCAGGCATAGCCAGACAAATCGGCCAGTACAGGCACCCACACTGTAGCCACTGAAAATACTCCTGCGATCAAAAATGCAATGACTGCGTTGTCATGCCAGCCGTTCCGGTAGTGGTACTGGCCAGCTTCCATGCTGTAGAGGTCCACACTGCTAAGTTCTTGTTTACGCACTACGTAGTAATCAACAACCAAAATACCGAACAGCGGAGCCAGGGTCGCGCCCAGCGTATTTACAAAACCAGCAATACCTATCTGGCTGATCACCGCAGTCCACAGCCCCCCAATCACCAGCGCAAACCCCGATGTAATCAGACCAGCCTTGCGAAAACTGATGGTCGATGGAGACAAATTGGCAATACCGTTAACCGCAGGAATGAAGTTGGCGACCAAGTTGATACCAACAGTTGCGGCAAAGAAGGTAATAGCTGCGATTATGCCCAGGAATACACTGTCGGAACGCTCCACAATTTCAGTGGGGTTGATGATGGCCTCACCATAGACCACCGCTGCGCCTGCAGTGGTGAGCAAAGCCAGGGCAGAGAAAAGGATCATGTTCATAGGCAAACCCCAGAGGTTGCCGACGACCATAGCCTGCTTGTCTTTTGCAAAGCGTGAAAAATCACTGAAGTTAATCATCACCGCTGCAAAATAGGCCACCATGGTGCCAAAGATGGCAACAAAACCAGACATCTCGGTTTTCCACGTAGCGTTGGGGTTAGCAAAAATAGTTTGTGCCGCCGAAAGCAGCTTTCCGTCTGACTTATTCCAAAGCACGATCAACAAGGCAATCATCACGGCATACACAAACGGACCCGCCAGGTTCAAAAAGCCTTCAACCCAGTTCATACCGCGCCAGAAGATAAAGATGTGAAAACCCCATACGAACAGGAAGGCCACCCAGTCGACGCTGCTCAAACCCAGGAACATGGCTTCATACTGAGCGCCTGTTACGGACTTGATCAACAATGCCAGAGCAGTTGAGGCAAAGTAGACTTGCGCCCCATACCAGAACACTGCGACAACTGCGCGCAAAATCGCAGGCAACTTGGCGCCTGCCGTACCCATACTGGCGCGGGCAAATACGGGATAGGAAATGCCATAACGTTCGCCTGCCGCGCCGGACAGGTTGACCATGCACATGACGAACAGGCCTGCCGCGATCAAAGCAATGAATGCAGTCCACCCGCTTACACCAAATGAAATAAACAGAGATGCCACCAGGGTGTAGCCAAACAAAGACTGAATATCGTTGGCCCACACGTTGAATATTGCGAACGAGCCCCAGGTTTTTTCCTTCCTGGTTATGGGCCGCAGAGCGCTGTCTTCGTCGCTGATTACCGTGTCACTGTTAGTTTGCATGCCAGGCTCCTATGACGATCTGTTATCAACCCTTCATGTTAATCTCAGCATGCCAATCCGCTGTTTATCGATCTTACGACTGCATTGAGGTGCAAAGCAGCGAATAAACCCATTAAACGAAAATTGGTCCACTGAACAGATATAAGCAAGGGCAAATTACAGGCCATGATGACCTGCGCATGCAATTTCAAGAGAAAACGCTGACAACAATCGCGACTACCCTGTAGCCCGCTCAGGACAGAGCTTGCCAGAGCATTGAACGCTTCTGAAAACTTCAGGTTAAGGAAAAAAACAGAATGAAAGAGTCGTCACTGAACAGCAGAACGCACCAAAATGGACTTAAACCTCGTGAATGCAGTTGAATCCGCCCCGGCTTTGGGCGCAAAGCTCTCGTTTAAATACCATGGACGCTCATCGTCAACCTGGAATTATTAGTACTGGCCCAGAATCAATCCGATCCGATGAACTGAATTATCGCAGCCTTATTGTCATGGTCTTTAAGCCAGCTTTTTATTTCAACGGCTTTGTCAGAGTCACTTTGGCCTACAACCCGTCTTAGCCGCTCAATCTTCATCGCTTCCATTTTCTCTCCACGCACATTTCTCTGCCATTGGTCGGTAAACACTTTTGGTAGGCGATGTGCAAGTTCAAGCGATTTCAGAAGCTTCCATTCACTTCCGTCCAGCCACGACTCATCACAGAAACCGCACAGATCAATTCTGTTTTTATGCTGGCTTGCAATAGAATACTTTGTCATCAACTTGCTGCATTTAGGGCACGAAAGTGCAGTTGCCGTGTCATTATCTACCGACACTTCGCTTTGTATTCCGTCCGTTTGCTCAACCGGGACATTTCTTTCAGCCCAGTCCCGATAGTAAAGCAGCGACAACAAGGAACCTTCACACTCTGGACAGCCCATAACAGGAAGGCCATCCTCCAATTTCGTAGGTTTCAGATCAACGACCCTGCATTTGGGACACTTCATATATTCCCTCCTAATGAAACTCAAACAGTGTAGATCCGCTTAAACCCAGCGTGACGAAGATTTCAAATCTCCCTGATTCCAGCTGCGGCCTATAAGCATGATCTTAATAAATTGAATCAACAATTTTATTTCTAACAAGCTCTACTGAATCCCTGTTGTAGCCGGCCACTGCAACCATGAGCTTGCTTTCGGTAGGTGACATCTCTATGCACTTAACGACGACACGGTTTGACTTTATATTTCCGTATATTCCGTACTCATTCTCAATCTGATTCTCCAGACCTATAACTTGCAGGGCATATGAGCTTTGTATTTCGCAAGCCTCTTTGGATTTGTTCAAATCTTTAAACCAGGACCAAAGCTCTGGGGGCTTTTCCGCCGCGTAAGCAGACCCTGATAGAAAAAATAAAAAAATTACACCTGCCTTGGTCATCATTCAGATTTCCTTAATGCTTATAACGCTTGCAGCATGCGCGCCCACGGCATGGAGCCGAAGGCGCATTGTAGTGGGCGTCGCCGTGCCTGCATTGGTTAGGCCATTTAGCAGCAACCCAATTCCCCGCTAGTGAATACCGTATGAAGAAAGGTTTGAGGTCGCCTCCGATTTGAACATAAAGACCAGGTCAGACAAGTTGCTGACGACTTCATGAAGATCTTGGGCGTACTCCGTCATATCATACTCACCGTGTCGCTCGGTCACGATCTTGAGGATGCCTGATTTAGACTCAAGCTTGGCAAAGTAATTAATACAGGCAGCCGAATAGGCGAAGCTCTCGACCTTGTCGTCGTTTTCCTTGGGGTAGACCTTGTAGAACACGCGGAGGATATCGCTTTGACTGAGGGCACTGAATTCCTCCTCTGTAAAATCATCTGGGTTTTGCTTCCGAATAAGGAGCAGATTCTCAGATGGGAAGTCATCGAAAGTGAGTATCAGATAACCAGCATCGGATACTGTAATTCGGGGTGCGTCATTATCAGCGGGTAAAAGAGTCTGATGTGAGTCCCCTTTAAGAGTGACGAGAAAAAAATCTCGAAAACGATCAATGAAACCACGGGCATCAACAAAGTAGCCAGAACGAACAAGATTATCTCTTACCCTACGGCACGTTCGGCTGAGTACATAATGGATCAGGAGGAAAATGGAGACCAAAAATCCCAGCAGAATATTCATGGCTTTGCCTCGGTCAAATTCTGCGCCCAGTTCCGCGGCCACGGAAATGAGGCCCTGAGGCAAGACAATAACGATGATTAAAACAATCACCGTACGGACAAATAAAAGAATCCCTTTGGACAACAACACCCGCCTCCGATGCAGAAATACCGGGCTCCACAATAGAGCACTCTCACCGATCCAGTAGAGGAAAAATCTAGCCTAACGCCAAAATTAAGCGGCGCCCAACTAGGGCGTCCGGTGTACGGCCGTCAGGCCGGGAACGAACTTAATTGA
>NZ_QOCH01000003.1:222531-482751 GCF_003318275.1 Marinobacter sp. F3R11 | reverse complement strand
TCCCTCCGATTTTTAACGCCGCGTTAAGTAGTGAGCGACGCCTCCACTGAACCTAAACCATTGTGCCGTAAACACAAAACTCAATATGAACTGAGAATGCCATGCGTTGCGAATCTGTCTTAAACGCTTTGTTATGCGCGTGGCTAAGACATACCTACGTAGCCGTCCAACTTGCGAACCTCCTCAATCCAACGCTCGATATTTGGGTAAGACTCTAAGTTAAAACCGCCCTCATCTGCGACATGGGTATAAGCATACAGTGCGATATCAGCGATAGAAATATTATCACCAACCAAGAACTTGGTTTTTGATAGTTGTAATTCCATGATTTGTAATGCTTTATGACCACCTGATTGTAGCGATTTATATTCTTCTAGACGGTGCTCTGGCATACCTTGATACTTCTGAATAAAACGCGCTACGGCAATATAGGGCTCATGTGAATATTGCTCAAAGAAAAGCCACTCGTACACTTTTGCTTTTTGATAACTGTCCTTTGGTAGATAAGGCGTATTTTCGGCAAAGTACCCTAATATCGCATTAGACTCACAGAGTGCTCGACCGTCATCAAAAACGACTGTCGGGATTTTACCATTTGGATTGAGGGCTAAAAATTCTGTTGTTTTAGTCTCGTTATTCAAGATATTAACGTGTTTCCATTGGTGTTCAATGTCAAGGAATGACAACAGTAATTTTACTTTTAAGCAGTTACCTGACTGCAAATCTCCATATACAATCATTACACTCACCATGTTTTATTTTGTAAAAGCGCATAACAGCAACTAGACCGCGTTCCGCGATATTGCAAAAAAGTGCGTTCTCGATAATGCCACTTTTTCATATCCACGCCACGCCTCTAGTCTCAATTTTAACAACAGGTTAGCCCAGTTTCGGCTGTCCCACCACGTAATCGCTTGACTTCTCGTTTTTGTGAAACCAATAATACTGTACAAATAAACAGTATTTAAGAACACTAACAAAGGTTCGCCAACATGGACGGCATACAACCTCAACCGCGCCTTCGGGATCAGGTTCGCGCAGTCATTCGGGTTAATCGCTACAGCATTCGTACGGAAAAATCCTATTGGTACTGGATCCGTTTTTATATCCGCTTTCATCAGATGAAGCATCCCAAGGATATGGGACCAAAGGAAGTAAATGAGTTCCTCACTTGGCTAGCCGTTAACCGCAACGTTGCTGCAGCAACTCAGGCCCAGGCTTTAAACGCTCTGGTGTTTCTATACTCCAAGGTTCTCAACATTCTCCTCGGGGAAATCGGTTCCGTTATCCGCTCTAAAAAACCAAAGCGTTTACCCGTGGTGCTCACCCACGATGAAGCCATGGCAATTATCGAACATCTCAAAGAACCCTATCGCCTTTTAGCCTCGCTCATGTACGGTTCTGGCCTGCGGGTAACAGAAGCTTGCCGTTTAAGAGTGAAGGATGTCGATTTCAGTAACCAGGTCATCATTGTTCGGGACGGCAAAGGCGCAAAAGATCGAACAACGCTCATGCCAGGCACGCTGATTTCAGAATTAGAAAGGCAGATTGCTTCTATTCGAAAGGCCTGGAAAGAAAAAGATCTCTCCCTGCAAACACCGGTCAGCCTGCCATTTGCGCTTACCCGCAAGTATCCCCAAGCGGACATGTCCCTGGACTGGCAATGGTTGTTTACCTCAAACACTCTGAGCAAAAACGACTTCGGCAACGTGGTGCGCCACCACGTCCACACCAGTTCGGTGCAGAAAGCAGTGAAGGTAGCTGTTGCTGCAGCCAACATCGGCAAACCCGCAGGTTGCCACACATTCCGCCACACATTCGCCACCGAACTACTCAAACGCGGCAACGATATCCGCACAGTACAGGACCTGCTCGGCCACGCAGATCTGCGCACCACTCAGATCTATACCCACGTGCTGGGCCAGGGCTTTGCGGGAGTGCGCAGCCCTCTGGGATAATGGTTTCAAACTTCACTGCATCCAGAACTTAAGTACTGATACCCGAGTCGCAGGCAATTCACCCCTTGTGTCGATTCGTTTGCCACCAACGGCTCGGTAACGTACATGTATCCAGGCCTCTTTGGCTGGGCTCCTGGAGTCCGTTATTCATAGCAACCCCACTACCCTGAGGGTTTGGTTGGTTGCCAACTGTGAAGGATACATCATGAGTGATCTGACAACTCTGCGGGACATCGTAGGCCTGGGCAATGCCGCCAGCCCGATCAGCGATTCTGCTCTGGTCATTATCGATGCCCAGAATACCTATCGTGAAGGCGTGATGAAGCTTGATGGCGTGGAGCCTGCGCTGGAGGAATGCAAAGCGTTGCTGGAGCGCTTTCGCGCCTCCGGGCGTCCGGTTTTTCACATTCAACATGATGCGGGCACGGGGTCACCCTATGATCTGAATGCCCCTGTCGGCCAGATTGCCGATGTGGTAGCCCCGGAGGCAGGCGAGCCGGTTATCACCAAGAACTACCCCAATTCCTTTGCCCAGACGGATCTGGATGCACAGCTGAAGCTAGCCGGTATCAAAAACCTCATTCTGGTCGGATTCATGTCTCACATGTGCGTGAACTCCACCGCCCGGGCAGCGTTTACTCTGGGGTATAACCCGACGGTGGTGGCCTCTGCCACAGCAACCCGTGCCCTGCCCTCGAAGGTCTCCGGTAAGGTTGTACCCTCAGAGCAGGTACAGGAAGCCGCCCTGGCAGCTCTGTCGGACTTGCCATCTGCCGTGGTCCCTTCCTCGGCAGATGTTCCGGGCTGAGCAGTTTAACCTTTCTTCTTTCCAGGCCGGGTGTGCAGCATTACCACTCCAGCTGCGCCCCGGTCTGGTACTCAATCACTCGCGTTTCGAAGAAGTTCTTCTCCTTCCGCATGGTGGCTTGTTCGTCCAGCCATGGTGATACGTTTTTCGCACCGGGGAACGGCTCTTCCAGACCTACAGTACGGGCACGCCGGTTGGCTACGAAGCGGAACTGTTCTATGTGATATTCCGCCGAGTAGCCCAGGATGGGGTCGCGCAGAATGTAGTTGGCGTAGTCGCTTTCAGCGGCTTCGGATTCGTCCCACATGTCGCGCACGGCTTTGGGGTCGAAGCTGATGTTTTCTTCTTCCAGTATCTGGTTGACCACTTTCAGGCCAAAGGAGAAGTGCATGGCTTCATCACGCAGGATGTACTGGAACTGCTCTCCGGTGCCTCGCATCAGGCCTCGGCGTTGCAGGGCGAAGATGGGGCTGAAGCCATTGTAGAACCAGCACCCCTCAAACACACCGGCAAAGAACAAGTACGACATGATGAACTCTTGCAGGTCGTCTTTGTTGCGCAGGTTGATGTCGGGGCGCATGGCGGCGTCCAGCCGGCGGTTGGCCATCTGGATTTTGCCGTTAATCTGCGGCACCACGCGATAGCGGTTGTAGATTTCACTCTGGTCCAGGTTGAGGGTTTCAATGCAGTGCTGGTAGGTCCAGGTGTGCAAGGCTTCCTCGTATACCTGGCGCGCCTGGTAAATCTGTAATTCTGGCGCCGTCATTTTCTCCATTACCGCCAGGCCGATGTTGCGCATGGCCAGTATGTCGGAGGTGGTCAGGTAGGCCAGCACGTTTTCAAACACGTGCTTTTCCGCCGGGCTCAGGCGGTGGTGGTAGTCGTGAACGTCCTGCGCCATGTTCACGTCCAGCGGCGTCCAGTGGTTTTTGTTGGCGTTCATGAAGAACTCCCAGGCCCAGGGGTACTTGAAGGGGGCCAGCTGGTTTACGTCGGTTTCGCCGTTGATTACACGCTTGTCGTCTACGTTTACCGGCGCCACGCTGCTGTGTGCAGCGGGCTGGCTTTGTGGTTTGGTTTCGTCGTCCCAATTCAGCATGATTGTGCCTCCCATGATGAGTAAGTGGTTACTGACATGCTTCGCAGTCGGGTTCATCAATGCTGCATACCTGGGGTTGCGGGGCGGCAACAGGAGCAGATTGTTCGTTCACTCCGGTGGCGCCCAGCGAGCGCAGGTAGTAGGTGGTTTTCAGGCCACGCTCCCACGCCAGCTGGTAGAGCTCATCCAGCTTTTTACCGCTGGGCTCGGCCATATAGAGGTTCAGGCTCTGGGCCTGATCCAGCCATTTCTGGCGGCGGGAGGCGGCCTCAACCAACCAGCGTGCGTCAATTTCGAATGCTGTGGCGTATCGCGCTTTCAGTTCGGTGGGAATACGCTCGATTTGCTGCACGCTGCCGTCGAAGTATTTCAGGTCGTTTACCATCACGTTGTCCCACAGGCCTTCGGCCTTGAGATCGCGCACCAGTGAAGGGTTCACCACGGTGAATTCGCCGGAGAGGTTCGATTTCACAAACAGGTTCTGGTAGGCCGGCTCGATGGATTGGGACACACCCACGATGTTGGAGATGGTGGCGGTGGGTGCTATGGCCATCACGTTGCTGTTACGCATACCGTGCTTGGCGATGAGCTCGCGCACCGGCGCCCAGTCCAGGCGGCTTTCGGTGTTTACGCTGATATCGCCTTCCCGGCGGGCATTTTTCAACAGTTCAATGGAATCGATGGGCAGCACGCCCTGGCTCCATAGCGAACCTTCGTAGCTTTCATAGGCGCCGCGCTCGGCCGCCAGCCGGGCGGAGGCTCGGATGGCGAAATAGCTCAGCTGTTCCATGGCCTCATCGGCAAACTCTACCGCCTGCGGGCTGGTGTATGGCAGGCGCAGCTCATAAAGCGCATCCTGGAAGCCCATCAGGCCCAGACCTACCGGGCGGTGTTTGAGGTTGGAGTTGCGCGCCTGGGGTACAGCGTAGAAGTTGATGTCGATAACGTTATCCAGCATGCGCACGGCGGTGTTTACGGTGCGCTCCAGGCGCTGCACATCCAGTTCACCGTTGGTGATGTGAGCCGCCAGGTTTACAGAACCCAGATTGCACACGGCAATTTCTTCCGCGCTGGTGTTCAGGGTGATCTCGGTACACAGGTTGGAGCTGTGCACTACGCCCTTGTGCTGCTGCGGCGAGCGCAGGTTGCAGGGGTCTTTGAAGGTGATCCAGGGGTGGCCGGTTTCAAACAGAACGGTCAGCATTTTGCGCCATAGCTGTTTGGCCGGAAGTGTTTTGAACAACTCGATCTTGCCTTCAGCAGCCAGTGCTTCGTAGTGTTCGTAGCGCTCGCGGAATGCGTTGCCGTAGAGATCATGCAGATCCGGCACGTCGCTGGGGCTGAACAGGGTCCAGTCCCGATCCTGGCGCATGCGTTCAACCAGCAAGTCCGGTACCCAGTTGGCGGTGTTCATGTCGTGGGTTCGGCGGCGTTCATCACCGGTGTTCTTGCGCAGTTCCAGGAATTCTTCGATATCCAGGTGCCAGCTCTCCAGGTAGGCACACACTGCGCCCTTGCGCTTGCCACCCTGGTTTACGGCGACGGCGGTGTCGTTCACAACTTTCAAAAATGGCACTACGCCCTGGCTCTGGCCGTTGGTGCCTTTAATGCGGGAGCCCAGCGCACGCACGGGCGTCCAGTCGTTGCCCAGGCCGCCAGCCCATTTGGAAAGCATGGCGTTGTCACGGATAGAACCGTAGATGCTTTCCAGATCGTCACTCACCGTCGTCAGGTAGCAGGACGACAGCTGGGAATGGCGGGTACCACTGTTGAACAGCGTGGGCGTGGACGCCATGTAGTCAAAGGACGACAAAAGGTTATAGAACTCAATAGCCCGGCTGTCGGGGTCATCTTCACGCAGTGCCAGGCCCATGGCGACGCGCATGAAGAACACCTGTGGCAATTCCAGGCGGTCGCCTTGCCAGTGCAGGAAGTAACGGTCGTACAGGGTTTGCAGGCCGAGGAAGCCAAACTGCAGATCGCGCTCGGGTTTCAGGGCAGCACCCAGGCGCTCCATGTCATATGCCGCCATGGCCTCATCAAGCAATTCATAGCGAATGCCAGCATTGATGAAGGTATTCAGGGCCTGTGGATACACTTCAGCCAGAGTCAAACGGGTATCGAGCTTAAGCGCGATAACGCTCTCAAGGCGCAGTTGTTCAAGCAACAGGCGGGCAGTGACGGCGCTGTAGTCCGGTTCGCGCTCGATGCGGCCCCGGGCAGTCATGATCAGTGCACTCAGCACCTCGGCTTCGTCGATGCCGTTATAAAGATTGCGAATGGCTTCTTCCACCAGAGATTCACAGTCAATACCCTCAAGCCCTAACGCGGCGTTATCCACCTGTTGCTTCATCAGGCCAAGGTCGAGAGCTACGGTGCGGCCATCCGCCTGTTTTACGGTAAGCGTGGGGTGCGGCTCTACGGGTTCATGCAGGGCGCGCTCGCGGGCGTGCTCTTCCCGGTAGAGAACATAGGCCCGCGCTACTTTCTGCTCTTCAGCACGCATCAGGGCCAGTTCTACCTGGTCCTGTATGTCTTCAATATGCACTCTGCCACCAGCTTTCAGGCGACGGCTGATCGCCTGCACAACCTGCTCGGTTACCCGGTGAACGGCATCATTAATACGGGCAGAACCGGCAGCCTGGTCACCTTCAACAGCCAGAAAAGCTTTGGTTACGGCTACACTGATTTTGGATGGGGTAAAACTGACCAGATTGCCGTTGCGTTTGATAACCTGAAGGGTTTCTGTGTCGGATGGCGACGAGGGTCGGGCTTCGGCCGAAGCAGTAGCGGGCATACCGTTTTCTCCTGAATACGCGTGGGTTCCATAACCTTCGCGTACACAGGACAAACTCAGGCATCAGCCACCAATAATGGCTGAATAACGCTGTGTTCGTTGCTGCTCACCTTGTAGGGCCAGATGCAGGCGCCTGAGTCGCGAAGGTGCAGTTATATATCCCTGGCAGTGTCTTCGGACTCAGGGGCATGAGCCTCATGGCTCTGCCTTGCGTGGCGACTTCCCGGCTTGCGCCAGTGTCTTTATGCCACGCTCGTTCCCCAATACCGCTGCGCGTCAGTTCCGGATTCTCACCGGATTCCCGAATACCATATTTGGTATTCAACCAAGGATGCAGGCACTATATACGGTAAATTTTTCAGTGACAAGGCACCTTTTCCCGACCCGGCGGTCTATTACAAACACCCTTCAAAGTGGGACAGTTTCATGCAAATCAACACTCGACTTGTTATCTGGCTGCTTCTCACACTTGGCGGCCTGGTATCTCCACACCTTATGGCACAGGAAACGTTACTCCCTGCGTTCTCGAAAATGACGTCGCTGACGGATGGCTGGGAACCACTTGAGTTTCCCAAGATAGATCAGCACTCAGACTATGAACTGGCTCAGGATGACGGAGTTCAGGTGGTGAAAGCACAAACTTCTGGCGGAGCATCTGGCCTGATAGCCCGGCTGAACGTTAACCCGGAGGGCTCACTGATGCTGAGCTGGCGCTGGAAAGTATCCAATGTGTTTGAAAAGGGCGATGCCCGGAAAAAATCCGGCGATGACTACCCTGCCCGGATTTATGTCGCCTTCGAGTTTCAGCCGGATAAAGCGGGTTTTTTTGAACGGGCAAAGCGCAAAACAGTGGCACTGTTGGTTGGAGAGGAGCTGCCGGGCAATGCCCTGAACTACATCTGGGCTAACACCCTGCCTGAGGGCGAATTTGTTCCCAATCCCTATACTGATAAGACGGTGATGGTTGCCGTCAGTTCTGGCAGCGAAAAGGCCGGGGAATGGGTCAGCGTTGAGCGGGATATTATTGCAGACTACCGTGAAGCCTTCGGGGAAAACCCTCCGCCAGTCCGCGGCATCGCCATTATGTCGGATTCAGACAATACAGGTGAACAAGCAACGGCCTGGTACGGTGATATAAGCCTGCGGCCTCCCAGCCCGGACTGAAAATGTTCCTATCTGGGGCCGTCAGGGAAGCCGGGAATAATATAGTCGGAACCGGGTTCCCGCACCGGTGGCAGCTCTCCACGTGCGACAAGGCGTAAATAGGCATCATCCAGTTCGTCGCGAAGCGATGCGGCTCTGGGAATTGCCAGAGAATATAGCCAGGCCGCATAACGTGACCGCAATTCCGAGCTCCTAATCCTGCTGTCTGTTGGATGGGTCAGTATTTCCTCAAGTGGCTGGACGTAATCCAGTGCGTAATCCCCACGTTTCAACTTGAGCATTTCGAGCGCTGCCCGACTGTCAGGGGCCTTGGTAAGCGTTACGTATTCTTTGCTTTCAAGCCAGGAAATCAGGCCGCCATAGGTGTAGCCAGAAATCACAATAACGGTTTTGCCTTTAAGCTGCCTGAAATGCGTGAGTGCATCTGAACCCTCAAGATACCAGGCGTTCAGCTGCACCGGAAAAGCATTGATCCAACTCTCAAGAGCCTCCCCCTGAAGGCCGGGAATTCCTGCCAGACCCGGCCAAAGGTCTATCGTTCCGTTTTTCAGGTAAAGATAAATACGACTCACTGGCAGAAAAATAAATTCTGCCTCATAACCGGCCTCCTCCACGACTTTCCTTGTGAGTTCGATAAAGGGGCCAGCCGGCTCGCCGCGTTCGCTTTGATACTCAATAGGCGGGAATTGAGTATAAGCAATACGCAACTTATCGGGACCAGCGCCGGCCCAGGCGGGGCTGGCCAGCACGGAGACGGCTATAATCCAGGCCGGAGCCAGACGTAAAAACAGGTTCAAAAATCTGCGCATATCACCAACGTATGAAATACACGGTTTGCTGGACTTGTTATGCAGAGCCTTGGCAAGCCACTCTGAAAAGGGCACTGATTTGTCACCTCAAAACCGCTAAAACCATCAGATATGAAAACTGACCATATACAGGCCAACCCCACCCATTACCAGGGTATACGGGAACGCCATAACGACCATCCGCCCATAGGACAGCCGCACCAGCGGCGCAATCGCGGAAGTCAGCAAAAACAGGAAAGCGGCCTGACCATTCGGAGTAGCTACGCTGGGCAGATTGGTTCCGGTATTGATGGCAACCGCCAGCTCCTGAAAATGATCATAACTGATGCTTCCCGCATCCAGGGCCTGTTTAACCTCACTGATATAAACTGTCGCAACGAATACATTGTCGCTGATCATTGAGAGCAGGCCGTTGGCGAGAAAGAACATGCCTGGCTGCTGGCTTTCCGGAAGGGCCAGCACGTAGTCAATAATCGGCTTGAACAGGTGCTGTTCATGAATCACGGCCACTACCGCAAAAAAGACCACAAGCAGAGAGGTAAACGGCAGTGATTCCTGAAACGCTTTGCCTATCTGGTGCTCGCTGGTCACGCCGGTAAAAGACGTTATCAGAATAATAACCAGCAGGCCTATCAGGCCCACTTCCGCCAGGTGAAGGGCCAGGCCGGTTACTAATATGACGGCAGCAAAAGCCTGCACCCAAAGCGCCGCCTGATCCGCCTTGGTGCGCTTTGCCCGTTCATTATCAGCAAACTCCTCCAGAACCCGCCGGACAGATTTTGGCAGCCGCCCGCCATAACCAAACCAGTGCATCTTCTCAAGCACCCAGCAGGTTATCAGCCCCGCAACCAGCACCGGCATGCTCACTGGCGCCATATGCACGAAAAACCCGATAAAGTCCCAGCCGACAACTTTGGCAATCAACAGGTTCTGAGGCTCACCAACCATGGTCGCCACGCCGCCGAGGGCAGTGCCAATGGCTCCGTGCATCAACAGGCTGCGCAGAAATGCCCGGAAATTTTCCAGATCCTCCCGGTGTAACTCGACAACCTCGTCATCGCTGCCGGCATTGTGATCACTGCTCTGGAACATCTTTCCAGATGCAACCTTATGATAAACTGAGAAAAAACCAACGGCGACACTGATAATAACTGCGGTCACTGTCAGGGCATCCAGAAATGCGGAAAGAAGCGCCGCAGCACTGCAGAAAAGGAGCGAGAGGGCTGATTTAGAGCGCACGCCCACCAGGATCTGGGTGAAAGTAACCAGCAACAATTCCTGCATGAAATAGATGCCCGCCACCATGAACATCAGCAGCAGAATAACCGGGAAATTGGTCAGCACTTCCAGATAGACAGCATCCGTTGTGGTCAGGCCGATCAGCAGCGCCTCTACCGCCAGCAATCCTCCAGGCAGGAGTGGGTAACACTTCAGCGCCATGGCCAGAGTAAAGATGAATTCGGCGATCAAAAGCCAGCCCGCGGTAACCGGCCCGAGCAGATACATCACAATCGGGTTGGCAATCAGAAACAGTACAATAATCTGTTTGTACCAGGCGGGGGCCTTGCCAAGAAAATTACTGGTGAAGGCAGACAACATGGTCGTGGGCATTGCGAGGTTCTTCTGAGTTAGCGGGCGAAAAGAGTGTAGGCTGACAGTCTCTTATCTTCCTTGATATTTCTGCGCTGGTTAATTCGACAAAGATACAGGATAACCCACTTCTTTAGTACTGCGAGACTGGCAGCTTTGTTCGTACGCTAGCCCGAAGCCGTGTTAAAAAAAGCCCTGAACGACCGGTACTCTGCAAGCGCAGCCTCACTTCCTTTGGCCACCAGCCTGATTTTTTCTTTCGGTAAACACTGAGCCAGCCGGGCGGAAGACAATGGCGAAAGAGCGCCCAACCGGGGATAGCCGCCAATGGTCTGACGGTCATTCAGCAGGATGATCGGCTGTCCGTCCGGCGGCACCTGTACGCCACCAAGATTAATACCTTCTGAAACAAGGGTGCTGATTTTGCAATTCAGCCTGGGGCCGGTCAGGCGCACGCCCATGCGATCCGCACGATCATCTACCTGCCACCAGCTATTAAACGCATCGAACAGACTGCGGCCGGTAAAATGCGCAACCTGGGCGCCCGGCAGGAGATCCAGAACAGCGGGCTGACCAAAATCCGGTATGGCCTCCCGGGGTGCCTGCTCGGGCCCTTCCCCGCCATGCTGACCATTGTTGTATACATACAACTGGTCGCCTGTTGCCAGTTTGGCGCCCATGCCGCAGAAGCCTCCAAGCTCTTCCCGGGTTACAGCAGCAACACTCCCCAATACCGGCTCTGCTACAAACCCACCGCATACCGCCAGATATGCCCGAAGCCCGCATACCGGGGAAGCAAAAGCCAGGGTCTCGCCTTCTTTCCAGCTTACCCTTTGCCAGAGCGGGACAGGTTTTCGATCTATGGTAGCCCCCAGATCAGCACCGGTAATAGCTATTTGCAGATCTCTTCCGGCAACCAGTTGCAAGCCACCAAAGGTTATCTCCAGGCTGGCTGCACCCCAGGGATTACCTGTCAGGTGGTTTGCCCATGCCCATGAATACAGATCCGCCGGGCCACCCTGAGTAACACCAAGATGACGTACGCCAAATCTTCCGCTGTCCTGCAGCAGAGCAAGAGGGCCCGCACGCAGCACTTCAATGCAGGGTTCAGGGTTGGCCGGATGTCTCATGCCAAGGGCTCCATGGGCCTGGCATCTCCGCCTTCGCGTTCAAATTCTTCACGGCTCACAGGTACAAAACGCACCTGGTCTCCGACACGCAATAGACTGAAGCCCTCGCGGTTACGGTCAAACAGGCTCGCAGTGGTACGCCCTAACAGGTTCCAGCCTCCGGGGGTTGCTGTCGGGTATGCAGCTGTCTGGCGGCCGGCCATGGCCACACTGCCCGGAGGCACCAGCCGGCGGGGTGTATCCAGTCTTGCGCACTCAAGCCGGGGGTCGGTTAATCCCATAAAGGCAAATCCGGGGGCAAACCCCAGAGCAAATACCCGATACACCTGCTGGCTATGAGCCTTGATCACATCACTTACCGACATACCCGCTTGCGCAGCTACTCGTTGCAGTTCAGGCCCTACACTGAGGTCGTACCAGGTTGGAAGTTCGTGTATCTCGCCGGTGTGCGTGCTGTCTTCCGGTTCCAGATCAGCCAGTATCCGGCAAATCATCGCCCGGGCCTGTTGTGGGGACACCTCCAATGGATTGAACACAACCAGAAGTGTCGTATAGGAAGGCACCAGATCGACCAGGGCATCGCCAAACTCCTGTTCGCACCGGTGCGACAGTGCGGATAACCAGGGCAGATTGTGTTCGTCGATAACTTCAAACAGTCTTATGATCCAGCCGTCGAGCCCGGCCGACTCAAGCACCGGCTTCAGGCTCATGGTTTCAGTGCCTTTTCCACCGCCTGTGCAATACCAAGCACATCCTTGTCTGAGCCATTACGGCCAACCAGCATCAGGCCACTGGGCAGATCGCCCTCCCGATGGTTCGGGAGCGTGATCGCACACAGATCAAGCAGGTTCGCCACCGTTGTGTTTCTCAGAACAAGGAGGTTCAGCCGTGCGTAGTCCACGTCCTTCTCTAATTCTGTCAACAGGGGCGGCTCAATGGCTACGGTAGGTGCAAGCAGCCCGTCATAATCGCCAAGCCATTGCTCTGCCTGGGTTTTACGTTCGGCACGGAGGTGTAGTAAATCCAGGTAATCAGCCGCGCTGATGCTGGCGCCCCGCTCCATTCGCTGGCGTATCTGCGGGTCATAATCCTCTCCGTGTTGCTGCAACCAGTGTCGGTGCACGTGATAACCTTCTGCCGCTGTAAGCCCCCCACCCTTCAGGAGCTCAGGCAACGTATCCAGCACTGGCACCTGCGCTTCCACAATCAGGGCACCGCTCTCGCGCAGTTTACGGAGGCTACGGGCGAACGCTTCGGCAATCCCCGGGGACGTTTCATCCAGCATGTAATTGGTCGGGACCACAAAACGGCGACCACGCAGGTCTGCCGGCCTGCGTTTTTGCCAGCGTTCGCCAGCCATAACCGCATCCAGGCGCTCACAGCAATCTACGCTGCGGGCGATAGGTCCTATGGAATCAAGGCTTTGGGATAAACGGAATACACCCTCACGGGGTATGCGTTGCTGGGAGGGCTTGAAGCCAACAAGGCCACAAAATGCAGCCGGAATTCGAACAGAGCCACCCGTATCACTACCAATGGCAGCAACCGCCATGCCCTGGGCTACCGCCGCTGCAGCTCCCGACGAGGAACCGCCGCATATCCGGCCTGGCGCAAGCGGATTTACTGGCGTGCCATAGTGGGGATTAAGCCCGAGTCCGGAGTAAGCAAACTCCGTCATGTTGGTGTGTCCGGTAATAACCGCCCCGGCCTGGCGCAAGCGGGAAACGACCAACGCATCACTCTGCGCCTGCCGAGACCACCATTTCGACCCGGAGTGCGTTACCTCACCGGCAACATCAAACAGAACCTTGAGGGCTATCGGCAGCCCGGCAAGTTCGCCCAGAGGAACCTTGCCTTTCTGGAGTGCGTCTATGGAAGTCGCTTCAGCTTTCGCTGTGCGGTCAAAGCGGGCCGTATAAACCTGACTGGCAGAGTCATCATACTGGTCAATATTGTCCTGACAGGCTTCGAGCAACTGGCTCGCAGTCCACATGTTCTGATGTATTCCATCAAGTAGCGACGATAATGTCGCCCCGGACAGATCCACAGGAGCCAGGCCAGACGTCTGCTTCATTCCACCACCGATAAGGTTGAAATGCGATAAAATACTTTAATTTTCAAATAATTATAATAAAGCTTGATGGAAACCGCTGGTCATTAAGTATACCGCTTTTTCATCAGAACTCGAAAGCTGCGTGACAATTCAACCGTGTCTGAACTCAGGCCATAGCTGAGGAGAAGCTCTGTTGATCCAGTTTCCGCTCGAATTATATGGGTTCAGTATGTTGCGGCCGGCTGAGAGATGAGAAGGTCTGACCGGCTCGCGGCGTATTTCATAACGACCTGACGCTCTTTGAGCCTTGCCTTGAAACTGGCGAGATCTTCCCGGGGTATTGCTGCTGCTGTTGGAATATCCGCAGTCAGGGGATCAACCGGACGACCGCCAATGTGAAACTCGAAATGGAGGTGTGGCCCGGTGCTACGCCCGGTATTGCCAGACAACGCAATCTTCTGGCCCCGGCTCACCTGAGCGCCTTTGCTCACCAGCACTTTATGCAGGTGAAGGTAGCGCGTTGTATAGGCTCCACCATGATCAATATCGATGTACTTGCCGGCATAGGGGTGGTTACCAATGCGCCGGACAATACCATCACCTGTGCTGACAATCGGAGTACCTACCGGAGTGGCTAGATCCACACCGTTATGGGGTGTCCGACGCCCAGTGACCGGATGCAGTCTGTTCGGGTTGAAGGCAGAGCTGACACGGTAACGCTTTGAGGTGGGCCAGCGCAGAAAAGCCGGTGTTACACTCTCGCCGTTTTCATCATAGTAGTTGCCATCATCGAACAGAAATACCGAATGTGTTTTAGTGCGGCGTGCAAGTGATAAGGCTTCGAGCCGGATATTGCCCGTGCCTTCCTTGCCGGTCATCTCATGACCAAGAATCACAGTGAAGTGGTCGCCGGCCCGGAGGTCTCTTCGGAAATCGAGCTGGCTTCCCAACAATCGGTCTACCAGCAGGATCTGTGCACGGTCCAGCCCCGAACGAAGGGCTGAATTATAGAAGCTCCCATTGATCGTGCCCCGAAGAACCTCTGACTCCCAATAGGTGTCTGCTTCGAATTTCTGGTGCACGAATGACCCGTCCTCTTGTCGCGTATACGCAACTTTTCGGGCCGGATCGAGGTTCAGGGTGAGGCGGTAGAACCGGCCATCATCGTCAAACTCCAGGCCAAGCAAAGTTCCGGGGGTAAGAGTCTCCAGCGACAAGTACTCGGCATCTTCTGCCAGTATCCTGTGAAGATCTTCCACTGACACCTTGTTGGCGAGGAAAATACCACTCAGCGTGTCTCCGGGCTGCACCTGCCACTCCACAGTATTATCTGTTAGAGGGTCGGATTCCTGTGCACGCTCGGCGATAGTCGTTTCTTCTGCCTGTCGAGTTCCGAAAGCCTCGGGCACGCCGTTTTCAATCAAGAGGGCGGGAGGTTCTGTCAGTGCTGATGACGTTTTGAACGGAGCCATACTCGCTATCAGAATGACAGCACCGCATATGACAAACGCGACTTTATGTACCCGCGTAAAGGCCGGGCACAGGCCTGTCTTCGGTATCTTCATAGAACCTGTTGGCCGCTCCTGAAATGACGCCCCATTCGCCGGGTTAGTGTATTGACCGCGTTTAAAACCACGAACAAGAAGGCAACAACGCAGACAATTGTCGGGCCGGTTGGCGAGTCAAAGTGATAGGAAAAGGTAAGACCTGTCACACTCGCACAGGCTCCGATAATGGCTGCCATCAATGCCATGACCTCAGGCGTCCGACTGAACCGGCGAGCCGTTGCTGCCGGAATAATTAGCATAGCAGCAATGAGGAGAACACCCACTACTTTGATCGCAACCGCGACAACAATGGCCAGAGCAATGGTCAACACCAGTTGTTCCCGGCGGGGCGAAATACCGCTGGCCAGGGCCAGATCCGGGTTCAGGGTCGATAACAACAGTGCGGACCAGCGGTAACCGACCATAACAAGAACCAGCAGTGCGCCGCCCCAGATGATCGCCAGGTCAGTCTTGCCCACAGCCAGTATATCGCCAAAAAGATAGGCCATAAGGTCGATCCGAACTCCGGACAGAAACGAGACTGCCACCAGCCCCACAGCTAATGCAGAGTGGGCCATAACCCCAAGCAGTGTGTCCATGGCATAACCGCGCCCGCTCAGAGTCGAAACCGTCACCGCCATCAGCAGTGAGATGAGCAGCACACCGGCAAAGATTGGCGTAGAAAGCGTCAGCGATAATGCAACGCCCAGCATGGCTGCATGCGCAGTGGCATCGCCGAAATAAGCCATGCGTCGCCAGACAATGAAGCAGCCCAGGGGTGCCGCAGCCAAGGATACACCAATACCGGCCAGTGCAGCCCTTACCAGAAAGTCATCCAACATCACCCCGCCTCCCGGATGCACCCGGCGCTGTGATCATGGCCCCGGTGTTTATACAGCGCCAGTGTGTCCTCTTCGTCTTCAAACCCGAACAGCTCACGGTACTCAGCGGAATTGCTGACAACTTCCGGCTTACCCTCACAACAAATGTGGCCATTCAGACAGATCACCCGCTCAGACTGACGCATCACTACCTGCAAGTCATGACTGACCATGATAACGGCGCAATTCAATGTCTTCCTGGCACTGTCGATGTGCCGATAAAAGTCTGACGCGCCCCGACGGTCCAGGCCCTGGGTCGGTTCATCAAGAAGCAGGAGGCCGGGCTTATCCAGCAAAGCCCGGGCCAGCAAGACTCTTTGCAACTGCCCTCCCGACAGCGACATCAACTGCTGATCCAGCAGGCCGGGCACACCCGCATTGGCCATGGCTGCCTGGATTTCGGCGTATGGCACCCTGTGTGGCAATTGCAGAAACCGCTTTACCGTCATGGGCAGAGTTTCGTCGATATGTAATCGCTGGGGCAGATATCCGATGGACAATCCCGGCTCTCTGATCACCTGTCCCCCGGACGGCTTCAAAGCGCCGATAAGTGTCCTAAGCAATGTCGACTTGCCAGATCCGTTGGGGCCAATAACGGTAACAATATCTCCGCGTTCCACATGGAGATCAATACCAGACAGAATCGGTACCTTGCCTATTCTGACCGACAGGTTACGGGTTTGAATCACCATTTAAAATCCTTCAGAGCGGCGTTTAACCATCGGTGCCAGTACCTTCTTTGCAGCTGCACAGGCAACGGGTTTTCAAAGTTTGAGTTATGTTATAACATAACGATTCTGGAATCATCCATATCACTCTATATAAGCCTCAGACTTCCCAGGAGAACCCCGATGGTCCGACCGGCGCTTTTAACAGGTCTAACGCTTTGCCTTTTGCCCGTGTATAGCTGGGCGACCCCTCCCAGGGTTGTGGCAGATATCGCACCGCTACATTCCATTGTTGCCCAGGTGATGAGTGGCGTAGGCCATCCGGATTTGCTGGTACAACCGGGAGCATCTCCACATAGCTACTCCCTCAGACCATCAGAGGCAGAGGCTCTCGCCCAGGCAGACGTTGTATTCTGGATAAGCGAGGAGCTGAGTCCGTGGCTGGAGAGCCCACTGGAGAACCTGGCAAGTTCCGCGCACAAGGTCGAGATGCTTGAACTGTCGGCGACGATAAATCACCCCTTCAGGGAAGGCGCGACATTCGAATCTCATTCCCACGCTGACGAGAGCAATCACGAGGAACACGAGGAACACGAAGAACACGAAGAACATAACGATGATCATGACGACCATCACCATGGTGAGCATGACCCTCACGCCTGGCTGGACCCCATGAACGGGAAAGCCTGGGCAGGCCATATTGCACAGATACTTTCCAGACAAGATCCATCCAATGCAGAAACCTACCAGAAAAACGCCCAGGCCTTTCAGGCTTCCCTGGATAAGTTAACCGTCTCTCTCAGTGAACGTGCAGAACACCTCAAGGGCATCCGCTTCATTGTTTTTCATGATGCGTATCAGTATTTCGAGCGTCGTTTTGGCCTGCCCGCAGCTGGAGCAATTGCTCTATCTGACGCCTCAGACCCAAGCCCTGCACGGATTCGCGAAATTCAGGAGTTGGTATCAAAACTCGGTGTAACCTGCGCCTTCACCGAACCGCAATACAACCCGGGCCTGGTTAATACCATCTTCGAGAGGTCCGAGGTGAATACGGTCAGTGTTATGGACCCGTTGGGCGTGGATATCGAAATCGGCGCTGATCATTACGCGGAATTGCTGAACAGATTGATGGCAAGCCTGGAACAATGCCGGCCACAATCGTGAAAAACGCAAAGCAGCCTGATATTTGAAAATATCTTTGCGGGCACTGAATCATATGACCAGCCTGACACCAAACCAGCGCAGGGTTTTTGATGTGCTGCTTCAAGCGGACGCATCACTGGGTGCCTATGCCATCCTGAAGAAAACAGGCTTTCGCGGCGCGACCCAGGTCTATCGGGCATTGGAAAAACTCGTAGACCTTGGGTTGGCCAGAAAGCTTGAAAGCCTGAATGCTTACATTGCAGTGTCCGCCAAGGGCCAATCCAGTCCCACTGCTTTCGCGATCTGTGACCAGTGCGGACACATTCATGAGGTGGTTGAGGCAAGTGAAATCAAACAATTACATGAATGTCTCGCCCAGTTGAATTTTCAGGTGGAGCGCACTGTTATTGAATTCCACGGCGTGTGCTCTATCTGCTCTGGCCACTCGCACGAAGACAAAGCGACGCCCTCTTACCCCAGACTGAAACAGGATTAGCATGAACACAGATCTGCCCGACGTTGCCAGTAATGAAGCCTCTCAAATCCGCGTCCCGCTGGAATGGGTAGGGATGAGCAAAATTGATATACCCATCCACCTGCCAGAGCCAGGCTGTCCGGGCCCCATCCATATGGTTGTGGATACTCAGGTCAACCTGCCGTCACTAACGGTTAAAGGCATCCACATGTCTCGCCTGTACCATCTTCTGGATAAACTATCTCTCCAGAAGGCGATGACTCCCGGGCACCTCAGAATGCTTCTTGAACAGATGGTCGAGAGTCATCATGACTGTCACACCACTGGCGCCAGGGTAATGCTGACGTTCAGCCTTCTGGCCAGACGCCCGGCACTGCATTCTCCGGAGTTAGCGGGCTGGAAGGCCTATCCTGTCCAGATTGAGGCAATTCTGGATCAGGGTTCCTTCTCACTGAGAGCATCCGTTCAGGTTGAGTATTCTTCGACCTGCCCCTGTTCAGCAGCCCTGGCCCGACAGCTTGTGGCTGAGGGCTTCAGGGAAGGGTTCACTGAAGATGCAGGGTTGATGAGAGAGGATGTAGCCACCTGGCTGGAACAGAATGCCACGCTTGCCACTCCTCACAGCCAACGCAGCGAAGCCTCCATTAGCGTTGATGTTCCCGACACTGCTGAGAGTTTTGGCCTGATGGCGCTGATTGATCAGGTTGAGAAGGTTCTGGCAACGCCTGTCCAGACTGCCGTCAAGCGGGCGGATGAACAAGCGTTTGCACGGCTGAACGGCCAGAATCTGATGTACGTGGAAGATGCTGCACGACGAATCCAGAGCGCGCTTTCCGGCAGTTACGACAACCTCCAGACCCACGTCCGGCACCTGGAAAGCCTTCATTCTCATGATGCTGTGGCGTCAGCCAGGGCTTTGCTCTGATTATCACTGAGCTTGCCCAACCTGATTCTATCGCCCTGACGAGCCGGGCTCTGTCACGATTAACCGTAAGGAAAGTCCTGGATGATTCGCAAAAACCCCCGCGGCGACCTGCCGCAGATTCACCCGAGCGCGTTCGTCGATCCAACCGCTATCCTTTGCGGACTGGTGATTGTGGAGGAGAACGTGTTTATCGGCCCTTATGCGGTCATACGGGCGGATGAGATGGATGCCGACAACCACATAGAACCGATCATCATCGGTGCCCATTCCAACATTCAGGATGGCGTGGTTATTCACTCGAAATCCGGTGCAAAAGTCTCCATTGGCCAGCGCACCTCCATTGCACACCGAGCCATCGTGCACGGCCCATGCACAGTCGGCAACGGCGTGTTCATCGGATTCAACAGCGTTCTTTTCAACTGCGTTATCGAAGACGGCTGCGTTGTGCGCTACAACGCTGTAGTCGATGGCTGCCATTTGCCGCCAGGGTTTTACGTCCAGTCTACCGAACGCATTGGCGCGGAAACCGACCTTGCGTCTTTACCACAAGTGTCGGCCGATGCCAGCGAGTTTTCGGAAGATGTGGCACGGACCAACAACGATCTGGTTCGTGGTTACAAGCACATCCAGAACGAATTCTGAGACGTCACCTGTCGTTATTTGAATCCACACATCCTATGAGAGAAGAAATAGCATGAAGACAGAATCTTCCAGCCCACAACAAACCGGCCAGCAACCGGTAGGCTTTGCTCCGAGAACATCCATCGAGCAAGTGGAAGAAGGGCACGAACTTGCACCAAAATTTGGTTCGGACGGCCTGGTTGCCTGCATAACCACTGATGCCGGCAGTGGCGAGGTGCTCATGCTGGGTTACATGAACAAGGAAGCCCTCGAGAAAACCATTATCACAGGGGAAGCTCACTACTGGAGCCGCAGTCGTGAGGTTATCTGGCATAAAGGTGCTACCAGCGGATTGGTTCAGAAGGTTATCGAAATGCGTGTGGATGACGATCAGGACGCAATCTGGCTCAGAGTAAAAGTCGCAGGGTCCGGCGCCAGCTGCCATGTGGGTTACCGGTCGTGCTTTTACAGAAGGGTGCCGGTTGCAGCAGAGAGAACACACAGCGACGCCCTGGTGTTTGTTGAGCATGACAAACAATTCGATCCGGTCGAAGTTTATGGCGATGCGCCAAACCCGACCAAACTCTAGGCTTGCCAGCGCCCTTCGCTGAGATTGCGCAGGGCCCATTTACTCCCAGGCCGGAAAGGGATCATTCAGTGTTTGCCAGAATGATTTACCGGCCAGAAGCTGCTCTTCATCCAGGAGACACTCATCCAACTGACGGGTAATCGTCGCCTGGTCCAGATTCTGGCCGATGAAGACCAGTTCCTGGCGCATATCTCCAAACGGCTCCACCCAGCTTTCCATAATCGACTTCCGATACTCTGGATCCTCTGGCCAGGAGCTCTCTGGCACGGCCTTCCAGAACATCCCGGCGAACCCGTGGCGGGCTATGCCTCCCGCCTGGCTCCAGTGCCCGGCAAACTCCGGACGGGTGGCAAGCCAGAAATAACCTTTTGAGCGGATGAGTTTGCCACCGGAGACCGGTTGATGCAGGAACTCATAGAACTTTGCAGGATGAAAGGGCCTGCGGGCGCGGTAGACAAAGCTGGAAATACCGTACTCCTCGGTTTCCGGAATGTGTTCGCCCCGCATCTCTTTCAGCCAGCCAGGCGCCTGCTGAGCGCGCTCAAAACTGAATCTGTTGGTATTCAGCACCTTATCAAGTGGTACAGCGCCTTTTTCTATCGGAAGTATCTCTGCTTCTGAATTAAGGCTGCGGAGCACGCCCTTGAGCCTGTCGAGGTCCCTTGGGGAGACCAGGTCGGTTTTGCTGATCAGCAAAATGTCGCTGAATTCAATCTGATCCACAAGCAGGTCCGCCACGCTGCGTTCGTCTTCCTCGCCCAGGCTTTCTCCGGTTTCCTGTAACGATTGGGCTTCATCAAAGTCCTTCAGGAAATTAACGGCATCCACCACAGTAACCATGGTGTCGAGCTTAGCAATATCAGACAGGCTTACACCGTCTTCATCGGCAAAGGTAAAGGTTTCAGCGACCGGTAGCGGCTCCGAGATCCCGGTGGATTCGATGACCAGGCAATCAAAGCGACCTTCTGCAGCCAGTTTGCGCACTTCAACCAGCAGGTCCTCACGCAATGTGCAGCAGATGCAACCATTGCTCATTTCTACCAGCTTTTCTTCCGATCGGTTCAACGTAACTTCCTGTTGCACCTGAGCTGCATCGATATTGACCTCGCTCATGTCATTAACGATCACTGCAACCCGTTTGCCATCGCGGTTGTTCAGAATATGGTTCAGTACCGTCGTTTTGCCCGCGCCCAAAAATCCGGACAACACGGTAACTGGAAGTCGGGTATCCAGATGATCCATGCACAATCTCCCTGGTAGTTAGGTGTTCAGTGCCTGCACACTGCTTTACAGTAGGTATGTTATAACATAACATTTAACGGTGAAAAGTGATACGCATTTTGCGAGACGTGAGCCTCAGGAGCACTCAACGATGTCTGGAGAAAATAGCTGTCTTTCGCAACCGATAGCAGTGCATGGCAACAAACCCGAGTGCCTGACGGAAATATTCCGGGATGAAGTCAACCTCGCCGTCTGGGAGCGCGAGTTGCCTGGCGGAAGCACCGACTTCGCCTGTCACTTTTCCAGAGAGGCAGGCGCTTTTGAGCGTTTTGTTGGCATTGAAGCGGGAGAAGATGTTGGACAGATCCTGCCGGCCTGGGCCCAGTCATTGCCTGGAGCAAAAACCTGGCTGGCGGACGTAAATGAGATGGTAGAGATGTTTAGCTGCCTGTTTGAACCCGCCGCCGTTGGCGTCCGGTTACACGTACTTCCGGACACCATGTGCCCCCGCTTTCATACCGACAGGGTGCCGGTACGTTTGCTGGTGACCTATACCGGACGAGGCACCGAGTGGTTACCGGAAAACCAGGTAACCCGGGGTAAGCCATCCGCACCACTCCCGGACCAGGCAGTCAGCGCCACGGATATCCAGGTTATGCCAACCGGCGCAGTATCGCTTCTCAAAGGCAGGTCCTGGATTGGCAATGAGAACCGGGGCCTCGTCCATCGTTCACCAGCACCGGGTGCCCGCCCCCGGCTTGTACTGGGCCTTGACTGGCTGGACTGACTCCAAAACGGAATCAAACAGGTGACCGTTTAGGCAGGGAATCCGGATCCGTCGTCTTGTAGGTAGCTTCACCAGCAGGGCTGGCTGGCACTGCAATCCCGAACTCCCCAATATAGGACTCGGAGGCTTACCTCCCAACAGAAGTTGGCCATAACTGTAGTGGTCAACTAATCCCGGACAGTATTTTAAGGTTTTCCTCAACCGCATCCAACGGCTCGCTATGCCGAGCGTACTTGTGGCGCTTGAGAATGGCCACTTCGTGGGTCAGCTTCTCGATGATGGCATTGCTGCGCAGCAATGCCCGGTCCTTGGTCTCGACACGATCGAACAGTTCTGAGTGCTGCCCTAAATGCTTGTAGTGGGCTTTCAATTTCAGCCAGCAGGCTGTCCACCTTGGCCAGAATCTGGTGGGGCCGACAGGTTTAAGTTGCAGCAGGGTACTTGGATTTCCGCGCTAGAAAATATATTTTTCCGTTTGTTAGTCTTATGATTAGGAAGCGGAATATTTATTCTTGTAGCAAGGGAGACTCTGGATAAACCTCCTGAATTTTCGATTTATTGCCGGCTTATGCCGGTGAAACTTGGCTGTTAGCCAGACCTTCCCAAGGTAGTATGTTTGAAAATTTTAATTGTGGATGACCACCAACTATTCGCTGATGCTTTAACTATCACGTTAAAGAACACCTATGCTGATGCGATTATTGACACCTGTCACCAGCCCGGGTGGTTGCTGGACAATCGGCCTTTATTGCGAGGATATGATCTGGTGATCCTTGATCAGGCCATGCCGCAGCTTGATGGCCTGAGCCTGTGGCATCTGATTGGGGGATTGATGGGCAATGCTCAGGTGCTGGTGTGTTCAGGCTCTGCCACGGAGGTTACGGTTCGCCGTGCGCTGCAACTGAAAGTCAACGGTTTTGTAGACAAAAGTGAATCTGTGGACCAGATCCTGTTTGCCATTAGTGAGGTAATGGCTGGCCGAAGCTATTTCTCAGAGTCCTTCCGCCTGATGTCCGGCTCCACTCCAGAAGAAGCGCTTACCCTGACCCGCCAGCAGCTGGCGATTCTGGTGATGATTCAGGAAGGTCACAGTAACAAGGAAATTGCCCGCCAGTTGTTTGTGAGTCTCAACACGGTAAAAACCCATTTGCGGCTTCTGTACGAAAAATTGGAGGTCGCCAATCGTACCGCCTGTATAGCAAAAGCCCGCAATCTGGGGCTGCTTTAGGCGGCTCCCCGCAGCGACAGCATTTCCGCCAATTTTGCCGTCAGTGTGTCGGCGGCCACAGGTTTGAACAGCACATCAATATCATCCGGTAGTGCCTGGATAAATTCAGGGGTGGTATTGCCTGTAATAATCAGTGTTGGAACTGGCTGGCGAAACAGGGCAGTGACCGCTTCGATCACATTTCCTGCATTGGTGCCCGATCCTATCTGATCATCGGTAATCACTACCGAAGGCGGCATGCCTCTCTCTTTCAGTGCCTGAAGAGCCGATTCCAGTGAGTTGTGAGCTGAGACTGTGGCACCCCGGCTCTCCAGCAAACCGGCAAGTGCTTCGGTGATGTCCTTGTCATCATCAATCAATAGCACTGTGACTGTTTCGAACAGTGGCAGGTGCTGGGCCAGATTGTCGGCAGGCTGAGGCTGGTGGATTTCGGCAGCAGCCAATGACAGGGTAAATGTTGTTCCTGCCCCCTTGCGTGACTGCATGTTTACAGGGATATCACACAGGGCTGCAAGTTTACTGACGATGGCCAGCCCCAGCCCCAGGCCGTTCTGGATGGAGCTGTGATCATTGTCAATCTGCATAAACTCCTCGAACACCTCGGACTGATAGGCTTCGTCGATACCGATACCTGTGTCGCTGATATCCAGTAGCAGCTGAGTCCCTTCCTGTCGTGCACTGAGGCGAATCTGCCCTCGGAGTGTGTATTTGAGGGCGTTGCTGAGCAGGTTACGGACGATACGGGTGAACATGACCGCATCTGTAAAAATGTGCTGGTCAGCCAGGTTATTCATTTCCAAGGTCAGCCCTTTGGCACGGGCCTGGGGGGTGATTTCGTCGATGACGGGTTGCAGTGTTTCGGCAAGGTTAATGATCCGTTTACGGGGTTTTAGCCGCTGGGACTGAAGCCGTGAGAGCATTAACAAATGTCCAAGCAGTTCATTGCACGAGGCAATGGCACTATCCAGCTTGCGAACAATATCCGGCTGGGGTTCCGGGTTGTTCTTGAGCATGGCGGAATACAGGGTGGCGGCCTGCAAAGGCTGGCGCAGATCGTGGCTGGCGGCAGCGAGAAAACGGGTTTTACTGTCACTGGCTTGGTGGGCGAGTTCGCTGGCCTGCTCCGCTTCAATTCGCAAGGCAATGGTGTTGATCTGGGATTTATGAACGTAAAGGCTGAACAGAACCATGGAGAGCAGGTTGGCAATAGGTATGACCTTGATAATAAGGGGTGATTCCGGAACAAAAATCAGGATGAAAGCCAGCCAGGCCAGAAAAACCGGGGTGATAAAGCTGATAAAAATATCCGGGTAAACAGCCATGGAAACAGAAGGCACAGAAGTGGCCATGGATAGGAGCACCAGGCAGGTCAGCAAGATGACAGGGCTGGTGCCCTGAAGGAAAAGATAAGGAAACGCAGACCAAAGGATGGCCCAGATCAGGGCCAGATAAAGATTTATCCGGTGCCATTTTTCGGTTTTCTGTGATTCCTGATCCCTGTTCCCGTTATAAAAACGGGTAATTGCAAAGGACTGTATTCCGACGCAAAGGAGTAACGCATACCAGCCAAAAAAAGAGGGTTCCCTGAGCATATCCATAAAGAAAAGGGGAAGCGCCGCGGCGATGCAGAATGACAGGATCATGCGAGACCCAACCTCATTCATGAGCAGGTTGTGGCGCTCCTGAAGAATGCGTTCGCGATTATCTGTCATCGCATGTCGAATGGGTTTTGGCATGTTTGGCGCACAGGCAAAATAAATGTGCTCAGTCTAGCCCGATTCTGTTCACCTGTAAGTGATTTCCGACGGAATTCACCCATCAGGGTGAAGAAAACAAATTTGCTCCGGTGCTCTAATGAATCCTTATCAGGGACAATCATGACAGTCGGGGTATACGTGATGAACAAGAAACAACTTTCCAAACTGGGAGCAGCCATTGCGGTAGCGACCATGATGACAGCATGTGGCGGAGGTTCCTCCGAGTCAAACACAGGAGAAACTGGCACCACAGTGACAGAAACTGGAAATAGCTTCGTGGTGTTTCCCGCTGCTGGCAGCAGTAGCCCGGTTGTCGCTATCCGCTCTTACAATGTCAGTGCTCAGGCTGAAGCGTTTGTTGAGTACCTGTATAAAACCGACGGCACTGCCTCCGGTACCGTCAAGATCGTTGATGACAATAACAACGGTTTTGAAGTGGGTCGCTTCGGCAGCGGCTACATGGCGGAACTGGACGGCACGTTCTACTTTGCAGGCAAGGACAGCAACGGTGATGTAGAGCTGTGGGCCACCGACGGCACCGGTGCGGGCACCGAGCGTGTGGCGGACATCTACGCCAATGGCAGTGCCCAGCCGCATAATATGGTGCCGGCAGCAGGGAAGTTGTTTATGAATGCGGTGGTGGATGATGCCAGTGGTGTGGACCGCGAGCTGGTGGTTTTCGATCCTGCTTCCGATGCTCACCAAGTACTGACGACGATGGTTGGTAATGGCGGCCCTGAGTCTCTGACCGCGGTGGATGGCGGCTTGTTCTTCTTTGATGAATCTGCCAGCAATAACGATGTCTACTTCACCGATGGTACGGCGGCTGGGACCGTGAAAGTCGCTACCGAGGCTGGCGCCGCCCCCGCTGGCAGCCCGCTGTCGACATACCCGCATGATATTTATGACAGTGATTGGTTGGGTTACAACGGCAAGTTACTGTTTACCGGGTATAAAGATTCATCAGATTATAAAACGCGCCTCTACGAGCTGGATCAAGATGGCAATATTGAGGAAATTGTCTTTGATGATGGTGGCAGCACGGTACAGCTTGATATCACTCAGAATGTGGTGATCAGCAACGATAAGGTCTATTTCGTTGCGGATAAGGGAACCAACAGCACAGACCTGAATATCTTCGAGTATGACGGCAGCACGGTGACCAACCTGACCGCCAGCGAAGCCAACAAGCCTTATGACGAAGATCTGGTCGGCACCTCACTGGGTGTATTTATGTACGTGGAGCAAGCCGGGTTAACCCCGTATCTTCTGCGCATCGATAACACCAGTGGCACTGCAGAAATTGATCCGGCCGTGCGTAGCACGGGAGATTATTCCTTCTCTGATGTTCAAGCCTGGTCCATGGTGGAGGTTAACGGTACCGTGTTCTTTGCGGCGGAGACCGAAGGCACCGGTGGCTCTGATTTCGGTACCGAACTGTGGAAGACCGATGGCACCTCCCAGGGAACAGAGCTGGTGAAGGATATTAATGATACAGCGGCGGGCGCAGGCTCGGAGCCTTTCCCGCTGTTACTGGACCTGTATCAGGTGCCGCCCACCGTGAATGGCGATCTGGGCAGCAAGTACCTGTTCGTTGCGAATGATGGCAGTTCAGGCCAGGAGCCCTGGGTGTCCGATGGCTCGGAAGAGGGCACGGTTATCCTGAAGGATATCGCCGGATCGGGTAGCAGCGTTATCTACTGATTCCCCATGCGAAAAAGGTAGAAGTGCGCATGTAGAGGCTTTGTAGAGACCAGCGTCTACAGTGGGCAGGAAAATACCCCGGACAGTGTCCGGGGTATTTTTTTATATGGATTCGGAGTATTGAGTCCGGGGAGTGACCTGCACCCACTGTATCGATCAGACGAAAACAGTGTTCAGTATTCATGGCACCAATCAATACGGCAAGGTCGTAGTTCGCAAGGCGGATTTCCGATACTTTGCTTGTAATGTTTTTAAAAAAAGCCTGCTCTTGTTCATTCATAATCACTTTAAAGTATCTTATATATCTAAATAATACTGAGCCCAAGCCACCATGTTTGCACCTTAACACTCGAATCAATGGGGCCAGAATTATTGACTCTTGTGTGACCGATATTCAACAAGGCTGACCCTGAGTCAATATTTATCCAGATAGCGTGTTGGCCCGCCAATGCCAATATGCGATGCCGTTCCTGCTGCAACTGGAAGACATCATTGATTCGCAGCATAACTTGCCCTTAACAGCGCGATGTCCTCAACCGCCTATAGGTCTTGTGCTACCAGCTTGATCCAGGGAATGGATATATCAAACGTCAATGCCCTTAAAGCTGCCAGCGCCCGTAATTTTGCCAGCGATGTGCCTGGCTCCAGTGAATAGGAATGGTCAACCACAAAATCGCTGGACATGATCTGATGGTATCCGCCTGCTTCGGGGTGGCGAATATTGGCTTGCTCGGCCACTGAGAGGGTGTCTTCTATTCGGAGAGGAAACTGTTCACGGATGTCGGTGACATCCGGGTTCCATTCAAGTAGCAGGAACGCGGCTAACTCTGTATCAGAGAAGAAATGATGAGTTCGTCCTGTCAGGTGGCCCATCACTCGGTGCGAGCGCCCCCCTGGAGGATAGCCTGACTTTGCCACATCGACTGATAGTTACCAACTTTATCACCATCCCACACCCGGCCCCGGCTGACCTCTGTGATCACTCAACCGTTACACTTTTCGCCAGGTTCCTCGGCTGATCCACGTCCGTCCCCTTCAGCACGGCAACATGATAAGACAGCAACTGCAATGGAACCGTGTACACAATTGGCGCGGTGATTTCGTGAACTTCGGGAAGCTGCACCACATGGATGTTATCTTCCGGCGTGATATCCGCTGAGCGATCAGCAAACACAAACAGCTCACCGCCACGGGCACGCACTTCCTCCATGTTGGATTTCAGCTTCTCAGCCATATTGTTATTGGGTGCAACCGTAATAACAGGCATTTCACTGTCGACCAATGCAAGCGGGCCATGCTTCAGTTCACCGGCCGGGTAGGCTTCGGCATGAATGTAGGAAATCTCTTTGAGCTTCAGAGCACCTTCCATGGCCACCGGGAATTGCGAGCCCCGGCCAAGGAACAGTGCATGGTATTTATCCATAAACCGCTTGGATATTTCGGCAATCTCGCCATCCAGTGCCAGTACATCACTGACCTGGCCAGGCACCAGGTGCAAGGCTTTGACAATATCCGCTTCCCGCTCTTCACTCAGGCCATTGTGGCGAGCCAGCGCCAGGGTAAAAATAAGCAAAGCGACAAGTTGTGTAGTGAAGGCTTTGGTCGATGCAACGCCAATTTCCGGACCGGCCTGAGTCATGATAACCAGGTCGGATTCCCGTACCAGCGAACTCCCCGGTACATTGCAGATTGCCAGCGCGGCACGGAAGCCAGCCTTTTTGGCCTGACGCAACGCGGCCAGCGTATCGGCGGTCTCACCGGACTGGGAAATACACAGGAACAGGGTGTCTTTCTGGATAACGTGTTTGCGGTAGCGGAACTCAGAGGCCACCTCAACAGAGCAAGGCACGCCAGCCAGATCTTCAATCCAGTAGCGGGCAACCATACCAGCGTGATAACTGGTACCACAGGCAATGATCTGTACGTGGCGAACATCTTCAAGAAGTTTGCCAGCCGCAGTTCCAAGTGCTTGCTCCAGTACACTCGATTCTGTCACACGGCCTTCCATGGTGGCCTTGATCACTCTGGGCTGCTCGTTAATCTCTTTGAGCATGAAGTGCCGATATTCGCCTTTGTCTGCAGAGTCTGCACTGTGCTCAAAGCGTGTGATACTGCGCTCTGCCAACTCACCGTCACGATTATGAACTTCAATGTGATCGCGGTGAATATCGGCAAGATCGCCCTCTTCCAGAAACATGAACCGGTCGGTTACGGGCAGCAGGGCAAGCTGGTCCGATGCAATAAAATTCTCGCCAATACCCACACCGACCACCAGTGGGCTGCCCTCACGACATACCACTACATGGTCCGGCTCGTCGGCATGCACAACCGCAAGAGCATAGGCCCCCCGCAGACGGGCGATTGAGGCCTTCACTGCATCATAAAGCCTGCCCAGCTCGCGGTAGTTCTTTTGGATCAGGTGGACAACAACTTCGGTATCAGTCTGAGAGGTAAACTCAAAGCCATCGGCTTTCAGCTCGTCACGCAGGTCCTGATAGTTTTCAATGATGCCGTTATGGACAATAGCCAGACGGTCACCAGACATGTGCGGGTGAGCATTCAGCTGTGATGGTTCACCATGGGTTGCCCAACGCGTATGAGCAATACCTACATGTCCGGTAAGCGGGCTGGCTTCGATGGCTGCAGCCAGAGAGGCTACCTTGCCAACTTCCCTGGCACGCTGCACTACTCGGGCACCGTCCAGAACTGCCATACCGGCAGAATCATATCCCCGGTACTCCAGGCGGCGCAGTCCCTCCAGAAGAATACCCTGAACGTCCCGTTCCGAAACCGCACCTACGATGCCACACATGTTACTTTCACCTGTTCAAATAATCGTTTAATCAGATTTTTGGGGGCGTTTCCAGCCCTTGATATTGCGCTGGGGACCGCGTGCCACAGCCAACTCATTGTCGTCGACGTTCCGGGTTACAGTGGAACCTGCTCCAATAGTCGCTCCGGCACCAATATGGACCGGTGCTACCAGCGAGGTATTGGAACCCACAAAAACTTCATCGCCAATCTCGGTCTTGAATTTATTGACCCCATCATAGTTACAGGTAATGGTTCCTGCACCTACATTTACATTACGTCCAAGAGAGGCATCGCCGACGTAGCTCAGGTGGTTGATCTTGCTTCCCTCTCCCACCAACGCTTTTTTGGTCTCCACAAAGTTTCCTACCTTGGTGTTTGCGGCAAGTTCAGTGCCCGGGCGTATTCGGGCAAAAGGGCCGATCTGGGCATTAGCGCCAATCACCGCTCCGTCAATCACACTGTGGGCGCTGATTTGTACGCCATCGGCAATCGCTGCATCCCGGATTACACAGCCTGGTCCAACAGACACATTGTTTCCGAGGCTAACCTTCCCTTCGAAGACTACATTCACGTCAATCAGGATATCATTGCCAATGACCAGCTCACCACGCACGTCAATACGTGCCGGGTCAGCCAGAGTAGCGCCCTCTGTCATCAGACGTTCAGCTTCACGTCGCTGTACCCAGCGCTCAAGTTCTGCCAGTTGCAGGCGGTTGTTTACCCCCTGAACTTCAAAAGGGTTATCTGGCTGGGACACCGAGATCTTCAGGTTATGCTCAACTGCCATGGCGATGATGTCGGTGAGGTAGTATTCGCCCTGGGCGTTGGAATTGGACAATGCCGGAAGCCAGCTCTTCAGGTGTTTTGCCGTTATTGCGAGTATGCCAGTATTCACTTCCCGGATAGACAACTGATCTGCATCGGCGTCTTTTTGCTCGACAATCGACGTCACCTTGCCGTTAGCATCGCGCACGATGCGGCCATAACCCTGCGGGTTATCGAGGGTGACCGTCAACAAACCCAGAGTTTTGTCATCCAGCGACTCCACCATCGCCTTCAGAGTGTCTGCCCGGGTCAGCGGCACATCGCCGTAAAGAACCAGAACCCGCGCATCATCCGGAAGACAGGGCAAGGCCTGAGCAACAGCGTGACCTGTTCCCAGCTGCTCCTCCTGCACTACCCAGTTCACCAGGCTGTCGGTGGTTGTTTCGCGAACCTTGTCTCCGCCGTGGCCAATCACCGTATGGATCTTTTCGGCACCCAGTTGCCTGGCAGTGGCAATCACATGGTGCAGCATCGGACGGCCAGCCACGGAATGCAGTACCTTGGGCAGGGCGGATTTCATTCTTGACCCCTGACCCGCGGCCAGTATCACAACGTGTAAAGGGCTCATAACGACTTCCGGCTCCTGAAAAGATTGAAGATTATAGGTACGGACTCAAAAAAAAACCGCAGCCTTCGAAGCCTGAAGAACAGACGCATAACGTCAGTCTTTCTGCTACTCAGGATGCGGCTTCCGTATTCGGTAAGCTCGAAATAAAAATGCTTAGCGCATTTTGTTACGCAACTGCTGAATGGTGCGAAGCTGAGCAACAGCCTCCGCCAACTCTGCAGCGGCACGGACATACTCGAATTCACCGGTTTGGTTAGCAAGCGCTTTCTCGGCGTCTTTCTGAGCCTCGATCGCTGCGGCTTCGTCCACATCCTTTGCACGAATAGCCGTATCCGCCAACAAAGTAATCAGATTGGGCTGAACCTCCAGATAGCCGCCTGACACGTAAAGAATTTCTTCCTCACCGCCCTGCTTGACGATCCGAATGGGACCTGGTTTAAGCTGAGTCAGCAGGGGAGCGTGACCCGGGGCGATACCCAGGTCACCTTCAGAACCCGCTGCGATCAGCATTTCCACCAATCCGGAATAGATCTTTGTTTCGGCACTTACTACATCACAATGCACGCTTATAGCCATGTCTGTTGCCTCTTTGATCGATCCGGCAATGAATGCAAGAGCTTAGAATCACTTCTTGGCCTTGTCCTTCATTTCCTTCGCTTTCTCAACCGCTTCCTCGATACCACCGACCATGTAGAACGCCTGCTCTGGCATGTCGTCATAGTCGCCGTTAAGGATGCCCTTGAAGCTGCTGATCGTTTCTTTCAGGGAAACGTACTTACCGGGTGAACCGGTGAATACTTCAGCAACGTGGAACGGCTGGGACAGAAAACGCTCGATCTTACGGGCACGGGCGACTGTCAGTTTATCTTCTTCTGACAACTCATCCATACCAAGGATGGCGATGATATCTTTCAGTTCCTTGTAACGCTGCAGGTTAGTCTGAACGCCACGAGCTACTTCGTAATGCTCTTCACCAATGATCAGTGGATCCAGCTGACGCGAGGTGGAATCCAGAGGATCAATCGCCGGGTAGATACCCTTGGAAGCAATATCACGGCTTAGAACCACGGTCGCATCCAGGTGCGAGAAAGTGGTGGCTGGTGATGGGTCGGTCAAGTCATCCGCAGGTACGTATACCGCCTGGATCGACGTAATAGAGCCATTCTTGGTAGAGGTAATACGCTCTTGAAGCTCACCCATTTCCTGGGCCAGAGTCGGCTGGTAACCTACCGCGGAAGGCATACGACCCAAGAGTGCAGATACCTCGGTGCCTGCCAGGGTGTAACGGTAAATGTTGTCAACGAACAACAGTACGTCACGACCTTCGTCACGGAACTTCTCAGCCATAGTCAGGCCGGTCAGGGCTACACGAAGACGGTTTCCTGGGGGCTCGTTCATCTGGCCGTAAACCATGGCCACCTTGTCGAGTACGTTGGATTCCTTCATTTCGTAGTAGAAGTCGTTACCTTCACGGGTCCGCTCACCAACACCAGCGAATACGGAGAGACCGGAGTGCTCTTTCGCGATGTTGTTGATCAGTTCCATCATGTTAACGGTCTTACCTACGCCGGCACCGCCGAAGAGGCCAACCTTACCACCCTTGGCGAACGGACAAATAAGGTCGATAACCTTGATGCCGGTTTCCAGCAGGTCTGCGGATGCTGACTGATCGGCATAACCCGGAGCTTTGCGGTGGATACCCCAACGCTCTTCTTCTCCGATCGGGCCCTGTTCGTCGATAGGACGACCCAGAACATCCATGATGCGGCCCAGGGTCTGGGTACCAACTGGTACTGAGATTGCCTTGCCGGTGTTTTCTGCTTTCAGGCCTCGCTTAAGGCCGTCAGTGCTGCCCATGGCGATGGTACGAACGATTCCGTCACCCAGCTGTTGCTGGACTTCCAGAGTTGTTTCGCCACCTTCAAGCAGCAGTGCGTCATATACCTTGGGTACGGAGTCACGTGGAAATTCCACGTCGATAACCGCGCCAATGATCTGAACGATTTGTCCGCTACTCATGCTCGGTTCCTCGTTATCTAAAGTAGTCAATAAATCCAGTTGGATTGTGGGCGGGATCAGACCGAAGCCGCGCCGCTCACAATCTCCGAAATCTCTTGGGTGATAGCTGCCTGACGAGCCTTGTTATAAGCCAACTGAAGTTCACCGATAATGTCTCCGGCGTTGTCAGTTGCACTCTTCATGGCGATCATCCGGGCTGCCTGTTCACATGCCAGATTCTCTACCACACCCTGATATACCTGGGACTCAATAAAACGTGGCAGTAGGCCATCAAGGATCTGCCTGGCATCGGGCTCGTAGAGATATTCCCACTGGTTCTTGATCTCTTCTTCGTCATCGCTCTCGGGCAGAGGCAGAAGCTGCTCTACCGTCGGGCGCTGGGTCATGGTGTTTACGAACTCGTTGCTGACCACATAAAGGCGGTCAATCTTGCCTTCCGAGAACGCATCCAGCATCACCTTGACGTTGCCGATGAGTTTGTCAGAGCTTGGGTTATCACCCAGATGGGTAAGTGCCGCAACGACGTTACCGCCGTAACTCCCGAAAAAGGAGGCCCCTTTCTGCCCTATGGCGCAAAGATCAATTTCCACTCCGCTGTCTTTCCACGCTTTCATTTCACGAATAAGCGCTTTGAACAGGTTGATGTTCAGACCACCGCAAAGGCCACGGTCAGTTGACACCACAATATAGCCCACGCGCTTGACTTCCCGATGGACCATAAACGGATGTTTGTACTGAGCATTCGCCTTGGCAATGTGCCCGATCACCTGTCGCATCTTGTCAGCGTACGGGCGCGTAGCCTGCATGCGTTCCTGAGCTTTGCGCATCTTGCTCGCAGCAACCATTTCCATGGCACTGGTGATTTTCTGCGTGCTCTTGATGCTTGTAATCTGATTACGTATTTCTTTGCCGACGGCCATAACTCACTGCCTTCTCAAGTTAGACACTCATTGCTTCGAAAGCGGCCCGCGACTATCGCCGCAGGCCTGTTTCTTACCAGCTCTGAGTGGTCTTGAATTTCTCAAGTGCAGCTTTAAGGCCGGCAGCGATTTCGTCGTTGTAATCGCCTTTCTCGTCGATCTTGGCGAGCAGGTCTTTCTGCTCGGAGCGCATCCAGTCAAGCAACTGCGCTTCGAACCTAACAACCTTGTCGACATCAACGTCGTCCAGGAAACCTTCGTTGGCTGCGAACAGAACCGTACCCATTTCAGCCACAGACATCGGGCTGTACTGGTTCTGTTTCATGAGTTCCGTAACACGCTGACCGTGTTCGAGCTGCTTGCGGGTTGCTTCATCAAGATCAGAAGCAAACTGAGCGAACGCCGCAAGTTCCCGGTACTGGGCCAGTGCCAGACGGATGTTACCGCCAAGCTTTTTCATGATCTTGGTCTGAGCTGCACCACCTACCCGGGATACAGAGATACCGGCGTTCATGGCCGGACGGATGCCGGAGTTGAACAGGTTGGTTTCCAGGAAGATCTGACCATCGGTGATTGAGATTACGTTGGTCGGTACGAATGCAGATACGTCACCGGCCTGTGTCTCAATGACTGGCAAAGCGGTCAAAGAACCGGTTTTACCTTTCACTTCACCATTGGTGAACTTCTCAACGTACTCTGCGTTAACGCGGGAGGCGCGCTCCAGCAGACGAGAGTGCAGGTAGAATACGTCACCAGGATAGGCTTCACGGCCTGGCGGGCGACGCAGCAGCAGGGAGATCTGGCGATATGCCACAGCCTGCTTGGACAGATCGTCATACACGATCAGGGCGTCTTCACCGCGGTCACGGAAGTATTCACCCATGGAAGTACCGGAGTACGGAGCCAGGAACTGCATGGCTGCAGGATCAGCAGCACCAGCGGCAACGACGATGGTGTGATCCATCGCGCCGTGTTCTTCCAGTTTGCGCACAACTGCGGCAATGGAAGACTGCTTCTGACCAATGGCAACGTAGACACACTTGATGCCGGTGTTCTTCTGGTTGATGATCGCGTCGATAGCGACAGCGGTCTTACCAATCTGACGGTCACCGATGATCAGCTCACGCTGGCCACGGCCGATTGGCACCATGGTATCGATGGCTTTCAGACCTGTCTGTACCGGTTGATCAACCGATTGACGCTCGATTACGCCCGGTGCGACTTTCTCAACCGGAGACGTCACGTCTGTGCCCAGATCGCCTTTGCCGTCGATCGGGTTACCCAGACCATCGACTACACGGCCCAACAGTTCAGGACCGACCGGAACTTCAAGAATACGACCGGTACAACGAACTTTCTGGCCTTCTGCCAGTTCTTCGTAGTCACCCAGCACAACGGCACCTACGGAATCACGCTCCAGGTTCAGAGCCATGCCGTATACGCCGTTGGCGAATTCAATCATCTCACCAGACATTACGTCGGCAAGACCATGGATCAGTACGATACCGTCAGAAACAGACAGGATCGTACCTTCGTTCTTTGCTTCAGAAGAGATATCGAGTTTTTCGATTCTCTTCTTGATGATGTCACTGATCTCGGATGGATTCAGTTGCTGCATGCCAATATCCTCAAACCTTGTGCTGAAATCAGGAGCCCAGAGCGTCGGCCAACTTGGTCAGCTTTCCGCGTACAGATGCGTCAATCACCAGATCGCCAGTGCGAATAATTACGCCGCCAATCAGTGACTTGTCTAATGACGCTGCGAGTGACACTTGCCGCTCGAGCTTCTTCGAGAGTGCCTGGGCGAGCTTCTGTTGCTGTTCGTCCGTCAGCTCATAGGCTGCGGTCACTTCAATATCAACAGTGCGCTCCAGATCAGCCCGGTACGTATTGAAGAGCGCTGAAATCTCGGGAAGAAGAGCAAGCCGGCGGTTGTCAGCCAGCACAGAAAAGAAGTTGCGTACCTGTTCAGAGTCACCAGCTTCGGCAACTTCCAGAATCATGTCAGCCTTCTTCTGCTCTTCCAGCTCCGGATTCGCGAGAAGCTGTCGAATGTCTTTGTTCCCAGTGACCTGTCCGGCGATCGTCAGCACCCGGGACCACTCAGCAAGCTGGTCGTGCTCCCGGGCTGCGGAAAATGCTGCCTTTGCATATGGGCGGGCCAGCGTTCTCAGTTCTGCCATGATGAACCTCGTCGTTTAAAGTTCTGCCGCCAGTTTTTCCAACATTTCGTTGTGCTTGGAGGCATCGACAGAGGCTTCAAGAATCTTCTCGGCACCCGCAATCGCTATGGCGCCAATTTCTGCACGCAGCGCCTCACGAGCCTGATTCCGCTCCTGTTCAATTTCGGCCCTGGCCTGCTCGATAAGCTTCTCGCCTTCTTTGCGGGCGTCATCCTTGGATGCTTCCACAATCTGGGCTGCGCGCTTGTTAGCCTGCTCAATAAGGCCGGCGGCCTGCTGTTTGGCTTCACGCAGCTCCTGAGCTGACTTGTCCTGAGCCATTTCGAGATCACGTTGTGCACGATCTGAAGCAGCAAGTCCGTCAGCGATCTTCTTTTGTCGTTCCTGCAAAGCGGCAATGACCGGAGGCCAGACCAACTTCATGCAGAAAACAACAAAGATAAAGAACGCGATGGCTTGACCAAGAATCGTCAAATTAATGTTCACGTCTTCACCTCTCGCCTGTTATGTAAGAAAACACCGTTCCGGAACATTCCGGTGGCGATTCGATTAACCGGCGAGCTGGCCGACAAACGGGTTGGCGAAGGTGAAGAACAGTGCGATACCAACACCGATCATGGTTACAGCATCCAGCAGACCCGCAACGATAAACATTTTGACCTGCAACATCGGGGTCATTTCCGGCTGACGCGCTGCGCCTTCCAGGAACTTACCACCCAGAATACCAAAGCCGATAGCGGTACCCAGTGCGCCCAGGCCGATCAGCAATGCAACAGCAATCGCGGTCATTCCAACTACAGTTTCCATGATAACTCCCAGTTTTCAGTTTAGTTTTCAGTTTAAGGGTTAGGGGTTTAAAACTACGTTTTCAACGCAAAATCAGTGACTGTCCTCGTGCGCCATACTCAGGTACACGATGGTCAGCATCATAAAGATGAACGCCTGCAGAGTGATGATCAGTATGTGGAAGATTGCCCAGGGCACAGACAACGCCCACTGTGCCCAGAAGGGCAGCAGAGCAATCAGGATAAAGATCAGCTCGCCTGCATACAGGTTACCGAACAGACGCAGTGCCAGTGAAACCGGCTTGGCCAGCAGGCTGACACCTTCCAGCAACAGGTTGACCGGAATAAGCAAAAGCTTCAGGAAGAAATTATCAGACGAGAACGGATGCAGAGTCAGCTCGCCAACGAAGCCACTTACACCTTTGATCTTGATGCTGTAATAAAGAATCAATGCAAAAACCGACAGGGCCATACCCAAGCTCACGTTGATGTCCGTGGTCGGAACAATCTTCATGTAGGGGAAGCCAGCAAGCGTAAACAGGTGCGGGATGAAATCAACAGGTATCAGGTCCATCAGGTTCATCATGAAAACCCAACAGAAAATGGTCAGTGACAAGGGTGCGATAACGGAATTCTTGCCATGAAAGGTTTCTTTGACGCTGCCATCAACAAATTCAACCATCACTTCAACGAAGTTCTGCAGCGCGCCAGGAACCCCTGAAGTTGCACTCTTGGCAGCACGCCGGAACAGGAACAGGAACAACACACCAAGCCCAATAGCCCAGGCCATACTATCTACGTGAATCGCCCAGAAGCCCATATTCGCTGCTTCTTCAGATGTTTGCGCAATGGTCCAGGTTGCTTCAGAAAGCACAGTTCCGTCAGGACGTACAGAACCTTCCGGCAACTGCCCATAAGTCAGGTTCTGGAGGTGGTGCTTGATATACTCGGATGGGGTTGAGCCTGCCATATCTTTCTCTCAGGTCCTGTTAGCGTCGCTGCGTACTGTTAACCAGGAATGGCGTTAGCCAGTTGGTAATCAGCATGGTCGCAAATGTTAAAAAAAGTGCCGCCACGTCAAGCGGCTGAATCCATTTAAACACCACCGTAAACAAGACGGCGCACAGGATGAGCTTTCCGGCCTCACCCTGATAAAAAGAACTTATGATCTTTTTGGCAGACCGCGCACCGGTATAGCGGAATGCCTTAAGCGCAAAATAACCATGGGGCAGCAGAAAAATGAGACCACCCATAAGCGCTGAATAACCGGAAACCTGACCGCGTAAAGAAAACGCCAGACTAACCAGGAGAAGTACCACACTTTCTATTGCAAACCATCGTGCGATGGGCGGGCGTTGAATGCCACCCGGAGCTGGTTTGGCCATGTTTGTCCCAAAGTTCGGCGCTTTCAACCGATGTCATGTAAAAAAACTAGCCAGACACACCGACATTAGCGCCGCAGATTATATGTGTTCAATGTGCACGAATCAACAAAACCTGACCGGCCCCAAACCGTGAAAAGCCGCAGAATGACCGGCACGGGCTCTTATTAGACACAAATAGACATTTGTGTCGCGTGGCACCACTACATGTTGTGTATAGCAGAGACATCAAACTTTTGGAGGGGGGCCGAAAGTTCGGAAAAACCCTGCTATTTAATGAATATGGCCCAGAATGCCATCAAGCTCATCGAGTGAGCTGTATTCGATAACCAGCTTGCCTTTGCCTCGCGGCCCCTGAGCAATCGATACTTTCGCGCCGAGGCGCTCAGCCAGATCATCCTGCAGAGCACGGACATTGGGGTCGATCGCGCCCGGCTTGGCAGGTTTTCCTGTTGCTGTTTCCTGCTGAATCCGACGGACAAGCGCTTCTGTCTGCCGTACAGACAGAGATTTGGCAACAACCTGCTTTGCTACCTGCATCTGCTGCTCCGGAGACAGAGTCAGCATGGCGCGGCCATGGCCCATTTCCAGATCACCGTGTTCCAGCATCAGGCGCACATCTTCAGTCAGACCAATCAGACGCAGCAGGTTGGTAATGGTGGTACGGGACTTACCCACAGCTTCAGCCACCTGAGCCTGGGTCAGACCAAACTCTTCCTGCAGGCGCTGAAGAGCAAAAGCTTCTTCGATCGGATTAAGATTTTCCCGCTGAATGTTCTCGATAAGCGCCATGGCGATAGCCGCTTCATCGGGAACATCCCGGATAATAGCCGGGATACTGTCCAGTTCCGCCATCTGGGTGGCACGCCAGCGGCGCTCACCGGCAATCAACTCGTAGCGACCCTCAGCGACGGGACGCACCACAACCGGTTGCATGACGCCCTGCTGGCGAATGGAATCAGCCAGCTCCTGCAGTGCAGCGGGATCCATGTCCCGACGCGGCTGATAGCGGCCACGCTGAATCAGATCAACAGGAACCTGCCGTAACTCACCGTCGTGGTTTTTCAGTTCCTGATCCAGGTTCACCCTGGATCCGGCCAGCAATGCTCCAAGCCCGCGCTCGCCCAATCCTCGTTTCTTCGCCGCCATGGTATCAGTCATTCTTCCCGTTGATAGTTGGTGTGCGTCTTTTAAGACAGACGAGCCGGTATGTTACACCGCAACCTGAGCCGATGTCTTTTTTGCCCCATGACGGCGGACCATTTCCCCAGCCAGCGCCAGATAGGCAATAGCGCCCTTGGAGGTCTTGTCGTATTTCAGGGCCGGCATCCCGTAACTCGGGGCTTCGGCAAGACGCACATTACGGGGAATAACCGCACGATAAACCTTGTCCCCGAAATACTCGTTAAGCTGGCCGGAGACATCCAGTGTCAGGCTGTTCCGGGGGTCGTACATGGTTCTGAGAATACCCTCGATTTCCAGATCCGGGTTGACCGTTTCCTTGATCTGCTCAACCGTATTCATCAACGCCGCCAGCCCTTCCAGAGCGTAATACTCACACTGCATGGGGATTAGTACCGAATCGGCAGCAGATAGCGCATTCACAGTTAACAGGCTTAGGGAAGGAGGGCAGTCAATCAGTATGTAGTCATAGTTCTCACGAACACTGTTGAGAGCAAGCCTTAACCGGTGTTCCCGGCCAATCTCATTCATCAGTGCTACTTCCGCTGCGGTCAGATCGCCGTTCGAAGGAATGATATCGAAACCTGAGGCTTCCGCCGGAATGATCACTTCTGCCGCGGTTGCACGCTTGGTGAGCAGGTCGTAACCGGAGAGTTCCAGCCCGTTTTTATCCACCCCACTGCCCATGGTGGCGTTGCCCTGAGGGTCCATATCCACCAGCAAAACCCGACGCCTGGTGGCTGCCAGGGAAGCTGCAAGATTGACGCAGGTGGTGGTTTTACCCACACCGCCTTTCTGATTGGTCACTGCAATCACGCGCGCCATGTCTCGCCTCCTTGTTGCCGAATACAGTTGCGTATTACCGGGATTGTTCTCTACCTGGACTGCTCTGTCCGGGTCACAATCAGCAGGTGCCTCTCACCGTCAGCTCCGGGGACCTTCAGGGAGTGGCTGGATGATACTTGCCAGCCGCCTGGAAGGGCAGCTACTTCATCATCCGGATACAGGCCTTTCATGGCAAGGAACCTGCCATCATTGGCCAACAGCCCGCCACACCAGTCCACCAGATTATCCAGCGCAGTGAATGCCCGACTGCTGATCTGGCTGAATGGTTTTTCAGGCGCGCAGTCTTCCGCACGACCATGGATCACTTCCACGTTAGCCAGACCAAGCTCAAGTATGCACTGATTCAGAAAGCGGGTTTTCTTGCCGTTACTATCCAGCAAGGTAAAGTGCTTTTCAGGAAAGGCTATAGCCAGGGGAATACCCGGCAACCCGCCGCCAGCGCCGACGTCCAGAAGCCGCTCCGTGGTTACCCAGGGTAAAATACTGAGGCTGTCGAGCAACTGCCGGGAGACCATCTCCCCCTCATTACGCACTGCCGTAAGGTTGTACGCTTTATTCCACTTGTTAAGCAAAGCCAGAAACGCCAGCAACTTTTTCTGCTGCTCGTCACTGAGGGAAAGTTCCATCTCAGCCAGCCCTTCCCGGAGCTGGCGCTGCCAGAGTGTTTCAGCCATCGAGCTACTCAGGCGCTCTGCTTGCGCAGAAGCTCACGCTTTTTCAGGTTTACAAGAATCTGCGAGATCGCAGCCGGTGTAACCCCCTGAATACGCGATGCCTGGGCGACCGTCTCCGGACGCACCTCTTTCAGTTTCTGCCTGATCTCATTAGACAAGCCACCAATCACATCGTAATCCAGGTCAATGGGTAACACTGTGTTTTCATTCCGGCGCAGGCGGTCGATTTCATCGCTCTGGCGCGAAATGTAGCCTTCGTATTTAATCTCGATTTCAACCTGCTCTGCCACGACAGGGTCATCCGCTTGCGCAGCACCAATCTCGGCAATGTGGCTATACATAATCTCCGGGCGGCGAAGCAACTCCGCCAGGGTATGGTCCCGGTTCATGGGCTGCTTGAGAAAACCATTGGCGCGTTCGCCAGCACCCGTTGAAGGGTGAATGCGGGTCGTTTCCAGCCGGTTACGCTCCGCTTTAATCGCTTCACACTTGTCGTTGAATTTCTGCCAGCGCTCATCATCCACCAGACCGAGTTTGCGGCCGGTCTCCGTCAGGCGGAGGTCTGCGTTGTCTTCACGCAGAATGAGACGATACTCAGCACGGCTGGTAAACATGCGATAAGGCTCACTGGTACCCATGGTAATCAGATCATCTACCAGCACTCCCAGGTAGGCTTCATCCCGGCGCGGATACCATTCGCTTTTTTCCTGGGAACGCAGAGCCGCATTAATACCGGCCAGCAAACCCTGGGCACCGGCTTCTTCGTAACCGGTGGTGCCATTGATCTGACCTGCAAAGTAAAGGCCCTGAATAAATTTGGTTTCCAGGGTGTGGCGCAGATCCTGTGGATTCAGATAATCGTATTCAATGGCGTAGCCGGGGCGGGTGATATGGGCATTCTCAAAACCCGGGATTGTACGAACGGCCGCCAGCTGGATATCAAAAGGCAGACTGGTGGAAATGCCATTCGGGTAAAGCTCGTTGGTAGTCAGGCCTTCGGGCTCCACAAAAATCTGGTGTGAGTCCTTATCGGAAAAACGATTGACCTTATCTTCGATCGATGGGCAATAGCGTGGCCCCACGCCTTCAATATTACCGGCGAACATCGGCGAACGGTCGAAACCGCTGCGGATAATATCGTGGGTCTGCTCGTTAGTGCGGGTCACATAGCAGCAGATCTGCTCAGGATGCTGTGCCCGGTCACCAATAAAAGACATAACCGGAGTAGGATCATCGCCCCATTGTTCCTGCATTACCGAGAAATCGACACTGCGAGCGTCAATACGCGGCGGTGTGCCGGTCTTCAGCCGACCCACGTTGAACGGCAGTTCTCTCAAACGTTGAGCCAGAGCATTGGCCGGCGCATCACCGGCACGGCCGCCGGCGTGATTCTGCATACCAATATGAATCACACCACCGAGAAAGGTACCCGTGGTCAGTACAACTGTTTTTGCGTTGAAGCGGATACCCGTCTGGGACACAACACCCGTAACCTGATCATTTTCTACAATCAGATCATCCGCAGCCTGCTGAAACAGGGTGAGGTTTGGCTGGTTCTCCAGAGTGTGACGGATAGCCGCCTTGTACAACACCCTGTCAGCCTGGGCACGAGTGGCTCGCACCGCAGGACCTTTGCGGCTGTTAAGCACACGGAACTGGATACCGGCTTTGTCGGTCGCCTGAGCCATGGCGCCGCCAAGAGCATCAATTTCTTTGACCAGGTGGCTTTTACCGATGCCTCCGATGGCCGGGTTGCAGGACATCTGGCCCAGTGTTTCGATGTTATGGGTCAGCAGCAGGGTTTGAGAGCCCATACGCGCCGCTGCAAGCGCGGCTTCAGTGCCGGCATGGCCACCACCAATGACAATAACATCGAAACGGGTTGGAAAATCCACAGTTCACCTCGGAATTCGGGGGATAAAAACAGGGCGGCGAGTATAACGTTTCAGCCGCAAAATTGCAGTCAGAATGTGCAAATTTTAACCAGAGTTGTTTCTGGTTAAAAGCTATAGACTGCCAACGCCGGAATAAAATACTGAAGTCCCTTCAGTTCAAGGTTGTTGGCAATCCGAAATTATCCGCTTTTCATAGGCTTGGAATCACCTTCTCAGAAAAGTTTTCAATAAAGTTATCCACATTTTCAGAGCCACTCAAAGCCTTGGTTTTTGTATTTAAGCCATTGTTTTATAAGTATTAAATTTATTGACCAAAAGATTATCCATAGGTTGTCCAATTAATTATCCACAGATTTATCTTTTTTAAAATGACGCAAACGCCAAACGGCCAGTAATACCAAGGCATTGACCGCCGACAACAGCAGGAAAAATCCTGGGATACCTAACTTGAAGACACCAAGAACCAGAATTCCAGCCAGCAACAAGGTGACCACTGTTTCATCCCCCAAGGAGGTTGGTACGGGCAAAGTTGGGGAACTGACTGTGTTTCGCCATGAATCACCCTGTTTTGGTGCGTTGTCTCAACAACACCTGCGAATACGCACCAGAAGTGTGCCGGGAACCTGCGGGCATGAAAAAAAGAATAGATTAATGCCAATATTATCAGTTATTTGTGAATTTTCGGCATGAATTTCGCTGCGGATATCTGTTCATCCCTCAATTTTCTGGCCAGGACGGCTCTAACAGAATCAGCGATATAAAGGTTTCTGATCATGAGCAGAGTTGTCCGACTCCCCAGTGCCGGCCATGCCAGCGACAGGCGCACGCCCGACCCCACGATTATCAGTAGGCATGATTTCAAATCGGCTTACCAGCCAATACTCAGCCCTACACACCAGAAACTGGTCGGCTACGAGGCTCTGGTCCGGGTCAGCCGGAACAAACACCCTGTATCGCCAGTAGAGCTATTTGAACAGGCTGCGGCGCTTGGCCAGATCCCGGAGCTGGATCGCCATCTGCTGCGCCTGCACCTGTCCGGATTTTCCCAGACCGACAACCCGGTATGGCTGTTTCTGAACATAAACCCTCATACCTGTGTGCATCCCGAGGCCTCATTGGAGCGACTCGCACAGCAATGTGAGATCAGCGGCACACGCCCTGAAAAAGTCGTTCTGGAACTGGTGGAAACTGCTTCAGACAATCCTGAAGCACTTATGGAATTTATCCACAAAGCAAAAGTTCTTGGTTTCCAGATCGCCATTGATGACTTTGGTATGGGGGATTCCAATTTCGAACGCCTGTGGCGGATCAATCCCCTGATCGTCAAGCTGGACCGCAGTTTGCTGGTAAATGCGGAGAACAATAACCGCGCTCGACTGCTTCTGGAAAGCCTTGTACGGATGATCCGCGAGAGCGGCAGCCTGGTGTTGCTGGAAGGCATCGAAAATGGCACCCAGGCCAGAATCGCGCTGGATACCGAGGCAGATCTGTTGCAGGGGTTTCTGTTTGCCAGGCCGGGAGTCATTGCCAGTGAAACAGTAGAACGGTCAGAAGCCCGGTTACTTGCGGTAGTTACTGACTCCAGTGAGTGGTGGATACAGGATAGCAAGGACCAGGAGAGTTATCTGCGGTTACTGCATTTCGAAATCATGGATGCTTGCCATCAGATCGTTCGGGACCAGCCGTTCACTGAAGCCTGCAAAATACTGCTGCAACTTGATGGGGTCAAACGCTGTTTTCTGCTTGACGAAAACGGAATCCAGCAAGGTAATCTTGCCCATACCGGCAACAACACCAAATCCGGGGAGTTCAACCCTCTGTACCGCTCTGCAGGCGCCAGTTGGGGCCACCGGGAATACTTCCGCAACGCTCGGGAGCGTCCACAGTATATCAACAGCTCGCGACCCTATGTTGCTCTGCCCGATGCACGGCGTACCGTTACCTTGTCCACCACTCTGCCAACAGGTTCCGGTCCGCAGGTTTTCTGTGTAGATATACACCCGGACGAGGTATTCAACGGGCAGCTGTGCTTTCCTGCCACGCTCTGACCTGAGACCGAGATCCGGCCCACCCAAGGTGATCCGTCAGAAATCATCGGCCCGTTTGCTCGGCGCAGTTGCCATCCCTGCTCCACCAGCACTTCCCGTTGCCAGGCGTTCAAGTTCCAGCTCCACAGTGTTAGCGGATTTGGCAAATCTTGCCAGCAGGTTGTATAGCACGGGGATAATAAACAACGTAAGAGTGGTGGCGAAAATCAAGCCCCCAAGAATAACCATTCCAATCGCCGCACGGCTTTCTGCTCCGGCACCCGTCGCTATGACCAACGGCACTGCGCCGAAGACAGTGGAAATGGTGGTCATGAGTACCGGCCTGAAACGCAGGCTGGCGCCCTCCAGAATGGCATCTTTGACATCATAACCTTTGTCCCGGAGCTGGTTGGCAAACTCAACTATCAATATTCCGTTCTTCGCCATCAGCCCCAGCAGCATGATGATACCAATCTGACTGTATATATTCAGGCTGATACCACTCCACCAGAGCGCCAGCAATGCGCCGGTTACGGCCAGAGGTACCGGAAGCATGATAATTAACGGGTGAATCCAGCTTTCGAACTGAGCCGCCAGCACCAGGAATACAATCACAAACGCCAATGCAAATGTCACGTAGATAGCTGAGGAAGACTCCTCAAATTCACGGGACAGTCCCTTGTAACTCAGCCGCGCTTCCGGCGGCAGGTTATCCATTGCCAGAGTATTCAGATAGGTAAGAGCCGAGCCAAGGTCATAGCCATCCGCCAGTGAAGCGCTGATGACCACGGCCGGCAGCCGGTCAATCCGCCGCAAATCGGGATTCGCGCCCAGCTCTTCAACCGACACCAAAGCCTGAAGTGGTATAAGTGTGCCCCCTTCTCTCGGCCGCAGAAAAATCTGACCTAGATCGCCCGGTGTTGCACGATCCGCATCACCCGCTTGCACAATGACATCATATTCACGGCCGCGATCCAGATAAGTTGTAACCTGCCGGGATGCCAGCATGGTTTGCAGGGTCAGGCCTACGTCGGCAACGGTTATATCCAGGTCTGCGGCGCGCTCGCGATCAATGGTCAGGCGAAGTTCGGGCCGGGTCAGTTCAAAGTCGGTTTCCAGATTCAGGAGCTTGGGATTTTCCTTGGCCCGCGCAACAATTTCCTCACTCCAGGCCTGGACTGATTCATAGTCCGGGCCGGCAACAACAAATTCCACCGGTTGGTTAAAGCCTCTCTGCCCAAGTCCCGGAGGATTTACAGCCACAATTCTTGTCCCGGTTACCTGGCTTAGTTTGCCACGGAGCTCACTGGTAATCTGCTGCTGCTTGATATCCCTCTCTTCCCATGGCGCCAGGCCCATGATCATGAAAGCGCTGTCTTCTTCCTCACGAAACCCGACGATTGAAAGCAAACGGCTGGCTGAGCCGGATTCAAGGTAGGGTATAAGCTGTTCTTCGGCTTTACGTACGTAATGATCGGTGAATTCCACCGTCGAACCCCGGGGAGCACTGACGGGCATGATAATTACGCCACGGTCTTCTGTTGGTGCCAGCTCCTGGGGCAGTTTCGGATAAATAACCGCTGTAATGACAAGCGCAACCACCCCCAGGCCAAGTAACAGCCCCGGCTGACGAAGGGAAAAGCTCAATAACCGTTCGTACCCATGGGTCAGACCGTTCAGAACCTTCTCGCTGGCAGCCCAGAATCCATGCCCCTCGCTCGATTCCGGGCTATGCCGGAGCCATTTCGAGCACAGCATTGGCGCAAGAGTCAGCGCAACCAGGCTGGACACCACCACAGCAGCTGCAAGAGTGAAACCAAATTCGGCAAACAGGCGGCCTATGTTGCCGCCCATAAATGAAATAGGTACGAATACCGCCACCAAAGTCAGTGTGGTGGCTATTACCGCGAAAGCGACCTGTTTCGCGCCACGGTACGCTGCCAGCAACGGGGGTTCTCCCTCGTCAATCCGGCGCTGGATGTTTTCCAGCATAACAATTGCGTCGTCTACCACCAGGCCTATGGCAAGAATCACAGCCAACAGCGTCAGTACATTGATAGAAAAACCAAGAAATCCCAGGCCAATAAAGGCACCAATCACAGCAACCGGGATTGTTATCGCAGGAATCAGGGTTGCCCGCCAGGAACGGAGAAAGAGAAAGATCACCAGGATCACCAGGCTTACTGCAATCGCAAGCGTGGTCATCACTTCCTTGATTGAGGCGCGTATAAATATGGATTCGTCGTAGCTCTCGGAAATCGTTACTTCCGGGGGCAGGGTTTCGCGTATTTTTTCCAGCTCTGCCTGAACGGCATCAGATACTGCAACGGTATTGGCTTTGGACTGGCGGATGATCCCCATGCCAATAGCGGTCTGCCCATTGGCACGAAGGCGGCTGATATCAGACTCAACCCCCATCTGCACATTTGCAACACTTCCGAGGCGCAGGAGTTCATCGTCGTTTCTGCGGATAACCAACTCGCGGAACTGTTCCACTGTGGATAACCGCCCTTCGGTCCGGATGGTGAAAGTCCGGGTGGACGAATCCACAGAGCCAGCGGGTAACTCCACGTTATTGGCACGCAGAGCACTTTCCACTTCCGCAACCGTAATATTTCTGGCTGCCAGCCTCTCCCTGTCCAGCCAGACACGGATGGCGTAGCGCCGTTCACCACCGATACGTACGTCTGCAACACCATCCAGTACCGACAGGCGATCAGACAGAACACGATCTGCGAAATCACTGAGTTCGGCACTGTCCCAGACATCGCTACGCAGGGTCACCCACATCATCGGACGGGCATCAGAATCCGCCTTTCGCACCACAGGAGGATCCGCTTCTTCAGGCAGCTGGTTTGCAACCCGGGAAACAGCATCACGAACATCATTGGCTGCAATATCCACATCCCGGGAGGTGGAAAACTCGATACTGGTGCGGGATTCGCCCTGTTCAGTAGACGACTCAATCGAACGGATGCCTTCTATCCCACTGATAGCACCTTCAATCACCTGAGTGATCTGGGTGTCCACCACTTCAGCCGCCGCCCCCGTGTAATCGGTAGAAATCGACACGACAGGAGGGTCAATATCGGGGTATTCCCGCACCGGAAGACCCATCAGGGCAGCGAGACCAAATACAACTATCAGCAGGCTGATAACCGTGGCAAAAACGGGGCGCTTTATAGATATATCGGAAAGAATCACTGTCAGGAATCCACAGACTGGGCGAAGCGATTGTCCGGAATGGCGTTGTCATCATCGATTACCCGTATCGGATCCCCGCTGCTGAGCCGGTCCTGACCGGTCACCACCACCAGATCCTCTCTGGTAAGCCCCTGCATAATTTCAACAAGCCCGGGCATACGGGATCCCAGAGTTACAGAAACCCTCCGGGCAACACCATCTTCTGCTACAAAAACGTACTGTTCGGCACCGCGAAGCATGACGGCCTGCTCCGGAACCACCAGAGCCTGCCGTTCACGCAATGTAAGATTAACGGACATGAACTGACCCGGACGCAACCGGCCTTCGGAGTTGTCGATCAGAGCACGAACCGGCAATGAACGGCTGAGCTCATCAATGCGGGCGCCCAGTTCTACCAGTTCACCAGTAAAAATCCTCTCGGGATAGGCAGGCGATTTACCCTGCACTTTCTGGCCCGGGCTGATCTCCCCAAGAAACCGCTCGGGAATGGAAAAATTCAGTTCCATACGGGATACGGCATCCAGCGTCGTTACAGTGGTCCCTGCCGTAATGTAGGCGCCAATATCGATGTCACTAAGACCAATAACTCCCGAGAAAGGCGCCTGAATGCGATGATTTTCAAGCCGGACCCGTGCGGCTGTCCGTTGCGCTTCCAATACTTCAACAGCGGTTCGGAGTTCATCAACAAGAGACTGGGAAATACTGTTCTTGTCCCGCAGGCTTCGGGCCCGCTCATGCTGACGCTGGGCATCAGCCAACTGCGCTTCGATGACACCAAGATCTGCTTTTGCCTGCCGGTCATCGAGCTGTAACAACACATCGCCCTTCTTTACCAGGCGACCAGACTGCAGATTGATGTCTACCACACGGCCGCTGGTCTCGGTCGTCAACTCAACGGCGTTCACGGCTTTCAGACTGCCGACGGCGCCAACCTGATCGCGCACGGTTTCGATTACAGGGAGTACTGTGTTTACCGTGGTGGCCGGCCGCTTATTTACAGCTTCAGCCTGAGACGGCGCACTCAGGTTGCGGTATGCCACAGAGCCACCTACCGCTAACACCACCAGCACAACACCGATCAGCCATTGTTTCCACATAGAATTTTCCAACAAACAGACGGGCTTTCGCCGACGTTATTTTTTCTGTATCCCATGAACCATCTCACCAACATCAACCCCCCATCTACTCATGGTGGTCTGATTGATCAGGGTGTCGGATATCACCGGATACAGCCAACCATCCGCACATGCAGGATACCGTCTCCGGAAATACCCTTGACTACCCCTCGGGCAGAAAGTTCACAGCAAAAAAAGAGATCGGGTACCAACCCCCGGGCCGAACAGCAAGAGTATAAAGCGCTGTTTGGATTTGACAGTCATAGAAGACAGTTTTTGCACATATTTTACACTAAAGAGATACCCGGACAGGGTCTGCTACCCGGGCACTGGCTTGTCACGCACTCAACGATCAGAGGCCGTACTTGGTTCCGATCGCATCGTAAGTACCATTTTCTCTGGTGATTTCCAGGGCTTTATTCAGGTCTTCAATGACTTGATCAGGAGTATCCGGGCTCATGGCCAGGTACAAATCAACATCATTGAACGAATACACTGGAACCAGTCCTTCAATATCCTGCTGAGAAGCCATATAGGGCCCTCCGAGGCGTTCTGCAATCCACAGATCAATCTGGCCCAGGGCCAGCCTTTTCGGGTTCAGATCATCACTATCGATCACGGACACCTTATAGCCACGCTGCAAAAGATACTCGCTTCTGACATCATTGCGATAACCCCCTATGGTTTTGCCTCTGGCATCCTCCAGCGTGTTCATTTTAAAGGTGCTTCCTGCGGGCGCGAAAATAGTCCACAGGTTCTGTGCCAGCGGCCCTATCCACTTGAACATAGGGGCGCGCTCTTCTGTATAGGTGGTGCAGAAGATACCGTGATTGGGTTTGGTCAGGGCCCGGTTATAACCATAATTCCAGTTGCGCAGTTTCACCCTGTAGTCATAGCCTGACTGATTCAGGGCGGCCCGCACTCTTTCCATGCAAATTCCATCAATCATGTCAGCACTGTGTTCAAACGCGCGGCCGCTGGTGCTCATGTTATAGGGCGGAAAATTCTCGGTGTACAGATACAGTCTTTCCTCCGCAATAGCCTGTGACGTGCTGAAACACAGCAATATTCCCAGAACAAACAATGAAATTAAACGCATGGAAAAGCCTCCTCAGTAAGACAGCCTGGGCAAAGAGCTTTATATGCCTGCAAAAACGAAGCCATACCGAAGCGTAGCGCAAGCTTAAAGAAGCTTTGCGTTAAGGGGCGTGTTGTTACCTAAAATCAAAATACCAGGAAAGGAGGTGTAGATGAGACATTTGCACATCTATATCCCGGGTTGTTTCTACCCGGGATATAGAGACAGGGGTTCAGATCACTTCAAAAAACCATAGGTTCAGGCTTTGGAGTATCGTCTGTGCTTGGTGGCAGTTCCGGGTAACGGATTTCCGGGATCTTGCCGGTCAGCGTTTTCAGAAATGCAGTGATGGACTTAACTTCATCATCAGCCAGTTCTGCACCCAGCTGAGCTGTACCCATAACAGCGACCGCTTCTTCCAGGCTCCACACGGCTCCGGAGTGGAAATAAGGTGCTGTCAGCTCAATATTACGCAAAGGCGCGGCCCGGAATACGTACTCGTCGGAAGCAGTCGAAGTCACAGTGAAGCGACCTTTGTCGCCAGCCGGCAGGATTTCGGCACCAGGCTTGGTCACCAGGCCAAACGGGAAATATCCCTGTCCGCCCAGGTTAGTGCCGGCATGGCAGGCCACACAGCCCTTATCCATGAACAACGCCAGACCTTCTTTTTCCTCATCATTGAGGGCTGAAGTATCACCACGAAGGAACTTGTCAAAGTCCGCATCCGGGGTAATGAGTGTTGCTTCAAACGCTTCGATCGCTGTCGCCATATTATCGAAAGTGACCGGGTCTTCCTGACCGGGGAAAGCATTGCCAAATTTCTCAACATAAATTGGCATGCTCTTCAAAGTAGCAACAACACGTTCCGGTGTACTACTCATTTCAACGCCCGCCTGAACAGGGCCTTTTGCCTGTTCAGCGAGATCCCCGGCACGGCCATCCCAGAACTGGGCGATGTTGAACACAGCGTTGAAAACTGTTGGCGAGTTACGCGGGCCTTTTTGCCATCCGTGACCAATGGAGGTCGGAAGATAATCGTGCCCGCCCATACCTACGTTGTGGCAGGTATTGCAACTGATCAGATGGCTTGAGGACAATCGCGGTTCAAAGAACAGCATCTTGCCAAGGTCCAGTTTAGCCTCCGTAAGCTCGTTTCCATCTATGACTGGTGGATACTGCGGTACCGCCGAAAACATGGTCGCCGCCCGCTCCCGCAAATCATCAGCCATGACCGCTCCTGCGGATAAACCAAGACTGACAGCTATAGCCAACTTCAATGTTTGCCGTTTCATTTGTACTCTCCCCATTCACTTCTGTTATCTACAGAACTTCTGGAATAAACCTAACAGAATGTTCATGTTTGTAAATGAACAGGGAGCTACCGGCACGATTACCGGTAGCAAAATTGACGACTGTCAAATTCCTCCCGTTAATGCAATAAACGGATTAAAACGAGTAGGTTGCAGCCAGCCACAAACGCCGCCCTTCTTCGCTGTTAGCGTAGAGGTTCCCGTAGCTGGCACCATTGTCATAAGCACGGTATTCAATAAAGTCTTCGTCCAGAAGATTATAAATGGTCGCACTGAAACCAAGGTTTTCGGAAGCCTGGAACTGGCCGCCAAGATGCACAAGAGTGACCGCTTTAAAATCCCCGAGATCGGCATACGAAGGAGCACCACGGCTGCGCTCCCGAGCGCGGTAACGCTCACTTTCATACTGGGCTTTCATAAATGCCGACCAGCGTGCGGAAGGTTTCCAGCGCAGAGAAACATTAGCCATATGTTCCGGTGTATCAGTGAGAGGCTCGCCCTTATTCTCTCCGGATTTCTGTTCACTGTCGGTGTAGGTGTAGTTCGCAGCCAGACGCCAGTCCCGGGCAATGGGCACTGAACCACTTAACTCCACACCCTGAGTGATAGCCTCATCAATGTTCAGATCCTGGCCAAATGCATCCGTCAATGGCCAGTCGCCTTTATCCACACAACCCGGGCGATTGGGATCTGCCGCGTAGCTGCAATTCAGCAGATCAGGCCCTTCAGCAATTTTGTCGGTGAACTTGTTGTAAAACACCGTTGCACCCACGCTGAAACCAGCCGGCTTTTCGTACACCACAGCCAGTTCAGTTGAAGTTGATTTCTCCGGTTTCAGATCCGGGTTACCAAACAAGGGGATTGTTCCCTGCCCGCTAAAACCGACAATACCTGGCGCAAGTTGCTCAAGTCCCGGTGTTTTATAACCGCGGCTAACGCCACCTTTGATGGTCAGCTCAGGTGTGGAACTCCAGACAAGATAGGCCCGCGGGCTGAACTGCCCACCAAATGCATCGTGACGGTCGTATCGGCCACCCAGGGTCAGAGCGAGATCATCGGCCAGGAACCATTCATCCTCAACAAACAGTGCCTGGGTTTTTTGCTTGAACTCTTCAACGGCAACGCCATCGGTCATACGCGCATCAAACCACTGACCACCCACTGTCACCACATGGTTGTCGACAGGCATAACCAGCTTGCTGTCGATCACCCGGTTTTCCGCCTTCAGTTCCCGGGCAGAACCCGCTACTTTTCCAGGGACACCTTCAGGAATAATACGACCACTGGTTTCTGTGACGTTTCTCATGATGCTGGTTTCCAGCGTACCTATAGCAAACCGGCCGGTGTGGCCCACTGCAAACTGGTCACGATCAAATTCCAGCTCAGGACCGTAACCTTGTACACCAAGGGTGCCCAACTGACCTTCCGAGTTATCGTAGTCCTGCCTGCTGCTTTCAATATCCAGCCAGAAGTCATTTGACTCACCTGGCGTTACGGTAATGCGGCCACCAACCGTATACTGGTCCGACTCTACCGGGCTGGGCCCGCGGGTGCTGACTTCTACCGGATCACCATTCAGATCGAGGTATTCCAGCGTGGACTCATCCCGTTCAAACCAGCGACCGCGCAGCTGAAAGCCAATAAGGTCATCCACAAGCGGACCGTTGGTATAGGCGCTGTAGGCCCGGCTGTCACCAAAATCACTGTCCTGATTAAGAGTGGTTTCTGCGGTGAGCGTAGATGCCCATTCCGGACTTACTTTTCGGGTAATGATGTTGATAACACCGCCCATGGCGTCAGAACCATAAAGAGTCGACATGGGGCCTCGCACAACTTCTATGCGTTCGATGGCTGAAGGTGGTGGAAAAAAGCTGGTGGCAGTCTGACCAAAACCATTCGGGGTAACACTACCGGCAGTGTTCTGACGGCGGCCATCGATCAGAATAAGCGTGTACTCGGACGGCATTCCGCGCATCCGGATATCAAATCCACCAGTTTTCCCGGCAGAACCACTGACATCAATACCCTCTACATCATCCAGAATATCCGTAAGGCTGAATGCTTGTTTGCTGCGAATTTCTTCACCGGAGATAACAGTGATACTTGCAGGCGCGGCAGTCTGGCTCTGTTCAAAACCCGAAGCGGTTACAACCAGCTCTCCCAGCTCCGTTTGCTGGGCCTGTGCAGACGAGTTAAAAACAAGGGCGCTGCACGCAGCCCCGATCGCAATCCGGTAAAGCAACATATCATCCTTCCTTTTGACAAACATCATAAAGGTGCGAATGATATTACTTATTATTTACAAATAGCAATACTAATCTTAATCAACATCATAGAAGCAAACAGCATTCATATTTCACCAGCTTATCCTTCACGGAATCGTTGGATAAATGCTTCAGATTCCTCAATAGACGCTTCCATATCTCGAATAAGGCTATCCACATCCTGGCTGATCTGCCCCAGTTCATCCTGCAGTGCTCCGATCGCCTGAGCGTTGAGATTGTGCTTGAGGAACAGTACCTGGTCTTCAAATGCCTCGAGAACAGGATCCATACGTTTTTCAACCCGGTGCATGCGTGTAATCAGGCTATTGTAAAGCTCACGGGTTTCATCAAGCCTGCGCTCACTGGTTTTCCTGAGTGATGCGCTTTCATAGAGATCCAGTTCATCTTCCCACTCATCAAACAACGCCTCGGATACTCCTTCAACGCTCTTGATACGATCCCGGACCTTATTTGCAGATTTCAGACTGTTGTCGTAAGCCTTGGTAATAACGTCGTATTTTTCCTGAAGCCCGGTCTCCGGCGTTTCCACTACACTCTGAAACCTTTCCAGAGAAGAGCGAAATGTTTCCCGGGCATCGCTCTGCGCATCACGGGCTTCACCTACCCTGTCTACCAGGATATCGCGCTTCTCGACTCCGAACTTTTCCATAGTGCTGTAGTACATGGAACTGCAACCACTGAATACCAGCAACAGGCAAAACAGGCCAGCTAGCCGGCTGGTAACAGAAACTGTACTGGGCTTTGTGAACATGGTTTGAATCAATCCTTTTGTGTCTGAATACGGTTGTTATACTGCGGGCTTCAATTCTGACGCAAATACCCCAGATCAATGCCAGAAACAAAGACTATCCCATACTGTCCATGTGGCAGCCAGAGCCTCTACACAAATTGCTGCCAGCACTATCACCAGGGTGCAGCCGCACCTACCCCCGAAGCTTTGATGCGCTCACGTTTCACTGCATTTGTGCTGAAGCTTGAAGATTACCTGCGCGCCAGCTGGCACCCCAGCACAAGGCCAGAGATACTTGATCTGGACAACTCTCCGGACTGGGCATCGCTGCGTATTCTCGAAAGCGGCCACAATGGAGACAATGGCCACGTACACTTTCAGGCCATCTACCGGCTCAATCCGGGCTGGGGTTACCTGCAGGAGCAGTCACAATTTGTGCGGGAAAACGGTCGCTGGTATTACTTGAAAGGCGAGCCCCACGAAGGCGTTCTGAAGCCAGGACGCAATGAACCCTGCCCCTGTGGCAGCGGCAGGAAGTTCAAAGCGTGTTGCCTCTAAGGAGGCGGTCTATTACTCTCCGCCCGTCGTCGTGCGCAGGATAATCCCTTGACCACCAACCGCGAGACCCAGCGAATCGTCATAGTAGCGGAGGGCGTTGATCTGGCCACCCACCGGCGATGCAAGTTTGCTCCAACTGCTTCCATCCACACTTTTCAGCATGTTTCCTGAATCGGTGTAGGCGATAAACAAAGAGCTGGCAGGGTTGCTTTCCACCCCTCTGAAGTTTTCGGTGCTGACACCGGTAACCTGGATCCACGTAGCACCCTGATCGGAGGTATAGTAGGCGCCGTTTCCGCCAACCGCAACGCCACCATTGCCCGTAAATGCAGCCCCGACCAGCCCCCATTGGGACCGCTGGACCTCGTTCCAGTTTACCCCCCCATTCACAGTACGATAAATGCGCCCTTCGCCGACGTACACTCCAATATCTTCTGTATAAAAATGAATTCCAGTAACAGCACTCAGTCCACCAAACACCGTGGTCCAGGTGAGACCGCCATCCGTGGTCTTGATGGTGCCAGCGGTGCTGCCATAGGCGTATCCCACCAGTGGGTTATAAAAGTAAAGCCTGTAGAAGTTACCAGAACCGACCGGGATAGCGGCAATGTAATCCCAGGTAAGGCCTCCATCGATGGACCGATAAATGCTGCGATTGTTTCCCGCGGTAATCAGCCCCGCATTGGTTGATGCCATTGCGTTCGCCCCGCTGGGCAGTGATAAGTCTTCGGCCCAGGTCAGTCCGCTATCAGTCGATTTGTAGCTTTTGGTGCCCAGAATATAAGCCGTACTGGCATCATCGAAATACACGTTAAAAAAGTCCTGGGCAACTCTTTCAGGGAAGATACTGGTCCAGCTGGCACCAGCGTTGGTGGTGCGATAGAGCTGGCCTTCACCTCCCACAACCACCGCCACAGCAGAACCTGCGCCGAACGCCGCACCAAAAGTATCGGTCTCCAGATGTATGCCAACCGCTGGAAACTTGGTCCAGCTCACCCCGCCGTCAGAGGAATGTGCAATCCAGCCACACGTAGCCACAGCCAAGCCATGATTGCCCAAAAAGCTTATATCCTCGAATCCGCAACTGCCATCGTTCGCCCCGGAAGCATTGCCACCCGGTACCTTTGCCCAGGTTTGGCCGGCATCGTCAGTGCGCATGATTGAGTTAGATTGGTCGCCAACTGCGAAGCCGGTGGTGGCGCTGGTGAAGGTGACACTTCTCAGGGTACAGGTCTGGCATCCGGCTGGTGTGTCAACCCGGTTCCAGTTGGCGCCGCCATCGACGGAACGTAGCCGGGCACCGCCTGAACCTACCACCATGGCGACATTGGCATCCGCAAAACTTACCCCATAGGCATGGCCGAATCCGGGTACGGTGACCGGTGTCCAGGTGGTGCCACCATCAATGCTGTGAAGAATGGTACTGCTGTCGCCAACGGCGAGACCCAGGTTGGCATCAAAGAAATATACGTCGTTCAGTGTGGTTTCTACGGTGCTTGTCTGCGGCACCCAGGTTTCCCCACCATCATTGGTGCGAGCGATAAAACCCTGGTCGCCCACCGCAAAGCCCAGGGTGCTGCTGACAAAGTGCATGGCGTTAACACTGCTACCAATGGTAAAGCTGGTAGTCCAGGTGGCACCACCATCGGTGGAGCGCATGAACACACCACCCTCGCCAGCCGCCACAAACACGTCAGCACCGAGATACTGCACATCGTGCATGGTATTGCCATGGGGTTTGGGCTCAATCCAGCACCAGCCTGCTTGTGCACCTCCCGAGCAGGCCAAAAGCGTTTGTGTCACGGTAACTTCGGCATCGCTGCTGGTTACGCTGGCCACCGAGTTGCTCACGACCACACTGTAAAGAGTACCGTCATCCGCAGACTGCGTTAGCACAGGCGTGGTGTAACTGGCAGAGTCGGCCCCCGCGATATCAACATTGTCTCGCCGCCACTGGTAACTTAATGGGGGGGTGCCTGTAGCGACCACTGAAAAGCTGGCCTGCTGACCTTGCTCGACCAATTGCGCCATAGGCTGGCTAGTAATGACTGGTGCTTCGGGCCCAGAGGTAACGGTAAGAATGGCTGCTGCGCTGACCACAGAGGTGCTGTCGTCAGACACCCGCACAGTGAAGCTGGCGCCCGCGTCTGTTAATGCCGCAGCTGCCAAGGTGTAGCTACTCCCTTGTGCGCCGGCAATATCACTGCCGTCTCGCTGCCATTGGTAACTCAGGGTTCCGGAACCTGTTGCCGCTACCGAAAACCGGGCAGAAGAGCCAACCACCACCGATTGGTTAGCTGGCTGAGAAGTGATCGTCAACGCAGCGGAAGTGCTGTCGTTATCATTGTCCCCCCCACAGGCCACCAAAAATGGGATAAAAAACAGCATTAACCACAAAAATGCACCGGGAAAAACGCCACCCTTACTGCTGAAGAAGACTCTCTGGCTGTTGTGCATACCCATAACTGACCCACTCCCTGATTGAAGTTCCTTTTCCGGTCAGCCTGATAATAGCCAGCGGATCCGTTTATCCAGAATATATAGGCACAGGATCAGAAACTGTCAAAACAGATGTCATGTTATAAGTCATTAACTCACTTTCAGCACGGGCTTGATGGTAATACCGCTTGCTGAGTCCTCAAATGCCTGATTACATTGAACCCTGCCCCTGTGGCAGCGGCAGGAAGTTCAAAGCGTGTTGCCTGTAAGCAAGCTGCGTTTTACTCCCCACCTGTCGTCGTGCGCAGTATAATCCCCTGATTACGCCAGTCCTATGGACAAAAGAAAACTGTTGATCAAACAGACAAGCTTTTAAATTCCAGCGGTCAGCACAGCCGGACTTTCAAATAATCAGAGTCATTATGGATGCACTCAGGTGGAGCTTTTACTGCCACAGGCGACTGGCATATTTTTAAGGCAGTTTTTCGAGGTATTAATGTTTGGATTAGGTCATAAACAACAGAAAAAAATAGAAGCTGAGCTCAGGGCCAGGCTGCAAACCATGGAGGCTGAACATAAGGCCGAGAAAGAAAGGTTGCACAGCTTACTTGAAGAAAAAGAGCAGCAGTTGCAACAGGCGCAACAGCAGGGGAACTACAAGGCAGAAGCCATGTCCTGGCAGTTGAAGGGCGGAGATATGCTGTTGAGTATCCGTGACGGGCTGGCGACTATGGCAGAAGAACTTACTAATGAACGCAAGGCTCTGAAGCAGCTGGATTCTGCATTTGACCACACCCGTGAAGCTCTGCAGAAGCTGGGCCATCGTGCCAATCTTATCAACGAACAGGCCAATACCAGTCTGCAGGCGGCCACTGTACTGGATACGACCGCAAACGCTATTTCCAGGCTCGTGAGCAGTATTCAGGAAATATCAGACCAGACCAATCTGCTTGCTCTGAACGCTGCCATTGAGGCTGCACGTGCCGGTGAGGCTGGCCGTGGTTTTGCAGTGGTTGCAGATGAGGTCCGTGCCCTGGCAGCCAAAGCCCATGGGGCAAGCCAGGAAATCGAAAGCCTTGTGGCACAGGTTATTGGTCAGACTAACTCTATCCTTTCTGCTATTGATCAGAATCTGAAAGTCGCTTCAGATGTTGCTGCTTCGTCTACACAGATTGATGCCGTTGTGGGTGAAGTCATTGATCGTTCGGATCATATGCAGACTGTTATCCGCATTGCTACAACGAACTCTTTCCTCAATACAGTCAAGCTGGATCATACCGTGTGGAAAAACCAGGTATACAGTCTGATTGAACGCGGTGAGTTTGCTGCGGGTGTCAATAGTCATACCGAATGTCGGTTGGGCCGCTGGTACTATGAAGGTTACGGTAGCCGTAAATACGCTGATCTGATCAATTTCAAGGCACTGGAGGATCCACACCGCGGAGTGCATGAGTCAGGCAGAGCCGCCCTGACCTGTGGAGAAGAGGGCGATCACAAGGGTATGCTGAAATATCTTGAGCAAATGGAAGCATACAGCATGGGTGTAGTCAGATGTATCGACAAACTGATGCAAGAGGTGAGTCGAAAACAGGGCTGATCTGCTCGTTGTCTGACAACCACTCCGGTTATATTTGACAGCACTTATTGTCGGATCATCACTTCCCGATACAGAACGAACCGAAAATTTTGCCCAGCAATTCATCTGGAGTAATCTGCCCTGTGATCTCTCCCAGGGCATCCTGAGCGGCCCGAAGGTCCTCAGCCAGCAGCTCACCGGCTCCATAACCTTCAAGTTGTGCCTGGCCCTGCAGCAGGGAATCCCGGGCACGCTCCAGTGCGTCCAGATGTCTGCGCCGAGCCAGGAAACCGCCTTCGGTGGTGCTGGCAAAGCCCATGCATTGTTTGAGGTGATCGCGTAGCACTTCGAGCCCCTCGGTAGATTTGGCAGCAAGTCTTATGACGGGGGCCTGCTCTGTGGATGACTCTGAAATACCAACCGTTTCTCCGCTCAGATCTACCTTGTTACGAACCACTGTAAGAGGCGCTGAATCCGGCAGCTGATCAATAAAATCAGGCCAGATTTCATGGGGTGTGGTTTTATCAGTGGTGGTGGCATCCACCATCAGCAGTATCCGGTCGGCCTGGCGGATTTCTTCCCAGGCCCGTGCAATGCCGATCTGCTCCACTTCATCCGGGCTGTCTCGTAAGCCTGCAGTGTCAATGATATGCAGGGGCATACCGTCAATGTGGATATGTTCACGTAAAACGTCCCGGGTTGTACCTTCAATAGCGGTTACTATTGCGGCTTCCCGGCCAGCCAGCGCATTCAGAAGGCTGGATTTTCCGGCATTGGGACGACCGGCAATGACCACTTTCATTCCATCCCGCAAGATTGTGCCCTGCTGGGCCTCACCCATTATGCCCTCAAGCTGTTCCAGCAAGGCTTGCAGATCTGTGGCAACCTTACCATCCGCAAGAAAGTCGATTTCCTCTTCCGGGAAATCGATGGCGGCTTCCACATAAATTCGCAGATGTGTTACTGATTCCACCAACGTTTCTATACGCCGTGAAAACACACCTTGCATGGAACGCACGGCACAGCGAGCTGCTTGTTCCGAGCTGCTTTCAATCAGGTCAGCGATAGCTTCCGCCTGAGCCAGATCCAGCTTGTCGTTGAGAAATGCCCGCTCAGAGAATTCTCCCGGGCGCGCCAGCCGTGCACCAAGCTGGCAGACTTCCCGTAGCAGCAAATCCAGAATTACGGTGCCACCGTGGCCCTGCAACTCGAAAACATCCTCACCTGTAAACGAATGGGGATTTGGGAAGAAGAGTCCGATTCCTTCATCGATAAGTTCATTTTTCTGATCGAGAAAGGGCCCGTAATGGGCATATCTGGGTTTGGGTGTATACCCCAGCATCGCAGCAGCAATAGCTTTTGCCTGCGGACCGGATACCCGGACGATGCCCACTCCGGCCTGGCCAGGGGCCGTGGCTATGGCCGCGATGGTATCGCTGGCGGGGAGGGTTTCCGGGGTTGCTGAGCTGAAGTTCATTGCATCTGCCTCTTACACAAGAGTTTTGCGTATTCCTGAAACAGTAAAGGCCCCTTACGGAGCCTCTACTGAACAATCAACTGGCCACTGAATCAGTGTTTCTTATTGGCCATTTCTGCTTCGATCTTGCGAGTAATGTACCACTGCTGACTGATCGACAGAATGTTGTTAACCAACCAGTAGAGTACCAGACCAGCCGGGAACCAGAGGAAGAAGACAGTGAATACCACGGGCATCAGCTTCATGATCTTGGCTTGCATAGGATCCGGAGGTGTCGGGTTCAGACTCATTTGCAACATCATGCTGGCACCCATAAGGATTGGTAGAATGAAGTATGGGTCCATAACCGACAGATCGTGAATCCAGAGCATGAACGGCGCGTGGCGGAGTTGTACGCTCTCGAACAGAACCCAGTACAGTGAAATGAACACAGGCATTTGCACCAGGATAGGCAGACAGCCACCCAGAGGATTGATCTTTTCCTTTTTGTACAGGGCCATCATTTCCTGGGACATACGCTGGCGATCATCGCCATAGAGTTCTTTCAGCCGGGTGAGCTGCGGAGCAACTGCACGCATACGGCCCATGGAGCGATAGCTGGTGGCGGAGAGTTTGAAAAACACACCTTTAACCAGCACAGTCAGCAGGATGATGGCGACGCCCCAGTTGCCTACGATGCTGTGGAACCATTCGAGAATGATAAACAAGGGTAGTGAGATAAAGAACAGCCAGCCAAAGTCTACGGTACGGTCAAGATTCGGAGCGGCCGCTTCAAGACGATCGATGATTTTGGGTCCTACATAGGCTTTAGCACCTATTTCGGCAGTCTCACCAGAAGCTACTGTGGTTGCCGGATAAACAAAGCCCATTACATGTAACTGGCCACGGCGCGTGGTCTGGAACTGTGAGGGCTGATCCCGCTCAGGTACCCAGGCTGTAAGGAAATAATGTTGCAGAAAGGCCATCCAGCCGTTGGTCACAGTCTGATTGATACGTTTTTCTTCCAGATCGCCAAAATCGAATTTTTCGTAGGGATCTTCCGGAGAGCTGGTTACCAGACCAAGAAACGCCTTGATGCCCATGCTGGGCCCGGAGGTAGGATCCGGAGCCTGATCGCGAACAATCTTTCCGGTGAAATTAGCCTGCCAGTCCTCATTTGACTGGTTATCGATCAGGTAACGAACGTCAATTTCATAACTGTCACGCTCAAACCGATAGCGTTTGGTGATGCGAACACCGTTTTCCATGGTATGAACCAGGTCTACGGTTAGTTCATTTTCGCCTTCAGTAAGCTCATAGGTTGTTGCATCAGTCTCGTAGACCGGTGCCTGGCCATTTTTTGCGTTATCTGGCCCGTTTTTACCGATAAGCCCACTTTCCAACACATAAAAACGGTTATCAGTGTTGTTCAGAAGAGCCAGAGGTTCGTTGCCTTTCAAGGTTTTTTTGTAGGCAAGGAGAGAACTTTTAACCAGATTTCCACTTACGCGATCAATAGTGAGATCAAATACATCTGTGCGAACAGATATATATTGGTTGCTCACATCAACAGGGCTACTGGCAGAGCTGGACACTGACTGACCACTTTCAGGAGTTGTGAATTCATCGTCAGTTGCGTTTGCAGTTGCTGATCCCTGGGAAGATTCACCTGGAAGCACCATGGAATCAGACCCGACAGAGCTGTTGTCTGCCTGGATATTTCCCGATTCTGCTACCTGCTCAGTAGGGACCGGCTGGTGATAATCATCATTCCAGGCAAGTACCATCAGATAACTGACAACAGCCAGGCCGGCGAATAATACGATGCGTTGAATATCCATAGAGTTACTGTCTGGTCTGGGTTGTTATTGAGGAATGGTCAGCTTGCGTACAGCACTTGATCACTTTTTTCTGGCCGGATGGAAACGTATCTGGCACAGGATCATAACCACCTTCCGCCCATGGATGGCATCTCAACAGGCGTTTTACTGAAAGATACAAACCTTTCAGTGAACCGTGATGCGAAATTGCTTCCACAGCGTATTGTGAACAGGTGGGATAATGGCGGCAATGACTCGCCATCAAAGGGCTTATGGCGTACTGGTAAAAGCGGATAGGAAGAAGCAGCAACTTGCGCATTAATCTTTTCCCTCTCCGGCAGACACAGGTTCTGCTGGTTTATGTGGGGGGAGCTGATAGTACTTTTTCGCTAACCGTTGCCAGAGGCCATCAAGGGATTGGCGAACTGTCTGGTTATCGAGAACTGCAAGTCCTTGGCGTGCAAGAACGATGATATCCATTCCGGGAAGGTCTGTCTGGTGGCGGAAAGTTTCCCGCACCTGACGTTTGATCCGGTTTCGCTGTACGGATAGTTTCAGATTCTTTTTCGCAAAAACAAGACCGATCCTGGCATGTCCGAGGTTATTCGGAGTAGCCAGGATCAGAAAATTCCTGTGAGGAACCTTCAACTGCACGTCGTTGAAGACTTTGCCGTAATCGGCTGGCCGTAAAAGACGATGCGATTTCGGGAAACTCAAAGCCTTCATAAGGCGAGCAACAGATTACGCAGACAGACGGGCGCGGCCTTTGGCACGACGACGGGAAATTACCTTGCGACCGTTGGCTGTTGCCATACGAGCACGGAAACCGTGTACGCGCTTACGCTTCAGGACGCTTGGTTGAAACGTTCTTTTCATGGTGACTATCTCACAATTCGAATATTGAACATTAGGAATTGGCTGAAAAATTAATAACCAAAACAGGAGCGGCATTCTATGCAAATTTTATCCTGGGTTCAATGTTTATTGATAAGCGCTTGTGCCGATGTTGGGAGGGACCTGCAGGGGGTGGCTGGAACAGGCAGAAAAGCCAGGGTGTCTGACGAACAATAGTAGTTATAGGTCTTTTTCTATAATTCTTTAAAAGATCTATTATTACTGTTATTACACAGGCCTGTTTCTGTGTAAAAGTCTATTTATACAATACAAATCAAAAAGTTGAACTACTCATAAAGCTGAGTGGAAGTAGGCCTGAGCCTTGTGGATAAGTGAATGACGGATTGTGGAGAAGTTTCGCTTGCGGCCAGGCGTGTGGTTGTCCACCGGAAAACCCGGGATTATACACAGAGCTTGTGAGCAGTTGTGCACACCTGTGTGTGAGTAACTTCTAATGGTTGAATTTCTGTACACAAGGTTGTGTGTAAGTTTACAAATAGCTGATATTAGTGAATTAAATTTTCCACAGGTTGTTTATGGCTTTGTGCTTTTACTTTCACTGGAGGCGCTGGCGGGTTAGAATCCCTGCTCAACTTTTGTGATCGGGCGTTGTTAGTCCGGTTTGAGAAATTCATGGGTTATCGGGAGCGGACTGTCGTGCCTAACAGCGTCTGGCATCAATGTCTTGAAGTACTCCGGGATGAGTTTCCCGCACAACAGTTTAATACCTGGCTCAGGCCCCTTCAGTCTGAACACCGGGACGGGAACCTGATGTTGTTTGCGCCCAATCGTTTTGTGATGGACTGGGTGAATGAGAAATATCTTCGGCGTATAGAGGAAGTTCTCAAGGAGTTGAACGGAGGTCAGGCCCCCAGAGTCGCGATGAAAGTCGGATCAGCTCCGCGCGAGAGCGAACCGGTTTTGCGTTCTGAATCGGCGCAGCAGACTCCGGCTACGCGTGTTCAGGATGAGTCGGAAGGGAAAATCACTGACGAAGAGAAAGGTGTTGCTGTAACAGCCGGAGGTAATCGTCCAGCCCGGAGTAGCGGGGGTGGATCAGGTTCAGAACGCCGGTCGGTACAGGTAGAAGGTGATATCAAACACCAGAGCTTCCTTAATGAAGGATTTACTTTTGAGACCTTCGTGGAGGGTAAATCCAACCAGCTTGCCCGCGCAGCCTCCATGCAGGTCGCGGAAAACCCCGGTGGTGCTTATAACCCGTTATTTCTATACGGTGGTGTGGGCCTTGGTAAAACACACCTTATGCACGCGATCGGGAATGATATTGTCCGGCGTAACCCGAATGCAAAGGTTGCTTACCTGCGTTCAGAACGTTTTGTTGCGGACATGGTCAAGGCCCTGCAACTGAATGCTATCAACGAATTCAAACGATATTACCGGTCGGTTGATGCATTGCTGATTGATGATATCCAGTTTTTCGCCCGTAAAGAGCGCTCCCAGGAAGAGTTTTTTCATACCTTTAATGCGCTGCTGGAAGGCGGGCAACAGGTGATCGTAACCTGTGACCGGTTTCCCAAAGAAATTGTGGATATGGAAGAGCGTCTTAAATCCCGTTTTGGCTGGGGCCTGACCGTGATGGTAGAGCCGCCTGAGCTGGAAACGCGGGTAGCTATTCTGATGAAGAAGGCCGATCAGGTAAACGTGAAACTCAGTAGCGAAGCGGCGTTTTTCATTGCACAGAAAATCCGGTCTAATGTAAGAGAACTTGAGGGGGCGCTTCGATTAGTGATAGCGAATGCTCACTTCACCGGGTCTGAGATTACACCACCGTTTATTCGTGAAAGCCTGAAAGATCTTCTGGCTTTGCATGAAAAGCAGGTCAGTATTGATAACATTCAGCGCACGGTTGCTGAGTACTATAAAATAAAGGTGGCGGATCTGCATTCCAAGCGGCGTACCCGTGTGGTTACCCGGCCCCGCCAGGTGGCTATGTCGCTCTCGAAAGAGCTGACCAATCATAGCCTGCCGGAGATCGGAGATGCTTTTGGCGGGCGTGACCACACAACTGTCCTGCATGCCTGCAAGAAGATTGTGGAGCTTCAGGAGACGGATCCCGGTATCCGCGAAGACTATCAGAATTTCATGAGGTTGCTGACCACATGAAAATAACATTCATCCTTCCAACAACAGAAAGCTGAGTGACATGAAACTGACGATCAGTCGAGAATCCCTGCTCACACCTCTGCAAAGCATTGCCGGTGTCGTAGAAAAAAAGCAGACCATGCCGGTACTGTCCAATGTACTGCTGGTGGCGGAAGACAATTCATTGATCCTGACCGGAACGAATATGGAAGTGGAGCTGGTTGGACGGGTCACTCCGGTTCATGTTGACCAGCCAGGCCGGATTACAGTTCCGGCCCGTAAGCTTTCAGACATATGTCGGGCCCTGGGAGATGAGGCGCCGATAGAGCTCGTGCTTGAAGGCGACCGGCTTCATGTCCGGTGTGGTGCAAGTCATTTTACACTCTCCACACTACCAGCAGAGCATTTCCCGAATGTAGAAGATGAGCCAGAGAGTTTCCGGCTCGAGCTGCCGCAGAAAGAACTCCGGCGCATGTTTGATGCAACTGCTTTCGCCATGGCTCAGCAGGATGTTCGTTATTATCTGAACGGATTGTTGCTCGAAGTGGACAAAGATCACGTGCGTACTGTTGCAACAGATGGTCACAGGCTGGCGATGGCCCATGTTCAGCTTGATACCGGGTGTGCGGAGCCGCGCCAGGTAATTGTTCCCCGCAAAGGTGTTCTTGAGCTATCACGCTTGCTGGATGATGTGGAAACACCGGTCACACTGGTTATCGGCGACAACCATCTGCGGGCTACGGTCGGGTCCTATACGTTCACCTCCAAGTTGATTGAAGGTAAGTTCCCGGACTACAACCGGGTTATTCCTCGTGGTGGCGACAAGGTCGTTCTGGCGGATCGGGCGACTCTGAAGAACACCCTTCAGCGCGCCGGTATTCTTTCCCACGAGAACATCCGTGGCGTTCGTCTGAATCTGGCAACAAACGAACTTCAGGTGTTTGCCAACAACCCCGATCAGGAGCAGGCAGAAGACGCGCTTCCGGTTGATTACCAGGGTGAATCGCTTCAGATAGGTTTTAATGTCGGCTATCTGGTGGATGTGATGAATGCACTGGATGAGGATCAGGTGAAGCTAACTCTATCCAATCCAAACAGCAGCGCTTTGATTGAATCGCAAAATGATAACCGCTGCCTTTATGTGGTCATGCCGATGAGGCTGTAGGAGATGTGTGATGGGCACCGTAACCAACGGAATCAAAGGCGCATTCAGAATCGGGCAAACGCTCTCTGTATTGGGCCGGACCGGTGCCCGGTGGGTAGCAGGGGATCGTCCCCCTGCTCCGCGCCTGTTGCGCCAGACGTTTGAATCCTTAGGCGCGACTTACATCAAGCTTGGGCAATTCATTGCCAGTTCACCTACCTTCTTTCCTGAAGAATATGTAGAAGAGTTTCAATACTGTCTGGACCAGACTCCCAATCTGCCTTTCGGCGTTATAAAACGGATTATCCGTGATGAACTGGGTAGACCGATAGACGAGGTATTCTCTGATATTGACCCCGTGGCCCTGGCTTCAGCCTCCATTGCACAGGTGCACACTGCCCGGTTGGTCACAGGAGAAGAAGTTGTCATCAAGGTTCAGAAGCCTGGCGTTGAAAATATTCTGCTGACAGATCTGAATTTTCTGTATCTCTCAGCGCGGATACTTGAAACCCTGGCGCCAAAGCTCTCCTGGACGTCGCTCTCGGGTATTGTTGAAGAAATCCAGCGTACCATGATGGAAGAATGTGATTTCATCAAAGAGGCGAATAATCTCAAGGTGTTTCGCAACTTCCTCCACGAAACACATAATGAAGACGCCACCGTTCCCCTGGTTTACGAACACTGCAGTACCCGGAGAATACTCACAATGGAGCGTTTCCATGGAGTCTCTTTGACGGATCTCGAGAGTATCCGGGGTTATGCCAAGGATCCCGAACGGACTTTAATTACGGCAATGAATACCTGGTTTGCCAGCCTTACCCAATGCGAATTTTTCCATGCAGATGTGCATGCCGGTAATCTGATGGTATTAGAAGACGGGCGTGTAGGCTTCATTGATTTTGGTATTGTCGGGCGGATCCGCCCAGACACCTGGCAGGCTGTCAGTGACTTTATTTCATCAGTGATGGTCGGTAATTTTGATGGTATGGCCGAGGCCATGATTCGTATTGGCGTCACCAGCCAGACTGTCAGGGCGGAGGATCTGGCAGCGGACTTGCGTAAACTGTATCAGCAGATGGACAAAATGGTGCCTGATGAAGTCCCCTATCACGCTGACCAGGCCGAAGATGATGTAAATAGTATCTTGATGGATATGGTGAAAGTGGGCGAAAGCCACGGGCTTCATTTCCCCCGGGAATTTGCGTTGCTTTTGAAGCAGTTCCTGTATTTTGACCGTTACGTTCATATTCTTGCGCCCGAAATGGACGTATTTATGGACGAGCGTCTTAATATGCTTCACTGAGGCATTCGCCTTCACTTGTGTGGTTTTGTACACTAGGGCAGCATTCCAGTAACCCTGAAATGCTGCCTTTTTTCATGGATACGTCCATTCTTCTTGTTGCCGCGATGAGCTGTCCCTTCTATGGCGCTAGTGAAACTCCATACAGAGTTTTTCCGCAACCTCTCCCCCGCTGAGCCTGTTTCGTTCTCACCGTCGTTTAATTTACTTTACGGTGCTAACGGCAGCGGGAAGACCAGTGTACTTGAGGCTATCGGTTATCTTGGGCTTGGGCGTTCTTTCCGGGTTAACCGCCACCAGGCGGTCGTTCAGCATGGCCAACAAAGGTTCACGGTGTTTGGCGGTCTGGATCATGGGTTTGATGATGAACGTAATACACAGTCCGCGGGTGCTTTCGCTCATCGCTTAGGTATCTCCAGGGATGTAGTTCAGAAAGAAACAACGCTTCGCGTAGATGGCGAAGGGGTGCGAAGTCTTTCCAGTCTCGCGAAGCATTTACCGGTTTCGGTTATTGATCCTGGGGTATTCGATATAGTGGCGGGTGGGCCTGGAAAGCGACGTCAGTTTCTTGATTGGGCAGTGTTCCACGTGGAACCTTCTTTCGCAATTAGTTGGCAACAGTGTCAGAGAGTAACATCACAGCGGAATCAAACGCTGAGAAATGCTAGAATAGACGAATCCATGTTGCGTATATGGGATGCCCAGTACGCGACACTGAGCGAAAGAATAAGTGATGCCCGTAAAGCCGCCTTTGATCAGTTCAAAAGTGCGTTTGACAGTCTGGTTAACGAAGTGGATGTGAATTGGACGAAAGGGTTGAAACTGGAGTTCTACCCGGGGTGGGATACTGGTCAATCACTGGTTGATGTACTTTCCCGCCACAGGGAGCAGGAGATGCGCATGGGGCACACCCTTTACGGGCCTAACCGTGCGGATATCCGAATCAAATTTCAGGGACGACCGGTAGCGGAAACCTTTTCTCGCGGCCAACAGAAAACCCTCGTTATTTTGATGAAAATTGCCCAGAGCATGGTGTTGAATGATCTCGGAAAGCAGGTCAGCTTTCTGGTTGATGACATTAACGCCGAGTTGGATGAGGGCCACAGAGTTATGTTGGCCCGCAAGTTACAGCAATTACGTTGTCAGGTATTTATTACCGCCATTGAACGTCCGGATCCGGATTCTTTGTGGAATGGCAACGAGATACCTGATTATCGGATGTTCCACGTGGAACATGGCAAATTGAAGGAAGAATAAAACCGGCATACCAACTCCCTGGCCTGCATAGAAGCAGCCGTAGGGAAAGCGCCGGCCCTTAGGCTTCAGGAGTTTCCTAATGAGTGAATCGAGCTACAATTCTACCAGTATCAAAGTTCTGAAAGGGCTGGATGCTGTGCGAAAACGGCCTGGGATGTACATCGGTGACACAGATGATGGCACCGGTCTGCATCACATGGTCTTCGAATTGGTGGATAACTCCATCGATGAAGCTCTTGCAGGGCACTGTTCGGAAATCGGGATTATTATCCATCCGGACGAGTCAGTTAGCGTTCAGGATAACGGCCGGGGAATTCCCGTGGATATCCACGAGGAAGAGGGTGTATCCGCAGCTGAAGTTATCATGACGATCCTCCACGCAGGGGGTAAGTTTGATGATAACTCCTATAAGGTTTCCGGCGGTCTCCACGGTGTAGGCGTTTCCGTTGTAAACGCTCTGTCGTCAACGCTCACCCTGACTATCCGTCGGGATGGAAAGGTTTATGAGCAGGTTTATACCCACGGTGTGCCCAACGCACCTCTCAAAGTCGTTGGTGACACAGACGCTTCCGGAACCCGGGTTCATTTTGTCCCCTCGCCTGAAACCTTCAGCCACATCGAATTCCACTACGAAATCCTTGCCAAGCGAATAAGGGAACTCGCGTTTCTGAACAGTGGCGTGCGTATTCGACTGACGGATGAGCGCAGTGGTAAAGAGGAAATTTTCCAGTACGACGGTGGCCTGCGGGCATTTGTTGAACATCTGAATGCCAACAAAACCCCTATAAACAGGGTCTTCCACTTTAGCCGCGAACGTGATGACGGGATTTCTGTAGAAATTTCCATGCAATGGAATGATGCGTTCCAGGAAAATATCTACTGTTTCACCAACAACATCCCTCAACGGGACGGGGGTACCCATCTGGCAGGGTTCCGGGCTGCTCTTACCCGTTCTCTCAACAACTACATTGAACACGAAGGACTGGGTAAGAAATCCAAGGTGAACACTTCCGGTGATGATGCACGGGAAGGACTGACAGCGATCATCAGCGTAAAAGTGCCTGATCCCAAGTTTTCTTCTCAGACCAAAGACAAGCTGGTCTCGTCAGAAGTAAAAACGGCTGTTGAGCAGGAGCTTTATCAGAGCTTTGCGGAATATCTGCAGGAACAGCCCAATGAAGCAAAACTGATTGTTAATAAAATGATCGAAGCCGCCAGGGCTCGCGAAGCAGCCCGTAAGGCACGGGATATGACCCGTCGTAAAGGTGCTCTGGATATTGCCGGCTTGCCGGGCAAGTTGGCAGATTGTCAGGAGAAAGACCCAGCCCTCTCCGAACTGTTCATAGTGGAGGGTGACTCGGCCGGCGGCAGCGCCAAACAGGGCCGGGACCGCAAGACTCAGGCAATTCTGCCGCTTAAAGGCAAGATCCTGAACGTAGAGAAAGCACGGTTCGACAAGATGTTGTCTTCTGCAGAAGTAGGCACTCTGATTACTGCTTTGGGCTGTGGTATCGGCCGCGAAGAGTTCAATCCGGATAAGCTCAGATATCACTCCATCATTATTATGACGGATGCTGACGTTGATGGTTCTCACATCCGGACCCTGTTACTGACTTTCCTGTTCCGTCAGATGCGCGAAATTATCGAGCGTGGCCACGTGTTTATCGCTATGCCACCGCTTTACAAGGTCAAGCGTGGCAAACAGGAACAGTACCTGAAGGATGAGAAGGCCAAAGAGGCGTTCCTTACCCAGACCGCCCTGGAAGGCGCACAGCTGTATGTGAACCCGGAAGCACCAGCCATCAAGGATTCCGCGCTTGAGACGATGGTGAAGGATTACCAGGCTGTGATGGCAATGATTGACCGCCTGTCCCGGGCATACCCGGCAAAAGTACTGGAGCTGATGCTTCAGAACGATACTTTGAAGATTGAGGACTTGAAGGACGAGGAAAAAGTTTCTTCATGGGCCAGCCGCCTGGGTGAAGGGCTTGATATTGATACCCGTACCGGAACCAAATACGTTTTTTCAGTAGCCAGGGATTCCGAGCGTGGTCTTTATCTGCCTAAGGTCACTATTTATGTTCACGGTATTCCTCATGAACACATATTCACCCATGACTTCTTTGAATCGCCATCTTATGGAGCCATAGCGCGCCTGGGTGAGACCCTGAACGGATTGATTGAAGAAGGTGCATATGTGCAGCGGGGCGAGCGCAAACAGGCGATATTGTCGTTTGAAGGTGCACTGAACTGGTTGATGAAGGAAGCCCAGCGAGGCCTGAACATCCAGCGCTACAAAGGCCTTGGCGAGATGAATCCGGATCAGCTATGGGAAACAACCATGGATCCTGAAACCCGACGGATGATGAAGGTGAAGATTGATGACGCCATAGCCGCTGATCAGATCTTCACTACTCTGATGGGTGATGATGTTGAGCCTCGTCGTAACTTTATTCAGACCAATGCGTTGGAAGTAAACAACCTGGATATCTGATAAAGGGTTACCAGGAAGTAAAAAAAAGCGGCCAGAGAATGATTCTCTGGCCGCTTTTTTGTGCTGTAAATGCAGGTGTGTGCTTGTAATATACTGTTATTTAACGAATTCCCTCCTCAATATTTATGAGCTCGCCTTATCTTTCTCCGCCAGATGAGGTGCCATCACCTCTTCCAGGGTATAACCTGTAAGGCGGCGTATGGTTCGCCAAAGATAGTAAAAAATCAGCATCATCATGACCATGGAGGGAATAGCTATCATTGGATAGCTGACCAGAGTCATTCTGCCAAGCTCTTCGTTAAATGCTTGTGTACCCGAGGGACTGACCACAATCCAGCGCGCAAGCACATAGTTCATGATGGATGAGAACAAAAAGGTACCGGCAAAAAAGTAGCTGGCCTTCAATAAACGTTCTTCAAATTGCTCTACGCAGTTTTTCTCCTCCAGCGCCCCATGAATTTTTTCCACATCGAGTACATTGGGGTTATAGAGAAGTGTGCGAACCAGCGGATACTTGGTGCGGGTAGAAACCAGTACTGCCAGGCCGATAATCGCCGGAATTGCCGCCTCTTTTATCGCCAGCCACCCGGCATCAAGCTCGAGTAAACCGATACCGCCTGTTAACCCGACGCTTACCAGGCCCAGTAAGGCGATAAAGTTCTTCTTGTTATAACGGATTAACTCAAACAGTCCCCAACCCAGGGGAAATGCCAGACCCAGGATCAGAGCGTTGACACTGCCAAGATGCTGATCGCCGCTGAATTTCATCAGAATAACGGATGGAATGATGATGCTGACGAGCAGATCGACCCAGGGCCTGGGCTTGTGGTCGGGTACAGAGTTGGTGTTCGGTGAATTCATAATTCTGCCTGATTGGTGAAACAGCTCAGGGCAGTATACGACGAACGCCATAAAAAAACCGAACCCGTAGGTTCGGCTTTGTGACAGCGGTTTTCTGTATTAAGCGCCCGCTTCTTTCAGGCTTTCCTCCACAATACTGAGGCCTTCCTCCAGGACACTGTCCTCAATTGTAACGGGCATAAGGAAACGTAAGGTGTTTCCATACATGCCGCAGCTGAGAAGGATCAGACCCTTCTCCTTGGCCCTTCTGGTGATATCCGCCGCAAGTTCCGGCATAGGTTTACGGCTTTCCTTGCTTTCTACCATCTCGAATGCTGCCATGGGGCCGAGACCGCGAACATTGTCCACATGAGTGAACTGCTCCTGCCATTGAGAGAAACGTTGATTCAGCTTCTCACCCAGGCGAAGGCTCTTGCTCAGAATATCTTCCTCTTTGAACACATCGAATACTGCCAGGGCAGCTGCACAGGCTGTCGGGCTGCCTGTATAAGTGCCGCCCAGAGAGTTAGGCCCTGATGAATCCATGAATTTGTCGGTGCCAACAATGGCTGAAATCGGCATACCGTCAGCCATACTCTTGGCCATGGTCATGATGTCTGGCTCAACACCGCTATGTTCTATAGCAAACATCTTGCCGGTACGACCAAAGCCGCTCTGGACTTCGTCGACAATCATCATGATGCCGTTCTCATCGCAGATCTTGCGGATCTCTTTCAGGAAGCTGGCTGGAGCAGCGTAAAAACCGCCCTCACCCAACACCGGTTCCAGCACTATGGCAGCTGTCTGGTTTGCCGGGGAGTCGGTCTTCATGGTCATGCGCAGACCACGCAGAGCTTCATCCTCGCTCACGCCGTGATAAGGCACAGGATAAGGTGCTCGGTAAACAGAGCCAGGCATCACTCCGAAATCTGTCTGGTAGGGTGCTGCCTTGCCGTTCATGGCCATGGTCATAAAGGTACGGCCATGATACCCGCCGTCAAAACATATAACGTTGTTGCGACCTGTGGCCGAACGGGCAATTTTGAGGGCATTTTCCAGAGCTTCGGCGCCGGAGTTGGCCAGCATAACCTTGGCATGCCCTCGTACGGGCGTTACTTCACTCAGCTTCTGGGCCAGGCGTACATAACCCTCATAGGGCATGACCGTCTGGCAGGTATGCATCAGCTTATCCAGCTGGCTCTTTACTGCTTCGACAACTTTGGGGTGCCGGTGGCCAATATTGAGTACACCAATACCCCCGGCAAAGTCGATCATGCGTTTGCCGTCTGCGTCCCACAGTTCCGCGTTGGTTGCATGGTCGGCAAACTGTTCATTAGGGCTTGCCACACCCGCTGCAACATAGCGTTCTTTGAGTGTCTGCAATTCTTTGTTGCTCACTTTGCCATTCTCCCTGTGTCTCTGAATTATCAGTTTCATTAAACAGTGTAGGGAGTACCGGGGCATGACACAAACCGATGACGGAAAGACTCTCTGTCTTGAGTATGTTGAAAGACCCTGAAACCGCGACAACATGCCACATCCATTTTTGTACTTAAGCTAAAGATAATAGGCCCGTTTCAATTAGATGATTAATTCAAATAATCATAAGTGCGACGGATAAAAGGAGAGTGCTGGCATGGTAAATAAAGGAATTTACTGTTTGATCGCAGGTGGGGTTCTATTGAGTGGCTGTGGCGGAAGTTCGTCCTCTTCCTCAACAACGGAATCTGACACTGCTGAGCTGACGGAGCTGACCATACCCTTCAAGGCGATGGTGGATAGTGATCAAATGACCTGCGGGCAGACATTTACAGGTTTGGGCACGAATTCTGCCAGCGTTGAATTTGAAGATTTCAGGATGTTTATCAGTAACCCGCGCTTTGTAACGGATCAGGGAGAAGAAATTCCTTTTAACCTGGATGCGGATGCTCCCGGCCAGAACGCTCAGGTGGCTCTGCTGGACTTCCGTGATAAGGCTGAAGTGGATGAAAACGGGGCTGTTACTGATGTATGTGTTTCTGGAACCCAGGATAACCCGGGCTACAAGGACTATCTGAAAGGCACAGCCGCCCTGGATCCAGCCAAAAGCATCAGCCATTTGAAATTTACCATAGGTGTGCCATTTGAACTGAACCACGCCAGCCAGACCGATGCTGAAGAGCCTTTGAGAAATCCCGGCTATGCAAGCGGTATGACCTGGAACTGGCAGAATGGTTACAAGTTCATGGCGATAGACGTCTTACCTACGGGAGAAATCACCCGGCCAGCTGATCCTGACTGGACTGGTACCGCCTGGAACTTCCATCTTGGCAGCACCGGCTGTGAAGTAGTCGTCTCCGACCTGACAGACGGTGTGTCGCCTGAACCCTGTGCAGCGGATAATCGGGTAGAAGTATCCTTGCCTCTCTCGGGATATGGGCCAGGAGCATACGCTATCGCAATTGATTATGCCGCTTTGGTGTCCGGTTCCAACTTGAATCAGGATAAGGGTGAAAAGGCAGGTTGTATGTCATTCGTAGATGATCCCGAGTGTAGTTCAGTGTTCAGGAATCTTGCGCTGCCATACGGTGGAGAGGAAAACACCGGGGGTAACCCAAATGTTGAGGTGTTCAAGATAGTCGAGCTTTCGGCGCCATGATAAAACGGCAGTTGGGGGCCGGCATTTGCCGGCCTGCCCTGGTTGTTGCTTTACTGATTATGCTGACGGGCTGTCTCGAACAAAGCCGGACGACGGTGGATGATCAGGGTGCCCGGGTTTCCGGTTTTGACTGGGGGCTCCCGGACCACATTCCCCTGCCCCGGGAGCCCGAAGACAACCCCATGACGGAAGAAAAATTCCAGCTTGGGCGGCATCTGTTTTATGACACTCGCCTGTCTTCCAATGGCACCATCAGCTGTTCCAGTTGTCATCATCAGGACAAGGCGTTCAGTGATGGCCTGGCGCAGGCTTCCGGGGCTACCGGCGAACGTCATCCCAGGAACAGTCAGGCTCTGGTGAACGTTGCCTGGAATAATTCCCTGACCTGGGGTAACCCCAGCCTCGGGACTATCGAGAAACAGATCATGATCCCCCTGTTTGGCGATGACCCTATTGAGCATGGGCTGAACGAGGGCAATCATGAGCAGGTGCTCCGGAACTTGCAGGCTGAACCTGTGTACGCAAGTTTGTTTGCCGAGGCATTTCCTGAGCAGAGTGATCCCTTAGCCGGTGATCTGGCCTGGGACAATATAGTGAAAGCACTTGGCTCTTTTGTACGTGGGCTGGTTTCGTTCGACAGTGACTTTGACCGTGGAACCATGTCTGAACAGGCTTTGCGGGGGGAGCGCCTATTCAATAGTGAAAGACTGGAGTGTTTCCACTGTCATGCGGGGTATAACTTTACCGATGCCACCACAGATCGCCTGACCACGTTCAATACGGTGCTGTTCCACAATACCGGGCTGTACAACATTGATGGTCTTGGGGCCTACCCTTCACCAAATACAGGCCGCCATGAGGTCACCGGGAACCCCGGCCACATGGGACAGTTCCGGGCTCCAGGCCTGAGGAATGTGGCGCTGACCGCACCTTACAATCACGATGGGTCGGTGGACACTCTGGAAGATGTGATCCGCAATTACGCCGCCGGTGGGCGCCTGAGGGTTTCCCCGCCCTATCCGGGCGATGGCCGTATGAATCCCTACAAAGATGGTTTCATCGTTTCGTTTTCAATTACTGAATCGGAAATCCAGGACCTGGTAGCCTTTTTAGAGTCCCTGACGGACCAGGCTTTTATTGCCAACCCGCGATTCTCAAATCCCTGGACCGATAATTCCAATAAGGATCTGACTCCATGATTCGTTTCTGTGTCTTGCTGGCATTACTTCTGCCGGTTATGGGCCATGCCCATTACATTCCCGAAGATGCCCGGCTGGAAGTGAGTGCAAGCGTGGCGGCAACCTGGCGTTCCTCCAGTCTTGTTGATGAATATGAATTCTGGCAAATCCCGGGAACCATGATGGGAGGGCATGCCTGGCCTCAGGAGAAAGGCGTAAGTGTTGATGAGGCAACCCTGACGGTTGGTTCCCGCATCAATGAGCGCGTGTTCGGGGTAATAGAAATCGGTAGCCACGGAGGTGGCGATGATCATAGCGACGAGGTGGAACTGCAACACGCCTATCTAGGCTATGTCTGTTGTGATAGTGCAGGCCCCTGGGTGCTGGAAGCGGGTAAAATGTCGGCAGTGTTTTCTCCGAGTCTGGCCAGCCATGCAGTTGACCGCTGGATCAGCGATTCGCCCTTGATCAATGATGTGTTTTTTGGCCGCGATTTCCACGATGAGGGTGTGCGCTTCTGGTGGCATGAAACAGCGGGTGTGTCGGCGGGCGTTGAGGTGTGGCGGGGCAATGCCTATCCAGCCACAGATACCGGCGATACCAACTGGGATGTATTCGCCAGTTACCTGTGGCAGGGGGAACGGTTTACTCTTTCCGGGGGCGGCTGGTTCTACCAGGCCTCTGCCAGTTCCAGAGCAGACCACCGTTATGGAGGCACACATATTCATACCCCGGTGGCACCACCAGGTGTAACGGCAACCCTGTTTCCTGATACCCGCTTTACCGGCGATACAGACATCGCCGGCCTGCACGGTGCTATTCGTTACAACCCTCAACCCCATTGGCAATGGGGTGTCGAGGCCGAACTTATGCAAATGAATATGGACGGCATCCTGCATGACTCTACCGGACGTCAGGCCAGCGTAGACAGCGATCAGTTTGGCGCCTGGGTACAACCATATCTGCAGTGGCGCCGTCATACGATGGGCCTGAGAGGTGAATGGCTCTCAACCGATAATCATCTGGTTGGGGCTGCGGCACCTGTTCTGGCCACTGACTCCGGACTTGCGAACCCGCAGGATCACGATCCGGAACGTTATACTGCATTCTGGCACTGGCAATGGCGGGACAATCTGGCATTACGAACTGAAGTTACCGAGGACCGGACCTTGCCGGAAAGTGATCTGCGCTGGTCGGTGGGTGTGGTATGGAGCGGCCAGCTCTGGCCTGCAACCTCAGCCTCCGGTGCCGGGCATCATCACTGATAGCGATCAAGAAGGTGCTTCCTGACAAGCTTTATCATAGGCTTGTGTCCTTGATGAAAAGGAAGGAAGCCCTGTGCGAGCATACGCTGACAGTGATTACTCTGCTCACCATAAACCCAACTGGAAAGTAATCGCCGGGCTCTGGCCCTATCTGGCAGAATTCCGCGGACGGGTAGTTCTGTCTGTCGCTTTTCTGGTTCTGGCAAAACTTGCCACCGTTGCAACCCCGGTGGCTCTGAAATACATCGTGGATTACCTGGATCAGGGCCGTGAAAGCGACCTGTTACTATGGATCCCTGTGGTGCTGGTGGTTGCTTATGGTGCTCTGAGGTTTGCCAGCACCCTGTTCAGTGAGCTGCGGGACGCAGTGTTTGCTAGGGTTGCCGAACGTGCCATGCGCCGGGTATCACTGCGGGTGTTCCGTCACCTCCATGCCCGCGAACTGGCTTTTCATCTGGACCGGAAAACCGGCGGCCTGGCCCGCGATATCGAGCGCGGTACCACAGGCATAAGTTTCCTGTTGCGTTTTAGCCTGTTCAATATCATTCCTACCCTGCTGGAAATTCTGATGGTGGCGGGCATTCTGCTAGTGGCCTTTAACGCCATCTATGTGGTTGCAATTCTCGTTGCTGTAGTGGTGTATGTGGTGTTCTCGATTATGGTCACCGAGTGGCGAACCCGGTTCGTGCGTGAGGCCAATGCCCGGGACAACCAGTCCAATTCACGGGCAATCGACAGCCTGCTCAATTATGAGACAGTTAAATATTTCAATAACGAACAGTTTGAAGCAGACCTCTATGATCAGGATCTTGAGGATTGGGAGAAGGCTCGCCTGAAGAACCGTTTGTCTCTTGCAGCTCTGAACACCGGCCAGGCGCTTATCATCAGTCTGGCCATGATCGCCATGATGGCTATGGCGGTAACGGAAGTGGCCAGCGGTGACATTACTCTGGGTGATTTCACCATGATCAACGCCTATCTGCTGCAGTTGTTCATTCCTCTCAATGCCCTGGGCTTTGTTTACAGGGAAATTCGCCAGTCGCTGGTGAATGTGGAGCGCCTTTTTGGCCTGCTGGGTGAAAAGCCGGCTGTCGAAGATGCCGAGGAGGCCCCGCCGCTGGTTGTGGACAAGGGCGAGGTTGGCTTCCATAAAGTGTCCTTTGCCTATCGCCCTGACCGGCCCATTCTGCAGAATGTGGATTTTTCCATACCAGCCGGGAATACACTGGCGGTTGTGGGTGCCAGCGGCGCGGGTAAATCCACCCTTGCCCGCCTGTTGTTCCGGTTTTTTGATGTGGATAAGGGAAGTATCACCATTGATGGCCAGGATATCCGGGAGGTCAGTCAGGACAGCCTGCGTGCGGCAATCGGGGTGGTGCCACAGGACACGGTACTGTTCAACGACACCCTGTACCGGAATCTGGCTTATGGTCGGCCAGAGGCCACCGAAGCCGAGGTGTACCACGCGGCTAAACAGGCACGCCTGGACGACTTCATCCGCAGTCTGCCGGACGGCTATGACACCAAGGTCGGTGAACGGGGCCTGAAGCTCTCCGGCGGTGAAAAACAGCGTGTTGCCATCGCCCGTGTGCTGTTGAAAAACCCGCCGCTGCTGATTCTGGATGAAGCTACGTCGTCCCTGGATTCCATTTCCGAGCAGGCCATTCTGAGTGCGCTCAATGAAGTCAGCCGCCAGCGCACCACACTGGTCATTGCCCATCGCTTATCTACAGTGCGCGATGCCGATTCTATTCTGGTTATGGACCACGGCCGGATTGTGGAACGTGGCAGCCACAGTGACCTGCTTGCAAAGAATGGTTACTACGCAAGGTTGTGGCTGCAGCAACAGCATAGAGATGAAGACGAGCAGGGTTAACGGAGCACCGACGCCAGTCCTGACGCTCTTACTACTCTCTGGTCTACGCTCTCGCTGAATATGCTGGAGTCACCGGTTATCAGGCTGAACCAGTTCCTGGCGCGGGTGATGCCGGTATAGACCAGTTCCCGTGTGAGCACCGGGCTGAGGCGGTCAGGCAGCACCAGGCAGGTGTGATTGAATTCAGAGCCCTGGGACTTATGCACAGTCATGGCGTACACGGTTTCCAGTTGCTGCAGCCGGCTGGGTGATATCCAGCGGATGGTGCCGCTGCCATCGCTGGCAGGAAAGGCGACACGCAACGCTGTCTGTGAGCTGTTGTCGGTGTTCCGTGGGTCCCCATGGACCGGCAGGCTGAAGGTAATCCCGACATCGCCATTCATCAGCCCCAGGTTGTAATCATTGCCGGTAATCAGCACCGGGCGCCCGGCATACCAGCCTTCAGCACGTGGAATCAGCCGTTGCGCCAGCAAGTGATGGGCAATCAGCTCATTCAGCCCTTCCACACCCCAGGGGCCCCGGCGCAGGGCGCAGAGTATCTGGAAGTCGCTGAAGGCCAGCAATACCGTTTTCGCCAACTGGTCCCATTGTTCCTTGGAGCTGTTGCTGTTCAGGTTGTGATTCTGCATCAGCGTTAAATAATGTCGGTAACCCACTGGTGGAGGTAGTGGCTGACCATTACCTTCAATGCGCCCTTCTCCCTGATTACGGAAGGCCTGAGGGCTGCCGGTGACCGCATGGCTGCATATCAGCGCCTGAGTAGTTTCCAGTGAGGGCTTTCCGGTGTGGCCATTGAGCCACACCACATCTTCGAACCCTGCGTTGCGGGCCTGTTCAAGGGTGCTGGCGCTTAATGTGTTGGTGTTGACGGCCTCGGCAAGCTGGCGGATACCGCTGCCTTCGGCAAAGCGGTAGCTCTTGCGGAGCATGGCGACAGCCTGGTCCAGTGGCTGGCCTTCGTTGTCCTGTAAATCTGGCGGTATGTCGGTGCCGGTGATGGCTTGCAACCATTGCACCGTGGCTGGCTGATAATGTCCGTCTGCTGCACGCTGGCAAAGTTCGCCCAGCACCGCGCCGGCGTCTACCGAGGCCAGCTGGTCTTTGTCACCCAACAAAATTAACTGGGCGTTGGCGGGCAGGGCATCAAATACCGACGCCATAAGGTCCAGATCCACCATGGACGCTTCATCAATCACCAGTATGTCCACCAGCAGAGGGTTGTCGCGGTTGTGGCGGAATTTGCGGGTATCCGGGCGGCTGCCCAGCAGACGGTGCAGCGTGGTTACCCGGGTGGGAATGTCCGCCTGCGACACCTTCCCTGGCAGCTTGTCCAGAGGCAAACGGCTGACGGCGCCGCCGATGGATTCGTTCAGTCGCGCTGCCGCTTTGCCGGTGGGTGCAGCAAGGCGGATACGGTATTTGCGGCCGTTTCGTTCTGTGGATTCACCGGCGACGGACTGCAGGGCTGCCAGCAAATTCACTACGGTGGTGGTTTTTCCTGTGCCCGGACCACCGGTAATGACGGCAAAACGGTTGCGGGCTGCGAGGGCGCAGGCGAGCTTTTGGTAGTCCACAGGTGAACCGGCAGAATCCTGTGGTTTAAAGAGTGTATCCAATGCCTGGCTCAGGGTGATGGCGGCCGGGGCAGCCGGGTCGGCGAGGGCGGATGGCCGGGCAAGGCGCTGAAGAATGCCAGCGGCAATCTGCTGTTCATAACGCCAGAAGCGGCGCAGATAAAGGCGGGTGCCGTTCAACACCAATGGCGTTGTATGTGAGCCATCACTTACTGCCAAAGCATTGCCAAGAGCGGATAGGCACTCTTGTGTGGATGTTTCGGCAAGAAGCTCGCCCGGTCCGGTCCGGTTCGTCTCAGTGCTTTCCGGATCGTTGAAAACAGAGGCTCCTTTCGGGTCCTCAGGAGGCAGCGCAAGCGTGCTGTCTGCATCGGCCAGCAGGGTTGCCAGATCCACACACACATGGCCCCGACCCACCTGATGGGACGTCATTGCGGCGAGGAGCAGAACCAGCGGTTGTGGCGCCTCACCCTGCTCTTCTGACAGGTCTTGTATCAGCCGTGCAAAGCGCACATCCAGCGGCCGGATCCAGCCGGCCTGCTCCCAGTTATCCAACAGCTCCAGTAAGGTGTCTGTCTGGCTCAGTGCCAGTCTGGGGTTCACTCGATTAATACCGGTGTCGCTATCCTGGCCGACGGAAACAGGGGATGCCGTGTCCATATCTCCTGGTGGCTCCAGATCAAAGGCAAACTGGTTGTCGGTATTCCGGGTTTTGCTCATGCTGCCACCTCCCCCGGGGCTGCCTTGCCGTCAAACATCGCATCCAGCTGTTCAATCAATACTCTGGGCGGCTTGTCGGTAAAGGCTCCGGCGCCCGGCGCGTTAATTCCCCGCAAAAACAGATAGACGGCGCCACCCAGGTGCTGGTCATAGTCATAATCCGGCAGTCGTGCTTTCAGCAGTCGGTGCAGAGCGAGCAGATAGAGAACGTATTGCAGGTCATAGCGTTTCTCCAGTATGGCTTCACCCATGGCCTGATCTGTGTAGGCGCTGTCATTGTCACCGAGATAATTGGATTTATAGTCCAGTACGTAATACTGGCCCTTGTGTTCAAATACAAGGTCTATGAAACCTTTCAGCATGCCGTTGAAACGCCCGTCATCCACCCGCGGGCGGTCAGCGCCGTTCAGGGTGTGTCGGGTAACCAGCTTGTCCATGGCTGAGGTGCTTACGTTGCGGCTTTCAAACCAGAACTCCAGCTCGGGGCGCAGAGTGCCAAGGCTGGCCAGGCTGGCGCTTTCACTGCCGTTGCGGTTCAGTTTCAGAGGTTGGCGGATAAGCGCCAGTATCCATTGTTCCAGAGTGTCTGCCCAGTCACTCCAGCCCCGTGTACTGCAGCGGCGGACAAGCTGTTCACGTAGCTGGGCGGGGTTATCCACAATGCTCTGGAGGCCTTGCTGTACACACCATTCCAGCAGGTCGTGCAAAAAGGTTCCCGGGCCAGCACCCTTTGGAAAATTATGCAGGCTGTGGCTGAGCGGGCTGAGTGCCTCTTCGTCCTCTGGATTGTGGGCGCCCTCTTCCAGCAGGTTCTGGGTTTCTGCGTCTTCCACTTCGCCGGTGAACACAATGCCAGTACCTGAGAGACCGATGTATTCCAGCGAAGAGTAGCTGGCAATCCACCAGTCTTCCCTGGCTTCGCGGGTCGATACCCGCGCCGGCCCCAGGGCGGCTGGTGTTTCTTCTGTGTAACCCAGATCGCTGGCGCCAGGCAGCGGCTCGGTATAAAGCTCCGGATAGCCATCAACCAGATGGTTCAGCACATCACTCAAGGGTTGCTGCGCTGCAGGTTCTCCCCCCAGCAGATACCCCAGGCCGCTCAGGTGCCAGTTTTCAATATCGGCCACGCCTACCCAGGTAGCAAACCGGGCGCGGGTCAGGGCCACGTAGAGTTTACGGATATCTTCGCCGAGGCGTTCCCGGTCGGCCCGGGCAACATCTTCTGGCGTGGGGTCGAATACAGTGATCAATTGGGAGTTGTCGTCGTGATAACGCACGAACGACTGCTTTTCACTCTGGGCGCGGAAGGCGGTACCAAAAGGCAAAAACACCAGGGGATATTCCAGGCCTTTGGACTTGTGCACGGTGATGACTTTTACCAGACCAGCATCGCTTTCCAGACGCAGGGTGCGGTGCTCGTCTTCTTCGTCCGCTGCCCGCAGTATCTGGGTGTAGTGGTGCACCAGCGCGTGTTCACCATCCAGTTGCAGGCTGTCCTGCTGCAGCAATTCCGCAATGTGCAGAATGTCGGTGAGCCGGCGCTCACCATCCGGGCGCTGCAGTAGCTGTCCGGGCACTTCAAAGTCCATCAGAAAGCTGCGCAGCATGGGCAGAACGCCCCGGGTCTGCCACTGTTTCTGATAGCCCATAAAGCGTTCAATTTCGCGCTCCAGCGCTATTTCATCGGTCAGTAGCTGGTCCAGATAGCGCCAGGGCAGGCCCAGTGTAGGTGTGGCCAGAGCAGCACGGGCATAGGCCAGCTGCCGGGGTTCGGCAAAGGCCTTGAGCCAGCACAGTACTTCCTTTGCCTCCTGGGAGGTAAGTACGGAATCCCGGTCGGACAGATACACGCTTTTTATGCTCCTTTGGCTCAGAGCGTCCCGCACCGCAGCAGCTTCGTTGCGGTTGTTCACCAGAATGGCAATATCTTTGGGCTCAACCGGCTCCAGATCATCAGCAGCGTCTTCCAGAGCAAATCCTGCCTTCCCTTGCTGGCCAAGCGTCAGCAGGCGCGCGATTTCGCTGGCGCAGGTTTCAGCCACTTCCGTGGTCGCTGTGCCTTTTGCCAGGCTTTTACGGTTGCCGTTTCTGTCTTCCTGATCACCTTCCAGCGACCACAGGGTGAGGCTGGGCTGTATCTCGCCGTTCATTGTCCACAGGCGTTTGGTGCCGTTGGCTTCTACCCCCTGAAATGGCAACGGAGAGGCGTCGCCCTTGCCGAACAGAAAGGCGCCTTCCGGGCTGTTCAGGTCACCATGCTCAAATACCCGGTTGACCGCGGCCACCATGGGTCTGGACGAACGGAAGTTGCGGCCCAGGGTCCAGGTACGATCGCGGGCGCCTGTGCGGGCGTCCAGGTAGGTGTAAATGTCGGCGCCACGGAAGCCGTAAATGGCCTGTTTGGGATCGCCTATCATCAGCAGGCAGGTATCCGGGTGATTCTCCACGACCCGGTAAATACGGTTGAAGATGCGGTACTGAACCGGATCCGTATCCTGAAATTCGTCAATCAAGGCTACCGGGAATTGCCGGCGGATGGTCGCGGCCAGCTGATCGCCCCGGGGGCCATGAAGAGCATCGTCCAGCCGGGTGAGCAGATCGTCAAAACCCATTTCCGAGCGTTTCTGTTTTTCCGATTCCAGCCGTTCTGCAATCCAGCGGGTGGCGTGCCGGAGAATGTCGGCCTCAGCGCTGGGCAGGTTTTCTGCGAAGGCGATCAGCTCTTCGATAGCATCAAAGGCGGGATGGTGGGGCACATCGCCCTCGCCTTTCAGTTTGCTGGCCAGTATGTCCGGTGTCTGGTTCTGGAAACCCGCTTTCTCAAGCCCTTCCGGGTAGAGCGCATCGGATGCGGCCCAGTCCAGCAATGTGTCCCAGGCGGCAATCATCGGCTTCATGCTGCCGCCGTGCAGGCGCTTGCTCTTGTTGAGCGCCACCAGCATGTCGGTTACTTCGGGTTTCCAGTCCGCCCAGGGGTGGGCTTTCAGTACTTGTGCCTGCTCCATGCGCCGTTGCACAGTGGCTTCGATGGCCCCTTTTACATCGTCGGTGGCAAGCTCCAGAGAATCGGCATCGGCAAGCAGGTTGTGTACGGAGGCCCGCAGGTTATCCGGCGTTTTCCAGTGGCCAAGTACTTCATCCATCAGTACCGGCGACAGCGGATAGATAAACGTGCGCCAGTAATCCCGGGCCACTTCATCCAGCAGATCGTTCTGGTCGGTTTCCAGTGTCAGCCGGAAGAGGCTGCCACTGTCGAAAGCATGCTCGGTGAGCATGCGGTTACACCAGGCATGGATGGTGGATACCGCAGCTTCGTCCATCCACTCGGCTGCCAGAAGCAGTTTTTTGCGGCAGTCCGGCCAGGTGGCCGGGTCCGGGTAGCTGTGGTCTCTGAGCTGGTGAATCAGCGCTGTTTCCGGCGTGGGCTGAAGGCTTTCCGCGTTGCTGGAAAATACCTCGGCAGCCTGGGTGAGCCGGGTGCGGATGCGATCCCGAAGTTCCTTGGTAGCGGCGTCGGTAAAGGTGACCACCAGCAGGTTTGGCGGCAGCATGCCGGCAGCCAGGGCGCTGCCTTCCGGTTGGCCGTGGCCGAGTACCAAACGCACATACAGAATCGCAATGGTAAAGGTTTTACCTGTACCTGCGCTGGCCTCAATCAGGCTACTGCCGTTCAGGGGCAGTGCCAGCGGATCCAGATTAGGGTTCAGATTTTTCACGGTTGTCATAGCTTGCCCTCGATCTGGCCGGCGGCTGACTTGTCCTGTTCGGCCTCCCATAAAGGCACGTAAAGTGTGTGCAGCAGTGCCTCGAACTCACCGCTTTGCATCAGGGCTTCAGCACTGTCGAAGGCGCCGCGCAGGTAGCCGGTATCCCGTTCCAACGCAGTGGCGTATGCCTGCTGAGCGTCACTGATGGCGCGCTCGTGGTCGCCGAGAAATTTCTTGCTTTGGTAGAAGCTGTAAATCCAGGCAAAACCGGCTTCCACATGCAGCGGCAGGGCCCGGGTGCTGGCTTCTATCCAGTGGGCCAGTATGGCGTCCAGATGCCTGGCTGCGGCTTCCTTTGGCAGGGATGCAAAGCGTACCTTACGGCCTTCTTCCTTGCCCAGAATCAGGGTTTCAAAAGGCTGCTCCGTCAATTGTCCGGCCAGATGAATCACCCAGTCCCGCATCAGGTTGGCGTAGCGCAGCTTTTTGCTGTTGCCGCTGCCACTGAGCAGGCTGGAACCTGCGATCACCAGCCGGCAGGTTTTGCCTTCATGGTTGCGGCGCAGGTCACCAATCAGATCCAGCACTTCCACGGAGCCGGTCGTGTCAGCAAAGCGGTATTCAAACGGCAGGGGTTCACTGATCGCTTCAGGCCATTCGGCCAGCGCGCTCTGATAACGCCCAAACAGATCCGGCAGACGGCCGGACAGCTCGTTGCGCAGCCTGTGTTCTGTCACGCCCATACCCAGGTCGCCGCGCCGTGCCATACGATCCAGCGTAGTTTGCAGGCGCTCGTGCAGGTCTTCTTCATCACCGGCTTTCAGCAGGCCCTGTTCAATCAGTTCGGTATCCAGGCGCCAGCGATCAAGACCATTCAGATCAAAGTTTTCGTTATCTGTATCCTCATCTTCTACATCCTCGAAGCGCACCTGCAGGCGGCGCTGGTAGAAGGTATCCACGGGCTTTTTCAGGAAGCCCGCCAGGTCGTTCAGGGTGATGGGCTCTTCGGGCTGCTGGTATGGCAGGGCTGTTTGTTGATTTCCTTGCTGCCCCTCCTGCTCCGCTCTCTCGTCTCTGTGAGCGCTGCGCCATTCATGTTCATAGGTGAACAGGCTGCGAGCCTGCTGAACCTGGGGGAAATAGTCACGGCTGAACGGTTGCAGCGGATGGCAGGTGGTGAGGGCTGCAGTTACCGTTATGTCTGGCTCAGCTTCTACCTGCCAGAGGCTGTCCAGATGATCCTGCAACTGGCCCACCAGAACGGAGGGTGGTCGTGGTGAATCATCGCGGATGCTGCGCCCTACCCAGCTGATGTAAAGCTGTTCCCGGGCGGAGAGCATGGCTTCAAGGAACAGGTAGCGGTCGTCTTCACGGCGGGAGCGGTCGCCCGGGCGGTAATCCTGAGCCATCAGGTCGAAATCAACCGGTGGTCGTGAGCGCGGGTAGTCGCCGTCGTTCATGCCCAGCAGGCACACCTTGCGGAAGGGAATCGCACGCATGGGCATCAGGGTAGCGAAGTTTACCTTGCCGGCAAGGAAACGCTGGTTAAGGCCGCCTTCATCGAGGCCCTCTAATAATACGTCTTTCACAATGTTCAAAGGCAGGGGTTGCTGATCCAGCCCGGCGGCAAGGGTGTCATCGAGCCACTGCTCCAGCTGCCTGCGGAAGCGGTTCAGCAGCAAGAGGTCGTGGCCCTCTACCTTGTGGAAAAACTGCTCCAGCATGGCAGAGAACAAGGCTTCCCATTGCTGAGGTGCTCGGCTCGCCTGTAGCTCTTGCCACAGGGTTTCCAGGCGATACACAAACTCGCCAAGGCGCCCTGCCAGGCTGGCTTGCAGCCCCCCGATTTCACCGTAGGGCTGAACACCTGCCCAGGGCTCGTCGTCGCCCATGCCGTAGCCGAGCAGCATGGAACGCAGGCCAGACTGCCAGGTATTGCGTTCCAGGTGGGCCGGTAACTCCAGGCTTTCCCGGTGGGCACCGTGCAGCCCCCAGCGTATGTTGGCGCCTTCAACCCAGCGCCGGGCCAGAGGGATTTCTTCCTCGGTAATTTCGAACCGTTCACGAATGCCGGGTACTTCCAGCAGGCTGATGATTTCACTCACCCCGAACCGGCTGCGGGGCAACGACATGAGTGTTTCCAGCGCAATCAGTACTGGCTCGTGATTGCGCTGGCCCTGGTCGGAAATGGTAAAGGGAATATGGCGTTTCTGCCCTGCAGGGTAGCGCCCGAATACCGCCTGGATATGGGGTGCGTAGACGTTGATATCCGGCACCATTACCATCACATCCCTGGGCCTCAGAGAGGCGTCTGCGTTAAACGCTGCCAGCAGCTGATCGTGCAGAATCTCCACCTCCCGCTGGGGGCTGTGGGCATCGTGAAAGACGACGGAATGATCCCCGTGAAGATCCAGCTCTCGCTGTTCATCGCGGATTTCCTGCAATGGGGTCAGGTTGTAAATGTCGTTCTGCAGCTGGTGCAGCAAACTCCTTGCCTGCCCTGTGCCATGCTCCGAGAAAATATCGATTTTCTGATCCGGCGTCTGGAAACTGCTGCGGTATTCATCCGGATTATCGAATTCATCCAGCAGGCGAATGTAATCCCGGCCCTGTTTGCCCCAGGCTGCCAGCAGTGGATTCGCATGCTGGTGCAACTGATCGGCATCCTCGATCTTTGACAGGGTTGGATGACTGGCACCGCGCTTGCGCTCGGCTTTCAGCAGCTCGCGGTCACTGACAATGTCCGCCCAGTAAAACTGCGAGGGGTTATGAACGCAGAGTACCACCTGGCTGAAACGGCTGAGCACGTATAGCGCTTCCAGCGCCTGCTTTGGCAGCGAGGATACCCCGAAGACCACAATGCGCCTGGGCAGGCGGTCTGGGTGCGCGGGTGCGGATATGCGCTGGCCTTCAGCCATAAAGCGGGTATGAATCTGTGACCGGCTGGTGTGGGCTTCCGCGCCTGTATCTTCCACCAGTTCGCGCCAAAGCCTCGGCTGCCAGCGAGTGTCTTCTGCAATGGGTTTTTCTTCACCACGGGCGCTGATCACCACATCCCGTCCCTGCTCCCAGGCTGCCAGCCAGTCGGCACGGAACACCTGATACTGGTCGAACAGATCCGCTACTTTCTCAGCCAACTGGAAGGCCCGCAGGTCCGTATCGCTGCCTTCCAGAAAACGCGCCAGCGGATTGAACACTTCGTTGGTATGCACAAGTTCCGGCAGCAGCCGGTAAAGCCGCCACACCAGCCGGCGCTTATCGAAAGGAGACTGTTCCGGCACCTCGCCATCCGGTAACACGGCCCGGTAGGCCTGCCAGATAAATCTTGCCGGGAACAGAAAATCCATACCTGCGGCAATACCCAGCCCGCCTTCACTGCCATCGTCTGAAGGCTTTTCCGCCAGCGCCAGCTTCAGCCACTGGGCTATACCGTTGCTCTGCACCAGAAAGGTCTCGCTCTGCAGCGGCGGCAGCGGGTTCTGCTGGCAGATAAACACCACGGCCCGGCGCAGGTCTTCCAGATGGTTGGCGTGAACGGCGTGAAAGCCGGGGGTGATGGCGGAGTGTTCGGGCATGGGAGTCCTTAACGGGTACCTGCGCTTGTTTCGTGAAGTGACAGGTTACCTTATGCAACCCCGGATTCGGAGTCGTATTGATGAATGTTGCGGGGAGGGCCGCCAAGGGTGGGCTGCTTCAAAAGCAAATGCGTTCAACCAGTTTCGCGCAGCAGGCGCAGCAACAACTGGCGCACACACTCTTTGGACGGAGTATCTACATCAGAAAACCGGGAAAACGTATGACACAACTGAGGAACAATACGATAACCTCAACGAGTTTTGTCTCTGATAAAAATCCGACTGACAGCGTGGTGTAAGGCATGCGATTCGTAAAAATTGGCGTCCGACTTTGGGGAGAGGAACTTCAGCCGGATAAGATCACTGAAATATTGGGCCTTCAGCCTACTCAAACTCAATTAAAGGGAGATGTAAAAAAGTTATCGGGTGGAAATCTTTCGGCACCAAGGGAGCTTGGTATGTGGTGTCATACTAGAGAAGTGAGTTCGAATTTAGAGCTCGAGTTGAAGGCACTTTTAGACTCAATGGAAGCCCGAAATCTAAAGGAAATTGATGGAGTTGAACATGCGATAGTTGATATTTTTGTCGGGCTGTCGGATGAAGACTACTATGTACAAGAGAGCTTTGAGTACCGGTTTGAAAATAATATTCTCGAAACGATATTTTCTATGGGGCTCGATATAAGGACTACGATCACGTAAGTAGTATTATTATCAGACTAAAACAATTGCGAGAGGGAGTCTTTTCTTCTGCATGGTTGATTCAGTAGCCTGGTAGCTCAATACTGTTATAGCTCGATCGTTGTTGTTGTCCGAGGATTATATCGTAGACTATTTATAATGGTTGTTTCGCTCTGGGTTTAACTTGATATCATGAATAGAAACGCAAAACTATTTATCTACAGGGTGGGTGGTCTTTCGCTTTTGTATATAGTTGTTATTTTATTGGGGAGGGCTTATTTCCCTGATAAATTGGGTGTGGTTCTTGCTGTCATTATAGTTGGAGTTCTGACGTTCGCGGCAGTTGAGGAAAAGTATAAAAGGAAACGGAAAAAATAGATTTTATGGCAGTCATCCTGGTGTCTGTACAGACCGCCGTATAAGGCGTTTCCAGCGGTTAAAAGGGCGATCATACCGGCCTGATCCATTTTGTCTGTCGGTGGTGCAATGGGAGTTTCAGTATCTGTATGGTAAAGATCTACCATGATTTAATTGCTTCCCCGCGCATGCTTCGGTATGCGGCGGTCGTTGGAGTTTTAATTCTAGTCTTTCCGGTGTTTGGAATACTCTTGGGTGCCTTGGAAGAAGAGTATGGCATCGCCGCCGGATGGGCCTACATATCGTTCATTCCAGGAATTCTGATCTATTGGTGGGGTGTTCTTTGGTTATTGAACAGAAAGAAAGGAGGCTATTTCCCTTTGTTTTTTGGCTGGCTAGCGAACTCTTGGTGCATTTTTCCTTTTATGAACGCCCACTACCAAAGCCTGCACCTGCCAAGTTTCGTTTTCTTGAGTCTTCTAGGTGTAGTGTTGAGCATGGTAATTGCCTCCAGCAGAGAAGTTAAATCTTGGCTAAGTGGGGTTCGCTAGGAGAGGCTCACTGGGCAATGTAACCAAAGTCACCTACCCGGACGGCCATGCCACGCTCAGTGAGTACGATGCGAACGGCAACCAGACCACGCTCGTGGTGCCCACGCCCGCTGATCATGCCAGCACGTTCAATGGCATCAACCGGGTCACCTCTGAAACCACCCCGCTGGGCGAGGCCACGCACTACGAGTACGACCGCGACCGTCGCCTCTCGGCCATTGAACTGCCCTCCGGCCAACGACTGGAGAACACCTACAGCCAGAACCGGCTGATCCAGACCAACACACCAGAGGGTTCCATACTCTACACCTACCAACACGGTGACCAGCTCAGCCAGATCAGCGAAGGCACTGAAACCCTCGCCTATACCTGGGATGGCAGCCTGCTGAAGGAAGTCTGGTACCAGGGTGAACTCAACGAAGGCATCCAGTACGATCACAATGCCAACTTCCAGATCAGTCAGCTCACCTACGCCGGTGACAGTACCAACCTGACCTACGACCGGGACGGCCTGTTAACCGGCATTCGCGGCTTCACCATCGGCCGCCACGCCAACCACGGCCTGCCCATCAGCCTGAGTAATGGCACCCTGAACCGAACCTTCGCCTACAACGGCTACGGGGAAGTTACCCACGTCAGCACCGAGCTGAATCAAACCGCCGCCTTCGGCTACGAACTGACCTACAACAGCGTTGGCCAGATCACCGGCAAAACCGAAACCCTGCCAAACGGAGAAATCAACGAATACAGTTACACCTACGATGACCGCTACCGCCTGACCGGAGTCACCAAAAACAGCCTGTTGGTGGAGCAGTACCAGTACGACGCCAACGGCAACCGCACTCTGGCCACCAGCACCGAGCGAGGCGTCAATAGCACCACCGTAGCCAGCTATAACTTGGGCGACCAGTTGCAAAGCCAAGGCATCGGCCCAAGCAAGACGAGTTACATTTACGACGGCAATGGCCGCCTGAGTCAGAAAACCACCGGCACCGAAGTTACCACCTATAATTACGACAGTCAGGGCCGGCTCAAACAGGTGCAGACTCCGAACCACACCATCGAATACCGCCACAACGCCCTGGGTAACCGGGTAGCCAAGCTCAAAGACGGACAAGTCATAGAACGTTACCTGTGGCAGGACAAAACTACGTTGCTGGCGACTTATGATGGCCAAGGAAACCTGAAGCAGCGATTCAACTACACGCTGGGCCATGCCCCCACCAGCTTTACGGAGAACGGCAACACCTATTATCTGCTGACGGATCAGCTGGGCAGCCCGAGGGTGATTACTGACAGTGCGGGGCAAGTGGTGAAGGCCGTTGAATACGATGCCTATGGCAATGTAACCGCCGACAGCAATCCGAGTATCACACTTCCGTTTGGCTTTGCAGGCGGGTTAAAGGACGATGATACTGGATTGATCCGTTTCGGCTATCGGGACTACGATCCGGAAACCGGTCGCTGGACGGCCCGGGATCCGATTGGCTTTGCGGGAGGGGATACGAATCTTTATGGGTATGTGTCCAACGATCCCGTAAACTTCGTGGATCCCACAGGTGAAATCGCCTGGGTTGTTGGCGCAATCGTAGGAGCAGGTGCCGATCTGGCCTGGCAGATGATTGTGGAAGGCAAATCCTGGAGCTGTGTCGATGGTGGTCAGGTAGCAGCCGCAGCGGCGATGGGTGCTGTTGGTGGTGGGATTCTTGATAAAATCGGGAAGCTCAATAAGGTTGATAAAGTCACAAAGAGTGGAAGCGGTGCTGTTAATAACGCCACTAAGGTAAAACTTGAAAAACAGTTGGCTTCTCAGGAACAGTTGGGTCAACTTTCTAGTGGTGGAGGAACTGTTATTAGTCAGCCAGCAAAACAAGCAGACCGAATAGCAGCCCAAACGGGTCGTAACCCTGCAAACATCCAAAAAGTTAGCTCTGATGCACGAGTAGCAAGAGACGGTCAGCAAGTTCAGACGCACTCGTTTAGAGATGCTTCAACAAATGAACTTATCGGACCTAAAACAATAATTGGTGATTGATGGCTGATATTAATTATGGAAAAGCTTGAAAGAATTTCTTCCGCTGACGGTCGACAAATATTTGAAGTTGTCCAGGATAATGATGGTTCATACTTACTTCATAAATTTGTTCGTAAATATGACTCTGAAGAGGATAAGTCATACGAAATCAGAGAGTATCCAGATCCTACCGGAAGGTTTGGTGATTTTGATAGTGCTGTTAAAGAGGCTAAAAATCTACTAGAAATAGAATACTGATAAAAATCTCGCAATCGCGGGCTTTTTAATGTGCGGTCTGTTGAACCACCGTTTCTAACATCTCACTAACAAACTTCTGTTTAGCCTTGGGTAGCAAGGCGACTTGTTCGATCTGGCGCTGAAGCTTGGGCATTGACCCTCGTTTAGCTGCTGAGTCTTTAAGCCCTAACAGCTCATCCACGCTGACCCCGAACAGTTGCGCTAGTGTTGGCAACATCGAGGCGGGCACCTTCCTAACAATGGTAGCGCTTCAGATCCAAGAGCGGTACTTACTGATTCTGATGGGGTAATAATGAAAGTTGTTTGTAAAGTGAACAATCTAAACAGCCTTTCCGATGAAAGACTGTTAGCACGGTTAAAAAAATATATCTCTATGCCCGATGGAGAGATCGATCTTGATGTTGGTAAGGAGTACACAGTTTATGGAGTAGTTTTTTGGGACAATAGCCCTTGGTATTATCTTTGTTCTGAGGAATATGATGAGTACCCGAAACCGTTTGCCGCTGAACTCTTTAGTGTTTTAGATGGCCGGCTGTCGTTATATTGGAAATTGTCGGTAGTCGATCAAGAGGAAGAGGGAGTTTTATCCTCGCTCGTTTTTGATGAGTGGGCCAATAACTCATCTTTCTATGAACTTCTCATTGAGGGAGATTCTGAGGCAGTAGAGTTGTTCAGGAGTTATCGGCAACTGATGAACCAAGAATGACCATCATGAGTCATCTTTTTTCGGGTAGAGCAAAAAATAATACAAAGCTTTGAACACTATCATCGACAGCGTGCTTCAACCTATCACTACGGCAGCGAAGGCCGTGGCCAGGTAACAGCCATTACCGCCACTGATGGCCAGCAAACCCTCTATGAGTACGACTCACTGGGCCGTGTGACCCAAGTCACCTACCCCGATGGCCATGCCACGCTCAGTGAGTACGATGCGAACGGCAACCAGACCACGCTGGTGGTGCACACACCCGCTGACCATGTCAGCACGGTCAACGGCATCAACCGGGTCACCTCCGACACCACCCCGCTGGGCGAAGCCACGCACTACGAGTACGACCGCGACCGCCGCCTCACCGCCATCGAACTGCCCTCCGGGCAACGACTGGAGAACTTCTACAGCCAGAACCGGCTGACCCAGACCAACACGCCAGAGAGTGCCATCCTCTACAGCTATCACCACGGTGATCAGATCAGCCAGCTCACCTACGCCGGCGACAGCACCAATCTGAGCACGACCGGGACGGCCTGCTCACCGGCATTCACGGCTTCACCCTCGGCCGCGATGCCAACCATGGCCTGCCCATCAGCCTGAGTAATGGCATCCTGAACCGAACCTTCGCCTACAACGGCTATGGGGAGATCACTCACGTCAGTCCCGAGCTAAACCAAACAGTCGCCTTCGGTTTTGACCGCCGGCCGATGGGTACGGTCATGAAATTCTCCTGTATATAGAGATGGTGATTACGCTGTTGCAGGTCGCTTGGGTCAACAGGTCCAGAATTTATGCCCGCTAGAGGATAGTGTTGACATTATGCCCTTTAGGGGATAAAAATAATCAATCCTCTAATGGGTATAGATATGAAAGTCACATCGCCAGAAGCGCTCTCAACAGCCATAAAAAATGCCAGGCACCAGAAAAATCTCAGTCAACAGGCTACTGCGGCCAGAGTCGGCGTGAAACAGGCCACTGTTTCAAGCTTTGAGAATCATCCGGAAAAAAGCCGGATCGAGACCCTGTTCAAGCTCCTCTCTGCTCTCGATCTTGAGTTGCGTGTGGTGGAGCGCGGTGCACCGGATTCGGCAAATGGTTGGAGCGAAGAGTGGTGAGCGTGTATGTCTGACTTGAACGTGGCCCTGAACGGTATTGAGGTAGGGAGGTTAACGCTGGAAAACTCTGGTGCCATGGCCTTTCAGTACTATCCCGCCTGGCTGAATCAACCTGGCGCCCGAGCCATTTCGCTTTCATTACCGCTATCGCCAAAGACCTATCGAGGGGCGTTGGTTTTTAATTTTTTCGACAACTTGCTGCCAGATTCCGATGCCATAAGATCTCGAATGCAGGCACGTTTCAAAGCGCCTACGCGCCATCCGTTCGATTTGCTGGAAAGCGTTGGTCGCGACTGTATTGGTGCTATTCAGCTGTATCCGCAGAATTCGGTGGTGCCAGATGTTCGGACGGTGACGGCGGAACCTCTCGGTGCCGCGGCAATAGAACAGCTTCTGGGCGACTATCAGAATTCACCTTTGGGAATGGCGCGGGACAATGATTTCCGCATTTCTTTGGCAGGAGCTCAAGAGAAAACCGCTCTGTTATGGTATCGGGGCGGCTGGCAGCTTCCTACAGGGAGCACACCCACCAGTCATATCTTCAAACTTCCTATCGGCTTTATCGATCATAGCAACATAGATCTTCGGGACAGTGGTGAGAATGAATGGCTCTGTCTGCAACTCCTGAAAGCTTTTGACTTGCCAACCGCTAACGCTGAACTTGGCCAGTTCGGTCAACAAAAGGTTCTGATTGTCGAGCGCTTTGATCGACGCTGGTCCAAGGATTCCGAATGGCTAATGAGATTGCCTCAGGAAGACCTTTGCCAGGCGCTCGGTGTGGCACCGGCGATCAAATACGAAAGCGATGGAGGGCCAGGCATTCGTGATGGCATGAAGCTTCTTCTTGGCTCACAGGAAGCTAACAAGGATCGCGAAACTTTCTTCAAGACGCAGATAGTGTTTTGGCTGCTTGCGGCGATTGATGGTCATGCCAAAAACTTCAGCCTGTTCATTGAGCCCGGCTCAGCCTACCGCATGACACCCCTCTACGATGTGATTTCAGCCTATCCGCTCATGGCGCAAGGCAGCCTGGCACCGCAAAAAGCCAAAATGGCCATGTCAGTAAAAGGCCGCAATCGCCACTATCATTGGGATCGCATTGAGCGAAGGCATTTCATAACTACCGCTCAACAGGTTGGCTTTTCCAGCGAGAGGGCGAGCGAACTGCTTGGCGAGATTGCAGAGCAGGTGCCTGCCGTTATCAGCAAAGTGGAGGCCTTGTTACCCTGCGATTTTCCATCGCGTATCAGTGAGTCCATTCTGGAGGGCGTTCAACATCAAGCCAAAAAGCTGGGACACCCGACCCGCCGCCGCGGATCTTGAAAATCCCTTGTACTACCTGGAAAACATGGAAACAGTGGTGGCGTGGGTGGCTAACCACCACTCGGATCTGTTGCTGAAGTCGGAACGGGAAAGGTTGCAGGCGTTTTTTGATTTGAGTTGTCCTGCGCGAGCATTGCTGACACGCATGGTGATGCGCACAGGGGATCTGTTTCGCGCCGACAAGCTGAATTATCCCGAGCTGGGGTGCCCGGAAGCGGAGGCACTGGTTGAGCTGATTGCTGGTGGCTGGCTGGATTCTGATCCTCTGCTCGCGTTGGATGAACTCTTCCGCCTGTTCACCCTGGCCGAACTGCGCCCCGCGTTTACGCCGGTTCTGGCGCAGGCGGGATTTGCCAAAAACCTTCCCAAAGCCCGCATGCATGAAGCTTTGCAGGGCACCTTCACCGACGCTCGCACCTTGGCGGACTGGTTTGATCAAACGATGGCCCCGGTAGTACGGGTCAATCAGATGATGCTGTTCGACCGCATCCGCCTGATGTTTTTCGGCAATCTGCGCCAGAGCTGGTCTGATTTTGTATTGGTGGAACTGGGCCATCACCGTTATGAGCCGGTGGAGTTTACCCCGGAAGCACGAGCCTTCTCGCATCGCAGCGAGGTGGATACCTACCTGGCGATGCACCACTGCCGTGAAAACCTGGATGCGGGAATGCCAGCGGCAGAGGTGTGGGCTGAGGTTCCGTCTGCTTCGGATAACGCCTGGCTGAGTAGTCGCCGTGATCGTCTGCTGCTGGAGCTGGGGCGTCAGGCGGAACGCCAGGGGGAGCGAGAGCTTGCGTTGCAGGCGCTGGCGGCCAGTGGCCATCGGGAGGCCCGGTTAAAACAGCTGCGGCTGCTGGAGCGGATGAAGCGCTTTAAAGAAGCCTGGGCCATTGCCACTGAATGGCAAAGTGATGAACTGAGCGACGCTGAATCCCAGGGGCTGGCACGTATACTCAAGCGGCTGGTGGTAAAAGTTGGCGAGCCGGCACCACCGGTGCACCAAGCCCCGGATATCCGTGAATTCGTACTGACCCTGCCGCAAACCGGCGGCTCTGTGGAGTCCGTGGTCCGGGACCACCTGTCCACACCTGAAGCTCCTGTATTCTATGTGGAAAACACCCTGATCAATGGTCTGTTCGGTTTGCTGTGCTGGCACACTGTCTTCAAAGCCATACCCGGTGCATTTTTTCACCCGTTCCACACCGGGCCGGCGGATCTGGTGCGGGAAGATTTTGTCAGCCGCCGGCAAGCCGGGTTTGAAGAGTGTTTTTCCGCGCTTCAGAATGGCGGATACCGGGAGAGGATTCTGGCCACCTACGCTGCCAAACAGGGCATCTCCAACCCGTTTGTGATCTGGCCGGCGCTGAATGAGGAATTGCTGGGTCTGGCACTGGATTGCATTCCCGCAACAGATCTGCAGGTTCTTTTTGAGCGCCTTTTGCTGAATATCCGCGAACATCGCAGTGGTTTCCCCGATCTTGTACGTTTTTATCCGGAGAACCCGGAGGATAAGCCCCGTTATGAAATGATCGAGGTGAAAGGCCCGGGCGACCGGTTGCAGGATCACCAGGTCCGCTGGCTGCACTTCTTCGCCCGTCAGGGCATCGCCGCCAGCGTGTGTTATCTGCGTTGGCAGGATAGCGGAGCGACACGGTGAGGGTTGCGGTCAGAACCCTCTGCGAGTTTGCCGCTCGCGAAGGCGACCTGGACTTCCGTTATACGCCGGCACCCAGCGCCGAAGAGGGTATTGCGGGGCATCAGGCTATTCAGGGGAAACGTGGCTACGGTTATAAAAGCGAGTATTCACTTACCGGTGAGTGCCTTGGTTTAGAGCTTTATGGCCGCGCGGACGTTTATAACCCGCATTCGGGGCTGCTGGAAGAGATCAAAACCCACCGGGGGGATTTATCCCGTATCCGGCCCCATCAGCGGGCTTTGCACCGTGCGCAGTTGAGGGCTTATGGTGCCCTGCTCTGTCGCCAGGAAAAGCGCAAAAAACTGAAGCTGTCTCTGGTTTATTTCGATATCGGCAAAAACCGTGAAACGCCGGTTACCGAAATCGCCACGGCCGATGAGCTTTGGCAGGAACTGGAAGCCTTGTGCGACCGCTACCGGCTCTGGGCGGAACAGGAAGCCCACCACCGGGAACAGCGGGATATTCGCCTCTCCGGCCTGCGGTTTCCTTTTGCAGACTTTCGTCCCCGCCAGCGTCAGCTTGCGGAAACGGTTTACAAGAACACAGTCAAAGGCGGCACCCTGCTGCTGGAAGCGCCCACGGGGCTGGGCAAAACCCTGGGGACTCTGTTCCCGGCCTTGATGGCTATGCCGGCTGCGCAGCACGACCGTTTGAATTATCTCACCTGCCGCAATACCGCACGGCAACTGGCGGTGGATGCCGTCGAGCGTCTGCGGGCGGCGCAGGATACGCCGCAGTTCTGGCCCTTGCGTACCCTGGAACTGATGGCCAGGGCCGATGCCTGTGAGCATCCGGATAAAGCCTGCCACGGAGATTCCTGCCCGCTGGCCAAAGGGTTTTTTGACCGCTTGCCGGATGCTCGCGCTGAAGCGGTTCAGGCCGGCACGACGCTGACTCAGGAGGTGTTGGCGAAGATTGCCAGCGGCCATAATATCTGCCCCTACTTTCTGGCTCAGGAAATGGCGCGCTGGTGTGATCTGGTGATTGGCGATGTAAACCGGATGTTTGATCAGTCCGCCCTGCTCCACGGCCTGACCCGGCAGAACAACTGGAAAACAGCCATTCTGGTGGACGAAGCCCACAACCTTGTGGATCGCGGCCGGGGGATGTACTCGGTGCAGTTGGATCAGCAGCGGTTACTGAAGGTACGTAAAACAGCACCCAAGGCTCTGAAACCCCATCTGGACCGAACGGCACGGGCCTGGCAGGGGATTGTGCGTGATCACTCAGCCGTAAGTTCTGCCCCGGTGTTTCTCGATAACCTGCCCCCGGCTCTCACCGGCAGCCTGCAAGGGCTGGTATCCGGCCTTACGGATTATCTGGCGGATAACCCGCCGGATCTGGCTCTGCAGGAGCTGTTGTTTGAGTCTGTGTCTTTCATGAAACTGGCGGATTCCTTCGGCGATCATTCCCTGTGTGAATTCCGCCGCGAAGGCCGGGGCCGTGCCAGTCTGGCGATTCAGAACCTGGTGCCGGCGGATTTTTTGCGCGACCGTTTTCAGGCCGCGGCCTCGGTAGTGCTGTTTTCCGCCACCCTCAGCCCAGGCGTTTATTACCGGGACCTTCTGGGCCTGCCGGAAGACAGCCGGTTTACCTCATTGCCCAGCCCCTTCAGCGCTGACCAGCTAAGGGTAAAGTTCACACCGAAGATCAGTACACGTCAGGCCCACCGGGAGGCGTCGGTAGCGCCCATTGCCACGCTGATTGCGGAGCAATATAAGACGTGCCCGGGGCACTATCTGGCGTTCTTCAGCAGCTTCAAATACCTGAACGAAGTGAGTGAAGCCTTGGGAGCAAGCGCCCCGGAGGTACCCCAGCGCTCTCAGCATTCAGGCATGAGCCCGCAACAGCGCCGGGAGTTTCTTGCAGGGTTCCGGGAAGAGAGCGGCAGCGTGGCCTTTGCCGTTTTGGGGGGTGTGTTCAGTGAAGGCATTGATCTGCCGGGTGATCAGTTGATTGGCGCCTTTGTGGCAACCCTGGGCTTACCGCCATTTGATGCCTGGCATGAGATTCTCAAACATCGGCTGCAGCAGCGTTTTGGTGCCGGTTATGAATACACCTATCTGATTCCGGGCTTGCAGAAAGTAGCTCAGGCTGCGGGAAGGGTGATTCGCACACCGGAGGATCAGGGCGTGATCTGGCTGATAGATGACCGCTTTTTACAGCCGCAGGTTCGGGGGTTGTTACCGGGCTGGTGGTTCAGGACTGAGACCGCAGGTTAAAGCGGCCTCAGTGTATGGCAAGGCTGAATCAGCCGAAATGATAAAACGCCACTTTGTTGCCGTCCGGGTCTTTCACATAGGCACCATAGAACTTGTCGGGAATACGCTGTCCCGGCTCTCCGTCGCAGGTTGCTCCCAGTTCGATGGCTTTCTTGTAGTGGGCATCAACTTCTTCTTTCGAGCCCGGCCAGAATGCCAGCATATTACCGTTGCCGGGGTGGTTCGGCTTACCGTCGAAGGGTGTGCAAACTGCCAGCATCGGCCCCTTCATGCTTTCGCCTATAAATGCAATGCGGCCCATGTCGAGCAGAAGCTTGCCGCCCATGTCCCCCAGAAGGCTTGTATAGAACGCCTTCGCTTTTTCCATATCGCTGACACCAATGGTGACGTATCCGATCATGCTGTGTGCTCCTGATTTGCGTTCTGTATATGTGCGCCAGGCTTCAACCCATTAATCTGTTTTCCCATTGAAAATCAGCTGCCCAGCGCAGCGCTTCCGGGAGTGGCAATGGTTTGCTGTAGAAAAATCCCTGACCTATATCGCAGCCAAGCTCAATGAGTTTGCGCTCAATATCTATACAATCTATACCTTCGGCAACCAGACGTCGCTTAAAACTCTTCGACAGGCTGATGATGGCGCTGACAATCATGCTGTCATCCGCATCATCCAGCATATCCATCACGAACGAACGGTCGATTTTGATTTCCTGAGCGGGTAACCGGCGAAAATAATCCAGTGATGAATAGCCGGTGCCAAAGTCATCCAGAGAAACGTCTACACCCAGCTCACGACAGGCCTTGAGGTTCTGCATTACCGTTTCGGTGTCGTCCATTATTGTGGTTTCCAGGATTTCCAGAATGAGGCGCGAACGTAGTTCCTGGGGGCAGTCTTCCAGAGCACTCGATAAATCGTCCCGGAACTCATGGCTCAGGAAGTGGCATGGGCTCAGATTGATGCTCAGGGTGTAGGGAAGGTCTTGCTGAGCAAACTCCAGCAGCCGTTTCACTGCTTCCCGGATGACGAAATTGCCCAAAGTACGTGCGTACTCCGTGTACTCTATGTGCTCCAGGAAAAACAGCGGCTCAAGAAGGCCTTCTTTCGGGTGATTCCAGCGGATAAGTGCTTCGAAGCCATTCACTGTGTGATTGTGGAAACAGATTTTTGGCTGATAGTACAACTCCATCTGCTGGTTACGCAGTGCGCTATCAATCTGTTCCAGCACCCGGATTCGTTCTTCGCGGGACGAATGCGACTGCAGGTCGAAGAATTTGAAACAGTTTTTACCGGTTTCTTTTGCAGCGTACATGGCCTGATCTGCATGGCGAAGCAGCAGATCGGAATCCGCATCATCTTCCGGGTACACGGTTACGCCCATGCTGCCGGAAACATGGAACATATGGTGCCGGAAGTTGATGGGTTGGCGTATCGCCTCCAGAATGCGGGCATAAATCCGTTCGTCGTCTACATCTCGGAGAATGGCAACAAACTCGTCGCCGCCCGGGCGGGCAATGATATCGTGGCTGCGCACGGTAGCCTGGAGTTTGGCTGCCACGGACCTGAGTATTGCATCCCCCACCAGGTGGCCATATTCATCGTTGATGCTTTTGAAACCGTCGAGGTCAATAAGGCACACCGAAACCAGGCCGTTTCTCTGGTCGGCTTCATACAATTCCTGTTCAAACAGTTCGGTCAGCCGTCTGCGGTTGGGCAGGCCGGTGAGAGCATCGTAATTGGCTGCGAGTTCCAGATCTTTTTTATGGGCACTCTTTTCTTCATACAGTCGCTTGCGCTCAATGAGGTTGGCGAGCGTTTGTGACAGTGGGGCCAGTTCATCTACAAGTTTCTGAGTATAACCTTCGGCTCTGTTCGCAAGGCCAATCAGCCCTAACAGTGTGTTTCCGGAGTAAACAGGAATGCCAAGGTAGGTGTCGATGGGTGGATGCCCCGGAGGCAGGCCGCCACGGCGGGAATCAGTAGCCAGATTGTTGGAGATGATCGTCTCTCCGGTAACCATGGGTAGACCAAGGATGTTGTCCAGACGGTCGAAAATCATTCCCCGGCGTTCCACATCCTGATACAGGGCCTGGGTTTCAGGGTTCCAGGCTATGTTCGTGATGGCATGGACTTTCAGATACGGAGTGCCGCTGCGCTCGTGCAGAACTTCACCGATAAACCCGAACTGGCTCCCCGTAAGGGCGAGCAGATCGCCGAGCATCTGCTGAAATGCCGCACGCTCGTTATCGCTTGTGAGGAAGACGTTCTGGGCATGATGGATCGCCCTGTTGAGATGTGAGACCGGCACATACTCACTTTTATCCGATTCAATGTACGAACGCTCCAGTTCCTCTTCCACTAAAGTGGCCAGTATACGGAGCACGTCCAGATTTCGCTCGGTGAATTGCCGTGGCCTGGTATCGATGATGCACAGGGTACCGATTTTGAAACCGGAGGGTTCGCGCACGGGCACGCCCGCGTAAAAACGAACATGGGGGCTGTCTTTTACGAAAGGGTTGTTGCGAAAACGTGGATCCTGAGAGGCGTCTCCAACAATAAAAACCTGATCCTGACGCAAAGCATGGTCGCAGAAAGCTATGGACCGAGGTGTTTCGGTAATATCAATTCCCTGCCGTGATTTGAACCACTGGCGTTTTTCGTCCAGCACGCTGATAAGGGCAATTTCGACCTGATAGTGTTGGCGAGCGATACGGGTAAGACGGTCAAACCGCTCGTCAGGGGGGGTGTCGAGAATTTCCAGCCGGTCTAGTGCAGCGAGTCGCCTTGGTTCAGTTTCTGTATTATTCATTCGTTATTCCTGATGACTCCAGCGAATGAAATATTAGCAGATCAGGACAGGTTGTAGTTGACATTTGGTAGACCGGGCGATCACGAATGAGCCCGTAACCGAAATATACGGGCTCCCGCTTTCAGACCGAGCGACGAGCAGGCTTTGCCAGCCACTCATGGCCTTTAAGCATAACATACCAGTACAGAGCAGGCAGTTGCTTGGCCTTCAGAAACCAGGCAGCTCTTGTGGCTTTGGTACCATCATTTACCCAGGCTGGAAAGGTGGGCTGCAAGACGCCACCGTAACCGAATTCCGCCAGAACGATACGCCCGTTTTCTACGGTCAATGGGCAGGAGCCGTAACCAAGGTAGGCGGCTGTTAAGGGTTGATTGCGCAAGTGGGCGATGACGTTTTCAGCAACCACTGGAGCCTGTTTGCGCACAGCGGCAGCAGTTTTTGCATTGCCTGTTCCGCTCACATCTCCAAGGCCAAAGATGTTGCTATGGCGTTTATGGCGGAGTGTGTCATCTTCCAGGTCCAGCCAGCCACCTTCATTGGCAAGTCGGGACTGCCTGATAAACCCCGGAGCACGCTGGGGCGGCACGGCGTGCAGCATGTCAAAGCCGATTTCGCGGTCTTCGGTATTGCCGTTGGCGTCGGTGTGGCGGAATGTGGCCTTGCGGGAGGGGCCGTTCACTGAGACCAGGGTGCTTTGGTAGTTAAGCCCTACGCCATACTTTTCAATATAGCTTTGCAGCGCCGGAACATAATCCGGTACTCCGAAGAGCACGGCCCCGGCATTGTGGAACTGGATGTCGATGTTATGCAGAACCCCGGTCCGCAGCCAGTGATCTGCGGACAGATACAGGGCTTTCTGAGGCGCACCGGCACATTTGATCGGCATTGGTGGCTGGCTGAACAGGGCCCGGCCGTTTTTAAGGTTCTGCACTGTCTCCCAGGTATAACTCGCCATACCCTCCTGGTAGTTGGAAGTAACACCATTGGAGCCCAGGGCTTCCCTCAGACCGTCGATACCGCCCCAGTTCAGTTCCAGCCCGGGCGCGAGAATCAGGGCCTGATACTGGACCGTTGAGCCATCTGCCAAAGCGACCTGATTGTGCTCTTCATCAATAGAAGATACCGATTGTCTATACCATGAAGCGAACCCGGGCATGACCGAAGTCATGGGCTTTGAGGTTGTTTCCGGTTTGAATACACCGCCACCAACCATTGTCCAGCCAGGCTGATAGTGATGCTTTTGTGCCGGCTCAATAATCGCAATATCGAGGCTACTGTCTCTTTTATGCAGACTGGCAGCAACAGAAATGCCTGCAGCTCCGCCCCCTACGATGACCACGGTGTGTTGTTTGATTTTGCCATGCTCTGCCGTGTTGCTACCCATGTGTCAAACCTCTTGTAATTATATGTATGTGCATCTTCTCTTGAGATACATCAAATCTTAGCAAACATTAAGTTCTATGGTTATATAAAATAGTAATATAAAGCAGCTGCCTCTCAAGCCCTCAGTATGGTCAGGCTTTTGGTGGCTGTGATGAGGGATAAGGGTGACTTTGTCACTGAACCGGGCTGGCAGGCGGCATAGGCTGGACATATACCGACGATAAACCGACACAAGGAGCACCGAATAATGATCAGATCAATCAAGGCACTTGTCGCAGCGGCTGTGGTTGCCGTTGCTCCCATCAGCGCTCATGCAGGAGATCAGAAAATGGTTGAGGAAGTACTGGTGATACTTTCAAGCGATTCCTTACAGACCCAGGGTATGGCAATGGTGCTTTCCAATACTATGGCTCAGAAGGGTGCCAAGGTGAACGTACTGCTGTGTGACAAAGCGGGCGACCTGGCGCTGAAAAGCTACGAAGCACCCGCTCTGAAGCCAAAGGACCTGACCCCCGGCCAGATGCTGCGTGGGTTGATGAAGCAGGGTGGCGTAGCCAACGTTTGTGCTCTGTACCTGCCTAACGGCGATCACAGTAAAGATGACCTGATTGAAGGTGTGGGTGTTGCTACCCCTCCGGAAATGGCGGATCAGATGCTGAATCCGGCTATGCGTACCTTTACGTTCTGAGCCTTCCGGTATCCTGGAAAGGCATAAAAAAGCCGGCCCCCTGAACAAGGGCCGGCTTTTTTGCAGATGGCAGAAACTCTCAGGATTTACTGGCAGGTTCGTCCAGATCCTCGTAACCGGTCACCATGGGCTTGATGAGACTGGTTAGTGTGTGGCCCATGGTAGCCATATACACATGAGCAATAATGAAAACCAGCATGGCAAAGGCTGCTGCGGTATGAACCAGTGCCACGGTTTCAAGGTTGAGAGCCCCTGTAAGTGTGGCCGGCCAGTCGTTGTAAAACAGATACAGCAGGCCGCTCACCCAGATAATGGGGGAGATCACCAGTTTGAAAAACAGGTAGGCCAGCCTCTGCAACGGATTGTGCTTGGCTTTGGTGGTTTTACGGTACGGGTGTTCAGCTCCGGTAAACGTACCGATCAGGTAGTAGTACATCACCGCAAACAGACCTTTGCGAGTGGGCACATACTGGCGCCACTCACCCGTGGTGATGTGCCAGAAAATCGCAAAAAGCCAGAGCACGATCAGCGACCAGGCTGCGATGGTGTGCAGCTGTGTTGCGTCACCAAACCTCAGCAATGAATAACTGCCGTGTATGTCAAAGCCGGTTATCAGCAGGCTGAAAATCAGCAAAGCCTGAAGCCAGTGCCAGAAGCGTTCAAAGCGTTTGTATACCAGTACCCGGCTCATGATTGCTTCCTCTTTCTGAAGACCACACGGAGAAGGCCGTGGATGATAACTCCGGCCAGGGTGAGCGCTACAACCAGCCAGCCGATACGATCCAGCCATGGGTTGGCGCTGTGCCCCGGTATGTAAATGCCACCAATACCTGCCAGGCGGCTTTCACCAGCGTGGCAGGAGCCGCAACGCAGGGCCTGACTGGCGGGCGGTACCATGTGGGTAATCGGCCAGTACATTCTGGTTTCAATGAAATCAAAGTTACCGCTGAAGGGCATCCCCGACATGTCGCTGGCGGCCTGAAGGGCTTTGGGCCAGTCGTAGTTGCTCCAGAGTGATGAGTCATCTGCGCCGAACACGTGAGTTGCCAGGAGTGTTTTGCGTTCGGTATCGAAAGGCTGTTTGCCGCGCATCAGCTTGAATGGCCAGATGCGTGAGTCAGGGTCATCCGGCCCGCCTTCAATCCGGTTGATCTCCAGCGGAGGATTTTCAACATCGAGTACCTCGTCAATCATGGTGTACTCAACGGTGCCGTTAAACCAGGCGTAGTAAGGAAGCACATTTTCACCGTAGCGGAAGTCGCCCTTCTCACTCAGGTAACTGAGGTGGCCGTGCTCGTCGTACTCGGTGATCGGTTTACCCTCTTCATCAAGCTTTCCGGCAGTTGACCAGTCCCACCACATCTTTGTGGCGACACCGCCCCGGGCGAATGCAGGTACGTGGCAGGTCTGGCATGCAAGCTTGTCTATGTGATCGTTAAGCTTTTCCTTGTGATGGGGTGCCCCGCCATGACAGGACTCACAGCTTGCCCGGCTCAGATCTGTGTGGCCGGGTACATCAATCCCGAGGGTATCTTTGGCGTTTACCTGATAGCGGCTGCCAGAAACACTGTGGCCCCAGGTTGTGTGGCAGTCTGAACAGCTGAAATTGCCACCATCGGGAGACATGTGCACGTCCAGCGACCGGTCGGGTGTTACCAGTGATGAGTCGAGATCGCCGTGTTTGACTCCGTCGCCACCGCCACCGTAGAAGTGGCAACTACCGCAGTTAGCGCGACCGCTGGCACCCACGTTCTGTGCAATGTTGGGCAGGTCTGGCGGTTGAACAATCTTGCCACTGCCCTTGGGCCATTCCCGCGGAATATAGGTGGGGTCACCGGCGAGCGTCGGAAATTTCCAGTATTCACCGGTTGTGTCGTGACACACCAGGCAGTCCACCGCGGAATCAGCTTCCGGCGGCGGTTGCCGCATGTCTTCCCAGCCGTAACCCACGTGGCATGAAGTACAGCGAGGCTCGTTGGTTATGGCCATGCCACAGAAGCTGTTGATAACCTGGTTTTTGCCCAGGGTCTGTCCTGTTTCGGCGTGCTTATAGAGCCAGGTCCAGTGTGTGGTTGCCTTGATTTGCCCGGCGGCTTCTGTGTGGCATTTCACACAGGCTTCGGTTACGTCACTCGCGGTTTCGAATGGGCCTTCGAGGGATCTGAATTTACTGTGGTCAGCTGTGGGAGGTGCGTGTTCAACCGCTGCCTGCGAAGGAAGCGCTCCTGCCAGCATCAATACGGCCACCAGCATGCCCATCCCCAATTGCCGGAGATGGCGAATCGTGATCAGCTTTGCCATGACATCCTCCACGTTAAAACGCCCATTCCGGGAAACCACCCCTGCCCTGTCAGTATAGTCGCTGTCAGGGTTGGTATATTTTTTCCGGATTGAGCGTCATGGACCAGGGCAAGCCCTCGTTCTGCCAGCCGTTCACAATTCTCATTCCGGCTTTTTTGCCTTCTTTGGCACTGCTGCCCTGAAAACCATGATCAATGTATTTAACGTTGCTGAAACCGCGTTCAAGCAGGTACTCGGCGCTGGGTTTGCCGCGACTTGAGCCGGAACGGCACATGGTGATGATCAGTGCATCCTTGCTTAGCCCTTTATCTTTGAGAGCCTGCTCAACGCCGGCTGCGAAGTCGGGGTTGGTCTTCATGGCAAACCGGCCTTTGTCGGCAAGAAACGTGGTGCGATCAGCGAGCATGAACGGAATGTTCTTATCAACAACATCGGTGAAACCGATAAACATGATTTCCAGCGGATCCCTTACATCAACAAAGAGAATCTGGTCGCCTTGCTTCTGAACAAGGTCGTAGGTTTCCTGAGGGGTCAGAGAAAGAGCCTCTTCTGCCGAAGCATGAAAGCTCAGCCCGAGGGTCATGAGAAGTGCAGCCAGTAAAAGCCTCATCGTTTTTTCTCCTGAAGTCGATATACAATAAAATTCACTTTTACAATACTCTCAATGTGCAGCATGTATCAATTATGGATATAAGCTTATAACCCGGGATTGATCAGAATCAAAACAGTGGGCAGGTAGCTGCTACAACTACGGACCTGACGAAACGGAGTTATTCTATTGTCGAACTGGTTCAGGCGGCATTGTCCGCGCCCGATCTCCATTCTGGTATTGGTGCTGGTTATAAGCGGATGCGCTCTGCCTCCTGTGGCCGAGCGAACCGAGAGTTGGTCGGTGCCAGCCGGCCAAACCGCCAATACCCGGCTTGGTAGCGCGATCGCACCCTTAGCTGGCGCACACCCGGGCGAGAGTGGGGTTATCATGCTTGAAAATCCCTACGATGCCTTCGCTGCACGGGCGCTGCTGGCCGAAGGCGCCGAAACGACTCTGGATGTCCAGTATTACATCTGGCAATACGATATCACCGGCACAATGCTGCTTGATGCGCTTTATCGGGCTGCGGAGCGGGGTGTTCGTGTCCGCCTACTGCTGGATGACAATGGCATCTCCGGACTGGATAAGCCACTCGCCGCGATGGATACACACCCGAATATTGAGGTTCGTCTGTTTAACCCGTTTGTTGTGCGTAACCCTAAATGGATCGGCTACCTGACCAGTTTTCCGCGCCTGAACCATCGCATGCACAACAAATCGTTCATCGCCGATAATCAGGCTGCGATCATCGGCGGACGTAATATTGCGGATGCATATTTCGGAGCGGGACAGGGAGCATTGTTTGCGGATCTTGATGTATTAGCCATCGGCCCGGTGGTGCACGAGCTTTCTGATGACTTTGACCGTTACTGGTCCAGTGCTTCGGCGTACCCTGCAACGACCATTTTGCCCGCGGCCGACCAGGATGATCTTGCCCTGATCGTGGATACAGCCAGGCAATGCAGCCTCAGCTCCGAGGCCAGCAAATATATCTGTGTTGTGGCGGAATCACGCCTCCTTAAAGGGTTGCTGGAAGGCAATCTGGAGTTTACCTGGGCGCCGGTTACCATGGTCAGTGATGACCCCGCCAAGGTGCTGGGTGAAAAATCAGAAAACGGATTGCTGAGCCGGCAGCTTGCAGAAGTCATGGGCAGCCCTGAGCGCTCAGTGACACTGGTCTCACCATACTTCATACCCACCCAGGCCGGTGTGGATATATTTCGCGATATGGAGAGTAGAGGAGTTCAGGTACGTGTGCTGACCAATTCCCTGGAAGCCAACGACGTGGCTATGGTCCATGCCGGTTATGCGAAATACCGGAAGCCGCTGCTGGAAGCCGGAGTACAACTATTCGAGATGCGCGAGCTGTCGGGGGGCGTGCCTGTGGAGAGCCAGTTGCAAAATAACCTGATGGGAAGTTCTGCCTCCAGTCTCCACGCTAAAACCTTTGCTGTAGATAATGAAAGGCTTTTTGTCGGCTCGTTCAATTTCGACCCCCGGTCGGTTCACATCAACACAGAGCTGGGCTTTGTTATTGAAAGCCCTGAGTTGACACAGATGATGAACGCGCGATTTGATGAGCAGACGCGAGTTATTGCATACGAATTGGTGCTGGACGAAGGCGGTGACCTACAATGGTTAGAACGTAATGGTGAGGAAGTGATCCGCTACAACCACGACCCGGGAACCGGGTTGATAAAGCGTATGATGGTTGCTTTCTTCTCGTTCTTGCCTATTGAATCGTTGCTTTAAGTACCACTCACGCTTTTGATACGCGTCAGTCACTGTGAAGGCGCTGGTGATAAACTTTCTCCAGTCACGGCCCAAACCCTCAACAGCAGCAGGGAATATGAATGTCACGCTCAACCTCAAGCCCCTATATGAAACTCCTGATTGCACTGGCCATCATTGCACTGGTTGCCATCGTCGCCTGGCAATTTCTGCCCGATAGCGACGAGTTACCGGAGTATATAGCTTCTGGTAACGGCCGTATCGAAGCTACTCAGGTAGACATTGCTACCCGGATTTCGGGTCGGTTAGACAGTGTTCTTGTGGCTGAAGGTGATCTGATTGAGGCGGGTACGCCGGTAGCAGAGATGGACACGGACGAACTGGACGCGAGTCTGGCGGCGGCCCAGGCTAACCTGAGCCAGGCGATAGAAGCCAAGCGTCTGGCAGAGGCGGTTGTGAAGCAGCGGGAGAGTGAAACGCGTTTGGCCCGCGCAGAACTGAGCCGGTTTCAGTCTCTGGTAGAAAAGGGTCACGTTTCCCGTGAGCAGCTTGATCAGGCAAGCACCGCCGCAGAAACGGCCGATGCTGCATTACAGGCTGCACGGGTTCAGATTGCTTCAGCGCAGGCAGGTATTGAGGCCGCGCAGGCCAGTATCCGCAAAATTCAATCCACTATTGATGACAGCCACCTTGAAAGCCCGATAGGCGGGCGCGTGCTCTACCGGCTTGCAGAGCCGGGCGAAGTGCTGGCATCCGGTGGCAAAGTCGCCACGATACTGGATGTTACCGATGTCTATATGACCATATTCCTGCCTACAGCCCAGGCAGGAAAAGTGAAAGTTGGGGCGGAAGCGCGGATTATTCTGGATGCCTTGCCTGATTTTGTGGTGCCTGCAGAGGTCAGTTTCGTTGCTGCTGAAGCTCAGTTTACCCCCAAAGCGGTGGAAACCCGCAGCGAACGGGAAAAGCTCATGTTCAGGGTACGTATTCGCATTGACCCGGAATTGCTGAAAGCCTACAGGGACAGAGTAAAAACCGGTGTGCCGGGCGACGCTTATGTACGCCTGGATGAAAGCAAGCCCTGGCCAGAAAGCCTGCAGGTGACTTTGCCCAATGGCTGAGACGCAGAACGTGGGTATGAATGATGCAGAGAGTGTTGCGCGGCTGGAGGCCGTCAGCCATGCCTACGGCGCGAGCGAGGCATTGCAGGACATCAACCTGAACGTGCCGGCTGGTTGCATGGTCGGGTTGATTGGCCCGGATGGTGTGGGTAAATCCACATTGTTGGGATTGGTGGCCGGAGCCCGGAAACTGCAGCAAGGCAAGTTGCAGGTGCTGGGTGGTGATATGGCCAGTTCCCCGTTTCGAAGAGAGGTTTCACCACGCATTGCCTATATGCCCCAGGGCCTTGGGGGCAACCTCTATCATACGCTGACAGTAGACGAAAACATTGGTTTTTTTGCCGACCTGTTCGGCCTTTCCGGTGCGGCTCGCACCAGGCAGATTGACCGCCTGCTTGATGCAACAGGGCTGCTGGATTTCCGCAGCCGGCCTGCTGGCAAGCTCTCCGGAGGTATGAAACAGAAACTGGGTTTGTGCTGTGCGCTTATCCATAACCCCGAGCTGCTGATTCTTGATGAACCTACCACCGGAGTAGATCCTCTGTCGCGCCAGCGTTTCTGGGATCTGATCGATACCATTCGCCGGCAGCAGCCATCCATGAGCGTGCTGGTTGCCACGGCCTATATGGAAGAAGCCGAGCGTTATGACTGGTTGGTTGCCATGGACAGCGGCGCCATTCTTGCAACAGGTTCTCCTGCCGAGTTAAAGCTGAAGACGGGGACAGAAACCCTGGATGATGCATTCATTGCTCTGTTACCGGAAGATCGCCAGGAATTCGTGTCCGGGGGGGCTGGCGGCGAGCTGCAATTGACCAAAGATGATGGTTTGTCTGAAGGTGTCCCGGCAATCGAGGCACACAATCTTACCCTGCGGTTTGGTAATTTCACGGCGGTGAAAAACGTCAGCTTTACTATTCCGAAGGGCGAGATTTTTGGCTTTCTGGGCTCTAACGGATGTGGCAAGACCACAACCATGAAAATGCTCACGGGCCTGCTGGTGCCTTCCGAGGGTGAGGTTTCCCTGTTCGGTTCGCCATTGGATGCCAGGGACCTGGCTACTCGCCAGCGTGTTGGTTATATGTCCCAGTCGTTCTCGCTCTATAGCGAGTTGACGGTGCGTCAGAACCTGGAGTTGCACGCCCGTCTGTTTCACCTGCCCCCAGAGACCATTGAGCCCAGAGTGGATGAACTGACTCAGCAGTTTGGGCTTGCTGAGGTGATGGAGCAGTTTGCCGGTGACTTGCCACTGGGGGTACGTCAACGGTTGTCCCTTGCTGTAGCGGTTGTGCATTCCCCGGAATTGCTGATTCTTGACGAACCCACGTCCGGGGTGGACCCGGGTGCCCGTAACCGTTTCTGGAGCCTGTTGCTGAGGCTATCCAGGGAAGACGGCGTCACCATATTTATCTCCACCCATTTCATGAACGAAGGTGAGCGTTGCGACAGGATCTCGCTGATGCATGCCGGTGAAGTGCTGGCCTGTGATACGCCAGCTGCGCTGGTCCGTGATGCACAGGCAGACAACCTTGAAGCGGCGTTTATGAAGACCCTTGAGGCGGTTGATGAAGAGCCGCCGGGCCAGGGTGACGGTAAGGTTCTGAGTGCGGACGACTCATCGCCCCAAGGTCACAGAGCCTTCAGCCTGAGGCGTCTTATGGCCTACGCTCGCCGTGAATCCCGGGAGCTGTTGCGTGACCCTGTCCGCATGGCCTTTGCCTTTATTGGCTCAGCGCTGCTTATGATGATCCTTGGGTACGGCATTACCCTGGATGTGGAAGATCTTGCTTTCGCCGTACTGGATCAGGACCAGAGCCCTGAGAGCCAGGATTACATCACGGCGGTTTCGGGTTCCCGGTATTTTGTTGAGCAACCGCCGATTTCGACCATGGCTGAGCTGGAACAGCGTATGGTATCTGGTGAACTCAGTCTCGCGCTCTCATTCCCTCCGGGGTTTGGCAAGGATCTCAAGAGTGGCCGCTCCACAGAGATAGCCGTCTGGATAGATGGAGCCATGCCTTTTCGTGGAGAGACTATTCTTGGATACATCCAGGGATTGCACCTGAGCTACTTCGAGGACCTGATCCTGCGCACATACGGCTCGGAGCCGACCCTGAGTCTGGTCTCCATAAAAACCCGCTATCGCTATAATCAGGAGTTCCGAAGTCTGGATGCCATGGTGCCTGCAGTGATCCCTATTTTGCTGATTTTTATCCCGGCGATTCTTATGGCCCTGGGCATTGTGCGAGAGAAAGAGCTGGGCTCCATCACCAACCTCTACGTAACCCCTGTAACCCGGCTGGAATTCTTGCTGGGCAAACAACTGCCCTATATCGGGTTCAGTATGGTGAGCTATGCGAGCCTCGTATTGCTGGCTGTCTTCCTGTTTGATGTGCCCATCAAGGGCAGCTTGCTGACATTAACAGTGAGCGCCCTGCTCTTTGTCACGGTTACGACTGGCCTGGGTCAGGTGATCTCGGCCTTTGCATCTACCCAGATTGCTGCTTTGGCGGCTACCGCCATTATTACCATCCTGCCGACGGTGCAGTTCTCCGGTCTGACGGAACCTGTATCTGCTTTGGAAGGCTTTACCGCGCTTATCGGCCTGTTCTGGCCCGCCACCTGGTTTTTGGAGATCTGCCGGGGGGTGTTTACCAAGGGGCTGACCTTTGGTGACCTGCAACATGCCTTCCTGATACTGGCGGCGTTCATTCCCGTGCTCACGTTTTTATCCGTGGCATTACTCCGGAAACAGGGGCGCTGATGATGGAATCTCTCGGAACTATATGGAACCTTGGTATTAAAGAGCTGCGCAGCGTCTGGCACGACAAGGTTCTGCTGATCTTTGTGTTGCTGGCTTTTACTTTGATTGTCTATACCGCAGGCTCTGCGGGTTCCATGGAACTGCACAATGCACCCGTGGCGGTAGTGGATGAAGATCAGACAGTGCTTTCCGGCCGTGTTATAGATTCGCTGCAACAGCCCTGGTTTCTGAAGCCCGATCTCGTTAGCCTCAGCCAGATAGACGAGATGCTGGATCAGGGTACTCATACTTTCGCCCTGGTCATTCCGGAAGGTTTTGAACGGGACATACGCAGTGGAAAAGTATCCAGCCTGCAACTGGATATTGATGCCACACGAATGACACAGGCGTTTATCGGCGCCAGCTACATTGAGCAGATAATTACCACTGAAGTAGCGGAATACCTGGAGACGGGAAGCTCCGCAAGTACGCTTCAGGTAGAACTGATTACCCGGGTCAGCTTTAATCCGAATCTCGAAGGCACCTGGTTCGGTGGCGTAATGGAGCTGATTACCGAGATTACTCTGATCAGTATCATCCTTACCGGTGCTGCACTGATCCGGGAGCGCGAACATGGCACGGTGGAGCACCTGATGGTGATGCCCGTAAGACCCTTCGAGATTATGGCTGCCAAGGTCTGGGCAAACGGTCTGGTGGTTATGCTGGCGGCTACGCTTTCCATCACTATCGTAATCCAGGGCGTGCTTGCAGTGCCTGTGCAGGGTTCGGTTTTATTGTTCCTGTTTGGAGCCCTGATTCATCTTTTCTCCACCACTGCGATCGGAATCCTGATTGGCACAGTAGCGCGCACCATGCCGCAGTTTGGCTTGCTGCTGATCCTTACCATTCTGCCCCTGCAATTGCTCTCTGGCGGCATTACGCCAAGAGAAAGCATGCCGGATCTGGTGCAGAACATCATGCTGGCGGCACCCACCACACATTTCGTGAGCATGGCTCAGGCAATTCTTTATCGGGGCGCAGGGCTGGAAGTGGTATGGCCACAAATGCTGGCGCTGGCAGGTATAAGTGTAGTGTTCTTCAGCCTGTCGCTGGCTTTGTTCCGGCGGCATCTGGCGGTTTAGGAGGGGCTCAGGCACAAGTGTATTGGTAGGTTCTGTTCAGAAAGCAAAACGGGCAATCGAGCTTCGAGCTGACTGACACAGAATTTTCAGAAGATGCACATAATGCGGGAGAGAAATTCGGGAAAGTGGTCGGCGTGAGAGGATTCGAACCTCCGACCCCTTCGTCCCGAACGAAGTGCGCTACCAAGCTGCGCCACACGCCGATCAACGGCCGGTATTATACTGATTCCCGGAGTTTTTACCAGTCTGAGCCTGATAAAAAGGCATCCGTAAATGCGCTGAGGTTGTCGTAGATTGCCACTCTTGCACCTGGAATCGGGTGCTTTTCCAGGTGCTGTTCAGTCTCTTCCCCGTTTCCGGTGCGAACCAGCACAGGCTGGCACCCTCCAGCAAAACCTGCCTCCAGATCCTTAAGGCTGTCGCCAACCATAACTGCACTGTCCAGAGAGCTCAGGTGAAAGTGTCCGCGAATTTGTTCCAGCAGGCCAGTCAGGGGCTTTCGGCAGTGACAGTCGTCATCCGGGTGGTGCGGACAATATGCGATAAAATCGATACAACCGCCATGGGGTTCCAGTAACCGGTCCAGCTTTTCATGCATGGCATTCAGCGCATCGGTACTGTAGTAACCCCGTCCGATTCCGGACTGATTGGTGGCGATGGCAATACGATGACCAGCCAGGCAAAGCCTGGCCATCGCCTCAACGCTACCGGGAATCGGGTGCCATTCATCTGCAGAGCAGATGTAGCTGCCGTCGTACTCGTTGATGACCCCGTCCCGGTCGAGGATGATCAGCATGGATCAGCCAGCGGCGGGTAGCAGCGAGATATCTGCGACTCGCAAAAACAGGTTATGCAGGCGGTTCAGCAGTGCAAGGCGGTTGTCCCGCACGGCTTTATCCTCGGCCATAACCATGACGTCATTGAAGAAGCTGTCTACGGGCTCCTGCAATGTGGCCAGTGACTGCAAGGCACTGGAGTAGTCGCCCTGCTCAAACAGTGGGGCCACCTTCTGTGCTTGTTGCTCTACCTGTGCGGCCAGGGTTTTCTCAGCTGCATCCTGCAGCAGGCTGCTGTTGACGGTTTCGCCAAGGCTCTCTCCGCCCTGTTTGGACAGAATATTGGAAACCCGCTTGTTTGCACCGGCCAGGGCCTGTGCTTCCGGCAACTGGCGGAATGCTTCCACAGCTTTTACCCGGCGATCGAAGTCCAGCGGGCGGGTTGGGCGGCGGGCATGGACAGCCAGGTATACCTCGGCGCTGATGCCCAGCTCATCGTAATGGGCCCGGAACCGGTCCAGCATGTAATCGACAACCTGGGAGGCAGTACCTTCCCCGGTCAGTCCGTTGAAGCTTTCCTCTGCCCACTCGCAGCATGTCTGCAGATCCAGTGGCAGCTCCCGCTCAATGATAATACGCAGCACACCCAAAGAAGCGCGACGCAGGGCGAAGGGATCCCGGGTGCCAGACGGTGGCTGTCCGATACCAAACAGGCCTACCAGTGAATCCAGGCGGTCAGCGATGGCGAGCGCACAACTGGTCAGGGTTGTGGGCAGGCTGTCTTTGGCGAAGCGAGGCATATACTGCTCGTTCATCGCTTTCGCTACATCGGCAGGTTCGCCATCGTTGGTTGCGTAGTACTGCCCCATAATGCCCTGAAGGTCGCTGAACTCCAGCACCATTTCAGTCACCAGGTCGGTTTTTGCGAGCATGGCTGCGCGCTCGGCCAGAGCCGGGTCGCTGCCAATAGCTGAGGCGATCTTTTTGGCGAGGGTGGCTACCCGAACGGATTTGTCGTAAATACTGCCGAGTTTTTCCTGGAACACAATTGGCTTGAGTTGCTCAATGCGGTCTTCCAGGCGGGTTTTGCGGTCAGTTTCATAGAAGAACGCAGCGTCTGAAAGTCGTGGACGGATCACCTTTTCGTTACCCGATACGACCTGAGACGGATCCTTGCTCTCTATGTTGGCAACGGTAATGAACAGGGGCAGCATCTGGCCGGAGGCGTTTACCACATGGAAGTACTTCTGATGCTCCTTCATGGAGGAAATCAGTGCTTCCGCAGGAACTTCCAGGAACCTGTCATCAAAGCGCCCCATAAGAGGCACGGGCCATTCATTCAGGCCGGTGACTTCGTCCAGAAGATCCTCATCAATCACTGCTTCACCATCGGCATTTGCTACCGCAAGGGCAGTGACACCGGCGCGGATCTGTTCCCGGCGCTTTGCAAAGTCGGCAATGACGTAGCCTTCCTGCTCAAGTACAACTTCGTAATCAGCCGGGGTCGGAATAATCAGCTCTTTGGGGCAATGGAAGCGGTGGCCCAGGGTTTTGTTGCCTGGAGTCAGCCCCATGATGGGGGTGTCGATAACCTTGTTGCCAAAGAGCATTACCAGCCAGTGCACAGGCCTGACGAATTCAGTGCGGTGTGCGCCCCAGCGCATCCGTTTGGGAATCGGCAGCGAGGCCAGAGAGCTTTCAACGAGCCCGGCCATCAGATCTACGGTGGGCTTGCCCTGCTCGACGGTGCGATAGACCAGCCATGCGCCCTTGTCGGTTTCCAGAGTATCAAGCTGATCCGGGGTTACGCCCAGAGATGTAGCGAAGCCGGTGAGCGCGCGGGTCGGGTTGCCAGCGTCATCAAAAGCAGCTTTCACGGCCGGACCGCGTTTTTCAATTGATTTGTCGGGCTGGGCATCGGCCAGGTCACGTATGCGTAGCGCCAGCCGGCGCGGTGCAGCAAAGGCTTCTACCTTGCCGAAAGTGATGCCAGCTTCTTCCAGGCCTCTGGTGATACCCTGAGTGAACGCATCAGACAGTGGCTGGAGTGATTTTGAGGGCAGTTCTTCGACGCCCAGTTCGACCAGAAAATCCTGTGTAGCCATGATTATGCTTTTCCCTTTTCCTGCTGTGCCTGCTTCTCTTTTTTGCCCTTCTTACCCTTGCCCTTGTTGTCGGCGGCTTCGGCTGCGGCCAGCACCTCTTGACGTAAGGCCTCCTGGGCGAGCGGGAAGCCGAGTTTGCGCCGGCTGTCGAAGTAGGCCTGGGCTACGGCCCGGGCGAGAGTGCGTACGCGCAGGATAAAACGCTGGCGCTCGGTGACCGAGATAGCGTGGCGGGCGTCCAGCAGGTTGAAGGTGTGCGATGCCTTCAGAACCTGTTCGTAGGCGGGCAGAGCCAGGCCGGCTTCAATCAGCCTGGCGCTTTCGCGCTCATAAACATCAAAGCTGTGGAAGAGGAACTCGGTGTCTGCGTACTCGAAGTTGTAGGTGGACATTTCCACTTCCTGCTGGTGGAAAACGTCGCCATATGTAACCACACCGTCCGGGCCTTCTGTCCAGACCAGGTCGTATACGCTGTCTACTCCCTGAAGGTACATGGCAATGCGCTCAAGACCGTAGGTAAGTTCGCCGGTAACGGGGTAGCATTCAAGGCCGCCAACCTGCTGGAAGTAAGTAAACTGGGTAACTTCCATTCCGTTCAGCCAGATTTCCCAACCCAGCCCCCAGGCGCCAAGCGTGGGCGATTCCCAGTTGTCTTCTACAAAGCGGATGTCGTGAACCAGCGGGTCCAGCCCCAGAGCACGCAATGAGTCCAGGTAGAGTTCCTGAATATTATCGGGCGAGGGTTTGAGCACCACCTGAAACTGGTAATAGTGCTGCAGACGGTTCGGGTTTTCCCCATAGCGGCCGTCTGTAGGGCGCCGGCTAGGCTGCACATACGCGGCATTCCAGGTTTCCGGCCCTATGGCTCGGAGGAAGGTTGCCGGGTGAAACGTACCGGCGCCAACCTCCATGTCCAGGGGCTGAAGTACCACGCAGCCATGCTGCGCCCAGAAATTCTGCAGAGCCAGAATCAAGCCCTGAAAGGTCTTGATGTCCGGAGTGCTGTTCGTTGCCTTGTCTGTCGCCTTCTCTTTCACAACATTTGCCTGCTGATTCAGTCTGTGTGTAGCCACTCTTCGGACTCGGTTATGAGTCAGTCCGGAGCCAATATTCAATTCGCTCACAAGAGGGTCATTCGGAAAAAAGGCGCATTATACGCTCGCCAATGCGGTATTTCTAAGTCGTCTTCATGCTCTTGATTTTGAACTAGAAGAACGTCAGCCCTACCGCGAAGAGTTTTTCAACTTCTCTTACGCGGGACTTGTCCACCAGGAACAGGATGACATGGTCATCAGGCTGCACCCGCAGGTGATCATGGGCAATCAGTACCTCGTTGTGGCGTACAATTGCGCCAATAGTTGCGCCCTGGGGCAGATTTATTTCGTCCAGCCTGCGGCCAATAACCTTGGATGATTTGTGATCTCCGTGGGCGATGGCCTCTATGGCTTCGGCTGCCCCTCTGCGCAGTGAGTGAACATTTACCACATCACCCCGGCGCACATGAGTAAGCAAACTGCCTATGGTGGTCTGCTGGGGTGAGATAGCCACATCAATCTCGCCACCCTGGATCAGATCTACATAGTCGGGGTTGTTGATCAGGGTGAACACCTTGCGGGCACCAAGGCGCTTGGCCAGCAGCGATGCCATGATATTGGCTTCGTCGTCGTTGGTGACCGCGCAGAACACATCGGTACTTTCGATGTTTTCTTCCAGCAGAATGTCTTTGTCCGCAGCATTGCCTTCAAGTACAACCGTCTTGCGGAGGTTTTCCGAGAGCAGCACGCAGCGCTCGTGATTGCGCTCAAGTAGTTTCACCTGAAAACGGTTTTCGAGGGTATGGGCCAGGCGCTGGCCGATATTGCCGCCGCCGCAGATAAAAATGCGTTTGTAGTTTTTGACCAGTGGTTGCAGCTCGCTCATAACCGAACGAATGTGATCGGTACCGGCGATGAAAAACACCTCGTCGCCGTCTTCAAGTATGGTATCGCCGCGGGGCATGATGGCCCGGTCTTTGCGGAAAATGGCGGCGACCCGGGTTTCGACCTTGGGCATGTGGGTGCGCAGGTAGGACAGTTCACGACCTACCAGCGGGCCACCTTCCGTCGCCCGGATAGCAACCAGCCGGACCAGCCCCTTGGAGAACTCCAGCACCTGCAGAGCGCCAGGGTACTCAATCAGCCGGGTAATGTGGCGGGTAACCAGATGTTCCGGGCTGATCATGACGTCAATGGGGAAGCCGCCTTCTTTCCCGAACAGCTTGTTGTTGGAGAGGTAGGCACTGGCCCGTACGCGGCTGATTTTCGTGGGCGTGTTGTACAATATGTTTGCGATCTGGCAGGCGACCATGTTGGTTTCGTCGCTGTTGGTCACCGCAATCAGCATGTCGGCGTCTTCTGCGTTAGCCTGGCTAAGCACTGTCGGATAGGAGGCCATGCCCTGAACTGTGCGAATGTCGAGGCGATCCTGCAGTTCACGGAGCCGTGCCGCGTCGGTGTCGATGACCGTTATATCGTTGGCTTCGCTGGCGAGGTTTTCAGCCAGCGTGCCGCCCACCTGGCCGGCACCGAGGATCAGGATCTTCATGATTCAGGTTTCTCCAGTACGGCATAGAAAAAGCCGTCATGGCTGGTTTGATCGGGGAGAAGTTGTCGCCCCGCACCCATATTCCGCCCCCACAGGACCTCTGGCTCAACAAGCACCGCGGTGCTTTGTTGTTTGAGGAACCGCTGAATTATACGGTGGTTTTCCTGGGGGAACACCGAACAGGTCGCATAGACCAGGCGACCACCCGGTCTGAGTACGGACCACATAGCTGCAAGAAGGCCGAGCTGTATGGCTGCCAAAGGTACAATGTCGGTTTCCCGTCGCAACAGTTTGATGTCCGGATGGCGGCGGATTACACCGCTGGCGCTGCAGGGTACGTCGAGCAGAATCCGGTCAAAAGGCTTTCCGTCCCACCAGTGCTCAATGTCAGCGGCATCTGCCTCTAGCAAAGTGGCTTGCAGATCCAGCCGGTCCAGGTTTTCCTGGACTCTGGGCAGGCGCATGGCCGATTCATCGATGGCAACAACTTCCGCCAGTTCGGCCTGGCTTTCAAGGATGGCGCAGGTTTTTCCGCCGGGAGCCGCGCAGGCGTCCAGAACCCGTTGCCCGGGCGCCAGATCCAGCAGGGTTGTGCATAGCTGCGCAGCTTCGTCCTGAACGCTCACTGCCCCATCGGCAAACCAGGGTAACTGATCAACCTGTATGGGCCTGCTGAGCTGGATGCCGTGAGGTGCAAAGCGGGTTGCTGTTGCTTCAATTTCTGCCTGCTTCAGCAGCGAGAGATATTCGTCGCGGCCAAAGCGAAGAGCATTCACCCTCAGTGTCATCGGAGCCTGGGCGTTGTTTGCTTCCAGAATCTGTTGCCAGTCGTCGGGCCAGTTATGGCGAAGCTTTTCCACCATCCAGACGGGATGGCTGAAACGGCAGGCATCGGTTTGCGGCTCTGGCGCACCTTCACGCTCGGCAGAACGCAAAACCCCATTCACGAGGCCGGTAAGATGGGGTTTGTCGAGAGCGCGGCAGGCCTCTACGGATTCGTTGAGAATGGCATAGGTCGCCTGCTGGCTGAAGCGGAGCTGGAACAGCGCGACAAGCATCAGATGGTGAACGATGCGATCGGGTTTCTTCAGTGGCTTTTTCAGCCGGGTTTCCAGTTCACCGTCCAGGCGGTGAAACCAGCGGCAGGTGCCGTAGCAGAGTGCCTGAAGTGTCGGCCGCTCACCGGGAGCAAGGCGCTGCAAAGCTGGCGGCAGGCACTGGGATAAAGACTCGCCGTTCTCCACCGCTAACAACACGCTGGCAGCAATTGCTCGCATAGGCAGATCGTAGCTGTCCATGCTCAGCGTAACTCCTGTCCGGGTAACAACAGTTGCTTGCCGCCGTTAATCAGGTCGTTAACACTCTGGGCGCGGGATCCCGGCAGCTGTAGCCGGGTGATACGCAGAGTACCGGTGCCGCAGGCAATATCAATACCTTCCCGCTCCCTTCGTATCACTGTGCCTGCCGGTTTCTGGCTTTGCTCTTCCGTCGCCCGGGCCTCGTGAATCCGCAGGCGCTGTTCTTCCAGGTCTGTGTAAGTACCAGGCCAGGGGTTAAAGGCACGCACCAGGCGTTCTATGGTCAAAGCATCCTGCGACCAGTCAATGTGACCTTCTTCTTTAGACAGCTTGTGGGCGTAGCAGGCGTCCTCGTCATTCTGGATTTCACCAGCAAGTTCATTGTTTTCCAGCCGGTTCAACGCTTCAACAATGGCATCACCACCCAGTTCGGCAAGGCGATCGTGTAGACTGCCGCCTGTATCGGAGGCTTCAATAGCCGTCCGGGATTTCAGCAACATGGCACCTGTATCCAGGCCTTTGTCCATCTGCATGATGGTGATGCCGGTTTCCTTGTCACCCGCTGCAATGGCACGCTGAATAGGCGCTGCACCACGCCAGCGGGGCAAAAGAGATGCGTGAATGTTGAGGCAGCCGTGGGTGGGGATTTTCAGTACCGGTTCCGGAAGAATCAGCCCGTAGGCAGCAACGATCATCACATCCGGACGGAGGCTGGCCAGTTTCTGCTGCGCTTCCGGAGATTTCAGGCTTTCAGGCTGAAAGACCGGTATCCCGTTATCCAGCGCAACCTGTTTGACCGGGCTGGGTTGGAGTTTGCGGCCACGACCAGCGGGCCGGTCGGGCTGGGAGTATACCCCCACCACGGTATGGTGGGTGCCCAGTAGCGCTTTCAGAGCGCTTGCTGCGAAATCCGGCGTGCCGGCAAAAACGAGTCGCACAGTGTTGGGTCTCTGTTTCGTTGAATACGAAAAGACCGGGCCAGGGCCCGGTCCGATACTTTCTACAAAATCCTCATGCGCCTTTCAGTCAATATTCACGCACTTTGCTTGTGAAGCTTTTCCAGCTTCTTGCGAATGCGGGTACGCTTGAGGTTGCTCAGGTAATCTACAAACAGCTTGCCGTTAAGGTGATCCATCTCATGCTGGATACAGACCGCCAGAAGGCCGCGGGCTTCCAGTTCAAACGGCTTGCCGTCTCGATCCATGGCGCGGACGATGCAATGCTCTACGCGCTCGACGTCTTCATAAAAGCCCGGAACTGAAAGACACCCTTCCTGCATGGCTTCACGATCACCATCCAGCACTTCCACCTGCGGGTTGATGAAAACCCTTGGTTCGCTTTTGTCCTCGGACAGATCCATAACGATGATCTGTTTGTGGACGTCCACCTGTGTGGCCGCCAGACCAATGCCGGGCGCATCGTACATGGTCTCGAACATGTCGTCGATGAGCTTGAGATCTGCGTCTGTCAGTTTATCTACCGGCTTGGCGATGGTGCGCAGACGGGGATCCGGATATTCGAGTATTTCTAGTATCATAGTGCTCGTACTTTTGGCCTGTATGACAAATGTCAGAATTGCTCGCTGGCATTCTTTAATGGCAAATGCATTACTGATGGCGTTGCCTGGCTTTTTACGTTGTCTTTTGTAACTGTGTGAAAACGATCTCTGAAATGCGACAGCGTACTGCGCAAATTGTTCCTTTCACATTAATATATGCAGCGTCACGACTCTGCCTGTACATTATCCAACAATTCGCCGATTGAGTACAAACTGATCAGGCAATAGTTAAAATCTTTTGTAAATGGCATAGAATTTACTGGAAGAACAAAAGATAACATCACAATTTGCGAGACTTCTTCTATAGTAACTGGCATAACAACGGAATAAGCTGCAGACAACTGGCTGCATCCTTACCGGAACTCACAGATTCAAGGCACGCGATCAAGGACTTAGACAATGAGGAAACTGCTGTACGCTCTGGCGGCCACTACGCTGCTATTAACCTCCTGGGCTCAAGCTGCACCAGAACTGCGGTCTGATCATCCTGAGCGTTACACTGTTGTGAAGGGTGATACCCTTTGGGATATTTCAGGGCGATTTTTGAGTAACCCATGGTATTGGCCCGAAATCTGGCACGTTAACCCACAGGTTGCGAACCCTCACCTGATATACCCGGGCGATCGTCTTGCCTTGGTGTATATCGATGGTAAGCCCCGTATTACCAAGGTGGCGTCCAACAATGGTGTTGTAAAACTCTCGCCGAAGGTACGTTCGGAACGGATTGATACACCCATCCCTGCTATTCCGCTGGATGCTATCAGCAGCTTCCTGACGGATACCCGTATTGTAAGCCCCGAAGAGCTCAGCGGAGCGCCTTATGTACTTGAAGGTGCAGAGGGTCGTCTCGTTACCGGAGCCGGTGACCGGGTTTATGCCCGAGGTGAAAAACCTGCGGATAAGGTAGGTGTGTTCCGCCGCAGTACGGAATTTGTCGACCCGGATACCGGAGAGTTCCTTGGCCTGGAGGCACGCAGTATCGCCCGGGGTGATGTAGCTGCAGAAAACGGTGATGTTCTGACAGTAGACCTCACCCGCTCCAGCGAAGAGGTACGCGTCGGCGACCGTTTGCTGGTTAGTGAAGACCGTCGCCTGACGACCAGTTTTGTGCCGAGTTCACCTGCCCGGCAGGTTGAAGGTAAAATGATCTCCGTTGATGGCGGTGTTACCCAGATTGGTCAATACAATGTGGTTGCCATTAACCGGGGTAGCCGTGAAGGGCTCGAAGCTGGCAATGTGATGGCTATTCTCAAAAGCGGGAATCTTGTACGCGACCCGGTTACCAATGAAACCGTTGAACTACCCTCCGAACGGGCGGGTTTGCTGATGGTCTTCCAGGTATATGAAAAAATGAGCTACGGGCTGATTCTGCACGCGACCCGTGCTCTGTCAGTGGGTGACAAGGTTACCAACCCCTGATTTCATAGCCGGTAAATCAAAAGCCGGGCCAGGATGGCCCGGCTTTGCTGTTTCCAAGGATGATGTCGTGTTTTCCTCCCCTTCCTCCAAGTGGTTGTTTCTTACCTGTTTACCCAGGTTTGGTCGTGCCAGCCGGCGGGCCATGCTTGCAACAATCCCCGATCTGACCGACCTTCTCACGAAAAACTCCGCGACGCTCCGGGCATATGGTCTGTCTGCTGAAACGGTAGCGGCCATCATGGCTTGGCAGCAACAGGATGAAACCCACAAGGCTGTCAACGCAGTACGGCAGACGTTGCTGAATTGTGAGCGTCATGGCATTGGCATAGTCAGTTGGCACCACCCTGATTACCCGGAAGCCCTGAAGCACATCCATGATGCTCCTCTGGTGTTGTACACCCGGGGTGACCCCAGCCTGTTGGGCCGCGAACAGATAGGTATTATCGGCAGCCGCAATGCTACGCCGGCAGGGTTGGATCACGCCCGGCGCTTTGCGGCGGAACTGAGTAACCGGAACCTGTTGGTGATCAGCGGCCTGGCCCTGGGAGTTGATGGCGCAGCCCATGCCGGAGCACTGGATGCCGGGCACTCGACAATCGCGGTTATTGGTTGTGGGCTTGATCGCATATATCCGAACCAGCATCGACACCTTGGGGAACGGGTTATCGGGAACGGTTTGATGGTATCTGAGTATCCACCGGGAACACCGGCAAGAGCGGCCCACTTTCCCCAGCGTAACCGAATTATCAGCGGTCTGAGCCGGGGCATACTGGTGGTCGAAGCGGGTCTGAAAAGTGGGTCTCTCATCACCGCCCGCATGGCCCTGGAACAGGGGCGCGAGGTTTTTGCAATTCCCGGGTCCATTCACAGCCCGGTGGCGCGAGGCTGCCACCATTTGATCAAGCAGGGCGCCAGGCTGGTGGATCAGGTGGATGATATTATAGAAGAGCTGGGCGCTTCCTGGTCTTCCCCCGTGGGTGAGATCAGGTCAGTGCGGCACGCTACACTACCCGAAGACGCTTGCCATCCGCCCAGCCCGCTGGATGCTCTGGACGACCGGGAAATCGCGGTGTTTGAGGCATTAGGGTATGATCCCCAGTCAACTGATGCATTGTGTTCAGCAACTGGCCTTCCGGCTGATCAGCTTGTTCAGTCTCTTCTGCTTCTCGAGCTTGAAGGGCTGGTGAGTTCCGCGCCCGGAGGGTATCAGAAAATCGCCTGAGCGCTGTGTGATGATTCATCTGTTTCTGGTCTGACAACATCAACATGGCAGCGCCCAAGCCCATCAATGAGTGGCAGTTACATTGCGCCCGCAGGACGATCCTGCAAGGTGGCGTGATCGCATACCCGACAGAGGCGGTCTGGGGTCTGGGGTGCGATCCCTGGAACCAGCAGGCTGTCGCACGTATTCTTGAACTCAAGAACCGGTCGATTGAAAAAGGCATGATTCTGGTGGCTGCTTCGGTGGAGCAGGTTCGCTTTCTGCTGGATCCGCTGCCCGAAGTACTTCAGCTACAGGCCCGAAGTCATTGGCCTGGCCCGGTTACCTGCCTGTTACCGGACGTGAATAAACAGGTTCCGGAGTGGGTGCGCGGCAGCCACAGCTCAATCGCAGTCAGAGTCAGTGAGCACCCGGTGGTTAAAGCCTTGTGTGAACGCGCCGATATGCCTTTGGTATCTACTTCCTGCAACCCAGCCGGACGACAGCCTGCACATAGCGCCCTTCAGGTTCGCCAATACTATAATGGCCAGCTTGACTGGATTGTGCCCGGCGCTCTTGGTGGAAACCGGAAGCCCAGTTGTATTATTGATATTGTCAGCGGTAAACAGCTTCGTTAGGAGAATTCATGCCTCAGCAACCGGATAGCAATGCGGTTAAACAGTATCTGCTTGGCCTTCAGGAGGCCATCTGCCTGCGTCTTGAAGCGCTGGAAGGCAAGGATAAAAAGTTTGTTCGTGATGCCTGGGATCGTCCCGAAGGTGGCGGCGGTATAAGCCGTGTAATCAGCGAAGGCCGCGTTTTTGAAAAAGGTGGTGTGAATTTCTCCCACGTAATGGGAGATACAATGCCAGCGTCTGCCACGGCGCACCGCCCCCATCTGGCAGGTGCCCCCTGGCAGGCCATGGGAGTTTCGCTGGTGATCCACCCGAACAACCCCTATGTGCCCACTTCTCACGCCAATGTCCGGTTTTTTATTGCAACCCCGAAAGACGCCGAGCCTGTTTACTGGTTTGGTGGTGGCTATGACCTGACACCCTATTATGGTTTTGATGAGGACTGCATACATTGGCATAAAACAGCCAGGGCGGCCTGTGAGCCTTTCGGTAAGGACGTCTATCGCCGCTACAAAGATTGGTGTGATGACTATTTTTACCTGCGGCACCGGGATGAGCCACGGGGTGTTGGCGGGCTTTTCTTCGACGATCACAACACCGGTGATTTCGAGCAGGATTTCGGGCTGATGAAATCTGTTGGTGACAGCTACATCGAGGCTTACGAGCCCATTGTCCGCCGCCGTATGGAATATGCTTACGGTGAGCGTGAGCGGGATTTTCAGCTCTTCCGGCGCGGGCGCTATGTCGAGTTCAACCTGGTGTACGATCGTGGCACTTTGTTTGGCCTGCAGTCTGGCGGCCGCACAGAATCCATCCTTATGTCGTTGCCCCCACTGGTGCGCTGGGATTATAGCCGGGTGCCGGAAGCTGGCAGTGAAGAAGCTCGTTTGACGGAGTACTTTCTCACCGGGCGTGACTGGTTGGCCGGTGACGAGCATCAGGAGGGGTAAGGCATGAGTAATGAGCTATATGCGGTGATGGGTAACCCGATAAGCCACAGCAAGTCACCGAGAATCCACAGTTTGTTCGCGGGCCAGACGGGAGAGCCCGTGGAGTACACTGCGATTCAGGTGCCTCTCGATGGTTTCGCGGCGGCGGTCCGCCGGTTCTTTGAGGCTGGAGGAAAGGGGCTGAACGTGACGGTTCCCTTCAAGGAGCAGGCATGGGCGTTGGCGGAATGCCGGGCCGCCAGGGCTGAAAAAGCCGGAGCAGCCAATACCTTGTATCAGAACGAGGCTGGCCAGCTGGTTGCTGACAATACTGATGGCCAGGGCCTGGTACGTGATCTTGTGGATAACCACGGTGTCAGGCTCAAAGATGCCAGGGTACTGGTTCTGGGTGCAGGTGGCGCTGTGCGAGGCGTTCTGGGCCCTTTGCTTGAACAACAACCTGTCAGCCTGACCCTGGCAAACCGTACGGTTGCGAAAGCCGGGACGCTGGTCAAGCTGTTTGCTGATGAGGCCGGCACAACAACTCTGAGAGCCTGCGGATTTAAAGAGCCGGATCAGCCGTTCGATGTCATTATTAACGGTACCAGCGCAAGTCTGCAGGGAGACCTGCCTCCCCTTGGTGCGGATGTGATCGCAGCTGACACAGTTGTCTATGACATGATGTATTCTTTGCAGACCACCACATTTAACCAATGGGCACTGGATAACGGAGCCATCCGGGTATTTGATGGTTTGGGCATGTTGGTTGAGCAGGCAGCAGAATCCTTCCGTCTATGGCGGGGAGTGCTACCGGAAACTGCGCCTGTAATCGAGGCGCTTCGTAATGAATGAAAACGTGTCCCTTCCGGGCCACTTTCAGAGACTAATCCGTAAGGGCTATACATGGATATTCTTACCCTCGTAGGGCTTGTCGCCGGTATTCTGATTGTTGTTCTGGCAATGCTGGCAAATGCCTCGCTTCTGACCTTTCTCAACCTGCCGGGCCTGGCCATTGTTATCGGTGGTACCTTTGCCGTAACGCTTATAAAATTTCGTATGCCCTCGGTGATGAGTGCCTTTCGCCTCGCAATGAGCGCAGCGTTCACCGATAAGGTCGACCGGCCTGCGGAGTTGATCCGCGAAGCAGGGGCGCTGGCCCTGGTTGTGCGCAAGGAGGGTATTCTGGGACTGGAGAACCACCGGACCAGCAATGAATTTCTTCAGAAAGCCATCAACCTGTGTGTGGATGGCCACCCGCCAGAACTGGTAGAGGAAGCCCTGGCTCAGGAGTCTCAGCAAACGGCAGAGCGTTATGAGGTGGCTGAACGGGTGTTCCGGGGTATTGGAGAATCTGCACCGGCTATTGGCATGTTGGGCACCCTCGTCGGTCTTGTACAGATGCTTAACTCACTGGATGATCCCTCGTCCATTGGTCCGGCCATGGCTGTTGCCCTTCTGACCACACTTTATGGCGCTTTCATTGCCCAGTTGATTGCTCTGCCCCTGGCGGACAAGCTTCAGCTCAAGGCGGAAGATGAAAGCCGTAATCAGGTGCTGATCATCACATCCATGCGCAACATCATGCGCGGGGAAAACCCGAGAGTAATGACTGAGATGCTGTCCTCGTTTGTAACACCGGATCAGCGCAGAGGGCTGGCGCCGGAGCGGGAGGCCTGAGGTTTTGCAAACGATCCGGAAAGCCGGCAAACCCCGGCAGAAAAACCAGACACCTGCGTGGATCGTTACCTTTGCCGATCTTGCAACGCTGCTGCTCACGTTTTTTATTCTGTTGTTATCCTTCGCGGAAATGGATATAGAAAAATACAAAGCTATGGCGAACTCCATGTCCGTTGCATTTGGTTCCGCGAATGTTCTGGCTGATGATATCGGCGGTTCTCCGATTACCCTGGTGGAGTCAGACACTGTTTCTCTGCCAGAGCCCACCGAATCACAGACCCCAGAGCCTGAATTCATTGATGAGCGTGCACCACAATCTGAAACCACCGTTATTTCCAAAGGTGTTATAGACCTGGCCAGCAGAATGATTGGTGAACTGGAAAGTGAAGTGGCGTCAGGGGCGTTGAACGTCAATTACGATAAAAACAAAGTGGTTATCCGGTTCTCTGAGGAGGCCACCTTCCGTTCCGGAGAGGCGGCTATCAAGCCCGAGATGATCCCCATCATTGAACGCGTAGTCGGCGTGCTGGCTGGCTGTACCGGTGATGTTCTGGTTTCCGGTTACACAGATGACAGGCCTATCTCCAGCAGCCGTTATCGCTCAAACTGGGACCTCTCCGCTGCCCGCGCTGTATCCGTAGTACATGAGCTTGTCATGAGCCAGCAGGTGCCTGCTGAACGGGTAGTTGCCGCTGGCCGGGCAGAAACCAATCCTCTTGCTCCGAATGATACGGCTGAAAACCGCGCATTGAATCGCAGGGTAGAAATTGCCATTCGCGATCCCGAGTGTGATGAATCTATTTCAACCAGCGATTTGCCGATAGAAATCCTGCCCTGAGCACGGAAATGACGAATATGAGCTGTTTGGGAAACCGCTGTAGCCGGACCTGATTCCCGGCTACAGCGATACTCAGGCAAGAGTGAAGAGTGTTACTCGACGTCTACCTGGATGGCTTTAGGCTCTTTCGGCTCTGCCTTCTGCAGGGTCAGAGTCAGTAAACCATCCTTAAAACTGGCTTTCACACTGTTTTCGTCCACATTTTCCGGCAGTGTGAAGCGCCGCATGAAGCTGCCATAGTAACGTTCAATGCGGTGCAGCTTTTTATCCTTGGACTCCTCTTCGTGCTTACGTTCCCCCTCAATGGAGAGTACGCCGTCGTGGACGGTTACCTTCACGTCTTTTTTGTCCATGCCAGGCAGTTCTGCCTCAATCGTGAAGGCCTCGTCCGTTTCCTTGATGTCGACGGCCGGGGCCCAGTCACTGCGACTGAAGAGGTCTTTGCCGTCGCTGCCGGTGCGTGCTGTGCCAAGTATCCGATTATAACGCCCCATCAAATCTTCAAGCTCATTGATCGGGTTCCAGCGGGTAAGATTGTTCATAGGTACTACCCCCTTTTATCTATACAAACGAATTTGAACAAAACCAGCGCTGTTCCCGGAACTGCGACGAACCCGGGACTCACACGGCCGGGTATCCGTGAACAGTCGCTACATACCGAATGTATGTGCAGCAAGTTACTTTTCAAGCCCCGATAATTGCGGGTTGTACTAACACCTTTCAGCCAGGTATTGATCCTTGAGTTTCACGTAGTTGGCCGCTGTGTATGTGAAAAACGAGCGCTCATTTTCGGTCAAAGGCCGGGCTTTCTTGCATGGTGAGCCGACGTACAGATGGCCGGACTCAAGGGTTTTCCCCGGTGGTACCAGGCAGCCTGCGGCAACAATGACCTCATCTTCGACCACGGCGCCATCCATAATGATACAACCCATACCCACCAGCACACGGTTACCAATGGTGCAGCCATGCAACAGAGCTTTGTGCCCCACGGTTACATCGTCTCCGAGGGTGAGAGGGTGACCTCCGGGGTTAAAATCGCTGGCGTGGGTAATATGAAGTACAGAGCCATCCTGGATACTGCAACGGCTGCCGATTCGGATCTTGTGCATATCGCCTCGCACCACAGTCATAGGCCAGATAGAGCAGTCGTCACCGGTTTTAACATCACCGATCACGACAGCACTTGCATCCACCAGAGTGCGCTTCCCGAAATCTGGCGTGGTACCCTTGTGAGAACGTACATTCGTCATTACATATACTCGATAGATGAAATTGTTTCCCGGACCTGGGTCGTCCGGAGGAAGGGGCTTTCCAAAACACGCCGTAAATACGTCCATGTAGGCTCGGCTCCGCCATCCATGGCTCCGCACGGTTTTGGAAAGCCCCTTCCTCCGGACTCCGTTCCCGGGAGCTGACAGTACAGCGTTTATAGTGTCACGCTACTTTACCAACTCATTGCTGAGAAGGGGATCCATGAATAACCCGTTACTGACTGATGATTTGCTGCCAAAGTTCGATCATGTGCGTACAGAGCATATGGAAACGGCTATTGACCAGATTCTCAGCGAAAACCGTGTAAAAATCGCCAGCCTGGCCCAAAACGAAGATCCTGACTGGGACACACTGGTTCAGCCCATGCAGGCTCTCGATAACCGGCTCAGCAACGCCTGGTCTGTCATTTCGCACCTCAACAGTGTCATGAACAACGATGAACTGCGCGGGGTCTACAAAAACTGCCTGGAAAAGCTCACCGAATACAGCACAGAAATCAGCCAGAACAGTGCCTTGTGTGAAGCCTACAAGAAGCTCGCTGCCCGGGAGGATTTCAGCGAACTGAGTGAAGCCCAGCGCAAAGCCGTGGATAACACCCTGAGGGACTTCCACCTTGGCGGCGTTGATCTGCCTGAAGACCAGAAAAAACAGTACGCGGCCCTGTCCAGGGAGCTGGCCGAATTGTCCAACCGCTTCAGCGATAACGTTCTGGACGCCACCCAGCATTGGTTCAAGCACATCACGAATGTAGAAGAGCTGGCTGGTATACCGGAATCTGCCATCGAAGGTGCCAGGCAGGCCGCCAGCCAGAAAGAGCTGGATGGCTACGTGATCACCCTCGATTTTCCCAGCTTCTTTCCGGTCATGACATATTGCGACAACCGGGAGCTTCGTCGTGAAGTATACGAAGCCTTTGTGACCCGTGCGTCAGACATGGGGCCGGATGCCGGAACCTGGGACAACACCCAGGTGATGGCCGAAATTCTCAAGCGCCGCCATGCTCTGGCCAGGCTTCTGGGTTTCAATAACTATGCCGAGCGCTCGCTGGCCACCAAAATGGCCAGAGATACGGAAGAGGTTCTGGGTTTTCTTACTGAGCTGGCAGCGAAATCCAGACCGATTGCCGAGAAGGAGTTTGCAGAGCTCAAAGCATTCGCCAAAGACGAACACGGTCTCGACGATATGAGTGCCTGGGACGTGGGCTACTACAGTGAAAAACTGCGTCAGAAGCGCTATGACATCTCACCCGAAACCCTGCGCCCCTGGTTTCCGGCAGACAAAGTAGTGCCGGGCTTGTTCAGGGTTGCGGAGAAGCTTTTTGACATACAGATTGAAGCCAGACCAGACGTGGAAACCTGGCACGAAGATGCCACCGCCTACTGCATTAGCCGTAAGGGTGAGCCGATCGCCTGGTTCTACCTTGACCTGTTTGCCCGTCAGGGCAAACGTGGTGGTGCCTGGATGGCAGATTGCCGTGTACGCTGGCGCAATTTGCGCGGGCAACTGCAGTTGCCGGTGGCATTTCTCACCTGCAACTTCACGGCACCTGTGAATGGCAAGCCATCACTGCTTACCCATGATGAAGTAACGACCCTGTTTCATGAATTCGGCCACGGGCTGCATCACATGCTGACTCAGGTCGACGTGATAGACGTTTCCGGTATCAATGGCGTGGCCTGGGATGCGGTAGAGCTGCCGAGCCAGTTCCTGGAAAACTGGTGCTGGAATCCTGAGTCCCTGGCTTTGATTGCCAGCCACTATGAAACCGGGGAGCCCTTACCAGAAGACATGCTGCAGAAACTGCTGGCGGCGAAAAATTTCCAGTCTGGTATGGCCATGGTGCGGCAGTTGGAATTCTCTCTGTTTGACTTCCGTCTGCACGCAGAATTCACCGAAGAGGCTCCCACCAATCCGCTGGAAATGCATCACAAGGTGCGTGAAACCATTGCGGTTGTGGAAGCCCCGGAATTTAACCGCTTCCCGAATGCATTTTCACACATTTTCGCCGGCGGCTATGCTGCGGGTTATTACAGCTATAAATGGGCGGAAGTTCTGGCTGCGGACGCTTTCTCGATGTTTGAGGAAAAGGGCATCTTCGACCCGGAAACCGGGCGCGCCTTCCTGCAAAACATTCTGGAAAAAGGCGGATCACAGGAGCCCATGGAACTGTTCAAGGCGTTCCGTGGCCGTGAGCCTCAGGTGGATGCTCTGCTGAAACAGACCGGCATCACAAACGAAGCAGCCTGATCCAATCCACTCTGGCGGTCGATACGGCCGCCGGAGACTTATGTGGAGTTACTTTATGGTGAGCCCTAAACGTTTTATAGCCGGTGCGGTTTGCCCACGCTGTGCGGAGATGGACAAGATCCGGGTGTTTACCGATGATGCCGGTGAGCAGATTCGCGAGTGTGTGGCTTGCGGTTTTACCGATGCGGTATCGGATGCCGAAAAGCCTGCAGAGCCTGAGTTGGAGACCCGGGTTAACAAGCGCGGCAATGAGGATGACCATACGGTTAAGCAGGTTGTTTTTTTTAAGGCTGGGTCTTCTGAGGACTAGGGTTTTTTGAGATCGTAGCCTGTGACTTGAGGGGAGTAAGAGGTCGCGGCGATATATTTTTCTGCCGGGAAAAAACAACTCGCTGCGCTCAGACATTTTTTTCCCGGCAGAAAAACATCTCCCCACACCCTCTTGTTCTCACTGCATGGGTAACTCGTTTAAAAGATCAGGAAGTTCGGTTCAGTTCGGCTTGGTTCCAAGTTTTCAGTGTCAGCTGCTGACCGCCAATACAGTGATTCAGAGAACACTCGTCCTCCCCGTCTTTCCCTTACGATATCTGTATTGTTTAACGCGAGGGTGCGGGGGTACTTTCTGGCGGAAAAAAGATGTCTGAGCGCAGCGAGTTGCTTTTTTCCAGAAGAAAGTACCCCCGTGGCTTCGCATCCCCTAAACCTGCAGGCTACGAAACGAAGGCAAACTCCAAACTCAAAGAACCATAGCCGCCAACCACCCAAACCCGAGCAACGGCAGGTTGTAGTGCAGGAACGTGGGCACCACGGAATCCCAGATGTGGTTGTGCTGTCCGTCAACGTTGAGGCCGGCGGTGGGGCCGAGAGTGGAATCGGAGGCCGGGGAGCCGGCATCACCCAGAGCGCCGGCAGTGCCCACCAGAGCAACAATGGCAAGAGAGCTGAAGCCCATTTCCAGTGCCAGAGGCACATACAGGGCGGCAATTATTGGGATTGTCGAGAAGGATGAGCCGATCCCCATTGTGATCATCAGGCCTACCGCAAGCATCAGCAGCGCCGCCAGCGGTTTGTTGCTGCCGATCATGTCGACGGAGCTTTGAACCAGTGTTGCGATTTCGCCGGTTTCCCGCATGACTTCCGCAAAACCCGATGCAGCGATCATGATGAAGCCGATCATGGCCAGCATTTTCATGCCTTCTGTGAACAGGTCATCAGCTTCTTTCCATTTCACCACGCCGGAAAGATTGAACAGCAGGAAGCCTGCCAGAGCACCGAGGATCATTGAACCGAGCCAGAGTTGCACCACGAAGGCGACGACAATGGCGGCAAGAGCCATAACCAGTGTGCGAGGGCTGTAAGACACATTTACGCGTTCGGTACGGGTAATGGCATCCAGGTCATATTCTCGCTCTCCCCGGTAAGTGAAAAATACAGCGACCAGCAACCCACATAGCATTCCCAGAGCAGGCAGGGCCATGGCCTGCATTACGCTCAGGCCCTCTGTTTCACCACCATTGGCACTGATTTTGGCCATCAGGATTTCGTTCAGGTAAATGCTTCCGAAACCAATAGGCAGGAACATGTAAGGAGTGATCAGCCCAAAGGTGAGTGTGCAGGCTACAAGCCGGCGGTCCATTTTCAGTTTGGCCATCACGTACAGCATGGGCGGAACGACCAGCGGGATAAACGCGATGTGAATGGGCAGAATGTTCTGCGACGACAGGGCGATCAGTACCAGCACACCAATGATCATGTAACGTACGCCTGTTGCCGCTGCACTGTTTTCCTGTTGCCCGACCATGGCGAGGGTCTTGTCCGCCAGTGCGTGAGCCAGCCCGGACTTTCCGATAGCGACAGCGAAGGCGCCGAGAGTCGCATACGACAGTGCCACGGTGGCACCGCCTCCAAGGCCGTTATTGAAGGCGGCAATGGTGGCTTCCAGGGACATTCCGGCAATCAGGCCGCCGGAGATGGCACCTACGATAAGAGCAACAACAACGTGGATGCGGGCCAGGCTCAGTACGAGCATGATCAGCACCGCTGCAACAACGGCATTCATGGAAAACTCCGGGTAAAACGAGATGGGTTATTCCGCCTTCTTGTGAAGGCAGAGATCTTGAACGCGCGGTAATTTGCAGTAATTGGCCGGGTTAGTCAAAGGGCAGTGCAATGCTCAGGTTTTATCAATCCTGGCAAACCGGGGCACCTGTTCCCCGGCAACGTTTACGGTTTCACGGAACATGCTCAGGGGGCGAACCCACAGACTGTTATCACCGTACAGGCAACGATAGACCACGAGCTTTTCTTCGGTTTCGCTGTGACGGGCAATATCGATTACTTCGTAATCCTTGCCTTTGTAGTGCCGGTAGCGGCCGGGGCGTATATCGGTTTTGTGTTCGGTCATAGGGGTTCTCTGCGGTTCTTTGATGGCACCTTGCGTATTCTGCAACTGCGTCAGGCCCGGCGAGAGCCCAGGGAAAGCCGGATATGGTTCCGGATCAGGAGGTTTTCCCAGTAATGACGCATCCAGTTCCAGGCGTCGTTATTTACCTGTTTTACGAAGGGATCCAGGTTCAGCTCGTAATAGTCGGGTGTACCGGCAATCTGCAGTACGGTTACGGTGATTGAGTCATCCAGTTCGTTAGCGAAAGGTTCGCCAATAAGCTCATGGACCAGAAGGTTAGCACGAGTTGCTTCTATATCGACAAGCCCTCCGGTTCTGATGGAACGATTGTTTTCGTGCATGTCTTCCATAAGCCGGTGACAGAGGTAAGCCTGGATCAGTAGACCATCCAGCCCCGCATAGCGCACCAGCAATGCCGAAGGTTCGGTGAAGTACCCAATGGCCGCTTTAACAAACGGATCAAACAAATGGGCAGTTCCTGCCGCGCGGGCGCATGCATCCACGCATTCAATCAGCCTGGGAGCCATTTCAATGTATTCGATGGCAAACTGGAACAGGCAGTTGGCCGGCTTGTAGCCCTCAATAGTGACAGCAGAAGGCAGTGCAGCTGCCTTATCATGCAGCTGCCGCAAAAAAGTTCCTGAGCGGGCCTCTTTGCGCCGCGCGTGATCAATGATCTCCAGGACTGCCTGTGGCGTCATTTGAGAACATGCCGTTGTCTGAACGAGTTGAGGTCGCAAGGCGCCTCCTGTAACGGGCTGTAGATAAGCTGGCGGGCCATGCTGAGGTTAGTTGCTACCACGAAGCGCCCGCCGTTTCTGACAAGTGTAGACGAGATTTCGTGAGCCGGGATTTCCTGATTGTCAGATATTGTTAATGGTTGTGCCCGGGTCAGCGGCCACGGAACCATCGATCATTGCGGGTATGTGACCAGCACAGCCAGCCCATACTTGCAGCACGGGCGAGCATCAGGCAGATGAGAGAAAACCATAGCCCATGATTACCCCAGCCTGTGGTTAACCACCATACGGGTGCAAAAACGCCAAGTGCGGAGAATAACATGGTGTTCTGCATATCGCGGGTGCGGGTGGCACCAATGAACACGCCATCGAACAAAAAGCCCCAGACAGATGCGATGGGTAGTAGCCAGAGCCAGGGCAGATATTGCCAGGCTGCAATGCGCACACCCTCGATACCCGTCAGCATGGCGATCATGCTGCGGCCACCAAAAACGAACACAAGAGTCAGCAACAGAGAGCCCCACAGAGACCAGCGCAGTGCGCAGCGGAATACCACAAAGAACCTGCGCCGGCTGTTCCTGCCAACAGCCTCGCCGATCAACGCTTCAGCGGCGTTGGCAAAGCCGTCAAGGGCGTTGGAAATAAGCAGCAGAAATGTGATCAGCACCGCATTGGCTGCCAGTATGGTGTCGCCCTGACGAGCCCCCTGAGCCGTGAAAAAGGCCAGTACGAGCAACAGAGCAATGGTGCGCACCATGATGTAGCGGTTAACCTGGAGAATTGCCAGATAGTCCGCAAGCTGTCCGAACAACTCCCTGGTGAGTTTTTGTCCTTCGGGCATCCGGCTCAGCACAATAACGAACCCGATGATTGCGGCGCCATACTCTGCAATCACAGTGGCGATGGCAACTCCCCTGCTGTTCCAGCCCAGAACCGTCACAAAAAGTATATCCAGTACGATATTCAGGCCATTGGCGACAATGAGCATGATCATCGGGCCGCGTGCAAACTGGGTACCTATCAGCCAGCCCACCAGTGTGTACTGACAAAGCACTGCCGGGGCACTCCAGATTCTGATGGCTGCATACTCGCCGGCCAGTCCGGTAACGCCGGGGCTGGGGTTCATCAGTGCCAGCCCGGTCCGGATCAGGGGCTGATGGCACAGAATGAGCAGCAATCCGATGCCGACCGCCAGCATCACAGAGCGCAGTAGTAAAGCAACCTGGCTGAAGCTGTCACGTTTGCCCCAGGCCTGGGCTGCGAGGCCCGTTGTGCCCATGCGCATAAAACCGAAAGTCCAGTACAGGATGCTGAACAGGTTGGCACCAACAGCTACCGCCCCCAGATATTCCGGGCTTTGCAGGTGCCCGAGTACGGCCGTGTCCACCAGCCCGAGCAATGGAACCGTGAGATTTGTGAGCATAAGAGGCCATGCGAGAGCCCACAAACGCCGGTCTGTTACAGACAACCTGAATGCCATATTCGATCTGCTTCTTAAAAGTGCTGAGTTAGTGGTTTTAGGTTTAGCCGTTTTTTTAGTGTTTTCTTGATCCGTGTCTATACTCGGTTTTGAGGTATCTAATAAGCAGGCTTTCACTCTGATGTTACCGGTGAATGCGAGAGCACCGGAAAAAAAGTCAGAGGGATAACGCAAAATCCGACAAGAATAATACTCTGTGGAGACACAGTATGCGTGTGCACGCTCAGCGGGCAGGTGCCCTGTTCGGTGGTCTGTCGTTCCCCGCTCTGTCAGTAGCGGACTGGACGGTAAACATGACTCCGGGGGTAACCGGTACCAGTAACGATATTTTCGACCTTCATATGACCATTTTCTGGATATGCGTCGCCATTGGCGTGGTGGTATTCGGGATTATGTTCTGGTCTATCTTCGCCCACCGCAAGTCCCAGGGCGCAAAACCTGCAAATTTTCACGAGAATACCCTGGTTGAGATCCTATGGACGCTTATACCGCTTGTGATTCTCGTCATCATGGCGATTCCTGCCACTGCAACCCTGATCGATATGTACGATACCACCGAGTCAGATATAGATATCAAGGTGACTGGTTATCAGTGGAAGTGGCAGTACGAATACATAAATGAAGATTTTGGCTATTTTTCCAACCTGGCAACACCTTCAGATCAGATTAGTAACAGGCAGGCCAAGGGAGAAAACTACCTGCTGGAGGTGGATAACCCCATGGTTATTCCGGTGGGTAAAAAAATCCGCTTCCTGCTGACCGCAAACGACGTCATCCACTCCTGGTGGGTGCCGGATTTTGGCGTCAAGAAAGATGCTATCCCTGGCTTTATCAACGAAGCCTGGACCCGTGTGGACAAGCCGGGCACCTACCGTGGCCAGTGCACCGAGTTATGCGGGAAAGACCATGGGTTTATGCCGGTGGTGGTGAAAGCTGTGTCAGAAGAAGATTACAACACCTGGGTCAACCAACAGATAGCCATGGCGGAGAAAGAACGTGAGCTGACCCAGAAAGACTGGACCATGGAAGAATTGTTGGAACGGGGTGAAAAAGCCTATGCGACTGCCTGTGCGGCCTGTCATCAGGCTGACGGCAGCGGTGTGCCACCGGCTTTTCCGGCACTCAGGGGCAGCGCTGTTGCTACCGGAGATATAGCCGCGCACATCGACATCGTGGTGAACGGTAAACCGGGCACGGCGATGCAGGCCTTCGGCGGCCAGCTGAATGAAGCAGACCTTGCGGCCATCATTACTTACGAGCGTAACGCCTGGGGTAACAAGGTTGGCGACATGGTCACGCCGAAAGAAATCTTCGATTACAAGAACGCACAGTAATCAACGCCAGATAACAGCTATCACCAGCCACAATAACAGGCGGTAACGGGGGTTTTAATGAGTGCGGTTGCAGATACCCACGCCCAGGAACATCATCATGGCCCGGCGAGCGGCATCAGTCGCTGGCTGCTGACGACTAATCATAAGGATATCGGGACCATGTACCTGATATTCAGTTTTACCATGTTCCTTCTGGGTGGAACCATGGCAATGGTTATACGGGCTGAACTCTTCCAGCCAGGCTTACAGATTGTCCAGCCGGAATTTTTCAACCAGATGACCACCATGCATGGCCTGATAATGGTGTTTGGCGCTGTCATGCCGGCATTTGTCGGGTTGGCAAACTGGATGGTGCCGCTGATGATCGGTGCGCCGGACATGGCCCTGCCGCGGATGAACAACTGGAGTTTCTGGTTGCTGCCCTGTGCATTCCTTATACTGGTTTCAACCCTGTTCATGGAAGGCGGAGCCCCTAACTTCGGCTGGACATTTTACGCGCCACTTTCCACTACCTACGGGCCACCGAGCACAACCTTCTTTATTTTTGCCATCCACATTATGGGTGTGTCCTCGATCATGGGGGCCATTAACGTGATCGCCACCATACTGAACATGCGCGCGCCCGGCATGACCATGATGAAAATGCCCATGTTTGTATGGACCTGGCTGATTACTGCGTTCCTGCTAATTGCAGTGATGCCAGTACTCGCAGGTGTGGTCACCATGATGCTGATGGATATCAACTTTGGAACCAGCTTCTTCAACGCGGCCGGTGGTGGTGATCCGGTTCTGTTCCAGCATGTGTTCTGGTTCTTCGGGCATCCGGAGGTATACATCATGATTTTGCCGGCATTTGGGGCTATATCACATATTATCCCGGCATTTTCGCGGAAGAAGCTGTTTGGTTATGCATCTATGGTATACGCGGTAGGTGCGATTGCGCTGCTATCCTTCCTGGTGTGGGCGCACCATATGTTCACGGTAGGCGTACCCGTCGCCGGGCAGCTGTTCTTCATGTATGCCACCTTGCTGATTGCCGTTCCGACAGGGGTGAAGGTATTTAACTGGGTAGCCACCATGTTCAGGGGCTCTCTCTCGTTCGAGACTCCCATGCTGTTTGCCATCGCCTTTGTGATCCTCTTTACGATTGGCGGATTCTCAGGCCTGATGCTGGCGATTGCCCCGGCAGACTTCCAGTACCACGACACCTATTTCGTGGTTGCACACTTCCACTATGTATTGGTGCCTGGCGCCATATTCGGCATCTTCGCTTCGGCATATTTCTGGTTGCCCAAGTGGACCGGCCACATGTATGACGAAACACTGGCCAAAACCCATTTCTGGCTGTCGTTTATCGGCATGAACCTGGCCTTCTTCCCGATGCATTTCCTGGGTCTTGCCGGGATGCCCCGCCGCATTCCGGACTACGCCCTGCAGTTTGCTGATTTCAATATGGTGTCGAGTGTGGGGGCCTTCATGTTCGGGTCTACCCAGTTATTGTTCCTTCTGATCGTTGTGAAGTGTGTGAGAGGTGGAGAGAAAGCTCCTGCCAAGCCATGGGAAGGTGCAGAGGGGCTTGAATGGACGGTTCCTTCGCCGGCGCCCTACCACACCTTTTCTACGCCACCGGTTGTGAAGTAGGAGGCTGGATTCAATGGTTGAGCAAACGGTTGCCGCTCCCGCCACCCAGCGCAGCAATGCGCGGGTTGTAGGCTGGTGTCTTGCCAGCGTGGCCGGCATGTTTGCCTTCGGTTTTGCGATGGTGCCTTTGTACGATGTGTTTTGTGACATCACCGGTATTAATGGCAAAACCAGCGGCCGGTATGTGTCCTCAGATGTTGCGGTTGCCGATATGAAGCGCACGGTCAAAGTACAGTTTCTGGCCCAGAACGGGCCGGACATGCCCTGGGTTTTCCGTCCGGTATCCCGAAGTGTGGATGTGCACCCGGGAGAGGCAATTACCGTAAGTTTTTACGCCGAGAATCCTACCGGCAGGGATATGGTCGGGCAGGCGGTGCCCAGCTTGTCGCCATCTGAAGGGACCTTGTATTTCCATAAAACAGAGTGCTTCTGCTTCAACCAGCAACCGTTAGCAGCCGGTGAGAACACAGAAATGCCACTGGTTTTTATCGTGGACCGGGATCTGCCCAGCCACATTACCAAGCTGACGCTGTCCTATACGCTGTATGACCAGGGCGAACCACAGGCTGCGGTTTTCAAAACAACAACAATCGATAATGGATAAGCCATCGGAGATTGCTATGGCGGACTTTCAGACCTATTACGTTCCTGAACAGAGCAAATGGCCTATTGTTGCTACCGTCGGCCTCGGGGTGACCCTTTACGGTGTCGCCTCAATTATGGTCGCCAGCAACCAGGGCGGAAGTACCGGTGGCGACTGGATGATTTTTGCCGTCGGCATGGCAATCATGATTTATATGTTGTTTGGCTGGTTTGGCAGCGTGATCAGAGAAAGTCGGTCCGGCCTGTACAGCCCGCAGATGGACCGCTCATTCCGCTGGGGGATGAGCTGGTTTATCTTCTCGGAGATCATGTTTTTTGCGGCCTTTTTCGGAGCACTTTTCTACGCGCGTGTGTTTGTCGTGCCCTGGCTCGGAGGTGAAGGCGACAGAGGCAGTTCCAACATGCTTTGGGAGGGCTTTCAGGCAACCTGGCCATTGATCAACAACCCGGACCCGGAAGCCTTTCCCGCACCGAAATCTGTCATCGGAGCCTGGGGTTTGCCGCTGATAAATACCATATTGCTGGTCACTTCATCATTTACCGTAACCGTAGCTCACCACGCGCTTAAAGCGGATAACCGGAAGAAAGTGAAAATCTGGCTGGGGGCTACCATTGTCCTGGCTCTTGCATTCCTGCTTTTACAGGCAGAAGAGTATGTGCACGCCTATCAGGATCTCAATCTGACACTTCAGTCCGGTATCTACGGCAGTACTTTTTTCATGCTCACCGGGTTTCACGGTGCGCACGTAATGCTGGGTACGCTGATGCTGACCATCATGCTGATCCGCATTCACAAAGGGCACTTCTCATCGGATAACCATTTCGGGTTTGAGGCAACTTCCTGGTACTGGCACTTTGTAGACGTGGTCTGGCTAGGTCTGTTTGTGTTCGTGTATGTCATCTGAGGTGACCGGAAGCTCTTATCAGGGAGTCGGATGCAGTGTCAGGCTCCCTTGCCACAGCGACAAAAGAATAACCGCCAGCAGCAGAACGCTAAGCGTTACCCGGACCGCGAGGGAGTTCACCACACGATTGGTTTTGCCGCCATCTTTGAGGAGAAAGAACAGACCACTGAAAAGGCTGACGATAACGGCAAGCATGAGGAAGATGATGAGGGCTTTGAGCATAAAGAGTCTCTCTGGTTTTTGTTCTGACTGCTGCCAGATTCACTATAGCAGACCATGATGACGGCAAAGAAAAACCCCCGGAAATGGCGCATTAACTGGCGCCTGATGATTTTTACCGGCGCTTTCCTGCCGTTGTTGGTGGGCCTCGGGATCTGGCAACTGAATCGGGCCGGACAAAAGCAGGTGATACTGGAGCAATGGAGACAGGAGGCTCAGAACCTGGACTGGCCGGAGTTGGTTGCGAATGGCCTGGAAAACGGCCGGCCGGTAACGGTAACCGGGCTTTATGGTGATCGAAGCTGGTTATTGGATAACCGGACCCGCGATGGAATTGCCGGTTACGAGGTGCTTACGGTGTTTTATCCGCTTCAGGGGCCTCCGGTTGTGGTCAACAGAGGCTGGGTCGGGGCGCCAAGGACGAGAAACGAACTGCCGGATGTGACCCCTCCCGAGGGTATGTTCAGCCTGACCGGCCGGATAAGTGAGTACCCGCAACCTCCCGTTTTATCGGACAAGTCATTAGCGGCAGGCGGTTGGCCCCGGCGGGTTCAGATGCTTTCCGGTCCGGTAGCAAGAGTTGAAGTACCAACTCTGCCAGGCGCTATCATCAGGCTTCAGGACAATAAGCAGCCCGGAGCCTATCGTGCTGACTGGGCGCCAGATCTGATGGGGCCACAGACACATTACGGATATGCGGCACAATGGTTTGCGCTTGCCATGGTGCTGACTATATTGAGTGTAGTAGCGAGTTATCGAAAGACAGGAGCCAATAATGACAATGACAATGGCTAACCGGATACCACAGCAGGAAGAGGCAGAAGGCCCTTCTCCAGAACAGGTACGCAGAGGCCGTCGCACAGCGATGCTGCTGTTTTCCCTTGGCTTCGGACCGATGATTCTGGCCACAGTGATGTTCTACACAGGCTGGCTGAACCCTGCGGGACACACCAATCAGGGCGTTCTGATCACGCCACCGGTGCCGGTGGCAGATCTCGGCCTGGAGACGCTCTCGGGGGAGCCTCTGGCCAGGCGCTTCAATGCAAGTACGGATCCGCAATGGCTGCTTGTGGTTGCAGCTGGCGAGTGTGACAGCATTTGTGAAGAGCTGCTCTATCTGTCGCGGCAAGTGAACATTGCACTGGGCAAAAACGCCAACCGTGTATCCCGAGCGGCTGTGCTGGGTGGTATTTCCGGCGACCTGGCTGCGCGCTGGCCTACGGAATACCGGTTAATGGAACGTCTGGTACCTGCGCCGGGTACAACCCCGGCCTGGCCCGCTGGTATCACTCCCGAAAAAGAACCGCGCATCATGCTGATTGATCCTTTCGGGAATGTGATGATGCACTATGGCCCGGAACATTCTGGCAAGGATATGCTCAAGGACCTGAAACACCTGCTCAAATTATCGCAGGTGGGCTGAGGTTCAGCCTGGAGGAGTCACCTTGCATCATCCGACCGCCGCACGTCCGCCAAAAGCAAGAGCCATGGTTAACTGGGCGACATTCGCAGTGCTTCTTGCCGTTGTGGTGATCATGCTGGGCGCATGGACCCGCCTGGTTCATGCTGGACTGGGTTGCCCTGACTGGCCGGGTTGTTACGGATTCATCACCGTGCCCCAGAGCGAGGCGAGCATCGCCATCGCCAATGCCCGGTTTCCGGATACGCCCGTGGATGTGGCCAAGGGCTGGCCGGAAATGATCCATCGCTACGCAGCCGGTACGCTGGGGCTGGTGGTGTTCGGACTGGCTGCCAGCGCGGTGCGACAGCGCCGAAGCGGTATGCCTTTCAGGCTACCTCTGTTCATTGCAGGATTTATTCTGCTGCAGGGGGCCTTCGGTATGTGGACAGTCACTCTGAAGCTCTGGCCCCAGGTCGTTGCTCTTCACTTGTTGGGTGGTTTCACCACACTGAGCCTGCTTACCCTGCTGCTGCTTCGTCTTCGGAAGTTTGCGGCTCATCAGGCTGGGGTTATCCCGGAAACACCTGCTTCTGCGAACAGGCCGGCGCCAACATACGGTATAGCGAGCTTTCGCCCATGGCTCGCCGGGGGGCTTTTACTGATCATCATGCAGATTGCTCTGGGTGCCTGGACGGCTGCAAATTATGCAGCTGTCGCCTGTACCGATCTGCCAACATGCCAGGGGCAGTGGTGGCCGGAAGGCATGGATTTCCAACACGGTTTTGATATTACCCAGCATGTCGGCCCTAACTATCTTGGAGGGCAGCTTAACGCGGATGGACGGGTAGCGATTCACGTAACTCACAGGGCGGGTGCCCTGGTGGTTCTGGCATATTTTTCCGTTCTGCTGGTTTTGCTCTGGCGTCAGGCCACAGGCCGGGATCTGCGCGGCCCTGTCCTGCTGGTTGCAGCGGCTCTGGTGGCCCAGATCAGCCTGGGGATTGCCAACGTTCTGCTTTTCATTCCCCTTCCCGTTGCTGTTGCCCATAACGCCATGGGCGCCGGGTTGCTGCTGTCGGTGATTTATCTGACCTGGCGACACTATCAGTTGTCCCATGTGTCTCCGGAGCTAAAGAGTGAAACAGCGATACATACAAAAACAATGAATCAGGAGATTACGGCATGAGTGAACAAGTGAACGTACTGCCGGCTCAAGGGGTTTCCATTCAATCCACCCGATCGATTTCCTGGAGGGATTATCTGGAACTGACCAAACCCCGTGTCGTGGCGTTGATGATCCTGACATCGGTTATAGGAATGTTGCTGGCTACCCCGGGGTTACCTGGCTGGACTGTAGTGATATACGGCAACCTGGGCATTGCCCTGCTTGCCGGTGCAGCCGCCGTGGTCAATCATGTGGTCGACCAGAAAATTGATACAGTTATGGCCCGCACCCGCAAACGCCCGGTTGCCACAGGCAGGATTTCCCCGGTAGAGGCTATCGTATTTGCAGTACTGCTGGCCTGTATTGGTATGATCTTGCTGATGTGGCAGGTGAACCACCTGACAGCCTGGCTCACCCTGGCTTCTCTGGTGGGTTATGCAGGTGTTTACACCCTGTTCCTGAAACGGGCGACTCCCCAGAACATAACGATTGGTGGTCTCGCAGGGGCAATGCCACCCCTGTTGGGCTGGACGGCAGTTACAGGGCAGGTCGACGGCCATGCACTGCTTCTGGTTCTGATCATTTTCGCCTGGACACCACCCCACTTCTGGGCGCTGGCTATTCATCGCAAAGAGGAATATGCGAAGGCCGGCATCCCCATGCTGCCCGTTACTCACGGCAATAAATACACTGAACTGCACATACTGCTTTATACCCTCATGTTGCTGGCTGTCAGCCTGCTACCATTTGTCACAGGTATGTCCGGCTGGATTTACCTGGCCGGGGCCCTCGTATTAGGCTTACGCTTTCTGCACTATGCTGTGCGTCTGATCAAGGGCGATGACCGGCGAGTTGCACTGAACACCTTCAAATACTCCATCACTTACCTGATGGCTCTGTTTGTGGTACTTCTTGTGGATCACTTTGTGTTTTTCTGACTTGGTGCATACGCGCCAGCAGGAGGGGGGGAGCCTTTTCCGCCGGGAAAAAATGTCTGAGCGCAGCGAGTTGTTTTTCCCAGAGGAAAAGGCTCCCCCCCTCCTGCTGTCATTGCGTTACTGCTGAGTTGGCCAATTGGAGTAATGATGAATCGTTCAGTTCGGTTGACGTTGTTTGCACTTCTGCTACTGGTGGTGCTGATTTTTGGTGGCGTTGTAGGGCGCCAGGTGTTTCTGTCCGATGGCGGGGAACCCACACCGGCTCCGGATCTGGCCGAGATGAACACTTATGTCTATGACCAGCCGCGGCCGCTGGCTGAGTTTACGCTGGTGAATGAAAACGGCGAGACTGTTACCCGGGAAAGCCTTCGTGGCCGGTGGACGTTTGCGTTTGTTGGTTACACCAATTGCCCGGATATCTGCCCGGCGGCCATGGCCAACCTGCGACGTACAGACACGTTACTGTCGAATGAATTGCCTCAGCCGGATTATCTGCTGGTCAGTGCAGATCCGGAGCATGATACGCCTGAGCAGCTCAAGGCCTATACCGGGTTTTTTGGAGAGAACTTTCATGGCCTGACCGGTGATCTGGAAACCTTGCGTGAACTGGCGAAAAGCCTGAGTGCGGTTTTTGTGCATCGCGAGGTGGATGGACAGCTGCTGGTTGATCATAGCGGACATTTTGCACTGCTGAACCCGGATGGCGAGTTGGCAGCACTTATTCAGCCACCCCATAATCCAGAGCAACTGGCCGAGGCTTTCGCGCGCATCTACCAGTGGGCGAAAGCCAATCATGAAAAGTCCCCCTCATAAGGCGGTGGGACAGGCTGTTCTGCTAAGGTCAAACTGACACGACCGAGCGACTCGCATAGACTGCCTGGCAGAAAATAAACTCGCCGGAACAGAAAGCATGTATCAGCAGAACAGCACAACCCCGAAAGAGCTCTTTGGCGTTCTGGCGGCTGGCGCCATTATGCTGATGGTCGTGCACGGGCTTGGTCGTTTTATCTACACCCCGCTACTGCCTTATCTGGTTGAAGATGCTCAGTTCACTGCACCTGAAGGCGCGGCGGTTGCTACCTGGAATTACTTTGGCTATCTGGTAGGTGCCATGCTGGCGATTCGTTGGCACAGGGTCAGCCAGATCCGTGTTCTGCTTCCTATCTTTCTGACGGTGCATGTAATAACCACAGTTTTCATAACCCAGACTGACAGTCTGACTGCTATTTCTGCCAGTCGCTGGCTGAACGGAGTCGCCAATGGTGTGATTTTTGTGCAGGCTCCGGCGTTGATTCTTGAATGGCTGGTGTTGCGCAATCGCGCCAGTGTGAGCGGGCTTGTATACATAGGTGTAGGCTTGGGTCTGCTGGTTTCGAGCGGGTTGGTAAGCGGTAGTGCTGATTGGCTGGAGGGCGCTGAGCGCTGGTGGCCAGCGGCTCTGATCTCCATTCCTCTGGCCCTGTGGGGGGCTTGTCGTCTATCGCGTCTGGAGTTGCAGGATCACCTGCCTGACGCTGATGGTAAAACCGCAAGTACCACGCCACTCATAGACCGGGCCAGTGCACCACTGTTTCTGTCCTACGCGGGTGCCGGGCTGGGCTACATACTGCCTATGACTTTCCTGCCTCTGCTTGCAAAACTGGAGCTGGAAGCCGGCCACTGGTTGATAGACGGAACCTGGCTTATCGTGGCGTTATGCACCATTCCCGCCGCATGGCTGTGGAATAAACTCGGAACGAAACTGGGCGATATACCAGCCCTGAAGCTGAATTTCCTGATTCAGCTGGCGGGTGTTCTGGCCGCGGTTCTCTGGCCTGGGACTATTGGCTTGATGCTATGCGCTGCATTGGTAGGCGGTACCTTTCTTGGTACAGTTTTGCTGACTCAGCGCATCGGACGTGCCCTGCATCCACATCAGGGGCCGCGGTTATCTGCTGCCATGGTGGCCCTCTACGGTTTCACCCAGATGGTTGGTCCCTGGCTGACCAAACAATGGCTTGATGCCGGCGGTACCCTTGTTTCCGCTTTCGGAATAGGCGTTGGGGCACTGGCATTTGGCCTGATGTTTGTTTTCTTCGTTCCCCGCCCCGAAGCCTGGCACGCAAGAACGATCCGGTCCTGCTGAAAATACCCGGGCTCAACCATGTTAAGCTCCTAAGTTAACCTTGCGCATGCCCGAAACCAGAGCGAAAAAGTGCTCCCGATAGATCATATCCTCCCAGAGTTAAAACAAACCCTTGAGCAGACCACCACGGCACTGCTGCAGGCTCCGCCGGGTGCCGGTAAAACAACCCGTGTGCCTTTGGCCTTGCTGGAGGCCTCCTGGCTGAAGGGGCGGAAAATACTGATGTTGGAGCCGAGACGGCTGGCGGCCCGTTCGGCTGCCAGGTACATGGCCTTGCAACTGGGAGAGCAGCCCGGGCAGACCGTAGGCTACCGTACGCGGTTGGATACCAGAATCTCCGGCACGACGCGCATAGAAGTTGTTACTGAAGGAATTCTTACCCGGCTGATCCAGAATGACCCTATGCTGGAAGAGTACGCTGCAGTGCTATTTGATGAATTTCACGAGCGATCATTGCAGGCCGATCTCGGGCTTGCCCTGGTGCGAGAGACTCAGGAAGCGCTGCGGGAGGATCTGCGGGTACTGGTAATGTCCGCGACACTGGACACTGCCCCTATTGCCCGAATGCTGGGGGATGTACCTGTATTAACCAGTGAAGGGCGGGCCTTCCCGGTGGAGGTGTTTTACCGGCCTGCGCCTTCGGCACAGCGCAATCCCCGGCTGGTGGATCAGGTGGTAGCTGTGATTAACGAGGCACTGGCACAACAGCCAGGCTCGGTACTGGTATTTCTTCCGGGAGCCGGGGAGATTCATAGGGTAGCTCAGGCTCTTGTCGGGCAGGTGGCTCCGGATGTTGTGGTTGCGCCCTTGTTCGGCAATCTCGATACCGCTGCACAGGATCAGGCCATTGCTCCGGCTCCAGAGGGCTCCCGGAAACTCGTGCTGGCAACCGCCATTGCGGAAACAAGCCTGACGATCGAAGGCGTACGGGTGGTGGTGGACAGTGGCCAGCAACGCAGGGCGGTGTTCGATCCTAACAGTGGAATGACAAGGCTGGTAACCGGGCGGGTTTCAAAAGCGTCGGCAGAACAGCGCAAAGGCCGTGCTGGTCGTGTTGAACCGGGCGTATGTTACCGGTTATGGAGTGAGTCAGAACAGTTCGGGCTTGCTGATTTTACCCCACCGGAGATTCGCGAAGCGGATCTGGCACCCCTTGTACTTGAACTGGCGCAGTGGGGCGCCCGGACACCCGACAAGCTGGTATGGATTGACCCGCCGCCGCCTGCTCACTGGCAGCAAGCCGTGGAATTACTGCAGTGGCTGGATATGCTGGGCGATGATGGCGCGATTACCGGGCATGGTAAATCGGCACGGGCACTGGGCATTCATCCCCGGCTGGCACACATGGTCATACTGGGGCGATCGCTAGGGCTTGGCAGGCTGGCGGCCGAGTTAGCCGCGTTGCTGGAAGACCGGGACCTGTTGGGCCCGGGATCCGGTGCCGATATGCATGAGCGTATCCGCGTACTTCGTGGTGAACGGGGCTCCCAGCGCATAGATACGCGGCGGTTGCAGGCGCTGAGCCAGCAGGCAAAGCGTCTGGCAGGTCCGGAAACAGGTGGCAAAAGTAAACCGGAAGAGGTGCCGACGGACACCGAGGTCGGGCGTTTGTTAGCACTCGCTTACCCTGATCGAATTGGCAAGCGGCGGTCGGGCGATACACCAAGATATCAGCTCAGCAATGGCAAAGGTGCGGTGCTGCGGGATGACGATGGTCTGGCACGGCATGAGTGGCTGGTGGCTGCAGACCTGGATGGCAAGGCAAAAGAGGCAACCATTTATCTGGCGGCGCCGGTGGACCTGCCGGTTCTGGAATCTGATCTGTCAGCCCATATAAGTGAAGAAGATGAGGCGGAATGGGATGATAAACGCGGCAGGGTGGTTGCCCGCAGAAGCCGCCGTCTGGGAGCACTTCTTCTTGCCGAGAAACCCCTGGATAAAGTCTCCCCCGAGCTGATTCAGCAGGGCCTGCTTGCTGCTATTCGGCGTAAAGGCCTGGATAGTCTGCCCTGGACCCCTGCTGCCAGGCAGTGGCAGGCACGGGTTGCGTTGCTGGCCAAACACTTCCCCGGCCAATGGCCAGACGTCAGCGATAAGGCCCTGACAGAGGCACTGGAACAATGGCTTGCGCCTTTCCTGACAGGCATCAGCCGGTGGTCTGAACTGGCGCGGCTGAACCTGCAGAACGCCCTCAACAGCTTGCTTGAGTATCCCCAACAGCAGCAACTGGCTGAACTTGCACCCACTGCACTGACTATTCCCACCGGCAGTTCCGTTGATGTGGATTATACGGCTGAGAACGGGCCGGTTCTGGCGGCCAAGCTACAGGCACTGTTCGGCTGGACAAAAACACCGGAAGTGGCTGGTGGTAAAGTGCCAGTGGTGATTCACCTGCTTTCGCCAGCGCGCCGGCCACTGGCGGTGACGGCAGATCTGGGCAGTTTCTGGGTTAATGTCTATCCACAGGTGAGAAAAGATACCCGTGGCCGATATCCCAAACATCCCTGGCCTGAGGATCCGCTTACTGCAGAGGCTCAGCATGGAACGAAAAAACGCCCTGCTCGCTGACCCGCCCTGAAAGCAGGTGCCCAGGGATAGTTTCAAAGTAAATATTACGAACGGTGATGTGTTTTCCCACTGGCGCGCCCAGTTCACTCTCCGGCATTTCTTCAAGCACAACGGTTTTACTGGTGGCAGAGCTGTCCTTGAACGAATCAGCCAGTACCCAGCAGGGTTTTGCCTGTGCCCGGGCCGCAAGAGCCATCAGATAGGTGCCGCTTTTATTGATAAAGGCATCATCGCTGAGCCATGTGTCGCAGCCACAGATCACCAGATCTGCCTTGGCCGTGAACAGCCCGATCTGGGCATCGGTAATCAGGGTAACCTCAATGTCCAGCTCATCCAGTTGCCGGGCAAGCGTAAAACCCTCGTTGCCGGGGCTGCTCTGGGTACAGATTACCGAAAAAGGGCGACGCTGTTTGCTGAGGTGCCGGAACAGGGCGAATACCTGCGAGCTGTTGCTGTGAGTCAGGATAACGGCGCCCGGTGACACCAGCTCTGCCGCATGTTCCGCTATCTGGGCCTGGGCATTCTGCAGTTGCTGTAGGACTTCATGAATAACGGCGCAGGCGTGGGTGCTTGCAGGCGCGCTGTCATTACGGATTTCAAGCTTCCGCCGGCAACGAGAGATCGCGTTGGCAAGTGGCACCATGCTGGGTCGCGCTGCATGCAGAGCCGTCAGGACTGCATCCAACTCACCCGCGCTGACCTCTGACGCTTCGAGCCACTGACATAAAGATGCCAGCGTGCGAATAGCAAGTTTTGCTGCGCCTGACTGGAGATCGTCCCGTACCTGCTGAAGGATTTCCTGTGCCTGTTTGTCCATCAATCGCCTCTGACCGGACCATATATGAATAGTCTGATCAGAGGGTAGCAGGGTTTATGATAAGAGTGTTCAACAGGTTGTTACTGAACTATTTTCCGGCTGTTGGTTAGGTACTGCTTGCCAGCAGAGCGAACAGTGTCTGCATCAGCACGTTCCGAAGCCTTGTGGACTTTCTCCAGGGTTTCCTCAAGTTCGTCGATCTCGTCATCCAGCTTTTGCAGGGCATTTTCCAGCGTGTAAGTGAGCTGGTGCACTTCGTTCATGGCTTCCGGGGACAGATCGCCGGCCAGCACTTTTTCCAGTTTTTTGTTGTACTGAGAGAGGTTGGTAACAGCCTGCTCAAGGGTATGCGAGGGCTCTCCTTTGAAGTGGTCGGTGTCGCTGGCAAATGCAGGTACTGCAATCAAAAGGGCAGCGGCTACAACGGTAAAGTGGCGAAGGTTTGTCATGGTATGGCTCCAGGGCAGATGAATTAACAATATAATGCGAATTATTATCAATATGTTTTGTGTGTTCCATGATCGTAGTCAAGCCTGCTCATAAAAAGCTTGCGCGCAGATCAAAACTGCCTAAAATTTATTCACTTTTATCTGCGCGACCCCGCTATGCACCTTGTATCGTTTAATGTTTTCCGCACGCTTGGTTTTCCTGACACGACCGTCGTCAAGCCGGAGCACTTTCTGAGTCATAAAGAATTGCTGCGTGATGCAGACTGGGTACTTTTCCCTGAATACTGGCAGCTCAATGCCCTGGTATATGGTTTGAAATGCCGGGTTTTCCCCAGCGTTGCAAGCTATCTCATTGGTCATGACAAGGTGGAAATGACCCGCGCTTTTGAGGCGGTAGCTCCGGAGCATATTCCCTGGACAATCATTGAAGGCAACGGTGCTCAGGAGCGGGAGCATATCTGGAGTGTTATGGCGTTGCCCTTTGTGGCGAAGCTGCCCAAGGCCAGTATGGGTGAAGGCGTCTGGTTGATTGAAAACCGTGATGACTGGCGCCGGTACTGCGAGCGCACAGATGTTCTGTACGTTCAGGAATATCTGCCGTTGGATCGCGATGCGCGCATTGTGATTGTGGGAGACAGGGTCGTCACTGCCTACTGGCGCACGCAGGCCGATCAGGGCTTTTACAACAACGTGTCAAAAGGTGGCCAGATAGACGACAGCCCTGTGCCTGCGGTAATGACCGATCTTGCCTTGCGGCTTGCACGGGAACTGGAGGTAGATCACGCAGGTTTTGATATTGCGCTGGTGGAAGGCTATCCCTACGTGCTGGAGTTCAACCGTTTGTTCGGTAACCAGGGGCTGGGCCAGGGCAACGACCTGAAGGACGCTATCCTGGAATACCTGCAGCAACAGAGTGAACCCAGGGACCCGGGTGGCTCTGATGCCCCCGAGCCACCTCCCCCGCAGATAGCCGTCTGATACCGGGGCTGTCTGGTTACAGGTTTTTGTAGCGGTTGATATCGAAAATACCTGCCTGAAGGGGCTGGTGCTCCCGATGCCAGGCTGTGATGTCGTGAAGAATTTCCCAGAACTGCCGGTGGGTGCGGCGCACACCCCAAACACCTACCAGTGCTTCAAAACCTTCCGGATCCTCGGCTTTCAGACCTTTCATCCGGTCTTTGAACAGCCCCAGCTGTGATGCAGGAATGTCGAACATAAAGTTCGGGTAGCTACCGATGATTCCCGGGTAGATGGTCAGCCTGTCGTTCTCTGGCTGGTAGCGCAGATCTTCTCCGAACAGAAAGGCAACGCTGCTGTGGGCGCGGTCGCGGATGAGGGTGTACAGGGTGCGCTCGCCTTGCTCGTTGTATACCCGCAGGAAAGTGACGTTGGGCAGGTAGCTGATCGCCGGCAGGAATTCGGCCCGGATTGCTGCCAGTTCGGAAAGCGCCTGATCCGCATCGCGAACCCATTCGGGTTCATCTTTCCGGCCACAGTTGCTGCCGGCGCAGCGGTTGATGGGGTCGTCCCGCTCAGCGTTCAGGTCACGAAAGTGCGTTAGCAGGCGCGCTCCCAGCTCTTCGTTAAACGCCGAAGTTGCATAAGACACCTGAGATGGGGCTGTCTCGTCCATGCGCGCATAGCTGAAGTTCAGTTTCAGCTCTCCTGCGCCCTGATACCAGTTCTGTAAGACCCGGTTGCGCTCTCCGGGTGGTACCAGACGCAGGTAGTCCTGTTCGCCACCGTTGCGGATCAGGTCAAAGTAGAGGCGCGTCTGGGCCTGATGAGCCACATTGCCGAAGACATCAAAGTTAACCACCAGTTCGTAGTAGGTGCGCTCGAAAAGGGGGTAGTCCATCCACCAGCTGGTCAGCGGAACCTGACCGATCAGGCCTCGTTGTACAGAGGCGTTGTCGTGGTGCCGGAAGACGGTTAGCAGTGCATTGGTATTGTTGCCATCACCGTCCCAGATATGATCAAGGGATGCGCCCCTTGGGTAAGCCTCTGCGTAGGCCTTGTTTCGCAGCTCGCGGTATTGATTGCGCTTGCCTTTATAGTCGCTCCAATTCTCGCCCAGATCCAGCAGGGCGCTGTCCTGCCCTGGCAGAGCCAGTAAGGGATTCACCTTGTCGCGATACTCTGCGCTGGTTACATACAGGTCGTCTTCCGGATCGTGGTAGGTCACCCAGAAATGATCACGGATGACGTCGGTGGCAATCTGGCCGCGGCACACCGGCCCGCGAATGAAGGTGCGGGTAAAGTACTCGGCGTTGTCGAGCATGAACTGGTAGCGCGCTTTGGACGGAATATCAGCAAAGGTGACAAATGGATTGGCACGGCTGGTCCGGCTGTAGTCCGGCATGGTTTCTACTTGCCAGTCACCGGTTTCAAACAATTCGCGGGTACGTTCAAACTGTTTTTCCCCAAACGCGAAGGTGATGTGGCGTTTGTGCACAATGCTGCCCGCTACCGGGCGTAACCGGTAATACACCGGGCCTTCCGGGTCGTCGTTGGGCCGACGGGTTGCGATCATGTCGATGGGAGTGTCTGGCTGGGTACGTGAGCGCACGATTTCAAAGAAACGGGTATTAACACCGTTTTCCTCGAAATACAGGTGGGCAAGATAGAGATGTTCATAAATCCAGCGGCTGACCAGTTGTTGCCGCCGGTCACTTCCATTGAGCCAGGCTTCCCAGCGTTCAATGTGGTTTTGCTCTGCTTCACTTATATGGGTAACCGGCGGGCTTATGGCACCACCCTGGTTGAGCCAGCCGGTTAGCGTGGCGTATTCGTCGTCGGTCAGGCCGGTTACGGCCAGGGGCATGCCCTCGTAGGGGTGATCGCTGGCGTAGTCTGCGAAGTCAGCGTTGCTGACGCACTGGTTAGCGCGGGAAAGCCCGAGTTCAATATCGTCTGGCAGTTTGCTGTTGGGCGGAAACTCGTATTCCTTGCCCAGCCGGATCATGTTTTCAAAAAGGCTGCGGGTCTGGTCGCCCCGGGCGAGTACTGAATAAAACCCTTTGCCCCGCCACTGTTGCTCGGTTTGGGCATCGATCCCCAGCCGGGTTGCCTGTTGGGTTTTCAGGCGAGCGCCATCGTACACCGCGTCTTTATGGGCGCCGCGGATGAGGCCGTCGGAGTATTCCATTTTGAGCTGACAGGGTGCGTCGAAACAGCTGTGACATGCCAGACATTTGGCTTCCACAATGGGTCGGACGTCTTCGTTGAAGCTGACCGGTTGCTGGGTGGCGGTGGGCAGTGCCTGCTTGAACGTGGGCGGCGAGGTGTTTTCGGCGCAGCCAGTCAGGAACAGCAGGGCGATAAGGGCTGCTGTGATGAGTCGCGCCATTGGGGGCCTGTGATGGTTGTTTGATGTTGGTGGATTATAGAGGGTTTGGTTGGGGTTCGCTAAGGCTTGTTTTGGGGGTGAGCCGCAGGCGGGGAGGGCGTCTGCTCTGGGAAAAACAACTCGCTTCGCTCAGACATTTTTTCCCGGCGCAGACGCCCTCCCCGCCTGCAGCCTTGCAGCCATTTTGGTGACTTCTCGGATACTACAGATTATGGGTAGATGTGCTCATATCTGAGGGCTGAGAAAAGCCCGATTATCGCGATTATTGTCGGGCCATTCTGGTTCCGGCGCCTGTGTTTATTCCCCCGGGAGGGATACACCATCAATGACCGAGTCAGCCAACGCTCACATCACCGATTACTACACCGCTGAGACTTTTAACCGGATCAAGGCGTTTGCAGATACCAAAGAGACACCGTTTGTGGTGATTGATACCGCCACCATTGATCGTCAGTACGATGAACTGGTGGAAGGCTTCCCTTATGCCAGTGTTTATTACGCGGTGAAGGCTAACCCGGCTCCGCAGATTCTGACTATGCTGCGGGACAAGGGTGCGAACTTTGATATTGCCTCGGTGTATGAACTGGAAAAGGTTATGGGGCTTGGGGTGACCGGCGATCGGATCAGCTATGGCAACACCATCAAGAAGGCGCGGGATATTCGCACTTTCTACGAGAAAGGTGTGCGTATGTTTGCCACGGACTCTGAGGCGGATCTGCGCACTCTTGCCAAGGCGGCTCCGGGTGCGAAGGTGTATGTGCGCATTCTGACCGACGGTACGCAAACAGCCGACTGGCCGCTTTCCCGCAAGTTTGGTTGTGAGAGTGATATGGCTATGGATTTGCTTATCCTGGCCCGGGACCTGGGTTTGGTGCCCTATGGTGTGTCGTTCCACGTGGGTTCTCAGCAGCGTGAAATTGGCGCGTGGGATTCGGCGCTGAACAAGGCGAAGGTTATTTTCGAGCGTCTGAAGGAAGAAGATGGCATTGAACTGAAGATGATCAATATGGGCGGTGGCTTTCCCGCCAACTACATCAACCGGACCAATGAACTGAGTGTGTATGCGGCGGAAATCACCCGTTTTCTGAAAGAAGACTTCGGTGATGAACTGCCCGAGATCATTATTGAGCCAGGCCGGTCGCTGATCTCAAACGCAGGCGTTCTGGTGAGCGAAGTGGTGTTGATCGCCCGTAAGTCCCGCACCGCTCTGCATCGTTGGGTATTTGCTGACGTTGGCAAGTTCAATGGTTTGATTGAGACGCTGGATGAAGCGATCAAGTTCCCGATCTGGACGGATAAAAAAGGCGAAGGTGAAGACTGTGTGATTGCCGGGCCGACGTGTGACAGTGCGGACATCATGTACGAGCACCATAAGTATCCGTTACCACTGAATCTGGCTATTGGCGATCGTATGTACTGGCTTTCTACCGGAGCCTACACCACAACATACAGCGCAGTGGAGTTCAACGGGTTCCCCCCTTTAAAGGACTACTACATTTAAAGTCAGAAGGCCGGGGTGTGGGGGTGTCTTTCCCGTCGGGAAAAAATGTCTGAGCGCAGCGAGTTGTTTTTCCCAGAGGAAAAGGCGCCCCCGCGCCCCGGCCCTGCACCGTCAATCATTGGCAGGGCTGCTTTACTGCCATTGCAGGTTTAGTTTACTGCCATTGCAGGTTTAGTTTGCTGCCGTTGCAGGTTTAGTTTGATGGCTAACGGTAAGACGAGGATGCCGTAGGCAATCATTACGGCTATGGCGTGTCTTACGTCTCCGGTCCAGTCAGAGAGCAAGCCGCCAAGCATGGGGATGACGAAAGCAATGGTATAGCCCACCAGGAAGTTGCCGGCCGATAGCCTGCCGGTTTCGCTGGCGGGCACCAGCAGCGGTGGCAGTGCTACGGTCATAATCAGCAATACGCCGACGGTGAAGCTCATGAAGGTTGCACTGGCTATGGCCCACCATCCGGTAAATAGCAGTGCCCCCGAGGCTCCCAGCAGACCGCACACCAGCATGATTACCAGTGGGGTTTTCCGGCCGACCCAGTGGCGGGCCATTTTCAGCATCAGCAGTGAGGCTATTACCTGTGCGAAGTTGAACGAGAACAGGGCTTCGGAGAGGTTTTCAAATTCCCCTCGTTGTTCCAGCAACGCGCCCATATAGGCGTTTACGCCAAAAAACAGGGAGGCGGATGCGCCAAGTAATAAGCCAAGCCTGAGTGTCAGAGGGTTTTTCCAGTCTGGTAACCAGGCGACTTTGTGGACGGGCCTGGCCAGGTCGCGTTTGGGAAGGAACAGGGCGGCGGCGATCAGCAATGCCGGTAATGACCAGGCCAGCATGGTTGCTCTCCAGCTGTTTTCCAGCATGGGCATGAGAACAGGCAAGGTAATACCCGCACCGATGAATTCGCCCATCAGCATGCCATTCATGTAGATAGCAGAACCGAAGGCCAGGTGTTTGGGTTCCAGCCAGCGCGGCAACAACGCAGGCAGTGCAGGTTGCATCATGGCAATGCCAAGGCCCATTGTGGCGCTGGTGAGCATCAGTGTGACGGTGTCGGGAGCAAGACCGCGACCGGCGGAGCCGCTGACCATGATGGCGATGGCGAGGGCCAGTGTATTACGCGGGCCTATGCGTGATATGGATAGCGAACCGGGCATGGCGCCTATAGCAAGCATCAGAATGGGCAGTGTGGTCAGAGCGCCGGTCAGGGTCTGAGAGAGTGCCAGCTCATCACCGATAAACGGTGCCAGTGGTGGCGCAACCAGAATGGGAATGCGTAGATAAACTCCGGCCAGCCAAAGTAACACCGCCACTGGCAGCAGGCTTGCTGTCGGTGGCAGTGTGGGCGTTGCGGATTGGTCAGGCCGGGACAAGAAGGATCAGTCTTCGCTGGTATCTGGCAGGTAAGCTCCGTCTTCGTCGTGTACTTCCTGCCCGGTGACGGGTGGGTTGAATGCACAGATCAGGCGCATGTCCTCAGTGCCGCCACGGAGGGTATGCTGGTCATGCTTGTCGAGGGCGTAAAGTGTTCCGTCGGAAATCTCGTGGGTCTCACCAGTTGCCTTGTCGGTAATGGTGCCATTGCCGGCTACGCAGTAAACCGCTTCCAGGTGATGCTTGTACCACAGGTTCATTTCGGCACCTGCAGGGATAATTGTCTCGTGGAAAGAAAAGCCCATACCGTCTTTTTTCAGCAGCATGCGACGGCTTGTCCAGCCTGGCCCATGAACTTCGCGTTCGGTACCAATGATGTCTTTAATTCGTACAATCTTCATTAGCATTCCCCGTTTTTTGATGGAATAGCCTTACAGTATAAACACCCCTTTCAGGTCCGGTTCAACCGCCAGTCGTCATAAATCGCCATACATTGTTCAATGGCGGCATAAAATTTATGCCTTTGGCCTTCGTCCAGAAATTGCTGTTTACGATACTTGTCGAAGGTTCGCTGAATGGTCTGTCGGCTCTTTTTGTCGAGGCTTTCGAGCCAGTGATGGTCTGCCGGTTCCAGGTCGAGCAATTCTCGGCCAGCGTGGTTACGATGGCTTATGTGCCACCAGTGATCCACCGCTCGTCCCAGTACAACATATCCGAACTGGCTGTCCTGTACAGGCCCGAATGTGGCAGTTTTAAGGCCATCCCGGAGTATCCCGATGTTCAGCGCAGGGAGTGTTAGCCGGCTCCCGTAAAAATAACTGCCGGCTGCGCCGATGAGGCCGCCTACCAGAGCCCCGGTTCCGAGGGAGGAGCCCAGGGTTATTGCATCCAGTCCAGCGCCGCCGACAGCGCCCGCACCAAAGCCGGCTGTAGCGAGATAGCGCTTGCTGACAGCCCAGTGTTTGCGACTGTCTTCAGAGAACAGGTCGTGATCGCTGTGCCATTCCAGTTCCGCCTCCTGCCGGCGGATCGACTGATGCTGATACAGGTGTTCAATCTCCACGCGCAAAGATTCTTCCCGCTGGCGCTGGTGCCGGTACCAGCGCTGCCGGAGCTGGTCGGCAAGCGTGGTATCACTGGTGCCTGCGGCCTGGTCCAGTGTGAGGGTGCGCTTTTCCTGGAGTGACATCATGTCGTTCAGGGCTCTGGCAATAATGCGTGCCGCTTGCTGCCGCCGCTGTTGGCGCTGGGCGGACAAGTGGTGAGTTGCCTGATCCAGAGCCTGCTCCCAGTCGGGCTCAAGCTGGCCAAAGGCCCGTAAAAGACTGAGATGTTGCTCGAACGGGGCGCGAACAGCGTCGAATTTGCGTACAACCTGGAAGAACTGCCCCAGTGCTGCCTGCCAGGTGTCACTGTAATCGTCAGTTCCTATGCTGTTAATCAGAGCAAGGCTGGGTTGCCCCGTCCAGCGCAAAATGGTCATCTCCGCTTCATGTTCGGCACTGTAGGGGGTGGATCCGTCTACAACGTAGATAATGCCGGCGCCTTCGATCAATGGGGTCAGCAGTTCACACTCATCAGTAAAGCGACCGTCGCCCCGGTGCTGCATCACAAACGCACGTACGGTTTCGCTGTGATCCGATGCCGAGACGCTGTGCGCCTCCAGCCACTCCAGAACACGTCGGGGCCGCTGAAACCCGGGCGTGTCTACCAGGGTGTAGAGCACTTTGCCATCAACACTAAGAGGGTATGACTGTCGCCTGCGCGTGGTACCTGGCTCCAGTGCAATGGCAATGGCGTCGTTTTGCGACAGAGTTGCCACGACACTGGATTTGCCTTTGTTTGGATGACCTACGACCGCGAAGATGGGGGTGTTTTTCATTCAATAATTCCCCCTTCCATATCGGGTACGGTTTGCTGGGTTGGTACCAGGCTGACTGTTACAAAATCTGTACCTGCCCGCCTGGCAAATCTCAGCCATTGCTGAACCTGCGGGGTATCCGGCTTCAGCGCCGTGAGGTTCGCCAGAGGCACCAGGGCAACCCTGGAGCCTTCCGGCCAGAGTTTCCGGGCGCTGGCCAGAAAGTCTTCAAGCTCACCGGTGGGAGGCTCCCAGCTGCGGGTAACCAGAAGAACAGGCAGGCTGGGGCCCTGGGCCAGTTCGGTGGCGATTCGCTCCAGAGCCTGTCGGTCTTCCTCCAGAGTCATTCTGCCTCCCGCTTTGGTAATCAGGCTTTTGCCTGTGCTGAGGGTGTCCGGCAGCTCCGGTTCGCCCGCACCAGCCCAACACAATACTATGCGTGAATCCGGCAAAGGATCCAGGCTCAGCTGGGTATCGGTGTCTGGCAGGTCGGACGCATCGTTATATTCGTTACCAGTCTCAAGAGCCGGCGTTTCCATGCGGTACATCAGGGCACGCATTGCCGGGTGGCTGGTTAGCAGGCGCCGGGCTTTCCTGCGGATCAGCACGTTTGCCAGTACGGAAAGAATGAGTCGTGGCAGCAGTGCCCAGGTTGTCCATAGCATGGCAATAAAGGGCCACCACTGGCCCCAGCGTGCCGGGTCCATGTTGCCTTCGCCCGCTGAGGCACGAAAGAACCGGGTGGCTTCCACAAGTGCAAAATCGGGCGCAGCAGCCGGCCACAGCCACGCCCAGGGTGTGGAAATGGCAGAGATCAGTCGATAATAACTGCTGGCGTCTGTCTCAAGAGTCGTGCTCCAGCCGAAGGCAAGATCCTGAAGCACCACCATAACCAGCAAGGTTACCAGTCCGGATAGAGCAAAACACAGCCCGCCAAGCTGTGCGGCCCGCGCCATGAGAAGCGGCCTGAGTTCCCTGAAAACTACAGACTCAGGACAGTTCCGGAAGTGCCTGAGCAATCCACGCCATGGTTGCCATCCTGCCAGAGACTGCACTGTGGTCGCCAGTGCCAGCACTATCTGGAAAGCGGCAACCGCCAGAATAACGGTAACATTGATGCGCTGGCCGCCATCATAAAACAGCAGACCGAGCATGGTCAGCATGCCCAGCAGGGTCCCCGCTACAACAAATCCGCGGTTGATCCGGCGCCAGAAACGCAGGGTCTTTTCTGCGGCGGAGTTGCCTGCGCCAGGGCCACTCAGGTTGTTCATGTGTGCCATCCAGCGTTCCGGGTCTGGCGTGGTTCCTTGCTGTTCGCAGGTCAGTGCAAACTTGCGATCCCGCCGGTGCAGGAATGCCGGAGCCTGGCCATTGTCTCTCTGGGCGCAGGCTTCAAAATCCAGCAACAGGCGGAGGGGGTGATCTGTCATGAATGGTTCCGGTTGTAAATTCGGTCTGTCGGTCTTTGATGCTAGAATATCGGCATTACCCTGTCCTGTGCCAGCCAACGAGCCTCCATGCCCCACCATCTGATGAATCTGCGCCACGTGCCCGATGACGAAGCCGAGGAAATACGGGCCCTTTTTGATGCCCATGATGTGCGCTACTACGAGACGCCGCCGAGCCGCTGGGGGATCAGCATGGGTGGGTTCTGGGTGCATGATATCGAGGAAGCGGAGAGGGCCAGAGGCTTGCTGCAGGAATACCAGCGCAAGCGGATGGAATGCCAGCGTGAAGCGTATGAGGCTCGGCGCTCAAACGGGGAAACCGGTGGAATCTGGCGCATGTTCCGGCATAAACCCCTGCGTACGCTGGCTGCCTGCCTGGCGATTGTTGTAATGATCGGGTTCAGTCTGCTGCCATTTATCCGGTTAGGTTAGTTTTGCTGATATGGCTGGATGTATGTCGTTTTAATCGGCTGTCCGACAATCACGACGGTGTCCTGGTTTCCGGACATGCAGGCTGTGATAGCCCCTGCTGCAGGTTGTTTCGACGGGAATCCGTATTCCTGCAAGAGCGGGTTGTACTGAAATCTGGACAGCTATACGTTCCGGGCAAAGAAGATTTAAAAAATAGCCAATAAAAACATAAAGATATAATCATGGCACAGGAGGCGCATGGAGGTCGTTTCGGGTCGTGGTCCCGACCCGTTCTTAACAACAACAAAATAAGGAACGACCATGAAACGTATCATGATCTGTACGCTGATCGGCGCTACAGGCTTTGTTTTGAGTGCCTGCAATGACAGTGACAACGACACTCCTGAGGTAAATCAGGTGCCCGGCTTTATTCTGGGCGATATCCAGCACAAACAATACGACGGTATTACTGATGATCTGCTGACGGCGGGCCTGGGCGCTACCGGTCTGAGTGGCGCCGCACCTACCTTTGCCGACACTCTGAATCCTACTGCAGCCGAACTGCGCCGGCTTGCAATCTACAATAATTATCGAGCCCTGGTAGATACATCCGTTGGCGGAGGGTACGGAGAGTTCTTCGGTCCCGGCGTTGGCAGCGTAACTGGACCCGAAGGGCTGGTCCCGGGCCATGAGTACCTTGCCTTTATGACCGTTTCCGGCAGTGATGTGCCCGTCACAGTGATGGCTCAGATACCGGATAGTTTCGACACGCAGAACCCATGCATGATTACCGCCCCCTCTTCCGGCTCCCGGGGTATTTATGGGGCGATTGGGACTGCCGGAGAGTGGGGTCTGAAAAAGGGCTGTGCCGTGGTCTACACTGATAAAGGCAGTGGCACTGGTGCCTACAATATGGAAACCAGTACGGCCCAGCGTATTGATGGCACGCTGACAACAGCTGATGAAACTGTGCAGTTTCGTGCTGACCTGACGGATGCCGAACGCAGTGATTTCAACGCTGCCTGGCCAGACCGTTTCGCCTGGAAACACGCACATTCAAAAGCCAACCCGGAAGCTGACTGGGGGCGCCATGTGCTGCAGTCTGTCGAGTTCGGGTTCTGGGCCCTGAATGAGCAATTTGGCAGTGACGATAACGTTGACGCTATCACGCCGGAAAACACGCTGGTAATTGCTTCAAGTGTTTCCAACGGTGGCGGCTCTTCGGTACGCGCGGCCGAACAGGACACAAACGGCCTGATTGATGGTGTTGCCGTCTCGGAGCCTAATGTAAATCCGGTTGTGGATACCGGATTCACCATCAGGCAGGGTGCTGGCGCAGCCATTACGGAACACAGCAGAAGCCTGTTGGAATACACCACGGCGCTGGCGGTATACCAGGGGTGTGCCAACAATGCTCCGGCTATACGTGACCTGGCTCCGTTGAATGTGCTGAACGCACAAGAGGTCCGCGAGAATATCTGTAACTCTCTGGCCAACAAGGGCCTGGTCACTGGTGCAGATAACGACGAGCGTGCCACAGATGCGCTGCGCATCCTGAATGAGGACTTCGGCATCCAGCCCGAGCAGAACCTGCTGGCTCCGGTGCACTTCGCATCCAATGTTGCCCAAAGCATCTCTATGACCTACGCAAATGCCTATGGGCGTGCAGGCGTTGAAGATCGCGTATGTGGTCTGAGTATGGCTGCCACAGATGTTGCGGGTGCAGTTACCCCGCTTGCAGAGGCTGCAGAAGCGGCGGCATTTGCAACCAGCAACGGCATTCCACCTACAGCTGGTGTTTCTATCGTATACGATACCGCCGAAGGACAGCCTACGGCACTGGCTGCAAGCGCTTCGCCCAGTAGTAGCTCGGTCGATTATGGTCTTGATGCATTGTTATGCCTGCACAGCCTGGCGTTGGGCTACGATGTTGTTACCGGAAATCCCTTGTCTGGTGATGATGCAGCGCTTGCGAATGCAATTGCCGGGGGTATCGAGGAAGTACGTGCCACCGGAAACCTGCGTGGCAAACCGGCCGTGTTTGTGACTGGTCGAGCAGATGCCGTTCTGCCCATTAACCATACATCCCGGCCCTATTATGCCCTTAATCAGCGGGTTGAAGGCGCTGCCAGCGAACTTCGTTATTACGAAGTACTCAACGCGCACCACCTCGATGTACTGAACCAGTTCCCGGGTGTTGGTGACCGTTACATACCGCTGCATCACTACTACTTCCAGGCACTGGATCTGGTGTGGGAGCGCCTGGCCAATGGAGCCACGTTGCCTCCAAGTCAGGTGGTCCGGGCTGTTCCGCGGGGAGACCTCTCCACGCCGCTGGCTCAGAGCAACTTACCCGGGATAGCAGATGAACCTGCTGATGAAGATCGTATCAGCCTGGTGGATGACGAGTTACGCATCCCGGAATAAGAACGTTTTTGATCATTGCGCGGGTCCTCTCATTTGCTCGCGCTGCAGGGAGGACCATATACTTCCGACAACACACCCGGCTTTGCCGGGTGCAGGGCTTTCATCATGAATGATATTGAACCCGGTGGTACGCGTTACATGACAGAGTTGTTTGGTGATAAAAATAAAAACGGGCTGACCCGGGATCTTATTGAAGCGCTCTTCCCCATGTTCGAGGAAGCCAGTGCAGGCGCAATTGCTGTTGATCGCGACGCTCGCATTACCTGGATAAACAACAGTTATTCCCAGTTGTTGGGTCTGGATAGCCACGTCAATGCCATCGGCCGCCCGGTACGCCAGGTGATTCCTGAAACCCGTATGCCGGAAGTTGTGGAAACCGGTAAACCATTACTCCTCGACATTATGGAACACCAGCAGCAGCAACTGGTGGTTACCCGGTTGCCGTTTTATAACGAAGCGGGAGAGATTGAAGGTGCTGTGGCTTTCGTACTTTATGACGATCTGCAACCGCTTACGCCGCTGGTCAGCAAGCACCGGCGCTTGCATCAGGATCTGGTTGCGGCTCGCAAGGCGTTAGCTAAAAAGGCCAGGAGCACGAGGTATAGCCTCGGAGATTTTGTCGGCGCGAGTCCCGGTGCGCTTGAGGTCAAGCGTCGGGCGCGCCTGGCAGCCGGCCGTGAAATGGCGGTGCTGTTGCTGGGAGAAACAGGTACCGGTAAGGAAGTGCTGGCGCAGGCAATCCACTCCGTCTCCAGCCGGGCCGAGAAGCCCTTTGTTGGTGTGAACGTGGCGGCGATTCCCGATAATCTGCTGGAAGCCGAGTTCTTCGGCGTAGCACCGGGCGCCTATACCGGAGCCGATCGCAAGTTCCGGGAAGGAAAATTCCAGCTTGCCAACGGCGGCACGCTGTTCCTTGACGAAGTCGGTGATATGCCATTGCCCTTGCAGGCCAAACTGTTGCGGGCGCTGCAGGAAGGAGAGGTTGAACCGCTGGGCTCCAACAAGGTTGTCTCAGTGGATGTCAGGGTTATAGCGGCAACCAGCCGGAATCTCGAAGCCATGATTGCTGACGGGAGTTTCCGGTCGGATCTGTACTACCGGCTTAACGTGCTGGAAATCCCCATACCTCCTCTCAGAGATCGCCTCGTTGATCTTGGGTTACTGTGCGAAACCCTGTTATGGGAACTCAGCGAAGGGCTGGATATGCGCGCAGAGATTACTGATGCGGGTGTGGCAGCTCTGGCCAGCTATGACTGGCCCGGGAACATTCGCGAACTGCGTAATGTGCTGGAGAGAGCCCTGACCATGGGAGAGGAAGGTGGCGTGCTGGATGCAGACGCCATATTTAAAGTGCTGCCCCGGTATGGCGCGCGCCCTGCGCCGGAAATGGCGTCGCGGCCAGTCAGGCCCTTGGCGGAAACGCTGGCAGAGGCAGAAGCTCAGGCCATAGAAGAGGCGCTGGTCGCAACCAGAGGTAATCGGACCAAAGCTGCCCGGTTGCTGGGTATTTCCCGCTCGGTACTGTATGAAAAACTGGCCAGGATGTCCTGATTTCCGGACAGGTGTCTTGATATCTGTACAAGTACGTACGACCATGGCATTGTGTTGTCCGGAATATCGGACATTTAAAATTTAATTGATTTTGGGATTTTTATAACTATTTGATAAATAACCTAAAAAATTCCTTGGCATAGTCTCTGCTTATACATGAATGCAGGACGTCAGAACAATGCAGAAAACAAGGCTGGCGCCAAGCGTAGGACCCCCCGGATACTAATGCCGCCTGCGTTTTCTGCTTATTCTGGCTGAATCTCAGACCAGGCCTTCCGGGCCAACGAGCCCTGGGCCGTATACAACAACAAGAAGGATCATCTTCATGTCTATCAAGCAAAAGCTTTCCGGTTTGACTCTGGGCATTAGTGCCGCAGCCCTGATGACAGGTGCCATGATCAGCAGCGATGCGCTGGCGGCTGAAAAAATCCGTTGGCAGGTTCCTCTGGCTTTCCCCTCACATCTTGTGGGCCTGACAACACCGGTTAAGCATCTGACAGAGAATCTCAAGACAATCTCTGGTGGTGATGTCCAACTGCGTTATTACGAGCCCAATGAATTGGTTCCTCCGTTTGAAATCATGGATGCTGTGGGCAGTGGAAAGTATCCTGCGGGTTATACCTGGGTGGGCTATGACCAGGGTACCATCCCGGCCTTGCCGCTTTATTCCGGCGCCCCCTTCAACATGGAACCACCGGCTTACCTGGCCTGGTACTATCAGGGTGATGGCCGTGCCCTGCTTGAAGAAATCTACGCCAAGCGCAATATCCATCCGATGCTGTGCAGTATTATCGGGCCTGAAGGTGCTGGCTGGTTCGCCAATCCTATCAAGGGAGTGGAAGATTTTGACGGTCTGAAAATTCGTTTTGCCGGTATCGGTGGCAAGGTGCTGGAGAAACTGGGCGCCTCGGTAACCATGGTGCCAGGCGGCGAAATTTATCAGGCGCTTGAGCGCAAAACTATTGATGCAACAGAGTTCTCTCAGCCTGCCATTGATAAAATGCTGGGCCTGGACCAGATCATCAAGAACTACATCATGCCTGGCTGGCATCAGACGCTGACCACTTCCCACCTTCTGGTGAACAAGGATGTGTGGGATGGACTTGAGCCCCAGAGCCGCGCACTCATCGAAATGGGCTGCGAAGCTGCAACGCTCAAAGGCTTTGCCGAGAGCGAGTGGGCACAGCCAACAGCACTTCGTGACTACGAAAAAGAAGGCGTAAATGCCCAGACTCTCCCCGAGCCTGTGCTACGCGAGCTGCAGAAGGTTACCAACGAGGTACTGGACGAGATTGCTGCCGAGGACGAAATGTTCAATCGCGTGCTGACCAGTCAGCGCGACTTCATGGAACATCACTCCATCTGGCACTCCAATGGCTACCTGCCGCGGGATTTCTACAAGTACGATTGATCAACGGATGATGTTCACTGCGGGTAACGGTTGACCGTTACCCGCTTCCTGCCCTGCATCCGGAAAATCCGAGGTTTTTGTGACTGATACCAATGTCTCCGGGGATAACCAGGCCCCGGCATCCGGCACCGATACACTTCCGACTAACGCGCTGTCCTGGCATCTTGACCGAGTGGTTGTTGCCGTGGGCCGCCTTGCCTCCTGGTTATGGATCGGAGTGTTGATCGTAATTCTGCTCAACGTTTTCTCCCGCTATGTAATGTCTCAGGGCTCTATAGCACTTGAGGAACTATCCTGGCACCTGTTTGGTACCGCGACCATGCTGACACTGGGATACGCGGTTGTCCGTGATGACCATGTCCGTGTTGACGTATTGAGGGAGAAGTTCAGCCCTAAAGCTCAGGCTGTTATCGAGCTTCTGGGTATCTTTTTACTGGCCCTGCCTATTATTGCGCTGATGATCAGTGCGATGGTGCCCTACGCCTGGACGGCGTGGACTTATATGGAACACTCCCAGGCACCCAGCGGTCTGCCTTACCGGTTTATTTTCAAAAGCATGCTGCCACTCGGACTGGCGTTTGTGATGATTGCCCTGGTGTCCCGTGCCTCGCGTTGCGCCACCTTCCTGTTCCGTTTTCCCAGGGCCATTGTGCCTCCCTACGATGACCGGCACTCCGTCGGCCATCCTAATCCCTGAACCGCGAGGCTATCGTCATGGGTGTAGAAGCGATTCTTGTTATCGCCATGTTCGCCAGCTTTATGGTGCTCTTGCTGTCGGGTTTCCCGGTTGCATGGTCACTGGCGGGCATTGGTCTTGTATTCGGTATTATCGGCCACGTTATGGTCGAGTACCTGGATTCTCCTCTGTGGTTTACCTGGCAGGGTACGATTGGCGTTCTGGATGCCAGGATTTATGGCATTGTCGCTAATGAGCTGATGGTGGCTCTGCCCATGTTTATATTTATGGGCATCATGCTTGATCGTTCAGGCATTGCAGAGAAACTGATGCACAGCCTGGTGCGGGTGCTTGGCGGGTTGCGTGGTGGTTATGCGATTACTGTGGTGCTTGTAGGCGTGTTGCTTGCAGCTTCCACCGGTATTGTCGGAGCGTCTGTTGTATTGCTGGGCATGCTGTCACTGGGGCCCATGATGCAGGCCAACTATAACAAGTCGCTGGCAGTGGGAACTGCGTGTTCTGTCGGTACGCTTGGTATCCTGGTTCCCCCAAGCATCATGCTGGTGTTGATGGCTGACCGGCTTGGTACCCCGGATGCATCTGTGGGCAAATTGTTCATGGGTGCGTTGATACCCGGCGTTATGCTGGCGATGCTCTATGTTCTCTATATCATCATTGCCTCCTACATAAAGAAAGATCTCGCTCCCGCGCCTGTGAACCGTCAGCGTCTCGATGCCCGCGCCTGGCTGGGTGTGATCTGGGCGGTGTTGCCGCCTATGGTGCTGATCGTTTCTGTGCTTGGCTCCATCTTTTTCGGTATAGCCACAACCACTGAAGCCTCTGCGGTAGGTGCGGGTGGTGCCCTGCTCATGGCGTTTGTCAGCAAACGCCTGGATATGGAGACCCTGAAGGAGTCTCTGTATCAGACCAGCCGTACCTCGGCGTTTATCTTCGGCATTTTTATTGGTGCTACGGTCTTTGCTTCGGTACTGCGAGGGCTTGGTGGTGATGAAGTCATTGAGGGCGCTATTACCGGTCTGCCATTTGGCACCACTGGTGTTCTGCTGACGGTATTGTTCATAACGTTTCTGCTCGGGTTTTTCCTGGACTGGGTGGAAATTACTCTGATCGTTTTGCCTCTGGTGGCACCGGTACTGTTCAAGTTGGGTGTTGAGCCCGTTTGGTTTGCCATCATGTTTGCCATGTGCCTGCAGACCTCCTTCCTGACGCCACCGGTTGGCTTTTCACTTTTCTATATCAAAGGTGTATGTCCGCCAGGTATTACCACCCGGCATATCTATCTGGGTGTGCTGCCGTTCATTGCCTTGCAGTTGTTGGCGCTGGCTCTGGTGTTCTGGTTTGCCCCGCTGGCGACCTGGCTACCTAACGAAGTCTATGGGGGTTCCTGAAACAGGGAATTTTCAAGGGAATTTTTGATAATAACCGGGAGACAAACACTATGCGTCTCGAAAATCGAGTTGCACTGATTACTGGCGCCGGGCGTGGTATTGGCCGGGCAATTGCCGAACATTATGGTCGTGAAGGTGCCCGTGTAGCGGTGGCGGACCTTACCCTCGAAAGCGCACAAGAGGCCGTTGACGCTATTGAAAAAGCCGGGGGGGCAGCAATGGCTCTGGCTATGGACGTGACTGACGAGGTGGCTGTTGAAAAGGGTGTGGCTGCAGTTGTGAAAGCCTGGGGTGGTCTGGATATCGCTGTCGCTAACGCAGGTATCCAGCATATAGACCCAATACACAAACTGGCCTATTCAGATTGGCGCCGGGTGGTGAATGTGCACCTTGATGGAGCCTTTCTGGTAACACGGGAGGCCCTTAAGCATATGTACGCCAGCAACGGCGGGACCATGTTGTATATGGGATCCGTGCACTCGCTGGAAGCGTCCCCTCTCAAAGCGCCATACGTTGCCGCGAAACACGGTATGCTGGGGTTATGCCGTGCGGTTGCGAAAGAAGGTGCCGAATACGGTGTGCGCAGCAATATCATTTGCCCGGGCTTTGTGAGAACGCCTTTGGTAGACAAGCAGATTCCGGAACAGGCAAAAGAACTCGGGCTTTCGGAGGAAGAGGTCATCAGCAAGGTCATGCTGAAGAACACAGTGGACGGTAAGTTTACGACGCTGGAAGATGTTTCCGAAATGGCGGTGCACCTTGCAGCCTTCCCTTCGGCCGCCCTTACTGGCCAATCTATTGTTGTCAGCCACGGCTGGCACATGCAGTAAGCAACAGGAGCGACGGATGAGCCATACAGAACAATCGCCCGTAGTCTGGACTCCCTCCGGGGCTACGCTGGACAATGCCCGGATGGGCAGGTTCAAAGCCTGGCTGGAAGATCAGGGCCTGGGTCCTTTTGCTGATTATCACGCGTTACACCGGTGGTCGGTAAATGATCTGGAAACTTTCTGGTCCAGTGTCTGGGAGTATTGCGGCCTGGTTTGCGAAACGCCCGCTAGCAAAGCCCTGGGCAAACGCGACATGCCTGGTGCCGAGTGGTTTCCGGGCATGAAGCTCAACTTTGCGGCTAACCTGCTGCGGCTTGCGGAGGGTGATCATGCCAACCAGGAGGCTATTGTGGCCTACTGTGAGACGCGCCCTGTTCTGCGTCGCACCTATGGCCAGCTGAAAGCCGATGTGGGCGCCCTGGAGGCGTTTCTTCGCAGCAAAGGAATCCAGAAAGGTAATCGGGTTGCAGGTGTTGTTACTAATGGCTATGAAGCCATCACAGGTATGCTGGCGGCTACCAGCCTTGGTGCTATCTGGAGTTCGGCCTCGCCGGATTTTGGCATAGGTGCGATTCTGGACAGATTTGGTCAGATCGAGCCGTCTGCGCTGATCGTGGTAAACGGCTACGGGTACGGGGGTAAGACCTTTGCCCGCCAGAACGACTTTGCTGAACTGATCGCCGGTCTGAAAACCCTCAAGTGTGTTGTCAGTGTTGAGCAGCTCCCGGGTGAAGCCGCTGTGCCAGGTGACCTGGTTACTACCTGGGATGATGCCCTTGCTTTCGGTGCAGGTCAGGAACCCACCTTTACACCGGTCGACCCGGATCACCCCGTCTATATTCTGTATTCGTCCGGCACTACGGGTAAGCCCAAGTGCATTGTCCACGGGACAGCAGGCTTGCTGGTAAATCATGCCAAGGAACTGATTCTACACGGAGATATAGGGCCGGAAGACAGGTTTCTCTACTTCACTACCTGCGGCTGGATGATGTGGAACTGGCAAGCTTCGGCGTTGCTGACCGGGGCCACTGTTATTACGGTAGACGGCTCGCCCGGCTACCCCGGTCTCAGCTTCCTGTGGGACACAGTTGCCGCCGAAAGAGTTACGCATTTTGGCACCAGTGCCCGGTTTATCGCGGGTTGTCGCAAGGCTGAAATGGCTCCGGCTGAAACCCTTGATCTCAGCAACCTGAGAGTGGTTTTTTCAACCGGTTCCCCCCTGCTTCCGGAAGACTACGACTGGATGTACAGCAAAGGTGCTCCTGAAGCACTGCTCGGCTCCATCGCCGGGGGGACGGACATCTGCGGATGTTTCGTGGGCTCTACCCCGATGTTGCCGGTACGCCGGGGCGAAATACAGTGCAGTTTGCTGGGCGTCGACGCCGTTGCATACGGCGATGATGGCACACCTGTAGACCAGGGCCGTGGCGAACTTGTGTGCCGTCAGCCATTGCCCTCCATGCCCGTTGCCTTCTGGGATGATGCCGACGGCGAACGCTATCGCGCTGCCTACTTCGACAGCTTCCCGGGTGTATGGGCTCATGGGGATTTTATTGAGTTCACGGAACACGGTGGAGCCATCATCTATGGCCGTTCTGATGCCACACTCAACCCTGGCGGTGTACGCATTGGCACTGCAGAAATCTACCGCCAGGTAGAAACGGAACCGGCAATCAAAGACAGTCTGGTAGTCGGGCGCCAGATTGACGGTGACGTAGAAGTGGTGTTGTTTGTCGTGCCGGCAGAAGGGCAGGAGCTTACAGACGACTTGCTGACACAGCTCAAAGCCCGAATCCGTCAGGGCGCGAGCCCACGCCATGTTCCCAGACACATTGTTCAGGTGCCGGACATCCCCTACACCCGAAGCGGTAAAAAAGTAGAGCTGGCCGTTGCCCGTCTGATCAACGGCTCCAGTAAAGCCGACAATCGTGATGCTCTGGGCAATCCTGAGGCACTGGATCAGATTCGTGACCGGCTTGCAGAGGAGAATTTACTGCCGGAGAGTTAGTTTTTTGGCGCGGTGGGGGCATGCTCCCACCGCGATACATTGAAACAGAATGTTAGAAAGTTTCGTAAATTTCCCTCTTTTAATCACCCTGTCACCGACGATCAGCGGATTTTAATGCGTTCTTATACTAAGATCGTAACCGGATATTTAAAAAAAATGGTATCTTAGTACGCCTATTAAAAGTTCCAAAATCAGTCATAGCAAAGATCAGACGCTCACAAGGTGCCCGATCGCGCCATGGCCGTCCTGAACCCACCTATTAGCCTGAGGACGAAAATGACATCATCCAAAGCCAAGATTGTCTACACGCTGACCGACGAGGCGCCCGCACTCGCAACACGGTCTCTTCTTCCAATCCTGGAAACCTACGCCAAGCCGGCTGGCATTGAGTTTGAAACCAGCGATATTTCCCTGGCAGCTCGTATTCTGGCGACCTTCCCGGAGTACCTCGAAGAAAGTCAGCGGGTTCCGGACGCTCTCACTGAACTGGGCGAATACACAAAAGACCCGGACGCCAACATCATCAAACTGCCGAACATTTCTGCTTCCATACCGCAGCTGCGCGCGGCTATTGAAGAACTGAAAAGTCAGGGTTATAACCTTCCTGAGTACAAGGAAAACCCTGAAACTGACGAAGAAAAAGAAATTGCTGCCCGCTACGCCAAGGTACTCGGCAGCGCTGTGAACCCGGTTCTGCGAGAAGGCAACTCTGATCGCCGTGCCCCCGCTGCGGTTAAAGCTTTCGCTCGCAAATACCCCCACACCATGGGCGAATGGAGCCCGGCTTCACGCACCCACGTGGCGCACATGCACGGTGGTGATTTTTATTCAAATGAGCAATCCCTGATCCTCGATAAGGCAACCAACGCCCGCATCGTTTTCGAGAACAAAAAAGGCGAACAGACCGTACTCAAGTCTGATCTGCCCCTGCTTGAAGGCGAAGTGCTCGATGGCATGTTCATGAGTAAAAAAGCGCTTTGCAAATTCTTTGAGGACGTTATCGAGGATTGCGAAAAGACCGGCGTAATGTTTTCCCTGCATGTGAAAGCCACGATGATGAAAATCTCACACCCGATCGTGTTTGGTCATGCGGTGAGGATTTTCTACAAAGAGCTGTTTGACAAGTACGGCGACCTGTTTGAAGAAATTGGTGTGAACCCGAACAATGGTCTGTCTTCTGTGCTTGAGAAAATCAAGCAGCTGCCGGAGTCCAAGCAGGAAGAAATTCAGGAAGCTCTGCACAAAACATACGAGCACCGTCCGGAAATCGCCATGGTCGATTCCGTAAAGGGTATCACCAACCTGCATGTACCGAGCGACGTGATTGTTGATGCCTCAATGCCGGCCATGATCCGTAACTCCGGCAAGATGTGGGCTCGCGATGGCAAGCTCAAGGACACCAAGGCAGTTATGCCAGAGTCCACCTATGCCACGATTTATCAGGAAGTGATCAACTTCTGTAAAACTCACGGAGCGTTTGATCCTACCACCATGGGTACCGTGCCAAATGTCGGCCTGATGGCACAGAAGGCTGAAGAATATGGTTCCCATGACAAAACATTCGAAATCCAGGAAGACGGTGTTGTACGGGTGATTGCCGAAGACGGTACTGTACTGACCGAGCACAATGTTGAGCAGGGCGATATCTGGCGTGCATGCCAGACCAAAGATCTGCCGATCCGCGATTGGGTCAAGCTCGCAGTCAACCGTGCGCGTGCCACCGGCATGCCTGCTGTATTCTGGCTGGATGACGAGCGCGCTCATGACGCGCAGATGATCACCAAGGTGAAGACCTATCTGAAAGATCACGACACGGAAGGCCTGGATATTCGCATCATGTCTCCGGTTCGGGCTATTCGCTGGACCATGGAACGCCTGATTCGTGGCCTGGATACCATTTCTGTCACCGGTAACGTGTTGCGTGACTACCTGACCGACCTGTTCCCGATTCTGGAGCTTGGTACCAGTGCCAAGATGCTGTCGATTGTTCCCCTGCTGAATGGTGGAGGACTGTACGAAACAGGTGCGGGTGGTTCGGCGCCCAAGCACGTACAGCAGTTGTTGCAGGAAAATCACCTGCGCTGGGATTCACTGGGTGAGTTTCTGGCAATTGCAGTGTCCCTGGATGAACTGGGCCAGAAGCACGACAACAAGCGTGCTCGCCTGCTGGGTCAGACTCTGGACAAGGCTACTGAGCGCCTGCTGGAAAATAACCAGTCTCCGTCCCGCGTGACCGGTGAGCTGGATAACCGCGGCAGCCACTTCCATCTGGCCCGCTACTGGGCACAAGAGCTGGCTAGCCAGGACAGTGATAAGGAACTGAAAGAGTTCTTCACTAAACTGTCGGCGCAACTGGAAGAGAACAAGGACAAGATCCTGGAAGAACTGAGCGTTATCCAGGGCCATCCTGCGGATATCGGTGGTTACTACCACGCACCTGCCGAAAAGGTAGAGGCAGTCATGCAGCCGAGCAAAACCCTCAACCGGATTATGGAAGATGCCCGCGCGTCGGTGAAGTAATCCTGAGTAGTGACCGGGCAATATGCTCGGTCACCTGAGGCAGAAACCCGGATAGTCGATAACGGCTCTCCGGGTTTTTTTATGGCTACAATCTGGGCACGGCTTATTCCTGCTGGATTGGTACCAGTTGCCCATCGGTCAGCCGGGCCAGGTCTGCCGGTGAGAGCTCAATCTCCAGTCCGCGACGGCCGGCACTGACGTAGATTGTCTCAAAGGACTCTGCGGAAGCATCAATAAAGGTCTTCAGTCGGCTCTTCTGGCCCAGTGGGCTAACGCCTCCCATAACATAGCCCGTGCGGCGCTGGACTTCCCGGGGATCAGCCATGGTGGCTTTTTTACCACCGGCCGCTTTGGCCATCAGCTTCATGCTCAGCATTCCAGTGACCGGTACTATGCCGACAGCCAGGGCTTTTCCATCCACAGAGACCACCAGGGTTTTAAACACCCGTGCAGGATCAACCGCCATTTTTTCGGCAGCCTCATTGCCGTAACCTGCATTCGCAGGGTCATGTTCGTATTCGTGAATCTTGTGAAAAATACCGGCTTTGATGGCCGCATTAATGCCGGGTGTCATAAACAGCTCCAGATATCGTTGGTTTGTCCTATGCCATACTGCCTATGATAACTCCGGTTCCGGCGGACAATACATTCTGGTACACAGTGACGCATCCGGTGTAGGCTTTGTTTCAGGGTCAGGCGGTTGGTTTCCGGCCACAGAAGCGGATCGCGGCCAGCCTGAAGGCAGATAAAACCGTCACCAAGACCAAGGCGTCCCCGATGAATCCGATAGCCCGTCGTGCTCTTCATAGTTGCAAGGTTCCAAGGGACCTTTCTGGCGTTACGCATCGTGATGTTGCGGGCGAAAAGCCCGAAGCGGTCGGCGTTGATGCCAGAACGGTCGACACCATCTGGAAAAGTGTGGAAAGCCTGTATCGCACTGGAGTGCACCCGGGCATTCAGATATCGGTGCGGCATCGGGGGGAGCAGATTCTGCATCGAGCGATTGGCCATGCGAGCGGTAATGGCCCCGATGATCGCGCGGACACGCCCAGAGTCGCCATGACGACTGACACGCCCATCTGCTATTTTTCCGCGTCCAAGGCGGTTACCGCGTTGCTGATGCACATGCTGGCGGAACAGGGTCTTGTTAATCTGATGGACCCCGTTTCCTATTACTGTCCTGAGTTTGCATCAAACGGCAAGCGTACCATCACGGTCCACCAGATTCTGTCGCACCGGGGTGGAATTCCAGCTATTCCCAATGAAACTCCTGTTGATATTTTGTGGAATCAGGACGAGATCTGGGGCCTGCTCTGCGAGGCCAGAGCGGTTGAGGTAAACGGTGCGAAGATTGCCTATCACGCGATAACCGGAGGCTATGTACTGCAGAGAGTACTGGAAAAGGTTACTGGTATATCCATCGAGAATTACCTGGACCAGCATCTGCGTCAGCCTATGGGCATGAAGTGGTTTACCTACGGTATTCAGCCTGAAAAGCTTCATGAGCTGGCGACCAACTACGCTACAGGACCAACACCGCGCTTTCCTGTGTCCTGGATAGTAAACCGTGCGCTTGGCAGCGATATCTCTACAGTGGAGCGGGTAACCAATGACCCCCGCTTCCAGGAAGCCGTGATTCCTGCGGGCAATCTGTGCGGAACGGCTGAAGAAATGGGGCGCTTCTTCCAGATGATGCTTAACGGTGGTTTATGGAATGGCAAGCGCATCTGCAGTGAGATTACGGTTCGCCGGGCGATTCAGCAATTCGGCTCTCTGCAGATTGACCGCACCATGATGATTCCCATGCGCTTCAGTGCCGGCATGATGCTGGGGGGCAATCCGATAGGTTTGTGGGGGCCAAAAAGTCGTTATGCATTCGGACACGTAGGGCTGATCAATAAATTCTGCTGGGCAGATGCCGCTCGGGATATCTCCGTAAGTCTGCTCAATACCGGGTTTCCCATTGTCGGGCATCATATGCCTGCATTGGGCAGGTTTGTGTATACCGTTGCCCGTCAGTTTCCTCTTCGCCCGGAGAGCGAACGCCCTGTAGTGGCCGCGTGAAAACCGGCTCAGAGGGTTCTGAGCTGGTCTTCAAGAATTCCGAGCACGGATGACAGAATATCCCTGAAATCTGTCAGCGTCTGCGTGCGCTGAATAACGTCCTCGCGGTTCTCGTCCAGGCGTTCAAGTTTGGGCACTACACGTCGAATGCCCTCGGTGATCACCTCATAGGGGTAGTGGTGGTCCTGAATACTGAGCTTGTTCATCTCAGACACTTCCTGGCTGAAAATGCTGATGATGTCGTACAGCATGTCTTTGTGCCGGATGCTGGAGGCTTCCCAGTATGCATCGTCCAGTAACTCAAGCAGGGAGAGGTATTCCCGGAGGGTATCTGCAACGGACGTCTGGCTCATAAACAATCCTGGTAGTTTGAAAAAACAGTAAAGGAAACTATAGCAGTGGATTCGTCAGGATTCCCGGAGAGTCGGGTGCGGATGAGTGATCATGGCGCAAAAATGAAACTCTGGTCATTTTCTTGCGCTTTGCCAGGCAAGTGTGCAGACTGCAACCTTATAAAGGAACTGCTGCCACTCAATGGATGAGAGACACAATGAACAAACCCGCATACTCACACCCTGAATACCATCCTTCCACGGACAGGAATGTCCAGCTTGATCATCACGATAGTGTGCGAAGTCACGTGCATCAGCAAGTCAGTACGGAAGTAGAGCGGCTGGAGCGCCGTATTGAGATTCTGCGTCTGACTCAGGCTCCCCATGTACCCGTTATGATTTCAGCCTATGAGCGGATGATCGATCGTAAAAAGAGTTTTTTGCAGAACTGCGACCTTGATGCCCAGCGATGCTGATGAAACATACGGCCTGAACCGGCGCTATCAGCCGATTCAGGCGTCCTTGTTCCGTTATGCCACCTGACGTGCAATCCAGGAGTTATGGCGGGTAGCCAGAGCGCGAACATAGCGGGCTTCAGCAGTACCGAGTGTGGCCAGTACGCCGTTGAAGATCCAGCCCCGCTCATATACGCCAAGTACTCTTTGCTCGTCATCAAGGTTAACGCGCTGGTTCAGTTTTTTGCAGATGGCATCCAGCAACGGTAGCTTTTCTGGCCGGCGTATCGGCCCGGGCCGGTTGTTCAGTGGCTGGTTTGCAGCGCGTGTTGTCGCTTGCTTTTTCATGGCTATCCCCTTGTCGTTTATCGACGGCAAAAACAAAACCCCGGAGCCAAGAGCAACCGGGGTTTTTGGAGATGCTGACCCGGTTGCAAAAAGGCTCCCGGGAACTGACCGAAAGCCGTTAGATATCTTTTTCCAGCGCACGCATGAACTGCCCTTCAGGGCAAGGCGCTGCGGCATACGTAATGTGCTGTGAAATCATTCTGGTCATAATCGGCTTTGTTGGTTCATTCAAGTTGGTAGTGTATCCGTTAGCCCAGTGTTTGCAATAGCCCGGGAGCTTCGGCAAACGCGTACAGACGTATGTGCGGCGCACACTCATAATTCTCTTGTCACGTGTTTTTACGTTGTGCATATCCAGGCATCTGCGAGCCAGATGTTTTATGGATCTCTCCTTTATACGCAGCCTGTATGGCTGCGTTTTTTTTCGGTAGTGGAAAGTTCGTAGCCACTAACTCGTACAGAATGCCGGCTCTAGTTGGGTGATAATTTGTACTGTTCCATTACCCACACTGAAAAATACCCAGAGGTTGAAACCTAAGAAAATGTCCGACGAATCCGGATCCGCCCGTAACAAGTTCCAGTTTCATTTTGTCGTTGAAGTCCTGTTGATAGCCGTGTTGGCCATGTATATGGTCTTGGCAAAGGAATATGTTGTTGGTGATGACCTGGCCTTCACTGTTATTGGTGCTGGCTTGATGGCGCTGATCACATACTGGACGTTATCTACGCTTCGGGACGGAATTGAGGTTCTTGCTCTCAGAGTACGTGATCTGAAGCACTAACGTATTCCCAGGTTTTGTGCAGGATCAAGGCGTCGTTTGCCGCGCGGTGAACAGGCAGGCCCAGATCTGAAATGACTTGCCGGCGTGCTGATTGCCATTGCGCTACCTGTCTGGCATCCAGCAAAGCTGAGATCGACTCCAACTGAAATCCAGGCTTCACACCAGCAGCCCGGAACAGCCGGTACAGCCAGAAACTGTCAAACGTCCAGGCATCGCAGTACACATACCCGGACAATAACTGATTCAGGTGGTGGGCGACTTCGGTGACTGCACAGCCCTCCGAAAACAACGTTGCCCTGGCTATTCCGTGAATCTGTTCTGCACTTTCTGACCAGTCTCTCCAAAGCACGTGAGGTTCAATGAGCCAGCTATGCAGTGTCCTGTCAGGCATGCATACGCCTACCTCAATCGGGTAACTTGCAATCAGGTCGAGGCTTGAGGCTTCGAAATCAATAAATGCCGGACTTGCTTCGGTAGTCATTAGCGGTCTGATTTTCAGGATATTTTAGCCTAGTTTACCTGCCCGCCTTCATGGACGCGAACTCAACCGGCCTTTGCACTGTTACAATACGCACATTATGTTGCCCGGATCTTACAGAACCCATTATCCCTTTGCCTGCCGGGTATTTAATCCGTTTTCCAGGAGCCAGCATGACTGACACTGTTGTTGTAATTTATTCCGGAGGTATGGACTCTTTTACCCTGCTGCACCGGGCTCGTGCCCGGGGTTTGCGCGTGCATGCGTTGTCCTTCAATTACGGTCAGCGGCATGTCCGTGAACTGGATGTCGCCCGTTCCGTTTGCTCAGGCCTCAATATTCCCCACAAGGTTATTGATATTCGGGCCATGGGTGATGTTATGGCCGGATCTTCTCTGACCTTCGGCGAAGATATTCCTGAGGGCCACTACGAAGAAGAAAGTATGAAGTCCACGGTAGTGCCCAATCGGAATATGATCCTGCTTTCCCTGGCCACAGGTTATGCTGTAACCGTAAGCGCCGGAGCGGTGTGGTATGGGGCCCATGGTGGCGATCACGCTATCTATCCTGACTGCCGGCCGGAGTTCGTAGAAAAAATGGATGCCGTGTGCAGGATAGCGAATTATGAACCTGTGGGTATCGAAGCACCGTTTATGCATATGAGCAAAGGTGAAATTCTGGCTGAAGGTCTGAAGCTCGGGCTGGACTACGCTAATAGCTGGACCTGCTACAACGGGCGGGAGAAAGCCTGCGGGCTTTGCGGTTCTTGCGTTGAGCGGCTTGAAGCCTTTGCTGAAAATGGTCTTGCGGATCCTCTGGACTATGAGGCCGGGCGCTGATGTATCGGGTCAAGGAGGCCTTTTACACCTTGCAGGGCGAAGGCGCCCAGGCGGGCAGGGCGGCGGTATTCTGTCGTTTCAGCAAATGCAATCTTTGGACGGGCCGGGAGAAAGACCGGGCGGCCGCGGTGTGCAATTTCTGTGACACGGATTTCGTTGGTACTGACGGCCAGAATGGCGGGATTTTTGAAACAGCAGAAGCCCTGGCTGCCCATATTCACAGCCTTTGGCCTGATGCCCCCGGTGTGCCTTATGTGGTTTGTACCGGTGGAGAGCCTTTGTTGCAGTTGGACGAAACCCTGATTGCTGCCTTCCACCGGCTGGGTTTTGAGGTAGGCGTTGAAACCAATGGTACCCTGCCCGCTCCGGATGGTATTGACTGGCTGTGCGTTAGCCCCAAGGCAGATGCCCCCTTGGTGCTTGAAACCTGCGATGAGCTGAAGCTGGTGTATCCTCAGCCCAAAGCAATGCCGGAAAGATTCTCGCACATAAACGCCCGACACTTTTTCCTGTCGCCCATGGCCTCCCCGTCAATCCCGGATGACAGAGCAGATCCGGTAAAGCAGAGTAATACCCGTAAGGCGACGGACTATTGTTTAGCGCACCCCCGCTGGCGTCTGACCCTGCAGATGCACAAGATTATCGGGATTGACTGATCCGGTTTGGCCGGGATAGTTCAAGGGGCGTACAGAAACCTGAGGCTCTGTTCAGAGCCGGATGTCGGTAATCACCGGATTGTGGTCTGAGGAGCGCCAGAGTGATTCTGTGGTGCCCGGCAGGTTGTTTTTATAGTACAGAGGCGCAGGCTCATCGGCGTTAATGCTCCAGGTTGTAGCGTTGATAATCCGTGGCTTCAGTTGCCGCGAGGCCAGAGCGTAGTCCAGAGAACCTTTCTCCCCTTTGTACCTGTATGTGTAATGGGTGCATTGTTGTGCTGTGCAGGGATAAAAGTGATGCACCATACTGGTGAACCCGGCTTGCTGAAGAACCTGAAGAGGCGCCTCCCGGAAATAGCTGTTGAGATCGCCGGTGATCAGTGTTCCTGCAAGATCCGGAACCTGTGGTAGCTGCTTGACCCATTTCGCCAGAGCGTGAGCGGCTTCTGTCCTGCGCTCTGCATAGCATCCCTGACCATCAGATCTGTCCCTGTTGGCAGCTGTCGCACCCTGGCAGGACTTCGATTTCAGATGTGGCACCACAACCTGAATGGCAAGGCGCTGCCCTTCCGGACGGAAGGTTTGTGCAACTGGTGGGCGGCCACTTGTGCTGAACGGACCGGTGTTCAGACGTACCGGCTGCGCTTCAGCTACGATGCGATCCTGGCGGTATAGCAGGCCTGTGCGTATCTGGTCGTGGCCATCGGCCCCCGGGGTAGCAACAAAGGTCCACTCTGGCCCGAGAGCCCCTGCGAGTTGAGCTATGGCGCTGGTCTCGCTGTAGCCGTCGTTTTCCAGCTCAGTGACCGCCAGAATATCCGGGTCTGGCCTTTGCAGGGCTTCTGCCAGCCTCCGGTGCTGTATCTTTTGAGCCGCATATGTAGCGGCGCCACGTGACGTTGGAAAGTCACCACCTTTCCCGTCGCCGTTAAAGTAATTTTGCAGATTCATTGTCATGATCCGGAGGTGGGGTTCAGCCGGCCGCTGAGGCGCTGACGGCCTCCTGTTTACAGATTCGAAAACCGGAGCTTCTTCCGGCTGTATCCTCCAGGCACCAAAACGGTAATCAAGAACCCCTGCAAGGCCGAGGACTTTGTCGCCACTACGAACCGTATTCTCATCACTCAGGCCGCCGGCAGGCCAGGGTACAGGATTGGGGTATCGAACGCTGCGGCCATCGTCCAGCAACACTCTCTGATGCCTGCTTCTGTCTGCTATTTGTATTACCTCTGGCCCTGGCTCCATATATTCCGTCGGTACTACCTGATCGCTTGCTGCAAGTGCGAGCTCGCCGAAACGTGTGAGATTCCAGGAATCAATAACGGTTAGCGGCTTGGGCACCTGAATCCGCATGTTTTCGAGCGACTCCAGAGCTCGTGGCCAAAGCAGAGTCAGCGGTTGTGCCTGAGGGAGGGGTGCCGAATCGCAAGAGGTTATACTTTGGATATTGGTCAGCTCTGTCAGACCGTGGAATTCTTTTACTGTGCCGGTAACGCGCAACCGCTTGCCGGGCGCCCCTGTCTTTTTGCGGGTAAAAACAAATAATGCTTCGGATGTCTCGGGATTGTTGTCGGTTTCGCCGTCAGCCTGTTGCAGATAGAAACCACCAAACCCGCCGTCGCTGCGAGCATCGAAGGTGAGTATACCTTCTACCGTAACGCGCTCTCCGACGAGCGGAGAGGTGTCTTCCCGGCCCTGAATCTCGGCAATTGGTGTCGCTGGTTTGCCACAATGGTCCGCTGCCGAACCCTGAGAGGCCGGCAGCGACAGAGCAAGAGACAGGGCGACAAAGTACTGTCTGTTCAGGAGCACACTGATTGGCTTAGCGTAGGCCTGCAACGGCCCTAAGGGCGCGTTCGCGTTTGCTGCCAAAACCGAGCTGATCCGGGTTGGTCAGTTCAAGTTGCTGTATCAGTGGGTCAGGATGATAGCTGTCCAGTGTGATTCCAAGCCGTGACAGCACATAGGGTACCAGAGCAGCTCGGGTATTGACCTCCAGCCGACCATTTTCCATGCCGTAGTCCAGTGCGATGATTTTCTGCTGGGCCTCCGTCAGGCGGTGATCGGGGGAAATCGACATTGTGACAGTGCGGTTCCAGTCGTCATCCTGCTGGCTGTTATGTTTGGCTTTCTGTCGCAAGGCTACAGGAGCTGCATGGAAGCGGCTCAGAGCAAAATCCCGGAACTCGCGATTGGAATCACACCAGGCCCGCAGATGCCAGTTGTTGCCTGTACATATCAACGTGTGCGGTTCGAGAATACCCTCCACGGCTTCGGGGCGGCTCAGGGATGCATAGCTTCCCTTGAGCTGGCGGCCATAGCGAGTGGCAGCTACCACAGCTCGCATGGTTTCGGGTGCTATAACCCGGTTAGGGCCGTATACAACGGTGCTGTCTGGCAGGCCGATATCGAGATCTTCAAAGGTACTGCTCAGACTCTGCTGGCGCGCTAGCAGATCCTGATATTCACTGACGTGTCCCCGGGTGACAACGGGGCGGTAACGGTCTGCAGGTACGTAGCCCTTGAGATGACGATCATAAACAAGATTGCCAGGGGCCAGTTCGCGCAGGTAAGTATTGATATCCTTAGATGCCTGCTGCCGACCGATACCAAAGCTGTGACAAATGTGGTTGGTGGTCAGGCGACCTTCCCACAGGGCAATGGTTTCAATAAGGCGGTAGCGAAGCAGCAAATCCCATCGGATGGGCCAGTCCGTTTTTTTCATAACCAGGCGCTCACGGTTTTATTGAATAGCTGTCTTTAATATTACCTCCTAAGTCGCAGCGGGTCTGTTACGGCACATTAATGTGAAACATTGTGAAACCGCGCCCTGACCATGTTTAGCGCTCCTGAGAACAGAGCAGAGCTTCGGCAAATGCTTAGTAGTCACGCTTCTGAGGTACTGTTGTAATACGTCGACAGCAAAATCCGGATCTTGCTGCTACCCTGATTTTCAGCTCTATCAATCCGCACCGCGAAGCCCGGAGTTTTTGCAATGACCCGAATGGTCACCTCCCTGTCTGCTCTCCTTTTGAGTATTGTTCTGCTAGTCAGCGGGAATGCGTTTCTGATGACGCTTTTGGGTATTCGCCTGAGTATTGAATCGGTTTCGCCGGATGTCATTGGCTGGGTGCTGGTGTGCTATTCCGTTGGCTTTGTTCTGGGCACTCTCTACGTACACCATATTATCGGCCGGGTTGGTCATATACGCGCGTTCGCAGTATTTGCGGCAATCGCTGCCGTGACTGCGCTTATGTACCCCATGGTGATTTCCACGGAGTTCTGGGCCTTCCTGCGGGTGTTGTCGGGATTCAGTATTGCAGGTGTTCTGGTGGTGATTGAGAGCTGGTTCTCGAGCCGCGCCAGTAACAGTAACCGGGGTGCGCTGTTTGCGGTCTATCAGATTGTTTTCTATCTTTCGGCGGCTGGCGGTCAGCTGATTGTTAACGTGGGTGATCCTGCGAACTTCATGCCCTATTCTCTGGCGGCGATTTTACTGGCACTGGCGTTGATTCCCCTGTCCCTCACCCGCATGGAGGCGCCGGCTATCGAGCAGGTTCAGCGCATCTCTTTATTCACCTTGGCCCGGGAGTCGTTTACCGGCGTTTCCGGAGCTGTGATCTGCGGCATTCTGATAGGCGGGTTTTATGCACTGGGGCCTGTGTACGCAACCCTTATGGGTCTTGATGTAGCGAAAACCTCAACCTTTATGGCCAGTGCCATTGTTGCGGCGATGCTTCTTGCCTGGCCGCTTGGTCGGCTGTGTGATCGCTTTGACCGCCGTCGTGTTATGTTTTGGGTAGTGTTCACTGCAGCCCTGGCTGCGGTCGCTGTCAGCTTTTTGGGCTCCGGGGGGTATGGGCTGCTTACGCTTCTGGTGGGGCTATTTACCGGCCTCTCGGCCATGATTTACCCAATTTCTGTCGCTATCACCAACGACCGGATGGAAAGCACCCGTATTGTAGGCGCAAGCGCAACCTTGTTGCTCAGTTACGGGGTTGGTAGCGTTATCGGCCCAATAGTGATGGCTGAACTGATTAATGTGCTGGGGCCAAAGGGTCTCTTCCTGGGCAATGCCGGTTTTCTGCTGGTGCTTGCCGTTATTACGAGTCTGCGTATCACCTATACCGATGATGTTGCCGTTGCGGATCAGGAGCAGTATGTGCCTGCAATGCCTGAAACTTCTACTGTGCTGGCAGAGCTGGATCCGCGAAATATGGAGTTTCAGGAATCTCCTGAAGTTGAGGAAATAAATGAGGAGCCCTTACGCCACGCTGGCTGACTCAAGAATGCAGTCCCGGCTCTCGGTTTTTCCCGATGCCGTTTGATACGGATATGTGTTTTTATCTCAATGGTTAGCTTACTATTTGTGCCCTTCCTGTAATGTAAGCATTTTGGTCGGTCAGTGTGACTCGCGAAGCGCGATTCCGGCCTCGGAACGGAGTATTAACTATGAAAGATCAGTTCCCATTTGCGGTCGCCCGGGTAACCCGTCGCTGGCGTAAGTTGCTAGACGAGCGGCTGAAAGATCTGGGGGTTACTCAGGCCCGCTGGACCACAATGGTCTATCTCAAAGAGGGTGGCGAAGGTCTGACCCAGCGCGAACTTGCGAGCCTGATGGCCATTGAAAACCCGACGCTTGTGCGCTTGCTCGACAGTCTGGAACAGCAGAAGCTGATAGAGCGCCGTGCCTGTCCTAATGATCGCCGTGCCCGCCGCTTGCATCTTACGGATCCAGGCAGGGAATTCATGGAAGTTCTCACCGCCCGGGCTAATGCGCTGCGGGATGAAATGCTTGACGGTATCAGCCCGGAAGAAATCGAGAATGCGTTAAAAGTGTTCCACAAAATTCTCGATAACGCTGAAAAACAGAAATAACCACGCTCTGTCGCGGCCCGAATCTGCGCAACAAATACCGGGCCCGGCTGGTTGTTATGCCGGCTGTGATTGTTTAATATCAGTAACTTCTCTTCAGGGGAGTAGTCTTCGCACCTTGATTATTCGAGGGCGAACGGTGGTCAACATACTTGGGGCAAAATCCCCATGGTCATCGTGTTTCATCCGCTTATCGGTGAAATTGGCAAGACCTGAGGCAGACTACCTCCAGAGGCGGAAGGTAGGCTGTCTCGTGTCTGACTTCCGCCCCGGACAACTTCATGGATGCATTTCTCACTTCTACTGTCGCAGTTGCCATTGCTGAAATTGGCGACAAGACCCAGTTGCTCTCACTCTTTCTGGTTGCCCGTTATTCCAGGCGTTTCGCCATTATCATGGGAATTCTGATCGCGACGATTCTGAATCATGCGCTTTCTGCCTGGCTGGGGGCCTGGATTTCAGTATGGATTCCGGCCCCATGGCTACCCTGGATCCTTGCAGTGAGTTTTGTAGCGATAGCACTCTGGCTTCTGGTTCCAGACAAGGATGACAGCGACGACTCCCGGTTTCTGGGTATGGGAGCCTTCATGGCGACAACCGTTATGTTTTTTCTCGCAGAGATTGGCGATAAAACCCAGATTGCTACCGTTGTACTGGCCGCGCGCTTCAGTGAAACAGTATGGGTTATTATTGGTACAACTGTGGGGATGTTGCTGGCCAATATACCAGTTATCATGGCGGGTCACTGGATTATGGATCGTATGCCGCTGGCGGCCGCGCGGATTTGTGCGAGCATTCTGTTTGCGGTTATGGCCGTTGTGACACTTTTATCGGTGTTCTGGAACTCTTGAGGGTGGCTGCTGTCACTGCACGCGGAGAAGCCGGTTTTTCTGGAATGAAATTTATGAAATTTAGAAAATATTCGATACTGATTCTGCTTGCAGGCACTCTGGCTTTCCCATCCTTGTGGGCAGCGGAGCAGAGCCGTACACCTGAAAATCCGGTATCTGAACAGGCGTCCGATCGCAGTCCCCGGGTTCCGACATTCAGGGTGAATGGTGATCTGGCCGGCCAGCTGGGTGTGTTCACTACCCGCTACGAAGATACGTTTGCTGAGGTTGGGAGCCAGCTTGCGATAGGTTACCTTGAGCTGGTGAAGGCCAATCCGGGTGTTGACCCCTGGCTACCCGGTGAAGGTACTACTATTACACTGCCGCGCCAGTACATAATTCCGGAAGCCCGCCGGGAAGGTATCGTGATTAATCTGGCAGAGTACCGGCTTTACTATTTCACCGGGGATGGTGTGCAGGTATACCCGGTTGGCGTAGGTAGCGCCGAGAACCCGTCTCCCCTGACAGATGCCAAGGTAACCATGCCCCTGGAGTCTCCTGCATGGTATCCACCTGCCAGTATTCGTGCAGAATATGAAGCTTCTGGTGACTTCCTGCCCCGGATGATACCGCCTGGACCGGATAACCCTTTGGGTACCCATGCTCTTTTGTTGAGTGAAAAGGGTTATCTGATTCACGGCACCAACAAACGGTTTGGTGTGGGCATGCCGGTGAGTCATGGCTGCTTCCGTATGTATAACGAGGATATATCCCGCTTTGTTTACCAGGTGAGCAAGGGTACTCCGGTGCAGATTGTTAATGATCCGGTGAAAATGGGATTGTCCGGTGGTGAGGTCTGGCTGGAAGTTCATCGCCCTCATGAAGACTACAGCCAGGAGGACCGTGATCGCCTTTGGCGTGAAGTAACCCTCGAGGTTGAGGCGTTTCGCCAGAAACATCCGGGTGTTGAGGTTCAGCGCAGGGCAATAGAGCTGGCCGTAGATCAGGCGGATGGGATTCCTGCCATGGTTGGTGAGCAGGTTGCACGCGTGGCATCCGACAAAACGGCGCCAAATGAAAAGCAGATGAATGCGGAAGAAGAACCTGAACAGAAGCTGTATTTCTGATTTCGCGCAAAGACAGGCGAAAAAGAAGCAACAAAAAAAGGCCGGGAGTACCGGCCTTTTTCGCAGTGCTTAAGCTTGAATCTTACTTCATGCTTGCACGATCGAGCATACGCTTGGCGCGCTCGTTTGCTTCGTCAGCAGACTTCTGAGCTGCTTTTGCAGCGGCCAGAGCCTGGTCTGCAGTTTGTTGTGCAGAGCGTGCAGAGCTGGCAGCGCTGTTAGCGGTGTTCATTGCTTTGTCAGCAGTCTGCGCGGCAGAGCTGGCAGTTGCATTGGCTTCGTCAAGAGCGCCTTGGTCGGTAGTTGCACAACCTGCGGTCAGAGCAGTAGCCAGTGCGATTCCGGCGATAGTCAGTTTACGCATTGTAAATCCCCTTATTGATCGAGTTATTTCCTGTTAATCCGACGGTCAGTTCAGACAACTTCATGTCAGCTTTGGCCCGATAGGCGTTGACTACCGGAGTCGAGAAACAGTGTAAAACACTCTGAGATGAAATGTTAACTAAGTATACGTGAATTTTCTTAGGTTATGACAACAACTTAATCCTTGTGTCACAGATAGGGGGTCAGGGAAGTATGCGAATGGGGGTGCCATCGTTGACCAATTGCCAGATTTCGTCCATTTCCTCATTATTGACCGCGATGCAGCCGTTGGTCCAGTCCAGGCCAGTATAGGCAAACGCCATGTCTTCTGAGCCATTAGGCAGGCCATGAATCATAATGCTGCCGCCCGGGTTTAGCCCCCAATTCTCCGCCATTTCACGGTCTTTCCCGTTGGGATACGAAATGTGAATGGACTTGTAGAAACTACTGCCCGAATTGCGCCAGTCCAGCGTGTAATCTCCTTCTGGCGTGCGCTGGTCACCCTCAAAGAGCTTGTGCCCTTCCGGGTTGTCACCGAGTGATATGCGATAGCTTCTGATTACTTCTTCCCCATTCATCAGGTAGAGGCGACGCTGGCCTTTTTTTACCAGTACTTTGCTGACCACCAGAGACTCTTCTGAAGCGTCGTTTTCTACAGGCATGCGGGACTCAGCTCTGGCCAGCAACTCCGAGCTATAGGCTGGAAGGCTTGCTGAAAAAAACAGAGCCAGAAAACAGAGAATTAAAAAACGGGGAATAGCCATAACCTGAACTTACCAATGATTAATCTTTACTCAAGGCCGTTTATAACATAACCCGCCAGTGAAATGTTAAGGGGTTTTGTTAACTTTTATGGCTATCCGATGCAGGTATCAGGGATTTTGTGATGCATCCATTTTCAGGCCAACCTTGGTAACCTGATCCGCCTCGGTGGCTCTTGCTACCAGAGTAACGGGCCCAAGTACTACGGTGTCGCCAATAACCGGATGCCCTTTGGTGCGCCGGGCAAAGCATTCTGCAAGTGATAACTCTGGTGGCAACTCATTGAATTCTATGTCATAAAACTGTTCTACATCACCGAGCAGCGCATCTCCGTTCAGTACAAAGTCTCCGAAGAAAGCCCTTTCAGCCAGGTATTTCGGCGTATGACGGCCGCTCAGTGCCTTACCCAGCTCCTTCAGAACACTGGGCGTGGCAAATATGGCGACCATGTCGCCACTGGATACTTCCAGATCCCCCTTGGGTTGCAGGCAGGCCCGATTGCGGAATACGCCCGCAATGGCTGTGTTCTCAGGAATGCGCAACTGGCTCAGAGCCTTGGGTGTTTCCCAGTTTTCCCCCCGTAAGGGAAAAAGCATGAGTTCGTGATCTCCGGCTGCAGGTGTGTCCAGCGGCAAGCGGCGATATGGCTCGCCGTTTGCCGGTATTTCAAGGCGCAGCAGACGTGCGAGCGGAGTAATGGTTGTGCCCTGAACCAACAGGGATACCAGCACGATAAAAAAGGCTGCATGGAATACAACTTGTGCTTCTGGCAGGCCTGCAATAATCGGGAACAGCGCCAGTACGATGGGTACAGCTCCCCTTAGCCCTACCCAGCTGATAAAACCCAGTTCCCGGGGATTAAAGCCGAACGGCCACACGGTCAGCATGACGGTTAACGGGCGTATTACAAAAATCAGTGCCAGCGCAAGAATCAGGCCGCTTCCGGCAAGAGGGAGCAGGTCTGTTGGGTTAACCAGCAAGCCGAGTATCAGAAACAGACACAACTGGGCCAGCCAGGCCAGACCATCGTGAACCTGAAGAATCATGGGCATCATCCGTACCTGGCGATTACCGATTACAACACCGCTCAGGTAAATGGCCAGAAACCCGCTGCCGCCAAGGGCATTTACGCAAGAGAACACCAGAATGCCGGCGGCCACCACCAGCAGTGGATACAGAGACGGGGTCAGACGAATACGGTTGGCCAGCTCAGCAATCAGATAACCGCCGACTATGCCGCCAATGCCGCCAATGCTGAATTGTTTAACCAGCAGGATCAGTGAGTCCTGAACCAGGTGGTCGCCATTGCTGGCGATCAGGGTAACCATCATCAGCGTCAGGAAAATCGCCATGGGGTCGTTACTACCGGATTCAATTTCCAGTGTGGCGCTTACACGTTCATTCAAGTGCAGTCCACGGCCCTGCAGCAATGAAAATACGGCTGCAGCATCGGTTGATGAGATAATTGAGCCAATGAGAAGGGCGGTCATCCAGTGCAGGTCAAATACCAGCCAGGCAACGAATGCCGCACCTAGTGCTGTCATGGCAACACCGATGGTTGCAAGCACCAGAGCCGGCTTGAGGCCTACTCGGAAGGTTTCAGCCCGGGTGCGCATGCCGCCATCAAGCAGGATAACGCCCAGTGCCAGATTGGCGACCAGGAAGGATAGCTGGAAATCGTCAAACTCAATGCCGCCGGGGCCGTCTTTGCCCATCATCATGCCTACCACCAGAAAAATCAGTAGTACCGGCATGCCAACACGGCTTGAAAGCGGGCTCAATACGATGCTGATAACAAGCATCAGGGCACCGACCAGGGTGAGCATTGGATCCATCAGAACTCCGTAAGAGAATGCTTGCCGGGAACCGGCTGAAGCGCTTATATTGCGCGGGTAGTCACGCCTTCTGGCGGGTGTAGTTCAATGGTAGAACGGCAGCTTCCCAAGCTGCACACGTGGGTTCGATTCCCATCACCCGCTCCATGATCCCTAAGTTTGCCCATCACTCGTCCCGTAAACAAGTAACTGTGTTTCTTGAATTTTATATAGGTACAGAAATTCATAATACCTTTAGCTAGTTGATGTTTTGTATTGCAACTAATCAAATCGTTGCCACGCGATTTCACGTTTTTCAGGATATTAAATATGCAGGTGTATGCATATTCAATATCTGTAATGAGGCGGAATTTCGTTATCACCAACAACAATATGATAAGAACAAAAGGGTTTGTTTATGGATGGGATAGCCGAAGACCGCTTGTTCAGCGGCGACACCTCGCGCCCGAAGCCGGGCTTTTTTGATCGGGAGAACACGGTTGCTGGTCCGGGTTTCAACCGCTGGCTCGTACCCACTGCTGCGTTGGCAATACACCTGTGTATCGGTATGGCTTATGGCTTTTCGGTATTCTGGTTGCCGATGGCAAATCTTGTGTCGGGCGCAGACCCGGTTGCATGCGCAGATATCAGTTTCTTTCAGGCACTGACCACCACTTCCTGTAACTGGGCGGTTAGCCACGTTACCTACACCTTCGGAATTTTCATCGGCATGCTAGGTATCTCTGCAGCGCTATGGGGTGCCTGGCTGGAGCATGCGGGCCCGCGCAAAGCCGGCGCCATTGCAGCAATATGCTGGGGTGGAGGTATGGTGCTGGGCGGTATCGGTGTTATGACACACCAGCTGTGGTTGCTATATCTCGGCTGTGGTGTGCTTGGTGGTATTGGTCAGGGGCTGGGTTATATCACTCCGGTTTCGACATTGATCAAGTGGTTCCCGGATCGCCGGGGCATGGCCACCGGGTTCGCCATCATGGGTTACGGTGGCGGAGCGATGGTGGGCGCGCCTCTGGCAGTATGGTTGATGGGGTATTTTTCAGCGGATGGCGGCACAGGTGTTGCCAGTACCCTGATGACTATGGGTGTTATCTATTTCTTCGTAATGATGGCGGGAGCATTGGGTTTCCGGGTGCCGCCTAATGGCTGGAAACCGCTGGGCTGGGAGCCGGCCAGTGGTCCGCAGGCCAACACTATGATTACCCATGGCCATGTTCACCTGAACCGCGCATGGAAAACAAAACAGTTCTGGTTGATCTGGAGCGTCCTGTTCCTCAACGTAACTGCCGGGATAGCCGTTATTTCAATGGCAAGTCCGATGTTGCAGGATGTGTTTGGTGGCGCTCTTGTAGGAATCAAAGATTCCGCCGTTGCGCTCACCGCGGCCCAGAAAACAGCGGTCGTCGCCGCTGCGGCGGGTCTGGTTGGTCTGATCAGTCTGTTCAACAGTGTTGGTCGCCTTTTCTGGGCGTCGCTTTCTGACAAGCTTGGCCGCAAAAACACTTACCTGACCTTTTTCGTCCTCGGCATTGCCATGTATTGCCTGCTGCCCACCTGGGGGCATCTTGGCATGGCAGGCATGTTTGTGATTTCCATCTGCGTGATCATGAGTATGTACGGCGGGGGATTTTCAACCGTACCGGCTTACCTGGCTGATATTTTTGGAACGCAGATGGTAGGTGCGATCCATGGCCGCCTGCTGACAGCATGGACCGCTGCGGGTCTTGTTGGCCCGGTGGTTATTGCGCTGATTCGTGAAGTGCAGCTGGAGGCGGGAATTGAACCGGCGCTGGTATACGACCGCACGCTCTACATCATGGCCGGCTTGCTTGTTCTGGGGCTTATCTGCAACAGCCTGATCAAGCCGGTGGACGCATCCCTGCATATGACAGATGAAGAACTGGCGCGCGAGCGTATGCTGCAGCGGGATAACGGTCCTTCTGCTGATGCTCAGACCGCGGCCCGTGGAGCCTTCGGGATAGTCGGAGTGCTGGCCTGGCTGGCGGTAGGTGTGCCCTTCCTGATCGGGCTATACATCGCCATCGCGAAGGCAGCAGCCCTGTTCTGATGAATGCTCAGGCTTCTCCGGCAGTCAGCGCGTCAAGCGTGGTGATCTCGCCGGGGTAGTCGGGTTCGTACCCCGGCACGTTGTTGATTCGCTCGATCAGTGCCGGGGATTTCAGTAGTTCGGTCAGGTGTCCGAGCGTTGCGGGGGGCAGGCGATCTTGCCGGTATATCAGCATGTAGTGTTCGCTTGCCATTTCGATGAAGTTCAGATTGAACTGTTCGGCCGCCGCCTGCACACCGAAACCGACTTCCGCCATACCTGATGCTACGAAAGCGGCAATGGCGGTGTGGGTGAATTCCTGCTGGGAGGTGCGGTTTACACTGTCCTCTGCGAGTCCTTGTTGCTTCAGCAGAAAGTTAAAAAGGATTCGGGTGCCGGAATGCCGGTCACGGCTGATAAAGCTGAGGCCAGAAGTGCTCAGATCCTTCAGGGTCCGGATAGTGTCATGCTCGCCTTTGCGCGTCATCAGTCCCTCGCGCCGGGTGACAAAACGGATAAGTCGGTGGTGAGCGCCGTCCAGGTGTTTCTGGTAATGGTTGATGATATGGCGGGCCAGTGCCGGGCATGTGGGTACATGAAAGCTGGCAGCATCACATTCGCCACGGTTAAGAGCAGAGAGAGCTTCTTCCGGGTTGCGGTACTGCAGGCTGATATTTACCTGCTTCGAAGATTCCGGCAGTAGCGCCACAGCGTAACCATGGCTTGCATGCAGGCGCAGGGTAGGCTGAGCGCCAGCGAGCAACAGCTGAATCTGGTCGTTGAGTTCTGCGGTCATGCTGTCGATCTGTGGCCCGAGCCTTGCTGTTACGCGGTGTTCCGCCCACAGCAGCTTTTCACCCAGAGCAGAAAGCTCGCTGCCGTGGCCTTTGCGCATGACCACCAGAGGCAGGCCCAGAATATCGGCGCCACGGTTGAGAAGGTTCCATGCGTGCCGGTAGGAAATGCCGGTGGCTGTGGCGGCCATGGTGAGCTTGCCGGTATCGCGGATGCTTTCCAGCAGGCGAAACAGAACAGGCTCGAAAAGTTCGTCGGTATCGGTACGAAATACCCAGGCAGGGGATATGTTCAGTTTTTTGTTATGCATAGTCATTCATATTCCGTGCTTGTGTCTGGAGTGCTAGTTTGGCTTGATTGAGAGTGTTGTTACTGTATCAGAATAAAAACAGGTAGGAACAGATATGCATATGTCAGAGAGAGCTGACCACAAAACGGCTGCTATGCCGGTGCCTGCTGCTGGTGACTGGAGCCCCGACATGATCCGTCAGGAAGTCGCATCGCTGCAGCATGAACCCGGACCGCTTTTACCCATTCTGCACGCAATACAGGCCCGCATCGGGTATGTGCCGGAAGGGGCCGTTCCAATTATTGCCGAAATGCTGCAGCAGACCCGCGCCGAGATTCATGGCGTAATCAGCTTTTACCATCATTTCCGCACCCGCCCGGCGGGCAGTAACCTGCTGGAGGTATGCCGCGCGGAAGCCTGTCAGGCTCGCGGTGGTCGTGCGCTCGAGCGCCATGTCCAGAAGAAACTGGGGGTGGGCTATCACGAAACCACTACTGATAACGAAGTCTCTCTTGAGCCTGTGTACTGTCTGGGAAACTGCGCCTGCGGCCCCTCTATCCGGGTGAATGATGAAATTATTGGCCGGGTGACCCCGCAAAAATTTGATGAGCTGGTGGACAAACTGACAACGTCCGTTCTCCAGTTAAAATGAAAGCAGGATCAAAACCATGACAATAACAATCTATGTGCCCTGCGATACAACAGCCCTTTCTCTGGGTGCCGACAGGGTGGCACAAGAGCTGCAGGTTGCGGCTGCAGAACTGAATAAGGATATCCGCCTGGTAAGAAATGGCTCGCGCGGATTGTTCTGGCTTGAGCCTCTGGTAGAGGTGCAGACGCCATACGGCCGGGTAGCTTATGGCCCTGTGGAACCAGGACAAGTGAAAGAGCTTGTGGCAGCCGGCTTGTTTGAAGGTAATCCGGACCACGCTTTATATCTGGGGGATATTGCTCAGCATCCTTATCTGCAACGTCAGCAGCGCCTTACGTTTGCCCGTATCGGTATAACCGACCCGGTTTGCATTGAAGACTATATCGCCCATGGTGGATTTGCCGGGCTGAAGAACGCTGCGGCTCTGACCCCCCAGGGGATTGTGGATGAAATAAAAGCTTCCGGCCTGCGTGGTCGTGGTGGTGCTGCATTCCCGGCAGGTATCAAGTGGCAGACCGTGCTGGATGAACCGCATGACCAGCAAAAATACGTGGTCTGCAATGCAGATGAAGGCGATTCCGGTACCTTTGCCGACCGCCTGGTGATGGAATGTGATCCCTACATGCTGATTGAGGGCATGACCATTGCCGGCCTGGCTGTGGGTGCCACTCTTGGCTTTATCTACGTGCGTTCTGAATACCTTCTGTCCAGGAAAATGCTGGACGAAGCCATCCGCAGAGCAGAAGAGCACGGTTATCTGGGTGATAACGTCTGTGGCAATGGCCGCGCCTTCCGTCTCGAAGTACGACTGGGAGCGGGGGCTTATATCTGTGGCGAGGAAACCTCACTGCTGGAAAGCCTGGAAGGCAAACGTGGGCTGGTGCGTTCCAAACCACCTCTGCCTGCCATCAAAGGCCTCTTCGGCCAGCCCACGGTGGTAAACAATGTACTCTCGCTGGCGGCCGTACCATACATCATGGCCCACGGAGGAAAGACCTATGCGGATTATGGTATGGGGCGTTCGTTGGGCACTCTTCCCATTCAGTTAGCGGGCAATATCAAACAGGGCGGTCTGATCGAGCTTGCCTTTGGCGTTACCCTGCGCAAAGTGCTGGAGGATTTCGGTGATGGTTCTTTCACCGGCCGGCCAATAAAGGCCGTGCAGGTGGGTGGCCCGCTGATGGCCTATCTGCCGGAAAGCCAGTGGGATACCCCCATGGACTATGAAGCCTTTGCCAAACTGGGCGCCGGCATTGGCCACGGTGGCGTGGTGGTATTCGATGACACTGTGGACATGGGGGAGCAGGCCCGGTTCGCCATGGAATTCTGTGCTGTTGAGTCTTGTGGCAAATGTACCCCCTGCCGGATTGGTTCGGTACGCGGTGTAGAAGTGATTGATCGCATTCGGGCCGGAGATAACAGGGATAACAATCTGGTGTTGCTGGAAGAGCTGTGCGAAACCATGGTGGATGGCTCTCTGTGTGCTATGGGCGGAATGACGCCCTTCCCTGTGCAGAGCGTGATGAAACATTTTCCTGAAGACCTGATGGCCAGCCCGCGCCCAGTGGAGGCATGATATGTTGCACTATTATGATCCGAGCACCGAAACCTTTGAGCCGGGCAAGAGTATTCCGAACCCGGATCAGGATTATAGAACGCCTGCACGCCTTTCAGAATCCCTTGTGTCCATCTCCGTAGATGGCCGGGACATCACTGTGCCCGAAGGCACTTCCGTGTTGCGGGCTGCGGCATTGGCAGGCATCAATATCCCGAAATTATGTGCTACCGATAATCTGGAAGCCTTTGGTTCCTGCCGTCTTTGCGCGGTGGAGATCAAGGGGCGCCGTGGCTATCCCGCCTCCTGTACCACACCAGTGGCTGAGGGCATGGAAGTTACCACCCAGACTGGCAAGCTGGCGAAACTGCGCCGCAATATCATGGAGTTGTACATATCCGATCACCCCCTGGACTGCCTGACCTGCCCCGCCAACGGCAACTGTGAGCTGCAGGATATGGCCGGAGCCGTGGGCCTGAGGGAAGTTCGCTACGGCTTCGACGGGGAAAACCATCTGGAAGCGGAAACCGACAGCTCCAATCCCTATTTCAGCTTCGACCCCAGCAAGTGCATCGTCTGCTCCCGCTGTGTTCGCGCCTGTGAGGAAGTCCAGGGCACCTTTGCCCTGACCATCGACGGCCGGGGTTTTGACTCCAAAGTATCCCCCGGCCAGAGCGAAGCCTTCATGGATTCCGAGTGCGTATCCTGCGGCGCCTGTGTGCAGGCCTGCCCCACTTCCACTCTGATGGAAAAGAGTGTGATCGAGGCGGGACAGCCAGAGCATAGCGTGGTAACTACCTGTGCATACTGTGGTGTGGGCTGCTCCTTCAAGGCTGAGATGAAAGGCGATCAGCTGGTACGTATGGTGCCCTACAAGGGCGGTGCCGCCAACCATGGCCATTCCTGCGTCAAAGGCCGCTTTGCCTTCGGCTATGCGACCCACGAGGACCGTATCCGGGAACCCATGATCCGCGAGTCCATCGATGATCCCTGGCAGGCCGTGTCCTGGGACCGGGCCCTGGATTTTGCTGCCCAGAAGCTCAGGGGTATCCAGGCGAAATACGGTCGCGAAAGCATCGGCGGCATTACCTCCTCCCGTTGCACCAACGAAGAAACCTATCTGGTACAAAAACTCGTACGTGCGGCGTTTGGCAACAACAACACTGATACATGTGCAAGGGTTTGCCACTCCCCTACAGGCTATGGTCTGAAAACCACCCTGGGAGAATCTGCTGGTACTCAGACTTTCGATTCGGTGATGAAAGCTGACACCATCATGGTGATCGGAGCCAACCCTACCGATGCCCACCCGGTATTCGGTTCACTGATGCGCCGGCGCTTGCGCCAGGGTGCAAAGCTGGTCGTGATTGATCCGCGCCGCACCGACATTCTGAACACTCCCCATGGAGGCGAAGGCCTGCACCTGCCACTGCGCCCGGGCACCAACGTGGCTATGGTGAATGCCCTGGCCCATGTGATCGTGACCGAAGGCCTTGAAGATACTGACTTCATCAGCAACCGTTGCGACCTTAAGGCCTACCAGGCATGGCGAAGCTTTATTGCTGAGGAGCGTAACTCTCCGGAAGCCATGGAAGAGGTCACCGGCGTGCCGGCTGCTAAAGTCCGGGAAGCGGCCCGGATCTATGCCGGGGCTGACAATGGTGCCATCTATTATGGCCTGGGTGTCACCGAGCACAGCCAGGGATCCACCATGGTGATGGGGATCGCCAACCTTGCTCTGGCGACCGGCAATATCGGCCGTGAAGGTGGCGGGGTGAACCCATTACGGGGCCAGAACAATGTACAGGGCTCCTGCGACATGGGTTCTTTCCCCCATGAACTGCCGGGATACCAGCATGTGAGCGATCCTGCCGTACGGGCACGCTTCCAGTCGGTGTGGGGTGTGGAACTGGATAACGAACCGGGTCTGCGCATACCTAATATGTTTGACGCAGCAGTTGCCGGAACCTTCAAGGCCCTTTATGTGCAGGGCGAAGACATAGCCCAGTCCGACCCTAATACCCAGCATGTTGAAGCGGCACTGAAATCCCTGGATTGCCTGATCGTTCAGGACATTTTCCTGAACGAAACTGCCAAATATGCTCATGTGCTGTTGCCAGGTTCCACCTTCCTGGAAAAGAACGGCACTTTCACCAACGCCGAACGTCGCATCAACCGTGTACGCAAAGTGATGGAGCCCATTGCCGGCATGGAAGACTGGCAAGTGACCATGGCGTTGTCCAACGCTCTGGGCTATCCCATGAACTACAGCCATCCCTCCGAAATCATGGATGAAATTGCCCAACTGACTCCCACCTTTACCGGTGTGAGCTACGACAAACTGGAGGAGCAGGGCAGTATTCAGTGGCCGTGTAATGATGAGCATCCGGATGGCACGCCGACCATGCACAGACTGGACTTCCCCATTGGCAAAGGCCGCTTTGCCGTGACTGAGTATCTGGCTACAGAAGAACGTACCAGCCGGCGCTTCCCGCTGCTTCTGACCACTGGGCGAATACTGTCCCAGTATAATGTGGGTGCACAGACCCGCCGCACCAGTAATAGTGACTGGCATGAGGAAGATCTTCTGGAGCTCCATCCAAGCGATGCTGAATTGCGCGGAGTGAAAGATGGGGACTGGCTGGGAATCAGCAGCCGTGTGGGTCACACGGTGCTACGGGCGAAAATAAGCACCCGAATGCTTCCAGGTGTCGTGTATACCACCTTCCACCATCCGGGTAGCGGCGCTAACGTAATCACCACTGATAACTCAGACTGGGCCACCAACTGCCCTGAGTACAAGGTAACTGCAGTACAGGTAGAGAAAGTGACACAGCCGTCGGACTGGCAGCTCAACTTTGTGGATTTTGACAAGCGCCAGCAGGCTTTGCTGAAGTCCGCCATGGATAAACGGGAAGACAGCCATGCAAATGCCCTCAAGTAACAAGGAGGCAGATGTGGTTGATCATGCTCCGCCTCCGGTGAGCGAAGTGCGGGTGAACGTATGTGGTGGTGTTGAGGACACGGGATCCCGCGATCTGGTTGCTGAAGAAGTGCCGGTTGCCATGATCTACAATGGGGTTTCCCATGCAGTTATGATGGCTTCACCCTGTAACCTCGAGGATTTTGCCCTGGGCTTCAGCCTGAGCGAAGGCATTCTGCAGCGGCCTGATCAGTTGTTCAGTATCGGGATAAGCCCGGGTGAGAACGGCATTGAAGTAGATATGCACATTGCCGGCGATTGCTATGCGCGTTTGCGGGAGCAGCGCCGTAATATGGCCGGTCGAACCGGTTGCGGGCTTTGCGGTACCGAATCCCTAGCTTACGTGGTGCGAACCCTTGAGCCGGTTACCGCACAACCCTTACCGGGTGACGAGGCTATTCAGGCTGCGCTGAAAAACCTGAAAAGCTCTCAGCCGCTGCAATTGCGGACCGGGGCTACCCATGGTGCCGCCTGGTGCGATGCCTATGGCCAGATTATTCTGGTACGGGAAGACGTAGGCCGGCACAACGCGCTGGATAAATTGATCGGTGCCCGCGTGCGTGAGCAAGGCAAACAGGCCTTCAAAGAAGGTTTTGCCCTGATCTCCAGTCGTGCCAGTTTTGAAATGGTACAAAAAGCGGCAAGCGCAGGCATAGCTAGTCTGGTGGCCGTATCGGCCCCCACTGCACTTGCCATCCGTGAGGCACGAAAAAGCGGGATGAATCTGATCGGCTTTGCACGCCCCGGCCGACATGTAATCTATACCCGTGGTGATAGCCATGCTCAGGAGTACACCCAGTGAAGGACCAGGAATTGAATAACCTGATCAAAATGCTCGACCAGATTATTGCCAACAATCTGCATCATGGTGATGACGATAAGGTGGCCGGTGTGGCTGCAGACCACATGCGCAAGTTCTGGGCCCGCAGCATGAAACAACAAATCGTGGATTACGCTAACGGGCCTTCTTCGGAGCTGTCTGCACTGGCCAGGTTGACAGTTGCCAGGCTGCAGGCAGAACAGGAATAAATCGGCAGGCAAGCTCCCGTTTAACCAATTTTTACAGGCTCCGAGTGTGTTTTAAGTTAATATCTCCGGGTATTAAGCTTGGATCTCACTCCTAGGCGTTAGCTATGCGCAGTACGTACGTTGAGCTTATTGAAACCCAGATCGATGTTGCTGATCTTGAAATTGGCATGCACGTAATCCGGCTGGACAGGCCTTGGGAAGAAACGGATTTCCTCGTGCAGGGCTTCATCATTAACGACATGTCAGAAGTCCATGCATTGCGCCGTCAGTGTGACTTCGTTGTTATACAGGGCATCGCCGAGAAACAGAGACAGCCCGGAGAGAAGGTTTCCAGCCGGGGCCGCCCGAAGGGGAGTCTCAAGCGTAACCAGAAGTATACGCAGGCGCCGAATTCCGTCAAAGCTAACACCATTCCCCGCAGGCGCGTTTCCTACATAAACCAGGTGAACGTGGGCCGTGAAATACAAGCGGCCACCATGAAGTTTGAGGAAGCTCAGAGCACCGCCAAGTCCATCATGTCCGGTTTGCGTGTCAGCCGTACGCTGGATATAAACAACGCCCGGGTCGTCGTGAATAGTTGCGTAGAAAGCGTACTGCGTAACGAGAACGCGTTGATGCTGCTCACCAAGATCAAGAACCAGGATGAGTATACCGCTGAGCACTGCATTAACGTTTCCATTCTGGCAGCAGCGTTTGGTAAATCTCTCGGTATGATAAAGGGCGAGATCCAGAACCTGGCTCTTTGTGGCTTGCTACACGATGTGGGTAAAACCAAAATACCAAATGAGATACTGAACAAGCCTGGCCGCCTGACTGACGGCGAATTCGATATCATGCGTAATCATGCAGTATACGGGCGTTCCATTCTTATCAGCACCGGTGCTCCCCTGCAAACAGCTGTTGATGTGGCATTTTCCCACCACGAGCGGATCGATGGAAAGGGTTATCCGAGGGGGCTTCCGGCCGAAAAAATACCCTACTTTGCCAAGATTATCTCGCTGGTGGACACATACGATGCGATCACCAGCAGACGCGTTTATCAGAAAGCCCTTGCGTCCATGCAGGCTCTGGAAATTATCCATAAGAATCGCGGAACCCAGTTTGATGCCGAATTAGCGGATGCTTTTATCCGGATGGTTGGCATATACCCACCAGGATCCATTGTGGATATGCAGAATGGCGAAGTTGGGATCGTGGTTGAAAGCTTTGAAGGCCACAGGCTCAAGCCGAAGGTGCTAATGGTTCGGGACAAGAATAAAGCACCTGTGTCTGAGTCCAGGGTGCTGGACTTAAGGGAATCTCCCAAAGACGATAATGGAACGGTTTATCTCATTTCCAAAGAAGTGCCTGATGGGACTTACGGCGTTATTCTGAAAGACTACGTGAAGGATGGCCTAATCGTAACAGCATCCTTGGCTGAGTCTGATATAGAATAAAGCTTACCGGGCCATCTTTACGCTGCAGTGACACCTTCTCTGAAACTAAACATCTGGTACACATGTCTGACATTCGTTTGCAGAAACGGGGGTATATCAAGCCAGCCCTGATCACAGGTTTGTTGTGTGTACTCGTGTTTACGGCTATTTTTTCGGGTGCCCTGAGTTATCACTCGGCCCGGCAGGTTGTGGACATAAAAATCGCTGAACAGGCAAAAACAAAACTGACATCCGGGTTGCTGGAGCAGATTTTTGACTACACAGCTAACGATCTGCTGGCGATATCCAAACTGCCCGCAACAGAAAAGTTTAACCGGCAAAGAACCGAAGCAGAGAAACAGTGGTTGCAGCAGGTTTTCCGGGCACAACTTGAGCAGAAACCGATATACAGCCAACTGCGCTTTCTTGACAGTGAGGGCATGGAGCTGGTGCGGCTTGAGAATTCATTCGGGCACAGCGTTACTACACGTGATAGCGCCTTACAGCCAAAAGGCGACCGGTATTATTTTATTAATACCCGGGAGCTTTCAGAAAATGAAGTATATGTCTCTCCTCTGGACCTGAATGTCGAAAATGGAAAGGTTGATGTTCCCTATCTCCCGATGATCCGCCTTGGTGTGCGGGTTTTTGATGACACAGGGCCGAATAGAGGTGTGGTTATTCTCAATATGAAGGGGCAGGCGCTGCTGGATACCTTCAGGTTGAGTATGGCGGACACCTACCCTGCGTTTTTGCTCAACAGTGACGGTGATGTTCTTTCCGGCCCCGATAAAAATAACGAGTGGGGGTTTATGTTCGGCCTGCCGCCGGCTTTTAAACGTGAGTACCCCCAGGCATGGCTGCAGATTGCACAAAGCGACAGTGGTTATGCAGACACTCAGGAAGGCCTGTTCGTGTTTGAATCTGTCAGACCGCTACAGGGCATGAATTCGTCGGTAGTGGGAGGGGATTATGTCTGGAAGGCTGTTTCTTTTGTACCTCGTAGCTCGTTGCCAACAACGGCCATTTTTTTGAATCCATGGGTTTGGAGTTTATATCTTGCTGGCGTGGTGATGGTTTTGGTGGCTGTGTTCTATTTCCAGTTTTCCCGCCACAAACGTCGCCAGCTAAGCCGCGAAAAAATCCAACAGGCAAAACGGTTCTGGAGAATTTCCAGCGTGTTGGGTGATGGCCTGATTGTGATGGATAAAGATGGCTTGGTTACCTACATCAACCCTGAAGCTGAGCGTATTCTGGGCTGGGGTTTTGACGAGGTAGTTGCTAAAAAGGGGCACCAGATATTTCATGTTCATGATGGCAATGAAACAAACTGTTCTATCCTCAACGTGATGAATACACGCCAGCTCTATCGCAGCAAAAATGAAGAGTTCCGCCGTAAAGACAACGCGACCATCCCGGTGACCCTGAACGCCGCGCCTTTAACCAGTGACACAGGGGATGAAGGTGTGGTGATCTCATTCCAGGATTTCTCCGAGACCAAACAGTACCAGGAAAAAATCCATTCGCTTGCCTACCAGGATACTTTGACAGGCTTACCCAACCGGCGGGGTCTGGAAGATCGACTGCAACTGGCGATTGAACTCTCAACTCGCCATTCCTGTTATCTGGGGCTTATGTTCCTCGATCTTGACAACTTCAAAGCGGTTAACGACACCTATGGTCACGATGCTGGTGATGTGCTGCTAAAGGAAATAGCCTCCAGGCTGCAGGACTGCGTTCGCGAAACCGATATGGTCGTGCGTATGGGTGGGGATGAGTTCATTGTACTGTTGACCGAAGTCTCTGCATCGGAAAATGCTGCAATCGTCGCTGAAAAAATCATTAGGGCTGTTGGTGAACCTGTTGTATTGCCTGAAGGCGAAGCTCGTGTGGGTGTGAGTATTGGTATTGTTGTTGCCCGCGGTGCGGGTATTACCAGCGAAGGCCTTATGCAGGATGCTGATGCAGCTATGTATGAAGCGAAGCGAGCAGGCAAAAACCGGCTTGTTATCAAAGAGAAATGTTTGTCTGCTGATGATTGTTGTTCCGGAAGTTGTTGAAAACATGAATACTTGTTCAGTCTTATAGATACAATATGTTAAGCGGAAAAGATTCACACACAGACCATCCTGTGCCAGATTAGACCGATTATTCCGGTTATAACGAGGCGCTTAAGTGAGAAAGAATCTACCCGTAACGGATACTGAGTTTACCTTTTCAGGGTCGCAAAAACTCATCTCATCAACAGACCTGAAGGGTACCATCCGCCACTGCAATCAGGCGTTTGTGGATGTCAGCGGATTTACGCGGGAAGAACTCTTTGGCCAGCCACATAACATCGTGCGCCACCCCGATATGCCTCCGGCTGCATACGAAAACATGTGGTCCCACCTCAAGGCCGGCACTCCCTGGATGGGAATGGTTAAAAATCGCCGCAAGAACGGTGATTTTTACTGGGTCAGTGCCTACATAACACCCATCACTGAAAACGGTACGGTCGTAGGTTATGAATCGGTTCGCTCATGTCCCTCAAGAGAAGATATCCGGAGAGCGGAAAAACAATACGCGAGGATTCGCCAGGGCGGTTCAGATACTGCTTTTCTGCGGAGGTTCCCGGCAGAGGCACTGTTTCTGGCGGCGACTGCAATTCTCACTGTGCTTATGTACTACTTTGGCCAGGCCATACTTGCCCAGGCAACATTTGTACTTGGAGTGGCCGCATACATTGTCTGGATACACCGTTCGCGTCGCCGGCTGATCAGCTCGGTGATGCAACTGCTTGAAAAGAGCTTTACCGACGATCTTGCTGCGCAGAGCTACACTGATGATGATCTCGAGCTGGGGCGGCTAAAGGTTGCCATACTGGCTCAGAAAGCACACCTGGATGCGGTGCTTACAAGGCTCGAAGATTCTGCCGGGCAAGTAAAAGCGGGTGCCATGCAGGGACTTGAAGTCACTTACGAATCCCATGAAGCCCTCCGGAAGCAACAGGCTGAAATCGGTAACGTGGCGGCTTCAGTGCATCAGGTATCCAAGACCATTTCCGAGGTGTCTTCCAACGTTCAGAATACTGCCAACAAGGCTGCGGAATCCCGAGAGCTGGCGGATAGCGGTACTGCTGTTATCGGAACAACCCGAAAAGTTATCGAAGGCCTGCAAACAACGGTCCACAGCATCAGTGAATCGGTTGGCGAGCTTGCCTCTGAAAGTCAGAAAATTGCCAACGCGGCGAAAATCATTGAAGACATTGCAGGCCAGACAAATTTGCTGGCGTTGAATGCAGCGATCGAAGCGGCCCGGGCTGGCGAGCATGGCCGCGGGTTTGCCGTTGTTGCAGATGAAGTGCGGAGCCTTGCGAAACGGACACAGGATTCAACACAGGAAATTCACGGCATTATAGGGGCCTTGCTCTCCAGGACATCTGATTCTGTGCGCGCGACTGATGAAGGCAAAAATGCCGCCGATAGCGGGCTGACACATATGCTGGAAGCCGAGACCACGTTGGGGCAGATAGCCGGGTCGGTTAGCATAATTGCTGAAATGTCCATCCAGATGGCGGCTGCTGTAGAGGAACAGGCTCAGGTATATGACGAGATAAATGGGCAGGTTGAGCATATCTCCAGCCTGGGTACGGATAGTCTGCACAAGGGGGAACTGGCGATAAACCAGGTTCAGCAGATGGAAAACATAGCCGGGGAACTGCACGAGCTTGTAGTGAGATTCAAATAGGCTGGCGGGCAACAAGAGGCTGCAACAGCTGTTATGGGTACACATAAATAAAATTTGCATAGGACGCTCTCTTTTTCAGAGGCAATTGACTTACCATAGGTAGCTTGCCTCGACGAAGGTTAATGAGTTGTTTCGTAACCGCCCAAGGTACGACTCCTCCGGGCCCCCAAAAAACTCGAACCCGGTATTGATGCGAAAGTTGTCGGTCAGTGCATACTTAAGACGGCCTCTGAGCATCCAGTCACCCCGAGGCTCCGTCCATACAGCGAAGATATCCAGGTCTGCTTTTGAGTCGATCAAGGGCTTTGCATACCTGAAGGTAATTCCATACTGGTCCGTATCCAGTTCGTTACTAACAAGTGATTGTGCATCTTGAATTTGTTCCATCAGCGGATCGCTGGATGGCTGTGAAAGGGATTTCAAGTGTCGCCAGAAACTCTGCAGCGACACTGTCTCGCTATCGCCCAGGTACCATTCGGCTCCAGCAATTAATGAGGTGTATGGTCGCCGGCGGGCTACTGATGTATTCGACGCCTGATGAAAATCGACCCATGCAATCTCAGCTCTGTAGGCTAGCCCTCCGCGCACCAGGGTAAGGTCACTGCCAAGCATTCGCATTCGTGTGGCATGTTGGCCCAACGTAATCCCCTGAGATGTAATATTGCGCAACGCAAAAGTGGGAAAGAGGTCGTGTCCGTCGATAACGCTTACTGACCAATCGGCTGTGGAGCCGAGCACATCGTACTTGACCGCCAGAGTTGGTCGCACGCTAGGGTCTTCTTCGATAAACTGCACACCGGTTGTAGTTGGCAAGGGCACGTCATTGAATCGAAAGTGGTTCAGCGCATGTATTTGCAGCCGGCCTTGATTGACGGCGCAATCCAGATGCAGGCCCCAGTTCCCGCTACGCTGATCGTTACGCTCTGGGGTTAGTCGGCGATAGTTGGTGGGCGACACCAAATCAGTTGGATTGATACCGTCTGCTCGACCCCAAATGACCTGTTTTTTGCCTAGCGCCGGGGTACAGAGCCAGTCCCTGTTCCGGATATAGAGCTCACTTATCCCGGCGTCTTCGCGCTTGCCATCCAGCCTTTCCGGTGATGAGAGCGCCCAGACCTCAGACCGTAGTTGCAGGTTTCCGGAGGCCTGCCAATCGATATTGAGCTTGAGACGGTTGGAGGACATCGCATGCTGGTTATCCAGCATGCGATTCGATGACCATAAGCCCGTGGTGATTTCGCCGTTTGATTGTGGCAAGTTGGCGTATCCCTGAGATGTAAGCGATAGCGTTGCCAGTGCACCGGCCACCCAACGAAGCAATTGAGAACCTCTCACTTCTGCCTCCTATTGAATCGCCAGGTTGTTTGCTGAGAACAGCCTGTCGCTTAGCGGTTCGCCAACCTTGAAGTTGCTGAAGTGGATCGTCGTGCTGTGACCACTCTGCAAGTTAGTGCATTCAGCCCGCATCGGTTGCCACTTGTCGTTTTCGGCATCAACCTGCTGAATGTCGGAGAAACTGAAGGTTTTGTAGGGTTTGCCATGTATGTCAAAGGCTTCCACATAAGTTGTGGCAAAGTTGTCCATGCGCACCCAGGTCACTCGTTTGCTATAGCCCGAATGGATGCGTACGTCTTCGTCGACAGGCAGCGACTCAACGACATAGTGTTCGACACCGTCTCGCACGTCTTGTCTCAGCAGGCTGTGCTGCCAGTCATTAACTTTATGGCCCATGACATCGCCAAAACTGAAGTCAGTGCCAATAAAGCTGTCTTTTTTGTTTGAAGCCACCAGCCGGCGTACCCGACGCATAGCCGGGAGGTAGACCCACATATCATCATCTGCAGCAGTGTGTTCTATCAGTAACGTAGTAGTACCGCGAATATCTGCAGGGGCGTCGAAGCGGACCAGACGCATAGTGTCCTGTCCGTTCTCCTGGAGCTTGGAGGACATATTTGACCTGCGCGTGCGGGTTGATCCGTTCTTGTTTTGCAAAATGAATTCTGCATCGGCCGTCGACGTGGTGAAGCGTGTTACGGCAGCATTGCGTTCCATGATCTGTTCAGCAGACCAACCCACTTGGGAATATGTCAGGAAGCCGATGGATGCGAGGATGACCAGAAGTACAGCGCCGCGATCGCCGGATCGCCGGCGGAAAATGAAAGCCGGTTTAAAGGTCAGAATCACGCTTGGGATAAGTGTTAGTGTTGCCAGAACGCTGGTTAGCATGGCCAGCACGATGAATGTAGAAAGCCATACATGAACCTTATAGTCGTAGGAAAACATCAGCACGGCATAGCCGCCGGCGACTGCTGTGGCAACGAACAGACAGGCTTTGCCAGCGGTTTTGATAGCCATTTCGACTGCGTGAGGCAAGCTTTGGCCTTGCTTGGTGTATTCACTGATGCGGTAAATGAGATAGATCGCGTAGTCGGCACCGATGCCTACCGCCATAGCCGAGATCAGAGAGTTGGGAATGTTCAGTGGCACGCCGAAATAGCCCATCACACCAAACACCAGCGACAGCACTACCAGCAGCGGTGAGAGCACCAGAAAGCCGGCAATAAAAGAGTGAAAGGCAATCACAGCCACCAAAAAGATCACAAATAGAATCTGACCAATATTCAATAGCTTGCTGTGGACCATGACATCGGTTACGGCCAATGTCTGTGCTACTTCTCCACCATAGGACAATGTCACGTGATCGGGAAAACTCTGGGCCGCCAGGGAGCTCAGTTCACTGACCAGCTGACCAATTTCTGCATTGCTGTTGGTACGTAACATGATCGAGATCTTTGCCCGTTGGTAGTCATAGTCAACATAGGCTGAAAAGTCTTCAGGATCGCCTGACATCGAATACAGGAACAAGTACTGAGCGATGAGGTTCTGATCATCGGGAAGCGGTACAGGCAGTGCCGGATCACCGAGGGCGGCCTGGTGCATGCGCTGAATGAAATCATCGATGGAGAGGGTTTTTCCGACTATTGTTCGGGCTGCTGCATCAGCCTGGAGTGTGCGAATGGCGGTCAGAACCTGAGGGTTCTTGATGCCGTCAGGCTGCCCGGTGTCAACCATGATGTACAGCACATTTGTACCGCCGGTTTGCGCGTTCAACAGGTTATCATCCTGCTGTATAGGCAGTGAGTCAGCGAAAAAACTTTTGCTTGAGTTATCAACATGCACTTTGGGCCAGCCGGCAATAGCCACACCTATAAGTACCACGAAGAACAACAACACCCATCGACGACTGATAGAGCTGATCACAGTCCGGGCGATGGTGTTGCTCAGGCGATCCCAGATGCGTGGCTTCATTTCAGTATCGATATGAGCTGCTGAAGGTGGCTTCAGACTGGCACGTACAGCTGGCGTAAAGGTGAACTCCAGGATGACGGCAGAGAGTAGGCCTATGCCAGTAAAAATGCCGAAGGCACGTACGGTTTCCAGCTCAAAGACCACCAGTGAAAAGAAACCCAATGCGGCAATACCACCGGCGATTACGAGCACCGGACCTACTGCGGCGAGGGACTGAATGGTGGCGAGGCGATTGGCTGCGTGTGGTTCCATGTTTTGCACGTTGACCAAGTCGATGAAATGCTCGTAATAGCGTTTCAGCAACTGCACAGCGTGCCCGGCTGCTACCGCGAGGATCAGAATTGGCGTGGGCGAATTGAAAATATCCATTGGTACCTTCATCAAGCCCATGATGCCGACCCCCCACACTACCGAGAGGACGGCTGTAATCAGAGGCAGAACCAAGCCCTGGACGGTTCGGAAGGCTTCAAAATGCAACAGCCCGATAACCAATACAGCGATGGGAAATAACCAGTTTATCCTGTCTGCAAACACTTCTGCCTGCTCTAGAAAAACCGGGTTGCCACTCAAGGAAATGTCGATACCCGAAAGATTTTCCCGGCTAAGAATTTCATGTACTTCCGAAAGCATGGCACCAAAACCATTGGGGTTTTCTTTTAGCTCGAGCATGATGGTCGCAGTACGCCAGTCTCTGGAGATAACTGCATCGCGGTAGATGGGATTACTCATTATTGTGGCCTTCAAAGCCTCAAGCTCCTGGGCCGTGTCGGGTATCTGGTCAGCAAGCAAGGGTCTTGCTTCAAACCCGTCGGCATTACCAGCGATGCTTTTGGCTTGTCGGGATGACAGGCTAAGCAAAGTTCGATTGGTTACTGAAGGGGCAGCGTATAGCTGGTCGGTGATACGTTTTACTGCCTCCAATACGTGGGGTTGCAATGCGTCACCCTCGGTTGGTGTCAAGCCAATCACCACCATGTACTTCGAGCCGAAAATCTGCTCAATGGTGTTGGTTGCCTTGATATAGGGGTGGCTTTGCGGTACTACCGCAGATGGATTGATGATGACTTGTTGTTTGGCTGCAAAAAAACCGAAGAAGGCTGACAGTGCCAGTATCAAGGTGATGATCCAGGCTCGGTGGTTGACCACCCAACGCAGATACCCTTCGAGGGGCAATGAGCTTTTAAGAGCGCCATTCGCAACGGGGGTTATTACGGACGTTTTAGTTATGTCTGTCATCAGTCATGACCTCGGCAGGAAGCATCAGGAGTCAAAGTCTCGTTATTGTTATGGCGGCAGGCGATTTGTTCTTTGAGCAGATATTTTTGAACTTTTGCAGACGGCGTGTATGGAAAGCTGTCCAGGAGCAGGTATTGTGTCGGAGCCCGGCCTCCCTCCCGTTTCTGCAGCTCGGCGCTTCGATGCTGTGCCGCGGTGGCGAACTGAGAATAGGTTTGAGTTGTGACAGCGCCATCCAATGATAGAGATGTCACTGTTGCTGAACCGTGCACCTGCTCTGCATGCCTGAGCAAATCGTGAACATGAACCGGGAGCGATGTTACTCGCGCCTGGGGATAATCCAATGGGTCAGGTATATGTGTTTTCATGTCGCCATAGTAGGAATCACGGCACTTGGTCGACAATGGAACAGATATACCATTCTGGTAGGTACTGGGCTTCAGCTTGATTCAGGCGAACTAGAGACAGGTTTGAGTCAAGGGATGTTGGGGCCGCTCATACCCGTCACTTAGAAGATGGACCTATAATGGAGGATCTGGACACATCTACTAAGGAAGGTTGAATATGACAGGTGTCAAGAGCGGTAGTTTGCAAACACTTAAAGAAAGTATGAGCGCCCCATCCTTTCTGGAATTGGACGTGGACTGCACCGCCATTGGTATTACAGATGTAAATGGCCCTGCAGTGCATTTTAAAGAAGTTCTCTTTCTCGATGGCGAAATTCACGAAGAACCCGAAACCTTACAGAGTCACTGTGCGTCCCTTGTTGCATTGTGGACAGCGATGCGAACGCCATCGCTGGTGGATCTGGGTCAATGCACTTGTATTGGTCGGCGCGTATTGAAGCAGGAGCCGGTCCTTGGACGACGCTTTGCTGTCCATGCGGCTCAGCTTGGGGATAACAGTCTGCTGTTTGTCGTCATTAGCTCGATCAAATACTGGAATGACGTCAAAACAGTCAAACGTATGGTGGCAGGGCTTGTTGAGCAAGCTGTGCAAATATATGCGGCTGATAACTTTCCGTCTTGTGCTCCTTCCGAACAGAATGATGAGGGGCTGGACTGGTATCAGTTTACGGCCAGGGAGGTGCAAATCCTCAAACTCGTTGCCAGCGGTAATAGTAACAAGCAGATTGCGCGGGAGCTGGGCTCAAGCCCGAATACAGTTCGAAACCAGATACATGCCTTGTTCCGTAAGACCGGAGTGGCAAATCGGACAGCTCTGGCAATGAAAGTAGCAGCAACTAAATAGAGCCTTTCACGGTTAGCGCGCAGCCCTGGGCAGCGCGCATGCTAAACCTCTCCCAAGCCCGGGACACTTTAATGCAACTTCAACCTCGGCTGCATCGCCCGGCTTATCTTATCCATGAACCAGATCAGGCCGGTGCGCAAAAAACCGTGTAGCGCAACCTGATGCATTCGGTACAGAGATACATAGAACAGGCGGGCCACCTTACCTTCTATGTACATGCTGCGGCCCGAGAGGTTGCCCATCAGGTTGCCGACAGTGGTGTAGCGGCTGAAGTTGATCAGGGAGCCATAGTCGTTGTACACAAAGGGTACGGCGTCTTTACCTTCCAGCCGGTTGCACAGAGTTTTAAACAAGGTGTCGGCTTGCTGGTGCGCAGCCTGGGCGCGGGGGGCAACCGGGCGGTCAGAATCCGGTTGTGGGCAGGCAGCGCAGTCGCCGAAAGCGAATATATCGACATCCTGGGTGGTTTGTAGTGTTTGGTGCACAACCAGCTGGTTGCCGCGATTGGATTCCAGCCCATCCAGATTTGCCAGGAATGCGGGGGCTTTGATACCAGCGGCCCAGATCGTCATTTCAGACGCCAGCTCAGTACCGTCTTTCAGTATCACTGCGTCGGGGCGAATTTCGCTTACAGGCTGGCCATTCAGCACTTTGACGTGCTGGTGTTCCAGTTCCTTGGCGGCGGCGGCCGAGAGCCGCGCCGGAAGTGCAGGCAAAATCCGGTCGGTGGCTTCAATTACGGTAATGTTTATATCAGAGGCTTTCAGGTGGTTCATGCCGTACACCGGTAATTCCCGCGAAGCGAGGCGCAGCTCCGCTGCAAGCTCAACCCCCGTGGCACCTGCCCCGATAATGCTTATATTCAGTATGTGATCCTGGCCTTGCTGGCCTTCGTGATTTTTGCGCAGAAAGGCGTTCAGCAGCAGGTGGTGAAAACGTTGAGCCTGTTTCAGGCTGTCCAGAAACAGACAGTTCTCCTGTGCGCCCGGGGTGCCAAAATCATTGGCAGTACTGCCTACGGCAATCACCAGAGTGTCGTATTTCAGGCGACGTTCAGGAACAACTTCTTTGCCGTCTTCATCCAGGAAGGCTGCTATCACCAGTTCTTTGGTCTCGCGGTTCAGGCCATTCATGCGCCCGAGCTGGAATTCGTAATGGTGTTTACGGGCGTGGGCCCGGTAGTTGATTTCATTGGTACTGGCATCCAGAGAGCCGGATGCAACTTCGTGTAGCAGCGGCTTCCAGACATGAGTCAGCCCGGCGTCAACGAGGGTAATGCGGGCTTTGCCTTTTTTGCCGAGTTTTCTGCCAAGGCTGGTTACCAGTTCGAGACCACCGGCACCGCCGCCGACCACCACGATATGATGAAGGTTTTCCATAGTCATAAGCCCTGTAAGTAAAGAGAGCCAAGCACTCTTCCAAAAAAACGCTTGGCTGTCGTCACTGGAGCCCGGATACAAGGTAGGATACTAACGCGCCCCAGGCAGAGGGCACAATTAGTCGGAATGCCTATCTACTATTGGACATGCAGCAAGAGGCAGGAAAGTATGAAAATAGCAGTTTACTGTGGTTCCCGTTCTGGTAATGAACCGCTATATGCTGAGAAAGCGAGTGAGTTGGGGCAGTTCTTTGGTAAAAACGGGATAGACCTGGTGTTTGGTGGTGGGCATGTCGGTCTTATGGGTATTACCGCCGATGCGGTGCTGGCCAGCGGCGGCAAGGTTTATGGTGTTATTCCCGAGCATCTGGTGAACCGGGAATTAGCACACCCGGGGCTTACTGAGCTTTTTGTTGTGAAGGATATGCATGAGCGTAAAGCCAAAATGGCGGAGTTGGCCGATGGCTTTGTAGCCTTGCCTGGTGGCATAGGCACGCTGGAGGAAATTTTTGAAGTCTGGACCTGGGCGCAGCTCGGTTTCCACAAAAAACCTTGTGCGCTCTATAACGTGGATGGATTCTACAACTCGTTGCTCGACATGATTAAATCCATGGTGGCCTCAGGTTTCGTAAAGCAGCGCTATCTGGATATGATCGTGCTTGCACAAACCCCTGAAGAACTGATTGATGGATTCAGGTCATACCTTCCCCCTCGGGAAAAGTGGACCTGAGCAGCCCGAGCATCATGAACGTATTCAAAGCCGGCTGACTCGGCCCATCAGCCGGCTCCAGTCGATTGGCAAGCGCTTTTCGAGGTTGGAAAGCGAAGGGTCTTTAGGGTGCATAGGCTCGAAGGGCTTTTTGCTGGCGTACACTATGGTGTTGTTGGTTTTGCTTTTGAATATCAGCAGCGCTGCAAAGTGTTTCCTCAACTGGCGAAAATAAGGCCCTTCGGCGTCGGGTGTTCTGTGGTAGTTCAGAACCAGCCAGCCGTTGGGGCTCAGCACCCGGCTGCAGCTTTCTACAAACTGGCGCTGCGCCTGAGCGGGGCTCATGCGGTCTGCGTTGTACAGGTCCGACAGGATCATGTCGGTGCTGGCATCAGGCAGATCGTTCAGGGCGTTTCGGGCATCGGCAATGGTGACGCTCAGGCGGTCACTATCGGGTAAACCAAAGTATTCTCTCGCCACATCCAGAACAGCTTGCCTGAGTTCAACGGCGTGAACCCTGCATTCCGGATAAAGGTGATGGAACGCGCCGGCCATTACTCCTCCTCCAAGCCCCAGTATGGTTACGTGGCCCGGATCGATAAAGGCAGCGGGTAGCAGCATGGCGCGGCTGTATTCATGCACCGGGAGGTGCGGATATCGCCGGTCGATCTTGCTTTGTTCAAACTGTGAATTGAAGGTCAGTACCCGGTGTTTACGGTAGTCGATCACCAGAATGCTGCCGGTTTTGTCCCGGCTATGGTGAATAATCTCGCCTTTATTGAACATGCTGTGCTCTTTGAGGAAGTCGGGGTTAGTGATCCAGGTGATTGATAAGTGTATCTGTATGGCTGGACATACGTACGATACCGTTGGTACAAGGTTTTATCACAGAATGGACCGGTCTCTGGCACAATCAGTGAGTCAGACCCCGGTTATTAACTGCAATAAACAACAGGAGAAAGCACCATGAAACTGAACGTTGAGGGTATTGAAGAGGGCAAGCCCGTCCCGGAGATATTCGCGTTCGGCGTGTTCAATCCGGAAGATCATATGAGTTTTGGCCCCAATCGCAACCCCGGGATGTCCTGGGAAGATGCACCAGAGGGAACCAAAAGCTTTGTGGTGATGATGTTTGATCCGGATGTGCCCAGTATTGCGGATGATGCGAATCAGGAAGGTAAGAGGGTTTCAAAGGATATTCCGCGAGTGGATTTTTTTCACTGGTTGCTGGTAGACATTCCCGCCAGTGTCAGCCGTATTCCCGAGGGTGAAGACAGCGACGGTGTGATACCCAAGGGTAAACCCGCAGGCCCGGGCCCCGTCGGTCTGCGCGGCGTAAACAACTTTACTCAGTTTCTGGCTGGAAACCCTGATATGGCGGGCACCTATGGTGGCTACGATGGCCCCTGCCCACCCTGGAATGATGAGCTTCTGCATCACTATCACTACGAAGTGCATGCGCTGGACATTGAATCTCTGGGGCTTTCCGGGGAGTTTGATGGTGAAGCGGTACGCAAGGCCATGGCGGGCCATGTTCTGGCCAGTGCCAGGGTAACTGGAACCTACACACTGAATCCGGAACTGCGCTAGCTGTCAGCTCATGGCCAGAGGCCTCAGTTGGTGCTCCGTAGAGGAGGCCAACTGGCCTCGGGATATTTTGATATTCCCAAATAGAATAATGCTATATCTGTAAATTCCTTTTTTGCAGGTCCATAATGGCGCCCATGAATTCATCCGTTATGGAGAAAACCGCATGGGCCGTCTTTTCATCGCTATCCTGTTTCTGGCCAGTTCGCTGGCCGTTGCTGGCACCGATACACCACCGCTGGTTGATGCAGCCTGGCTGAAATCCCACCTTGGTCAGGACAATATTGTGGTTCTGGATGTGAGATCCGGTATCGACAACGGCGGTGATCGAACCAGTTTCCAGAAAGCCCATATCCCCGGTTCCGTTTACAGCAGTTATACAGACGATGGCTGGAGAGAAAGCCGTGATGGTGTTCAGGGAGTATTGCCGCCGGTAAAAAGCATGGAGCGTCTGATCGGTGGCCTGGGTATCGGTAATGATGCCACTGTAGTGATTGTTCCGGCAGGGACGGGTGCCACCGACTTTGGCAGTGCGGCGCGTGTCTTCTGGACCTTCCGTGTTCTGGGGCATGATGAGGTTACCATCCTGAACGGTGGCTTTGCCGGCTGGCAGGCAGAAGGGTATGAAGTGGCCAGCGGTGAAGGCGCAGATCGCCCGTTTGCTGATTTCAAAGGTTCCGTACAGGAAGAGCTGATTGCGTCTCTGAGTGAAGTGCAGCATGCCCGGGAGAACCAGGGGCAGCTGGTCGATGCCCGCCCGGAAGATTACTTCCTGGGTGAAACAACCTCTCCGGCAGCCAAGTCGCCCGGGACCATCCCCGGCTCTTTGAATCTGCCCCACCACCAGTTTGTCAGTGAGCTGTCCGATGTGTGGTACCTCAACGAAGACGCTATCAACGGGAGCATTGAGCGGGCGAATCTGAAAGCCGATAGCCGCACAATCGCTTTCTGTAACACTGGCCACTGGGCTGCAACCGACTGGTTCGTGATGAGTGAGCTGGCAGGTTTCAGTGAGGTCGCTTTGTACGATGGTTCCATGTCGGAATGGAGTCAGGACAGCGATCGCCCCATGCAGGTTGCCAAGCGCGGCCTTGGAAAACTTCTCGATTTCTTTAACTGAGTGCTATTGCAATGAGTGAATCAGCTGTACTTCAGGCAGGGGTGAAACCGCCTGCCTGGATTGTTGACCGTTTCGTGGTTTTGACGGCGCTTGCCGGGTTGGGCGTGCTTGGCGGGCTTATCTGGCTCGAAACGGCACCGTTTATGGTTGCACTGTTTGCAATCGGTACTGTGCTTGGTATGGCTCTCTATCACGGAGCTTTCGGGTTTACAGCAGGCTGGCGCAATCTGGTGCTTAAAAAGCGCGGTGCGGGTATGCGCGCTCAGCTGATGCTGTTTGCCCTGTCTTCTCTGATTATGGTGCCCATGCTCTACAGCGGGCAGGCTGGCCTTGTGGGTGCTGTCGCGCCTGTGGGTACGTCTCTGGTTGTTGGTTCTTTCATGTTCGGGATTGGCATGCAGCTTGGTGGCGGTTGTGGCTCGGGCACGCTGTTTACTGTCGGCGCCGGTAACATCCGCATGGTAGTTACCCTGGTATTTTTTATTGCTGGCGCCGTGCTTGGCTCTATCCATCTGCCCTGGTGGCTGGACCAGCCTGGTTTTGATCCGGTACCTCTGGTTAATACCTTCGGCGTCAGCGGTGCCATCATTGTTCAGCTTCTGGGCCTGGGCCTGATTGCCCGTTGGGTTAACCGGGTTGAGCTCAAGGCCCACGGAACTCTTGAACGGAATGAATTGCTCTGGAAAGGTCAGGAACACGGTGTTTTGAGGACTCTGATCAGCGGTCGCTGGCCGTTCACCTGGGCCATTCTGATTCTGGCCGCGGGAAATGCGCTGACCCTGGGTATCGGCGGCTCACCCTGGAGTGTGACCTTTGCCTTCAACGTATGGGGTGCCAAGGCCCTTGAAGCTGTTGGCGTAAACATGTCGCAGTTTGAGTTCTGGCAGTGGGATTACCCGGCGATGGCGCTCAAGGATTCCTTGCTGACCAATATTCCTTCGGTAATGAACTTCGGGTTGCTGCTCGGCGCCATGCTGGCGGCGGGCCTTGCCAATCGCTTCAATGAAGCCAGCCGGAACCGTCCTCAGCGTCGCCCGCTGCTGGCTGCCGTGGTGGGTGGACTGCTTCTTGGCTATGGTGCCCGTTTGGGCTTCGGCTGCAATATTGGCGCGCTGTTTTCCGGTATTTCATCGGCCAGCCTGCACGCGTGGATCTGGTTTGCCTGTGCTTTTGCGGGGTCGTTGATAGGTATTCGCCTGCGCCCCTGGTTCCGGTTACCTGACTGATATGGAGAGATTAGCCACTATGGACAAAGCATACAGCCGGGGCCGGATTCTGATCATGCTTGGCGTTATTCTGGCGCTGATTTTGGTGGATCACCTTAACAGCCCTACTTTTGCCTTTAATTCCGGGCAGGGGAATGTACAAACCGCGCTGACGCAGAGGGATGAATCCGCCTGCGCACCTTGCGGAGCACCCTGCCCCTCAACCCGTAACTGAGGTAGATCACAGATCTGCCCAGTTGATAGCCCTGAAATCGAAGTTGTCTTCCAGCGTTGGTTTGATAATCCGGAAATACGGAGATGCATCGAAATCCCTGGGTGTGAACAAGGACGTTTGCCGGATCCGGTAATGCTCACGAATGCAGCCCGAGCAGTTCGGGTCGTCTGATGGCATGGTGTTGATGGTCGGCAGGATCGGATAGCGCAGGCGCTGGAATCCTTCTGCAATAAACGTGGAACAGATAGCCCGGGTAGGGTCGCCGCTGCCAAATGACAGCAGTTTATACCTGTGTCGTGCAGGCACCGGGGGTGTCTGGATAAGGTAGCGCGCCAGATCAAAAACGTTCTTCATATCATATTGGTGGCCCAGCCGGCTCAGGGCATAATCTGTGAGCGCACGAATGTTCTCTTCATTCAGCCCCACCGGACGGCAGATGCGGGTATGGCTGTGGCGATAGAATGACAGCGGCAGAGGGCGAATACCTGCTTCCAGGTCCGCTTCGATCAGCGTGCAGGGCTCTCCGTCTTCTGATGTTCCCAGACCTGCATCCGGCCCCAGATACAGAGCCGCATGAGACCAGGTTGATTGGGTCAGGTACTTTATAGCCACGCTGATGCGGGCATCACCTTCCACCAGCAGAACATCTCCGGGTTGGAGTGCTCTTTCCAGAGCTTCGTAGGTTGATGTGGGCACTGAATGCTGTGCCACCTGCCTGGAAAGGTAAGCGGCGAGGTGTTTCGCCAGCCAGCTCAAAAACATTCTTCACTCCGGTTGTGTGTTGATAGTCCCCAACAGGCAGAACCCCAGGAGGTCTGGGGTTCGTCCGGGCTTGTGAAGCAGGGTTCACTACTTAGGCGACTGAACCCTGGCTTCCGCTTTCCTGGATATGGTAGCAGGATGGATTGTTTCCGCGCTCGATATCTTCGGCACTTACGCCTTCTGCATGTGCTGTTGCTGCGAATGTCAAAGCCAAAGCAATAAGAGCGCCTGTCAGTGTGAAGGTTTTCATGATTCTGTTCCTTTTGGTTTGTATAGAGGCCACATTTGCGTTGCTGTGAATTCAGTCAACATCCTGATGTGTGGCTTGCACTCTTTGGACACACCAACACTCCGAGTGTTACGGATTATTTGCATGCTGGAGAGGGTGGGAACGTCTGTCTCGTTTATTTCATTTCTTCAGGTGTTGGCCGTGTAACAAAACAGCCCTGCCCGTGTCTGTAGTCATCGTCTTGCAGCACTAATCATTAAACTGACTTGGGAGTGGCTATGAGTGGATATCGGCTAGTAACAGGCTTTTTTGCATGGGTTCTTTTGCCAGGCCTGGTTTGGGCGGATGTTAATGAAGAGCTATACAAACCCTACCAGCGCCTGTTGTCCGGTTATCTTATCGAACAGGCATTACCCGGTGACGGACTGGTTTCTGCTTTTGATTACCCCTCCGCTTTGGCGGATACAGACTTGGTGCAGATGCTGGAACAGCAGCGCAATGCTCTGGCGGAGTTCGATATCGGAAACCTGGACGACCGGAAAGAGTCGGTAGCCTTCTGGATAAATGCCTACAATTTTTTCATGCTTGAGCAGATTCTTACCGAGCGGCCGGGCGGTGAGCTTGTCACATCCGTCTGGGATTACGGTGGCCGGGTAAATCCGTTTGTTGACAGTGTTTTTGACCGGGAAAACTTCGTGATTGGCGGGGAGCGCTTCAGCCTGAGCCAGATCGAAAAAGGCGTGTTGTTGGGTGAGGACTATAAATCCAGGGGTTGGAAGGATGCCCGGGTTCACTTCGCCGTAAACTGCGCTTCTGTCGGCTGCCCTCCGTTACGCGAACAAATTTACACCGCAGACAACCTTGAGGACCTGCTGCAGGAGAACACTCGCCGGGCGCTCAGCACCCAACGCCATCTTAAGGTGTCAGGCAACACTCTGTATGGCACGGAATTGTTCAAGTGGTACAAGCAGGACTTTGTTGAGGCTGAGGGCTCGGTGAGGGCCTTTATCCTGCGTTGGGCCAGCGACACTGTTGTGGAGCAGCTGGCGGGTACGAATGAGCTGGATTACATCGCTTATGACTGGTCCCTTAATCTGCCTGAGAATATGGGAATAACGGGTTCCGAATGAAGCGGGTGACAGTGCATAGTCACGACATGGCCGGTAGAATAGCCTGATGAACTGTTCACAATGGGCTTTCCGCTTTGCTTTTCTGGTCATTATCGCCTTCGTGATGGGGGGCATCTGGCTGCTTCTTAGTCAGTTGGGTATGCCGGTAAGCCTGGCACCGGAATCTTTGTCGGAGTGGTTTAATGGTCAGGGCGTGTTTGGGCCAATGTTGTTGATGCTGCTAATGGTCCTCGCGGTGGTTATCGGGCCGATTCCAACACTGCCCATTAGCGCGGCCTCAGGGCTTGCATACGGCATGTTCACTGGAACTGCGGTTGCTGTGTCGGGCGCCCTTGCCGGATCCATTATTGCTTTTTATCTGGCGCGGGTTCTGGGGCGTGAGGCGGTCCGGCGCAAACTGGGGAACAACCCGGTTTTCTCAGCTTCCGGATCCCAGCGTTTTTTGTTTGTTACAGTGGCACTGACGCGCCTGATTCCGCTGTTTTCCTTTGCTCTGATCAGCTATGCCGCCGGCGTCACTGCAATATCCTTCTGGCGCTATGCGATCGCCACAACCCTGGGGATGCTCCCCATGACATTTGTGTTTGCCGGGCTGGGCCACAGCTTTGATCTCAGCCCTGCACTGACCGTAGTGGCGGCGATTGTTATCCTTCTGATCATGAGCGTACTGCCTCTGTATCTCAGCAGGCATCCTGGCTCCCGTCTGTCTCGTTTTCTGCAACTGGGCAGGGCCTGAAGTTTCATGCGTAAACCATGGATAGCCTTATGTCTTTTCTGAAAGTTCTGCGTTGGCCGTTTCGACATTACCGGGAGGCTTTTGAGCTGGCGATAGGCCATGGTACGCCTCGCCGTGCTGCGAAGCTGGCGGCAATCGTTGGCACTCTGCTGGTCCTGATCAATCAGTGGGAAGCTATTGTTGGTGCGGGGGCCATGGACTGGGTGAAGGTGGTTCTGACTTATTGCGTTCCATATATGGTGTCAACGTATACCAGCGTCAGCAAGGACCTTCATCTTCGCCGGGAAGCCGAGCTCACAGAACAGATAGTGTATGAGGAAACACAACAGGTGCAGTCCCGGTAGGGTGTTTTGTAGCACTCTGGAACCGGGTGAGGCGGAAAACTCCGGCCCCACCCGACGGTAATCGTTTACTGGATAATTTCGCTGATCTGAACAGCAGGTTGTACGTTCGTGAAATTCGGGATATCCCCCAGGATTTCGTTGGCGTGAGGTCCAAACGCTGTCTCGAAGTCACTTACAGAATCAAAAAACAAGTGTCCCATGGCTATGTAGACGGGTGGTTCCCCCGGTGCGCCTCCTGCCAGGCCTGATTCGATGGCGGTTCCCTTACAGGCGTCTCCGAGTTTTTCACGAACCAGCGCCATGTGAGTTTCACGGTAATAGGCAATGTCGAAAGTGCTATCTGCAGTCTTCGGGTAGAGTACGCTGACTTTTATCATTGTTGGTGCCTCGCCTGTTGGAATTCGGACATGAGACGTTCATTGAACCGCGCCAGATGTGTTTGGCCAATGGCACTTTAGAACAAGATTTGAATGGTTAATTTTTATCCCCGTCCTCGGGTTCCCATGTTTTGAGTGCTTCCGCTACCCGCTCATCAATTCTGCGCATGAATTCCTCGTTCGGCCTGCCTGATGAGTGAGCCTTCATCATTTCCGTGCTTGCCCGAAGGTTTCCGATAAACGTGCGGCAGTGCTTGCACATCATCAAATGCATTTTCACAGACAGGTTTTGCCGGCTCGTGAGTTCACCATCTATGTAGTCACTGGCTATGTCTGCCAGATCCCTGCACATCAACATTTTCCTGTCTCCTGAAACGTTTCAACCATCAGAAAGATCTTCTGCCTCGCGCGGTGTAAAAGTACACGGAGGTTAGATGCACTAATATCAAGAATGTTACAGACATCTTCAGATTTGTGCTGATGGGCTTCGTACAGCATCAGGGCCGAACGCTGGGTTTCTGGCAGAGCCGACAGGTGTTTGTCCAGGCAGCCACTGAGCGCATCATTTTCCATAAGTGTGTCAGCAGATTCGTGGAACTTTAGTTTTGGTGGCAGGTCCCAGCGGCCTGTGGCATTGAAGCGGTCTGCAAGTTCCGGATCGAGACTCTCTGAAAAATCAGTAGCGACTTCCCTGTTGCTGGAGCGGAGCTTGTTCTTGCAGCGGTTGGCGACGATCCGGTGCAGCCAGGTTTTCAGGCCGGAACGGCCTTCAAACTTGTGAATGGCGTCAATCACCGTAACCCAGCAGTCCTGGACCACCTCTTCAGCACTGGAGTGGTCCATATAAAACCGGGCTACTGCCAACATCCCCGGAGAGTATTCCCGAACGGCCTCTTTGTAGGCGGATGAGCTGCCTAGTTTCAGTTCATCAATCAGTAAACCTTGTGGATCCGGATGCGCTTTAGTGCCCATGGATTGCCGTTCCTTATCAGTTTTTGGGGAGTCATTTTGTTTTTAGTGTTTCTGATTTTGGAAAAGTTCCTGTATTTTAGAGTGATCGCTCAATAATTTTTATTCAGTAGTGTGTAACATTCAATCGGTAACCGTGTCTGAATGAAATCAACGAACTGGTTCTTATAATCTAAAAGGCATGGATATGACTCGTAGCAAGCTCTTACTTCTTTTGGTCATCGCTGTAATCGTTGCCGTTTTTCTCGGCTTCGACGGCCACAAGCTGCTGACCCTGGAGAACCTGCAGGCTAACCAGAGTGCCCTGGCGCAATGGATTGACCAGAATCTTCTGATCGCTGTTGTCGGCTATGCCGCTATTTATGTGGTAGTAACTGCCTTGTCTTTACCGGGGGCTACCATAATGACTCTGGCAGGTGGTGCCTTTTTAGGCAACTTTTACGGACTGGTTGCGGTTTCGATTGCTTCAACCCTGGGTGCATCTCTGGCGTTTCTGGTGGCACGATTCCTCATGCGGGACTCGCTGCGCAAGCGCTATGGTGAAACCGTGGCGAAGATGGACCGGGGAATTTCAAAAGACGGTGCGTTTTATCTGGCTACTCTGCGGTTGGTACCGGTATTCCCCTTTTTCCTGATCAACCTCGCCATGGGCCTTACGGCTATGAAGCTGCGTACCTATGCACTGGTAAGCTGGATTGCCATGCTTCCGGGGACTTTTGTTTTCGTCAATGCCGGTACTCAGCTGGGTCAGATCCAGTCTACGAGTGATATTGTTTCTGCTGACCTGCTGCTTTCCTTTGCCCTGCTAGGAATTTTCCCTCTGATTGCCAAGTTCGTGGTGGGCTTTATCCGCCGCCGCAAGGTATATGCCGGCTGGCAGAAGCCTGAAAGTTTCGATTACAACCTGCTGGTGATTGGCGGTGGTTCGGCGGGTCTGGTCTCTGCATACATTGCAAGCGCTGTTAAGGCAAAAGTAGCACTGATTGAAAAGCACAAGATGGGTGGTGACTGCCTGAACACAGGTTGTGTGCCATCCAAGGCACTGATCCGCAGCGCCAAGGCTGCCGATACCATGCGCCATGCCAACCGCTACGGCCTGGAATCTGTGCCGGTTAAAGGCTCCTTCAAGAACATTATGAACCGTGTTCAAGAGGTGATTGCGAAGGTTGAACCCCATGATTCCCCGGAGCGGTACAGCAAACTGGGCGTTGATTGCATCTCGGGAGAGGCAAGCTTCATATCGCCCTGGGAACTGGAAGTCAGGCACAACGACGGTCGCACTGAGCGGTTGACTGCTCGCAGCATAATTGTTGCCACTGGGGGCAAGCCGGCCATGCCGCCAATTCCAGGGCTTGCAGAAATGGAACCCCTGAACTCTGACAACCTGTGGAATTTGCAGGAGCAGCCGGAGCGGTTGCTGGTACTGGGCGGCGGTCCGATCGGTTCCGAGCTGGCCCATGCTTTTGCCCGCCTGGGTAGTCAGGTGATTCAGGTAGAAAGGGGTGACCGGTTGCTGGCCAAAGAAGACAGCGATGTGTCAGAACTGGTGAAGCTTCAGTTTGAAAAGGATGGTATCGATCTTCGCCTGGAGCATTCGGCAAAGGAATTCGCCATCGAAGATGGAGAGAAAGTAGCTTACTGCGAGCACAAGGGCGAACGGGTTCGTATTGCTTTTGATCAGGTGCTGGTCGCAGTGGGCCGGGCCCCGAACACCAAAGGTCTGGGGCTCGACAAAATTGGTATCGAAACCCTGCCTAATGGAACCGTGCCTGTTGAAGACGATATGAGCCTTCGTTACCCCAACGTGTTCGCCTGTGGTGATGTGGCTGGCCCGTATCAGTTTACTCATGCAGCTGCTCACCAGGCCTGGTATGCGGCAGTAAACGGCCTGTTTGGTCAGTTCAAGCGTTTCCGGGTGGATTATCGGGTCATGCCCTGGGTGACATTTACGTCGCCAGAGGTGGCGCGGGTCGGACTCAGTGAAGCAGAGGCCAGAGAACAGGGGGTTGCGTACGAAATCACCCGATATGGTCTTGATGATCTGGACCGTGCTATTACCGAGGGTGAAGACTACGGTTTTATAAAGATCCTGACCCAGCCAGGCAAGGACAAGATCCTCGGCGTGGTGGTGGCTGGTTCCCATGCGGGCGAAATTCTCGCGGAATTCACTCTGGCCATGAAGCATGGCCTGGGTCTGAACAAGATTCTGGGTACAGTTCACCCCTACCCGACATGGAACGAGTCGGCCAAATATGCGGCTGGAGAGTGGAAGCGTGCTCATGCCCCTGAAGGTATTCTGAAGCTGCTGGAGAAACTGCACAACTGGCGCCGGGGCAAAGGCTGACCCAGCTCAGTGAAACGTATAGAAATAACCGAACGCTGAAAAGTCGGACGACAGTAGCAACAACAGGCGTCAACTGTGATTTAGCGTTCTTATTCCGGATCAACCGAGGAGCATTTATGCCCCTGACCAAAACCCGACCTGCCAGAAAACGCATTCCGGCGGTAGAAATATTGGAGTCCAGAGCTTTTGATAGCTGGACTCACACTCGTAATGGTACCCCCAGGGGTTACATCGATGCCGTCAGGCTGAAAGAGCTGTGGATTCACACAGGCACGGCCTGCAATCTGGCTTGCCCCTTCTGTCTGGAGGGCAGTCATCCGGGCGATGGTCGCATTCCCGGCATGAAGCTGAGTGATGTAAAGCCGTTTATTCACGAAGCCCTGGATATGGGGGTGGAGCAGTTTTCTTTCACTGGTGGCGAACCCTTCGTGATCCGTGATTTTGTGAACATTCTGGATTATGCCAGCCAGCACCGGCCTTGTTTTGTGCTGACCAATGCTACTGAGCCGCTGCTGAAACGCAGACATCAGGTGTTGCCGTTGCTGGATAACCCCTACCCGATTCATTTCCGCGTGAGCCTGGATTTTCCTGATCGTGCCCGCCATGACAAGGATCGCGGTGCCGGCAGTTTTGATCAGGCGCTGGAGGGCATTCACTGGCTGGTCGATCAGGGGTTCAGGGTTTCCATTGCCCGTCAGACTGACCAGGGTGAAGTTCCGGCTGATGTGGAAGCTGCGTTCCGGGAGATTTTCCGTGAGTGGCAGATTCCCGAAACTCTGGCGTTTACTGCGTTCCCGGATCTGGGGACGCCGGGTTCAGAAGATGGTAGCCCGGAGATTACCGAGAATTGTATGGAGAAGTACCCAACAGTTCAGAGCCGGTCGCACTTTATGTGTACCTATACCCGGATGCTGGTGAAGAAAGGTGATTCGGTGCGGGTTTATGCGTGCACGCTGGTAGACGATGACCCGCAATATGATCTGGGAGGGTCGCTGGCGGAGAGCATGGATGAGCGCATTATGTTGCGGCACCACCGGTGTTTTTCCTGTTATCGCTATGGGGCCAGTTGTTCGGCGCCCGGTTAGTGTTTCGGACTGGTGGTTCGGAGTTGGCGGCATGGGAGGTGAGCTTTTCTTTTCTTGGAAAAACAACTCGCTTTGCTCAGACATTTTTTCCGGCGAAAAGAAAAGCTCACCTCCCATGCCGCGGCTGAATCTGATGCTGCTCACCAGGGTGCTGAGCATAATGAGGGAACAGAGAAAATGAATATCACGGAAGCCACCCTGTTCTGGGGGTTCCTGTTAGCTTATGGCGTTGTCATGTATGTGCTGTCGCCAAAAAGCAGGAATTCAGAGTCTTTTTACAAAGGCGCGGATGATCAGGGTAACCCGGTTAGTCAGTGGTCGCTTACGGCGAGTATCTTTATCAGCTGGATTTTTGCCAAGTCGGTGACCAATGCGGCAAATCTCGGGGCAACCTATGGGGTGACCGGGGGGCTGGCTTATGCCAGTTACTGGCTGTCGATTCCGGTGGCTGGGTACATCATTTATCTCATTCGGACACAGACTGGCGCGCGTAGTCTGCAGGATTTTCTTACTTCGCGATTTGGGCGTTTTGCAGGGTTGGCATTTGCGGCGGCTATTCTGATCCGGCTGTATAACGAAGTCTGGAGTAATACGGCGGTTGTGGGTGGTTATTTCGGGCTGCCTGGTGAGTGGGAGTATTACGTTGCGGCTATGGTGTTCACGGCGTTTACGCTGGCATACAGCCTTAAAGGCGGGCTCCGGTCTTCGATTTTTACCGATGTGATTCAGACCTTCGTGTTCGTGTTTTTCCTGGGTGCGGTGTTGTTCATGATTATCCCGGCGAACGATACCTCGGCGTTGCTGAACGAAGGTGAGTTCCGGTTGAATGCTGGCTTTGATCTGCTGCTGGTCGCACTGTTGCAGATGTTCAGTTATCCGTTCCACGACCCCGTGCTTACGGACCGGGGCTTTGTGAACAAGGAAAAAACCATGCTCAAGAGCTTTGTGGTTGCCGGCTTGCTGGGCTTTGTTGCGGTATTCCTGTTCAGCCTTGTGGGAGTTCATGCGCGCTTGAATGGTATTGAGACCATGGGCAATGCGCCGGCAGCCGTCGGGCAGTCGTTGGGGCTGGCTGCGCTGTTTTTCATGAGTGTTGTGATGATGACATCTGCGGGTTCTACTCTGGATTCCACCTTTACCTCGCTGGCCAAATCTCTGGCGGTTGATCTGCCACGGTTGGCAAAGCGGGCAGCGGAGCGGTTGCCGAGTATGCGGGTGGGCGCGGTGGTGATGACGGTGTTCGCGTTGATTGGCAACCTCCCCATGTTTGCCGGCACGGATATTCTCAAGGCTACTACCATTTCCGGCACCATGGTGATGGGGCTGGCGCCGGTATTTTTGTTTTACGGGTTCACCCGCTGGTCGCCGTGGAGTTTCCATCTGAGCTTCTGGACCGGCCTTGGGTTGGGGTTGATGCTGGCAATCGGCCTGATCCCGGCAAGCTGGGCTATTGGTGAGGGTAACTACGCCATGCTGTTGGGCGTTAATGCCTATGGGTTCCTCATCTGCAGTGCGGGCTTTTTCCTGCCCCTGGCCTTGCGCCTGCTGGCAGGTAAATCTCTGACGGCGGGAGAAGTACGATGACAGAAGGCCGCAGTTGTCCCCTGGCTTACCGCTATCAGCCGGCGTCCCTGTGCGGGCAAAGTACGCCGGTTACTGAGGATGTTCTTTATGTTATCGGCGGGCTTTACGGTAACCCTTTTGCGCTTGATGAAGTCGAACGTATGGCCCTGGCCGAGGAGCGTCAGGGTCGTACTGTAAAGCTGGTCTTCAACGGCGATTTCAACTGGTTTAATGCCAGTGATGAATTGTTCCGGGGAATTAATAGCCGGGTACTCAGCCATACTGCCAGTCTGGGTAATGTGGATTACGAACTGGGCACTCCGAGTGCCGGAGCCGGGTGTGGCTGCGCCTACCCCGATTTTGTTGATCAGGGTGTTGTCGAACGCTCCAATCAGATCATGTCCAGGCTTCAGGATATTGCCGGAGCGCATCCGGATATTCAGAAGCGCCTGTCGTCTCTCCCCAGATATCATTGCTTGTTATTTGGAGGCCTAAAGATTCTGGTGCTGCATGGCGATCCGGAATCCCTGGCAGGCTGGGGTCTGGCCCATGAATCCTTTGCTGCGGGCAATGAGCAGCGGATTGAGGAGTGGTTCCGCGCCTCCGGAGCGGATGTCATGGCTGCCACCCATACTTGCCTTCCTGTGCTCTGGACAGGAGAGGTAAATGGCCGCTCTTGTGCGGTGGCCAATAATGGTTCCGCCGGTATGGGTAACCTGAGGTCGGATCCCCGTGGGCTTATTACACGCATAAGCCGCGCAGCCCCGGGAATTAAGCCGGTTGCGGGCGTTGTGGCTGGTGAACTCTGTGTTGATCTGATACCTGTAAACTATGACGTCAGCGCGTGGCTGTCACAGTTTGATCAGTTGTGGCCCGAAGGCACTCCGGCAGCGCTGTCTTATCGCAAGCGTATTCTTGGGGGCGCTTCGCTGACACCTGCCGACCTTGTATTTCCTCAGGGGGATTAATTTTTCTACTGCTCGCGGACCGTTTGGTCCGGTCTGTTAACGAGGCAGGTACTTGTGGTTTCTGTAGTGCCGCTAATTGGTCCGACTTGAAATATATTTTGTGGTCTATATAATTTAGCTCTAAATTTTAAAGTGAATTGACCACGCTATGACATCAGAAGGATCGGATACCACCGCCATCACCCTGCGTACACCCGTTAAGGATGATGGCTTCAGGCTCCATAATTTGGTGGCAGAATGCCCCCCTCTGGACCCTAACTCGATTTACTGCAACCTGTTGCAGTGCAGCCATTTTGCCGATACCTGCGTAGCTGCGGAGAAGAATGGCGACCTGGTCGGCTTTATCTCCGGATATATCCCCCCTAAAAAACCCGAAACCGTGTTTGTATGGCAGGTAGCTGTCCACGAGAAAGGTCGTGGACAGGGTCTGGCCAAGCGGATGCTTAAAGCCATAGTGGCTCGGGAAGCGTGCAAAAACGTTACCCACATGGAAACCACAATTACCGCTGATAATGAAGCCTCATGGGCATTGTTCCGTTCATTTGCCCGGGATATGGGTGCAGAACTTGAGCACCATGAGCATTTTGAAAAAGACACGCATTTTGGCGGCCTGCACGATTCTGAATTTCTGCTGCGCATCGGACCGTTTACCAGGCAGGCGTAACGCTCTGCCAGGAAGGACTCCACGCACGCTGAGCGAATCGGTGATGGGGTTGCAACTGCATCCCCTGCCGATTCGGATCCCCAAGTTTGATTTGCAAAGCCGTAAGGCAAAGAGGTAACACAATGGAAATTTTCAAGTCCACTGAATCTGAAGTACGTGTATATAGCCGTGCTTTCCCGGTGATTTTTAATCGCGCCAAGAATGCGCATCTTTACACTGAAGACGGCAAGCAGTATCTGGACTTCCTGGCCGGTGCCGGCTCACTGAACTATGGCCATAATAACGACATTCTTAAAAAAGCATTGCTTGAATACATTGAGGCTGACGGTGTAAGCCAGAGCCTTGACCTGTTTACAACGGCCAAGCATGACTTTATCTCGTCATACAAGAAGTACATTCTTGATCCCCGTGGACTCGACTACAAAATGCAGTTTACAGGCCCGACTGGCACTAACTGTGTTGAAGCAGCCCTGAAACTGGCGCGTAAGGTAAAAGGCCGTACCGGTATTATTTCCTTCACTAACGGTTTCCATGGGGTGACTATGGGGGCAGTGGCTGCAACGGGCAACAAGCATCACCGGGGTGGTGTGGGTGTGCCTCTGAGCAATGTCGACTTCATGTTCTACGACGGTTACCTGGGCGACGATGTTGATACCCTCGCGGTTATGGACAAACTGTTGTCTGACAGCTCTTCCGGTGTTGAAGTGCCTGCAGCGGTAATCGTGGAAGCCGTTCAGGGCGAAGGTGGCCTCAATGCTGCCCGTGCTGAGTGGCTGAAAGGTCTGGAAGCATTGTGCAAGAAGCATGACATGCTGCTGATTCTGGATGATATCCAGGCAGGTAATGGCCGTACCGGTGAGTTTTTCAGCTTCGAGTTTGCGGGAATCAAGCCGGATATCGTCACCGTCTCCAAGTCTCTGAGTGGCTATGGCTTGCCAATGGCGCTGGTACTGCTCAAGCCGGAACTGGATATCTGGAGTTCAGGTGAGCATAACGGGACTTTCCGCGGTAACAACATGGCGTTCATTACCGCCCGTACGGCAGTAGAAACCTATTGGAAAGATGATAAGTTCGCCAATGAGGTCAAAGAAAAAACCCAGGTTCTGGGCGATGCTCTGCAGGCGATTTGCGATAAGCACCCGGGGCAGTTCAGAATGAAAGGGCGCGGATTGATGCGAGGCATTGAGGCCACCCATGCAGATATTACAGGCCCGATTACCAAACGAGCTTTTGAGCACGGCCTGATCATAGAAACCAGTGGTCCGAATGATGAAGTCATCAAATGCCTGATGCCGCTGACAACCAGCAAGGAAGACCTGAAACTGGGTGCCGAACTGTTGGCAAAAAGTGTCGATGAAATCATGCAGGAAGGAATCCGGAAGGCGTCGTAAGGTGTCCCCGTCATTCCGGACATTCAGACTGCAGGGTAAGCCAGGGTAGGAATATGACAAGTCAATTACATACCGTTGAGAAGATCGGCGGTACCTCGATGAACGACTACGAAGCTGTGCGCGACAACATCATTGTCGGAAATCGTAGCAAGGAAGATCTCTATCAGCGTATCTTCGTGGTGTCCGCATACGGAGGGGTAACCAACGAACTGCTGGAGCACAAGAAAACCGGGGAGCCGGGTGTCTACGCTCTGTTTGCCGATGCAGAATCTGACTGGGCCTGGGGTGATGATCTTACAAAGTTGGTAAAATTCGTCACCGACATCAACGGCAAGCTGTTTGAAGATCCGATGCTCAAGCAGCAGGCAGATCAGTTCATTACTGACCGCATCGAAGGCGTTCGGGGCTGCCTTATTGATTTGCAGCGCCTGTGCTCCTATGGCCAGTTTCAGTTGGCAGAACACTTGCTGACGGTGCGAGAGATGCTCGCTGGTATCGGCGAGGCCCACAGTGCCTTCAACACCACCCTGAAACTCCAGCAGGAAGGCATCAATGCAAGGTTTGTGGACCTTACCGGTTGGCGTGACAGCGAGTTGCTGCCTCTGGACCAGAAGCTGAAGCAGGCTTTCGATGCCGTGGATCTGAGCCGGGAACTGCCGATCGTGACCGGATACGCCCAGTGTGAAGAAGGCCTGATGCGCACATTCGACCGCGGCTACAGTGAAATGACTTTCAGCCGGGTTGCTGTGATTACCGAGGCCCGTGAGGCGGTTATTCATAAGGAATACCACCTGAGTTCAGCTGACCCCAACATTGTGGGCGCAGAAAAAGTAGTACCCCTGGGGCGCACTAATTACGATGTGGCTGACCAGCTGGCCAACCTGGGCATGGAAGCGATTCACCCCCGTGCCGGTAAAGGCCTGCGCCAGGCGGAGATTCCCCTGCGGGTGATGAATACCTTTGAGCCTGAGCATACGGGTACTCTGATCACCGGTGATTACGTCAGTGAGAAGCCACAGGTTGAGATTATTGCCGGCGCCAAGGGCGTGTTTGCCATAGAGGTATTTGATCAGGATATGCAGGGTGAGCCTGGCTCGGACCGTCGTATCCTGGATATCCTGAGTCGCTTCAAAGTGCGCTTCATGGCCAAGGATACTAACGCCAATACTATTACCCATTACGTGGACAGCACACTCAAGCACGTCAAACGCGTGGTTGAGGCTCTGAAGGGCGAGTTTCCAAACGGTGAGATAATTACTCGTAAGGTGGCCGTGGTTTCAGCTATTGGCAGTGATATAAAAATGCCTGGCATTCTGGCGCGGTCGGTCAAAGTGCTCGCTGATGAAGAAATCAATGTGCTGGCGGTACATCAGTGCATGCGACAGGTGGATATCCAGTTTGTGGTTGATGAGGATAACTATGAGAAAGCGATTATCGCTTTGCATGGTGTTCTGGTTGAGCCCCACAACCACGGGTACGCCATAGTTGCAGCCTGATGAGTTCAGCCTTCTGAGCCGTTACAGATGACCCCGGGGTTTGAAACAAGGCGAATGGCACTGGCTGTGCTGTGGGCAATGAACCAGGTGGTCGTTAACCATGCCGGTAGCCTGCATGAACGCATAGACAATGGTTGGCCCTACAAACGTAAAGCCGGCACGCTTCAGCGCCCGGGACATGGCTTCGGATTCTGGCGTGGTAACAGGTACTTCATCAAAGCTGCGCCAGTTGTTCTGTATGGGGCTGTTTTCGACAAATGACCAGAGGAAGTCTGAAAATCCGGCGCCTTTCTCTTGTATATCCAGAAAGCCCCTGGCGTTTTTGATGACTGACTGTATTTTCAGTCGGTTTCGTACAATGCCGGGGTTCTGCATAAGCTCGGCAATTTTTGCGTCACCGTACTGAATGATCTTTTCCGGGTTGAAACCATCATAGGCAGCCCGGTAACTCTCCTGTTTACGCAGAATTGTGATCCAGCTCAGGCCAGCTTGCTGACCGTCCAGACAGAGTTTTTCGAAAAGAGCCAGGTCGTCGTATTCGGGCCTGCCCCATACAGTGTCATGGTAATGCATGTACAGGGGGTCGGTGCCACACCATGGGCAACGGCTGGTTGTGCCCGGGGTTGTGGAAGCTGGGTTGTCCTGGTGTTCACTTGGCATATGGCGCTCCTCCGGGATTTTATCCGCGTTTTGAGCTGATTCTGCGCTGAAACATGGGTTCCCAGTGTGTATCCAGCGGTTCTGCAACACTCAGGCTATAGTCTTCGGGTGGTGGTTCCAGCAAGGTGATGGTTGGCCATGTACCGAAATGGCCGCCTTCGGTTTGCCTGAAAACAAGTGAACATAAAAAGCCTTCTGTATAAAAGGCGCAGGCCTGCCAGTGATCGTCTGGCTGATCGCCATAGAGTTCGAAATCCCGGCGTATTTCCAAAGATTGCAGATTTCCTGCGATACCCCTGCCAGTCGCCTTCAGCCACGCTTCTTTAAGGGTCCAGGCCCGGAGAAACATGTGCGCGTCGTCCTCCTGAAACAGCCATTCCTGCTCGATGGGTGAGAACCAGCGGTTGGCCACCTTTTGCCATTGTGGATGCCTTTTGCTGGGTTCAATGTCTATGCCCAGTGCAGAGCCATACTGAGTGCTGCAAGCGGACAAGCCATGACTATGGCTCAGCGAGATATGCCAACCTTTCGGGATGGCGGCAGTTGTCGGGCGTCCTTCCGTCGGCCAGCATTGATCCGGCTCTGTAAAACTCGCCCGGCTTAACGCCTGGCGGATGAGCCAGCGGCTGGTGAGGAACTCTGCTGCGCGGGTTTCGCTGAGCCCGGAATATCTTTCGAGCTCGTTTGCCGTCAGCCAGTCTGGCGCAACTTCCGGTACTTGTCCGATCTGGTGACACAGGTGGATGACCGGCTTGTGCCGGACTCCGATGAGATCAGGGCTGGAGTCGTTGGATGAGCCAGGCATCGCCTTCCCTTACGTATTCGAAGCGATCGTGGAGACGGCTGGGGCGACCCTGCCAGAATTCGATGCGCTCGGGAACGACCCGATAACCACCCCAGAACCCGGGTAGTGGTACTTCGCCTTCACTGAACTTACGCTTCATTTCAGCTACTTTCTGCTCCAGAAGGCCCCGGGAAGTGATGGCTTTGCTCTGCTCTGATACCCATGCGCCGATCTGGCTCCCCCTTGGTCGGGAGGCAAAGTATTTCAGGGATTCGGTTTTGCTGACCTTCTCGACATGCCCCTGAATACGTACTTGCCGGTTCAGACCGATCCAGGGGAATAGCAGGGCTGCCCGGGGGTTCTCATCAATTTCCTGAGCTTTCCGGCTTCCGTAATTTGTGTAAAACACAAACCCGCGCTCATCAAAATACTTCAGCAGCACCGTACGCAGGTCTGGCATGCTGTCAGCGCCGGTGGTGGCGAGAGACATGGCGTTGGGTTCGAGAATACCGGCTTCCCGGGCATCACCGAACCAGGTTTCGAACTGCATGACCGGGTCGTCGCTCATCGCCTCGCGGTCAATCCCTTCACTTTCAAAATCCCGACGCATATCGCCGATGTCCATAAACCTTCCTCTCATTCGTGTTCAAACAATGGCGCGGAGCAGGTACGACTCCTGAGCATATCGGGTTCGGGGCTTGCTGTCAGCGCCACTTGTGTCGCAACTATTTACATAAAGACAACATTAAAGTGTGAACGGGCCTGTACTACTTTAGTATACCCTTGTGTCCTGAGTCGGGACTGCCAGTCATAACTGGCGGAAGTGGCCAATATACACATTTAAAGAGAAGAGTTGATCAATGATAGCTGCGTACGATTTGCCACTCGTGATGTCTTCGTTCCTTGTTGCTGTACTGGCAGCATACGCAGCTCTGTACTTCGGCGCGAGGCTGGTTAGTTCCAAAGGTGTTGAGCGATGGCGCTGGCTGGTGTCTGGAGCTCTTCTGATGGGGACGGGCGTATGGACGATGCATTTCGTAGGGATGCGGGCGATGCCAATGAAAATGGCCATGTCCTTTGATATCCCGATGACGTTGGTTTCCTGGTTTGCGGCAGTTTTAGCTTCGGGTATTGCCCTGCACATTATTGGTCGAAAGCACCTGGGCTCTGTGTTGTTTATTGGTGCCACGCTGTCCATGGCCAGTGGTATAGCGATCATGCATTATCTGGGGATGTACGCCATGCGGATGTCCGCACCACCGGAGTTCAACACCGGTTTTCTGGTGCTTTCCATCGCAATTGCAGTTATCGCCTCGGGTTCCGCTCTGGCCTTGTGCAGGAAGTTGCAGGGAATGGAAGGCTCCAGTGCCCTGGTCGTTCAATTTATCGCTGCGCTGGTGATGGCTGCGGCAATTTGTGGCATGCATTACACCGGGATGATGGCGATGACGTTCCCCGAAGGTGCCGTTCCCGCCATTGATAATGGTTTGCGTGGAAGCTGGATGGGTATTCCCCTGGCAATCTTTTGCATGGCGCTGCTTTCTGTTGCCCTGGTTGTGACCGCTCTGGACGTTCGTTATCGCCGGGAATTGGCCGAACGAAAAGTGGAAGACGATAAGCGAGTCGCGGAACTGGCGTATTCAGACTCCGCTACCGGGCTACCAAACCGTTCCGCCCTTGAGCAGCGGATGCTGGATATATTTGCCCTGGGTGACGCCCGGAAAAACGCCTTTGCACTGGTATACATGGAGATTGCCAACTTCCGGGAGCTGTCTTCCGGCAAGGATAGTGAGTCGGTCAACCTGCTGGTCAGCAAGATCAGCGAGCCGCTCAGGAAACAGATGTCCAAAGATGTCCTTCTGGCCCGGTATTCGCCGAATAGTTTTTTTGCTCTGGTGCCTGAACATGAAAGTGCACGACATGCCCCCATGTATCAGTGGATCCGGGAACATGCTGGCACAACTTCCATGCCGGTACTCTGGCGCACCGGCCAGTCCGTATATCCGGTAACCGGCAATTCGACACGAAAGCTGATACGGGCTGCAATTCTTCCACGAGACCCTGGCGAGGTCGGCCGATTCACCGATATGACCAGGGAAACAGAACTGACAGGCGCCGATCTGGCCTTGAACAGCTGACAAAGCGGCACCTGGCCGACTATCCTAGAGAGCAGGCAGGAGGGCACATCCGCCCCGGTCAACCGCTGCTCATGAGGAGATATCCGTGGCTCAGAGCCGTCAGTACAGTCGTATACCCCGGAATCTGTTGGTCGGATTTCTGGTTCTTTTGATTCTGTATAGCCTTGCAGGCTTTCTGCTTTTGCCATGGTGGCTGAAAAAGCAGATCCCGGAACAGCTGAGCCAGCGCATGGAGTGGCAGGTGGAGATCGCTGATATCAACACCAACCCTTTCGCGTTGAGTGTTGAAGCCCTTGGAATCTTGATGCAGGACAGGGGGGGAGAGCCTGTTGTTGGTTTCGATCGGCTGATCATTGACATGGATTTCTTTGAGCTTGTCAGTGGTGTTGTGGGTTTTGAGAATATTGAGCTTGAGGAACCCTTTATACGGCTGGACCTGCTGGAAGACTACAGTGTGAATTTCGTACGAGACTTTCAGGCTGCCAGTGCGGGGGACAGCGGGCAAACAACAGATCAGGCGGGCGGAGACGAAGATCAGTCACTGCCTGCGTTGTATTTTGAACAGCTTACAATAAGCGGCGGGGAGCTGTTGTTCCGGGATTTTACCCAGTCAGATATGATGGAATTCCGGATTACACCGCTGGATCTTTCTCTGAGCGATCTCGCCACCTGGCCACGGAACGACCGCAACAGCGATTATCATCTGCAGGCCGCTCTGGGTAATCAGACCATTGAGTGGCAGGGTAATCTCAGCATCACGCCGCTTTATTCCAGCGGCAACCTTGCCATTTCCGGTGTCGATCACGAGACTCTCGGGCATTTCCTGGCGCCATACCTTCCCTACGATTTGCGCGGTGGCATAGTAACAGTGCACTCCGATTATGAGCTTCAGGCCGGTGATATTCTGCACTTTTCCACCAGCAATGGTCGCTTGTTGGTGGAAGACCTTGCCATGGCCCCGGATACGCAGAGCGAACAGGCCCGCCTGACTGCGGGATCCATTGCCATTGATGATATAGGTTTTGATCTCAACGCCCGTGAGGCCAGTGTTGGGCAGATTTCTCTGGAACAACCGGATATCGCCCTGGCGCGCAACAAAGCGGGAGAAATCGACTGGCTTGGAGCTTTGTCCTCGGTTGCGGAGACGGATGAGATGAGCGGGTCAGGTACGGAACTGCCAGAACCTGAGGCAGCTGAACAGCCGTTCCACTGGTCTCTGGGGGGCATCAGTCTTTCCGGTGGGCGAGTGCTCTGGCAGGATCAGCAACCAGAGGCTCCAGCAGAACTCGCGCTTGAACAGCTGTCGCTGACCACCGGCGGCATAGACAGCGGGATGGAAGACCCGATGTCGTACCAGCTGCAGACAGCTCTGGCCAGCGGTGGTGAACTCTCTTTGAACGGCCAGCTTACGCCTCAGCCTTTTACGCTGGAAATGGCCCTCTCCGGTTCAGACATTCTTCTTGCGGCGCTTGAACCCTACTTGCAGGAAGCAGCTAACCTTGCGGTTGTGGACGGTAAATTAGGGCTGGATGGAAATCTGGATCTGGATGGCCAACAGGAACCCTTAACCGGTACTTTCAGCGGCACCGCTGAGGTTTCAGGGCTGAACCTGCAGCTGCCTGGCAGCAATGAGAAGATGATTTCATGGCAAACGCTGCAGTTAGCTCCCATTGAGTACAACGTGTATCCGGCCCGGCTGGAAATTGGCACTGTTACCCTCACCAAGCCGGCTATCAACCTGGTGCGCAACACCAACAGCCTTCATAACATAGAGCAGATAGTTTCCCGGACCGAGACAGATGAGGCCTCTGCGGCGCCAGAGCAGAGTGCCGCAGAGACGTCACAGTTTATCTTCCGTATTGGCCAGTTAATGATTGAAGACGGGGGGCTCGATTACACCGACCGAACTCTTGACCCTGCATTTACGACCTCTCTTGATCAACTTAACGGAACGGTTACCGGCCTTAGTAATATTTCACCCCAGCAGGGCAAAGTTGCTCTGAGCGGGCGTGTGGGAAACAGTGCCAGCGTTGTGTTTGATGGCACGATTGGCACCCTTGGAACAGAAGAAACCAGTGATCTGAAGCTGGAAATGAAGGACTTGTCACTACCAGCTCTTTCACCCTACTTCGGCCGCTATCTCGGCTACAGTGTGGACAGCGGAAAGCTGGAACTGGATCTCGATTATGAGATTTCCGGCACTCAGATCAAGGCATCGAACCGGGTTGTTATGGATCGTCTCGAGTTGGGGCAGGCCATTGCCAGTGAAGAAGCCGTAAATGCGCCTGTGAAACTCGGGCTGGCCCTGCTGAGAGATGGCGACGGGGTCATTGAAGTGAACCTGCCCGTCAGCGGTGATCTGGCCAGCCCCGATTTCAGCGTTGGCCAGGTGGTCATGCGGGCATTTGTGAACCTGCTGGCGAAAGCTGCTACCTCGCCGTTCGGCGTGCTGGGCTCCATTGCTGAGCTCGCCGGCCTGAGTGGCGAAGAGCTGGGTCAGGTGAGTTTTGAGCCGGGCACCACCAGACTTGCTCCGGGTGAGCCCGAAAAACTCGCGGTTCTTGCAGAAGCTCTTCTTGACCGCCCGGATCTGTTGCTGAATATCCGCGGTGGGGCGTCTCCCTCGGTTGACGGGCTGGTACTTCTTCGGGATGAAATGGCAGCCAGCCAGGGGGCAGAACTGTCGGAACAGGAGTGGGCAGACGCCCGTGAGGCATATCTGGCCGGGAATCGTACCCTGGCACCTGAAGCGCTGAACAATCTTGCCAGCGCGCGGGGCACGGCCCTGCTGGAGCTGCTGCGAGATACTCATAAGGTTCCGAGTAACCAGTTATTCATGCTTGATTCTTCGCGCAACGCCGAGGCAACAGACGATGGCAATGTCATCGTCGGGTTTACACTGGACGCCCGTTAAGGCTGTGCCGGATTACTCAAGGATATTAAAAGGAATGAAGCCCGTGCCCAAGGTCAGTAGCCATTTTTTTGCTTACGTTTCCCGTTTGCGCTGGATCAAGCGCTGGGGGCTGATGCGTAACGCGATCGAAGAAAATGTAGCAACCCATTCCTGGGAAGTGGCCACTCTGGCCCACGCACTGGCACTGATCCGCAACCGACACTTTGGTGGCCGGGTAAACGCTGACAGAATTGCTGCCGCAGCGCTCTATCACGATGCAACTGAAGTCATAACGGGTGATATGCCCACACCCGTGAAGTATCACTCCCGGGTTATGCGGGAGGCTTTTGGTGACATTGAACACAAAGCAGAAGAGGAACTGCTGGCCTTGCTGCCAGAGGATCTGCGGGAGGATTTTTCACCTTATCTCCGGGAGTCCCGGCTGCCGGCTGAAGACAGTGAGCTGATCAAGGCGGCAGACCGCTTGTCAGCCTGGCTGAAATGTCAGGCGGAAGTGCGGGCAGGTAACCGGGAGTTTGAGCCTGCAGAGAAGCAGATCCGGCAGAGGCTTGAACAGGAATCGTTGCCGGAAGTCGCGTATTTTATGGAAGTGTTTGCCCCAGGCTATGAAAAGCCACTGGACAACCTGCTGGGATGATCCCGGCAGGCTGTCCACAGGTTCGCAAAGGTCAGACGCTGCTGGCGCCGCCAACCAGGCCGCCACGCAGGCCGTCTTTTTGCAGTGACTGCCGAACCACGTCTTCCGGGCTGCCGGCCAGTTCCCGGAACATGCCCATAGAGCCCAGCAGAGCAGAAGACTCGTAGGGCACAAACACCCGCTCTCCATCTTTTGCCATATTCGGCAAAACCTTGATGTAGCTTTGTCCCAGAAGGTAGCCGATAACTGTCTGTTTGTTGTCTTCGGAATCGCCGATGGCGCTGAGCACCAGGCGAATGGATTCCTGCTCACCCTGAGCGCGCAAAATGGCGGATTCCTTGTCACCCTGGGCATTGAGGATGGCAGATTCGCGCTGGCCCTGTGCCTTGGCGATCGCTGCAGTTTTTTCACCTTCAGCTTCGGTGACAGTGGCACGGCGCTTACGCTCTGCGGCCATTTGCAGGCGCATGGCATCCTCCACTTCTTCCGGCATACTGATGTCCTGAACTTCCACCCGGGTCAGCTTCACACCCCATTTTGAGGCTGCCTCTTCCATTTCTGCCTGAATGGCGTTGTTCACTTCTGCGCGGGATTCGAACAGTTTATCCAGCTCCATCTTGCCCACTACTGAGCGCAGGGTTGTTTTTGCCAGTACTTCAACGGCCTGGCTCATATTGGCCACTTCGTACACTGCGCGGCGAGGATCGATGATCTGGTAATAAAGCGCACCGTTGATCTTTACGGTCACGTTATCAGTGGTCACTACAGGCTGGCCCGGGAAGTCCATTACCGTTTCCCGTCGGTCAATGCGGCTTTCATCGGTGATCATCGGGTGGTATTCCTCACCCATGCGGACATAGCGGAGCATGGTGATGGCGCGGGGGCGCTCGATAAAGGGAATGATGATGTTAACGCCGCTTTCCAGCACGCGGTTGAACGAACCCAGACGCTCAATAACCATAACTTCAGACTGACGGACAATCACCAGTCCTTTGGCGATGATGAATATGCCGATAGCGACAACAATCAGGCTGATGATCAGCCCCGGTGAAATGTAGGGTTCCATGCTTACTGTTCCTTTTTTGTGACGGTTTGAACAACGGCGGTAGTGCCGTCGAATTGGCTGAAAATAACGTCGGTTCCCTCGGGAAAATCCGTGGCTCCGGTCGCTTCGTCTCTCAGCCGGTAAAAATCGCCGTTAATCTTGATGCCTGCAGCGCCATCAAAATCCCGTTTCAGGGTGCGATAGCGCTGCCCTTGTTCCACGCCGGTACCAGTGGTTCCGTAAGCTACGCCTTTCGGTGAAAAGCGCGGGCGGATCCAGCGGATAGCGATGGGCACCAGTAGACCAGAGAACACGCCCATGCCTACAAGCTGCCACTCGAATGACATGCCGATATAGGCCAGCAGAGCGGTAAGAGCAGAAGCAATGCCCAGTGCCAGCAGTAACAGCACACCGGATGTCAGCTCAGCCAGGCCCAGCACGAGGGCGAGAATCAGCCAAAAATGCGTAAGACTCCATTCCATACAGAAAATCCGCAGGTTCAGGGTTTAAGTAATCCGCAAGGCCGAAGCCCGGGGAGATTCAGGATTGTACCCAAAAGCACAGGCCGAGTCAGAGTGGCTGGTGTATGAATACAACCGAAAGCGGTGCCGCTCTGTGCAATGGGTTTGATAGACTGATGATGACGCCGTCTGATAAAGCGGTTCAAACTATTACCAAAGGCATTTTTAAGAATAAACCCCGCAGGACTATGTACACCTGATGCCGTAATGGCAAGGAGTCGTTTCGTTTTATGTGTGAATTACTGGCCATGAGCGCCAATACACCAACCGACCTTTGCTTCAGCTTCACCGGGCTTACCCGCAGAGGCGGAGATACCGGGCCTCACAAGGATGGCTGGGGTGTGGCTTTTTACGAAGGCAAGGGAGTGCGGGCTTTCCACGATGTGGATGCCAGCTCCAACTCGCGCCTTGCGGAAGTGGTTCAGACTCATCCTATTAAAAGCGAAGTGGCGGTTTGCCACATCCGCCAGGCCAACGTGGGCGAAATCTGCCTGGCCAATACCCATCCATTTATGCGCGAACTCTGGGGCCGTTACTGGGTGTTTGCCCACAATGGACAGCTTTCTGAATTCCGCCCATCCCCGGGGTTCTATGAGCCGGTTGGCGACACGGACAGCGAGGCGCTGTTCTGCGACATCCTCAACCACCTGCGCACTCACTGTGATCGTAACGATTCTGACGGTACCATTACTGAACATCTGGTTCAGCTTTCAAAAAACTACGCCGATCAGGGAGTTTTCAATCTGTTACTGAGTAATGGCGACTGGCTGTTCAGCTACTGTAGCACCAAAATGGCGAGTATTACGCGGCGAGCTCCCTTTGGCCCCGCCCGGCTTAAAGATGCAGACGTTATTGTGGATTTCGAATCTGAAACCACGCCAGATGATATTGTAAGCGTTATTGTAACCGAGCCACTGACCACCGATGAAAAGTGGGATGTCTATCAGCCTGGCGAATGGCGGTTGTGGCGCAAAGGAGTTGTGGAACGCAGAAGCTGACCTCATATTTATGGATGCAACCCTACCTATACCTGAGAACCTGATATGACATACCGGCCGGATACGCACAGCAAGTTGTTTGGATACCTGCTCTGGATCTTCGGATTCCTCGGGGCTCACCGTTTTTACTATGGAAAACCTGTTACCGGAACCATCTGGTTCTTCACCTTCGGACTGTTCCTGATTGGCTGGATTGTCGACTTCTTCCTGATCCCATCCATGGACGAACAGGCAGACCGCCGGTTCCGTGCGGGTGCGATAGATTACAACATTGCCTGGCTGTTGCTCACGTTCACCGGCGTTTTCGGCTTGCACAGGATGTATATGGGCAAGTGGATCACAGGAATTATCTACCTGCTGACCGGCGGCCTCTTTCTGATTGGTATTCTCTATGATTTCTGGACATTGAATGATCAGATTTCAGAGCGTAATGGCGAAATCAGATTCAGTTGAAGGCGCCCTGCTCCAGCTCCGCCAGCCCGTCTTCCAGGTAATCCAGCATACGCTGGAGGCTTGGAAGTGTGCGGCGGCAGCCGATCAGACCGAACTCTATATGATCGTTGTAGCTGGTTAGTGTCATGTTCAGGGCAAGCCGGTCCATAGCGATGGATACGGGGTATATGCCTTCCAGCCTCGCGCCGTTCCAGTAACAGGTTTTTTTGGGCCCCGGCACGTTGGAAATGACCACGTTGAAGGTCTGCCACTTCGGAGTCATCCCGGTGAGCAGATGAAAGGCCGCGGGTGCCAGAGTCAAAGCCGTGTAATTGACGATTTCTTCCGGTGACATGAGCGCGTAACGGTCTTTCGTTTCCTGAATACCCTGATGAATCTTGAGCAGCCGGGTGCCGGCGTGGTTTTCATCCGTATACAGGTTGGCCAGAATAACGCCTACATGGTTGCCTCCGGCCGCCTTATCGCAGTCGGAGCGCTCATACTTACGCAGTGAGACCGGCACCATGGCAATCAAGGGTTTGTCCGGCAGCGCATCCAGGTTCATCAGGTAGGTGCGCAGAGCACTGGCACACATTGCCGTGACCACATCGTTAACTGTTGTACGATAGGCCTTGCAGACCGCCTTGATCCGCTTCAGGCAGTAAGACTGAGCAGCGAAGCGGCGGGAGCCCGTAATTTTCTGGTTCAGAATGCTGCGCGGCGCCTGAAACACAGACTGATGTGCCGGGTTTTTGCGGCCGGTGTTAATGGTGCGCAGCAATTCCCGTGCAACAGCCGGCACCGTGCCCAGCTGCTTTCCCGATGCCCCCAGCAGCTGTCCGACACTGTGCCACAGTGAAGGCCCACTCCCATCTGCATCTCGCTTCGGTTGCGCCGACACATCCCACAGAGGCGGCATGTTGCGCTTTGAGGGGTCTGTTGTCAGCATCCGCTGGATTATCTTCATTGCAGAAATACCATCCACCAGGGAATGGTGAACCTTGATGTAAACCGCAAACTGCCTGTCTCCCAGCCCTTCAATGAGGTGAAACTCCCAGAGGGGGCGTTCACGATCCATCAGATGCGAATGTTCGGCAGAAACAAAAGCAAGCAGCTCACGGACACGCCCCGGCGTGGGCAGAGCTTCAAAACGAACGTGGTGCTCCAGATCCAGATGTTTATCGTGAACCCAAACCGGTTGTCCCAGCCGGCTGTCGAGACGACGGTCAAAAGGCGACGTCACCTCTGTATTGTTACGGAGCTGCTCAGCAAGCCTGGTGACATAGTCATCCGGAGCGTCGTCGGGAAACGAGAAAATCTGCAACCCACCCACATGCATGGGTTGCTGGCGTTTCTCCAGCCACAGGAAAAGCTGGTCAGTAGGGCTGAGAGGCTTCACGGGCGGCACCCCTTTTTATTGGTGATCCTTGTCTTGTTTCAGGCCGCCACAGCTTCCCTTTGATCTTCAGGGATCCCCAGGCGGATCTCGTTGCCATCCAATAGAACCGGATAGGTTTTCACCATAACAGAGTCGTCTTCCAGACAGACACCGGTTTTCAGATTGAAGTGTTGTTTATAAAGTGGTGACGCTACAACCGGCGCACCTTTAAGGTCCCCAGTGATGCCGCGAGCCAGAACATTGGCGCCACTGAACGGGTCGGTATGGCTGATGGCAAATAATGCCGGCAGCCAGTGCGGCATATAAAACACCGCAACCGGCCCATCCTTGGTCCAGACTGCAATTCCGGATTCCGGAACCAGATCATCGATAGTACAAACCGCATTCCAACAAGTACGAGCTTTCATCTGTATTTTCCTTAAGCTTTCGATTTTCGATTGCCGGGATTTCTGCCAGCGAGGGGGGCGGGGTGCTTTTCCTCTGGGAAAAACAACTCGCTGCGCTCAGACATTTTTCCCGGCGGAAAAGCACCCCGCCCCCCTCTCACCTTCAACTCTGGGGAGGTTACGCAGACTCCAGAACAGGCCGTCTCTGGCCCCGCTCACTGGTCCACTGCTGCACCGGATCTTTCTGTTCAGGCTCATTCACAAACTCCCGGAACCGCTTGCGCTTCTCGGGATCTTCCACTGCCGTTTTCCACTCACACTGATACGTATCGATAACGTTGCTCATGTGCTCTTCCAGCTCGGCACAAATACCCAGACTGTCTTCCAGAACCACCTGCTTCAGATAGTCCAGACCGCCCTCCAGATTCTCCATCCACACACTGGTGCGCTGCAGCCGGTCGGCCGTGCGCACATAAAACATAACCACCCGGTCGATAGTGCGGATCAGCTCTTCATCAGACAGATCTGTGGCGAACAGGTCGGCGTGGCGCGGGCGCATACCACCATTGCCGCAGACATAGAGATTCCAGCCATTCTCGGTGGCGATAACCCCGAAGTCCTTGCTCTGAGCCTCCGCGCACTCGCGGGTACAGCCAGACACAGCCATCTTGAACTTGTGTGGTGCCCGCAGGCCTTTGTAGCGATTCTCCAGCCGGATCGCCATGCCGACGCTGTCCTGCACACCGTAACGACACCAGGTTTTGCCGACGCAGGATTTCACTGTGCGCAGGGACTTGCCGTATGCGTGACCGGTCTCGAATCCAGCGGCGATAAGCTTCTCCCAGATCTCCGGCAGTTCAGTCAGCGTGGCGCCGAACAGGTCAACCCGCTGGCCGCCTGTGATTTTGGTATACAGGTCGTATTCCTTGGCTACCTCACCCAGCACAATCAGTTTGTCCGGAGTGATCTCGCCGCCCGGGATCCTCGGCACAATGGAGTAGGTGCCGTTCTTCTGCATATTGGCCATGAAGGTGTCATTGGTGTCCTGCAACGGCACATGGTCGGTAGCAAGAATATGGTCGTTCCAGCAGCTAGCCAGAATGGAAGCGACTGCGGGTTTACAGATGTCGCAGCCGTGGCCTTTGCCATGCTGGGTGATCAATGTGCGGAAGGTGCGGATGCCATTGACTTTTACCAGATGGAAGAGCTCCTGACGGCTGTACGGAAAGTGTTCGCACAGGTCCTTGCTCACTTCTACGCCGCGCTTTTCCAGCTCACAGTCCACCACATTTTTGAGCAGGGCGGTGCAGCCGCCGCAGCCTGTACTGGCCCGGGTTTCTGCCTTGACGCTGCCAAGGTCGGAGCAGCCAGCATCGATAGCACAGCAGATATCGCCTTTTGTTACGTTATGGCAGGAACAGATGGATGCCGTCTCTGGCAGTGCATCCGGCCCCAGTGCAGGTGCCCCGCCCTGGCTTTCCGGCAGGATCAGGGCTTCCGGGTTTGCAGGCAGGGTTATGCCGTTGAGCGCATACTGCAACAGGGTGTCGTAGTGGCTGTTGTCACCGACAAGGATGGCGCCCAGCAGCGTCTTGCCATCCTCGCTGATCACCATGCGGCGGTAATGGCCGGCCTGTTCATCGTTAAAGCGTATGTTGCGGGCGCCGGGTGTCTGGGCATGGGCGTCGCCAATGGAGCCCACATCCACTCCCAGAAGTTTGAGCTTGGTGCTCATGTCGGCGCCGGTGAAGGCTGCTTCCTGATCACTGTTCAGAACGGCGGACAGAGTCCGGGCCATGGTGTAGCCGGGGGCCACAAGGCCGAAAATCTTCTGCTCCCAGAGCGCGCACTCGCCAATGGCATGAATATGGGGATCCGACGTGGTGCAATGATTGTCGATAACGATGCCGCCGCGTTCACCAATCTCAAGGCCACTGGCACGGGCGAGAGCATCCTGTGGGCGGATGCCGGCGGAGAAGACAATCAGGTCTGTTTCCAGGAAAGAGTCGTCGCTGAAATTCATGCGCAGGCGGGCATCCTCGCCCTCAGTAATGGCCGTGGTTGCTTTCTCTGTATGTACCTTGACGCCCAGCTCTTCAATCTTGCGTCGTAACAGAGCACCGCCGTCGGTATCGAGCTGAACTGGCATCAGTCTGGGTGCGAACTCAACCACCTCAGCTTGTAGCCCCAGACTCTTGAGAGCGTTGGCGGCTTCCAGCCCCAGCAGGCCACCGCCTACAACCACCCCGGTCCTGGCCCCTTCAGAAGAGGAACGAATGGAATCCAGATCATCCAGAGTGCGGTAAACCAGGCAATGAGGGCTGTCATTACCCTTGATTGGAGGCACGAAAGGAAAAGAGCCAGTGGCCAGTACCAGTTCATCATAGTGGTAGCTGCCCCGGGGAGTAACCAGGGTGCGGGTCTCCCGGTCAATGCCGGTTACCTGCTCGTTCAGGTGCAGCTGGATGCCCTGCCCGGTGTACCATTCCAGCGTACCCATCGCCAGATCTGAATGGGTAGAACCATCGAAATACTCGGACAAATGGACTCTGTCATAGGCCAGTTGCTTTTCCTCACCGAAAACGATGATTTCATAGTCATCGGCAGCGGGGCTGCTGGTGAACTGCTCCAGAAAATGGTGGCCTACCATGCCGTTGCCAATAACGACCAGGGTTTTCTTGCTCATAGTGATGTCCTCTCTCCTGGGCAACGGCTTAAGCCGCTGCCTCGCAAAACGATTTGCCAAAGGGCAGTTGAGCCCGGATCTGGTGGATGTCGGTCTTGCTGGTAATCAGCTCCTGGTACCAGGGGCCCTGACTGGTGTTTCCTACCAGAATGGCGCCGACCAAGCGGCTGTTGCGAACCAGTAGGTGGTTGTAGCTGTCTGTTGCCAGGTCCTGCCAGATGAGGGATTCGGTATGCTCATCAGGTGCCTGTTGGCCGCATGAAAAAACGGGTATGCCACTGATTTTCAGGCGGGTTGCGATAACCGAAGGTTGGTATGTGGCGCTATCTGTAGTTCCTGCAAGCAGATTTGCCAGGATTTTTGCGTGCTGGTAGCCGGGCTCTACCAGCCCGAAGGTCTCACCGTTAAATTCACAACATTCGCCAAGGGCAAATATGTCTGGATGGCTGGTCTGAAAGTGGGCATTTACCTGAATGCCCCGCCCGCAAGCGAGACCGGCACTTTGTGCCAGTTTTCTATTAGGGGTTATGCCCGTGGCAAGAACAACCAGATCCGTGTCGATCAGGGACTGATTTGTCAGTTGAATGCCGCGAACACGGTTCTGACCGAGTATCTGCAGTGGCGAGGCCGAAGTAAGAATATTGATGCCGCGAGCAGTCAGGGCGTTGGATAAGAGTTTGCCGCTTTCCGGGTCCAATTGCCGGTTAAGGAGATATTCGCTTCGGTGCAGAACCGTTACATTCATGCCTCGGCGCAAAAGCCCCTCGGCAGCTTCCAGCCCAAGGAAGCCACCGCCTACTACGACGGCCCGTTGCAGGCTTTGGCTTAATTCAATCAGGGTGCGGGTGTCATCAAGATCCCGGAAAGTCATAACGCCGTTCAGATCTTCGCCGGGAATACCCAGGCGGGCAGGACTGGCTCCGGTTGCTATAACCAGGGTGTCATACCTGTAAACGCAACCAGTGCTTGTGGTCACCGTGTGTTTGTCTGGTGCAACAGTCTCTACCGTTTCCCCGCGATGAACCTGAATACCATAGCTGGTAAACCAGTCGTCGGGTTTCAGGGTCAGGCTGTCTTCGCTGGTATCTCCGCAGAGCAGGGCTGAAAGCTGGATCCGGTTGTATGCTGCACAGGCCTCACCGCTGAACACAATAATATGTCTGTAGGGGACCGGAGCTTTGTTTACCAGCTCTTCAAGGAAGCGCTGGGCAACCATTCCATGTCCACAGACGATCAACGTGGGTTCTGTCTTCCGGATCATTTTTTCTCCCCGGTCCTTATTTTGGCCAAAAAAAAAGCCGGAGCATCTCGTCCCCTTAGGGAGTTGATGGTCCGGCGCCAATGCCAACAACAATGATCTGATGGTCCGACCTGATCCATGGCCGGAATATTCATCCTTACCATAGGTAAAGCGATCTTCGTGCCAGTTTTGCAAGTTCTGTTAAATCAATAACTTGAATGAAGTCTGGTTTTCAAGTGGCATTTGAAACCCACAAACCTGCCCTGTGGCGGGGCGGCTTGCACGACTTTGTGGCTTTTTACTGGCGCGGTAATTGCTCTGATACCATGGTGCCCTGTAACGCAATTACATGGCCGTATGCACGGAGTCTTGAGATGAATACCAATAAGCATCGATACAGCTCTGACCAGCCCTCAGCTGAGGCATACCTGATCGCATCGAGACGGTGTGAGCTGATGAATCTTCAGCACTTTCTACAGATGGGAAAGCTGATACAGAGCATCAGCAACCTTGTGCATGGGCTGCAGAGGGAACGAGGCGCGTCCAATATCTTTCTCGGGTCGAATGGCGAAAAGTTTGGGCCGGAGCGCAAGGCTATCGCCGAAGAGTCTGCGCAGTTACGCTTTGTTTTCGAACAGGCCCTTGCAGAGATTCATGTAGAACTGACAACTCATTCTGTCAGTAGTCACTTGCTGGCCCATATTGCCAGCGCGCTTCACGGATTGGAGAGTCTGCCCGAGCTGCGCAAGAGGATAGAGACGCGGGCGCTGAAAGTACCCGAGGCAACTGAACTCTTCTGCACTCTTATTCACCGACTGATCGCGGTTGTATTTGAGGCGGCGGATACTGCAGTAGATCCTTCGCTTGCGCGCTTGTTGGTGGCCATGGTGCATTTGATGAATGGTAAGGAGTTTTGTGGCCAGGAGCGCGCAACAGGCTCTGCCGGATTTTCCGGGGGAGGTTTTGATACGGCACTGATTCAGCGCATGACGCACCTTGTTGAAGCGCAGGAGCGGTGTTTTGAGGTGGTTCTCGGGTTTGCAGATGAACAAAGCTGCCAGCAATTGCAGAGCCTTCTTGCGAATGATCGTGAAAAGGAAATTGGGCGCCTTCGGCAGTTCGGATGTTCTGTCGGGCGTTATAAACCTCTGGATTCCGAGCTCGCAGACCAATGGTTTGCGCTGATGAGTGAGCGTATGGACGAGCTCAAAAAGGTGGAGGAATCGGTGGAAACCAGCTTTCATGGGCGCTGTGTCGAGCGATTTGCCGAAGCCCGGAGTTCTTTGGCACACCATGAGACACTGATAGCGTCACTTGATCAGCCGGAAGATGCTACGCAGCCCCTGCTGGTTCTGTGTGAATCAGGCAGCAATGGAGAGTCCCGGGCAAGTGAAGCCTGGAGTAGTGGTGGGATCGGGCAGCAGTCCGGGCGCTCGATTTTTGATCTTGTACAAGAGCAGTCACGCCGGCTTCAGCAGATGAGTGAGGATTTACAGGGTGCCAAGGAAGCGCTGGAGGATCGGAGAACCCAGGAAAAAGCAGTATTGTTGTTGATGAACCACCGCAATATCACTAATGATGAGGCCCACCGGGTTCTGCGAAAGCTGGCCATGGATCAGGGTAAAAAACTGCCCGAGGTTGCCCGGGCATTGGTGTCTATGGCGGATTTGCTGAAGTAGGCGGCTTGCCCTGATATTTGTGGTCAGCCGTGCGCCTTTTTTATGTTTTCTGCAGCGGCGGGCCTGTCCCGGCGTGGTGCGATGCTTTCCAGTTTTCGCTGCTTTTCGTAGAGGAATTTCAGAACCTCCTGCCGGTAGTGTACATATGTGGGGTCATCGGCCAGAGTAACCCGGTTGCGAGGCCTTTGCAGATCGATATACAGATCTTCCCCGACCACGGCCGCTGGCCCGTTGGTCATCATGATGATGCGGTCAGACAGCAGCACTGCCTCGTCCACATCGTGGGTGATCATAATTACTGTGTTGTTCAGTTCTTGCTGAATGTCCATCAGGGAATCCTGCAGGTGGGCCCGGGTTAGTGCGTCCAGAGCACCGAATGGCTCGTCCAGCAGCAGTACACTAGGCTTCATGGCGAGTGCACGAGCAATACCAACCCTTTGCGCCATACCACCTGAGATTTCGCCCGGCCGTTTGTTGGCTGCGTGGGCCATATTCACCAGTTCCAGGTTGTGATGAATCCAGTCCCGGCGCTCTTGTTTTGCCATGGACTTGCGGAACACCTGTTGTACTGCCAGTTCGACGTTCTCGTATACCGTCAGCCAAGGCATAAGTGCGTGGTTCTGGAACACTACTGCCCGTTCAGGGCCCGGAGAATTGATCTCATGGCCATCCAGAATACAGCCGCCTTTGGTAGCCTGTAGCAGGCCTGCGACAATATTCAGGACGGTGGACTTACCGCAACCGGAGTGACCGATCAGGGAGACAAATTCACCTTTTTTGATTTTCAGGTTGATGTTGTCCAATGCCATGAATGAGCCTTCAGGCGTATCAAACGCCATTTCGACACCGGTCAGTTCTAAATGAGGTTTAGTCATGATCGTCTCCGTTATTCGTTCCAGGCAACTTTTTTCTGGATCATCAGCATGATGCGATCCAGCAAGAAGCCAATAAAACCAATGGTCAGCACCGCCACCATGATCCTGCTCAGGGACTGACTGCTGCCATTCTGGAATTCATCCCAGACAAACTTACCGAGTCCGGGACTCTGCGCGAGCATTTCAGCAGCAATCAGCACCATCCAGGCGATGCCCAGCGACACCCGAAGTCCTGTGAAAATCATTGGTACGGATGATGGCAGTACCACCTTTCTCACATGGGTCCAGGGTGACAGCCTCAGAACCCGGGATACGTTCAGAAGGTCGGGGTTTACCGCAGCCACACCAACGCCGGTATTGATCAATGTTGGCCAAAGACTGCACAGGGTGACTGTGATCATGGAGGTCAGGAACGACTTTTCGAACATCGGGTCGTCACTGACGTAGGCTGCAGAGACCACCATGGTGACCAGTGGCAACCAGGCAAGTGGTGATACGGGTTTGAAAATCTGAATCAGAGGGTTGATCGCTGCCTGCAGATATTGGTTCAGGCCTAACACGATACCCAGTGGTACGGCGATCACGGAGGCAAGCAGGAAGCCGGCCATTACAGTAATGAGGCTGGTGACGATCTGGTCCACAAAAGTAGGGGCTCCGGGGTAGCCCCGGATCTTGACAGGGGCCTCTGGATTGTCGGCCAGGATGCGGGCGTTTCTTTCTTCCTGCATGGTTACGAATTTATCAGCCCGTTCCCGCTGGTCGATATGCTCCTGCCAGAGTTGTCCACTCTGCTCCCAGACCTGTGCCGGCCCGGGGAAGGCCCCCAGTGAGGTGTTCACCTGGGGGGCGGCCAGATGCCAGAATCCGAGAAAGATAAGGATGCCAGCTATCGGCAGTATTAACTGCTTGCAGGCCTGGGCCAGTCTGACTCCAGTGAGTCGTTCTGTCTGGGTTTTAAGCCAGAGAGACGTGCCGGCTCCGGAACCTGAGGTGGTTAGCGTGCTCATGTCATTCTCCTGGTTGCGGCCGGTTACGGGGTATCCGTGCCTTTCAGGCCAATATCAAAACTGTCTATGTATGCGTTGGGCTGAAGCGGTGTGAAGGTGACTCCGTCAATCAGCTCGCCCTGAGCCGGGCGGACAAAATTTTTCTGGCTGAAGTCGGGAAAATCCTCGGCTTTCATTAAGCCATCGTTGATCAGGGACTTGGCGGCTTGTGTGTAGATATCTCCGCGGTAAACCTGTGCGGCAGTTTTCATATACCAGTCGTCGGTCTTTGCATCCGGGATCTGGCCCCAGCGACGCATCTGCGAGAGGTACCAGATGGCATCGGAGGGGTATGGGTAGGTGGCGTGATGGCGGAAGAATACGTTGAAATCAGGCACTTCCCGAACATCGCCTTTTTCATACTCGAAGGTGCCGGTCATGGAGTTGGCAATAACCTCTGCATCGGCACCGACGTAACTCGGCCGGGCCAGGATTTCTACAGCCTTTGCGCGGTTGGCGTTGTTGTTTTCATCCAGCCAGTAGGCAGCCCGGATCAGAGCCCGAAGCAGGCGCAAATGGGTGTTGGGGTTGTCTTCGGCCCAGGATGCACTGACGCCAAATACCTTTTCCGGGTTGTTGGGCCAGATTTCGTAGTCGGTGATCACCGGAACACCTATGCCCTTGAACACAGCTTGCTGATTCCAGGGTTCGCCTACGCAGTATCCCTGTATAGTGCCGGCTTCCAGAGTGGCGGGCATTTGCGGCGGCGGTGTGACAGACAAGTGAACCTCCGCGTTCAGAGTACCGCTGGTGTCGCCACGCTGGGGTGCATAGTAGCCAGGGTGAAGGCCTCCCGCTGCCAACCAGTAACGCAACTCGTAATTGTGAGTGGATACCGGGAATACCATGCCCATGCGAAAACGCTCGCCCCTGGCATGGAATTCTTCCACAGCCGGTTTCAGGGCAGTGGCGCTGATCGGATGCACTGGCTTGCCGTCTTTCTGTGGGATGTTCTGGTTCATGGTCTCCCATACATCGTTGGAGACGGTGATGCCGTTGCCGTTCAGGTCCATACTGAAAGCAGTAATGATGTCCGCCTGGGTGCCATAACCGATGGTCGCCCCCAGAGGCTGGCCCGCCAGCATGTGGGCTCCGTCCAGTTCGCCGGTAATAACCCGGTCAAGCAATACCTTCCAGTTGGCCTGGGCTTCCAGTTCGACAAACAGACCTTCGTCCAGAAAAAAGCCTTGTTCCCAGGCGACGGCCAGTGGCGCCATGTCTGTTAATTTGATGAAGCCAAGTTTCAGGTCCGGTTTTTCGGCGGGGGCAATTTCTGCATGGGCTATGCCGGTGTATGCAAATATGGAGACTGCTGTGATCAGTTGGGCCAGTTGATTGAATGTTCTGGTGATGGTGCAATTCATGAGTTCTTACCTCGTGACATTCTTTTAGCCAAAAAAAAGCCTGCCCTCCGTTGCCGGAGGGCAGGCGTCTATGCCGGTTTAAACTTTGTAGTCTCGAATGATCTGTTTTGAATAGTGCACAGCGTGTGCCAGTGACAGAAAACTAATTTAAAACAACAGGTAAGCAATTATCCTCCAGGTAAGTGGATGTTGGAGGCAGTTTTTTCTGGGTTGTTTTAGTGCGGGTTAGTTGCCTTTTGCACCATTTTAAAACGAGTTCCTGGCGCCTGGTTCACTCTGGTTCAGGTTAATTTGCGGGAGGTATGCACTGTCGCCGGGCCTCCGGGGCAAACTCCGGTGTCTGGAGGTGCACTGGCCTTGTTATTGCAGCCTCCCCCGGAATCAAAGGCAAAGAGGATGTAGCGTGGATTCCAAGGCTGAACAGCTAGTCAGCACCCGGACGACTTGCCCTTATTGTGGTGTGGGTTGTGGTGTCGTGGCCACCCCTTCCAAAGTAGCCGGCGATGAGAGCCACCCTGCGAATCAGGGGCGGCTGTGTGTGAAAGGCTCGGCGTTGCAAGACACTCTGGTGCCCAACGGAAGGTTACTGAAGCCCCGGATAGGGGGTGAGGATCGAAGCTGGCCACAGGCCATCGAGGCGGTGTCCGATGCTATTCGTGATGCGGTCAATAAGTACGGCCCGGGCTCTGTAGCTTTCTACCTGTCAGGGCAGTTGTTGACTGAGGACTATTATGCCGCCAACAAACTCGCAAAGGGTTTTGTCGGGACACCTCATGTTGATACCAACTCCCGCCTTTGTATGTCCTCTGCTGTGGCTGCCCACAAACGGGCTTTTGGCGAGGATTGCGTTCCAGGGTGTTATGACGACCTGGAACTCGCGGATCTTATCGTGCTGGCGGGCAGCAATGCCGCCTGGGCGCACCCGGTTCTCTACCAACGCATGCAAGCTTCTCAGCGGCCCGGGCGCCGTGTGGTGGTCATTGATCCCCGCCGGACAGCCACTGCAGAGCTTGCGGACCTGCACCTCAAACTGAAACCGGGTACTGACACAGTTCTGTTTAACGGTTTACTGGTGTGGCTGGAGCAACACGGCGTAACAAACCCGGGATACATTGAGGAGCATTGTAACGGCTTTGAGGAAACATTGGCGTGTGCACAAGAGGCTGCACCATCGGTGGTTTCGGTTGCAGCCCAATGTGATCTTGATGAAGATGACGTTGAAAAGTTCTATCGCTGGTATGCCGACACCCCTCGAACGGTGACCGCTTTTTCTCAAGGGATTAACCAGGCGGCAACTGGCACCGACAAGTGTAACGCCATAATTAACTGCCACCTGGCAACAGGGCGTGTTGGCCTGCCGGGTGCCAGCCCCTTTTCCCTGACCGGTCAACCCAACGCCATGGGTGGACGGGAAGTCGGAGGCCTGGCTAATACCCTGGCGGCTCATATGGAATATGATACTCCGGGTGCTCGCGAGCAGCTGGCTCAGTTCTGGGGCACGGAGTGCCTGCCGGAAGCTCCTGGCCATAAGGCTGTTGATCTATTTGAAGCCGTGCACCGCGGTGACATCAAGGTGCTCTGGATTATGGGTACTAATCCAGCGGTTAGTCTGCCGGATTCAGCGCGGGTTAGTGAGGCGCTGGCGGCTTGTCCAACAGTAATTGTGTCTGACTGCATGGCGCATACCGACACCACAGCCTTTGCCGATATTTTGCTTCCGGCGGCTGGCTGGGGTGAAAAAGATGGCACTGTCACCAATTCTGAACGCTGCATTTCCCGCCAACGTTCCTTCCTGTCTTTGCCCCCGGAGGTTCGGCCGGACTGGTGGATACTGGCTTCGGTTGCGCACGAGTTGGGGCATGCAGCGGCTTTTCCGTACCAGAGCTCTGCGGATATTTTTCGGGAACACGCTGCGCTCTCGGCCCTCGCATGTAAGACCAGCGATGGGCGTCAGGCTTTTGATATCGGAGCCTTGTCTCGATTGACCGATGCTGCCTATAACCAACTGGAGCCGGTTCAGTGGCCCGTCAGTCTTGATGAAAAGGGTGTTGCAACCGGCAGGCTCCGTTTATTTTCTGACGGGCGTTTTGCCACCAACGACGGGCGGGCGCGGCTCGTGCCCATATCTTCGGGACTACCCTGCCAGAGCGTAACTGGCGACTACCCACTCGTGGTCAATACCGGCCGGATTCGTGATCAGTGGCACACTATGACACGTACGGCACTTGCTCCGCGGCTTTTGGCTCATCGCCAGGAACCATTCGTTGAAATTCACCCGGATGACGGGCTCCGCCTTGGTATCCGCGAGGGGGCGTTGTGCAGACTCACTGGTCCAGGGCCAGAACCGTTTGTCGGTCGGGCCCGAATCACGTCAGATCAGCGGCCAGGTGAAGTATTTATACCGATACACTGGAGTGATTGTTTTGCTTCACAAAGTGTAGCGACGAATCTGATCAGCGCAATAACAGACCCTATCTCCGGGCAGCCAGAGAGTAAGCATGGTGTTGCCAGCCTTTGCCGGCTCGACAGCCGATGGCAAGCCAGGCTGATGCGGCGTACTGAAAGTGAAAAGGCCTATGAGTGGGACAGGTTATGTGGCTACTGGTCCCGACAGCCTCTTTCCCATAGTGAGAGCTGGTGGCTGGCAGGCAGTCAGGCAGTTGACTGGAAAAGCGAAGCGAAGACCTGGCTGGGAGGCGACCCCCAGCTGATTATGGCTGATTTCGCACAGGGGAGGTTCCGCGCGGCCCGGGTGATTGATGGCCGGCTGGATGCAGTTCTGCTGGTCGATCGTGAGGTTGCCCTGTTTCCGGATCTGGCATGGCTCGACCAGTGCTTTGCGGCAGAGCAGCTGAGCCCGGAGCAGCGACAGTGCCTGCTTGCAGGGCGGTCGGTCGAGACAGAAGACATAGGGGCGGTGGTGTGCAGCTGTTTTCAGGTGGGTGATCGCCAAATTGTCAAAGCTGTTCGCGGGGGGCAGGCAACGGTTGAAGAACTTGGGCAAGCCCTGAAATGTGGCACCAATTGTGGTTCCTGTATTCCTGAAATTCGTGAGCTGTTGCAGGCCGAGACACCAGATAGCGTGCAGATCGTGTCCTGAAACAGGCTTCAGTGCGTTCTTTGCAGCATCGATAGGGGAACGCGGTAGCGCTGTCCCTGGAACTTGCCTGTGCCTTTCACAGTGCAGGTTTTCCGGTTGACGCGGATGATCTCGCCTTGGAACTCCTGAGTACCGGAGACAAACATAACCGGGTCATCTACCTGCCAGGGCGAAGGCTGGAGTGCCGGGTCGGGGAGTTGGAACTGGGCGTTGGATAAAGGCACCTGGTGTTCACTGGCCCGCGTTGCCAGTGCTTCCCGGGTTGCTTCTGCAAGACCACTCTCATGCAGTTCATCAAGAATGTTGTAAAAATGCCGGTTGTGCACCGAACCGCGATAGCGTTTCCCGGCACTGTGTTGCAACAGATGCGCAAACTCGTGGCAGCAGGTGTGGGCCAGCAGATTCAGTGTGCTCAGCTCGCCGCTGAAATATCCCCGTTTCTGGATCTCCCGTGTAGAAAGCCAGCCACTGGCCGTAACCGGCTGATGCTTGGCCTGAATCATGCGAAGGCCGTAGGTAATCTGGTGCAGCTTTCGCTGCGGATCAAAGCGGTGGTAGGTGGCCTGGCCAGAGCCCACCCGGCACACCAAGGAACTGCCAGAAGCCCTTTGCTGAACCCAGTCTGCGGCGGGTTGCCAGAGAATCTGTGTGGTAACCATGCACATCAGTTCGCCGAGCTTTTGGGCTTGAGGTTTCGGATCGCTCATATTGATTGAAGGGCTACACGCCTCATGATCTGATAAATAGGGCTGGATAAAAGTATCAACCAATTTACTAGATTCTCGGGATTGAGTCAGACAAAACGTCGCCAGATAACAATAAGTGGTGACAATTTGTCTGTATTCGGCGCGTTAAGTACCAGACGAGACCGTCTCGGCAATTTTATCAAACGCACCTTCTGGAAAGCTGAAAATAAGGATGGAGTCGGGGTGCTCCTCACTGAATAAATACCCGGTCAGATAATTACGCTACTCTCAGTAAATCCTGTTGAAACCGATTGTCCGTAAAATACCCTCATGATTGCTCTGGTCTTATCAATATCCTCGCCCGAAAGCTGAGTATCCATATTTTCATCCTTGAAAAAGTAAGAAGGGCCCCCGCAGGAGCCCAATATTGTATTTCTTACGCTTCGATCGGCGAACGCCAGTCGTCTGAACCGGAAGTGCCGGCAACAACGTGTTCCCAGGTTACTTTGCGGTAGGACAGGGATACGGTGACCAGCTGAGTGAAGTCAGCAGCGGCAGCGTCCTGGCAGTGTGGCATATTGCAGTTGATGTCGATAATGGTGGCATCTTCCAGGATGGTCGAGAAGAAATGTTCCTGCTTGCCTTCAACGGAAGTGCGGTACCACTTCAGCTCAACCTTCGGCAGCATTTCGCCGGAAGCCAGAGCGTTATACATCAGCGGTGTGGATTTGTTCAGTGCAGATGTGAACTTGAACGGCTTGTGTACACGCTGACCTGAAGGCTGGCCGGATTGTGGATCTGTAGGAACGGTAACAACGTGGCTGAATTCCTGAACCAGCACTTCGTCTTCGTGACCTTCTACGTAGATGTTACCGACGGAATCGGACGTGAATGCACCAGCGGTGATGTTGCCCTGGGTTTTACCTTCGATAGCGATATAACAAGGGGTTGGCATAGTCTGCTCCATGACATTTAGTTGATGTTCGCCCCGGGTTGTTCCCCGAGCGCATTTACTTAATTACAAGGTGCATGCCAGATTATTAAACTTATTAAAAAACAATAAATTATGTGTTTTTTAGATGGCGGTGCGAGGATGCGGGCAAACCCTTGCCTGATATGCAGGCGAGCCTTTGCTGATCGGGCAAGAAATTGCCCGGATCTTTGTTAGTAGGCGAATGAGAGTATCAGAGCGAGTAGCAGTAAAGCGGACAGCCCTTGCCAGAAGCCTACCGGATGGCGTTCGATCAGGGGTTTCCGGTGCTGCTGTTTCCAGTGATGACTTGGCTGGCGCAGCTCAAACAGGAATTCTGACAGTGCCGGATAGCGTTTGTGGGGCTCGGGATGCAAAGCCCTGCTCAGGGCTTCGTCAACCCAGTCTGGCAGATCCTCCCGGTACAGGCGGGCAGGATGATAGCTGAGCCGGCGCAACTGGCCTCTGTTGCGAATTCCCGGTACACGGGTGCCATAGGGTAATTGGCCTGTCAGCAGTTGATAAGTGATCACCCCAAGAGAGAACTGATCCGCTTGCCAGCTGACGGATTCTCCCAGAAAAGCCTCAGGTGCGCTGTAGAGTGCTGCACCCCGGGGCCAGGCGGGTTCGTCATGCTCCTGGAGTTCCTGAAGGCCGGCGATACGGGTGGCTCCGAAGTCGATCAGTACCACTGTGCCCTGTTTATCGATAAGAATATTTTCCGGTTTCAGGTCCTGATGCACCATTTCCAGCCGATGAAAAGCCCGTAGTCCCCTGGCTATCTGTTCTACCAACTGGCGTACTGTTTCCAGACCAGGCTTCGGGTTGTCCAGCAGCCATTGCTTGAGGCTGGTCCCCTGCACGTACTCGGTAGCGAGATAAAGGCAACTGCGTTGCCGCTCCGGAGCAAAGGGCTTCACTACATGGGGGCTGTTGATGCGCTGGGCCACCCATTGTTCGGTGGAAAAGAGATCCAGAGCTCCGGGGTCCTGCTGCATTTCCATGGCAGGCACTTTCAGGGCAACCTGTCGATCGCTGGCCTGGTCCACTGCCAGATAGACATGGCTGCGGCTGCTGGCGTGAATCTGGCGGAGAATCCGGTAGCCGTCCAGCATTTGCCCCGGTATCAGCTCCGGGGCGAATGGCAGTTGATGGGCATCCAGAGTGATTTCTTTATTGCTTTTACTGGCGGGGATGGAGTCCACCCGTACAATCTGTGCGCTCAGGTTATCTTCGCTGCCATTTCGCAAGGCTGTTGCGATCAGCTGCCTGGCAGCGGTGTCCGGGTTATCGGACCCACGGATGATTCGGGCCATGTCCTGCCTGGGCAGGTGTTCATATACGCCGTCAGTTACCAGCACAAAGGTATCGCCGGGCCATACCGGAAGGGTCAGGTAATCGATATCCAGGTGTGAGTTCAGTCCCATGGCCCGATTCAGGCAGCTGTCATCCCGGGACAGCCAGACCCGGTGATCGGTGGTCAGTTGTTCCAGGGTGTTGCCCTGTACCCGGTAGATGCGGGCATCTCCCACGTGAAATAGGTGGGCAGTGGCAGATTTCAGAATCAGCACGCTGAAGGTGCAGACATAGCCTCGGTCCTGATCATACCTGTACCTGCTTTGGCGGGTTTGGGCGTGCAGCCAGGAGTTACTGGCCCGCAGCACTCTCTCGGAGGACTGTTTGACTGACCAGCTGTCTGGTGTCGAGTAATAGTCACTCAGAAAACCTGTGACAGTGGATTCGCTGGCAATCTGGCTGACGTTACTGGAGCTGATGCCGTCGGCTATGGCTACTGCGATGCCTTTGGAGAGGAGCTGATGATTGTCTGGCATTATCAGGCCATGAAAGTCCTGATTGACCGGTTTCCGGCCCTTTTCCGAATGCTGGCCGACGGTAACTGAAAGCTGGCTCGTCATAGGTTGCTTTGCCTCAGGCTAGAGCACAAAGCCCGGAGGGTGCGGCCCCCGGGCTTTGTGTCTGCAGCAATCGTTCAGTTGGAGCGGGCCAGTTCGCCAGTGTAACTGCCAGGCATGGTGCGTTTGGGTGCTGTACGAATGTGTGTGGTGTACAGGGTGAGACCGGTAAAGGACAGGCCGCCTACCAGGTTGCCCAGTACAGTCGGGATCTCATTCCAGAAGAAGTAGTCCATGATGGAGAACTCTCCGCCCATCATCAGGGCAAACGGGAACAGGAACATGTTGACGATAGAGTGCTCAAAGCCCATGTAGAAAAACAGCATGATGGGCATCCACATGGCCAGCACCTTGCCTGGGACCGTTGTCGATATCATGGCGCCAACTACGCCCATGGAAACCATCCAGTTGCACAGCATGCCGCGCAGGAAAATTGTCATCCAGCCGGCAACTCCGTATTCGGCATAACCCAGGGTCCGTGCCTTGCCGACACTGGCAATTTTGTCGCCAACAGCGCCGGGGTCTGTATTGAAACCGTAGGTGAAAACAAATGCCATGATGATGGCCACTGTCAGTGCGCCGCCAAAGTTACCCAGGAATACCCAGCCCCAGTTGCGGAGTATACCTTTGGTATCAACTCCCGGGCGTTTGTCCAGCAGGGCCAGAGGCGTCAGCATGAATACCCCGGTAAGTAGATCAAAGCCCATCAGGTAGAGCATGCAGAAGCCTACAGGGAACAGCATGGCCCCCGCCAGCGGGCTGCCGGTCTGGACGGCTACGGTAATGGCAAACACTGCAGCCAGAGCCAGAATGGCACCGGCCATGAAAGCCCGGATCAGTACATCCCGGGTGGCCATGTAGATTTTTGATTCACCGGCGTCCACCATTTTGGTGACGAATTCCGAAGGCATGATGTAAGACATAACGTAAACCCCTGTGCTTTCCAGGCTGTCTTTTCGACAGGCGAAAAAAAACGGCGCTGCTCACTGGCTGCCGTTGGTTGGCAGGTGTGAGCAGACGCCGTCGTCTGAAATAAACTTTGTGTGGGCAGACCATCAAAATCTGCTGAATAAGCCTGAGCAGATGCCGTGCCAGTCTTTGGAATTTCCGATAAAAACGTTTTTATTCAGAGAGTAAGGGGGGAGTTGGCAGTCATGGGTGGGTTGGGTTGTACAGAATTTTCCGCACCGGCCCAGTGCGATTCGCGCTGCAATGGTGCGGAATTCACCGCAGGCTGAACCTGACGGGCAGTGCATAACGAAAGGTACGTCCGGTCATGCCCGCAGGCACGGCAGGCAGAGGCGCAGCTTGTTCGAGCATGGCAAGGGCTGCTTCGTCCAGCAGTGTGTGTCCGGATGTTTTTCGCAGGCTATGGCCAACAAGTGAGCCGTCCCGGCGAAACTCGAAGGTTATGACCGGAGCGCCTTCCTGCCCGAGCCTGCGGGCCCGGCGGGGGTACTCATAAAAGCGCGAGAGGTGTCTGCTGAGTTTTGCCAGGTAATCATCCACAGCGGACGGATCGCCGGCACTTTGCAATGGCACAGACGACTGTGACTGGGCGTCACCATTTTCGGAGGCTGGCTCGGAGGCATCGCTGGTTGCCGTCTCTGTTACCGGGCTATCAGTTTGTATGTCGGTAGCTATAGATGTCTCTGGCTCCGCTACCATTTCTGGCTCTGGCTCTGGC
>NZ_QOCH01000003.1:64617-222360 GCF_003318275.1 Marinobacter sp. F3R11 | reverse complement strand
CTCTGGCTCTGGCTCTGGAGTCGGCGTCGGTTTTTTTTCAGGTTTTGGCTTTGGCTTTGGCTTCGGTTTTGGTTTTGGTTTGGGCTCGGGTTCCTGAACAGTTTCTGGTTCAGCTTTTTCTGCGGGTGCAGCCGCGGATTTCCCCGCAAGCGAGATTTTGATGGCTGGGACTGTATTGACGGCTGCGTTGCCAAGCTGGTTCAGCTCTATGGGTTTCTCCGGTGCTGCCGCCAGGAGAATGCCTGCACTCAGAACAACAGCGATTGCCAGCAGGCCCATACGAGCAGCTCTTCCGGTATCCCTCATGTTTCAGGCTCCGTCAGTAGCAGGATTTCCTCGAAGCCGCCCTGCTCCAGCGTTCGTAAAAGGGTTTCAAGGTCGGCCATGGAGATGGAGCTGTCCGCAGCAATCTTCAAAGGGTTCTGTGCATCCGGTTCTGGCAGTCGCTGAAGTATGGTTTGCTCATCTAGTGTTTCACCACTCACTCGCCAATGGCCATCAGCATCCACGAACAGATCGGCTTGGGGCGAGTGTTGCTCGGTACTCGGAGGAGTAGCTGGAAGGTCAGGTAAAGGGTCGTCTGCAAGCTGCCCCGCAACGATGAAAAACATCAACAGCAGGAAAACCAGGTTGATAAGTGGCAGAAGGGCATCTTCCACCCGCTCCATCAGTGATTTGCCTGATGTGGATGGTGGTGGGACCAGTTCGATCATGGTGTTTCTTCGGTCGCACGTTTCCAGTGGGTTTTAATGCCATTACGGGACAGCTCACCCAGGGTGGATGTGAACAGATTCAGCTGAGTATCCGGTGCGGTAGTCAGGTTTACTTCGGAGATACCGGCATTGCGGAGCTGAGGCAGCAACTGGTTGATTGGAAGAGTGAGCTCCTGCCACTCTACTTCGCCACTTTCTGTAACCACCAGCAGGGGCAATGGCTCCCCTGTTATGGTGCTTCTGCCGTCTGTGTTGTTGGCAAGTTCCAGGTGATCCACCGGCAGCAGACGACTGGTCAGCATGAAAAATACCAGCAGGATGAACACCACATCAATCAGTGGTGTTATACGGATCGGTATTGGCCGGCTGGGCCTGGGTTCAACCAGTTGCATGGACGAAACGCTGATTGCTGAGAGCTTCGGTTGCAGGCTTTTCCTGTGATTCCGGCCGGGGCCGGCTGGCTGCTGCCGCCACGGGGGCTTCATTCACCGCCCTGCTTACGACTTCCTGCTGACCGGAAAAGGCTTCAGGCGTTACGGTCAGTACAGAAACCAGGGTGCTGTTTACGACCTTATGGATACGCCGTAAACGGAATTCTATCCAGGCCGCCAGCGCTGCGAATGGAATGGCTACGACAAGACCAGCGGCGGTTGTGGTCAGCGCTTCATAGATACCGCCGCTTAGTTGTGATGCATTGGCACGGCCTTCTGTTGCAGCCATGGCACTAAAGGCTTCCATCATCCCCAGCACGGTTCCCAGAAGGCCGAGCAAGGGTGCAAGGGCGGCGATCACTTCGATAATTTTCAGGGGCGCTTCAAATGGTTCGAGTCCATGCTGGGCATCTCGCGCGGAGGTTTCGCGAACCTGGCGGTCGTCCTGGTTGTTCTGTCGTGCCTCAATGGTATTGATGACCAGATTCTGCAAAGGGTTCAGTTTAGCCAGTCGGCCAGTCTGTTCACGAACCGCTTGAGGATTTACCTCAGATGGAGTCTGTTGCCACTGGGCAATAAGATTTCTAAGTTTCCTGGACAGCCTGGGTGCGTAGAGAGCACCTAACAGCATCAGGTAAACAAACGTGACCAGGCCCAGAACTGCCATTGCAAGCAGCACCACCATAACCGGGCCGCCCATGGCTAACAGTTGATTGAGAGGGCCATCAGTCACCGTGGAGCCCAGAGGCGCCAGAAAATCGCTCATGACAGGTATCGCTCTTAATGAAATTTGTTACTAATAATAACGATTATCATTGTGTTTGCAAGTGCGTAACCTACATCGTACCGGCCGATTTCCCTGTCCGTAACGGGTTATCGTGGCACCTCAATCTGAGCGCGGGCTCAGGTCCACCAGCCGGCTGCCAGGCTGGCTTGCCAAAGCAAACGCAAAGCCAGGATGGTCAGGATCAGGTTGAGAGCCTTGCTGAACCAGCGGTTATTGATAGAATTCAGGAGGCGTAATCCCAGCCAGGTGCCGACAAAGCCACAGGTAATCATGGCAAGGATGAATGGCAGCCAATGGGCGAAAACAAACCCGGTCATGCCGAAAACCAGGGCTTTGGGGGCATGCTGCAGAACCATCGCGGTTGCGAAGGTTGCAACCACCTGAAATCTGTCCCCGTGGATCTGTTTAATGAAAGCCGCTACCAAGGGGCCTGTAGCACCGACGAAAAGGCTTACGAAGCTGGTGACTGCAGATGCCATGAAAATACCGGCGCTGCCAAACGCGCCTTTCGGCAATGCCGGGCCCCAGCACAGATAAAGCACGAACATGGCAATGGCCAGCTGCCACAGGTAGGCCGGGAGGCTTACCAGTAGCCAGGCCCCTACCGTTGCTCCGGCGATAACCCCCGGGATAAATGCAGCAATAACCCGCCAGTCGATATGCTTCCAGGTCAGCAGCATCCGACCGCTGTTGGAGCCCAGCTGTATCATGCCATGAACCGGTATGATTGCTGTTGCAGGCATCCATGAGGCCATCAGTATCAGTAGAAGAACACCCCCACCTGCGCCCAGACTGGCGGTAATCATCGAGGTAATAACTGAGCTTCCGAGCAGGAAAATCGCTACTGAAAGGCTCAGGCTTTCTGGCAACAGTGTTATTTCCATGCGCAAAACTCTGTGGACGCCAGCTGGTTTGTCCGGCACAGTGCTTCGGTTGCCAGCTGTACATCAGCCACGTAGTACAGTGACGCCAGACCCAGCCTGTCCCGACCAAGATTATGGAATACCATGCCGAATGCGATGTCGCCTGCAGTAAAGCGTTGGTGATTAGCAGCAAAATATTCCGCTGGTTTTGCCAGTAACTCGTCATCAAGAAGTGCCTGAACACGGCCCGCACCCCCGTGGTATGCCTGCACGAGCAACAACACGAATAGCTCATTGCGTTTGTTTTCCGGCAGGTGGCCAAAACGTTCTTCAAAGACAGGCTGCAGGTTGCGGGCGTTCTGATGCATCAGGCGCAGAGCACAATCAATCTGCGCCAGCCGATGCCAGTAGTTCCCGGGTTTGATCCGGCAGTCATTCAGTGCCGAGGGTGAAAGCTGGAGAATGCCTTTGGCGTCAGCGCGGGAGTGGGCTCTTGCCTGACCGCCGCTTTCAATCAGGATTTGACCGGCCAGATATCTGGGCAAAACCACTGGCAGAGTATAGCGGTTTTGTTCGCTCCGGCGCTGGACGATATACATCAGCGCATCGTGAAGAGAGCCCGGTTGATCACGGGTTGCGAAGGACAGATCGTCCCAGGCACCCCATACCCGATCACTGGTTTGAATGCCCAGATAGCGGCTTACGGCAAGGTCCAGATCCACATGGGGCTGATCACAGGCCAGTGCAAACGGATAGCCGTTGGTATCCCGGTCGCCGGCAACCCAGTCTTCGGTCAGCCCTTTGTTGTGCAGCGACTGACGGGTATCGTTCAGGCGTTTCTGGGTTGTTGCGCGGTCGGCCCCGTTGCTGATCCAGCCGAGAAACTGCCCCCGCATGTCGAACAGAATATGACGCTCAGAGTCTGAACAGTAGCCCGACTCTTTCAGCACCCAGCGGCGGATAGTAAGAATGTTCTGATAAACACCCTGGCTTGCCCAGTAGGGTGAGTCCCGTACTATGGCGGTCCAGCCTGCGGCGTCGGCGCTTTTATCCTCAACCTTCCTTTCTTCGGCCAGAGCGGCTGTATGCCCTGATACGGCCAGGACGAGAATGAGGGTGAGCTGGCGCAAGCTGGTAATTTTTGAGTTCATGAATGTTGTATCCCTCGTATCCCGGTCAACCTCTGTGGATGTTACTCTCAACAGGACTGGTTTTCCCCGGCCACGGGCTTGTTATCCGTAAATCGAATCCCCACGTTTATCTTTCAATGCGGAACAGGCTATGCTGTGTATCAGGGAGACCTATTCCCGATTCACCCTGATGGCATCGTGGAGGCGAGCATATTATGAACCAACCGATGGCAATCGACGAACTGGTATCAGTAGCACAGGCAGAAGCCATGGGAGAGCTCGATGCTCCGATGATGGCAATTGTTCTGGCCAGCGAACAAAGCTATGACTTGCCCATCAACTCACTTGAAACTGATGCCGACAAGGCACGCTGGGGTTTAATTCTCCGCGCAGCCCGCGAGCATGTTGAAGCAGATGCCGTAGCAGTTCTTTACCCTGCATGGACAACGGTCCGTCAGAAAAAAACTGAGCCGGCAGAAAGTGGCGGCGCAGATAATGCCAACACTGCCGATAATGCCGGGGACGAGTCAAATGAACCAATAGACACCCTGTTTGTGCAACTACACACACGGGATCATGTTTACTGGCGTGGATTTGAGCAAATCCGGGATCCGAAGCACCAGCGCATCATTGGCTTTCGCCGTATCAAAGCACTGACGTCAGACTACAGACGGGATGAAGAGCCCTCGATCACATCCTGGCTCAGCACACTGTTTGAGCCTTTGCCGGAGCACGGTGAAGAAACCGATGTTGATCTTGAGCTGGCAGACCTTCTGGAAGAGCCTGAAGTGAGTGCTGCATTGTATCCCCGGCAGCTGCGGGCGCTGCACTAAGAGATATATCTGGGCGGTCAGTGGGCTGATATGTGGGGAAAACCCGCATTCGGGTTTGGCATGCGAATAGTCTATAATCGCCGGCCTTAATTCTGCACCCACAAGGCGCTGACCGTGATTGTATTTAACCAGGTACAGAAGTCGTATCAGGTGGGCGGCCGGGCGATCCCCGCGCTGTATCCGACTGATATGACCATCGAAACCGGCGAGGTTTTTGGTATCGTCGGGCATTCCGGGGCGGGTAAATCCACTCTGGTGCGCCTGATTAATCTTCTGGAACCGCCTACTGGTGGCGATATCCTGATTGATGGCGAGAATATCACCCGTTACAGCTCTGCTGAACTGCGAGCTTTTCGCCGTAAAGTCGGCATGATTTTCCAGCACTTCAATCTGCTTTCTTCAAAAACCGTTTCGGATAATATCGCCTTCCCTATGAAGCTGGCGGGTATTTATTCCAAAGCGGAAATCCGGGATCGTGTGCAGGAACTGCTGGCCCGCGTCAGCCTGACGGATCACGCAGACAAGTACCCCTCACAGCTTTCCGGTGGCCAGAAACAGCGTGTCGGCATCGCCCGCGCTCTGGCCTGCAGGCCAACGATTCTTCTGTGTGACGAAGCCACCAGTGCTCTGGATCCGCAAACAACCCAGTCTGTGCTGCGGTTGCTGGCAGAGATCAACAAGGAGCTGGGCCTCACCATTGTTCTCATCACTCACGAAATGGATGTGGTACGCCGGGTTTGTGACCGCGTTGCTGTCATGGATGGTGGCCGGGTAGTGGAAATGGGACCTGTCAGCGATGTATTCCTGCATCCGAAGCACCCCACCACCCGGGATTTCGTGTTCGAGAGCGAAAGTGTTGATAGCCAGGAACACCAGCGGGATCTGCAAAAAGCCAATGGTCGTATTCTGCGCCTGACGTTCAGAGGTGAATCCACATACCAACCGCTTCTGGGCAGTGTTGCACGTGCCTCGGGAGTGGATTTCAGTATTCTTTCAGGCCGCATTGATCATATCAAAGACACGCCCTATGGCCAGTTGACACTGTCATTGATCGGCGGTGATCTGGATCTTGCCATGAGCGTTCTGGAAGCTGCCGATGTTCACGTGGAGGTGGTTCGCTGATGGAAGCTTTACTGAGTAACGTGGACTGGCCAGAGATTGGCATAGCAAGCTGGGATACTCTGGTCATGGTGGGTATGTCGCTGTTGTTCAGCATACTGGTTGGCTTGCCGATCGGAGTGCTCCTGTTTCTCACGGGCAAGCGTCAGCTGCTGGAACAGCCTGTCGCATACGCGGTGTTGTCATTTGTCGTGAATGTGCTGCGCTCGGTACCTTTCATCATCCTGTTGATTGTGATGATTCCCTTTACCGTAATGCTTATCGGCACCTCTCTGGGGGTGGCCGGAGCCATTCCGCCGCTGGTGGCTGGTGGAGCACCTTTCTTTGCCCGGCTGGTGGAGACTTCGTTGCGGGAAGTCGACAGGGGCATAATTGAGGCGACCCAGGCAATGGGGGCCAACGTGCGCCAGATCATTTTCGGAGCCTTGCTGCCAGAGGCGCTTCCGGGCATCATCGCCGGCATTACTGTTACGGCCATTACGCTGGTGTCCTACGCGGCTATGTCCGGTGTTATCGGCGGTGGCGGTCTGGGTGACCTGGCGATTCGTTTTGGCTATCAGCGTTTTCAGACGGATGTGATGGTAATCACTGTGGCGCTGCTGGTTATTTTTGTGCAGGTTTTGCAGATGGTCGGTGATCGTCTGGTTCTGTATTTCAGTCGTAAGTAGGCTCGTATCGGTGTAAACCGCTGGCCGGAAAGCCCTTCCGAAAAACGCCCGTAAATACGTCCCTGTAGGGCTCGGTCGCGCCATCCGTGGCGCTCCACGTTTTCGGAAGGGCTTTCCGGCCAGCGGCCCAGAACTTTCAGTTAAGTCATCACGCTTGTCATGCGTTTACAGGAGAATTGATATATGAACCTCAAGAAAACAATCGCAGCACTGGCTGCCGCCGCTACCTTCTCTGGTGCAGCCGCCGCTGCAGAGCTATCTGTGGCCGCTACACCGGTTCCTCATGCAGAGATCCTGGAATTCGTGAAACCACAGCTGGCAGAACAAGGTGTGGAACTGGATGTGAAAGTCTTCACCGACTATATCCAGCCAAACATACAGGTAGACCAGAAGCGTATGGATGCCAACTTCTTCCAGCATCAGCCGTATCTGGACGAATTCAATGAAGGCCGGGGTACCAGCCTGGTGACCGTCACCGGCGTGCACGTTGAGCCGTTTGGCGCATACTCAGACAAGATCGATTCCCTGGATGATCTGAAGGACGGTGCAGTTGTTGCGATTCCAAACGACCCGACCAACGGTGGACGGGCGTTGCTGTTGTTGCAGAAGGCCGGCCTGATCACCCTGAAAGAAGGCAGCAAGATCACTGCAACCCCGCGTGACATTGCTGACAACCCGAAAGATCTGGACTTCAAGGAGCTGGAAGCGGCAACGCTGCCGCGGATTCTCGGGCAGGTGGATGTGGCTCTGATCAACACCAATTACGCGCTTGAAGCAGGTCTTAACCCGTCGGAAGACGCACTGATCATTGAGGGCTCAGAGTCTCCGTATGTGAATATTCTGGTTGCCCGCCCCGATAACAAGGACAGTGAAGCGATGCAGAAGCTTGCAAAGGCGCTGAAATCCGATGAAGTCCGTGATTTCATCACAGAGAAGTACAAAGGTGCCGTAGTTCCAGCATTCTGATTGGAACGATGATCCAAAAAAGGCCGGGTAGCTGTCGCTACCCGGCCTTTTTTCCAGCAACCAGCGCTACAGATTAATCTCCGCCCCAGTTGGTTGTCGGATCCGGAGTCACCCTCAGATAGGACTTCACTTTTTTATAGCCTTTCGGGAAGCGCCTGTTGATTTCTTCCTCATCCTGCAGTGATGGCACAATAACGACATCTCCGCCGCGTTCCCAGTTGCCCGGGGTGGCGACCTTGTGTTCGTCGGTCAGTTGCAGGGAGTCAATCACCCGCAGCACTTCGTTGAAGTTACGACCCGTACTCGCCGGATAAGTGATGATCAGACGAACCTTCTTGTTCGGATCAATCACAAACAGAGAGCGCACGGTGAGTGTGCTGTCTGCGTTGGGGTGGATCATGTCATACAGTTCTGCAACCTTGCCGTCCTGATCGGCCAGGATAGGAAAGTTTACGGCGCAGCCCTGGGTTTCATTGATGTCCTTGATCCACTCCTGGTGGGAATCAACGGGATCCACACTAAGCGCGATGGCTTTAACATTGCGCTTTTCGAACTCGCTTTTAAGCTTGGCAGTAAGACCAAGCTCAGTGGTGCACACAGGGGTGAAGTCAGCCGGATGAGAAAACAGCACACCCCAGCTGTCACCTAACCATTCGTGAAATGAAATCTTGCCTTCACTGGAGTCCTGCTCGAAATCCGGTGCAGTGTCGCCTAGACGTAAACTCATCGTTGGTCTCCTTCTGTGCTGATTGGCAGTGGTGTTGTCCGAAACGCTGACGGTGTGGCCGCCAGCCCCTTTCGTTCAGTGTATACGAGAATCCTTGATGCGAAAGTATGTGATTACAAGGGGCAGTTGATCCATCTCATCCGCCGGATAATGATTATCGCATCATAGCCCTGCCGCTTTTTCCCCGTCGAAATGCGCTTTGGTCAGCCTGAACACCACCGGGCTGAGCAGCAGCAGAGCAATAAGGTTGGGTAGAGCCATCATGGCATTCAGCGTATCGGCCACCAGCCAGACCATGCCCAGATTTACGGAAGCACCAACTGGAATAGCCACAATCCAGGCAACCCGGTAAGGCACGATGGCCTTTACGCCAAATAAGAATTCGACGCTGCGTTCACCGTAAAATGACCAGCCAAGAATGGTGGTAAAGGCGAAGATAGCCAGTGCAATGGCCACCACGTAATCGCCGACGCCCGGAAGGGCCGCAGAAAAGGCCATGGAAGTGAGCGCTGCGCCCGACTCACCCGATGTCCATACGCCTGAAGTGATGATGACCAGGCCGGTAATGGTGCAGATAATGATGGTATCGATAAACGTGCCCAGCATGGCCACCATACCCTGATTAATCGGGTTTTTGGTCTGCGCTGCCGCATGGGCGATAGGGGCGGAACCAAGACCGGCTTCGTTGGAGAAAATGCCGCGGGCAACACCAAACCGGATAGCTGCCCAGACAGCAGCGCCAGCAAAGCCACCTTCGGCAGCGATCGGGCTGAAAGCATGTTTAATGATTAAAGCAAAGGCCGCAGGGATATCGGCTACATTGAGTGCCAATACAACCAGGCCGGCGATCAGATAGGATATGGCCATAAGGGGAACCAGCGCACTGGCTACCTGACCGATACGGCGGATACCGCCAATCAGCACCATGCCTACCAGTACCATCAGAATAACGCCGGTGATCCAGTGTGGCAGGCCAAAGGTAGCATCCATTACATCAGCGACCGAATTTGCCTGCACGGTATTGCCTATGCCAAACCCTGCTATGGCTGCGAAGATGGCAAACAGCACGCCCAGCCAGGCCCATTTTTTGCCCAGACCATTGCGGATGTAATACATAGGACCACCGACATAGGCTCCTCGCTCATCGACTTCGCGAAAGCGCACAGCAAGAACTGCTTCTGAGTACTTTGTTGCCATGCCTACAAGGGCTGTCAGCCACATCCAGAACAGAGCGCCAGGTCCGCCGAGGAAAACCGCAGTTGCAACGCCGGCAATATTCCCTGTTCCTACGGTTGCTGAAAGTGCCGTCATTAATGCCTGAAACGGCGGGATATCACCGTCTGATTCAGCCCCCGCCGAGCTGCGTCCTTTCCACATCAGGCGAAAGCCAGCGCCGAGCTTGAGAATCGGCATCAGTTTCAGGCCAAGACTTAAAAACAGGCCAGCACCCAGAATAAGTACCAGCATCGGTGGTCCCCAGACCAACCCGTTGATGTCCCCAATGATTTTCTCGATAGCTTCCATGGGAGCCCCCTGTGTATGCCATAAGCTTGAGGTCGTAATCATGCCCGTCTGGGCTATAACTGGTTGAGTTTAGTCGGTTATTACCATGAGTAAACCGGCAGCGGGAGAAAATTGGAGGATTTGGAGTCGTTTGCCTATGTTTACAGGGAGAGGGGCCCGGATTGACCGGAGCCTCTGGATGATCGCAGAAATGCGAGGAGGCACCTATGGCTGCGCTCAAAGTTGTCGATGTTATGTCCAATCATATTGAACCTGTCCGATGCGGTACGCCGCTCGCTGATGTAGTCCGGGCATTGCTTGAGAATCACATCTCCGGGTTGCCGGTGGTTGACGCTGAGCGTCGTTTAGTCGGTTTTGTGTCTGAACAGGATTGCATTCATGCGTTGCTGGTGAGCAATTACCACTGTGAAGGAAATCCGGTGGTTGACGATGTCATGTTCCGTGAGCCCCTGGCTATTTCCCCAGGAACAGCCATTGTCGACCTTGCCCAGAAACTCGGTTCTGGCAAACCGAAAGTATATCCTGTGGTGGAGCACGGAAAGCTTATTGGCATAGTTACGCGGACAGGTGTGCTGGCTGAACTGGCCCGCATTGGTTGTGGGGTTGAGCTTTCCAGGCTCGGAAATGGTGATGACTGATCCGGCAGAGCTGGCCAGTGCAGGAGTCTTGTCCACCGATGTCAGTTCCGGGGGGGAGTCTCGCTGTTGTAGCCCCACATCTGGCTGAAGTCCATGGAGGGCATTACGTCAGGCTCCTCTATTGCCAGAATATTGAAGCCCTGTACGCTGGTATCGCGTTCCCGGGGTGTGTCATAGCTGTTTGCTGAAGGGTCGAAAACAGCCTGTACAAACGGTCCGCGGGCGCGCAAGGGTCTGCGGGTAATTACACCCACCTCATTATTTTCCAGTCGTACCAGAGTTCCCGGCGGATACTCGCCTAAAACATGCAGAAGAGCTTTGGGAATGGCCGGCCTGTAGGTGCCGTCTGCCAGACTGGAGATCAGTTTGCGCGCAGCTGTTACGTTCATCCGTTTGCGGTACGCACGTTTTGTGATCATGGCGATGTAGCGTTCGGCCATAGCAAGGATCTCCGACTCGGGCCGGATATCTGCACCACTAAGGCCGTCCGGGTAACCCCCGCCGTCTGCCTGTTCATGGTGCTGCGCAATAATAGTAAACAGCAGGTCGTTATCAATGCCCGCTGCTTTGAGGGCGCTAATGCTCCGTTGTGGATGTTTACGTATAACGCTTCGTTGCTCAGTGCTCAGGATCTTGTTGAAAGCATTGAGTTTGTCGGCGACAGGCACAAGGGCAAGGTTTGCGCTCAGGGCGGCTTCGGTCAGTATTGGAATGCGCTGCTCATCAAGTCCGAACTGCCGCGCGATAAGCTGGCAGAGTATGGCGTAAAAAATGATCTGTTCGTGGATTGTGGGGCCAACGGAGTACAGGTGTATCAGTGCCAGAGCGGAGTCTGGCGCCTTTATACAGGCCTGCTCCAGAGCATACGCCAGATCCTGCAAGTGTTTGCGGGCTTCCGGTTTGCTATCGGCGATTGCTGCCAGAGCTTGCTCAAGCGTATGCAGGTAGCCGGGGTAGCTCGCAAACGGGTTGGATTCGGTGTCACTGCCGGGTACTTCGGTGTCTTCCTGAGGCGCCTCAATAACCCGGGGCTCGAAGTGGCCACGCTCAAACAACTGCTCAAGCTGCGAATCGGTCTGGATTACATAACCCTGGCAAAGCAGTATATGTCCATCGGCGTCATATACGTCCCAGGGTAAAGGGCGGCCGATGATTAATGCGCCGGGGGCTATTCGAACGAGGTCACTCAAAATCCGGCTGATTCCTGTATGGCTTGTCTGGTTTGAGTACGATCACGACTCTGTGACTCGACTCTGCAGCTATAGTAAAGGTAATTGATTTCTCAGAGCTACCCTCCTGGAGAGAATAGGCTTAAATCTGTAGTTTTGTGCGACTCTATATAGGTGTTCTGTTAAGAATCGTAGGAAGCGACGATTAATACGCTGCCCTGGATTATCATCGGGGTTTACTCCTCTTTTTCCTGCGTCTACCGGATGACTGCATGCTTAGCCGTCTGAAAACCGACTTTCAGTTATCGATAATTACACTGCTTGGTGTATGCGCATTTACCGGCGTGACTCCGTTTGTAATCCTGCGCGTTCTTCAGGGAAATGTTGCCGCTGCGATTGTGGATATTGTGGTTCTGGTCAGTATTGCCTTCGGTATGGTTTACGCATGGATCACTGGTGACACCCGGCGCACTGGCTTTGGTCTGACTGTTCTTATCTGCTTTGGTGCGATCGCTGCCGGTATTGCCGGTAAGGCCGGCTTCTTCTGGCTGTATCCCTGCATAGTGGTGTCGTTTTTCCTTGTTCCCCCTCGCGAGGCCGTGCTGATCAACCTGGTTGCCATTGTGTCTGCAATGATCATTCAGGACGACAGCTTTCAGTCCCTGACGCACATGGCGTCATTTTTCGCAACTACGGTCATGACCAGTGTCTGTGCATACGTGTTTGCGTTCCGCAATTACAATCATCGGACCGAGCTGGAATTATTGGCCACGGTTGATCCGTTGACGGGGGTGAATAATCGTCGCTCTATGGATAAGGCGCTGCGTATGGCCTTGTCTGATGCATTGCGCACAGACAGATCATACGCGGTGGTTATGATAGATCTTGATCACTTCAAAAAGGTAAACGATGAGCACGGACACAGTGTCGGTGATGAGGTGTTGCTCAGCCTGGTTTCCCTGATTCAGGAGCGGATACGTAAAACAGACAGGCTTTTCCGCTATGGTGGAGAAGAGTTTGTTCTTTTGTTATCTGTCGTGGATGTCAACAGCCTGAGAATGATCTCAGCTAATCTTCAGACAATTATTCGTCAACAACTGAGGTGTCGGGAGCAAGCGGTAACGGCATCATTCGGTGTTGCGCTGCTCCGGGAAAACGAGAGTGTGGAGACTTGGCTGAAGCGTGCGGATTCTGCGCTTTACCGGGCCAAGGAGCTAGGCCGCGACCGGATTGTTTTTGCGGATAATACCCCCGCTGAAGACGGGCAGCCCTGCCAACTGTCTTCGGCAGCCAACTAAGCGGACTGCCCCGTGGCTTCCGGACGATAACGAAACAGTCTCCACCCCAGCAACATACTGGCGGATGCCAGCCCCCCTGTCAGTCCCACCCAGAAGCCTGCGGCTCCCATGGCAGGAACAAGCAGACCGGTAAAGGCCAGGGTGTATCCCAGCGGCAACCCTAACCCCCAGAACGAGAACAGCATGATCAGCATGGGAACGCCTGTATCTTTGTAACCTCTCAGGGCGCTGATGCAGGTGATCTGGATAACATCGGCCACCTGGAAGATTGCTGCAAACATCAATAATCGTATGGTCACTGCCTGAACATCTGTATCGCTGGTGTAGAGAGCCGCAATACCTTCAGAGAAAATCAGCAACAGAACGGCAAAAACCAGAGCTGTGGCAGCCGCAAGAATCAGGGAGCTACGGGAAATCAGACGGGCAGAATCCGGAGCTCCGGCGCCAATAAGAAAGCTGACTCTTAAGGTAAGTGCCATGCCGATGCTGAGCGGCAGCATGAAGAGCAGAGATACAACGTTCAGTGCAATCTGGTGCCCGGCCACCACTACAGGACCCAGTGGCGCAAGAAACAGTGCGATTACCGAGAACAGGCTGGCTTCCACAAAAATAGTGAACCCGATGGGTATGCCGATACCAAGGATATAGCGTATCAGCGCCTTGTTGGGTTTTACCCAGTCGGCAACCAGGTGAAACTGTTTGTACAGCTGGCTGTGATTCAGGTAGGCCAGCAGTGCGATTGCAGCGACGCCATTCGACACGGATGTGGCCCATCCACAGCCAATGCCGCCCATGGCGGGCAGTCCGAGCTTACCGTAGATGAATATATAGTTGAGTGGGAGGTTGATCAGTGTGCTCAGTATCGAAAACGCCATGATCACCCGGGTATGCCCCAGGCCGTCAGTGAGCCCACGAAGTGCTGTCATCAAGAGAAGAGAGGGGATTCCCCAGGCAAATGCATTCAGGTAGCCCTGGGTGATACCGGCAGTTCTGGCTTCCAGCTTCAGGCCGTCCAGAACCGGGTGCACGTTGGTAAGAAGCAGAATCATGATGATTGCGCCAACGCCAGCGATGTATAAACCCTGCCAGGTAGCTGGCATGATTTTTTCTGGCACCCGGGCGCCGTTATAACCGGAGATGATCGGCTGCAGTGCTCCAAGCATACCAATGAAAAACAAAAACAAGGGTACCCACAAGCTGGTTCCGATACCCACACCCGCGAGATCTTCTGCGCTGGCATGACCGGCCATGACTGTGTCGATAACGCCGTTGGCCATCTGGGCAATCTGGGCGATCAGAATCGGTCCGCCAAGTATTGCCAGCGTCTTCCATTCGGCCAGTGTTCGTGAAACAAGAGATTTACGAACTTCGGGCAGTGGCTGGTGGGTTTCATCCATAGGGTGCTGTTCCGAAGGGCTGGAGCCAATAGATATTCAAGGGCGGACATGCGGGCGGGTTATGCTACCCGATTATGGTGAGGTACGTCATAGGGATTGCCACTTAAATGCACTGAAACCTGCCTTAAAACCCGTTAAAGTACACGCCCTATTCATACGGATGGCGTTCATTATGGGGCTTCTGGTTTTTGTAACTGTTCTCTGGGCTTTTTCATTCAGTCTGATTGGTGAGTTCCTTGCCGGACAGGTAGACAGTGATTTTGCAGTGCTCAGTCGCGTGTTACTGGCAACCCTGATATTTCTGCCGTTTACCCGTTGGCGTGGTGTGCCCGGGGGATTGAAGCTGGGTGTGCTGGTTACAGGCATGCTGCAGTTTGGTATTACCTATCTTTGCCTCTACCGTTCGTTCAGTTATCTGACCGTTCCGGAAGTTCTCCTGTTTACTATATTCACACCGCTGTACGTAACCCTGATTGACGATGCGCTGTCCCGTCGGTTTTCGCCGGTTGCTCTGGTTGCCGCGGCAATAGCTACGATTGGTGCCGGAATAATACGTTACGACGGCCTTGGCGAGGATTTTATTACCGGCTTCCTGTTGCTACAGGTTGCGAACTTTACCTTTGCCGCAGGTCAGGTGGGCTACAAACATGTTATGCAGCACTACCCGACGGATGTCCCTGCATATCGTACATTTGGCTACTTTTTTATCGGAGCCCTGGTTATTGCGCTGCCGTCTTTCATTGTGTTCGGCAACGCCGATCGTCTTCCGTCAACGGGCCTGCAATGGGGCATTCTGTTGTGGCTGGGGCTGGCGGCTTCCGGGTTAGGCCTGTTTCTGTGGAACCGCGGCGCCTGTCGTGTCGATGCGGGCACGCTCGCTATTATGAACAATGCTCTGGTGCCGGCCGGCTTGCTGGTCAATCTGCTGATCTGGAGCCGGGACGCCGATCTGCTGAGACTTGCCATGGGGGGAGCTGTGATTGCATTTTCACTCTGGGTGAATGCCCGCTTTCACCCCCGCGCGCGGTTGAAAGAAGCAGCATAGCGGAGGCTATAAGCCATGAGAGAGGAGCCGTTACAGATAAATGCTGTTACCAGGTTTAACTTTTGATGAATATCAAAAGCAGGATTGCACGTATATCGTGTAGCAAGATATATATTTTGCTACATAACCATCTAGTAACAGGCATAAGACATGCGTACGAACCTACCCGTAACCCAGCATGAAGTGAAAATGCGCACGGGTGGCCGGCTAATTACCACCACCGATCTCAAAGGCGTTATTACCTACTGCAATGAAGAATTCATAGAGATAAGCGGATTCTCTGAGGCAGAGCTGATTGGCCAGGCCCATAATATCATTCGCCATCCGGACATGCCGCAAGCGGTATTCAGGGATATGTGGCAGTACCTCAGCGCCGGCAAGGCCTGGATGGGTATTGTTAAAAACCGCACAAAGAATGGTGACCACTACTGGGTCAGCGCATACGTTACTCCCGTCCGGGAAAATGGCCAGATGGTTGGCTATGAATCGGTTCGTGTAGAGCCGGGCCGGGACGATATAGCCCGGGCAGAGAAACTCTATGCAGGTATAGCTGCGGACAAGCCGACCCTGAACGCCGGGAACCGTATCCTGTCAGCAGTGAAATCCGGCTGGCCTCTGTTGCTGTCGCTGATACTGAGCCTCATCGCACTTGAGGTTGAGAAATACTGGGTAGCTGCCGGGCTGATTGCAGCCGGCCATCTGCTGGGCGCATTCCTTGTTCAAAAGTCGGTGACTGACCGGCTCAAGCGTCTTATGGAACTACGTCCGGGTGGTTATCATGACCCGGTTGTCGCCCGCACCTACAGTGCTGAGTCGGGAATTTTCTCGCAACTGGCACTCTTGCTGATCAGTGAGGATGCGCGGATTCGTACCGCGCTTGCCCGCATAGAAGACCAGGCAGAGCTGCTATATGAACAGGCCTGTGCTTCCCAAGAATATATCAGCAGTGGTGCCCAGGCTATTGGCCGCCAGCGGGCTGAAACGGATCAGACTGCTTCGGCTATCACAGAGATGGCGGCGTCCATCCAGGAAGTGACAGAGACTATGCTGGGCAATGCCCGGGAAGCTGAAGAGGCAGATCGTCTTGCGGTAATTGGCAGTGAGCGTAGCTCAGAAGCTCTGGTTGCGATTGAGCAACTGGTCACTCGTGTGAACGGGATTGGTCAGACTATCAGTGCTCTGGGAGAGTCCACCAAAAGCATTGGTGAGGCTGCCAGTTTGATTTCCGAAATTGCAGACCAGACCAACTTGCTGGCGCTGAACGCGGCAATTGAAGCTGCCCGGGCAGGGGAACAGGGTCGGGGGTTCGCCGTTGTCGCTGACGAAGTGCGTTCGCTGGCCAGCCGTACCCGGGAATCCACAGTGCGTATTCAGGAAGTCATTGACGACTTCCGGTTGCAGGTGGACTCAGCCGTTAAGGCCATGCAGGACGGAGAAGCCGTTGCCGGGCAGGGATTGGATAAGGTACGTGAAGCCGAGAATTCTCTGCGAGACATAGTGACGTCCATCAAAATGATTTCTGACAGTTTTATCAGCATGTCGGCAGCGTTTGAGGAACAGAATCAGGTGTCTGAGGAGATCAATCGCCAGATTGTTAATATCGCCGAACTTGCGGATCACAGTGAAGAGCAAGCGACCTCCGCCAAGCAGAGCAGTGATCACCTGAGCGCCATGTCCCGGGGTCTGAAAGACCTGGTTTCACGTTTTCTCAGGAAAACCGATTAATCCGTCTGGATTTTCTGTTTGCAAGGAACCTGTTGCCGGTGCTGGCATCCCTGCGCCAGTGCTGGCAGAATCTCCCACATTCGTTGGGGAAACCCTTGCAGGGTAGCTTCTCCTACTCCTTCATTTTAACGCACAGAAATTTACCATGACTCAGTTCAATCTGGCCCCGGAGAGTGACTCCGAGGTGTCTCGCGGCCGTTGGTCTTCCCGTCTTGCATTTATTCTGGCCGCAACCGGCTCAGCGGTCGGCCTCGGCAACATATGGAAGTTTCCTTATGTAACAGGTGAGAACGGCGGCGGTGCGTTCGTTCTGGTTTATCTCCTGTGTATCGCCATTATTGGTGTGCCCATTATGATGGCGGAAGTATTTGTTGGCCGCAGCGGTCGTCATAACCCGATTGCCAGTATGCGCCTGGTTGCAGTGCGCAACCTCAGCTCACCAGCATGGCGTATTTCTGCGATTATTGGCATGATCGCGGCTTTTGCGATTCTGTCCTTCTACTCCGTTATTGGCGGATGGGCTGCGTCTTATATCGGCCATGCAGCCATGGGTGACTTTACCGGTGGCACGGCTGACTCTATCGGTGGGCTGTTTAGTGCTTTGCTGGCGAGTCCCGGGCAACTCCTTGCCTGGCACACGCTGTTTATGGCACTGGTAGTTGTGGTTGTATCCTGTGGTCTGAAAGGTGGTCTGGAGCGTGCAGTCACTATTCTGATGCCGGCGCTTTTCCTGCTACTGATTATTACGGTGGGTTATGCCACAACAACGGGGCATTTTGGTGAGGCTGTGAGCTTCCTGTTTACCCCTGATTTCGGTGCGCTGACCATCAATGGTGTGCTGATTGCACTGGGCCATGCCTTTTTTACTCTCAGCCTGGGTATGGCCATCATGATGGCCTACGGTTCTTATCTGGGGCGCGATGTGGCTATCGGGCGCACTGCAGTGAGTATTGCACTGATGGACACGGTGGTTGCCCTGCTCGCTGGCCTGGCTATTTTTCCAGTGGTTTTTGCCAACGGACTTGAGGCCGGCGCCGGACCAGGCCTGATCTTCCAGACGCTGCCACTGGCCTTCGGCAATATGCCCATGGGCAGTCTGTTCGGTGCTCTGTTTTTTATCCTTCTGCTGTTTGCCGCCTGGACTTCCGGCATCTCTCTGCTGGAACCGGTTGTGGAGTGGGTAGAGGAAAATACCAGCATGGGGCGGTCAGGCAGTGCCATTGTCGTCGGTGTGCTGTGCTGGTTGCTGGGCGTTGCATCCATTCTGTCGCTGAACCTGTGGTCTGATGTTGCGCCCCTGGCGATGTTCGAGCGCTTTGAAGGGAAAACAATTTTTGATCTGCTCGACTTCTTTACCGCCAATATTCTGCTCCCCTTGTCGGGCTTGCTGACGGCCATCTTTGTTGGCTGGTTTGTGGCCCGGGAATCACTGAAAGCGGATCTGGATCTGAGCGATGGGACATTTGCTGTGTGGCTGACCCTCTTGCGCTTTGTGACTCCGGTGGCAGTAGTGATTGTGTTTATTTATAACCTGTTGGCCTAGACCAGCGAAAACAGAAAGCCCGGTAGCAGTGATGCTCTCCGGGCTTTTTTTATGGGTAGTGATTAGTCTTCTTCGTGATTTCTGGCAATTCGCAAGGCTTGCAGGCGGGGGTTGATAGCCTGGCCCCCGGACTCTGTAATGGCGGAGGAAAAATTCTGGAAAGGACAGATGTATCTGCATCTGGTGTGACAAATTCGTGAAGTTTTCGCGTTAGACTGCGAACAGCAATCATAGCATCAGGGGCTTTTTGTGCGGCCCAGACAAACGAGCCAGTGCATCATGACACGAACAATACTGATTATTGAAGACAACCCCGGAATAGGTGAGCTGGTTAGTATGCAGGTCAAGGATCTGGGTATGGAGCCGGTTCTCGTGGGCCGCGGAGATGATGGGCTTGAGAGGTTTCGCCAGGGTGGTATTGATCTGGTTGTTCTTGACCTCATGCTGCCGGGGCTGGACGGGTTGTCAGTCTGCCGGGAAATTCGCGCGATCCCGGGATATGTTCCAGTACTCATGCTGACAGCCAAAAGTACGGAGCTGGATCGGGTGCTTGGCCTTGAGATGGGTGCAGACGACTATCTGACCAAGCCCTTCAGCGTGGCTGAACTCTCTGCCCGGATCAAAGCCTTGTTCCGCCGGGTAGATGCGCTTTCTTCACGCAGCCCGGAAGAGTCAGTAACTGAAGAAGTGGATGTTGACGGGCTCCGGATAGACCCTGTGCGGCGGCGGGTGTTTGTTCATGGCACGGAAGCAGAACTCACGGCCCGCGAGTTCGACCTGCTCTGGCATTTTGCCTGCCACCGGGGTCGGGTATTCAGCCGGGCTCAGCTGCTGGATGCCGTATGGGGGTATAACCATGAGGGTTATGAGCACACAGTGAATACTCACATAAACCGCTTGCGCAACAAAATCGAAACCAATCCTGCAGAGCCTTTGTATGTACAGACGGTCTGGGGTGTTGGCTACCGGTTTATGGACTGATCCATGACACGGCCTTTATTTCAGACTCTGTATGCGCGCCTGGCCCTTGGCCTGTTCCTGCTGCTGGTCATTGTTGGCGGGCTGTTTACTGTGCTCAGCCTCTACTCAGTGCGCGAGTACAGTGCAGCTGTGAGCCAGGAACTTAACCGCGATCTGGCCAGTAACCTGGTTTCAGACCGCAATCTGGTCACCGATGGGCAGATCAATCACAGCGAGCTCAAACGTCTGTTCGATCTGTATATGAGCATCAATCCCAGTATCGAGATTTACCTGCTGGACCGCGACGGGCTCATTCTGTCCTATTCCGCCAATCCGGCGAAAATCAAACGTAAGCACGTATCTCTGGAGCCAGTTCACAGGTTACTTGAGAACCCGGATGCCTATCCGTTGCAGGGCGATGACCCGCGCAGTCATGACCGTCACAAGGTATTTTCCGTCACGCAGGTACCTGACGCCGAGAATCCCACGGGTTATCTGTATGTCGTGCTGCGCGGTGAGGAATATGATTTTGCGGAAAGCATGGTACACAGCGACCGCTTGCTGCAGATGGGAGGCGGGGCTCTGGCAATCAGTCTCTTTGTCGGGCTTCTGGCAGGCCTGTTGTTTTTCCGGCTTCTGACACGACGGCTGTCGCGACTGACGGCCCGTGTGGAGGCTTTTGAGGCGGGGGTAAAAGATACTACAGATACCTCTGATGATGCCGGAGTTCCCGGTGACGATGTAGATTATCTTGCCGCCCGCTTTGATCAGATGGCCGCACGCATTGCAGGGCAGCTGGAGCTGCTCAAAGACAAAGATCATCAGCGTCGACAGTTGGTGGCTCAGGTGTCCCATGACCTGCGTACGCCTCTGGCATCGATTCAGGGTTATCTGGAAACCCTGGGGATGAAGCAGCAGGAACTGAGTCCTGACGAGCGCCGTCGGTTTCTGAATGTGGCTCTTGCCGAAACCCTTCGCCTCAGCAAACTGGTTGACGAACTCTTTGAACTGGCGGCACTGGATGCACGTGAACGACAACCTTTGGCGGAGCCGTTCATGCCAGCAGAACTGCTGTACGACGTGGTGCAAAAGCACAGGCCGAAGGCTGAGCAGGCGGGTGTTACGCTCAGCATTACCCATGTTCAGCCGGCAATGGTGTGTGCAGATATCGCCATGACCGAGCGTGTTCTGGATAATCTTATTGGTAATGCTGTGGATCACTCACCTGCTGGTGCCGAGGTAAAACTGAGCGTAACGGCAGACAGTGGTGGCGTTGAAATTTGTGTCAGGGATGCGGGCGCAGGAATCGGGCAGCAGGATATCGATCATGTGTTTGACCCTTTTTATCAGGCGCCTGGCGCCAGCCGCACCGGACACGCAGGCCTTGGGCTGGCAATTGCGCGCAGAATGGCCGAGTTGCAACAGGGCCGGGTTTCCGTAGAAAGCCAGCCGGGTGACGGCGCAGAGTTCCGGTTCTGGTTACCGCTTGCTGATTCAGCGGCAAAAGAATCCACGGAGTTATAGATTCGTGAGAATTCGTGAACGTTTTGGTGAAGTCACGGCGATAGGATGGCTTACGATATTACTCGCAGGAGAGTTGTTATGAATCGAAAAACATTCGCTATGGTTGCTGTGCTGTTTGTTGCGGCCGCCAGTGCCTTCTACGCTGCTATTGCTTCGGCCGAGAAGACTGCGGTAAGTGCCAGTGAGTACGCGCCATCAGATCCCGGCCTTAAGGTTGCGACCTTTGCGGGGGGCTGTTTCTGGTGCGTTGAGGCAGGTTACGAGAAGATTCCCGGCGTGGTGGAAGCCGTTTCCGGCTATGCCGGGGGAGATGAAGCCAGCCCCACTTATAAGCAGGTGGCTTCAGGCAGTACAGGACACACCGAAGCTGTACAGGTTTACTACGACCCGAAAGAAATTACCTATGAAGGCTTGCTGCAAGGCCTGTGGAGAATCATGAACCCGACAGATGCCAACGGCCAGTTTGTTGATCGTGGCAAGCAGTATCGTCCGGCGATTTTCTATCATAACGACGAGCAGAAGCGCCTGGCGGAAATGGCTAAAAAGGAGCTGCAGGCATCAGGTCTTTATGAGAAACCGGTAACCATCGAGATTACTCCTCTCAAAACCTTTTATGCCGCAGAGAAATACCATCAGGACTACTACAAAAAGAATCCGGTACGCTACAAGTTTTACACCCATAACTCTGGTCGTTACCAGTTCATCGAGAAGGTTTATGGTGAGGATTATGAATTGGATTTCAGTCAGTTCAAGCCAGACGGTATGACTTCGGAGGCTATGGAAATGGGTTCAGGGAAAGACCAGGCCGGCGCCAGTGGATTTGATCCGGAAACCTTCGTTAAACCGGATGCAGAAACCCTGAAGCAGCAACTGACCAGCACCCAGTATGAGGTAAGCCAGAATGACGGCACCGAGCGGGCCTTCAGCAATCCGTACTGGGATAACAAGCGCCCTGGAATCTATGTGGATATTGTTTCAGGTGAACCACTGTTTTCCTCACGGGACAAGTATAAATCCGGCACTGGCTGGCCCAGTTTCACCCGCCCTTTGAGCCCGGACATGGTGGTGGAGAAGGAAGATCGCAGTTTCTTCATGACACGCATTGAAATACGCAGTCGTTATGCCGATTCACACCTGGGGCATGTGTTCAACGATGGCCCTGCCCCCACAGGCCTGCGTTACTGCATGAACTCAGCGGCCATGAAATTCATTCCACTGGAAGAGATGGCTGATGCCGGATACGGCGACTGGATCTCTGAAGTGGAGGCCGCGCAGTAAAAGCAAGGTCTGAGGCGCACCTCAAAGCCAGAGGTCGCCTATGGGTGTTTGCGGACTGAAGTGATGAAGTATCTGCGCCTGTAGCAACTCCGCAGTGGCAATGGCATCAATCAGGGCGTTATGGGCAGCATAGTGAGGCAGCCCATAACGTTTTCTGCTGTCAGCAAGGCGAATGGATACCGGTTTTTTACCCAGCAGACTCTTCAGGAAAGACGGGTGCCTGTCCGGGTGCAGGTGTGCCTCAATGGCCATAGTGTCTATCACCGGAAAGCGAATGCCCTCGTCAAGACGACATTGCAACGCCTCATTCAGGAAAGGTCGTTCAATATTCCTGAAGTGCACGACTGGAATGCGGCCATTCAGGCTGGCAAACACCTCTTCGAGTATTTCTGACAGGTCCGGAGCCTCATCAATGTCGGCGTGAGTGATGCCGTGAAAAGTAACCGATGTCTGGTGCAGTGGTAGCCGGGGCCTGACAACCCAGTGTTTCGCCTTGCCAAGCTGAATGGAATCCAGCGTAAAAGGCACCAGCCCTATGCTGACAATAGAGTGCGCCTCTGCGTCCAGGCCGGTGGTCTCAAAGTCGAGTGCCACCAGGGGAACCTCAGAGACGGGGGTTTTCGGAGAAGGGCAGCCGGCTTCGTAAAAGTGTTTCAGTACCGGAGTTTTGGTGTGTCTGGCCAGGGCCTGGTACTGCTCTGGCCACGGCAGGCGCCTGATTGAATCGGGCACTGGTTGGTGCTCAGACATTCCGGGTCACCTGGGTGTTGTAACGGAACCGCAGAAACTTCTGGGCATTGCTGACAACCTGGAAAGCATCTTTGAGGTGGCTGCGCTCAAACGATGACAGGTCTTCTGGCCGCACATTGTTATCCGGCTCCTTACCCGCTTCGATTGACAGTGCCTGATGGCGGATGCGGACGATCGAGATGAATTCCAGTGCGTCCCTCAGGTTGTCCAGGTCATCTTCAACAATAAGCCTGGTTTTGCTGATGCTTTTCAGGCGTTCGAAGGAGTTCTGGGCAAGGGAACCGCAGGCCAGAGAGTGAATCCGGATCAGGTCAGACAGCGGTGCTGTGCCCCGGCGCTTCAGGTTGAAGGTTTTCTGGTGCTTGCCATCTTCCTCAAGCACGAAGGTGCGGAAAAAACCGAGGGGAGGTGTCCGGTTGAGAGCGTTACGTGCCATCATGGTCAGGAAGCGCTGACTTTTGCTGGCCTTGTCTGCAACCAGCGCTTTGAGTTCTTCTGCAAACTCCGTGCGGCCATATATGCCATCAAGATCAAAGAAGATGTTGCTGTTCAGGAGAGCTTCCGCTTTCGGGTTTTCAATCCAGTCGGTGAAGTAGCTTTTCCATACCTTCAATGGCTGACGCCATTTGGGGTTGGTAGCCATGATATCCCCGGTGCAGTATGTGTAGCCGCACTCCGCCAGTCCGTCGGAAACAAATTTTGCCAGTTCCAGGAAGTAGGCATCGTGCTCTTCCGGTACAAACCTGTCGTCCAGAATCATTGCGTTGTCCTGATCCGTTACGACCAGCTGTTCGTCCCGGGCCATGGAGCCCAGGGCCATAAAACAGTATGGCACGGGCGGCGGGCCAAGTTTTTCCTCACCCAGTTCCAGAAGCCGCTGTGTGAAGCTGCGACCGATACCAGCCATGGCGCTGCCTATCATGTGTGAGTTGGCATCTTCGTTAACCATGCGCACGAAACTGTCGCGAACATCCCGGCTGATCTTCTTCAGGCCTTTTACATTCTGCTGGTGGTAAATATTACTCACCAGATACAGGCTGCTCTGGCTTTCATATTTCACAATATCCGCAAGCGCAACCACGCCCCGTACTTCATGGCCATCCATCACGGGGAGATGGTGCACGTTGTTGTGCAGCATGGTGAGCATGGCTTCGAAAATATAGCTGCTGGCGCGTATGGTTATCAGCCCTTCAGACATGATCTCGCTGATCGGTGTTTCGGAAGGCAGAGCTTCGGTCACCGCCCGGGTGCGAAGGTCACGGTCGGTGATTATTCCGGCCAGGCGTGTGTTATCGCCTTCACCATCCATTAGCAACAGTGCGGATACACCCTTCTTTGTCATGATGCGTGCGGCTTCCTGTAGCCGAACGGTTGTCGGTGCAGAAATCGTTTTTCTGGAAATCAGGCGCGTAACACGGGAAGTCATCAGTTCGTTGGATTTTTCCCTGCGGGAAAGTGCCGAACGCAGGCGACTGCGATCTTCAATTTCCACAAAGTCCGCAAAGTTTTCATCGTTTTCAAACAGATAATGAAAGGTCTCTGCAGGAACGCGATAAAGCAGGCTGTCTTCAAGCGCTTTCGCAGGAAACCGGACCTTACGGTGCATGAGCAGGCCAAACTGGCCGAAGATCTCGCCTTCACCTATGCGATTATAGAGCTCGCCGGAACGCCGGAAGATTTCCACAGCGCCGCTGCGCACGTAATACATATAGGCACTGGCTTGTCCCGTTTCGAGTATCTGGGTTCCCGCCCGTACATAGCTGATTTCGATGCTGGCCGTGAGCTGATTGACCAACTCCTCCGGCATGTCGTCGAACGGCGAATGCTGGACAAGATGGTTACGGATGTCGATCAGTTCAGCCTGCATGCAGTCTCCAGATTGGAATAGTAATGGTCCCGGCAAAACTATAGCAGATACCGGCGGTTGGGCAGTGGCACCCGTGCATAAAGGTAGCGCTGCAGCAACCACGTTCGGGAGCCCTGCCAGGTTTTTTGCTTTAGGACATAGCCTCCGGTTAGCATCCGTAACTGGCTTTCAGGGAAACACTCCAACATCATGCATACTCTGGTTCTTGGCGGCATCCGTTCGGGAAAAACCGCGCTTGCAGAGCGTCTGGCATCTGAGGCAGATAACTCAGTCGTGTACCTGGCTACAGCAACAGCCGGGGATGATGAAATGCGGCTGCGCATTCAGCGTCATCAGCAGCAGCGCCCTGCTGACTGGGGGCTGGAAGAAGAGCCTCTTGCCCTGGGACAGTTGCTTGCCAGCTATGGACAGCAAAAGGCGGCACCCTGCCTTCTGGTGGACTGCATGAGTCTGTGGGTGAGTAACCTGCTGCACGCAGGTGACGATACCTTTGCCCGGGAACGGGAGGCGTTTCTGACGCAGGTGGGCTCTTACCCGGGAGAACTTGTGATTGTCAGCAACGAAGTAGGGCTTGGCATTATCGGAATGGATCCGCTTACACGCCGTTTTGCAGATGAGCTGGGGTGGATGAACCAGGCGCTGGCGACTCGGTGCGACAGGGTGATCATGAGTGTTGCCGGGTTGCCCATGGTCCTGAAACCGTGAGAACAGAGGCGGTTTAACAGGACCCGTGCGCTACAAGGCTCTGAAATACCCCGTAATCTGTTACATCAACCTGAATCCTGCTGCGGCAGGCATAGGGTGTGGTAAGGCCTGAGAACGCGTGTTCCAGCGGAATGTTCATGGTGTCAGCAACGATCATTCGTATGGTGCCGCCATGGCAAACGATCAACACACGTTGCCCCATCAGCTCTTGTTGCCAGTGGCGCCAGCTTTCAATAACGCGCCGGTTGAAATCCACGACCTGTTCACCGCCCGGAGGTGTGTTGTTTACCGGATCTGCCCAGAACCGGTTTAGTCTCTCCCCATCACTTGCCATTACACTTTCAGCGGTGCGACCTTCCCATTCACCGAAGTTGAGCTCCCGCAGGCGGTCATCCGTGTGCAGAGGAATTTCATAGCGATCGGCCAGTTCCCGGGCAAAGTTAACGCAGCGCAGCATTGGGGAGGTAACAATGGCATCCCAGGAATCGGTTTCGGTAATGGCAGCGCGCATCTGCTGCCAGCCGTTTTCGCTCAGAGGATCGTCTTTGCTGCCGCGATACATGGGCCCGCCCTCGGGCTCCCCATGGCGGATGAGGTCGAATACTGTTGTGCTCTCCATCTTTTTTGTACTGTTCATTTATCTTCTTTTTCACTGACACCGGCGTCTGCAAAGCTGGCCATGTCGTTATGCAGGTTGCAGGCCATCCTGAGCAAGGGAACTGCCACCGCTGCGCCACTGCCTTCACCTAAGCGCATTCCCAGATCAAGCAGAGGCTCTGCATTCAGGGCTTCAAGAACGGCCTGGTGACCCGGTTCTGCCGAACGGTGGGCAAACAGGAGCCAGGGACGAATGTCTGGTTGCTGGCTTACGGCAATCAGTGCCGCAGCCGACACAATATAACCATCAATCAATACCGGTATGGAGCGGGCTGCACACCCGGCAATGGCACCCGCCAGAGCTGCAATCTCGAAGCCGCCGAAGGCCTTGAGAATGGCCATCGCATCCTGTCCTGCGTCGTCGTTATCATGGCGCTGAAGTGCACCTATAATAACTTCGGCTTTGTGACGGACACCGGCGACATCCATGCCTGTTCCGGGACCCGCCAGGGTCATGGGGTTCCTGTTCATCAGAGCACACGCGATAGCGGTTGCCGAGGTGGTGTTGCCTATGCCCATTTCGCCGCCAATAAACAGCTTGCAACCCTTGTCAGCCGCCCGCTGAGCTGCAGCATCCCCGTGGTTCAGGGCTGCAACTACCTGCTCGGTGGTCATGGCATCGGTTGTGGAAAAATTACGTGTGCCAGGGGCTATACGGGCGTCTATAACGCCGGGCAAGTCGGGTGCAACATCCGACACAGTGCCAAGGTTCACAACCTCCAGTTCTGCACCTATGTATTTGGCCAGTACGCTTACGGCTGCGCCTCCGTGGGCGAAGTTGGCAATCATCTGCGCAGTAACTGCCTGAGGGTACGCTGAAATTCCTTCCTCACAAATACCGTGATCACCGGCAAATACACTGATCTGGACCTGATCCAGCCCGGGCTTTTCTGTGCCCTGCAGGCCCGCAAGCTGAACGGCAACTGTTTCCAGTCTGCCCAGGGAGCCAGCGGGCTTGGTCAGCACGCTCTGTCTCTGTGCGGCCAGCTCAAAAAAACGGGCTTCGGGTTGTCGGGGAGGGGTGGTCCAACTGCTGGGAAAAGACATTGCACATACCTTCATACATCGACAGATCGAAACACAGGATCTGATTGCGGAGAGTGGAGCTCGAATTCAATATAAGGCGGGATCATACTCCGGCTGGGTGCAATCAGGTAGGCTTGAGGGCATCACTTTTTATCTGATCTGGAACTTCCTGTGTTGTTATTTGCTCCGTTCATCGTGTGTGTATCAGCTTTGATCCTTGATTATCTGATAGGTGAGCCCCGGCGTCTGCACCCGGTAGTCGGGTTTGGGCGATTAGTCACTGCTTTGGAAAAAGGGCTTAATACCGCACCTGACATACCTTTGCGGAGCCTTTTTTCAGGGGTTCTGGCAGTTCTGTTGGCCACAGTTCCCATAATGGCCCTGGCCATCTGGGCTTCTGTGCGGCTGGACGGGTTGCTGTTGATGCTGGTGCAGGCGGTAGTGCTCTGGCTGGCCATTTCACTCCGAGGGTTGGCTGAGCATGGGCGGGCAGTGGCTGCACCTCTGGCTGAGGGCAACCTGGACGTTGCCCGCAAACAGGTCAGCCGCATTGTCAGCCGCAAGGCCAGTGATCTTGATGGACGTGGTGTAGCTGCCGCTGCAACCGAATCCATGCTGGAAAACGGAGCAGACGCTGTTTTTGCCAGTCTGTTCTGGTTTTTGATCGCAGGTATTCCCGGTGTGGTGATGCACCGGATGGTGAATACCCTGGATGCCATGTGGGGCTATCGCAATCGGCGTTTCCTGTACTTCGGTCGTGCTGCTGCACGGCTGGACGATCTTATGGGCTGGGTGCCCGCGCGGTTGACCGCACTTAGCTATATGCTGTCAGGCAATCGTAAACTCGCCTGGCAGTGTTGGCGAAAGCAGGCCCCTCAATGGGACAGTCCCAATGCGGGGCCTGTCATGGCAGCAGGGGCCGGTGCTTTGAACGTCCGGCTGGGAGGGCCTTCGCCGTATCCCTCTGGCGTTAAACAACGCCCGATTCTGGGCGGCGCGCAGGAGGCGAGCTCAACAAGTATTGAAGCCGCGATCACACTGGTCCGGCATGGAGTCTGGCTCTGGCTCGCTGTTGTCGGGGCGATCACAACACTTATCTTTGCAGTGGTGTACCTGTAATGATGCTGGAACATGGCGGACGGTTGAATGAAGCCGCAGAGCGCTGGGGTATTCCACGTTCAGAATGGCTTGATCTTTCCACTGGTATAAACCCGGTTGGCTGGCCGGTTCCGGATATACCGGCCGAGGTCTGGCAAAGATTGCCGGAAGCCGATGACGGGCTCGAAGATATTGTTCGTAAATGGTCAGGTGCCTCACCAGCTGCGGCCTGTGTTCCTGTGCCAGGCTCTCAGGCCGCAATTATGGCACTGCCCGGTTTGCGCAAACCCTGCCGTGTCGGCATACCGGTGCCTGGTTACAGAGAGCATGGGCATAGCTGGCGGAATGCTGGTCACAGGCTTGTCCCTATAGGGCCTGAGCAGACCGGCGGTGGCTTTTCAGGTTGCGATGATCGCTGGCTTGACCAGATCGACGTACTGGTCTGGATTAATCCCAATAACCCTACCGGAAAAATCATTCCCCCCTCCACATTGCTACGCTGGCACCAGCGGTTGCAAAAGCGAGGTGGCTGGCTGGTTGTCGATGAGGCATTTATGGATGCCACGCCGGCGTTCAGTCTCTGTACCCAGGCCGGACGGCCGGGCTTGATCGTTCTTCGTTCGCTTGGAAAGTTTTTTGGCCTGGCGGGGGTGCGGGCGGGATTTGTTCTTGCGGATAGTCAAATCACGGAACGCCTGAGACAGGTGCTGGGTCCCTGGGCGCTGAGTGGGCCGTCCCGGTATGTGATGGGTAAGGCGCTGACCGATGAAGGCTGGCAGCGCGCAACTCGGGTCAGTTTGCACCGGCATGCCGGCAATCTGCGTGAGGTTCTGCAGAAAGCCCGGCTGACTCTTGTGGGTGGCAGCGCCCTGTTTCAGACAGTTCGTACAGACAACCCGAAGATACTGGCACATCAACTGGCTGCACAGGCGGTGCTGGTCAGAGTTTTCGATCAGCCGGGAATGCTCCGGTTTGGCGTGATGGCAGATGAGGCGCAATTGCAGCGATTGGCAGAAGCGCTTGTGGCCCGGACTTGTGATTAGTCATTGACCAGACATTAACGCATTGTTAGCCTTGGCATTCGTTTATAGGTGCTGTTGTAGCGCAATCATCGTCGCTGCCACAGTGAAACGGGAAGCCGGTTAAAGTCCGGCACTGCCCCCGCAACGGTAAGTGAGAGAACGGCGAAGAGAGATGCCACTGTGCGCAAGCATGGGAAGGTTACGCCGGTCAGTTCTATAAACTCACAAGTCCGGAGACCGGCCTGTAAACACACCGAGCGCTGCGGAGGGCAGTTACGGTGGGTAAACACCGGCCTGTTTTACGGATTTTCCCACCTCAGAAAACGCTTCATCCTGGCCTTCTGCCAGAATCAGCCTCCCTTTGCAGAGCACCTAACAATTGGCCATGCGGGTGCGCGTGGTGAGTCTGAGAGTGCATTTAATGAAAGTTTCCCTGGCAGTTACCAGTGTTCTGGTTATCCCTTTTGCATTTAGCCCCCTCTCGATTGCGGTTGCGCAAGAAGCTCAGTCTTCTCAGTTAGATCCGATTGTTGTCACAGCAACTCTTGGCCCCAGGACGGTGGGTGAGAGTCTTGCCTCCGTTACTGTGGTGGATGAAGAAGAGATTCGTTCGAAAGCCCCGGTTGAGTTTTCTGATCTTCTGCGTGGTCAGCCAGGTATCAGTGTGACCGGTAACGGTTCTTTCGGAAAAACAACGAGTGTTTATACCCGCGGCGTCCAGAATGCCGGTACGGTTTTACTTGTTGACGGTGTGAAGCTGCATTCTGCAACTGGTGGCGGTGCGCCATGGCAGTATTTCCCGACAGAACTCATTGAACGAGTGGAAATTGTGCGGGGCCCGCGCAGCTCGCTCTATGGCGCTGATGCCATGGGCGGTGTGGTACAGGCGTTCACACTGGATCCCGAGCAGGGTAAACGAGGCTGGGTTGAGGCTGGTGCAGGAAACTTTGATACCCAAAAGGTCAGTGCAGGTGCTTCTGCCTCGGTTGGCAATACCAGCTTCAGTCTGAGCGGTCTGCATAAAGAAAGTGACGGCACAGCGATTGTTGAAAACGGCGAAGACAAAGGGTTCCGCAATACCGCCGGGCTTGGCCGGGTTGTGCATGCTCTGGATAACGGTGGTGAAGCGAGCATCATGCTGATGCAATCTGAAGGGAACACCGAGTACGAAGGCGGCAATATTGATTACATGATCCGTACTATTGGTCTCGGGCTGATGACACCGCTGAGCGAAAGCTGGCAAATGGGCATTCAGTTTGCGGAATCGCGCGATGAATCAGATTCGTTCAGTGCTTATGGTGAAAGCACCTATAACACCCGGTTGCGAGAGGCCAGGTGGGACAATACCTTTTCTTTCAATGTCCATGAGCTGGTTGTGGGCGCTGAGCTGCAGCAGGATGAGGTCAGCAGTTCACAATCCTATAGTGAAACCTCCAGAACCAATACGGCACTGTTCAGTCAGTTGCGTCTGAATTTTGGACCGGTTGATGCGCAGCTGAGTCTTCGCGGCGATGACAATGAAGCCTACGGTACCAATGAAACCGGAGGGGTGGCACTAGGTTATAAAATAGACCGCTCTCATCGCCTGCGTGCGAGCTACAGCACCGCGTTCAGGGCTCCCACATTTAATGACCTCTACTGGCCTCTGTCATTTAACTACCAGGGCAATCCGGATCTGGAGCCGGAGGAGTCCGAAAGCTATGAGATTGGTGCCAGCGGTAACTATCAGAGATGGTATTGGGATCTTGCCGTGTATCAGATGGATGTCGACAACCTGATTGGTTCCGGGGAGATCGGAGGAGTCAATACACGGGTTAACGTTGATGAAGCGAGAATTCGTGGAGCAGAGTTTGGCGGTGGTTATGAATATAACGGCTGGCGTGCAGGGGTGGCTCTCACTTATATGGACCCTGAAGACCGTGATACCAAAAAACAGCTGGCGCGCCGTACCAGACAGTCTGCCCGTATTGACCTGGACAAAGACGTTAATAACTTTACGTTTGGCGGCTCTGTCGTAGCTGAGGGGCATCGTTATGACGACGCAGCCAATACCGACCGTCTGGCCGGGTTCGGAACGTTTGACCTGCGCGCCGGGTGGAATTTCGCGCCCAACTGGAGCAGCCGTCTGACCCTTGCCAACGTGCTCGATAAGGAATACTCAACTGCGAGATATTTTGATGGTCGGGAGTACATAGCCGCGGGTCGAACAGCCATGTTGTCGGTTCGTTACGACATACAGTAAACCTCGAAGACGGGAGTATGCGTGTGAGTATTCACCGGCTGGGCGTCAGAGTTGCACTGGGCTTTTTGTTAGTGGTGGTAGTGCAGTCTCTGTCGGCCGGCGAGGTGCAGCGTTGTGCTGTTGATGACATGGGCAAGGAACTCTGCATCCCTGCCCCTGCGCATCGTATAGTCACTTTGTCTCCGGGGGCGACGGAACTCATGTTTGCGGCCGGCGCCGGTGACAAGGTGGTTGCGGTCGTTAATTACAGTGATTATCCCCCGGAAGCCCTGAAATTGCCCTTGGTTGGCAGCCATACCCGGGTGGATATGGAAGCGTTGCTGGCGCTCAGGCCGGATCTGGTGATTACCTGGGTAACGGGTAACCCACCGGCCCAGATGGAGCTGATCGATGAGCTGGGTATTCCCGCGTTTGCGATTGAGCCCCGGACCTTTGAGGGGGTTTCCAGTGTTATTGAGAGGTTGGCTACCCTGGCGGGCACTGAGCATGAAGGCCTGGCTGAAGCCGAGCGTTTTCGCGTGGGTATTGCCGCTTTGTCAGAGCAGTACCGTAATGCAGAACCAATACCTGTTTTCTATCAGGTCTGGGAGCAGCCTCTGATGACCATCAACAACGACCACCTGATTGGTAAGGTGCTTCAGTTGTGTGGTGGCGTAAATGTATTCGGCGACATGCCGCGGCTGGTTCCCCGAATCAGTTCTGAGGTTGTGCTGCAGGCCGATCCCCACGCCATTCTCACTGGAAGTGTTGAGGGTGTCAGTGATGGTCAGCTGGATATGTGGAAGCAGTATTCGGAGCTGACCGCCGTGAAAAAGAACAATCTCTTTTTTGTGCCGGCCTCACCCATTTCACGGCCTACGCCCAGATTGCTTGAGGCCACCAGGATTGTTTGTGACTATCTGGATAGTGCACGTGAGCGTTGATAACACAGGGATGAATTGTCAGGTAACTGACCGATGATCCGCCCGTTGCTGAGCCTCGGATTTCTGACTTTCGTTGCAGTTGTGCTGGCTTTGGGCCTGGGCAGCGTGACTGTCCCGCTGCCTGAGATCTGGCAGGTCATGCAGGGTGAAGGCAGTGCGCTGAACCGTGCATTGTTATTGGATCTGCGCTTGCCCCGTACTCTTGCGGCTCTTGCAACAGGGGGGCTGCTGGCTGTGGCTGGCGCGCTGATGCAAGTGTTGTTGCGTAACCCACTGGCTGACCCCTATGTGCTCGGGCTATCTGGTGGCGCAGCAGTTGGCGCACTATTGGCCATGCTGGCAGGAATGGGGACGATCCTGATATCCGGGTCCGCCTTTGCTGGTGCCATGCTGGCAACCCTTCTGGTCTTTGGTCTCGCCCACGGCACTGGCAGCTGGACCCCTTCCCGCCTTCTGCTGACCGGTGTGGTAGTGGCGGCCGGGTGGGGAGCTGTGATTACGCTGATGCTGGCAATCACGCCCTCATACAAACTCCCCGGTATGCTTTACTGGTTGATGGGTGATGTCTCATACGCCCGCGCGCCCTGGCCTGCATTGGCTGTTCTGGTTTTGTCCGTTGTGCTGATTATGCCTCTTGCCCGTAATCTTAATGTGCTGGCGCGGGGACCTCTGCAGGCCGCTGCGCTGGGCGTCTCCGTGCGCCCGCTGGAATGGACTATTTATCTTCTTGCCAGCCTGCTGACGGCTACTGCAGTAACCACTGCTGGCAGCATCGGGTTTGTAGGCCTGATTGTTCCCCATATGCTCCGGCTGGTTCTTGGTAATGACCAGCGCATTATTCTGCCGGCCAGTGCCCTGGCAGGAGGGACCTTGCTGGTACTGGCGGATACGCTTGCACGTACGGTGATTGCCCCGGAGCAACTGCCTGTTGGCGTAATCACCGCGTTATTAGGCGTGCCTACATTCCTTTATCTGTTGCACCGGAGCCGATGATGAGCAGGCTGCGCAGTCGCGATCTGGTTATTAATGTACCGGGCAGATCAGATGGGTATTCTCTGAACCTGACCATTGAACCAGGCCAGACCTGGGGTGTACTCGGTCCTAACGGCGCCGGGAAAACCACCTTGTTGCATACACTTGCAGGTCTGCTGCCCGCCCGCCGTGGTGAGGTGGTACTTGATGACACCCCTCTGAAAGATCTGAAGCGCCGGGATATTGCCCGGCAGATGGGCCTTGTTTTCCAGGAGCGTCAGGATAGTTTTCCGGCAACCGTTATGGAAACTGCACTTATTGGTCGTCATCCGTGGTTGTCGCCCTGGGTCAGCGAGCAGTGTGAAGACCAGACTCTGGCAGAGCAGGCACTGGAAGCGCTGGACGTAGAACATTTGTCCGATCGTTTGCTGACCACATTGTCAGGTGGTGAGCGTCAGCGTGTTGCCATCGCCACGCTGATGACCCAGAACCCTGGCATATGGCTGCTGGATGAGCCCACTAACCATCTGGACCTGCATCATCAGGTCAAGGTGATGAACCTGCTTCAGGCGCAGGCTCGATCCGGAAAAGCTGTTTTCATGTGTTTGCACGATCTTAATCTGGCTGCCCGGTGGTGTAGTCATGTTCTGCTGCTATACACCAACGGCGACGCCTGCTGGGGGCCAGCAGATTCAATGCTGGTGCCTTCCGCGCTCGAGAAGCTATATAACCAGAAACTCATCACCGTAGAGGCCGATGGCGCGCCCATATTTGTACCTGTGCGCCCCGGGCCGACACCCTGAACAGGGCTGATCAATGACTATACCCGTACCCGCAGTGATGATTACGGCCCCGGCTTCCGGGCAGGGTAAATCCATGGTGACGGCGGCTCTGGCCCGATTGCACCGGAACGCCGGTCGCAAGGTGCGCGTGTTCAAGCATGGCCCGGACTACCTGGACCCGATGATGCTTGAGGTGGCCTCAGGTCAGCCGGTCTACCAGTTGCACCCCTGGATGACCGGCGAACACGAATGTCGCTGGCGCGTGGCGGAAGCTGCCCGCGATGCTGATCTGATTCTGATTGAAGGGGCTATGGGCCTGTTTGATGGCGACCCGTCCAGTGCTGACCTTGCCAAACTGCTGGGTATTCCTGCGTTGCCAGTGATTGACGCCGGCGGTATGGCGCAGACCTTTGGCGCGCTGGTACTGGGACTGGCCCATTTTGATCCCGAACTGTCGGTGTATCAGGTGATCGCCAACAAAATCGGTAGCCCCCGCCATGGCGATATGCTGAAAGAAGGCCTGCCTCAGGGCATCAGTTTGCTGGGGGCCATTCCCCGGAGCGAGGCAATGCAGATTCCGGACAGACACCTGGGCTTGTTGCAACCGGCTGAACTGGGCAACCTTGACCAGCAGCTTGATGCGGCGGCTGCGGTGCTCGAAGCTGCAGGCCTTGGTGAGTTACCCAAGGCTGTTACGATTGCCCCGGTTGAGCCAGTCAAACCAGAGGCTTTGCTTAAAGGCGTGCGCATTGCGATTGCCCGCGATCTTGCGTTCAGCTTTATCTATCGTGCGAACACAGACCTGCTGACGGCCATGGGTGCGGAGCTGCACTATTTCTCCCCGTTAGTGGATTCGCAGCTACCTCAGGCGGATGCCCTATGGCTCCCTGGTGGATACCCTGAACTTCATGGCAGCACCCTGGCCAACAATACCCCTATGGCTGAAGCGATCCGTGAGTTCTATGAGGCCGGCAAGCCGATACTTGCAGAGTGTGGCGGGCTGATGGCTTGTGCTGAAGAGTTATCCGATAAAGATGGCGTTGTGCACAGAATGCTGGGGTTGATCCCGGGCCGTTCGACCTTGGAAAAACGCCTGCAGGGCATAGGCCTGCAAAGCCTGAGCACTCAGGAAGGCGAGCTCCGTGGGCATACCTTTCACCGCTCATCACTGGATACACCATGGCAACCTGTGGCGCGGGCCTGGAAACAGGCTGGCACGGTCGGGGAGGCGGTATTCTGTGAAAAAGGTCTCGTGGCCAGCTACTTCCACGGTTACTTCCCATCGGCTCCTGCCCTGATTGCTGCTCTGTTCAGGGGCCAGCCGCTGATATTTTACAATGATACGGAGAAGACTCATGCGTGATCGCGCAAAAGATCCCGAACGCCATGCCAAACGTATGGCAGCCAAGCAAAAAATCATGCAGGAACGCATCGCCAATGCCCAGAACGAACAGGGTGTGTTGCTGGTATTGACCGGTCCCGGTAAAGGCAAGAGCAGTTCCGGCTTTGGCATGGTTGCCCGCGCGCTTGGCCACGGTATGAAAGTCGGCGTTGTGCAATTTATCAAAGGTGCCTTCAGCACCGGCGAAGAAGCCTTTTTCCGGGATCTGCCCAATGTGGATTACCACGTGATGGGTCAGGGCTACACGTGGGAAACCCAGGACCGCGAACAGGATGTGGCGTCTGCCAATGCTGCCTGGGATATTGCTGCCGGCATGTTGAAAGACGACAGTTATGATCTGATTTTGCTGGACGAGCTGAACATTGCGCTGAAATACGACTACATAGATCTGGATCGTGTGCTGGATGATCTGCAGGGCAGGCCTGCTATGCAACACGTGGTCGTCACCGGACGTAATGCTCCCCAGGAACTGATCGACATCGCAGATACCGTCACCGAAATGGGCGTCGTGAAGCATGCCTTCAAGGATCAGGGCATCAAGGCTCAGAAGGGCGTCGAGCTTTAATCATGACCACACTGATGATCCAGGGCACCACATCCGACGCCGGTAAAACCACCGTAGTTGCCGCCCTGTGTCGTTGGCTTGCCCGGCAGGGTGTGTCGGTGGCGCCATTCAAACCGCAGAATATGGCCCTGAACAGTGCGGTTACAGTGGATGGAGGGGAAATAGGCCGCTCCACGGCGTTGCAGGCACTGGCGTGTGGCCTTGAGCCCCACAGCGATATGAACCCGGTATTGCTGAAGCCGCAAAGCGATTGTGGCGCCCAGGTAATTCTGCGCGGACAGGTACACGGCAATATGGATGCGCTGGATTATCATGCGTACAAAGCCGAGGCCAAGGTTGCGGTGATGGACGCCTGGCGTGCGCTCAGTGAACGCTATGACGTGATCATTGCTGAAGGTGCTGGCAGTCCTGCAGAAATTAACCTGCGCACCAACGACATTGCCAACATGGGCTTTGCAGAAGCGGCCGATTGCCCGGTGTTGCTGGTCGGGGATATAGACCGGGGCGGTGTGTTTGCCCAGCTGGTGGGTACGCTGGAGCTGATTTCCGCCAGTGAGCAGGGGCGCACAAAAGGCTTCATTGTTAATCGTTTTCGCGGTGATATCAGCTTGCTGGAACCAGGCCTGGAGTGGCTTACCGAACGCACCGGCAAGCCAGTGGTTGGCGTGCTGCCATACCTTCATGGCCTCATCGTGGACTCTGAAGACAGCATTGGTATCTCTGGCACCTGCGAAGCCGAATCGCTGAATGTGATTGTGCCGGTGCTGCCACGCATCAGTAATCACAATGATTTTGACCCCTTGCGCTTGCACCCGGGTATAAATCTTCAGTTCATCGGCCCGGATCAGCCCATTCCGGCTGCCGATCTGATTATCCTGCCCGGCAGTAAAAGTACCCGCACTGATCTGGCTTTCCTCAATACTCAGGGCTGGGTGCAGGCTATTCGCAAACACTTGCGCTACGGCGGCAAGGTTTTTGGTATTTGCGGTGGTTTTCAGATGCTGGGTGAGCGTGTTGACGATCCGGATGGGCTGGAAGGCCAGAAAGGCGCAACGGAAGGCCTGGGATTGCTGGAAATGACCACCACCATGATTGCTGGTAAACATCTGAGAAATGTTAGTGGCACCCTGACCCTCCGGGCGGGTGACCCCCGCGGCAAGAGTGCGGTTTTCAAAGGCTACGAAATGCACAACGGTGTGAGCCATGGCGCGGCTCTAGCACATCCGTTGGGCTTGATGGCTGGCAACAACGAAGGTGCAATCAGCGCCGATGGCCAGGTGGCCGGCACCTATGTGCATGGAATATTTGACGAGCCGGCGGCGTGTGAAGCATTGCTGCAATGGGCCGGGCTGAACCGCTCAGGCGCCGCTGTAGACTACCAGCAGCACCGTCTTGCCCAGCTTGACCGGCTGGCGGACCAGGTTGAACAATATCTGGATACAGACTGGCTGTGCGGGCTGCTGGGCGTAAAAGAAGCATCAACTAATTCCGGCCATGGAAAGCGGTCATGAGTGATCCTAACCGTCCTTTCAGCGAAGACGAGCGTAGTGGGCTTTACCGCGCTATTTTTGAACGCCGTGACGTTCGCTCCGAGTTTCTGCCTGATCCCATTCCCCGGCCTGTGCTGGCGCGCCTGCTGAAAGCGGCGCACCACGCGCCGTCGGTGGGTTTTATGCAGCCATGGGATTTTATCCTGATTGACAGCCTGGACGTGCGTCAGCAAGTGCTGGCCAGCTATAACCAGGAAAATGCCAAAGCCGCTAATAACTACGGTGGTGAACGTCAGCGAACCTATCTCAGTCTGAAATTACAGGGCATTGTCGAAAGCCCTATGAACCTGTGTATTACCTGTGACCGCAACCGGGGCGGCAGCCATGTTCTGGGACGTAACTCCATAGTGGATACGGACCTTTTCAGTACCTGTCTGGCTGTTCAGAACTTGTGGCTGGCGGCGCGGGCGGAAGGTATCGGCGTGGGCTGGGTGAGCATTCTCGACCAGAGCACACTGGCGCGGATTCTGAAACTGCCGGATAACGTCTACCCATTGGCCTATTTATGTCTTGGCTATGTCAGCGAGTTTGCAGATCAGCCAGAGCTGGAAACCCGGGGCTGGCGTTCACGGTTGCCTTTGAATGAACTGATGCATGGCAACCTTTGGGGCCAGTCACTGGACGACAACACCCTTCTGAACGCGCTGAAGCCTTAGAGCCCGGTTTAGTCTAAGGTTCACTGGTGCAAGGCATAGTGCGTGCCGGCAGCCAGAGACTGACACACAGTCCGGTTTGCCCGTCAGGCCGGGCATTCAGGGTCAGTTGGCCGCCGTGGAGTTCCGCAATCCGCCGTGCAATTGCCAGCCCAAGCCCCGCACCGCCGCCATGCCGCTGGTCGAGGCGGACAAAGCGACTGAGTGCCCTTTCCCTATCCTCTGTCGCAATGCCTGGCCCCTGGTCGCACACAGTAACGTGATAACCGTTGCCGGAGGCCTCCAGGCGAGTTTCTATCAGAGTGTGCTGCGGGCTGTACTGAATGGCGTTGGCCAGCAGGGATCGCATCAGGGTATTGATCAGGGCGTCGTGGCAACTCACCAGCGCCTGGCCAGCATCGTTATGCAGTAGTGGCTCAATATGCTTTTTCAGCGCCAGGGGGGTCACATCCGCAATACTTTGTTCGATGATTTCGGACAGGTCGTGTTTCTGGTGTGAAAAGCCGGCGCCGGAGTCTACCCGGTTCAGCAGCAGCATTTGCTCCACCAGATGCGTCATGCGGTCAACCGATTGAATCAGGGGCAGGAATTGCTGTGGATTGTTGTCCCAGGCCTTTTCCAGATTCAGTCGCAAAGCTGCCAGCGGCGTCCGTAGTTCATGGGCTGCATCGGCCGAAAATCGGCGCTCCCGCTCCAGGGCCAGGTTCAGTCGCTTGAGCAGGCTATTTACTGCTTGTACCAGACCTGCCACTTCCTTTGGTGCCTGTCTGTCATCCAGGGGATGAATACGTTCCGGAGCCATATGGCGTATAGGCCGCTCCAACCGACGCAGGGGGCGGAACCCGATATGAATGGCAGCACTGGCGGCCAGTAGCAGGAGCGGCAAGGCAACCAACAAAGGCAGAACGTTGCCCAGGGCCAGTTCCTGGCTCAGTTCCCCGCGAATATCTTCCCGCTGAGCTGTTCTGATCCAGAAACCTGTAGCGGGATCCTGAAGCGTGAACGTCCGCCAGTTGTACCCCTGGGATTCGGCCCATGAGTAGCCTGGTGTCAGGCCTTCGGTGTCATCGGCCTTAAGTGTGTCCAGCAGAGGCGTGCGGCCGGGCGTCCAGACCTCAAAGGCCAGCTTCTTTTCGTATTTGTGCCCTGCGCCTCCGGGCAGAATCTCGTCATTGTCTGCTTCAGACTCAACGTCCTTGTCGAGTGGCAGCGCCAGTGTTTCACTGAGGGTTTGCGATAACAGCTCGAGCGATTGTGTGTCTGCAAGGTGGCGAACCAGCCCCTGGACAATCCGTGTACTCTGCGCAAGTTCGGCGTCGAACAGCTCTTCCAGTTCATGATTGCTTTCAATATAGCTCCAGGCTGCGGCTATCAGGGCAAACAGCAGAACCATGGAAGTAACCAGCAGTGTGAGAGTGCGGGTCAGGGACATTCCGGAGCTCCACAAGCTGCCTGGCTGTCCAGCAGATACCCAACGCCGCGGATGGTGCGGATTGTGGTTTTGCCGATTCTGCGCCGGAGATGGTGGATATGCACTTCCAGAGCGTTGCTTTCAGCTCCCGGCTCCCAGCCATAGAGCTGTTCTTCCAGACGCCGGCGAGTGGCGACCTGGTCGGGATGACGCATCATGTACTGGAGGATCTGGAATTCACTGCGGGGTAAGGTGTCTGTCGTCGAGCCGATAGTGAGCTGGGCCGAAGCCGGGTTCAGCGTAAGCTGGCCTACGATCAGTTCATCGCTGGTTGTCGAAGATCTGCGACGGGTAACGGCACGGATCCGGGCTTTGAGTTCGGCCATGGCAAAGGGTTTGGTTACGTAATCGTCTGCACCAGCATCCAGGCCCAGCAGTTTTTCTTCCAGTTCAGCGCGGGCGGTCAGGATGATAATGGGTAGTTGGTTGCCTTGTTGTCGGGTCTGCCGAATAATCTCAAGGCCATCGACCCGTGGCAGGGTCAAATCCAGTATGGCCAGATCAAAATGATCGTCTGCCAGGGCATTCAGCGCCTGTTGACCATCATCCAGCCAATCCACTGTGTGCTGATCAGTCCGCAGCATGTCCAGCATGGTGCTGCCCAGAAGGTGGTCGTCTTCTACCAGTAATATGCGCATCAAGCGGGATCCGTGTTGGGGGAAGCCTGTGCAAATTTACACTCGCCAGTCTGTATTCTACACCGGCTTTCTTAAGCCACCCTTAACTGGTGCTGGCAACCGGTGATCGCGGGGAACCTTAACGCGGCTTAAGAATTCTCTGCTCCAGCCTTAAGCCTGACTTAAGGGTTGCGCTCTAATCTGATTGCTCACTATATCGGGTGCCTCGCCCGAAAGCTGTTGGAGAGCGCTTATGACCGACCCGCTAACTATGTCCACATACTGCCCGCCAGATTCACCGGAGCTGGTTCCTGCCCTTCGTTGTGCAGGGCGCTGGTTGAGCGAGATTACCCCCGATACTTTACTGGCGGCTACGGTTACGGAGTTCATCCGGCGACGGTTTCTGCAGGCCTATGGTGCCGAGCCCTCACTGCGGATTCCGTTATTGCTGGCTCTGACATCAGCACAGGGAGCGTTACTGGCAGCGGTGGGCGTTCGAAGTGCTGCGCAGGAGCGTCTGTTTCTTGAGGATTATCTGACAGTTCCTGTGGAATCTGTGATGCCGGTACCGGACATTGCGCGAGACCGGATTGCAGAGATTGCTCATCTTGCAGGTGTTGAGGCCGGTGTCAGCCGGCACCTGTTTGCTTCTCTCACCGTCTGGCTTCAGGCCGCTGGTTACGACTGGGTGGTCTGTACCGGAACCGACCAATTGCGAAACAGTTTTCACCGCATGGGGATTGCTACCCGCGTGTTGGCGAAGGCTGATCCGGCGAGTTTGCCGGATGGTGGTGCCGGTTGGGGGCGATACTATGACCATCAACCTGTGGTGATGGCCGTCAAGGTAGCTGATAGCCTCAGTTCCTTGAAACAAACGGGGCTTCTGCGAAGGATTGAACCGGTGCGCCCCCATACAGGTTCCGATGTTTCCGGACAGGGAGGCTTGTATGGCTACCTTGCCTGAACTGCTCAAGAGCAGGGCAATGGAACACCCTTCGCGCATTGCGTTGCGTGAGCCGGAAGCAGAATACAGTTATAGGCAGATGGTGCAGGCGGCAGAGACAGTCGCCGCGCAACTTGAATCGAGAGGCATCAAGCGAGTCGGTATATGCGGAGACAACACTCTGGCCTGGATACTGGCGGATCTTGCCTGCCTGTTTGCAGGTGTTGTTTGTGTGCCTGTGCCCCACTTCTTCTCTGAAACCCAGGCTACCCATCTGATCAAACGGGCCGGGTTGAACGGTTTGTTGCACAGTGAAGCGGCCAGCGAAAGTGAGCCACTGGGTCATGGTATCTGGCTGCGTACCTTGCCCACTGCAACAGCAGCGGCCGGAATGCCGGTCGATACGGCCAAAATCACGTTTACCTCAGGTAGTACCGGCACGCCAAAAGGTGTGTGTCTGTCCGTGGAGCAGATGACTGCAACCACGCTTGCCCTGAAAGAGCGGCTGGCAGGCATCGAGTTGCAAGCACATCTGTGCATCCTGCCGCTAGCTACATTACTGGAGAATATCGCCGGGGTTTATTTGCCGTTACTTATGGGCGCTGCAGTCAAGGTAGAACCTCTGGCGAGTCTGGGGATGACCGGGAGCAGTGGTCTTGACCTGAGAAGACTGGTTGCGGGGGTCAATCGAAATCGCCCCCAGTCGTTGATTCTGGTGCCGGAACTGGCCATGGCGCTGGTCGGTGCCGCAGAACAGGGCCAGCTTGACAGCGGCCCGCTGCGGTTTCTGGCCGTTGGTGGGGGCCGGGTATCATCGGAGTTGCTGAGCCGGGGCCGGTCCGCCGGGTTACCACTTTACGAAGGCTATGGTCTGTCGGAATGCTGTTCAGTTGTGGCACTGAACGTACCGGCCGCCGGGCGTGAGGGCAGTGTGGGGCAGCCATTGTCCCATGTCGATATCAGAGTGAGTTCTGACGGTCATATTCTGGTTCGCGGCAATACGCACCTGGGGTATCTTGGGGAAGATCTGAAGCAGGATGAGTGGCTGGATACAGGTGATCTGGGCGCACTCAGTACGGATGGCTTCCTGTCGGTCAATGGGCGCTCCAAGAATCTCCTGATCACCACCTTCGGCCGCAATATCAGCCCGGAATGGCTGGAGAGTGAGCTGGTTCAGGGACTGGCCATTCCCCAGGCAGTGGTATTCGGTGATGGTGAGCCTCAGCCAATGGCGCTGATTACGGTGACAGATGGGCGCTCACCCTCTGTCCTTGCAGAGTCATTACGGCAGCTCAATCAGCGTCTGCCGGATTATGCGCGCCTGGCCACCGTTTATGTCCGCCGGCAACGGTTAAACCAGGCCGAAGGCTTTATTACTGCGAATGGTCGCCCTGTACGGGCATACATTCAGGACCACCTGCCGACTTTGTTAGTACAAGCTTTTCCATTATTTCTTTCCGCACCATGGACCAACCAGCCAGGAGAATCTCGCATGGCATTTTTTGACAGATTACAGCAGGAAACCTCTGAAGCTCGCGCCCACGTTACTGGTGCGCCCGTTGTTAAAGCTATTGGCGAGGGTGGTTTCAGCCTTGAGTCATATAACTGGTTCCTGGCACAGGCCTTTCACCACGTTAAGCATACAGTGCCATTGATGATGGCCTGTGGTGCAAGGCTGCCTCACCGGCTCGAGTTCGTCCGCAAAGCGCTGGTTGAATACATAGATGAGGAGTATGGCCATGACGAGTGGATACTGAATGACCTGGAGGCCTGTGGTGCAGACAAGGAAGCAATCCGTGGCAGTAAGCCGGACCTGTCCATCGAACTGATGGTGGCCTATCTGTACGATCAGATCAGTCGGGGTAATCCGGCGGCATTCTTTGGCATGGTTCAGGTGCTTGAGGGCACCTCTATCGAGCTGGCCACACCCCTTGGAGAGCAGATTCAGAAACTCCTTGGGCTTCCGGATCAGGCTTTCAGTTATCTGTATTCCCACGGGGCTCTCGATCAGGACCATTTCGAGTTTTTTCGCAATCTCATGGACGGCATTACTGACCCGCGTGATCAGCAGGCGGTTATTGATTCGGCTCGCGTAGTTTATCGGTTGTATGGCGATATGCTGCACAGCATTCCTCTGCCTGGTCGCCGTCAGGAGCAGAGCCATGAGGCTGCGTGATCGTATGTTTTTGCTGCTGGGAGGAACCGGCGGCATTGGTAAGGCACTGGTGGACTCACTGGTTCAGGAGGGGAGCCGTGTCGTTGTGGCTTCCCGGCACCCAGAGAGCATCGGCCACCGGGAAGGCGTTGTTCCGGTGTCCCTGGATCTCGCAGCCAACGACCTGGACCAGCAACTGGAGCGCCTGACGGAGGCCTATCCGGATATTGATGGTGTTATCCATTGTGCCGGACAGAATCGCTTTGCCGGACTGGCAATGATGTCTGCCGCAGAGCTTGGTGCGCAGCTCGATGTGAACCTGCGTTCGGCAATGCTTGTAGCCCGACATTTTGCTCCCCGGTTTGAGAAAGCGGGGAGCAGTGCCATGGTGTTTGTAGGCTCGACCTTTGGCAGTATTGGCTTTCCCGGATACACCGCCTATTGTGCGACCAAATTTGGCCTGAGGGGATTCACTGAGGCTCTGCGCCGCGAATTGGCGGACACCTCCGTTCAGGTGATTTATATAGCGCCGCGGGCCACAGATACAGATATGAATCCGGAGGCGGTTGATGCGCTGAACCGTGCATTGGGGAATCGTGTTGACACGCCAGAGGCAGTGGCGGCAGCCATCATCAAGGCTATGAAGCGCGATCAGCGTCGCTGTTTCCTGGGATGGCCCGAGAAGTTGTTTGTGGTTATTAACGGGATACTGCCACGGGTTGTTGATAAAGCCATGCTGAAACAACTGCCGGTAATCCGGCGGTTTCTCTACGCTAAAACAGAATCATGATTTGCGTGTTTTTTTTAACGCCTCGAAACCGGTGATCACATCCATCAGTTCGCTGGTGATTTCTGTTTGTCTTACCGATCTGAGTTCACCTTTTACGTCTTCGATACGTTCATCCACAGACTGCTCGGCCTGCTGCATCAGAGCGAGACGAGCGGAGTTTTCGGTGACCATGGCTTCTGCGGAGGCGCGGAAAACACTGGCGAAAATATGGCTGCGAATCAGCGATGACAGCAAGGCTTCGGCGTCCATGGAGTAATCCGGAAGCGAGCGGGAATTCCAGTGCTTCTCGCGCTGCAGCAGAGCAGGCTCCAGAGGCAGAAGCCGGAGTGTTACGGGTTCGCGCGCGCCCTGTTCGCCGCGCTGGGTAAATGCCAGGGTGACGGCCAGGCGATACAGAGGCTGGCCCCGGCTGAAACGGTCTATGCGGGTAACAATATCGCCGGCGAGGCGACCAATACCGTCAGCAGACGCCGGTGGTAGCAAGACAGCATCTGGTGTCAGGCCCTGATCATCGAGAGCATCATTCATTTGCGCCCCGATGCAGAGAAGGCGATGCTTGCTGGTGATTTCTGCCTGGCAATGCTGCTTTACCGATCCGGCCAGAATCTCATTGTAGTTACCGCAAAGTCCGTGGTCGGAGCCGAAGACGATAACCAGATGCTCCAGTGCCTCGTCCTGCCGCAAGGTGATGTTACCGGTACGGTAGGCGAACGCAGCGAATCCCTGAAGTATGGTCTGGTGATAGGCTTCGATTGAGCGGGCGGCATGTTCATAGGGCGTCGCATTAATGGCCGACAGGGTCTTCATGGTGTGAACTATGCCCCGAATGCTTTTCAGTGTCTCGCTGTGACGGGACAGGGTTTCAAGTGTCTGGGCCATTGCAGACCTCGAGTGCGGTAGCAATGATCAGGGCCCGGTCTTCCCCGGTCAGCCCCTTGTTTTCACTGATACGTTCGTCAATCACCTGTAACTTCCCTTGTGCAGCGGCACGGATACGTGTCATGGCAGCGGCCAGTTCTTGTTCTGACATGGCATCAAAAAGGCCCTCCATTGCTGCGATCAGCACGGCCAGTTGTTCGGCTGCAGGCATGGGGTCACGCTCAGCCTGGCGCAGGGCATTGCGCACAGCTGCGCCACGGGTCAGGCGTGCCCGCGTGGCATCGTCCAGTCGTGTACCAAAGCGAGCAAAGTCTTCCAGTTCCTCAAACTGCGAGAGGGTTACCCGCAGGTTGCCGGCCACTTCGCGCAGAGCACGGGTCTGTGCTTTACCGCCTACCCGGGAGACAGACAGCCCCAGATCAACGGCAGGGAACTGGTTTTTGCGCACCAGCCGTGGTGACAGGTAAATCTGACCATCCGTTATGGAAATCAGGTTCGTCGGGATATAGGCCGACAGATTCTCTGCCTGGGTTTCCACCACCGGCAGGGCGGTAATCGAGCCGCCACCGGCTTCTTCTGTAAACTGCCCGGCCCGTTCCAGAAGGCGGGCATGAACATAGAAAATATCACCGGGAAAAGCCTCGCGCCCTGGTGGCCGCCTTAGCAGCAGTGATAATTCCCGGTAGGAACGGGCGTGGTGTGTCAGATCATCAAAAATGACCAGTACGTCCTGGCCCTGATCGGAAAAATACTCTGCCATCGCCATAGCGGCATAGGGCGCTATGTAGGCCAGCCCCGGTGTTTCTTCATCACCGGCCGACATAACCACGCTGCGGGCCATCATGTTGCCTTTTCTCAGGGCACCGATCGCCCGGGACACCGCGTCTCCCCGTTGGCCAATAGCGCAGTAGATGCAGGTAACAGCGGAACGCACCTGGTTGAGTATGGTGTCTATGGCAATGGAGGTCTTCCCGGTCTGGCGGTCGCCGATGATCAGTTCTCGCTGGCCAAGGCCCACGGGTACAGCGGCATCGATAGCTTTGATGCCGGTAGCCAGAGGCCGGAAAATGGCCGAACGGCTGAGAATACCCGGTGCTTCGGCCTCAATGGGGTGCTCGGCTACTGCTGCAACCGGCCCCAGGCCGTCCCTCGGGCGCCCCATGGCGTCCACCACCCGGCCCAGTAATGCCGGGCCGACCGGTACGCTCACTACCTTGCGAGTGCGACGAACATCTTCGCCCAGAGTAATGAGGTCTGAAGGCCCGAGCAGAATCACACCGAGCCTTCCGGGCTCCAGATCCAGGGCAATGCCACGCACGCCGCAGTCGAACACCAATAGCTCATCCGCCAGTGCACGGGCCAGGCCGGTGACGACCGCAACGCCGTCGCCCACTTCGGTGACTGTGCCGACTTCAGTCAGTACCGGCGCGGGAGCAGGTGTTGCCAGCAGAGCTTCCCGCCAGGCGTCAAAGGGCTCAGTGTCAGGTAGTTCAGAACGGTTCTCCATCTTGGTTTATCTACCCCTCTCAGGCGTCACCTGGCTGAACCCGGCCGGATGCAACAGCGGCAAGGCGCTCGCTTAAAAGCGAATCAAACGCCTCTGTGTAGCTGTCAACCGTCCAGGCAACCTGAGCGCTGCCAACGCGCAGAACCAGGCCAGGGGCCTGTTGCGGATCGGTTTCAAAACGCAGGGTTATGCCAGGCAGCAGGCTTTCGATATCGGCCTGCATCTGTGTCTGTGCGGCCTCGGGTAAGGCGTCACGTGTAGTAGCTACGGCTTCCTTGCTGTCACCAGCGGCGTCGGAGAGTTCGCTGGTAATCCCACGCAGACGCGCGGTTGCATGACGGGCAATGGCTTCTTCCAGTGATTCGTCGGCAAGATCCCGGAGAGCTTTGCGGGTCAGTTCCAACAGGGTTTCTTCTCCGGCGCGCTGCAGTTGCGCGGTGAACTTCTGACGTTCACGCTCAAGGTGTTTGTGCCAGTCTTTCTGCTCTTGCTCCAGCTTGGCGCGAGCTTCGGCCAGCAGAGCGTCGCGCTGGTTTTCGGACTCCCGGAGCGCTCGTTCGACCACTGCATTCTGGTCGGATAACAGTTGTTTTCGCTGTTGCTGATAGTCTGCTTCAGCCGCCTGGGCTCTTTTCTGAGCCTCCCCGGCTTCGGCCATGCTGCGTGCGATCTCGGCCTCGCGGGCATCAATACCGTCAAGGATAGGGCGGTAGAGAAATCGTTTCAGTAACCAGACCAGCACCAGAAAGTTGGCAATCTGTGCAATAACGGTAACCCAGTCAATAGACATGATCTGTTTTAACCTCCTGAGGAAGCCTGTACCGCGGTCCAGAACGGGTTGGCGAACAGTAGAATCATGGCGACTACAAAGCAGTAGATCGCGGTGGACTCAATCATCGCCAGACTCACGAACAGGGTTCGGGACAAAGTTGGTGCTGCATCCGGTTGCTGGGCCATGGCTGCAATTGCGGCGGCCGCTGCCCGGCCTTCACCGAGTGCCGGGCCGAGAGCCCCGAAGGAGACGGTCAGGCCTGCCGTGAAAATTGATATGACTGCGATAATGGCGAAATCTGTCATGGCTTGTCCTCGTGTTTTTGCAATGAAGGGTCAGGCTCTGCGGTGGCAGATGAGATGTAAACAGTGGCGAGCATGGCGAAAATATAGGCCTGAATCATACCGGTCAGTAACCCGAGCATGTCCATGGCCACGGGAAAGAAAAATGGCGCGATGGTCAGAAGAATGGCGGCGATAACGGCGCCACTCATTATGTTGCCGTACAGGCGGATAGCCAGGGATATGCCCCGGGAGAACTCGCCGATAATATTGAATGGCAGCATGATGACCGAAGGCTGAATAAACGTTTTCAGATAGCTTCCCAGCCCACCGGTAGCAATGCCGAATACCGGTACCGCTATCAGTACAGACAAAGCCAGAGCCGCAGTGGTGGATAAGGATGAGGTAGGCGGCGAAAATCCTGGTATCACCAGCATCAGGTTTGATAAGGCAATGAACAGGAACAATGTGCCGGAAAAATACATGACATGACGGGCAGAGTTCCGGGTAACCTCCTCAATCTGGCTCTGAATCAGTTTTACAATTACTTCCAGTGTCGTGCGCCAGCGATTGGGTGGTACATCGGCGCGCAGGTTGCGGGTAATCAGCATGGAAGTGCCTACCAGCAGCGCCATAACAATCCAGGTATTAACGATGGTGGCGTTAACATCCCAGCCAGCGAGAGTGAAAACAACAACATCATCTGGAGTCAGCTGCATTATGTACCCTCCTGTCCTGTGGTGGCGGACGCTTTACCCATTCTGGCCCAGAGTATGGCCACTAGTCTTGCCATAAAAAACGCCAATGCGTAGCCGGCTACGGCCCAGTTACTTCCTGCTATAAAGGTTACCCAGAAGCCAACAGCCAGAAGTATCGCAATCCTGCTGAAGGAACTGACCATCAGCCATAGCGCGGGTCTTGAGGAACCCAGGGCCCGCTGCATTCCCCAGGCCAGACCCGCAAAGAACAGGGCGCTGACGGGAACACCTACTGACAACCCCAACAGAGCTGCATGCCAGTCGACTGATATCACCGCTTGTCTCCTTTCTGGTCCGGACCCTCTTTGCCGATCCAGCTCCAGGCAATAATGGCTCCGACCACAACACCGCCGAGGATAAGCGCGATTGGCCAGGAAAAATCCTGGGGCGCAACCCGGTTCAGCCATAAACCCAGAAATGCACCGCCCACTGTTGGTACAGCAATCGACCAGCCAACAATTCCGAATGCCCCAAGCCCCCGTAACGGACTCAGGCCAGGGGAACTGCGTGCCAGTTTCATGCGCTCGGCAGTGCGCCGGATGTTTTCTGCTGAGCGGTCGTCGTTCCTGTTCACACTGTGGGTTTCCGCAAGTCGCCAAAGTGCCGGACGATGCCCGCTTCAAGGCGGGACAATGCAGACCGGGCTACCCGTTCTTCTTCATCCACTTCAATAAACGCGGCCTGTACGGTTTCGTTCAGGGAGTTGAGATCCTTGCCCCGAACACCCCGGCGTATGGCAATATCTACCTGATGGCCTTTTTTCATCAGCACACCCTCATCAATACCAAAAAAAAGTTCCTCGCCGTCGGCTGAGGTGAGAATAAGTACCGACGGCACCAGCGCCGTAACGAAGTCGACATGGTTGGGAAGCATCCCGAAAGCACCGTTCTCCGCCGTGGCAAACAGCTGTTTTGCCCTGCCTTCGTAAAGTGTTCGGGTGGGTAGTCGCAGCGCTACCTGCATGGTGTCTGCAAGGCTCATGATCCCGTCTCCAGATCCTTCAGTGAACCAATCATGTAATAGTCGGTTTCGTTATCATTAAATTCAGTCTGGTTCAGAATGGTTTCGCAGCCATCGAGAGTATCTTTGATGGGCACGCGTTTGCCGCCGGTGCCGGTAAAAGAGCCGGTGGTGAAAAACGGCTGGGTGAGAAAGCGTTCGAGCCGCCGCGCCCTGGCAACGGTGGCTCTGTCAGCGGCCGAGAGTTCCTCCATTCCCAGCATGGCAATGATATCGCGCAGGTCCTCATACTCGGCGAGAGTGCGCCTTACTGCCCGGGCGATGTCGTAATGGCGCTGGCCAACGACGGCGGGTGTCAGCATTACTGAAGCGGAACCGAGGGGGTCAACTGCAGGGTACAGACCCTCACTGGCGCGCTTGCGGGAAAGTACCACTGAGGCAGAGAGGTGCGAGAAAATATGTGCCGCCGCCGGGTCGGTAAAGTCATCGGCTGGCACGTAGACTGCCTGGATGGAGGTTATTGCTCCATTACGGGTTGAGGTGATGCGCTCTTCAAGAGAGGCCAGTTCTGTTGCCAGGGTAGGTTGGTAGCCAACCCGCGAAGGCATACGCCCCATCAGCCCGGAGACTTCCGAGCCGGCCTGCACAAAGCGGAAAATATTGTCGATAAGAAGCAATACGTCCTGCTTCTGGTCGTCGCGGAAATATTCCGCCATGGTGAGCGCGGTTTTGCCCACCAGAAAACGTACTCCCGGAGCCTCGTTCATCTGTCCGAACAGCATGACGGTTTTGTCCCGCACACCAGCATCACCCATCTCGCGGTAGAGCTCTTCCGCTTCCCTGGAGCGCTCGCCAATGCCACAGAACAGACTGACCCCCTGATAATGCTGAACGGTATTGTTTATCAGCTCTGTAATCAGAACGGTTTTCCCGACCCCCGCGCCGCCGAACAGGCCGGTTTTGCCGCCGCGCTCGATGGGTGACAGCAAATCGATCGCTTTGATTCCGGTCTCCAGAATATCGCTATGGACGACGCGGTCTTCCAGGGCCGGAGGGGGCTGATGTATGGAGCGTCTTATTGTTGCGGCAGGGGCAGGCTTGTCATCGATTGGCTCGCCAAACACGTTGAGCATACGGCCCAGTACGCTGTCGCCTACGGGAACCTGAATGGGCGCGCCTGTGGCCTGCACAGGCATTCCCAGGCCCAGTCCGCGCACAGGGGCCAGCGCCATGCAACGCACGGCGCCGTTTTCAAGCAGTGATGTAACCTCCAGGTCCAGGTTGCCAGCGCGAACCAGATCCTGGATGCGGGGGGCGACGCCGGGGAATTTAACATCGACAACACCTCCGCGGATGCCCACGATCTGACCGACACTGTCACTGCCCGTGTCCTGCATGGAATCCCCTTCGTTAACATCCGGATTAGACATGATAACGTGCCTGAACGGTTAGGAGTTTCAAGAGTCTGTTCGTGTAATGAGCGTACCTGCCTGTCCGGCCAGAATAGCGAGAGCATCTTCCAGGCGGCCAATGCCGCTGATGCCCCCGGTATCCGCGAAATCCGCGCCGGCTATGACTTTTGGCCCCATTGAACCGGCCGGCATGTCCAGCCTTCGCGCCTGGTCTGCCCTGATTTTGTGTATTGGGGCCGCAGCCTGAGTGTTCAAGTCGCGATAAACAGCGTCTACGTCGGTCAGCAATAACAGTGCGTCTGCACCTAACTCGCGAGCAAGCAGGGCGCTGGCAGCATCCTTGTCGATAACAGCTTCAACACCGGTCATGCTGCCATCATTACGACGCAGCACAGGGATGCCGCCACCTCCCGTACAGATCACAATCACGTTCTGATCCAGTAGCAGTTTCAATACATGAATGTCCGGAATTTCTTTTGGAACCGGCGACGGCACAACTCTTCTCCAGTTGCCACCATCGGCTGCAATGCGCCAGCCGGCGGCTGCAGCTTTGGCCTCTGCCTCTGCTTTACTATAGACGGGACCGATAAATTTGGTCGGATTGGAAAAGGCCGGGTCATTCCGGTCAACCACCACCTGGGTGAGCAGAGTTGCTACAGGTCGCTCATGATCAATGGCGTTTTCGATTTCCTGTTCGATCATATAACCGATCATGCCACCGGTTTCAGCACCCAGTACATCCAGAGGGTAGGCTTCCTCAGGTTTGTAGGCGGCACCCTGTAATGCCAGCAATCCCACCTGAGGACCGTTGCCGTGAGTAATAACCAGCTGATGTCCGGCCCGCACCAGTTCGACCAGTGATTTTGCTGCGGTTCGGACATTGGCGCGTTGAGTTCTGGCCGTCAGTGGCTCTCCGCGTCTTAACAGGGCGTTGCCGCCCAGAGCTGCAACAATCAGCATAGGGTGCATCCTTTATCAATAATCAGCTCCGGAGTCAGGCTCCGAGCGTGGCTACCAGCACCGCTTTGATGGTATGCATGCGGTTTTCTGCCTGATCAAACACAATCGATGCCGGGCTCTCGAAAACCTCGTCAGTTACTTCCATGGCGTCAATTCCAAACTCTTCTTCTATCTCCTTGCCTACCGTTGTTTCGGTGTTATGGAAGGCTGGCAGGCAATGCATGAAGCGGGTCCTGGGATTACCGGTTTTCTTCATGGTTTCAGCATTCACCTGGTAAGGCATCAGCAGTTTGATGCGTTCTCCCCACTTTTCCTTAGGCTCGCCCATGGACAACCAGACATCGGTATAAACGAAATCGGCTCCGGCCAGGGCCGCATCCAGATCGTCGGTAATGGTGATGCGTGCTCCGGTTTCCCCGGCTATCGCCTGGGCTTCTTCCTGTACTGTCTGCCTTGGCCAGCAGGCTTTCGGGGCGCAGAGACGAACATCCATGCCCATCTTGGCACCACCGATCAGCAGGCTGTCTCCCATGTTATTGCCAGCATCGCCCAGAAAGGCATAAGCCACCTGATGCAGAGGTTTCTCAGTATGCTCCTGCATGGTTAGGAAGTCGGCAAGAATCTGGGTTGGATGGAACTCATCGGTAAGGCCGTTATAGACAGGCACGCCGGCATATTCCGCCAGTTCCTCGACAATCTTCTGTCCAAAACCACGGTATTCGATGGCGTCGTAGACGCGCCCCAGCACCCGGGCCGTATCCTTTACTGACTCCTTGTGGCCTATGTGATTGCCGGTGGGCCCGAGGTAAGTGACCCTGGCCCCCTGGTCATAAGCGGCAACTTCGAAACCCACTCGCGTGCGGGTGGAATTTTTCTCGAAGATCAGGGCTATTTCCTTGCCGTTGAGCTGAGGAACCTCGGTACCGGCGTACTTGGCAGTCTTCAGATCCGCCGAGAGCTGTAGCAGAAATCTGATCTCCTGGGGGGAGAAGTCACGCAGGGTGAGGAAGTGCCGGTTCTTCAGATTAAAGGCCATGGGTTTCGTCCTGTGCAATCAGATGGGGTCGCGCATGGTCGGGCAGCTCATGCATCGTCCGCCGCCCCTGCCGCGCCCGAGTTCGGCACCGGGAATGGAAAGCACTTCGATACCTGCGGCTTTGAGTGCTGCGTTGGTATCGTCGTTGCGGTCATAGCCCACTACCACGCCAGGACTCAGTGCCAGCACATTGTTTCCGTCGTTCCACTGTTCCCGTTCCCGCTCGGCGGGGCTTTCACCACCGGTGGGGATAATTTCGAGAGACTGGTAACCAAGTACGTCTGCTACCACATCAAACAGCGGCCGGGGATCCTGGCGGAAAGACAGGTGTTTTTCGCCTTCGCCGGGACGCAGGTCATAGCAGACCACTTCATCTGCCACCTCTTTAAATGTGGTGACAACCTTGCCGCCGCAGAAGGTGAAGATGGTGTCGAGATGCATGGCGGAACGGGATTTCGGGATCTGGCAGGCTATCACCCTATCTACAGTGCCTTTTTCAAAAAGCGCATTGGCCAGTTGCCCGACACCCTGAGGTGATGAACGTTCTCCCATACCAACAAGAAGGGTGCCATTGCCTACGGGCATGACATCTCCGCCTTCGAGTGTCGCCAGCCCATGTTCCTTTGCAGGGTCACCCCAGAGTACATCGACCTTGCCGGCAAATTTCGGGTGGAACCGGTACACGCCTGCCATTAACAGGGTTTCGGGCTTGCGGGCGGCCCAGTACATGGGGTTCAGAGTGACACCACCATAGATCCAGGCGCTGTTATCCCTTGTAAAGAGATAGTTTGGCAGCGGTGGCAGCACAAACCCGTAATGCCCCAGGTGGTTACCAAAAAGCCCTGTCGGGTCAAAGGGCAGGTCCGCCACCTCAAGCCCGCCAATCAGGTATTCAGCAAGCTTTCTGCCCGGAAGCTCGTCCATCCAGGCGCGCAGATCGGAAATCATCCCGACACCAATCTGGTTCCAGGTAATTCGGTGATCCAGAATCCATTTGCGGGCTTCAGGGATGTTCAGGGTTTCTGCCAGCAATTCGTTGACATCCAGTACCTCGGTACCTCTCTCCCGCATTACGCTGACAAACACATCATGATCTTTCTGTGCCTGTTTGACCCAGAATACATCATCAAACAACAGGGCGTCGCAGTTGGAGGGCGTCAGCCGCCGGTGAGCCAGTCCGGGGCGGCAGACAATGACCTGTCGCAGAGTGCCGGTTTCGGAATGTACTCCAAGCGTATGCTCAGTCATAACTCACTCCTCTGCTAAAGCAGTGCTGCTGCACTGATGACCAAAGTAATAAAAATGGTGAGAATTAACAATAAAGGCCAGATAAAGGCGATCCAGCGATCATAGGACACACGACCGATAGCCAGCCCGCCGACGACCACTGCAAAGGTGGGGTTGATGAGGTTCACCAGGCCATTGGCAGACTGGTAGGCTGTTACGACCAGATCACGCCCTACGTTCGCGAAATCAGCAAGCGGCGCCAGAATCGGCATTGAAAGAACCGCAAGGCCGGAAGATGAAGGCACAAAGAAGCTCATGCCTACTTCAATCCAGAACATCAGGTTGATAAAGGCCAGTTCGGGTAAGCCTCCAAGAGATGTTTCCGCACTGTGCAGGATGGTATCGGCAATCATGCCCTGATCCATGATCACCACAATGCCTCGCGCCAGCCCGACGACAAGTGCAACCCCCAGAAGATCGCGGGCACCATCAACAAAGCTGCTGCTGAGCTTCTTCTCGCCAAGGCGCGCGATAATGCCGATCACCAGGGCCGAACCAAAAAACAGAGCGCCCATGCGAGCCATCCACCAGCCCTGTGAGGATACGCCCCAGATCATGGTCACGAAGGTTGCGGCAAATATAAGAAGGGCAATTACCTGAGTTCTGTCGAGAGTGGAATCCAGGACCTTTTCATCATGCCGGCCCAGGAAGAGCTTGCGGTGGGCATTCCATTGGCCGGATACGACAGAGCGCGACGGATCCGCTTTGACGCGAATGGCGTAGCGCATAACGTACGCCGCGCAGATCAGCAGTCCGCCAACAAGCAGAATAAAGCGCACGGCCATGCCATCGGTAAACGGGATATCCGCGGCGTTTGCCGCAATAACGGTGGCAAACGGGTTGATGGTTGATCCCAGTACCCCGATACCGGCGCCGATCAGAATAATAGCCACCCCTGTTACAACATCGTATCCGGCAGCCATCATCACCGGAATCAGAATGGCATAGAACGCCAGAGTCTCTTCAGCCATGCCATAGGTTGTGCCGCCTATGGCGAACAGTGTCATCAGGATCGGTATCATCCAGACTTCATGGCCCTTGAGATGGCGCATGGCGCTGCGTATGCCCGTGTCGATAGCGCCGGTTGCATTCATTACACCGAGGAAGCCACCCAGGAAAATGACGAACAGGGCGACATCAATTGCATTGGCCACGTAACTGTCAGGATCATAGAACCCGGCCGTGGGAGCGAGCATGATGTCCATAAAGCCCTGAGGGTTGGGGTCGACCGTCTGATAGGTGCCCGGTACGGCGACTTCGCGTCCGACTTCTTCATTCATTTCCCGGTCATATTGGCCAGCGGGTATAATCCATGTCAGCGCAGCAACGAATATGATCAGTAGAAACAGAATGGTATAAGCCGTGGGAAACCGCGTAGCCAGGTCCTGTTCGGGGCTGTCTGAAGGTATGTCTGAGGGAGATTCAGAAGGTTTTTCGGGGGGCTGCTGCTCTTCAGTCATTGCGTTTCTCCTTAATCCTCACTTACAGCTGCATACAAAGCCAGGGTAGATTTGTCTCCTGGCTTTGAACACTCTGGCCCGGCCGGGTGGTCAGGCGGTATTTGGATCAATGAGCGGCAATAGTAGATCGAAGGTGGTTTGGCGGAGTTGAGTCAGATCATAATTAATGCAAGTGCGATATAAACTTATCGGGCCCTATCAGTCAGTACCCATAACGACGAGGTTCTATGCGCTTTTCAGATATCCATGAGCGAGCAATTGCACGTAAAGGCGGTGTTGAAGCACTGAACGCGTTGTTGCCAGAACTGCCGCCGGTAGCTGAACTGGAGGCGCGAACGGATGATCGCTACCTCTCGGAGATTACCCGCTGCGTGTTCAAGGCCGGGTTTGTCTGGCGAGTGATTGATAACAAGTGGGCCGGTTTCGAAGCGGCTTTTCACGGTTTTGTGCCTGCTTATTGGCAGCAGGTACCCCCGGATGTTCTGGAAGCCCTGGCCAGCGATGAACGTATTGTTCGCAATATGCAGAAGATCCGTACGGTACCAGAGAATGCCCGCATGATTGTGGATGCCGCCCGCGAATATGGCAGCTTTGGTGCGTTTCTGAGGCAGTGGCCGTCAGAAGATGAGGCTGGCCTGTTGCTGTGGCTTAAACGCAACGGCTCCCGCCTCGGCGGTAACAGCGCCCAGTATTTTCTGCGCCATGTGGGTTGGGACGGTTTTATCCTGTCTCACGATGTTGTTGCCGGGCTTCGCCACGCAGATCTGCTGGATGCCTCACCCACCAGTAAAACCGGGTTGCTGCAAGCGCAGGCGGCGTTTACCGGCTGGCACCAGGAAACCGGCCTGCCTTATAGTCATTTGTCGCGCATCTTGTCGTGTTCTGTGGAGAGCTGAGGCTTGTTTTCCTGGCCTAGATGCCAAGCAACAGCACCAGCTCACAAAATACAACGCTCGCTCCGAGAGTATCTCCGGTGTAACCGCCTAATTGCCGCTGAAGATACCAGCCCCATAGCAATGCGACGGTGATAATTGCAGTGAGTGCAGCGAGCCACAGTCCCGGTATCCACAGGCTGAACAAAAAAGCCACCAGGGCGGTAAACAGGCCGCTGACCAGCAAACGTCTGCGCGAAAAGCTTTCTGCTACGGGTTTGCTTTTGCTTTTTTCCGGGTCGGTTACGTAAGGCATGAACGCCATCAGAAGCAAAGGGGTTATGCGGCTGATAGCGGGCATCACCAATAGCGCCAGCCAGATGTTGCTGGTGTCCAGAAGAAGTGCAGCCTTCAGAGCCAGAGCCATCACCAGAGCCGCAGTACCATAAGTTCCTATGCGGCTGTCTTTCATGATTTCCAGACGTTTTTCAAGGGTATAGCCACCACCCAGTGCATCCATGCTGTCAGCAAGTCCGTCTTCATGGAAGGCGCCGGTGATGAACAGGTGAAAGCAGAGTACTAACAAAATGCAGGTCAGCGGGCTCCATGCCAGGCTAAGGAGAGCGAAGAGTCCTGCGTAGAGCGCGCCCAGCATAAGGCCCACCATTGGAAAATACAGGCTGCACTGGTTCATCAACTGCTGCGAATAATTGATGCGCACAGGAATGGGAATGCGGGTGAGAAAGCCAATGGCCAACCAGAAGGCCTGCCATTCGTTGGTTATCGTTCCGGATTGAGTAGGCATAGATGACTCTGTTCAGCTGAGGGTGTTCTCTCGGGCGATGAAACGCCGGCTAACGGGAGAGTCGGGAAGGTAACATGGCTCAGGATATTTTTCCTGATTGAACAAACCTCCCCGGCCAGGGATGGGCCAGGGAGGGCTGTTTCATTACTGCGAGCGCTTTATCTGGCGCTTAGAGCTGCTTTGTGCAGTAGTAGAAATCTACACAGTCGTACTCATCAGAGCTAACGCGCTTGTCCGCTTCTGCTGCAGTGGCGGCGGGCGGAACGATAACGCGATCGCCTGGTTGCCAGCCTTCCGGAGTGGCTACGCCGTTTTCATCACTGGTTTGCAACGCATCCAGCAAACGCAGGAACTCGGGAATCGAGCGGCCGTTACTCATCGGGTAATACACCATGGCTCTCAGTACGCCGTTCGGGTCAATCATGAACGTTGCGCGTACTGCCGATGTATCTGCGGCACCCGGGTGAATCATGCCGTAAGCGCGAGCAACATCCATTTTAAGGTCGGCAATAATCGGGAAGGGGATCTCGACGCCGAACTTTTCCTTGATGTTACGCATCCAGGCAATGTGTGAGTGATGGCTGTCGATGGACAGGCCCAGCAGTTCACAGTTGCGCTTGTTGAATTCCGGGGCCATCTTGGCAAAGGCCATGAATTCGGTAGTACAAACCGGTGTAAAGTCTGCCGGATGTGAGAATAATACCAGCCATTTACCCTTATAACTGTCCAGGGTTTTTACGCCGTCAGTTGTAGGAGCGTTGAAGTCAGGCGCGCGCTCGTTCAAACGTGGCAGGCCGAATACAGGGTTGTCAGATTGTTCCATGTTCAAACTCCTCAGTGGTTGTTGATGGTTTAACTATAGACCATAAATTTCATTATGGAATAAGCATATTCCAATGAGAACCATAGGGTGTTTCAATGAACACCTGCTATCCCGTCTTTCCCGGACCATAACCTGCCCGGTGCATACAGGACTTCACCGGTTTTGTTATAGTCGAGTGTAGCCGATGTCGGCTACACTTTTTTGACTAAGCTGATTGACGCCCGGAAGGCGAGTGCTTCATGACTAAACAGTCCAGCGAGGGGCCGCGCAACACGGACTCTGATTATTTTTTCAGAAAGCTGGCCTCGGGTATTCCCGGTGTACTCTTTACTTATTGGCTGAGTGCCGACAGTGAACTACACAGATACCTGTTTGTCAGCGATCAGGTGCAGAGTATTCTGGGGCTTGACCCGGCTGTTCTGCGTAAAAAAGCTGGGGCCATGTTTTCTGTCATTCACCCGGATGACATCAGTGGCGTCAGAATGAGTATTGCCGGATCTGTCAAATCCCTCGCCCCCTGGCGGTATCAGGCTCGTCTGAAAGTCAGAGCTGGACACTATGAATGGTTTGAAGTCCACGCAATTCCCGAGCGCCAGATCGATGGAAGTACTGCCTGGTATGGCCAGTTTTACAATATCGGGCATTATAAAGAGCTTGAGTTCACGCTTCGGGACCGAGAGGCCGAGTCGGCTTTTCAGGCGAATTTTCAGAGAGTAATTGCCAGTCTGTCTACCGAGTTTATCAATCTGAGCTTCGGCACTATTGATCAGTGTATTTCCAAACTCCTGGAAACGATCGGCCGTTTTTTTGCGGTCGACCGGGCGTACGTGTATGGGTTCTCACCAGACTACCGTGTTATGGACAATACTCACGAATGGTGTTCACCTGGCGTGCCATCTCTGATCGATACTCAGCGTAACGTTCAGACTGAAGATTTTGAGTGGTGGCAAGGCAAGATCGAAGAGATGGTCAGCGGCAATAAGGTTGTATTTGTTGAAGCGCTGGACCAGTTACCCGCCGGGCCCGAACGAGAACTGCTGGAGCAGCAGAGTGTCTGTTCAATGTTCTGCGTGCCGATCCGGGTCCGGGGTGTTGTTACCGGTTTCTTTGGCGTGGACTCTCTTCGCGAGCGGGCCTGGCGTGAGGATCAGGCAGATCTTCTTATTATAGTGTCGGGCCTGCTCTCCGGCGCACTTGAGCGCCACCGGCTTGAAAGCGAGCTGCTTAACCAGTCTATTCGCGATCCCCTGACTACTTTGCATAACCGGCGATATCTTATGCCCAGGCTTAATGAAATGCTTAGCCGCGTCAACCGCTATGGAGAGCATTTTACTATGGCGATGTTTGATCTCGACCGGTTTAAACAGATCAACGATTCCTGTGGACATCTGGGCGGAGACTACTGTCTGCGCAGGTTTGCCGACATTCTGCTGGAGCAGACCCGCGAAACCGATGTGGTGGCGAGATTTGGCGGAGAAGAGTTTGTTGTGGCATTCAGCGGGGTGAGCCAGGCCGATGTGAGGGACACGGTCAGCCGCATTATCTGTTCGGTACGTGATCACGACTTTATTTTTGAAGGCCGCACATTACCACTGACCGTCAGTGCCGGTATTGCTGCGATCGGAGAGCTTAGCGGTATTCCGGCCTCGCCTGACCCGCTTATCCGGCTGGCGGATGAGCGGGTCTACTTCGCAAAGCAGGCAGGGCGCGACTGTCTCGTTGATGCATCAGGAGTATCACGCAGATAGGAAAAGAGAATTTCACCTAATATTCCGTTTTGGTATATCCTTAGAATAAGAAATCAAGGGGCCACCCCAACGGAGGTGAATACTGTGAGCAAAAATCCGATCGTCCACCATTTTTTTGATGAACCCACCAATACATTCAGTTATGTGGTTCGTGATCCTGATAGTCAGGCCTGTGCCATTCTTGATTCAGTGCTCGATTTTGACTATGCCGCAGGCAAAACCGATGTACGTTCTGCGGACGAAATTGTCGAATACGTACGCTCTGAGAATCTGAAGGTCGAGTGGATTCTGGAAACTCATGTTCATGCAGATCACTTGTCTGCAGCGCCTTATCTGCACGAGAAACTGGGCGGTAAAACCGGTATTGGTGCCCATATCTGCGATGTTCAGGAGATTTTTGGCAAGGCATTTAACGCCGGTACCGAATTTGCCCGCGATGGCAGTCAGTTTGACCAGTTATTCAGGGATGGAGACACCTTTGCGATAGGCGGTCTTGAAGGCCGTGTTATGCATACTCCCGGCCATACACCTGCGTGCCTGACCTATGTTATCGGTGATGCTGCTTTTGTCGGCGACACCCTTTTCATGCCAGATTACGGGACTGCACGCTGCGATTTCCCCGGCGGCGATGCCAGGGCACTTTACAGGTCTGTTCGCAAGGTAATGTCGCTGCCTCCGGAGACCCGTATTTTCCTCTGCCATGATTACAAGGCGCCGGGAAGAGACGTTTATGCACACGAGACAACCGTAGCGGAGCAGCGCGCGGCCAATATTCATGTGCATGATGGTGTGACTGAAGACGAGTTTGTAAAAATGCGCACGGAGCGTGATGCCACCCTCGACATGCCGCGGCTTATACTGCCCTCTGTACAAGTGAATATGCGGGCGGGAGAAATGCCCCCGGCAGAGGACAATGGGCAGGTGTATCTGAAAGTTCCGATTAACCTGTTCTGAGCGTCTCATGAACTTCAAACGCTTTCTGCCTGTTCTTCAGTGGGCGCCACAATATGGTCGGGGCCAGGCCACCAGTGATCTGGTGGCTGCGGTCATTGTGACCGTTATGCTGATTCCCCAGTCCCTGGCTTACGCACTGCTGGCTGGATTGCCCGCTCAGGTCGGGTTGTATGCCAGTATTCTTCCGCTGGTAATTTACGCGGTTTTCGGGACAAGCCGCACGCTCTCGGTTGGCCCGGTGGCGGTGGCATCCCTGATGACTGCGGCCGCGCTGGAGCCGCTGGCTGAGGCGGGTAGCCCTGACTATGTGGCAGGAGCCATTCTTCTGGCTGTCATGTCGGGGCTGATGCTCACAATGATGGGTATTTTCCGGCTAGGATTTCTCGCCAACTTTCTCAGCCATCCTGTTATCTCCGGTTTTATCACGGCTTCCGGGATTGTAATTGCTGCCAGCCAGCTCAAACACATCTTCGGGGTGCAGGCGACTGGCCACAATCTTCTGACGATTGGACAGTCGCTGGCACAGTCGGTCGGTGATACCAATATGCCAACCCTGATGATCGGCATAGGTGCGCTGTTGTTTCTTGTGTTTGCGCGTAAACAGCTCAAGCCCCTCTTGATACGTTCGGGCGTAGGGTCACGCTCTGCCGATATCATCACCAAAACGGCGCCGATTCTTGCGGTACTCGTAACGACGCTGGTTGCCTGGCAGTTCGGGCTGGGTGATCAGGGAGTGCGCCTGGTTGGGAAGGTGCCATCGGGTCTTCCGGAGCTGACCATGCCTCCGATGGACTGGGGGCTATGGCAGCAGCTGGCGGTCAGTGCGCTGCTCATCAGTGTTGTGGGTTTTGTGGAGTCGGTTTCTGTAGGCCAGACTCTCGCCGCAAAACGGCGCCAGCGGATTGACCCGGATCAGGAGTTGATTGGTTTGGGAACAGCCAACCTTGGTGCCGGGTTCTCCGGGGGTATGCCGGTAACAGGCGGGTTCTCCCGGTCGGTAGTTAATTTTGATGCCGGAGCGGAAACTCCGGCTGCAGGTGCATACGCCGCTGTGGGGATTGCCCTCGCCACTTTGTTTCTGACGCCTGCTATTGCCTACCTGCCACAGGCAACGCTTGCAGCGACCATCATAGTTGCCGTGGCGACGCTGATTGATTTACCGGCGCTGGGTCGTACCTGGCGGTATTCGCGGACGGATTTCGGGGCCATGCTGGCCACCATCGTGCTGACACTCGCACACAGTGTGGAAGCCGGTATTATTGCGGGAGTAGCGCTCTCCATAGGTTTGTTTCTTTATCGTACCAGCCGGCCTCACAGTGCGGTCGTTGGTCGGGTGCCCGGTACAGAGCACTTCCGCAATGTACTTCGTCATGATGTGGAACTATGCCCGAAAGTCACCTTCTTGCGGGTGGATGAAAGCCTGTATTTTGCCAATGCCCGCTTTCTGGAAGAAACGGTGATGGATCTGGTTATTGGTGAGCCGGAGTTGAAAGATCTCGTATTGGTGTGCCCGGCCGTCAACCAGATAGATGCGTCTGCACTGGAAAGCCTGGAGGCGATAAACGAACGTCTTAAAGATGCAGGAGTATGTCTGCATCTTTCTGAGGTGAAAGGGCCGGTTATGGATCGGTTAAAAGGTACTGAGCTGATCTCCCATCTGGGCGGCCAGGTGTTTCTCAGCACCTATGAAGCCTGGCAGGCTCTTACCGACAGCCACATGCCGTTGAAACATACCGCCTGACAAGGGGCACTACTGCGTTAATTCAGTTTTCTGCTGATACAGATCATTGGCCGTATGGCGGTCAGGGCCGTTATCATTGGGTGTGTTCCAGATTTTAATGGGCGTACTGCAATATGGGCATGACCGATAATTTGCTATCTACCGGGCAATGGGTTGTCACTCTGGCCCTGTTTCTGTTGATTCTTGTACAGGCCGCCCGGTCTGTGCGCTGGCGAGTTCTGGTTTCTGACAATGCCCTGCAGCATTCCTTTTTTGGTGCTGCCGTTGCTTTGGGTTTTATCTGGCAGTTGCGGGCCGGTATCTATCCCGGGTTAGCGATCCATATCTTTGGCATTACTGTGGTCACACTGATGCTGGGCTGGGGGCTCGCAATATTTGCCGGACTCCTGGCTTTGGCCATTACGGTGATAACGGGCCGGGAGCCGGTCATGATGTTCGCCGCCAACGGCTTTGTGACTGTTATGGTTCCCGCGCTGGTTACCCAGGGCATCATGCTTTGGGAAAGGCACCGGGATTTCAGCAACTTTTTTGCCTATATTTTTATCTGTGGTTTTTTCGGGGCGGGGATGTCAGTCGTTGTCGCCGGGATGGTGATGTGCATGATGCTCTGGCTTAGCGGTGTATATGAATTTTCAGAGCTGGTTCACGATTATCTTCGGTATCTGCCCCTGTTCATGCTCCCTGAGGGTTTTGTGAATGGGGCTGTTGTTACTGGCATGATGGTGTTTCACCCGGACCGGCTGACAACGCTGGACCAACGTCGGTATCGTTAGAAAGTCAGTGATCCCGTCGTTTTGGTTACCAGCCTTGTGTACGGGCACACACCTGCTTTTCAGAGGCGCTGTTTTTTTCGTGCCACTGCTGCATCCATTCCTGTATTTCGCCCGCTGGCATCGGGCGCGCTATTCCGTAGCCCTGAGCGTAATTGCAGCCTAGCTGACGCAAGGCTTGGGCATGAACCATGGTTTCAACACCTTCTGCCAGAATTGGGTGGGAGAATCTCTGGCCCAGAAAAATCACGCTCTCCACAATGGCCCTGTCGTTTGTATCATTGAGCATATTGAGCACAAAACTCTTGTCAATTTTAACCAGGTCGACCGGTAGTGTGCGCATGTAGGTGAGTGAGGCAAACCCTGTGCCGAAATCATCCAGGGCGATACGAATTCCCAGTTCCTGACACCGGGTAAGCACGTTGCTGGCTCGCCGGATATCATCAAGTGCAGTTGACTCAAGAACTTCCAGTGTGATTTTACCGGGATTCACATCCGGGTGGCTGTGCAGATAACTTTCCAGGTAGCGTGTGAAGCTGTGGTCCATCAGGTGTCGAGCGCTGATATTGATGCTGACCGACAGATCCTGACCGGCTTGATGCCAGAGGTTCATCTGATAAATGGCCTCTTTCAGAACCCATTGGCCCAAGGGGACCTCCAAGTGGCTGTCTTCCAGTGTGGGAAGAAAAGCTGCCGGGTGTAGTAATCCTTTATACGGATGTTTCCAGCGAATAAGCGCCTCGAAACCCACTACCTTACAATCGGCTATGCGTACCTGAGGCTGGAAATAGAGTTCAAACTCTTCATTTTCGAGGGCCCGGGTGATTTCCGTAAGCTGTTTACGCCGTTGCTGCCGGTGTTCGTTCAGTTCCGGGTCAAAAAAGTGCAGCTGGTTCCGCCCTCTCTCCTTGGCAGAGTACATGGCCTGGTCGGCATGGCGGATCAGCCCTTCGGCATCCGCATTATCTTCGGGGTAGCGGGTGATGCCCAGGCTTGCGGTGAGAGTGACCGGCCCTGTACCTGTGCCCGGATCAACGGGCTCATTGATAATGGACAATATCTGCTGATAGATGACGTCGTGATTATCACTCTGAAGAATCAGGCCGAACTCGTCGCCGCCGATACGGGCAGCGGTATCGCCACTGCGCAGAGCCTGTGCCAGGCGTCCAGCCAGAATACACAGTATCTGGTTACCAATGGTATGACCGAAGCTGTCATTGATAGCATTGAAGCCGTCCAGGTCCAGGTAACAGACTGACAGGGTCTTTTGCTGTTGATCTGCGCGGGTTCGGGCTTTGGCCAGGCGGTCTTTGAGACGCTGGCGGTTAGGCAGGCCGGTGAGTTCGTCATAGTTGGCTGCCCAATCCAGCTCTTTGGCATGATTTTTCAGGGCGGTAATGTCGGTGAATGTGGCCACATGGTAGTAGCGGCCGGGCTCTTCAAGATGCACGCGACTGATAGATTGCAACTCGACAAATTCCTCGCCGTTTTTCCGCCGGTTCCAGATCTCGCCGCGCCAGTGGTTATTTTCCTGAATACTTTTCCACATGGAACGGTAGTAGTCAGGTGAGTGACGACCGGAGCTGAGGATGGATGGGTTGAGCCCCAGTACGTCTGAACGACTGTATCCGGTAATGCGGGAGAAGGCCGGGTTTACGTCCAGTATACGGTTGTTATGATCGGAAATGATGATGGCTTCGTGGCTGCGGTCAAATACGCAGGCGGCAATGCGCAAGCCGCGTTCGCCTTGCTTGTGGTCCGAAATGTTGTTCATGATGGCAATGAACCCGGGTTTTACACCCGCTTCTGCGCTGACAGGAACACAGTTGAGATGGGCCCAGAATGGTGCGCCGGAGCGGGTGTATAGCAGAATGTCTTCTGCAAACGGGTTCCTCTCGCACAGTTTTCGGGTGATGTCCTTTATTGTGTCCGGGTCTGTCCCCGGGCCATTCAGAAGCTTGTTCGGGTGGGTACCGAGAATATCCTGCAGCAGATAACCGGTATGCTCTTCGAAGCAGGGGTTAGCCCACTGAACAATCCCTTCTGCGTCAAGGATAAGAACCATATTTGGCGTAACACTGGCAACCAGTGAAAGGCGCTCCAGATCAATCTGGGAGCAGGGCGCTTCGGGTTCCGGAATGTCTATATCTGGCATAACTGAAGTTGTGCTCCGGCCACAAACTAAAAAGTGCGACTGTTCTCCCTGTCCCGTTAGATTGATCCTGATATTGATTTATACGCGCAGCATCCATTGTTTGCCAGCGCCCTTTGCGGAAAAGCAGCCGCGCAGAATACCCATGCAAAGGAAAATGATTTTGATGTATATCAATTTAGTGGTTTGTAATCTAGTTGCGCCAGCGTGAATGCTTTTGCAGCTTTCTCTGCAGGGTTCTCCGGTGCATGTGCAGAGCTCTGGCTGTAGCAGAAACATTGCCCTCATGCTCATTCAGAACTCGCTGAATGTGCTCCCACTCCATTTCTTCCACCGACGGTGGTTCATGTCGCAGTTCCGGCGATGTCGGCAGGGCTTCAAAACCGGTGATGAGCTGATTAACAGTAACCGGCTTACATAAATAATTGACGGCACCGCGGCGCATGGCTTCAACGGCGGTGGCTATACTGCCATAGCCTGTTAGCACCAGTACGTCGAGGCCGGGTATTTTGGTCAGAAGTTCGGGCAGGAGTTGAAGGCCGCTCTCACCCGCCAGGTTCAGGTCCAGAACGCACTTCCGGAAGGTCTGGGTATCAAGGGCGCGAAGTGCTTCGGCACGGGAATGAGTGCCTGTGGCTTCAATCCCCTGGCGTTTCAGAGCACGCTGGAGTATCTCCAGGAAGGCCTCGTCATCGTCAATAAGCAGCCAGCATTCGTTTGTAGTCACTTGCTCCCTCCGAGGTTAGTTTTATCAGCCCCGGCTTCCGGCAAATCGATGATCATGGTTGTGCCATCCTGGTCAACACGCGCTTTCAGAGTGCCTCCCAGTCGCTGGATCGTCGCGTTTGAAAGAAAGAGGCCCACCCCCAGGCCGTTCTCTGAGCCCACAATCTGTTCTCCCGGTGTTTCCTGCAGAGTATCCTCCAGGCCATCGCCCTGATCCTTGACCACCATTTCTATTCTGCCGGTAGTTGCCTGGCGCACACTGACGCCTACCCATGCCGGGCTCGCGGTAAGAGCGTTGGCCAGAAGGTTGAGGATAGCCTGGTCCAGAGTAGCATCCACCGCAACCCGGCAATCCGGAAGTTCTGTCGACCACTCAATTGGGGCGGCGGGCCAGAGGAGTGTGGCTGACTCTTTCAGTCGCGCCACCCAGTCCTGAACAGAGAGATTTTCCAGTTGCGCGGTTTTGGCCTGTATGGCGGTGTTGGAAAGTTGCTGCAGGTGTTTGCTACAAAGAGTCAGCTGTTGTTCCATGAGACTCAGGTCTTCAGCAAGGTCTGGATCGGGGAAGGCTGAACGGATCTCATCGACCAGCAACGTCATGGTATTCAAAGGCGTACTCAAACGATGGGCAACGGCGGCGGCAGAAAGCCCCAGTGCGATAATCTGTTCATCGCGCAGGCGCGTTTCCCGGATGCTCGACAGTTGCTCCTGTTGCTGACGCAACCGGCGTGCGAGAGCACCCACCACCAGCAGCAGAATTACAGCCGTCAGAGCAAAGGTGATCCACATTCCGACCAGGTGCAACTGCGCCAGATTGGCGTGGTTATGGTTATGGCCGTGGTCATGGGTAAGCGGGGTATGCCAGACAACCAGGACTGTGTAGACCGCAATTCCTGTAAGCGTCAGGGCAATGCTTTGACTAAGGGGTACCAGAATGATCGCCACAGCGATAGGCAGCAGCAGTAAGGAAACCAGCGGGTTGGTATAGCCGCCTGTCAGAAACAGCCAGATACCTATCAAGGCCAGGTCGAGGGCGAGGCCGGCGCTTACGCTTGCCGGCGAGCGTGGTGGTCGTCGGGTAAACCAGAGCCAGCCCAGCGTCGCGACAACGCCATAGAGCAGGCATATAACGAGTGCTTCAGCACGGTATGCAAGCGTGATAACGGTTTCTGCTACCGCCAGAGCGGTAAGCTGGATCCCGACAACCGCCAGACGCATGCCTAACAGATAGCGCGCAGCTTGTTGAAATCCCGTTTGAGAGTGAGTGAGCCATTCCATGATGTGGATTCTAACAGGGCAGGGCGGGCAACGGTGAACCCTGCAGGCACATTTAGTGACTTCCCGGAATTAACAGGGGGAGTCTATTCATTTGTGAAGTAGCAAGCCAGGTTTTGGCTGACAACGTCTCCTGTCAGCTGCAGTGGGTTTGAGCGGAGATCAAAGGATTGCAGTGCCTTTTCTGCCGTGGCTTGAGGGATGTGAGCCTGGATGCCGGGAAGGAGGTCCGGCTGATAGGTGCAGTTTCTGCCACCGGGAAACAGGGCGACATAGGCGATTCCGGTTTCCACCAGATCCTGAAAAAAATGCGATCCGTAGGAAAGGTCGGGGACCATATCACCCTCCATTTCTGCTACCTCAACCAGCACTGATACACCGGCTATATCGGCAAACCGGACCGGCACGCCCAGTTCCGGGCTGCTGGTTCCCCAGCGGCCAGGGCCAATAAGCATGGTTTTATCATCACCTGTGCGTACCTGTTCGCCAATGAGGCGGGCAACCTCGTAACGCTCGCTGACGCTTAACCGGCTGTATACGGCTGCATCCACGCGGATAACACGCTGGATGCATAGATTTATATTGCCGCCCATAAAATGGCCACGGGTCTGGAATAAAAGCTGTCGCGCGGGTATGTCGGCGGGTATTGGCGCCGCTGTGGATTCGCCAATGGTTGCCAGTGGACGGCACTGTACAAGGTTAAACGCCGGTTCACCGGCGTCGTCCAGATGCAGGGTGAACTCCACATCCACAGGATGCTGGTACCCTGCTTCCAGTGTTTTCAGCAGGCTGGAAATACGGGGGACAAATTTGCCGCCGCGGACCAGTGCCTGAAACGTCAGTCGCCACACTGGCCCCGACAGGCCCAATTCCTCTGCCCGCCGGCTTGCCGGCTGATCTATCTCCCCAAGATGTTTTAGTGGCAGGTCCGGAATTTCCTGAGTCAGCTGGCTTAAAGGAAGTGTGTTCAGTTTTCCTTCTCTCAAATCCAGCACATCGAGAAGATGCTGAGAAAAACGGTAGCTTTCATCCTGATTGCGAAAGGGTTGGCGACTGGGGTGATCCAGTGCCATTACGCACGCATGATCACCTTCAATACGGTCAACTGCCCGGGTACCCAGGCCCATAACAAGGCGGACCATGCCGGCTGCCGGGTCCATGCTGGTATCCCAGGCGAATGTATTGCGGGAAACCCCGACACCGGCAGCGTCCGGCAGGTAGTAACGCCCGTGGAAGCGACCATTGACCCGCTGAATCAGCAGCGCCATGGGCTCTTCTCTCTGGTCCAGCCCCCGTTGCTTCCGATACACCAGTGCGTCCTTGCTCATGGTCGAAGCATAAACTTGCCGGATCGCGTCCTCTAGTGCTGCAAGCCGAAGCTCCGGGGCGCCCTGGTTTACCAGGAATACGCTGTCGTACTTGCCCGCAAACGCATTTCCAAACCCATCCTCCTGGAGACTGCTTGAGCGTACCAGAATCGGGTATTGGCCATAGTGATCCAGCAGACGCTCCAGCCCGGCCCGGATTTCTGGTGGGAAGCTGCCCGTCATCAGACTGTCACGAAGTTCCGCCGCCTCAGAGAAGTAACCCCCGGCGGACCTTTGGCGCATGATCGCCGGCCATAGTCCGTTATGAACAAGAAAGGAATAATAGCTGTCTGAGCCCAGATAACTGGAATCATGGGGTTCCAGAGCCTCCTGCCAGATGTCGGGCTGATTGGTCAGCAGAATACTGCGGGCGAGCAACATGCCGGCAGCCTTGCCGCCGATGTAACCGCTGCCGATCATTCTGGCACGTATGGCAAGCAGATCCTCGAGGGAGAGATAGCGTCTGGCGAGTTCCAGCATGCGCGGGTCCCGGCTTATCAGGACGTTCAGTACGCGATCTTTGATATCAGCAATCTGTGTTTCTTCATTGCCCTCAAGGGCGCTTTCGACCTGCAGGAATAGCCGGTCCCAGTAATCGAGCAGCGGTTGACGATTAAGCTGAGCCAGTTCCAGCCCGGCTTGAAGCCGGGTTGCGTCACTGCTGTCGGTAATGGGGACAAAACGCCCGTTGCACTCCCGGTGCGGAAGAAACATTGTAGGAGATTGCCTGCGCCAGGCCTTGATGGGCTGGATCTGAACGTCGTCTCCCAGGCGGTGAACATCCACCATTACCTGAGTCGTTCTCCGGATGCGGTCAAGTGTGGTGCGGGAATGCCGGTCGGGATAGAGAGCAAACCAGGCAACAGTATCGAGCTCAAAGAGAAATGGGCAGACTACCCGGAAGAAATTACCTACCATGGCGTCCGTGGCCCAGGCATTGAGTAAATCACTCAGGCAATCGCATACGTAGAATGCGCCGCGGCCGTGCTCTTCAATCAGGCGCCAGACTCTGCCAGTGAAGGCTTCGAACCCACCCAGGGCGTCGATGTTTTCAATGAGAATGTTTGTATTCGCGGAGACCAGAGGAGGATGCTGGCCAAAACGAAGGTAGATGATACGGCGTCCCGCGGACGCAGCAGACTCGATAAACGGCGTAACGAACCGGCGATAATCGTCCAGGTCGGTGACCCGCCAGACGACATTATCGCCAATTCTGAGGCCGTCGAGCACATCATCAAGCCCCGGAAGGCCGGTAGAAGCCCTCATGTTATCCTGTGAGTTTCCGCCGGCTGGGGTCACGAGTTACTGCTCCGTCGTCAGATAACGCCCATGGCATCCATGGCGCGAGCTACTTTTATGAATCCAGTGACGTTGGCGCCAAGCACGTAGTTGCCTTCAGCTCCAAATTCCGCTGCCGTTTCATAACAGCTCCTGTGAATCTCGATCATGATGTCTTCAAGACGCTTTTGAGTATAGTCAAAGGACCAGGAGTCACGGCTGGCATTCTGTTGCATTTCCAGTGCGGAGGTTGCTACGCCACCGGCGTTGGCTGCTTTACCCGGTCCGTACATCAGTTTGGCTTGCTGGAAGATAGCAATACCTTCCGGGGTTGTCGGCATGTTGGCGCCTTCAGCAACGGCGATACAGCCATTCTCGACCAGTGTCTTGGCATCGTTGGCGTTCAGCTCATTCTGAGTGGCACACGGCAGTGCGATATCGCAGGGTATGGACCAGATGCTGCCGCCCGCTACGTATTTTGCGTCCTTATGGAACTCTGTGTATGCGCTGATACGGCGACGTTCAACTTCTTTGATACGCTTGAGTGCGGCCACATCAATGCCTTTTTCGTCCACGATGATACCGCTGGAGTCGGAGCAGGCAATAACTTTAGCGCCCAGTTCATGGGCTTTGGCAATGGCGTAGATTGCAACGTTCCCTGAGCCGGAAACGACAACTTTTTTGCCTTCTATGGAGTCGCCGCGAGCTTTCAGCATTTCGTTAGTAAAGAACACAGTGCCGTAGCCAGTTGCTTCGGTACGTGCACGGCTGCCGCCCCAGTCCAGTCCCTTGCCGGTGAGTACGCCGGATTCATAGCGGTTGGTGATGCGCTTGTACTGGCCGAACAGGTAGCCTATTTCGCGTCCGCCCACACCAATATCACCAGCGGGAACGTCGGTATATTCCCCCAGATGACGGTAGAGTTCGGTCATCAGGCTTTGGCAGAAACGCATGATTTCGTCATCGGAGCGGCCTTTGGGATCAAAGTCGCTGCCACCTTTGCCGCCGCCGATGGGCAGGCCCGTCAGTGCATTTTTGAAAATCTGCTCGAATCCCAGGAACTTGATGATTCCCAGGTAAACCGAAGGGTGAAAGCGCATGCCGCCTTTATAAGGCCCCAGAGCGCTGTTGAATTCCACGCGAAAGGCCCTGTTGATATGGATTTCGCCTTTATCATCCTGCCAGGGAACGCGGAAAATAATCTGGCGCTCCGGTTCGCAGATGCGTTGAATAATCTTCTTCTCAGCAAATTCAGGATACTTCACCAGAACCGGCCCCAGTGTTTCCAGGACCTCGTGGACAGCCTGGTGAAACTCGCTTTCACCCGGATTGCGGTGCAGAACATCTTCGTAAATCAGTTCCAGTTTCTCATCAAGTCGGGCGGTCATAGGGTGTTCCTCGTTTCGGATCTTGCTTATTGCAGGAAAGTGAAAAAGGTGTGCACAAAAAAGGGGCGGTGATTTGATCACATTGGGGCTTATTTGGCAAGCGTGCTCCTTTTTGGTGCCAGGATCTCCTGTCTCTACCCCTATACCACCATTGAGATGCGGCAATGTGTCTCAGGCGCGCAAAAGCTGACCCGTTTATTATTCCCCTCCATTATTTTGGTTCAGACGGCGGAGCCCGCGGGGACGCAGTAGTATGAAGGGTCGAGTATTAGCCTGGTTTACACCGATGGCAGTTATTGGTTTTGCCGGATTTCCGGCGCTGACTCTGGCACAGGCAGCCGGAGAAAATGTTCTTATCCGGGTAACGGAAGGACAAGAGAGCAACACTTCTGACGGGGTATTGGTCAGCGAGCCGGTAAACCGGCTGGCGTCTGATCCGTCGGTATCCCTCTCCCGAATGGGTGGGCGTGGACTGGAACCGATAGTGCGGGGTCAGAGCCAGGAACGGGTGGATGTGCTGCTGGATGGCATTCGTGTAGAAGGTGCCTGCCCAAACCGGATGGACCCGCCAACCAGCAGGCTGAGTAGCGCCCTGGCTCCGGCTCTGGAAGTAAGAACCAATAACCGTACTTTGCGTTGGGGCCCGATCGCCGGCGGACAGATTGTTGCGACTACCGCTGATCCCCGGTTCAACGGCAACACTACCACCGGCCAGGTCACGATAGGTGGATCGGACAATGGTAACGGCAGGCTGATAAATGCTACGGCAGCCGTTGGTAGTGAGAATGCCTGGCTCAGGCTTTCTGGCGGATATGATAAAGCAGATGATTACGAAGACGGTGATGGTAATAAGGTACGCAGCGCCTATGAAAACACCGAAGGCCGTATTGATGGGGCCTGGACAGCGGAGAACGGGTTCTTCATCAAAGGTATGATCAGTCGTCAGGAAGAAGACGATGTCAAATATGCCGGCGCCGGCATGGATGCTCCGCAAACTGACACAGATATGTACCGTATAGAACTGGGTTCTCCAGTCGCTGACGGTGAGTGGAGCCTGCTCGCCTGGCAGGCCGATGTTGATCACATCATGGATAACTTCAGCCTGCGCCCGGTGGGCATGATGAAAATGCAGACAGACTCCACGACCGAGACTCGTGGGTTGCGGTTTACCCTTGATCAGAGTCCCAACAGCTCAACTGACTGGGCTGTAGGCGCAGACCTGGAGACAAACGACTGGGATGCGACACTGTCCAACGTAACCAATCCTGTACCAGTGACGGCGTCACTTATGTGGCCTGGTGTGGAGCGTGAGCGGGTAGGGGTTTTCGCCGAGGGTTTCCGGCGTGTTGCCCGTAACCTGAAGCTTGGAGCCGGAGTCCGTTATGATCGCGTGGAAATGGATGCCACCAGAGCTGATGAGGTCGCGAGTATGGGCATGACCCCGGCCATGCTTTATCAGAGTGCGTACGGGACAACGGATGTAAAGCCTGAAGACAATAACGTCAGCGGGTTTGTATCCGGTGAATGGCGCCTGCCGCATAACCAGGCTCTCACACTGACTGCGAGCCGCAGCGTGCGTAGCCCCAGTGTGACTGAGCGTTATCTGGCCCGGAACACCTCAAGTGGCAGCTGGATCGGTAACCCTGATCTGGACACGGAAAAACACCACAAAGTAGAGCTGGCTCTGAGTGGCAGCAAAAACCAGTGGAGCTGGAAGCCGGTAGCCTGGGTCGATCAGGTGGACGATTTCGTGCGGCGCTACGAAGAAACTTCGACCGATGTCCGTTATGAAAATATCGATGCCCGTCTGCTTGGCGTTGAGGTGATGATCGGCTGGACGAACGGCACATGGAATAGCAGCAGTACACTGGCAGCTGTTCGCGGTGAAAACCGTGACGATAATACGGCCCTGGCCCAGATTTCTCCGGTTCAGTTCGTGCAAACGCTGGGCTGGAATTATATGGGCCATAGTATTGAAGCCCAATGGCAGTTGGCCCGTCGTCAGGATCGCATTGATGCGGAGTCCGGGCTGGATGCGGGAACTTCTCCCGGATATGGCGTGTTTAACCTGTCTGGCAGTCACCCGCTGATGGAGCACCTTACGTTCAGCTGGGCTCTGGATAACCTGTTTGATAATACCTGGGCGCCTCATGTGAGCCGCGCCAACACCGACCCGTTTAATCCTGATGCGGTGCGTGTGAACGAGCCCGGGCGCACGCTGCGCGCGGCGCTGACAGCCAGCTGGTAAACCTTGCAATGGCAGTTGCCCGCTACTCATAGCCGGCGGGTGACATTCAGCCCCGTGCAGGACAGAACAGTCCTGCACGGGGCTTTTTTTTGGGCGCCTTTATGAGTTATCTATAGTAATGGTTGGTGGGGATTTGTAGCAGACTAATTCCGGACTAGGGGTAGGTTAGTATGTTTTCGCTCCGAGTATATTGATAACCTGTAGTTATTAATTAATAACTGTTATTGAGGTGGCTGGTGGTGAAGCATATTGTTGCGGTACTGGGCACGATCTTTCTTGGGTTGGCAGGTGCAGGTTCTGTTCTCGGTGACGATCTGCCAGGCGAACCGGAAACGGCTGTTGTTGAGCGAAGTGAGCTGCAGGAAATGCTTGTGCTGGATGGTGTGATCGAAGCCGTTCAGCAGAGCACTGTGTCTGCACAGACCAGTGGTACCGTACAAAAGCTGCCGTTTGATGTGGATGATTCTGTCGCTGCTGGCGACTTGATTGTGCAGCTGGAGAGCAGTGAGCAGCGTGCCCGTGTGAGTCAGGCGCAGGCTGGCCGGGATGAAGCCCGGGCTGCCTATGCTGATGCGCAGCAGCAGTTCAAGCGGATAGAGGCCCTGCAAGCACGGGGCCTTGTTTCACGACAGGAATTCGATCAGGCCCAAAACAATCTGGCCGGAGCCAAGGCCCGCCTTGAACGTGCAGAGGCAGCATTGGCTGAGGCTCAGGAGCAATTGAGCTATACCCATATAGTAGCGCCATATGGCGGTATACTGACAGAACGTCATGTGGAAATCGGCGAGTCTGTCAGCCCCGGCCAGCCCCTGCTTAGTGGCTTGTCTCTGGAGCAGTTGAGAGTTGTCGTAGACCTGCCCCAGCAGTATGCAGACCTTGCCCGGCGCGACCGGCAGGCGCAGGTCACTCTTGCCGATGGCCGGGTACTGGAAACCGGCGACATGACGTTTTACCCCTACGCCAACCCGACTACCCATACTTTCCGGCTGCGGATGCGCCTAACGGAGCCCAACGGATCACTGTTTCCGGGCATGCTGGTCAAGGTTGGTATTCCGGTTGCAACCCGGGAGACCCTCTGGATACCTGCAACCAGCCTTATCCGCCGTAGCGAGCTGAGAGCCGTTTTTGTGCTGGATGACCAGGGGCGTCCCCGCTTACGGCAGGTCCGCACCGGTGTGATGCAGGAAGGCCGCCTGGAAGTTCTGGCCGGCCTGAATGAGGGTGAACAGGTAGTCATCCATCCGCATGAACTGGTTGGAACCGATCGTCTTGACCTGCCGGGCGCCCATACTTCCGGAGAGGAGGTAATCAATTGAACCACGAATTGCCTCCGGTCGGTCCTTCCGGATCGATTGCCCGGGTTTTTCAGGATAATCATCTGACGCCGCTGCTCGCGCTGCTATCCATCATATTAGGCGTGCTTGCAGTGATTGTTACGCCAAAAGAAGAAGAGCCGCAGATAGACGTCACCATGGCAGACATCATGGTTGCTTTTCCCGGTGCCAGCACGCTGGAAGTGGAGAGCGCCATCGCTACCCCGGCCGAGCAGGTGATGAGTGAAATTGCAGGCATCAAGCATGTGTATTCGGTGTCCCGTCAGGGGCAAGCGGTTATTACCGTGCAGTTTGATGTTGGCATTCCGAGGCAGGAAGCCCTTGTCCGGCTCTATAACCAGGTATATTCCAACCAGGACTGGTTACCGGAGGATCTTGGCGCCACACAGCCGGTGATAAAGCCCAGGGGCATTGATGACGTGCCGGTGATGACCCTCACTCTGTATGACCCCTTTAGTGGTCATACGGGCGAGGAACTCACCCGCCTGGCCCACATGCTTGAGGTTGCGCTTAAACGAGTGCCCGGAACCCGGGACGTGTACACCGTGGGTGGCGTACCTGACCGGGTGGACATCCATTTTGACCCAGCCCTGCTGGCCGGGTTTAACCTCGCTCTCAGTGATATCCGCGATGCCCTGAGAGCCGCCAACAGCAGCAGTCAGGAAGCCCGGGTTACCCGTGACAATCTCTCTGTTCCGGTTCAGGCCGGTACACTGCTGGAAAGCGTAGACGATGTGCGCCAGCTTGTTGTTGGAATGCATAACGGCGCGGCAGTGCATCTGGATGACGTAGCAACCATCAGTCGTGGTGGGACGATTGTGGACCAGAGTGTCATGACCGGCTTCGGGCCAGGGGCGGGCGCTGACAGTGTTGGCAAGCCTGGCGATGTATACCCCGCCGTGACGCTGGCAATAGCCAAAAAACCCGGGCAGAACGCTGTGGATATCACCACGGCCATCGAAGAGCGGCTGGAACAGATACGCAATCGCGCTCTGCCGGAGGGTGTAGAGGTAATTGTCACCAGGGACTACGGAGAGACTGCCTCTGCTAAAGCACGCAAGCTTATTTCTGATTTGATTTCCGCCACTCTTTGCGTGGTATTACTGGTGTTGATTGCCATGGGCTGGCGCCAGGCGTTGATTGTGGGTGTGGCTGTACTGATTACCCTGTTGCTGACACTGGTATTCTCCTGGGCCTGGGGTTTTACCCTTAACCGTGTCTCTCTGTTCGCACTGATATTTTCTATTGGTATTCTGGTCGATGATGGCATCGTGATAACTGAAAACATCAGTCGCCGGATACGCAACTCCAACCATCCCGTCCGGGAAATCATACCTGTGGCGGTGGATGAAGTAGGCACGCCCACTATAATGGCCAGCCTGACCATTATGGCCGCATTGCTGCCCATGGCATTTGTAACGGGCCTGATGGGGCCTTACATGAGTCCTATCCCCATCAATGCGTCCGCCGGTATGGTGCTGTCCCAGATTGTTGCCTTTGTGGTTGCACCATGGCTGGCGCTCAGGTTGCTGAAGCATGAAAAAGGCGTAGCCGCGAAAGAGGCAGGTGAGGCGGGTAGCTCAGCTGACGGTGTCAGTCCCATATCACTGCGCATTTTTGGTGGCATTCTCACGCCATTCCTGGGCGACCACCGCTGGCGCCGCCGCCTGCTCGCACTTGTTGTTATTCTGCTGACTCTGGTTGCCTCCTCATTGCCCGTGTTTCAGGCGGTCATTATGAAAATGCTTCCTTTCGACAATAAATCGGAGCTTCAGGTTGTTGTTGATATGCCTGAAAGTGCGCCAGTTGAACAGACCCAGCGGGTGCTTATGGAAATGGGGCATTACCTGGAGAGCGTCGATGAAGTAACCAGTTGGCAGAGCTATGCAGGTACTGCCGCGCCCATTAATTTCAACGGGCTGGTACGCCAGTATTACCTTCGCAGCGATCCGTACCAGGGCGACATTCAGGTTAACCTCAGTGATGAGGGCGAGCGATCCCGTCCGTCACATGATATTGCTCAGGGATTGCGGGAACCGCTGCTCGCCATCGCCAATCGTTACGGCGCCAGTGTAAAAATTGTTGAAGTGCCACCGGGACCACCAGTGCTGTCGCCAGTGGTTGCCGAGATCTATGGCGCAGATACGGATCAACGTGCTGTGCTGGCACGCTCCGTAGCTGCAGGTATGGCCGAGGTGGACGGGCTGGTGGATATTGATACCACGCTGGATGCGCCTACCCGACAGTGGGAGATTGTTGTGGATCGCGCCCGGGCTGCCCGTTATGGAGTGTCACAGGCCCAGATAGTGGAAGTTTTGCAGCTGGCGCTTGGAGGTATAAATGTCAGCTTTTTGCATGATGATCATGCCAAATACTCTGTACCTGTCCGGGTAACTCTGAGCGAAGGTAACAAGGCTCAGCCATCCGTTCTCATGTCCCTGCAGGTGCGCAGCCGTACTGGTGATCTGGTACCTCTGGCCAGCGTTGCACAGGTGCGTGAAGCAGACTGGATGGGCGCCATTTACCACAAAAACCTGCTGCCGGTGACCTATGTAACCGCCGATATGGCAGGCGCAGTGGATTCGCCCCTGTACGGAATGTTTGCCATGGTTTCGCGCCTGAAACAGCAGGAAGGGGCTCCAGAGCAGTTCTTTATTGACCAGCCGCCGTTGCCGGAAAAAGGTACGCTCAAGTGGGATGGCGAGTGGCAGATTACCTATGAAACCTTCCGGGATATGGGCGCTGCCTACAGTGTCGGAATATTCATGATTTTTGTGCTGCTGGTAGCCCAGTTCCGCTCGTATATCCTGCCGCTGGTTATTATGGCGCCTATTCCGCTGACCATGATCGGCATCATGCCCGGTCATGCCCTGCTGGGCCGGGAGTTCACCGCTACCAGCATGATAGGCATGATCGCTCTGGCCGGTATTATCGTACGTAATTCCATATTACTGGTGGTGTTTATCCGCCAGTTGCTGGATGAGGGCATCGAACTGGACCGGGCTGTGGTTCTGGCGGGCGCAGTACGTATCAAGCCTATCGCGCTGACGGCAATATCGGCGATGGTGGGAGCTTACTTTATTCTCAATGATCCTATTTTTAACGGACTGGCTATCTCCCTTGTGTTCGGACTCGCTCTGTCTACGTTACTGACAGTGTTGGTGGTGCCACTGATTTACTACACGCTTGCCAGGCGAGGGTGGGTTTAATGGGTCTCGGTGCCAGTCCAGTAGCGCTGCATTTTTACGAACAGGAAAGAAGCGCTCCAGGTAATCAGTACCAGCCCTGTAAGCCCTTCGATGCCGGTCAGAAACCGCAATTCACCGATCGGTTCGATATCACCATAACCAACCGTGGTGAAGGTACTGAAAGAAAAGTAAATGCAGTCCAGAAAGCTGCCATCGAAATTGCCTGTCAGCAAACCCCATGTGTCAGCGTGGTGCATGAAAAAGTAGGCCCCGGCAAAAACCCATACCTCTGCCGTATGAGCGAGCAGCACACCAAGGACGGCAACGACCAGGCGAAAGTGATGGCTTTCATGCATTTTCGCCAGAAGTACGCTGAGGCGGACCAGCATCTCATGGTGCATAAGTACAACGACCACCACCAGCGTAGCATTGATGGCGGTTGCGCTAAGAAGGTTTGCGTAATCTTCAGAGAACAAACGTATGGTGCTCCTGAACAGTATTTTGGAAACGTCCTGTTATTAAACAGTAGTCCTGAACTTACTCTGCATAGTACTCCGAAGGTGTATTCCAGAGACACAGTGCTGGCACTCCCGTCCTGAGGCGGGTCTATCTTTAACTTAGCTGGTCAATACGCCATGTCCAAACGACTTATACCCATAATTATTCTGGCAGTTGGTGTTCTGGGGTTCCTGTTCCTGAAAATGACGCGGCCGGAGCCTGTGCAGGTGAGCGCTACGGAGCGCAGCTGGCGGGTAGAGGTGCAAGTCGTTGAGCCCGAAGTTCACACTCCCCTGCTGCCTTTGTACGGTGAAGTGGTTGCGCCGGAAAAGATGTCCGTGGTGGCTACTCTGGCCGGGCGTATTGCTGAACGGCCGGTAGCGGAAGGTCAGCGGGTTAGTGCAGGGGATCTGATAGTGGCGCTTGATCCTCTGGACGTTGAGCCTGCACTGGCTCAGGCGAAGGCTCAGGTGGCGGATCTTGAGGCCCAGATACGCGCTGAACAGGTGCGCTATGGCAATGATCAGGCGGCGCTGAGAAGTGAACAGGCGATTCTTGCCAACGCCCGCCGGCAACTGGAGCGCACCCAATCCCTGGCAGGTCGTAACCTTGCCTCCCGCGAGAGTCTGGAAAGCGCAACGGATGCTGTGGCCAGAGCTGAACTCACCGTCAGTATTCGCCAGCGTGCCATAGATGAGCATCCGTCGAGGTTGCAAAGCCTTGAAGCCCGGCTGGCTCAGGCCGAAGCAACATTTGCAACAATGCAGCGTGATGCTGAGCGATCCCGGGTTACGGCTCCTTTTGATGGTGTTGTAACGGAGGTTCAGGTTGCCGTGGGTGATCAGGTAACCCCGAACCAGAAACTGCTCTCGGTTTATGCAATAGAGCGACTGGAACTTCGGGCCAGGGTACCCAACAGGTATCGGGCTGAGCTGCTCGGTGCCCTGGCAGAAGGGGATGATCTCTATGCTTATGGCAACCAGCCGGAGTTCCGTTTCCGGCTCAAGGGTTTTGCTGGTACCAGTGATCCCGCCGGGGATGAAGCGATTCTTGAACTGACCGGAGCTGCAGCGAGTATACGTCCGGGTGCACTGCTGCCGGTCAATCTCGAACGGCCGGAGCGCAGCGAAACCGTCGCCGTTCCGTTCAGTGCCCTGTATGGCGCAAACAGCGTCTATCTGGTTACAGACGATAACCGCATGCAACGTGTCTCTGTAGAGCGTGTGGGGGAAGTGCTTTCTGGTGATGGCGAACGCCGCCTTCTGATTGCTGGTGAGGCTCTGAAACCTGGAGCTCGCATGGTTGTCACCCATCTGCCGAATGCTCTGACCGGGCTGAAGGTGGACATTGCCAGTGACAGTGATGGTCAGCGGAGCCCGGCTCCATGAGGCGCAACAAAGGCGTTATTGGCTTCTTTGTACATCACAGGGTTGCTGGCAATCTTGTGATGCTGATGATGCTGCTTGCCGGTGCGCTTGCCCTTACCCGCATGAATATCCAGTTTTTCCCTACCTTTGCTCTGGACGTTGTCAGTGTGCGTGTGGTCTGGAGTGGCGCCTCTGCAGAAGATGTGGAACAAGGTATAACCATCCCTCTGGAGCAGCGTCTGCGTAGCCTGGATGGTCTGAAGAAAATGACTTCCACCTCGGCCCAGAGCGTAGCGTCTATTACCCTGGAGTTTGAGGAGGGTACTAACCCGATCACTGCGCTGGATGATGTGCGCCAGCAGGTGGATGAGTTCACAAACCTGCCGGCAGACGCTGAGGAGCCGCAGGTTGCCAGAGTTGAGCGTTATGAGCCCGTGGCCCGGTTGCTGGTATTCGGTGACCTGGATCGCAGCGAGCTTCGGGCTCTGGCCTATCGTTATGAAGATGAGCTGCTGGAGAGGGGCATAGACCGGGTGTCGTTTACCGGATTGCCAGAGCAACAGATCAGTATTGATGTGCCCGTGGAAAGGCTGGAAACGCTGGGGTTGTCTCTTGGGCAGATTGCCGACCGGGTGGCTTCGGTTTCACGGGATTTGCCCGCAGGAATTATGGCTCAGCAGGATGCCGCCCGGGAACTACGGTCTGTCGAGCAACGGCGAAGTCCTCAGGCGTTTGAGTCTGTGCCGGTACTCAGCGACGAACGCGTACAGCTGCGCCTTGGGGATATAGCGACGGTCCGGCAGGAGGATCGTGACAGCCAGGTATCGTTGATTCGTAATGGCTTTCCGGCCATTGAGCTGCAACTCCAGAGAGCGGAAAACGGCAACTCACTGGCTGCAGCAAAGGTTCTGGCAGCGTGGCTGGATGATACGCGGGCAACGCTGCCACCCTCTGTACAGCTCGAAGTTTACGATGAATCCTGGCAACTGCTGAACGACCGTATCTCTCTTCTGACAACGAACGGCCTGAGCGGCCTGATTCTTGTGGTCTGTCTGTTGTATCTCTTTCTTCCGGGGCGCGTTGCACTCTGGGTTGCAGTCGGGATACCCACCGCCTTTCTTGCAGCTTTGGGCGTGCTCTGGCTGATCGGAGGCTCTATCAATATGATTTCCCTGTTTGCGCTGATTATGGCGTTGGGGGTCATAGTGGATGATGCCATTGTGGTAGGCGAAGATGCCGACGCCCATGCGCGTATGGGGGAGGACTCCATCTACGCCTCTGAAGGCGCAGCAAAGCGCATGGTCTGGCCGGTGTTGGCGTCCTCTCTGACCACCGTCGCTGCATTTATGCCTCTGCTGGTTGTAGGGGGAGTAATTGGCAATATTCTGGGCGATATTCCCGTTGTCATGATCTGTGTGCTCATTGCCTCACTGCTGGAGTGCTTCATAGTGCTTCCTTCACACTTGAGACACGCTTTCAGTCCCCGTAGAACGAGCAAAAGTGAAGGAGAAACGCCGAACTCAGGCCGCAACCCGGTTGTGCGTTTCCGTGACAGTTTTGAACGCCGGTTTGATGATTTTCGGGAGGGTCCGTTCCGTCGATTCTCCCGGCGCAGCCTTGAACACCGGGGAATAACTATGGCCAGCGTACTGGCTCTGGCCATTTTCACCGTGGGTTTGCTTGCTGGCGGCCGGCTCGGCTTCAATTTCTTCCCGACACCGGAACCCTCAGTGCTCTACGCCAATGCGAGCTTTGTAGCGGGTACGGACAGTGCCACGGTAGACCGCTTTATGGGTGATATGCAGAAGGCGTTGAATGAGACGGAAGCGGCGCTGGGCGGTAACCTGATTCTGCATGCGGTTACCACAGTGGGCGCGACTCTGGGTTCGGGCGGAAGTTCCCGGACCGGTGATGAGCTGGGCTCGATCATGATTGAACTGGTGCCTTCGGATCAGCGCCCGATACGTAATCCGGAATTTATCACTGAATGGCGCAGTCGTATGACTCTGCCTGCCGGGCTGGATAATCTTGCTATTTCGGAGCGCCAGGCAGGGCCTCCGGGCCGGGATGTGAATGTGCGTCTGACCGGTGATGACTCAAGAAATCTGAAGCTTGCCGCAGAAGAGCTGGCTCAGGCGCTATCGACCCTGCCCGGTGTACTGGATGTAGAAGATGACATGCCCTGGGGCCGGGAACAGTTGATCTATCAGACGAGTGCATACGGTGAAGCCCTGGGCCTCACCATCGAGGACCTTGGCGGCCAGTTACGGGCAGCGTTTGATGGTCGGGTTGCCCAGATATATCAGGACGGGAGGGATGAGATCGAGGTACGGGTTCAGTTACCGCGGGATCAGCGCGAGCGGTTGTCTACCCTGTCCCGTATGACGGTGCGAGTTCCTGATGGGCGCTTTGTGCCTTTGGATCAGGTGATGAACCTTGATCACCGCCAGGGATTTGAGGCGTTACGCCATGCGGATGGCAAGCTGGCAATAGAAGTAACCTCAGCTCTTGATACCAGTGTCAGCACCGCGGCACAGATTCTAGATAGCCTGCAGGCCGACGCGCTGCCGGATATCGCCAGCCGTTTTAACGTTCACTACAGTTTTGAAGGCCGGGCAGCGGACCAGCGCGAAACCATTGCCGATATGCAGACCGGTCTGCTGGTGGGCATAGCGCTGATGTATGTGGTGCTGGTATGGGTGTTTGCATCCTGGAGTCTGCCGCTGATTGTGATGGCAATCATTCCTTTTGCCCTGGTCGGTGCCTTGATCGGCCACTGGCTGATGGGGCTGCAGCTCACAGTCTTGTCTCTGTTTGGGCTTTTTGGTTTGGCGGGGATAGTGGTGAATAACGCGATTATTCTGGTGTCTTTCTATAATCAGCAGCGGCAAAAGGGGCTGGGTATCAATCAGGCGCTGAACGAAGCGGTGGTTCAGCGGGTGCGTGCTGTCCTGCTCACATCCCTGACCACAATCGGAGGTTTACTGCCGCTGCTTTTCGAGACCTCCCTGCAGGCCCAGTTTCTGATACCCATGGCGACTTCCATCGCTTTTGGCCTCGGGCTGTCCACGGTGCTGGTGCTGCTGGTTATTCCGGCTTTATTATCCTGGCTCGAGCAATTTCGGGAGTGGAGGGCCCGGCCTACCAGGTAATCGTGCCCGAATCCGAATCCGGACTTACGGGGCGTATATCAATGATAGCCTCGTTCTCGCCGGCTTCTTTTTCAAGCAGTTCCCGAAGCCGAACCCCTTGTTCCACCATGGGGTCTGACAGATCAATGATGATCTCAACGCGACGATTTTTCGCGCGATTGTCTGCGGATGTATTTTCCACTCTGGGTTCGGTATCAGCCAGTCCTTTGACTGCCAGACGCGTGGGTTCAACATCCCCGGTCGCCAGCAACACGTTTGCGACAGCGGCTGAACGGGCAGCAGAAAGGTCCCAGTTGCTGTAGAAGCGGGAAGTCCGTATAGGTATATCGTCGGTGTGCCCTTCAACCATCAGCTTTCCGGGCATCTCGGCCAGTACTTCGGCCATCTCCAGAAGCAGACCTTCAAATTCATACGTCAGGTCTGCAGAACCGGAAGGGAAAGATCCCTTCTCCTCAACCCGTATAACGATACGGTGCTGGTCCTGGTCTTTTTCCACGGTAATGCGGCCATCGTCAATGGCCTCCTCAAGAACCTCCCGGATGCTGGACGTACTGGCTTCAAGGAATTCCTTTGCAGCCGCTTCCAGCGCATCGTCTGTGGGGCTTTTCAGGGTCTGCAGTTCGGGCTGCTGATCGGTTGTGGTTTGCTTTACCTCGTTGACCAGCGTGGGCTCGGGCGGGGCGGGTGAAAACTTGTCGAAAATCGGACTGGTGCCCTGGGGGATTTCGAGGGCCGGTACATCGCGCTGAACGCCGAATGCCTTTGAGAGTTCTCCGGCAATCTGTTTGAACTTCATCGCGTCGATTTCAGAAAACGACAACAAAAGTACAAAGAAGCACATCAGCAGCGACATCAGGTCGGCAAAAGTCACAACCCAGGCGGGAATACCCGGTTTTTCCTCTTCTGGCAGCTCGTCCATGGGGCTTATCCGCTGGCGGCCTCCGCATCCGGCGCTTTGTCACGCTTGTTCGGGGGCAGGTAGCTGGATAGCATCTGTTCGATAATGCGCGGGTTTGTACCTTGCTGAATAGCTACCAATGCGTCGGTGTAAAGCATTTGCAGGCGGGCTTCTTCGGTCATGCGCAGGGACAGTTTGTCCGCAATCGGGGTGGCGATCATGGTTGCAATCATCGCGCCGTACAGGGTGGTAAGCAGAGCAACAGCCATGGCCGGGCCGATGGATTTAGGGTCTTCCATATTAGATAACATCTGCACCAGGCCAATCAGGGTGCCGATCATGCCCATTGCCGGTGCCACGTCCGCCATAGCCATAAATACCTTGGAGCCTGAGCGGTTGCGGTCCAGGGTCATCAGGCGTTCTTTATCCAGAAGCTGTTTAATGGTATCGCTGGTCTGGCCATCGACCAGCATCTGGATACCGCTGCTCAGAAAAGGTGAAGCGACATCCCGTCCCTCAAGGCCTAGCGCGCCTTCTTTACGGGCAATGTTTGCAACCTCCACAAGCTCTTCAATACTGGCCTGGGTTTCCGGAAGCTTGAATTTGAACGCCCGGGCAGCCGCTTTAAAGGCACCGAGAAACTGTGGGATGCTGAATTTGGAAAGCACAACCAGCATGGTTCCGCCAACGACGATCAGCAGCGATGCAGAGTTGAGGAAAACATCGGGGGCCGCACCAAGAACAACGGCGGTTACGATCAGTAAGATGGCGCCAAGAAGGCCAATCAGTGTGGCGAAATCCACGTGTTCTCCGGGATATTTGACGGTTTAGAGTGAGGGTCGTGAGATTACCCGTAGTTCATTATTCAATCAATCCGCTTGTGCCGATTGCCCGGCACCTTCTTTGATTTCTTTCCAGGCTGCGTACTTGTGCAGGTCTGATTCGACCAGCTTCAAACATAGTGCAACCACACCCGCATCGTCCAGAAAACCAAAGCCGATAATAAGATCCGGAATAAAATCCAGGGGATTCATTACATAAATAAGTGCCCCTGCAACTGCTGCGATGCTTTTCCAGGGAATGTCTCTGTAACTTCCGTTCCAGTAATCCCTGAGCATGGAAAACATCAGTTTTATATCGGCGCTGAACCTTTTCAGCTTGCCACTGCCTTTCACCTTTTCTTCAATAGCCCGCTGCCGTTCAAGCAATGTCTCCAGGTCAGCGCGATTTACTTTCGCTGTCTCGGCATCTAATTGTTCCTGCGCGTTCTTCTGGCTGAACAAAGCCATGGAAAAGTATCCTCTCTTGATTCAGTGGGAAAAACTACAGTAATAATGTCACGAAATGATCTGGTATGTTGCACCAACTGTAAGTGATTCGAAAGGGCGTTAAAGGCCTGAAGGAATTGCTCGCTTATACTTGTATGGAAGGCAGGTGAAATTTCGCAGGAAGAGATCAGCAAAGTATCTGATCTGATACATAAAAGCAGGAACATCACCGCTATGATAAATTCTGCATTGAATGTTCGATGAGTCGGGCTGAGGATACGAAGGATCAGTAACGCGATGTCTTCGGAACGAGTGGATAAAGAGGCCTGTTTACTATGCTGAATATACTTGTCATCGGCGCCGGGGGTATTGGCGGCTATTACGGCGCAAGGCTGGCTGAGGCTGGCCACCGGGTTGTGCTTACGGCTCGTGGCGAGCACCTTGCTGCCCTGCAGAAAAAGGGCCTGGTGGTTCACTATGAAGGTCGAGTTATGGAGTGCCAGGTGCCTGCTGTTGATCACGCAGCCCTGGTGCAGAACTATCAGTCTGGCGATTTTGATGTGATTGTCATTGCCCTCAAATCCACTGCGACAAAGGCCGTGCTGAATGAGCTAAGCCCCTGGCTGGGGCAGAGTGATGTATCGGTACTGTCTTTGCAGAACGGTGTGGACAACGAACCTGTGATTGCCAGGGTACTTGGCGAAAGTCGCGTTCTGGGCGGATTAGCGGTGCGTATTGGCGGTCATATTGTTGAACCAGGAGTAGTGGAAGCCGAAGGCGTTGCGCAGATTGTTATGGGTGAGTGGCCCTCCGTCCCTGAGATACAGGATGCCCGGCGGCCGATTCTCGAAATCCTGCAGAATGCTTTTGACAAGGCAGGTATTCCTGCAACAGTTTCAGATAACATCCGCTATGAACTATGGCGAAAGCTTGTCATCAATAATGGCGTTAACCCGATCTCTGCATTAACAGGGCTGGATACGCAAAGTCTGACCCGGCACCCGCAGCTCAGCCGCGTTGTGTACGGCATGATGGCAGAGACTGCCGCTGCCGCAAAAGCCGATGGCCTGAAACTCGGCAAGGATGATGTTGACGAGATGTTCGCCCTGATCAGCAGCTTTAATGCGATCAAAACCTCCATGCTGGTTGATAAGGAAAAGGGTCGCCCGCTGGAGCTGGATAGCATTGCGGGGGCTGTACTGCGTCGCTCGGAAGAACTCGGCATTGATGCCCCCTATACCACTACCGTCAATGCCTTGCTGGAACACGGGCTGGGTTAGCGGTCTGTAAGTTTGATTTCTATGCGCCGGTTTTTCCGCAAGGCTGCCGGCGTGGCACCATCTGCAACCGGGAAGAACTCACCAAAGCCTGCTGCCACCATGCGGTTTTCGGGCACGTTCCGGGCTGCGAGGTAACGCACTACCGCTACAGCGCGAGCAGTTGAAAGCTCCCAGTTGGAGGGAAACTGCGGTGTGTTGATGGGAATCAGATCGGTATGGCCATCAATGCGCAGAATCCACTCAAGATCTGCGGGGATGGTTTTGACCACATCCAGCAGCACTTCGGCCAGCTTGTCGAGTTCCTGTTTTCCTTCCGGGCCCAGGCTGGCTGAACCAGAAGCAAACAGCAGCTCGGAAGGCAGCAGGAACCGGTCGCCGACAATGCGGATGTTTTCATTGGCGGCCAGAATGTCGCGCAGCCTCGAGAAGAATGCAGACTGGTACTGTTCCAGTTCGTTGACCCGCTCAGCCAGCAGCGTATTGAGGCGTTTGCTGACATTTTCCAGCTCTCCCTCTTTGTCCGCCGTTATTTCTTTTTGCAGCTTGAGTGCGGCGGTTATCTGCTGAAGCTGGCTCTGAAGTGATGCTATCTGGCTGGACAGCTGCAGGATCATGTTCTGCTGGCTTGCAGAAAGCTCGTCCTTGTCATCCAGCTCCCGATTCATGCTGGCCAGCCTTTCCGCCCGGGCCTCGGCATCGGCGGTTTGCTGCATGAGCTGTTTGCGGGACGCGTCCAGCCGCTGTTGCAGATCTTCATTTTTTGCCAGGCTGGCGCTGAAGTTGCTTTGAACGGAGAGCATCTCTTGTTCCAGAGCTTTTGTCTTGCTCTGTTCCAGCCCCAGAAGTTGAGAAATCTCGTCCAGCCTCTGATTCAGGCGAGCCAGTTCAGAATTGCGGTCAGACAAGGTTTGAGACAGGAACAGCTGGCTGACTACGTAAATAAGCAGCATGAAGATCACCAGCATAAGCAGGGCTGAGAGTGCGTCTACGTACCCTGGCCAGACGTTGGTGGTGCTCCGGCTTCGGCGTCTGGATCCGATCATGGCCGGCGTTCGTCGCTGTTAGAGGTGTCGACCAGATTAGTAACGCCTGTCAGCCACTCTTCCAGTCCATCATAGAACCGGTTTTGGGCATGCCCGGCCTGGATATCGAGAAAGCCCAGGATCAGCGATCCTCCAAGACCGAGCAGCGATGAGCTGAATGCTGTCCCCATGCCCTGCAGGGGTGTTAACAACCCTGTCTGGAGGTTTGCAAACACCTTACCGAAATCGCCCTGGCCCATATCAAGATTGGTAATCACCTCACCCACTGCATTGATGGTACCCAGCAAACCCCAGAAGGTGCCCAGAAGCCCGAGAAAAACCAGCAAGTTGATGAAATACCGGGTTATTTCGCGCTGTTCGTCCATCCGGGAATGGATGCCATCCAGAACTGTGCGCAGTGACAGGGTGGAGAGGGTGAAACGATCACGTTTGGATTCTTCGCCCAGCTGCCGTGCCAAAGGCTTGAGCAAGCGGGGTTCCTCGAGCACCGAAAGGCCTGAATGCCCGGTACGGAACTGGGATATCCAGCGCAGTTCCGGGAATAGTACGAAGACCTGGCGGTAGGTCAGGCCGATGCCGACAAAAAGGACACAAATAATCAGCAGATTGAAGACCCAGTTTGCCATAAATGCGGTTATCAGCGGCTTGTGGACCAACACGCCGACGACTGAAACGATTGCCAGAAAAAAGGTCATCCAGAAAAGGGTGTGTTTGGGGTTACTCATGAAAAAAATCAGCCTTTTTGAGATGTTCTTCAAAACGTTAGCACAGACTGGCAGATGTTGGTGCTTAAATAGCAGGAGATTATGTGAATGGTCAGTGCCCTGGCGAGGCAGCTGCTATGTGTGGATGTGCATCTTTTTGTGTAGCCAGACCGTTCATGGAACTGAGAGCGTCTATACTGTAATCGGGGCACAGTCCCTGTTCGTTTTAAACAGTTGCATGGGGACAATAGACAATGCGGGTATTGATTGCCGCTTTACTGTCGGTAGTGGCGCTTACTGCGAATGCCCAGCAGGGGACAGAGACCATCCCCCCCCTGAAGGTTACGGTGGGTGCCAGCCACGCACCGCCGTACCGGATTGTTGACGGTGGACCGCCGTCAGGCCTGTACGTGGATATTTTCAGGGAAATCACGGAGCGGTTGGGCTGGAAGACGTATTACCGGGAAGCTCCTTTCCGGAGGGTTCTGAACCTGATCCGGCGCGGCGAGGTAGACGTTATGCTGGGGGTCCTGAAAACGCCTGAAAGGAATAACCTGATGGAGTTTGTTGCGCCGGCTTTCCCGCCGGAACGCAGGTTGTTCCTGTATTCCAGAGACTCTGGTCGTATTGAGCGTTATGCGGATCTATACGGTAAAACCATAGGGGTAATGGAAGGGGCGAGTTATTTCACAAAGTTTGATAATGATGAGCGGCTGCATAAAGAAGCCGCCCCCCGGTATGAAAACCTGCTTCTGATGATGGAGAAGGGCCGGGTCGATGTTGTTGTTGCCCCGGAACTTGTGGGGTTGTATACGGTTCGTGAGCTTGGTCTGTCAGTCAAGGTGTCTCCTTTTTTCGTGCCTGGAGAAAGGTCCTGGATCGCGGTTGCCAGGACATCTCCGGTGCTGGAGTATTCTGACGACATGCGCGCCGCGCTCAAACTGATAACAGCAGAAGGTATATACGAAGATCTGGTACTCGAGTACATGGATCACTACGCTCTATAATCCATCGAGGCAAAACAGGATGACAGGTTACTCGTCGGACTTCAGGAAACGTATGTCTGTCACCGGTAGCACGCTCCTGGCTGTTTTGTTGACCCTGATAGTTTCTGGCAGAGCAGAGGCGTCAGCGGCCTTTTGCAAAACGCTGACGGTGAGTGGCAACCCCGAGTATCCACCATTGCTATGGGAGGATTCCCTGGCACCCGGGAAGCTGACAGGTGCGGCCGCCGCTTATCTGCAGGAAGTTATTGAGCCCCTTGGCGTGACTCTGGAGGTTCAGAACCTGGGCTCCTGGGCACGGGTTCAGCGTCTTGCCCGAGTGGGTGAGCTTGATATGGTCGCCGGCGCCTTTATTACCTCGGAGCGTATCGAGTATATGGATTATGTGCTGCCCCCTTTTATGCATGTTTCCACGTCCGTATGGGTGCCCAAAGAACGGGTGTTTGAATATCGCCACTGGCCGGATTTGGAGGGCAAAACAGGAGGTACGCTGATTAATAACAGTTTCGGGCAGGGGTTTGACCGTTATGCCGAGAAAAATCTGGAAATTGTCAGCGTCAGAACCCTGGAACAATCCTTTGAAATGGCTTTGGCCGGGCGCCTGGATTATGTGTTGTATGAACGATTGCAGGGACAGGTAAAACTTCAGAGTATGGGTTTGGATGATGAGTTTGTGTCTCTGGATGTGCCGGTGAGTACCGAAGGGCTTTTCTTCACCTTTTCCAAAAACTCGGAATGCAACACCTTCGAATTCCGTGAACGCATTGCAGATCGTCTGTATACCCTGAATAATTCAGGTCGTCTGGACGAGCTTGTCAGTGAATACACGGCTCGCTACATGTCTCTGCAGTTTTAGCGACTGCAGGATACTTCATAAACCCAATAAGAGAGTTTCTATCAGCATGGCAATCTGGACCCGTAAACCGGACCTTGAAGGGTTGGCGAAAAGCAGCGCTAACACGGCAGTGAGCCACATGGGCATTGAGTATACTGAAATAGGTGATGATTACGTGAAAGGCCGGATGCCGGTCGATGAACGCACGGTTCAGCCTTTTGGCATCCTCCATGGCGGGTCATCGGTGGTGCTTGCAGAAACACTGGGCAGTATGGCCGCCAATTGTTGCCTGAAAGATCCGAATACTGTTGCAGTAGGGCTAGAAGTTAATGCTAACCACATTCGCCCGGCGACCAAGGGTTGGGTCTATGGAACGGCCAGGGCCATTCATATAGGCAGTGCGACTCAGGTATGGGAGATCCGTATAGAAAATGAAGAGGGTAAGACGACCTGCATTTCTCGCCTGACAATGGCGGTAACACGACGCCCGTAAAAGCGCTTGCATTGCCCGCAAGTCAATGGGGGAGCTACGACGACAGGTGCACTTGGTTCCGGCCTCTGGTTTTTGACTGGTACATGGCGTCGTCGGCTCTTGAGAGCAGAGCCTCAAGCCGGTCGTCATCTGCAGATAACATTGCAACGCCAAAGCTGGCAGTCGGGCGAAGCTCCACCTGCCGGTAACGGATCTGTAGTTCCTGGAGCATGAAGCGCAGGCGTTCTGCCAGCTCTATAGCCTGATCCTGAGTGGTGTCTGGTAGCAATATGCCGAATTCTTCGCCGCCAATGCGTGCAGCAATATCGGAGTCCCGCACCTTATCCAGCAGCATGCTGCCAACCTTTTTGAGGACGGCATCTCCTGCTTCATGACCGTGGTTGTCATTGATCTGTTTGAAATGGTCCAGATCGAACATAATGGCGGCCATGGGCGTCTGGTGCCGGCGAGCCTGTTTGAGGAATAAATTCCCGAACTGGAAAAATGCCCGGCGGTTATTCAGAAGAGTGAGCTCGTCCTGCAGAGACGCTGCTTCCGCTTTTTTCCGGGCATCCTGCAAAGCAATCTCCATGTACTTGCGATCGGTGATGTCCGTGGCGATTTCCAGACGAACCAGCCTTCCGTCAGTCCACTCAATGGCCTGATCCCGGCACTGATACCAGCGTTTATCAACCTCGTTCTGAAATTCCCACACATGGGGGGCGGTGGCCTGTCCGTCGCTGTTTATGAGCAGATTGTTTGTGCAGAAGCTACAAGGGCCATCATTGTTTTGCAGAACCTCCCAGCACTTCTGGCCTTTCTGGAAATTGCCCCATACGCTGCGTCCATAAGCGTTCAGATACAACAATTCGTATGTATCGAAATCTGAGACGTACACCAAAGCATCAAGATTGTCGAGAATCGTCTGAAGCGCCGCCTTACCCACAGAAGACTCGGCAGCATCAGCACTTTGGGTAGGAATTGTCTGCTCAGTGTCACGCGTCGTCATTAGCGGCAGTTCTTGTAGGTGTTTGGCGCAGTATAGCAATGATTAATTGAATGGGAGCAACTCTGGTCTCACTATGGGCATGCCCATTTCCTGCAAAAAAACCTGCACCGCTCGTCGTGTGGCCAGAAATGTTTTCTGAAAGGGTTCCCGCACGACAAGAGGGGCTCCTTAAGGTTAAGGCATATTGCCCGGGCGTGACACCCTGCGAGCATGTTAAATTTAGCGCCACCGCGCATAATGAGGAAGCTATTTGAATGGCAGCACAGGAAACAAATCAGGGTGTTGTATTCGGCGTGTCTGCCTACACCATCTGGGGGTGCTTCCCGCTTTATTTTGCTTTGTTTGAAGGTGTGCCGGCCTGGGAAGTGGTGATTCACCGGGTGCTCTGGTCCTGTGTTTTCCTTGCGGTTGTTGTCACATTTCTGAAGCGTTGGCAGGTCGTAAAGTCGGCTCTGGCGCGCCCGAAAAAGCTGGGGCTTGTTCTTGGTTGTGCGGTGCTTATTGCAGTTAACTGGGGTGTGTACATCTATGCCGTGGAATCCCGGCAGGTTCTGCAGGCCAGTCTCGGCTACTTTCTGACGCCTCTGGTTAACGTCGGATTGGGCATGCTTGTACTCAAGGAAAGTATATCCCGCTTGCAGGTTCTGGCTGTGGTGGTGGCGACCATTGCCATTCTCTACCAGCTATTTCTCCTGGGGGTTGTGCCCTGGATAACGCTGGTGCTTGCGTTCAGCTTCGGGATCTATGGTCTGCTTCGTAAACAGGTTGCTCTGGATGGGCTTTCAGGATTGTTCGTGGAAACACTCCTTCTGTTGCCTGTCGGGCTGTTAGCACTTGCAGCATTAAGTTATGCGGGGGCCTCCCATTTCTTTGAGAGCGCTGACACTACGTTGCTGCTGCTTTCCAGTGGCATTGTAACGGCAATTCCTTTGCTGCTTTTTGCCGGTGCAGCACGCAGGTTGCGGCTGTCAACTGTCGGCTTTCTTATGTATATCAATCCCACTATTCAGTTTTTGATTGCGTTACTGGTATTCAATGAGCCCCTGAGCCCTGAAAAGCTGGCGAGCTTTATGATGATCTGGGTGGCGCTTGGGTTGTATTCGTGGTCGGCCTGGGCCGGGCGTTCCCGGCTTGCCGGACGGTAATACCTATTCCACTGTTTCCAGATACTGTTCCAGTTCCGTGGCCAGCCACCCCAGAACCGCGCCGCCTTGCGCCTGTTCGGATTCCAGTGCGCTGAACACCTTCCACCAGCGAGCACTGCGGTGGTGAACAACTTTGAGTTTATCCTGCCTCAGGGCATTCGTAATAAGAGGCAGGGGAAGGTCTGCCCAGCCAGCACCGTCAATTGCTGCATCCCGTATCAGTTCGTATTGGGTGAATGCCAGATAGTTGGCTGTTTCCGGAGATTCAGCTTCCAGCCGATCGTTCTGCATAAAGGCCAGCGTGATTTCGGTATGGCTGATGAGATCATCCTGAGTTACCCGTTTAAGCCGGCTAAGTGGGTGGTCCGGTGCGGCTACTGTGAGCATTCGCACATCTGCAAGTTCACGAAACCATTGATAGCCCTCGCTCACCAGAGCCGGCATAAGACCGTAGGCTACATCCACCGACTGGTTTTTGACCAGAGCAGGGAGTTCCCGGGGCGCCGCCAGATACACAGAGAGGCTGGTTTGAGGAAAGCGGGCTTTGAGCCTGTGCAGAAGGTCTCGCCACACGGATTCCGGAATTGAATCATCCCGGGCTATACGTAAAACGGATTCTGCACCGCTGAGGTGATGCTGGCAGCGTGCGGAAATCTGCATTGCTACCTGATCGAACCGACGACAATCCGTAACTATGGCCTGGCCGATACTTGTCAGGTGCAATTGGTTTCCACTGCGTTCGAACAGGGCTACGCCAAGTTCGTCTTCCAATGCTGCCAGAGCGGTGCTTACAGTGGTACGGCTTCGGTTAAGCTCCCGGGCTGCCGCTGCGATAGTGCCGTTGCGCACTACCGCCAGGAATACTCTTACCTGTGACGTTTTCAAGAAACACCTCCCTGGTGACGGTTTTTCCGTCGGCCACCGACTCGCACTCGCCAGATACACCGCGATAATATGCTGGTAAATCACGGGAGATCAAAATGTTTAAGTCTATAGCGCTGGAAAATATGGCGCTGAGTGTGTCTGCGGTTGCGGCCGGCCTGTTTGCCCTGACCGGAATTACCTGGGGTTTGTGGATTGACTCGCTGGTCATCCTGTTTGATGGCGCATACTCTTTGGTCAGCCTGATGCTGTCGCTCCTGTCTTTATACGCAGCACGAGTTGTCCGCCGTCCTGCCACCAGGGAATACCCGTTTGGTCGTGGTGCGGTTGAGCCTTTGGTGATTGCCGTCAAAGGGTTGGTGATTACGCTGGTATGTTTGTTGTCTCTGGCATCTGCGATTGCTGCAATGCTTGAAGGTGGTCGCTCTGTAAGTGCCGACAGGGCTCTGGTTTTTGCTTCTGTAAGTGTTCTGGGCTGTGCTGCGGTATGGGTGTATCTGAAGTGGGTGGGGCGCCGTGAATCTTCCGGCTTGCTCCTTGCCGAACGGCGGCAGTGGTTTATGGATTCGGTACTCAGCGCAGCAGTGCTGTTGGGGTTTGGTATTGCCTGGTGGCTGGAGCAGAGCGCCTGGTCTTCCTGGGCCGTGTATGCTGATCCGATGATGATGCTCGTTATTTCTGCCTATTTCATACTTGTGCCGGTAAAAATGACCATCGGTGCGATACGGGAGCTCATGCTTGCAGCACCTCCGGCAGAGTATACGGAAGAAGTTCATGATGTCCTGAACTCGGTGGGGCTTGCACCGGAACAGGTGAGAATGGCCAAGCTCGGCCCGAACCTGATGGTGGAAATCAGCCTTCCTGCCAACTGGTCCGGGCGGTCAGAGCGTCTGAAGGGCACTATTTTGCGGCATCTGGAAGGTCTTCCTGTACGCCCCGCAATTTTTATACACAGTCTGATTCATTGATTTCGATGATATGAAACAACCGATAGCCGGATACCACCAGGATGAAGAATCTCATTGGGTTGCTCAACTTGCTTGTGGCCACAATCAGCATGTACGTCATACCCCGCCGTGGGTGAACAGGCCCTGGGTGACCAGCGCAGAAGGGCGGCGTTCCATGCTTGGCTTTGAACTTGATTGCCGTAAGTGTGACGAAGGCAGGGACATTGATGTGGTGCATGAAAATTAACTGTTTGTCCTCAAGATCTTTAAACTGTCGTCGTTAATACCTTGAGACAATACCCTCCTGAGGATCTGGCGTAATGAATTTTTTGAACCACCTGCATATACGAACCCGTTTACTGCTGGCAGTGCTAATACCAGTGCTGGTTACAGCGGCAACTGTTGCCTGGATTTCAGTCAGTCAGATAAAGGTGAATGGAGAAGCAGAGTTACAGCGCCTTGAAACCAGTCTCCTGGAAGCCCGGAAGCTGGGGCTGAAGAACCTGATTGATGCGGCAAAAGCGGTGGTTCTGGAGGCGAAGAACGATACGGCATTGTCTGAAGATGAAGCTAAAGCCCAGGCTGCATCCCGTTTGCGCTCTATCCGGTTCGAAAAGACAAACTACGTTTTTGCTTACAACCGGGCAGCGCGCGCTGTTGCATACTCGCCGGACCCTTCCAGAGAGGGGCAGGATAATAGTCCGGCCGTCAGACAGCTTGTAGGTGACTTGTTTGACGCTGCAGAGTCCACCGGCTATCTCGGCTATGACTGGCCCAACCCTGCATCAGGTAATGAAGAGTCGAAAGTATCTTACTCCGCAATTATTCCTGGTTGGGACTGGATGATTGGTGCTGGTGTTTACATTACCGATATCGATCGGCAAGTTGCAGCTGCCCGCTTGGAAATCGAGGAAAACATAGTTGCAACACTCGGCTTTATTCTTCTGGTTACCTTCATCGTTGTGGTCATCTCACTGGTAATCGGTGTGTTTGTTGGCCGCACAGTAACCAGGCCTTTGAAAAACGTAAGCGAAATGATGCAGGAAATCGCCGATGGTGAGGGTGATTTGCGCCAGCGTTTGCCGGATCAGGGCAGTGATGAGCTTTCAGAGCTGGGCCGTCGTTTCAATGCTTTTGTTATGAAAATTCAGACAACCATCCGGGAGGTCGGTGCCACAACGGATCAGGTGGCATCTTCTGCGGAAGAACTGAGCCGGGTAGCAAATGAAACGCGGGCGTCCGTGCAGGAGCAAGGGTCGGAAACCGATCAGATTGCCTCTGCGATTAATGAAATGGCAGCGACCATCCAGCAGATTTCCGGTAATGCCAGTGAGGTTGAAGGTGCCGCATCGGATGCAGACCGGATGGCCAGAGAGGGTGGTGAAACCATTGCCAGTGCGCAGGGCGCTGTAAACCAGTTGTCTGAGGAAATTCAGGAGAGCGCTCTGAGTATCAATGCGCTGGCTGAAAAATCAGACGATATCCAGAAGGTACTGGATGTAATTCAGGCAGTTACTGAACAGACCAATCTGCTGGCATTGAACGCGGCTATTGAGGCTGCCAGAGCGGGTGATCATGGCCGTGGTTTTTCTGTGGTCGCAGATGAAGTGCGCCAGCTTGCACGGCGCAGTGCGGAGTCTGCTGATCAGATCCGTGAAATGATTGACGGCTTTGTAAGCGAAACCCGTTCAGCCGTTGAACGGATGAACCGATCCCGGGAGCGGTCGTCCGAAACGGTGGAACGCATCAACCATGCCTCAGGCGCACTGGCAACCATTGAAACATCCGTCGGACAGATTCACGATCAGGTAACCCAGATTGCTACTGCGGCAGAGCAACAAAGCCAGGTGGCAGAAGAAATCAATCAGAACGTGGTACGTATCGTCGATGCAGCGCAGCGTAGCGATACGGGGGTCACTCAGACGAATGAAGCCAGCCTTGAGCTCGCTCGGCTGGGCGAAAGCCTGCGGGATCTGGTGAGCCGCTTCAAAGTCTGATTCTCGGGTTGCAGGGTGAACAGGACAGAACAACTCTTGGCGCCGGGTGTCATCACGGGCTAAGATTATGGGCGCTTTTGCGATAAAGATATAACATAACAACACGATAAATGGTGCTAACGATGATGACTGGTCTGTTCAGAATGGCAGCGGTGACGCTGTTGTTCTCTGTTAGTTCGCTCGGCATGGCCGCAGAAAACTACACCCTGCGCCTTGCGCAAACCTGGGGGCCCAACTCGCCTATTCTTGGAGAAACTACCGAGAACATGGCCAGAATGGCCGAAGAAATGTCAGGCGGACGCCTGAAGATCCGTATTGACAGTGCCAACAAGCACAAAGCACCTTTCGGTATTTTCGACCTGGTGCGTAACGGTCAGTACGACATGGGACACACTGCCTCTTATTACTATAAAGGCACCATTCCCAATGCAATGTACTTCACTACAATTCCCTTTGGTCTGATTGCACCGGAAATGTATGCCTGGTTCTACCACGACAAAGGCATGGAACTGATGCAGAAGGTTTATGAACCTTATGGTCTGCTCTCCTTCCCGGGTGGTAATACCGGCAACCAGATGGGTGGCTGGTTTAACAAAGAGATCAATTCCGTTGCGGATCTTAAAGGCCTGAAAATGCGGACCCCCGGTTTTGCGGGTGAGGTGATGTCCGAGCTGGGTGTGGCGGTTACTAATTTGCCTCCCGGTGAACTGTACACAGCGCTTGAGCGCGGAACAGTTGATGCGGTTGAGTGGGTAGGACCGGCGCTTGATTTCCCGATGGGCTTCCACCAGATTGCAAAGTATTACTACTCGGGCTGGCAGGAGCCAGGTGCGGAAGTACAGTTCCTTATTAACCAGAAAAGCTGGGACAAACTGCCGAAGGACCTGCAGGCAATTCTGCGTGTAGCCATGCGCACCGCAGCTTATGACATGTACATCCAGACCACTCACGACAGTGGTGTGGCCTGGGATCGTATGAAAGAAGACTATCCGGACGTAACGCACAAGACCTTCCCGCCGGAAGTCATCGAAGCGATGCGTGCCGCAACCAACAAGCTGCTGGCTGAAGCCGCTGCGAAAGATGAGCTGGCAAAAGAGATTATCGACTCGCACTTCGGCTACCTGAAACAGGTCCGTCAATGGACCAATATTTCAGACAAAGCCTACCTCGACAGCGTTGCTGGCGAATAAAACCTTCCAGCTGGCCCCGACTGCTTCGACAGTCGGGGCGCCTTTTAAAACAATTCCCCATACAGAAATACCCCATTTGCCAGGAACGGCAGCTTCGGATTCCCCACTGGATAAAATTGTTGTGTAAAAAACCGTCACTGACCTTTTTATGTAAGGCTCTTTCTGAAAAAATACGCCGCTCATTATTTGGACAGGGCTGATGACTAAAACACTCCTATCGCTGAGCGGTATCAGCAAACAGTTTGACGGTAAAACCGTGGTAGATGAGCTCAGCCTGACAATTGACGATGGCGAGTTCATTACACTCCTTGGGCCGTCCGGCTGTGGTAAAACTACGCTTTTGCGCATGATGGCAGGCTTTGAACTGCCGGATCAGGGCACGGTGACGCTGTCTGGTGTGGATATTACCCAGACCCCGCCAGAGGAGCGTCCGCTTAACACCGTTTTCCAGAACTACGCTTTGTTTCCCCACATGTCGGTTTTCGACAATGTGGCATATGGGCTGAAGATGGAGAAACGGCCGAAAGCGGAAATCCGCGAGCGCGTTGAAGAAGCGCTGGCCATGGTTCAGCTGGAGGACTTCTCCAGGCGCAAGCCACATCAGCTTTCCGGTGGTCAGCAGCAGCGGGTAGCAATCGCCCGTGCTGTGGTCAAGCGGCCAAAGATGTTATTGCTTGATGAGCCCCTGTCTGCTCTGGACTATAAGCTGCGTCGCACCATGCAGGTTGAGCTCAAGCGCCTGCAGCGTGAACTGGGCATAACCTTCGTTTTTGTCACCCATGATCAGGAAGAAGCGCTGTCCATGTCTGATCGCATCGTGGTGCTCAAAGACGGTCTGATCCAGCAGCTGGGCACCCCACGGGAAGTCTATGAGCGTCCGGCGAATGTCTTTACTGCGCGCTTTGTTGGCCAGACCAATTTTTTCCCTGGTCGCGTAACGGGAATTGAAGACAAGCGCATCAGCGTTGACGTTTTTGGCCTGAACCGGGTTCTGGGCAAACCTTCTTTCCGTGTAACGACCAATCAGCCGTTGCACGTCTTGCTGCGCCCGGAAGATCTCCGGGTGCTGGCGCCGGATGATACCGAAGGCGTGGCCGGAAAAATCGTAGAGCGGAATTATAAAGGCAGCACCCTGGACTCGGTTATTGAGCTGGAGGATGGTAGCCAGGTCATGGCCAGCGAGTTTTTTGATGAAGACGATCCCGCTTTTGATTACAGCATTGGTGAACCCGTCCGGGTGAGCTGGGTAGACGGTTGGGAGTGGTTGCTGGCGGAAGAAAGCGACGAGCCATTGACAGATGAAGAGGAGCTGGCCGCCGATGATGCTGAGCATTAGGCAACAGCCGTTCAGAGCGGCTGTTCTGGTGCTGGTATGGGGTTGGCTTCTGTTCCTTGTGCTCGCGCCGAACCTGTTGGTAGTGGGGACAAGTGTGATGACACGGAACCCCGGCACCTTCATTTCCATGCCGTTGAATCTGGATGCGTATCGCCAGCTGTTCAACCCCTTGTACCTTGAGGTATTCATCCACTCCCTGTACATGGCGGCAATGACCACGCTGGTTTGTCTGTTGATTGGGTATCCTTTCGCCTGGGCCTTGTCGCGGGTGGAAAAGCGGCGGCAGATGTTATTGATTTTCCTGTTGATTGTGCCTTTCTGGACCAACTCGCTGGTACGAACCTACGCGCTGAAGCTGATTCTGGCGACGAACGGCTTGTTGAACCAGGGGTTAATGTCTCTGGGAATAATCGATGAGCCGGCACAACTTCTGTACACCGAAGGAGCGGTGATAGTGGGTCTGGTATATCTCCTGCTGCCCTTCATGATTCTGCCACTGTACTCGGTATTTGATGATCTGCGTCAGGATGTTCTTCTTGCCTCCCACGATTTGGGTGCAGGCCGGTTTGCGACCTTTAAAAACGTTATTGTTCCCTTGACCCTTCCTGGTGTTCTGGCTGGCGTTATGCTGGTATTGCTGCCTGCGATGGGGCTGTTTTTTGTGCCGGATATTCTGGGTGGCTCGCGCAACCTGCTGGTAGGGAATGTGATCAAGAACCAGTTCCTGGATGCCCGCAACTGGCCGTTTGGCGCTGCTGCCAGCATCATGCTGACGGTTGCCATGGCGCTGCTGATGTTTGCCCACCGGTTGAGTAAACGCCGACTGGGCGAGGAGGGTGCCTGATGCGATGGCTTCCCCGCACATATCTCGCGCTGGTGTATCTGCTTCTGTACGTGCCGATTATTGTGCTGGTTGTGTTTTCCTTCAACGATTCCCGTACCGGCTATAGCTGGGGTGGTCTGAGTCTGCGCTGGTACGAATCGCTGTTCAATAACCACGCTATGGTTCAGGCCATGTGGAATTCGTTGTGGCTGGCACTTACTGCGGCCACCGTATCGACACTGATCGGAGCGCTGACCGCGCTGGCTCTGCATCGTTACCGCTTTCGTGGCAAGAAAGTCCTGAACGGGATGTTGTTTGTTGTCATGATGTCGCCGGAGATTGTACTGGCCATTTCACTGCTCGGGCTGTTTCTGTTGCTGGGGCTGAAGCTCGGCTATGTATCGCTGCTGCTGGCCCACGTTACCTTTTGTCTGCCGTTTGTCGTGATAACGGTTATGGCCCGGCTCGCCGGTTTTGATGAGCGCTTGCCGGAAGCGGCACGGGATCTTGGTGCCAGTGATTTCACTATGACCCGAACCGTGCTGATCCCGGTTATCATGCCTGCGCTGATGGCGGGATGGATGCTGGGCTTTACGCTTTCCATGGACGACGTTGTGGTGAGCACCTTTGTCAGCGGCCCGAGTTATGAAATTCTTCCTTTGCGCATCTATTCTATGGTGCGTGTAGGTCTTAAGCCTGAAGTTAATGCACTGGGTACTCTGTTGCTGGTGTTTTCACTGGTAATGCTGATGTTTTCGCACTGGATTCTTTCAAGGAGCAAACAATGAAAAAGATCGCACTGGCCGGCATGCTGGCACTGGGCCTGACTGGTTGCAGTTCCGACGATCCGCAGGTTCTGAACCTGTATAACTGGTCGGAATATATGCCTCAGGAAGTTTTGACCCGCTTTCAGGAAGAAACCGGCATTCAGGTGGTGTACACCACTTATGACAGCAACGAAGCCATGTACGCCCGGCTGAAGCTGCTCGACGAGAGCGCCGCCTATGATCTTGCTGTGCCCTCCACATACTACGTCAGCAAAATGCGCAACGAAGGTCTGCTGATGCCCATTGATAAAAGCAAGATCAGCGGGCTTGATCAGGTTGACCCCGAGCTTACCGGCCTGGATATAGACCCGGACAACCAGTACAGCGTCCCTTACCTCTGGGGTACGACAGGTATTGGTGTTGATATCGCAGATATTGAAGGTGAACCGGTTACAGCCTGGGAAGATCTCTGGGGAGAGCGCTTCAAGGGTCGTGTGAATCTGACAAACGACATGCGTGAAGTCTTCCACGTGGGTCTGCGTGTACTTGGCTACTCCGGTAACAGTACGGATCCGCAGCAGATTGAAGAGGCCTATGAAAAGCTGACAGAGTTGATGCCTTCTGTACGAACCTTTAACTCCGATGCGCCACGCATGCCGTTCCTTGAAGGCGAGACTGACGTGGGCATGATCTGGAATGGCGAGGCAGTAATGGGCAAGGAAAGCATGGAATCGCTTGAGTATGTGTATCCGGAGGAAGGCGTTATTGCCTGGCTGGACAGTTTTGTAATTCCGAAAAATGCCAAAAACCCGGAAGCTGCTCACAAATTCATCAGCTTTGTTCTGCAGCCGGAGATTGCGGCACTGATCAGCGAAGATATTGGCTACGCTACACCAGTGCTGGCCGCCCGCGAGTTGCTGGGAGATGAGGTTTCAGGGGATCGTGCCAGCTATCCTGCAGCAGAAGATATGGTGAACGCAGAGTTCCAGGCAGATATAGGTGATGAAGCCTTGCAGATCTACGCAAGGTATTGGGAAAAGCTGAAATCCGGACTCTAGATGTCAGCTTCCAGGCTTGAGATGGCGGGATCAGAGCACGGTCAGATCCTGTTGTCTCAGGTCTTTTTATGGGCTTTACTGTATTATATTTGTACACGTGGCTGGGCAGGTAATCTATACTTGCCTGCAACGCTCTAACTGGCAGGACCCCTCAGAGTCAATGGCCTCATCGTTTCTGGGCATTCTGATTATCGTGTTTGGTGCTCTGTGCGGGTCTGGACCTGCTGCCGCTGCAGTTGTGCCTCAGCCTGTGACCCAGACATGGGAATACCATTGGGGTGACCTGCCTTATACTGCCGAAGGAGAGCCTGACTGGTCGGTTGCTGAACAGTCAGAGCTATGGCAGACCATCGATTTCCCCGCCAACCCCCCTGGCCGTGACGGTCGGGATCAAGTGTGGTTCCGGGTAAACCTGCCGGCAGGTGACTGGCAGGCCCCTGTCTTTTACATATTGAGTATTGATTTGCTTGTCCAGGCCTGGCTGGATGGCGAGAAGATCTATCAATATGGGACGTTTGATAAACATGGGCGTGGCAAATTCGAAGGCTGGCCCTGGCATGAGATCCCGCTGCCTGAGGACTACGAGAACAAAACGCTCTATTTTCGTGTTTTCTCTGACTACAAGGATATTGGTTTCTGGGGCGAAATAGGTATTCTTGATCACTCCGCACTCATTCTTTATGTTCTGGAAAACTCTCTTGAAGCCTTATTTGTTGCTGTCTTTTCGCTGCTGGTCGCACTGCTTGCGCTGATCCTTTCCTTGCTTCAGGGGGGTAAAAAAACGTTTTCCAGTATTGCGCTGTTTGCACTGGCGTCATCCGTCATGCTGGTGGCAGAGAGTCAGGCCAGTCAGCTCATTATTCCTCATGCCTTGTTATGGAATTATCTGGCAGCTGGAAGCTACTACCTGTTGCCTGTAGCGCTGGGGCTCATGCTGGATCAATGGCTGGCTGACCGCTCGTCCCGCCTGGCGATCAGCCTGATCTGGAAGCTGCACCTGGGGTACGTGGTGGGTGCGCTGGGTCTGGCATTGGCTGGAGTAGTGTCTCTGTCGTCTACCTTTCCGGTATTTGATGTTCTGCTTCTTATTTCATTGTCAGCCATGGGCGCACTGACAGTGCCTCGCCTGCGTTCATTAGCGGGGGAGCAGCAGGTGCTTGTGCTGGCGTGCGGTGTGTTTGGTGTTCTGCTCGTTGCCGACATGGCGGTAGCTCACGCTATTCTGCCCTGGGGGCAGGTCCCTGTCAGCCTTGGTCTGTTTGCCTTTACGCTGTCAGTGGTACTTATTTCTCTGAGGCACTATGCCGGCACACAGAAAGCGCTGCAGGAGTTGACGGTGACTCTGGAGCAGCAGGTGGCCAACCGAACTGAAAAAGCAGAAACCCTTTTGCGGAGGGAACGGGCAAGAGCAGGTTTACTGGCATTCGAGAATGAGAAGAGCAGGGTATTTGCGGGTATTATTGCCGAGTTACAGGCGTGTGGGGGCCTGAACCAGGCGTTTCAGGTTCTCGCTGAAGCATTGCCCAGGCTCTGCAGCCCGCTCAAGGGAATGGTATACCGGCACACGGGCAACAGCCGTTATGAACGTCTGATGCACTGGGGTTATGGTGAAGAGCCCCCGGAGTTTCCTCCCGTGAGTGCGACGCTCGATGACCTGCCCGCCCCGGCTCAACGGATGCCGGACTCTTCCGGGGATGCTGAAGCCGCAAGGCGCTTTCAGGAATTGCTGAGTTTTCCTGTCAATGTTGAATTTGCAAGTCATGGCGCCAGGCTGGAAGGCATACTGCTGCTTGATGGCGGGAGCATCAACAACTCTGTATATACGGAATATGGTGCCGCACGGTTGATGTCATCCATGAACCTGGTGGCTGAACGTATCGGGATTACACTGTCTGGCATCTCCTTAAGGGAAGATCTGCAGCGGTTGTCCTATGAGGATGCGCTCACTGGCCTTAAAAACCGCCGGTATTTTGATCAGCTCTTTGTGCATGAAGCGGCCGTGGCGCAGCGCAACAACTTGCCACTATCGCTTTTGCTGATGGATATCGATCATTTCAAGCACTTTAACGATACTCACGGCCACGAAGCGGGGGATATGGCCCTGAAGGCATTTGCCTCGATACTGAAGTCCCGTTTCCGCGGAAGCGATATTGTCTGTCGTTACGGTGGAGAAGAATTTGTGGTAATTCTGCCCGGTTCAGATCTGGCTGGAGCCAAAGATCGTGCGGAAGAACTGTGTGAAGCGGCGAGAAGAGAAACGGTAGTATCTGAAGGCAACGACATGGGCAACCTGACCATTTCCATCGGCGTAGCTAACTGGCCGGAGAGTACGGACGAGCCTGCACAGTTGTTGAAGCTGGCAGATGAAGCCCTTTACCGGGCCAAGGCTGGTGGCCGCGATAATGTTGCGGTGTTTTCAGAGTCCTAGCCATTAACCGGCGCGAGCCAGATTTCAGACTACAAGTACCGGGCACTTGGCGTGAGAGGCAACTCGGTGTGAAACGCTACCCAGGATCATACCGTCCTTGTCGCTGTGAGTGCCCCGGGTACCTACCACGATCAGATCAGCTTCTTTCTCCTGAGCGAATTTGATAATGACTTTTGAAGGGCGCCCTGCTTTGACGAAGCCGCGCACCTTGGTCGCTCCATGCTCTTTCGCCATATTCTTGGCGTGATTGACCACTTCTTTGGCATATTCTGAAAGAACCTTGTCGGGGATCTCCATGTCTGCCGGCCGGCCGATGGAGAGAGAGGCCTCAAACAGGCTGTGGTGCTTGTAGACACAGATAATAAAGATCTCCGCATCCGGGATCAGCTTTTGCAGCCCTATGGCCTTGTCCAAAGCCTTGAGCGAGGTTTTGGAGCCGTCCACCGCTACCAGTATCCGCTTGAACATTGTTTTCTCCTTGAAAATCCAGATCCGGTTGCCTGTCAGTCTGCAAAGGCGAGGTCACGCAGGAACAGAGCTATGTCCGGGAAGGCAATGATCAGCCCGGCAGCTGCGATCAGCATGAAGATAAACGGAGGCGTTCCCCGGATAACTTCCAGATACGGCCGCTTGAAAATCGCGATGGCTGTAAAAATATCGCAGCCAAACGGAGGGGTGGCGGAGCCGATTGCAACCTGCAGTGTAATGAGTACCCCGACCAACACCGGGTCCAGTCCCGTTGCCTGAATGGCAGGGGCAAAGATAGGTGTCAGTACCAGGATGACAACAATGGGGTCAACAAACATACAGGCTATGAAGAACGAGACACAGATTGCGATAAGCACGCCTACCGGTCCTGCTTCGTTAACCCCCACAGATTCCAGTATTGCCTGAGGGATCTGGGCAAACGAAATAATCCAGGAAAAACCATTACCTACGGCCACCAGAATGAAGACCACGGCGGTGATCAAACCGGTGGATTTGGCGATCTTGTAAATCTCTCCAAGCTTCAAAGATCGGAAGATGATGAATTCCAGCAGGAAAGCGTACAGTACGCAGACGGCTGCAGCCTCGGTCGGGCTGAAAATACCGCCGTAGATACCGCCAACGATAATGACCGGGAAAAACAGTGGCCATATGGCGTCTCGCACAGAGACAGCACGCTGGCTCCAGGTCGCCTTGGGCTCTGTAGGAACATTGTTTTTGTAGGCGTAAAACAGGCAGTAGAGCGAGAACATGAACAGGATCAGGAGGCCTGGCCCGACACCTGCGATGAACAACTCGGCAATGGATGTCTGGGAGATGACCCCGTAGATGATCATGCCGATACTGGGGGGTATGAGGAAGGCGATGTCGCTGGCGTTAATGATCAATGCCAGAGTAAAAGAATCAGAGTAGCCGGCTTTGAGCATCTTCGGGCGCAGAGGCGACCCTACGGCCACAACGGTTGCCTGAGTAGAGCCGGAAACAGCACCAAAAAGCGTGCAGGATGTTGCCGTGCTTATTGCCAGCCCGCCTTTTATATGTCCGATGAAGGCCATTACCATGTTTATAAGCCGGTCAGCTGACTGGCCCCGGGTCATGATATCTGCGGCGAGAATGAACATGGGGACGGCAATGAGGGATGCGGGCCGGATGCCTCCCATCATTTGCTGAATAAACGTGCCCATCTGGCCGAAGCCATCGAACATCATTACAAAACCAACGACGGCGGCGGTCGTCAGTGGAATCATCATCGGGAAGCCGAGGAGCAGCAACCCGATCATGATGAGCATTAGAATTGTCGCCATAGGTGCGCCCTTTTTGTCGTGACCGGTGGGAAACCGGGTCAGACCTCCGATTCTGTGTCAGCGTAGCCGTCAATCACACCGGTGGAGAGATAAACATCCTCACTGGTGAAATTCTTGATGGCGGTGAGGAAATACTGGATACCGGTAACGGCGAAGCCTACGGGTGCCCATATATAAATCCACCAGATCTCAAAACCCAGAGCCGGCAAAATACGACCACGGCTATACAGTGTTTCTATGTATCCATAGGAATGGTAGCAAAGGAAAAACATCACCACTGAGGTGAAAAGGGCAATGAAAATCATCAGTACTTTGCGGCCCTTTGGCGGAAGTGAATCGTAAAGCGCGGACATCCGGATGTGACGTCCGTATCTGGCTGCGTAGCCAATGCCGGCAAACGTGACCAGGATAATGAGGATGCGGTTGATTTCCCCGGAAAAGAACAGGCCTTCTCCAAATACAAATCGTGCGATGACATTTACGCAAGTGTTAACGGCCATCAGGATTACCCCGGCAGCCAGGATGACGGCTTCAGCGTTGGCTATCCATCCGTCCAGTGTTCCCAGAAACCCGGGCAGGCCGGACTCAAAAGTTCCGGTATCGTCTTCTAACTCCGGAGAATTCTCGGGCATGGGGGTTGCTCCAGATCATATCGCTTCCTGCCGGTCACCGGGTTCGGCAGGGCGCGGTTAATTCAACCAAGCATCCGCCGGCGGGCGCCGGCGGACATGAACGATTGGTTCTCAGTCGTTCTGTACTGCCTCAAGATCCTTCTTGAACTGATTCAGCAGGTCTTCACCGCCTTTACCAGTCATCTCGATGAACTTTTTCTCAACCTGAGGAGCACGGTCCTTGAAGGCTTTGATCTGTTCTTCATTCAGGCGGGTGACAGTTACTTTGTCACTGGCTTTCTGGATTTTTGCCAGAGCTTCATCAGCCAGACCGTCGATGTGCACAACAATCTGTTCGAACGCGTAGTCTGCAGCATCCTGAATCAGTTTCTGGTCTTCGTCTGACAGACCATCGTAGAAATTCTTGTTGGCCATGGCTGCAGTGGTGAACCAGCCGTGGCCTGTGTAGACCAGGTTGGGCGACACTTCATACAGACCACCAGACTCAATCCAGAAGATCGGGTTTTCCTGGCCGTTGATCATGTTGGTTTGCAGAGCGCCGTATACCTCACCCCAGGGCAGCGGTGTCGGGGTAGCGCCGAATGCAGAATAGGTTTCCGACAGCAGCGGGTTGGTCATAACCCGGATTTTTTTGTTTTTCAGTTCTTCTGGAGTTGTGATTGGCTCGTCCAGTGTGATTACAAATTCGCCTTCCGGATACATCTGCAGAAGCTCAAGACCTTTCTCAGCATAAAGCTTCGGGAAGTCCTTGTTGATGGCGTCACTTTCACGGAAGAACTTAACAACGGTGTTTATATCGGTGGGCATGAGGTACGGAATGAAAAAGATCTGCGCTTCCGGGATCAGTGCGCCGGTAAAACCTGGTGACTGGTTAACAAAGTTCAGAATACCAGCCTGGGTTTGCTCCATGATGTCGTCGGATTCACCAAGTTCACCGAATCGGTATATCTGCAAAGTGTGATCGGAGTTATCTTCGATGTATTCCTTGAATTTGTAGGCATAAACGTCCTGAACGTCGCCTTCATATTCTTCGTGTGCGTAACGCCAGTTGGCTGCATTCACTGAGTTTGCGGCGGTCAATGCCGCGAATGCGAACGCTGAAAGTCCGGCCAGTTTCTTGAATTTACTCATGCTGCTCATCGGGTTTTCTCCGTTCGTTTTTTTCAGATATCTTTTGTTACATCACTAAAGACTGGCAAAACTCAGCGACTTTCGCAAGAAATTGGCCTTATTGGTTTATTTCTGACCAGTACCTGTTTTTTCTATCCCTGCTCTTGATAAAAATGCGCAGAACTCTTCAACCACCCGGTCAAGACTCTTTGCGAGCCGGTGACCGTCGGGCAGCATCAACACAGGAAGTGTCTGTTGCCTGGCGAGTTCAATAACCGGCATGGGCGGCACAATGTCATCATCCCAGCCGTGAATGATCTGTACGTGTTGGGCCCGGATGTCCGGGCTGGATTGAGGATAGTGTGGCAGTGCGAGTGCCGGAGCCAGCAGGAAACAGCCGAGAACCGGTGTCTGCTCACTGGTCTGAGCACAGACCCAGCCACCCATGCTGGAGCCGGCCAGGATGATGTTTTCCGGGGCAGCACCGCTGGAGACAATGGCGTCCTGCATCTGGGCAAGGCGAACAGCCGGGTCTCTGCTGCTCCGGTGGTCGATTGCATGTGCCTGAACGTTAACGAATGTTTCTGCCAATGCTTTCAGGGCCTGGATTTTGGTACCGCCCGGGCCGCTTTCGAGGCCGTGCGAGAGAAAAATATGAGTTGTGTCGGTTTTCATGGAGCGTCAGCCCTGTCGGGTGTCGTTGAGTATATCCAGCCCATGACGACGTTTTTCCGGATCGTATATGTCCACCGTGAACATAAGCTCGTCAACCCTTACATCCGCCAGTCGTTCCCTTAGCTGGTTTTTTATGGCAGCGGCATCACCGAGCAACTGGAGCGCCAGAAAATCCTTAACTCCTGCCTGTTCGCCGGCGTTCCATAGTCCGTCCATGGATTCCACCGGAGGCTTCATCCAGAGCGGCTGGCCTCTGAAGAGGGCGAGGATACGCTGGTAGCTGGTAGTTGCCAGGAATCGCGCTTCTTCCATGGAATCAGCAGGAACGGCGGGAAGCGCAAGAATGGAATAGGGCTGTTGCAGTTGTTCAGAAGGCTGGAAATTATCCCGGTAGACCTTCAGAGCCTCGCGGTAAAGGCCTGGGGCGAAGTGTCCGGCGAAGGCATAGGGTAAGCCGCGTAGGGCCGCCAGCTGGGCGCTGTAGAGACTGGAGCCAAGCAGCCAGATGGGGACTCTGGTACCGGCACCGGGAATGGCTTTAACTGCCTGGCCCGGCTGCAGAGGAGCGAGCAGGGCCTGCAATGTTGCTACGTCCTCGGGGAACTGCTCAGCGCCAAGGCCGTCGCGACGCAGGGCCCGGGCTGTTACCGGGTCAGTGCCCGGCGCCCGTCCCAGGCCCAGGTCTATCCGGCCCGGGTAGAGGCATTCCAGTGTGCCGAACTGTTCGGCGATCACCAGCGGAGGATGATTGGGTAGCATTACGCCCCCGGAGCCAACCCGAATAGTCCGGGTCTGGCCCGCAATATGACCAATCAGCACGGACGTGGCAGAGCTGCTGATGCCTTCCATATTGTGGTGTTCTGCGAGCCAGAACCGTTTAAAACCGAGCTTTTCCGCATGCCGGGCATACGCCACACTGTTCCTCAGCGTGGCTCCCACGGAATCACCTTCGCGAACCGAGGCGAGCTCCAGCAGCGAGTAGTCGGGTGAGTTGTTCATGAAACTCCGTGTGTCATAGCATTTTGAAGCCCTGCTTCTGCAGAAAGTCTTTCATATGCGGACGTAGTTTGCTGGTGAACAGGGGTTTGAGTTGCTCTGACCAGCTTGTCTCCTTGTTATTGCCGGTGCGCGCCATGTAATACTTGCTCATGGTCTTGTCGAAACTTGCAACCTGCGCTTCATCCTGTGCGTCCTGGTAGTAGTCTTCCTTGAGGATGGTTTCTGTAGGCAGCCGGGGCTTCACTTCCGGGTTCTGGTCTGGGTAACCGAGACACATGCCGAACACAGGATAAACGTGCTCTGGCAGTCGAAGAAGTTCACTGATTTCGGCAGGATTATTTCGTATGCCGCCGATATAGCACAGCCCAAGGCCTTCAGATTCTGCAGCAATAGCAACATTCTGGGCCATCAATGCAGTGTCGACACTGGCAACCACCAGCTGCTCTGTCATACCGCGGATTACATCTGCACCGGCTCTTTCCGCTGCTTCCGTGGATCGTTTCATGTCGGCACAGAACACCAGGAAATCCGAGCAGCTTGCAATGTAGGCCTGACCACCTGCCAGAGCTGCGATTTTCTCCCTGTTCTCCGGATTAACTACATGAATCACGGAATAGGCCTGAACGTGATTGGATGTGGCAGCGCTCTGGCCGGCACGAATAAGCTCCAGGAGCAGCTCGCGGGGAATCTTCTGGTCTGTATACTTCCTGATTGAGCGGTGGGAGTTAAGTAGTTCTATGGTCGGGTTCATGACGCCTCGCTAAGGGTGGTTTCAGATAGCATACGAACGATGTTTAGCGCCGAGGATAAGTTGTTTGCGGGCAAGCTGCAAAGAATCATCCTCAGCCAGCTCCGAGCCGGACTAGTGTCCGGAAAAAGCGGCAGGCCGCTTGGCGAGGAAAGCCGATACGCCTTCGGCAAAGTCCTTTGTGTGCGAGGCCTTCAGGAACGCCTGACGCTCGGCTTCAAGTTGTGCGGCCAGGGGTCGGCCACTCGCCTGATCAAGGAGTTGGCGAAAGGCCCCGAAAGCTTTGGTCGGGCCGTTCGCAACCTGCTTTACAGTGGTTGCCAAAACCGCATCATACGAATCCGCGGAGGCAACACTGGTGATCAGGCCCCAGCCTTTGGCTTCCTCTGCACTGAGTTGCCGGCCAAGCATCATCATTTCAGCGGCCCGTGTAGCCCCGATCTTGTGTGGCAGAAACCAGGTGCAGCCGCAGTCTGGCACAGCACCTATGCCGTTATAGGCGATAAGAAATTTCGCATTCTCTTCCGCTACGATGATGTCTGCCATCAGTGCCAGGCTCAGCCCGGCACCTGCAGCCGGGCCCTTCACTGCGGCAATAATCGGAGCTTCCATGTTCCTGAGCAGGAGGATGGCTTCGTTGAGTGGCAGCAGCAGGCCGTTGATAAAGTCCCTGATCTGTTCCGGAGTGCCCGCCATACTGGCAACATCGCCACCAGCCATAAACGCTCTCCCGGAACCAGTCAGCACAATGCAGCGTAAACCCGGCTGACCACTCAGCGTTTTGACAGCCTCCAGAAATGCATCCGCCATAGGCACACTGATCGCATTCAGCACTTCAGGGCGGTTGAATGTGAGGGTGGCCACACCGGTGAGGTCATCAAAAACGGAGATTATCGGGCTGGTTGTCATGGTGCTGGGTTCCGTTGAGGAGAGTGCTCAGGTAACTATAGAACAGACTCTTTTGGTTTTTACGATGAAAGTAGGCTATTTTAAATTTCAATCAGGAAGATAACCTGACGTTGACGTAAACAACAATAACCATAATCGCTCATGTGCGGGGAATAATGTCCAGTATCCTCGAAATTACTAATCTGTCGCTTTCGTTCGGTGGTGTTAAGGCATTACAGGATGTGAGCTTCCACGTGCCGGAAAATACGGTTACCACGGTCATTGGCCCGAACGGTGCCGGCAAGACTTCCCTCTTTAATTGCATCTCGGGTTTTTACAAGCCTCAGCAGGGCTCTATCCGTTATCAGGGAGAAGTGCTTGGCGGAATCAAACCGCCGGTCCGGGCTGCCATGGGGCTTGCGCGTACCTTTCAGAATATTGCCCTGTTCCGGGGTATGACTGTGCTCGACAACATCAAACTTGGTGCCCACGTGCATATGAAAAGCGGTCTGCTGGGCTCGCTGGCCTACTTCGGCGCGGCGCGCCGGGAGGAAATGGCAGTCCGCAGGCACGTGGAACAGCACATTATTGATTTTCTGGAGATTGACCATATCCGACGCCAGCCGGTAGCCAGTCTGTCCTATGGCCTCCAGAAACGAGTGGAGCTGGCGCGTGCTCTGGCCATGCGTCCAAAAGTGCTCATGCTGGATGAGCCTGTCGCCGGAATGAACCGGGAAGAAAAAGAAGATATGGCGCGGTTTATTCTCGATATTCGTGAAGAATGGGGCGTGACTGTACTTATGGTTGAGCATGATATGGGCATGGTCATGGATATTTCCGACCATATTGCGGTACTCAACTTTGGCCAGATAATCACGGAAGGTCTGCCGGAAGAGGTGCAGAACAATCCGCAGGTTATCGAGGCCTATCTGGGGACCAGTGATATGGACAGCCTGCGCAAAAAGCTGAATCCAGAGCGGGAGGTGGCCTGAATGGATTGGCTATTTTTCGGGGAAATCAGCCTCGCAGGTCTGGCCATGGGTGGCCTCTACGCCCTGATCGGTCTGGGCTTTGTGATTATTTACAAAGCCACACGGGTCATCAATTTCGCTATTGGCGAAATCATGATGTTTGCGGCTTATCTGTTTCTCGCCTTTGCCGGGGGTATGGAAATGTCGCCCTGGGTAGCTCTGCCACTGGCGGTACTTGGCGGGAGTGTGCTGGGCGGGGTGATTGAAAAGGTGATGATCCGCCCGATGTTGGGGGAGTCTTCCATTTCTGTGGTTATGGTCACAATTGGCATCGCCAGTATTCTGGTGGGGTTGGTGGAGATGGTGTGGGGGGCTGATCCGCAGCTGCTTCCGGGCTTTTTGCCGCGCAAGCCTGTGTTTATCGGGGAGATGTACCTGGCCCCCAAGATTGCGTACGGCTTTCTCATTGGTGCCGCAGTGCTCATTGTCTATCTGCTGTATTTCCGTTTTTCCCGCGGTGGTGTTGCATTGAGGGCCACAGCCTCCGATCAGGCTGCAGCCTATTCCATGGGGATAAACGTGCGCCGGGTATTCAACCTGGCCTGGGTGTTTGGCTCACTTGCAGCCTCACTCGCGGGGGTGCTGGTGGCAGCCACTGGCGGGCTTAGCCCGCAATTTGGTGCCATTGGTCTGAGTGTGCTGGTAGTGGTGATTGTCGGAGGACTGGACAGCATTGTCGGTGCGCTGATTGCGGGAGTATTTATCGGCTGGCTGGAAACAGTTGCCGGCGCATACCTGGGTGGCGAGTACCGGATGCCCGCAACATTTGCAGTGCTTGCCGTGATTCTTGTGCTACGGCCCTATGGCCTTTTTGGCACCCACGAAATAGAGCGAGTGTAAGATGCGCATTGGTGACGCCAAACAAAGTTATGAAGCTGACGAAGCTATCTGGACGAGCTCTACCCAGAAAATCTGGTTTGCAGCTTTATTGTTAACCCTCGCTGTATTTCCCTTTATAGCCGATGCCTACTTGCTGTATCTGGGTTGTCTCGTCGGCATTGCAGTTATCAGTACTACCGGGCTTAACATACTGACCGGATTTACCGGTCTGATTTCCCTGGGGCAGGCAGGCTTTATGGGAGTGGGTGGTTATACGGTTGCCTGGTTGTCCATGAACACCGCCTTGCCTTTCCCCGTAACATTGTTGCTTGCCGGATTGCTTGCCGCTGCCGTGGGTATTCTGGTGGGGCTGCCTTCCCTGAGGGTAAAAGGTCTGTACCTGGCAATTGCTACCCTGGCTGCCAGTGTTTTCCTTCATTTCATCTTTGCGGAGTGGGAGTCTGTAACCGGTGGTATGGGCGGCTTGAGTCTGGAGCCGGCGCATCTGTTCGGGCTCACGTTCCAGAGCGACTTTGGGATGTACTTCATCATTGTACCGCTGGCGGTACTGATGGTGTTTGCGGCCAAAAACGTGTTCCGGACCCGTATTGGCCGGGCATTTATTGCGATCCGGGACAGGGATATCTCGGCAGAAATACTCGGTATCAACCTGCTGCGCTACAAGCTGATGTCTTTTGCGCTCAGTTCGTTTTATGCCGGTGTGGCCGGTGGCCTGTTTGCTTATTTTTACCGTGTTGTTACGCCTGAAAGCTTCCCGTTATCCATGTCCATTTTCTATCTGGCTGCGGTCATCGTTGGCGGCATGGGTAACCTGCTCGGCGGTATTCTGGGCGCGGCCTTCATGACACTGATCCCCGAAGTTCTCAAGCTGCTCACGGCAGCCCTAACACCGTTTTATCCAAACGCACCGATTTTCATGTCGCCGATGCTCGAAATCATTTTCGGCGCTTTGATTGTCGGGTTTCTTATTTTTGAACCGCACGGGCTGGCGGAGATCTGGCACCGCATACGGCGCTTTTTCAGTATATGGCCCTTCAGAAACTAGTGGATTTAACAACAAGAAGCCGCAAGGAGAAGAAGTATGCTCAAAAATATCTTCAGCAAAGGCCGAAGGCTCGCAGGTATCGGTAGTATTGCCGCTGCTCTGGTGGCAGCGGCACCTGCGATGGCGCAGGATAAGGAGCCCATTGTATTTGGTGGTTCTATCCCTCTGTCTGGTGTATTTGCCTTTGCCGGTGTGCACCTCCACGCCGGCCTGACTGACTATACAACCTGGATTAACAGCGAAGGTGGCATTAACGGTCACCCGGTGAAGTATGTAATGGAAGACACCGGCTATGAAGTGGACCGGTCCGTTGCTGCGTTCAAGAAAATCACTGGCAGTAACACAGTTCCCGTTTACTACGGTGACAGCACCGGGTTCATGAAAACCATTGCCTCTGAACTGAACAGCAGGGGCACTACGCTTATGAGCGGTGCTTCTTTTGCGACTGCTCTGACAGACAATGAACAGTACCCGTATCAGTTTGTCCCCGGTCCTAACTACACCCAGATGTTCGGGATCATTCTCGAATACATCGCGACCCAGGGAAAAGATGGCAAGAAACCGACTGTTGCTTTTGTGTACAGCGATACCGAGTTTGGTAAGGATCCCATTGCAAACGGGAAGGCCAAAGCGGCCGAGATGGGCATCGAAGTTGTAGAGGAAATTGTTACCAAGCCGGGGAGCGTGGACGTATCTGCGGAGGTGCTGAAAATGCGCCGGGCGCGACCTGACTTCGTGGTATTCCATGGCTATGTACTATCGCCAATCAACGAGTTCATGGTGCAGATGCGGCAGATGGGCCTGGATACCCAGTTCATGGGTACCTTCTGGTCTACGGACAAACTCATCATCAACAAGATGGGCGCAGACGCTGATGGTTATATGGGTGTTATGCCCTACAACTACTATGACAGCGCAGAAGGCGGACCCATGCTCGATGCATTGCGCGCCACGGCAGAAAAGAGCGATCCGGAGGCAGGCTACCGTCCTACAGGCTACATGCAGGGCTGGTTTAACGCCATGGTCTGGACCGAGGTGATCAAACGCACCATGGATGCGGGTAAAGAGTTGACGGCCGAAAACATGGCTGAGTCTCTTGCTTCTATTAAAGACTGGGACACAGGCGGCATTATCGGTATTCCGGTTACCGTGAAAGACATGTCGTTCCCGGTTGGTCGTATCTGGCGTGTAAATGCCAAAGAAGGCCGCTACGAGCCGGTATCTGACTGGATTCACCTCGACTGAGACACCGTATGGAAGCCTTGCTGGAAATCGATAACATAGAAGTGGTTTACAACAAGGCGGTGCAGGTCCTCAGGGGCCTGTCACTGCGTGTTCCCCGGGGGGCCATTGTGGCGCTGTTGGGATCCAATGGTGCTGGTAAGTCCACCACACTGAAAAGTGTATCGGGATTGCTGGCGCTTGAAGATGGCGAAGTGACCGCCGGGGAGATCCGCTTCAAGGGCCATTCTCTAAAGGGGCGGCCGCCGGAAAAACTGGTTCGCGATGGCCTGTTTCATGTAATGGAAGGTCGTCGGGTGTTTGAGGACCTTACCGTAGAGGAAAACCTCGTTGCGGCAACCTACGCTCTCAGCGGCCGGAAAACGTCGCTGGGCGACTCCTATGAACTCGTCTACGACTATTTTCCTCGCCTCAGGGAGCGTCGCAAGCAGTTGGCGGGTTACTTGTCCGGCGGTGAGCAACAGATGCTTGCACTTGGTCGGGCACTGATAGCCCAGCCAGAACTGATCATGCTGGATGAACCCTCTCTGGGCCTGGCACCGCAGCTGGTGGAGGAGATATTTACTATTATCGCGCGGATAAACCGGGAGCAGGGCACAGCAATACTGCTGGTGGAGCAGAATGCGGCTGTATCTCTCGCAATTGCTTCCTATGGATACATCATGGAAAACGGCAAAATCGTTATTGATGGTCCGGCGGACAAACTGTCATCCAACGAGGATGTGCAGGAATTTTATCTCGGGGTAGGAGGGAAGGATGGGGAGGCCCGCAGTTACCGGGATATCAAGCACTACAAACGCCGTAAGCGGTGGCTGTCATGACAAATCCGCACATTCGTGAACTTACAATGGTCCAAATGCTCCGGGCCCACGCAAAGGAACGGCCGGACATGCTGGCCCTTCGCCAGAAAGATTTTGGTATCTGGCAAGCATACTCCTGGCAGGACTATTACCTGCGTGCCCGGCATTTCGGGCTTGGCCTGCGTGCCCTGGGCCTTTCTGAGGGTGGTCACGTTGCCATACTTTCGGAAAACCGGGTGGAGTGGGTGATTGCCCAGATGGGCATAGGTCTGGTGAAAGGTATCTGTGTCGGGGTATATCCCACAAGCCCATGGAACGAAGTGGCCTATGTACTTGAACACAGCGATGCCGAAATGGTGGTATGTGAAGATCAGGAGCAGACCGACAAGGTTCTGGAAGCCTGGCCCCAGCTACCACACCTCAAGCACAACATTGTTATTGATCCCAAAGGGCTACGATCCTACTCGTCACCGCCATCTTCGTTTGAAGAAATCGAGACCCTGGGGCGGGAGTTTGAAAGCAGCCATCCCGGATTGATTGATGAACTGCTGGACAGCCAGCAGATGGATGATATTGCGCTGATGGTCTATACCTCCGGGTCTACCGGCCGGCCCAAAGGTGCGATGATCAGCTGGGGCAATCTACAGGCTGCCGCACCCGGGCTGATCGAGTTGTTGGGCGTGGATCAGCACAGTACCAGCCTTTCTTACCTGCCGTTATGCCACGTGGCCGAGCAGGCTTTGACTAACATTGCACCTGTTTATGTGGGCAGTGCCGTGAGTTTTGGCGAAAGCCTGCGGACAATTCAGGAGGATCTTCGGGAGATTGCCCCAACGTTTTTCCTGGGGGTTCCGCGAATCTGGGAAAAGCTACATTCTGCTATTTACATCAAAATGCAGGAGACGGGCCGTTTCCGGCAGCGGCTTTTTAACAGCGCCATGACAGCCTGCGAACCAATGATGGCAAAGCCGAAAACAAAGTGGAGCCTTGGGGAACGCCTTACCTACAGTATTTACTATTGGCTGGTTTTCCGTGCTTTGCAGAACTTTATCGGGCTGCGCCGCTGCACCATCGCACTGACCGGTGCGGCACCGATTTCTACGGGAATCCTCAAGTTCTTCCGCACCCTGGGTATTCCTCTGGTTGAAGTATACGGCCAGACTGAAAGTACCGGTGTGGCAACCGCACAGCGAGTGGATAATGTTTGCCTTGGTACGGTCGGTACAGCAATTTCCGGGCTTGAGGTAACTCTCGGTGAGCAGAATGAGATCATCATGCGTGGCGGCACGGTTTTTAAAGGCTACTACAAAAATGATGAGGCGACAGAAGCTACACTCAGGGACGGCTGGCTGCATACCGGAGATGTCGGCGAGTGGCAGGAAGGGCAGCTGAGGATCGTTGACCGGCTCAAGGACATAATGATTACTGCAGGAGGAAAGAACCTGTCGCCCACGGAAATTGAAAACACGATCAAGGCGAGTCCCTATATCAAGGAATGTATTGTCATCGGCGAGGCGCGGAAATATGTCTCGGCGTTGATTCAGGTCGATTTCGAAACGGCTGCAAAGTGGGCAGAGCAGGAACGCATTGCTTACACAACATTCCGTAGCCTGACCGAACACGAAAAGGTGCAGGAGCTGATCCAGAAAGAGGTGAGCAAGGGCAATGACAGGCTGCCGCAAGTGGCGCAGATCAAGCGTTTCCACCTTTTGAGCAAGGAGCTGGATCACGACGACGATGAAGTGACCGCCACCATGAAAGTGCGCCGAAGCAAAATCTACGAGAAATATGCGGAGGTGATAGAAACGCTCTATGGCTGAGAAGCCATGGGCAGGGCTCAAAAGTTAAATGGTATGAGAAAAGTCAAATCTGATAGCTAGCGAACGACCTGGGTCAAGCCCATTTGACCGAAGCTATGGTTTGCAGAGGTTATTTTGATTGATAATGACCTCCCCAAACTTTTGAGCCAGCTATCATGACTGAAAATCACAGCTTCGAAAAACTACCTGTCCCGTGGGTCCACCGGCGGTGCTTTGCCCGGCATGGCATCGTCACAACCATGGCACTGGTCTTGTCCTTTCTCTTTTCCATGGGATTCAGCGCGTTTGCCAGCGCTGCTGAATCCGGTGCCCAGAGCCTTACCCGCCATCCGGTGGGTTATATGGCTATAGCCATATTCGTTGTTGCATATGCGTTTGTAATGCTTGAAGAAAAGCTGCACCTTCGCAAGTCCAAGCCGGTGCTCCTGGCGGCGGGTCTTATCTGGTTCCTGGTTGCTGGTGTAGCGGCCATGAATGGCGATACCGAAAGTGCCAACGAAGCATTGAAGCACAACCTTCTGGAATACTCTGAACTCCTGTTGTTCCTGCTGGTGGCGATGACTTACATAAACGCCATGGAAGAGCGTCAGCTTTTTGATGCACTTCGTGGCTGGCTGGTGAGCAAAGGCTTCAGTTACCTCAGCCTGTTCTGGATTACAGGCTTATTGGCATTCTTCATCTCGCCCATCGCCGACAATCTGACTACTGCGCTCCTGATGTGTGCGGTATTGATGAAAGTAGGTGAAGACAGCCCCCGGTTTATAGGTCTTGGCTGCATCAATATCGTTATCGCGGCAAACGCCGGAGGGGCCTTCTCCCCATTTGGGGACATCACAACTCTGATGGTCTGGCAGAAAGGAGTGGTTGAGTTCACAGAGTTTTTCAGGCTGTTTGTTCCTGCCGCGGTCAACTTCCTGGTGCCTGCCGTGATCATGAGTTTTGCCATTCCGAGTCAACCACCCAAAGATGCTTCGGAACCTGTAATCATGAAACGTGGTGCCCGTCGCACGGTGGTACTGTTCCTGCTCACCATCACTACCGCGGTACTGGGCCACAACTTCCTGCATCTGCCTGCAGTCGTGGGCATGATGATGGGGCTCGCGTATCTGCAGTTGCTGGGCTACTACCTGCAGCTCAGTTTCAAGCGTGGAGTGGCCCGCGAACGGGTCTGGGCGGAAAATCACAAGAATACCCGCCTGCTTGAGCGGCTCGACAAAGCGGTACCTTTCGACATTTTTAATCCCATGGCCCGTACGGAGTGGGATACGCTCCTGTTTTTCTACGGTGTTGTGCTTTGTGTGGGCGGGCTTGGCTATATCGGTTATCTGGCTGAAGTATCCCAGCTGATATATGGTGACTGGAACGCTACAGGGGCCAACATTGCAGTGGGCGTTATGTCTGCCATCGTTGATAATATTCCGGTGATGTTCGCCGTGCTTTCAATGGAGCCGGATATGTCTCATGGCCAGTGGCTTCTGGTTACGCTCACCGCAGGGGTTGGTGGTTCCATGCTGTCAATCGGATCAGCGGCAGGTGTTGCGCTTATGGGCCAGGCCCGGGGCTATTACACCATCATGACGCACCTGCGCTGGACGCCGGTAATCATGCTTGGCTACGCGGCATCCATAGCCACGCATATGTGGATTAACGCTAACCTGTTCTGACTGCGCCTGCACGGAGCCCTGAACAGGCTCCGTGCAGCAAAGTCCGTCAGCGCATGGTTTTCAGGGCCCTGGCCCACTTTTCCAGCTCGGCCAGCATGGCGGTGGCTGATGGATCGATCAGATCGTTGGAATGGAACACCTTGTTGTCATCCAGCTGGTTCCATGCCATGGGCACCATAACCCCTTCAACCATTGGCATCATCTTCAGTGTCGTCACCAGTTGGCGGGCCAGAGTTGCTGCACGAACACCGCCGGATGCCCCTCCATAGCTCACGAATCCGCAAGGCTTGTAGTTCCACTCGGTGTACAGGTAATTCAGTGCGTTCACAAATGCCGGTGGCGGGCAGAAATTATATTCCGGCATCACAAATACATACGCATCTGCAGCGTTTACGCTTTCAGACCACTTTCGGGTGTGAGCATGCTCGTAAATGCCTGAGCGTGGGTGATTGGCTTCGTTATAAACCGGAAGGTCAAACTCCGCCAGATCCACCAGTTCGCAATCAAAACCGGACGTGCCTGCAGCAAAGTCATGAAACCAGTTTGCTACAGACGGCCCTATGCGGCCGGGTCGTGTGCTGCAGATTATGATGTTCAGTTTAAGCGCCATAAACGATGCTCCAGGTGAGTGTAAGTGCCAGACTAGATATAGCAGTTTTTAACCGCAATTGAATCTAAAGGCCCGGGCATGCGAGATCAAACGAAGTATTTTGAGAAAGATGAACAGGAAATCCGATCAAGTATGTAACCGCTTCCCCTGGCTGGTTCATGCGCCTAGCAGAAGGGGCGTAAGCAGCATGCCTCCACTGATCAGAACCACAAACAATATCAGAGCCAAAAAGAAGGGTTTGAATCCCAGGCTGCGGAGCTTGTCGATCCGTGTTTCGTAGCCCAGAGCTGCCATTGCCATTGCCAGAGCTATCTGGCCCGTCAGAACAAGGCTTTGATGGACCATTGGCGGCAGAGTAATCATGCTGTTAACAATAACCATGGCAACAAATCCGAAGGCAAACCATGGAATCGTAAGGCTGCTGACACCTGCCTGGTCCGGTTGCCGTGTGTTATCGCGCTTTAACCACCACTGGCCAACAATCAGCAGAAACGGAACCAGAAGCATAACCCGCACAAGCTTGACGATAACCGCATTTGCCAGAGCATCGGTGCCGACAGCATCTGCGGCTGCGACCACCTGTGCGACTTCGTGTACCGTGGCGCCGATATAGATGCCATAGAGGCTTTCATCCCAGCCCAGAACAGAATACAGCGCCGGGTAGATGAACATTGCCAGGCTACCGAAGAGAACAACCGTTGCAACAGCCATAGAGGTTGCTGCAGGCTTGGAGCGTATGGTGGCCTCAGTGGCAAGAATGGCAGCGGCCCCGCAGATGGCACTACCGGCACTGGTGAGCAAAGCCGTTTCTGCATCCAGTTTCAGAACCCGGGTGCCCAGTTGGTAACCAAGCACGAGTATTGTGGTCATAACCATGATGTCCAGTACAACTACTCCCGGGCCAAGGGCCAGAATCTGGCCGAGGGTGATGGAGAAGCCGAAAAGTACAATGCCTCCCCGCAGCAGCCAGCGAGTGGCGAATTTCAAACCCTGCTCAAGGCTTCCGGTTTTGCGGGCCCATGGCAGATTCCCCGCAAATATCCCCAGCAACAGTGCGAAGACCAGAGGGCTGATGCCGCTTTGTTGAATGACGGGGATACCTGTGAGGGTGAACCCGCCGGCTGTGAGTAGTGCGCAGACTCCTAATCCTTTCCACACAAAAATTAGCCCCTTCAAAATTGATATATGGATAGAATGCACAGGAATAAATAATTTATAAAACAGGTAAAATCCATAAAATAATCCTGATAAATCGATATTGGTGTATGCCGGCGATCGGGTTGTATCTCATATGCGTTGATCTGTCGGCTGGTTCTGTACCCAGAGCAGGAGCTGGTCTAGGATTTAGCAGACGCAAATCCTGCGAGATGACTGGTTGATCTTTCTGAATATTTTGATCAGGTCTGTATCTTTTGCGATTTGCTGGCGGTTTCTGTGCTCTTTGATATGCCTGACAACATAATGAAAAAGGAACTTTCTATGCATAACAAACCAGCAGTGCGGTTTAGCCTGATGGCGGGATTGACTGCATTCTTACTCAGTGGGTGTTTCGACGGTTCTGACAGCGACAACTCATCCAGCTTGCCTGATCTTGCCCTCACCAGTCTGTCCAGTGCACCGGATCAGGTCAGCGGTGATGACATTCTGGTCGGCCTGGACGGTGACCCTGCCACGATTACAGCGGAAAAAAACAATCTGGAGTTCTGGCTCAATGACACCAAAATCAGCCCGGTGATAAGAGAAGGGCGACATGGTCCGGAAATACTTGTAACCGGGCTTGTCGAAGGTGAAAACCGGCTGGAGTTGCACCATGCTGAGCAGGGCCCGCTGAGCGACCTTACTCTGGATGTTCATCCAATAACCGGGCCGATTTTCTCGGGGCCTCACCAGTATCCGTTTGTCTGCACAGTAACCACAGAACTGGGCAGGCAGCCTGAGGAGGATACAACCGAGGCGACTGGCTTCCCGGTAATGGATGAAAGTGGCACCCTGACTGGCTGGAGCAAGGACTGTTCGATTGAGTCTTATGTTGAGTTTGTCTATCGCACAACCGGAGGAAGCTGGGCACCTTTGCCGGCTGATGGCTCGCGGCCTGCGGATATGGCCACTACCGAGCTGACGGATGGCCGCAGTGTTGATTTCATTGTGCGTCAGGAGCGCGGCACCATTAACCGCTTTATCTACAGTTTTGCCACGCTGGCTTCGTTGGGCGATGAGGCAGATGATGCCTCTACAGAAAACTGGAACGGCCGGTTGCTGTTCCAGTTTGAAGGCGGCGTTGCCATAGGGCATTCCCAGGGCCGAATCAGTGGCCGGGCGCTTGAGCCGGAGGTGCTCAAAAAAGGCTATGCAGTTATCTATTCCACCGGTACCCGGACCGACACCCACTATAACCTCCAGGTTGGTGGAGAAACCGCACTGATGGTGAAAGAGCACTTTATCAAACGCTTTGGTGTGCCGGAGTACACTGTGGCCATTGGCGGGTCTGGTGGCGGCATCCAGCAGTATATCTATTCACAGAACCACCCGGATCTGCTGGATGCAGGTGTGCCCCAGTACTCATACCCGGACATGGTGACCCAGACCATTCACGTCGCGGACTGTGAGTTGCTGGAGTACTACATGGATGTCACTGACAAGGATAATGCCAAGTGGCAGACAACCACGAATCGAAGCTGGCTTGTGGGCCTGAATGCCACCGACGCATACGCGGATCCGTTTGCGGATGTGAAACGAATGCTCGGTTTCAGCTCCGCGCCCGGAATGACAGAGTGCGTCCCGGCATGGCGTGGACTGACGCCACTGGTGATGAATCCTGCTTTTGGCTGGGCTGAAAACCAGGAGCTGATGCAGCCTGCTGGAGTGATGGATGACGTTCAGTGGACTCACTACGACGACCTTAGAAATATCTATGGCCTTGATGGCAATGGCAATCCCCGCGCCCTGTTTGACAATGTTGGTGTGCAATACGGGCTTGGAGCACTCCTGGAAGGCAATATTTCAAAGTCAGAGTTTTTGAAACTGAACGCTCAGGTCGGTGGCTGGAAGCATCCTTCGGAGATGGTGCAGGAGGGCTTTCCGTTTATTGGTTCGGAAGATGATGTTATGGCTGGTCTAGTCGGATTCGACCCCTGGAGCGCCCGAAATATGAACCTGAGCCCGGATGGTACGCAACCCGCTCCCCGGACCCAGGGAGATCTGGAGGCCATGGCAGCTGCCTATACCTCAGGTATGGTCTTTGATGGCCAGCTTAATATGCCGGTTATAGACTGGAGACATTACCTGGAGGAAGTGCTGGATATGCACAATAGCCACCAGTCTTTCTCTGTGCGCCAGCGCATAATCAACAAAATGGGAAATGCAGACAATCAGGTGATCTGGTTTACCGATACCCGGCCTACGGATACATCGGACCCGGGCAAACCTGAGCCGCAGGATGAATCAGATCCAACCTGGGCGGCTCTGGAGGTACTGCATGAGTGGCTGATGAATATAAGAGCGAATCCTGAACGGAGTATCGCTGAAAACAAACCGGCATTGGCTGTGGATACCTGCTATGACTCTGACGGTGCAGTCATCGCCTCCGGAGAGGGTGTCTGGAATGGCATCCTTGATGATCAGCCTGACGGTGCCTGCACTGCGAAGTTTGAAACCTACGCTACATCTCGTATTGTGGCTGGCGGACCGATTGAAGGCAGTGTGTTCAAGTGTAGCTTGAAGCCGGTAACAACGGCACTGACGGATGGCACCTATCAGGGCGTGTCATTTACGGAAGATGAAATTACGCGCTTGCACGAGATCTTCCCGGACGGTGTTTGTGACTACTCCCAGCCAGATCAGGGCCGGCCCGCTGGTTGAAGGATTGGCGGAAGAGTCAGGCCGACTCTTCCGCAGCCAGTGCACTGTGATTGCTTGCGGTTTCTTCAGTAAGACCACCGAAGCGGCGGTAAAAACCCTGGCTTGGCCCGGGTAGTGGGCCGGAAGCGTTTTCCAATGCGCTTGCAAGGTGCTGATCTGCGCGGCTGTATATGGCCCGGTAGAGGTTGCGGCACAGCTGTTTGGCACTGCGTCCTTCCCAGTCTCCCGGCAGGAGTTCGTCTGGTAATAAAGGATCCCGCAGCAGTATTTTCCGGTATTCATGAATCAACAGAATGCGTGCGGTAACGCAGTCTTCCGGGCTCAGGTTGTCGTTGGTGCTGAGCTCCCGCCATAGCGGCCGGAAGGTCTCCAGAAAGCGCTTATACCTGAAACCAAGCTCGTCCAGATTCCAGCTCTCTTTTACTTGCCTGCGCAAAGCCCGGGGGCTCCGCTGTTCCAGTGGCTGGGTCTGCATAACGATGGTGTCTTCCAGTGCACCCCATTCCTGAAGCAGTGGCAGCAGTTCATTGCGCGTAAAGCGCGGATGCTCCATGACACCCGTTGCCATACTGCCGAAGCTCAGCCATTTCAGTTCTTCACGCACCCTGGCACGGGTTTCCGGTTCGAGCTGGTTAAGGAAAACCAGGCACCAGCTGCCATCCCAGTCGTCGGTGCCAAGCGTGTAAACATGTTCGAACGCCTGCTGGAAACGCCTCAGGCCAGCGCCCGTTACACTGTAATAGCTGCACCTGCCCACTTTTTCAGCCTGTAGCCAGCCGTCCTGGACCAATCTGTAGACGGACGTGCGAATGAGCCGTTCACTCACACCCATGGATTTAAGCAGTTTCATCAGGCTCCCGAGCCAGACGTTACCGCCTCGGGGATGAACGATGTCTCCATAGGTTGTGATGATCAGGGACCCTGCACGCAAAGGGCGCTTTTTCTGGAAGTCCCGGATAAGGCTCTCGAGCTGTTGTTTTGCAGACATGGTTCCCTTATTCCTTCAAGACTTTCCGCCGTGCTGTTTCTGCTGGCTTGACGGCGTTCGGGTGCTCATTATCCCTGATACAGCCAGTGGGTAAAGTGGTATGTGTTCAGGACGAAATGTCGAAAAGGCACTAGTGTACTAATACATTGGTATAGATTGTTGTAAAAGTTGTGTGCCTCAAGACAGTCCCCAGTTGACACCGGTTTAATGATACAATATTTTCAATTGATATTCGTCAACGGTATCGTATTATTGGTTTGACGGATAGTCAGTAATGGTGGTGATAGACAGATGTCTGTCACACTGCGCTGAGAATGGGGCGCTGTAAGGCTGCATGTGATACGAAAATACACAGCCTTTTCAGGGAAAATCGTTCTGTTTTCAGAAATTCGGGGGCCTATAAAACCAAAATGCCCCCACCACACATGGGAGAACAACAAAAATGTTCAAAAAGATCACGCGTCGTGCTGGCAAATTAACAGCCATTGCAGCGGCTGGCCTGCTGGCAATGAACGTTCAGGCAGCTGACCCTATACGTATTGGTTCCTTTCTTTCTGTTACCGGCCCTGCTTCTTTCCTGGGCGATCCAGAGCTGAAAACTCTGGAGATGTATGTTGAAAAAATCAACAAGGACGGTGGTGTTCTGGGGCGTCAGCTTGAGCTTGTTCATTACGATGACGCAGGTAATGCTTCCAAGGCCCGTAACTTCGCAAGCCGGCTTATCCGTTCAGACCGGGTAGATATCATCGTAGGCGGTAGTACAACAGGTGCCACTATGGCGGCTGTACCGATGGTTGAGCAGGCGAAGATCCCTTTTATTTCCCTGGCAGGCGCAGTTGTTATTACCTCCCCGGTTAAAAAGTGGGTTTTCAAAACCCCGCAAACTGACCGTATGGCGGCAGAGCGTGTCCTGAATGATATGAAAGCACGTGGCCTGACCAAGGTTGGTCTGATCTCGGGTACTGGCGGTTTTGGTAGCTCCGGACGTGAGCAGACGCTTGCTGCAGTCCAGGAAATGGGCGGAATCGAGATTGTTGCTGATGAAACCTATGGCGGTTCAGATACCGACATGACTGCACAGCTCACCAATATCCGCAGCACAGAAGGTGTGCAGACTATTCTCAACTTCGGCTTTGGCCAGGGCCCGGCAATTGTTACACGTAACTATGCTCAGCTGGGTATTGAGCTTCCTTTCTATCAGTCCCACGGTGTTGCCTCAGATGGCTTTCTGGAACTGGCGGGTAGCAGTGCTGATGGCCTGAGGTTGCCCGCATCGCCCTTGCTGGTGCCGGAATCCCTTCCGGAATCGGACCCACAAAAGCCAGTGGTTGAGGCTTACAAAAGTGAGTACGAAGCACGCTGGAACTCAAAGGTCTCTACCTTTGGAGCCTACGCCTATGATGGCCTGATGCTGGCGGTTGAAGCCATTGAGAAAGCGGGCAGCACGGATAAAGAAGCTGTGCGCGATGCTCTCGAAAGCATTCAGGGTCACGTGGGTGTGACCGGCACGTTCAATATGTCAGCTGATGACCATAACGGTCTGGAAGCTGACTCCTTCCGCATCCTGGAAGTTCAGGATGGCGGCTGGAAACTGATTAACTAAGCCTATTCCCATCCGTACCACAGGCAGACAGCCACCCATAGGGGGAGGCTGTCTGCCGCTGCGCGAGCGGACCTGATTATGTTCTCTGAATTTCTGCAATACCTGTTTACGGGTATCACCATCGGTGCCACCTACGCCCTGATTGCGCTGGGCTTTACGCTGATTTATAACGCCAGCCATGTCATCAATTTCGCCCAGGGCGAATTCCTGATGATTGGCGGTATGGCGACTGTATCTTTAACAGCCATGGGTGTGCCCATGCTGCTCGCGATTGTGCTTGCCGTGATTCTTGCCGGAGTGTTGGGTATTGCTCTGCAGCGTCTGGCTATAGCGCCCGCTAAAAACGCGGATGTGGTGACCCTGATTATTATTACCATCGGTGCGTCTATTTTTATCCGTGGCCTGGCCCAGCTGGTATGGGGCAAGGAATACCATGTGATGCCTAACTTCAGCAGCGATGAGCCGATTGAGATTTTTGGCGCCGTGCTTAACAGCCAGAGCCTATGGGTGTTGGGTATTGGTGCGGTACTTGTTGCGGTGCTGGTGTATTTCTTTACCCGCACGCTGACCGGCAAGGCAATTCTTGCTACGTCAATGAATAAAGATGCTGCCCGCCTTGTAGGCATTCGCACCCAGGTCGTGCTGATGCTGGCGTTTATGGTATCCGCGCTGCTGGGGTCAATAGCCGGAATTGTGGTAGCGCCGATCACCTTTACCTCCTATGACATCGGCATCATCCTGGGCTTGAAGGGCTTTGTGGCCGCGGCCATTGGTGGATTAGGCAGCGGCATGGGTGCCGTTGTGGGTGGACTGGCTCTGGGGGTGGTTGAAGCCATGGCGGCGGGTTATCTGTCGTCTGATTATAAGGATGCCGTGGCCTTCTCAATGATACTTCTGGTGTTGTTCTTCATGCCCCGGGGCCTGTTTGGCGCCAAGATTGTGGAGCGGGTGTGATGATGGCTTCATTTTCGCAATTCCGTCTCAAGGGTCTGGTGTTCCTGGCCATCGTCATCTTTGCTCTGCCACTGTTCATCACCAACCCCTTTCACTATGGCCTCGCCACGCAAATCGCGCTGATTGCCGGCGCGGTCGTAGGCCTGAACCTGCTTGTAGGTTTTGCCGGCCAGATCAGTCTTGGTCATGCCGGATTTTTCGGGATGGGGGCTTATTTCAGCGCCCTGATGACCAGTAATTACGGTTGGTCGGCAATTCCTGCGCTGGTCGTCGGGGCCGTTGGTGTCGCCATCATTGCCTGGGCTGTTGGCCGTCCGATTCTGCGCCTCAAAGGCCACTACCTTTCCATGGCCACCCTCGCTGTGGGTTTTATCATCGCCATTATTCTGAACAACGAGCGGGAAATAACCGGTGGGCCAGACGGCATGCCAGTGCCTCCGTTTGATGTATTCGGCTGGGAGCTCAGTCCCTTTGGCCAGTATTCCCTGTTTGGTATGGAAATCAGTGGTGATCTGGCCTGGTATCTGTTCGCGGGTGTGGTGTTGCTGGTTGCAGTCTGGCTGGCACAGAACCTGATTGATTCTCCTATTGGCCGGGCTTTACGTTCTGTCCACGGCTCGGAAGTTGCTGCCAGTGTGGTAGGTGTGAACACTGCAAAATATAAAAGCCTGGTGTTCGTGATCTCTGCGGTATACGCCAGCGTGATGGGCGCGCTTTACGGCCACTTTCAGGGGTTTATCACACCCTCTGTGGCCAGTTTCGATTTCTCCATTTTGTTGATCACCATGGTGGTCCTGGGTGGTATGGGGTCTACCATCGGGGTGATTATCGGCGCAGTGGTTCTGGAAGTTCTGCCACAAGTGCTGGCAGATTTTCAGGAGATGGAAATGGTTATGTTTGGTCTGATCCTTATGCTGACCATGATCTTCATGCCCAAAGGCTTGCTGCCAACCCTGACCGGTTACCTGAACAAACGACGGGCCAGATCTGCCGGAGGTGATGCATGACCGCTTTGGTGGAAATCAATAATTTGTCCAAGGCTTTTGGTGGCGTACACGCTGTTGAGGATGTGAGTTTTTCAGTTGATGCTGGCCAGGTGTACTCGGTTATCGGCCCCAATGGTGCGGGTAAAACCACCCTCTTTAATCTGATTACCGGGCTCTACACGCCTACCAGTGGCGAAGTGAAGCTGAACGGTGAAAGCACTGCCAGGTTACAGCCCAATCAACTGGCAGAGCGGGGTATGTGCCGTACGTTCCAGCAGATGCAGATCTGTATGAACATGACTGCCATTGAAAACGTCATGCTTGGCCGGCACCTGACCCTGAAAAGTAATCTTTTTACCACCCTGTTCCGCTTGCCTGCGCTCACCCGGGGTGAAAAAGCTGCACGGGAGAAAGCGGCCGAGCTGATGGAGTTTGTCGGTTGTGGTGAGTATCTCGATACTGACGCCTCGGCGATGTCTTATGGCGCGCTTAAACGCCTTGAGATTGCCCGGGCGCTGGCCGCAGAGCCTAAAGTTGTCTTGCTGGATGAACCGGCTGCAGGCCTGAATGCCGTGGAAACTGCCGCGCTGGAAGAACTGATCCGCAAGATCGCAGAGCAGGGCATTACGGTAATGCTGGTAGAGCACGACATGAAACTGGTGATGGGGATTTCCGACCGTTTGCTGGTGCTTAACTACGGGCGCGTACTGGCAGAAGGCACACCAGAACAGATTCGTGCAAACCCGGATGTGATCGCAGCCTATCTGGGCGGTTAAACGGAGCGAGGGATAACCATAATGACACAAATACCGACCAAGGTTGCGCCTGAAAACAGTTATAGCCTGCAAGCCGTAAGTACGATTGTTCAGGAGCACCAGGCCCTGTGGCGCATACTCGATTTGCTGGACCAGCTTCAGCACGATATGAACATAAATGAACAGCAGCCCGATGAAACGTTGTTCAATAATATTTTTGATTACATTCAGCATTTTGCACGGCGCGTACACAGTTCTCCGGAAGAGATAGTGTTGTATCGCGTGCTGGGGGAGAAGTCTCCCGAGACCAAACCACTGCTGGACAAGCTTGCGCACGGTTACGTGATTGGCGATGAAAAGATCAACGAGCTGCGCCGCTTGCTGATGGTGTGCATGGAACGCTGGCCCGATGGCCGGGAAGATTTCAGTCACGCATTGGCACGGTTTACTGAAGCTCTGCGCAAACACATCAAAAAAGAGGAAGGTGTTGTTATACCCAGGGCGCGAAAACTTCTGAGCGAAGATGACTGGCGTCTGATTACTGAATCCCGCGATCAGGCCAATGATCCCCTGTTTGGCGAGCGGGTACGGGATGAATTCCGTGAGCTGCGCCATCGCATCGTAAGCTTTACGCCGGAGCGTCTGGGCGGCCTGGGGCTGCATCACGCCCAGCGCAGAACAGCTGCGCACGCCACAGAGGAAATGCTGAGCATCAAAGGGCTGAAAACATCCTATGGCCAGATCGAGGCGCTGCACGGAATTGATATCTGTATTAACAGCGGTGAAATTGTTTCTCTGGTTGGTGCCAATGGTGCCGGCAAGTCTACGCTGTTGATGACCATCTCCGGCCTGCAGCCGGCCGATAGCGGCAGTATTGTCTTTGAGGGTAAAGACCTGCTGAAAATCGGCACCGACCAACGTGTGGCCAATGGCATTGTGCAGGTGCCTGAAGGCCGGCAGGTGTTCAAGGACCTGAGTGTTGAAGACAACCTCCTGCTGGGTGCCTACACCCGTGGTCGCAGCCAGGAAGTGGAGGAAGACATTGAGCGCATGTACGAAAAATTCCCCATATTGCGGCAGAAGCGGAGAAACCTGGCGGGTGAACTGTCCGGCGGCCAGCAGCAGATGCTGGCGATGGGGCGGGCCCTGATGGCCCGGCCCAGGTTACTACTGCTGGACGAGCCCAGCATGGGCCTGGCACCGTTGATAATTGAGGAAATCTTCAACATCATCAAAGAGCTGAAAAACGAAGGCATGACCATTTTCCTGGTGGAGCAGAATGCCTCCCAGGCGCTTGCACTGGCAGATCGTGGTTATGTGCTGGAAACCGGCCGTGTGGTGGTCGAAGGTTCCGGGCGTGAGTTGCTGAGCAACGAGAAGGTGCGGGAGGCGTATCTGGGTATGTAATGGCACACCATAAACACACCATAAAAAACCGCCAGAGCATTAAGCTGCTGGCGGTTTTTTTATGGCCGGAAGTTTATTGCGGCTTTTTGGCAACCAGGGTCAGAATGTCGTAGCTGGCAACCAGCTCGTCGTTCTGATTAGTAACCTGAACATCCCATACAACAACGCCTTGCGGGTGGCCATCTGGCGACGTGCGGCCCTGATCAATCTTGCGTTTGCAGGTCAGGCGGGCGCGAATGGTATCACCCGGCGCGACCGGCTCAATAAAGCGCAGCGTGTCCAGACCATAGTTCGCCAGTACCGGGCCTTCGCCGGGGTCCACGAACATTCCCGCTGCAGCAGACAGCACGAAATAGCCGTGGGCGATGCGTTTGCCGAACTGGCTGTTTTTGGCGGCGATTTCATCGAAGTGCATGTAGAAGTGATCGCCCGACAGGCAACCGAAGTTCACCAGATCTGCCTCAGTAACCGTTCGACGGTGGGTCAGCAATGACTGGCTGATCTGCAGGTCTTCGAAGTGATACCGGAACGGGTGTATATCGTTTTCCATAAGCTTCGCGCCACGGACATACTCGCCAGTGACGGCTGACAGCATAGTGGGAGAGCCCTGAATGGCTGTGCGCTGCAGGTAGTGATGCACGGCGCGGATACCACCGAGTTCTTCACCACCACCGGCGCGGCCCGGGCCACCATGCTTCAGCATCGGCAGGGGAGAGCCGTGGCCGGTAGATTCCTTTGCAGCTTCTGCATCGAGCAGGTGCAGGCGGCCGTGAAAGGCGGCCAGTGCGGGCGCGAGTCTGGCAATGGTTGCCGGGTCGCGGGAGGTTACTGTGGTAACGAGCGAGCCCCGGCCCTTGGCGACCAGTTCAACTGCTTCGTCGAGGGTATTGTATGGAATAACCGTGGCAACCGGGCCAAAGGCTTCGATATCGTGGGCGCCACAACCGTTTTCGGGATTACGGCAGAGCAGCAGGTGCGGTTCGATAAATGCACCTTTTTCCGTGCCTTCGCCCACCGGACTGAAGCTGCCATCTCCACCGAAAACCAGCTCACTGGTTTTCATCAGTTCCTGGATATTGGCTTTGACGTCTTCCAGTTGATCTAGTGATGCCAGGGCACCCATGCGTACGCCTTCGACCGAAGGATCACCGATGGTGATTTTGGATAACCGCTCTTTAAGCTTGTCGCATACGGTCTGAACCTGATCCTCAGGTACTATGATCCGGCGTATTGCTGTACATTTCTGGCCGGCTTTAGCGACCATTTCACGGCCCACTTCCCGCACAAACAGATTGAACTCTTCGTGTTCCGGTTTTACATCCGGAGCCAGAACAGCGCTGTTGAGCGAGTCTGCTTCTGCATTGAAAGGAATGGACCGGTTGATGATGTTGGGGTGGTTACGCAGCATCCGGGCAGTATTGGCCGAGCCGGTAAAGGTAACCACATCCTGCTCTTCAAGATGCTCGAAAAGATCGCCTGTGCTGCCGATGATCAGCTGCAGGCTGCCTTCTGGCAAAGCGCCGGATTCGTGCATCAGGTGCACGGCCAGCTCGGTCACATAGCAGGTAGACGTGGCCGGCTTTACAATGGAGGGCATGCCCGCCAGGAAGGTAGGCGCAAACTTCTCCAGCATTCCCCATACAGGGAAGTTGTAGGCATCAATATGCAGTGCGACACCACCCCGGGGCACCATAATATGGGTGCCCGCGAAGTGATTGTTTTTGCCCAGAGGTGTTACCGGGCCTTCGTGGATCACATTACCGGATGGGAGCTCACGGCGGCCCATGCTGGCGTAGGAAAACAATGTGCCGAAGCCGCCATCGATGTCGATACCGTTGTCTGCTTTGCTGGAACCGGTATGCATAGAGAGGGCATAAAGCTCTTTCTTGTGTTCTTGCAGATACAGAGCCATGGCTTTGAGGGCCAGGGCGCGCTCCTGGAAGTCCATGGCCAGCAGGTTTTTCCCGCCGACCCTGCGACCATATTCCGCTGCTTTTCTGAAATCCAGGGTGTCACTGTGTGTATAGGCAACGATCTCGCCGTTGATGGCGCTGGGCAGGGCTTTGCCCTGCTCGGAACCAACCCATTCTCCGGCAATAAAACTCTTGAGAACTGACATGTAAGAAAACTCCAGAATCACATTTCGTCGTAGTCTAGGACGACCTTGTCGCTGACGGGGTAGCACTGGCACGACAACACGTAGCCGGCGTCCACTTCGTAGTCTTCCAGGGCAAAGTTCTGGTCCATTTCCACTTCGCCTTCCACCACTTTGGCGCGGCAGGTGGAGCAAACTCCGGCTTTGCAGGAGTAGGGCAGATCAGCACCTTCATCGTTACCTGCATCAAGAATGCTCTTGGTATCGCGGACCAGCTCAAAAGTCAGCGAGCGGCCATCGGCTTTGACGGTAACAACGCTGACGGCCTGGGGATCTACTTTGTTTTCTGCGCGGTCCTTGCGGGACTGTGGGGTGCCACCGGCAGGTGTAAACAGCTCGTAGTGCACCTTTGTTTTTTCCAGACCATGGCGGACCAGGGAGTCACGCACGGTTTCGGTCATCATCTGGGGGCCGCAGAGGAAAGCCGCGGTGAGGTTTTTGGCGTCGATCCAGTGATCAAACAGCTGGTCGCATTTCTCGGCATCAATGCGTCCGTTGTACAGATCTATGTCCTGTTCTTCCCGGGTGAAGATATACACCAGGTTGAAACGGGTCATGTATTCGTTTTTCAGGTCCTGAAGTTGATCACGGAACATGGTGCTGCTGGTGCCCTTGTTGCCGTAGAAAAGAGTGACCTGACTTTTCGGTTCTGTTTCCAGTGTGGTTTTAACAATAGACAGAATCGGGGTAATACCGCTACCTGCAGCCACTGCCAGGTAGTTGCCTTCCCGTTCCGGGTCCAGATCAGTGGAGAAATGGCCTTGTGGTGGCATGACGTCCAGGGTGGATCCGGGTTTCAGCTGTTCGTTGGCAAAACCGGAGAACACGCCGCCGGGTACGCGTTTCACGGCAATGCGCAATTCTTCGTCATTCACACTGGTGCAAATGGAATAGGTGCGCCGGACTTCTTCTCCGTCCAGGTTGGTACGAACGACAATATGCTGACCTTGCTTGTACTTGAATTTTTCCGCCACATCGGCAGGCAGGTCAAAGCTAAGGGATACGGCGTTTCTTGTTTCCGGTCTGACCTCTTTGAGGGCCAGCGAGTAGAATTTATTCATGATCGTATCGGCTCTATATGCATTTGAAGTAGTCGAAGGGTTCAAGGCAATCGCGACAGCGATAAAGCGCCTTGCAGGCAGTAGAGCCGAATTCACTGATGCGCTCGGTATGCTCGCTGCCACAAAGCGGGCAGATAACAACCTCATCAGCACCCAGCAGGCTCATTTTGCTGGCACTGCCCTGGGGCGGGGCTATGCCAAATACCCTGAGTTTTTCCCGACCTTCGTCGGTTATCCAGTCTGTGGTCCAGGCTGGTGTCAGCACGCGGTTAATGTGCGGGTCGCGAATGCCGGCTGCGCGCAGGGCCTCGGCGATCAGCTCTTCGATGAGCTCGGTTGCGGGGCAGCCGGAGTAGGTTGGTGTTACGTCCACGCTCAGGTGTTTACCATCCCAGCTAAGGCCGCGCACTATGCCCAGTTCCACAACACTGACTGCGGGCACTTCCGGATCCAGAACCTTATCCAGAAGTTCCCAGATGGCCTCTTCTGTCAGCAGTTCCGGGTGGGCGTTGGCCGGCACCCGGTCACTGGCAATCAATACGTCAACAGACGATGGTTCGTGTTCAGTCACCGGATGTGCTCCTATTAACAGGCGGACTTACCAGGTGGTCGCATCCGGGTAGGCGCGAGGCAGGAACTGCATTTCGGCCAGGATGAACCCCAGATGCTCGGTGTGAACGCCCTTCTTGCCGCCCATATACATCCAGGCGTCTTCCGCACCGGTTGTAAGAGTGGCCTGGGCTGCAACCTCGCGTACCATGCCGAACCAGTCTTTCTTCAGCTGTTCGGGATCCGGGCCAATGCCGGCTTTGAACATGGCGTGATCTGTGTCGTCCGGGGTTACCAGTTCGCCGGTGAAACGCCACAGCAGATCAAAGGCATCCTGAATGCGGCGGTGGCTTTCTTCGGTGCCGTCTCCCATACGCTTGACCCACTCAGAGGAGCGACGCAGGTGATAGGTCGCCTCCTTGACCGCTTTTGCCGCGATGTTGGCAATGCGCTCGTCATTGGCGTTTTCCAGGCTTTTCATCGTGAAGTAGTGCCACACGTCGAAGAAAAACTGGCGTGCCATGGTCACTGCGTAGTCACCGTTTGGCTGCTCGACCAGCAACAGGTTGCGGTAGTCGTGTGCATCCCGGAGGAAGCAGAGCTTGTCGGCATCGCGCCCGTCGTCAATCAGTTCCGCGGCGTATTCGTACCAGTTGCGGGCCTGGCCTACGAGGTCGAGTGCGACGTTCATCAGTGCCAGCTCTTCTTCTACCGCCGGCGCCTTGCCGCACAGTTCACAAAGGCGCTGACCCAGAATCATGTCTGAATCCGCAAGGCGTAGCAGGTAGTTCTGCAGAGCTTGTTGTTCGGTCATTGGATGCACTCCTTACATGTGCCCGACTTCGTCGGGCAGTTTGTAGAAGGATGCATGCCGGTACACCTTGTCTTCTGATGGATCAAACAGGACTTCCTTTTCATCCGAGGCAGAGGCGGTGATGGTGTCCGACGGAACCACCCAGATGCTTACGCCTTCACTGCGGCGGGTGTAAAGGTCACGGGCATTTTCCATGGCCATTTCATTATCGGCGGCGTGAACGCTGCCAACGTGTTTGTGGTTGAGGCCGTGCTTGCTGCGAACGAATACTTCGTAGAGGCGCCATTCAGACATGGTTGTTTCTCCTGTTTACGCGGCTGCGCGCTGTTTTTGTTTTGCTGCGTAGGCAACGGCGGCTTCCCGCACCCAGGCACCTTCATCAATTGCTTTGCGACGGGTGGCCAGACGCTCACGGTTGCAAGGGCCATCACCCTTCAGCACGTCGTAGAACTCTTTCCAGTTGATGTCGCCGAAGTCGTAATGACCTGTTTCTTCGTTCCACTTCAGATCCGGATCGGGTGCGGTGCAACCGAGGAATTCAAGTTGTGGAATTGTCTGGTCAATAAACATCTGGCGCAGTTCGTCGTTACTTTTGCGCTTGATCTTCCAGACCATGGACTGCTGGGAATTGGGGGATTCATCGTCGTGCGGACCGAACATCATCAGCGCTGGCCACCAAAGACGGTTGATAGCGTCCTGAACCATATCCTTCTGCTCTTGGGTGCCTTCGCGCATCATGTCCAGCAGGATCTGGTAACCCTGACGTTGGTGGAAACTTTCTTCTTTACAGATGCGAACCATGGCACGGGAGTACGGGCCGTAGGACGTTCGCTGAAGAACCACCTGATTGACAATGGCAGCACCATCAACGAGCCAGCCAACCGCACCCATGTCGGCCCAGTTCAGGGTTGGATAATTGAAAATGCTGGAATATTTGGCCTTGCCGTCATGCAGCTTCTGGATTTCTTCATCCCGGTCAGCGCCCAGAGTTTCCATGGCGCTATACAGGTAAAGGCCGTGGCCTGCTTCATCCTGAATCTTGGCCATTAACTGCAGCTTGCGTTTCAGCGTGGGTGCCCGGGTCACCCAGTTGCCTTCCGGTAGCATGCCGACAATTTCTGAGTGGGCATGTTGGGAAATCTGGCGAATCAGGGTTTTGCGATAGCCGTCGGGCATCCAGTTTTTTGCTTCAATCTTGATTTCTGCGTCTACCTTTTCCTGGAATTCCCGTTCTTCGGGAGACATTTCTTCCAGGGTCTTAAGGCGCTTGGTACCGGTATCAACGAGCTGTGCGTACATAACTCTCTCTCCGAATCTGGCTTATTTTGGTCTGCTGGAGTTGTGCAGCAGGGCGCCGTGACGGATCACGGTCGATGTCTCCATATTATATGATACTGAATAAATATCAAGGAGTCGTATTTTGTATCATGTTTGCTTTTTGTGGCGTTGCTTGTGCATTTATATGGTTGAAAAATAACAACTAAATGTTTTGCATTTATGATTTGTTTTGGATGATTGAGGTCCTAAGGAAAAATAAATCACCGGGGCGTCACTACTACCTGCCCCGGTTTCGTGGGTTTTAGTCCTTGCGGCGATCAAACACTCGCCTGGCTTTGCCTTCTGAGCGGCTCAGGGTTCCCGCATCCTGCACCTGTATTTTTGTGCTTATGCCGATGTACGACTTGATGTGGTGCGCAAGCTCTTTTGCTGCGTTTTCTTTCAGGCCGGTACCTTCTGCATCCAGTTTCAGCTCGACCCGGACATCAACGCAGTCCAGGTTTCCTTCTTTGTAAACTTCGATTTCGTAGTGTGGTGCCAGCGCACGGCATTTCAGCACCTGCTCTTCAATCTGAGTGGGGAATACGTTCACGCCGCGGATAATCAGCATGTCGTCGCTGCGACCAGTGATCTTGTCGATACGGCGCATGGGGCGGGCTGTACCCGGTAGCAAGCGGGTGAGATCCCGTGTGCGGTAGCGCAGCACCGGCATGGCCACTTTGGTGAGGGAGGTGAATACCAACTCGCCGTATTCACCGTCGGGCAGCACTTCACCGGTTTCCGGGTTGATAATCTCCGGGTAGAAATGGTCTTCCCAGATGGTCGGGCCATCTTTTGTTTCCAGACATTCCATGCCCACGCCGGGGCCCATTACTTCAGACAGGCCGTAGATATCCAGAGCCTGAATGCCCAGACGGGTTTCCAGTTCTGTGCGCATTTCGTTGGTCCAGGGCTCTGCGCCAAAAATGCCAAGTCGCAATGGAAGTTTCCTGGGATCAATGCCCTGACGGTCCAGCTCATCCGCAATGTTCAGCATGTAGGAAGGCGTGACCATGATGATGTCAGGCTCGAAATCCTTGATCAGCTGAACCTGTTTCTCGGTCTGGCCGCCCGACATGGGGATCACAGTACAGCCCAGGCGCTCAGCACCGTAATGGGCACCCAGGCCACCGGTGAACAGACCGTAGCCATAGGCAATATGGATTTTGTCTCCGGCGCTGCCGCCACCAGCACGGATGGAGCGTGCAACTATGTCTGACCAGGTCTCAATGTCGCTCTGGGTGTAGCCCACTACTGTGGGTTTGCCGGTGGTGCCGCTGGATGCGTGAACCCGGACGACTTCTTTCATGGGCACTGCAAACATGCCGAACGGGTAGTTATCCCGAAGGTCGTTTTTTCCGGTAAAGGGAATTTTGGCGATGTCTTCAAGGGTTTTTATATCCATCGGCTTCAGGCCGACAGCGTCAAACGCATTGCGGTAATGGGGTACGTTTGTATAAGCATGCCAAACGCTCCAGCGCAGGCGCTGAAGTTGCTCGTGACGAAGTTCGTCGACACTGGCGGTTTCCATCCGGTCCAGTTTTCCGAGTTTCTGCATGGGTAGACTCATTGTTGTTTCCTGTCTTGTTCTTGTTGCCCCGGCTCAGGGCCGGGGGCAGCTTCAGTTTGTGTCACGCCCCGGATTTTCCGGGCTGCTTCAACTACTACTCAGCACTGTCTACGCGTTCGATGATCAAGGCTATGCCCTGGCCTACACCGATGCACATGGTGCACAGGGCATAGCGGGCGCTCAGGCCTTGCTGATGACGGTGCTCCAGTTCATTCAGTGCAGTGGTCACAAGGCGCGCACCACTCATGCCCAGAGGGTGGCCCAAGGCGATGGCTCCGCCATTCGGGTTCACATGTCCGGCATCATCAGGCAGGCCCAGGTCACGCAGCACGGCCAAAGCCTGGGCGGCGAAGGCTTCATTCAGCTCGATCACATCCATATCGGCCAGTTCCAGCCCGGCAGTCTTCAGTACCTTGCGGGTGGCGGGAGCCGGGCCCATGCCCATGATGCGCGGTTCGACACCAGCAGTTGCCATGGCAACGACCCGGGCCCGGGGCTTGAGATTGTGCTGTTCAAGTGCATCGCTGCTGGCCAGCAGCAGGGCGCATGCGCCGTCGTTTACACCAGAGGCATTGCCCGCGGTGACACTGCCGTTCTCACGGAAGGGGGCTGCCAGGCTGGCGAGCTTTTCCAGACTGGTTTCCCGGGGATGTTCGTCGGTATCAACGATCAGGGGCTCCTGCCTGCGGCGGGGTACGCTCACCGGCACGATTTCATTATCAAACCGGCCGGCTTTCTGGGCAGCAGCGGTACGTTGCTGACTGCGCACAGCAAAGGCATCCTGGTCTTCACGGGATATATTGAAGTCGGCAGCGACGTTTTCGGCAGTTTCCGGCATGGAATCGATGCCGTACTGTTTCTTCAGCAGAGGGTTAACGAAACGCCAGCCGATGGTAGTGTCGAACATTTCGGCTTTACGGCTGAACGCGGAGTCTGCCTTTCCCATAACGAAAGGCGCCCGGGACATGGATTCCACGCCGCCGGCCAGCATCAGGCCAGCTTCGCCTGTACGCAGCGCGCGTGCGGCGCTGCCAATGGCATCCATGCCTGAGCCACAAAGGCGGTTTATCGTGCTACCCGGGACATCAACGGGCAGGCCGGCCAGTAGCAGCGACATGCGGGCTACATCGCGGTTGTCTTCGCCAGCCTGGTTGGCGCAGCCGTACAGCACGTCGTCAATGGCAGTCCAGTCCAGGTCGCTGTAGCGGTCTTTCAGTGCCCTGATGGGAATGGCACCCAGGTCATCGGCCCGCACGGTTGCAAGGGAACCGCCGTAGCGGCCGATTGGCGTGCGTACTGCGTCCACTATGTAGGCATCTTGCAAGCGCTTTTCGTTACTCATTGATCGTTCTCCGACTGGATGACTTCGCCGCGTACCTGATAGGACTTGCCGCGAAACAGGGCAATCACGTGGCCGTTCTGGTTGGTGATAGTAATGTCATACACGCCGGTGCGGTTGCCCCGGGACTGCTCAACTGCATTGGCGGTAAGCAGGTCGCCTTCCCGGGCGCCGAGCATGTAATCGATGGTGCAGCCTGATGCCACTGTAGCTTTGTTGTAGCTGTTGCAGGCGAAGGCAAACGCGGAGTCAGCAAGGGTAAACAGGTAGCCGCCATGGCAGGAGCCGTGGCCCTGAATCATTATGCTGGTGACCGGCATGGTGACGGTGGCTTTGCCCGGGGACACATGGGTTATTTTCATGCCTAGGTTGCGACTGGCCGCGTCCCGCTGGTACATGGATTCGGCACAGTCCTGCGCTAATTTTTGCGCATCGGGTGTGTGATGTTCGTTGCTCATGAATAGAACCCCTTTTCAGAGAACCGGTTTTTCCTCAGCAGCAATGCCGGCCGGTAACGGTCTTCACCGTAGCTCTGCTGGATGTTTGTCAGTACTGTATGCACAAGGCTGAAACCGAGGTTGTCGCTCCAGCGAAGCGGGCCTTCCGGGTAGTTCAGGCCGGCTTTCATGGCAAGGTCGATATCACCGACAGAAGCAACACCCTGCAGAGCCGCATCGGCAGCTTCATTCGCCAGGGTGGCCACAGTTCGCATAACTACCAGACCCGGCCGGTCAGCGATCTGGTTGACGGATATTCCTGCTTTTTGCAGCAGGGCGCAGGCGTCAGCTACAGCCTGAGAGGAAGCCTGATCGGCAGCGGTGATAGCGAGACGGCTGGCTTTGGCATAATCGAACGCCAGGTCCAGAAGAATAAGGTTGTTGCAGGCTTCTGCTGCGGCGCGCTCAGTTGCCATGCGACCATCAGTCAGTGCCAGAACGGCTTCGCCGAAACGCAGGCGGCCTGAGCCGTCGCGCTCAATGATGTTGAAGCCGCTTTCTTTCAGGCGCGTTATCAGTGCTGTCAGAGGCCCCGGGTTGCCCTCTACGATAAGCGTGTTGGCCCCGCTGCTGGCCGTTGCTTCGGCTACTGGTTCAGGTTTTTGCGAACCTTCCGCATAGCTATAAAAGCCCTGACCACTCTTACGGCCCAGGCGCCCGGCTTCAACCAGCTCCTTCTGTACCAGAGAAGGCAAAAAGCGAGTGTCCTGATAGTAGGAATTGAAAACCGAGGAGGTAACCGCGTAGTTGACATCGTGACCGATCAGATCGGTCAGTTCGAAGGCGCCCATGCGAAAGCCGCCGGCTTCGCGCAGGATGGCGTCCAGTGTTGCGCTGTCAGCTGCCTGTTCCTGTAGCAGGCGCAGGCTTTCGGCATAAAACGGCCGTGCAACCCGGTTAACAATAAATCCTGGAGTGGACGTGGCGGTTACAGGTTTTTTGCCCCATTGGGTGGCTGTGGCATAAACCCGCTGTGCTACCTCGTCGCTGGTGGCCAGGCCTTTGATGACTTCAACCAGTGCCATCAGCGGTGCCGGGTTAAAGAAGTGCATGCCCACCAGGCGCTCAGGGCACTTCATTTTGGCGCCCAGAGCCGTTACTGAGATGGACGAGGTGTTGGTAGCCAGAATGGCGTTGTCACCACAAACTTCTTCCAGGTTGGCGAGCAAGCCACGCTTGATTTCCAGATCCTCAACGATGGCTTCGATCACCAGGCCCGCTGATGCAAGCTCGCTGAGTTGGTTAACCGGCTTGATGCGATCAAGAAGTGCGTCCAGTGCGGATTGCTCCATCTTTCCTTTATCAACCCGGCGCTGCAGTTGCTTTGCAATGCTCTGGCGCCCGGCTTCAGCTGCACCTTCGCGCTGATCCAGCAGAAAAACCCGGTGGCCTGCCTGAGCGGCTACCTGAGCAATGCCGGAACCCATGGCGCCGGCGCCGATGACTGCTACAGCAATGTCAGTGGCAAGTGACTGCATGCCTATTTCCCCTTGAATTCAGGTGCGCGCTTTTCCATGAAAGCGGTAACGCCTTCACGGTAGTCATCCGTGCGGCCAGCCAGGCGCTGCAAATCCCGTTCAACCAGCGACTGTTCTTCAAAGCTGTTATTGGCGCTTGCGTGCAGGGCACGCTTTATCATCGCCAGGCCTTTGGTGGGCTGGGTGGCAAAATGACGGGCCAGTTTCATGGCTTCGTCCTGCAGGGCATCGTCATCTACGCATTGCCAGATCATGCCCCACTGCTCTGCCTTTTCAGCACTCAGCTTGTCACCCAATAAGGCCAGGCCTTTTGCACGAGCCATTCCTACTGCGCGCGGCAGGGTCCAGGTGCCGCCGCAATCAGGAATAAGGCCAATCTTGCAAAAAGCCTGAACAAAATTTGCAGAACGTGCTGCAATCGTAATGTCACAAGCCAGAGCGATGTTTGCGCCAGCACCGGCGGCAACGCCATTTACCGCACAAATCACTGGCATGGGCAGATCCCGAAGGGTCTGCAGCAGAGGGTTGTAGTAGTTCTCGATAGAGAACCCCAGATCCGGAGCTTCAGCTCCGGGCTTTACGTTTCGATCCGACAGATCCTGGCCTGCACAGAAACCACGGCCGTTACCGGTAAGCAGCAATACGCGCACGGTGTGGTCATTGCTGATGGTGTTCAGTGCGGCACGCATCTGTTCATGCATTTCGACGTTAAAGCTGTTGAGGCTCTTGGGGCGGTTCAGGGTTAGTTTTGCAATCCCCTGATCGATATCGAGAAGCACACTCTGCTCGGTCATGGAAGAATCCTTGTTGTAGCAGTGAAATCCGCTTTGGTTAATTTGTGCGGGTGTTTGAATTTATTCTGGGTTCCGGGGTGGTTTCAGGGCGATAAAGCGTTAACAGGTGAACGCCCTGATCTGGCCCTTCTGGGAGCAGTATCTGTGGCATAGCGATTCCGGCATTGCGTTGTTTTAATGGTTTGTCGGTAAAGCCTGACAATGATCAAGGCAGCTTCCGCACGAGAGCGTCCGGCCTTGTTCGATATCAGGAAAGAGTATAGGTTTGAATTGATACCGGTCAAGAATATGAGGGCGGTTTTTTGTATCACGTTGATATTCTTGTAAGGGATTTATCTGTAGATTTATGATTTTTATGGTTATTTCAAATGTTAGCCTTTAGTCGTAGATGATGCTAAAACAGAGAGCTGTCGCTCTTTGTAAGCCTGTGAGTCACGAGTTGATCATTCTGATACAGAAAATGTAGATTAAAATACAAAAAAACAAACACGTTATAAGGAGAGTTTTATGCCCTATTACCGGATTGATGGTGTGACGCCAGTGGTACATCCATCGGCTTATGTGCATCCCACGGCCGTGGTTATCGGTGACGTGCATATCGGACCCGATTGTTATGTTGGCCCCTGTGCGTCCTTGCGTGGTGACTTTGGCCGCATTGAGATGGAACAGGGGGCCAACCTTCAGGATACCTGTGTCGTTCATGCGTTTCCCGGGCGAGATGCCATTATTCAACGCAACGGCCACATAGGCCACGGGGCCGTTTTGCACGGTTGTGTGATTGAAGAAGACGCCATGGTGGGGATGAATGCGGTTGTAATGGATGAAGCCGTGATAGCAGCCCGCTCTATTGTCGGGGCAGCAGCGTTTGTGAAAAGTGGATTCAGTTGTGAGCCTGCATCATTAATCGTGGGCTCGCCGGCCAGGGTACTGCGCCAGTTGAGCGACAAGGAAGTTAGCTGGAAGCTGAACGGTACCCGGGAATATCAGGTACTGACACAGCGGTGTCTGGAGAATATGAGAGAATGCTCGCCTCTTACTGAAGTAGATTCCGGCCGGCCGAAGCTGCGGGTTGGTGGACATGATCTGAAGGACAAGGCATAACGCCCGACATGCTTTATGCCTGTTCGGGTTATGCAGAAGACAATGGCTTGCGCATGGGAGTGATATGAGCCCTGAAGAGTGGCAGTCTGTTCTGGAGGTCATCCCGGATGTTCGTGATGGGCTGACGCGCACCGAGAGGCTGATTCTGTACGTCATACATGAGACTCAGAAAGAGCTGAACGGGCGTAATGTACCTACGGTCATGCTATATGGCCGGGTGCTTGAATACGTTGATATGAGTGAGGCTGAGCTACACGTCTATCTTGACCGTTTGGGTGTCAGGGGCGCTTGAGCACTCGCAACGAGTGCTCAAGCGGGGTTAGCGGTGGTCAGAAAAACACGCCTGGAAGCCAGGTTGCGATTTGTGGAAAGACCATGATGATGGCAATAGCCAGTATCTCGATGATCACGAATGGGATGACGGAGGTATAGATGTCCTTCATCGTAATACCTGGCGGAACAACACCTTTGAGATAGAACAGATTAAAGCCGAAGGGAGGTGTTTTATAGCCGATTTCCATGTTGATCACGAACAGGATGCCGAACCAGATGGGGTCGAATCCCAGGGATTTCACAATCGGCATGAACACCGGCAGAGTGATCAGCATGATTCCGACCGGGTCGAGCACCATGGCCAGGAAGAATATGATGATCATCATGGCAATGATGATGCCCCAGGGGCCGCCGGGAATATGCTGCATCATGCCTTCAATAAGATCCTGTGCGCCCATGCTTTGATATGCCGCACTGAATGCATGAGCAGCAAACAGGATCCACATGATCATACCTGTCAGCTTGAATGTGCGGATTGCGGCTTCCTGCAGGATGCTCCACTTGAGTTGGCGATAGACTGCCGCTGATATCAGTGATCCTAGTACGCCCATGGCGGCGGCTTCTGTTGGCGTAGTGATGCCGCCGATAATGGATCCGAGCACCATGAATACAACGCCGATGGGAAGCAGTACAGCTCTGAGTGCGCGCAGCTTCTCGGACCAGGTGCCTCGCTCTTCCGGAGGCAGGGCCGGTGCCAGATGTGGCTGAAGAGTAGAGCGCACCAGAATGTAAATAACGGTGAGCACCATCAGAAGCACTCCCGGCATAATGCCGGCGGCAAACATCTGGCCTACGGATACACCGGTAATCAAAGCGTAGAGGATCATCAGGATGCTGGGTGGGATCAGAATGCCCCAGCCGCCACCGGTATTGATAACGCCCAGTGCCATTTTCCGGTCATAGCCCCGTTCCAGCATGGAGGGCAGTGCGATGGTTCCCATTGCAACCACTGCTGCGCCACTTATACCGACCATAGCTGCAAATACCGCACAGATAACCAGCGTTCCTATAGCCAGACCGCCGCGAAGGCCGCCAAACCACAGGTGCATCATCCTGTACAGATCCTTAGCGACACCGGTCCGCTCCAGCACCATGGCCATAAAGACAAACAGGGGTATGGCTACCAGGGTAAAGCTTTCCATGGTGCCCCAGATCTGTGAGGCCACCATGTAGAAGGAGTCGAATCCCCAGGTGAAATAGAGGAAGACCACCGAAACGCCGCCAAGAACAAACGCCAGTGGCAGGCCAAGTAACAGGAAGAACAGCAGGGAACCAAAAAACAGGAGGGTCAGGATTTCAATGCTCACAGCTGCTCTCCTTCTGAAATGCTCTGATCCGGGCGGTAGTAATCCAGGTTAAACGCAATGGCGATGTCTTCCAGGAGCTTTGCCAGGCCTTGCAGCACTAGCAGGCCTGTGCCGACAGGAATAGCTAGTTTGACCGGCCAGATAGGGGGGTTCCAGGCAGAGTATGAGGTCTCCCAGCCTGATATGGATTCGCTCGCCATATCGATACCGAACCACAGCAGGGCAAGGGTGAAAATGAAAAATATGAGTGATGTAACTATGTCCATAAACGCCCGCTTGCGAGGGGGAAGTTTGGCGTGCAGGAGGTCGACATTGACGTGGCCCCGGTGAGCCATGATGTAGCCCCCGGACATAACCGCATAAACGCCGAACAGCATCTGGGTAAGCTCGTTGGTCCAGACTGTAGGTGCGCTAAACAGGTAACGGAACCCCACCTCCAGAAGCAGGAGGACGAACATGGCAAAGACGAGCAGGGCTATCCAGCGCCCGACAAAATCGTTAAGACGGGTTACCCCTTTTATGAATGCGGTCAGTACACTCATGGCATTCTCCGGGAGGACGTTGATTTTTTTTAGGGATAAAAAGGCCGGAGGTAAAAACTCCGGCCCTTACTTACTTGCTGGAATTGTGGTTTAGAGGTAGCCGAGTTCGACCAGGTAGTCTTTCAGCATAGCCAGCGCCTTCTTGGCGTTGTCGCTTCGCTCTCCTTCCTCGTCCCACATCCCCTGAGCGGCCTGTACCAGCTTGTCCTGAACGTCGTCCGGCATAATGTTTACCTGCACACCCTGTTCAGCGATGACCTTGGCCAGCGTTGTACGCTCTTTAAACAGGTACTCATTGGTCCGAATCCAGAACTGCTCGTCAAGCGCATCTTTGACGATCTTTTGCATGTCTTCCGGCAGTTTGTTCAGTGCTTTCTGGCTGACAATGATCACGTCCGTTCCGGCGATGTTCAGGGCCGGTTGAACGTGGTACTTGGCCACTTCATACAGAGCCATGCTGGCTGCGCCCTGAGCTGCGCCCCAGTGGGCGCCGTCAACAATGCCGGAGTCGAGTGCAGAGTAGAGTTCGCTGCCCGGGATGTAAGATGCTGCCGCGCCAGCTTCGGTCAGGAATTTTTGCAGAGCGCCGGAGGAGCGGATCTTCAGGCTGGTGAAATCATCCCAGTTGTTGATCGGCTTCTTGATGACCATTTCAGTGGGGTACACCTTGTCAGTTGCCCAATAAACGCCGTGCTCTGCGGCTTCGTCACGAAGCATTTGTTCAAAGCCTTTGCCCTGATGGAAGTAGGCCGCTTCCCAGACGTTACGGAACGCGAAAGGCAGGCCGGACGCAATGCCTGCCAGAGAGATTTTGTCCTGAGCGTAGGAGGGGGAAATGGTGCCCATTTCCAGAATGCCGCGGCTGACGGCATTGAATGTGTCCTTCGCCTTGAACAGTGCGCCGGCTTCATAAAGATTAAGCTTCAGGCGTCCGTCGGTGCGCTCCTCCAGAACCCGTTGCAGTCTTACGAGGCTGTCGGTGTAGGAGCTGCTGGCGCCAGGCCAGTGAGACTGTACTTTCCAGGTGAAGGTTTCCTGAGCAGCTGCGGGTGCGGCACTCAAGGCGGCGGTGATGCCCAGAGTCAGGGCTGACGCGTAAACGGTCAGTGTCTTGCGTGCTTTGGCAAAGAGTTTCATAGCTGTGCCTCGTTCGTTGTTGTAATGGTACTTATTGTTATTTCACTGTGCAGAACTAACGACTGCATGGTGGATTAATGTTTTCTGAATCTATCACAAGATCGGGTTTTTGCAATAGGATGTTTTAAGCTTAGGCGTCAGAATTTTTCTAAAGAGGTAGTTTAATGATTGAATCTCAGCAGTCTCAAGGTGTGTTCCAACTCGTTATTAACCGGCCAGAGAAGAAGAACGCTCTGACCCGGGATATGTACCAGCAGCTAGGCGATGCTATTTTCCGCGCCAATAATGACGAGACAGTTAACGCTATTGTTATCTCGGGTGCGGGAGGGGTTTTTACCGCTGGAAATGACCTGGATGATTTTCGTGCCCGTGCTACTGATGCTAATCCTAAGCCTTCTGCCGGGCTGGCATTTATCGAGGCGCTGATCAACTGTGATACACCGGTAATAGTCGCAGTTGAGGGCCTGGCTATTGGTATCGGCACCACTTTGCTGTTGCATGTGGACGTGGTGGTAGCTGGAGAAAATGCAAAATTCAAAACAGCCTTTGTGGATCTCGGGCTGGTTCCGGAGGCCGCATCTACGGTAACCATGCCCCTGCATCTTGGGGCTCGAAGAGCCACGGATTTTCTGTTGTTGGGTGAAGTGCTCAGTGGCAATGATGCAAGAGAGTGCGGGCTCGTAAGCCGGGTTGTGGACGATGGGCAGGCTCTGGTTGAGGCGATGGCTGTTGCCGCAAGCCTGGCAGGCAAGCCCCGTGAAGCGCTGCGGGCCAGCAAACGGCTGATCCGGGCTCCCTGGCGCGAACAGGTGATGCAGGCGCTGGAGCGGGAGCGGGATGTGTTTTCTGAGCGTCTCCGGTCCGAGGATTGCCGGGCCGCTCTGGATAAGCTGGCCCGGCGCTGAAGGGAGGCTTAAAGCGCAGTCTTTTGCCAGTAGGGTTCACGCAGTTCCCGCTTCAGGATCTTGCCTATGGTGGAGCGGGGTAGTTCATGGCGGAACTCAATAGCCGAGATGCGCTGGCTTTTCCCAAGCTGCTCGTTGGCCCATTCGAGTATCTCAGGCCCGGAATTCTTGTGTCCGGGCTTAAGAACCACCAGCCCCAGAGGAGTTTCACCCCATTGTTCGCTGGGAATGCCGATGACGGCTGCATCATCCACCGCAGGGTGGGTCAGCAGAGCTTTTTCGAGATCTACTGCGTAAATATTGAATCCACCGGAAATGATCATGTCTTTGCGGCGGTCGAGAATATGGATAAACCCGTCCTCGTCGATTCGCCCCATATCACCACTGCGATAGAAGACCTCACCTTCAGGGCTGGTCCATAACATTTCCTGAGTCTGCTCAGGCCGGTTTACGTAACCTCGCATCATTGAAATAGCGCGGCCCACCAATTCACCGGTTTCGCCTTTGGGCAGCTCATGGCCATCTTCGTCAATCACGCGCACTTCCGCGCCTTCAGTGGGTACGCCCACGGTGTTCCATTTGTCCGGGTGCGCGCCACAGTCCAGGCTGGTGGATATGCCGCCTTCTGTCAGGCCGTAGACTTCGCGGATGTTGCCTGGCCAGCGGGCCATGGCTTCCCCTATGACGTCTGCTCGTAGCGGTGCGCTGGTGCACAGTTTCAGCTTGAAGCTGGAAAGGTCAAAACGGTCAAACTCCTTGTCGGCCAGGATTCTCTGGTATTGCACAGGTACCAGCATGGCGTGAGTGACACGGTGTGTTTCTGCCAGTTCCAGAAACCGTCGTGCATCGAACTTGGCCATGATCACGATCGTCCCACCGTGAAATATCGTCGGCAAGACTGAAACCAGTGTGGTGTTGGAATACAGCGGAGTGGAAACCAGATTAATGGCGTCGCTATCCAGTCCGAAGCGACTCATGCGCACCATCTGTCTTTGCCGGAACCGGTAGTCGTGAAGGATGCCCTTGGGGGTGCCTGTGGTTCCGGAGCTGTAGATGATGTTGAAAGGATCATCCAGTGAGACGTCCGCAGGCCTGGCCTCGGTGGAGGCGCCGGCGAGCCAGTCGTTCAATGTTTCGCCAATACCATCGTTATCCGCATCCAGAGAAATAATACGGTCATCCGGCAAACCCTTCAGCCCGGAGCGGAAGCTTTGCAGGAGCTCACGGTTTTTCTGTGACACAAACAGAAACTGAGCGGAACAATCGGACAACATCAGGCTTAGTGCTTCTGCACTGGCCATACCTGAAAGTGGCACCATGCAGCCGCCAGCAGTAATAACGCCCAGGTAGAGCGCGACATAGTCGGCACTGTTTTCCGACAAGGCTGCAACGGATTCACCGCGCTCAAGCCCCGCATCCCTGAGCCGGTTGGCAATCTGGTTGGTCCGGTCAAGCAGCTCCCGCCAGCTCAGGGTGCCCTGCTCGCTGATCAGTGCCGGATGGTCAGCGCGGCTGAATGCAAACTCCTGGATCCTGTGACCGATGGCTTCCATGGATTCGCTCTGGATTATGGGTGCGTACACAGGCATTTCGTTCAGGTTATTTTTCATTTTTGTTCCTTATGCTGCTATTGTGTTTTGTCTAGTGAAATTTACTTTCGTTTATATTGACTCAAAAACGGAAGTCGTGACAAATTAATGTAAAAGCAAAACCGATAACGCAATAACAAAATTAAAGATAGAAGGAGCATCGGTATGGGGCGTTTTGATGGCAAGGTGGCTATTGTCACCGGAGCTGGAAGTGGCATAGGCCGCGCGACCGCCATACGGCTGGCCCGTGAGGGAGCGCGGGTGGCTATGGTGGACACGTCTGAGTCGGGGCTGGTTGAGAGCGAAAATCTGATGCCGGAAGGTGCAGAGTACGCCCGCTATCTCGTGAATGTTGCCGATGAGGCTCAGGTAAAGGAGCTGGTAAGCGGAACCATCAGAGCCTTCGGGAAAATCGACGTCCTGTGCAACATTGCCGGTATTTCAAGTACGGGTAAAGGCCACCCACGAGTAACGGACAACGAGCGGGAAGAGTGGGAAAAGGTGCTGGCGGTTAATCTGATTGGCACCATGTTGCTCATCAAACATGTGGCCCCGCATATGCAGGCGCGCAAGCTGGGCTCCATTGTCAACACTGCTTCGGTGGCTGGTATCCGCTCTGGTGCCGGCGGCAATGCCTACAGCGCGTCCAAGGCAGGAGTCATCAACCTGACCATGACCGCTGCATGCGATCTTGGTGATCACAATATCCGGGTTAACGCAGTCTGCCCTGGCCTTGTAGAGACGGGTATGACGAAAGCGGTATTTGACTACGCCCGCGCCAATGAAAAAGCCCACAAGCTGGGAAATCGCTGTGAACTGCGTCGCTATGGCGACCCGGAAGAAATCGCAGCTGCCATCCTGTTTTTCGCAAGTGATGACGCCAGTTATGTCACCGGTCAGGCGCTACCGGTGGATGGCGGCAATACGGCTTCCCTGAACCTGCCAGGAATGAAAGTGTAATGAGTAAACAAGAACCCCTTTATGCCGACAGCTCCGAATTACCGGGCTTTCACAATCTGCTTGGTTATCAACAGGTTTCCTGGGAGGAAGAGGAAGCCGTTATTGAGCTGAAGTTGCAGCCTAAACACCTGAATCTTGGTGGTGTGATTCACGGCGGTGTGCTCACGTCACTGCTTGATATTGCCCTGGCTCAGGCCGGCACCTATTGCCCCTATCCCGGGCGGTTGCGTAAAGCCATAACCTTGTCCCTGACGACGACCTTCACCGGCCAGTGTTCTGGTGGAACCATTCGAGTGAGCGCCCGAAAGAGGGCAGGTGGTACGCGAATCTTTAACAGCACCGGCGAAGTTCATGATGATAAGGGTAATCTGCTTGCCATCGCTGAAGGTACGTTCCGAATCCGCTCTGGCAGTGATAAGCCAGAAGGCGTTCCTATCTGACCACCAATTCATGAAACAAAAGAGATCGGTTGCAAAGACCGGCCGTCGAATCAATATCAATAAAAGGAAATCGACATGTTTGAGTTATCTGATAAAGCCAAGAAGCTTCAGGTGCAGTTGAAGGATTTTATGGATGCGTACATTTATCCCAACGAACATACGCATCACCAACAGATTGAACAGGCAGAGAACCGCTGGGCACCGGTTCCGATCATTGAAGAGCTGAAGGCAAAGGCGAAGGCCGAAGGGCTCTGGAATCTGTTCCTGCCTGAGAGCGATCTGGGTGCCGGCCTTACCAACTTTGAATACGCTCACCTGTGCGAAATTATGGGCCGTTCCGAAATGGCACCGGAAGTATTCAACTGCTCGGCTCCAGACACCGGCAACATGGAAACTATTGCCCGTTACGGTAATGAAGAGCAACAGGAGCAGTGGCTGAAACCTTTGCTTGCAGGTGAAATTCGCTCCTGCTTTTCCATGACAGAGCCTGACGTAGCCTCTTCAGATGCCACCAACATTGCCTGCGAGATTCGTCGTGAGGGTGATGAGTACGTGATTAACGGCAAAAAATGGTGGTCGTCAGGTGCCATGACGACCTCCTCCAAAATTGCCATCGTCATGGGCAAGACCGATCCGACCGCGCCAAAGCATCAGCAGCAGTCCATGATTCTGGTACCGCTGGACGCGCCTGGTGTAAAGCTGGTCCGGCCGCTGACTGTATTCGGATACGATCACGCGCCTCATGGTCATGCTGAGATTCATTATGAAAATGTACGGGTGCCCGTCAGCAACATTCTGCTTGGTGAAGGCCGCGGCTTTGAAATTGCCCAGGGCCGTCTTGGGCCTGGCCGAATTCACCATTGCATGCGCACCATTGGTGTGGCGGAACGTGCGCTGGAGTTGATGTGCAAACGTGCCAGTGAGCGCGAGGCTTTTGGCAAACCTCTGTCCGGCTTTGACTCTGTTCGTAAGGACATTGCCCGTAGCCGTATCGAGATCGAGCAGGCTCGTCTGTTAACACTCAAGGCTGCTCACATGATGGATACCGTCGGTAACAAGGTAGCCCGCCAGGAAATTGCCATGATCAAGGTGATTGCTCCCAGCATGGCGCTGAAGATCCTCGACCGCGCCATTCAGGTACACGGCGGGGCTGGCGTGAGCCAGGACACCTTCCTTGCGGCAGCCTGGGCCAAGGTTCGGACATTGAGGCTCGCGGATGGCCCGGATGAGGTGCATCTGGATTCGGTCGCAAAAATTGAACTGCGCCAGTATCGCTAACCGAACCGGCACTCTGACGGGAAGAGCTCTCTTCCTGTCAGCCTCCCCGGCGAGTATGAGGAGCATGATATGAACAACCCACTTTTTGATATGACCGGCAAGGTAGCCCTTATTACAGGGTCCACCAAAGGCATAGGCCGTTCAATTGCCGAAGAAATGGCTAGCCTGGGCGCAAAAGTTGTTATCTCCAGCCGCAAAGCCGATGCCTGCGAGCAGGTTGCAAGTGAGCTGAAAGCCCGGGGGTATGAGGCTATGGCCATACCCTGCCACGTTGGTAAAAAAGACGACCTGCAGAACCTGGTGAACAAGACAAACGAAGCCTGGGGCTCTATCGACGTACTGGTTTGCAACGCCGCCACCAACCCGGTTTATGGCCCAACCTCCGAAATGACGGATGAGGCCTGGGACAAGATTATGGACACCAACGTTAAAGGCACCTTCTGGCTTACCGGAATGGTACTGCCGCAGATGGCAGAGAAAGGTGAGGGTGCCGTTGTGCTGCTGTCGAGCATTGCAGGAATCCGCGGCAACACCACCATCGGAACCTACGGTGTATCCAAAGCCGCAGAAGCTGCACTGGCAAGAAATCTGGCTGTGGAATGGGGCCCGAAAGGCATCCGCATCAACAGCATTGCCCCTGGCCTGATCAAAACCGATTTTGCCAAGGCCCTCTGGGAAGATCCCGAGCGTGTGAAGCGTGCAGAAGACAAAACACCATTGAGAAGAATTGGTGATCCGGTAGATATCGCGGGCCTGGCCGTATTCCTGTCAACCAAAGCCAGTGCATACATAACGGGACAGACGATAGTAGCCGACGGCGGCGAAACCATCTGTTGAGCATGACAGTACGAAGATAGCTTGAGGTCCGTGGGTGCGGGCGTTTTTCTGCAGGGAAAAAATGTCTGAGCGCAGCGAGTTGTTTTTCCCGGAAGAAAAGCGCCCGAACCCGCAGCCCATTACCACCAGTACCTGCCGCCATCCCAATTGAAGGCAACAAAACATGAGCATAACCCCAGAGCTGGTAGACGTCCTCCCGGCCCACAAATTTGACGAAGCCAAACTCCTGTCCTGGCTCCAGAAAGCCATGCCGGATTTTGGCAATCGCCTTGTAGTAAAACAGTTTCAGGGTGGCCAATCGAACCCCACGTTCCTTCTGGACAGTGAAAGAGGGCGCTATGTCCTGCGCAAGAAACCGCCGGGAAAAACACTGCCTTCTGCCCATATGGTTGAGCGGGAGTACAAGGTTATCCGTGCGCTCTCAGACAACACCAGCTTGCCAGTGCCCAGGGCCAGAGTTCTCTGTGAAGACAGTGATATTATCGGTACCCCTTTTTATGTGATGGACTTTCTGGAAGGTCGCATCATCAGCCACTCTGCCCTGCGCGCGCTGGACCGCAGGGACAGGCTGCCGGCCCATCACTCCGCCATTGATACCCTGGCAGATCTGCATTCCGTTGATGTGAATGCGATAGGTCTGGGGGACTATGGCCGCCCGGAAGGTTATGTGGCCCGGCAGGTTGCCCGTTGGAGCAAACAATACCTGGCTGCAAAGACCCATGAAATGCCCGCCATGGACAAACTTATGGCATGGCTGCCGGAAAACCTTCCCTCGACGGATGAGTGTGGGATTGCCCACGGTGATTATCGTTTCGGCAACCTGATGCTGGCCCCGGACAAGCCGGAGGTGATTGCCATACTGGACTGGGAGCTTTCTACACTTGGGCACCCCCTGGCAGATCTTGCCTACTATTGCCTGCCATACCACATGCCATCGGACATGCCAGGTATGCGTGGGTTGAAAGGCGAGGACCTTGAAGCGCTGGGCGTTCCTGATGAGCAGGAAACCATCGCCCGTTACTGTGCGAGAACTGGCCGTGAAGGAATAGCCGACTGGCATGTCTATCTGGCGTTTTCGTTGTTCCGGTTAGCCTCTATTGTTCAGGGTGTCTATAAACGTGCGCTGGATGGCAATGCCGCCAACTCCAATGCTCTGGATGTAGGAAAGCGGGCGAGCCTTCTGGCTGAAACAGGTTGGAAAATTGCTTGCGAGGGAGAGCGGAAATGAATGGGCCTATAGTGCGGCGTATCCTCATAACCAACGACGACGGAATCAATGCCCCGGGGTTGGCAAGGCTGGAAAAGATAGCACGCAACCTGGCGGAAGAGGTCTGGGTGGTTGCTCCCGAACACGACCGTAGCGGTGCAGGACAGAGTATTTCTATCCACGATCCTTTGCGCGTATACGAAACCGGGGACAAGCGTTATGCGGTTTCCGGTACTCCGGCAGATTGTGTGCTCTATTCACTTGCCCGGTGGTTTGGCGAATCGCCCCCGGATCTGGTGCTGTCTGGCGTTAATTGCGGGGCTAACATCAGTGATTCCGTACAATATTCGGGCACTGTGGGGGCTGTGCTCAGCGCCCGGCATATGAATGTTCCTGCCATTGCCCTGAGTCAGGCTTTTTTATCCAGGGATGGCGTTCTGTGGTCGCCCGTAGAACATTTCGGAGAGACGATAATCCGGCAGCTTTGGCAACCGGGCGAGTGCCTGGCCTGGAACGTGAATTTTCCAGCCTGCAACGCTGAAGATATTGTCTCTGCGCGTTTGTGCCATCAGTCCAGCGGTTCCATCCGGCATGCCCGGCTGCAGGCTGGGCAGGATGCCCGCAGCCTGCCTTACTGGTGGCTTGGATTTGATCGTAGCTCCCGGCACATAGTTGCACCTGACTCCGACGTGTCTGTGTTGAGAGATAAGGCCATCGCCATTGCACCACTGCGACACGAAGAGCCCTTGCCGGGGAATACCAGAGAACTTGATCTGTCCGCATTACTGTGACTTTAACCTGAAGAGAACAATTACCATGTTCACACGTCATTATGCCTTTTGGCCCAAAGAGTTGCCCAAAACCCTGACCCTGCCGAACACCAGTGTTTTTACCAACCTGGAAATCTCGGCGCTGCGTTATCCTGATCATACGGCTATTATTTTTTATGATGCGCCCATCACATACCGTCGCCTGTTGGCAGAGGTGGAAGCGATGGCTGGGTACCTGCAGGCTCAGGGTGTCAAAAAAGGTGATCGGGTACTGCTGTATATGCAGAATTCACCGCAATATGTGATTTCCTATTATGCAATTCTGCGTGCTGATGCCATCGTGATTCCGGTAAACCCGATGAACCGTGCAGCAGAGCTGGAACACTATATTGCAGATACCAGTTCGGCTTTGTGCATGGCTGGTCAGGAACTTGTGGATTACATTTCGCCACTGTTGGAAACAACCGATCTGGAACAGGTGGTGGTGGCCTCATACAATACCTATATCAAACCTGATACCGACCTGGATTTGCCTGCCGAGGTGGCAGCGCCGGTCTGGTCGGGTAATGAGCCTGGTGTGGTGAGCTGGGAGGAGGCTATGGGGGCTGGCCACAGCCCTTCAGAACACACGGCGGGCCCGGATGATCTGGCGGTGTTTCCATACAGCTCCGGCACAACCGGCGCGCCCAAAGGCTGTATGCACACCCATCGTTCGGTAATGGCAACCACAGTACACCGGGCTTTCTGGAATCTGAGCACCGCCAACAGCGTGCAGCTGGCTACGCTGCCATTTTTCCACGTAACCGGCATGACAGGTTCCATGAACGGACCAATTTTTTCAGGGTCCACGGCGGTGATTATGACGCGCTGGGATCGCACTACTGCCTCAAGGCTTATTGAACGTTACAAGGTCACTAGCTGGACCAATATCGTTACCATGGCAGTGGATTTTCTCTCTAATCCGGATATTGACAACTACGACCTCTCCAGTCTCAGTATGATCGGTGGTGGAGGAGCAGCCATGCCTGCCGCTGTTGCGGAAAAGCTGAAAAGGCTTACGGGGCTTGATTATATTGAAGGTTACGGCATGTCAGAAACCATGGCGGCAACCCACATCAACCCCAATGCCCGCCCCAAAACCCAGTGCCTGGGAATTCCTGTATTTGATGTGGATAGCCGGATTATTGATCCGGAGACATTAAAAGAAGTGGGGCCAGGGGAAACCGGTGAGATTGTGTCCTTTGGGCCGCAAGTAACACTTGGATACTGGAACCGGCCAGCTGAAACTGATGCGGCGTTTATCGAAATTGATGGTAAGCGTTTCTTCCGCACCGGCGACCTGGCGTATTACGATGAAGATGGGTATTTCTTCATGGTTGACCGCCTCAAGCGAATGATCAACGCGTCCGGATTCAAGGTATGGCCGTCGGAAGTTGAGGCACTGATGTACCGCCACCCCGCCATTCATGAAGTGTGTATCATCTCTGCGCCTGACCCCAAGCGTGGTGAAACAGTGAAGGCCTGCATAGTGCTGACGCCTGAAGCTGAGGCGAATACCAGTGTTGAAGACATTACCAGCTGGTGCAGGGAGCAGATGGCGGTCTATAAAGTGCCCACTATTGTTGAATTTGTAACGGCTTTGCCGAAATCCCCTACGGGTAAACTCATGTGGCGAGCGCTTCAGGAAGAAGAATGGAAAGACAGGACGGGATCATGAAAAACACCCCCAGTATTCTGATTGTTGGTGCGGGAGCTATCGGCAGTTTCTATGGAGCCATACTGAAAAGAGCAGGATGCTCTGTGAGCACTGTGTTGCGCTCAGATTATGAGGCAGTCAGAGCCAGGGGTGTTCGTATCAACAGTCCACTCGGAGACCTTTCCTACAAGCCCGATCATGTATACCGTGATGGCGACTTGCCAGATGAAGCTCCAGACTTTCTGATCCTGTGCGTTAAAGTTCTGCCCGGTGTAGACCGGGTTGCACTGGTTGCACCCTGGATGGGTGAGAATACCCGTCTGGTGTTGATCGAAAACGGTCTGGATATTGAGAAGGAAATGACTGCTGCCTATCCGGACAACCCTCTTATAAGCTGCCTGGCATTTATTGCAGTGAGCCGTACCGAGTCCGGAGTGGTAGAGCATAAGGCTTATGGCAAACTGGTCATGGGGCGCTACCCGGAAGGCGTGGACGAAAACTGCCAGGCTTTGTCCCGGCTGTTTACGGAAGGGGGTATCAAGGTCGATCTGACTGAGCGTGTTGTAGGCGAACGCTGGCGCAAGTGCCTCTGGAACACACCTTTCAATCCTTTGTCGGTTATTGCCAATGGTGCGGATACCCGAACCATTCTGGATACTGAAGGTGGTGAAGAACTGATCCGGGCAATGATGCGTGAGGTGATGGATGTGGCTGCAGCGGAAGGCTATCCGATGGCTGACGAATTGATCGATCAGAACATCGAGGGTACCCGCAAAATGCCTGCCTACAAGAACAGCATGGCCCTGGATTATCTGAACGATCGCCCGATTGAGCGGGAAGCTGTATTGGGAAATGTGGTGGCATTAGCCCGGCATCATGGAATTCCAGTACCTCACCTGAATACTGTGCTGGTTACTCTGAAGATGCGCGCTGCACTGGAAGGGCGGGGGTAGTATTTCAGGAGTCTTCAGTTTTTGCTGGTATGGGTTTGACAATAATGGGCCGCTTCC
>NZ_QOCH01000003.1:0-64573 GCF_003318275.1 Marinobacter sp. F3R11 | reverse complement strand
GGAAGCGGCCCATTATTGTATCTATTTCACTGAAATCACCGTTCCTTGCCTGCGATTGTCGAGCCAAACGATGGCGACAAGAACAACGGAGATGATGCCACCAACGACACTGGTCATCAGTCCGGGGAAGCAGAAGGCAAAACCGGCAGCGGCCAGTGGTAGCCGCAATAACGGTCTGACCAGGCCTACGCCCAGCAGCCAGCCTTCGAATCCGGCACAAATAAGCATGATGCCGGCGATGATGGAGGGCAGAAGGTAGGTAAGCGGCATCAAGTCCCCCTGCAGTACCAATGACGGCTGGAACAGGAAGAACAAGGGCACAAAATAGATGACTACCCCGAGCCGCATTGCAGTGAACGAGGTCTGCATCGGCTTGGCGCCGGCGATGGTGCCGGCCAGAAATGCTGCAGCACCGACCGGTGGAGTGATTGCCGAGACCATCGCATAGTAGACGATGAAAAAGTGCACGGCGATCTTGTTCAGGCCACCGACCTCAATGATGGCAGGTGCCAGAGTCACGGCCAGGAATATGTAAGCTACGATTGCCAGCCCTGCCATGCCCATGATGAAGCAGGCCAGTACTCCGAACAGGAGGACCATATAGATGTTGCCGCCTCCCATGGCCACGAGACCCGAAGTGAGCGAGCCGGTGACACCGGTGATTGTCAGCGCGCTAACCACGAAGGCAATAGGCAGGATGATGGCCGCTGTCTGCGTGACCAGGATTCCGATTTGCCGAGCTGTCTCGTATGTCTTTTTCGGCGTCATCCAGGTATCACGCTGAAGAAACGACAGGGCAATCATCAATATACTGGCATACCACGGCGCATAGTATTCCCAGCGCATGTAGAGCAAGCCCCAGACAAGAAACACCATGACCAGCAGATACGGCCAGCCACGTTTCAACACCCGACGTGCCGGCGGTAACTGACTTTTTGGTACTCCCTCCATACCGGTACGGGCCGCATAGGCATCAACCTGAAGCAACAGGCCAAAGTAGAACAACAGAGAGGGAAGGATGGCGGCGACCAGGATTGTTGCATAGTCCACGCCGATGGTGATGGCCATGACGAATGCAATGGCGCCCATAACCGGAGGCATAACCACGCCACCCATGGATGCGCAGGCTTCAATTGCACCGGCATAGTGTGGCGGATAGCCTGCCTTTTTCATGGCTGGAATGGTGATGGAGCCAGTGCCTGCAATGTTGGAAAAAACTGATCCGGACAAGCTGCCGAAGAAGGCGCTGGCGACGACAGAGACTTTTGCGGGCCCCCCCCGGTAGCGGCCAAACCCGGCATTCGCAAGGTCGATGAAGAATGCGCCCGCACCAGTGGCAAGTAGCACGCCGGCAAAGACCAGGAAGCCCAGAGTGATCTCTGCAACGATTTTGGTGGTTATGCCCATCATGCCTTCTGCGCGGAAGACGTGGGCGGCCATCATGCGCTCGAAATCGTAGGGGATTCCCATCAGCAGACCAGGAAGCATGTCCGCGACCAAGGGGTAGACGCCCAGCACCAATACCACCAGCAGGAAAGGGATTCCGCCGCTACGGCGAGCCAGTTCGAGCATCAACAGCGCTATAACCGTACCCAGAATGTGGTGTGTCCAGCCAGTCTGAACCATTTCCCATGCGTGGGCGGAAAAGTAAAAGCTGACTGTCAGCGCGATGACTGCAGCAACTATATCGTAGATCGGAACCTTTTTATGGCCCGGGGCGGCAGGGAGGGCAATATATGCAGCAGCTGTGAAGCAGCCAATGAATATCCAGTAGTACTGCCCCTCCAGCAGGGGCTGATTATCCCAGGTTGCCCCGAAGATATAGGCTGCGCCGACGGTCACACCGGTGACGCAAAGAATAACGAAGATAATGCTTTGCCAGGAAAAGAGGCCACCGAGTCGTGTGACTTCCGACTGCGGCATCGTGTCCTGGGCTTTAGATGATGTGTTGTTCATGATTAGCTGCCCGAATGGACTGATAAAACGGTCAATGCCCCAAGAGGCTGGTGGGCGGCGTTTGCTGCCCACCATTGCTTGTTATTGCTTGCAGATTAAAGTCGGGATCTGAAAATCTCCAGGCCCTTGGTATGCCTGGCCAGAATGTCCAGATACTCCGGGTTATCAAAGCTCATCCTGACCCGGTTTTTCTGTGCTTCTGCCATAGCGGCTTTACGGGCCTCCATCCAGCGGTCCATCTTGGCAATGGCTTGCTGGTTCCAGACATCATCCTCTTCTGTCCAGGAGCCGATCTCCCGCAGATACTTCACTGTGCCTTCGTGAACCGGTAGCGGAGTGCGGTCGAGGTAGTTACGGAACTGCTTCAATGACATGCGCGCGGCCAGAGGGTGTGTACCCTTGTAGTCGTCATAGGACTCGTGGAACCATTTAGCAAGGTTATAGGCCAGCTCGGTATCCATATCTGCCGGTGCCGCATAAACGAAGTTCGACGTGGCTCCGTCGATACCGTGCGCTGAGGAAACACCGATGCTGATTTCTGTGGGAATCACCATTGAGCTGTGATCAAGGTAGCGCTGCCATGCTTCGGTATTGTCCGAATCCATCGGGAGCCAGCGAATGCCGCCGGGTGCGCCTTCCATTTCCGACAGCAGGCCGCTGATGGTTGCACACCAGGCAACATCAACCTTGCCCTCGACGACGGAGCGGCAGTTCTCGGCGTAGCTGCTGGCAGGCACGTAGCTAATGACTTCCTGTGCTTCTTCTTCCGAGAGTCCCAGGTAGGCGGGTAGGGACTTTCTGGCAGTGGTCGTCATGGCGGATGTCCATATGCCATCCGACATCCGAACGCCACCTTTCTTCAGGTCTTCAACGGTCTTGAGCTCGGAGTCGCCAGCGACGACCAGCCCCCAGGGCGTGTCATTGTGATGCCACAAAATGCGCTGCGGGACGGGCTTTGTGCCGGCATAGGCTCCATGACCTTCAGTTTGAAGACGGGCTTCCGCTGCGCTGACCGAGCTGATATGGATATTCCTGTCGACGTTCAGGCGCTTGTAGCGTATGAACTCGGAGTCCTCCGGTATGATACGCACGGCCATGTCAGTCTGTTTTTGCAGGATTGGTGCCCAGGCATTGGAGGAGGCGAAGCCTCCGGTCGCTGTGCTCGTTGTACCGACAACCAGCATTCTGGGCCAATCATAATCGTTGCCTTGGGCAAGGCTTCCCGAGCTGATGGTTAGCGCTGCGGTGATGGATGCAGCAGTATAGATACGTCGCCATTGGTTCTTGAAGCTCATTTTCCACCTCTTTTTTTATTTAATTGTGTCAGAAATGCCAGACCTGAATTTATAAGTCAGGCTAAAAGGTTCAGATTACCTACATCGTGAGGTTTTCCATTACACAGGCAGGTTTGTCCTGCCTTTTCGCTTTTTACACCGCATAACCGGGGTTTTCTCTGTCGAGCAGTCGCAGCAGTGCTGGCCAGGTCAGCTTGGCTGCATTGCCCAGTTCCTGTGACTGCTCAGCAGTGGTCTGTATTGCCTGCTCGGAAGGCATCCACACCGGGCCGCAACTCTGGGCTTTTACCTGGATCTCGCAGGCTTTCATCAGGAAGTACAGATACGTAAAGGCTTCCGGTACGTCTTTACCGGTGGTCAGAACACCATGGTTGCGTAACATCATCATGGATTTGTCTCCGAGATCCCGTATCAGGCGCTCACGCTCGTCCAGATTCAGTGCCACGCCTTCGTAATCGTGGTAGCTCAGATGGTCAAGGCAGAGCATCGCAGTCTGGCTTAACGGTAAAAGGCCATCACGATGAGCCGAGACAGCGACGCCATCTGCGGCATGAAGATGCATTACCGCACCGGCATCGTCGCGTCCCATGTGCACTGCACTATGGATGGTAAAGCCTGCAGGATTTACCCGGCTCAGTCCGCCGGACTCCACTACCTGACCTTCACTGTCTACCTTTACCAGAGAGGAAGCTGTGATTTCGTGGAACAGCAATCCGTATGGGTTGATAAGAAAATGATGCTCCGGACCAGGTACCCGGGCGGAGAGGTGAGTGAAGACCAGATCGTCCCATCCGAAGAGCGAGACAAGGCGGTAGGCCGCTGCTAATGCACTGCGCACCTGCCACTCTGCGTCTTGCCGGTGGGCCGGGCCGGTACTTGAGGTGTTTTTTGTCATGTTGTTCACCTTACTTCCTGGCTATGTACAAAAAGCGGGGGGGCAAGGCCACCCCCGAAAAAGGCCTCCGACTGATAAGAAAGAGGCCTCAGGCTCACTGATTGAGGGGGTTAGCTTGCCTGTAAAAGGGACGCATAGCGTTCCAGATGGAAATCGTCATCACCCAGTTGGTGGTTGATCATGATCAGGCGCTTGGCGTAATGGGCAAAGTTGTACTCCCATGTCATACCAATGCCACCGTGGGACTGTATGCCCTGTTCGGAAATGAACTGTCCGCTGCGACCGATAATATTTTTAGCCGCAGACAGCACGCGGCGGCGCTCATCGCTCTGTTCTTCGTCCGCCACGCTGGCGGCAAGAATAGCCATGGAACGGGCCTGTTCCAGTTCGGACATCATGTCGACCATGCGGTGCTGTAATACCTGGAACTTGCCAATAGGTACACCGAACTGCTTACGCTGCTTGAGGTAGTCCAGAGTCAGCTCGTTGGCTGTCTCCATAACGCCCACGGCCTCAGCACACAGTGCTGCGATGGCACGACCTGACTGATACTCAATCACCCCGGATGCCTCGCCCTCTTCGCCTAACAGGGCCTCAGCATCTACCTGAACGTTGTTCAGGGTAAGGTCACAACCTTTGAATCCATCAATAGTCGGGTAAACCCGTCGCTCAATTCCGGCTGTGTCGGCTTTTAAAACAAACAGACTGATTCCGTTGCTATCCGCGGTATCGCCGGAGGTGCGTGCGGATACAAGAATGAGATCCGCACAATGTCCGCCAATCACTACGGCCTTGCGACCATTGAGCAGATAGCCCTTGTCATTTTTTTCGGCCCGGGTTTCCACATCGTTCAGATTGTAGAAACTCTGGGGCTCCTGAAGAGCGACCGCCGCTTGCAGTTCGCCACTGGCGATACCTTCAAGCCAGGCTTCTTTCTGGCTGTCGTTTCCGGCCTGGCTGATAAGGCCTCCACCCAAAATGACAGACTGAAGGTATGGCTCCAGGCACAGGCCACGGCCAAGTTCGGTCATAACTGACTGTACTTCGACACCGCTACCGCCAAAACCACCCAGTTCTTCGGGAAAGGGAACAGCCGTCAGCCCCAGTTCACCAAGTTGTTTCCAGAAATCTACGCTGAACCCGGCTTCGGTTTCGCTGAATTCCAGGCGTTTTTCAAAACTGTATTCACCGCGCACCAGACGTGCCACGGTGTCCTGCAGCATCTGCTGCTCTTCATTGAGTCGGAAATCCATGGTCGCCTCCTTAAAGCCCAAGAATCATTTTCGAAACGATATTCTTCTGGATCTCGTTGGACCCTCCGAAGATCGAGAGCTTGCGGTTATTAAAGTAGTAGGCTGACAGAGGTGCGGCATTCTCGTCTGAGAGGAATTCGCCTTCATGCTCAAGATTCAGCTCTTCTGCCACAAATGGAATGGCATAGGGGCCGATAGCCCGGCGTGCCAGGTCGTTAATAGACTGGCGGATCTCGGTGCCTTTTACTTTCAGCATGGAGCTTTCTGCTCCCGGAACGCCGCCACCCTCAACAGAGGCAATAATGCGAAGGTTACTGATAGCGGCTGCAGAAAGATCAATCTCAACTTTGGCAATACGCTGGCTGAAGGATGTGTCTTCAATGAGCGGACGGCCGTTCTTGAGGCGACGGGAGGCAAGTTCCTTGAGATGAGACAGGGCTGCTTTTGACAAGCCGATACCTGCCAGGCCAGTGCGTTCATAAGTCAGCAGGAATTTGGCGTAGGTCCAGCCTTTGTCTTCCTCACCTACAAGGTTCTCAACCGGAACTTTCACGTCTTCAAAGAAGACTTCGTTCACTTCGTGAGCGCCATCGAGGGTGATGATCGGACGCACGGTGATGCCAGGCGTGTTCATGTCGATCAGCAGGAAAGAGATACCTTCCTGTGCCTTTACTTCGGTGTTGGTGCGCACCAGGCAGAAAATCATGTTGGCGTACTGACCCAGAGTGGTCCAGGTTTTCTGACCGTTCACAATATAATGATCGCCCTGGCGCACAGCCCGGGTTTTCAGGGATGCCAGGTCAGATCCCGCACCAGGCTCGGAATAGCCCTGACACCACCAGTCTTCGCCGCTGAGGATGCGGGGCAGGTAGGTCTGTTTCTGCTTTTCATTGCCGAACCGGATGATAACCGGCGCCACCATGTTTACGCCAAATGGAATGGAACGGGGCGCGCCATACCGGCAGGATTCTTCATCCCAGATATGTTTCTGCACCGGTGTCCACTTCACGCCGCCATACTCTTCCGGCCAGTGTGTGGCGTACCAGCCTTGCCGGCTGAGAATCTGTTGCCAGCGCTGATGATCTTCTTTGGAAAGGTGACGGAACCCCTTCACTTTTTCAGCAATGTCTGCCGGTAATTTCTCTTCCAGGAATGCCCGCACTTCGTTACGGAAAGCGAGCTCCTCATTAGTGTAGTTCATGTTCATTGGGTAGCCTCGTGTGTTGGGCTTTATGGTTTCAGCTAAATGCCGCGATGCCGGTTTGGCCACGGCCAAGAATCAGGGCGTGAACGTCATGGGTGCCTTCATAAGTGTTGACGGCTTCCAGGTTCATGACATGACGGATCACGTGGTATTCGTCTGAGATACCGTTGCCGCCGTGCATGTCACGGGCAACACGTGCGATATCCAGTGCTTTGCCGCAGTTGTTACGTTTGAGCAGAGAAATTGCATCCGGGGTGGCGTCACCTGCATCCATCATGCGGCCCAGTTGCAGGGCTGCATGCAGGCCCAGGGTGATTTCTGTCTGCATGTCTACCAGCTTCTTCTGGATCAGCTGGTTGGCGGCCAGAGGTTTGCCAAACTGTTTGCGCTCAAGGGTGTAGTTGCGGGCTGCATGCCAGCAGAATTCAGCCGCACCCAGTGAACCCCAGCTGATGCCAAAGCGGGCTTTGTTCAGACAGCTGAAGGGGCCTCGCAGGCCGTCTACTTCCAGCTTGTTTTCTTCTGGTACAAACACCTCATCCATAAAAATGGAGCCAGTCTCTGATGCGCGCAGCGAGAATTTGCCCTGGATTTTCGGAGTTTCAAGGCCCTTGGAGCCCTCGCGCTCAATAACAAAACCGTTCACTTTTCCGTCCAGCTTGGCCCAGACCACACATACGTCTGCAATGGGAGCGTTGGTGATCCAGGTTTTGGAACCACTCAGCAGGTAGCCCCCGTCAACTTTCTTGGCGCGGGTTTCCATGCTGCCAGGATCGGATCCGTGGTTGGGCTCGGTCAGACCAAAGCAGCCGACCATTTCGCCGGAGGCCAGTTTGGGCAGGATGCGTTTTTTCAAAGCTTCCTGACCGAAGGCGTGAATCGGGTGGATAACCAGTGAGGACTGAACACTCAAGGCAGAGCGATACGATGAATCAACGCGTTCTACCTCACGGGCGATCAATCCGTAACAGACGTGGTTCAGGCCCGGGCCGCCGTATTCTTCCGGCAGAGTGGCTCCTAGCATGCCCAGTTCACCCATCTCGTTGAAGATGTTGCGGTCGAACGTTTCATGGCGGTTGGCTTCTGTAATACCCGGCATCAGCCGCTGGTCACAGAAACTGCGAATGCTGTCCCGGACCTGACGCTCAGTTTCATTCAGTTGTTTTTCAATTTGCAGCAGGTCATCCCAAGGCGCAGAAGCCATGTTGTTTCTCCTTCGTAAAATCAGTGTTTAGCCCGTTTGATCAAAGCCTCAATACCTCCTTCACGCGGCTTCAGTTGAGAATCCGGGAAAGGGAGCCCAGGGATAAAATATTCTGGGCTACTTTGTCATTTGTGCTAGCATAGTTTCATCAAGCGAAACTGTGTTTTGTATTGCGTTGGCAAAAGACTAATCCGGGTGTGTGTGAAATGCAAGCAGAGACCATCTCGGTCAGCGTCATTTTGACGAGGGTGGAGCAAGTATGAGTACTGCAGATCGCTGGCTGTTACCGTTTGCAGTTTTGATGGAGCTGATTGCTATAGGCTTTTCCAGCACTCAGCTCGGTGCCATTGCAGGGGTGCTGTTCGTTTTCTGTTTTCTGTGGGCAGGTGCGCGCTTGCAGGTGTATTCCCGAATTCTGTTGCTGGCTTCTCTGGCAGTCACTGCATGGTTTTCTGTAGATGGTCAGCTGGGCCTGGACCGATTAGTCAAAGCCTCTGCCGATGCCGCGTTTTACGCTGCATTTCTTGGTAGTCTGGGGATGATGCAGTGCCTGGTCCGGCGTTTTGAGGTGCTGAGTCGTATCCACGATGTTTTACTGGGAGGGCGCGCGCTCTGGTTGTACCCGAAGTATGCTGTGGTTAGCTGTGGTATAGCCTCTGTGTTGAGTTTCGGGATGATGAATCTGCTGTGTGGCAGCCTCTCCGATACCCTTCGGGAGCGCGGTATTACCGGTGAATCCCGTTTACAATGGCTGCGTAGTGTCCTGATCAGCGCGCTTCGCGGTTTTGCTCTTGTTCCTCTTGTGGCGCCAACCAGTGTCGCCGTAGCCATACTGGCTCGTGAGCTGCCTCAGATAAGCTGGTATCTGCTTTTGCCATACGGACTTGCGGCTTCGGGGGTTCTTGTCGGGGTTGGCTGGTTGCTGGAGCAGCGTCGATTCCGTCGGGTCAGTAGCGAACGAGTGGCTATGGAACGTTGGCCTCCGGGCACTCCCCTGTTATTGGGGCTGATCCTGGCTCTGTTCATAGTGATGGTTGCCATTGTCGCGCTTACTGATTTTAAAGTTTCTGTTGCCGCCATGATGGCTGTTCCGTTTATTACTCTTCTTTATATGGTCTGGCAGGAAAAGTCGCCAAAGGCAGTGCTCAGCGAGAGCGTGACCCAGATTTCGGCCATGAATAATGAAATGGCTATTTTTGCTGCATCAGCGATTCTTGGGGTGTCCATATCCAGTGTGATTCCGGAGGATTCCCTGAGCGGGCTTGCAGCTTCCGCGGGCGGAATGTGGGTGCTTGCTGTGGCTGGTATGTTGATTCTGCCACTGCTGTCAATGATCGGGATTATCCCGATTACAGTACTCAGCATTCAGGCCGGTCTTCTGCCACAGCTTGTTGCGGAAGGCATGGACCCGGTGCTGATGGCGGTTGCTCTGGTGATTGGCTTTTCGCTGGCGATGATGCTTTCGCCCTTCGGACCGTCTGCCATGTTGCTTTCCCGCTTTGGTCAGGTGCCGCGACGGGTAGTGGCTTTTCGCTGGAACGGTATGTTTGTGCTGATAGCAGTGCCATTGCTGCTGGCTCTTCTGGCACTGGAGATTTTTGTTTTACCTGCAATTCTGTAGGGCGTGTTTCAGAGACGATTCCGTTCTGACAGGCAAAATAATATACCAATCATTGGTCATTGTTTGCAGGTTTTGGGATGCAGTACTCAGCCAGTAGCAGGGGTGTTTCATTTTTTGATGTGAGTTTTGGCCGGAGTTTGTGGTACTTGCAATCAGCAACGATTAAAATGTTGCACACATTATATACATACGTATCTATACCCCGAAATCCGGGAGCAGGCGACGTTGTTGGAGGACGCCACATTATGCCAAAAGGAAAAACCACTGGGCCGGAGGAGCTGATGGCTGCTTCTGGTGACGGCGAACCGATGAAGCCGGAGAAGGATCGGAAATTCGTCGAGGCGCTGTCCCGTGGTCTGAATGTGTTGCGTGCCTTCAGTCAAGGTTCGGTAATTCTTGGTAATCAGGATATCGCCCGGCTTACCAATCTACCCAAGCCAACTGTGTCCCGCATGACATATACCCTGACCAAGCTGGGCTATCTCAGCTATAACACTCAGCTGGAAAAGTATCAGCTCAGCTCCGGCGTGCTGGCGCTGGGTTATGCCTACGTGTCCAATCTGAAGGTTCGTCAGTTAGCCAAGCCTTATATGGATGAATTTGCCCGCCAGACCAATATGTCTGTCGGTCTGACCTGCCGTGACCGGCTTCATATGATCTATGTTGAAAACCGCCTTCCTCCGGAAGCCTCATTGCTGCGCATGGACATAGGTATCAAGCTGCCGATGGCGACTACCTCTGCTGGCAGGGCCTACTACTGTGCGATTGCAGAGAAGGGGCGCAAGATTATCGAGGAGTCGATGGCACAGAAGTATGGACCGGAAGCCTGGCCCGAGAAGAAGGAAGGGCTGGATCATGCCATGGAAGATTACAAGAAATACGGCTTCTGTCTTTCGATCGGTGAGTGGGACCGTAATATCAACTCCGCTGGCGTGCCTGTTCATTTACAGGATGGCACTATCATGACATTGACGTGCGCTGCACCGTCCTATCTGGTTTCGGCGGAAAAGCTTCGGGATTCCATTGCCCACCAGTTAGCGATGCTGGCAAGTGATATTGAATCATTGGGGGTTTGACCCGGTTTCTGAATAACGTATTCGCAACCGGGGTTGCCCCCGGACTTTAAAAAACCGCAGGACTCGTTCTGCGGTTTTTTTGTGCCCGTTTTAATTGGAGGTTGAAACCCGTGGCGATTTTGTATTAAATCGTACTTGTGTTTCGCTTGTTAAAACTACATTCCATAAAAGCGAGGAGAGAAGATGTCTGAGGTCGTAACTTATAATCGTGAAGGTGCTATTGGCGTAATTACCGTGAACTACCCGCCAGTCAACGCTCTCAGTCATGCGGTGCGTTCCGGTCTGGTTTCTGCTCTGGAGCAGGGGCAAAAGGATTCAGAAGCCAGGGTGCTTTTGTTGGTATGTGACGGCCGCACTTTCATTGCAGGGGCTGATATCCGCGAATTTGGCAAGCCCATGCAGGAACCCGGCCTGCCAGCAGTAGTTGAACAGTATGAAAGCAGTGACAAGCCCATTGTCGCCGCTATACACGGCACTGCGCTGGGTGGCGGCCTGGAAACGGCGCTCGGTTGCCATTACCGGGTTGCACTGAGCGGCGCTAAGGTCGGCCTGCCGGAAGTAAAACTTGGCTTGTTGCCAGGTGCTGGTGGTACTCAACGCCTACCGCGCCTGACCGGTGCCCGGAAAGCGCTGGAAATGATTACGTCTGGTGAGTTTGTTGGTGCGAAAGAAGCCCTTGCGCTGGGCATCGTAGATGCTGTCGACGAAGGTAATGATGTTAAAGCTGCGGGCCTCGCCTTTGCACAAAAAGTTGCAGATGAGGGTCGTCCAGTACGCCGGGTTCGTGATCTGACGGACAAGGTTGCGGCGGACAAGGGTAGTGATGTTTTCGACCAGTTCCGTGCCGCACTGCAAAAGAAGGCCCGTGGTCAGTTTGCTCCTTTCAAATGTGTGGATGCAGTTGAAGCAGCGTTTAACCTGCCATTTGCTGAAGGTATGAAGCGCGAGCGCGAACTGTTTATGGAGTGCATGGGTTCATCCCAGCGTAGTGGACTGATCCATTCATTCTTTGCAGAGCGCGAAGTTTCCAAGATTAAAGGATTGCCGAAAGATACTCCGGTACGCAATGTGAACCGTGTCGGTGTTATTGGTGCGGGCACCATGGGCGGTGGTATTGCCATGAACTTTGCCAACGTCGGTATCCCCGTCACCATTGTGGAAATGAAGCAGGAAGCCCTGGACAAGGGGCTGGGCATTATCCGCAAGAACTATGAAAACTCTGCAAAGCGGGGTCGCATCACCTCGCAACAGGTGGAAGACCGGATGGCACTGATCACCGGCAGTCTGAACTATGACGACTTCAAAGATGTTGATCTGGTGATTGAGGCTGTGTTTGAAAACATGGCGGTCAAAAAAGAGATCTTCGCGAAGCTGGACTCAGTGTGTAAACCCGGCGCCATTCTGGCTTCCAATACCTCCACCCTGGATATTGACGAGATTGCATCTGCCACCAAACGTCCTGAAGACGTTGTGGGCATGCACTTTTTCAGCCCGGCCAACGTCATGAAGCTGCTTGAAAACGTTCGGGGCAGCAAGACTTCTGACGAAGTAAAAGCGACGGTGATGGCTGTTGCCAAGAAAATCAAGAAAGTGGGTGTGCTGGTTGGCAACTGTCACGGATTTGTGGGTAATCGCATGCTGCACAGACGTGGTGCCGAGGCCATGGCTCTGGTCAATGAAGGTGCCACGCCACAACAGGTTGATAAGGTGCTGACGGATCTGGGCTATCCCATGGGGCAGTTCGCCATGTCGGATCTGGCTGGTATTGATGTTGGCTACCGGATTCGCGAAGAGCGTCGCAAGGCGGGCGAGCAGGTAGATGTGAGTTGGATGGATAAACTTGCTGAGCAGAATCGCCTTGGCCAGAAGACCATGGCTGGTGTTTACCGGTATGAAGAGGGTAGCCGCAAGCCCATTCCGGATCCCGAGGTTGAGCGTATTATCGAGGAATTCCGGAAGGAGCAGGGCATCAGCTCCCGGGAGATTACGGATCAGGAAATTCTTGAGCGCTGCATGTACGTGATGGTGAATGAGGCCGCCAAGATCCTGGAAGAGGGCATTGCTGACCGGGCTCTGGATATTGATGTGGTCTGGATTTATGGCTATGGCTTCCCGGCGTATCGTGGTGGCCCTATGTTCTGGGCGGATCAGGTTGGTCTGGATGTGATTCTGGCTGCGGTTGAGAAGTATCACGATGTCGTGGGTGGTGAGCAGTGGCAGCCTGCGGGTCTGTTGAAAAAGCTGGTCGCTGAAGGGAAAAAATTCGGCGACCTCTAAGGCTTCTGTAATTCAAGTCTGCCCCTGAGTGCATCGGCGCCGGGGGCTGGCCGGGTACGGGTGGTCTTTCTTCTGGAAAAAACAACTCGCTTTGCTCAGACATTTTTTTCCGGCAGAAAGACCACCCGCACCCGGCCGATCTGAACACTTGATTTGTATCTCTGCTCTATCCCGATTGAGGGGTAGACAACCTATTCTAATTTTAAGGTAACTCTTATGTCAGATGCAGTTATTGTTTCTACCGCTCGTACCGGCCTTGGGAAGTCCTACCGGGGCGCCTTGAACAACACGCACAGTGTGGATCTTGCCGGACATGTGATTAAACACGCGGTTGCCCGTGCGGGTATTGACCCCGCGATTGTTGAAGACGTGATTCTTGGGGCCACGTTTCACGAAGGCGCTCAAGGCAAGAACATGGCGCGTCTGGCTGCGATTCGTGCAGGTTTGCCTGTGACGACAGCTGGCCTGTCGATTAACCGTTTTTGCAGTTCCGGTTTGCAATCGATTGCTATTGCATCGCAGCGTGTAGTCTCCGAGAAGGTGCCTGTAATGGTGGCAGGCGGTGTGGAATCTATCTCTCTGGTACAGAACGATAAGATCAACAGCTATCACGCTGCGAATGAATGGCTGATGAAGAATAAGCCGGAGCTGTATCTCTCGATGATTGAAACAGCGGATATCGTAGCCCAACGCTATGGCGTCAGCCGTGAATCCCAGGATGAGTACGCGCTGATTTCTCAGCAGCGCACGGCCGCTGCGCAACAGGCGGGCCGGTTTGATGACGAGATTGTTCCGTTCGATGCGACCATGCTGGTGAAGGATAAAGAAACCGGTGAAGTGAGTCAGAAAGATGTCACTCTTACCCAGGATGAGTGCAACCGCCCAAACACCACGCTTGAAGGTCTGCAGGGGCTGAATGCCGTTCGTGGAGAAGGTAATTTCGTTACCGCTGGTAATGCCAGCCAGTTGTCTGACGGTGCTTCTGTCTGCACGGTGATGAACAGCACCTATGCCGAGAAAAACAACATCGAGCCTATGGGCATCTTCCGCGGTTTTGCCGTGGCAGGGTGTGAGCCGGATGAAATGGGTATCGGGCCGGTGTTTGCCATTCCCCGCCTGCTTGAGCGCAACGGTCTGACCATGGATGACATTGATCTGTGGGAACTGAATGAAGCGTTTGCATCCCAGGTGGTGTACTGCCGTGATCGCCTTGGTATTCCCATGGAGAAACTTAATGTTAACGGCGGCTCCATTGCTGTTGGCCACCCATACGGTGTTACCGGTTCCCGTCTCACAGGCCATGCTTTGATCGAAGGTAAGCGTCGTGGTGCGAAATACGTTGTGGTGACCATGTGCATCGGCGGCGGTCAGGGTGCTGCGGGGCTGTTTGAGGTGGTTTGATCAGCAAGCTGATCCTGAAGCCCGGAATCAAAAACAAAAAACATGGTAAAGGTGTCAAAACGTGCAACAAAAAATCATCAATCCGCAGGATCTGGCATTCCAGCTCTTTGAATTCTGTGACGTAGAGCAGTGCCTCGGTTTTGAACGCTACGCTGATCACAGCCGGGAAACGCTTCAGGCTGCGCTTGATCTTGCGCTGAAGGTTGCGGCTGAGGAGTTCGCACCACATGCCCGTCTGGTTGACGAGGAGGAGCCTCGTTTCGAGAACGGGCGGGTGGAGATGCGTCCGGAAGTTAAAGAAGCCCTGGATGTGCTGAAAGACACCGGGTTGATGGCGGCCGGGCAGGATTACCTGCGTGGCGGTATGCAGTTGCCGGCAGCCGTGACCCAGATGTGTGTAGCGGTGCTGAGAGGTGCTAACGTTAGCACCTATGCCTACGCGGGGCTGACTATTGCCGCGGCCAATCTGATAATGGTTCAGGGTTCGCAGGAACAGCAGGCGCGATTTGCTGAGCCGATGATAGCCGGCCGGTTTTTTGGCACCATGTGTTTGAGCGAGCCCCACTCGGGCTCGTCCCTGGGCGATCTGCGCACTCGCGCAGAGCCCCAGGCTGATGGCACCTATCGCCTGTTTGGTAACAAGATTTTTATCTCTGGCGGCGACCACGAACTGAGTGAGAATATCATTCACATGGTGCTCGCCCGTTTACCTGATGCGCCTCCGGGCGTTAAGGGTATATCCCTGTTTCTGGTACCTAAAATCCTGGTGAATGATGATGGCAGTCTTGGCGCGCGGAATGATGTTGCGCTGGCGGGCCTGATCCACAAGATGGGATACCGGGGTACCACGTCTACCATGCTCAACTTCGGTGAAAAAGACGGCGCGGTCGGATATTTGGTGGGTGAGCCCAACAAGGGGCTGGCAGCCATGTTCCATATGATGAATGAAGCCCGTGTCGGCGTTGGTCTTGTCTCTGTCATGCTTGGCTATACGGGGTACCTGCACGCGCTTGAGTACGCGCGGGAACGTACCCAGGGCAGACCCGTTGGGGAAAAAGACCCGGCTACACCCCAGGTGCCATTGATCAGGCACGGGGATATCCGCCGTATGTTGCTGGCCCAGAAAGCCTATGTGGAAGGTGGGCTGGCACTGTGTCTGCAGGGCGCCATGCTGCTGGATGAGAAGAAGTTTGCCGCCACAGATGAGCAGCGCAACCTCGCTGCCGGCCTGCTCGACTTGCTGACGCCTGTCATCAAATCCTGGCCTTCACGTTATTGCCTTGAGGCTAATAGCCTGGCGATCCAGGTGCATGGTGGCTACGGCTACACCCGGGAATACCCGGTAGAACAGTTTTTCCGGGATAACCGGCTGAACATGATTCATGAAGGCACTCATGGTATTCAGGGGATTGACCTGCTGGGCCGCAAGGTCTCAATGGCTGGTGGCGAGTTTTACCAGGAATTGATGAACCGGATTGAATCGACTATTTCTGACGCCCGGCAGGAACCCCGGCTTGCAGATTCTGCGGATCGTCTTGAGCGGGCGGTCGCGGCAATAACCGAAGTCACACACGTTATCAATGAAGAGAAGACCAGCGGAGACAAAGAGAAGGCGCTTGCGAATGCAACCTTGTATCTGGATGCCTTTGGTCATGTTGTGGTTGGCTGGATATGGCTTCGCCAGGGCATCAAAGCCCTAGCAGGCCTGGCTGGAAAAGGTGAGCAGACACCGGCGTTTTACGAAGGCAAGATCAGAGCCTGCGAGTATTTTGCCCGCTACGAACTGCCCTGCGTGCTGAGTTCTGCAGAATTGTTGAAAGCTGTCGATACGACAGCTCTGGAGATCCATGAGGATCAGTTCTAGACATCAGGCGGCGCCCCGACGAACACTTTTGCGTTCATTCAAGTGACGACACAGGAAAACGATCATGAAGACCAGAATCACCGAGATGTTTGGTATCCGTCACCCGATCATTCAGGGGGGCATGCACCATGTTGGCTATGCCGAACTGGCGTCAGCCGTCTCCAATGCCGGTGGGCTGGGTATCATCACCGGGCTTACCCAGCCCACACCGGAAGACCTGGCGCGGGAGATTGCCCGGTGCCACGAGATGACCGACAAACCGTTTGGTGTGAACCTCACCTTTCTGCCGTCATTCAGTACGCCGCCTTATCCTGAGTATATCGATGCGATTATTGCGGGCGGTGTAAAGGTTGTTGAAACGGCAGGTCGCAGTCCGGAAAAATACATGCCTCAGCTGAAGGCTGCCGGCATTAAAGTGATTCACAAATGTACTTCCGTACGCCATGCCCTGAAAGCAGAACGGATTGGCTGTGATGCGGTCAGTGTTGATGGCTTTGAATGTGCTGGCCACCCTGGTGAAGACGACATCCCGAACTTTATTCTGTTACCCTGTGCAGCGGAGGAACTGAAAATCCCGTTTGTTGCCTCTGGCGGTATGGCGGATGGTCGTAGCCTGGTTGCTGCCATGGCTCTGGGTGCAGAAGGCATGAATATGGGAACCCGGTTTCTTGCTACCAAGGATGCCCCCATTCACGATAACGTCAAGCAGGCAATTGTAGAAGCCGATGAGCTGCAGACCAGGCTGATCATGCGCAACCTTCGTAACACGGAAAGGGTTCTGAATAACGCCGCTGTAAAGGAAATCATCCGTATTGAAAAAGAGAAAGGCGAGGCGGAAACCATTGATGACATTCGTCATCTGGTAACCGGTGCGAAAGGCCGCCTCGTACTTCAGGAAGGAAAAATGGACGAGGCAGCCTGGAGTTGCGGCATGGTGGCGGGGCTGATTCATGATATTCCGACCTGCGACGAGCTGATCCGGAATATCATGGCCGAAGCTGAAACCATTGTGCGCCAGCGCCTGACGGGTTTTCTGGAAGACTAGCGTTCTACGATAACCCGAACCACATTGTTGTATTGCCGGTGTTCGAATTCCCCCGTCGGACTACCGGCCTCATCTGTTATCGGGAAAACATAGCGTGGCGTCATGATGACTTCATAGTTGTAGTCGCCTGAAGGGCGTACATCAACTTCAAGAAATCCATAGTGTTTGCCTCCGTCAATAAGCTGATCGCCGTTCCAGATCTCCGGAGCATCGCCGTGGGCGCTCCAATGGGTTTCCTGAGCTTCTGCAGGCAAGAGATCGAATGGAACATAGTCCGTTGTCGGTGGGTAGCCCGGGCCCCGGAGGCCGTCACCGGCAAAGCCGACGTCCCAGTAGCTCACGCCATTGATGTTCACATATTCCACCAGTTCGTCGTGCCCGGAGAGTACCGCCGTTACTCCATAGCGTTCGAACAGGTCCTGATACACCCGCATAGGCACACCGGATTGGTTATCTTCTCCGTTGGCGATACCTGCAGAGCCCGAGGGCAGGCTATGAACACCGGTACCAAATGCGGTGTGATGGAACTGTACAAAAATGATCTGGCCCTTGGCATGGGCATTGGCGAGTTCGCGTATTGCCCAGTTCCACTGTTCGCTTCCCGGGTTGAAGTCGGGGACTCGTGACTCAATGCCGTCAATATACAGGTTGGTATCCTGATCTGGGTCAGCGTCGTTACCATTTGATGAGTCAAGAGTGATTAGGGTTACAGGGCCATAATCAACGCGATAGAAGCGTTTCTCATAGCGCTCATCGGTTGCGTAGTTTGTTGGAAGATCCCAGTAGGTATTCCATTTGTCGTAAGACAGCATGGAAGCTTCTGAATTGTAACCGGGCGCATCCGGGTGCCAGTAGTTCTCGTGATTGCCCAGAGCAGGGAATATAGGCGTGGTAGACGCCAGTGTGCCCCACTCGCCAGCACTGTGTCTCCAGAACTCATCCCAGTCCAACTGGCGACCGCCCTTCTCAACGAGGTCGCCTGCAATTACCCAGAAATCCGGATTTCGCTCCGTTGCATAAACCAGGTTTGCTTTGTAGCCGGTTGTCTGGTCGACCGGATATTGGCGGGTGTAGGTGTCAGGATCTGTCCCGAGTTTATCACCCCCGATAGCCAGAGCGCTGGCGGTCCACCGGACGGTTTTTTGCGTTGACTCAGGCTCTGTCTCCATGTCTGACATAGTAATGAACCTGACAGCTTCACGGCTTCCCTGAATAGGTGCTGTGCTGAATGTCGAAGAAAAAATGCTTGCTCCCGGTTGCTCTACTGAATAATCGTAGGACGTATCCGGTGCAAGTCTTGTGATTCGGGCGTAATGCTTATAGCTGAGCCCTGGAGCTTCGCCATCCGCCACATCACTGTGTATTTCTCCGAAGTTTGAGTCGCCATGTATATAGTCTACTTCAGACGTACCATAGGTCAGTGCTTCTGCGAGCCGGGGTTCAGATGTGAAGGATCCTATGCCGTCGACAGAAACCGTGCCCGGCTCTGCTGAATCGCTGAACCAGCTTACTGTTATGGCAGTAGACGACGGATTCTGAACATAGGGTAAAACACGAAAGTGACTTTCCGCGGATGAGGCATCGGCGTCAGCTGTTGATGACGAGTCGGAACCACCATTGCATCCTGCGAGAGCAAGAATACTCACAGTCAGAGCCATTTTGGGAAACATCGGATTCATTCGGTTCACTTCCTGCGGTCAATGAAGGGGTTGGCGTGACCGAAAGTCTAGTGACTGGATGTTTCGTAATTGTTACTTTGAGGTGACCCGGGATCCGGTTCCATGGAGAGTGTCGGGTTAACGTTGGTAAAGAATCAAACCCCGAGTTCAGCGTGGTATGAATCCTGCTTGATTAAAGCTGCCTTGTCGCCTGCAATCGATGGATAAATTATGTTTTCTGGTAAGACGATATTCGTAACTCTTGTTCTGCTTGTTACTGCAGTTTTCGCGCAAGCGTCTGAGCCCAAAGAACTGGTGTTCCTTAACTGGGCGAATTACATGGATCCGGATATTCTGGTGGAGTTCGAACAGCGCACAGGTATCAGCGTCAAACAAAGATATTTCGACTCGGATACGACCCGGGATGAGTTACTGCTCGAGACTGAGGGTAAAGGATTCGACCTGGCTCTTGTCAACGGTTCTTCTATCCGGATCCTGGCCAAGCGGGGTTGGCTCGAACCCCTGGATGAGTCGAGTATCCCGAACCTGAAGCACGTTAATCCACGCTGGCGCAGTGCCTTTGAGCAAGCCGAAAATTATGGAGTGCCCTATTCCTGGGGGACAATTGGTATAGTCTATCGCAAGGATCTCGTCCCCTTCACAGTTTCAAGCTGGATGGATCTGTTGCAGCCCGCAGAAGAGCTCCACGGAAAAATCAGCATGATTGGAGATAACAAAGATATTGTTGGCGTGGCCCTCAAAGCTCTGGGCTATTCTCTCAATACTACTGACGAGAAGGCGCTGCAAGAGGCAGAGGCGCTGCTGCAGGCACAGGCTCCGGCGGTCAAGACTTATCGTTATATATCCATTGGCGCGGATTCTGCCCTGCTGACAGGTCAGATTGTCATGAGCATGATGTATAACGGGGATATGCGGATGCTGCAGCAGCATAGCGACAATATTGCGTTTGTGCTTCCGAAAGAGGGTGGCAACATCTGGACGGACTATCTGAGTGTACTGAGCGCCTCTCCCAGAAAGGCAGATGCCAAACGTTTCATTAACTTCCTCAATGAGCCGGAGATCGCTGCGCGGTTGGCGCAGTTTACTCACTATGCTACACCCAACCTGTCTGCAGAAGCATTGCTGCCGGCTGAGTTCAGGAATGATCCGGTAATTTACCCGACCGGAGAGGCACTGGAAAACTCGGAAGCCTATGGACGCCTGCCTCCCCGGGCTCAAAAGCGCCAGGCAGCTATTGTTTCACGCCTCGTTCAGGGAGGCTGATTTACCTTATGCGCCTTCATGCCAAGGTTCTTTTAGTTGTGGTTCCCCTGGCTGTGATTCCACTAATGATTCTGGGATGGCTGGCCTATGACCAGTTACGTTCAAGCGCGGTAGAGCGCAGTTCCAGCCAGATGACAGCGTTAATGGATCAAACGGCGCGCAGCTTTCAGATGCATCAGGACGTTGCAAAGGCTAATGCCAGACTGTTTGCGGATGCCTCGCTGATGCGCGCGTATGCGCTGACGGAAGATGAGGAAGAGCGGTATGTGTTAATGCTGCCGTCCCTGCTGAAGCTGTTTTTCAGCTATCTGCATGCCTATCCAGATTACACCGAAATTCGTTTCCTGCTACCGGACGGCTACGAGGATGCTCGTGCCACCTTGATGTCAATACCAAACGCTGCTGAAGACGAAGGCGATACACCTTTCTTTCAGGAGCTCAGCCGCTTTGAGGGCGAGACATTTGTCCAGATTTCCACTCCCCCGGATAGCCATGGGGTATCGCTGCAGGTCGCGCGACCTGTCCGGTTGATTGATCCGGTTACTCAGGATCCCCTCAATGGCAGCCCGATATTGCGAGGTTATCTGGTCGTCACTATGAGTCTGGATTTCATGGCGGAACAGATAGCTGTGAGCCGGATTGGCGAAAACGGCCATACACTTGTCGTCGATGAACGCGGCAGGATCCTTTTTCATCGTGACCCGTCCCAACTGGGCCAGCATATACCGGCGTCGCTGATGAACAGGATCCTGGGTTCAGAAGAACCTGAGCAGCTTATGCCGGTTCTTTTTCAGGAGGCGCAGAGTCTGTTGGCAACCCGGCGCCTGAACGAAGACTTGCTGCTGATCGGGGTATTGCCGGAGCGGGAGCTCCTCGCAGAAAGCCAGCGGCTGGGAAATATTGTCGTATGGATTATATTCGGCACAGTTGTATTGATGGTGATAGCGCTGTTGATGGCGATGAATACCCTTATCGTTCGTCCATTGAAACAGTTAAAGGGAGCCGTCCGAGAGATCGGTCATGGAAATCTGTCACCGGAGATCGGGCTGTCGGCCAACGATGAGTTGGGACAGTTGGCGAGGAGCTTTCAGGAAATGGCGGGCAGTCTGGAAAGCTCGCGTGTCAAGGTGGAGCGGCTGGCCTACCACGACAGCCTTACTGGCCTGCCTAACCGGTTCCGGGCCCATGAAAATCTGCGCCATATGATCTCTCTTGCCCATTGCAAGGGAGCCAAAATGGCGGTGCTATTCCTTGATCTGGATAACTTCAAACGGGTTAATGACACCCTTGGGCATCAGGTGGGGGACCAGCTTCTCAAGGAAATGTCAGCCCGTCTCACCTCGGTTTTACGGGCTGAAGATTTTATCTGCGAGGAGGTGCTTCAGAATGCCTCGCACCTTCTCGCTCGCCTGGGCGGTGACGAGTTCGTTGTACTCTTGCCCAGAATCAGTGGAACTCAGGATGCCGCCAAGGTTGCCGCGCGCATTCTGGATCTCATGAAGGTGCCGTTCCATTTTGATGGTCAGGAAATATACAGCAGCACCAGTATTGGAATCTCGTTGTTTCCTGATGACGGTACCGAGGTGGATGATCTGATCAAGCGTGCGGATGCCGCTATGTATCAGGCCAAGGAACAGGGGCGTAACAATTTCCAGTTCTATTCCGCTTCATACAACCTTGCGGTATTTGACCATATTTCACTGGAGGGTAGGCTCAGGCGTGCTATAGAAAACAGCGAATTAGAGCTTCACTATCAGCCGTTGGTGGAGGCAAAAACCGGTAAGGTTGTCGGACTGGAGGCTCTTCTGCGCTGGAACGACCCGCTGGAGGGAATTATTTCTCCGGACCGATTTATCCCCATTGCGGAGGATAGCGGTTTGATTCTGCCTATTGGCGAATGGGTTCTGCGCGAAGCCGGGCGTCAATTACGTATATGGCAGGCTGCAGGGCTTGGCGATGCCAGTGTTTCTGTCAATGTTTCAGCCATACAGCTACAGCGCCAGGACCTGTTCACGATTGTCAGTGAAGTATTGGACGACAACGATCTCGCTCCCTGGCAACTGGAGCTGGAAATCACAGAAACCGCGCTGATGAGAATCAGGCCGGAAGTGATCGGTGAACTGGATGCGTTACGTCAAAAAGGTGTGACAATTTCACTGGATGATTTTGGTACCGGATACTCGTCCCTCAGCCTTTTGCAGGAGCTGCCTATAGGCAAGCTCAAGATTGATAAAACTTTTGTGCGGGACATGCTCGTGGATCCCAAGGATGCAGCCATCGTATCGGCTGTTCTGTTTATCGCAAAAAGCCTGGGTCTCCGCTCCACTGCCGAGGGCGTTGAGACCCCGGAGCAGGCAGTTCGTTTGGCTGATGAAGGTTGTGGCCAGCTTCAGGGTTACCTGCTATGCCGGCCATTGCCTGTGGCCGAAATGACGGAGTTTCTACAGAGTCGAAAAGCAGAAAACATACTTCAGTCAGTACTGTAACCAAGGATGCCCCTCAGCCCACCCATGAGAGAGGTATCGGATTGTTGTAGTGGCAAGATATACAAAAATTATATCGGATGTATATAAAGTATATATAGTGGCTTCTTTTTTGAGATGGTATCTTGCCCTCCCGGTGTTTTGCCGCAGCGGTGTTCTTGCCGGATAGTTCTTCTGCAATGCTCGGTGCGTCGAAGGACCCGATAGTGATTTCCCAACGCCGTATTGCCGGAACGCCATACCGGCGTGACGCGCGGATAGCCTCTTGCGGCTGAAACCTGTCTTGTTTTGCCCTGATCGATACAACCGTCCTTTTAGGGCATTTATTTTCTGTATTTCCCTGCCCCTTTGATGGGCAGTTTTCGTTAATTCGCAATAAGTGTGGAGGCCGCAATGGCGCTTGATCAAGAAACTCTGAACCAATTCATCGAGAGCGTGCGCCGTTATGTGCGGGATCGCCTTATACCGCTGGAGATGCAGGTTGCGGAAGAAGACCGTATCCCCGAAGAAGTGATTGATGAAATGAAGGAAATGGGCCTGTTCGGTTTGTCCATTCCAGAGGAGTTCGGGGGGCTGGGCCTGAGCATGGCTGAAGAAGTGGCCATTATCCAGGAAATGGGATACACCTCGCCGGTGTTCCGTTCCATGTTCGGCACCAACGTTGGTATTGGCTCCCAGGGTATTGTGATTGATGGCACTCCTGAGCAGAAAGCCAGATACCTGCCCAGGCTGGCCACAGGAGAGTTGATTGGTTCGTTTGCTCTCACCGAGGCCGATGCGGGTTCTGATGCCGGCTCGGTTATGACCAGTGCTCGTCGCGACGGTGATGATTATATTATCAACGGAAGCAAACGCTTTATCACTAACGCTCCCCGTGCCGGGGTGTTCACCGTGATGGCAAGAACCGGCACTCGTGAAGAAGGCGGCCGGGGAGTGTCTGCATTCCTGGTGGATGCAACGCTGCCAGGTATATCACTGGGCAAGCCCGATAAGAAGATGGGGCAGAAAGGAGCACATACCTGTGATGTTATTTTTGAAAACGTGCGGGTACCGGCGGATGCGCTGATCGGTGGCAAGGAAGGCCAGGGTTTTAAAACCGCGATGAAGGTGCTGGACCGGGGACGCCTCCACATAAGCGCCCTGAGTGTGGGTACCGCCAGGCGTCTGATTGATGAGAGTGTTAACTACGCCACTCAACGCAAGCAATTCGGAACTGAAATCAGCAACTTCCAACTGGTGCAGGCAATGCTTGCTGATAGCCAGACAGAGTACTATGCCGGCAAGTGTATGGTCGAAGCGACAGCGCGCTCCTACGACGCCGGTGAACCTGTTTCCCTGAATGCGGCCAGCTGCAAATTGTACTGCACTGAAATGGTAGGTCGCGTTGCTGATCGCGCCGTGCAGGTTCACGGTGGGGCAGGTTATATCAGTGAATACTGTGTCGAGCGTTTTTACCGGGATGTGCGCCTGTTCCGCTTGTACGAAGGCACTTCTCAGATCCAGCAACTGGTTATTGCCAAACAGATTATCCGTAACGCCCAAAACACCCTTTGATCTAGGAGACCCTTATGTCAGGCCCATTGTCAGGTATTCGAGTACTTGATTTATCCCGCGTTATGGCAGGCCCCTGGTGCACCCAGATCCTCGCAGATCTGGGTGCCGAGGTTATCAAGATCGAGCGACCGGGCCTGGGTGATGACACCCGTCACTGGGGGCCTCCCTGGTTCAAGGATGCACAGGGCAATACCACCAAACAGTCAGCCTATTACCTTTCCGCCAACCGGGGAAAACACTCGGTCACCCTGGACATCGGCAGTCCGGACGGGCAGGCGATTATTCGGGAGCTGGTTGCAGAGTGCGACGTGCTGGTTGAGAACTTCAAAACCGGAGGACTCGACAAAAAAGGTCTGGGATATTCTGACCTGTCCAAAATCAACCCCGGTCTGATTTACTGTTCTGTCACCGGGTTCGGTCATACCGGCCCGATGGCGGCGGATGCGGGCTACGACTATCTGATTCAGGCACAGTCCGGGCTGATGAGCATTACCGGTGTCCCCGATGGCGAGCCTGGCGCAGGCCCGATGCGAGTGGGAATGGCGGTAGCCGATCTGACCACCGGTATGAACTCCGTGATTGCAATCCTGTCAGCTGTTCATCACCGCACTAACACCGGTGAGGGGCAGCACATCGACATGGCGCTGCTGGATGTGCAGGTCAGCTGGATGGCTAATCAGGCCCTGAATTATTTCTGCAGCGGAAATGTGCCCGGGCGCACCGGAGAGTATCACCCCAATCTTGCTCCCTATCAGCCATTCCCCACCAAAGACGGGAAGGTCATCATTGCCGTCGGGAACGATGGACAGTTTCAGCGTTTGTGCGAGGCAATGGGGCGGACCGAGCTGGCGGAAGATCCACGCTTTGTGACTAACCCACAGAGGGTCCTCCACAGGGAAGAGCTGGTCGGCAAGCTGTGCGAGACCACTCGTACCAGAACCAGCCGGGAATGGATGGATTGCCTGGTCGGAGTGCATGTCCCCTGTGGTCCCATTCAGAATCTTGCGGAAGTCTTTGAAGATCCCCAGGTGCAGGCCCGCAACATGAAAATCGAGCTGGAGCACCCTCAGCTGGGGAAAGTGCCGGGGATCGCCAACCCGATCAAGTTTTCCAAAACCCAGCAAGTCTATCGCAAAGCGCCCCCCCTGCTGGGAGAGGATACAGATGCGGTCCTTCAGCGTTTGCTGGATAAGTCTCCGGAAGAAATTGCATCTTTGCGGGCCAGAGGCGTTCTCTAGTTTATCCGCTGCATGCTCTTCAATTATTTCCATCTCCGGAAGCCGCTGCGCAGAGCGCGGCTTCCGCTATTCAATCCAGGAGGAGAACCCTCTCCATGTTGGTTTCTTATCGTCGAGTTGATGAACTAGCCGTTATCAGTATTAATAACCCGCCGGTGAATGCCCTGTCTCACGGAGTGCGCAAGGGCGTTCTTGAGGCCATCACCACCGCACAGACAGACGACTCCAAAGCCATTGTTATTCTGTGCGAAGGCCGCACGTTTATCGCTGGTGCCGACATCAGCGAATTCGGCAAGCCGATCGAAGAGCCTTCTCTGCCCCAGGTAAACGCAGCGATTGAAGACTCCGCCAAACCAGTGATCGCAGCAATACATGGCACCGCCCTGGGTGGTGGCTTTGAATTGGCACTGAGCTGTCATTACCGCTGCGCGCTAGACTCTGCAGCGGTTGGACTGCCTGAGGTCAATCTTGGGCTTTTACCCGGCGCGGGAGGGACCCAGAGGGTACCCCGGTTGATTGGCGTGAAGGCTGCTCTCGATATGATCACCAGCGGGCAGAAAATAAGCGCTCAGAAAGCACTGGAGCAGGGTCTGATTGATCGTGTGTTTGATGGTCAGGTTGAGGAATCGGCGCTGGCATATGCCCGTGAACTGATAACTGCGGGCGCCGGGCCAAGGCGTATTAGTGAAATTGCCATTCCGCAGGAGAGTTTCGACAGCGAAGCGTTTGATGCATATCGCAACCTGCTTCGTAAGCGCAAACGTGGGCAGGAAGCGCCTCAGCGTATTGTTGACTGCATCGAGGCTGCGATGGAGAAGTCGTTTGATGAGGGGCTGGTTTACGAGCGCTCCCGCTTTGTCGAGTGTTGTCAGTCGGAGCAATCGGCGGCTTTGCGGCATATCTTCTTTGCTGAACGTCAGGCACCTAAAGTGCCAGGGCTTGATAAGGCCGTCGCGCCCCGGGCCATTGATCGCGTGGCTATCATTGGTGCCGGCACCATGGGTGGTGGAATTGCCATGTCCTTTGCCAATGCAGGTATCCCTGTGACCCTGCTGGAACTGAACCAGAAGGCTCTGGATGCAGGCCAGGCGCTGATTGCCAGGAACTACGCCACCACTGTCAGCAAAGGCAAGCTATCGCAAGAGCAGGCAGTTGCCCGTCAGGGTTTGATCAGCGGCACCACGGATTACGAAGATCTGGCGGATGTTGACCTGGTGATCGAAGCCGTTTTCGAAAGCATGGACGTGAAGAGGCAGGTGTTTGGCCGCCTTGATCAGGTCTGCAAAGAGGGCGCTATTCTGGCGTCGAACACCTCGTATCTGGATGTCAACGAGATTGCTGCAGCGACCTCGCGCCCTCAGGATGTTGTGGGGTTGCACTTCTTCAGCCCGGCGAACGTTATGCGTCTGCTTGAGGTTGTACGCGCAGACAAGACTGCGGAAGATGTTATTGCCACGGCTATGGCTCTGGGCAAACGCATAGGCAAGGTGCCGGTGCTGGCGGGTGTTTGCTACGGCTTCATTGGGAACCGGATGTTGAGGCAATACGCGCGCGAAGCCCAGCTTTGCATGATTGAGGGTGCGGAACCCGGTCAGATTGATGGTGTGCTGACCCGGTTTGGCATGGCCATGGGCCCGCTGGCCGTGGGCGATCTTGCGGGCCTCGATATCGGGTACAAGGCACGCCAGGCGCTGACGGATGAGCAAAAGGGTGATCCCCGCAGCTATTGCATTGCCGATGCGCTGGTTGAAATGGGCAGACTGGGGCAAAAGACAGGCGCCGGATACTATCGTTACGACCCTGATACCCGTGCCCGCTCAGCGGACCCGGAAGTTCTTGCTGTTATAGAAGAGCAGGCAAAGCTACAGGGTGTAGAGCGTCGTGTGCTCAGCGATGAAGAGATTCTGGACCGGCACCTGATGGCTCTGATCAACGAAGGTTTCCGTATTCTCGAAGAAGGCATTGCACAGCGTCCGGGCGATATTGACGTTGTGTATGTTCACGGTTATGGCTTTCCTTCCTACCGGGGTGGCCCCATGTTTTATGCCAGTCAGCGCGGACTGAGCGCCGTGTACGAGCGTATCGAGAGCCTGCATAAAAGCACTGGCGAGGCGCACTGGGCCCCGGCCCCCTTGCTGACAGAACTGGTCAGAAATAACCAGACTCTGGGTGACTGGATGGCTAAAAAGAACTGAGATCTGGGCCCATAAACCGGGGGTTTGGTACAGATGCCAGCCCCTGGTCCGCCTTGAGGGCAGGTGGCTTGCATAGCCGATTCGTCGCTGTCATTATCCGCCGCTTCGAGCAACCAACCAGTTATCAAATGGTTGCTGAGGCTAATTCGGAAGGGATGAATCAGGGTGAGTCGCCAGAATACGGATGCTGCCGGTGCAGACAAGGAGTTCCTGTCAACGTTTGCACGCGGGCTTGAAGTCATACGATCATTTGACACAGAAACTCCATCAATGACGCTGTCGGCAGTTGCGGAAAAAAACAACTTGTCGAGGGCGTCTGCGCGCCGTTTTCTGCTGACATTGCAGAAGCTGGGCTATGTCTCTCAGAATGACAAGAAATTTGGTCTGACTGCCAAAGTTCTTGAGCTTGGATACTCTTACCTTGCGACTCTGGATTTCTCGGAAGCGATTACGCCCGTTATGGAGGAGGTCTCATACAAGCTTGGTGAATCCTGTTCGGCACAGGTGCTCGATGGTGTCGATATTGTCTATGTTGCCCGGATTCCCCGCCGTGGTCTGATTCCACTTAACCTTCAGATTGGAGCCCGTTTGCCCGCCTACGCCACTTCTGGCGGGCGTATTCTTATGTCGGCACTGCAGCTCCCTGAGCTGGATGATCTCATTGAAAAAACGCATTTTGAAAAACTGACGGCTTATACCAAGGGGCCGGATGCCTTGCGAGCAGAGCTGAAAAATATTCGCTCTGATGGCTATGCCATTGTGGACCAGGAGCTGGAGCTGGGGATGCGCGCGCTTGCGGTGCCGGTGCTGGACCGTCGCGGAACAGCCCGGTTTGCACTTAACTCCAGTAGCCATGTCAGCTCGGTCTCAAAGGATCAGATTATCCGGGAATATGTGCCGATAATGCAGCAAGCTGCCCGGAAACTTACCGACCTCCTGCCCTGAATCCCGGCAAATACGTAGCTGGCGACTCATTTTCCCTGAAGCTGTTGGCTGAATCAGGGGGAAAAAATCTTGCACCTTGTTTATGAATATGTGAGATTACGTCCGCGAGCAATTAGCGAACATAAGTTCGATAAGCGAACAGGTATTGTTACCGAGTAGGATAACCACAAAAATGATGAAATTAATGAAAAGTCGAGTGAAAACTAAGATTCTGTGCTCTCTGGCTGCTGTATCACTGTCTTTGGGCGGGTTGGCGCAGGCTGATGAATGGCCGGAGGACAATATTCGTCTGGTGGTTCCCTATTCTGCTGGTGGTACCACGGATCTGTTGTCCCGAAAGGTAGCTGATTTGCTGCAAAAAGAGCTGACCACCGTCGTTGTCGAGAACCGTCCTGGTGCCGGATCTACAGTGGCAACGGGTCAGTTGGCGCGTGGTGGGCGTGGTTCAGATCATATGTTGTTGATGGCCTCCCCCGGCCATACGATCGGCGCGTCCCTGTATCCGAACCTGCGTTACGATCCGGTGGCTGACTTTGCCTTCGTACGCAACGTGATCAATATTCCGAACGTGATGGTTGTGCCGGGCGACAGCCCTTATAACACTGTTGCTGAATTTGTAGAGGCTGCCCGTGAGCAAGAGCTGTCTTTCAGCTCACCTGGTATCGGCAGCTCGGTTCACATGTCAGGTGAACTGTTCAAGAACCTGACCCAGACCAAACTGGTTCATGTACCCTTCCGTGGTTCAGGTGAGGCGCTTCCAGCTCTGCTGTCAGGTGATGTGGATGTGGCGTTTGAGAATATGCCGACGGTTTATCCCCACATTCAGTCAGGCAAACTCAAAGCACTGGCGGTGACGACCCCGACTGCTTCAGAGTTTTTGCCAGACGTACCACCAATGCAGGAAGCAGGCAAAGGTTATGGCCTTGAGACCTATGAGACCTCGGCCTGGTTCGGTTTGATTGCGCACAAGTCTTTCCCGGAAGAAGGGATGGTCAAGCTTCAGGCAGCTCTTGATAAGGTTATGGCGGGAGAGGACTTCCAGAAGTTCCTGCCACAGTTTGGCGCAGAAGCCGGAACAGTCGTGGGAGATGACTTCCGTGATTTTGTTCAGAGCGAGTTGAAAAAGTGGTCTGACGTTGCAGAGAAAGCAAATCTGAAACGTTGATACAGGCTGGTTTCGGGGCGGGCTTATCCAATCGGTAGGCCCGCCCTTTTCTTTGAGGCAGAACGGCATACAGGGCCTAATCATGGAAAAGTCTGAACTGCAATTCGGCGCGGCCAGCGAGTCCCATTGTGGCAGGTGTAACCCGAACTCGATTCTGGGGGGCATTTTTTCTGTTCTGGCTGCGGGCTTCTTGTTTTACGTTGTTCCCACACACATCGAAATACCTGCTCATATGCAGCACCCGCTGTTGTCTCCACGATTTTTACCCCAGCTTGCGGGTTGGCTGGTGTTGGCACTTTCGATTCTTCTGATGATTGATGGTCTGGTCAAACCACCTAAGCGGACTGAAACAGACGAGTTCCGCCGTGGCGTTCCAATCGTTCGCCAGCTGTTGATGGTTGCCGCCGGGGTTGTTTACGTTCTGTTTTTTGAACAGCTTGGAGCCATTGGCAGCGGTGTGCTTGCCTGCGTTCTGCTGTTTCTCGCAAGTGGTCTGCGCAACCTTTGGGTGTATGCCCTGGCGATCGTCTTTCCCGCCGTCGTGACCTTGCTGTTTATTTATGTGCTCAATGTTCCTCTTCCTCCCGGAACGCTTTGGGAGTCGCTCTCCCTGATCTGAACCGCGCGCCTGATTATTGGGAGTGCATGCAGATAACGACGTCAGTCTGTTATCAGGTATTACGTATTTGGGTTGCTCAAAATGGAAAACTTTTCTGAAGTTCTGACGCTCTTTCTGAGTGTTGATAATTTTTTTGCCATTGCGGTGGGGGTTCTTGTCGGTGTCGTCGTAGGTGCCATCCCGGGGCTAACGGCCACAATGGCAGTGGCACTGGCTTTGCCATTTACCTTCTCCATGGAACCGGTTACAGCCATTCTGCTGCTGGTAGGTATCTATAAAGGTGGAATGTACGGTGGTTCGATTACTGCTATTCTGATCCGCACACCGGGGTCCCCGGCATCCGCCTGTACGCTGCTGGATGGCTACCCCATGGCGCAGCAAGGCAAGGCCAAGAAAGCCTTGAAAACGGCGTTGTACTCATCCGTAGTGGCGGATATGATTTCCAATATTGCCCTGATCTTTTTTGCGTCCTACCTGGCGAAAATTGCACTCAACTTCGGCCCACCAGAATATTTCTGGCTCATCTGTTTCTCGCTGACCATCATTGTTTCTGTATCTGGCAGCTCGGTAGTCAAAGGCCTGATTGCAGCTGGCCTGGGCATCATTGTTTCCACCATTGGCCTGGATGCGGTTTACGGCACTCAGCGGCTGACCTTTGATAACTACAACCTGATGGACCGGGTATCCTTTATTCCACTGCTGATTGGTCTGTTTGCGATTCCTGAGGTGATTGAGTTCTACACATCCAGGGTCGCTCCGCACATTCGTACTGCGGTCAGCGGAGCATCGCTGACATGGCAAGAGTTCAAGGGCCTGTTGAAAACCATCGTTCGCGGTAGTCTTATCGGCGTTATCATCGGCGCGATTCCCGGTACGGGCGCTACCTCGGCTGCGTTCATTTCCTACAGCGAAGCCAAGCGCACGTCTTCCCGTAAAGCCAATTTCGGCAAGGGTGAAATTGAGGGTGTTGCAGCAGCTGAGTCCGGTAACAATGGTGTTGCGGGCGCGACACTGATTCCATTGCTCTCTTTGGGTATTCCGGGCGATGTGATCACGGCCATCATTCTGGGCGCATTCATGATTCACGGCCTTACACCGGGCCCGGTTCTGTTCCAGGAAAACCTGACGCTGGTCTATGCGTTGTTCTGCGGCATTATGGTCAGCTCTTTTGTGCTTGTATTTGTTGGTAACGCGGCTATTCGTTACTTTTCTCTTATCGCTGACATCCCCAAAACCATCCTGTTGCCCATCGTATTGATGTTCTGTATCTATGGGGCCTATGCGGTTAATAACAGCACCTTTGATATTGGCTTGATGCTGGCCTTCGGTGTGCTTGGTTTTGTGTTTAACCGGACAGGGATTGCTGCTGCGCCGTTCCTGATAGGCTTTATTCTCGGGCCTATGTTTGAAGATAACCTGAGACGCACCATGCTTATCAGCAAGGGTGATCTGTCGATTTTCTTCCGGGGGCCGATTACCTGGGTTTTCGTTCTTTTCACTGCCGCCTCCCTGATATTTGCGATTCGTCGCTACTGGGTGGCCAGGAAAGAAGATGCGTTGGGGTGATTGCGGTGGTCTGATCTGACAAGGCAGGGGGCAGAGACACTCTTTAGATAACTGAGGAGCCCCGGCAACACCGGGGCTCTTTGCGTTATTGCCTATACCCGTTCAATAAGGGTTGCGATTCCCTGGCCGACTCCGATACACATGGTGCACAACGCATAGCGTCCACCGGTGCGTTGCAGCTGGTGGGCGGCTGTCATGATCAGGCGGGTACCGGACATGCCCAGTGGGTGGCCGAGGGCGATGGCGCCACCGTTGGGGTTTACCCGAGGGTCATCATCGGCAATACCAAGCTCTCTCATCACGGCCAGCCCCTGTGCGGCGAAGGCTTCGTTCAGTTCGATTACGTCAATATCATCTATGCTGATGCCCTGCTTTTCCAGCAACTTGCGGGTTGCGGGTACAGGTCCTATACCCATGATGCGCGGTTCAACGCCAGCGGTAGCCATGCCCAGAATTTTAGCCATAGGCTTGAGGTTGTGTTGCTTTACGGCCTCTGCGCTGGCGACGAGCATGGCGGCGGCACCATCATTCACACCAGATGCGTTGCCAGCAGTAATGCTACCGCCTTCCCGGAACGGGGCAGGCAAGGCTGCAAGCTTGTCCAGGGTTGTACTGCGGGGGTGCTCGTCAGCGTCGAATACCAGCGCTTCCTGTTTACGGCGAGGTATCAGAACCGGCACGATTTCCTCTGCAAAAATGCCTTCGCTCTGGGCTTTGGCGGCTTTCTGCTGGGAGCGGAGTGCGAACAGATCCTGATCTTCCCGAGATACACTGAACTGTTCGGCCACGTTCTCGGCTGTTTCCGGCATAGAGTCCACGCCGAACTCTTTCTTCATCAGCGGGTTCACAAAACGCCAGCCGATGGTGGTGTCCTCAATTTTCTGGCTCCGGGAGAAACCGCTATCGGCTTTGCCCATCACGTAGGGCGCCCGTGACATGGATTCGACACCGCCTGCCAGCACCAGATCCATTTCGCCGGCGCGAATGGCGCGAAATGCAGTACCTACTGAGTCCATGCCGGAGCCACATAACCGGTTCATGGTGGTGCCCGGTACAGAAGTGGGTAGCCCGGCGAGCAGAGCTGACATACGCGCTACATTGCGATTATCTTCACCTGCCTGGTTGGCACATCCCATGATCACTTCGTCGATGGCGGCCGGATCCAGTTCGGGGGCCTGAGCCAGTACTGCTTTGAATATTTGCGCAGCCAGATCGTCCGGGCGGACACTGGCCAGGGTACCGCCAAAACGGCCGATGGCCGAGCGGCGGGGGTGGCATAAAAATACATCAGTCATAATAAACCTCAATGTTGGCCTGCATGGTGAGCCGCAGTGCGTGCTTTCAGGTTACGCAGCACCTCCAGCTCTTCGGCAGTGGGGGCGGGAGTGGTTCCGAGTTCGTCTGCGAAGCGGATCTCCCAGCCAGTTGCGTTGATCACGTCTTCGCGGGTCACGCCTGGATGTAACTGGTGCACGACCAGTTCTTTTGATTCCGGGTCGGGCTTGAGAATGCACAGGTCGGTGATGACAACAGTCGGGCCGCGTCCAATGTTGGGCAGGTTGTCCCGGGCCTTGCCGTCACGTCCAAAGCCGACGGTGGTGAGGAAGTCTACATCCTTCACAAAGGTGCGTTTGGAGTGTTTCAAAGTGATAAAAACTTCTTTCGCGTTGGTGGCTATTTCCGGAGCGCCGCCGCCACCGGGCAGGCGGACTTTCGGCGCCCGGTAATCACCAATCAGCGTGGTATTCAGGTTGGCGTAGCGATCAATCTGGGCAGTCCCCAGAAAGCCAACGCTTATGTGGCCGCCCTGCAGCCAATAGCGGAACATCTCCGGTACCGACACCGTGGTCAGGGCTGACTCGCACAGATCGCCATCGCCGATGGACAGAGGCAGAACATCCGGCCGGGTCTGGAGGGTGCCGGATTCATAGATAAGGGTGATATCAGGAGCATGCGTCAGGCGGGCCAGATTGGCGGCTTCACTGGGCAGACCTATGCCAACGAAGCAAGTCATATCATTATTCAGCGCGCGGGCAGCAGTGACGCTCATCATTTCTGAAGATGTAAAATCAAGACTCATCACTCAGCTCCTTTTTCAAATACGTTTGCTTTCATCCACGCCTGGAAGGTCTCCCGGTCACGGGCGATCCCGTCCCACTCTTTGTAAAAGGCATTGTCCCGCTCGTAGTAACCCAGAGCATAGGAAGGGCTTGCGCCTTTAGGGGCCTCGGCAATCGCAGTGATGGCCCAGGATGGAAGAACGCAGGCATTCACACCGGCACTGAGGTCATCGACGACTTCCTCAACGGTGACGATGCTGCGTTTGGCTGCCAATACCACTTCCTTTTGAATACCGATAATTCCTTCAATGAGCACGTTGCCATTGCGGTCGGCACGCTGGGCATGAATCACCGCCACATCCGGCCTAACCGAGCGTACAGCGGCCAGTTGTTCGCCGGTAAACGGACATTCGATGAACTTGATCTGGTCATTTACTTTCGGCAGGTCGCTACCAATGTAGCCACGGAGTACCGCGAAAGGCAGGCCTGCTGCGCCGGCGTCATAGGCGCAGGCCATGGCGGCGTGGCTGTGTTCGAGGATCTCGATACTGTTTGGCCATTCGTTTTCCAGCGCATCGCGCAGACGATGCAGGGAGCCAACCCCCGGGTTGCCGCCCCATGAGAAGATCAGTTTTTTGGCACAACCAGCACCTATCATCTGGTCGTATACCAGATCCGGTGTCATCCGGATCAATGTGAGGTCACGTTTTTTCTGACGAATGACTTCGTGCCCGGCGGCAAATGGGATCAGGTGAGTAAACCCTTCCATAGCTACCGTGTCACCATCGTTGATGTACCTGCTAACCGCCTCGCGCAGAGAGAGAAATTCGGCCATTACAGTGTCTCCAACCGGTTCTTTGGTGTTCGATATGTGAACATAAGTTTTATATGCGAACATCATCGCTTGATTCGATTTATATCGTCAAGGGTAAATCCTTTGTTTTTATATGGATGGCACGGATGTTCGTAATACGAACAAGCTGATACTATGCATTCCACTGTTTGAATAAATCAGGGAAGGATCCGGAATGGATGAATCGAGCCTTAAGCCGGGAGACCGGGATTTTGTAAGTGCCCTGGCTTCCGGGTTGGAAGTGCTGCAGGTTTTTGATGCTGAGCACCCGCGAATGACTCTGAGTGAAGTGGCAGCGCAAGCCAATATGGATCGCGCCAAAGCCAGGCGTTTTGTGTTAACGCTGCATGCGCTGGGGTTTGTGAAGCGGGTTGGCCGCCAGTTTGAGCTGACACCCAAAGTATTGCAGCTGGGTTATGCCTACCAGGCCTCAAACCAGTATCGTGCAGTGATTGAGCAGTTCCTTGGAGATATTACCGCCGAACTGGGAGAGTCCTCCTCACTGGGGGTTCTTGATGGCCAGGATGTGGTATACGTGGTGCGGTCAGCGGCGCGGCACCGGCTGATGGCTATTACGCTGTCCGTAGGCACACGGTTACCGGCTGTCTATACCTCAATGGGCCGGGTATTGCTCAGCCAGTTGCCGGATACGGAGTTGGACAGTTTTCTGGACAGTGCCGAGCTGACTCCCTTCACGCCTTATGCGATCAAATCCGTAGCGCCTTTAAAAGAGGAAATTCTGAAAGCCCGCTCGCAGGGTTTCGCGATTGTGGATCAGGAGCTGGATTCCGGGCTGCGATCGGTTGCGGTGCCGGTATATACGAGCCGCAATGTATTACTGGGGGCGCTTAATATCAGTACGAATGCGGCGAGGGTGGATATGGAAACCCTGATGACTGTTTATTTACCGCGGTTGCAGGATGTTGCGGCCAGAGTGAGGGCGATTGCCCAATAGGTGATTTTGTTATGGCGTGACCCGGAAAATGCCAGAGCCCGTGAAACAGGCTCAGGCACTGTGTTATCGCCCTGTGTCACACAACGGTAGGAAAAAGGACACGGCAGCGTCACTTTGGCCCGCTACTTTCGAGCAAAGTAGCGGGAACCTGAATCTATGACTTCTGCCAATAGTTTATACGCCATCGCAACGGCGATCGGCTTTTACCTTGTCTATAAAGCCCTGGTAAGACTCCAGTTGTCGCGGGCGAAACACCCTTCTCTCAGGGGGCACAGCAACTGGTCCCGTCGTGTTGCACGCATGGTCCCCTTCTTTAGCTACGATGAAGCCCGTTTTTTTGCCAGTGACGGCGCACCGGCGCCAGTGGTTCAGCAGCGCCGGAATGCAATCCGGGTAATGCAGAGTAATGCAGAGCAGCAATCCCCGGAAACCCTCGCCCGTTGTCGGGCAATCAAAAGCAGTGTGTCGGATGTGCGCTTTACCAACCGCTACCGTGTGCCCTTTCCTTATAGCGAGCAGCTGCCAGATTGTTTTCGGTCAGGTTCAATGGCGGATGAAACCCGAGGGTCGCAAATCAAGGATCTTGACGGCAACTGGCGCTATGACCTCTCCGGCTCCTATGGCGTTAATGTTTTTGGTTATGATTTTTACAAACAATGCATGGAAGAGGGCCTGGAGCTAACCAGAGAACTAGGGCCGGTTCTGGGTACTTATCACCCGTTGATTACTGAAAATGTCGATATGATTCGACAGATATCCGGGCTTGATGAAGTGTCGTTCCACATGTCTGGCACTGAAGCGGTCATGCAGGCTGTGCGACTGGCTCGGTACCACACCGGGAAAACACATCTGGTACGTTTCTGCGGTGCTTATCACGGCTGGTGGGACGGTGTTCAGCCAGGCATTGGCAACACCCGAAAGGCCCGTGATGTGTACACGCTGGCAGATCTGAGTGAGCAGACCCTTTACATACTGCGCACCCGTAACGACATCGCCTGCGTCCTTATTAATCCCTTGCAGGCTTTCCACCCCAATAGTGATGCGCCCTCGGACACAGCTCTGATTGCCAGTGACCGCACCAACGGTTTTGATAAACAGCGTTATGTGAAGTGGCTCTCGCGGGTAAGGGAAATTTGCCGTCAGCGCGGTATTGTTCTGATCTTCGATGAGGTCTTTACCGGCTTTCGGCTGGCCTACCGCGGTGCACAGGAGTTCTACGGAGTACAGGCCGATCTGGTTACTTATGGCAAAACTCTGGGTGGTGGCCTGCCTGTGGGAGTGCTGGCGGGAACTCATGCACTGATGAAGCGGTTTAAGGATGATCAGCCGGTAAATGTCTCTTTTGCCCGTGGCACCTTTAACTCCCACCCCTATGTAATGGGTGCCATGAATGTGTTTCTCAAACGAATCCGGCAACCCGATATTCAGAGGCAGTACCGGGAATCAGAAAATCTGTGGGAGCGCCGTGTTGCCAGATTCAACCAACGCCTGGAAGCAGAATCGTTGCCTCTGCGGATCACGAATATTCATTCAATTCTCTCGGTGCTCTACACAAAGCCCAGCCGCTACAACTGGATGTTCCAGTTTTATCTCCGGCAGGCCGGGCTTGAACTCAGCTGGACAGGAACGGGAAGGCTGATCATGAGCTACAGCTATAGCGATGAGGAATTCAGTGAAGTTATTGAGCGGTTCGTTGCTGCAGCCCATCAGATGCAGGCAGATGGCTGGTGGTGGCAGAGCCCGGTGTTGACCAACAAGGCGATAAAACGCCAGTTTCTGGTTGATATGCTCTCAGCCCGCTTTCCGTTCCTGGCTGGCAGTTTGCCTGGACCGCTGGTGACGCCTGCGCGCTACGCACGTCCGGCCCGGGTTTCGGACCAGGAAGATTATTCCGGAAAGGCGGGCTAAGTGTGGGGGGCAGGTGGTCTGGTGAATAAGGCAACGTCCGGTTTAACGGCGAGTGAAAAGCTGAACTTCCTGTTGACCAACCGGCTGCCCCGGCGCTGGGCAACGCTTTTCATAGGCTGGTTCAGCCGGATCGAAAGCCCTGTGCTAACGCGGATATCTATTGCTGTGTGGCAGTGTTTTGCAGACGATCTCAGATTACAGGACGCCCGGAAACGGCATTTCCGGAGCCTGAGAGAGTGCTTTACCCGACAGCTGAAGCCGGGGCTTCGACCGCTGGACCTGCGCCCTGATGTTGTATGCAGTCCATGCGATGCTGTTGTGGGGGCCTGCGGACGTATTGAGGGTAACCGGGTATTTCAGGCCAAGGGTTTCCCCTACACCCTGGATGACCTCATACCGGATGCGGCCCTTGCAGCGCGCTATCGTAATGGCCAGTTTGTGACTCTGCGCCTGAAGTCCAGTATGTATCACCGTTTTCATGCGCCCGTGGATTGTCATATTTCTCAGGTCAGCTATGTGTCCGGAGATACCTGGAACGTAAATCCGGTCGCACTTAAGCAGGTTGAAAAGCTTTTCTGCAAAAACGAGCGTGCCGTTTTGGAACTGTGGTCTGGCGACAGGAATTATAGCCTGACGCTGGTTCCGGTCGCTGCAATTCTTGTGGCAAGCATGAAGTTCCATTTTCTGCCTGAGCCGCTGGATCTGAAATATCGGGGAGCCAATCAGATTCCCTGTGATGCGAGGTTCCGGAAAGGGCAGGAAATGGGTTACTTCCAGCACGGTTCTACGATTCTTGTTTTTGCTTCAGGGCAATACCAGCGCAGCACCGGAGTCAGTGAAGGCCACCATATAAAAGTTGGTGAAGCACTGTTGACGGGGCATCCATTGCCGGGCCGGGAACGGAGCGACTCCTGCCTGTCCGAAGAACCTACTGTAGCCTTTGATACTTGAGGAAACCCCATGACATTTTTTGAGGAATTACAGAAACAGCGATGGGATGATCATCGTTACTATCACCACAACCGCATAAACCAGTGCCTGCACCTGCTAAGTGCCTGTTGTTTCCTTGTAAGCTATGGTCTGGTGTTCTTCCATCCTGCGGCAGCTGCCCTGGTAGGCTGGTTGCTGGCGATGGTGCTGCGCCAGACCGGACACTTTTTCTTTGAACCCAAGACTTATGATCAGGTAAATGACGCCAGTCATGACTATAAAGAGAGTGTGAAAGTCGGGTACAACCTGAACAGAAAAGTCGTGCTTTTGTCCATCTGGGCTGTAACACCACTGGCGCTGTATCTGAAACCCGACCTGTCAGGGCTTCTCACTCCGGCAACAGATCTGGAGGGGTTTATCAGTAACACAGCGATGGTATGGCTGTTCATCGGCGTGGGCGCAGTGCTGTTCAGAACGCTTCATCTGTTCAAACTCATGGGTCTGCAGTCGGGGCTGGTCTGGATGACCAAAATCATCACGGATCCGTTACACGATATTAAAATCTACCAGAAAGCCCCTCACTACATTCTCAAGGGTGAGATGTATGACAACATGGAAGACTGGTACGACGACCTGCCGCTGGACAACCAGGCGTGAGGTTACAAGCGTTGTTGAATCCCGACTTCTGTCGGGAGTGATTATTTGATCCTGGGTGGCGTGTCCGAAACCTCTTTTTCTTTGGTGCGCCACTTCACCCGGATTTCAACCTGTTGTTTGTCGCCCTCGTCGCTTGCCCGTACGGACACCTGTAACAGATTTCCAGGTGACAGGACCAGATCACCCTCATTTTCCTGAAACTCAAGCTGGCCCTTTTTGATCGCGCGGGCCAGGGATTCCAGCAGCTCTTTGGTTGACTGGCGATCCAGCAGTGAGTCGTGACTGAACTTGGTTTTCGACTTCATCTATTGAGCTCCCAGGAGCTGTCCGTTGTGGTTTGGCTTGAAGACTTTCGCCCTGGGGTAGTCGCAGCTGATGCCGACCACACCGCGTTTTTTATCAATCAGCGTTGCCCCTGCGCCAAAGCCGGTTAACCCTTCACGCTTTCTGGAGTTAGCATCAAGTGTAATATCAGCTTCGATGTGCAGGAGTCCCTTCTTGAGTGTAATTCGCTGGCCTGCACACTGGTTTACATGCCCCTGAACCAGTACATAAATGCCTGCCCGGGTGGTTGCTTTGGTACCCCGTTTGGTGAGAGGAAGGTCGGCAGTCCGGTATTTTGTCCGGAAGGTATTGGCAAGAGGACTGTAGTAAAAATTGAACAGATTCTGCCCCCTCAGGTTTTTATTGAATGCCCGGTTGGCATATTTGATCCCTCGCCTGGCAAGCAGTATGGCCATACGGTCATCCAGACCGGCATGCAGGAAAAGAAACGAGCCCCGTTGTTTCACCAGGCACATTTTCCTGAAAAACCAGCTGAATTCGCCAGAACGCTTCAAAAACAGTGAGCGACAAACCATGGCGGCTGCGTAGACCTGTTGAAGTGTCAGGCCGGCCGCCGCGCAATGCTGCTCAAACCTCAGAGTCTTGGTTTCCATTTTGGAAATCTCGCGGTCAATACCCTCTGCGGTCAGGAATCCGGCTGCATAGAAGGGGAAGCTCTCAAACCAGTCTTCGTCGGGAAACAAAACTCTGCGGCATTCCTCCTCTGATGGCACTCCCTTCTGCCAGTGGGAGCTTGCCAGGTATTGATCAAAGACTTCCTTGAACAGAGGCACGACTTTTCTGCCCATTCTGACGAAGAAGTGCTGGCTCCCGACGTCGTTGTCGCGCCCCAGTGAGAGCAGGCCCATGAGTAGCCGCAGGTCATGGTTGCCTGCAAGCAGGGTGACATCCGCTTTGAGCCGGTACAGGTGGGCCAGGCTTCTCAGCAGTGTCAGATTGCTTGGCCCCTTGTCCAGGCAGTCTCCGCCTACCACTATCTCTGCGCTCTTGCCGAACTTTGTCAGCACATATTCACAAGGATGGCTGCCATGTCGTTTAATCGCTCCGGCAGCAAGAAGTGACGCTTCGAAGGCATCTGCATCAGCATGGGCATCTGAAATGAATACCACAGGTTTTTTGGGCCATTCGAAACTGCTTTTCCCTGACCGCTTTATGAAGACATTGAGGGCACCGGAATCGTTGACCGAGGCCTGATCCTCGGGCCAGGCTTCCCAGCAAGTTGGCAAACGGTTCAGAACGTCAGCATGATATTTTTTGTCGCTGATTTTCGGGATGAACTTTCGCGTGGCCATGGGGTGTGCCTCTAGTCAGTGGGGTCTTTTAGCTGACGGTTTTTCCAGTTCCCATACAGGCGGGCCCAGCTTAGACCCTGCTTGCGAAAAACGACTGGATGACCGTAAAACATGCTCAGCCGTCCAATATCGCTCATTTTTATAACATTCAGATGAAAGGCGGCGTGACGAAACGAGGCGCCATGTCCTACAACTAACTGTATCAGGTTGTCCCGCTCATCCAGTGGAAGGGTTTTCAGGTGGGCGGCTACCCGCTGCCCGGCCTCCATGAGCGACTCTGCACCATCATAGGGGAGTTTGAAGTCACTGCTGGATTTCCATCCATCCGGCAGCGGATCAAAGCGAGGGTCCAGTTTTACGATTCTCTCGATTTCACTAACGCTGAGGTTGGCCAGCGCGCCGACACTGCGTTCGCAAAGTTCAGGAAAGCTGACGGATACGGGGGCTGTGAGGAAAAGCTCTTTCAGTTCCTGCCGGTAGATTTCTGCAGTTTGCCATGCCCTCAACGAGGTTGAGCAGTGAATCTCAGCCCGAAGCTGGTAACCGGTTTCCGATACCCAGTCTGCAAAACCTTGCGCCTGCATCCGGACTTCTTCAGCCCCCCCGGGGGTAAGGGGATAGGGCTGAAGGGCACTTGGCGTGTTGGCCAGTTGCTCATACTCACCATGTCTGATCAGGGCGAGTGCGGCCATCAGAGAATGCCTTGCTCATGAAAAAGAGTAATGGCGCGGTCGAAATCGACCTTTCCGGTGAGGCGCCATACCTTTACGCCTCTGAGGTTCTCTGCGTAAACGTCTGCGCCCCTGCACTGCTCAGGCGGGAAACTACCATCAGCTTTCTGGAAAAATGGGCCAGGGCTTTTGCGCAGGCCCTCAAGGGCACCGGGGGTTGCTTCGATATCTACTGCGGCGAGAACCGTTGGTTCGCAAGCCTCTAACGACCAGTCCAGTAATACAAGGTTCTTCAGATACCCGGAAAGTGCGGCTCTGTTTTCTCCATAGACCTCGGGAATCATGACGTCGTACTTTTGCTCAATATCCCACAGCTGGCTCTGTGGCATCGCATCAAACCGCTTGCGTTCGTGCTCTGGCAGAATAAACAGCAAGCGTTGTGAGTTGAGCAGAGTGCCCGGGTTTACGCGTGGATGCTTGGCTAGACCAAGAATTCGAACCTGGCCGTCTTCGGGCCTGAACAGAATCCGGTCATTGGAAAGAAAGCGAGCTTTGTCAGTCTCCAGCGCTTTCAGCATCAGCGTTGATTTTCCGCCGCCGGAGCTGGCCGCAATTGCGGTAACACCGCCGTCGATATTAAAGGCTGACGCGTGGCCCAGCAGGTAACCCTGCCTCTGCTGATAGTTGAGAAACTGGTTATTAATAAAATTGATAACCTGCGATATATGTTCGCGGAGATTCCCGAAAATCATGGGATCGGTCAGTGCCTGGAGCATGACCATGCCGGTGCGGACTTTATGAATCCAGCGTCCTTCAGGTACATCGACGTAGGCTTCCTTCAAACCGAGGGGGCTGACTTTGCTGCGTTCGACGGGCGTCCAGTTGATCCGGCCAGGATCCAGGGGGCTGTTGACCAGATAAACGCGCTGCTGTGTTGTGGCCGTTGTTGCTTCCGTTTCGGTCAGGCCGGAGAAGTAATCCCTGAGAAGGTTCAAAATCTCATTGTCATCGGCCAGCACCTTGAATGCCATGCCATGGAAGGCCAGCCGTAGTTCTGATGTGCACCCACGCCTGGCCTGAGCAATCTGTCTGTTATCAAAAAAGTCTTTCATCTGTTTTGCTCTAACTCGTTAAGAACATAACTACACAGCTTCCGGGCAGCGTCAATGCCGCATCCTTTCAAGGCGCCACTGAATCCCCCAAAAGCGGACACCTCGAAAACCACCGGCCCCTCATCCGTCAATGCAATATCTACCGTGGTAAAACTTAAATCGAAGCAGGACTGAGCCTTGCTCCCAAGTTTTATGAGGTCAGGGGAGGCTTCGTAGCTCTGGTATTTTCCACCACTGTTAATCGTGGTATTCCAGGCGCCGGCATCGCCAACCCGGGCATAGGTGCACAGGTAGTCTCCACCGAGAAAGACCATGCCCAGATCCTGCCCTCCCAGATGTACAAATTTCTGCAGGTAGAAGAGGCCATGTTCGGTCTTGAAAGCGTTCAGTTTCCGCGTATTCGCGTCTACTCCGTCTGCCGCTTCCAGCACCAGCATGCCGCGGGCTTTGGTGGAGTAAAGTGGTTTCAGGATAGCCTTGCCGAACGCCTCGATCGCGGCCAGCGCCTCTTCAGTGTTTTCCGTCACGCGGGTCGGCGGCAGAGGTACACCTCCAGCGGCCAGGGCGGCAGTGCCTTCAAGGCGATTGATTAAACGCCCCACTTGCCCGGGACTGCTGAAACAGCGTACTCCGTCTGCTTCGAGTGTGTTGAGCATGCGTATGCGATCGTCTGCTGCCGGTGAGTAGATTTCGCTTATCTTTTTGATGATCACGCCATCAAGTTCGTTCAGAACCAGCCCCCGATAACCCAGCCGCCCTGTCTCCAGTTCCAGCACCACTTCTGACATGTCGATCACGCAGCGGAATCCGGTTAATTCCTCCAGGTGGTCAGCCAATACTTCGGTTGACCATTTACCGGGCGTTCCGATGACGGCGATCCGCTTGTTAGTCACTAAAGATTTCCTCCAGGGGCAGCTTGTACTTCTCGGGTTTTTCGGGGTTCAGCAAGGTGACGGCTTCCAGCAGGTAGGTTGCCCGAAAGGCCAGGTTCTTCGCGAAACGCCTGTCATAAATGAATCGTGTTGATGTCGCAAATGAACGCGCCAGCGCAATGGCCAGCCGAACATCAAAGAATTTGTCGTTACTGGTTTTGGCGAACCTGCGCGCGAATCGATAGAGCTGACTGATCAGGTTCATCATTTCCGTACGGGAGCCGGAGTCCATAACTGGCAGGCGGTAGATCGACACCATCAGTACAGAGATGTCCTGAACGTAGTCGGAATAGGATGCCCGGTGCAGGTCAATGAAATAGATGCGATTCTGGAGTTCATCGTAGAGCAGGTTGTCTACATTGAAATCACCGTGAATCAATACAGAAAATGGCGGAGCGACTTGTTTTTCCAGGCTCTCCACCTGCCCGATCAATTGGCTGAAGTCAGGCCGTGACAAGCCGCATATGGTCTGCCCCTGGCTGAAAAGAGTAGGGTGGGTTTGTTGTGTTTCCGGCATTCGCTGACGCAGCTGTTGCATATAACCCGGCTGCGCACGTTCACGTGTCCATGAGCTTTTCCAGATTTTGCTGAGGGTCTTGGTCAGTTTGGCTAAAAGTAAACGGGCACTATCCCACTGACTGTTCAATAACAGTGATTCCAGCGTTCGTCCGGGGAGATGTTCTATGACCATTGAGCCCATTTCTCCCTCATGCCCGACATGATGGGAGATTACAGACGGAGCCACCTTCGGATAAACCTTTTTCCATTGATCGACCCCGGAGATCTCTTCAAGGACTTTGTGGGCCTGTCCTTCTTTATAAACCGCCATCACTTCGCTGGATGTGCTGTGTTCAGCCTTTAGTGCGGCGATGGTACTGCCACTGCGGGTGAGAGCCAGTCGCTGAACGCCAAAGGCCTCATTGTCTGCTGTGAGTGTGTGGGCAGCGTTTTTAAGTTGCTTGTAGTTTTGCAGCCGGACAGCTGGCCCGAAATTCGCCGCGAGCAGGGCATCTGCAATTTCGGTAAGCAGATGAGCCATTCGCCCTATCTGAAAGTGTAGTACGTGGCGGAGGTTGGAGAGGCTTGCGGGGGACTTGTCTTCCTGGCAGCCCATCTCCCGCAAGCTGGCCATTAATCTTGCAGCCCTACGCCCTGTTTTAAGGCCCTGACGAGTATTGGTATCTGCAGGGTTGATCAGGACCAGCGACAGAGATTTACGAATGCGTCGAATCAGCCTGGCATCACTGTCAAAGTGCTTGTCTGGCGAGCCCCTCAAAGCTTCGATTTGAGTGAACTCAAGACAAGCTTGTCCAAGCTGGTCAAGAAGCCGCGCCAGTCTCTCAACTGATTTTGATTGCTGAAAGTTCTGATCATCAACCCGGCTTTTCTGTACATTCATTGCAACAGCAACTTCGACTTTTTCCAGCAAAGTCTTTCTGTAACCTTTTCGGTTTATCAGGCGTTGTGCTGTGGCCTCGTTGGGCCGAGTCAAATAGACTTCAACCAACTCACAGTGGTTTTCCACTTCAAATCGCAGAAAATAGAGGTGCTCAAGAATTAATGCGTTGATGGATCGTCTCACCCTTGGTAAGAAATTTAGAGGCGAAAGCTATAATCAACCATTACGCCCTTTGGACTGCATTTTTCAAGGTTTCGCAGAGAAGTATGACAAAAAAACGTTTCATTAGTGCGACTCATAGCTTACCGCGAGATTTGATGAAGGGGCACGACCTGCGCCTGGCCAGGTATCTCAGAACTCCAGAGCTTGGGCCTAAAATACTTTTCTTCAGCGGAGGAACGGCGCTGAGAAGTTTTTCCAGGGTATTGGCAGGTTACACCCACAACTCTATTCATCTTGTGACACCTTTTGACTCGGGAGGCAGTTCTGCCGAACTGAGAAAGGCATTTTCGATGCCCTCAGTTGGTGATCTTCGGGCCCGCCTGCTGTCACTGGCTGATGATTCGGTCACAGGTCATCCTGACATTGCGGCCCTCTTTGGACACCGGCTGGGGAAGAATGAAAGCAAGGTGGAGCTGGAACAGAGCCTCAAGGCTCTGGTTGATTGCAAACATCCTTTGCTCAAGGCAATCGCAGAGCCCATGCGCTCCCTGATCCAGAGTTATCTGGCAGAGTTTTATGATCAAATGCCGGAGAGTTTTGATCTTGCGGGGGCGAGTATCGGTAATCTGATACTTACCGGCGGATACCTCTTCCATAACCGCTCACTGGATCCGATCGCCTTCCTGTTTGGTCAGTTGATAAAAACACGGGGAACTGTTCGCACCACGACGGACGCAGACTTACAGCTGCAAGTCCTGTTGGAGAGCGGACGAACAATCACCGGCCAGCATCGCTTTACAGGTAAGGAAAGTTCAGAGATCTGTTCACCCATCAAATCGATAACCTTGTCAGGCGATGCGGATGATGTTGAGGCCCGGGATGCCTCCAGGGTCTGCAAGGAAACCCGAAAGCTGATCGATTCTGCGGAACTGCTGGTTTTTCCTCCCGGCAGTTTTTATAGCAGTATCATCGCGAACCTTCTCCCCAAAGGTGTTTCCAGGGCTCTGAACAAGAACCCGGCGCCAAGGGTTTATGTGCCAAGCCTGGGTAAGGACCCGGAAACAATTGGCATGACGCTGGCGGATCAGGTTCAGGTACTTGCAGGACATTTGTCGCACAAGGCTGCGGGAAGAAAGCTGCCAAGGCCGCCGATAGATTTTCTGCTGTTGGATTCCCGTTTGATGAATGTTTCGAGTAAACAGATGCGGGAGATAACAAAGACATCAGGCGCCCAGATCATCGATCAGGACCTGGCGCCGAAAAAGCCTGACGTCTGTCGGTATGATGACGTCAAGCTGGCTGAGGCTTTGCTTGCCCTGACGTGATTTCCGCTTCCGGCCGGTCGAATCTGATTGTAGTTCTCACCGGGACCTCAACCTGACAGGCTGCGCGCCGTTGTTGACACGGAGGTTTCAATTGATTCATAAGTCTGCTGATCGGTCTGGCCGATTGGCAGGTCATAGGTGATGGTGGCGCCGAAGGCTTCAGGTTGTTGCGGATCGTTACGGGTCTTGTCGAATACCAGCAGGCGTGTACCCAGATGGAAGCCTTCGTGAAGGTCGTGGGTCACCATAAAGATAGTTGTACCGGTATCGCGCCAGAGCTTGAGAATTAGCTCGTGCATGTCGCCGCGGATGCCCGGGTCCAGCGCACCGAAGGGTTCATCCAACAGCAGAATCCGGGGTTTCATGACAAAAGACTGGGCAATAGCCAGACGCTGCTGCATGCCTCCGGACAATTCATGTGGCCACTTGCTGGCGGCATGAGCCAGCCCTACAGCCTCCAGCATTGCATCTACGTCCTTCAGGGCCTCCCTGCGGGCAGAACCGAACAGCTTGCCCGCCAGGGGGCTTTGTTCCAGTTCCAGTCCCAGCAATACGTTCTGCCGCACCGTAAGGTGAGGGAACACCGAGTAGCGTTGAAATACGATGCCGCGGTTGCGATCCGGTTCTTCTGGAAAGGCATTTCCTTCGAGCAACATCTCACCCCGGGTCAGTGTTTCCTGGCCCAGAAGCATTTTCAGGAAGGTGGACTTACCGCAACCGGATGCGCCTACCAGAGTACAGAACTCCCCCTGATTTACGTTCAGGCTCAGGTTTTCCAGTACAACATGGTCGCCGTACTCTTTCCAAAGATTCTTGACGGTAATGAAGCTCATCAGTGGCCTCCAGCATTGTACCAGGGGAACAGTCTGCGATTGGCTAAGCGCAGACACTGGTCGATAACGATGGCGAGAATGGTTATCCAGATGACATAAGGCAGGATGACATCCATTGCCAGGTAGCGTCGTACGAGGAAAATGCGGTACCCCAGACCTTCGGTGGATGCTATGGCTTCGGCTGCAATCAGGAACAGCCAGGCCGGACCCAGGCTGAGCCGCACCGAATCAATCAGGCGGGGGATGATCTGGGGCAGAACCATACGGACGATGACCTGCCAGGAGTTGGCGCCCAGGGTCTGGATCTTGATCAGTTGTTCGCCGGGGAGCTCCCTGACCCGCTGAGCCACATCCCGCATCATGATCGGCGCGGTACCAATAACAATCAGCATGACTTTGGATAGCTCGCCAAGACCAAAGACGATAAACAGAATGGGCAATAATGCCAGTGGCGGTACCATCGAGAGCGTGGATACCAGTGGCGCCAGGTTGGCCCTGATGAGTGGCAGAACGCCATTGAGTACACCCACTACCAAAGCCAGCACCGCAGCGATACCAACGCCCATGCCCAGGCGCTGGAGGCTTGCAGTGGTGTCTTGCCACATAAGGTAATCACCGCTGCGGCGGTCTTCCTGGAACGCCATGCGATCAATAGCGGCCGTCATCTGTTCGAGGCCGGGAAGCAGTTTGTCGTTGGGGTTTTCTGCCAGACGCTCTTGCGAGGCCAGGCTGTAGATCAGCATGATCAACAGGAAGGGAAGCAGGCCTAGAAGTGTGGCCGAAACCCGCCCCGGGTGGCGGTTGATCAGTCGCATACGTTATCTCCTCTGGTCACACACGGTACGGTCATCGCGGGGAAAAGCATTCCTTACGATTCAGTCTCCCGGGCTTTTGTCCCGCCGTGTAACCTCCCAGAGGTCGGTAACTCTCGGACCAGCCATCCGGACTGCTGTTGCAGAACTGTCCGGACCGGAACCCTAGTCACCCATTTTATCCGTCTTTCCGCCGCGTATTCGTCCCTTCGGAAGGGACGATGTGAACGATGTTGTAAACGGGCATGGTTTATCAAAAAACCATCTGTCCTGACCAAAGCAGATGGCGTGCCAGCTTCGTGAATACACTGTATCCCGCGTGGGTTGGTGTAATGATTCATAAAAAACGCGCTCCATTTTTGTGCATAAGGCTTCCGGTTGCACTGTTATGATTCTGCTGCGGCTAGCATAGACCTGGCCGCGGCCATAATCTTCAGGTGACTCTGTTGCTCCCGCCCGGCTCCTCCGGCAATGTGGCCCCAGTCAGAAACCAGTGTCTCAATAGTGGCTCCGGGCATTCGGGCAGCATCCCCGGCGGCATCCTCCGTGGTGAAATAGAGATCGGTAGTGCTTGGCATCAGTCTGGCGGGCATGGTGATAGCGGCCAGCGCCCGGCTGTAGTCGCCTTTGAAAACCGGATTGTCACTGATGTTGGCTGTTTGCCAGGTGTTCAGAACCGTGAGCAGGTTATTGGCATCCTGTGCCAGGTGGTCCTGTTCCCAGAATTGCAGTAAAGCCTCAATCGAATGAAATCCCAGGTGTCGCCAGAGTTTATGGCGGAAGAAAGCCTGGGAATAGGCCCAGCCAGCATACACCCGGCCAAAGGCTTTAAGGCCTTGTTCAGGCGGTGCCTGATAATAGCCATCCTGAAAGTTATGATCACAGGTAAGAGCGGCTTTGACGCCCTCCAGAAATACGTGGTTATGGGGATAACACCGTGCAGTACAGCAGCTGGCCAGCAGGGAGCGCACCTGTTGCGGAAACAGGCAGCCCCATTGAAGCGCCTGCATGCCACCCATGGACCAGCCGGCTACCAGAGCAATGCTGGCTCCGCCGAATACCTCATCAATCAGTCGCTTCTGCAACATCACGTTGTCGTACAGGCTTACTGATGGAAAGCCTGCGGCACCCTGCTGCCCCGGGGTGTTTGACGGTGAGGATGACTCACCTGCACCCAGCAGGGACGGAATGACTATGCAGTACTTGTCTGGATCCAGCGGGCTGCCCTGATCTGCCCAGGGGTAGTTGCCCGCAGCTGCACCACCATAATACGTTGGCAGCAGTATCAGGTTGTCTTTTGGTGCATTCAACTCCCCGATCTGATGGTAGTGCAAACGCGCTGAACGCAGGGTTTTCCCGCTGCTCAGAACCAGATCGCCTACCTCGAAATCCTTTGTAAGCCAATGTTTTTCAGACATTTCTGCTCCTGGTTTCAAAACTGTGTTTAGCCTGTTTTGTCAGCTCATTCTTGTTTATATATACATGCTGGCATGTAAGTTGAATGTCAGGTACCAAGGAAGAAACATGCCAGAACACTCAACGATTGCCCGTTGCCGGGTAAAAGGGGATAAAAGATGACTGACCTGACAAGTACCCAAGCTTTAAAACAGCGCCTCACTGATGCCGGCGTGAAGTACGCCATTGCAAGTTATGTTGATATCCATGGCATTACCAAGGGCAAATTTGTCCCGGTAGCCCATCTTGATCAGATGATGAACGGCTCCGAGCTTTATACCGGAGCTGCTCTTGATGGTGTGCCCCAGGATATTTCAGACGATGAGGTGGCCTCCATGCCGGACGCCGGGGGGATGGCAATCTGCCCATGGAATCGTCAGCTGGCCTGGTTTCCGGGCAATCTGTACCTTAATGGTGAGCCATTTGAAGCATGTTCCCGCAACATCTTCCGGCGCCAGCTGAGTGCTGCTGCCGATATGGGTTACCGCTTTAATCTGGGTATCGAAACCGAGTTCTTTCTGTTCCGTGACACAGAGAATGGCGGCTTTGCTCCGCTAAGCGACCGGGACACTCTAGGCAAGCCGTGCTACGACCCGCGCACCCTGATGGATAATCTGCCTGTCATGGATGAACTGGTAGACGCCATGAACGAACTGGGATGGGATGTATATTCCTTTGATCATGAAGATGCCAACGGCCAGTTCGAAACCGACTTCAAGTACGCCGATGGCCTTACCATGGCCGACAGGCTGGTGTTCTTCCGTATGATGGCTAATGAAATTGCCCGTAAGCACGGCGCCTTCGCCAGCTTCATGCCCAAGCCCTTCGCCGACCGCACTGGTAGTGGTGCTCATTACAATATGTCCCTGGCTGACGTGGAAACCGGAGAGAATCTGTTCGAGCCGAAAGCTGATGATCTGCACAACTGTGGTATCAGCAAGATCGCTTATCATTTCATCGCTGGTGTGCTGAAGCATGGCGCTGCGATCAGTGCCGTTATTGCCCCCACGGTTAACAGCTACAAGCGCCTGGTGCGGCAGGGCAGCATGTCCGGCTCCACCTGGGCACCCGTATTCATGTGCTACGGCTCCAATAACCGTACCAATATGATCCGCATTCCCAGCATGGGTGGCCGCATCGAATGCCGGGCCGCAGACATAGCCTGCAATCCTTACCTGGGGAGTGCCCTGATTCTCGCGGCTGGCCTTGAAGGCATTCGTGAAGGTCTGGATGCCGGCGCTCCCCACCACGAAAACATGTACAACTACAGTGATGCGGAAATTGCGGAACAGGGTATTGAGTATCTGCCAAGGAATCTGGGAGAGGCGGTAGAGGCGTTTGAAGCCGACCCGCTGGCCAGGGAGGTGTTTGGCTCAGCCATGTTCAAAAGCTTTATTGATACCAAGCGTGATGAGTGGAACAGCTATCAGAACCACGTTTCAGAGTGGGAAGTTAAGCGCTACCTGAAGATGTTCTGATCGGAGGGGGGGAAGCCCCCCTTTATTCCTTGCCGAGCAAAGCCCAGAACTGTCGTTGAAAAAACGGCATTTCTTTTTTTAGCGAGAAAAGTTTGGGTGAAAACAGCCAGGTCTGGGTAATGCCCATCAGATAGGTGTAGCTCAATAGCCCCAGATCCTTCGGATCCTCCTGCGTTGTGATCAACCCCTCTTCTACGGCCCGTTCTACCAGGCTCTGGAACAGAGCAATGATGGATTTGGTGAGTGCCCGTTCCCGCTTCAGTGTTCGGGTCATGGCATCGGTTAACTCGGTCTTGTTCAGCAGAATCTCGAACGATTGACGGTACTGCCGGTTATTTGCCAGCAACCCGAGCCACTGTTCTATAAACCGGTCCATTGCTTCGACCGGGGTACCCTGCATTTCGGCGCATTCGGCAACCAGGGCTTCTAAAGGTTCCTGGGAATAGCGGAGCACTGCCTCATACAGGTCATCCTTGTTCTCGAAATGCCAGTAAATCGGCCCACGGCTGCACCCGGCCTCTTTGGCGATGCGACTCAGGGTTGTCAGAGAGTAACCGTCCCGGCTAAAGAGTTTTAAGGCTGCCTCCAGAACCGTCTGGCGAGTTTTCTCGGCATCTTCCTTGGTACGACGCATAAACAGTTTTCCCCACACCAATCTACCAGTGAAGTTTAAACAAAAACGGGCACGATTGTTCGTGCCCGATGGTTACAAAGAAAACGGATGAGGTGGGTCAGATCTCTCCGTCTGCAGCCATTTCCATATAGCTATCGTCGAACCGGAGCTTCACATTGGATTTGTCACCCATGACAGAGCCGTCCGGGAATTCTATGCCTACGAAGTCCGGGCTCGTTGCGCCCTGGCCGAGCAGACCCTTGTCAAAGGAGAACTGGCGAACACTGTCCATTGCTTCCATGGCTTCGCTGCTGCGGATGAACTCCAGTGAATTTTCCGGTTTCCAGAACATTTTCATGCCGTCGAGCTGGGCTTCATAGCCTAACTGGTCGGTACCGGAAATTTCCCCGAGAAATGCCCGCGCTTCTTCGCCCTGTTCGGAATCGGACGCCAGAATGCTCATGGTTTCATACCATGCACCTACAAGTGCTTTACCCAGTTTCGGGTTGTCCGCCAGTGTTTTGGTGTTGACCAGTGTCAGGTCCTTGATGTGCCCCGGGATCTGGCTGGAATCGAACAGTGGCGTGGCTCCGGGAAAGCTGGCAACTTCTGTCAGTAGCGGATTCCAGGTTGCGACGTGGCGCACCTCGTCGGTCTGGAACGCGGAGACCAGGTCTGCATCGGAAATGTTGACCACACTGATATCCCGCTCTTCGAGACCAACAGTATTCAGGGCACGAACCAGAAGGTAGTGAGAGACGGACAGCTCAACGAGGTGCACTGTTTCACCTTCCAGCTCTTCAATGGACTTTGCATCCTTGGACACCAGCCCATCGTTGCCATTTGAGTAGTCACCGACGATCAGCGCCGTGGTGTCCAGTCCGGAGGCTGCTGGAATCGAAAGGCCATCCATGCTGGTAGCGACCACACCATCAAACTGACCAGCAGTATATTGGTTGATGGATTCGATGTAGTCGTTGACCTGTACGATATCCACTTCGATATCGTATTTGTCGGCCCACTTTTTCATGATTCCGTAGTCCTCGGCATACTGCCAGGGAACCCAGCCCGCATAGATGGTCCAGGCAATGCTGAAGGAGTCCTTCTCCTGGGCCAGCGCACCCATTGAAAGGGAGGCCGTGAACAAACCGGCCGCAAGCTGTTTGCTGAAGGTACGTGTTTTCATGGTTCTCTCCTCGGGACATGCCCGTGTTTATTGGGTAATTTCTTCAACGATCACCACCGGAGTTCCCGGTGAGACTGCCTGGCCCGCTTCACGTCGCACTTCAATAACGCGACCGGAAACAGGGCTCAGTAACTCAATTTCCATCTTCATGGATTCAATAACCGCCACAGGGCGCTGGGCCTCAATGGTGTCGCCGGGACTGACAAGGCACTCCCACAGGTTGCCCGCCACGTGACTTTCGACAGCATGCTGGCCCGCAGGCAGGTTGCTGACGTCGTCATCACCGGTGTCCTCTATAGGCGCCTCGGAACTGAAGTTGATCTGCCCCGACTCGATCCAGCGTTGTAATTCCTCGTCAAAAGCCTGCTTGCGCTTATCGGTGAACGCCTGAATCTCTTCGTTCCTGTTGTCAAGAAACTGTTCGTATTCCTTAAGGTTGAAGCGGGTTTCCTCAATGCGGATCGGGTAGTCTCCGTTGGGGAAATCGCGGCGGATCTGCTGCAGCTCATCTGAACTGACTTCGTAAAACCTTATCTGGTCGAAGAATCGCAGCAGCCAGGGTTTACCGGCTTCGAAATAGTCGGTAGTCCGGTAACGGTTCCACATCTGCAGGGTTCTGCCAACGAACTGGTAGCCGCCGGGACCTTCCATTCCATAGATGCACAGGTAGGCTCCGCCTATACCCACGGAGTTTTCTGCGGTCCAGGTACGGGCCGGGTTGTACTTGGTAGTCACCAGACGGTGACGGGGGTCCAGGGGAGTGGCCACCGGCGCACCCAGATACACATCTCCCAGGCCCATGACCAGATAGCTGGCATCGAATACGGTTTTCTTGACCTCGTCGATGCTGTCCAGGCCATTGATGCGGCGGATGAATTCCAGGTTGCTGGGACACCAGGGTGCGTCCTTGCGCACTGACTGCATGTATTTCTGGATGGCGGTCTGGCAGGCCTCGTCATCCCAGGACAGGGGCAGATGGACAACCCGGGCGGGTACATCCCATTCCGGCTGCTGATCCAGATCCTTTTCGGCTCTGATCAGCAGGTCCAGCAGTGAGCGCTGGTCCAGAATCTGGCTGTTGTAGTGCACCTGCAGGGAGCGGATGCCAGGGGTCAGGTCCAGAATTCCCTCATGTTCGTGCTCTCTGAGCCACAGCATCAGGGCATGGGCCCGGAATCGCAGCTTGATGTCCAGCTCCATGGGGCCGTATTCCACCAGCACATAGTTGTCACCAGCGGCCCGGTACACAACGCCGGTTTCATGGTCGCTGGTGCTGAGCGAATCCAGAACCGGAGTGGCCGGCCTGGTGGGGGTGACATGTATGCTGGCGGCTGTCAGCGAGGCAACAGATTCATCGAGTGCGGCCCGAAGTGCAACCGCCTGTTCCTGGTTTACCGGAACGAACTGCACCTTGTCACCAGCTTTGAGTTGCCCGAGTTTCCAGAGGTCGGCGCTGACTACAGTTACGGGGCAGACGAAACCGCCCAGGCTGGGGCCGTCAGGGCCGAGAATAACCGGCATGTCCCCGGTGAAATCCACCGTACCTACTGCATAGGCGTTATCGTGAATGTTAGAGGGATGCATGCCAGCTTCACCACCGTCACTGCGTGCCCACTCAGGTTTCGGTCCGATCAGTCTCACTCCGGTGCGGCTGGAGTTGTAATGAATCTCCCATTCGCTGGCGAAAAAGGTGTCTATGTCCTCACCGGTGAAATAGTCCGGTGCGCCATGAGGGCCATAGGTGACGTGAAGCTTCCAGGTCTTGCCGATTGCAGGCTTCATGTCCGGGGGCAGGGTAGCTGCGGCTACTGGTGTCGCTTCGCCCAGGGCCAGTACATCGCCGGCGCGCAGCGCGCGACCGCCGTGCCCGCCAAATTGTCCAAGGGTAAAAGTGCTGCATGAATCCAGGTATTCAGGGCAGTCCAGACCGCCCCGGAAGAGCACATAGGCACGGGCGCCACCTGCTGTAGTGGCGCCGAGTTTCAGGGTGGCACCGGCGGGTACATCAATGACTTGCCAGAACTCGACCGGTTCGTCATTGAGAGTGGCATCAAGAGTTGCACCTGTCAGGACAATCTGGGTAGCCCGGTTAAAGTTGAGTACTGGACCTTTGAGAGTGATCTCCAGGCCAGGTGCCTCATCGGGATTATTCAGCAGCCGGTTCCCCAGTCGGAAGGAATAGCTGTCGAACGGACCAGATGGCGGAACGCCGATTTCCCAGTAACCTATGCGGCCCGGATAGTCCTGGATGGTGGTCAGGGTGCCGCCGCTGAGAACATCCACGGTTGCAGGCCGATAATCGAATTCGTTCAGGGTACGGGTAAACAGGCGGCCTTCTACAAACCGCTGATCCCTGAGCACCTGGCCAACATAGTTCAGGTTGGTTTCAATGCCGTACAGCTGGCTGTGATCAAGAGCCTGTATCAGCCGTTTGCGAGCCGATTCACGATCCTCTTCGTGCACGATGACCTTTGCCAGCATGGGATCGAACAGCGGCGACACTTCAGTACCCGGCTGAATCCAGGTATCGATTCGCAGATTATCCACTTCGGGCCAGGTGACGTTCGTCAGCAGGCCGGCTCCGGGCTGGAAGTCCTTGTTGGGATCTTCTGCGTAGATCCGGGCCTGGATAGCGTGGCCCGAAGCCGTCAGGCTGGCGCCAAGCTCTGTAAGGTCGGGCAGGGAGCCTGCGCCGAGCTCAACCATCCAGCGCACCAGATCCACGCCATAAACCTTTTCAGTGACGCCGTGTTCCACCTGCAAGCGTGTATTTACTTCAAGGAAATAGAACTCCGTGGTTTCCGGGTCGTAGATAAACTCCACGGTGCCGGCACTTCGATAGCTGATGCTTTCGCCCAGCTGGCGGGCAGTGGCGTGCATGCGGGTGCGCACATCGTTGCTGAGGCCGGGTGCTGGCGCCTCTTCAATCACTTTCTGGTTGCGGCGCTGGGCGGAGCAGTCGCGTTCGCCAAGGGCAATTACCTTGCCTTGCCCGTCACCGAACAACTGCACTTCGATGTGGCGGGCATATTCCACGAATTTTTCCAGGAATACACCGCTGTTGCTGAAGTTATTCTGGCTCAGTCGTTGGACTGAGCTGAAGCTCTTGTCCAGATCTTCGGCGTTGTAACAGCGTGACATACCGATACCACCGCCTCCGGCAGTACTCTTCAGCATGACCGGATAGCCGATGGCATCGGCGGCTTTCAGCGCCTCATCCAGGTCTGTCAGAAGACCTGTGCCGGGTAGCAAGGGTACTCCGGCGTTTTCGGCTAGTGCACGTGCGGTGTGTTTGAGACCAAACTCCTCCATCTGCTCTGGTGTAGGGCCAAGAAACACCACACCCCGGGCTTGGCAGCGACGCGCAAATTCGGCATTCTCGCTCAGAAAACCGTACCCGGGATGGATTGCACCGGCGCCGCTTTTACGGATCACCTCAAACAGCTTGTCCTGATCAAGGTAAGTTGCCGATGCTGAACCTTCACCCAGAGAGTAGGCTTCGTCGGCCTGACGCACATGCAGGGAGTCGGAATCCGCTTCAGCGTAGACCGCGACCGAAGTAATGCCCATTGCCCGCAAGGTACGGATCACCCGGCAGGCGATAGCACCGCGGTTGGCAATCAGTACCTTTTTCAGCTCCATACCAACACCTCAATGGGGGTTGGGTTGTAGGCATTGCAGGGGTTGTTGAGTTGAGGGCAGTTGGAGATCATCACCAGCACGTCCATTTTCGCTTCCAGCTCAACGTACTTTCCCGCGTCTGAAATGCCATCGGCGAAGGTCAGGCCGCCCTCAGCGGTTACCGGCACGTTCATGAAGAAATTGATGTTGTGGGTGAGGTCGCGTTTGCTCAGCCCCAGTTCGTCATGCTCTGTAACTGCTGCCAGCCAGCTGTCACGACAGCTGTGCATGCATTTTTTCTCCAGCGTATAACGGGTGGTGTTGCTCTCTGCTGAGCAGGCTCCGCCGAGGGTGTCGTGGCGACCACAGGTATCGGCGGTAATTTCCAGCATCACGTTATTTTCCGACGACATCAGTTTCGAGCCGGCGGTGAGGTAGACGTTACCCTGCGCACGCATGGTGTCAGCTGCGCTGTAGCGTTCGGTGGGATTGCTGGCGTTGTAGAAAAGCGTGTCGGCGGCCTGGTTGCCCTCCAGGTCGAGGATCCGCAAGGTTTCTCCTGCCTTCACGACTTTCAGGAAGTATTCGCCAGCCGGTACGGTTTCACGGAAGGCAGCGTTTTCGGGGTTCAGGGAGCTTTCTTTGATCATGTCCGGCATCCTTTTACTGCATCAAGTGGTACAGAGCGGTATTGGCGAAAGCACGGGTGGCTTCCGGCGACGAGGTCTTGCAGAGGTCGGCATCAGTAACTGGTGCCGCCTTGAAGAACTGATATCGCAAAGGATGGCTGGGGTAGTCGGGTGCAGGGTCCAATGGGTGCGGGCAGGTATGCAACACCACAATGGTGTCCATCTCAAAACGCAGGTCGACGGTGGCGCCAGCGTGTGAGTGATCACTCACGTAGCTCATGTTGCCGTTGTCGTCGGTCTTCACACAGCTGAACCAGTTCAGGTTGGCGGTCAGATCTTTCTTGCCCAGGCCATACTTGGCCAGTTCATTAAGGAAACTGGTCAGGCCGTTGCGGTGGTAGTGGTTATGGGCGTGCTGATAGGTCTTATGGCCCCAGCGCTCTTCTACCAGACTGGCGTTGCAGGTGCCGCTGACGGTGTCATGCCAGCCCAGATCGTCACGGATGATGGAGGCGAAGACCCGGCCCATGTCGGACAGCAATACATGACCTTTGGTGAGCTTGAAGGTGTGCTGGTTTTTCAGGGTGTCCGGCATGTTGTAACGCTCGAGAGGGTTCTCGGGGTTGTACATCAGCATGCCGACATTGGCGTGTCCGGTTTCATCGATGAGTCGCAGAACATGGCCTTTGCGCATGACAAAGGACCAATGGGATCCGCCGGGAATCAGATCTTCGTAGAGAGGGGCTGCTGTTTCGAGCATGGCCATTTTCTCCTGGCTTGGTGGTCAAAAAAACACGAGAGACGTCAGTCACTGAACGATTCTCCCGGGCTTTTGTCCCGCCGTGTAGCCTTGGAAAAGGCCGTCAACTCTCGGACCAGTCATCTGTGCTGTTAACAGCAGATCGGAACCCTAGTTGACCTCTTTGTCAGATTGTTTCGCGTTGATAAGTGGTGCTTGACATCCGCCTCTCGCTGCGCACTTTAATTCAAGCAAGTTTGGCGCCAGTAATTTTATATGCATGAAAAGTATAGATTATGTTGGGTTTCGGAGTGGCCGGAGTAGTACTCCAGGAGCCTTCTGGGCGCCAACGTGGTGCGTCTGTCCGGAACTGGTGCATGAAATGCATCGGGATTCGATTCCTTGCCGGCACGTTAAGGTCGGTATGGGTTTAGAGCTTTGGTCGTCCTTCTGGTCTAAAATAATATGAGTTAACTGTCGAAATGTTAGGTAGTAAAAGCAGGCACGGGAGTGTCGTAACTTAATAACTACAAGTAACCCGCCATGAATCTGTCTGATATCGACCTGAAGCTGTTGCGAGTTTTCCACGCGGTTGTTGAAACTGGCGGGTTTACCAGTGCCCAGACAGTGCTCAATGTGAGCCCTTCCACGATCAGTTCTCACATGAGCCAGTTAGAAGCAAGGATTGGTTTTGTGTTATGTGAGCGGGGCCGGAGCGGATTCCGGTTAACCACTAAAGGTGAGGCTTTTCATCAGCATGTGCTGGCATTCTTCGGAGCTGTTTATGCACTTGAGGCCAGTGCTGAAGGGCTCCGCAGGAGTACCGTTGAAAATATGCGAATAGGCATTATTGATAATCTGGTTACTGATAAAAACTGCCCGCTTCACAAAGCACTTGGGGAACTTTTTTCCCAGCCAGACAGTGCCATTGAACTGTCCATTCAAGTACTTTCGCCCCAAGACATTGAACGAGAGTTGTTGGAGCAGAATCTGGACATGGGCATTGGTATTTTTTACCACTCGACGCCGAATCTGCACTATCGTCCTCTTTATCAGGAGCGGGATGTATTGGTATGTGCCGGCAGCCATGCACTTGCAAACCTGAAAGATCCTCGTGAGCTGGCCCGGGAAATTCCTTCGGCTCCCAAGGTTGTGCGTAATTTTATGCAGAAACAGGAATTTCCATTTATTGAAGATGATGATAACAGTGTGATTGCTGCGGTAACCAATGTGGAGTCAGCCGCCTTTATGATTCTGAATGGTCCCTTCATTGGTTTTCTGCCCTACCACTATGCGCAACGTTGGATAGCTTCCGGTGACCTGGCGGGGCTTCTCCCTGAGAAATTTATTCGATATTCACAGGTTTCCCTGGTCACGCGGAGGGATGAGTCACATCGATCCTCCGTTCTCACCAATTTCATTCGATGCCTCGAGAAAGAGCACGGGTCGCCCCGTCATGTTGCAAGATGAGCTGTTTCGGTGCGAAACCCTGGTTTGCTTCAGAAAAACCGTAGTAAACATGGAAACACGGCTATTTTAGCGTTCCTCGCTTATACCTAGGATCGTTGTCATGGACGAAACAGTGACATCTTCGTTCACCCCGACACTGACCCTGAAAAAGGATTCGCCATGAAACGCTCCATCACTTCGCTCGCAGTCTCATGCATTATCACACTTGGTGGTGCTCAGACAGCGGCCGCTGAAAACCTCACTCGTGTTACAGCTGGCCACCTGATTGCTCTCGATATGGCACCACTGTTTGTAGCGAAAGAATCTGGCTGTTTTGCCAAGTACGGCCTGGAGGTAGACACTCGTTTTTTTGCCAACCCTGGTGATAATAGTGCTGCCCTTGCTGGCGGTGCGATTGATTTCAGTACCAACCCTTTCACTCTGGCGTTCTTTGCAGCCAATAGCGGTGTGCCCATCCGGGTTGTCAGCGCAGCCGGTGGCTGGGGTGTTATGGAGGTAGTTGCAGATGGTGATCTGGGGCTGAATTCCATGGAAGACCTTCGCGATCATATCGAGGCTAATGGTCCGCGCCTGCGGGCGGCCGTGTTGCAGGGTGACACACTGGAGCTGATTCTGGTCGCTGAACTGGAGCGTATGGGCTTGGATACCGATGCGGTCGAGTTTGTATATTTTGATGATCTCCTGGCTATGGTGGAGTCGTTCCGTAGCGGCAACACGGACATCCTCAGCCATATCAAGCCCTACACCTCAGACATGGTTGCCAGTCGCGGCGCCACTGTTATTACCAATAATGCCGAAGCCTGGGCCACCAAGGCTCCTAACACGGTCGTCAGTGTTCTGGAAAGCACTCTTCAGGAGCGGCCAGAATTGGTCGAAGGCTACCTGAGAGGCCTTCGTTGTGCTGCTGATATCATCAACAATGATCTGCCGACGGCTCTGAGTTATCTGGAGGATGGAAACTACTTCCGTGTTTCAGAGGGGGCACTTGAACAGGCATTCAACACCGCACCTGCGCCCATCAGCTTTGATCCGGATATCGAGTCTGTGCAGCGAGTGTTGGATGATCTTGAAGGGCTGGGCTATATAAAGCCGGGAACAACTGCTGACAGTATATTCCGCACAGCCATGATCAAAGCGCTGGAGCAGGAATAATGTCTACTGCAGCATGGGACAAGGCAGCCCCATGGGTGGTGGGTGGTATTTCTGTGGCCTGTGTCATTGCTGCCTGGGAAATTGCAGGCGTAGCTGAGTTACCAGTGACTACAGTGTTGCCGCCTCCCAGCCAGTTTATGGCTATGGTGATAGAGAGTGATTTCCGGATAGGGCTGGGGTCACAGTCTGCCACATTATGGGAGTCCTTAACGGCCACATTCGTCCGGGTGTTTGGTGGCATGCTTCTGGCCTTTGTGGCCGCAATTATTACCGGAGCAGCTATCAGCCTGTCCCGTTTTACTACGTGGTGTATCAGTCCTTTTCTTTATCTGCTGGCACCTATTGCGCCTATCGCCTGGATACCTACTGCCATCGTAGTGTTCGGTATTAACAACGCCACTGCGATCTTCATTGTCTTTATGGGGGTCTACTTCATTCTGACCATAGGCACGCTCGCAGAGATCAGGCGAGTGCCTGCAGAGTATGGAACTGTTGCGGGTAACTTGGGTGCCAGTCGTTGGCAGCAATGGTTGTTCGTGGTAATGCCGGCGATTCTCCCGGGCGTTTTTACCCTGCTTCGAACAAACTTCATAGCGGCCTGGATGGCCGTATTGGTAGCGGAAATGGTTGGGCTTCGAGATGGGCTTGGCGCGATCATCATGATGGGGCGAAACCTCTTCAATAATGAACTGATCATGTTTGGAATGCTTGTTATTGGCGTCTCCGGTTTTATTGTCGATCGAAGCCTCGCGCTGATTGGAAACCGGGTTCTCTGGTGGAGGGTGTGATGGAGGTAGTATCCGAGAGCCATGAGTCCGTATTCAGACTCGATAACCTGACCGTGAATTTCCCCGGGCAGTCCGGCCCTGTGCCCAGCCCTTTGCAGGGGCTGAATCTGGATATACGTGCGAACGAGATAACAACGATTCTGGGCGCATCTGGTTGCGGCAAAAGTACGTTACTGAGAACGCTGGGAGGCTTTGTTCTCCCGGAGGACACCGGAGGTGTGCTTTACAAGAAGCAATTCCTGACAGGTCCGACAACCGACATCGTTATGATCTTCCAGGAAAATAACCTTTATCCCTGGCTGACCGTAAAAGGGAATGTTGGTTTTGGTCTCCGGTTTCGCAAAAACGCACCCAAGGATCTCAATAAATCTGTCGCTGATATGTTGAGTAACGTTGGGCTTGCGGACGCCGCTCGGGCATATCCTCATCAGTTGTCAGGAGGCATGCGCCAACGCACAGCTATCGCCCGTGCTCTGATAACGCGCCCGCAGGTGTTGTTGCTGGATGAACCATTCAGTGCCCTGGATATTAGCCTTAAGCGACGGATGCATTCCCTGATTCACAAGCTGCAGGATGAAACCGACATATCTATGGTTATGGTTACTCATGATGTTGAAGAGGCCATCACCGTGGGAGATCGTGTCCTGGTGCTCGGTGGAAATCCGGCCGGAGTTCTTGTTGATGCTGATGCGAGAGGTCCGGAAATGCGGGATCGCTATTCGAAAGAATATCTCAACCTGCAGAAAGAAATTGAGGAAGTGATCTTCTAGGGGGCATTTTATGAATGGTATTCACGACATGGGGGGGCTCCACGGCTTTGGACCGGTGGCCGTGGATCCCGATGAGCCAGTTTTCACCAGTCGCTGGGGGAGTCGAATCTTTTGTATGACTCAGGTTATCGACAGCCTGGGCATCTGGAATCTCGATGAACACCGCCACGAAATAGAATTGATGGCGCCAGAAGACTATATCTCTCATACCTACTATGGCCGCTGGATGTTTGCCATGGAGCGGATACTCGAACGCCGGAACATATTGAACAGGGAAGAGGTGGACCGTCGCACTGAAGAAATTGCAGCCGATAGGCGCAAGTTCACACCGCTTCAGCCTGCTGGGCGCAACTGGCCCCTGGCGGAGGGCGATAAGGTGCCTTGGGGCGCATGGCGAAAGAACGAGGTCGTAGAACCTGAATTTTCTGAAGGGCAATGGGTGCGGGTGAGAAATATCCATCCGCCGGGTCACACACGAGTTACCAACTATACCCGGGGCAAGGCTGGTGAAGTTTTCCGGGTAAATGACCAGGCCTGGGTCTTTCCGGATACCCGTGCTCATTATCGTGGTGAGAATCTGCAGGCTGTATATACGGTGCGCTTTGATGCACAAACGCTCTGGGGTGAGGAATATGCCGAGCCCAATTCTTACGTTTATATCGATCTAAGTGAAAATCACTTGGAATTGATGCAGGAGGATTAGAGATGGGTCACAACCATGCGCACCCGAAAAAGGCCTGGCAGGCCATCCGCACTGAGGCCATTGAGAGCCTGCTGAACGAAATCAATGTGTTGTCGTCGGATGATGTAGACCAGGTGGTCAGACACTACGAAGAAAATGTCGGGCCCAGGACCGGAGCCAGTGTCATCGCCCGTGCCTGGGTAGACCCCGGGTTCAAGAAACGGTTGTTGGCTGATGGCCTGGCGGCTTGTGAGGAGCTTGGGATAGGCGGTCCGGAGACGGAGTTGCTCCATGTGGTAGAGAACACGCCGGCAGTACACAACGTGGTGGTCTGCACCCTTTGCTCATGCTATCCCTGGCCAATTCTTGGGCTGCCCCCGGCGTGGTATAAATCCAGCGCCTACCGGTCACGTCTTGTCAGAGAACCACGTAAGGTTCTTTCCGAACTCGGTGTCGTTTTAGCTGATGAGATTGAAGTCCGGGTCTGGGACAGCGTTTCCGAAATCCGCTATCTGGTCATGCCAGAACGCCCTGACAATACTGAACACCTAAGCGAATCAGAGCTGATTGATCTTATCAGTCGCGATCACATGATCGGGGTTGCCCGCACCATCGAGCTGAACGGCCAGGAAAACTAACATGCAATCAGACACTCTTTTAACCGCCTTGCGCCAGACAGGTTTTGAAAACCTGAGTTTTAATACGCCCTGGTCCGCACGCTTGTTCGGTATGACGCTGGCCGCCAGTAACAAACAGCTTTTTACTCTGCAGCAATTCCAGGCTGCGTTGATTGATCGTATTAAAGAGCAGGAGAAAGGAGGCTGTATCACCACCGATGAGGATTACTACAGTTGCTGGCTGGAAGCCTTGCAGGGACTTCTGGAAGCCAGGAATCTGTGGCAGCCGGATCAGCTCCGTGAACGGGAAGCCGAGGTGGTTGAGGCCGGAGAGCACCGGCAGGAACAGCAACGGAAAGGCCATCATGTTGTCCAGCCAGAGGCCGTCCAATGACTATCCCAGGTGATCCTTATGATTTCCCGATAGAAGGGCCGTTTTTGCCGGGAAAAACCGCATTGATGATTATCGATATGCAGAGAGATTTCTGCGCTCCATCCGGCTACATGCATACCAGAGGTGGTGATTTGGGGCCGGCGCGCGCGACTATTCCGCGCATCACTGCGGTCCGGGATGCGTGCTGGAAGGCTGGCATAGAAGTCATCTATACACGCGAAGGACATCGCCCCAATCTTTCCGATCTGCCCCGTTGTAAACGCATGAAAACAGCCTTGGCCGGCGCCGAGATCGGCAGCCAGGGGCCACTTGGGCGGTTGCTGATTCGTGGTGAAATCGGCTGGGATTTCATTGACGAACTACAACCGGAAGAAGATGAGATCGTCATTGACAAGGCGGGCACTGGCTCCTTTCATGGCACTGACCTGCATCACATTCTCAACAACAAGAAGATTGAAAACCTGATCATCACAGGTGTAACCACGGGAGTTTGCGTTAACTCTACAGTCCGGGAGGCTGCTGACCGGGGTTATAACGTGCTGGTGCTGGAAGACTGTTGTGCCGAGCCAGATCAGAACACCCATAATATCGCCATTCAGTTATTGAAGGTTGAAGGTGGCTATCTATCGACCATCTCCGATTCGGAGAAGTTTCTGTCGGCGATGTGTCAGGTATCCGGTCAAATGGATAAACCGAACGTGCGTTCCGGGCCAATGTCATCTCAGCCTTGAACTGAGGCAATGTTCTTCAAACTTCCGGGGGCACCATGAGCTATCGTATATTGTTAGTTGATACTGGTAGTAAGCGATCGGAAGAGTTGGTAGCACTGCTGACCGAACTGGGTTTTGAAGTGATCGGTCCCATTACTGATACGGATGGCCTCTACGATTGCGTGCCCAATCTCAAGCCCGATATTGTGGTCATTGCCTCCCACT
>NZ_QOCH01000011.1 GCF_003318275.1 Marinobacter sp. F3R11 | reverse complement strand
CTGCGGCCTCCACCGGACGCCCCTGTCGGGCCGCCGCTAAACCAAGGCGTTAGAGGATTTCATGCACTTCAAACTTCGTCTGATGTTTCTATTATTCATGTTTTCTGTGTCAGCTAATTCCCTGGCCCAAAATTCGAGTGCGAATGCGTTTGAGCTCTATAAGAATGTGATCAATGGTAAAACGCCGGTTGAAGAGCTTACGCCAGAACAAAGGATGCAGGTTTTTCGCATCCATCAAGTGTTATCATCAGCAAATTCGAGTGAAGAGATTGAAGGCCATAATTTTTCACTCCGCGACATTGAGAGAAAGTGCGAAGTATACAAATACGATGAATCGCGCGGTGAGCTAGAGTGTAGAGGATCAGATCTTCGCCCAGTGGAGCGTAAGTGTGAGGTCTACTTCTACGATAATCAGAATGGTGAAATTGAATGTCGAGGAAGCGATTTTCGGCCGATTGAAAGGAAATGCTCAGTCAGTCTCTATGATGAGGAATACGGAGAGATTGATTGCTGATTTCTCTAACAATTCGCGTAAGTCGGACGTCCCTGACGGGCCGCCGCTTCGCTTCGCGTTAAATGCCAAGAGGAAGTTATGTCAGGGATTGCTAAAACTCCAAGTCCCCCATATTACGCAGTGATTTTTAGCTCTGTCCGCACGGATGGTGATCATGGTTACGGTGCTATGGCAGACAGAATGGTTGAACTGGCCGCTCAGCAGGAAGGGTTTCTTGGTATCGAGTCAGCCCGTGAGGATGTTGGTATCACCGTTTCGTACTGGGCAAGCGAGGAAGCGATCAGGAACTGGAAGCAAAATGCTGAGCACCTTGAAGCCCAGCGTTTGGGTCATAAAGCGTGGTATTCCGAATTTAAAGTCCGAGTTGCAAAGGTTGAGCGGGCTTATGGCATTTAACCAGTCAATCAAGTTCGTTCCCGGCCTAAGGGCCGTCCACCGGACGCCCTAGTCGGGCGCCGCTTATCATTGGCGTTATGCAGGATGAGATGACAATACGTCGAGCTGTAGTGGATGAAGTAAGACTGATATCGCTGGCCTCTGAGCAACTCGCGTACGAAAAGGCTGTGCCCCACATGAACATAGTGGCGGAGCTTCTTTCTGGTTTCTGTGATGATCTCTTTCACCCCAAGAGCCCAGAGTGGGTGTCACAATTTACTGAGAGTGAGCTGAAAGGTTTAGCTCATCTTTATGGCGTCATGATGGAAGTCGATAGCGGCGCGGCAAGCTGCGTGAGCGAGCTTTTGAAGGACGAAAAATGGCGAAGAGTTATTGCGGTGGCTAAGGAACTATATCCCAGTCTCGAACCCAATGCATAACCAGTCATTCCAGTTCGTTACGGCCCTAGAGGGCCTCCACCGGACGGCCTTTTCTCCGCTTCGCTACGTAAAGGCCGCCGCTGAATTTTGGCGTTAGGTCAAGGAGAGAGCAGTGGATTACGGGTTAGCTCGACAGGTTCTGAATTACCAGGCGTTCCTTCCGATAACCGAATCAGAATTCTGGGAGATAGAGGTCGCTAAAGACGGTTTGCTCCAGGCCGTCTTTATTGAAGAAAAATTCGACCTCGTCATCGAGAATTTGCTCGACCTGGAGTCCACCATGCTCAACTCGGCAGTCAGAGGCGCCTATCTTCACAACCAAGATTGGGAGTCCTATCAAGAAGAAAGAGGTCTTTTAAATAGACGATTGATCAATTTGCTTACCGCTTCTCGGATCTATATTGACCACGTTAAACACCACGTTAAGAAAGTGTTCTCGGCTGCGCATGATGTTGAATCGGCACCAGATCTCAAAAGTTTGTTTAGTCGTGAGTATGACGCTCGACTGGGGTTTCGAGCTGGAGAAGCACTTAGAAATTTTGTCCAGCATAGGGGCTTCCCGGTACACAGTATTACATTTGAAACGAGGCGCATGGATCGAGCCGGAGAAGGCGTTTCCGATTTGCGTTGTGGACTGAGCCCATATCTCTCACCCGAAGAGCTCAGGGAAGACGGAGACTTCAAGAAAAGTGTGTTAGAAGAGCTTGAGTTGCTAGGAAACAAGGTTGATCTAAAATCTCTTGTTCGCGACTACGTCGAAGGTATTGCCAACGTACATAACGATATCCGAGAGCAAATTCAGCCACAAGTTGATTACTGGGAAGAAAAAATAACATCGGCGATAACTCGTTTCGAACAGGAATCGCCCGAAGAAGGAGTTATAGCACTTAGCGCTATCCAAAGAAACGAGGATGGCCAATGGGTTAGGAAAGTCCAAATATTCGCTGAGTTTATGCAATATAGGCGAACACTCAGAAAGAAAAACTCTTCCCTCCATTCGCTCGGGAAAAAATATATTACAAGTGAAGTGATAGCTCAGTGACCTAACAATCGGCTGCACAGCGACCAATTTTCAGCCGCTTCGCGGCTCCAAACCGGCGCGTGAGCCGGGCGTTATAAGCCAAGGCTCTAGTGATTTTTTGGTGGTTGGGTGCATGGGCCTTGGCGGAAAATCTGGAGTAAATATTTAAACTTTCGGTAACGGCCAAGGCCATCGAACTCTGCATCCAATTTGGTAGCCGGCATTGGTTTTTACGGGTTATCGGCAACGTGCCCAGGTTGTGGGGCTGTTCGCCGAAAGTTCTGAGTAGGCCGGGTAAGTTGGTGGTTTGTATCGGTGCCGGACCGCGAGCCAGTGCTTGGTTTTTTTGGAGTACGCATGGACGTTTTGGTGTGGACCGGAAACCATCGGGTGACCGGCTTCTAACCAATGCATTAAATACGTTCCGGGCCGATGGCCCTCCACCGGACGCCCTAGTCGGGCGCCGTTTATGCAGGCGTTAGGGCTCGTATTCGTGAACCAAATTTTCGGCAAAGTCTTCAGAACCAGCGACGGCAGTGAGTACGGGGTCATTAGAAAGATCTCAGCGCCGCTCCCTGAAGAGCTTTCAGAGTCAGATGTTATCGCTGAAGATGAGTGTGGAAACTATTTCGTCAGAGAGAATCGAAGAATTCATTTTTGGGATCATGAAACCAGCGAATTTACGATCCTCGCGAATTCTGTCAATGAGTTTATCGCCGGGTGTGCAGCTCCGTCAGAAGTGGAACTGGAGCCTGGGCAGGTCAAGTCGGTTTGGGTCGATCCTGAATTTGCCAAAAAGTTTGGCATTGCCCCCAAGCCCTAACAAGTCACGGAAGGCGGACGCGTGAGACGCGCCGCTTCGTTCAGCGTTATGTGCAAGGAAAGCTCGCAGAATCATGAAAGCTTTAAAGGTTACCGGAGCAATTGTCGTTGCTCTAATCGGAGCTTGGTACCTACTCGAGGATTACTGGTATAGAAAAGCTATTCCAGAAAATATTGGTCTCAGTTACCGCATATCTATCACCTCGGATTCTGGGCTTAGGGAAGGTTGTGGTACGGCTGTCTACAAATTGGGCGGTAAAACAGCAGAAGCCATCAAAGAGCAAGGTGTTAAGTTTTTCGAGGAATCAGGCCAGGCTCGAGGTCATTCTGACCGGTACTATACATATGGCGAGTGGATGGAAACTCCAAGAGATGACTGGACTAGGTCGGAAAATTGGTCATATGAACTGCTTTGCGGCGGGAGTATCGGTGGCTCTTTGCATGACGACATAGTAGAGAGCGGACGAACCGGTGGTTCGTACTATTCGTTCAAGGATGAGGCCGTCCTGATGGTGATACCCGACAAAAAACTGGTGGTTTTCAGTCACAATGGTTAAAGCACATAACCAGTGCAGGCACGGCGACGCCCACTACATTGCGCCTTCGGCTCCATTCCGTGTGCGCGCATGCTGCAAGCGTTAGGTGAATATAGTGGCTGAAGATACTAAGAGTGAATTTACGCTAGTTGATGCAATCGCGTCAGAGGCTTATGTATCAACTATGATAACTTGCTTACTTTGCGAAAGAAATTTGATGGCGGAAAATTTAGGTATTGAAGAGCCCAATGATCCAATGGAAAAATGGGCGGAAGGCTTCTGTACCGCGGCTAAAAAAGCAGGCTGGTCTGTGTCATCAAGTACGGGCGCAATAGTGTGTCCAAAATGCCATGATTAAACGAAAATCACCTAACAAGTTTGTCCAGTTGACGTTTTGGTCTACGCTCCTTTTTGTGCATTTGCTTCGCAAAATTTCGCACAAAAATCCACTACAACCAAAACGCAACTGACAAAGGCGTTATATAGGGAGGTAGTAGCCTATGGAGGCACTATTTGAGTTTCTGTCAAAAATCCCCTCCTCGGCCTGGGTGGCGCTATCCACAGCAATACTTACTTCTACATTGACGTTGATCGGTGTAAACCTAACTAATCGAGCCAGCAACGACCGGTTGCGGATTCAGCTTGATCATGAAACTGAAACGCGAAGAAATGACATAATTCGGGAAAGGCTTGAGGAGCTATATGTAGAATCAAAGCGATACATGAATATAGCGGTATCCCATTTCCTGCCCTATAGGCAAGTAATGGCAGGAGAGCTGACCTTTAATGATGCCCTCGACATCACTACAAATCGGACTTATGAGCACAACCCAGATCGGTTGAATCTGATTATCGATATGTACTTTCCAGAGCTTCAAGCCCCGTTTTTGGCAGTAAAAGAAAAACTCGATCATACCCAAGATGTCTTGCATGGCTATAAACAGCAGTATAAAACCGGTGATATTTCCGGTGAGAAGTGGTTGCCTCATTTTCAAGAGGCACTTGAATTGTTGGCGAAAGAGGCCAGCTCATTTGAGCGTGAGGTATCGAGAATTGCCAAAACTATATAACAATGCCATTAAGTCTGTTCCGGGCCGATGGCCCTCCACCGGACGCCCTTGTCAGGGCGCCGCTTATGGCCGGCGTTATGTGGGCAGTACCAACGGGCATGATTGAATGGCACAACGCATTGTTATAGGGATATTTTTGACCTCGCTTTTGGTTGCTTCGGTGGCTATGTTTATGGGTCACCAATCCCTAGCCAAATATTTTGCTGCACCTGCTTTAGCTTTTTCTGGCTGGGCTGCTCTGGGCCACCTCGTTACCTTGGATGATGAAGCTCCAGGCGAGTGGTCCAATCCGGAAGGTTCTAAGGCGATATGGAAACGCTCCGTCGTAGAGTTAATCATTAAGGTCGTGGTTTTTGCGGCCGTAGGCATAGCCTTCTATGTCTAGCCACATAACCAGTGCATTAAATTCGTTCCGGCCCGATGGGCCTCCACCGGACGCCCTAGTCGGGCGCCGTTTATGCAAGCGTTATGCAAAGCGATCGTCTTGACGTACGTACTAAAAAGCGTACACTCTGATCAAAAGTTGATCATGAAAGAGGTGCGTTATGACGGGAATCACAGCAACTGAGGCGCGCAGCAACCTTTATCGGTTAATCGACGAGACCGCCGAGTCCCACCAACCAATCGTTATCATGGGTAAGCGGAACAAAGCCGTTTTGGTATCCGAGGAAGATTGGTCTGCAATCCAGGAAACACTTTACCTGCTCTCCGTACCAGGTATGCGGGAGTCTATTCGAGAGGGGATGGATACCCCGGTGGATGAATGCGATGAGGAGTTGGACTGGTGACATGGAAGTTGGTTTATACCAAGCAAGCCCAGAAAGATGCAAAGAAGTTGGCCTCCAGCGGACTCAAGCCTAAAGCTCAGGAACTGTTAGCTCTGCTAGCGGAGGATCCTTACCGCAAGCCGCCTCCGTTTGAGAAGCTAATTGGTGATCTTGCAGGAGCCTATTCGCGCCGCATTAATATTCAGCATCGTCTGGTCTACCAAGTGCTCGAGGATGAGCGAGTGGTGAAAGTTCTCAGGCTTTGGAGCCACTACGAATAATGCATAACCAGTCGCTGTTGGCGGACAATTTTTCCACCGCTTCGCGGTTCCAAAATCGCCGCAAAGCTTCGCGTTAAGTTTTTGGGATGCCAATGAGCTACGACTACCAGATTGAAGTGGAACTTGCCTGCAACCTTCTGGGAGATCTGGAGGGAGCGACACTTTTGTCTGTGAGGATCAACGTGGTTGAGCCCGAGTACAATGTCGTTTACCTCGACACAAGTAATGGGGTTTTTGCGCTTCAGGGTGAGGTTGGAGGGGAGTATCTTGGGGTACACAGGAAAGCGGAGATGCCTGACATTACCGATCATGATGGCTACATCATCTGCGCTTACCCACCGTTTGAAGAGTTCGTCGGCTCGGTCATTTCGCAAGCAAGGCAAATGGGATCTATCTGGCATGGGCATGGGTTTGAGATCACCTTCAAGGGAATCCCCGACAAGTCTATGATGATCCAGTCGATTTATTGCGGGTCTGAGCCGGAGGGGCTCACTGACTGTTTGAGGCTTGGAATTGGATACTATTCAAATGAATGGGCCAGAACTTAACAATACGCGTCACGCGGATGCCCTTTACGCCGCTCCGCTCTGTAAAGGCCACCGGTGCGCTCTGCGTTAACAGGCAAACATGAGTAGTAAAGGTATCCCGCTTCAGTACGCATGCTTTGAGTGTCGGAAGTGTTTCAAACTGCCTCAGTTTCCGGGCGCGTTCAATCGTTTCATGACGTCTGAACAGCAGGCGGGTCAAGCGAGATAGTCCGAAGAATTTGAGGCAAGGCGTGAGTACAAATGTCCAGATTGCGGCGGGCCATCTTTTTACATGGGAATTGATTTCAAAGCACCGAAAAGGTCGGACGTTAAGGCTTGGCGAGAGGCAAAAGCGTTTATAGAGTCAGGTAAGGTCTATCACCGCGGGGTGCAATAAGTGCCTGTTAACAAGTCAATTAAGTTCGTTCCCG
>NZ_QOCH01000006.1 GCF_003318275.1 Marinobacter sp. F3R11 | reverse complement strand
ATCTAAGCGGGAAGCCCCTTCCAAGATGAGATCTCCCTGAGGCCTTGAGCCTCCTGAAGAGCCGTTCAAGACCAGGACGTTGATAGGTCGGGTGTGTAAGCGCTGCGAGGCGTTGAGCTAACCGATACTAATTGCTCGTGCGGCTTGACTATATAACACCCAAGACAATTGCGGATATCGCAGTGAAAGAATTGCATCATAAGTTTTATCTCATCCCCCAGTGATCGACCGTTTTGTCTGACGACCATAGCGGCCTGGTACCACCTGATCCCATCCCGAACTCAGAAGTGAAACAGGCCTGCGCCGATGGTAGTGTGGCATTGCCCATGTGAGAGTAGGTCATCGTCAGACTCTTAATACCAAAAAACCCCCAGCGGAAACCCGTTGGGGGTTTTTTCGTTTTGTCTTTTCATCGCTCCTGGTGTTTAATCCACGCGTTACTCATTCTCCTGGCCGGATATTTTGTTATGAAATCCAAAGTACTTGTCTCCCTGCTCAGTGATGGTCAGGTTCACTCCGGAGAACGTCTGGCCGCTGAACTCGGCGTGAGTCGCACGGCCATCTGGAAACAGGTGCGTCGTGCGCTTGATGAGGGTTTCGACATCGAGACTGTCAGAGGGCGAGGCTACAGGCTTTTAACGCCCGTAGATCTCCTGGACGCAGATGCAATCCTTGGTGAACTGGTAGAAGCCCACCGGAATCTGATTTCTCTGACCGTACTTGATGAGGTTGATTCGACCAATACAGAAATCCAGCGTCGGGTTTCGAAGGGTGTGTCCGGGGTTCCCGTTGTCATAGCGGACTGCCAGACTATGGGGCGCGGGCGTCGTGGTCGGCCCTGGAGAAGCCCGCGTGGCCAAAACTTATATCTGAGCCTTGGCCTGACGTTCCAGGGTGGCTTCGCTGTACTGGATGGGCTTAGTCTTGCGTTGGGTGTTGTTGTTGCTGAAACTCTTGATAATCTGGGCGTTCCCGGTGTGCGGCTCAAGTGGCCTAACGACATTTTTCTGCCGGATGGAAAGCTCGGTGGGATACTGGTTGAACTGCAGGGAGAGTTGCAGGAGGGAGTTGTACAGATTATCGCCGGTATCGGCATCAACGTTCATATGAGTCAGGCCGAAGACGTTGATCAGGCTTGGTCGAGTCTTTCAAAAATATCCCCGCAGGGCGCCTGGTCTCGGAACCAGATCGCATCAGCGCTTATCGCTGCTTTGCTAAAGGGTGCTGAGACTTTTTCTGAAAAAGGTTTTTCTGCATTCAGAGAGGCGTGGCAGGCCCGGGATTTGTTCGAGGGTCAGCAGTTGGTGGCACAGGGTTCTGGAGCTATTGGGATTGGTTGTGGTGTCGATGAACAAGGAAACTATCTTGTTCAGGCAGATTCGGGGATGGTCCCTGTTCGGGCGGGAGAGATAAGCTTGCGGGTTTCTCTGTGAAGCTGTTGATAGATGCAGGTAACACCCGGTTGAAGTGGCGCCTCGAGCAGGCCGGAGGTGTAATTGATGAAGGGTGGTCAGCGCTGCGCGGGCCGGATCCTTTGGCCGATATAGGGATCCATCCGGGGAACGTTTCCCGGGTGGCCGTTTCAACGGTTATCCACGAAGTAAAGAGGCTTGAGCTGCTTTCGTATCTCGAGCGAAAGCTGTCTGCCCCGGTTCATTTTTACTGGTCTGAAGCAGAACGCTGCGGCTTGCGGAATTCATACGTTGATGTGCGGGCAATGGGGGCTGATCGCTGGCACGCGATGTACGGAGCCTGGAAGCATTGTAATGGCGGTTATGCGGTTATCGATGCTGGTAGTGCGATTACTGTGGATTATGTAGATGGCTCTGGTGAGCATTTGGGAGGCTATATTCTTCCGGGCATGACGATGATGTTAAACAGTTTGAAAAACGATGCTGCGAGAATTGTCTTTGACGCGCGCGAGGTGTTTGTGGGCCATCCGGGAAAGAGTACCGGGGAGTGTGTGAATCAAGGCTTGTCCTGGCTGATTCAGGCAATGATTGGGCGCCTGGAGGTGGATATGGCTAATTTCAACCTGCGAGCGATGCTCGTAACCGGAGGTGATGCCGGACGCTTGCTCGAGTTGGGGTTGAAAGGGGCTTATCACCCATCACTGGTGCTCGAAGGGCTTGCTCACATAGACCGTGAGGTATCTGGAGAATGAAGTGGCTGGCGCTGGCCCTGCTCGTTCTGAATGTGTCATTTTGGTATGTGCTGAGCAGTCCATCGGGATACCTTTTGCCTAGAAATGTCGCAAGCGGTACCTTGCCCCGGGTGGGGAGTCTTAAATCCCTCGATCTGCATAAAGGGGGTCCTGCTTCAGCTGAATCTGTTGGATATCCTGCAGGTGCTGACGAATTGTCGGAGCGAAGTTGTGCCACGGTTGGGTGGTTTGATTCCTTTACTGCGGCTCAATCCCTGGCAGAAGAGGTTGTGGCAGCTCAGTCCTATGACTACCAGGTGCGTGAAATAGAGCGACAGTTGGCTCCTCTGCACTGGGTAATTATTCCGCCTCAGCCTGCAAGTGTGGCCCTGGAGCAGCTGAAACGCCTCCAGAAACGGGGTATTGACTCATACCTTATCGCGCGGGGTGAAAACCGTAACGCTATCTCTCTGGGGCTCTTTGAGTCACGCGAGGCCGCAGTTTCGGTACTTGAAGAAAAAAAACGTCAGAATCTCAATGCAGTACTGGTCAACTTCCCCCGAAATCAGCTAAGCTACGCGCTGTCTTTTGAGGCGAGATCGGAGCTGGTTGAAAAACTGGTTCATGCGGCAGAAGCGGATTATGGCAATAATTTCGATTTCATCGAAATCAACGCTTGTGAAGGTGTTGCAACGTCAGATAAAACTCCGTAGTATACCGCCCTCGCTGAACAGGCGAATGTGAGCTGGCGTAGCTCAGTTGGTAGAGCAGCTGACTTGTAATCAGCAGGTCGGGGGTTCGATTCCGTCCGCCAGCTCCACTTTTTGTTGTGACAGGTGCGTAAGACTGCGCCTGACTCGGAGGGGTTCCCGAGTGGCCAAAGGGATCAGACTGTAAATCTGACGCGAAAGCTTCGCTGGTTCGAATCCAGCCCCCTCCACCACTTATTGTTCGCGGGCATCGTATAGTGGCTATTACCTCAGCCTTCCAAGCTGATGACGCGGGTTCGATTCCCGCTGCCCGCTCCAATTTGATATGCATTGCTCATGTAGCTCAGTCGGTAGAGCACATCCTTGGTAAGGATGAGGTCACCGGTTCAATTCCGGTCATGAGCTCCACTATTTTATCCGGTCAGCGTTACGATCCAGGTTGATCAGGGAGATTGGTCGAATGTCTAAGTCTAAGTTTGAACGTAATAAGCCGCACCTGAACGTGGGCACGATTGGTCACGTAGACCATGGTAAGACGACTCTGACCGCTGCTCTGACTCGTGTATGTCACGAAGTCTGGGGTACGGGTTCTGCGAGCGCATTCGATCAGATCGATAACGCACCGGAAGAGCGTGCGCGTGGTATAACCATCGCGACTTCACACGTTGAGTACGATTCCCCGATTCGTCACTACGCACACGTGGACTGCCCGGGCCACGCTGATTATGTGAAAAACATGATCACTGGTGCTGCGCAGATGGACGGCGCGATTCTGGTTGTGTCTGCAGCTGACGGCCCAATGCCTCAGACTCGTGAGCACATCCTGCTGTCCCGTCAGGTAGGTGTTCCTTACATCGTAGTGTTCATGAACAAAGCGGACATGGTAGACGATGAAGAGCTGCTTGAGCTGGTAGAGATGGAAGTGCGTGACCTGCTGGGCATGTACGACTTCCCGGCTGACGATACTCCGATCATCACCGGTTCAGCGCTGATGGCGCTGGAAGGTAAAGACGATAACGAAATGGGCACTACCGCTGTCAAGAAACTGGTAGAAGCTCTGGATTCGTACATCCCTGAGCCTGAGCGTGCGATTGATCAGCCGTTCCTGATGCCGATTGAGGACGTATTCTCAATCTCGGGTCGTGGTACTGTTGTGACTGGTCGTGTAGAGCGCGGTATCGTCAAGGTTGGTGAGGAAGTTGAGATTGTTGGTATCAAGGATACCGTCAAGACTACCTGTACCGGTGTTGAGATGTTCCGTAAGCTGCTTGACGAAGGTCGTGCAGGTGAGAACGTAGGTGTGCTTCTGCGTGGTACCAAGCGTGACGACGTTGAGCGTGGTCAGGTTCTGTGTAAGCCGGGCAGCATCAAGCCGCACACCAAGTTCGAATGCGAAGTATACGTACTGAGCAAAGATGAAGGCGGTCGTCATACTCCGTTCTTCAAGGGCTATCGTCCGCAGTTTTACTTCCGTACAACTGACGTAACCGGATCCTGTGAACTGCCGGAAGGCGTGGAAATGGTTATGCCAGGCGATAACGTGAAGATGGAAGTGACGCTGATCGCTCCGATCGCCATGGAAGATGGTTTGCGCTTCGCGATTCGTGAAGGCGGCCGTACCGTTGGTGCCGGTGTGGTAGCGAAGATTATCGAGTAA
>NZ_QOCH01000002.1 GCF_003318275.1 Marinobacter sp. F3R11 | reverse complement strand
TGGAAGGGCAGGGCTTCTTTCAGCTCATGCAGGAACTCCCTGCTGAGCGATTGCAGATCGGCTTGACTGCTATTGCTGCGGCCGAAGCCGCCTGGCAGTGGACGCTGGACTACGTTAAAGAGCGCAAAGCTTTTGGTAAACCGGTCATCAAGTTCCAGAATACCCGATTTAAAATGGCTGAGATGAAGGCAGATATTACCGCCGCCAGGGTGTTCACTGATCGCTGCCTGGAACTTCACCTTGATAAGAAACTGGATATTCCAACTGCTGCAATGCTGAAACAATACACAACGGACCTGCAGTGTCGGGTGATGGATGAGTGTGTTTAGTTGCACGGTGGCTACGGTTATATGTGGGAGTACTCGATTGCCCGTGCCTGGGCCGACTCCCGTGTTCAGCGTATTTATGGCGGAACCAACGAAATCATGAAGGAGATCGTTGCACGCGCATTTTAAGCCGCAAGTTGCAAAAGGCCCGGGGCAGCTTCCGGGGCTCGCTCGTTGCCAAACCATACAAATTGCCAGGCGTATCAAGGTCTCCGAAACCCACTTTCCCTAAAGCAACGGCCCAACCTCTAACAAGGATAAATGGTTGCCGTGAGTTCGAGGGAGTGCCGTCGGGTGTTTATGCGAGGATAGATTATGACTACAGAAATCTTTCCCAGTGCCTTTTAGAGACGTTTGATTAGCGTGTAGCAGGGAAGGATGCGAAGCACTTTGGATAATTTAAACGCTGTTTGTGGTTTTACCCATAACTTTTCTAAATTTTGAAGCATTAATTTTCCACTACAGAGCCAACCCGCTGTAAATAATGATGCAACTGATGTCTGGCGTGAGCGTCCAGATTTTGGTGATGCACGCTCCTGAATACTGGGGGCTCAAAAAGCAGGCCTTAAACAAAAGCGGGCATTCGATTGAACCGCACCTCTCAATAGATTGGCTCGTTTCTATGCCTGTGGCGCTGCTCTTTTGGCTTCTCGTTCCAAGTGCTCATATGCCGTATCCATCCGCTAGGAGCCCCCACCGGAGTGGAGTATGTCCATCAACCACATTTTGTCCGAGAAGGTCCAGCGTGAAAATTCACCGCCGTGTAGGCGGCGGTGAATTGGATCCGCACATCGGATGTTAGTCCCACCATAGAATAACAATGCCCTCCACATGACATTGAAGACCAGAATAGAAATGAGTAGACAGTGCCTGCTCTTAGAAACGTTAAAGTATGTCGCATCTTAGGATCGAAATCGCTCTTGCAGAAAAAATCCAAGTCGATAATAAGTTATGACTTTTGTTGAGATTCTCGTCACAAATTTATCGCGATTTTAGCTTGACAATAGTTTCTTAGAATGGAAGTATCATGGGTACTTATGGATAAGTTGTACTTATTATAAAAAAAAGGATTTTTATGATCGCTCCCTCGAAATTTGCCTTTCTTTTTTTGGTCTCCTGGTCAAATATAATTAAAGCTAAACTTAATTTATTTTGTTGATTTTTGTTTGGCCCACCTACTTTGATCTGCTAGATGCTATTTAGCGTTATGGTTGCCAGATCCAGTCTGTCTTAAGGATTTTGGTGGCTCAATGCACGGTAAGAATTGTCAAGGTGATTATATATTTTGGCATTAAAAGAGATTTAATATGGAATTATCCTCAAAGCCATCTGACCTACGATCGATTGTCAGTGATGTCTCATTTAGCGCTGTTGTTGCTGGCATCATTGCGATAATAGTTGGCTACGCAGGGCCAACGATACTTGTTTTCCAAGTTGCCCAAAGCGCAGGTCTTACCGACGAGCAAGTCACGTCTTGGCTCTGGGCTTATTCAATTGCGTCGGGCGTAACAACAATTTTTGCCAGTATAGTTACGAGGCAGCCCATCATAATGGCATGGTCTACTCCAGGTATTGCCTTTCTGGTACTTGGATTAAGGGGTGTGCCATTTGATGAAGCCATAGGTGCATTTATCGTTTCTAATGTTCTGATATTGTTTGTTGGATTGACGGGGCTATTCAACAAAGTTATCGAAAAAATACCAATGTCTGTCGCTGCGGCTCTTAATGCCGGAATCTTGCTACCTTTCGCATTAAACGCTATTGGAAGTGTTCAAACTGCCCCTTTGATAGCTTTGCCGATGATTTTGACATTTTTCGTGGTTCGTATATTTTCTCCTCGTTGGTCGGTCGCAAGTGTTTTCCTCATTGGCATAATACTGTGTTTCTCTCAAGGTGAGGTAAATTCTTCGGATCTCGCCCTGAAAATAGCTGTTCCAATATTGACGGAGCCAACTTTTACGATTAGCTCCATCATTAACATTGCTATTCCGCTGACAATTTTGGCTTTGACGGGGCAATACCTTCCTGGGCTGACTGTTATGCGCAGCTTCGGGTACAAAATAAAAAACAATTTCGTAGTTAATGTTGCAAGTATCGCATCAATTATTGTGGCGCCGTTTTGCTGTCATAATATAAATCCTTCTTCAATGATAGCCGGGATAGTAGCAGGGCCGGAAGCTCATGAGGATCCAGATAAAAGGTACTGGGCAGCAATTACGGCAGGAGTCGTATATATTATTTTTGGAACACTTGCCGCCTCGTTTGTTTTGTTATTTGCGGCGCTTCCTTCAGAGGCTGTCTATGTTTTGGCTGGTGTGTCTTTGCTATCAGCAATCGCGATATCTCTAAAAACATCTTTTGATTCGGCCAAGCATGATTTCGTAATACCGACAGTAGTGTTTTGCGTTGCCATTTCTGACGTCACAATCTTATCAATCGGCTCCGCTTTTTGGGCAATTGTTGTTGGATTTGCACTGTCTCTATTTTCTAAAGATAAAATCTAAAATTAGGAAAAATCAAGGATGAAATACGCAAAAAATATGCTCTCTTTGTCGCCCGTGCACATGAATGCTTCGCGGCCCGTATCAGAAATTCTCGATAGTGAATTGGTTTCACTAGCCTATACGTCGGATGTCCCAGACCCCGATCCAAAACAGTTCGAGTTGGCGAAAAAAGCTATCTTTGCAAGGGCATTACTTATTAAACAGGAAATCGATCCTTCTAAAGCAAATTCGGAAGACTCTGAAGGTTTTTATCGAATTTGTAGAGAGATAGTTGATTCTCATTTAGAAAGTCGTAAAAGCTATTTCGGACCCTCTCAGTGTGAACCCCTTCCAGATGTTGAGGAGCTGACCAAGGATAACCGTGACATTTTTCTTGTCATCAAGTTTATGGATGAAGCCCCGCATATAAAGGCGACGATTCAGAGTCTTCTTAATCAAAAAGATATTAATCATCGGCGCATCGTGATCGTGGCCGCTGATAATATGTCAAAAGATGGTTCGAGCGAGATAGTAAAAGAGCTTATACGTGAAAACAGCACTGAAATTAAGATGTTCTATATTCAGCAGGAAACTCCTGGAGGGGGAAGTACCGCTCGATATGGTGTCGACCGTTGTTTGGCAACTATTGCAGAAATGTGTGAAACGGATGGGGATTATTCAAGACTCCAAAGGGCTCGAATAGCGGTTTCAGATGGCGACACTGTTTACCATCCAAAGCTTGTTGCAGATAGTGCACAGACCCTAGACCGTTACCAAGAAGTCGATGGTGTAATGCCATTTCTTCTCTACAAAATTACGGCTTGCCATCGTTTTTTCAAGAGATATGTCGCGCGCCGCCCGGCGCAGTTAAACTCGTTTATCGATAACAATAAAGAAAAGATCGTCGTTTCCCCTTATTCGCTTGCTAATGCTGAAGATTTACGGCGTTTTCCTCGAGCAGCCAGGAGGGTTCTTTCCGAAGCGGGTCAGCCAGGAGTGATGCTGGGGGTAGACCTTAACAATGATAGCCTATTTGTTCCGTTTGTTGCGTCTATTGATTCAGGGCTTCGGTTCGGAGTTGCTGAAGATGAGAAAGGTAATCGGGCGTATGTGTTCGAAGACAGAACGATCACACTGGAACAAGCGGCAGTCTCTGGAGATGAAACAGCGCTTATTTCCCTGGAAAATAATGTCATCAATAAAGATGAAAAATGGAAGTGGCATGCTCTAATTGGACATGATCTTTTTCTTACATGGTCATTCCAAAAAATGGGACTCAGTGAAGAATTGATTCTTCCTGACACGAGTGATGCGCTAAAAATATTCCGTGCTTGGAGCTTTGCGGTAGGTGGTCAACATCAACTATCGAGACCCAACATGGAACGGGTCACTGGTACTGACTATCAATCTGGACGTGTGATTCAGTCTTTCGGTGGCCAGACCGTACTGGGGTCTTCGAAGGCTTATACAGAAACAGAAGTCGATCGGTTGGCAAAAATGATTCGCAATTTTGCCAATGACCAAAGTGTCTTCTATGGCCACACCCGGAGTAGAGGATTAGAGCGTGCTAGCGGTCTTTATTTGCACATGACGTCTATTCAGGACCAAGTTGAAGCAGAAGTAAGAGATTATGGCGATAGCTTCTTCGAGCAGATCGCATTTCCAGAGCGAATTATCTTTCCTTTTCGTTGGATGCTCCAAAATTTTATTGGGTATTACGCGAGAGCGAATGCGTCAGACAGGGAAACAGTCGCTAATAAGAGCTTCAAGGTTATTTTTGATGATTCCACATGGACAAGCATTCAGCTTCTAATCGTTACTAATGATGAGCTTTTGAAGCTTAACCAACTTCCATTCGAGAAGTTTCGAGAGCGCTGTGAAGAATTGTCTGAAGATATTCTTATCATGTTTTGGAAGCCGATGATGGAGTTCTATACGCGTACTTTGACCTCCTACTTCAACGATCATCATCTGGAGGCTCATCTGTACGACTGGCTGCTCACAGGTTTAACCACCTGTCGGAATGCTTTGTCGGAAAACAGGCCTGACATTGATCCAAACGAGGTGTGGGCTTCGCCGGAATTTGTTATCGATCATGAGAGAGGGCAGGTCCTGAATATTAAAGAGGTAATGCGCGAACAATGAGAGGCGACAGGTCAAGCGTTACTCGAGTCAGTATCCCGCTTTATTCTTCCGAAAGTCAATTCGGACTAGGTGGGGGGCGCGAGCCCCACATGGAAGTATTTCTTCCGCCCCCGGAGGTGGCCACTGGCCAAAGTGTTTTGGCTCTTCCTGGGGGGGGGTACAGCTTTTTATCGCCAAAATCGGGTGAGCAATACGGCCACTTTTTCGCAAGTCATGGAATAGCCGTCGCGGTGGTTCATTTCCGACTCGGGACGGAAGGGGCTCGTGGTCAGGAGATGTGTAACGACGTATTTGCAGCGGTTAGAAGGTTGCAAGAAAACGCCGCGCGATGGGGCTTACAGTGGGACCAAATTGGACTGATAGGGACGTCGGCAGGTGGCCACTTGGCAGCCATGATCTCAACGGGTTTGGCGGAGCGCGTTATTCGAGAGAGTCATTTATTAGGAACAACTGAGCCCTCATGGCGACCCGCGTTCGCGGTCTATTGTTATGGCGTCTTATCACTCAATGATCCAATTGCGCATCGTGAGACGAGGGAAAATTTTTTAGGGGTTTTGAGTGAGGATTTGACCGCGAGACATATGTCTTCGCCTGTAGAGCATGTTTCTTCAGATCATTGTCGTGCGTTCATTTGGCACACAAGTGAAGATATTGAGGTGTCCGACCTCAACTCGCTAGAGTTTTTTTGGCAGCTAAGGAAACACAGTGTTCCAGTTGAGCTTCACCTCTACCCTAAAGGACCGCATGCACTCGGATTAGCACAAGACATGCGATCTGGCGTTCGTTTTGAATGGGCGAATGAGTGTGTTCGATGGATTAAAGATGCTCCAGTCTTGGCTTAACTCAGCGATCTTTTTTGGGTTTTCAAAGGAAGGAATCCACCATGACTTATCATATCATCGTAGAGCCAACATCTACGCCTAAGTCCCTACCTGAATATCACGAACTTCAGTTTGGTTCGCATATTTCTGACCATATGTTTATGGTCAATTACACGTCCCAAACCGGCTGGCACAACCCGAGAGTTATCCCATATCAAAAAATTGCGCTAGAACCTACCGCTTTAGTATTTCATTACGCCCAATCCATCTTTGAGGGACTGAAAATATTCCGTAGAAAGGATGGCCATATAGGATTGTTCCGGCCTCAGAAAAATGCCCAGCGACTGAATGCGTCAGCAGCGAAAATGGCGATGCCAGAATTGCCTGAGGATTTGTTTCTAGACGGGTTAAAAAAACTGGTTGAAATCGACTCGCGCTGGGTCCCAGACAGAAAAGGCTTCTCTCTTTACGCTCGGCCGGTCATGATCGCTACCGAACCTGCTCTGGGCGTTAGAGCCGCTGAACAGTATCTCTTTTATATCATTTTGACGCCGGTGCCCAGCTACTACAATCCAGACCTACCTGGTTACAAGCTCACCGCATCCCGGAAAAGATCACGCTCTGCGCTCGCTGATGTTAGCGATGCGAAAACGGCAGGAAATTACGGTAAGACCTTACGCTCTTTAGAGCAAGAACAAGAATCTGGATACAACAATATTCTTTGGTTGGGTGGTGAAGCCTGTAAATTTATCGAAGAAGCCGGCATTACGAATGTATTCGTTAGATACGGTAATACCTTGGCGACACCCCCACTAAACGGTCGGATATTACCGGGCATTACGAGAGAATCTGTTATCACCTTGTTAAGGGACCAAGGATTTGAAGTTCTGGAAAGAGAAATTGAAATCAATGAACTAACAAGAGCAATTGAAAACGATCAGGTCCAAGAGGTATTCCTTACCGGAACAGCAACAGTAGTAGCGCCTGTTGATACCATCGAATTCGAAGATAGAAAGTACAAACTTCCAGAGCTAAAATCATCAACGGCAGCGTGGCTGTTCGACACAATCACATCATTGCAGAACGGATCCACAAGCGATCCCTATGGATGGACTGAAACGTTAGAGTTCGAAGCATGAATTTGTATTGCACCGAGCTCGCGTTCAGTATGCCTGACGAGAAACAGATTGGAGATAATGGAACTCTTTCCCAGCTCAGAGAGGGCCTCTCGAGGGTTATCGAAGAGAGTAGCTCCAGCTTCTCAGGAACAGGTCTTGTCATCCTTGAAGAGGGTGAGACGATTGCTAATTTTCCTATGATCTCTTTGCCGGAAATTTATTATAAAAGACCGGTGTTCGAGGCGTTGAAGGAGATCAGTTTAAAGTCGTCACCATACCATGATGGATTTCATATCCTTGATGCAAAATTAAACGCAATTCAGTTTTGTGCGTTTCTTTCTCCGTCCATTGATGAAAAGCTATTACCCGATGTGTCAATATTTAACTTCAGTGGTAGTCGAGGCTATACCGCATATTTTTCTTCTTTGATTCCGGAAGTACGCTATACCGCAATTGCATCTCAAAGTGGGAGCATTCGTATTTTCGCGCGGGGCCGGGAAATTACTTGATATTGCTAAAATAGTTTTTAAAGGACGAAGTTAATTGTCACCAAGAAAAATAAATAAAGGCCTTCCTGCCGGTGCCGCTGGATGGAAGGACTTTGAAAAAAATGCACGTCGTCGTCTTCCGAAGTTTGCATTCGAATATCTGTCCTTCGGAATCGGAGAAAATGTCTGCTTGCAAAGAAATAGAAGAGATCTCGATGAAACAGTATTAGCGCCTAATTTGGTAGAAGAGAGTACTGGAGTTAATTCAAAAAAAACCGTCTTTGGGCAGGTCTATGATTCGCCCCTTGGAGTGGCGCCAGTGGGCGCGCCGTCGATATTTTGTCCTGAAGCGGAAATCGCATTGGCCTCTGCTTGCAAAAAGCATAATCAGCCCTTTTGTACTGCAACTCCATCGACCACTCCATTCGAAGCCTTGGCAGATATCCTAGGGCCTAAATTATGGTTCCAGCTGTACCCAACTCGGAACAAGAGTGATCGGATTGACTTGTTAGGTAGGTTGCAAGGGAGAGGCATTGAAACGTTAGTTTTAACGATCGATGTGCCTGCTTTTCAATGGCGAGAAAACTTCGCTCGGCAAGAATCATTGGCGGCCGGCTGGCGCCGACCTCTAGCTCTTTATAAGTACCCTCGTTGGATCATCCAACAAATTAAAGGCGGGCGACTTCGTTTACCAAACATAGAAAAATACGCAAGGAGCAGCCGATTTTCCGATGGACAAAATTATATAGCAGAAAATTGTATTTGGCCAATTGGGCTCGAGGACCTTAAAAGATTTCGAGATGAATGGCCAGGAAATTTAGTAATTAAGGGCATAACCAATCCGCTCGTCGTCCCCCAAGTTTGCGAGATTGGGGTTGATGCAATTTATATTTCTAATCATGGCGGGCGGCAATTGGATGCGGCCCCTTCAACAATGTCCGTACTTAGGGAAATTACTGGTAATGTTTCAAAATCAGTTAAAGTATTTGTGGACGGAGGAGTTCGCTCGGGCATTGATGTGACGCGTTATCTCTCGCATGGCACTGATCTGGTATTTGCGGGAAGGCTCCCCTATATGGCGATATCCGGTTGGGGACCAAAGATAGCAGATCCCCTACTTAAATTGATGAATGATCAGATCATTGCCTCGATGACTCAGCTAGGGTGCTCAGATCTTTCTGAGTTATCGACCTTTAATCTCCATGGACGAAATTGATCTTCTCTAGTAACAGGACAAATTAAAAATGGACTTTTCTGAATATAAAATAGGTGTTGTAGGCCTTGGTTATGTTGGTTTGCCTCTCGCTGTGGCCTTTGGAGAAAAGGTCGAGACTTTTGGTTTTGATATCAATTCAGACCGCGTAGCGCAGCTGAGAAAAGGGGTTGACTTAACAAATGAGGTTAATTTTCTAGAATTGAAGGCGGCGAGCAGATTAAGGTTTACCTGCGAATCCGAAGATCTAGCGAAATGCAACGTTTATATTATCACCGTTCCGACGCCAATAGATGAGTTTAAGCGTCCAGATTTGTCACCCTTAGTTGCGGCTAGTAAAATGATTGGAAAGTTGCTTTCGCCCGGTGACATTGTTGTGTACGAATCGACTGTTTATCCGGGCGCTACGGAAGAGGAATGCATTCCGATTTTAGAGAAGGAATCTAGGCTCTCGATAAACGTAGATTTCTACTGTGGTTACAGCCCCGAGAGAATTAATCCTGGCGATAAAGAAAGGCGATTGAAAAATATTGTTAAAGTAACGTCAGGGTCTAATTATGAGTCTAGTTTAGTAATAGACGAAATGTATAAATCGATAATTGCCGCTGGTACATTCAGGGCGGCTTCTATAAGAGTTGCTGAAGCAGCAAAGGTTATTGAAAATACTCAGCGAGATATAAACATTGCGTTAATTAATGAATTGGCTGTTCTTTTCGACTTGCTTAATATAGATACAAGTGATGTGTTGGCGGCAGCAAACACTAAGTGGAATTTTCTCGATTTCCGCCCAGGCTTAGTTGGTGGTCATTGCATTGGCGTAGATCCTTACTATCTGACTCATAAAGCGCAATCAGTGGGGCACCATCCGGAGGTTGTCTTGGCTGGCCGACGAATAAATGACTCAATGGGAAAATTTGTTGCTAATAAAATAGTTGATCTCATGATAAAAAAAGGTGTTCAAGTATCAAATAGCAGGATCCTTGTAATGGGTTTTTCGTTTAAGGAAAATTGCCCGGATATTCGAAATACGCGTGTTATTGATATCGTTAGAGAGTTTGAAGATAAGGATGCAGTAGTTGACATTTTTGATCCTTATATTGATCATGAAGAGGCTAAAATAGAATATGGGGTTTGTCCTGTTAAAGTTCTGAACTCGAATGCTTACGATGCAATTGTAGTTTGCGTTGCCCATGATGAATTCCGAAAAATTGACATCAATGACATCCGTGGGCTTGGGCGAGCCAATCACGTGTTGTTTGATATAAAAAATATATTGCCACAGGGCCAAGTGGATGGCCGCTTATAGAGTTATATTTTTTTAAGTAATGTTAATTGAAAAAATAGTGAGAAATTTTAAATCTTAAATCAAAATATGAGTGATAAGTAATATCCGGTTGAAAAAGGAGCGCGGGATATAGCCGCGTTCCTGCATTTTCTGTACTACTTCGCCTTTGAATTCTGGGATGTAGTGTTCGCCGTTCGTGGCAACCCCTACAAGGCCTCACTTAGTCTTGGAATGTCCAATGGAGTTGGGAACGGCGAGGTGGATTCCTACTGTGATCTCAAATAGCCGGAAATGCCAGTGTGGATCGCCCACCTTGAATGTCCGCTTTGCGACCAGAGTCCTCTCGGAGCTCAGCTAAACAAAAGCGAACATTCGCATTACATCTTCTGCCCCCCGTTATTCTCCCCTGAGAAAGACCGAAATCCGTTCTTTCTCGATCTCAAAGACAGGTAATCCCCCCGAAAAACCGAGGTGCTCAAAAGTAGAATTTTCCGTAAGCTAAACGCAGGGAGATTCTGTATGAAGAAATCACGTTTTTCTGATAGCCAGATCATGGCGATCCTGAAGCAACCCGAAAACGGCGTACCCGTTCCTGAGTTATGCCGCGAGCACGGCATGAGCAGTGCCAGCTTTTATAAGTGGCGAGCCAAATTTGGCGGCATGGATACCTCCAGGATCAAGCGTATGAAAGAGCTTGAGGATGAGAACCGGCGGCTGAAGAAGATGTATGCCGAAGAACGGCTCAAGTCTGAGTTGCGAAAGGAAGCTCTTGAGGGAAAGTGGTAAAGCCATCTCTCCGCCGCGAGATGGCGCACAAAGCCGTTGCCGCTGCTCGTTGTAGCATTCGCCAAGCCTGCGAGGTCTTCAGTGTCAGTGAGTTCTGCTATCGCTACCGGGCTAAGCTCAGTAGTGAAAATGCCGAGATCGCGGATCTGTTGGTGCGCTTAACCCATAACCAGAGAAACTGGGGTTTTGGTCTGTGTTTTCTGTACCTGCGCAACGTAAAGGGATATCCCTGGAACCACAAACGCGTTTACCGAATCTCCCGGGAACTGGAGCTGAACCTGCGTATCAAGCCTCGTAAGCGGCTGGTGCGTGAGAAACCCGAGCCATTGTCGGTGCCCACGACCATCAACACCAGCTGGTCCATGGACTTCATGCACGACCAGTTAGAGGATGGCCGAAGTTACCGGCTGCTCAATGTGATTGACGATTACAACCGGGAAGGTCTTGGGATTGAGATAGACCTGTCACTGCCCTCTGAGCGTGTTATCCGGGCTTTGGACCCGATCATCGAATGGCGGGGAAAGCCCATGCAAATTCGCTGCGACAATGGCCCGGAATACATCAGCGCCACCTTGGCTGCCTAGGCTAAGAGGCACGATATTACGCTGGTCTTTATCCAGCCCGGCAACCCGCAGCAGAATGCGTATATCGAGCGTTACAACCGCACCGTACGTTATGACTGGCTGGCCCAATACCTATTCCACTCGATTGAAGAGGTTCAGGAATATGCAACGCAGTGGCTATGGACTTACAATAATGAACGGCCCAACATGGCCCTCGGAGGCATTACCCCACAACAAAAACTGGCCATGGTGGCCTGAACTCTACTTTTGATGCCCTCTTAAAATGGGGGGATTACCGATCAAACTCTAGCTGAAACTGAAAGCCTTGAGTCCATATTACGGCAAATTGCCTATATGTTCTCGACTGAAGGAATCCCGCGATTTGCTGAATTTCTGAAAATGGACAGGCATTGTGTGGAGCGCTGGATGACGGGGGAAACGAAACCAGCTTTAAAAAGTGTTCAGCGCGTTTTTGGTAAACTGAAGGTATCTTGGGCAGATGTTCTGATGAAGCGGATGAGCGCATCCGACATCATCGAATCAAACAAACGGAGTCGATCTAAGGTCCAATGGTCTCGCAGAGAGCTGGACCCAGAACGGGAATTACGAGTCGTTGACGGAGAAATACTCCATGACGATCAGCCCTGTGCCAGGAAAGTCAGGAGCGCCGCTGCAATTGAACGAATTGATCGTTATCTTGATCAAATCATCTCTGGCAGAGTAAAGCCTTATTCTCGCGCAAAAATCGCCGCCACTCTGTTAACGTAATGGTCAGTAAGGCAGCGCAGCTCGTCATTGCGACGGAAACGGATCTGAAGCTGCCAGGGACACCGGCGGCGATGCAGAAAAT
>NZ_QOCH01000008.1 GCF_003318275.1 Marinobacter sp. F3R11 | reverse complement strand
ACAGCATGATCGGTGTGGCAGTAGTAGCGCAGCCGCAGTCCGCGTGAGGTTGAAATGCTGAATCACGACCCACGCCAGGCACTTCACTTTATATCAGGAGTAACTTCATGAAATCCAAGTATCACCGCAGTATTATCGTAACCGCAGGCCTTTCGTTGCTTTCATCTTCAGGCCTAGCCTGGGCCCACCACCCCACGGGTGGGGAGACACCGTCAACGCTCTGGCAGGGACTGCTATCGGGGATAGGACACCCCATTATTGGCATGGATCATCTTGCCTTTATTGTTGCTATTGGCCTGCTTTGCGCTTTTGCTCAGCTTCGCTCCCCCCTTGTCCCAATGGCACTGGTGGCAGCGACGATTCTGGGTGCAGCATTGCAGTGGAGTGGCGTTAACATTCCCTATGTGGAAGTTCTCGTATCTGTATCGGTCATCGCGGTTGGCTTTTTCCTGTTCCGTACCCCGAAATACCTCAAAACAGCTGGGCTGGCTGGTGCATTGGCAGCGATTTTCCATGGTCTGGCCTACGGTGAAGCTATTATCGGCGCAGAACCTGCACCTTTAGGTGCCTACCTCCTCGGGTTGAGCCTGATTCAGATGGTGATTGTTTGGCTGGCCTTTGTGGCTGGTCGTTCTGCTATGAGCATTGGGCCCGCAATGTTGCGAACAACCCGTAACCTTACCGCAGGTGTGGTAGGCGGTATTGGACTTATAGCCCTATCTACGGCAGTCGTGGCCTAGCCCCTTCGGGGGCGCAATAAAATGCCTGATTTCTGATTCACTGTATAATCCGAGGCTCATTTCATTGATGAAATTCCAGCCTCGTTCGCCTTGTATGACAGACCTGCTATGAAAAGCCCTCATGTAGAGGGCTTGGGAGCAGAACAACGTAACGGGCAAGGCAATGCTAGGCGCCCTCTTTGAGCCTCGTCTCAAGCTCAGGTACTGCCTCAAACAGATCCGCTACCAGGCCATAGTCTGCAACCTGGAAGATCGGCGCTTCTTCATCCTTGTTGATCGCAACGATCACTTTGGAATCCGACATACCGGCCAGATGCTGAATGGCACCGGAGATACCAACCGCGATGTACAGCTGCGGAGCAACAATCTTACCGGTCTGACCTACCTGCATGTCGTTGGGAACAAAGCCCGCATCGACAGCTGCACGGGATGCACCCATACCAGCACCCAGCAGATCAGCAA
>NZ_QOCH01000007.1 GCF_003318275.1 Marinobacter sp. F3R11 | reverse complement strand
AGTGGGAGGCAATGACCACGATATCGGGCTTGAGATTGGGCACGCAATCGTAGAGGTCATCCGTATCGGTAATGGGACCGATCACTTCAAAACCCAGTTCGGTCAGCAGTGCTACCAACTCTTCCGATCGCTTACTTCCGGTATCAACTAACAGTAGGCGGAGGCTCATAGCGCTTTCCCTAAGTTCGAGTACATATGTTCGCCAACTTTGGAGAGGACATTCCCCTTCCTCTGGCGCTGCATAACTTGAACTGAAGGATCAGAGCAGGTGCTCTGCCTTCACTTTCGCGCTCATGGGAGCTCATGGCTTTACAGGTATAAGCAGAACCGGTGGCCCGGCCCCCCGCAGATTCAGGAGTCAGTATTTTAAGCATCTGTCAGGCACCTATGGTATCGGGGGGCTTGCCACATAGTGAAAACTCAGGTCGCGCGTGAGTCAGATTCAGAACGTAGCGCCGAGCGTCAGCCACAGCTTTTGGGTGTCTACCTTGCCCGAAGCACTGTCTCCAGCGAAGTAAGTGGCATACTTGACTCCCGCGGTGTAGTGCCCGGCAAAACCACGGTTGTATGCAAGGTTGAACTCGTCGCCAAGATCGTCAATTCCTGGTGTAGACTCATCTGCGGCGTAGTCATGATAGGCAATGGCCCATTTGCCGCCTGCCAGACTGCCATTGACTGATACAGACAGATCTTTCAGCCCGTTAGCCGGAGTGGATAGAAACTGATCAGCCCAGCCGTTGAAGGCATGCAGAAGGGCAAGAGGGGTAGAGAATCCGTAGTTGCCATCGTCTGAGCCCAATACGTCATACCCCAGAACAACGTTGACACCGCTGACGCCTATACCTGCTGTCACACTATAGTAATTGGCGTCAAAATCGGTACTGCCTGACTCGGCTTTTTGCGTTGCATATTCAGCAGCATAGATCAGTTTCATTAATTCCAGTTCGCGACTGCCTGCGAAGCGCAATCCGTATGTATCCAGGGAATTATCTGGTCCTTCATCAACCTCCAGTAAATAGGCATAGGAAGAGAGTTTTCCGAAGGCTGTTTGATACCCAAGATTCAACAGGTGATCGTTAGCGGGAAGATCCCCTGCTTCAGCAAAAATACGATTGCGCTGATTCAGAAAAGCGTACCCCAGAGACAAGGGTCCCTCAGGTGCATAAGTCAGTCGCAAAGCATCGAAAGTCTGCCTGTCTTGTCTCCATCCTACGTGGCCAATGAAACGTTGGTTGTCATAAGTGATGACCTGGCGTCCAAAACGGGCTGTAACATCGTAGGCACTGTATTGCAGGTAAGCCTGGTCAACTTCTGTGGTTTCGGGGTCGGGAATAACTGAATAGTTTGTATTCTTACCCAAGGTATCGTTGAAATCGTCCTCCCCCAGAACGGATCTGGAATCTTCGAACTCCAGAACACCGGTTACGCCATGGTAGCTTCCGCTGGTATACCCGAGCCGGGTGCGGATAGTCAGCGCCGTCGCGTCTTCGAGAGCGTTATCCTGATCCACTGATTCATAGCGAAGGCGTACGTTTCCGCTCACACTTCCGCTACTTAGCGCATCGTACAGGGTTTGTTCGGCAGCCTGAATTGGAGTGCTGATAATCAGGGCTCCAGCTACACCAGTTAAATACCGTATCGTTCGTTCATTCATGAATATTTTCTCTATATATGTGAAAAATCTTTATTAAAAAAGGATGTTAGAAACGTACACTGCCAGCGCTGTGCCCCACCCCGCCACTGGCATCCCGCTGCGGAGTTCCCTGTTATCTACCGTTCGGACAGGCTAATCCGGCTTCTGTTTTCTGATTGGTTAAACACCCGAATCGCCCGGGGACTCCCAAGGAGCTACCGTGGCCACACCGATCATGCTGT
>NZ_QOCH01000009.1 GCF_003318275.1 Marinobacter sp. F3R11 | reverse complement strand
CTTTCAAAGTGGTCAGGCGTGGTGCAATTTCAACACCCAGATCAGCCGGGCTCGATACGTCGAGTGGCTTTTTCTTGGCCTTCATGATGTTTGGCAGAGACGCGTAACGCGGCTCGTTCAAACGCAGGTCTGTGGTTACAACCGCCGGCAGATTCAGGGAAAGGGTCATCAGACCACCATCTACCTCACGGGTTACATTGACTTTTTCACCTTCAACAACCACTTCTGAAGCAAAGGTGCCCTGCCCCATACCCGTCAGTGCAGCCAGCATCTGACCAGTCTGGTTGTTATCGGAATCGATGGACTGTTTACCGAGAATGACCAGTTTCGGCTCTTCTTTCTCAACAATGGCCTTAAGCAACTTGGCCGCTTCAAGAGACTGGACTTCTTCGTCGGTTTCAACGTGAATACCACGGTCAGCACCCAGTGCCAGAGCGGTACGGACCTGCTCCTGGCAGGCTTTGGGGCCAATGGATACCACTACGATTTCGCTGGCAACACCTTTTTCCTTGAGGCGAACCGCTTCTTCAACAGCGATTTCGCAGAATGGGTTCATTGCCATTTTTACGTTGGCGAGATCAACGCCAGTATTATCCGGCTTGACGCGGACCTTTACGTTGTAGTCGATAACGCGTTTAACCGCGACCAAAACCTTCATCTAAATCTCCGTTGAAAGTGCAGGGCGGCACCGGACCTCCCTCGGTTACATTTTCGGGGCGCAGTTGTCAGGAGCGGGCCCCGGGGGAATACACATGTAAAGGCCCGGATTCTGCTGATCCGGGCCTCGAGATTGTGTGCTGATCAGAAGTTGTACTGGGCCGCAAACATAATGCGGGTGGCATCGTCATCGGTGCCATTAACCCGGTCGGTGTACCAGTTGCTGAGTTCCACACCCATTTTCACGTTTTTCACCGGAACCCACTGGTAATTTACCAGGATGTTGCGGTTGGTTTCTGACTCGCCACCTACAGCCAGACCATCAGCCAGAGCGTCATCCCAGTCTACTTTGGTCATGCCTACTACGGCGTTGATGCTGCTGCCTGCGTTCATTTTGAAACTGACGCCCAGGCTGCCGCCGTAACCGGAAATGTTTTCCAGATCTCCGGTTCCATCAAGGTAAGCATCATCGGCATTGGACTGGTACAGGTATTTGTTGGCTCCGTTGGTGTAATTGACGGCACCTTGCAAAGTAACGCTGTCGCCCAGGGCAATCTTACCTGCTGCGAAGGCTGCATAGGCAATGGCGGAGTCATCCGAAATGCCGTTGTCATGGGAATTCTGTTTTGTCAGACCTGCAACCGAGAAAGCACCGCCATCAAACTTTGATTCATAGCGGGCAGTCAGAACCGGCGAACTGTCCTTGGCAACCAGGCCATTGCCGGTGTTCAGGTCGCCTTTGGGGTCTTCCACAGAAAACGATAGCTTGCCTGTGGTGTAGCGCAACTGAGCCTGGCGGTGTTGCAGGCCAGCGTTACCGGCGGGGCCCTGGAAGTCCAGCACGGAGGTGTTACCAACAAAGCTGGTGTAGTTAGACCAGGTCTGGCCCGCGAGAATACCGTTATACGCGCCGTAAGCATGGCGCAGGCGGAAGGTGCCAGCGTAGAAGTCACCTTCTACATTCACTTTTACGCCATCAGGGTTTGTCAGGCGGATACCGATACGGCTCTGGTTTGCGCTGGCACCAAAGTGACCGGTGGCAGAAGAGCCGGTGATCTTGGTGAAATGGCCTTCCTGGGCTGGTCCGGCAAGGTCCTCGTCAATGTCGTAGGTCATGCTCAGGCGGGTATAGCCGTAGATACTTGCATCTACATCGCCAGCTTTGAAGCTGATGGCAGATGCCTGGCTCGCCATTCCGAGTGCGAGAACCGCTGTTGCTGCCTTTACTGCCAGTGCTAGTTTATTCGTGGACATAGGGGTACCTGTCTCAAAGATTTTTGTTGGAATTACGTCCGCTGGCTTGGACTGGTTTTTATTTCTGCCTTGGTGCCAGCAGTGTCACTCGCCGTTGCACGGCAGGAGACACGCTAGCAGCAGACCCTGATCCCAACAATTATCCAAATTTGATAAGTCCTATGCGTTTTCGGTATATCACAGGTTTGGCGTTCCGCCCTGGATGACGCAGGTTACTCGATGATTTCCTGTGCTTTGCTGGTATTTTCAGTAGTGCCAGTATCGATGGCCGATTGTTTTATGTCCTTGGGGTTGAAGAGAAGCTCGCCCTTCCAGGTGCCCGCTTTTACCTGCTCGGCTACTTGCAACATGATGATTTCCGCCAGTTTTGTAGTGGCCACGGAGGATGGCAGGTCAGTAGGTGTGACAAGGGACAGGGAGCGTTTGATTTCCGGGGATGTAATAGGGACGGCGACGACTTCGTTGCGCTGAGTCATATCATGAACGGCGGCTGAGGAAAGAATGGTGTAGCCCAGGCCACGACGTACCATGTCTGTCAGCATAGGCCATGCACTCACTTCCAGAGCAACATTCAGGCTTTTTTTACGCTCTGCAGCCTGCTTCTCCATAGCCACCCGCAGGCCGTGTTTTTCTTCTGGCATGACCAATGGAAGGTCCAGTACTTCTTCAAGTGTGATCTCGGAGCGGTTGGATACCTTGGTATTGGTTGGCGAAATCAGATACAGCCGTTCTTCTATCAGTGGCCGGTACCGCAGGTTTTTGTGGTTGCTGTGGTTATAGGTGATGGCAATGTTAGCCCGGTGTTGCATGACCATCTGTTGCAGAGTGCCGCTCATGGCGGACCGGACCGCAAGATGAACCTGAGGAAATTGTTTGCGGTATTGCTCAACGATGGTGCCTGAAAAACTGTGAGTTACCGTTGGAAGTAAACCCAGCACAACCTGCCCGGTTACCTCGCCGGCGACGGCGGTGACGTCGGCCTGGGTTCGTTCAAGGCTCTGCAGCAATGTCCGGGCTCTTTCGTAGAGCAGTTCCCCTGCCGCTGTGAGGACCACACCGCGCCCGTGACGAACGAAAACGTCTACATTCAGAGCTTCCTCCAGCATCCGAATCTGGCGGCTTAATGCTGGTTGCGCCACGAAGAGTTTTTCGGAGGCGCGACTGAAACTGCCCGTATCGGCAACAGTCAGAAAGGTGTTGAGTTGGCGTAAGTCGATGTTGAGGTTGAAGGCCATGACAGGTTCTCTTCTATAACATTAAAGTATTCATTTCCCATACTCTATATCACTTTTGTCGGAAAGGCATAAGGGTAATTGTCCAGCTAAGGTATGCCTAAATAAGATGGCAGATATAAAAAGTATATAATTGCTGTAGTTTTTCCTTGCTGATACGGTTGTTCACATCCGGTTTCCCCGCACATTGCGGGCTCCGCTGCATCCTGCTCAGGGTGACTGATGTTCGGAATCACACCTGATCAAACGTATCAACGAGGGTTAAATTTATGCAAAACCGTTCTATCTATAGCAGCGATCACGAGCTGTTCCGAGCGAACGCACGCCGGTTTTTCCGCGAAGAACTCGAACCCAATATCGAGCAGTGGGAAAAGGATGGCATCGTACCCAAAGCCTTCTGGCGTAAAGCGGGCGCGAACGGTTTTCTGTGCTGTGGTGTACCTGAAGAGTACGGAGGCCCGGGAGCCGACTTTCTCTATAACATGGCGCTGTCAGAAGAAACGGGTTATGCCATTGGTGGTGCCAGTGTTGGCTTTTCGGTGAGTGCGGATATCGTCGCGTACTACTTGATGAACGCAGGTACTGAAGAACAGAAACGCCGGTGGTTGCCGGGGATGGTTGCCGGTGAAGTGATTGCCTCAATTGGTATGACCGAGCCAGGGGCCGGTAGCGATCTGAAGGCCATCCGTACCTCAGCTGTCCGTGACGGTGATGAGTACGTCATCAATGGCCAGAAAACCTACATTACCAACGGGCAGAACTCTGATTTCGTTCTTCTTGCATGTGTCACCGAACCCGGAAAGGGGGCTCGTGGCATCAGTATGATCATTGTAGAAGCTGATCGCCCGGGCTTTGAGCGCGGCCGCAATCTGGACAAAATTGGCCAGAAGGCTGCGGATACCTCTGAAATGTTCTTCCAGGATGTTCGTGTGCCTGTTTCCAATCTGGTTGGCAAGGAAGGCGAGGGATTCACCATGATGATGCGTGAGTTACCCCGCGAGCGAATCACCATTGCCTGTCGGGCCCAGGCTGAAGCCCAGCGTGCTTTTGATGTCACCAACGCCTACGTTAAAGAACGCAAGATGTTCGGTCAGGCACTGGCCGATTTTCAGAATACCCAGTTCACCCTTGCTGATCTCAAGACCAATCTGGAAGTTGGTTGGGCCTATCTTGATCAGTGCATCAAAAAATGTGCAGAAGGCACCCTGACACCAGAAGAAGGTGCTATGGCCAAACTGTGGACCACCGAGAACGAAGGTGTGGTGGTCGATAAGTGTCTGCAGTTGTTCGGCGGCTACGGCTACATGAGTGAGTACCCGATCGCCCGTATGTTTGTCGATGCCCGGGTCCGCCGAATCTATGGTGGCGCCTCCGAAGTCATGAAGCTGGTTATCGCCCGCTCTCTCTAACCCGGCTATTAATCTGGCAATTCCGGCCGCCAACAATCGAGAGTTGCTGGGATTGCATAACAAGAAAGGAAGGAAATCACATGTCTGGTATTACCGCCTACGGTGCCTACATTCCCCGGACCCGCCTGCTGAAGTCTGCCATCGCCGACGCCAATGACTGGTTTGATGCCAGTCTGCGCGGCCTTGCCAAGGGTGAGCGCAGTGTCTGCAACTGGGATGAAGACACCATCACCATGGCTGTTGAAGCCGGTCAGGATTGTTTGTCGGCCCTGGGAACAGCCTCTGTCACTTCCTTGTATCTGGCGTCGACCACCCTGCCATTTCTTGATCGCCAGAACTCGGTTGTGGCGAGTCAGGCGCTGAACCTGGGCAGCAGTCTGCGCACTATGGATGTTGCCGCTTCCCAGCGTGCTGCAACCTCTGCGCTGATCTCCATGCTGGAAGCCGGCGTTTCTGGCAAGGGCAACGCCCTGTTGCTTGCCTCTGAGCACCGTCGCAGCAAGTGTGGCTCCCGTGCCGAGATGTTGTGGGGCGATGGTGCTGCAGCTATCGCGGTTGGAAATGAAGACGTGATTGCCGAGTATCTGGGCAGCGAAACCTACGTGACCGATTTTGTAGACCACTACAGGGGTGAAGATTCCACCATCGACTACGAGTGGGAAGAGCGCTGGATCCGTGACGAAGGTTATATGAAGAGTGTGCCACTGGCGGTGTCCCGCCTGCTGGAAAAAACCGGTGTAAAGGCTTCCGAGATTGCTCATTTTGTACTGGCTTCTGATCAGGCCCGCACTCCGGCTGCGGTTGCCAAGGCTATAGGAATTGCTGCAGATGCGGTTGCCGATAACCACATTGGTGGCATAGGTGTGACCGGCGTGGCTCATCCTGTGCTCTTGCTTACCAGCGTGCTGGAGAAGGCAAAAGCCGGTGATCTGATTCTGTTGACCGGGTTTGGTCAGGGCACCGACGCGGTACTGTTGCGGGCAACTGATGCTATCGCAGGAAAACGACCGAAAACGGGCTTCGGTGGCGCACTGGCCCGCCGTCGCGAAGACACCAACTACAACAAGTTCCTCAGTTTCAACAATCTGGTGGATCGTGAGGTTGGCAAGCGTGGAGAGCTGGACAAGCAGAGCTATCTGGCGGCCATGTATCGGCGCAAGGACTTGCTCACCGGGTTCATCGGTGGCAAATGCCGCAGCTGCGGCACGGTTCAGATTCCCAAGGAAAAATACTGTGTTAACCCTGAGTGTGGCGCCCTGGATAGTCAGGATGATCACCCGATGGCAAACGCTAAAGGGCGTGTGATGACCTGGACGGCTGACCGTTTGACGTTTGACTGGAATCCTCCTGCCTACTTTGGCCTGGTGGAATTTGAAGGCGGCGGTCGACTGATGATGGACTTCACCGAAGTGGAGCCTGGTGGCATGGATACAGGGGTTGAGGTTTCCTTGCACTTCCGTATCCGGCAGTTCGATAACCAGCGGGGGTTCCGGAAGTACTTCTGGAAGGCTACCCCGGTCCAGCAATAACACACGCAGCGAATACAGGTGAATAAAAATGGCTAGTGGAATCAAAGATAAGGTAGTGATCCTCGGAATGGGGTGCAGCAAATTTGGTGAGCGTTGGGATATGAGCCCGGCTGATCTGATGTCTGAGGCATTTGAAGAAGGGCTGGCTGATGCGGGTATCGAAAAGGGCCAGATTCAGATGGCATGGTTTGGTGCCGGTATTGATGCTTCCAATGTTGGTTCCAGTGCAATGCCGTTGTCCATAGCATTGCGTCTGCCGAACATACCGGTGACCAAGGTCGAGAACATGTGTGCGACCGGTACTGAGGCATTCCGCGGTGCAGTCTATGCCGTAGCATCTGGTGCCTGTGATATCGCCCTGGCTCTGGGTGTCGAAAAGCTGAAGGATGTTGGTTACGGAGGCTTGCCCCAGCGTACTCGCGGTGTTGAAAACGACATGTACTGGCCGAACCTCTCTGCGCCAGGCGCTTTCGCCCAGCTTGCCAGTGGTTACCGCGCGAAGTATGGCATAGAAAAAGCTGACCTCAAGCGGGCCATGGCTCATATCTCCGTGAAGAGTCACGCCAATGGCGCGAAGAATCCCAAGGCCCACCTGCAGCGTGAAATAACTGAAGAACAGGCAATCAATGCGCCTTACATAGCGGAACCCATTGGCCTGTTTGACTGCTGTGGTGTAAGTGATGGTGCTGCCTGTGCCATTGTCTGCACACCAGAGATTGCCCGCGCCCTTGGCAAGGCAGATCTGGTTTCCGTTAAAGCCTTGCAGTTGGCTGCTTCCAACGGTGAAGAGGCCGGCTTCAGCAAGTGGGATGGTTCATACCTGCAAACCACCAGAGTTGCTGCGCAGAATGCATACAACGAAGCAGGTATCAGCAAGCCTCGTGAAGAGATCGATATGACAGAGGTGCACGACTGCTTCTCGATTACCGAACTGGTCACCATGGAAGACCTGCAACTCTCGGATGAAGGTCAGGCTGTTTGGGATGTGCTGAATGGCGACTTTGATGCGGACGGTCGTATTCCCTGTCAGATTGACGGCGGCCTCAAGTGTTTTGGTCACCCGATTGGTGCCTCTGGCATGCGGATGATCTATGAAAATTACCTGCAGTTTCATGGCCGGGCGGGCAAGCGCCAGCTGAAGGATCCGCGACTGGCTCTGAATCACAATCTGGGGGGCTTCCCGCACCAGAATATCTGCAGTATCTCGATTATCGGTCGGTACGAGTAAGGCTGTTTATCCGGGGCCGCACTGAAAGGGCGGCCCCGGTTATCTTCACAGAATTCTAAGAGTCAGGAAGGTTTAGCATGAGTCTCGGTGAACAGGCAGCAGCTCTTGAACTGGCAGGCAGTAGCATTAATACGGTTGAGCCATTTGTCCGTCAGGCACTGAAGTATCTCCGGGCGGCCTGCACAGTGAATGACACGCTGGACGGGAAGCTATTGGACGATCATCAGCTCGGCTGTTACGAACTGGCTTTCTGTACTGCTGAATTGGGCGCTGCCCGCGAGCTGTGCTCATACGCACGTAAGCTGGGTGATGTTGATCCCATTGCGACGGATACCGCACTTGCGTTCACCGCTGAAGCCGTCGGTTCCGTTCTCCAGCGCCTGGTTGCCCGCGCAGCGGATCTGGGGCTGGATGTTGTGGAAGTATCTGCACTCTATGGTGCCACTGACATCCGCAACATGAGTGCCCGCTACGGCAGCGCTGAGTTTCTCGCTGCTATCGGAACAGCTGTTGCCGAACGTGGCAGCAGTCGTTTGCCGAGTCTGTTAAGTGAAGACAAGGAAATGGTCCGCGACATGTTTGCACGTTTTGGTGCGGATGTTGTTGCGCCACTGGCGGAGGAAATCCACCGTAAAGATCTCGATATTCCTGATGACATTCTGAGCCGGGCGGCAGAACTTGGTTGTTTTGGCATCAGTATTCCCGAGCGTTTCGGGGGGCTGCAGCCAGACGATCATGACGACAGCCTTGGCATGATTGTGGTTACAGAAGAACTTTCAAAAGCTTCTCTGGGTGCTGCGGGTTCTCTGATTACCCGTCCCGAAATCGCAGCCAAGGCGTTGTTGCAGGGTGGTACACAGGCTCAGCAGGAGACCTGGCTGCCCCAAATAGCATCAGGCGAAAAACTGTGTGCCATTGCAATTACCGAACCGAACTACGGTTCTGATGTCGCATCGCTGGGGCTCAGGGCTACGCCTGTGGAAGGTGGCTGGGTGCTCAATGGCAGCAAAACCTGGTGTACCTTTGCCGGCAAGGCCAGTTTGTTGCTGGCAATGGCCCGTACTGAGCCGGATTCAGCGCTGGGGCACAAAGGGCTGAGCCTTTTTCTGGTGGAAAAACCGCCTGTTGCGGGCCATGAATTCCGTCACCAGCAACCCCGGGGCGGAGTGATTCAGGGCAAGGCGATTGCCACTCTGGGTTACCGTGGTATGCATTCCTATGATGTTTTTTTTGAGGACTACTTTGTACCTGCTGACCGACTGATCGGTGAGGAGAATGGCCGTGGAAAAGGCTTTTATTTCACCATGGCCGGCTTCTCCGGTGGTCGTATCCAGACCGCAGCGCGGGCAACCGGAGTAATGCAGGCAGCTTTTGAGAAGGCTTTGAGTTACTCCCGTGAACGCAAGGTGTTTGGTAGCCCTGTGGGCGACTATCAGCTTACCCGGGTAAAACTCGGGAGGATCATGGCAACCCTGACGGCCTCTCGTCAGTTCAGCTATGCAGTTGCGCGCATGATGGACAATGGAGCCGGGCAGATGGAAGCAAGCCTGGTGAAGTTGTTCAGTTGTCGTGCGGCTGAGTGGGTTACCCGCGAAGCGATGCAGATTCATGGCGGCATGGGGTATGCCGAAGAAACCGCGGTGAGCCGTTATTTTGTCGATGCCCGGGTGCTGTCTATTTTTGAGGGTGCCGAAGAAACCCTCGCGCTTAAAGTTATTGCAAGAAACCTGGTGAGTAACGCCTGAATGGCGGACGTACCAGACCTGATTGTCCCGCAGTGTTTCACTGCTCCAATAAATCAATAATCAGACAATAAGAGACCTGTAGGAGGGTGTCATGAGCGATAAAAAACTTCTGGAAGGCAAAGTTATCGTGGTTACCGGAGCCGGCCGTGGTATTGGCCGTGCGACTGCACTGATGCTGGCAGAAAAAGGTGCCCGGGTAGTGGTTAACGATATCGGTGGTAATGCCGATGGTTCCGGTAACGATGCCACCCCGGCTCAGGAAGTGGTGAATGAAATCAAAGCTGCCGGCGGTGACGCTGTTGCAAACTTTGACAGCGTGACGTCCTGGGAAGGTGGTCAGAAAATTGTACAGTCGGCTATCGATACCTTTGGGCGCCTTGACGGCGTGATCAACAATGCCGGTAACCTGCGTGACGTGATTTTCCACAAGATGACTGAGGAAGATTTTGACGCAGTGCTTGCGGTACACCTGAAGGGAACCTTCAACGTAAGCCGCGCTGCAGCCCCGATTTTCCGTGAACAGGGCAGCGGTACTTTCGTCAACATGACGTCCACCTCTGGCCTTATTGGTAACTTTGGCCAGGCCAACTACGCTGCCGCCAAAATGGGTATTGTTGGTCTGTCCAAATCCATGGCGCTGGACATGCAGCGTTTCGGGGTAACCTCTAACTGTATCGCACCATTCGCATGGAGTCGTCTGATCGGAACCATCCCTACAGATGATGAAGCTCAGAAGGCACGCGTAGCCAAGATCCAGCAGATGACACCAGACAAGATCGCTACTCTGGCTGTGTCCCTGTGCAGTGATCAGGCCAGGAACGTGACAGGTCAGATCTTTGGCGTACGTAATAACGAGATCTTCCTGTTCAGCCAGCCACGCCCGTTCCGGTCTGCGCACACGTCTGACGGCTGGACTCCTGAGACGGTTCTGAGCCGGGTGTTGCCTGCCTTTGAAGCGGATTTTTATCCCCTGAGCCGCTCTGCGGACGTATTCAGCTGGGATCCGTTCTGATCCTTGTCTGACTCAGGAACAGCATCCGGCCTGTTGGGGCCGGATGCCTGACTTGGCCTATACAGTAATAATAAAAGGAGCGCCACGGTGGCCATCGATTACGATAAGCTGATGAACCGCAAGTTCGAGCGTCTTGAGCACACCTATACCGAGAAAGACACGATCCTGTATGCATTGGGTGTGGGGCTGGGTATAGACCCTCTTGATGAAGACTGCCTGAGATTTGTCTACGAAGATGGCCTTAAGGCTATGCCGAGTATGGCCAATGTACTGGCATACCCCGGTTTCTGGGCGAAAGAGCCGGATACAGGGATCGACTGGGTGAAGATCCTTCACGCAGGCCAGGAAATGATCATACATAAACCCCTGCCTGCATCCGGAACGGTTGAAGCTACGACTAAAATAAACGAAATCGTCGACAAGGGAGAGGGCAAAGGTGCCCTGATCCTTTCAGAACGAACAGTTCGTGATGCTGCTACTGGTGAAGACCTGTGTACCCTGATCAGCACAACCATAGCCCGGGGTGATGGTGGTTTTGGTGGCCCGTCAGTACCTTCACCCAAGCCGGATCCGATTCCTGAACGTGAGGCGGATATGATCTGTGATCTGCCAACCCTCCCCATGTCGGCACTGATCTACCGGTTGTCCGGAGATTATAACCCGCTGCATGCTTCCCCGTCGGTAGCAAAATCTGCCGGCTTCAAAGCGCCGATTCTGCATGGTCTGTGCACATTCGGGGTAGCCACTCACGCTATTCTGAAGACCCTGTGTGATTACGATCCGGCCAGGTTCCACCGTATTCGGCTGAGGTTCTCATCCCCTGTTTACCCGGGTGAGACTATCCGCACTGAAATCTGGCGCAACGGCAATGAAGTCGCTTTCCGCTGTCGAGTGACCGAGCGGGATGTTGTGGTGATCAATAACGGATACGCCGAAGTCAGCTGACAGTCAGGAACTGAACATCATGCAGAACATTCTTTCAGGGCTTCGTATCGTTGAAGGCAGCGCTTTCGTGGCTGCGCCGTCCGGTGGTATGACATTGGCTCAACTGGGAGCGGACGTTATTCGTTTTGATCCCATTGGTGGCGGTATCGATTACAACCGCTGGCCGGTGACAGCCGACAGAAAAAGCCTTTACTGGCATAGCCTGAATAAGGGCAAGCGCTCCATTGCGGTGGACTTCCGCCGGCCCGAAGGTCAGGAGTTGCTGACCCGGCTGATTGCCGCTCCGGGTGATGAAGCCGGTATGTTTCTGACCAATTTCCCCGCCAAAGGCTGGTTGTCCTATGACCGGTTGAAAGAGCACCGGGAAGATCTGATTTATCTCAATCTGATTGGCGACCGCCATGGTCGTGGAGCCCTTGATTACACAGTCAACTGCAAAGTGGGTTTCCCGGCGCTTACAGGGGTAGGGAAGAGCGGTGAGATTCCTCCGCTGAACAACCCCATGCCAGCCTGGGATGTTATCACCGGTCAGCAAATCGCCCTTGGGTTGCTGGCGGCCGAACGCCATCGCAGCCGCACAGGCCAGGGACAATTAGTGCGTATTGCCCTGGCGGACGTAGCACTGGCGACCCTTGGCAATCTCGGCTATATCGCTGAAACCATGATAAATGGTACGGATCGTGAGGCCATTGGTAATGACATTTACGGCACTTACGGACATGACTTCCAGTGTCTTGATGGCGAGCGGGTGATGGTGGTGGGTGTCAGCCCGAATCACTGGCGGGCGTTGGTGGAAGTGACGGGAACTGAAGCAGAAATTACCGCTCTTCAGCAGAGTATGGGACTGGACTTCCGTAAGGAAGGCGATCGTTACGAAGGCCGTGATGGTATTACCGGGATTTTCCGCCCCTGGTTTGCTGCCCGCCGTTTTGAGCAGGTGGCGACAGAACTGGACAATGCCGGAGCCTGCTGGGGGAAATACCAGACCGTCCGGGAAGTGGTTGAAAACGACGTGGACTGCTCAGTGGATAACCCGTTGTTTCAGATGGTGGAGCAACCTGGTATTGGTAAATACCTGATGCCTGATAACCCATTGCGCTTTACCTCGTTAGAGCAGGAGCCAGTTCGGCCCGCGCCGGCCCTGGGTGAACATACTGAGGAAATTCTGGCGGAAACCCTCAACCTGTCTGCTGGTGAGATCGCACGATTGTTCGACCAGAAAATTGTGGCAGGTTCTGGCCAGTAAAAATCCTTTAAATAATAACAAAGACCGCAGAACCCCTGCGGAAAAGGAGTGTTCAAATGGGACCGCTGCACGGGTTTCGTATTATCGAGTTGGCCGGCATTGGTCCGGGACCATTCTGCGGCATGGTACTGGCCGATATGGGTGCCGAAGTAATCAGCGTAGAGCGCCTCGGTGCCAGTGCGCCAGATGTGGCACTGGATTGCAGTCGCAGGGGCAAACGCTCCATTGCTTTGGATCTCAAGAGCGAGGCTGGCGTAGAGGCTTTGCTGAAACTGGTGGAAAGCGCCGACGCCCTGTTCGAAGGTTTCCGCCCTGGCGTAACCGAAAAACTGGGTATTGGCCCGGACGAGTGTCTCGCCCGCAATCCAAAACTGATTTTTGGTCGCATGACCGGTTGGGGCCAGTTTGGCCCTCTGTCTCATGCGGCCGGCCACGATATCAACTACATCTCTCTGACCGGTGCCCTTAATGCAGTGGGTCGTGCCGGAGAAAAACCGGTGCCGCCACTTAATCTGGTAGGTGACTTTGGCGGCGGCGGCATGTTCCTGGCACTTGGGCTGGTTGCGGGGCTCCTGGAGGCCCGGACGTCAGGAAAAGGGCAGGTGATCGATGCAGCCATGACCGACGGCTCCGCCATTCTGATGTCCATGTTTCATACAGCTCATGCCATGGGGACATACTCTCTTGAGCGGGGCACCAACAAGCTTGATGGTGGCGCGCATTTCTACGACACCTACGAAACCCTTGATGGCAAGTACATTTCAATTGGTTCGATCGAGCCTCAGTTCTATGCCCAGCTATTGGATGTGGCGGGTTTGCCGCAGGATCTGTTTGCTGACCAGCTCAATAATCAGCGTTGGCCGGAACTCAAACAGGTGATCAGTGAAGTCTTCCTGACAAAGACCCGGGATCAGTGGTGTGACCTGATGGAAGGAACCGATATCTGCTTTGCGCCTGTACTTGATATCCAGGAGGCGCAGGGGCATCCGCACAACCTGGCCCGGCAAACCTATGTGAAGGTAGGCGACATGACGCAGCCGGCCCCGGCTCCCCGCTTCAGCAGGACTCCGCCGGAGGTTCGTCATCCGGCCAGGGCTTTGGGAATTGATACGGAGTCAGTTTTTGCTGAACTGGGGTTCAGTAAGGAACAACTGGAAGCAATAGGCGCTTAAAGCGTTCCTGGCTGAACCTGGGCTAATCGGACGAAACAGCATGAGGACAATAACAAATGAGCCATCTTCTATACGAAACAAAAAACGGTGTTGCTTACCTGACAATGAATCGTCCAGAGGTTAGAAACGCACTTTCATTGGATATGCGCAAGAAGCTACTGGAGACCTTTCAGTCCCTGGAATCTGACGAGTCAGTCCGGTGTGTGGTCCTGCGAGGTGCAGGCGAACATTTCATGGCTGGAGGCGACGTCAAGTCCTTCATGGAGTTCGCCAGTCTGACTCCGGTAGAGCGACGGCTGACGTTCGTTAACCGGATTCACGCCAATCTCAATGGCCTCATGTACACAATGCGCAGGCTCAACAAACCTGTTATCGCCAGCGTGCGAGGAGCAGCTGCGGGCGCTGGTGTCAGCATGGCCCTGAGCTGCGACCTGGTTGTGGCTGCCGAAGACGCTTTCTTCACTTTGGCCTATAGCCACATTGCAAGCAGTCCGGATGGAGGGGCTACTTACTATCTGCCAAGATTGGTCGGAACCAAGAAAGCCATGGAAATTGCGCTCCTGGGGGACCGCTTCACCGCTGAAGAAGCCAAAGATATAGGCATGATCAATCGGGTTGTGCCTGGAGCGGACCTTGAGTCGGAAACCCGCAGGCTGGCAGAACGGCTGGCGAAGGGGCCATCCAGAGCTTTGGGCAATATCAAGAAGCTGATTCTGCAATCCTCTGAAAATTCCCTTGAGCAGCAGTTGCAGTCCGAGGCTGAAACCTTTGGGGATAGCGTCATGGCGGATGACTGGGTAGAAGGCGTCACTGCCTTTAATGAAAAGCGCAAACCGCAGTATACCGGCCGTTAATTTTGTCACACCATTTGACCGGCTGGTCACAGGAGCTCAGACAGTGACCACTACAACAATTGATAGAAGTACGTTCAAAGGTATTGTCTGTGGCAGCAGGCATCTGACCCACGAAGCATTCCAGAACGATGTCCGCCGTGCTGCAGCGGGCTTCACAGGCATGGGTGTCGAGCCGGGAGATTGTGTCGGCATTTTCATGCGTAACGATATCCCTTTTCTTACAGCCAGCCAGGCTGCCAACTATGTGGGCGCCTATGCAGTGCCCATCAACTGGCATCTGGTCGGAGAGGAACTGACCTATATTCTGAACGACTGTGGTGCCAAAGTTCTGGTTATCCATGCCGACCTCTGGCGAGCTATCCATGAGGCGATTCCAGAAAGTGTGAAGTGTCTGGTGGTGGAAACTCACGAGGACGTAGGGAATGCTTTCGGCCTGGATCCCCAGGCCTGCAAAGTGCCGGAAGGTCTGACCAACTGGAGCCAGTGGCTTCAAGGCCAGCAGCCGATTACCGGGCCGGCTCAGGCCGGGCTGTCATCTATGCTGTATACCTCAGGTACTACAGGTCACCCTAAAGGTGTTCGCCGGTTTGCCCTTGATGAAGAGAAAGCGGCCCTGATGCGTGATTTCCGGTCACGGGTATACGGTTGTGCTCCCGGCGCCCGCTGCGTGGTGCCAGGCCCTCTTTATCACAGTGCACCCAACGGCTACAGCATGCAGGCATCCAGGATCAGTGACCTTCTGGTGATCGTGCCGCGTTTTGATGCAGAGAGCCTGCTTCAGCTTGTAGAGGAATACCGGCTCACGGCAGGCATGCTGGTGCCGATCATGTTTATCCGTATGCTCAAGCTTGCGGACGATGTTCGCAACAGGTGCGACCTGTCGTCTCTGGAATTTATTATTCACGCGGCCGCACCCTGTCCTGCGGATGTTAAACGCCGGATGATCGAGTGGTTCGGGCCCGTGATATACGAATTCTATGGTTCTACTGAATCCGGTGCTGTAGTTGCCTGTAACTCGGCACAGGCACTGTCAAAACCCGGCAGTGTTGGTAAACCAGTACCGGAGGCCAGTGTTCGCATCCTTGATGAGGATGGCAATGTACTGCCAGCAAACGCCATCGGTGAAATCTATTCGCGCTTTCCCATGAATGATTTTACCTACAATGGCAGGCCGGAAGCGCGGGCGGAAATCGAGCGCGATGGCCATATCACCTCTGGTGACATGGGCTATATGGACGAGGACGATTTCCTGTTCATTGCCGATCGTGTGAAGGATATGGTTATCTCGGGTGGAGTGAATATTTATCCGGCGGAGATCGAGGCAGTCTTGCACAACTATCCGGGTATCAAGGATTGTGCAGTGTTCGGGGTGCCGGATGAAGAGTTCGGGGAAGCCGTGATGGCGGTACTGGAAGTCGAAAGCGAGGATAGTATTTCCCTTGATGAAGTCAGGGTTTATCTGCGAGAGCACCTTGCAGGCTTCAAAGTGCCCAGAACGATCGAGACCGGCAAGGATCTGCCCCGGGAAGACTCGGGCAAGATTTTCAAGCGCAGGCTACGGGATAAATACTGGCAACTGGCCGGTCGCAAGATCTGACCCTGGTCAGTGGCCCTCGAAAGAGGGTCCACTGCCTTGTGGAAGCGGTTAGCGGCCTGTAAATTCCGGTGACCGCTTTTGCTGACGGGCCTCGATGGCCTCAGCAAAATCAGAAGTATTGAATGCCGTCTGCTGGCATTCCGCTTCCAGATCCAGTGCCGAGTCCAGATCCAGTGTCGCGGCCAGAGCAATCTCCTTCTTGATTAGGCCCAGGGCAGTGGTAGGCCCGGACGCCAGCTGATATGCCAACTCATTCGCTTCTTCCCATAGCCGGTCGTTGTCGACCACTTTATAGGCCAGACCCCAGGACAGAGCTTCCTCCGCCTGGAAGTTGCCTCCGGTCAGCGCGAGGGCTGCTGTGCGACGAGCACCGATGGCCCGGGTCAGAAACCAGGAGCTACCGCCATCCATCACGGCGCCAATGCGGGCAAAGGACAGGTGGAATGCGGCATCTCTGTTAACCAGCATAAGGTCGGATGCCAGCGCAAGGCTGACGCCAGCGCCTGCGGCGGGGCCGTTAACAGCGGCGATCACAGGTATCGGCAGGCTGGTGATCAGCTTTATGACCTGATTGATCCCCTTTTTTACTTGTTCTCCGATGTTTGCGCGGCGAGCCAGGATCTGTTCCGGCTGCACATCTGCGCCGGTACAGAAACCTCGGCCATTGGCCCGGATAACGATGGCGCGAACACTTGGACTCGAGGTTTGTTGTGTCAGAACATGAAGCATCGACTCACGCATTTCGTTGCTCATGGCATTAAGTCGGTCAGGCCGGTTCAGGGTAATGGTAAGGATGTTGTTATTGATTTCATATAATAAATCAGCCATGACTATTCCATTTGTTTTATAGGTTTCGGTAATTTATCTGGCGATATTTCTGGCCCGTTAAAAATAGCCCGTAACCTATATAAAAGCTCCTTTTTGGATATATCTGATCGGTATGGAACGTATAGATAAATTATAAAGGTTCCGCTGTCGGCTGAGTGTTAGCTTTAAAGTTCAGAAAATGCACGGAGCTTTAAAATGAAAAAAACAAAATTGCTGCGATGCTCCCGCTGCGGAAAAGAAATGGTATTCGGTTGTCCTATGAGGTTTGCCGGATTTATACAAAAACAGCTGCCGTGGCGGTGTTCCGGCCGCAGCCAGAAAAATAAGTGAGCAATATGACTGACGCCAGTTTGCAGTTGGAAGCCGAGAATACAAACGGTTTCAGGGAAGTTCTCGGGTTTACCTTGACCGAGTGGGGGCCTGAGCGTGCGGTGATCACCGCACAGATGGCTGAACGGCACCTCAACCGTAACGGGTTTGTCCATGGAGGCGTGTTCGCTTCCCTGCTGGACAGTGCTTCGGGGTTATCTGGCACATACTGTTCTGTGCCTGGCAACATCCGACGCTGCATTACAATTTCCCTGAATACTCACTTTATGAACCCGGTAAAAGACGGATTTCTGGAAGTTGAGGCCCGCGTAGTCAGCCGCGGTCGCAAGATTTTCTTTGTTGAATCGAAGATTACCTGTGAGGGCACTTTGATTGCCACTGGGCAGGGTACTTTTCGTTATGTTTTCGGTGGTGAAAACGAGGAGGGCGTTCCGGCCGGTTAGAATCTGTTTATCTATGCCGTAAAGGCATGGGTTCTATAGAATATGGGTCGTTGTTGATATTGGTTTCCGGTGATAGTTTGGTTGCGTGCGGTGGGTGTTGTTCATCTGCCACAGCTAACAAAAACAATACCCCCTCGGGAGCAATGTCATGGTAACAACCCTCAGATCTCTGGTTTTAGGATTTGTTCTGGTTATAGCCGGGGCCGTTCAGGCCCATGCTGAAGTCGTGTTGCGATATGCAGAAGGTGGGCCTAATCGAGGCACCCGTGCTGCAGCTGTTCAGTTTTTTGCCGATGAAGTTGAACGCCTGTCTGGTGGTGATATCAAGGTTGATATCCACTGGGGTGGTGCACTGCTCAAGTGGAGCGGCGTGTTGGACGGTGTTTCTGCAGGTAGTGCAGACCTTGGCTCAGTGCTGTCATCCTACGAGCCGCAGGAATTGAAGGCGCTTGGTATCGGCGATATCCCCCTCGAGTACGCAGATCCCTGGGTAGGTATGCGTGCAATGTATGAGCTCATGACCACTGAGCCTCAGCTCAAAAAATCCCTTGCGGACCAATCCCTGGTCTATATCAGTAATTTCAGTACAACTGGTGTCCAGTTCGAATGTACGGAGGGCAACCAGATTCTCACCGTTGACGACATCAAGGGCAAACGGATCCGCGCGACCGGCACTTATACCAATGTGTTGGCAGACCTTGGGGCCGACACCGTGAGTATGACTTTCGGTGAAGTCTATCAGGCGCTGGATACTGGCCTGGTGGATTGCCTCGCCAGCTATTTCTACACCATGAAAGCCTATAAGACATACGAAGTAGTTGAGTCGGTAACCCGGGTTGACTGGGGCCAGCTACTGGGTTTTGCCATCGTGATGAACGAATTTGTCTGGTCTGATTTTGATGAAAAGCAGCAGGCGATTCTGATGCAGGCTGGTGACAACATGATCGATCATTTTTCCCAGCTGACAATCGAAGATGCGGGTGAAGTTGCCAAGAGTCTGGCCAGCGGTGGGTTTGGAAAGGTGGTTCCTGTTACCGACATGGCCCCGGAGGAACGCCAGAAAATTCTTGATGCCACTCTCAAGTTCCGGGATAGCTGGATTGAAGAGGTCAATGGTCGCGGGATGGCTGGTCAACAGATCTGGGACCACTACATCGAACTGCTGAAAAAATATCAGGCCCAGGCTGATTCCAAGGGCTACCCTTGGGAGAGCTGATGGTTGGCAGGCAAGGATGCTCCCTCCTTGCCGAACGTTTCAGATATGCCATTGAAATGACGGATAGTCGGACAAGTAACCTTTAAAACCAAAGGGCATAATAAAAATGAATATTAATAAGATGTACAGATCTCTGATAGTCGGTTCAGTTCTTTCCCTTACTACACTTGCGCCAGCCATGGCTGAAACAACCCTGCGTTACGCTGAGGCAACCCCGAACCGGGGCGCCAGGGCCGCAGCTTTGCAATATTTTGCTGATCAGTTGAAAGACCAGTCCGGAGGCGATATGCAGCTGGACATTCACTGGGGCGGTGCCTTGCTGAAATACAGCGCAATTCTCGGTGGCGTCAGCTCCGGAACAGCGGACATGGGAACAGTACTCTCTGCCTATGAACCACAGAAGATGCGGGCTCTGAGCGTTGGCGATATTCCTGTGCCCCAGTCCGATGCCTGGGTAGGCATGCGGGCCATGTATGAACTGATGACCACCAACGAGCAGCTGCAGCAGCAGTTTGACAAGAATGATGTCGTCTATATCACCAACTACACCACCAGTGAGATGCAGTTCGAATGCGCGGGTGATGTACGTATCGAGAAAATCGAGGACTTTGCCGGCAAGAAAATCCGGGCCTCCGCCATCTACGCAAAAATCCTCGATGAGGTTGGTGCGAATATGGTGAATTTTGTCTATTCCGAGGTGTATCAGGCTTTGGATACCGGGCTGGTGGACTGCTCTGGTGGCTACCTGTACGCCATGCGCGCCTTCAAAACACCGGAAGTTACTACCAGCGTGGCATTGATGAACTGGGGACAGATTGCCGGTTTTGCGATGGTCATGAATAAATGGACCTGGGATGAGTTGTCTGCTGAACAGCAGAAGCTGATGCGGAAAGTGGGGTCTGAGATGGTCGACTTCTACGCCCAGAAGCTCATTTCTGACAATCAGGATGTGACCGAAAAACTGCCTACAGGTGAGCTTGGCAACAAAGTTGAAGTCATCAAGTGGTCTGAAGCGAATCGTGCCAAGTTGTTTGCCCAGTCAGACAAATACATCGACGCCTGGATCGGCGACATGAACAAGGCCGGGCTTGATGGCAAGGCGGTCTGGGACGAATACCAGGCATTGTTGCACAAGTACCAGGCTGAACTGGATGAGAAGGATTATCCCTGGAACCGCAGCTGATTGCTGACCTTACTGCCGGCGTTATTGCTGCCGGCAGTTCCTGAACGGTCAGTTTGACCGGGAAACACCATCATTCAGAAATCGTGACCTGTCCTGGTTCTGGGCAGGTCTCTACCGGGAGGTGCATATGGTTGTCACCGAGCGTACGGAACCACTTCAGACCCATAACCCGACGTCCACTCCGATGAAGACGCTGGGTTGTGCAAGAGGCTCGCTGGCCTGGCTGGAAAATATTTTTTTGTTGGTCGGGGTGCTTTGCATCATGGGCCTGTGCCTGATTATCGCCAGCAGTGTCCTGTTGCGTACATTTTCATCGTCCGGCATTCCGGATGAAATCGTTATTGTGGGCGAAATGATGATCGGCGCCCTTATTCTTCCGCTGGCCTTTGTTGCTGCAGATCGCGGATTTATTTGCGTGGAGATCTTCACCCAGAGGCTGGGGCCGAAGTTCCAGAAGGGGCTGAATGTACTGACCGCCATAGTAGGCCTGATTGCGGTGGCACCGATTACCTATGCGGCATACCTTTCCCTGGTGGATGCTTTCGAATCCGGAGCTTATTTCTTCGGGTTGATGGAACTGCCGAAATGGCCAGGACAGACGTTATTTTTTCTTGGATATTTCCTGTTTTTTATTCGGCTGATTGACCTGGCCATCCATGACATCCTGGACGCGTTTGGTGTGATCAACAGCAAGCTGCCGGAAACCAATGATGAGGTAACTTACTGATGGAAGCATCCATTATTGGCGGCTGGGGTTTTGGTATTGCGTTGGTTTTGATGATCATGCGGGTGCCTATCGCATTCGTACTGGTTGGTGTGGCCTCAGCGTGTTCGTTGATCACTTATGCATGGCGCCCGGGTGGTGAGTTCATGTTTGAGCGTGGATTGCGTCCAGCTATGGCTCTGATCGAATCCAATGCCTTTGATTTTATCCACTCCTATTCCCTGAGCATGATCCCGCTATTCATTGCGGCAGGGCATATTGCGTATCACTCCCGTATTACTACTGATATTTACGAGGCGGTCCGGGTCTGGCTGGCCAAGATGCCTGGCGGTCTGGCCATTGCCTCGCTGTTTGGTTGCGGTGGTTTTTCTGCTATCACTGGATCCAGCCTGGCGTGTGCCTCGTCCATGGGACGAATCTGTGTGCCAGAGATGCTGCGGTTTGGCTATAACAAACAGTTGGCAACATCCACTGTTGCCATGGGTGGTACTCTGGGTTCACTAATCCCCCCCAGTGTACTGTTCATTTTGTACGGCATGTTTACTGAGCAGTCTGTAAACAAGCTTTTCCTGGCGGGCGTGCTTCCGGGCATTCTCACGATTGGCGGGTTTATTCTGGTGGTGGTTATCTGGGCCATGGTCAAGCCGGACCATGCACCCGCACCCAAGGATCTCAACTTCACCAATCGCGATCGTTTCAAAGCTGCTGTTAAAGGCTGGCCGGCACTTACCCTGATGGTCATCATCATTGGAGGTATTTATGGCGGGTTCTTTACTGCGACGGAAGCGGCGGCGGTGTGTCTGTTGTTTGCCATTGGTTTCGGTACACTTTCCGGCCGGCTGAGCTGGGCGGATTTCCTGAGCTCCATGAAGGAAACTGCTTTCCAGTCTGCTGCTCTTTTCTTTATTGCGGTTGGCGCAAAAATCTTTGTTTCCTTTGTATCGCTGACCGGAGTTACCGGCGCCTTTGTCGGCTTTGTTGACGGGCTGGGGCTTGAGCCCTGGATGGTGCTGTTCTTCATTGTCCTGCTGTACATAGTTCTGGGTATGTTTCTGGATTCCATCGGTACCATGCTTCTGACCTTGCCTTTTGTCATTCCTCTGGTGGAAGGCATGGGAATGGATCTGATCTGGTTTGGTGTTGTTGTCGTCAAGCTTCTGGAAATCGGACTGGTTACTCCGCCTCTTGGTATGAATGTTTTTGTTATCAACAGTGTGGTTGGCAAGGAGATCAAGGTACACACCATCTTCTTCGGGGTAATGAAGTTCCTGGTGGCTGACCTGGTTGTGCTGGGGCTGATCGTCGCGTTCCCGATCATATCTCTGCTAATCCCCAACAGCATGAGTTGACCAGTTTCGGAGCCTGAATTGAATGGTTAGTGAGAATAGAGTTGATACAGGCCGGAAACCGGCAGCCATAGCGGTTCATCATCTGCTGGAAAAAGCTGCGGAGTGCTGGCCTCAGAGTCCTTCAGTCAGCTATGAAGGCAGGACCTTCAGCTGGAGGGAGACATATAGCCGTTGCCAGGGACTGGCGAGTGCTCTGGCTGGGTTGGGGGTAGGCCCCGGTGACCGGGTCGCTTATCTGGGCTTCAATTCGCATTGGTGCTTCGAGTTGTTCTTTGCCGCACCTATGGCCGGAGCCATTGTTGTGCCAGTGAATTTCCGCCTGTCCGTTGGCGAGATGATCACCTGTATAGACGATGCCGAACCGGTTGTTCTGTTGGTAGACGAACATCATGTGTCCCAGGCTGAGGCTATTATCAGTGCCTGCTCCAGTTTAAGGTCGGTGATCTATACCGGGGCATCAGAACTGGCGCCTTCACATATGAAGTCATATGAAGCGTTGGTGGTGGGAGCCCCGGAGGCGGCGCTGGAACCCAGTGGCAACGACGATACCCTGGTCATCTTCTATACCGGTGGCACTACGGGGCGGGCCAAAGGGGTGATGCTTTCCCATATCAACCAGTTTACCAATGCCCTGGGCGGGATCTCCTGGTATCGCATGGTTGAGCGCGAAACCCACTTGCTTGCGGGCCCCATGTTTCATACCGCAGCGGGATCTCGTGTTTACACTGCGACCATGACCGGAACCCATACAGTGATTGTGTCCCGTTTTGATGTTGTGGAAGTGATGCAGCTGGTGGAGAAGTACAGCATCAGTACTTTGCAGCTTGTACCCACAACGCTTCAGATGATGTTTGACCATCCGGGATTTTCTGACTTTGATCTGTCCAGCCTTCGGCTTATCACCTATGGCGCTGCACCTATGCCGGTGGCATTGCTGGAGCGGGCACTGAGGGTGTTGCCGGGTGTGTCCTTCGCTCAATCCTATGGCATGACTGAAGCATCGCCGGTTGTGACTGTGCTTGATGGCAATGATCATTCTCTTGACCCTGAACGTTTGCCACGGCTTGAGTCTGTAGGTCGCCCAGTGTTCCACAACCAGGTTCGGATAGTAGATGGTGAACGGCACCCCCTGGCGCCTGGAGAGGTGGGGGAAGTTGCGGTCAAAGGGTCCAATGTAATGACAGGGTACTGGCGCGCCCCCGGGTTGACGGACGAGGTGCTGCAGGATGGCTGGTACTACACCGGAGACAGTGGTTATCTGGATAAGGATGGTTATCTTTTCCTTGCAGGCCGGATCAAAGACATGATCGTCAGTGGCGGTGAGAACGTATACCCCATTGAGATCGAGAATATTCTGTCCCGACATCCGGATATAAGAGAGTGTGCGGTGATAGGCGTGCCTCATGAAAAGTGGGGCGAGTCTGTCCACGCTGTAATAAGGCTGATTGAACCTGGCCGGGTTTCTGAAACTGATATCAAGGATTATTGCCGGGAGCGGATTGCACATTATAAATGCCCGACCGGCGTAACTTTTGTGGAAGATGCATTACCTGTATCAACAGTTAATAAAATACTGAAAACCGAAATTCGGAAAATGGTAGTTGATAATGTGAAGTAATGCCGGAGTTGTATCGGGTTTATATTTTATTGATATTTGTTTGCTGGATTGAAATGCCTGATATTAATAATTCGTTGTTGTTTCTTGGCCCCTTTTAAGGTTGAGTCCGGGTTTTCTGATGTTTCAGAAAACCTTTTTTTTGTCTGACAAAAATACTAATGATTTATATGGGTGCTCATTATGGAAAGTGTTCGTTTCAATTTTCCCGCTCCACAGATTGATGAAAGCGTAGATGAGCTTCGCAAGGAAGTGCGGGCCTTTCTTGAAGAGGAAGTCCGTAGTGGTGGTTTTACTCCGGTAACGGACTGCTGGTGCGCCGGGATTGACCCGGAGTTCAGCCGGAAACTTGGTGAGAAAGGCTGGATTGGCGTTACCTGGCCCCGGCAGTACGGTGGCCGTGAACTGAGTGCCCTCCATCGCTACGTGATTACTGAAGAAATGCTGGTGGCGGGAGCCCCGGTACATGCCCACTGGATCGCTGATCGCCAGAGCGGGCCGCTGATCCTGGCTACCGGAACTGAAGAGATGAAACAGAAAATCCTGCCGCAGATTGCCGCAGGCAAGTGCTTTGTGGCTCTGGGGCTGAGTGAGCCTGAGTCCGGTTCAGATCTTGCCTCTGTCCGCACGCGGGCGGTCAGGGTAGAAGGGGGCTGGGAGGTTACTGGCACCAAGCTCTGGTCATCTGGCGCACAGCAATGCCAATACATGACAGTACTCGCTCGCACGGGAGAGCGGAATCCTGAAAAGCGCCACGATGGGCTGACCCAGTTTTTCATTCCGCTGGATTCCCCCGGGGTAACGGTGCGGGGTATCCGGGACATGAGTGGGGTAGAGCACTTCAACGAAAGCCATTTTGAGAAGGTCTTTGTGCCGGATGATGCAGTACTGGGTGCTGTTGGTGAGGGCTGGAAGCAGATAACCAATGAGCTGGCGCTGGAGCGCTCGGGGCCGGAACGTTTTCTGAGTACCTTTGTTGCGTTGGAGAAAGCGCTGCAACAAGGCGCGCCGAACATGAGCGGGCACCAGGCCGCCGTTGCGGGCAGTATTATCGCCCGTATCCGTGCATTACGTGCCATGTCTCTGGGGGTTGCCGCTTTGCTGGGGCAAGGGCATTCCCCTGAAGTGGAGGCGGCGCTGGTCAAGGACCTGGGGACCCGTTTTGAGCAGGACATTATTGAACGGCTACGGGAGTTCTGGCCGGTACGAATGAAGCAGGGTTATGGCGATGAGCTGCAGAATCTCATGGCTGACAGCTTGCTGCGGTCGCCCTCGTTTACCTTGCGGGGCGGTACCAACGAGATACTCAAGGGCATCATCGCCCGTGGCATGGGGTTACGCTGAGCTCACAGCTCATGGGAGATTTATTATGGGATTTGATATGGAAGAAACGGATCAGCTGATTCGTGATACTGCTCACCGCCTGTTTACTGATCAGTGTGATGCAGAGACTGTTAATGGTTCTGAATGTGGTGAGGCTCCTGAGCGGCTGCAAAAAGCGATTCTCGAGGCCGGCCTGACTCTGGCATGGGTGCCGGAGGCTGCGGGTGGTGTTGGTGGATCCCTGGCTCTGGGGTTCAGTCTGATTCGTCAGGCTGCTGGTTTTGCTCTGCCTGTGCCTCTGGCTGATACGCTGGTTGCCAACCTGTTGCTGGCTGAAAGCGGACTTGAGATAGCCGACCAGTGGGCGGCCCTGGCGATGGATGGCGGCGAACTGCCAGTTCTGGTGCAGGGAAAGGTCAGCGGTGTGGTAGAGGCTGCCTCGGGGATGCCTGAGGCCGAGGTCCTGGTGATGCCGGTGACACAAGGTGGCCAGATCCGGATAGCCGTGTTCACCCCGTCAGTTGTCGATGTTCAGCACCATGAAAGTCTGGCTGGCGAGGCCCGCTCTCGTATTACTCTCAATGCAGCGGTTCCTGACCAGTTGTCTGATCCGGTCGATGGCATGACAGCGGATGGTCTGGGGCAGTTTTGTGCACTGGTGCGTGCATGTCAGATTGCGGGTGCGCTGGAAAAAATGGGGGAACTGACGGTTGGTTACGTCAAGGAGCGCCAGCAGTTTGGCCGTCCATTGGGCAAGTTTCAGGCGGTTCAGCACAAGGTCGCCGATATCGCTGGTGAAAGTGCCATTAGCGGCGCAGCGGTTGAACAGGCAATTCGCATGATATCTTCGCACCCTGCCCCGTTCGATGGGAGTATGGATATCTTGCTTCCGGTGGCAACCGCCAAGGTGGTGGCTTCAGAGGCGGCTGGCAAGGTGCCTCGCGATGCACATCAGGCCCATGGCGCCATGGGATTCAGCTTTGAGTACCCGCTGCACCAGTATAGCCGCAGGGTATGGAGCTGGCGGGAGGAGTTTGGTTCTGAGTTCTACTGGTCAGAACGACTCGGAATGGCTGTCGCATCTGAGATTGATACTCATGGGTCCGGCAAGTCCGCTACCCGAGCCTGGGATGTAGTATCCCGATAGAGCAAGCAGGAGAACCCATGAACAAGTTTGAAGATGTTGTTGTAGAGTGGCACGGCCACGTCGCACTGGTGGAAATCTGCCGGCCACCACTTAACTTTTTTGATGTGACGCTGATTGAGCACCTTGCGGAAACCTTTGAGGCTCTTGATCAGGATGACCGCTGCCGGGCGATAGTTCTCGCAGCCCGGGGAAAGGCTTTCTGCGCTGGCGCGGACTTCTCTTCCAGCGGTAATGATCTTTTCAGACCGGGTTCTGATAACAGCGCCATTACATTGTATAAAGCGGCTGTCCGGTTATTTGACTGCAGCAAGCCGGTGGTTGGAGCGATTCATGGGGCAGCCATTGGCGGTGGGCTTGGTTTGTCGCTGGTGCCGGACTTCCGGGTGATCTGCCCCGAGGCCCGCTTTGCCGCTAATTTTGTCCAGCTTGGTATTCACCCGGGTTTCGGGATCAGTCTGTTGTTACCGCGGTTGATCGGGCAGCAGCGAGCCCGATTGATGCTCCTTACCGGTCGCCGGATCAAGGGTGAAGAGGCTCTTGAGTTCGGGCTGGGTGACGTGCTGGTTTCGGCAGATAAAGTTCGTGATGAAGCACTGGCACTGGCCTCTGAGATTGCCCAGTGTGCCCCCCTGGCAGTGGAGTCTACCCGGGCCACGCTCCGCCAGGGCCTCGGTGAGGAATTGCGGGTGCGTCTCGAACATGAGTTTGCAGAACAGGCCTGGCTGGCCACAACGTCTGATCACAAGGAAGGGATGGCTGCAGTAAAAGAGCGGCGGGCGGGGAACTTCAATCGATCGTGATTCAGTAATCAGGATTTTTGCAGTAGTTTGAAAAAGGGCCTTGAGGCCCTTTTTTTACATCAGTGACTGCTGGTAATTTGTTGTTTTGCTGTTTCGTATTCGTCCCTCAGCTCTGCCACTGCGTCAGCCACAGATTTCTGTTGGGTGATGCCTCCTACGCCCTGACCTGCGCCCCAGATATCTCTCCAGGCTTTGCTCTTGGTCCTGTCGGAACCGAAACTCATTTTGCTTTTATCTGATTCGGGCAGGTTGTCGGGGTCCATTCCGGCCCGCAGGATGCTGCCTCTGAGGTAGTTGCCGTGAACACCGGTAAACAGATTTGTATAGACAATTTCAGAGGCTGAGGACTCGACAATCATATCCTTGTACTCCTGATCGGCATTGGCTTCCTCTGTAGCGATAAACCGGGTGCCCATATATGCCATGTCTGCCCCCATAACCTCGGCACTGAGGACGTGGTTGCCCTTGGTAATGGCCCCACCGAGGACTACAGGGCCATTAAAGATCTGGCGGATCTCCGACAACAGTGCAAAGGGGCTGAGGGTTCCTGCATGGCCACCGGCGCCGGCGGTCACAAGAATCAGGCCATCCACACCCATGCTCAGGGCTTTTTTTGCATGGCGAATGTTTGTGACGTCGTGAAAGACCAGACCACCGTAGCTGTGCGCAGCTTCGATAACCATCGGGTTGGCCTGCAGGCTGGTTATGATGATTGGCACTTTGTGTTTCACGCACACCTGCATGTCGTGTTCGAGGCGATCATTGGTTGGGTGTGCAATCTGATTGACTGCATAAGGGCCGACTTTCAGGTCCGGGTTTTCTGCCTGGTAAGAGGCGAGTGTCTCTTCGATTTCGGTCAGCCATTCATCAAGCTTTTCTGCCGGGCGGGCGTTAAGAGCCGGGAACGAGCCAATGATACCGGCCTTGCATTGCTCGATAACCATCTTTGGGGTAGAAATGATGAACATCGGTGAGCAGAGCACCGGGAGATTCAGCTTGCCTTTTAATGCATCCGGTAGACTCATGTTGAGGCTCCTTTCAGGTTTTTATCGGGTGGCACTTCACAGCGCCAGGTAAAGAGTCAGGTACATAATTGCCAGAACGCTGATGCTGAACCAGCCATTCCAGAGCACTCCAAAACGCAAAGGAGATATGCCTGAAAAGCTGGAAATGAAACGAAGAGATGCGGTGAACGGCGAGGCCCCCGCAAACACTGCCCAGGTAATGGCAATAACGGAGGCCTGCACCAGGGGCGAGATGCTCAGATCGGGAATCTGTTGCAGCGCCCCCAGCATCAGGGTGACAGTGATAATGGCGTTGATTCCCATGAAGGAACCAATCAGCATGATCAGGGAAATCCCAACCATTATTGTTGCATTGCTGATGTTAGCCTCGGTGAGCAGCGTGCTGGCAGTTGCCGGGTCAATCAGTGGAATCAGAATGACTCCTATGAACCCCGACGTGGTGAACAGGACGACTTCGTTACGCTGATTGGTAAAGGTTTCCGGGAATGATCGCTTCAGCCGCCTTGCCAGCAGCCCTGCTTTGAAGGCCAGCGGCAGCCCCCGGTATTGCTGCCAGATCCAGGCCAGGCCAATAACGGGAGCACACATTAACAGTGTCGGAAACAGCTCCAGCCCCGAGAGCCTGGAAAGAACGTAAGCAAGTCCCGGAACAAGCGCGACCAGACCAGCGAGCGGAATCAGCTGAGTCAGGTTGCCGTTGGCAACCGTGGGGGTGGGCGGCCGCGGGTAGGCCAGCCAGTCCAGCAGCCCCCCCCAGAGAATAAACAGTAAGGTCCAGAGCAGGCCAACTGGTGCATACTGCTCCCAGCTCAGCTCCGGAATCCCTGACAGAACCAGTAGCATGGTTACTGACGTCGGAGCCCAGAGAGGAACACCGCAAAAGCCCCGTAAAGTTGCCGTAAGCATGCGTCGGCTGCGAATGGTGGCAATCCGCCGGGTTTCCGGATCCACGCCAGGGCGAATGGCTCTGCGCACCATGGTGCCCAATACGTTGAGCGCCCCGATATTCAGCATCACACTGAAGAGATGAGAGCCAAAGGTCATCAGCATATAGCGCCGTGCCGGGGGCTGATTAACCAGCACTTTGCCGCACTTGCGAACAAGCGCTGATGATTTTGCGGATTCCCTCAGCACCGCCAGAGACGTAATAAAAAGAGTGAAAAATGCAGCCCGGTCGGCACCACCGGCAATGGCTTCACTGCCAATCTTGCCGCTAAGCCAGAGTCCCGCGGCAAGCGCCGGAGCGAGGATTGCGAAGAATCTGTAAGTCGGGCTGATTCCAGGCCACTGCAACACCACAAAAATAAGCAAAGTTACTGCCGACAGGCTGCTGAGCCAGTCAGCGGTGACAAACTGTTCGATGATTGCGCAGGCACAAACCAGCAACAGGCACAGAGTTGCAAGGTTGCACCTGTTCAGGAACCAGCTTTCATTGCGAGCCTGTTGCAGGGCCAAAGTGCTCACACAGATAGCGACAGGGTCGCCAGTTGCTGCTGGTGGTAGTCAGCGTCTCCGAACAGGGAGTTGAGTACCATCAGGTGTTTGACATAATGCCCCACGTCCAGCTCGTCGGTAATGCCCATTCCACCGTGTAGTTGAATGGCATCATTGCCCACCCGCTTTCCTCGGCGGCCAGTAATTACCTTCAGTGCATGGAGATTCCGGAGGTGTTCCTGAGAGTCTGGTTTGTCAGCCGAACAGACTGAGCGATATACAAGGGAGCGGGTTTCCTCACAGGCGGTAAACATATCCACCATGCGATGCTGCAGTGCCTGGAAGGAGCTGATAGGTACTGCGAACTGCTTGCGGACCTTGGTGTATTCGATGGTGGTATTGGTCAGGTGAGTCATGAGTCCAAGAGCTTCAGCGCAAAGCCCGGGCAGGGCGTTGTTGATGACCCCTTGTAACAGAGCGGCCCCCTTGTTTTCCTGACCAACCAGCTGCCCGGATTTAACCTGAACGTCGTTCAGCAGCACCTTGGCAGCCCGCTGGCCATCCATCAGCCTGTAGCTGGTCAGTTCCAGGCCGGGTGCTGTTGCATCCACCAGGAACAGGCTGATTCCCCATTCATCCTGCTGGCCTCCCTCTGTGCGGGCCGAGACTATGAGTTTGTCGGCGGCAGGGCCATTGAACGCCATGGTTTTTTCCCCGCTCAACCGGAAGCCTGTAGGGGTTTGGCTGGCGCGGGTGCAGGTATCGTTGAGGGTATAACGCGCCTGGCGCTCCATGTATGCGACGCTACCCTGTAGCTGGCCTGCAATCAGTCGGGTAAGCAGATCATCGCGCAGGGGGCCTTCGGTTCCGGCTTCTACCAGTTTGCCAAACAGCAAAACCGTGGCCAAATAGGGTACTGCCACCAGGCCCTTGCCCATCTCTTCCATTAGCAGCATCAGCTCAGTTGCTTCACCACCAAACCCTCCGTTTTCTTCCCGGAAGGGTATTGCCAGCCAGCCCATATCTGCGAATTGTTTCCAGAGCTCCGGGTCGAAGCCAGTGGCGCTGCTGACATCCCGCTGCCTGCGCTCGAACGGATAGCTCTGGCCGACAAGGCGGGCAGCACTGTCCTGAAGTATTTGTTGTTCTTCGGTGAGAGAAAAATTCACAGCCCAATCCTTTTATTGATAATCCGCCGCTGACTGCGATCAGAGGCCGAGTACTCGCTTGGCGATAATATTTTTCTGGATCTCGTTGGATCCCCCGAAAATTGTCGCTGCCCGACCGTACATAAAGTCTTTGCGTGCCTGATCACCAAAGCTGTGTCCTATATCAGCTGACGAAGTGTCGTTATCGGCAATCATGCAACCATAAAGGCCTGCCAGCTCGATGGTCAGCTCATGGAGAGCTTGCTGAATCTCGGTGCCTCGGATCTTGAGCAAAGAAGATTCGGCTCCGGGGCTGCGGTTACTTGCCATGGCGGCAAGTACCCGAAGCTCCATGTATTCGAGGGCCATCAGTTCTGCTTCGATAGTTGTGAAACGGGCGCGAAATTCTTCGTCCTGGATCATGGGACGTCCGCCCTGGAGTTCGCAGGAAGCAAACTTGCGCAATCTGTCGAGCCGGCTCTTGGAATCGGCAACGCGGGCTATAGCCGTACGCTCATGAGCCAGCAGAGATTTTGCATAGGTCCAGCCCTGGCCCTCTTCACCAATGCGGTTACTTCGGGGGACGCGAACATTTTCAAAGTGGACTTCATTGAGCGAGTCCACACCGTTGATGCTGGGAATGGGTGATACGGTGATGCCTGGTGTTTTCATGTCGATCAGCAGGAAGGTGATTCCCTGCTGGGGTTTACCGGAGTTATCTGTACGGACCAGACAGAAAATCCAGTCAGCGTACTGGGCGTAAGTCGTCCAGATTTTTGAACCGTTAACGACGTAATCGTCGCCATCCCTGTCAGCACGGGTTTTCAGTGCTGCGAGATCAGAGCCAGCGCCTGGTTCAGAGTAGCCCTGACACCACCAGTCAGAGCCATTCAGAATACCCGGGAGGAAGCGTGCTTTCTGCTCACTGTTGCCATAGGTATAAATAACCGGACCAACCATTTTCAGCCCGAAAGGCACCACATCCGGGGCCTGGGCAATAACCCTCTCACATTCATAAATGTATGACTGGGTTGCGGACCAGCCGGCACCGCCATGTTCACGAGGCCAGAAAGGAGCTACCCAGCCCTGAGCGAAGAGTTTTTTCTGCCATTGGATGACCCCCTGCTTATAGGTACCGGGATTATTGATCAGTTGTTGGGAGGCCTCCGGTGCTGCATTGGCAAAAAATAACCGGACCTCATCCCGAAATTTCAGGTCGTCTGATGAAAACGTGATGTCCACAGTACAGGCTCCAGATAGCTTGCTTATTGTTATTGCCAGAAATAGCCCGGCGGGACCGGGCTTTTCAGTAGATTGTCAGCCTTTGAAAATGACAGCGTTGCTCAGGGGCTCGCGTACTGTTCGCGTTCTGTTGGCATCAACATCAGGGTCTTCGTAACCAAAACTGATACCCAGCAGGATGCCGGTATCCTCGCCGAGCCCGAATGCTTCCCGTACCAGATCCGGGTATGCCCGCATGCTGCCCATAGCGCATGAACTGATGCCAAATGCGTGCATGGTAAGCATGAGCGTCTGGGCATACATGCCCACGTCCAGCGAGATAGTTGCGCCAAAGTCACGGTTCATTCCCAGAAAAACAATATGCGGCGCGTCGAAGAGTTCGAAGTTGCGGCGGATGGCCCGGTGGCGTCCCACTTTGTCATCGCGGGCAATGCCCATTTCGTTATAGAGCGCAACAGCACAATCTACCTGGCGTTGGCGGTATTCTCCTTCCCAGCGGGAAACATAGGGATAATCCGGCTGACCCGGCACGCCCTGTTCTAATCGTTCAACAAACTGGTCGCGCAGGCGGTCCTTGACCTCGCCAGAAGCGACAAACACCTTCCATGGCTGGGTGTTGCAGTTTGAGGGAGTCTGTTGGGCAATTTCAAATACATGCTGCATGACTTCCTGCGGCACCTGATCGGGCAAAAAGCCCCGGATGGAGCGCCTTGACGTAATTGCATCGATCAGGGACATGGTGGGTTTGGACAAAACCATAGAGTTCTCCGATGGGCGCTTGAAGTTGTTATTACGTACACGTTACCAAGATAGCGCGCCACAGAGAAAAGCATATTTTTTATCAGAGCTATGCCTATGATGTATAGGATGGGTGCGTCTGGATTTTATTGGCGCCGGGCAAGTTCGCAGTGAATCTGGTTGGCGGTTTCCCGAAGCTGGTCCAGCAAGTAATCCAGCACGCCTGGTTCTGCAGCCTTGCTTGGGGGAAGAGTGATATTTATGGCTGCGATTGTTTTGCTTTGCGGATTGTGGATGGGGACGGATATGCCACACATACCTTCTTCCAGCTCCCGGTCAACTACCGACCAGCCTTTGGCCCCATCTTCCCGGATAATCTGGCGTAACCTGTCTTTATCCGTGACGGTAAATCTCGTGTATTGCTCGATGCTGGCAGTCTCAAGGAAATGGTTGAGTTCTTCATCCGGAAGCTCAGCAAGCTGTATCCGGCCAAGGGAAACCACATGGGCCGGAAGCGATGAGCCTATGTTCAGCGTACTTTTGAGCAGTTTTCGGGTCGGAACACGCATTACGTAGTAGATGTCATATCCGTCGAGCACTGCGATCGAGCAGGATTCGTGAACTCGTTGTACCAGCTCTTCCATGTAGGTCTGTGCGAATGACCAGATCTCCATGGAGGACAGGTAGGAGAAACCCAGCTCCAGAATGCGGGGAGTCAGCCAGAACAGTTTTCCATCTGTACACGCATAACCCTGGTCACAAAGGGTATGCAGCAGCCTGCGTGCACTGGCCCGGGATATGGCAGCCCGGGTGGCAACCTCAGAAAGTGATAGTGTCGTTGCACCTTCCCCAAAAGTTCTTATTACCTCCAGACCTCTTATAAATGATTGAACTATAAGATTTTGATCTCTTTCTTGTTGCAGGGTCATCCTTGTCTCTCCCCAAAAATTATTTTGACACTGGCAGACATATAGTCTTTTCTTCACTTGTTCTCATGGAGAACATTATGTGCGCACAGCGAACAAATAACAAGTAAGTCGCTGTGCAATCCCGGAAACTGGAGATAACTACAATGTTAAAAAAGAGTCCTGGTCTGTTTGTATCTATGAGCGCGGGCTGCCTGCTGGTGGCTGGTTCCCTCGCTTCTTCTGGTGTCCTGGCACGCGATCTCACTTATGGTAGTTACCTGCCGCCCCAGCACCCTACCAGTGTAGGGATAGCCACATTTCTTGAAGAGGTGGAAAAGCGCACGGACGGTAGTATTGAATTCAAGTTTTTCCCCTCAGGAGCGGCTGCATCAGGCAAGGAAATGTTATCTGCGGTTCGTGACGGAATGATCGATGGTGGCTTTCTGGTGACCGTGTATTACCCGACGGCCATACCGGCGAACACGACAATCAGCGATCTTTCATTCTGGAACCAGAACTCGCTGGTCGCTACGGCGGCGAGTATCGACACGGTTCTCACTGGTTGCCCTCAATGCCTCGAGGAGCTGGAGGAGCACGATGTCCGCTTTCTCGCCAGTTACGCCACGCCCCCCTACCAGGCCATCTGTAAGAACGAATTTGCATCCGGGTTTGAGCCTGACGGAATGCGAATGCGGGTTGCCGGAGAGGAAATCGGCCGCTGGGTTACTCAGATCGGCGGCATTCCGGTCAACATCCCCAATAACGAGTCTTATGAAGCGATGGAGCGCAGTCAGCTTGACTGTGTGATAGGGGCTACCAGCTGGCTGAAGTCACTGTCCCTGAACGAAGTTGCCAGCAGTGTTGTTGAACTGCCGATGGGGGCTTTCCTTGGTGGTTCATTACTCAATATCCGTGATTCTGTCTGGCAGGATCTTTCAGATTCCGAGCGACAGGCAATTATCGAAGCCACTCCTGTAGGTGTTGCCAGAACCATTTTCGAGTATCAGAAAGAAGAAACCGAGGTGCGCAAGGCCGCCGGTGGCCAGGGTATTCGTTTTGTTGCGGTATCCGATGAAATGAAAAATGTACGTGAAGCCTTCATGCAGGCCCAGGTAGAAAGGGCGGCCACGACAGCATCCGGCCGTGGCGTTAAGGACGCGGATCAGATTGTTACGAACTTCATAGCCAATCTTGAAAAATGGGAGAAATTGCTGACGGACCCGGATATCACGGAGACGCAGTACGCTGCTTTGTTGAAAAGCGAAATATACGACAAAGCCTTCTGAACCCATGTCATCCCGGGCGCGGAGTTCCAGCAGTTGGCTGGTGTCCGTAGCCCGCTATTCAAGGTGAGCTGATCAATGAGTAACAAAACGCCTGAGCTGATGCCGTTCCGTGGTATCCGGGTACTGGATGTAAGTCAGGGGCTTGCTGGCCCCTATGCAACTCAGATGCTGGCCATGATGGGGGCCAGCGTTTTGAAAGTGGAGCCTCCGCAAGGAGACTGGGGGCGACTGATGGGGCTTCGGAAGCAGGGCCACAGCGCTTTGAGTGTTTCGGCTAACTGGAACAAACGCTCGATATGTATTGACGCCCGAACGGAAGAGGGCGTTGAGGTATTGAAACAACTCGCAACCCAGTCTGATCTGGTTATGGAAAGCTTCCGGCCAGGGGTGATGGACAAACTGGGCCTTGGTTTTGAGGTGTTAAATGAACTCCGCCCGGGAATTATCCTGGGCTCCATCAGTGGTTTTGGCCGGTTAGGCCCCTACGCTGGAAGGCCCGGGTCTGACAGCATTCTGCAGGGAATTACCGGTATGTCGTCCATGAATTCCGGTGCTGACGGTCAGCCGCAGCGCGTTGGAATGCTGGCAGTGGACATGATTACGGGGCTTTATGCCGGATACGCCCTTTCTGCTGCGCTGTACCAGCAAAAGTTGACCGGTGAAGGGCGACATCTGGACCTGTCTTTGCTGGCGGGGGCTTCCGCCTTCCAGGCAATGCCGATAATCGAGTCTTTTTTGCAGGATGGCCAGCGCAGTGCTCATGTGACTGTGCCATCGGGCACCTTTGATGCGAGCGATGGCGCAATATCCGTGGCCTGCCTCCGGGATGGGATGTTTTATGCTCTCGCAGAGGTGCTCGGGCATCCGGAGTGGCAGCATGATTCGCGATTTGCCGACAATGAATCCCGCCAGGTTCATGCTGCTGAAATTCACCGAATGATGGCAGAAGTGTTTGTTTCCCGCCCAAGACTTTACTGGATTGATCGTCTCAACGAGGCTGGTGTGCTCTGCGGCCCGTTGAACAGTTACGCCGATTTGCTTTGCGATCCCCAGGTCCAGTCTCTCGACTTAATGCCAGAAGTCAGTCACAAGGCATTTGGCAAGATTCCACTGCCTAGATTTCCAGGCGCGGAACCCGTCACAGAGAACCTGAAGCCTGCCCCCGACCTGGGGGAACATACGTATGAAGTACTGCGTGAGGCTGGTTACGACGAAGAGAAAATTACTTCGCTGGTCCAATCGAAGGCCTGTATTCAGGCCCCGACTTCAAATGACAACAATTAATAAGGAGGGCTCCATGAAAGCGATTTTGTGTGACCAGTTCACGAGTTTTGAAGACTTGACGATGGTTGACGTTCCCCGGCCGGACATTGCGCCAGGTTGTGTGCGGATCAAGGTTGACTATGCAAGCGTCGGCTATGCTATTTCTTTGATGGTCGCCGGCCGTTATCAGCGGAAGATGACGTTACCGTTCATTCCGGGTACCGAGGTCTCCGGGGAAATCATTGAATGTGGCCCGGGCGTTGAACGTTTGAGTACCGGTAGTCGGGTGGCGGCAATTGTCGATGCAGGAGGGTTTGCCGAGGAAGTTGTAATAGACGCCGCAACGGTCTATCCGGTTCCAGACAATGTTTCGCTGGAGCGGGCTGTTGGAATCCCCCTGTCTTATGGTACAGCGGCAACTGCATTGGAGCGTGGTGGTGTAAAGGATGGACAGAGGGTACTGGTCTGTGGGGCGGGTGGGGCTCTTGGTCTGGCGGCTGTCGAAGTCGCTAAACAAAAAGGAGCGACGGTTATTGCAGCAGCCAGTTCTGGACTTAAACTGGAGGCAGCCCGCCTGGCCGGGGCAGACATACTCATTGATTATAAATCTCAGAATCTGCTGGAGACCGTCCGTGCCGAAACCGCAGGGCAGGGCGTGGATGTGGTGTTCGACCCCGTGGGGGGGGCTGATTTTGAGAGCCTCATCCGCTGTACTGCAAACGGTGGCAGCATTCTTTCTCTGGGCTTTGCCAGTGGCCTGATCCCTCAGGCGCCTGTGAACCTGCTTCTTGTTAAAAATGTCAGCCTGCACGGAGTGAACTTTTCCGAGTATATCGGCTGGGGAAAGACCGATCGTCGTCAGGAGTTTGTCCCTCAGATGCGTGCTTTAATGGAGTGGCTTTTCTCAGCCGCCGCAGCCGGCAACCTTAATCTGAGATCCCCCCAGATGTTTGACCTTGCGGATGCGAAGCAAGCGATTGCCTGCGTCGTTGGCCGCCGCTCGGTAGGAAAGGTGGTTCTCAGGGTTCGTTAGCGGAGGCATTTATGGGTGCATGGCTGAAAAAAATCAGTAATGGCGGTGCAATAGCTGTTGGAGCGGTAACGGTACTTATGGTGGTGCATGTTACGGCTGAAGTATTGCTCAGGCTTCTGTTCGGAATGCATATTCCGGGAACCATGGAAGTGGTCACCTATTACTACATGGTGGCTGCAGTGTTTGTAGGTATTTTTTCCTGTACTGCAGCTGATGTGCATATCCGGGTTGATGTGGTTGCCCAGTTTTTTCGGGGGCGTTTCAGGCGGGTGGTTGATGGTATAGGCATGGTTGCAATAACTGTCTATTTTGCCATCTTCTCTTATGGTCTGTATCTCCAGGCTGTGCGCAGCTGGAAGCGGCAGGAAACAGTGGATGCAATCGTTGCAGAGCTTGCGATCTGGCCATCCCGATGGCTGGCCGTTATCGGAATTTCTCTTGCTCTGATGGCGTCTTTGTACTGGCTGTATCAGTTTGTCTCTTCATGGGGCAGTGGTCAGGAGGACAGCCTGTGAGCCCTGTAGAAATTGGCCTTTGTTGTATAGGTATTCTGTTACTGCTTCTTGTCCTGCGCATACCTATCGGGATCGCGTTAGGATTGACCGCTTTCTCAGGAATCTGGTGGCTCCGTGGATCCAGCGCTGCATTTTCGCTGATGGGGGCAACTACCTTCCAGTTCATCGCCCACTGGTCACTGACTGCAATTCCCATGTTCATCCTGATGGGGGCGATTGCCTTTCATACCGGTCTGACCCGCACACTGTTCGACGCAGGGCGCGCCTGGCTCAGTTTTTTGCCGGGAGGGCTGGCAATTGCCACTAATGTTTCAAGTGCCGGCTTTGCTGCTGCTAGTGGTTCCAGTGTGGCGATGGCAGGAGCAATGTCCCGGCTTGCAGTTCCTGAAATGCTAAGGGCAAAGTATGACCCGGGGCTTGCCACAGGCATCGTTGCGGCGTCAGGAACCCTTGGAGCGTTTATACCGCCCAGTATTCCGTTTGTTCTTTATGCGGTATTCATGGAGGCATCGGTTGGCCAGCTGCTTATGGCTGGGATAATACCGGGGCTGCTGACAATGCTGGCCTACGCGGCCGTGATCATAATCCGGGTGAAACTGAACCCGAGCCTCGCACCACGAACCAACGACAAACTGGACATGCCGGAAAAGCTCCTTTTGCTGGCTAAATCCTGGCCTTTGCCTGTGATTGTTGCAGGTGTAGTGGGCGGTTTGTATACGGGGATTGTAACTGCCACAGAGGCTGGTGCTTTCGGAGCCTTCATTGCGGTGATAGCTGCCGTTGTCCAGGGTTCCTTCAGCTGGGATGCGATGAGGAATGCGGTCTCTGAAACCGTTCAAAGCACAGCTTCTATCTTCCTTATTGCCATTGGTGCGGTGTTGTTCAGCCGGATGCTTACGTTGAGCCAGATACCGATGAGCATTGGGGGCTGGGTCGAAAATTATGCTGTGGCGCTATGGATATTTCTCATTATGGTAACGGTTTTCTATATCATTCTGGGCATGTTTCTCGACCCTATAGGGTTGATGCTCGTAACGCTTCCGGTTTTGGCTCCATTTGTTATTGCTTTCGATATCAACGTCATATGGTTTGGTGTGCTTGTGGTGAAGTTTATTGAAATAGGCCTGCTTACACCCCCTATAGGGCTCAATCTTTTTGTTGTCAGTGCCGGCGTCGGAGACACGGTTCCTTTCGGCACAATCGTTCGGGGAACCTTGTGGTTTCTGGCGGCAGAGGCTGTAGTGCTTGCGTTGTTGATGTTCTTTCCGGAAATCTCACTTTTCCTTCCCTCCCTGATGTATTGAGTTGTTGGCCTATGGAAATGACGCAGGGAGCGCGTCGGGCCAGGAAGTCAAAATAAGGTATATAAAACCGGCATGGATTTTATAGAAAAATGGTTTAACCGTGAGGATATGATTCGTTGACCAATCTCAAGAGAGGGTTTAGGTTTTGTAGCCCAAATGAGTCTCGTCACGGCATCCTGCAGATACCCGCCGGGTTCAAAAGCGCGAACTCGATGTTTGTGAGCAATACGTGACGCTGCTGCCCCGGTGAGCGCATGATGTGGCAAGTCCCATCTAAAACCTTAGAAAAATTTCGATCATAAATGGATGGGATATGAATCACTCCTTTTTGCGGCCGGATAGCTTTTCCGGACTGCGCTCGGTTCTTGCTTACCTGGCATTATTCACTGGCATCGCGACTTTTCTGCCAGGCAATACCTATATTGCTACGGTTCTGATCTGCCTGGCTATTCTGCTGGGTTGGGGAAATCTGCGCATGGTGGGGCGCATTATCCTGTTGCTGATCTTTATTCTGACATTTGCCGGGCTTATGGTAGATCCGGCAGCGGTGCCCAAGGCAGCAGGTAACATGTCCAGAATCGGGGCGTTGATCATTACGGTGATGCTGCTCTCTGCAGTGCTGGGACAGTCTGATGATCTCAAACGAATTTCCCGCAGTCTGTTTGCCGGCAAATCCTTGTTCCGTTACATCGGTATGAGTTCCGGTACTGCGTTACTTTCCGTGCCCCTCAATTTCGGATCTGTAGGTGTGGTAGCAACCATGATCGGGTTGCAGGTCAGGGAACGGGGCGACAGTGCAATGGCGCGGAATGCTGCACGGGCGGTTATCCGGGGCTTTGCCGCATCGCCTATGGCATCACCACTGTCCATCTCTGTTGTTATGACAGTGACCTTTCTTCCCGGTTTATCGAGCTGGAAGCTTATTGCTCTCGGGCTTCCGTTTGCCCTGTTCTATCTTTTTGCTGGTGCCCTGGCGCGGGAGGATGAACCACCACGTGAGGAGTTGGCGATTGATGCTGCCGGGGATGAGTCTGCAATGCTGTCGTGGCTCCGTTTTATCGGCATTATTGTTCTGATCTGCCTCGGGGCTTTCGCTCTGAGCGTAGGCGGCGGGCTGGTTTATTCCCAGGCGGTTACGTTGAGCTGTCTGACCGCTGTTGTTATCGGGCTTTTCTACCGTCGAGTTCATGATGGTGTGGTGTCCTTGCCTTCAATGGCCATGGCAAACAATGAACTGGCCATTATGGGTGGGTCATCCTTTCTTGGCGGTATTATTGGCACCATAGCGCTGAGCTGGCTGGGCATGGAGTTCAGTTTGCCGGTATGGGCCTACCCGGTAGTGGCCATGGCCGTACCCTGGATGTTCTTCATCGGAGGAGCAATCGGAGTGAATCCGATTATCTCAGGTACCCTGTCGGGCAGCATTCTGGGACCCATCTGGCCTGAGTATGGACTGCTGGGGCTGGGGCTTGGCATAGTAGGCGGGTGGGGCATCACCATCGCGGGCACGCCGTATTCTGCTAACGCCCTGCTGCTGGAGCGTTGCACTGGCTATGATGCCCGAACAGCATCCTACGGGTGGAGCCTGAAATTCTCGCTGGTTACACTGGTAGTCTGTAGCCTGGTGTGTGCTGTATTTACTCTTCCTTTTTGATGCTTTGAGCAAGAGCGGGATCACTTTCCTTCAGCTTGTGCGTCGCTTCAGGCGAGGACAGATTTCTTATTTTCTCCACTAACTCCTTGCCACATTTGGGCAGGGCATCAAACTCGCGGACAATCAGGCTACGTTCCCGCTCCGCCCAGTCGTCTTCCAGATCGATGGTCGCAATATCCAGAAAATCCGCGTACCTCTGTGCAATAGAACGGGGCAATATGCTTATGCCCACACCCCGGCTGACCATCCGGCAGGCTGACTCAAAACCGAAGACCTGGATCCTCATCTGAAGAGTTGAACCGGTTTCGCTGGACTGCTCCTTGAGAAAGTTGAACAGGGTGCTGCCTTCCCGTAAACCAATGTGGGAGTAGCGGAGAGTTTCGATGAATGAAACTGCCCTTCGCGTGGCCAGTTCATGATCTTTCCGGGTTACAACTACCAGCCGGTCTACACTGAAGGGAATAATTTCGAGCTTTTTGTGGGGGCTTACCGGGCCGGCGACGACACCCAGGTCGGTTGATCCGTCAACTACCCCACGAATGATGTCGTTGGTGAGGCGTTCCTGGAGGTCAATCGTAACGCCAGGCCGGTTGACCAGAAAACTCGCCAGCACATCTGGCATGAAATCGCTTACCGCTGTGGTATTGGCGAATATGCGTAAATGCCCCGACTCCCCTTCAGCATACTGGGAAAACTCATCTTTGATGTAATCCACCTGGCGCATGATTGCGCGTGCATGGACCAGGAGGTCATGACCAGCAGGCGTCAGTTCCACGCCCTGGCTGTCGCGGTAGAACAGACGGCTGCCGAGCTGCCCCTCCAGTGACTTGATCCGCATGCTGGCCGCAGCAGTGGACAGGCAGGCACGGCGGGCCCCGCCGGTAAGACTATTGGCTTCGGCTACATGGATAAACAGGCGGAGATCAGGAATATCAAAGTGCATGGTTCAGATAATCAGCAGGCTAATAAAGAGGTTATTAGTCTAAACCCACTGGGGTGTTCATGGAAACAAAACGCACCCTTGTGGAAAAACGAATACTCCCGGGCGTTGTATAACGGCATTCTTACCATTGTTCGAAATCCAGAATAAAGACTGATAAGAGGATGCGTGATGTCAAGCTCTCCCGAAGGCTGGATCGGCAAGCAGGAATCCTGCAGGGATCGCCTGGACCCCTCTCATGCCGGTCGTATTGCAGCCATGCTGGATCGCCCGCTCCCCCGGGAGGGTGATGACCTTGCAGCTCTGTGGCACTGGGCATTTTTCCAGATTCCGGTACCGCCTTCCGCTACGGGGCCGGATGGTCACATAGCGCCGGGTGGTTTTTTGCCCATATCTGAAGGCAGCACCCGGATGTGGGCAGGTGGTCGCGTTAATTTTCACCGGCCACTCGCCATAGGTCAGCCAGCGGAACGCCAGTCCTGCATTAAGGCGATCAATGAAAAAACGGGGCGTTCTGGCAAGTTGCTGTTCGTCACGGTGGAGCATGAATACCGCCAGAATGGCGTGCTGTGTCTGAGCGAGGAGCAGGACATTGTATACAAGGCACCGGCAGCGCCGCGGTTGTCACTGGACAAGCCGGTCGCAGAGGCTCAGTGGAGCCAGTCGATTCAGCCGTCACCGCTGCTGTTGTTCCGCTATTCGGCGGTTACGTTCAATGGCCACCGTATTCATTACGATCATCCTTACGCCACTGAGAAAGAAGGGTATCCGGATCTGGTGGTTCATGGGCCGATGATAGCCACGCTGATGGTGCAGGCCTTTGTGGATGCCAACCCGGGACTGACGCCGGTACGCCTGTCCTACCGGGGATTGCGACCATTAACCGTAAACAAGTCATTCGAGGTTGCAGGGCGGATAGACGGCAACGGTCAGGCATTGCTTTGGGCTGCCAATGAAGACGGCCCGGCGCACGAGGCAGAACTTGAGTTCAAGGAGAACAAATAGATGACCAGTCCATCACTGGAGAAGTATCAGGATATTCGCGAGGGTGTACGTGGCTTGTGCGCGGAGTTTGACGCTGCGTACTGGCGCGGCATAGACGAAAGGAAAGCTTTCCCTGAGGAGTTTGTCGAGGCGATGACCCGGGCTGGCTGGCTGGCCGCGATGATTCCTGAGGAGTATGGCGGTTCAGGCCTTGGGGTGGCAGAAGCTTCGGTTATTCTTGAAGAGGTCAATCGTGCCGGTGGTAATTCCGGAACCGTACATGGCCAGATGTACAACATGTTTACCCTGTTGCGTCACGGCAGCGAAGAACAGAAACAGAACTACCTTCCAGGAATTGCCGCAGGCAAATTACGTCTGCAATCCATGGGTGTAACCGAGCCAACCACAGGAACGGATACCACCAAGATCAAGACTACAGCGGTCCGCCAGGGCGACAAGTACGTGATCAACGGCCAGAAAGTATGGATCTCCCGCATCCAGCATTCAGACCTGATGATCCTGCTGGCCCGCACAACACCGCTGGAAGACGTCAAACGCAAGTCAGAAGGCATGTCGATTTTTATCGTCGACCTGCAACACGCCATAGGTAATGGTCTGACAGTTCAGCCTATTGCCAATATGGTAAATCACGAAACCAATGAACTCTTCTTCGATAACCTGGAGATTCCCGCCGAAAATCTGATTGGCGAGGAGGGTAAAGGGTTTCGCTATATTCTCGACGGTCTCAATGCCGAGCGCACTCTGATAGCAGCCGAATGCGTTGGCGACGGGCGCTGGTTTATAGACAAGGCACGCAAGTACGCCAGTGAGCGGGAAGTGTTTGGCCGCCCGATTGGCAAGAATCAGGGGGTTCAGTTTCCCATCGCCAAGGCCCATATCAACGTAGAAGCAGCGGATCTGATGCGCTGGCGCGCCTGTGAAGAATACGACAGTGGCCGGAACGCAGGTGCCAGTGCCAATATGGCGAAGTATCTGGCTGCCGAATCCTCCTGGGAGGCCGCCAATGTATGCCTGCAGACTCACGGTGGGTTTGGCTTTGCCAATGAGTACGACGTGGAACGGAAGTTCCGGGAAACGCGCCTGTATCAGGTAGCGCCCATCTCTACCAATCTGATTCTCTCATATGTGGCTGAGCATCTGCTGGAGTTGCCGCGGTCTTTCTGACGTCTGGCATCCAAGGGAAGGTTTTTGTGGCAGGAAATAGCAGAAAGCCCCTCCCCCTGGAGGGGGTGACAGTGGTCTCACTGGAGCAGGCCATAGCGGCTCCTTTGTGTACGCGTCAGCTTGCGGAACAGGGCGCGAGAGTGATCAAGGTTGAGCGCCCTGACGGTGGAGATTTTGCCCGGGGCTACGATGACAGGGCCAACGGACTCTCCTCTCACTTTGTATGGGCCAACCGTTCAAAGGAAAGCCTGACTCTGAACCTGAAGGCTGCTGAGGGGCAGGAAATCCTTCACAGGTTGCTGGCACAGGCAGACGTTCTTGTGCAGAACCTCGCGCCCGGTGCTACGGCCCGGATGGGGCTGTCCTTCGACGAGCTCCATGAACAGTATCCGCAGTTGATTGTCTGTGACGTCTCCGGTTATGGCGACGGAGGCACCCATGGTGGCAAGAAAGCCTATGACTTGCTGATCCAGAGTGAGAGTGGTTTTTTGTCAGTGACCGGGGCGCCGGACGCAGATGGTATGGCGAAAGCTGGCTGTTCAGTTGCGGATATTGCTGCGGGGATGTACGCCAGTAACTCCGTTTTGTCAGCATTGTTGTTACGGGCTCGCACGGGCGAAGGCAGTCATATTGATGTGTCGATGCTGGAGAGTCTGGTGGAGTGGATGGGCTACCCCATGTACTACAGCTATAGGGGTGCGCCGCAACCAGCCCGGACGGGAGCTTCCCATTCTACGATTTACCCCTACGGCCCCTTTCCGGTCGGGGATGGCAAAACCGTGATGTTGGGGCTACAGAACGACCGGGAATGGCAGGTATTTTGTGAGCTGGTGCTGGAACGTCCGGAGCTGGCCCGGGATGAGCTCTACCTTGATAACCCCCGGCGATCTGCAAACCGGGATCAGCTCGGAGCGCTTATCCGGGAGGTCTTTTCCGGGATGACCCTTGATGAAGTGGTGCGCCGCCTGGATTCGGCTGGTATCGCTAATGCTTCGGTAAACAATATGGCGCAGGTCTGGAACCACCCTCAACTGGCCGCCCGGGACCGCTGGGTGGAAGTGGCAACACCGGCTGGACCCCTGCCTGCCCTGAAGTCGCCGGGCTTGTGTTTCCCCGATGCAGTTTCTGCTGTGCCAGAGTTAGGCGAGCATAACGCAGGAATTCTCGGTGAGCTGGGTATTGGCCAGGATCGGATCCGCCAGTTACAGCATAGCGGTGTGATCGGACACTAACGTAATACAGAAAACAGGAATCTGACCATGACAGGCAGAGATTTGAAAACCATGCTCTTCGTGCCGGCTTCCCGCCCCGAGCGAATTCCCAAAGCAATTGCCAGCAATGCTGGAGTGGTGATTGTGGACCTGGAAGACGCCGTGCCGGCAGACGCCAAGGACTCTGCCCGTCAGGCGCTGGATGTATTCCTTTCCAGCCATGAAGGTGCGCCGGTATATGTGCGCATCAATGCCCGGGGAGCTGCGGGTTTTGAGGAAGATCTGGCACTGTGTACGCGTCATGCGAAGGTAATCGGCATCATGTTACCGAAAGCTGAATCAGCGGATGATATTCTTGCTGTGGTCAGTGCCGGGAAGGCCATTATCCCGTTGATTGAATCTGCTATCGGGCTGGTTGCTCTCAACGAGATTGCAGCGGTGCCGGGAGTAGAACGGCTGAGCTATGGCGGCCTGGACCTCAGTGATGATCTGGGCATTGAAGGCAATACCGAGGGGGCAGAGACTGTTATGGATCAGTGCCGTTATCAGCTCCTGATCAGCTCCCGAGCGGCCGGTTTGCTGGCGCCAATCGATACGGTTTTCCCGGTTTTTGACGATGAAGATGCGGTGCTTGGTCGGGCTCGTCGGGCCCGGAACATGGGGTTTGCGGGTATGCTCTGTATCCACCCGAAGCAGATCGCACCAGTACAGGCAGGTTTTTCTCCGGATCCGGAGCAGGTGGCGTGGGCTTACAAAGTCATGAAGGCAGCCAGGTCAGGAGACGGTGCCTTTAAAGTGGATGGCCAGATGGTGGATGCACCGGTCATAGCTATGGCCAGAACGATTATTGAGCGGGCAGGCTAGACTCGCGCCAGAATGTCAAAACAACCATAACAAGGACTATATCCGGTATGACGGTGTCAAGATCCCGTAGGCGTTATCTGCAGCGTGGGAGCGCTGTAAAGACAGCTGCTGTGCTGGTACTCGTTTTGGTTTTGCTGATATGGGGAAGCCAATGGCTGATCTACCGGATAAACCATGTGCATGTGGTGGACGCCCGGATCAAGACAGACATGGTCGCCATAGCTTCCCGGCTGCCCGGCTGGGTTCGTTCCATTGAGGTGGAAGAGGGCGACTCTGTAAGTGAAGGTCAGCTGTTGCTGGCGATTGACAGCAGCGAGCTTGAACTTGAGTTGGCAGTGATGTCCGGGCGCCGGTCAGTTCTGGAAGCGGATGCAGCCCGGATACAGGCGGAACTGGATTATGCCAGGGCCGTTGACCGTACAGAACTGGAACTGGCTGAGCAGGAGCTGGCTGCAGCTCGCCTGAAACTTGCGCGGCAAAAGCTAGAGTTGGCCAAGGCAGATGAAGACCTCATGCGTCTTCAGGGTATGACCGCGAATGCCATGGTATCGGCGCAACAACTGGCCGATGCACGCCACCTGCGTGACGCTTCACAGCTGAACCTGAAACTGGCTGAGAGCCAGTCGCTGGCGGCAAAGGCTGGCAGAACCCGGGCGGAAGCCGAAGCACTCAGGCAGCAAGTACTGGCCAGGGAGGCGGATGTGGTTGCCGGTCGTCTTGCCGGTCTGGAAGCGGAAGAGCAGACCCTGAAACTGCGGCTGCGTGACCACCATTTGCGCAGCCCGGTAAATGGTCGCGTAGCCCGTGCCTTTGTTGAGGCTGGTGAATATGTACAGACCAGTCAGAACCTGATGCTGGTTTTCCGTCCGGACAGGCTCTGGGTAGAGGCAAACGTCAAGGAAACCGCGGTAAGAAAGGTAAAGCCGGGGCAAAAGGTATCCATTGAAGTTGATGCATACCCGGGAGAGTCATTCCGCGGCACGGTGACACGGGTAGGGTACGCAGCAACCAGTGAGTTTGCGTTGATACCAAGCCCTAACCCCAGCGGTAATTTCACCAAAACGACTCAGAGAATTCCGCTCAAGATTGTTTTTGACAAGCCTGATAGCCGGTTACGCCCCGGAATGATGGTAGAGGCGGGTATCCGTGTCGGAGACTGAAGCCCTGTTCGAGCGTTATGGGCCAAGATACAAGTGGTTCATTACCCTGACAGTGATGCTCGGCACCCTGTCCATGACGATGGCCGCAACCATTGTCAATGTGGCTATCCCGGACATTATGGGTAACTTCGGAATTGCCCAGACCAAGGCGCAGTGGCTGTCAACTGGCTTTCTCGCCGCAATGGCGGCGTTCATGTTGCTAAGCTCCTGGGTATTGCAGACCTTCGGTATGAAGGGTGCGTACATCGGCGCCATGGTGCTGTTCATGATCGCTGCTGTCCTGGGTGGCGTCAGTCTCCACGAAGATATGGTTATTCTGTCCAGAATTCTGCAAGGCGCCATGGCAGGAATCATCCAGCCGCTGGCTATGACCGTTATTTTCCGGGTGTTTCCTCCGGAGCAACGTGGTTTGGGCATGGGAGTTTATGGGCTGGGGGTTGTTCTGGGTCCGGCAGTAGGGCCTGCACTGGGTGGCTTCATGGTGGACTGGTTGAGCTGGCGGGCGGTGTTTTTCCTGCCGCTCCCTGCTTGTCTGGCCGGTATTATGTTCGCCCTGTTTTTTGCACCTGCCCGGGGGTCGGAAGACCGGATGCAGCCATTCGACTGGACCGGTTTTACCTTGCTTTGTGCTGCTCTCGGGCTGTTGTTGTGGACCCTGTCCAATGGCCAGAGGTTGGGGTGGGGAGCTACAGAGATCCTGTCCTGTGGCATTGGGGCACTGGTGACCTCAGTTGTATTTGTGGTCTGGGAGTGGCACAGCCCTCGGGCGTTACTGGCGGTCAGAATTTTTGCCAATCCCGGTTTTGCCGCCAGTTGTCTTGTGGCCTTTTGCTATGGGGCCGGGCTGTTTGGTTCAACCTATCTTGTTCCGCTGTTTGTGCAGGAAATTCAGGGGTTTTCAGCCAGTGCTTCCGGGTTACTGCTGATACCTGCGGGGCTGGCCATGGGGTTGATGTTTCCGGTAGCCGGACGTCTGAGTGATCTGTATCCGGCACCATTGCTGATAGCACTCGGAGCGACACTGTTCGCGTGGTCATGCTGGTCGCTGGCTGTCATTGATGTTTATACCTTGCCGTGGGTCATTGTGGGCTGGGTTGCGCTGGGCCGGATAGGGTTGGGTCTGGGCATGCCGGCTCTGAGTACCGGCTCACTGAACCTTCTGCCACCGCATCTGCTCAGTCAGGGGGCTGGCGCCAATAATTTTTCGCGCCAGCTTGGTGGTGCCATGGGTGTGAATGTTCTTGCTGTGGTACTGGAGTGGCGCAGCGTCGGGCATGCAGCGGTTATTGCGGAAACCCAGACTATGGGTAATGAGATGACCCGCGAGTGGCTGTCGGTTATGCACGACAGCTACACGGCGGCAGGTGCGAGTGCGGATCAGATACACAGCCTTGCGTTGCGTCAACTTGGTGAGGTGGTCTGGTTTCAGGGGTACAGCCAGGGGTTTCAGGATAGCTTTCTGATACTTGCCCTGGCATTTGCCTTTGCCCTGATACCAGCCTGGTTGATGAGGCGGGCAGGAGCCTGAAGCTAATAATTACCAATAAAAGCATTCGGTTTTGCCATTGGTATGCACCGGCGGGATGCGTACTCTGATGCAGGATTTTGCCAAAGGCTTCCGCATCCCACCCGAAGGGGTTGCCCGGGCTACCAACAAGAATAAACGGGAGAAAAACAATGGCGCATTACAAAACCCCCTGGATGACCGAAGAGTTGGAGATTTTCCGGGATTCTGTGCGCAGGTTTCTGGATAAAGAGTTCGTTCCCAACCAGGAACGCTGGAACAAACAAGGCTATGTGGATCGCGAAGCATGGCTGAGAGCCGGTGAAATGGGGCTGCTGTGCGCCAGTATCCCGGAACAGTACGGTGGCGGTGGCGGCAACTTCGCCCACGAGGCGGTGATCAATATTGAGCTGACCCGCGCACTGTTGAATTTTGGTATAGGCGTTCACAACGGCATTCTTGCTCATTACATCCTCGCTTATGGGAGTGAGGGGCAGAAACAGCGCTGGCTGCCACGCATGGCCACCGGCGAGCTTGTCGGCGCAATTGCCATGTCCGAGCCGGGAGTTGGTTCTGATCTCAAAAATGTTAAAACCCGGGCGGTTCGTGACGGCGATGATTACCTTGTCAGCGGCTCCAAAACATTCATTACAAACGGCTTTCATGCCAATCTGATTTGCGTAGTTACCAAAACTGATCCGGAACTCGGTGCCAGAGGAATCTCCTTGATCATGGTGGAAACCGAGGGGCAGACAGGTTTTCGCCGCGGCAAACTGCTGGAAAAAATAGGGCAGAAAGCACAGGACACTGCTGAGCTCTTTTTTGATGATGTCCGGGTGCCTGTGAATAATTTGCTGGGAGCAACGGAGGGCCTGGGATTTGGTCAGCTGATGCAGCAGTTGCCTCAGGAACGCATGATTATTGCGCTTTCGGCTCAGGCCAGTATGCACAGGGCTATAGAGTTCACCACTGATTACGTCCGGCAGCGGGAAGTGTTTGGCCAACAACTGAGTGAACTGCAGAACACTCGCTTCAAACTGGCTGAATGTAAAACCCTAGCTACCATCGCCACAACCTTCGTTGATCAGTGCATGATGCAGTTACTGGCCGGAGAGCTGGATACCACTACAGCAGCCATGGCCAAGTGGTGGACCACCCAGAAGAACTGTGAGGTGATTGATGAATGCCTGCAGCTCCATGGTGGCTACGGCTATATCCTCGAATATCCCATCGCGCGAATGTATGCCAATGCCCGGGTAAGCAAGATATACGGCGGGTCTAATGAAATCATGAAAGAGCTGATTGCTCGCAAGATTATCTGATTACAGTATTTCAATAACACGTCAGGCGCGGAGCCGGGAGGACAACTATGAAAGTGGAACAAGACAGGTATTGGCCCAAGGGACTACCTGGGACACTGGAACTGCCGAAGACCAGCCTGTATTACAATCTGGAGGTGGCAGCAGCCCGATATCCGGACAAACCGGCGGTGGTCTTTTATGACTCGGTACTGAGTTACTCCGGGATATTCCAGAGGGTTCAGGCGCTGGCAGGATATCTGCAGCAGGAGTGCGGCATTCGCCCTGGCGACCGGGTTGCCCTGTATTCCCAGAACAGCCCTCAGTACATTATTGGCTATTACGCCATTCTTCGGGCACAGGGGGTCGTGGTTCCTGTTAACCCGATGAACCTGGCTGATGAACTGCAATATTGTGTGGTTAATAGCGGCGCGCGAACAGCCCTGGTAGCCCAGGAGTTGTATGCAAACGCACAGCCGTTGCTGGAATCCGGTGACGTTGAGCACCTGATCGTGCATGCATACTCTGACTACCTGACAGAGCCGACCGATCTTGCTGTACCTGCAGCGGTGACTGAACCAAGGCACAGGCATAGTGGTCGCGGCGTTACCCTGTGGCAGGATGCGCTTGACTGCAACATTACGCCGGCAGCGTTTACCGGGAAGCATGATGACCTCTGCGTCATTGGTTACACCTCCGGTACTACCGGTCATCCCAAAGGCTGTGTTCATTCCCATAGCACTGTAATGGCTGCAATTGCGGCCTCGACTATCTGGCGTGGCGGCTCGCCCGCATTTTCGGCGCTGGCCATTGCGCCTCTGTTTCACTTTCTGGGTATGCAGGGGGGTATGAACGGCCCTATCTTCAACGCTGCAACTTCGGTGCTGATGCAGCGCTGGGACAGGGATGTGGCACTGAAACTGATTGAGCGCCACGGCGTTAGTCTGTGGAGTGCTCCACCTTCGATGATTGTCGATTTTTTCTCGAATCCTGAACTGGAAAACCATGATATTTCCAGTCTGAGCAAACTTATGGGTGGCGGCGCTGCCATGCCGGAAGCTATCTCCCGGAAGCTGGCAGAGGAATTCGACATTGTTTACAACGAAGCTTATGGACTAACCGAGACAGCGGCCTTCATTCTTGGTAATCCCTTAGGGCGGGGCAAACGCCAGTGTCTGGGAATAGCTACATTCGGAGTTGATGCCCGCATTATTGACCCGGCCACCCTGAAAGAGCTGCCGCAGGGGGAAACTGGCGAAATCATCCTGCATGGTCCGCAGGTGATGCTGGAGTACTGGAATGATCCTGAGGCAACGGCGAAAAGTTTCATCGAACTTGATGGGCGGCGCTTTCTGCGCACAGGTGACCTGGGTTACATGGATGAAGAGGGCTATTTCTTCATGGTTGACCGGCTCAAACGGATGATCAATGCCTCTGGTTTCAAAGTCTGGCCCGCAGAAGTGGAAAGTATCATGTACGGTCACCCCGACATTCATGAAGCCTGCATTATTGCGGTGCCTGATCCCAAGCGGGGTGAAACCGCCAAGGCATTGGTTGTGCTCAAGCCGACTGCACCGGCAAACCTCACTGAAGACGATATTATTGCCTGGTGCAAACAGCATATGGCCGCGTATAAAGTGCCCACTGCGGTCGCCATCGTTGATGAGTTACCCAAGTCTGGTACTGGCAAAATTATGTGGCGTCAGTTACAGGACGAGGCACGCAAAGAGAGCATGACCTGTGGCTGAACCGTCAGGTCTGTGTCCGCCACCGGGAGTGGGCGAGCTGGTTGAAGTAGCGCAGGATGTCTTCTGGGCCCGGATTCCGTTGCCCGGGAAGCTGAACCACATCAATATCTGGCTGCTCCGTGAGGAAGACGGTTATTCGGTTGTTGATACAGGAATGCAGTCTCTCGCTGCCGAAGCTGCCTGGGATTCGCTGCTGGCTGCGCTTCCGGAGGGCATGCCTATACGGCGAGTATTTGTGACCCACCTCCATCCTGATCACGTTGGCATGGCGGGATGGTTGATGGAGCGGGGTGCAGAAGAATTCTGGATGACCCGCTTGGAGTACCTGACATGTCGGGTACTGCTGGCACAAGCCCACGATGAAACCCTTCCCGAAGATTTTGCGGAATTTCACCGGGCGGTCGGCTGGCCAGGGTCGGCAATAGAGTCTTATCATAACCATTACCGGAACTATGGCCGGCGGATCTCGCGGCTGCCCAGGCAATATCAGTGCCTGGAGGAAGGCCAGTACCATGTCATAGGTGGTCATCGCTGGCGGATTGTTACTGGAAATGGCCATTCCCCGGAGCATGCCTGCCTGTATTCCGAAGACAGCAAATTGCTGATTTCCGGTGACCAGGTGTTGCCCGGAATTTCATCCAATGTGTCTGTGACGCCTATGGAACCGACGGCCAATCCTATGGCCGACTGGCTCGCATCACTAGAGAAACTGAAAGCGGAGATCCCCGACGATGTGCTGGTGTTGCCAGCCCATCAACACTGTTTTACCGGCTTGCACAAGCGCATCGATGCGCTGATCTACGACCAGAAATGCACCACGGAAAGGTTACGTGTGGCTCTGGATACCGGCCCCAGAAGAGTGATTGATCTGTTTTCAGTATTGTTTGGCCGTGACATACCCCAGGATAATTTCATGATTTTCAATCTGGCAACAGGGGAAGCCCTGGCTTGCCTGAATTATCTCCGGGAATCAGGTGAGGTTTGTTATGAAATCGATGCTCATGGCACGCGCTGGTACCGTCTCCGCTAGGTCCGGCGGGGGTTAAGGAATTGCAAAGATGGCCTTCAGGATTGTTTGATGGTGCTGGCGGGGCGTTCTGTGGATTATGGTAAACCTCTATACCTATAAAAACAGAATGCCACACCATGAAGCAGACACTACCAAAACACACTATTTCAGTTTCCTATGTATACAGTATTCTCCAGGGGGCTCGCAGGCAGGGGTTTGATACAGACTCCCTGTTGTTACAGGCGGGGATTCCGCTATCGCTGCAAAGCTCCCCGTTGTCCCGGGTTTCTCAGGCCCAGTTCGCCAGATTATTGCGGGTTGTTCAGCGCAAAACCAGAGATGAATACTGGAGCCTTTGCTCTCATCCTGTGAAGCTCGGCACATTCGCACAATGTTGTGAATTGATGGTGCATTCCTCAACACTTGGTGATGCTCTGGGGGCTGGTTGTCAGTTTTATCATCTGATGTTGCAGGATTTCACGGTTCGCCTGCAACGCCAGGGCGATTTGGCGTGGGTTCGTCTGCAAAGTCACGGGGAGATTAATAAATGCTCCGAGTTCGCTGAACGGATTTTCATGTTTTTCAGCTATGGCCTGATGTGTTGGATGGTTGAGGAACGCATACCGATTACCCGGGTGCTGATGCGTGGTCAGACATGCCCGGAGCAGCTGGAATCCAGTATGCTCTTCAACGGACCCGTTATGTATGGACAGTCCTGCAACGCTTTCTGCTTTGATGCCAGATTGCTTGATTGCGCCTTACGCCAGGATTGCGCCAGCCTGCGTAGTTTTCTGCCGCGCTCCCTTGGTAACCTCCTGGTCCGTTACCGCGATCGTTCACACATTATCGAGCGGGTTCGGCGCTACCTCAGACAGCACCTTGCCGATGGTTCGGTACCACTTGAACAGGTTGCAGAAGCTCTCGGGATGCCTGCTTATACGCTGCGCCGGAGGCTGCGGATGGAGCATGAGCGCTTCCAGGATCTGAAGGACAACCTGAGGAGGGATGCTGCTATCAATTATCTGGCGTGCCCGAACCTGTCTCTCATGGAAGTGGGGGAACGGCTGGGATTTTCCGAGCCCAGCACGTTTCACCGGGCCTTCAAAAAATGGACAGGGTTGCCCCCCGGGGAGTATCGCCAGGCAGTGCTGGCGGATGATTGTCCTCTGGTGGTTGGCCAGTAAAGGATTTGGGGTTAGCCAACACGACGGTCCTGATTTTCCCAGTAAGGTTCGCGCATTTTGAACTTGAGCAGTTTTCCGGCACTGGACATGGGCATCTCGTCGACGAATTCGATACTACGTGGGCACTTATAGCTGGCAATATGCTCTTTGCAGTGATCTGTCACCTGTTGTTCGCTCAGCTCACTGCCCGGACGCAGTTTGATGGCCGCATGAACCCGCTCCCCCCAGCGCTCATCCGGCACGCCGAATACGGCACACAGCTCTACCTGCGGAAGCTTGAGGATGGCGTTCTCGACCTCAGCCGAGTATACGTTCTCACCGCCAGTCACAACCATGTCCTTGATGCGGTCTACCACATACAGAAAACCGTCATCGTCCATATAGCCGGCATCTCCGGTATGCATCCATCCCCCCCTGAGAGCCTCTGCTGTTTGCTCAGGCTTATTCCAGTAGCCCTGCATCACCATAGGGCCGCGCACAGCTATTTCTCCCACAGTATTGTTGGGTAGCTCCTTATCCATGGGGTCAACAATCCGGATTTCGGCAACCGGAGTAGGTATGCCAGCAGAGCGCAGTTTTCCGGCTTTGCGACCCTCTTCTGTATGGTAATAGGGAGGCAGGACTGCAACAGTTGGCGCAAGCTCAGTCATGCCGTAGGCCTGAGAGAAGTCCACACCCGGTAACTCGTTCATGGCGCGTTCCAGCAGGCTGATGTCCATGGGCGAGGCACCATAGCGAACGGATTCCAGACTACTCAGGTTGCGTACGCCGAAATCCGGATGGTCCAGCAGCATTCTTAACATGGTTGGCACCAGGAAAATCTCCGATATACCGTGTTCCTCTATGGCCCGAAGTACCAATGCTGGCTCAAAGCCGGTAAGAACAACATGGGTGCCAAGACGAATAGATAACCCAAACATCGATTGCATGCCTGCGACATGAAAAAACGGGGCTGCATGCAGGCCTGCCTGTCTGGGGGGGCGTGGTGCGCCCAGAGAAGCCCCGATAGACCCCAGGTAACAGTTGTTGTGGCTGAGCATGACACCTTTGGGCTGTCCGGTTGTGCCGCCCGTGTAGAGAATGGCGGCCAGATCATCGCCATGGCGATTGGCGTCGGGCACTTCGGCGGATGTGCTGATCAGTTGCTCAAAATCGATTGTGCCTTCAGGAGCTTTACCCGGGCCGACAAAAACGATGGTTTCAAGTGCGACAGAATGTTCGCGAATGGCTGGAAGAAGTTCCAGAAAGGTGTCATCTATCAGCAGAATGCGGGTGTCGCTGTCATCCAGGGAATAGGCTATTTCCCGGGCGCTCCAGCGAATGTTCACCGGGTTGACTACGCCCCCGCCCCAGATCACACCATAGAGGTATTCTATGTAGTGGTCGGAATTGCGGGCCAGCATGCCAACTCGGTCACCATGCTGCATGCTCAGGCTTTGCAGGCCGCCGGCCAGACTGCCGATTCGGCTGACCAGATGACGCCAGTTCTGGCGGCGCTCACCATCGACAATGGCCAGCGCATCGGGGCATTCCCTGAGTGCTTTGTGAAGGGGTTGCGTGATGTTCATGACTGCCTCTTGTTTGTCTTGTTAGTAACAGATGTCCGTGATGCCGGGCCTTACATCAGGCTGGGCAGGAAGGTGACGATCTCAGGGAATGCAACCAGTAGCGCGATCGTGACTATATCCATCGCAATGAACCAGGAGACGCCTTTGAAAATATCCCCCAGGCGAACACTGTCATCGACGACGGTTTTAAGGATGAAGCAGTTTATGCCCACCGGCGGTGACACCAGGCCTATCTCCAGGTACTTGATCATAATGATGCCAAACCAGATCAGGTCGTATTCCAGCCCCTGGACGATGGGGATGACAATTGGCAGCGTCAGTAACATGATCTCGATAGAGCCCATGAAGGTGCCAAGGAATATATACAGGGCAGACAGCGACGCAATCACCACAACCGGATGCACATCAAAACCACCAGCCCAGCTGGTCAGGTCGGCAGCGATTCCGGTCAGGGCGGTGAAGGATGTGATCATATAAGCGCCGATCACTGCGGCGAACAGCATGGAAGTACTTTTCAGAGTTTCCAGCAATGCCGTGGAGGTTTTTTTGCGATTCAGGCGACGGGCAAACAGGCTGATAAGAAACGCGATGGAGGCACCGATGGCCCCGGCTTCAGATGGTGTAAAGAGGCCGGAATAGAGCCCGGATACTACAACGGCAATAAGGAGCAGCATGCCCCAGGTGCTTTTCAGAGACCCGAACTTTTCCTGCCAGCTTACCTTTGGCGTAGGAGGTGCCAGCTCCGGATTGATCCTGGCCCGGACCATGACCATGGCGACGTAGATCAGCAGCGAGAGCAGGCCGGGAATAACTCCGGCCACAAACATTGCGGCGATGGACTGGTCAGTGAAAACCGCATAGAGAATCATCAGGATACTGGGTGGAATCAGCGACCCCAGAGTGCCCGATGCCGCAACTACCCCGGTGGCCAGCCCCTTGTCGTAGCCTCGTGCAAGCATCTCGGGGACCGCCATGCGCCCCATTGCCGCGGCAGTGGCGAGGCTGCTGCCACTGATAGCAGCAAACAGGGCGCAGCCAACAGAAGACGCTACGGCCAGGCCACCGGGCATACGCCCCAGCCACATCCGTGCGGTGTGGTAAATGTCTTTGGTGAATCCTGCTTCGGTTGCTATGTAGCCCATCAACAGGAACATCGGAATGGTGGTAAAGGTATATTCTGCCGTGGATGAGTAGGGCAACTCTCCCAGAAAGCTGTTTGCCGTTATAAACCCCTGTTCAAGATCAAAAGTATCGCCCCGGCTGGCCATGACAAAGATCAGACCGCTATAGCCAGTGGCAATCAGTACAACAGCGATCGGAATACGCAGTAGTAACATGGTTACCATGCCAGCTGTCGCCCAGATTCCAATGGTAGTTGGATCCATTGTTCACACACCTGTTCTGTTTGTTATAAAAATGGGTTGAATCAGTGGACTTCGGTTTCTTCAAGAGCCTGAGTGAGTTCTGATTCATGGTCGGGCCGGCTGGATGGGAAAATCAACTGGACGAACATGCGGACACACCACCAGGACAATCCCAGGGGGATCAGGGCCCGGATTGGCCACTCGGGCAGATCCAGTGCGCTGCCGTAGGCGATTACGCCGAACTCCCATGACTCCCAGGCCACGCGGGCACTGAGCCAGGTCATCAGGCCGAAGAATATGACGCCAAGAATCAGTCCCAGGGTCACCAGTACCGATTGGATCTTCCGGGGAAAGTGGTCGGTAATAACCGTGACTTCCAGATGGGCGCCAGCCGACTGAACGTAGCCCATAGGCAGAAATACGATGGCAACCATGATCATTTCGGAAATCAACAGATCGTCAGGCACGGCCTGTGAGAAAAAGGTTCTCCCTACCACAGACAAAAACGTCACGACGACCATCAGTGCCAACAATAGCTGGCTGAAGCGGACAATCTGGCGGTCCACCGAGTTTATTGCCCGTGGAATAGACTGGCTGAGTCTGGTCATGAAAATACCCTCCGTTTATCCAGCGCATCGTTGAAGTACCGGGGCGGAGGTACTGCTGCTGCCCCGGTGACTGCCATCAGTTGCGCTGCCAGGGGTAACCCTGTTCGCGTACTTCCTCCTCAACGTTGTACAACTCTGCAAGAAAGCGCTCGTGCAGTTCTGTTGCTGCGGGGTTGCGTTTGGCAAGATCAGCGATGTACTCATCGACTGCCGGAACCATCTGTTCCTCCCAGACCTTGCGCTGCTCATCCGTCAGCTTGTAGTACTCAACAGGATAATCCGGGCTGTTGTTGAGAAGGTCTACTGCAATATCAACCTCCTGAAGCCCGGCCTGGGCCATTTTCTCACTGAAGACCGGAGCAAGTTCTTCAAATACCTGTTTTTCAGTGTCTGACAAGCTTTCCCAGACTCTGTTGTTCATCACAACAACAATCATGGATTGCCCGATGCCGGGCTCTACCACATATTTTGCCACCTCGTTGTGTTTGTAAGGGGGCATCAGATAAAGGTAACTCTGGGCGCCGTCGATGGTGCCGCGTTCCATAGCGGAATAGAAATCTGCGAAGGTAATGTTGACCGGAGTCACCTTCCAGCCGTTCGCTTTCGCTGCGTTCATTGAACGTGGTGTGAGGCGTACTTTGTCGCCTTTGAAATCGTCCGGTGTAAGGTAGGGGCGGGTTGTGCTCATGTTCACGCGAACACCGCTGGAATAGTAGCCAATGGGGCGAAGGCCACTACGGGCAGCTTCTTTGTCTATGGGCTCGAAGCCGTCGACAGCCCTGCGCCAGGCCTCGACCGCTATGTAGTTGTTGCCCGAACCGAGTTCTGATTGGGATACGGACAGAAGTGGGGTTATCGCCAAAGAGTATTCCGGGGTCATTGGCCCCATATCAGCGATACCGGACTGAATGCCGCGTGCGGAATCCTTGTACTTCAGCAGGCTCTGCGCCCAGTGTATTTTAACGTCAACAGAGCCGTTGGTACGTTTTGCGATTTCATCGCCCCACCAGCGCAGAACCTGGTTGGTAGGACGGTCGGTAGGGGAGGCAGGAGTGGCGTAGTTCAGTGTTCGGGCGTTGGCCAAGGATGCGCTCAGGCCCATGGAGACTGAAAATACAAGAGCGCAGGCATAGGTTACCTTGCGCATATGAAGATGCTTGAGCAGTTTCATTTAAAGACCTCTTGTTTTGATTTTTGTCTTTGTTGCGCAGCTATTTGTTTTGTATGGCGTGGGCTGCTGTAAGCAGTGTATGGGTTGAGTAGAAGCCCACCAATGGCGGATGCGCGGAAGTCGATTGGCAAATTTGTGCAGTGGAGAGGGTTGGCAGGCCTTGCCCGAATCAGGTTACAGAGGCCTGCAGGTTTGCTAAAAGGCCGATAGAGCCAGCTCCATTTCCTGGGCAAATTTTGCGGCGGCGACAGGCAGGGCCCGGTCGTGATGCATCCCCATAACCAGCTTCCCCACAGGAAGGCGGCTGTCGGTTAATGGTAATGCCACAAGGTCGTTAGAAAGCAGGGGGGCATCGGTCTCACGCCGGGGCGAAATTCCTATATCCACCTGAAAACATACGCCGCCCGCCAGCCTGGCGAAATTCCGCATCATTTCATATGAATTCGACTCAAGAGCTGGCTCGATATTAATAGATGAATTGGCAAGGAAGGTGTTCAGCAGCACCCTCCCTCCTAACGATGGCGCTGGCAGGGCTACCGGGTAGTCCAGGCAGTCCAGAACTCGCACTGAATGTAGCCTGGTGAGTGGATGGTCGGCGGCCACCAGGGCCCTGACCCGCTGGTCCATTACCATCAAGGGTCTGAATTTGGCTTCGGCTGGCGGGTTCAGTGCCAGCCCGAGATCGGCTTCAAAATTCAGCACTAGTTGCATAACCTCATCCCTGCCGCAAACGGTTGTTCTAAAGGCGACCTTTGGGTATCTGCGTTGAAAATCTGCGATCAGGCGCGGAAGAAAATCTGCGCTCGCCGCTTCAATGACCGCCAGCCTGACCTCTCCTCGTCTGAGGCCGTTCAAAGCCTCAATTTCTGATCTCATCCTTTCAGTTTCCGACATCTGGCTGCGTGCATAGGCGACAAAAATCTCCCCTGCAGACGTCAACCGGACCCCTCGTGGCAAACGTTCAAAAAGCTGGGCACCTACCTCACGTTCGATGTCCAGAATCCGGCGGTTAACCGCCGAGGACACTATGTTCAGGCGCTCCGCAGCTTTGCGAATCGAACCGGCTTTGGCTACTTCGTCAACGTAGTGAAGATAACGGATGTGCTGCACGATGAAAGTCTCTCCATATGAATGCTGGCGGTGTCCGGAATGGCCAGTTCAGCGCTTGTAGAGTGATGCTTTTTTGGCATCACTATGAGCTAAATTTGTCGCTTGTCAAGCTCACTCGTGAGTCACTATTGTTGTGATGATCCAAAGAACATCCGTTGCATATGAGAGGCAGACATGAAAAACGACCGAATGACCGCAGGCATGGTAAGGCCGATCTTTATGATGTGGCTCACATTTGTTTTTGCCGTAGTTTCACAGGCGGCAGCTGCAAGTGACCTGAAAGACGTGACACTCAGGCTTAAATGGGTACATCAGGCCCAGTTTGCCGGGTTCTACGCGGCAAAAGAGAAAGGTTTTTATGAAGAGGCCGGGCTCAATGTCGAGATTCGTCCCGGCGGTGTCGACTTCCCGGCTGTGCAAATGGTTGCATCCGGCAGCGAAGACTTCGGTATTACCGGAGCAGATCAGATCCTGCTGGCCAGAGAAAAAGGTGTACCGATCACAGCGGTAGGGGCCGTTTACCGGAAAACACCCTTTGCTTTGTTTGCAATGGCGGATTCGGGCATTGAAACGCTGGAGGATCTGCAGGGAAAACTGGCGGGTGTGAAGCTCGGAGGCAATGAGGAGTTGACCTACCGCGCCATGGTTCAGGCTGCTGGTCTGGAAAAGACGGCGATAAGAGAAATGCCGGTTAAATACGACCTGAGCCCCTTGCTGAACGGTCAGGTTCAGGCCTGGCCCGGTTATGTGATTAACGAAGTGATCGCAGTGCAGGAGAAGGGATACGACGTCAATGTCATATCGCCTGAGGACTACGGTATCAACTTCTACGCCGATACGCTTTTTGCCCGCGATGATCTCATTGAATCCGATCCTGCAATGGTCGAAGCGTTTGTCCGCGCAAGTTTCCGGGGCTGGGCCTATGCACTGGAAAACCCGGAAGAAGTTGCCCGTTTTGGTATGAAGTACAGCGACAAACTGAGTTTTGAACACGAGCTGGCGATGATGAATGCCAGTATTCCTCTGCTTGCCCCTGAACAGCCCCCACTGGGCACTATGACCCGGATGGCATGGGAGAATCTTCAGGAACAGTTGCTATCCCTGGAGTTCCTGGACGAGAAGCAGGAACTTGAAAATGTCTACACAAACGAATTCCTGGAACAGAGTAACTAATGCAATCGACAGCCATACAGGCCCCGGCGGACTCTCAGGGCGGTAACGCCCTGGTGGGGGATCCGCTCCTGACTCTTCAGAACTGCAGCCTTACCCTGAACGATACACACATATTGCGAAATATTGACCTGGAAATCAGGCAGGGTGAATTTGTATCCATTATCGGCCCCAGCGGCTGTGGGAAATCCACAACGCTCAGGTTGATGCTCGAACTGCTGAAGCCGGATGCTGATGACAGCTCGGGTGCTGGCAAGGTGATATTCCCGAAGGTCCGGCCGCGCCGCGGCATGGCATTCCAGAAGCCGGTTCTTATGCCCTGGCTTACCGTTCGCGGAAACGTAGAACTCAGCCTCTCTCTGGGGCCGCAAAAAACGCCCCAGAGCCTTCGCAGGGGTAAGGCCGAAGCCGCACTCGAGCTTGTCGGACTGCTCGCTTACGCCAACTATTACCCGAAACAGTTGTCCGGGGGCATGCAACAGCGAGTCGCACTTGCCCGGACTCTGGCGGCTGAACCGGAGCTGCTCTTGATGGATGAGCCTTTCGGCGCGCTCGACGAAATGACCCGGGACACACTGAATCTTGAACTGCTGAAACTCTGGGAGAACCGGGCAAACGGGCTCAAAAGCATTGTCATGGTTACCCATTCGCTGCACGAGGCAGTCAGCCTGTCCGATCGGGTGGTGGTTCTGAGCAGTCGCCCTGCGGGAATACGTACGATTATTGACGTGCCGTTACCGAAGCCACGAAGCGCTGGTTTCGTCAGTATTGAAGAAACTCAGCCTTATCAACAGACAATCGCCAGACTGCGACGGGAGCTGCACCGTGAGGACTGATGTATCCAGACGTATGCCACTCGGGATTCTCAAACGCTACGACGCACTGTTGTACCCGCTGGTGTTTATCAGCCTGTTGCTAGTGGCCTGGGAAGTATCTGTTCATGTCTTTGACATTCCGGCCTATATGCTACCGGCACCGTCTGACGTGCTGGATGCCATGGATTCGGACCTGATTAACCATACATGGGTAACGCTTCAGGAGACCTTATGGGGCTTTTTGATTGCGAATATTGCCGGCTTCTTTGTCGCGGTAATGTTTGTACATTTCCGGCCTGTCGAGTTGAGTCTTTTTCCTGTGGCTATTGCCCTTAAAACCACACCCCTGGTTGCCCTGGCTCCCTTGCTGGTGGTTTGGCTGGGTACGGGGATGGCTTCGAAAATTGCAGCATCAGCCCTGATCTGCTTCTTCCCTGTGTTGATCAACAGTGTGAAGGGCTTGCGGTCCATCGACGCCGAGAGTGATGAACTCTTCCGGACCTATCAGGCCAGCCGGCAGGAAATTTTCTGGAAGTTACGGCTGCCTGCCAGCCTCCCGTATGTCATGTCTGCGCTGAAGATTTCCAGCTCCCTGGCAGTTGTGGGTGCGATTGTCGGTGAGTTTGTTGGTGCAAATGCCGGGTTGGGATATGTGGTTCTGGTGTCGTCGTACCATCTGGATACCGACATTATGTTCTCTGCCATCTTCGCTGCCGCGTTCATCGGGCTGGCATTTTTCTGGATTCTTGAGGCGATTGATCGCCATTTTATTTTTTGGCAGCAGGAAGGAGCTGATTGATGCATTGCCATGTCCATACTATTCCGATTGATCATCCAGGCGACGTGAGCGGTCTCCGCCTTGCTATAGATAACAGTGATATACGAGCCAGCGAGGTTATTGCCATTCTTGGAAAGACCGAAGGCAATGGTTGTGTGAACGATTTTACCCGTGCGTACATGGCCAGCGAGCTGAAGGCGTTGTTCCGGGAATACCTCGGTGCAGAGAAGGCGGCAGCCATTTCCATGGTTATGTCCGGGGGGACTGAAGGTGTTTTGAGCCCGCATCTGACGGTTATCAGCCGCTCAGGAAAGGCCTCGGCGGATAACCTCCGCACCGACGGGAAAAAAGCTTTTGCTGCTGGTGTCGCAAGAACCCCTGTGATCACGCCAACAGCATTGGGCCGGGAAGAACAGATTCGCCTGGTGTCTGAGGCTACCAGGGCGGCTATGAGCGATGCCGGTATTGCCGATCCCGCAGATGTTCATTTTGTGCAGGTAAAGTGTCCGTTACTGGTGTCTTCTGATTTTGCAGACACTGGCGGTACGACCATCACCACTGAAACCTATAAATCCATGGCATACTCCAGAGGAGCGTCTGCACTTGGTATCGCGATAGGGCTCGGAGAGCGCGGGTTTACCGATGCCAATGCCGTTGCCGGACTCAACTGCACGGACTTCCATAGCTACTCAGCCGTTGCCTCAGCGTCGGCGGGCGCTGAGCTGGACTGCTGTGAGGTGGTTGTACTGGGTAACTCCCCTGCGTCCGACGGTGATCTGTTTATATGTCACGACGTTATGACGGATGCGCTGGATGCAGGAGTGCTTGAGCGGGCGTGTCAGAGCGCCAGGGAACTTGCACCGGAAGGGTTCGATATCATCCAGATTCTCGCAAAAGCTGAAGCTGATCCCAGTGGTCGCGTGCGTGGGTATCGCAACACCATGCTGGACGATTCGGACATCAATCATACCCGTCACGCACGATCTGTTGTCGGTGCAGTGCTGGCTGCAGCTATTGGTAACCCGATGATATATGTATCCGGTGGTGCTGAACATCAGGGGCCGCCGGGTGGTGGCCCGTTAGCATTGATTGCCCGTCGCTCCGCCCGTTAGGGGGTTCTGGCTGCCCGCGCCATGCCTGCGTGAGCAGCCACCGCTTTGACTTTGCAATCCGGCTGAATCTTTATCTGCACTGTTTTTGCTCCTGTTTTACTGTTTTGGTGCGGAATTCCCGGAATGCCGGCCTTTCCTGCCCGGTATTATTGCAATCTGCTGTTCATCAATTGATCATGCTGGCTGTTCAGTGGCCAATAAAACGGGGTTAAGCAAAAAACCCCGAAGTGGCATAGCTTATGCAAACTTCCGTTTCAGGAGCGTATCAACGCCCCCTTAAATACATTCGGAGGTTTAATATGCACAGCTCAAGGTTGGCCCTCGCTGCGCTGGCAAGCGTTCTGCTTTCAGGAACGGTGCAGGCTGCGGATACATTTGAGCCAGAAATACTGACGGTTGAAGAGCAGATTCAGCCTGGCCCGAATCTGTTTGTTCTGGATCAGAGCTGGGATGGCGCAAGCCAGACCGTGGTTCTGTCCAGAGACGACCTCAGTGTGAAAGGAAATCTGAGTTTCGGTCTTGTCGGCCAGATGGCCGCCAATAGCGACTTTACCCGCCTCTATAGCTTGTCCCATTACGCAAAACGAATTACTTATGGTCCGACAGAGTCTGTAGTTCAGGAATTTGACGTTCCTACCCTGACCCTACTTCAGGAAGTCGTAGTGCCTGAAAAAGCCGCTCAAGTTGCTCCGTCCAACGCGGTACTTGCCATTTCATACGACGACAATTACGCCTTTGTACAAAACGCCACACCAGCTACGTCAGTAACAGTGGTGGATCTGAAGGATGGCAGTGTCCTGCAGGAAGTTCCTACTCCTGGGTGCTTTGGCGTATTCCCCGCAGCAGATTCAGTGAAGTTCACAACAGCTTGTGGCGACGGGCGCTTCCAGAGCTTCTCTCTGGGCTCCGACGGCCAGTTTGGTTCACCAGAAAGTAGTGACAAAATTTTTGATGCCGAGGAAGACCCGGTTTTTATCGTGGGTAAGCGGGCTGGCGATGATCTTCTGTTTGTCTCTTTCTTCGGGAATATCTATCAGATATCCGATAGTGACAAGGCACCCGGTTTAATCAGCAAGCGTTCCTTCACCAAGGACGTGGAAGAGCCATGGGCACCCGGTGGTGTGGATGTGGTCGCCTACAACGAAGCTCATGATGTGATGTTCATAACCATGCATTCGGAGCCGTATGACGGCAGCCATAAGAATGGGGCTGAGGAAGTCTGGGCTGTAAGTCTGGAGAGTGGCAAGGTGCTGGGCCGCACAGAAGTCAAGCATCTGGTGTCGCTGTCTGTGACCAATGGTGAACAGCCGGTTCTGTTTGGCCTCGATGAAGACGGCATGCTTTACCGCTATGAAGTACAGGTAGACGCCGGCTTTACCCTGGAAGAAACCAATTCCCTTGAAGGCGTAGGTGGTTGGGCCATCTTCTCATTAACGGAGTCTTGATCATGGCCCAGGAACTTATGGATATGACCGTACTGACAGCCACTGTGCTGCTGGCTCTGCTGTTTGCTCATGCTGCCTGGCACAAGGTTTCGGATTACGGCCGGTTTCTGGGATACGTCATCAATTACCGGTTACTTCCGGAGTGGGCCGCCGGGATTGCGGCTAACGCACTGATTCTGGCCGAGGGCCTGTTCGTGCTGTTGCTGCTCTATCCTGCTACGTCCTCTCTGGGCGCGACGGGGCTGGCGGCCTTGCTGTTGCTCTACGCTGCAGCTATGGCTGTCAGTCTGTTCCGGGGGCGTGCCGAGATTGAATGTGGTTGTGGTGGTTCGTCTCACCCGGTGTCCTGGTTACTGGTGCTGCGCAATCTGGCGCTGGCCAGCCTGGCGGTCATGGTAGCTCTGCAGGGTGTGCAGGGAGTCGCGGTAACAGCGCTCTTTGTAGCCCTGCTCGCTGGTATCGGGCTTTGGCTGATCTACAACCTGTTTGGCAAGCTGGCTGAAAACCACCGCATGCTAGTGGCTCAAAGCAAATCATGAATTTCAGAGGGTAATTCTGTGGCAATTCTATCTTTTACCGTTGCGTTGCTGGTTGTGATGGTGGCAGGGCTGATTCTCGGCTTTTTCGTGCTGGCCCGTCAGATCGGCATTCTCCACGAGCGGGTCGCTCCTGTAGGAGCCATGATCAACGATAGTGGTCCCAAAATCGGAGAAACATCCCCGGTTTTTGATCTGGACAGCCTCACCGGAGGCAAGGTGAGTATTGGTAATCCGTCCAAAACGCACACTCTGGTTTTCTTCCTCTCTCCGACCTGCCCTATCTGTAAAAAACTGGTGCCGGCACTTAAATCGATTCAGAAATCGGAGTCCAACTGGCTGTCTGTGGTTTTAGCGAGTGACGGGGATCAGCCGCGGCACGAGCAACTGATTGCTGCGCAAGGTCTGGAGGGCTTTCCTTATGTACTGTCTGAGCATCTTGGGGTGACTTATCGGGTTTCCCGTCTCCCCTTTGCGGTGTTGCTGGACGAGCAGGGTACGGTGCGATCCAAAGGCCTTGTGAATTCGAGGGAGCAGTTGGAAAGCTTGTTTAATGCGTTGGAAACCGGCTATGCATCCGTTCAGGATCTGGTCAGCAAAACAGCTAATTATTGAAAATTCGGGAGGACATTATGTCCAGCATGATGAATCGTTTATTTAATCTGATTGACAAGGCGTCCGAGAAAAGCACCCGGAAGGCCGCCCAGCATTATGGTCGCCGATCGTTTCTTGCCAAGGCAAGTACCGTGTTTGCCGGCGCGATGCTGGTGCCGGTTCTGCCATTTGACCGATCACTGGGCGGGGCAGCCTTCGCTGCAACCACGGAGGATGAGAACGATTGCAGCTATTGGAAGCACTGCGCTCTTGATGGCAACCTATGCTCTACGTCCGGAGGATCTTTGACGTCCTGCCCGGCGGGTACAGAGGCTTCTAAAGTTTCCTGGATTGGCACTTGTCGGAACCCTGACGACGAAAAAGACTATCTGGTTTCGTACAACGACTGTTGTGGCCGTGCAACGGTACCCAGTTCAACCTTCTGTTTCACCAGTGAAGGCGAGCGCCCGGGATATCGTATGGGCCTCCACAACGACATCAACTGGTGCATGGCGAACACCAACAAAGGGTACCACTGTACCGTTTCTGTGGTTCTCGGGGTGGCCGATGCTTGATCTGGCAGCCAGTGCAGGGTGCCTTCCGGAATCCGGGAGCTAGGGGAATGAGCCATAAAAGGGCGGGCGGCCTGTTGATTGCGCTGCTTCTTGCCGGGCAGCTGTTTTCGCAGGCCGCTGCGGCTGAACGGTCGGCGGCGGCAAACTACATACTACGTTGCGCCGGCTGCCACGGTACGGAGGGCAAGGGGGTTGCATCCGCAGGTATCCCCACGTTTCCGGGGTATGTCGATGAGTTTTTTAATGATGAGGAAGGCCGGCTTTATCTGATGCACGTACCCGGTGTTGTGGGGGCGGGCCTTCGCGACGATGAGATCGCGGAGGTTATGAACTACGTGGTTGATCGTTGGGGTAAACCCAGTGTAGCGGTCGAGCACTTCACGACAGAGGAGGTCAGCCGGTTACGGAAACAGCCAGTAAAGGATGTTGTTCTTCTGCGCTACAGCATCACCGACCGGCTGGCCCAGGAAGGGGTAGAACTGCCGGAGTACACCTGGCCTTGAATGTGGAAAATGCGCCCCGTATTTTCCTTTTCGTAATTCCGGTATTGCCTGTTTGTATATCCTGATAGCCGCTATAATTCCCGTGCCTTGATCGTTTGATCCGGCAAGTCAATTTTGAGAGGGGATGCGTTTGCTGCCGGGTTATTGTCTTTTGGCTAGTCGGTGTTTTGCCTTTGTATGCTTCTTGCTGGTGGCGCTCCCGGGCTGGGGCGCGGACCGTCTTCTGGTGCTGGATGACCGTATGGCGCAGCCGGTGGACGGCTTTGTCTCGCTGCTGCGGGACCCGGATGGTGAACTGACATTTGAGCAGGTGCGCAGTGGCACCAAACCCTTCGAACCAGCAGAACCAGGTGACCTCCATCAGGGCTACACTCCCGACGCGTTCTGGATGCGGATTGACGTGGCGTCCCGTTCGAGCCAGCGTCTGGACCGGGTTCTTGAATTTACCTATTCCTACCTGGATGACATCAGCCTCTATCGTGTGAATGCCGATGGCACGGTTGAGCAGATGCGGTCAGGGCGCACCCTGGCACCGGAAGATCGCGTGGTGGCCCATCGCAAACCGGTTTTCCCGCTCTCGTTTGAGCCAGGTGAGCGGGTAACGCTGTATCTGCGGATAAGTACCCATGCCAGCATGACCCTCAACGCCCGGCTGGCGCCGACCTTTGAATTCTATGCGGACAGTGATCAGGAATATGTCTGGCTGGCCCTGTACTTCGGAATGCTGGTGGCCTTAGGGGCATACAATCTCCTGCTGTTTTTTGGTACCCGCCAACGCTCTTTCCTGTTGTATTCCCTGTTTGTGTTCAGCTTCGGTATTGCCGCCTCCAGCATGAATGGTCTGGGGCCTTTGTTACTATGGCCCGGGATGGTCGGGGAATGGGGCAACCGCATTCTGCCAACCGGGTATACCTTGTCCGCCACCCTGGCAGTGATGTTTGCTCGCAGCTTTCTGAATATGCGCCGGATTGCTCCGCGCTGGGACAAGGTGCTATCGGTCATGGCGGTTTGCTGGTGGTGCGCGACTCTGGTGACACTGCTGGTGCCAGTGCAGGATGCCCTCAAAATCATGTCAGTTATGGGCGTGTTGACCACCGCGTTTCTGATAACCAGCGGGATTGCAGGTGTACGCTACCGCATACCTGCGGCCAGGATATACCTGCTGGCCTGGTTGCTCCTGCTGGTGGGCGCGGCACTGCTGTCGGTGCGCAATTTTGGCTGGATACCGTCCAATTTTTTCACCGTTTACGGCCTGCAGGTCGGCTCCGCAATTGAGATGGTCCTGCTGTCCTTTGGTCTGGCCGCCCGGTTTAACGAACTCAAGCGGCAGAAAGAGCAGGCTCAGCGTCAGCTGGTGCTGTCGCTTCAGCGACAGGAGCGGGAGCTGGAACGCCGGGTTGCCCAGCGGACCTCAGAACTGGAGGCCGCCAAGGCCGAACTGGAGCGCCGGGTAGTGAAAGACCCGCTCACCGGGCTCTATAACCGTTATGGACTGATGATTCATCTGGAAAAAGTTGTGCAGCGGGCGCGGCGCCGGGATGAGCGTCTGGCGGTGATTCTGATCGACCTGGACGGCTTTAAGGCAGTGAACGATCAGTATGGCCATGAAGCGGGTGATGTATTGCTTCAGGCCGTTGCCCACCGCCTGCAGCTGGAAGCCCGGGAAAGTGACTGTGTGGCGCGGATGGGAGGTGATGAGTTTGTGGTTGTCACCGAGAGTGTGGTCTCGGAAGCCAGTGTGCTGGAAATAGGTCAGCGGTTACGTGAAGCCATCACTCAGCCGGTGACCCTGCCTTCAGGAGACTCAGTATGGATTGGCGCCAGCGTCGGCATCTGTGCCGGTCTGCGCGACGGAGAAAGCGGCTGTGACCTGATCCGGAGGGCAGATGAAGCCATGTACCGGGTTAAAAGGGCGCGTAAGAACGACGTTTGTCTGTTGGTTTAGGGGGTTGGCCGCCGGCTCCTATAGCCATAAACGTCGTGAATGAGACTGGTTAGTGAACCTCGCGGAACAGCAAAACGCTTAACGTGATACCAGTTGGTGCCTTGTCATACTGGCGTCACTTTGCGGTCCTATTGTTACTGGTTTTGTTTTGCTGAGGAGCGAGAGAATGCAAGAGCGGCTGGCGGGGGAAGGCAGCGCGCCTCTCTACATGAGAGTGCGAGATCAACTGGCGATCCGGATAGAGGAAGGATCGTTAACGCCAAATACCCGTTTGCCCTCTGAGCGGATCCTCGCTGATGAGTACGGTACCACGCGTGTAACGGCCCGACTGGCGCTGGCCCAGCTTGAGGCGGAAGGCCGGATATTCCGTTCTAACCGGCGAGGCTGGTTTGTTTCGCCACCACGGCTGATATACAAGCCCACCCAGGATTACAGCTTCTCCGAAAACGTTATCTCACAGGGGCGTATTCCTGCTACTGAAACCCTCGATGTTACACCTACTGAAATCAATGCCTGGCTTGCGACCAGAACCGGCCTGGCAGTCGGCGATCCAATTGTATGGCTCCGCAGGCGACGGCAGATTGATGGTCGCCCTGTATTGGTCGAGAACATTTACCTGAACCCGAAACGCCTGCCCGCCATTGAAACCTATGATTTCAATCGCTCACTTTGGAAACTGCTGCGAGAACAATACGGAGTAGAGTTGCAGGGGAAGCATATTGAAATGTACCCGACAGCTCTTGTTGGCCCGCAGGCGAACGCGCTTGGCGTGACTATCGGCACTGCGGGGCTCTACGTTACCCGTTGCAGTCACGACGCTGAAGGTGGCTTTGTGGAATTTGACGAGGAGTTCTGGCTACACGATGCATTGAGTATTCAGGTCGAGGTTTACTGAGCGCTCAACACGGCGATTCCATACTGTCATCAGCCTTTCATAAAACCGACACAGTTTCTTGTCAAACTGGTATATACCAGTAAAGCAGGGAACAATCATGTCCACAATCAATCATCCGGATGTTGTGATTATCGGTGGCGGCATCCTTGGATGTGCCATAGCCCGGTATCTGAGCCAGACCCCCAACCTTCACATTGTCGTTGTCGAACGCCACGGGCTTGGTGAACAAACCACCAGCCATGCAGCGGCGTTGCTGACCCGGGTTCGCCCCCACCGGGTGCTGACGGATATGGTGATGGAAACGTTCCGGGCGATTGACGAGCTGGGAAGCTACCTTGGCGAGCAGTTACCCCTGAAAAGAGTGGGTAGTTTGCAAGTGTCTGCAAAACCGGAAGGTCGGAGGCAGATCGAGCAAACCTTGCAAAGGGCAGCAGATGCCGGTGTCCTGGCGGAACGACTCAGCGCGAATGAGGGTATGCGGCTGGCCCCCTGGCTTGAGCTGACGCCTGACACTTCAGCTTTATGGCTGCCGGATGATGGCTACATTGACCCCTACACCCTCTGCCAGGCCTATGCTGCCGAAGCCAGGCGCAAAGGCACCCGTTTTCTTCTGAAGCGAGAGGTCAGCGAACTCCTGCAACAAGGTTCGACGGTTACGGGAGTGCGCCTCACCGATGGTGAGACGATCTCTGCCGGAACAGTGATTGGCGCAGCAGGCCCCTGGAGTACTGCGCTGGCGATGCAGGCGGGGATTCACCTTGGCATGGCGCCTGTTCGCAGCCATTACTGGATATCGTCGCCGCACCCGAAAATTTCCATACATGGCCCGATGACTATTCTGCCTGACAGTGGCGCCTATGCTCGACCGGAAGTGGGCGGGTTGTTATTTGGATTGCGGGACCCGCAATCGGTCGTGGCTCACCCCAAAGCGTTACCGGACAACCTTCAAGGCTTTCGTTTCGATACCGACCCGACTGGCGAGCTTGCGCTTGAGAGCGGCTATGAAGCGCTTCGATGTCAGCTTTCTGTGTTGGAGGAGTTACGGCTGGCCCATTACGTCAGCAATGTGTCCAGCTACACACCTGATGGTTTTGCACTTCTGGGCCCCATGCCGGGTATTGACGGTTTCATCGCCGCTACCGGCTGTTCCGGAGGGGGGATCGGCATGTCCGGAGGTATCGGCCGGTTCATTGCTGAACTGGCCACCAACCAGAGCCCATTTGTGCCCCCCGAGCCGTTCCGCCTGGATCGCTTCGGCGATATCGATTCCTACAGTCCTGATTTCATCCGCCGCTGTGCCGAGGCTCGCGCCCGGAAACGCACTGGTTAATCTCAAAGGAGAGCCCCATGATCCCAAAAGAGCCCTATCTACTCACTCCTGGTCCATTGACCACCAGTCTCACAGTTAAACAGGCCATGTTGCATGATTGGGGGTCCTGGGATGGCGACTTCAATAGTGTAACTGCCGAAATTTGTGAACGGCTGCTTGAGGTATCTGGTGGCAGCGCCAGCCATGTCTGCGTGCCCATGCAGGGCAGTGGAACTTTTGCAGTGGAGGCCACACTCGGAACGGTGATTCCTTCAACCAGTACAACCCTGGTGCTGATGAACGGTGCCTACGGGAAACGGATCGGTAAAATTCTCGACATGCTGGGCCGCCCATACATAGCGATTGATAAGGGCGATTACCATCCGCCTCGCGGTGACGAGGTTGCTGTTGCGTTAAAAGAGAACCCTGAAGTTGAGCAGGTGGTGGTCGTTCACTGTGAAACCAGCTCCGGCATCCTCAATCCTATCCAGGAAATCGCCGAGGTATGTCGCCAGGCAGGAAAACGGCTGATCATCGACAGCATGAGTGCCTTTGGGGCACTGCCAGTGAATGTCGCTGAACTGCCCTGCGCAGCTTTGGTGTCCTCTGCCAACAAATGCTTTGAGGGTGTGCCGGGTTTTGGTTTCGCGATTGTCGAACGGGAACTCTTGTCGGCTTCAGCCGGCCAGTGCCATAGCTTGTCTCTCGACCTTCATGATCAGTGGCGGTACATGGAAAAAACCGGCCAGTGGCGTTACACCCCGCCCACCCATGTGGTCGCAGCCTTTCTCCAGGCCATGCGTGAACATGAAGCCGAAGGCGGCGTGACTGGTCGCCTGGATCGCTACAGCCGCAATCGGGACCGCCTGGTTGCAGGCCTCCGTGAACTCGGTTTTGAGACTTTGCTCGCGGATGAGTGGTTGTCTCCAATCATAACTACCTTTTTGGCTCCGAACAGTCCGGAATTTGAATTTCGCTGCTTTTACGATGCGATCAAGGCCCGTGGGTTTCTCATCTACCCCGGCAAGCTCACCGTTGCTGACAGCTTTCGGGTGGGCTGTATTGGCCAACTCCATGATGAACAGATGGATGCGGTCGTGACTGCCATCGCTGAGGCCTGCCGTGAACTTGGCCTTCAGGTACCTGTTCCGGCACCTGTTGCAGCTCCTGACAACCTCGAAACCGTCTGAACCCCGAAAGGAGAGTTTTATGTATACCTACACCCGTCGTTATACCGGGCCGCTTCAGGCGGTGATTATGGATCTGGCTGGCACCTGCGTGGACTTTGGCTCACTGGCGCCTATCCAGGCGTTTCTGAAACTGTTTGAAGCTGAAGGTATCGACCTGTCTGAAGCGGAAGCCCGTGAGCCTATGGGCACAGAAAAGCGCGAACATATCCGTCGCCTTCTGGCGATGCCCCGAATACGTACACAGTGGAGCAGTGTTTTCGGAAAGACGCCGGACACGGCTGATATCGATCGACTTTACGGCGCTTTCCTGCCGCTTCAGACGGCAGCCATTGCCGAGCGTTCCCAGCTGATTCCAGGGGCTATTGAACTTCAGGACTGGTTGCGGGATCGGAGCATCAAGCTTGGTGTGAATACGGGTTATAGCCGCGAAATGGTGAATGTAATGCTGCCAGAGTTGGTTGCCCAGGGCTTCGAGCCGGAGAGTGTTGTTGTCGCTACAGAGGTGCCCCAGGGCAGGCCAGCCCCTCATATGAGCATGAAGAATGCGATTGAACTGGGTGTTAGTGCCGTGCAGGGCTGCGTGAAGGTTGACGACACCACTACGGGTATCGAGGAAGGCTTGAATGCAGGCATGTGGACGGTGGCGGTGGTGGCGTCAGGGAATGCAGTGGGTCTCAGCGAAGAGCAGCTTTCTGCCCTTAACGACACCGATAGAGCAGAAACCGTGGCTCGTGGGCATCGCGTTATGGCGACGTCTGGGGCTCACTATGTGATCGATTCCATAGTGGATCTGCCGAACGTGCTCGCCGAGATTGCGTGTCGTTTGCAGGCGGGTGAGTGTCCGTAAGAAATGTCCATGGATACGTCACATTGCTGTCACGTCTTTGCAATCAAATAGACCTATGGTGGTTGAGGACATAGAAACTGGTATAGACCAGTAAAGTGCGCTTTAACCTGAGCCTGCAAAAGGAGACTTACGTGAAACACCTGAAGAAAGCCCTTGCCCTGACCACATTGGCTATAGCCGTCAACGCTAATGCACAGACTGAACTGACCGTATACACCGCGGTTGAAGCAGAGGATCTTGCGAAGTACGCCGAGCGCTTCAATGAGGACCATCCGGACATCAAGATTAACTGGGTTCGCGACTCTACAGGTGTTGTAACTGCTCGCTTGCTGGCAGAAAAGCAGAATTCGCGGGCAGATGTAGTCTGGGGGCTGGCAGGCACAAGCCTGTTGCTGCTGAAGAATGAGGGAATGCTGGTCCCATACGCGCCGAAAGGGCTTGAGGAATTGTCTCCGAAGTTCCGTGACAGCGATGAGACACCGTCCTGGGTAGGCATGGATGCGTGGATGGCTGCGATCTGTGTGAACACCATTGAAGCAGAGAAAAATAATCTGCCAATGCCTGCCAGCTGGCAGGATCTGGCTAAGCCGGTGTATCAGGGGCACGTGGTTATGCCGAACCCTAACTCATCTGGTACCGGCTTTCTGGATGTCTCTGCCTGGCTCCAATTGATGGGAGAAGACAAAGGCTGGACGTTCATGGATGGGCTTCACGAGAACATCAGCCGCTATACGCACTCAGGTTCCAAGCCTTGCAAGATGGCGGCCTCTGGTGAAACCACCATTGGGGTTTCATTTGCCTTCCGTGGTGCCCGCCTTAAGGAACAAGGTGCTCCCCTGGAACTGGTTTTCCCGAAAGAGGGCCTGGGCTGGGAAGTAGAAGCGACTGCGATTGTGGATGGCACGGATAAAATGGAAGCGGCGCAAACGCTGGTAGATTGGTCCATCACCCGTCAGGCCATGGAAATGTATAACGAGGGCTACGCCATTGTAGGCATGCCAGGCGTCGCGCAGCCGGTCGAGCATTTTCCGGAAAATGCAGGTGAGCTGATCATCGACAACGACTTTGGTTGGGCGGCCAGTAACCGCGAGGCCATTCTGTCCGAGTGGGCGCGTCGTTACGACGGTAAATCTGAAGCGAAGTGAATTGACGGACCGGCATTGGGCCGGATAAGTCGAGGCGGTGCCCGGTTTCGGGCACCTGCCGGATGATTCAAAAGCAGGGGGTAACATGAGCCAGAAAACCCAGGGGAGTCGTCTCGAAATTCAGGGGGTCGACAAGTTCTTCGGTGATTTTTGTGCACTGAAAAACATCGATCTCACCATCGAGCCAGGCGAACTGGTGTGTTTTCTTGGGCCATCAGGGTGTGGAAAGACCACCCTGCTTCGCATCATTGCGGGGCTTGAGTGCCAGAGCGGGGGGCTACTCCATCAAGGTGACACGGACATTTCCCTGAAACCGCCCAGAGATCGTGATTTCGGCATTGTATTTCAGTCTTACGCGTTGTTCCCGAATATGACGGTCGCCGACAACATAGCCTATGGCCTGCGCAGCATCGGCATGCCAAAGGCCAGGGTCCGGAGTCGGGTGGACGAACTGTTGAACCTGGTTGGGCTTGAAGACCATGCCCGGAAGTACCCGGCTCAGTTGTCCGGTGGCCAGCAGCAACGTGTTGCATTGGCGCGGGCACTGGCGCCTTCGCCGGGGTTGTTGCTGCTTGATGAGCCCTTGTCTGCACTGGACGCCAAAGTGCGCCATCATCTGCGCAGCGAGATTCGTAACCTCCAAAAGCAGCTGGGTGTCACTACGATCATGGTGACCCACGATCAGGAAGAGGCGCTGGCAATGGCTGACCGTGTTGTGGTCATGAACAACGGCGTTATAGAGCAGGTAGGAACCCCGCTGGAGATCTATCAGCAACCCGCGTCAGCGTTCGTTGCATCCTTTATCGGCGCGATGAATTTCATTGACAGCTCGCCATTAAATGGACAGCGGGTGAAGGTCGGGGATCGTGAGCTGGAACTGGTCCGGCCGTTGCCTTCCGCTGAAGGCGCGGTTCGGCTGGCTATCCGGCCGGAGGATGTTCACCTGTTGCCCTGCGGAGACGGAGAGTGGGAGGGAGAGGTCCGGGCACTGGATTATCTGGGAGCGTTCATCCGCACTCATATTCGCCTGAACGACGTTGAACTGGAGCTGATTGTGGATGTGGACCCACGTTCCGCGCGGCGTCTTGGGCTGTGTGTTGGCGGCGGTATTTGCCTCAACCTGCCCTCCGACGCCCTGCATTGCTTCGCAGCCTGAGAGCTGCGGAGTTCCGAATGCCTGAGTATGACCCTGGTAAGCGTTCCATGATTGATTCTCACGTACTTTCGACACCGGCGACACGCAACTGGCCCTCCCTGGTTGAGTTACGCCGGAAGTTTGCCGGCCGCTGGGTGTTCTCTCTGTTACTGGTAACCGGTTGTGCCATTCTGACACTGCTTGTACTTGCCCCCCTGTACACCCTGCTTTCAAAGAGTGTCGAGAACAGGGCCGGTGAGTTTGTCGGGCTGGAAAACTTTGCCCGCTACCTGAGTTCCGGTGGTATCGAATCCGCGTTTTTCAATTCCTTGTGGGTGGCTGGGCTCAGTACCCTGGTTGTGGTCTTCCTGGCCTTTATGGCGGCCTGGGCATTGACCCGTACGCGCCTGCCATTCACTGGGTGGATTCGGGGTGTGCTGGTGTTACCGATTCTGGCGCCATCGCTGTTGCCCGCAATCAGCCTGGTATACCTGTTTGGTAATCAGGGCGTGCTAAAAGACTGGCTCTTTGGGGCTGAGATCTATGGCCCCATTGGCATCATTATGGGCTCCTGTTTCTGGACATTTCCCCACGCCCTGATGATTCTGTTGACGGCTATGGACAATGCCGATGGGCGTCATTACGAAGCCGCTACTGCATTGAAGGCCGGCCCCTGGCGAACCTTCTGGACAGTAACGGTGCCCGGAGCCCGCTATGGACTGGTGAGCGCTGCTTTCGTTGTCTTTACGTTGGTGATCACGGATTTCGGCGTACCCAAGGTTATCGGCGGGCAGTTTGATGTACTTGCTACGGATATCTACAAGCAGGTGATCGGACAGCAGAAATTCGAGATGGGCGCTGTGGTCAGTGTGCTGTTGCTATTGCCAGCCATGCTGGCCTTCATTGCTGATCGCTATGTACAACGCAAACAGTCGGCAAGCTTCACCGCGAGATCAGTGCCTTACAAGCCCGGCCAGGATCGCAAACGCGACACTGTCGGGGCGCTGATGCTGACACCGACGCTGGTGTTCATTTTTGCCATCATTGGCATGGCCATCTACGCGTCGTTCGTTACCTTCTGGCCATACAATCTGGACTTGAGCCTGAACAATTACCAGTTCGGCCGCATGGACGGAGGTGGGTGGGGGGCCTACGGCAACAGCCTGCAGATGGCCCTGGGTACCATGGTGATTGGAACCATGCTGGTCTTTTTCAACGCCTGGCTGATGGAGCGGACACCGCAGCCCCGTATTCTGACCGGTTTATTCCAGTTCCTGTCGCTTCTGCCTTTGGCCGTTCCAGGATTGGTGCTGGGGTTATCCTACATCTTCTTCTTCAATCATCCGGACAATCCGATCAACGGGATCTATGGCACCCTGTTCATCCTGATGCTGTGTACCATCACGCACTTCTATGCGGTCTCCCATCTCACAGCGGTAACAGCGTTGAAGCAACTGGACCAGGAATTCGAGGCGGTAGGGGAGTCTCTCAATGCGTCCCGATGGAGGGTGCTGTTCACAGTTACCTTGCCTCTGTGCCTGCCCGCGATCCTGGATGTCGCGCTGTATCTGTTCGTGAATGCGATGACCACGGTCTCGGCGGTTGTGTTCCTTTACGGCCATGACTCCCAGTTGGCGTCAGTAGCGGTGCTGAATATGGACGAAGCCGGAGACATTGCCCCGGCCGCAGCAATGGCCATACTGATTACGGCCACCTGCGCCGTGGCAAAGCTCATCCAGGGGCTACTGCGTTCCTGGGTAGACCGTTCAACGCGGCCATGGCGACAGGGCACAGAATGAACGGGCAACCTGAAATTTAATGACTTCCACAGCCATAGTCATCGTTCTTGTGTCCGCTCTGGCACACGCCGGCTGGAACCTGTTTGGCAAGAAGGTCAGCCCCAGTGGAGCGTTCTTCTGGTATAGCACACTCTGGGGCGCGCTCCTGACCCTGCCGGTTTTGGTGTACTACTTTCCTCTGGTACAGAAACTGGGCTCGGGTATCTGGTGGCTGGTTGTTGCGACTGGCTTTTTTCAGGCTACCTACCTCAGCGCACTGGCGGCAGCCTATCGCCATGGCGAACTGTCGGTGGTTTACCCTCTGGCACGGTCTTCGCCTCTGCTTATCCTGCTGATCGGGACCCTTTTCCTGGGAAGAGCCGAAACCATCACCATCGCGGCTGCGGTCGGTATCCTGCTGATTGTGGCTGGATGCATTATCCTGCCAATGCAACGGCTCCGGGATTTTCGTCTGGCCAACTATCGCAATCTTGCCACACTGTTTGCTCTCCTGGCGGCTGCCAGTACTGCCGGATATTCAATCGTCGACGATGCTGCGACGGAAAGAATGCGGAATTTGCTCGATGGAATTGCCCTGGATGCTGAGGTGGCCCTGGTGTTCGTGATCCTCCAGGCATGGTCAGCACTGGTATGGCTCAGCATCGGCCTGAGCCTTCAGAAAACGGAACGCCGACTGCTTCGGCAATTGGTAGCGAACTGGCGCAGTACTTTAGCCGCAGGGATACTGATTCTGGGCACCTACGCGCTGGTTGTCTGGGCCATGGCCTATGCAGAGGATGTCAGTTACGTGGTGGCGTTCAGGCAGGTCAGCATTCCTATCGGAGTTGTGCTGGGGTGGTATTTTCTTGAGGAACCCTTGCATCCACCCAAGATTTTAGGTGTGTTGACCATTCTTGCAGGCCTGTTGCTGGTGGTGTTGGGGTGATGGGGTGGCCTGCCTCTCTGCGGGAACGACAAAGCTCCGCTCGTGCCAGGTTGAGATGGCGAAGTGTCATGCCTGCGCCACTTCATCGATAAAAACGAGCCAGCCCTGTTGCAGGGCGTAGTCCTCCAGAATCGGGTCCGGGTTTACTGCTACGGGATAGTCCACAGCGTTTAAAAGGGGAAGATCGTTGTGGGAATCTGAGTAGAACCAGACTTTCTCGGGGCTGGCTTTCCGGGCTGTAATCCACTCCTCCAGAGCAGACACTTTACCGTCTCTGAAAGGGCGCCGGGATCCTATGGTGCCTTTGAGACTGTCGTTCTGCCACTCCACTTGAACACCTATACCGTCATCAATGCCGAGGTGTCGGGCAATGGGTGATACCAGGTGTTCTCCCGTTGCGGAGATAATTAACACATCATGCCCCTGGGCCTTGTGCCAGGCCACCCGCTCCTGGCCTGTTGGTAATATGCGTGGAGGGATCACCTCGGTGACGAACCGGTCAATAAGCTCCTGCACCTGATTGCGCTGCCAACCCCGTATCGGGGCCAGGCTGAATTCCATGTAGTCCTGCAGATCCATGTGCCCATTGTTATAGGCCCTCATGAAGACTCTGCCCATGGCTTTGGAATCGGGGTTGGCATCAATGTTTTCTGCGCGGAGAAACTCAGTAAACAGTTGTGAACTGTCCCCCCGAATCAGGGTTTCATCGAGGTCGAAAACTGCAAGCATGTCGCACTCCTTTGGTATACACCAGATAGTGCGACAAGCATGTTACGAGCTTATTACATGGCATGTTCAGAGTTTGTTGGGTTGATTCCGGAATTTTGTTGCCCTGGCATGCTGACCTGGAGCGCTTATCCGTTCGTTTTTAATCTTTGCCTCTGTTTTTCGGTTTCCCTTCAGTTTGAAAAGTTCAGGCGCACTGACGCCATGCCAGTAATTCCTTTTTTCCCATCGGCAGGCTGCTGAATACGGCTGGATTCCAGGCTTTCAGCGTGCTGCTATCCGGTTTCTGCCATTGATATCCTCATCCATTGTTGGTCTTCGGCGCATCACTGGCGCTGTTGTACCTCCTGATTTTCAGGGTCATATTTTGTTGACATTATTCATTCATGAGTGAATGATAATGGCCGATCGAAGCTTGATATACGAAGCAGGCATATAGCGAATTCCCCCCTGCGGAGTAAGGACGTATGTGCTTTTTGAAGAGAGGTCGTAAATGAGTGCACGTATAGAAACTGCCGGTGAGACTCTCGCGGGCTTTCTGGCCGATGAGGGTGCTGACGCGCCTTTGTTCATTCTGCCAGGGAACAAAGTCTTCACCTATGGCGAACTTAGTCGCAACAGCGCTCAAGTTGCCGCTGTATTGCATAGCTATGGGATAGGGCGTGGCGACACGATTGCAGTTTATCTTGGCAATCAGCCTGAATGGATGGTCGCAGCTTTCGCCGCCTGGCGGATCGGTGCAGCAGTTCTTGCGCTTAATCCACGGCTAGGTGAGAAAGAAGTCAGTGATTTGATTGGGCGAACCGGGGCGAAGGCTCTTTTTCTCGCTCCAGGATACCGGAATGGCGATTTGGCGAAGACCATAAGGAAGGTATCGGCTAAAAGTAGCTCGACGATAAAGCTTGTTGTCTCGTGTGATGACGAGTCGGCTGAGGGCCTGGTGTCAGGTGCAGACGCTATTTCGATTGCGGCGCTGCCAGAATGCGAGCCCGCAGGGTTACTTGCCCATCCTGAGGATCCATGTCTGTACATCGCTACATCGGGTACCACCAGCCTGCCGAAGATCGTATCCCACCGGCAGGACCGCGTGGTGCGCCATTCTCGGAATGTATCACAGGCAATGGGACTTGATGCCGACAGCAGGGTGTTGCTTGCGGTTCCTCTGTGTGGCGGTTTTGGGTTCAGTATTGCCATGATGGCCATTGCATCAGGCATCCCGCTGGTAATGCTTGATGCTTTCGATCCGGTTGAAGTTTCCGGCGTTATCAATGAGGCAGGTGTAACCCATGCATTGGGCACCAACGATATGCTTGATAGTTTGCTCAAGGTTGTTTCTGGTGAACGCCCATTCCCGGGGTTGCGAATGTATGGTCATGCCAACTTCACCCCGGGCCTTACTGAACTGCCCGAAATAGCTGAGCGCCATGGAGTCCATATGCGTGCAATGTATGGGCTCAGCGAGTCGTTGGCTTTAGTTGCAATGCGCGCGGCGGACGATCCGCTTGAGGTGCGTGCGGAAGCCGGGGGAACGCTGACAACCCCGGGAGCCAGACTGCGGATTGCCGACCCCATATCGGGAGAAGAGCTGGCGGAGGGACAGTCGGGTGAAATTCAGATTCTTTCTCCCAATGTTATGACTGGATACCTGAATGACCCCGAGCGCACTGCAGGCGCATTTACAGAGGACGGTTACCTCAGGACCGGGGATATGGGTGTACGAGGCCCTAACGACACATTCACGCTTCTTACTCGTATAAACGACGTGTTGCGAATCGGCGGCTACCTTGTTGCGCCTGAAGAAATTGAAGTAGTGATCAGTGCCGATCCGGATGTGGATAGCTGCCAGGTGGTTGCGGTTACGCTGCCCCAGGGACCTCGCCCGGTCGCTTTTGTTGTTCCGGCTACAGGCCGGACCCCTGATACCGCTGCACTGATCGAAAAATGCCGTGATCAGTTGGCTGTATACAAAGTACCTGTTCATATCTTCATTATTGACGAAGTTCCCATGGTTGATGGGCCTAACGGATTGAAAGTCAAGAAAAGTGCTTTGCGTGACATGGCCGAGAAGCAGCTCGTTACTGAAGGCGAATAGTCAGGTAAGGGGCGGCTCTCCCGGTTTCGAAAGGATAGACAGGCTGAGAGACAGCGTTATTTCAGTACAATAATTAAATCATGTTTAAATGATTGTTTCCTGATAAGGGGCAAGGTGTCGCAAAAGGCGTACCTATAAGTACGGCTCGACATAAATGAGTCGATTTTTAGTGGTATATAGCAAAAACAAGGAGCTTAAAGTGACAAAAACTTACGCAGAAAAATCGGCGGCCATCCTGACCGCTGCCGATCCCGAATGGCTTGCTTTGCACAGTGAAGAGATCCTGGAGCCGGATTTACCAATCGTTGATCCTCATCATCATCTTTGGGATTTGCCGAGGAAGCCACGCTACCTGCAGGAAGAGTTCGCTGCCGATTTGCTAAGCGGGCACAACATTACAGCAACTATCTTTGCTGAATGTACTGAAGGGTATCGAACAGATGGCCCTGAGAGATTTCGGTTGATAGGGGAAACTGAATTTGTCGCAGCCTTTGCAGAAGAAGCAGCGAATGGGCCAGTTGGTGATCGTGGAGTATGTAAGGCGATTATCGGGCGCGCAGATCTTCTTGAAGGGGCGAGTGTAGAAGAGGTGCTTCAGGCTCACGTGGAGGCTGGGCGCGGCCGTTTTCGCGGAGTCCGTCAGTCAACTGTTTATGACAAGACTGGCACAGTGCGGACAACGGCTCGCGATTTTCCGCCGGAAGTGTTGCTGGATCCCACTTTCCGCCAGGGATTCGAGAAGCTCATCGCGTTTGATATGACTTTTGACAGCTGGATCTATCACCCGCAGCTGGGTGAACTTGCGGATCTGGCTCGTACCTATCCGGAATCAAAAATTATCCTTGACCATGTTGGTGGCCCGATTGGTGCTGGAGCATATGAAGGCAAGCGGGATGAGGTTTTTGCTGTTTGGAAAAAAGGCATTGAGGAGCTCGCAGCCTGTCCAAATGTCAGCTGCAAACTGGGTGGTCTGGGCATGAAGTTTGCTGGTTTTGGTTTTGATACTTTAGCCCGGCCGGCTTCCTCTGAGGTTTTGGCCGAAGCCTGGGGACCTTATATCAAAACCTGTATCGAAGCGTTCGGCGTGGACCGGTGCATGTTTGAGAGTAATTTTCCGGTTGACATGGTTACGTGTACATACCCGGTTGTGTGGAACGCGTTCAAGAGAATCGCAGCAGGTTGCAGCGCTGAAGAGAAGAAAGCTCTTTTCAGCGGAACCGCTACGCGAGTTTACTCTCTTTAATTAAATGAAAGGGTGGCTTATGTCAGGTCCACTTGAAGGTCTTAAAGTCATAGAAATGGCCGGGCTTGGTCCCTGCCCTCTGGCTGGTCAGCTTCTGGCAGATCTGGGGGCAGACGTTACGGTTATCGAACGGGCTCCCGGCGCTGATCGTCCGGCAGATATCAATAACCGTAACAAGCGTAGCGTGGCTATCAATCTCAAAGCTCCCGGAGCTTCGGACCTCGTACTTGAGCTCATTGCTCAGGCTGACGTTTTGATGGAGGGGTTTCGCCCGGGTGTTATGGAGCGTCTCGGTATTGGCCCCGATGAATGCCTGGCCCGGAATCCTGGCCTGGTATACGGCCGTGTCACCGGTTGGGGGCAGGAGGGGCCGTTGGCAAGTACGGCTGGGCATGATCTCAACTATCTGGCACAGACAGGCATGCTCTACATGATGGGCAATGCTGGTCAGCCACCCTCTCCACCGCTGAATCTGGTGGCGGATTACGGTGGCGGCACGATGTTCCTTATCTTTGGAATCTTCGCAGCACTTTGGGAGCGTAGTCGCTCAGGCAAGGGGCAGGTCGTCGATGCTGCAATGATTGATGGAGTGACGGCTATCAGCGGGATATTCGGTGCGCTCAAGGCGCAGGGTCAATGGTCTGACCACCGGGAAAGTAACATGCTCGACGGTGGTGCTCCCTATTACCGCACTTATGAAACGAGTGATGGAGGATTTGTCGCTGTAGGTGCGATCGAGCCCCAGTTCTTCGCAGAACTCGTAAAAAAAGCCGGGATTCCTGCTGAGTTGGCTGCGATTCGCGATGACAGTTCCACATGGCCGGCACAGCGGGCGGCGTACGCCGAAATTTTTGCACGCCGTACCCGTGATGAGTGGGCGCAGATTTTTGAAGGCTCTGACGCTTGCGTTGTTCCGGTACTGACGCCAGCTGAGGCTGTGAATCATCCTCACAGTGTCGCCAGGGAGATGCATGTCAGGGTGGCAGATACTGTGCAGGCGGTTCCAGCTCCTCGTTTTAGCCGCTCCAGGCCCGGTGCTCCTCGCTCACCGTCTCCTGCCGGCACCGATACCTATAGCTTCCTCGAGGATTACGGAATAGGTTCGGAGCGCCTGTCGGAGTTGGTGAGCAGGGGGATTGTTCCGGATAAATGCTGTTCACAACCAGAACAGCAATGAGTCGCAGGTTTCCCCTTAAAGGGGAGGCGTGCAGACAGCAGGCGGAGTCCGGGGCGTTTCCGCTGTTGTCTGGTCTCTACTTGTGCGGTCAGAAATGTGTTGGCGACGGAGGTGTTTGGCGCTGATATTTATGATAAAAAAATTCGTTTTAATTTGTTTGCAATTCATGCCGGAATGATTTTATATTGAGTTTTCCGGGTGAGGAACGGCGGTGTAAGCGCCCTCCAGGCCTGCCGTTATGCAGGTAGAAATGAATATAATTATTACAAAGTCCTGAATTCTAAATAACAAAAGGAAGAACTATGAAAATTCTCAAGTCATGTGGCCGGTTCATGTGGATGTTTGCCGCATTGGTTCCTACGTATCTCCAGGCCGAAATTCAATACAACACATACATGCCTGGAACTCATCAGACAACCATAAATACGGCTAAACTCGGTGAGGTATTGGCCAGTCAGACAGATGGTGAGCTGGCTATCTCGGTACTGTCTGGTGGCAGTGTGGCGTCTGGTAAAGCAACGCTATCCTTCATAAGTGACCGGTTGGTTGATGCCGGTCTGGTTACCGATGTATATGTACCTGGAGATCTTCCTCATACCGTTATAGCGTCTTCCATGGCCTTGCTGGGGGAGAACGCGTGGGTTATGTCCGGGGCAATGACCGAGTATTCGCTGCTTGGTTGTAAAGGCTGCAAGCAGGACCTGGATAAGCTTGGCGTTATGAATTTTGGCCACCACTCAACCAGTCCTTACAAGCTCCTCTGTAATACAGATGTCAGTACTGTGGCCGACCTGAAAGGTAAAAAAATCAAGGCGGCAGCTCCCTGGACACGTTTGGTTGCATCATGGGGTGCGGTTCCACTCAACATTCCCTTTAATGATGTCTATGAGGGTTTGCAGCGAGGACAAATGAACTGTGCGTTCTCGCCAGAGAGTGCGATGGAAGACTATGGTTTATACGATGTCCTCAGCCATGTAGTCGATTTTCCAGGAGGTACCTTTCATGGTTTTCACAGCTTCGTGCTCAATCGAGATGTCTGGGAATCATTTACTGAAGAGCAGCAGGCGATTCTGCTGAAAGAAATTCCGCACTTTATTGCCAGCAATACTGCCGCATATTTCGAAAGCTCCAGGGTATCCAGGGAAAAAGCGATTGAGTCCGGTATCAAATACCTGCCGGCTACGGAAGAACTCAAGGAAACCATTGCCAAGGCTCGCCAGGAAGAGAAGGAAAATTCATTGGCGATTGCCAGGAAGCGAGGGGTTAAGAATCCAGAGGATAATGTGAAGGTTTTCCTGGAAGCAGTGGATAAGTGGACAGCTCTTATCGGTGACCAGAACCCGACTCCTGAAGAGTTCAGCGATATGCTGGTTCGTGAAGTCTACTCAAAAGTAAAATTCAACTAACGAGTATTCGCTGAATTCTGTCATGCAATGGAGTCTTGGTACATGAAGACTATTTCACAACATCTGTATCGAGTGGTGAGCATGATATCGGCTGCGGTGTACGCCGTAGCCGGAATAATTGTGCTGGTAATGATGCTTCAAATTGTTGCTGATGTTTTTCTCAGGAGCTTCTTTGACAAGCCTCTAATGGGATCGTTGGAGATTGTTTCCAACTATTACATGGTTGCTTTTGCCTTCTTGCCAATCTCACTTCTGGTATTACGTAAAGAATTCGTATTTGTTGAGGTTTTTACAAGCCGCTTACCCGGTTCAGTTAATCGGGGCCTGGATAAATTTGGCCTTCTGCTTGGCGTTCTGGTTTTCTTGCTTATTGCAATAAGCTCCGGGCAATACGCATTCAAAAAGACTTTAGCTGGTGAGTATCTGGATATCGTCTATTACGATCTCTTGATATGGCCTACTCGCTGGATTGCAACTCTGGGCTTTACGGTTGCGGTTATTTCTGCGGTTACGGTGTTGTTCGTAAATTATCAGAGTAACAAAAAAAGTGAGCATGCTTCCGACCCTGAATAATGCGGTTGAGGCTTTCCAAGATAATAAGTTAAATCCAAGGAGCAAGTAGTTGACCTCTTTAACAGTTGCGGCACTGGTTGTTGCTATATTATTGGTTCTTTTAATATTGCGAGTTCCAATTGCAATAGCCCTCCTGGTGTCATCTCTGGCCGGTATCGGCATCCTCCGTGGATTTGATACTTTATGGCTTGTAAGTGCGAAACTGCCTTACGATTTTGCAGCTCATTGGTCGCTTTCAGCGATTCCCATGTTTTTGCTGATGGGCGCTATAGCCTATCGTGGCGGGTTAACAGCCTCATTGTTCGAGGCATGTCGAATATGGCTGAGTTGGTTGCCTGGTGGGTTGGCAGTTTCTGCCAACTTTGCCAGCGCTATGTTTGCTGCTGCTTCTGGATCAAGTTTGGCAACCGCTGCCGCCATGGGAAAAATGGCAGTGCCTGAAATGTTGCAGAGAGGATATAGCCAGAGTCTGGCAACCGGTGTGGTTGCTGCATCGGGTACCATCGGTGCAATGATTCCCCCGTCAGTTGCCTTTATTGTTTATGGTTGGTACACGGGGCAGCCAATAGGCATGCTTTTGATGGCAGGTGTATTGCCCGGTTTGTTGACAGCTTTTGTATATACTCTGGTAATTATCATCAGGGTCAAGATGGACCCTTCTCTTGCTCCACCATGCACTGAAAAATATAGCCTTAAGGATATGTTTGGTGCCTTGATTGCTATATGGCCGGTTCCGCTTTTAATAATATCGGTAATGGGTTTCATCTATAGTGGCATTACAACTGCTACAGAAGCGGGCGCTATTGGTGCTGCCTCGGCAGTGTTGATTTGCATATGCCGCGGCACGCTTACCTGGTCGGTATTGAAGGAAAGCGTTTTCGACACTATTACTAGTGGTGCTTCCATTCTGCTTATAGCTGTTGGTGCTTCTGTTTTGAGTAAGTTTCTTATGCTTGCAGGCGTTCCGCAGATGATGGGTGGATTTATCAATGATTTCTCTATATCTCCGGCTACAGTTATTATTTTCACAATAATATTGTATTTGATTCTTGGTATGTTTCTCGATCCTATCGGGGTCATGCTCGTAACCTTGCCTATCTTGCTTCCAGTATTTGACGCTGCAAATATGAACCTGATTTGGATGGGTGTTCTGGTTGTAAAACTGATTGAGGTAGGGCTTTTGACGCCGCCAGTTGGCCTTAATGTCTATGTGGTCAAAAGCGTTGTTTCTTCAGATATTCGGGTTGAAACAATATTCAAGGGTGTAATCTGGTTCCTGGTTGCAGAGATTTTTATCATTGCCGCCTTGGTTTACTTCCCTCAAATCAGCCTCTTTATACCGTCATTAATGTAAGAGAATTTTAACTTTTATTATAGAGCTATAGATGCTCATAAGGGAGTGGGATATGAATACCTGTCCGAATAACACAGTGCTGGTAACGGGTGTCAGCCGCGGAATAGGAAAAGCAACGGCAAATTATCTGGCCGGGAAGGGGTACCACGTTATCGGCGTCGCGCGGACCGATCCAGGGGATTTCCCGGGGACGTTCAGACAAATCGATTTGAATGACGTGTCAGCAAAGGAGGTGTTTGCATCGATTGCTGAGGAGTTTTCGCCAACCCGCCTGGTTTTGAATGCGGGATATGTAGACGCCAAGCTGTTTGAGGATATGGATGATGAAGGCTTCGAGCAGACCATCCGTGTGAACTTGCAATCTCAGATCTGGGCCATGCAGGCACTAATCCCTGCAATGAAGAAACATTCGTTTGGCCGGGTGGTTTTAATTGGCAGCCGTGCATCGCTCGGGAAAGTCGGAAGGGCGTCCTATTCTGCTTCAAAAGCCGCCCTGTCCGGGTTGGCTCGCACATCGGCACTGGAGTTGGGGCCTCATGGGATTACTGTGAACGTTATAAGCCCGGGGCCATTTGAAACAGAAATGTTTGCCACTCTCCAGCCTGAAGGTTCCAAAGCCCGGGAGCAATTGCTTTCAAAGATTCCTGTGGGCCGGGTTGGTGACCCCGATGAAATGGCGGCCACGATAGACTTTTTCATATCTGAAAAGGCCGGCTTCATGACAGGGCAAAATCTTTTTGTCTGTGGTGGGGCCAGTTTGTAAGGGCCTGGGTGTACTTGCCAGTCACCGGCAATCTCTGTGGCTGGCAAAGGAAAACGCAAGCCGTTTGCCAAAATGTTCGGGTACATGAGGTGAGCTGTTTGTTGCTTTTGCATTGGTTAACATTCTGGTAAGTGCAATCTTGCCGTAACCTATGTTATCCGGCACAATTCGCAGCGCATAACATTCAAGCCAGATGCAATGTTATTTGTTGGTGTCACATAATTCTAAACCAGTGTAGAGGCCAGTCCATGGTGAGAAAAAGTACCGTTCCGGTGACGCAAAGAACTCCAGGCCGAAAGAGTATCAAGCCGCAGCAGGAGCGAAGCACGGCAACAAGGGAAAAGCTCATCAAGGCCGCGATTAAAGTTTTGGCGAAACACGGATACGCAGACTTTACGACCTCGGCGGTAGCGGACCAGGCAAAGGTATCCCGTGGCGCACTGCAATATCACTTTGAGACCCGCGATGACATTCTTATTGCCGCCCGTAACTCTGTCGGCGCCGACCTGGATTTAAAGTGGTCAAACGAGGAGTTGCTTGAGCTCAGTATCCCTGAGCGTATACGGTTAGTCGTCGGTCATTACTGGAAGGTGATCAGTAGCCCTCGTTATATAGCCGCAATTGAGGTGAGGCTGTACGAGCGCTTCAATCCGGTTATGCATAAAACGCTGGTCAGCAAGATGAATTGGCATACAGAGCAGCGCAATAACACCTGGGCGCTTATCTTCAGTGATTCCGGGCTTCCCAGAGAGCAGCTTATTTCCTACCGGCTCTTCGTGCTTGATACCCTGAGAGGGCTGGCTTTGCGCCGGATTGAGCAGGGGCCCAAGCATGATGTATCTCCTCAGCTTGAGATCCTGACCTCCCTGCTGATTGACCGCCTTGACCAGGGGTCTTCTGCGTCTGCCGAGGCTCAAAGCTAGGATAGCCGGAGCCTCTCCTCGGTCAGAATCAACTGCGCCATGTGTTCCGGGATTGCCTCCCGGAACCGTCTCACAATGTATGTTTCTGCTCGTTTAACGAGCTTCCGCCTTTCCCTGGTCGGTATTCCACCTTGCGTGCCCGTCATCACGAAGTTGCCTTGCTGGTGCAAGGTTCCTGTGCCTTTGCATAAGTCGTCTCCTGTTTCGCTTGGTTGTCACACCGAAAAGTCCGGGCGGGCCAGGTGCGGTTCTTGATGTTCCCTGATGAATTTAAAGCGGTTTCTTCGCCTTTCGATACATTGTAGACAGCATAAAAAAAATAAGTCATGATTGTATTATTGAGTATTATAAAAACCATCAATTCATCAAAGTGTATCTGCTGCACTTTGATGCGCAGCGGGAGAAGAGACCATGGTTGCTACTTGGCGTATGCCGGACCTGCCATTTTTTGACGAATCACATACTGAGCTTGGGGAGCGCCTTACAGAATGGGTTAAGGGTGCTGCTGAGCCTGAGGAGACCGGGTCTCCCTATTTTGCTGACGAGTGCAAGACCATTGCAAAAGAAATGGCTGAGTGGGGTTTTCTTGACTATGCCGTGCCTGCTGAAGGCGGCCTCAATAGCAAAATTGATGTACGGGCACTCTCGCTGATCCGTGAAGCTCTAGCTTATCGTTCGGGGCTGGTGGATAGCGTCTTTGTCATGCAGGGATTGGCGACTGCGCCCCTTTGGCTTACGGGTTCAGACGAGCTTTGTAGTACGTATCTGGAACCGGCCCGGCAGGGCCAGAAGATAGCCGCTTTTGCTGTCACCGAACCTGAAGCCGGGTCAGACGTCGCCGCACTCAAGACAACCGCAGAGCGTGACGGTGATCATTTCATACTGAATGGACATAAACGATGGATTACCAACGCCGGCGCAGCTGATTTCTACATAGTGATCGCCCGAACCGGGGAGGCGCCAGGGTCACGAGGGCTCTCGGCGTTCATGGTGGATGCTGATACTGACGGTCTGGAAATAGGGCCTGAGGTGGAGATGATTGCCCCGCATCCAATAGGTGAAGTTATTTTCCGGAATTGCCGCGTTCCCGCTACCAATATGATCGGCGCGCCGGGTGAGGGCTTCAAGGCGGCGATGAAAACCTTCGATATCTTCCGCACTTCCGTAGGCGCAGCGGCACTCGGCATGGCTCGTCGAGCGCTGGCGGAAACGATCGGGCATACAAAGTCCCGGGAATTATTTGGCGGACCACTAGCCCAGATGCCGACAGTACAGGCTACCTTGGCTGATATGGCGCTTGACGTGGAGACCTCGAGCCTCCTGGTTTACCGTTCGGCCTGGCTGAAAGACGTGCACGAGGGTCGCCATTCCGGAGCAGTAGCCATGGCCAAATTGGGGGCGACGGAAGCTGCGCATCGTGTGGCGGACAATGCTGTTCAACTCTTCGGCGCACTTGGAGTTGCCCGGGGCTCAACCGTTGAGCAGATCTACCGTGAGATTCGTCCGTTGAGGATTTATGAGGGTGCTTCGGAGGTACAGAAGGTGATCATCGCCCGATCTTTGCTGCAATCCTGAGTGGTTAACAAGATGGTTTTTGGAGGTGCATGGCACCTTCCTTTAATAGCGTTCATAGACAGCTGAGCTGTTTCATAACGCATGCCCGATCTATTGATCGGCAGAGAACAACCTTAACGGAGAAACACGATGCAAACACCCGTCATTATCGACGCGCTGCGTAGCCCTATGGGGCGAGGCAAGGCTGGAGGAAGCTTGTCATCCATCCATCCTGTTGATTTGCTGGCACAGCTGCTGAAAACGCTGGTCGAACGCAATGATATTGATCCTGGCACTGTCGATGACGTGCTAATCGGTTGCGTTAGCCAGGTCAGCGAACAATCTGCTACGCCGGGGCGTATGGCGTGGCTGGCTGCGGGCTTTCCGGCATCAGTGCCAGCAATGACTATTGATCGTAAATGTGGATCGGGTCAGCAAGCGATTCATTTCGCTGCACAGGGAATCATGGCCGGGGCTTACGACATCGCGATCGCCGGGGGTGTGGAAAGCATGAGCCGCGTTCCCATGGGCAGTGCCCGGGGGACAGCTGATACGTGTGGTGAGGGTGTAAACAAACGCTATGCCCCGGGGCTCGTTGGCCAGGGCGTGTCGGCGGAACTGGTCTCGGCAAAATGGGGGCTTGGGCGTGAGGAGCTTGATGCTTTCGCTGTGCGCTCACATCAGGCTGCGGCAAAAACGCGTGCGGCGGGTGGCTTTTCCAGAGAGATTGTACCGATCATTACTCCCGAAGGTGTGGTTGCGGAGGATGAAACGATTCGAGAGGGGTCTTCAGTCCAGAAGTTGGGAGAGCTGGCCTGCTCTTTCGAAGATCCAGCTTTCTCTGCCCGGTTCCCCCAGATTGAATGGAAGATGACTGCAGGCAATTCATCCCAGATCGCCGATGGTGCATCTGTTTTGCTCATGATGAGCGAAACCATGGCCGAACGCCTTGGGCTCAAGCCGCGTGCCCGTTTCGCGGGCTTTGATGTGTGTGGGGACGATCCGCTTATGATGCTGACAGCGCCTATTCCCTCAACCCGTCGTGCACTAAAAAGAAGTGGCATGCGCCTGGACCAGATTGATCATTATGAAGTTAACGAAGCGTTTGCCCCCGTGCCCCTTGCCTGGCAGAGGGAGTTGGGTGCCGATCCGGAGCGGCTTAACCCGCGCGGTGGGGCAATTGCACTTGGGCATCCCCTCGGAGCTTCAGGTGCGCGTTTGATGACTACAATGCTACATGCTCTTGAGCAGACCGGAGGTCGATATGGCCTTCAGACAATGTGCGAGGCAGGTGGCATGGCCAATACAACCATTATCGAATGTTTAAAATAAAAGAAGGTTGAGAAATATGGATGTCAGAGAAAATTCCGTTGTTGTGACTGGTGGTGCATCGGGTCTGGGCCAGGCTTCAGTCAGAAAGTTTATCGCTCTGGGAGCCTATGTCGTTATAGCTGACCTGCCCGGATCGGCAGGCCAGGAACTGGCGGATGAATTAGGGGAGCGCGCCCGGTTTGTGGCAGCGGATGTCACTGATGAGTCGCAAATGAGGCGGGTTTTTGAGGTCGCAGGAGAGCTTGCACCTCTCAGAGTTTGCGTGCACTGCGCAGGTCGTGGTGGTGCGTTACGCATCCTTGATAAGGAAGGGAATGCGGGCTCACTGCAGCATTACGAGGATATTGTCAGCCTGAACCTCGTTGGTAGTTTCAATGTACTGCGGTTGGCTGCTGAACAGTTTGCGAAGACTGAACCCGTTAACGGGGAACGCGGTGTTTGCATTCTGACATCGTCTGTTGCTGCCTGGGAAGGCCAGATCGGGCAGATACCCTATGCCTCAGCCAAGGCAGGAATCGTTGGTATGACACTGGTTGCTGCACGGGATCTCGCCAGTCGCCTGATCCGGGTATGTACCATTGCGCCGGGGATATTTGATACACCAATCATTTCAAGGCTTCCAGAGCAGGTAAAAGAGTCGCTGGGCAAATCAGTACCGCATCCCGCCCGCCTTGGTGATCCCAAAGAATATGCTGCACTGGCTGCGCACATTGTTGAAAACCAGATGCTTAATGGTGAAACGATCCGGCTGGACGGAGCTATCAGAATGGGGCCGCGATGATGGAAGAGCTGAAAGTAGAGATAGTCGACCATCTGGCTATTCTGACGATCAACCGCCCCGAAGCACGCAACGCTGCAACTCTTGCTTTGTCGCAGGCAATGGCGGGTGCAATAGACAGAATCAATGCTGACCCTGAAATCCGGGTGGCAATCCTGACCGGTGCCGGTGGTAATTTCTGTGCAGGCATGGACCTGAAGGGGTTTATGAAAGGCGAAATACCCCGGATTGAAGGGCGTGGTTTTGCCGGGATGACAGAGGCTCCTCCGAAAAAGCCGATCATTGCCGCAGTTGAAGGCTATGCCCTGGGTGGAGGGTTTGAACTGGCTCTCGCCTGCGACATGATCGTCGCGTCTGAAACAGCCCGTTTTGGACTGCCTGAAGTGAAGCGCGGGCTGGTGGCCCGGGGCGGTGGGCTGCTTCGGCTGCCGCAACAGATGCCCTATCGTAAAGCGATGGAGCTTCTGATGACTGGGCGCCTTCTGGACCCTGCGGAGGCAGAACGATTTGGCCTGATCAACCGGATTGTATCCTCCGGAGAGGCACTGACTGCTGCACGGGAACTGGCCACAGAGATCTCCGCGAATGGGCCTCTGGCAGTGGCGGCCGTCAAAGAGGTAGTAACACAAGCGCAAAACTGGCGTAGCGATGAGGCTTTTGTCCTGCAACGTTCCTATACCGATCCGGTCTTTGCCTCGGAGGATGCAAAGGAAGGCGCAGCTGCTTTTGCCGAGAAGCGTATGCCGGAGTGGAAGGGGCGATAGAGTCCATGAGTTCTGCCTCTACTTTCCGGGCTGTCCATTGGATTTCTGATGGGCTCTTTATTTGAACAAGCTAAGCGTAACCAGGCCTGACTAATTAACCCTCCAGGTTCGCGGTTAAGTTGTTCCACTGGATTCATTTGGTTAAGCATCACAGTCGTTATCATATTGGAGATAGAAAATGTCGCATTCATCAGCTTTTAGCTGGGAAGACCCCCTGTTGCTGGATCAGCAACTGACTGAAGACGAGCGCATGGTGCGCGAGAGTGCTCGCCAGTTTGCCGAAAGCAAGCTCAGACCCAGGGTGCTCGAAGCCTTCCGCAACGAAAAGACCGACACGGAGATATTCCGGGAAATGGGCGAAACCGGTCTGCTGGGATGTACCATCCCTGAGCAATACGGCGGTAGCGGCCTGAACTACGTGTGCTATGGCCTGATCGCTCGCGAGGTGGAGCGGGTAGACTCCGGTTACCGGTCCATGATGAGTGTGCAGTCATCCCTGGTGATGGTGCCCATTTACGAATTCGGTAATGAGCAAACCCGCCAGAAGTATCTGCCCAAACTTGCTTCCGGAGAATGGATTGGGTGTTTCGGTCTGACTGAACCAGATCACGGCTCCGATCCCGGCAACATGGCGACCCGCGCCCGCAAGGTGGACGGCGGTTATTGCCTGACTGGCAGCAAGATGTGGATCACCAACAGCCCTATCGCTGATGTGTTCGTGGTCTGGGCCAAGGACGACGACGGCGCGATTCGCGGCTTTGTACTTGAGAAAGGCTGGGAAGGCCTGAGTGCCCCGGCTATTCACGGGAAGGTAGGGCTGCGGGCCTCGATCACCGGTGAAATCGTGATGGACGGCGTGTTTGTGCCGGAAGAAAATGCCTTCCCGGACGTGCGAGGGCTGAAGGGACCGTTCACCTGTCTGAACTCCGCCCGCTACGGCATTTCCTGGGGTGCTCTGGGTGCTGCCGAAGATTGCTGGCACACCGCTCGCCAGTATGTACTGGACCGCAAGCAGTTCGGTCGGCCGCTGGCCGCCAATCAACTGATCCAGAAAAAGCTGGCAGATATGCAGACCGACATCACCCTGGCCCTGCAAGGCTGCCTGCGTCTTGGTCGGATGAAGGATGAGGGCACGGCTGCCGTCGAGATCACTTCGATCATGAAGCGCAATTCCTGCGGCAAGGCTCTGGATGTTGCCCGTCTGGCCAGGGATATGCTCGGGGGTAACGGCATCAGTGATGAATTCGGGGTGGCGCGGCACCTGGTGAACCTGGAAGTGGTGAATACCTATGAAGGTACCCACGACGTGCACGCCCTTATTCTTGGTCGCGCCCAGACTGGCATCCAGGCATTTTGCTGATCAGTGCTTAAGCAAGTCAGCGGGCCTAAGGCCCGCTGACTAGATTTTTCTGCTCATTTTTTCTTTGGCAGGTATTCCCATACCGCCAGGTTTTTCCGTGCGTTGCTGGAATGCGCGCCTACTCCCGGCTTGATGAATTCCTGGCCTATGCCGTTTGCTCGCTGCACCTTCTTTCCAGCAAATTAATCATAAAAAAATCAGTGTTGACTTAATGTTTCTCGCATGGAATATTTAAGTTGCTGCTGTAAGTCGGTGAACTTCCAGTGAGCACCTCATCGTCAAAATAACAAGGTTTTCTTGCCACATAAGCAGTTTCAAAAATAACTACAAAGGTGAAAAACTATGCCAAGTAAGAACTTCTGGGCGAAGGCCCTTCTCGTTTCAGCATTACTGTCGGCCGGGCAAGTAGTGTCGGCGAATGATTCGAACCCGAAGGATCGCAACGTCACCATCGGCGTTTTAACAGATATGTCCAGCGTCTATTCGGACCTGGTAGGAGCTGGCTCTGTATTGGCTGCCCAGATGGCAGTAGATGATTTCATAAAAGAGCAAAATCCAGATTATGAGATCCGTGTGATCTCCGCCGACCATCACTCAAAAGCTGCCACAGCATCCAATATCGCCCGTAAGTGGATCGATGAAGAGAATGTTAACGTTATTGCTGACGTTGCTGGAGCCTCGGTAACACTGGCGGTATCCGAGCTTGGGTCGAAGAAGAATACTCTCGTGCTGGCGACTGCCTCAGGGCAGAGCAGCCTGGCCGGCAAGGACTGTAAGCCGACCACTTTTCACTGGACTTATAACATCCCCGCCGTGTCGGCTACGACCGCCCGTGTTGTTACCCAGCAGGGTAAGAAGAACTGGTTTTTCATTACTGCCGATTACGCTGGTGGATATTCCATGCGCGATGATGCCTCAAAAGCGGTTGTGGCAAATGGCGGCAAGGTGATCGATTCATTAACCCACGTATTGGGAAACAATGATTTCTCATCAGCTCTGCTGATGACTCAGGATCCGAATGTTGAGGTAGTCGGGCTGGCAAATGCAGGTAACGATACTATCAACGCGATAAAACAAGCGAATGAGTATGGCATCACATCGAACAAAACTATTGCTCCTTTGCTGATGTTCGTTACAGATGTGGACACGCTGGGCCTGGAGGTTGCCCAGGGGATGTACGTCACCGCGCCCTTCTACTGGGATCTCAATGAGTCTTCCAGAGCCTGGTCAAAACGTTTCTTCAGCACCCATGGAAAGATGCCCACTATGCCCCAGGCGGGCCTGTATTCTTCTGTCATGCATTATCTGAAGGGCGTGGATGCCGCCGGGACTACAGAAACCGATGCAGTGAGCCGCCAGATGCGGAATATGCTGGTGAACGACATGTTTGTACAAAATGGTCGTATCCGGCAAGACAATCTGATGGTTCACGATATGCACGTGTTTAAGATCAAAAAGCCATCTGAATCGAAATACCCCTGGGATTATTACAGCCTGGTCTCAACAATTGCGGCCGATGAGGCCTACCTTCCTGAATCTGAAGACTGCTCTCTAGTCAGATAATCCAGCTCACATGAAGCGCCCTGAACGCGAAGCATTGGCCGATGCCTGTACGGCAAAGGCCGGCTTCGCAGCCTGTTCGGGCTCTTGAGCCTGTCCCGAGAAAGAGATGACCAGAGTATTGCGAGACCGCCAGACGGCGATTCTATGAGGGAAATTATTGTGAACGATATCCTGCTGAAAACAGAAAACCTGACGATGAGTTTCGGGGGGTTCAATGCAGTTGATGGCGTTGATTTAGCCGTAGAGCGAGGTTCAGTACATGCTTTGATTGGCCCCAATGGTGCCGGAAAAACAACCTGCTTTAATCTCCTCACCAAGTTCCTCTCACCTACAAGCGGCCGTATCTATCACGACGGCCGGGACGTTACCAGGATGGAACCCGCAGAGATGGCTCAGCGCAACCTGATCCGCTCGTTCCAGATATCCTCGATTTTCGCAACCATGACCGTTCTGGAGAACGTGCTGGTGGCGCTGCAACGGCGTCATGGAGGGAGTTTTGTTTTTTGGCGCAGGTCCAGAAATCTGCGCCAGCTGGAACAGGAAGCCATGGGGCTTCTCGAATTGGTCGGCCTGGAAGACCAGGCACGAGAGCCTGCCTGTAGTCTCTCGTACGGACGTAAGCGTGCCCTGGAACTCGCCACTACGCTTGCGATGGATCCCTCGCTCATGCTCCTCGATGAGCCGACATCGGGAATGGGGCATGAAGACGTGGAACGAACGGCAGAACTAATAAGTCGTGCGGCAGAAGGGCGCACTGTTCTGATCGTGGAGCATAACCTTCCTGTAGTCGCAAAGCTGGCGGACAGAATTACCGTATTGTGCCGGGGGCAAGTACTAGCAGAAGGAGACTACGAGACAGTTTCAAATGATCCCACTGTTATAAAAGCCTACGTTGGAGAAGATCATGATGAACACTGATCGCCCCCTGCTGGAAGTTAATGATTTACATGCCTGGTATGGTGAATCCCATGTTCTTCATGGCATCGGTTTTCAAGCCAACAAAGGTGAAATCGTGACGCTCCTGGGGCGCAATGGTGCCGGTAAAAGTACAACTCTCCGCTCAATCATCGGTTTACAGAAACAGCGCCAGGGGCAGGTTCTGGTAAATGGGAGCGAGACAGTTCATATGCAAGCTCGCTCGGTAGCACGAATGGGCGTTGGTTATTGTCCGGAAACCAGAGGTATTCTCGCCGGACTTTCCGTCACAGAAAACCTGGTCCTGCCACCGCGCTGGAATGCTGGGGGCTTTAGCCTGGAGCAGCTATACGAGTGGTTTCCGAATCTATGGGAGCGGCGCCATAGTCAGGGAACCAAGTTGTCTGGCGGGGAACAGCAGATGCTGGCCATTGCCCGGATTCTCCGGACTGGAGCATCAATAATCCTGCTTGATGAACCCACCGAAGGGTTGGCCCCGGTAATTGTCAAACAGATTGGCAAAGTCATATCAGGGCTTCGCGAAAATGGCTACACCGTGGTTCTTGTCGAACAAAATCTGCATTTTGCCGGAGCTCTTGCCGATCGGCACTTCGTTGTTGAGCAGGGGCGGGTGGTTGACCAGGTAGCCGGCGCTGACTTTCACCAGGAACTAGACAAACTCAATGGATATCTGGCCGTATAGCTGAGCGGCATCGGGGTTAATATGACAGAGTTATTTGGAATTCCATTGCCAATTTTACTGGGGCAATTACTGGTTGGACTGATAAATGGTGCCTTCTACGCCACACTCAGCCTGGGCCTTGCAATAATCTTCGGACTCTTGCGAATCATCAACTTTGCGCACGGCGTGCAGTACATGCTGGGTGCTTTTGTAAGTTGGATGTTATTGAATTATCTAGGTATAGGTTATGGATGGTCGCTGATAATCGCACCTCTGATCGTAGGTGTCTCAGGCCTGGTTCTGGAACGTGTGCTGCTGAGGCGGATACATGGCCTGGATCATATCTACGGTTTGTTACTCACGTTTGGGGTGGCTCTTATTGTTCAGGGGATATTCCGTAACTTCTACGGTGCTTCCGGCCAGGCCTATGCTATCCCGTCCTGGCTTTCTGGTGGCTTTAATATAGGCGTTATGTATTTGCCCGCCTATAGGGTATGGGTAATCGCGATTTCTGCAATCGTGTGTATCGGTACCTGGTTCGCAATCGAAAAAACACGGTTGGGAAGCTATCTTCGTGGAGCCAATGAAAATCCGGAAATACTGGAGTCATTTGGTATCAATGTGCCACTGCTGCTAACCCTTACCTATGGAGTTGGTGTCGGGCTCGCAGCCTTTGCAGGTGTTCTGGCAGCACCCATTTATTCGGTTAATCCTAATATGGGCGATAACCTGCTTATCATCGCGTTTGCTGTGGTGGTGATAGGGGGTATGGGCTCTATTGGCGGCGCCATTGTTACCGGTTTTGCAATGGGTGTCGTTGAGGGGTTGACCAAGGCGTTTTATCCGGAGTTTTCAGAAGCGGTCATATTCCTTGTGATGATCCTGGTGCTCATGGTCAAGCCTACAGGTGTGTTTGGTCGTGCCGAGAGCCTGATCGAACAGATCAGCGCACCACACGAAACAGTCAGGGTCTCCCGGCAACCGCGCTTTCTGCACGGGTGGATTTTCCTTGGACTGATCGTCTTGCTCATAGCAGCTCCCTTTTTCCTCTATCCGATTTTCGTTATGAAGCTACTCTGTTTCGGCCTGTTTGCCTGTGCTTTTAATTTGTTGCTTGGGCATAGTGGCTTGCTCTCGTTCGGGCATGCTGCCTTTTACGGTATCGCCAGCTTTCTTTTCGCACATTCGGCAAAAGTCTGGGGCCTTTCGCCAGAGGGAGCGCTCATCGTAGGAACTTTATCGGCTGCACTGCTTGGTCTTGTCTTCGGCTGGCTGGCAATCAAACGGCGTGGCATATACTTCGCGATGGCGACACTGGCACTGTCACAACTGATCTACTTTCTTGCTGTCAGAATGCCGTTTACGGGTGGAGAGGACGGTATCCAGTCCGTCCCCCGGGGAGTTCTGCTAGGTATTTTCGACCTGAATGACGACAGTACGCTCTATGTCTTGGTGGCCGTGATCTTTCTGGCCAGCATATTTGCCATCTACCGTTTAATAAACTCTCCGCTTGGTCAGGTTCTGCAAGCGATTAAAGACAATGAAGCACGAGCCGTGTCACTCGGTTACAAAGTTACCCGTTATCAATTATTTGCCTTTGTGGCATCGGCTACTTTTGCCGGCCTTGCCGGTGCGTTGAACGCCTTGGTATTCCAGCTTGCATCGTTAGCGGATGTTCACTGGTCTCTGTCCGGAGAGGTTATTCTTATGACCCTCCTGGGTGGTATGGGAACTTTCTTCGGGCCTCTTATCGGTGCCATAGTCGTACTGGGCATGGAAAACTACTTGCTGTTTTTAGGCGAATGGGTGACGGTGATACAAGGTTTGGTTTTCGTCATCTGTGTACTGGTTTTCCGCAGCGGTTTGCTTGGTACATTAGCGCAACAGATAAAAATGAAACTGTAATGATAGCTCCCCGAATTGCTATATCAGTCGAGGGTCAACTCTACTTCGCCTATACCCTCGAACACCAGTCGGGCGCTCTGGCCGCGTTGCATCTCCACCACACCATTGAAAGTGCCGGTTGTGATCACTTCACCTGCCAGAAACCCCACACCGCCAGCAGCAATTCGGGTGTTGATCATCTGCATCAAAAGTAGCGCGGGGTCGCCGCCGGGATGGCCTCCATGGCCTGATACGGCGGCGTCACCGTTTAGCGTCAAGCGATAGGCGGCGTCCTTCATCTGCCATAGGTTTCCGCCTTCGATGCCGCTGCCCAGCACGAAGGCGCCATGACTCAGACCATCGGCGAGCTGCCATAAGGGAGGTACCTCTGGCCAGCTTTTGAAACGGCTATCGACCACCTCGATTGCCGCGTGCAGGCTGGCAACTTGTGCGGCTATCTCCTCCAATGTATAGGCTGTGTCCCGTGGCGGTAAGTCGCCTCCCAACACCACGGCCAGCTCCGGTTCGAGAAACATAAAATGGTAGTCGTCCCTGGCGAGCCGCGCAGGCGAGAGGCGACTCTGTTCACTGAACAGCCGTGAGAACTGTGGCAATTCGCCTTTGACAATGCCACCGAGCTTCCAGCCTGAGGGCGTACCTAACTGCGCCGATACCCGTTCCTGAATGGCATAGGCGTCTCGCGCTTCGGTCAGAGGAATATCTTCTGGCAGGGCAATCTGCGTATGCCGCTCGTAGGCCTCAACGAGACGCTTAGCGCCGGCGCTTACGATCTCGTCATGCGTCATGATCAGAACCCCTTGGCGTTGCCACGTGGACGCGCAGGCTGAGGTTTATCGCACTTGAGAAATTCGCCGTAACCCACCTCGCCTTCGGGTTGGCCGGCGCGGGAGACTACCCGGCCCCGGCAAAGCGTAAGCATGGGGCGTCCTGTCAGCTCAAGTCCCTCGTAAGGGGTGTAATCCACATCATGGTGCAGGTCGGCATTGCGTACGATGCTCTTCGCTGTTGAGTCCCATAACGTGAGGTCGGCGTCACTGCCGATAGCGATGGTGCCCTTGCGTGGGTAGAGTCCGTAGATTTTCGCTGGGTTGGTCGCGGTCAGTGCCACAAAACGGGTGACGTCAATGCGCTCCTTGACCACTCCTTCGGAAAACAGGATTGGCAGACGCGTCTCCAGACCGGGAATGCCGTTGGGTATATGTTTGAAATGGGCGTGCTCACCGTGCAGTTTCTTACCGCTGGCATCCTCGAAACGAAATGGTGCATGGTCGGAAGAAAACACCTGGAAAACGCCGGACTCAAGCCCTTGCCAGACCGCCTCCTGGGCGGCGGGGTCCCGGGGCGGCGGGCTGCATACATACTTCGCTCCCTCGAAGCCATCGCGATCCAGATCCCTGGCCGTGAGCACCAGATACTGCGGGCAGGTCTCACCATAGACGCGTAATCCCCGGTTCTGTGCCCAGCGAATCTGCTCGATAGTCTCGGTGCCGGAAACATGCACGATCAGCACCGGCACGTCGACCAGCTCAGCCAGCGAAATTGCGCGGTGGGACGCCTCACGTTCGCCGATGGCCGAATGTGCCACGCCATGATAATAGGGGCCAGTGTTGCCGCTTTCAGTAAGAAGCTCTGTCAGGTAGGCGATGCAGTCAGCATTTTCTGCATGCACCATGACCATGGCGCCCTCGCGCCGCGCCAGGGACAGAACGTTGAGAATCTCACGATCGTTGAGCTTGAGATCATCGTAGGTCATGTAGATCTTGAAAGAGCTATAGCCCTCTTTGATCAGGGCCGGTAGCTCCTCCTTCAACACGGTTTCGGTAGGATCGCTGACGATCATGTGAAAAGCGTAGTCGATGAAAGCCAGGCCATCGCTGCGTTGATGATAATCTTCTACCGCTGCACGCAGGCTTTGTCCCTTTTGCTGTGCGGCAAAGGGCATCACGGTGGTGGTGCCACCGCAAGCCGCCGAGCGCGTACCGCTGTAAAAGCCGTCGGCCATCACTGCACCGTCGCTGAGGGGCTGATCCATATGGCAGTGCGCGTCAATGCCGCCGGGCAATACCCATAACCCTTCGGCATCGATGACCTCGGCAGCCGCGCCCAGCTCATGACCGAGTGCCACGATGCGGCCCCCCTTGATGCCGATATCCGCGTAGTAGCAGTCTACAGCGGTAACAATCCGGCCGTTTTTAATCAATGTGTCGAAGTTCTGCATGACTTTACTACCTTAATCTTGGTTATGAATGCTGGTATGGCGGCTCATCCTAGCCCATGGCATCAGGCAGCCACATCACCAGCCCTGGCCAGATGATTATCAGCAGCACGAATAACAGCATGATGGCGAGAAACGGCAGACTGCCGAGCATCACGTCGGTGATCGAACCCTTGCCGCGTACTCCCTGCACGACGTAGAGGTTCATGCCGATCGGTGGGGTGATCAGCGAGATCTCCATCATGATGACCAGAAAGATGCCGAACCACACCGGGTCGTAGCCGAACGTTACAACCATCGGCACGACGATAGGGACGGTGGCGATCATCATCGACAGCGTCTCGAGAAAGCAGCCCAGCACCAGGTAGAACACGACCAGCGCCAGAATCAGCCCTAGTGGCGTGAGGCCCAGACCGGCGACCCAGTTGGTCAGGGTGGAAGGAATGCCCAGGATGCCGACGATGTAGTTCATGAAGAAGGCGGCGGCGATGATCAGCATGATCATTGCTGTGGTGCGTGCCATCGACAGGAAGCTCTCGTGCAGCATGCGGATTGTCAATTTGCGATAGATTGCCGCCAGCACCAGTGCCGCAACCACGCCGAGCGCCGCCGCCTCAGTGGGCGTGGCCCAGCCGCTGTAGATGCTGCCGATAACGATCGCGAAGATGAACGCTGGTGGCAGCAGGTCGGCCAGTGAACGCAGCCGCTGGCCAAGCGGCACGCGCGGCTCCGGGTCGCCCGCCACGCCAGGGCGTAACAGGCTAAAGGCCATGATTGCCAGCATAAAGCACCCGGCGAGCACCAGCCCGGGCAAGATACCGGCGATGAACAGTTTGCTGATGGACGTGTTGGTGATAGCGCCGTAGATGATCATGTTGATGCTGGGCGGAATAAGGATGCCCAGGGTGGCGCCGGCGGCCAGGGTGCCCAGTGCCAGGCGTTCGTTGTAGCCGCGGTCAGAGAGGGCAGGTAGTGCCACAGTGCCGATGGTCGCGGCAGTGGCCACCGACGACCCTGACATCGCGGCGAATACCGTCGATGCGCCAACGTTGGTATGTAAAAGCCCTCCGGGCATGCGGCTCAGCCATACCGAAAGCGAGTTGTACATGCGATCGGTGATGCCGCTGCGCAGCAACAGCTCGCCAAGCAGGATGAACAGAGGGATTGCCGTGAGCAGGAAGTTATTGAGAGTGCCCCACAGCGTATCGCCAAACGAATACAACAATGGCAGACCCAGATACACCAGGGTGCCGATGGCTGAGACGCTGAAAATCGCCACTGCGACGTGGACGCCGGCCATCATCATGCCGAGCAGGATGATGAAGCCGATCAATACCTCGAATGGGCCGATCATGAGTGAGAACTCCTGTGGGGCGTCTGCAGTGTGTCGGAGGCATAGTCGTGGCGTGCCTCGTCGAGCTCATCGTCCGCCGAGCGAGCATCGAACTCCTGATTGAGGCGGCTAATGTCGCCGGTCACCAGCAAGAAGACGGCCCTGAGCGCCAGCAAGCCGGCGAGCAGTGAGAATACCGTGAGCCCCGCGACCCACAGCGATTGGGGAATCCACAGCGGCGTCTGTAACGGCGTACTGGCACGGCTCTGGAATTCCAGGGAGACCAGCAGCGTGTCGACGGCGCGCCACAACATGAAAGCCGCGAAGATAGCCAACAACAGCGCCGCCGAGGCATTCAGCGGTCCACGCAGAATGCCGGGCAGCTTGGCCAGCAACACGTCCACGCGGGTGTGCGCACCCTGCAGCAAGGCATAGGCGAAGCTGAACGCTACTCCGATGGCCAGCACATAGCCGCCGATCTCGTCGACCCCCTGCAAGGAAAAGTTGAAGAACTTGCGCGCGATGACCTCGAAGGTAATCAATACCGACAGGCACAGCCCACCATAGCCGGCGGCGAGCGCCGCACCATGGGCCAGGCCCCTGGCGGCGCGATTGACGTTATTGGCTTTCATCATAGACCTCGCTTTCCCCGGTTACTTGATGGAATAGCCCGTCGCTGCGCCGACTGTGTCGTTCCATACCTGGGTGCACTCGGAGGAAATACGGTTGCAGTTCTCGCCCCACGCTGGCAGCACGGTTTTCTCGGTGATCTCGCGCACCTGCTGCGAAGACGACTCGCCGATATCCACCAGGGTCATATCGTACCTGGTGTGGTGTTCGCAGTTTTCCTGACCGGTACTACAGGCGATAGCATCGTCATTGACGTTATAGGCGATGTCCCACATCTGTTGCTCCATCTCCTTGAACGCAGCTGTCAGCTCTTCTTGCTGGGTAGCATCGAGGCGGTTCCAGGCTCCCAGGTTCATAAAGTGGCCTTGAACCGAGAACGACAGCGGTAGCGGTACCAGATGTGTGGTGACTTCCGGCCATTTGCCGCCGTTGGCAGCGGTGGGCGCAGTCACGCCGCAGTCGGCCACGCCGCGCTGCAACGCCAGGTAAACTTCACTGAATTGCAGGGTTACCGGCGTTGCCCCCAGACCTTCGACCAGCCGCGACATCGACGGCGTGAACACACGTACCTTCTTGCCGGCCAGGTCATCTACCCCATCGATCTCGCCATTGCAAAACAGCATCTGCGGGCCAAACGGCCACAGTGTCATGAGCTTGGCATTGAAGCGCTCCTGGAGCCGCTCGTCCATCTTCTCGCGAATGGCCTCGACGACATTGCGTTGCTCATCAAGGTTCTGCGCCACTCCGGCCAGGTCGACGCCTTCAAAGAACGGATCGTCACGGGAGGCCATGCCGATCTGCACCGACATCACGTCGAAGGCGCCGGTACGGAGCCCGCGCAGTGCGTCTGCGGCCTTGAGACCTATGGCATCCATGGTGTTGTAGGTCACGTTGAGGTCGTCGCGTTCATCAAGCTTGACGAAGAAAGGACGCTCGACCTGTTCGACGTGGATCTTGTTGCCCGAGAAGTTACCCACTACCCGTAGCTGGGTTTCGGCCTGAGCCATGCCGCCCAGCGCCATGCTGCAGGCGCATGCCGTCAGCAGGGAGACTCGTTTGATCGTGGTTGTAAGCATGCTGCACCTTTATATCAGTTGGATTGTGTTCAGAAATCGGGAGTGAATCCCGCACTGAAGAACTTTGGCCAGGACTATCGTCATTCAGGCCCAGCTCAGTTCTTCAGGCGCCGGTCCTCAAACAGGCTTCCCCAGCCTTTAATGCGGGCCGGGTCGATGTTCGTCATTTTCAGGGTCTTCCAAACGGTCACGCTGACGGAGTCGTAGATCGGGATGCCGATCTCGCGTTCCAGCTCGGCGACAATGCCCGCCCCGCGCAGGTTGGTGCACAACAGGGTGATCGCATCGGGACGCGACTTGGCAACCTCACGCACCATGTTGGCCAGGGTAGCTTCGTCGTAGTCGGAGAAAGAGAAGTTGCCACGGTCGTTCAGGTGCCGCTCGGCGACCACCTCGTGTCCAGCCTGGCGGTAGTTCGCCACGATAGCTGCCTGGATATCGTCCAGATAGGGCGTCACCAGCCCCAGGCGACCGACCTCGGTACGCTCCAGCACCTCGTTCAGCGCCAGTACGCTGGTGGTGGCTGGCACCCCGGTGACCTCCTCGATCGAGGCACACAACCGGCGGTCAGTTTCGAAACCCAGCCAGCTTGAGGAGGTGCCGTTCCAGGCAATCACGTTCATCCGGGCATCGTTAAGCAGCCGCGCCGCCTCCAGTAGTGGCGCCGGATCAAACTGTGCCAGGGCGTCATCACGCATGGAAATCTCTGTGACTGTGAAGCGTTGGAAGTGGGCGGTGACCAGTGGTAGCAGATCATGCAGTAAAGCGCTGGTATAGGGTTCCAGTACGGTATTGGAGGAAGGCGTGAGCATGCCGATGAGGGTCCGCTCCATGAGGCTAGTCCTTTGTCGTTATGGCTTACGAGGAAATATTTTCATATTCGCTGCCTGGATTTACAGATTCGGAATTTGGAATTCCAAATTCATATGATGACTGAAGTATTGCACGACGGTAGAATATTCTGCAAGCATAGGTTTTCTGACAATCGAACCGGCATCCGCCGGGCCAGCCAATCAAGAGGTGCATCTCAGCATGGCCAATACTTCTCTATCCACCCGCGAAGATAAGCCCCGGGAGGCTTTCCCCCGAGCCACACCATTGCGGCGGCACTCGCTGTACGAGGCTGTGACCGAACGGCTGCGCGAGATGGTGCTGGAGGGTGAGTTGGAGCCTGGTAGCCGGATCTCCGAAAAGCAGTTGTGCGAAGCCTTTGAGGTCTCGCCAACCCCCCTCCGCCAGGCACTGAAGGTGCTGGTCAGCGAGGGGCTGGTAGAGATGCTCCCTAACCGCGGCGCCAGGGTCACCGAAGTCGATGTCGAGGAAGTGGCTGATCTGTTCGAAGTGATGGCAGTGCTGGAGGGGCTTTCAGGCACTCTGCTGGCCACTCGGGCGAGTGATGCCGAGATTGCCGAGATCCGCCACCTCCATGAGTGCATGATGGAGAAGTTCCGCAAAAACCAGCGCAATGAGTACTTCCAGCTCAATCAGACCATCCACCGACGCCTTGCTGAGATCGCCGGCAACCGCGTGCTGCTCGAACTCGAGACCTCGCTGACGCTCAGGATCACCCGGGCCCGCTACGCCGCCAACATGCAGATGGGGCGCTGGGAGGAGTCCGCGAAGGAGCACGAATGCTTCGTCGAGGCACTCGAGAAGCGTGATGCCCAGGGGCTGTCCGACGCCATGAGCCTGCACATGCGCAAGACCGGCAACGCCGTCATCCAGCGCCTGAAGCAGGACTGATTCCGGAAACCCCGATAAACCTGAGCGATTTTGGACAGCCGCAGGCTGGCCCGGAGGGCAAAGCACAGGGATGTGCTGACCCGGTTGCCAATGCAGAAGAACAACGCCATCGACGTGACCTGCCCCACAACTGGAAGTCGGCGATCCCTGACAAGGTGTGATGGCATGACGCATACGACCCTGCCACCTACATATAAGTGTCCGGAATCATTGAACCACTACAGGTCCGACTGGCTTGTTTTTTCATCGAAGTCGATGCCAGAAAGAGCTGCGAGATGCTGAGCGAGGGCTTCGCCGAGTTGACAGAGTTTAATGAGGGTTGTGTTGGGGTCGCTTGAGAACGCACGTTCAGCAGCGCTGGAAAGCTCAACGAAAAGATTGAATTGTTGTAGGTGGTTACCTTACTAATTGCTGAGGATCCATAGGGGCGCGTCTCCCCAGGTATGGGGCTCGGGCCTTACTGGATCCTGACACAAGAAATTAAAAAGGCCCTACGCTCTCACGTAAGGCCTTGAAAATATGGCGCGCCCGACAGGATTTGAACCTGTGACCCCTGCCTTCGGAGGGCAGTACTCTATCCAGCTGAGCTACGGGCGCATTCGAGTGTGACGGCGAAGCGTCAATTTCGAGTGCGCAATCTTACGTGTGCTGGCTTATTCTGTCCAGTCCAAGCTTGCTGATGGCGCCTGCCTCTGGTCATGGAAAAAGAGGTGCAGGCGTTATGTTCACCAGGGCACCTTCATTGCTGAAGGATACCTCACCATCCTGGATGCTTACCTGGAAGTTCATGTTGCGCTCTACCAGTCCTGCGAGGGCTTCGGTGGATTCTGTTGGCAGTTCTATAATTTTGAGGTTGTTGAAGCGGCTCAGCTTATTCTGGTGCTTCTCCATCCATACCGGCACAGCGCGGGAACCGTAGGCGTAAAGGATAACCTGGCGTGCGCGGTTGCAGGCTTTGCGCAGGCGGCTTTCGTCGGGCAGGCCCAGTTCGATCCACAGCTCAATTTCGTCACTCAGGCTTTTTTTCCAGAGCTCGGGTTCGTCATCAGTGCTCAGGCCTTTGGTGAACTCAAGCTCGTCGCATGCGTTCAATGCAAAGGCCAGCAGGCGGATCATCATGCGCTCGTCATTTTCCGACGGGTGCTGGGCTATCGTTAGCTGGTGATCTGCATAATAATGCCTGTCCATATCGGCAATATTGAGCGTGGCTTTGAAAATCGTTGCTTTGAGCGCCATGGCTGTCCTGCATTGGTATCAATATGTTGGTTTGCGCTAGTGTAATGCAATTCTCTGTATGGTGAGCATGACAGCATGTCGATGTTGCGCGGTTTTCTGATTCTTGTTCTGTTTTTTCTGCTTGGCGAGGCTCTGCGGCTGGTATTCCAGGTGCCTGTCAGCGGTGGCGTGCTCGGCATGATTCTGATGACGTTTACGCTGATGCTGCGGGGCAGGGTGAGTGATGCCCTGGCGTTGTCGAGCCAGGCGTTGATTTCCATACTGGTGCTGCTGATCATGCCGGGAGTGGTCGGGGTGTTTTTTATGGCATCCCGGTTTTCCGACCAGTGGCTTGCCATGGCGGCAGCCTTGCTCCTGGGTACTTTTCTGAGTGTTCTGAGCACACTTCTGTTAATGAAGGGCGTGATGCGCCTTTCTGCCCGGGAGCAGGGGCATGACTGAGCTTATGGAGCGCTTTGTTGCTGTGCCAGACGCTTTGTCTGCCAGCCCGCTATTTGCAATCGGGCTCACCTTGAGTGCGTTTTTTGCTGGTAGCTGGTTGTTTACCCGCATGGGCAAACCCTTGTGGATGCCACCCGTGGTGCTGTCGGCAGTCATCCTGGCGGCGGTGATTGCGTTTCTATCGGTCGATTACCTTCGTTACCAGGAAGGCTCCCGGTGGATAACCCTGTTGCTCGGGCCTGCAACAGTCGCGCTGGGGATACCGCTGTATCAGCAGATTCACCACATACGGGCTCTGTGGATTCCGATTGTTGTCACGCTGCCGTTGGCCGCGACGCTGGCGGCTGTGTACGCGGTGGTGATCGCCTGGGCAATGGGCGCCACGCCGGAGGTGCTGGCTTCGCTTGCGCCGAAATCTGTAACCGCTCCGATCGCTATTGGTATCACAGAGCAGCTGGGAGGATCTGTACCTCTGCTGATGGGAGGTCTTTTGATAACCGGCGTGGTTGCGACACTGTTTGTTGACCTGCTGGCAAAGTGGCTGCCTGTTGAAGACGAGCGCATTCTCGGTTTTGCGCTTGGGCTGAACGGCCATGCGATTGGTACGGCCAGGGCATTTGAAATCAGCCATACGGCCGGCGCTTTTGCCTCTCTGGGTATGGGCCTGACCGGGGTTTTTACTGCACTTATGTTGCCTCTGGTATTTCGTCTTTAGCTGCCGCAGAGCCCCCTGTGAAAGCCGTCATTCAGTTAGCGAATAGCCGCAAGTTGTAATTTCGATTGCCGTAGGTAGTTTCCGCGACTAGTTTCTAAGGTAGACGTCCGGGACGCCCGAGCCTTGGTGTGCCGTAAAAACTCTTAAAATTATGACGGAAAACCCAATGAAAAAACTACTTGCAGCTTTAGTCGGTTCCATGGCGCTGGCCACGGCTCCTGTTGCTCTTTCTGCCGAGGCGACGAAAGAGTTGAAGATGGCGTATGACGCCGATCCGGTCACCCTCGATATTCACGAGCAACTCTCCGGTGGCATTCTGCAGTTATCCCATATGACGTTTGATCCACTGGTACGCTGGACAAAAGATCTCGGCTTTGAAGCCCGTCTGGCAGAAAGCTGGGAACGTGTTGACGATAAAACCATGCGCTTCAAGCTCCGTGAAGGGGTGAAATTTCATTCCGGCAATGAGCTTACGACCAAAGATGTGAAGTTCACCTATGACCGCCTGAAAGAAAGCCAGGATTTCAAGGCTATCTTCAAGCCGTTCAGTGGCATCAATATTATTGATGATTACACCTTTGAGCTGGTAACCAGCGAACCCTTCCCGTTGCTTCTCAATACCGCTACCTACATCTTCCCGATGGACAGCGAGTTTTATTCCGGCGAAACAGCCGATGGCAAGAAGAAAGATGCCATCCTCAAACATGGCAACTCATTCGCTTCCGACAACCTGTCTGGAACTGGCCCCTATGTGGTCACCTCACGCCAGCAGGGCGTGCGTATGGAGTTCGAGCGTTTTGCAGATTACTGGGATGAGGAATCTCCGGGTAACGTGAAAAAAATCGTGTTGACTCCGATCAAGGAAAACAACACGCGGGTATCAGCGCTTTTATCTGGCGGCGTGGACTTTATTGCCCCGGTGCCACCGACAGACCTTGATCGCATCAAGCGCGACAAGGATTCGGAGCTGGTCACCATGAGCGGTACACGGATTATTCTGTTTCACATGAATCAGGAACGGGTTGAGGCTTTTAAAAATCCGAAGGTTCGCCAGGCCATTGCCTATGCCATCAATCAGGAAGGCATAGCCGCTAAAATCATGAAAGGGTTTGCCACGCCTGCAGCCCAGCTATCACCGGCAGGCTACCAGGGCCATAACGAATCCCTGAAACCACGTTATGACGTGGAGAAAGCCAGGCAGCTGATGAAAGAGGCTGGTTATGAGGACGGCTTCACCATCACTATGATGGCGCCCAATAACCGCTATGTGAATGATGACAAGATTGCCCAGGCAGCCGCTGCCATGCTTGCCCGTATCAATATCAAGGTAGACCTGAAAACCCTGCCGAAAGCCCAGTACTGGCCGGAGTATGATGACCGCTCAGCCGATATGATGCTGATCGGCTGGCATGCTGATACAGAGGATTCTGCCAACTTCTATGAGTTCCTGACCTTCTGCACCGACGCAGACAGTGGTGCTGGCCAGTACAACGCAGGCAATTACTGCAATCCGGAGATCGATGCGCTGGTTGAGAAGGCCAATGTTGAGACGGATCTGGATAAGCGCGCGGCCATGCTGCAGGACGTTGAGAAGCGTCTGTATGACGATGCGGCTTTTGTTCCCCTGCACTGGCAGGATCTGGCATGGGCCAGTAAGAAGAATGTGAAGATTGAGCCGATTCTGAACGTGATGAACTTTCCGTACCTGGGTGACCTGGTTGTAGAGTAACAGGCTCCGTCGGCAGGCCGGCTTCGGGGGCACCGTCGCCGGCCTTTTGTTTGCAGCTTTATCCGGACACTTTGCATGTTAGCGTTTTTGGTTCAGCGAGTATCCCAGGCACTGCTGGTCATGTTTGTGATCAGTGTGATCGCATTTGCCATTCAGGATGGTCTTGGAGATCCACTTCAGGAAATGGTGGGTATGTCCGTTTCCCAGGAGGAGCGGGAAGCCTTGCGTGAGGAGCTGGGGCTGAATGATTCCATGGTTGTGCAGTATCTGCGTTTTGCAGGTAAAGCCATTCAGGGAGACCTGGGCAACTCCTATTTTTACGGCAAACCCACTCTTGAAGTGATTTCCGAGCATTTGCCGGCGACCCTGGAACTGGTGATTGGTGCAAGCCTTATCATCATGCTTTTGTCTGTCCCCATTGGAGTCTATGCCGCCATACGGCCTCAGGCTTTGCTGGCGAAATTCTTTATGGGCGTGAGCACCGTCGGGATATCCATTCCGGTCTTCCTTACGGCTATTGTTCTTATCCAGATCTATTCTATCGGCATAACGGTTGAGTGGTTTCCTGCGGATACCGGCTGGGGGCAGTGGCTGAACGGAGCCTTGAGTACCGAAGGTGGCCTGCCATCCTATGGCCGGGGCGATGATCTGACGCATCTCTTCGGCACCTGGTACTCCGGCTTTTTCTCCGAGAGTGGTCTGCTGCACCTGATACTGCCCTGTGTGTCCCTGGCGTCCATCATGTTGCCGCTGTTCATTCGGCTGATCCGTGCGGAAATGATGGAGGTGTTACAGAGCGACTATATTCGTTACGCCCGGGCCAAAGGCCTGAGTGCGGTACGAATCAACTTTCTCCATGCCCTCAAGAACACCATGCTGCCAGTTATCACCGTGGGCGGTGTGCAGGTTGGCGTTATGGTGGCTTATACGATTCTCACAGAAACCGTTTTCCAGTGGCCTGGCGTCGGGCTGATGTTTCTGGAAGCTATCACCCGCAGTGACATTCCCCTGATCGTTGCCTACCTGATGGTTGTAGGTCTGATCTTTGTGGTTACCAACACACTGGTGGATCTGGTTTACGGGCTGGTGAACCCTACGGTCAAACTGACAGGTAAGAAAGCATGACAACGGCGACTCTTTCACGCTGGAATCGCTTTCGCGAATCCTTCCTCTGGTACAGCTTCAGGCGCGACAAGGTAGCGATTGTCAGCTTTCTCGTGCTGATTCTCATGGTGTTGGCGGCAGTGTTCGCGCCTCTGTTTGCCCCAACGGATCCTTATGATCTGGCGCAGATCGATATCATGAACTCGGAACTGCCGCCGGTGGGTATGCAGGGTGCAGATTCTGCCTTTCCTCTGGGCACAGATGCCCAGGGCAGGGATATGCTCTCCACCATTCTGTATGGCACCCGGGTATCTCTGCTGATCGGCTTTGGTGCCGTGGTGCTGCAGGCGGCGCTGGGTATTCTGTTCGGGCTGCTGGCGGGTTATCTGGGCGGCCGGGTAGATTCCATACTGATGCGTATCGCCGATGTTCAGCTGTCTTTCTCGACTCTGATGGTCGCCATTATTGTCGGCGCGGTTTTCAAGGCCAGTTTTGGCAACCTGATGTTTGGTGAGATCGCTATCTATATGCTGATTTTCATCATCGGTATCGCGGAATGGCCACAGATTGCCCGCACGGTGCGAGCATCTGTGCTGGCAGAGAAAAAGAAAGAGTATGTTGATGCGGCCAAGGTGATGGGTTTTCGCACCAACCGCATTATGTTCCGGCATATTCTGCCTAACACCCTGTCTCCGATATTTGTTATTGCCACTGTGCAGATTGCCAACGCAATTATTTCCGAGGCAGCCCTGTCATTTCTGGGGCTGGGAATGCCGGAGACTCAGCCGTCTCTGGGTTCTTTGATCAAATCCGGCTTTGATTACATTCAGAGCGGTTCCTGGTGGATTACCCTGATTCCCGGCCTGGTGCTGGTCGTGCTCGTACTGGTCATAAATTTGTTGGGTGACTGGCTGCGGGATGTTATGAACCCACGGCTGTACAAGGGCTGACGAACCATGAAAAACAACACACCATTGCTGGAAGTAAAAGATCTGGATGTACGGTTTGCTGTCCGTGGGGGCGACCTTACAGCCCTGCGCGGTATCAGCTTCAGCCTCGACAAGGGTGAACGGCTGGGCCTGGTCGGAGAGTCCGGTGCGGGTAAATCTGTAGCGGCCTTCTCGATCCTCAATCTGATTGCCCGCCCGGGTTATATTGCCGGTGGACAAATTCTGTTCGATGGCAGGGATCTGGCGGCGATGAGCGAGCGGGAACTGCGCAAGATCCGCGGTAATCGTATTGCCATGATTTTCCAGGATCCCATGATGACGCTCAATCCGGTGCTGAGCATTGGCACCCAGATGGTGGAAGCCATCAAGGCCCATCGTCGGGTCAGCACAAAAGCGGCACGGGAAATCGCTCTGGGCAAACTGCGCAAGGTGCAGATTCCTTCGCCTGAGAAGCGGCTCGATCAGTATCCCCACGAGTTGTCCGGTGGTATGCGCCAGCGGGTCATCATCGCCATTGCGCTGTTGCTGGAACCGGAAATCATCGTTGCCGATGAGCCCACCACCGCGTTGGATGTGACCATACAGGCAGAAATCATGGCATTGCTGCTGGACCTGTGCGAACAGGAAAATGTAGCACTGATGCTGATCACCCATGACCTGGGGGTGGTTTCCCAGGTCACCCAGCGCATGCTGGTGATGTATTCCGGCCGCATAATCGAGCAGGGGCCGACCCGGGAGGTTATCAATGATGCCCAGCACCCATACACTCAGGGGCTGATCAATGCCTTGCCCCAGATGGGCGAGCCAGGTGCGCGGCTGTTCCAGATCCCGGGCTCCATGCCGTCCCTCAAGAATGTGCCGTCAGGCTGCCCCTTTCATCCTCGTTGCACCTTTGCGACAGATCAGTGCCGGAAAACCATGCCTGAGTATGTACGCTCCGGAAATGTAGATGTGGCGTGTTACGAGGTGAGCAATCTGATTGAGCAGGAGAAGCAAATGCAGGAGGCCGGATCATGACCTCCCCACTGGTTGAAATTCGCGGGCTGGAAAAACGGTTTGATCTGTCTGGCAGCCTGCTGGAGCAGATCACCTTTCGGAACGGCCGTTTCCAGCGCAGGCAGGAAGCCGTTCATGCCATCAACGGTGTTGATCTCCAGGTACACAAAGGCGAGGCCTTGTGTGTGGTTGGCGAATCCGGCTGCGGCAAGTCTACGGTCGCCCGCACGGTTATGGGCTTGTTATCGCCCAGCGCGGGAGAGGTGCATTATGACGGCAAACGTATTGATGTTCTCAAAGGCCGGGATGTGCTGCCGTATCGCCGGAAAATGCAGATGATATTCCAGAATCCGTATGCGTCTCTGAATCCGCGTATGACAATTCAGCAGACTCTGGAAGAGCCGATCCATTTTCATCACCCGGAGCTTGTGCGCGATGAAGTGCGCAGCAAGGTGCAGGAAGTGATGCAGTCGGTGGGAATAGATCCTGACTGGGGCAGCCGGTTTGGTCACGAATTCTCTGGCGGCCAGCGTCAGCGCATCGCTATAGCCCGGGCGCTGGCGGTAGATCCCGAGTTTATTGTGGCAGATGAGCCTATTTCGGCGCTGGATGTCTCTATCCAGGCTCAGGTTCTGAACCTCCTGATGGACGCCCAGGAAACCCGAAACCTGACCTATCTGTTCATTACCCATGATCTGGCGGTGGTAGAGCATTTTGGTACCCGGGTGGCAGTGATGTATCTCGGGCGGGTGTGCGAACTGGCAGATACCAAGACGCTGTTCGCAGAGCCACGCCACCCCTATACCCAGGCACTGTTGTCGGCGATCCCCAGGCTCGAAGACGACAGGCCCAGCCACATTCGTCTGCAGGGTGAGGTGCCGACACCGGTCAATCTGCCATCCGGCTGTGTATTCCATGGTCGCTGTCCTTATGCCAACGAACGCTGTCGTCAGGAAATACCCCGGCTTATCGCCACTGATGGCGGTGCCCAGGTGGCCTGCCATGCGGTGGAGGAAGCGCGGTTGTGAGCTGGCGACTGCTCCATACGCTATGATGCGTCCAGTGCGTAGTCTTTGATCAACTGTCACCTTTTACCTGTCATTCTTCGGGGAGCCCATGGAAATACGCTGGCTGGAAGACTTTATGGCTTTGGCGCGCACTCGCCATTTTTCACGTGCTGCAGAACTGCAGCACGTGAGCCAGCCTACGTTCAGTCGTCGCATCAAGCTGCTTGAAGAAGCCATGGGCGCAACTCTGATCAACCGGCAGACACTGCCTCTGTCTCTGACGCCAGCCGGAGAGTGTTTTTTTGAACTCTGTCAGCGGGTAACGCGGGATGTCCGGGATGTGCGCAGCCAGATTGCCGACATGGAAGCTGAGGTTTCTGCGCGCATCAGCGTGGGCTCAACCCAGGGGCTGTTCTCTCATTTTTATCAGCGCTGGGCCAGCGAGGCGGGAGTCGAAGATCGTCTGCAGCTTAACCTCAAAGCTACCAACTGGGTTGGGGAGCAGTTTCTGGATGCTCTGGATAGTGGCGAATGTGATCTCGTGTTGTGCTACTGGCATCAGGACTTGCCATGGCGTGACCGGTTGGCCCGAGGAGACTATGAATCCATTATTCTTGCCCGGGAGTCGCTGGTGCCGGTGAGTGTTGCAGGCAGCAATGGCGAGCCACGGTTTCCCCTGCCGGGCACGGCCGGGCAGACAGTACCACTGATTGCTTACCACTCGCGGGGTTTTTTGCAGTCTGCCATTGAAGCGCATTTGGCCCGTAGCAAGGAATCCGTAAACCTCCTGCCACTGAACGAAAACACCCAGTCGGCAAGCATCAAGGCGCTGGTAAAGCAGGGCTTTGGAATGGGCTGGCTGCCTGGCCGGATGACGGAAAAGAGCGAGCATTTTGGCAGCCTTACACGGGCAGGTGATGAACGCTGGGATGTGCCTTTGGAAATCCGGCTCATCCGCCGGCATGAAGCACGCTCAGACGATCTTCTGACTCTTTGGAAAAAACTGGAAAACCAACATGCCTGATACCGATTTGCTATCTCTTCAGACTGCTCACGTGACTACTTTGCGGGGCCGCTATGAGCAGGTTCTGAAAGAGAAGGGTTATGACAGCCTGCTTGTGAGCTCAGGCGCAGCTCCCATGCGCTATGGTGATGATCAATCCTGGCATTTTCATGGCTATGGGCCATTCGTGCACTGGACAGGACTTGCCGGTTTTGAGCACGCATGGCTGCTGATTCGGAAAGGCCAGAAGCCGCTACTGTCATTGCACCAGCCCGTTGATTTCTGGCATGCGAGCCTTGAGCTGGCTCAGGAGCCATGGCTGTCGGAATTCGAGCTTCGCTTCAGTGAGAACCGCTCTGCACCGGAGCTGGATGGTGTGGGGCGTTTAGCTGTTATCGGCGATCCTTCGCTGCTGGGGAAGGTTCCCGGAGAGCATAATCCCGGCCCGCTTTGTGCTGCGCTTGATGAAACGCGGATACACAAGACCGCCTATGAAATAGCTTGCATGGCTGAGGCCAGCAAGCTGGCAATAGCAGGCCACCGCGCTGCCCGTGATGCCTTTCTGGCCGGTGCCAGTGAATTTGAAATCAGCCTGGCTTACCAGCTCGCAACACAGCAGCGTGAAGCTGACGCGCCTTATCACAGCATTATTGGTGTAAATGAGCACGCAGGTACATTGCACTACCAGTACTACGATGTCGTTGCGCCTGCCAGATCCCGTAGCATGCTGATTGATGCCGGCGTGCGTTACCGGGGCTACTGCTCCGATATCACCCGTACTACGGCTGGTTTGGGAGAAGGCCGCTTTGGTGCACTGGTGCAGGGGCTTGAACAACTGCAGTTCCGGCTCTGCGGCATGGTGGCCCCAGGTGTTGATTACGTCGATATCCACCGTAAAACCCACCAGGGCATCGCCGCATTGCTCAGTGTTGCCGGCCTGGTCAAGGATCTGAGTGAAGAGGAGATGGTGTCTGAAGGTATTACGCGGGCCTTTTTCCCCCATGGCATCGGGCACTTTCTCGGAGTTCAGGTGCACGATGTTGCCGGTAAACCTGTACCACCTCCTGCAGACGCCCCCTTTCTTCGACTGACGCGAACGCTGGAACCAGGCATGGTGGTGACCATTGAGCCGGGGTTGTATTTTATACCCTCTTTGCTGGAGCCCCTGTTGGCTGGCCCCTTCGGGCACCATTTGAACCACTCGTTGATTGATGAGCTTCAGGGGTGCGGGGGCATACGCATAGAAGACAATGTAGTGGTTACGGACTCAGGATATCGGAACCTGACCCGGGAGGCTGAGGCCTGAAACCTGTTGTTACAAGGAAGCAAAATAAGGGGCTTGCAATTCTTGATGCTAATGACAATAATTATCACTAAACTTGTTGTCGTTAGTGAGAACGCATTATGTATGTATGCCTGTGCCACGGAGTCACAGACCGGGACATCCGCGAAGCCGCAGAAAACGGAGTGTCGTCCATGCGTCAGCTTGGTAAAGAGCTGGGCGTAGGCACTCAGTGTGGACGCTGTGCCTGCACGGCACGGGGTATTCTGCGTGAGAACCGCTCACAGGATTACCTGTCACTGGCAAATATGCTGGCAACCCCTGCCTGACGCCTGTTGAGGTTTATTTCCTTTCCGCAATTTTGTAATGCGCCTTAAAGCGCTATCCTTATTGGGTGACGAGAGAGCTCAGAGAGCTTATTGAACCCGAACCAGCCAGTCGGTGTGCCTTTCACCAGAAAAGGTTCTCAGCCGGCCAGGATTGAGGAGTGCTGCAATGAAAGGCGACAAAAAAGTCATCCAGTTTCTGAATAAAGTCCTTGCCAATGAACTGACGGCTATCAACCAGTATTTTCTGCATTCGCGTATGTATAAAGACTGGGGTATCACCAAGCTTGCGGCCAAGGAATACGAAGAATCCATTGATGAGATGAAACACGCCGATCAGCTGATTGAGCGCATATTGTTTCTGGAAGGGTTGCCTAACCTGCAAGACCTGAACAAACTGATGATCGGTGAGCACGTTGAGGAGATGATTGCGTGCGACCTGAAGATCGAACACATTGCCCACGTAGATCTGAAAGAAGCGATTGTCTACTGTGAGTCAGTCGGCGACTACACAAGCCGTGAGCTGTTCCGCAGCATTCTGGACAGTGAGGAAGAGCATATTGACTGGCTTGAGACTCAACTGGAAATGATCAACCAGATGGGCATTCAGAACTACATCCAACTGCAATCTTCTGCTGCGGAGTAAAGACCGACAATGGACCTGTCCTGTTTTAAAGCTTATGACCTGCGCGGCAGCGTACCGGAGCAGCTGAATCCGGCGCTTGCAGAACGTATCGGGCGTGCCTACGTGGAAATTACTGGTGCGAAAAAAGTGATTGTTGGTTACGACATTCGCCTTTCAAGCCCTGAAATTGCTGAAGCCCTGAACTCCGGCCTCATGGCTGCAGGTGCCGACGTGTTCGATATAGGCCTGTGTGGTACCGAGTGTGTGTACTTTGCTACCAGCCATTACGACATGGATGGTGGCATTATGGTCACCGCCAGCCACAACCCCAAAAATCACAACGGTATGAAAATGGTGGGGCCGGAATCCCGCCCGATCAGCTCCGATAACGGACTGAATGATATCCGTGACCGGGTGCCCGAGCCCTTTACCGACGCACCTGTCCCGGGTAAATACGAAACACTGGAAGTTACCAGCGCCTATATAGACCACCTGCTGGGATACATCGACGCAGCTTCTCTGTGCCCCATGAAGATTGTCGTCAACGCCGGTAATGGTGGTGCCGGGCTGATCATCGATGAACTCGAAAAACACCTGCCTTTCGAGTTCGTCAAAGTGAACCATAATCCAGATGGTAATTTCCCCAACGGTGTGCCCAACCCGATTCTTGAAGAAAACCGGGCGGCTACCGCCGATGCCGTAATTGAGCAGGGTGCGGCCATGGGCATTGCCTGGGACGGCGATTATGATCGCTGTTTCTTTTTCGATGAAAATGGCCGGTTTATAGAAGGCTATTACATTGTTGGCCTGTTGGCAGATCAGTTCCTGCGTAAAACCGGCCCAGGTAAGGTTATCCATGATCCGAGACTGATCTGGAACACTCAGGATCTGGTACAAGCTGCCGGTGGTGAAGCTATTGAAAGTAAAACCGGACACGCCTTCATCAAACAGCGTATGCGCGATGAAGATGCCGTATACGGCGGGGAAATGAGCGCCCATCACTACTTTCGGGATTTTGCCTACTGTGACAGTGGCATGATTCCCTGGTTGCTGATCGCGGAACGTCTGTGCCAGTCCGGAAAGCCCTTTTCCTCTCTTATCGACGCTCGCATCGAAGCCTACCCGGCCAGCGGCGAAATCAACCGCACCATCAACGAGCCGGCCAGGGTGATTGCAGCTATTGAGGAAAAATACGGCGCCAACGCGAAAAGCGTCAGCTATGTAGACGGCCTCAGCGTGGAATTCGATAACTGGCGCTTCAACCTGCGCATGTCCAATACGGAGCCCGTTGTTCGCCTGAACGTGGAATCTCGCGGTGACATACCATTGATGAAAGCAAAAACTGAAGAGTTGCTCGCAGAAATGGAGCGGTTGAATAATCTGCAGGGATGATTTGTACTTTTGCCTCAGGCTATTTCTTAGTTGGGGCGGTTGGGCTGGTGGTCCGAGTTGCGAAAACTGTGCGGAGCCATGGATGGCGGAGCCCAAGCGTCACATGGATGTGCCGCAAGGAGCGTGTTTTCGCAACTCGTACCACCAGCCCAGCTTGCACCGCAGCCTGATAAAACTCAGAACCAGTCGTTCAGCATAATCCCAAGCCCGAACCGCTCAATCCGATGGTTGTAATCAATCAGGCTCTCCCCGTATCCGTTGTAGTACTGGAAGAATCCCTTGACCGTATCGCCAATGGGAAAGCTGTAACCAAATTCAACCGACGTGCGATTGTCCGAGCGTAGATTGTTCATCAGTTTCAATGAAAGCGTCCTGTCTTCTGCAAGCTTGTAAATAGCGTAGTAGTTGGCATGCCCCAGGTAACTTTCGATGTCTTCGTTATCATCTTTGCTGCTTTCCGGAATCCGGTACCATGGCTCCAAAACAAACAGCCAGCGATCACGTGTAAATCCTGCGCTCGCCATAATCCTGTTCCAGCTCCGGGAGCGGGGTTCCGACTGACCGTTGGATTGATGGTTGAACCCGACCTTTATGCCGCTTAGTGTCGCGGAACCCAGATTCCAGTTTGTCTGATGGCGTATGAAAATCTCAGGTTCATAATTGGTTTCCCGGAAGGGGGCAGATTCATCCTGGTTGTAAACCTGCCAGAATGAGCGTTGCGTATAACCGAACCACAAAGTTGTACGGTCTTCCAGTAAGCCCGTCAGCAGAGGAACCTTAAAGCTGATCTGGTATTTGGCTTCCTCATTCTCCAAACCGTAATCGTAGCCGGTGGCACCCAGCCTTGGATTGGTTGGTATGTTGTTTGGATCATCCATCCGGGTAATCGGCAGGATGTACGTGGGGCGGTGGCTTATAAAACTGCCTGAAAATGAGAACAGGGCCTTCTCGGCCGTTATGTAGTTGTTGAGCATGTTGTTCATGACGTTGCTGTCTGGCTCATCCTCACCGGAAACCTCAGCAACCTGATCCAGGGCATCCTTGTCAGGGGCCATTGTATCGACCGCCTGCTCGGTATCATTCACTTCCTGCTCACTGGCCTGATCACGGGCGGTTTGCGGATCGTTAAAAGAGTCGTAGCAGGCCAGGCGTTGCACTCCATCCTGAATCAGCGCGCAATTTTCCGGGGATGTGACAAGAGGGTCGCCTGCTGAGCCGGCTTCCTGTGCGGTCGTCAGTGCCGGCCACAGCAAAGCGAGGGTGGCTGCCGCAGAAGCCCTGGTACTGAGGTGATTATGCATGGTCCGGGTCTCTCTATGCTGCATTGAGGCTGAGCCACGTATTGGCAATGCCGTAAACCCAGACGCCGATCAGGGTGATAGCCAATAATGAAAAAACGATTTTGTGTCGACGCTGATTCTCGGCACTCGCAGCTATGATCCATCGCAGGTACATCAGGCCGATGAAGCTCAGGAAAACTGCAAGGCTCGCGAGTGCGGGTACCAGGAGCCACGCGGGGTTGATACTATGGCCAGTATCTGTCTGGCTTGAGAACCAGCCCATTGATGCCAGTAGAATTGCCAGCGCACTGAATTCCGTAATCAGGAGTGATTTGCGCATGGGGTGAGGAAAGGGTTTCTCCGGGCGGTTCATGAATAGGGTCCTGAAAGGTCGGGAGTAAGTAATCTGCGACATGGTAACCGGATGTCGGGGCAGAGTCTCCACGCTTAAGTAATGGCAATAAAAATGGTGGAAATCAATTTATGATTTTGCTATTTGGTTTTTTTGCCGGGGTTCAGTCGCTATAATGCGGCAACCAAATATTATAACGCTCAAATGCGAGGTGCATTGTGAAGATGAAGAGAGTCCTGGCTGTCGTACTGCTCGGCTTTGGCATTACTGCCGGCGCCGCTATGGCAAGTGTTGAAGATGAAATTCGTGCGCGTATTCAGCCTGTCGGCGAGGTCTGTCTGCAGGGTGAGGAATGCGGTGAAGCCGCTGCTGCAACCGAAACGGCCAGTGCGGGCCCACGTTCAGGCAGCGAAGTTTATGGCGCTGTGTGCATGGCGTGTCATACCACTGGAGCAGCAGGTGCACCGGTTATTGGCAACGCTGATGCCTGGGCACCTCGTATCGATAAGGGTATGGAAACACTGCTCAATCATGCGCTCAATGGCTTTAACGCCATGCCAGCCAAAGGTGGCTGTGCCAGCTGCGCGGATGAAGAAATCCAGGCGGCTGTGGAACACATGGTGGCAGAGAGTAAGTAGGATTCAGGTGCTTGCTGTCAAAACCCCGCTGAATGCGGGGTTTTTGCTTTCAGAGCCCCAGATCACCGAGAAGGGCGCTTAACGTAGCCTTGCCTTTTTTCTGGTTGGCTTCTGCATCCAGATCTCCGGTGCCCTCCCAGCGCACATCGTCTTCCGGGAGTTCATCCAGAAACCGGCTGGGAATGGTTTCAATCTTTTCCCCGTATTGTCTGCGCTGCGCAGCGTAGGTCAGGGTCAGCGTTTCTTTTGCGCGGGTTATTCCCACATACATCAGGCGCCGCTCCTCCTCGATATTACCCTCTTCAATGCTGGAACGGTGCGGCAGAATCTCTTCCTCCAGGCCAAGAATAAACACGTGAGGAAACTCCAGGCCTTTGGATGCGTGCAGGGTCAGCAGTTGAACCTTGTCACTGTCGTCCTCTTCTTCACGCTGCTCCATCATGTCGCGCAGAATCAGTTTGGTGATGGCATCTTCGATGCCCAGTTCGTCAGCAGTGCCTTTTCCGTCGTCCAGCATTCGCTGGATTGAATCCACCAGGTACCAGATGTTTTCCATGCGTCTTTCAGCTTGCTTGGGTGTTCCGGAGTTCTGATGTAACCACTCTTCATACTCAATATCTGTGAATAGCTGTTTGATAACAGGCACGGGGTTTTCGCTGTGCAGCCGCTCGCAGGTTGCATCTACCCAGTGTGCAAAACGCCGCAGCCGGTCCAGGCCTTTCTCGGTGACATGGGTTTCCGCACCCATGTCACTGAGTGACCGGAAAAGGCTTACGTTGCGCGCGCGGGCATAGTGGCTGAGTTGCTCAAGCGTGCGCGGGCCAATTTCGCGCCTTGGTACATTAACTACCCGCAAGAAGGCTGCGTCGTCGTCCGGGTTGATCAGCAGGCGCAGATACGACATGGCGTCCTTGATTTCGTTTTTCGAGAAAAACGATTGACCGCCGGATATGCGATAAGGAATCTGGTAGGCCTGCAGTTTCATCTCCAGCAGCCGGGCCTGATGGTTACCCCGGTAAAGCACGGCGAAGTCCCGGAACGAAAGTCCCTTTTTGAGCTTCTGGTCAAGAATTTCGGTTGCAACCCGCTCGGTTTCGGCGTCTTCGTTGCGACACCGGACAATGCGGATCTCGTCACCAATGGTATGGTCGCTCCACAGGGCTTTTTCGAACACGTGGGGATTGTTGGCGATAACGGTATTGGCGCTGCGTAGAATGCGTGAAGTGGAGCGGTAATTCTGTTCCAGTTTCACAATTTTCAGGCTTGGAAAGTCATCCTTGAGCTGAGCCAGGTTTTCTGGCCGTGCACCTCGCCAGGCGTAAATTGACTGGTCATCATCACCAACAACAGTAAAGGCAGAACGCTCTGCGACCAGCATTCTTACCAACTCATACTGGCACAGGTTGGTATCCTGGTACTCGTCCACCAGCATGTAGCGGATTTTCCGGCGCCATTTTGCAAGCACCTCGGGATTGCTGCGGAATAGTTGTACCGGAAGCAGAATCAGGTCGTCGAAGTCGACGGCGTTGTATGCCTTCAGGTACTCGTTATAATGTTTGTAGACTGTAGCAATGCGTTGTTCCCTCTCATCCGCTGCTTTGCTGTATGCTTCCGGAGGGCTGCGCAAGGCATTTTTCCAGGAAGAGATCGTCATCTGGACATCGTTGAGTTCATCGCCGGCATCGGCGCTGGCCTCACGGAGCATGAGATCCCGTAACAGGGCTTTGGCATCTTCAGCGTCAAAAATGGAGAAGCCCGGGTGATATCCCAGGTGAGTATATTCTTCCCGGATCATGTTCAGCCCGAGATTGTGAAAGGTAGATACGATAAGCCCGCGGGCCAGCTTACGGTCGACAATCCGGCCTACCCGCTCTTTCATTTCGCGGGCGGCTTTGTTGGTGAATGTAACGGCGGCGATATGGCGCCCCGGGATGCCAATATGTTCAATCAGATAGGCGATTTTCCGGGTGATTACGCTGGTTTTTCCACTGCCCGCACCAGCCAGTACCAGAAGCGGGCCGTCGGTGTAGCGAACGGCCTCATTTTGTCGCGGATTAAGTTTGTTCACAAATACACAGCCAGAATGGATTGAAACGGAGGGAGCCCTTGGTAAGACAATAGTCTACACCACGCTGCCTGTACCTTGTCGATCTATCAGCTATCCTTTTAATTTGCTCACGTACCCATGGACCCACGCTTAATGACCTTGCCACTGGAAACTGTCGGACATGACCAGCTTCGCGTTCTGGTTCTGACTCCGTGTTATGCCGACTTTCTCTGGTTGAGGGCACTGTTGACAGGCGATCCTGAGGTAAATCCGGATTCGACCTGGTGCCCGGACCTGGTGGATTGTGACGACCTGATTCGCAATGCAAAGTTTGACGTTATTGTCTGGAACTGCGTATTTCATGGCGGCTCAGAAACCGCTTTTTTGCAGTATCTGGAAGTTGCCAGCGGCGGCCGGCCAGTTCTGGCATTGAGCGCGGAAAAACCATGGGAACGTGCGGCGGAGTTACTTTCTGCTGGTGCAGCAGACTACCTGAGTCGTCAGGAGCTTGATTACTGGAGTTTTCGCAGAGCAGTGAAATGCACCTGGTACCGTGAGCAGTTGGCTAATTCCACCCATAGCCAGCTGGGCCGGGGGATCGCAAGCGGCTTTATTAACCGGGATCTGTTCTTCGACAGGCTGCAACAAGCGCTCCTCAGGGCCCAGCGGGGATGTTACCGGCTGGCGTTGTTGCACCTGAATATCGATGATTTCCGCAGCCTGAACGAGTCCTTTGGTTATCAGAAAAGTGACCAGTTGATGATTATGGTGGCGGCTCAGGTGCGCCAGGGGTTGCGCCGGGTAGATTCCCTGATGCGCATTGGTGGTGACGAACTGGCCATTATCATTGAGAAAATAGAAGATTCACTGGATATTACTCAAATCATCCGAAAGGTTGTTAGCGCCCTTGATGAGCCGGTAATTATTGATGGGCAAAGTGTGGTGATCAGTGCCAGTCTGGGTGTGGCTACTTATCCTGAAGCCGGGGATAGCCCCGAAAACCTCATGCGCAGAGCGAACCGGGCGATGTTTGAAGCCAAGCGGGATCCGGGCACAAGCTACCGTTTCTACGATCGACAGTTGCATGTTTCAGCTGGCTATCAGCTTCGGCTGGAGGCAGACCTTCGTAATGCGCTGAGAGGCAATGAACTGGAGTTGTACTATCAGCCAAGAATTGATCTGGCCAGCAACGAGGTGCGTGGTGTTGAGTGCCTGGTGCGCTGGAACCACCCTGAGCGGGGCCTGGTTGGGCCGGAAGAGTTCATACCTGTCGCCGAGCGCAGTGGTCTGATTGTTCCTATTGGTTACTGGGTGATCGAGCAGGCCTGCCGGCGCCTGCATGAGTCTGCTGAGCTCGGGTTCCCCGGGTTGGTATTTGCCGTTAACCTTTCCTTCAGGCAGTTCCATGACCGCAAAATGACGGAAACCATATTCCGGATCATCTTCAACGCTAACATCGATACCAGTTTGCTTGAGCTTGAGCTGACGGAAAGCGCCATGATGCATGATCCTGAATACGCTCAGCGCTGCCTGCGTGAACTCAATCAGTTAGGCATCAGTTTCGCGCTTGATGATTTCGGGACCGGCTTTTCCTCTCTCAGCAATCTCCAGCATCTGCCGATCGCCCTGGTTAAAATTGATAAGTCCTTTGTGCAGGCTCTGGGTGAGTCTGCGGATGCCGAGCACATTATTCGGGCCATTATCAGCCTGGCGCACAGCCTCCAGATGAGCGTTGTAGCCGAGGGTGTTGAGACCGAAGGCCAGCTGGAGTTTCTGCGCCAGCAGCAGTGTGATGAAATTCAGGGCTATTATTATGCCCGCCCCCTGCCTTGGGCTGATCTTGTGCAATTTCTGCACGAGCGAGGCCAGTCCGCTTGCCTGCAACTGTAAGCCGCTGTACCTTTGCTGCTTTATCTGAAAAGCATCAAGCAGAGGTTGCATGAACAGTATTTCCAGGCGAATTGCTGACGAACTCGGTATACGAGAGCAGCAGGTCAATGCCACCGTCGCCCTGTTGGACGAAGGTTCCACCGTTCCGTTTATTGCCCGTTATCGTAAAGAAGTGACTGGTTCTCTGGATGACAGCCAGTTGCGTACCCTTGAAGAACGCCTGCGCTATCTCCGCGAACTGGAGGATCGGCGCGGCACTATTCTCAAGAGCATTGAGGAGCAGGGCAAGCTGACCGATGAACTGCGGGCCAGCATTCAGGATGCCGATACCAAGAACCGCCTGGAAGATCTTTACCTTCCCTATAAGCCCAAACGTCGTACCAAAGCCCAGATTGCCCGCGAAGCTGGCCTTGAACCTCTGGCTGACGCTTTGTATGGCGACCCGACACTGGAGCCGGAAGCGACGGCTGAAGCTTATATCAACGCGGATGCCGGCGTTGCTGATACCAAAGCTGCCCTCGATGGTGCCCGTTACATCCTGATGGAACGCTTTGCTGAAGACGCAGAACTCCTGGGTGAGCTGCGAGACCTTATCTGGCAGCAAGGGCAACTGAAGGTTACGGTGATCGAGGGTAAAGAGAACGAAGGCGCTAAATTCAGGGATTATTTCGATCATGTAGAGCCCCTGAAGAAAGTGCCGTCACATCGTGCTCTGGCAATTCTGCGTGGCCGCAATGAAGGCATTCTTGCCTACACACTGGTTGTAGGTGATGCAGAGGATGATCGTCGCCAGCCGCACCCGGCGGAGCAACGCATCGCTGCCCGCTGGAACATCCGGGATAACGGTCGCGCAGCTGATAAATGGCTGTCAGAGGTAGTGCGCTGGACCTGGCGGGTGAAGCTGTCTACACAGATCGAGACTGATCTTGTGTCTCAGGTGCGTGAAGCAGCCGAAACAGAGGCTATCAACGTCTTTGCGGCCAATCTCAAAGACCTGCTATTGCTGGCTCCTGCCGGGCCGCGTCCGACTCTCGGGCTGGACCCCGGCTTGCGAACGGGTGTGAAGGTAGCTGTTATTGACGGCACAGGTCAGGTTGTCGGGCATGGAGCCATCTTTCCTCATGCGCCCAAAAACCAGTGGGACAGCTCTATTGAGAAGCTCGCAGCCTGGTGTCGTGAATATCACATTGAGCTGGTCGCCATTGGCAACGGAACAGCATCCAGGGAAACTGAGAAACTGGTCGGCGATCTCTGCAAGCGTTATCCGGAGCTCAAGCTTGCCCGGATTGTAGTAAGCGAGTCTGGAGCATCGATTTATTCGGCTTCGGAATTTGCTTCCAAAGAGCTGCCTGATCTGGATGTCACCATTCGTGGCGCCGTCTCGATTGCGCGGCGCCTGCAGGATCCGCTGGCGGAGCTGGTGAAGATTGAGCCCAAGTCCATTGGCGTTGGCCAATACCAGCATGACGTATCCCAGGTTCAGCTTTCCCGCAGTCTGGATGCCGTTGTTGAAGACTGTGTTAACGGTGTTGGTGTGGATCTGAACACAGCCTCAGCACCCCTGCTGTCACGAGTGTCTGGTCTGAACCAGACCATAGCCCAGAATATTATTGATTACCGAAATCAGAACGGTATGTTCCGTAACCGTAAGCAGCTGTTGAAAGTGGCCCGGCTGGGTGATCGAACCTTCGAGCAGGCGGCAGGCTTTCTGCGCATTGCCAGCGGAGAAAACGCCCTGGACCGGTCATCTGTCCACCCTGAAGCCTATGGTGTGGTTGAGGCTATTGCTGCAAAGAATAATCGTAAAGTTGACGACATTATCGGCGATGCAGCGTTTCTGCGTGGCCTGAATCCCCAGGATTACGTAACCGATAAGTTCGGTGTCCCAACCATACGGGATATCCTGTCGGAACTTGAGAAGCCGGGCCGGGACCCGCGTCCTGAGTTTCGGTTTGCGAGCTTTGAGGACGGGGTGGAAACCCTTGGCGACCTGGAGCCAGGAATGATTCTGGAAGGGTCTGTCACGAACGTCACCAATTTCGGCGCATTTGTGGATATCGGCGTTCATCAGGACGGGCTGGTGCATATTTCCGCGCTTTCTCATACCTTCGTGAAAGATCCCCGTGAAGTGGTCAAAGCCGGGGATATCGTGAAGGTTAAAGTGATGGAAGTGGACATACCCCGCAAACGAATAGCGCTGTCCATGCGCATGGACGACCAGCCGGGTGAGAAGTCAGGTTCAAGACGGCCGGCTTCCGCACGATCAGAAGGTCGCCAGCCGGCGGGTAACCGCAGTACGCAGGCATCCGGTATGTCTGCATCCAAAGGCCAGAACAAGGGCGCTGATCAGGGTGCCATGGCAGGAGCCTTGGCGCAGGCGTTTGCATCGGCCCGTAAGGATAAGCGTTAAGCTGTTTCAATTATTTCCACCAACCAACTACGCCCGCAAGGCGTAGTTGGTTGCAGCAGGAGTCTATCATGGCCGAATCCCGCCATTCTGTTTTCCGCCAGTTCGCTGCCAGTGACTGGAACGGGTTTCTGAAAGGGGTAGAGAAGGAAGGTCTGCGTGTTGATCGCAACGGGTTCATCGCACAGACGCCACACCCGGAGGCCCTGGGCTCCGCGCTGATGCATCCCTCCATTACAACGGACTATTCCGAGTCCCTTCTGGAGCTGATAACGCCAGTATGCAGCAGCACTGCACAGATGCTGGAATCTCTGCGAAATACTCATCGCTTTGTTCAGCAGAATCTGGGTGATGAGGTTTTCTGGCCCGCCAGCATGCCCTGTGAGCTGGATGGTGATGCCAGTATTCCGATTGCAGAGTACGGAACTTCGAATATCGGACGTCTCAAGCACGTATACCGGCAGGGGCTGGCTGTTCGTTACGGGCGAATGATGCAGAGCATTGCCGGCGCACACTATAACCTCTCGTTACCGGACAGCTTCTGGGAAAAGTGGCAGACGGCGCTTGGTGACCAGCAAAGCCTGAAGGATTTTAAATCCGATCAGTATTTCTGGCTGATCCGCAATTTCCGCCGCCGAAGCTGGTTACTGATGCTGCTGTTCGGTGCTTCTCCGGCGCTGGATGCGAGCTTTGTCGAGGGGGTACGCCACGACCTCAGCCGCTTTGATGATCGCACCTGGTACGGTGAGCGAGCGACGTCCTTGCGCATGGGCGATCTGGGTTACCACAATAATGCCCAGTCTTCCCTGAACATCTGCTTTAACAAACTCGGCACCTATACACAGACTCTGGACCGGGCTATTCATACCAAATGGCCAGCCTACGAAGCCATAGGCACCCGACGAAACGGCGAGTTTATCCAGATCAACACCAGCGTGCTGCAAATTGAAAACGAGTACTACAGTGCTGTCCGCCCGAAACGCACGGCTCACAGCGGAGAAAAGCCGATTCAGGCCCTCGACGCCCGTGGTGTGGAGTATGTTGAGGTACGTTGCCTGGATCTGGACCCCTTCTCTCCGGTTGGTATCAATGAGGCCCAGATCGACTTTCTTGATCTGTTCCTGCTGGATTGTCTGCTATCGGAATCGCCGCGAATTGATGATTCTGAGTGCAAGGTGCTGGACGACAGTTTCAAAGACGTAGTCGCGAGAGGCCGGGACAGAGAACTCATTGTGTGCCGGGATGGCGGGTCTTCGCCTATTGGAGATGCAGCCAGGGCGGCGCTGAGCCGGCTGGAGTCGCTGGCTGAAATGCTGGATGGCTGGAATGGTGGTGAAGTCTATCGCAATGCCTTGTCAGCACAGCAAAGGGTATTGTCAGGAGACCGCCAGGTGCCCTCTGCGCGGGTTATTGATGAGATGCGGGCATCAGGGGCAGGGCATTGTGACTGGGCCATGGATCTGGCTCTCAGGCACCAGAACACACTGCGGCAGGAAGGCCTGGCCGCCAGCGTGCAGTCTGAATTCATTACCGCCAGTAAGGATTCGCTGGCAGAGCAGAAAAAGCTGGAGGCCTCAGACACTTTGGCGTTCGGTGATTTTCTAGAGCAGTATCTTCGTTCCTGACGGGCTTGAGGCACAGAAACCGAACAAAAGTTTGTCACTTTCTGACGCCGGTGGTAATTTGGACAGCATCGGTTACAGGGAGAAGTGGCATGGCAAGGGATATCAAACTCGGCTGGGATGTCGGGGCACTGAACAAAGCATATCGCCAGGGTTACATGGCGGCTTCAATGGGTATGGACAAGACTCGTTGCCCTTACCGCGGCGAAGTTGTTGTGGCGGCCTGGGAGGCCGGCTGGGATGATGCCGGTGATTCTGCTCCGGGAAAACCCGCCATAGGTGACGACCTGTTTTCCCGGACTGCCTGAAGACTTCTTTTTCTGCGCTATTTTTGCACCACGAATTCTGTAAACAGCACGCCGGTGACAGCTTCGCCGGTTTGTTGTTCTTCCAGCACCGCGTTTATTCTGGATTTCGCTTCTTCACGCAGGGCCTGCTGGCCGTCCATTGTCGTCAGCGTTTCTGTATCTGTCTGCTCACCAAACAGCATCACAAGCTCGTGGCGTAGCCTGGGCATGTGGGCTGTAATGGCTGGCCGTGTGGTCTGTCGGGAAGCCCGCAGGGTCACTGCAGCTTTCAGGTAAGTCAGTTTTCCACCCGGGGTGCCCACGTGGGTTACGAATGCGGGCTCCATGGCAATATAATCGGTGACATTTGATTCTTCGCCTGTTTCCCCGTCAGTACCGGTAGTTTCTTCCGCCCAGGCAGCTGGGGCCATCGAGAACAGGAGCAGCAGGCTGAATAAAACGAATTTTGGCTGAGGTGTCATAAGCTTGCAGTTAGTCATGGTTTAGGGTTTAGTGACAAAATCAGCAGCGTTTCCGCCGGATAGACCGAGAATAGCAGGCCCGGCGGAGTATTTGTCAAAAACCGAGGAAACTTTGTGAAAGTAAGAGCAGTTTTTGCACTTGTCTTTGTAGTCTGTTCCGGGTTGTTGGGTGTGGCATTTTACATGGAGCATGTGATGGGGCTTGAGCCTTGTCCTTTATGCTGGCTTCAGCGCTTCGGCTTTATGGGTGTGGGTATCGTGAGCTTTGTGGCTGCTTTGCACGGCCCGGGGCAGTTGGGGGTGCGTATATACGGCCTGCTGCTTGCGGTGACCGCCGGTGCAGGCCTTGGTCTGGCGGGTCGCCAGTTATGGTTGCAGAACCTGCCGGAGGATCAGGTGCCGGCATGTGGCCCTTCTGTGGAATACATGCTTGATGTGTTGCCCCTGGGAGAGGTGCTTTCTACCGCTATAAGAGGTACCGGGGACTGTGCGGCCGTAGTCTGGCGTTTTCTCGGGTTAAGTATTCCCGGCTGGACGGCAGTATTTTTCGCTTTGCTGGTGATTCTGGGCCTGGGTATGTTGTTCCACCGGGGAAAACCAAAAGGCTGGATCTCTGGCTGAAACGGTTGCGACAGGCAGCGGGCTTGGGTTAACTTGAGCCTGACTTAACGAATATCAGCATCAGGGCTGACTGGTTGGATTATAAATCGGAGAACAGGCGTCATGTTGGAAAATTGCCGGAATGCCAGGGAGCGTTGGGGTGGCGTCAGCGAGCTTATTGACCGTTGGCTCAGGGATCGCCAGGAGCTACTGGTTCACTATTGTGATCTGTCCGGAGAAAGCGACTTCTCTCAGACAGCTGCCCTGAAACAAAAGTTCGTGCGGCTTTGTGAGGTACTGGTAGATTATGTGTCTACCGGCCACTTTGAGATTTATGAACAGTTGGTCAGAGAAGCCCGGGAGTTCAATGATGGTGGGCTGGAGCTGGCGGCGAAGGTTTATCCGCAGATTGAGCAAACCACAGAAGTCGCCCTTAATTTTAATGACCAGCTGAACGAAGGGGAACTGTCGGAGCACGAAGTGAAAACCCTGTTCGATGAACTTTCCCGCTTGGGTGAAACCCTGGCGAATCGCTTTGAGATGGAAGATTTTCTCATTGAGCATCTCCACAATGTGCATGCGGGCAAGGTGGCGCAAGTCTGACCCGGCGATAACGCACGCAAAAAAAAGCCTCAGTAGCGGGTGATACCGACTGAGGCTTTTTTGCGACTTCAGATTAACTGAAGCCGCGGATATGAGTCTGCCAGATTACTCGGAAGCCGCGTCTTCTTCTGCTCCCGGGTTGATAGCCAGTAGCTCGACATCAAAAACCAGAGTTTCGTTCGGGCCGATCGCGCGATTGCCGCCCGGGCCATAAGCCATTTCAGACGGGATATAAAGCTTGTAACGGGAGCCTTCGCTCATTAGTTGCAGGCCTTCGGTCCAGCCTGGAATAACCTGATTCAGGCCGAAAGTCACTGGCTCACCCCGTTCGCGAGAGCTATCAAAGACTTCGCCGGATATAAGCGTGCCGGTATAGTGCACCTGTACCATATCAGTTGCGGCTGGTTTCTCACCGTCGCCTTCTTCCAGCACTTCGAACTGAAGGCCTGACTCGGTTGTTTCAATGCCGTCTCGTTCAGCATTTTCTGCAAGGAAAGCTTCACCGGCCTCAAGGTTTTTCTGTGCCAGCTCTTCCATCTGTTTGCTTTGTTCTTCCTGCAGTGTTTGCTGATATTCCATCAGCGCCTGCTGGATTTCTTCACGACTCATGCGTTTGCTTTCTTCGTCGCCGGCGTGGCCGTGTTGAATGCCCTGAAGAAACTGGTCCATCTGCAGATTCGGCAGATCATTATTCATCCGCTCACCCAGTACCAGGCCCATGCCATAGCTGACTTTCTGGTCGGTAGAGTCCAGTTTCGGGTCCACCGGGGTTTCTGGTGGAGTTGAGCAGCCGGCAATCATGCCAGTCATCGCCAGTGCAAGCAGCGTTTTTTTCATTACATCATCCTTTTGGGTCATTAAGGCGCGGGCATCAGCTCGCATATTGTGTTTGTCTGAGCGGAAAAGGTAACGGGTTCGGAGCAGAGATTCCACTGAACATCTGTTAAGGAGCTGCTCTCCCTTATCTGCAGTCAAGGCCTCGTCTGGTCAGCTACCATTGCTTCCAGCGCTCGGGTCAAGATAAAAAGGCGCGCTGTACGGTGATTGCCAGTCAGTCTCAGGATCAGGTGTTCTGGCTGGTGGTCTGTTCTTGTCTGCTCGTTCTATGGCCAGCGTATTCCATGGCCCCTGTTCCGGTGGCTGATCAGCGTAATGCCAGTGGCCGTCAGTATCCTTCCACTTGAAGACGATATCGGGGCCTTCTGTTGGAATAGGAGAGGGTACCAGTCCCTCAAACGCGGGTATGTCTGGCTGAGCTTCTTCCGCAACCGGTTCTGATGCCTGGTCAGGGTCATTAAGGCCGAAGAACATCAGCAGTAATAGCAGACCGAGAGCTGGAAACGAGAGCCGAACAAGCCATTTGATCATCATGGCTGTGTGTTCCCCTGTGGGAAGGCGATGAACATATCGCCCAATGTACTCAGGAGCTGCCGGGTATCTGCGGTCAAGCCGGATGCCGGAGCTGCAGCTGCGAGATTGAGTCGGATCAGATTGTCACGTTCACGCATGTTACTCTGTTCCGGGTTGGGCGTTATTAAAGTCTGCCATGCCAAAGCCAGTTCGATACGCTCTGACTCCAGCTCAAGGTTAGCCAGGCTTGAGCGCAAAGCAGCATATGAAGCCTGGGACTTTGGCACAGACTTGCGAATCTTGCGCAAGCTGCCGGTTACACGACTCCGCCACTCTGTTACCTTAGCGTCCTCGATCCCGGTGTACGCCCTGCCGTCAAGAGCAAGCCAACCGGCGCATAAAATTCGTGTTACGCTCCAGCCTTCATTTTGAAGAGCCAAGCAGGTTTCCTGCGCCAGCGAGTCTTGCCAGAATGACAGTGCAAACCGCCAAAGCGGGTTTTCCAGCTCTAAATGTTCCGGTAACGCCATGGTTTCTGGTGGTAAATTCGGGTTGGCTTCCAAGCTTACCGGCATGAGCGCTGAACCGTCCCTGACAATTTACGTTGATTATATGAAAACATGTTAACGATAACCGATCTCAGTTTACAACGGGGTGGCCTCTGGTTGCTAGATTCCGTCTCTCTGACTGTGCAATCTGGCCAGCGTGTGGCCATTGTAGGTGCTAATGGTGCCGGTAAATCCAGCCTTTTTCAGTTATTGCTGGGCCAGTTGGCACCAGAACAGGGCAGTGTGTCACTTCCTGGTGGTTGTCGCATTGCCCATATGGCGCAGGAAGTTGAGGCGACGGGGCGAAGCGCAAGGGATTTTGTGCTCGACGGTGATCTTGATTTGCGCCGGCTTGAGAGAGAACTTCAGGAGGCTGAAGCCCGGGGTGATGATAACGCAATTGCTCACATACACGGCGAGCTTGATATACACGAAGCCTGGTCTGCAGCCAGGCGTGCAGAGTCGTTGCTAAGGGGGCTTGGGTTCCAGAATGGTGATGCAGACCGGCCTGTATCGTCGTTTTCCGGCGGCTGGCGCATCCGGTTGAACCTTGCGCAGGCGCTGATGCGGCCTTCGGATCTTTTATTGCTGGATGAGCCGACTAACCACCTGGATCTGGACGCATGCCTGTGGCTGGAGAACTGGCTGCGCCGTTACGACGGTACACTGCTGTTTATATCTCACGACCGGGACTTTATGGATCGGGTCGCAACTCACGTGGTTCATTTTGATCAGCGCAAGCTGGAGCTATATACCGGCAACTACTCCGCGTTCGAAGGTCAGCGCAGCGAACGACTCGCGCAGCAACAGGCGGGTTTTGAACGTCAGCAGGCAAGAATAGCTGAAATCCAGCGCTTTATTGACCGCTTCAAGGCTCAGGCCACCAAGGCCCGGCAGGCGCAGAGCCGGGTAAAATCACTGGAGCGGATGGAAAAGATTGCCCCTGCGCATATTGATTCTCCATTCAGTTTCGAATTCCCCGTTTCAGACAAAGTCTCCAACCCGCTGCTTTCCATACGGAATGGCCAGGCGGGGCATGGTGAAACCGTGATTCTCAAAGAGATCAATCTGACTCTCCTGCCGGGAAGTCGTATTGGCTTGCTTGGACCAAACGGCGCCGGTAAATCCACGTTGATGGATGCTTTGCTGGGGCATGGTGAAGAAGGAACAGTGAGTACGCTCCTGTCTGGTGAACGGACATGTGGCGAACACCTGGCAATCGGATACTTTGCCCAGCATCAGCTGGAATCACTGGATCTGGATGCAAGCCCCTTTCTCCATTTGCAAAGGTTATCACCCAGAGCCTCTGAGCAGAGTATCCGGAACTTTCTCGGTGGTTTCGATTTTCATGGTGATGAAGCGTTGAGCCCCATCCGATCATTCTCTGGTGGAGAAAAGGCCAGGGTTGCGTTGGCGGTTATCGCCTGGCAAAAGCCCAACCTGCTCCTTCTGGATGAACCAACCAACCACCTTGATCTGGAAATGCGTCAGGCCCTGACCATGGCGCTGCAGAATTTCGAAGGTGCCATTGTAGTGGTATCCCACGACAGGCACCTGCTTCGTAACACCGTTGATGAATTCTGGCTGGTAAACGACGGCCGCGTTCTGGAATATCAGGGTGACCTTGAAGATTATGAGCGCTGGCTGGCTGACCGCCGCAAGGACGACACTGAGGCTCCGAAACGCCAATCGGTTGATGCAGGAAATACCGATAGCGGTGTTACACCTCGGGAGCCAGAGGCGGGTGTTGGAGAAAGTGCTGAGGACCGGAAGAGTCGCAAGCGGGCTGAAGCGGCTCTCAGGCAGAAACTGAGCCCTTTTCGCAAGAAACAGGCAGCTCTGGAAAAGCAGATGGAGTCTCTGCATGAAACCCTTGGCGAACTGGAATCAGAACTTGCCGACCCCGGTTTGTATGATGATGAATCTAAACACCGGTTAAAAGAGCTGCTGGGCAAGCAGTCGAAAGCCAGGTCCGAACTTGAGGATGTTGAGGCGGAATGGCTTGATGTCAGTGAAACGGTCGAAGCGATGGAGGAGGAGCTGGCGGGCTAGATTGCCCGTCAGCCTCCGGCCAGTTCAAGCACAAAATTTTGCTTGGCCAGATAGTCCTGTTCGTTCTTCAGGTCTGCAAGTGTCAGAGGGCGCTCATCAAACCAGCCTTTGGGGAAGGTCAGTAAAAGGCCGTTTTCCCGGGGGGTCAGTGTGAAGGCTGGTGGTGGTTCCAGATTACGGGAATGCTGGATCAGCACGGCGAGACGCAACAGGATGCAAAGGTGTTTCAGGCGATCCCGGTCATCAGGGTCAACGCCATCAAAGATGGAGGCGGAGAACTTGCGCCGATGGCCCCGCACCAGAACCGCCAGATCCATCTGTGCTTGCTGGGTGAAGCCTGCCATGTCGGTATATCTCAGCAGGTAGGCTCCGTGCTTGTGATACTGGCTGTGGGATATGGTCAGGCCAATTTCGTGCAATTGGCAGGCCCAGCGCAGAACTTCTTCATCTGCAACTGTGTCGAGGCCCCAGTGGCCTGCAATCTGTTTCCAGGCTGCAATTGCAGTTGCCTCGACAGCAGCCCCCTGGTTCCGGTCAAGAAGGTGCCGCCCCTGAAGAGCCGAGATGCTTCGTTCCCGCACGTCTTCGTGCTGAATTCTCCCGGCAATGCCATATAGCAGTCCTTCTCTGAGCGCACCGTCAGCGAAGGTCATGTCCTGTATATCAAGGGATTGAAAGGCGCCCATCAGGATTGCAAAGCCAGCGGGGAAAATGTTCTGGCGATCCGGGCGCAGCCCGAGCTCGCTGAGTTTTTCCACATTCCCCATATCCACCAGCCGCACACGCAATTCCTTCATGGCGGGCAGGGTAATTCTGCCATCGGTTATCTTGAGCGTCGCCAGCACGTTGCTGATGGCCTTGATAGAGCCTGATGCGCCCACTGAACTTTTCCAGCCCACCGAGCGAAAATGTCTGCGAATGCTCAGAAGCTCCTGTTCTGCGTGGGTGATGGCTTTATCCATTTGTTTGCGGGTAATACGACCGTCAGCAAAGTACCGGTTCCGGAAAGAGACGCAGCCCATGTGCAGGCTTTCCAGCTCCTGAGGCTCAAATCGCTCACCGATAATCAGCTCGGTGCTGCCACCGCCTATATCAATTACAAGCCGTCGCCCGGCATCGTCAGACAGGGTGTGCGAAACGCCCAGGTAAATCAGCCGGGCTTCTTCCCTTCCGGCAATGATCTCCACCGGATAACCCAGGACTTCTTCAGCTCTCGCTATAAACTGGTTGGCATTGCGTGCCACCCTGAGCGCATTGGTACCTACTATCTGCACGCCTTCCGGCGGGGTACCGTTCAGGCGCTGGGCAAACCGGCGCAGGCAGTCAAGGCCGCGCTGTTGAGCTTCTTCGGTCAGGTAGTTTTCTGAGTTGAGGCCGTCGCCGAGCTGTACCTTTTCGCCCATTTTTTCCACGGTGCGGATTTCGCCGTGTACAAGCCGGGCTACGACCATGTGAAAACTGTTTGAGCCCATGTCGATGGCGGCCAGCATATCCGGGAAAGCAGCAGCGTTTGCGGCAGAAGAGGTGGCCGTCACGGTATCATGATCCTGTGGTATGAACTTGTGTGTACTATAAGCGATAATCCCCGGACCTGTCAGTAAATGCCCCGGTATGACGTCGGCGTAAAGCCGTCTGAATTGACTGGGGTCAGGAGATCGCCGGGACAAGCTGGTGGATCTACTGCTTCACATACGCCGGACCAATCGCGTAAAGTAGTCGCTAATGAGATGGGGGTGAAGGGTTGTCTCGCTAATAATGACGACCTTCAGCAACAGTCAACTGCAAGTGAATACAGGCATCGAAGGTCTGTTTTGCTGCATGAATCAGGAAAATGAAATGAGCGGAAATATCGTAAATGTAACAGATGCATCCTTTGAACAGGACGTGCTTCAGTCTGACGTTCCCGTACTGGTGGACTACTGGGCAGAGTGGTGTGGCCCCTGCAAAATGATTGCGCCTGTACTTGAAGAGATTGCTGACGAATACGATGGCAAACTGAAAATCTGCAAACTCAATATCGACGAGAACGAGCAGACTCCGCCCAAGTTCAATATCCGCGGTATCCCGACTCTTATGCTGTTCAAAAATGGCAACGTCGATGCTACCAAAGTGGGCGCATTGTCCAAATCTCAGCTCGCGGCATTCCTGGACAGCAATCTCTGATTGCATCCTGACCGTTTGAAAACCGCCTCTGGGCTAAGCTCTTGGGCGGTTTTTTTTGTCTGGAATCATCATGACTGAAACTGTTCCAGAAAAAGCCTGCGGCCTGTTACTGGCAGGTGGTGCCGGAACCCGGATGAACGGCAAAGACAAAGGCCTGTTATGCTGGCGTGACCGGCCAATGGCGCATTGGGTTGCAGAAGCCCTGGGTGCTTCTGCAACCCCGGTTTTCATCAGCGCCAACCGCTCCCTGGAAGAATACCGATTACTCGGTGATGTATTGGAAGATGCCCCTGGATTCAAAGGTCAGGGCCCCCTGGCAGGGCTACTGGCAGGTCTGACTGAAGCAGAAAAACGCGGCTTTGATGCTGTGCTTGTCTGCCCCTGCGATACTCCCGGTATAGAAGCAGGCGTATTCCAGCGACTTCTTACTGTTTGGCGTGAACAACCTGATGTACCGGTTATTGCTGAGTGTCATGGCAGAACTCACCCTCTGCACGGTGTTTACCCGGTCTCCCTTGCGGGTCTTCTGGAAGCCCAGTTGAGAAATGACAACCGCAGGGTAATGGCCTTCGCTAAAGCTGCCGGGGTAAAAACACTGGATTGCTCTGATGCTGAAGAGGCTTTTAAAAACAGAAATCGACCAGAAGATCTGATTGGCTAAAGAATCATGAGGTATGGTCACCTGTGAGAGCCCGGTTCGGCATGCAAGTACCCGGACTTTTCATATCCTTTGTCGCGGGCTTATTTCCAGGCCGCACCACGGGCCAGGTCCGATGCCTTCTGCTCCACCCAATGCTCCCCGTTATCCGACAGCTCCTTCTTCCAAAATGGTGCTGAAGTCTTCAGCGCATCCATAATGAATTCGCAGGCTGCAAAGGCATCCCCCCGATGGGCGCTGCAAACCCCTACAAAAACGATCTGCTCCTGTAGCAATAACCTGCCAACCCGGTGAATAACCCGCGCTTTACGAACGTCCCAGCGTCGCGAAGCTTCTTCCACAATGCCCGAAATCACCTGCTCCGTCATTCCCGGATAATGCTCCAGGAATAGCCCCGAAACTCCCTGCATGTCACCGCTATCGCGCACCAGCCCGGTAAAGGTGGCTATGGCCCCTGTACCGGCGCCGCTGTCTCGCAGTGCCGAATATTCGGCGCCTGTATCAAAATCCTCAGTCTGGATGCTGATCATCTCAACCCCCGGTGACCGGTGGAAAAAAAGCCACTTCATCCCCGGCCTTCACGGATGCTCCGGGTTTTGCCATGGCCTGGTTAATTGCAATCATTACCGGCTGGCTGCCCTGCAACTGGGTCCATGCACCACCGCGGCTGGCCAGTAAGGCAAGCAGGTCGCCGGCGGTCTGATCCTTTTCTGCCGGTAGTGTAAGTTGTTCTGTGCCCAGCTCTTCCCGGAGACGGGCAAAAAAACGAACGGTCAGTGTCTGGTCAGTCATATCAGCTCAGCAACTCCGTGAATGGGTAGTAGGTCAACAGATCTCCCTCTGCAACTGTGGTCTGTTCCGGAACCACCGCCAGCCCCCCGGCCCAGCAGGCAGAGCTTAGTACGCCCGAGCTCTGGTTAGGGTAGATGCTGATCCGGGTCTGGCCATTTACAGATTCTGTGCGTGCACGGACAAATTCCCGGCGCACTGAAGGTGAGGCGATGTTAAAAGCTGCGTAGGCCTGCTGACCTGTCGGATGAATCTGCAGGCGCCCCTGGCAGGTGCGTATATAGGGCATGCCCACGATCAGAAATGTGACCAGCACCGCCGCCGGGTTGCCGGGCAGTCCCAGTACTGGTGTGCCGTTGATTGATCCGAAGGCCAGAGGTTTTCCGGGTTTGATCGCCAGACGCCAGAGCGACAGACTGCCGGATTCCTCCAGAACAGCTCTCACGTGGTCTTCCTCTCCCACGGAAACCCCTCCGCTGGTGATGATCAGGTCTGCCTGTCCGGCGGCCCGTTCCAGGGTTTCCCCAGTGAGCTGCCGATTGTCCTTCAGGGTTTCGCACATTACTACTTCGCAGCCGGCTTCTGCCAGCAGACCGAGCAACGTAAATCGGTTCGTATTGTAAATCTGCCCTGGTTTCAGCGGGGTTCCTGGCTCCACCAGCTCGTCGCCCGTAGACAGGATGGCGACCCGTAGTTTTCTGACAGCTGCAACCTCAGCTACCCCCATGGAGGCAAGAAGTCCCATCTCCTGAGGCCTGATTCTGGTGCCTTTGCCCAGCGCCAGGTCGCCTTCAGAGAGATCCTGGCCGCGCCGACGGATATTTTGAGCGGCTTTTATGTCTGAGTTAATCAGGATGCCGCTCTCAGTAACCTCGACCCGTTCCTGCATAACGACGGTGTCAGCACCGGCCGGAACCTCAGAGCCGGTAAAGATCCGGGCGGCGGTTCCTGGCTTCAGAGGGGCCGGGGCAGAGCCGGCCGGAATCCGGTCTGATACCGGTAGCACCTGGCCATGTGTGAAATCCCCGGAGTTCAGGGCGTAGCCATCCACTGCACTGTTGTCTGCCGGAGGTACATCGGCAGGGACTCTGTAGTCTTGGGCCAGAACCTGACCCAGAGATTCCGTAATCGGCAGAAGCCGGGACTCTTTAATCACCGGTGCTTTAGCCAGTATATGAGCAATGGCCTCTTCAACCGGTGTCAGATTGGCTGCCATGATTTTATCTCCGTGCCAGGAATTAGTGGGCTGTGCATTAGCGTACTGCACGTTTGCCGATAACCTGCTGAAGGCGTTCAACGGCGCGCTCCGGCTTGCGACTAACCAATGCTGAAAAGTTACAGGGCCCGTGGCGGCTGTCGAGCTGGGTGCTCAAAATCTCATTCCAGCCTGTCCGGCATGCTCCGGTGGAGCCTGGCAGGCAGAAAATTGCAGTATGGTTGGCAAGGCCGCCAAAGGCTCTGGACTGGATAGTAGACGTGCCGATCTCTGAAGCGGAAATCCGTCGGAATTCTTCCCCGAAGCCTTCGATGGTTTTGTCCAGTAGTGGCGCAACGGCTTCCGGCGTGCTGTCGCGTTCGTGAAAGCCTGTGCCGCCGGTGATGATAACCACGTGAACATCCGGTTCAGCAATCCAGCACGACATCGCAGCGCGAACGAGATAGACGTCGTCTGGCAGGATGCGCCGTGAAATCAGCTGGTGCCCGGCGTCCAGGATGCTGTCTTCAAGAAACTGACCAGAGGAGTCTTCATCTTCTCCGCGGCTGTCGGAAATGGTAAGAAGCGCGATGTTAAGGGGTTTGAGTTCGCTGGTACGTTCACTGCTCATGGGACGATGCTCCGAAAAACACAGGAAATATATTGCCCGTAAGTATCTCTATCAGAGGCGGGGATTGGAAGGGAGTAACCCATCAGGGGGAGGTTCCGGGCCCCCATAAACGGCTTTAGAGCACGAATATTGGTTTTATTTGGCTCCGGCTCTTGACATTGGCGGTCAAGGTGGCAGATTATCGCTCTTGCCCTACGAACAGTTGTACCCACTCTACTGGCTTCATTACTATATTCCGGATCTCGTCTATACCCGGTTGCTTCATCGGCCAGCATCTGTTTTACAGCTAGATAAATAATTTGTTCCGGGGCGCCCCTGTCATCCCAACTTCCGTTTAATTCCATTCTTGAAAATCTAATAACCTATGAATCTTACCGAACTCAAGCAGAACTCCATGCCCGAATTGCTCGATATTGCGCAAGAGATGGGCCTCGAAAACCTGGCGCGCTCGCGTAAACAGGATGTTATCTTCACCATACTGAAGAAGCATGCTAAAAGCGGCGAAGACATTTATGGCGATGGTGTACTGGAGATTCTGCAGGATGGCTTCGGCTTCCTCCGCTCCGCCGATGCCTCATACCTGGCCGGACCAGACGACATTTACGTCTCTCCCAGCCAGATCCGCCGCTTCAACCTTCGCACCGGCGATACCGTCGCCGGTAAAATTCGCCCGCCTAAAGATGGTGAGCGTTATTTCGCGCTGTTGAAAGTCGCCGAGATTAACTTCGACAAGCCAGACAATGCCCGCAACAAGATTCTGTTTGAAAACCTGACGCCTCTGTTTCCCGATGAGCGCATGCAGCTGGAAGCCGGTAACGGAAGCACAGAGGATCTTTCGTCTCGGGTGCTGGACCTTGTAGCCCCGATCGGCAAAGGTCAGCGTGGTTTGATTGTGTCGCCACCCAAGGCTGGTAAAACCCTGCTGATGCAGAGTATCGCCCAGTCGATTACACGCAACTATCCGGAGTGCCATGTCATGGTGCTTCTGATCGATGAGCGCCCGGAAGAAGTCACTGAGATGCAGCGTACTGTTCGTGGTGAAGTAATTGCCTCAACCTTCGATGAGCCACCAGCGCGCCATGTTCAGGTAGCTGAAATGGTCATCGAGAAGGCCAAGCGTCTGGTTGAGCATAAAAAAGATGTGGTCATCCTGCTGGACTCCATTACCCGTCTGGCTCGTGCCTACAATACGGTAATTCCTTCCTCCGGTAAGGTTCTGACTGGTGGTGTTGACGCACACGCTCTGGAAAAACCAAAGCGTTTCTTCGGTGCAGCCCGTAATGTTGAAGAAGGCGGCAGTCTGACGATTCTTGCAACCGCTCTGGTGAACACGGGTTCCAAGATGGACGAAGTGATCTACGAAGAGTTCAAGGGCACAGGTAACATGGAGATTCATCTGGATCGCAAGATTGCAGAGAAACGTGTTTACCCTGCGATCAATATCCGCAGCTCCGGCACACGTCGTGAAGACCTGCTGATGAGTGAAGCCGATATCCAGCGGGTATGGATACTGCGTAAACTGCTGCACTCCATGGATGACGATACTGCTGCCATCGAGTTCTTGCTGGACAAGCTGAAAGACACCAAGACCAACGACGAGTTCTTCCAGTCGATGAAGCGTCGTTAAGATTGGTGCATCAGCGCCTTGGCATGACGCAGTCCGGGGAGAGTGTCCCCGGTACTGCCGATCAAGTTTTGGGCGCGCGCTTTTATTGGATTACAGTTAAGTTTTTGCGGGTTTTGGTCTTGAGTTAACTGATAATTCCGTGAACGCGGTGAGGGCCTGCTTTCCCAGACTGTGTCTTGCCAAGGATGGCAAGACCAAGCCCCCAGGGATGGGTTTACGGCGTGTCTGGGAAAGCAGGCCCTCATTGCGTTCTGGCACCGGGTGAGAAGTCCGGGAAGCGATGAAATTCGAATTTGAAGCTAGCCGTTTTCGGAGCCAACGATGAAATACAACGATCTGCGGGACTTCATTGATCAGTTGGAGAAGCTGGGCGAGCTGAAGCGTATCTCAGTTGAAGTGGACCCCCATCTGGAAATAACCGAAATCTGTGACCGCACGCTGCGGGCAGGCGGTCCTGCGTTGTTGTTTGAAAACCCGAAGGGCTACAACATGCCCGTACTCGCAAACCTTTTTGGTACCACCAGGCGAGTCGCCCTGGGCATGGGGCAGGAGAGCGTTACCGCGCTTCGGGATATCGGCAAACTGCTGGCCTATCTCAAGGAACCGGATCCCCCCAAGGGTTTCAAAGACGCTATCGAAAAGCTGCCACTGCTGCGGCAAGTTATGCGTATGAGCCCGAAAGTGCTCAGGTCTGCGCCGTGCCAGGAAGTTGTCATAGAAAAAGACAAGGTCGACCTTTACCAGATTCCTGTACAGCACTGCTGGCCGGGAGATGCAGCTCCCCTGGTTACCTGGCCTCTGGTTATTACCCGTGGACCCCACAAGGAACGTCAGAATCTCGGGATATACCGGCAACAGCTGATAGGTCGCAACCGGCTGATCATGCGCTGGTTAAGCCATCGCGGCGGCGCACTGGATTTTCAGGAGTTTCAAAAGGCCAGCCCGGGTAAGCCCTATCCGGTGGCGGTGGCCTTGGGTGCAGACCCGGCCACGATCCTTGGTGCAGTAACGCCAGTGCCTGATTCTCTGTCAGAGTATGCATTTGCAGGGCTGCTCCGGGGCAGTCGTACCGAGCTGGTACAGTGTGGCCTCAGTGACCTGCAAGTGCCTGCCAGCGCGGAGATTGTACTTGAAGGGTTTATTTACCCCGACGATAAAGCGCCTGAGGGCCCCTTCGGGGATCACACGGGTTATTACAACGAAGTGGATGAATTTCCTGTCTTCACTGTTGAGCGGATAACCCATCGGAAGAATCCGATTTATCACAGTACCTATACCGGCAGGCCGCCCGATGAGCCCGCTATTCTGGGTGTCGCGCTGAATGAAGTATTCATTCCGATTCTGCAGAAGCAGTTCCCTGAGATTGTGGATTTCTACCTGCCCCCGGAAGGCTGCTCTTACCGTCTTGCTGTTGTGACAATGAAAAAGCAGTATCCGGGCCATGCCAAGCGGGTGATGATGGGTGTATGGTCGTTTTTACGCCAGTTCATGTACACCAAGTTTGTTATTGTCACCGATGACGACGTAAATGCCCGAAACTGGGAAGATGTAATCTGGGCCATCACGACCAGGATGGATCCTGCCCGTGACACCATGCTGGTTGAGAATACCCCCATTGATTATCTGGATTTTGCCTCACCAGTGTCCGGCCTGGGTTCCAAAATGGGAATGGATGCCACCAATAAATGGCCGGGTGAAACAGATCGGGAGTGGGGCGAACCTATTGTCATGTCTGACGCCGTCAGGCAGCGCGTAGACGAACTCTGGGACAGCCTGGGTATTGAAACTACACCTGTCCGCCCCGATTGATATGAAAAACCAGCAGTTACTGTCCTGGATGGTAGACCTTGAGCCTTCCGGGATTTGTTATACCGCAGATGCTGGCGCAGATTTGCTGAGTGCCGCGGCCCGTGCAGGTATTGCGGTTCCTTTCGCATGCAAAAACGGTGTGTGCGAACTATGCGAGGCCAGGCTGCTCAGCGGCTCCGCTTTGAATACCCGAAACCAACAGACGATCCCTATCGGAGCGCGGCTGATGATGTGCAGAACCGCAGCGCTCGACCATCTAGAACTGGAGATAAGTGCCGTTATGGCAGCAGGAAAGAACCAGCCCCGAAAGTTTCAGGCAAATGTCGTGGATGTGCGTGCTATTAACCACGATGTGTATCGGGTAGAGCTTCAGCTGCCGCGGAGGCGTGAACTGTCTTTTCATGCGGGCCAGTATCTGGCGGTCAATCTGCCGGATGCTGAACCCTGTTATTTTTCGATCGCCAGCAGCCCGTCTGAGCCGCATATTGAGCTACATATTCAGGCGTCCCCGGATTGGGTGTCTGCGCAGAAGGTGATTGATGCTCTGACCTCCGGTGAGGCGGTCAGTCTGGAGTTGCCCTACGGCAAAGCCTGTCTTGCCAGTGTGCCGGATAAACCTTTGCTCCTGATCGCGGCGGGTACCGGTTTTGCACAGATGAAAAGTCTGGTGGACTACCTGCGCGGAACATCCTGTTCTCAGCCGGTAAAGCTGTTCTGGGGTGTTCGCCGGCAAGAGGATATGTACCTGAGGTCCATGGCTGGTCAGTGGGAGCAGGACTGGCCGGAGTTTACATTTCAGCCGGTTGTTGGTGATGACGAGGACAATGACTGGTCCGGGCATCACGATCAACTCGTGCGTGCGGTACTGGAGTCTGGTGCCGACTGGAACAATGTAGAAGTACATGTAAGTGGCTCACCAGCAATGGTTTATACGCTGATGGATGCTTTGCTTGAAGCCGGGCTGCCTTCCGGGAGTTTCTTTTCCGACGTGCTGGAGTACGCACCCCGGAACTAAAACGATTAAGGCATCAGAACTCTCATTCTGATGCCTTATACTGTGGTGGTTTGCCAGGCACTCCGGGAACCTGAGCAAACACCGGGCTGTCAGGCTTTGGGCATGGGTAACTCCGGAAGCCCATTGTCTTTTGCCAACCCTTGCATCACCAGTTTGACACTCACTTCTTCGTCGCCCATGTGCGCGCTCAGGCGACTGAGTTCTGCGAGAGCTTCACGGCTGCGCCGTAATCTGAGGCTGGTCTCAAAATACTCTCTGGCTTTGCCCCAGAGTTCATTGCGCAAACTCAGGCGGCCCAGAGCCAGAAGTAGTTCGGCATTGTTTGGACGGTCCTTCAGCCACTGCTCTGCAGCAAGCAGCTGTTCGTCCGGTTTGTTTCCCTCAATCCGGCCATAAAGATTGACCAGGTCGTCGCTCCAGTGATTGTGCAGCACTTTGCGTAGCAGGGTCTCGGTTTGTCCTTCATCACCAAGATCTGCGAGTAAACGTGCATAATCTGCAATAGTCTTCTCATCACGGCGCAGAAAGCCGGGCAGCTCATCCCACAGGCGGGTGAGGGGCTCCAGAGAAGCGTCCGGCTTGTCTTTTTGCTGTCGCCGGCACTCTTCAGCAGCCCGTTCGAGCAGGTTGTGCCATACCACACGCTCCAGTTCGCCCAGCTCGGATTCCGGAAGCACGCTACGCTTACGCAGCTCTGGCAGTAATTTTGACAGCTCGCGCCAGTCTTCCAGACGAAGGTAGGTGGTTTTCAGCAGCTTGAGAACAAATGGGTGGTGCGGAGACTGCTTGCGCAGGCGCAACAGTGTTGCCAAAGCCTGTTCCAGGCGATTACCGGCAAGCTGAAGCTGGGCCTGGGTAATACCCACTGCCATATCCGAACCCGGTGTGCTTTCAAATGCCTTGCGCAGCATCTCGTCAACGGCTTCGTGGTCGCCGCATTCGAAGGCTGCCTGTGCAGCAGCAAGATAGTTGATAAGTGGTGTGTCTGCATTGCTGGCAGCTGATGTCAGCATCTTGCGCGCCCTGGGCCAGTTACCTTCGGCCAGTGCCAGCAGGCCTTGGGTAGTTCGGCGCCGGGCCCGGCGCTCTTTGCCTCTGGATACCCAGCTGGAGACCAGGCCAGTGCCCTGCCGCATGCGACGTAACAGGCCTATGGAAAGTACAATCAGAACAACCACGGCAATGAGCAGTGCAAGGCCTACCCAGAAATTGGTTTCTATCAGGTAGTTGCCCAGGCTGATACGGATGTAACCCAGGTCATACTGCAGGCCGAGCGAAAGCCCGGTGCCGATTAACAGGGCAAACAGAACGATCAGAAGCAGGCGAATCATGAATCATCGCCTCCGTTGTCCGCTTGGTCTTCTTCATCGCCCTTATCGAGCCGGCCAGCAAGTCGTTGCTTGAGCAGGTCCAGGGATTTGCTGATGTCAGGGAGATCCGGCGCGACGTTACGTGTGGACAGCTCTTCAAGTGTGTTGCTCAGCGCACTTACTCGTGGGTTGCTTGCATCGTACCAGTCATTAACAGCGGCCTGAGCCTTGATCAGGGAGCGTTCATATAGTGCCTGGTTGCCCCTGAGTACGGCCATCTCGGCTTCTTCGAGCATCAGTTGCATGTTTAGCCGGGCATAGGCGCTTTGATCAGGAGACAGAAGTGGCTTAACCGATTCATCCAGGCGGCGGACTACCACAACCTGCATCAGTGTAGATTTGAATTTTTTCCAGGCTTTGGCCAGCATGCCTGGTTCTTCGCTGGCTTCAGTGCTGTCTTCTGCCTGTGAACTGGCCAGAAACCCTGGTGCCTGTTCGCTGATAAGTGCCTGATCAGTAAGCTGGTGAACGCTGTCTATAGCTGCTTCGAGGGTCAGATATAGCCCGGTTCTGTCAACGCTGGATATGCCTTTGAGTGTCAGGATTTCCCGGGCCAGTTGCTGGCGTACCGGGTATATACCAATATCGTCAGATTCTGTCAGTACCTCGTCGGCAGCCTCGAGCGCGGAAAGAGCTCCGCGAATGTCTTTTTCAATCATCAGCCGCTGGTTGGCAATACGCAGGAGATACTCGGCTTCAGCAAGTAACCAGTCGGTACGGGTACGGTTCCCTGCTTCCAGCAGTTCCCGGGCATTGTGATCAATCTGTCGCTGTTGGGTAGCGATCAGTTCCCGTTGAGAGCTCAGTTTGTCCTCCAGGGATTGCAAGCGCTGGCCTTGCTGGCTTCCACTGGCACCATAGAGCTGTTCAAGCTGAGCTGTATCCTGTTGCAGGCTGCTCAGTCTCTGCAGTGTAGCCTGGTGGTCATTCCACTGTTGCCAGTTCCAGAGAGCCAGCAAGGCAACACTGATCAGTGCAATTATGGCGATAACCCAGACCGGCCAGACTTTCGGGCGGGCGGGTTGCTCATTAGCAATCGGGGCGGGTAATTGTTTCGTTGTCTCAGTCACGGGCGTCCTTACTTGGCTTTTCCGGAGCCACCGTCCCGGCCAGCCAGTTGTTCTGCGACGGCGGCCACGATGTCATTGTCGGCAAGGCTTCCTGGTATACACGGAGCGTTGAATCCCGCCGCATGAGCCTGATCGGCGATACGCCGGGCGGGCACAATAACGGGACTATCGTATAGATTATGGCTGCTATTCGCACATAGTGCGATGAGATTGTTCAGGGTTTCTCCGGAGAGCGCAATAATAGCGTCCGGTGCGAACTGATCCAGGGCGTGGTGAACCTGTTCTGCTGTGTAGTCCGGGCAGAACCTGCGGTACAGGGGAAGCATGGTTACTCGTGCACCGCGTGTTTCCAGCGTATCCCGTATCAGCTCCCGTCCTTCCTCCCCCCGGGCAACCAGAACCCGTTCTCCGGTCAGGCGCGCCAGAGAATGTAATTTGAGCAGAGCTTCACTTGTCCAGCCTTCGTCGGGCTTGCGCGGTTTCAGTCCATGCTCTGCCAGTACTTTTGCTGTGCCGGCGCCAACACCGTACCAGTTCAGGCCGATGGGGAGCTGGGGCCACCAGGTGTCCAGCTCTTCCAGCAAAAGACGAGCGGCATAGGGGCTGACAGCAATAACGTGAGAGAATTCATCGAGACTCAGAATAGTGGAGCGTCGTTCCGGAGTCTCTGGCAGAGGTTCCCGTTCTATCATTGGAAAAACGAGCACTTCGGCGCCGGCAGCCTGAAACTGCCGGGCCAGTCGTGATGCTTCCGGTTCCGGCCGGCAAATCAGGATGCTCTGGCCGGCCAGACAGCCAGGGTCAGTGCGGAGTGTGGCCATATATTTCAGCCAGAACCTTGTCTGCGCCCTGGGCCAGAAGGTCTTCTGCCAGCTGGCGCCCCAGACGCTCACCTTCAGCCCGGGGTGCCCGGCCTTCAACACGGAAAATCCGGGTGCCATCAACGGCACCAACCAGTCCACGCAACCAGAGAGTGTCGTCGTCTTCCAGCAAGGCGTAGGCAGCGATAGGCACCTGGCAGCCACCTTCAAGGCGACGGTTCAGGGCACGCTCTGCTTTGACTCTGTCAGCTGTGTCAGCGTGGTTCAGCGGTTCCAGCATGGATAGCAGTTCGTCATCATCAAGCCGGCATTCAATGCCCAGGGCACCCTGGCCGACAGCGGGCAGGGATACGGTATCAGGCATGGAGTAACGGATACGCTTGTCAAATCCCAAACGCTTGAGGCCGGAACTCGCCAATACGATGGCATCGTAATCACCGGCGTCGAGCTTGGCGAGGCGGGTGTTCACATTACCACGCAGAACCCGGATTTCCAGATCCGGCCGGTAGGACCGAAGCTGGGATTCGCGGCGCAGGCTGGCGGTTCCGACGATCGCTCCCTGAGGAAGGGCGTCCACGTTGTCATAATAGTTGCTGACGAATGCGTCTGTCGGATCTTCCCGCTCGCAGATAGCAACCAGTCCAAGACCTTCGGGGAAGGCCATGGGGACGTCTTTCATGGAATGTACGGCAAGGTCTGCACGGCCATCGAGCATGGCTTCTTCCAGTTCTTTTACGAACAGGCCTTTGCCGCCGATCTTGGCGAGAGGAACATCGAGGATCTTGTCCCCTTGGGTTTTGATCTTGACCAGCTCCACAGTCACGTTGTCGTGGAGCCGTTCCAGTTCGGCCTTGATGAATTCTGCCTGCCATAGCGCCAGAGCGCTGCTACGGGTTGCGACACGAAGGGTTCGTTTGGACATGATGCTCACTGTCAGTTCTGAAAATGTTCGCCAAGATTACCTTGTGGCGCCATAAAAGTCCCGTGAGGGGCTGCTTCACGAAGAGGGTTCAGCCAGGTTGTTGCCCTTGCAGCCACTGACGAACGCTGCTGGCGTGTCGGCGGCTTACCTGGAGCTCCCCCAGGCCATCCCGGAGCAAGACCAGGTTGTGGCCCTCCGGCGCGCGCTTCAACGCCTGAATGAAACGCACTCCCACCAGCGTGTTGCGATGAATTCTGAGCAATTGCTGGGGATAGGCGTTTTCCAGATCTTTCAACGTATAGTCGGAAACGGTTTCGCCACGGGTGTGATGGATGGTTACGTATTTCTGATCGGCCTGGCAATAGTGGATCCCGGCTATATCTATGAGTTCGGTACCTCTGTGAGTGCGAACCGACATCTGTCCTTCAAGGGGTTGTGACGGGGGTGTGGTATTGGTTGCAGCCATGCCTGAGATCGCGTGTAACTGTACTCGGTTAACCCGGCCGGCCCGGGCCAGGGCTTCTTCAAGGGCGCTTTTGCGAACCGGTTTCAACAGATAGGCTGCGGCCTGAACGTCGAAGGCCTGGATGGCGTAGCTGTCGTAGGCAGTGCAGAAGATAATTGCCGGAGGGTTGTCAAGCTGGCTCAGGCGTGTGGCAACCTCCATGCCGTCCATACCTGGCATGCGTATGTCCAGAAGAAGTATGTCCGGCTGGAGTTCGGCAACCCGCGCAAGCGTTGCATCGCCATCACTGGCTTCGCCGCAAATCTGGTATTCCGGCAGGCCCTCAACCAGGCGCCGGAGACGCTCCCGGGCCAGGGGTTCATCGTCTGCAATCAGGATCTTCTGCTTTTTCATGGTTTCTGTGAGGTTTTCGGGAGCCTCAGGGTGACGGTATATACGTCGTCCTGGTGGCTGTGTTTAAGAACAGCAGACTCGCCAAACAATGCCTGTAATCGAGCCTGTATATTGCTCAGCGCCATACGATTGCCATTGTGCGCGCTCTCGCCCGAGCAATCAGGTTTCGGGTTCTGTACCAACAGGTACACAAAGTTGCCCCGGGTTTCTGCCTCTATGCGCACCACGCCGCCTTCCGGGCGTGGCTGTATGCCGTGATAAACCGCGTTTTCGACCAGTGGCTGCAGAGTCAGTGGCGGTATGGCCTGGTGCTCCAGCCCTTTGGCGATATGCCATTCCAGCTTCAGTCGCGGGCCGAGGCGCAGGGCTTCAATGGCAAGATAGCGCTGGCACAGGTCCAGTTCTTTCGACAGTGGTATGAGCTGGTCACCGGTACGTAGACTCGCGCGGAACAGCTCGGACAGATCCAGAACGGCTTCTTCTGCCTGGTCAGGGTCTGAGGCAATAAGGCTGGCGATGGTATTCATGCTGTTAAACAGAAAGTGCGGCTGTATGCGTGCCTGCAAGGCTGCCAGGTGTGCCTGCATTTCGGCTTCCCGCTGTTGCTGCCATTGGTGTTGTAGATAAAAATAGCGCAGTACCATCAGGACAATCAGTAGTGCCAGCAGCATTTTTTTTGCAATTGCATGCCAGCCTGTGATGCCTGGCTGCGGGTGTAGAACATTGTCGGCAAACAGGCTGAATGCCAGTACGTCCAGTAGCACGATGGCTGCAATCGACAGGGTGGCGCGAAGCACCGACATTCTGGCCAGGCGTTGGCGAAGCAGACAGATCAGCGCAGCGCTGGTGAGGGTGGTCCACTGCACGAACAGCGATAATAGTGCAAAGTAGTTCCAGTCAATCCAGCCGTCGCTGGCCTGGACAATAGCCAGCACCAGTACCAGTAGTTCGCTGGTGATCAGCAGCATGAACACGGATCGCACCCGGCATAAATCCGGCACGAAGAAATCCTGTGTGATGCTCGCTTTGCTCCCGTGCAAGGGAGTCTCTTTTGTTCGGGTCAGAATGCTATACTCTCGCCATGTTCAATGTACCCAGTTCCCGCAAGATAATGCCGGGCTGCCAGCAGGAAAGATAGACCATGACGGATCAGAAAAAACCTGACCAGGCCACAACCTCCGAAAAACCCTGGGGCGGACGCTTCAGCGAACCCACAGATGCGTTTGTGGAACGTTTCACTGCATCTGTAGGGTTTGATCAGCGTCTGTATCATCACGATATCACCGGTTCCATTGCCCATGCGACCATGCTTGCAGAAGTCGGCGTGCTGACAGAAGACGAGCGCGACCGCATTATTGATGGTCTGAATGGAGTCAAGGAAGATATAGAAGCAGGGCGGTTCGAGTGGTCTGTGAGCCTCGAAGACGTTCACATGAACATTGAAGCCCAGTTGACCAGGCGTATTGGGATTACGGGCAAGAAGCTGCACACTGGCCGCAGCCGTAACGATCAGGTGGCCACGGATATCCGGCTGTACCTGCGCGATGAAATTGATGTGATTGCCGAGGAGCTTCGGCGCCTGCAAGCCGGCCTTCTGGACCTGGCCGAACGCGAGGCTGGTACCATCATGCCCGGCTTTACCCACCTTCAGACGGCCCAGCCAGTTACTTTCGGACATCACCTTCTGGCCTGGTATGAGATGCTGGTTCGTGATGCTGAGCGTTTACAGGACTGTCGTAAGCGGGTGAACATTATGCCCCTGGGCGCAGCTGCCCTGGCCGGCACTACCTATCCGATTGACAGGGCCATGACTGCCCGGCTGCTGGGATTTGACCGGCCTTCAGAAAACTCTCTGGATTCCGTCAGCGACCGGGATTTCGCCATCGAATTCTGCAGCTTCGCAGCGTTGCTGATGACGCATCTGTCCCGTTTCAGTGAGGAGCTGGTGTTGTGGACTTCGGCACAGTTCGATTTTATTGATCTGCCGGATCGTTTCTGTACCGGCTCTTCTATCATGCCCCAGAAAAAGAACCCGGATGTGCCTGAGCTTGTCCGGGGTAAAACCGGCCGGGTGACCGGACACCTGATGTGCCTGCTTACGCTGATGAAAAGTCAGCCCCTGGCGTACAACAAGGACAACCAGGAAGATAAGGAACCCTTGTTCGATACGGTTGATACCATCAAAGGGTGTCTGAAAGCCTATGCTGACATGGTCCCCGCTATTCGCGCCAAGGCCGACAACATGCGGGTAGCCGCCAAGCGCGGATTCTCCACAGCAACGGATCTGGCGGATTATCTGGTCAAGAAAGGTATGCCGTTCCGGGATGCCCATGAGGTTGTGGGTAAGGCCGTAGCATTTGGTGTGGCTGAAGAGCGAGACCTTTCTGATATGACACTGGAAGAGCTGACGCAGTTTTCAGATACCATCAGCGACGATGTGTTTGATGTGCTGACGCTTGAAGGTTCGGTTCAGGCCCGTGACCACCTTGGTGGTACTGCGCCTTCTCAGGTGCGTGCAGCTGTTGGCCGCGCGCGCAAGCTGCTGGGCTGAGTCTTTTGTCCCGCGATTCCCGCGATCCCGGGGCATCCCTGATTGCTCATGCCCCTCCGATTATCCTGGATTTTGACGAGGGCATTGACCGTAAAACCCTGCGCCGCCTGCGGGACAGGTTCCTTCTGGTTAATCGCGAACGCTGGCAGCGTGCGCACTCCTCGCTTACTCACAGGCAACAGGTGGTGCTGGAAGTACTGCCGTTGGTGTTTCATGCCAATCACCCGGCTTTGCCGGGTTATCTTGATGCGGATTGCCCTTATGGCCTGAACCATTATCAGCCGGATCCAGTAGCCATAAGTGCGGCCCGGCGCCTGGCTCGCACCTTCAGTATCCGGGACGAGGGCCGGCGTCAGGCAGATCTGGAAGCTCTGTTCCTGATGGGCAGCCCTGGTTCCTTGGGGCATTCCGTTGCCAGTGATCTGGATGTCTGGTTATGCCATCGCGACGACCTGCAGGAACCGGGTATCCTGCGTCTGGAGCGTAAAGCAGAGAAGCTGACAGAATGGGCTGCGTCTTTCGGCATCGAGCTGCACGTGTTTGTATTTTCTGCGGCTGACTGGCGCCAGGGTCGGCAGCGCGCAGAGGTGAGCGGTGAAAACTGCGGCAGTGCCCAGCACTACCTGTTGCTGGATGAGTTCTATCGTACAGGGATCCATCTGGGTGGATGTTATCCGTTGTGGTGGCTTGTCCCCTCAGAACAGGAAGACCGTTATCGGGAATGTGTAGACAAACTGGTGGATTGCCGTTTTATCCGGGGCGACGAATATGTCGATTTTGGAGCTGTGCCGGCCATACCTGCCAGTGAATTTCTGGGTGCGGGTGTATGGCAGCTTTATAAGGGTATTGATGCGCCCTGGAAGTCTATCCTGAAGCTGTTGCTTATCGAGTGTTATGCCCGGACTGAGGAACAGCCGGTTCTGTCGCGGGTGTTCAAACAGGCGGTATTCAGTGGTGTCACTGATGCGGATGTTCTGGACCCGTATGTAATGTTGTATCGGCGGCTGGAACAGTGGCTGCGCGATGCCGAAGCCTGGGCGAGACTGGATCTGGTGCGACGCAGTTTATATGTCAAAGCCGGACTTCCACTGACCCGTACCGGAGCAGCAGGCGAACAGGGAGTGGAGCTCTGGAGAACCAGGCTGCTGAGAGAGCTTGTGGCCGGCTGGGGTTGGCAGGAAAAGCAGGTTGAGGCACTGGATAACCGGGAGCGCTGGCGGGCAGACGAGGTATCTTCCCTGCGCCGTGTTGTAGTTTCGGAGTTAACCCATAGTTATCGCCTGCTATCCAGAATGGCTCGCGAACACGCTGAGAAATCAGCGATCAGTGCCAATGACATTAACCTGCTCGGCCGTAAACTCTATGCAGCGTTTCAGCGCAAAGCCGGTAAGGTTGAGTTGATCAATCCCGGGCTGGTGGCCTCCCTGGAAGAGGAGAATCTGGCCTTTCATCATCAGTCAGAGCAAGGAGAAGCCGGGAGCGGCTGGTTACTGTATCGTGATCTGGAGGACCCTGCGGATGCCTTCTGGCAACCCGTTATCCGGCGATCAGGGAACCTGGCCGAACTGGTTGTCTGGTGTTATTACAATGGATTGCTGACTCGGTCAACGCGCCTCAATGTCCGTTCCGGACAGGGTGTTGCATCCATCAGTGAACTGCGGGAGATGCTGGATGCGCTTTCTGATTTTGTTCCCTTTCCTGTAGCACCTGCCGGACGGGGCGCGCTTGCCCGCGGCGTTTGCCCTCTGCGTAATCTTCTTCTGATCAATGTGGGCGTTGATCCACAGGCTTACCTTACGGAACGAGGACTGCATAAACTCAGCGCCCGGCATGATTCGCTGGGCTTCAGTGGCGGGAGAGAGAATCTGGTTGTCACCATCGACCAGGTCACGCTGAACAGTTGGCACGAGGTCAGCCTTCAGCATTATGCCTCCGGTGATACCCTGATTCAGTGTCTCAAAAATATATTGGCATCGGTTGCTCTCGATCCTGGTGCAATTCCCGATATTAAAGTACATAGCCACAAACGCGGACATGGCAGTGCTATCGCACGGCGGGTTCAGGAACTGTTTGCCGACGTGCTGCGACAGTTCTTCGCTGGCGGCGCCGGCCCGCACCCTTTGCGATACGTTATTGAGATGGATCGCCGGTATTTTCTGCTGGAGTTCAGTGGTGCCGAGCCGGGATTTATTGCCGTTGAAAGCCGGAGTGCGCTCATGGAGTGCCTGGCCCAGCCCCGGGATGTCTACCTGCCCATCATTTTTGACCGCCAGGCTCTTTTGGATGAGCCTGGTCTGAGGGCTGCTTGTCAGGTCAGTGAGCCGGACAGTATTCAGGTGTTCTATGCTCTTCGGGGTGAGCAGGCGCAGATCTGGGTGATCGACGAGCGCGGTTCCCTGTTCGGCTGGACACAGCCGGTTACCAGCCGCCGCCATTTCCTTGTTCCTCTTTTACGTTTTCTCGAGAATCTGGTTGAGCGGCGAACCTTGCGCCACAACGAGGTGCCTGTGGCCCTGGCCGGCGTGAGATGCTACGAAATTGTTGCAAGCAATGGGAGTTGGCGGGCGGAATACCGGCCTCAAACCGACTCAGGTGTTGCTTTGCCCGGTCTTGAAGTACAGGCCGTGGGAGTTCAGGAAGGCAATAGCCGGGTTCGTTTTGACCTTTACTGTGGTGAGCAGGAATTTACTGTTTTGCAATACGGTGATCAGCTGATCCCGGCTGTTGCACACTATATTCATTCCCGGCGACAAAGCCGGGAGCATTACCCTGTGTACCTTACCGATGTGCACCTGCCCCATGACCTTGACCCACGGGTTTATCAGCAAGACATACAGACCAGTCAGTACCTCTATTACCGTGCCGCTCTGGAGGATGCTCTGAACCGTGAGCTGGAAGCCTTTGGATAGCTTGTCATCCTCGCCGTGCGGGCCACAGGTCAGGTATACTTTGGCGATTATGAACTCAGGGGTGGCAAGTATGCGCGCGTGGACACTGCCAATCGTATTTCTGATTGTGGCGGCTACACTTGGTGGGTGCGGCCAGAAAGGGCCTTTATACCGGGAGAATCCGGAGGTGTCAGCCGGGCCATACCAGACTCCGTTACACGATCAGGAACCTAATGGATCACTTTAACTACCGTGACGGCGAGCTTTACGCCGAAGATGTTGCTGTCTCTTCCATTGCCGAACGTTTTGGTACGCCGGCTTACGTATATTCCCGGGCAACACTGGAACGCCACTACAAAGCTTATGATGAGGCTCTGAAGGGGCGTGAGCACCTGGTGTGCTACGCCGTAAAAGCCAACAGTAATCTGGCAGTCCTGAATGTGCTGGCACGCCTGGGTTCGGGCTTTGATATTGTCTCAGCGGGTGAGCTGGAACGGGTGCTGCGTGCCGGTGGCGATGCGGGCAAAGTTGTGTTTTCCGGTGTTGGCAAGCAGGAATGGGAAATGCGCCGGGCTTTGGAAGCGGGTGTTCGCTGCTTCAACGTGGAATCCGACACCGAACTGGACAGGCTCAATGCGGTGGCTGGTGAGCTTGGGGTTAAGGCTCCGGTTTCCCTGCGAGTGAATCCGGATGTTGACGCCGGAACTCACCCATACATTTCAACAGGCCTGAAAGAGAACAAGTTTGGTATTGATATTGCTGATGCGCCTGCAGTCTATGCCCGGGCAGCAACATTACCGAACCTGGAAATCAAAGGCGTGGATTGCCACATTGGTTCACAGCTCACCTCTATTTCTCCGTTTCTGGATGCACTTGACCGGGTATTGGCGTTGGTCGATGTTCTTGCCGGCAAGGGTATTCACATCCGGCACCTGGATATGGGGGGAGGTCTGGGCGTTACTTACAATGATGAGCAACCGCCTCAGCCGTCTGAATACGTCAGCGCACTGGACGAGCGTATCGGTGACCGTAAGCTGGAACTGATTCTTGAACCAGGCCGCTCAATCGCGGCCAATGCCGGCATCCTGGTTACCCGGGTCGAGTTCCTGAAGTGCACTGAATACCGCAACTTCGCGATCATCGATGCCGCCATGAATGATCTGATTCGCCCTGCGCTATACAGTGCATGGCAGGCCATTGTGCCGGTTCAGATCCATGAGGAAGCCCAGGAGAAGACCTGGGATCTGGTCGGGCCTGTCTGTGAGACCGGGGATTTCCTGGGTAAAGACCGGCCGCTGAGGCTCAGGGCGGGAGATCTGCTGGCTGTGCGCTCTGCGGGCGCCTACGGCTTTGTTATGAGCTCTAACTACAACACCCGGAATCGCCCACCGGAATTGATGGTTGATGGCGATCAGGTCCACATTGTCCGCCGTCGCGAGACGCTTGAAGATCAGCTTGCTCCAGAAAGCTGCCTGCCGGAATGAGTGAGGGGCAGGGAATGACACAGCACCGCCGGAATCAGGGGCCGCTACTCCGGTTCACTAAAATGCACGGTTTGGGCAACGACTTCATGGTGGTTGATGCTATCAGCCAGCCGTTCCGGCTGCGCCCGGAAATGATCAGGGAACTGGCGGACCGGAACTTTGGTGTTGGCTTTGATCAGTTGCTGGTTGTTGAGCCGCCGGGATTGCCGGATGTGGACTTCCGTTACCGGATATTTAATGCCGACGGTTCAGAGGTTGAACAGTGTGGTAATGGCGCCCGCTGCTTTGCAAAATTTGTCCGTGACCAGCGTCTTACGAACAAAAAAGTCATACGTGTCCAGACTGCAAGTGGTGTGATTGAGCTGCGGGTGGTCAAGGATGGCAAAGTGATGGTTAATATGGGAGTGCCTGAACTGAACCCGCCGGCCATACCTTTTGCTGCGGAACGCCGCAAAAATGTCTATACGGTGGAAGCTGGATCTCAGACAGTTGAACTCAGTGCCATTTCCATGGGCAACCCCCACGCTGTTATTGTGGTCGAGGATGTGGATACGGCACCGGTTTCAGTTCTCGGGCCGCGTCTCGAAAACCACCCCCGCTTTCCTTCAAGGGCCAATATCGGGTTTCTGCAGATCATCGATCGTAGCCATGTACGCCTGAGGGTGTATGAACGAGGCTCGGGCGAAACACTGGCTTGCGGCAGTGGAGCCTGTGCGGCTGTTGTTGCCGGATGTCTGCGTGATTTGCTTGATAACCGGGTGGAAGTGGATCTGCGAGGAGGGCGGCTGGTCATTGAATGGCAGGGCGAAGGGACGCCTGTTATGATGGAAGGGCCTGCCACAAGCGTATTTGAAGGGCAGCTAAGGCTGCCTGGTGACTCAGGTGGTAGCCGGCGCAGAAAGCCCGGTCGCGCACATAAACAACGGATCTGAAAGCCAGGAGATCACGATGACAGACCAAACGGCCCGCCAGAAGGCCGGTGAGCTTACCGGGGAAGAGGTAGCGGAGTATCTGAGAAATAATCCTGATTTTTTTATTGAACAGGATGAACTTCTGCGCAGCCTGACTCTGCCCCATGACAGTGGCCGGGCAATTTCTCTGGTTGAGCGCCAGGTGCATCTGTTTCGTGAACAGCGGGACACGCTGCGGCATGAGTTGGTGGAGCTGGTTTCCATCGCCCGTCACAATGATCGATTGTTTGAAAAAAGCAAGCGGTTGCTGATGCAGGTGATTGAAGCCCGTAATCTTGTGGATATGGCATCGACTATTGATGACAGTATCCGGGGTGATTTCGGGTTGGACGCCGCTTCAGTGATCCTGTTTACGGATGTGGAAGTGCCTGGTAGTGCTCAGGGTGCCCTTCATATTGTCAGCCCGGCCGAGGCCCGGAATCGTCTTGGTAATCTGCTGGAAGGCAGCAGGGCCGTTTGTGGTCAGTTCCGGGAGAGCGAACGGGAATTCCTGTTTCCCGACCGGGATGAACCCATTGCATCGGTTGCTCTGGTGCCATTGCGAAGTGATGGCCTGGTGGGCGTTTTTGCGGTTGGCAGTTGTGAACCTGGCTATTTTGATCAGAGCATGGGGTCCTTGTTCCTCAGCTACATCAGTGACACGCTCAGCCGGCTATTGCCGCCCATGGTCCAGCGCTATACCACAGTTGCACCTGTAGCCGGGCTCGCGACGGAGTCCCGCTAACGTGGCTTCTGTACCCGTGTCAGCTCAATTACCCCATGAGTTGAGCGGGTATCTTGCAGATTTTGTTCAGCACCTAGAGTCTGAAAAGCGCCATTCCCCCCGAACTTCCGAAAGTTATCAGCGCGATCTGCGCCGGTTTGCGGGCTGGCTCGTGGAGCGAGGCTGTGCGGAATGGCGGACTGTAAGCAGCCATGATATGCGCCGTTACGTGGCTGACCTGAGTCGCCAGGGGTTGAGCGGTCGCAGCATTGCCCGTCATTTGTCAGCTATAAGGCGTTTCTATCAGTATTTGTTGCGGGAACGCCTGGCTACGGACAACCCGGCACTGGATATCCGGGCTCCGAAAAGTAGCAAGCGCCTGCCCAGGGTAGCCGATGTGGATCAGCTCAACTCCCTTCTTGATGCTGTACCGGATGATCCGTTGGAAGTGCGTGACCGCTGCATGTTTGAACTTATGTATTCTTCTGGTTTGCGCCTCGCGGAGCTGGCCAGCCTTGATATTGATGCCGTTGACTGCAAGGGCGGCGAAGCACGGGTTGTGGGGAAAGGCAGCAAGACACGAATACTCCCCGTAGGCCGGAAAGCGCTGGAGGCGATTGCGCAATGGATGCCTGTCCGCGCAGGGCTTGCTCCGGAGGCCGAGACGGCTTTGTTTGTAAGTCGCCGGGGTGATCGCCTGAGTCACCGTAGCATTCAGGCTCGCCTGAGCAGATGGGGTGTTGTCAAAGGCGCTGATCAGAAGCTCTACCCGCATATGCTAAGGCATTCATTTGCAAGCCATATGCTCGAATCCAGCGGAGACTTGCGTGCGGTGCAGGAACTTTTGGGGCATGCAGACATAGCTACCACTCAGGTCTATACTCACCTTGACTTTCAGCATTTGGCCCGGGTTTATGACCAGAGCCACCCAAGGGCACGCCGGCGTAGTGGGCCCGGCTGCGATGACCAGAACCCCGGACGGGAAGGAAACGTTTGATGTCATCTGATCCATCCTGGAAAGAACGATACTTTCAGGAGCTTGAGGCTGCAGAACACAGAGAGCAGCATTGGAAGGCCGAACGAAATACGCTTGAACGCATGTTGGTGCGTACCAGCCTTGCCGCCGAAGGCCAGGCCCCGGAGCTTGATCGCCTGCTGGCCAGTGTCCGCTCTGATCTGCGCAGGAACAAGGTCGATGTAGAGGGCTGGAAGGCGCTACAGGAGAAGATCGATCGCCAGGTTGCTTTGCTGGATGAGGTACCTTCCGGAAAGGTTATGGATCGTACAGGCCATAGTGCGGAGCCGGGAGCTGAATCCGGGCCCCGGGCCGGAGATGAGCTTGATTTGCGTAATGGTGCGCCTGATGCCGGAACTGAAAGCCAGAGGCTTCGTATTGCCCGGCGTGTTGGCCACCTGCTGGGGCAGTTGCTTAGTCAGGTTTCTCTGGAGGCTGAAGCCGAGACACGGGCGAGAAGTCTGCAAAGGGCATTGCTGTCCAGTGATAACTGGGATGAATTACGGGACGGTCTGAATCAGGTTGCAGATCTTATTGTTGCCGCGGTCACCCGTAGCCAGCGGGAGTTTGAGGGTTTTCTCAAGCGCCTGGATGAACGCCTCGAAGTGCTGCAGGAACATTTTTTCGTACAATCATCTGCACAGTCTGGTCGTCAGGCAGCCTCAGAGGCGCTTGATCGTAATATCCGGGAAGAAATCGAACTGGTTGGCCGGCATATTCAGGCGAGTAATGATCTTCAGGGGCTGAAGAAGTCAGTCAGCCGCCATCTGGAGTTTATTGGCCAGGCGGTGGGCAAGTTCCGGGTTGAGGAAACAGAGCGTGAAAAGATGCTCTCCGAACAGTTGCTGGCTATGCAGGAGCGAGTGGCGGTTATGGAGGCGCAGTCAGAGCAGATGCAGGGGCAGGTTCGCAAGGAGCGCGAGCGGGCTATGACGGATCTGCTTACCCAGCTCCCCAACAGGGAAGCATGGCAGGAGCGTTTGTCTTTCGAGTTCAATCGCTGGAAGCGATATCAGTATCCACTGACCATAGGTGTTATGGATATAGACCTGTTCAAGCGAGTGAACGACTCATATGGCCATAAAGCCGGTGACAGAGTGCTGCAACTTGTGGCCAGGGAAATTTCAAACCGGTTGCGTACCACTGATTTTGCTGCGCGTTTTGGTGGCGAGGAATTTGTGCTCCTCTTTCCTGAAACCAATGCAGACAGTGCATTAATAGTGATGGATAAGCTCCGGGCCCACGTCAGTGCCCTGCCGTTTCACTTCGGTGGAAGTCCTGTAACGATTACTTTCTCTGCTGGCCTGACGGCTTTTACTCCCGGCGACACCGAAGAAACAGTCTTTGATCGTGCAGACCGGGCGTTATATTTGGCTAAGGATGCGGGTCGGAACTGCGTCAGGGTAAGTCGGCCCGCGGTCTAGTCAGTGCCGGGGCCCCGATTACAACAGCAGAGTTTTAATGTCGCATCATGGCGTCAAGTTCGTCGATCACCTCCGCCCAGTCACTATCATCTTCCAGGCCTTCTTCGAGAAACTGAGACTGGCTTTCAGACCAGAATGGTGCATCCTGCAGGGCAATTTCGCGGGGCAGGGGGGAATAGCGGGTAATGAATGCCTCTATGCTTTTCTCGTCAGATGGCAGGCCGAGTTGGTCAAAAAGCCTGCTCATGGTGTGTTTGCTTGTGTCCACGAAGAAGTTCTCCCGTTTAACGATTGCCGGAATGAAATTTCGAATATTTGCAGGTATGGTCTCTTGAAATGTAGCGTAATCCCAGAGGATATCCAGTGAAGGCCACCCTTGTGTTTCTATGTTGTTGCCTGTTGCTGGTTTTTCAACCCACAGCACTGGCAGACCCGCCCCAGGTATCACCAGCTCCGGTTCTGGGCAGTAATGATCTAAGTTGGCTTGGTGAGCAGAAAAGCCTCCGGATAGGCGTGCGGGGAGATCAGGTGCCACTGGTATTTGATACTGGTAACGGTGATCTTGCCGGCACTTATATCGACTATCTGGCACGACTGTCTGACAAGTTGGGTTTGCCGATTGAGCCGGTGATTATCAGCCGTGATGCCAGTGCAGGACCAGTGCAGAATCAGCCGGAAACCGATGCGATTCTGATGGCCAGAGTACTGTCTGCCCCGGTGCCGGACGGCAAACGCTATACCAGCCCGTTAATGTCACTGACGTACGGGCTTTTCGTTAGTGCGGGAGATGCTGCGATCCGTTCGCTGGCTGACCTGGAGGGTGGTCGTATAGCGGTCGTTGAAAACGATCCGAATCAATACGCCATGCTTGATTCTGTAGACAGTTTTACGCCTGTTCCTGTTCAGAGCATGGGTGAAGCGGTCAGCCATGTACTCTCTGGTCAGGCTGATGCCTTCCTTGGCCCGGTGCCGGTGGTATCTGACTATCTTCAGTCAGCGATGATAAATGGTATTGGACTGTCGGTGTTGCTTGATCAGAAATCGGTAGATGTGGTTTTTCAGGTGGATGAGAGCCGTGAGCCCTTATTCCGTATTCTGGACCAGGCGATAGCTGCGATCAGTCATAATGAGCACCGGGTTATCCGGCAAGCCTGGTTGCAGGTGGATCTGAGTGCGCTGGAGCAGAGCGGAGTCGAGTTGTCAGCTTCTGATGTTGACTGGCTTAAACGGCACCCTGATCTCAAGGTTGCCTATCGCTCTGACTGGCCGCCATTTGAGTACGCCCAGGATGGCCGCGCAACCGGTCTTGTACCGGATCTCGTCGCCCGCCTGGAGAGTCAGTTAGGTATACGGTTCGAGAACAAAATCCTGGAAAGTCGCGTTGTTGCAGAGCAGGCACTTGTTTCAGGTGAGGTGGATATTCTGCCCGGCCTCTCTCGCACACCCCGAACCGAAGAGTCGTTTCTGTTTACCCGGGCCTATGTGAGCGTGCCTATAGCTCTGGCTATCCGGGATGACGGACGCTTTATCGGGGACCTGCGGGAACTGCGTACGGAGCGAGTGGGGGTGGTTAACCGCCATGCGGCTCATGATTACCTGCTTATTAATCATCCGAATCTGGACATCTACCCAATGGCAACGGTAGAAGACGGGTTGCTTGCGCTTTCCAATGGCGACCTTGATGTCATGGTGACGCACATCCCGGCGGTGAGTTATACGGTTGCCAGACTTGGGCTCTCCAATCTTCGAATTACCAGTATTACGCCCTATCAGTACGATCTCAGACTCGCAGTGCGTAAAGACAGCCCCGAACTGCACCGGATTCTGAACAAAGCTCTGGGCAGCCTGAAGCCCGCCGACACCGAGGCGATATACAACCGGTGGATCCACCTGGATATTGAGCAGGAAGCTGATTATACCGTGGTTCGTCGGGTGGTTCTGATCGCTATTGTGGTTGTGCTTATCTTTCTTTACTGGAACCGTAAACTGTCGCGGGAAGTGGACGAACGCATCCGTTCTGAAAATGCTTTGCGCCGGAGTGAGGACGAACTGCGAGCGGCGAAGCTGGAAGCGGAACGCCTCGCCCGGCAGGCAGAGGCGGCCAGTCGGGCCAAGAGCGAGTTTCTGGCTAATATGTCCCATGAGATCCGGACACCCATGAACGCAGTGATTGGCTACAGTGATCTTCTGAGCAACAGTGTTACCGATCCCCAGCAACGCAACTACCTTGATGCAATCCGTGCAGGCAGCCGCAGCCTGTTGATGCTGATCAACGATATTCTCGATCTTTCACGTATTGAGGCGGGGAAGATGCGGCTGGATTACTCGCCCGTATCGGTACGCAGGCTTCTTGACGATGTCCGTCACATATTCGATTTACGGGCACGCGAGCAGGGTATCACCCTGGAGGTAAGTGTCGGCTCGGATATGCCCGTGACCATGATGCTCGATGAAACCCGTTTCCGTCAGGTGCTTTTCAACCTGGTAGGAAACGCCATCAAGTTCACCCATGAAGGCGGGGTATCTGTACGGGCAACGGTTCAGCCAGTCAAAGACGATACGGGAGAAACCCCGGAGCATCAGTCCTATAGGCTTAGGGTCAAAGTGGAGGATTCCGGCATCGGAATTCCCTCTGATCAGCGCGATCGGATCTTTGACGCGTTTGAGCAGCAGGAGGGGCAGAATACCCGCCGTTATGGGGGTACGGGTCTGGGACTTGCTATCAGTCGCAAACTTGTCCAGATGATGGGCGGGGAGCTCGAAGTGGAAAGCGAACCGGGGAAGGGATCAGTTTTTACAGTCACCTTGCCTCAGGTCCAGGCAACCGGCGAACAGGCTGAGGACGAAGGCGAGACCAAAGAATCTGAACGGCTGCTGGCCCGGACGCTGAGTATGCAGGAACGGGGTTGGTTGAGAGAGCAATTAACTGCAGATTTTGGTGAAGAGTGGCAAGCTGTGCGGGAAAGTGGTGATCCGGAGGAGATGAAGGGGTTTGCCCTCAGAGTACTGGAGTGGGGCCGGCGCTATCGTTCCAGATCTGTCACGGGTTATGGGGAAAAATTGCTGGCAGATGTAGAAGCGTTCAATCTGGATGCTGTAAACAGTGCGCTTGAAGCCTTTCCAAAACTGCTGGGAAGGCAAGACTAGGTCAGTCCGGGTTACGCATGTCTGGCAGATTTACAGACAATCGAACTGGGAGTTGCGATCAAAAGCGACAGAGACCATGTCATAGCCGGAGTCAGACAGACTGCGAATAAGTTCCCGGTCTTTCAACAAGGCCATGCAGACTTTATGAACGCTGGCCTGAAGGTGCTCTGAAGCTGGCTCAGGGGCTGCAAGGCGAAAGTCCACAATCAGATATTTCCGCTCTATCGCAGCCGAAACCGGTATATCCTCGCGCTCGACGCTTTCAAAACCGATGTAGGTTGCGTGATCCTGGGGGAATACCTGGCTCATCACAATGTCCAGATTTTCGGCCTGAGCGGCTGAAGCAGAAAACAATGTTGCTACGGCTGTGGTACAGATCAGGTTCTGGATGTTCATCATGCAAACCCTCCCCGGAAACCATCCCGGAATTGATGTAACTGAATGTAAAGTTTCGTTACGGTTGATTATTGCAGAGTTGATCGTTTATTGCGCGGTGTATGGCAGTTTTTTTCAATTGTTTGCAGTTTGCATGGATTAGCCGGAGGGTTCTGCACGTGCAGGGCTCCCCTGACGCTCCGCTATCAACTATCATGAAACGAAACCGACTGCAGGAGAGTTGCCCCATGTTTCAGCTTGTATTCAAGGGTGAGTGCACCCCTGGCGCCGATATCACGACGACGCGCAACAATGCCCGTGCCTTGTTCAAGGCCAGTGTTGAGCAAGTAGAGCGGATGTTCAGCGGTAGCCCGGTAGTGATCCGGAACAAGCTGGATAAGGAACAGGCGGAAAAATATCGCGCTGTATTGAACAAGCATGGCATGGTTGCCTATGTTCAGCCGATGCCGGGAACCACTGTTCAGACCAAAGCTGCTCCGGCCTCCAGGACTGTCAGCAGTGCTCCTGATCCGGTGGAACCGGTTTCCCGCCCGGTCAGTTCACAGCCAGATACCGGCGTTCCCGATGTAGAACCGGGTGATCGTTTGTCCGTAGCGGGTGACAAGGTAGATGACATCCTCGCTGGCTCGGGTCTGGGGCTCGATCCGGTTGGCGTTACACTGATGGAACCCGAAGAGGCCGAAGCGCCCATGTTCCAGCATCTGGATGACTGGACTCTGGCACCGGCGGGCAGCGATATAGGTGTGGAGCGGGATCTGCCTCCCCCCATAGTGCCAGATGTGTCGCACCTGTCGCTGATCGATGAAGAGCCGGAAAACAAGTGAGGCTCAGGACTACGGAGCTTGCCAGGTTTTGATGCGATCCCTGGGGTTGACCGCTATTTGGCTGGCTGCTGTATTCTTCATATCCCTTCCTGCAGCAGCCAGTAATTCCACAGCCGAAAGACCCAAGGTCGGCCTGGTGCTTAGCGGCGGTGGTGCCAAAGGTATGGCCCATGTAGGTGTACTCCGGGTGCTGGAAGAAATGCATATCCCGGTGGATATGGTAGTGGGAACCAGTGCCGGCTCTGCAGTTGGTGCGCTTTATGCCGCAGGTATGTCAGTAGCGGAAATAGAGCAGCGCTTTATCGAAATGGACTGGTTATCGAGCTTCAGGGATGACCCTGGCCGGGTATACAAACCGGTTCGCCGGAAGCAGGCAGAGTGGAGGTTTCCCTTTACACCCGGGCTAGGCATCAGTCTGGAAGGTCTGCACCTTGGTGCCGGTATTATTTCTGGTCAGAACCTGGGCTTTATTCTCAACGAACTGACCCACAGTGTCGCACTTGTTGAGAGCTTCGACCGCCTGCCAATTCCTTTTCGTGCCGTTGCTACCGACCTGGAAACGGGCGATATGGTGGTGCTCGACAGCGGCAACCTCGCTACAGCCGTGCGTGCAAGTATGAGCATTCCGGGGGTGTATGCGCCGGTGAATCTTGATGGCCACATGCTGGTAGATGGCGGAGTTGCGAACAACCTGCCGGTCAGTGTCGCCCGAGAAATGGGAGCCGAGATTATCATTGCGGTTGATATAACAGATACGCTGATGGGCCCCGACGAACTGCGTGAGGCCTTCTCTGTTTTTGGTCAGCTGACCACAATAATGACCCGGCGCAATACCGATCTGCAACTTGAATCACTGGGCGAGCAGGATGTGCTTATCCGCCCTGATCTGGAAGGCCAAAGTTCTGCGGACTTCTACAACGCCCCGGTATTGTTTGAATTGGGTGCCACCGGTGCCCGTGAACATGCGGTGGAGTTGAACTCGCTAGTTGTATCAAACGAGGACTGGCATGCGTACCAGTCGCGACTGGCGTCAGCCAACCATAATGCCGGCATAATCACGAGCATTGAGATTGAGCATGACCGCCGTCTGGGCAATGAATTTCTCCGGGAGCGAATACGCCAGAAGACAGGTGAGCCTCTGGACGTAGAAATGCTGGAGGCCGATCTCAAGCGCATCTATGGTCTGGGTTATTACGAGATCGTATCTTACGCCCTGTCGCCATTGCCGGATGGAACCTTGCTGACAATCAAGGTTCAGGAGAAAAGCTGGGGGCCTAATTATCTGTCGTTTGGCCTGAATTATGAGGATAACTTTGATGGCGATACCCGTTTTAATCTGGCATCGTCCCTGCGCATAACTGAATTGAATGAGCTTGGGGCCGAGTGGGAGACGGGGGTGCAGCTTGGTACGGAGCCGCATATACGTACTCAGTGGTATCAGCCTCTTGATTATGGCTATGAGCGCTTTCTGGTGACGGGTGCGGAATACTCCCGTGACACCATCAGCGTATATGACGCCGCGGGTGACCCTGTTGCTGAAATGGACGTGACCTTCCGTCAGGCTGACCTGGGCGTGGGAATGGAACTGGGTGGTAATGCTGAGGCTCGTGTTACATACGTTCGCGGGTATGCCACTGTGGACAAGCAGGTTGGTGCGTCCATCGCGCCGGAGGGAGCGGTTCACCAGGGCAGCCTCAACCTGCAACTGGTGCACGATTCTCTTGACGATACTTTCTTTCCGAGGGAAGGAGCCTTTGCCGGAGTTCGCGGCAGGTTAGAGCGCGAAGACCTTGGCTCCGAGCGGCATTTCGACTCGGTAACGGGCATGGCGCTGGGGACAGGTAGCTGGAAGGGTTTTACTCTGACGGGACTGCTCTATGCACACACGGTTACCCGGGGAGATGCGGGTATTGAAAATGCAGTGCGCCTCGGCGGTTTCCGGCGTTTATCTGCTTATGCTCCGGGCCAGATTACCGGCGATAGTGCTGCTATGGGGGCCGTCTATGCCAGCCAGGCGTTCGGTGGTCCGATTACTCCGTGGTTTGCCGGGATGGGGTTGGAGGCAGGAAATGCCTGGGAGTCTCTCAGCGATGCCGGGTGGAACCGCACCGTAAAATCCTGGAGCGTCTTTGCAGGTGTGGATACGTTCCTCGGGCCAGTGCAGATAGCAACCGCATATAACAACAAAGATAACTGGGCCGCTTACCTGAATATCGGGTTCTCGTTTACCCAGCTTTTTTACTAGGATTGGTTTCGGAGTTCGTAACCTGATTACAGCAAAGGCGCGAGTAAGCGGACCGCCCGGCAGGTTAGCCGGAACAGGATGGAACGGCCCTGGTAGTCGTGTTCGGTCATCTTGCGGCAATGGGTGAGATCGTCTGAGAGCATGGAATCCACTTCGGAAACAAAGGATTCTGAGGTGTTTATCGCCATGATTTCAAAGTTGAGGCGCATCGAGCGGTTATCCAGGTTAGCGGTTCCCACGGCTGCATATCGATTGTCTACCAATAGAACCTTCTGGTGCATAAAGCCGGGCTGATACCTGTAGATTCCAATGCCTGCCTGGCTGGCCTGGACCAGGTAAGAATAGGCGGCGAGGCGGATGAGCCTGCTGTCCGATTTTTCCGGGATCATGATTCGCACGTCCACCCCCCGGAGAGCGGCAAGTTGCAGTGCATTTACGATCTGAAAGTCCGGTACAAAATACGGTGAAGCGATCCAGATGCGAGACTGTGCGTTATTAATGCAGTTCAGGAAAAACAGGGTGCAGGTTTCCCAGGTGTCTGCGGGGCCAGTGGGTAGCACGAGAACCTGCTCCTTGCCCGGCAGTTCATCGCCAGCGACCCAGTTCAGATCCGGAGATTCATTGCTGGCCCAGTTCCAGTCTTCCAGCCAGGCGAGCTGTAGCCCTGTAACCGCAGGGCCTTCAATCCGACAGTGAGTGTCCCGCCAGGGCTCCTGATCGATCGCGGTTCCCAGATACTCATCGCCCAGGTTTATGCCTCCCACAAAGCCGATCTTGCCGTCACAAACCAGCAGCTTTCTGTGGTTGCGGAAATTAATCTGGAACCGTCGGCGCCGGATGTTGCCATTGCCAAATGAGGCAACCCGGGCACCGGCACTGGAGAGTTCTGTCAGGTAGGTCCGGGGCAGACCGACGCTTCCTATTTCATCGTACAGAAACCAGACCTGCACACCTTGCGCGAGTTTATGTTCCAGAACGGTTTTGATGCGCTGGCCAATTTTGTCTGAGCGCACAATATAGAATTCAAGGAGAATGTAGGAGGTTGCATTCTCCATGGCAGTAATGAGAGCTTCAAAAGTCGCCTCACCATTGCGCAGCAGTGTGCAATGGTTACCTTCAGTAAAAGGTTGTCGTCCGAGTTTGCAGAGAACCTGTAGCTGTCTGTCCAGGTGTTCCTGCTCCGGGGCAGTGAGTGAGGTTGCCTGTTGCTCAAAGTGATTAAGTCGCTCGGTAAGTGACTGATCGCCCATACGCCGGGCTCTGACATAGCCTCCGAAGCGTGAACGGCCAAACACAAGAAACATGGGTACGGCGAGATAGGGCAAGCCCAGGAGGCCGATAATCCAGGCGATGGCGCCCTGGGTTGTGCGGTAGGTCAGCAAGATCCGGTAAATACAGGCTGCGGAGCCCAGATAGAACAAGCCAACAACCACGGCCAGCAATGAAGAATCGGGCATCATTGGTCGGCTTCCCGGGTCAGGTGTTGTGCTCGATATTGTGCCGGTGCCACGCCTGTCCAGCGTTTAAAAGCCCGGCTGAACGCACTCAGTTCAGAAAATCCGAGAAGAAATGCAATCTCCCCCAAAGCATAGTGGTCGGAAGCGACATAGCGCAGGGCCTTGTCTTTCCGTACCTGCTCAACAAGCTCATGGAAGCTCAGCCCCTCTTTTTTAAGCCTGCGATAAAGAGTCTGGCGGCTCATATGACACTGCCGGGCCAAAGTGTCGGCATCAATTTTATCCGTCGACATCTGCCGCGATATCAGCCTGCGGATTTTCCGGCTGAATGAACGCCGGGTCTGTAATCGCGCCAGTAACCCATTGACTTGTCGGAGAACGGCTGAATACACATAGGGATTCCGGTGAGGAATCGGATGGCTCAGGTGGCGGCTGTTGAATGCCAGCCTTGTCGATGCAGCTCCGAAGGTTACCGGGCCTTTAAGGAGAGTCTCATATTTGTCTGCATAATCAGGGCGCGGATGTGCAATTTCCGCCCAGTCAGCCTTTATGTCGGGATAAATAAAATGCCGGGTACGACACATGGCTGCGGCCAGGGTACGGTCCATATCCTGGCGGCAGTAGTGCTCTGGTGAGTCCGGTTGCCAGGTCAGAATGGCCTGTTCCGCAATCTGCTCAAAGCTGAGAATAACTGATTCATTGATTAACCTGTGCAGGCGCACATACTGGGTTACCGCTTCACCCAGGGTGTCGCAATTAAAGAAAACATGCCCGACAAGTCCCATGCGCTCCGGGTCAATAATCTGGCCAGCGTTCAGTCCCACCGCGGGATCCCCGGTCACCCGTTCTGCGAAATCCCACAGCCTGTAATGTACCTCCGCTGGCACACGCCTGTCCGGATCTTCCAGTGCAGGCATGTCCAGGCCGGTTAGCTGTTCTACGCGACGGCTGTCCAGAACCCCTTGGCGACTCAGATAATGAACCAGTGCCAGCGTGCTGGAGGCAGCAACGAAAGGAGTTGTTGTAGTGTCTGTAGGCGCAGTGGTCACATTATCCGTCTCATTAACCGGTTGTCATGAATGCTGATACAAAATGTCAAATGAGTGGGACAGTCTGTCAACGGGTTTTGTCAGTGCCAACGATAGCATCTAATAGTCGGATGAAAGTAATCGAAAGGCCAGCCGGGAGGCGTTTTATGGAACACGATATTTTTGTACCCCGTACCGAGCAAGAGCATGCAAACGTTATGGCACTTGCTGAATATCTGCGTGATATGTACTGCTGTTGAGTGTTCGGACGCTCGCTATGTGACCTTTAAACCGGGCCTGGCCCGGTCTTTTTTTACCCTGCGAAAATATATTCCTTTCTTGCTCATGTTGCTGGCAGTGTTAATGTATCGTCATCTAAATAATGGGATTTCTGACGGAGGCTAGCTGCCCATGAGCGTTAAACTGAACCATAGAATTACCGGAGATGGTTCCCCTTTGATCTTGCTGCACGGATTGTTCGGGTCTCTTGAGAATCTCGGCGGTGTAGCCCGGAAACTGCAGAACGAGTGGCAGATCCATGCACTGGATCAGCGCAATCATGGCAGCTCTCCCCACACTGACACCATGGATTACCCCTCTATGGCTGAGGATGTGGTTGCGTACATGGACGAGCAGGGGATCGACAAAGCCTGCCTGTTGGGGCATTCCATGGGCGGAAAAGTGGCTATGCAGGTTGCCTTGCAGGCGCCGGAGCGAGTCGAAAAGATCATTGTTGCTGACATTGCGCCGGTGTCGTACAAGCCTCGTCATGATGCCATTCTTGAAGGCCTGAAGCAGATCGATCTGACAAATGTACGCTCGCGTCGGGATGCGGATGTGCAGATGGCCAGGTTCGTGGATATGGAGGCTACAAGGCAGTTTTTGCTCAAGAACCTCGAACGAATTCCTCAACCGGAGCAATTGGAGGGTGGCCCGGTCTACCGGTGGCGTCTGAACCTGAAGGCAATCGAGGCCTGCTACGCTAACCTTGCCAGCGCGCCAGAAGCTGTAGCTCCATTCGAGGGGCCGGTTCTGTTTTTGAAAGGCGCCGATTCAGCCTACATTCAGGAAAAGCACAAAGATGAAATTCTCCGGCTGTTTCCGAATGCTCAGCTAAGCATCATTGACGGCACCGGGCACTGGTTGCACGCTGAGAAAACAGATGTGTTTGTAGAGCTGTGCCGACGCTTTCTGGAAGGCCGCGATACGGAAGGTACTCTGCAGGCTATTCCAGGTCCTGGAGAGCAGTAATGACAGACCAGTCCGTACAATGGGATCTGCCAGACCCTTTTATTCTTGATATTCAGGTTGTTGAGGATGATACGGATCGGTTGGGGCATGCCAATAATGTGGTTTACGTGCGCTGGCTTGAAGACATCAGCTGGGCCCACATAGAAAGTCTGGGTATGACCTGGGAGCTGCACGAGTTAACGGGCAAGGCGATGGCTATTACCCGCACGGAAGTCGACTACCTGGTAGCAGCCAATGCCGGAGATCATCTGATTATGGGAACCTGGCTTACCGGCTTTGATGGTCGCTTTCGCTCAGCGCGGCAGTTTCAGCTGGTACGTCCTGCAGACGGCAAGACACTGATGCGTGCAGTTTCAACCCACGCCTGTATTGACCTGAAAACCCAGCGCCCTTCCCGGGCCCCGAAAGAGTTTGCCGATATCATGAACGCGGCCACTGTTGCCGGAGGGAAAGGTCTGTAGCCCGTCTGAGTCACTATTAGTGCCAACTTCTGTTAATCTGAGGAGAGAATAAATACCCTGTCCCTGTCAGATATTACCAGCGCCATTTTTCGGAGATACCCATGGATACAATCATCAGTCAGCAGTCTGAATCTTCTATGAGAAAGGTGGTTTACCACGAGTTCGGAGAGCGTGATGTTCTGCAGGTAGTAAGCTCGGACATTCCATCTCCGCGAGAAGGCGAAGTGCTGATTCGCGTCCAGGGTGCAGGACTTAACCCTATTGACTGGAAAACCCGCAAAGGGTTTGGATTTGTGGCTCAGCAGATCGAAAGTTCAATGCCCTGGACACCTGGCTATGATGTTGCCGGGGAGGTCGTTGCCGTTGGTGATGGGGTAACTACCCTGGCTCCCGGGGACCGGGTTATGGGGATGATTGGCTTTCCACTGAATGGCGGAGGGTATTCTGAGTATGCCCTTGCTACGGCTGATGAGCTGGCCATCGTACCTGAAGAACTGGATCTCGTAACCGCCGGGGCGCTTCCTCTGGCGGCGCTCACCGCGTGGCAGGCACTGTTTGAAGTGGCCAAGCTTGAACCCGGGCAAAAGGTTCTGGTGCATGCAGGTGCGGGTGGTGTGGGGCATTTCGCAGTGCAGTTCGCTCTGGCCAGGGGAGCCCACGTTATTGCGACAGCTTCAGCGGGAAACAGGGATTTCCTTGCAGAGCTGGGTGTTCATGAAGTTATTGATTACCACACCACTGATATCGCTGATGAATGCTTCGGGTTGGATGTGATTCTGGATCTGGTCGGGGGGGATACGGGTAAACGATCCCTGCGTGCCCTCGGTGAGGGCGGCATGCTGGTTACTATTCCTACGATTACCGCCGACGAGATTGTCAGTGCTGCCGAGGCGCAGGGGTTAAGAGCGCATGGCATGACCGTACGCCCGGATGTGTTTCATCTGGACGAGATTGCCGAGCTGATTGAAGATGGTGATGTGAAGGTGCACATAGAGAAAGTTTTCAAACTGGACCAGGTTGCACAGGCCCACGAGCTTCTTGAAGGTGGGCATGTGCGAGGCAAGCTGGTTTTGGACTGCCGTTAAACTTCAGCTTTCGGGCATTGAGTCGTCTGCAGAGGGTTCTTTGCCCCGCGCAGATGGCTCAGTTGCCGTTCTGTTTTCCTTGTCTTTTCGCTCTTTGGGGTCCTGTGGCGGCACCAGGCTGATTAACATCCAGTCGTTGTCTGGTTTCAGGTCGTCCATGTTGCGCACTGGTTTGATACGGTTCTTGCTGTCGAATACAAACAGCACCAGAGCCTGTCCCTGATATTTATCGAGAAAATCCGCGTAGTTGAATTCTTCGCTGAGCTGAGTGGTTTTTATTGAATAGCCCTGGCTCGTGAGGCTGGCCAGCTTGGCGTAACTCACTCCGTCGAACAACCCTCGTGTCATCTGGATTTTTTCGGCAGTCTGATGGCGTGCCTTCTGATCCTGATCACCTTCCGCAAGACTGAATACGCTGTTGTCACCGAACCAGTCCAGAAAGTGGTAAGTGGCCAGCGAATTCATGTGTTTATAAGGCGAAATCACCAACAGGTTACCGATACCGGTGAGATCAAGATGGCTTGAGGCGTGCTCGGAAATCGGATTGCCGAAGTATACCTTCAGGTTATCCATTCTTGCCTGGCGCACGTTCTCCCAGTTGGTGTCTGCGAGGGTCACCGGAACTTCGTGCTTCTTGAGAGCCTGCCCTATCATCCGCGCAACCGCGTTGGCGCCGAGAATCAGGAAGCCATACTCTGCAGGCTCAGTGACTTTCAACAGTCGGGCCACTGGCCGGGCAGTGAGGCTTTGCAGAGTCACGGTGGCAATAATCAGCACAAACACCATGGGGACCAGTGCTGCAGCGCTTTCATAACCCAGCTTCTGTAACTGAAAAGCAAACAGTGCGGAAACCGCCGCGGCGACAATCCCTCTGGGAGCGATCCAGCTCAGGAAGAGTTTTTCCCGCCAGTTCAGATCGGTGCCGATAGCGGACAAAAACACACTGAGCGGGCGGGCAACCAGCATCAGAACCGCCAGAACCACTGCCAGCCCCCATCCCAGATCAGCGATCGCGGCAAACTCCACCCGGGCAGCCAGAATAATAAACAGCGCCGAGATCAGCAGGACACTCAGGGACTCCTTGAATTCAAGAATGCTCTCGACAGAGACCTGCTTCATGTTGGCCATCCAGATCCCCATAACCGTGACCGTGAGCAGGCCGGATTCATGGGCCATCTCATTGGAGAATGCATAAACCCCAAGCATGAAAGTGAGGGTGCCGGCATTGTGAAGGTATTGCGGGATCAGGTGTTTACGCAGCGCAAGACCATTCAGGTAACCGGCCAGGGCGCCGAGAGCGAAGCCAATCACCAGTGTTTTGCTGAAAATATACAGGGAGTGGCCGAACACATTGCCCTGACCCCAGGAGACGATGCCTTCGAATACCAGTACTGCAAGCAAGGCGCCTACCGGGTCAATGATGATGCCTTCCCAGCGCAGGATGTTGGCTATCTTGGCGCTGGGCCGAACCGAGCGCAGCAGTGGCGCAATAACCGTTGGCCCTGTCACGATGGAAATGGCGCCGAAGAGCATAGCGACTGCCCAGGAAATGTCGAGAACCCAGCGCGCAGCGAGCGTGCCGATAATGCCGGTGACTATCGAGCCCACGGGAATGAGGTTGCGAGCCATTTTGCTGTGGCCGCGAATTTCCTCAAATCGCAATGTCAGGCTGCCCTCAAACAGGATGATTGCAACGGCAAGAGAGACCATTGGGAACAGCAGGTCACCGAATACCTCGTCCGGGTTGAGATAGCCCAGTACGGGACCCACGAGAATCCCGCCAGCAAGCAGAAAAAGGATGGCGGGCACGCGCACGCGCCAGGCGAGCCACTGAAACGAAAGTGAGAGAATACCAATGCTGGCTAGAATCAGGACTGTACTGGCTGGCATAAAAGTCTGGAACCCATGTGGTTATTGGTTGACGCGTCGTGCAATGCGATTTAACAGTCGGGATGCTGCGAACAGGCCAAAGCTGGCGGTAACCGGGCAGGCTGCGCCAAAACCAGACGCACAGTCAAGCCGTGCGGGGCCTTCGGTCGCAGGCTTCTGCAGGCAGACCTCACCATCGCCGGCAGGATACGTGAGCTGTTCAGTTGAGTATACGGCCTCAATGCCAAAGCGTCGCTTGGGATTGCGGGAGAATCCATACTCCCGGCGCAGAAGGTTGCGAACCTTGGCGAGCAAAGGGTCCTGGGTTGTCTTGCTGAGATCTGCTACAAGTATTTTCGTCGGGTCTGTCTGGCCCCCCGCGCCTCCGGCGCAGATGACCGGGATCTTTCCGCGCTGGCAGTGTGCAATCAGAGCGGCTTTTGGCTTTACGCTGTCTATGGCGTCGATCACTCCGGACACCTCCGGTGTGATCAGATCCGTGAGGTTTTTCAGCGTAAGAAAACCGAAGTGAACCCGGATATCCGCGTGGGGGTTGATGGCTTTGAGGCGTTCCGCCATAGCGTCGGTTTTCGTGCGCCCGTACTGGCCCTCCAGGGCATGAAGCTGGCGATTGGTATTGGAGACACAGATATCATCCATATCAACCAGAGTAATGGTGCCAATACCGCTGCGAGCCAGAGCTTCGGCGGCCCATGAGCCAACTCCGCCCAGGCCGATAACGGCAATATGGGTGTCACGAAACGCGTGCAGGGCGCGGCGGCCGTACAACCGTTCTATACCGCCAAAGCGAAAAGCGTAATCGTCGGCGTTCATGCGGTCTCCGTTCAGATCCGGGCGCGAGCCGGAGAAAATCAAAGAGCGCAATTGTACCCTAGTGCCGGAGTAGACAGAAAATACTGTAAACAGCGCCGCTCATAGGTTACAGGGAGTTCCTAGTCTTCCAGATAGGTGTAGCCTTCAAGCCCGGCAGCCAGTTCTTCCAGCAAGGCTGTCTGTGCATCCTCCGACAGTTGGCTTGCTGCAAGTTTGTCGTGATATGCAGCCAGAAGGTTTTCTGGCTCAAAGTTCACATATCTGAGCACATTGGCAACCGTATCGCCGATAATCGGAGTGCTGGTGTCGAACCCCCCGGAATCATTCAGGCGCACATCTACCGAATGGGTATCTCCAAACAGATTGTGCATATCCCCCAGTATTTCCTGGTAAGCACCTGTCATGAAAAAGCCGATTAGCAGGGGCTCACCGGGTTTTTTCTCAGGCATCGGGAGGGTGGTTTCCGTGCCCTGACCGTCCACGTAGAGGTCAATCCGGCCATCGGAATCGCAGGTAATATCCTGAATTACTGTGCGTCGGCTGAGTGGCCGGTTGAGGCCGTTGATTGGCATGACAGGAAATATCTGGTCGATACCCCATACATCTGGCAGAGACTGAAACAGGGAGAAATTGACGAACAGCTTGGCAGCCAGCTTTTCATTCAGTTCGTCAATGATCTCGCGGTGGGCTCTGCTGTTTTTATCCAGCTGCTCCTGCAACAGGCGACAGCAGCGAATATAAAGTATTTCTGAATCTGCCCGCTCCTGCAGAGAGAGAGTGCCATGGGCAAACTGACCATGAATATCTGCCATGGCGTGTATTACATCGTGATAAATCTCCGCCAGTGAGCGTGGTGATTCAGGGTCTTTCAGGCTTTCCAGGTCGCGCCACAGATCCTGCAAGGGAGCCGGTGCTTCCGGCTCAGGGCGTGAGGCCGTCCGGTCTTCCGGCTCTTCATGATCAATCACGTTGGTAACCAGTACCGAATGGTGTGCTGTCAGTGCCCGTCCGGACTCACTGATAAGATCGGGATGAGGAAGGCCGTGGCGATCACACTCGGCTTGCAGCACATGCACGACGTTGTAGGCGTATTCATGCATGCTGTAGTTCATCGAGCAGGCACTGCGTGAACGGGTGCCTTCATAATCAACGCCCAGCCCACCGCCAATATCCACGGTGTTTACCGGTGCGCCCATCTCCCGGAGTTCACTGTAGAAACGTGCGCATTCCCGCAGGCCTGTCTGGATATCACGAATGTTTGCGATCTGGGATCCCAGGTGAAAGTGTAGAAGCTGCAGGGTATCCAGAGCGCCGGCTTTACGCAGGGTATCAACCACGTCGAGTACCTGACTGGCAGACAAGCCAAACTTGGATTTTTCACCGCCGGTGTTTTGCCAGTTTCCCTTTCCGATCGTGGCCAGGCGCACCCGCACACCGACAAGCGGAGAAACCTTGAGCTTTCTGGCCTCATCAAGAATAAGGGGCAGTTCAGACTGCTTCTCCACCACAATAAATACCCGGTACCCCAGCTTCTGTCCGATCAGCGCCAGGCGAATGTACTCACGGTCTTTGTAGCCGTTGCATACGATAACGGAGCCAGGCTGTTTTGACAGTGCAAGCACCGCCATCAGCTCCGGCTTGCTGCCAGCCTCCAGACCAATCTGCCCGTTACTCGCAGCCGGCTCAGCAGCGACCAGTTCCTCAACTACCCGTCGCTGCTGGTTGACCTTGATTGGATAAACGGCGGTGTAGCGGCCTTCATAGCCTTGCTCTGTGGCAACCTTGTTGAAGGCGTTGCACAATTTATTCACCCGGTCGTGAAGAATATCTGTAAAGCGGATAAGTACTGGTAGCTGGAGGCCGGAATTGACCAGTGAGCGGGTGAGTTCCGGCAGGTTGATCTCTGCCTGGCTCTTGCCGCGGTTTGGCCGGATTACAACTTCACCTTCAGGATTGACGCCTATATAGCCGTCACTCCAGTGGGCAATGTTGTACACCTTGTGAGCCGGGGAGGCGCTGGTCGTGCTCATGGCTGCTATCCTTCCGAGAAAAACAGGGCCGGTCGGGCCTGCTGAATGGCTGGTATTGTAGGGCCTGGCCCTTGTGCCATAAAGCCTCCGCTGCTGTTAATCTGATGAGTAACACGGCTAAACCCTGACAATTACCAACTAATACTTTGGCTGGCTGCTTCGCACCCCTACAATACGCATTTCGGACATAGCACCCAGGTTTCTCAGGAGAGCACCATGACCACGCTGAACAACAACTGGTTTACCGAGATATTTCAGAATCAGGGAACCGCATTCTCACTGCAGGTGAAACAGAAACTGCATGAAGAGCAGACTCAGTTTCAGAAGCTGGAAATCTATGAAACCGAAACCTTTGGCAATCTGATGGTGCTGGACGGGTGTGTAATGCTTACCAGCCGCGACAACTTTCTCTATCACGAGATGATGACTCACCCGGCCCTGTTTACCCACAAAAAACCGAAAAAAGTTGTGATCGTTGGTGGGGGGGATTGCGGCACCCTGAAAGAAGTTCTGAAACACCCGGATGTGGAAGAGGCCTGGCAGGTTGAAATTGACGAGCGCGTTACCCGCACATCCGAGGAATACTTCCCTGAACTGTGTGAATCCAACGATGACCCAAGGGCCAACTTCTTCTTTGGCGATGGCATACAGTGGATGCGGGAAGTGGACCCCGGCAGTATCGATATCCTCATTATTGACAGCACCGACCCGGTCGGCCCCGCAGAAGGCCTGTTTGCTCTGGATTTCTATCGTGATGCCATGCTGGCCCTGGGTGAGGGCGGCATCATTGTGCAGCAGAGCGAATCGCCGCTGCTGCATACCGATACCATCATAAAAGATATTCACAGCGACATGCGCAAAGCTGGCTTCAGTCACATTCAGACTTTGCCGTTCCCTCAGCCCGTATACCCCACCGGCTGGTGGAGTTGCACCATGGCCAGTAAAGACAACCCGCTGAAGTATTTCCGTGAAGATGATGTGAACAACCGTCCGTTTGTAACCCGCTACTACAACTCCGGAATTCACCATGGCGCTCTGGCTATGCCTCAGTTCATGATTGATGCCCTGGAAGATGAAGTGCGGCCTACAGAAGGCTGATTTAGGGGCTCCCCGACCCTCCAGATCTGCGATATCGTCAGTTGGTCCGGGTCGGACGGGTACGCTCTGCCAGCACCTTCATGGGAGTGGTTAAAGTGATAGAGCGAAACGAATCCTGTATGACGCCTCAACAGGCGCTTGCGCAAACCCTGGACAATTGTCAGCCCGATACACTGCTGGTATGCGGCACACTGCCGGTCCGTCTGGGCCGTGCCTGGCATAAACAGCATCCGGACAGGCACTACACCGAACTATTGCTCTCAGAGTCCCAGAATGGTTTGCCGTTGTCCCATACCTACGACCTGGCTCTGATTGAGGGCGCTCTTGAGCAATTGAGTTTTGCGGAAGGTACTCTGTTGCTCGGCCAGCTACGCAATTTTGGCACGCACCGGATAGCCGTGATTATGACCGACGATTCGGATTGGCAACTGAGTGATCTTCTTGGCCTGGGCTTCCAGCGCCAGGCGTATCTGGAGGGGACTCCAGCGCGTACTCTGTATACCTACAACATCGATAGTTACAACCGGCGACGAGACTGGAATAACCCCCGGTTCTGGGCTAACCCGGAAATGTGGGACAAGGCACGCTGGTAAGCGATAGCCTGAGATGACCCCGGCCCCGTGCAGCCGGATTGACTCGGGCACCTATTCCACCACCCAGACCCTCTCCAGTGCCAGTTCGTCCGGGTCAAACTGGTACACACTGATACCACCGCCAGACTGGTGCCCCATCGCGAGAATGCCTGCCTCGGGCGACGTGGCGATGGCGGTGTTGCGGGAGTATTGGCTGCCGTAGGTGACCAGTTTTGGGGATTCTCCCAGATCAAAATACTTCACAGGCCAGGGGCTGCCGGTTTTGAACAGAGCCGCCATGTGGCTGTTGTTGCCAAAGCGGAGGTAATACTCGCTGTTGTGGATGAAGGCGACGGCGATGGTGAAGTCGTTTAGACCTGGGGGGGCTTTGATTAGCTCACTGTTGTCCCAGTTTCGGGGGTCACCGGTTTCATAAGGCGAGTCATCAAGGTAAATGCCGCCGTAGTATGATGCCAGCCGGTGTCGGATTTTTGGTTGGCTGGTGTTCCAGAATAGCCCTATTCCTGCCTCATCTGCACTGACTACCCACTGCCCATCCGGACTGATGGTAGCGTGGGTTTTGGAAGAGTTGCCGCGTAGCTTTGCAACGGGCTGTTTTGTTTCAGCATCCCAGAGTGTGACGCCACCATATTTTGAAAACCTCTGGCTGTTGTTCAGCGGCGAAGACTTAGAAATCGCCGAATGGTCATCATCGAATCCGGCCGTCAGAAAGAAAGTAATGTTTCGGTCCATGGAAAGGTTGAGCAGCTTGCCGGCGCTGATAAAACCGGGGACGACACCATCGTTGAGAACAGGGTGTTTCGTATCACCATAACCGGAAAATACATTCCAGTTCTCATCCGCAGACAAGTAGGTTTTAAGGTCGCTACTGATAACGTGACCGTAGGTTGGGAAGTGTTTGAACTGTCTCAATACTTCACCATCTGTGGTCTGGACGGTAACGACATTGTCCGTATCTTGCCATAAAAACGCAGTTGTGCCCGGCACAAAATTGGCACTGTAGAGGTTGGCTTTACTGGATAGTGTGCTCCATTTCTTCTCATGTAGATCCCAGAGAATAAGGTTGTTATTCCTGTGGGCGCTGATGATGTAGCGGCCAGACTCGGATACACCCATGGACATAATGGGGGCGGCCCAGACTCTCTGAAGGACAAAATTCAGTAGTATGCTGAAGATTATGAAAGCACCAAAGATCGTACCAATCCAGTACATTTTTTTGTGTTTAGTACTGACCAAAGCCTTCTCCTTCGCTAATGATACGACGCATGATTGCTGTTTCATATGAACGCTTGAACACTTCCTCGCTGGGAATCCGCATCCCTGAGTGGCTTGAAAGCCATTGGCTTTGGTCGACTGGGATAAAACTACCGTTATTCATAGACTCATAAAGGAACCTGTCGAACTCTATTCCTTGCTCATCAGTTATTTTCTTAAACCCCACATATCCCAACGCAGGCCGCGGCGCTTGTTCCGGAAACCAGTTATTCACCGCCAGTTTTTTCAAGCGCAAAACATAATCCCTGGCCACCTGGGGGCTGATGCTGGCCCGGTGGTTCAGAGGGGCGAGCAATGTATATTCGGGCGGTCTTTCACCCTTGCGCAGGCAATCGATACAAGGCTGCCACAAAGCGTCAGCTTCGGTAAGGATGTCTTTTTCTAACCTTGCCCAGTTTTCCTTTACCTTATTTTTCAGGCGGAAATATGGAACCTCGGATGGAGGCCTGTGAGCGATCATCCGGGGAGCGGGCGGCCGGGCCTCGAATGTAAGCGGTAGGTAGTTTTTGTACAGCTTTTCTATAGCCGGTCCAAATCCATTGTCGAGAAAGCTCGGGAAGGTCCACCATTTTTTATCATAAGCGCCCCGTAACTTGCCAAGTATTTCATCCATGGGGTCGTCTGCGGTTGCCAGGCCCCATGCTTCAGCCACCGCCCAGGATGCCGGCGATAGAAGTCTCCACCACCAATCATTACTTTCGTTACTGTCAGGCCCGAGAATACCGTCGCCACGGGAGTGCAGTACAACGATTTTTCGGGCTGTTTTGTGGGCGGATGGGAATACACCAAGACCCAGGGGGTGCACGTCGCGGTTGCTGTCGTTGGTGAGAGCATTGTCGGCTACTGCGGGTTGCCAGAGAAACAGGTGGTCGACCATATTGGGTTTCCCGACAGTGCCAAGAATATTCAGAGCGGTAAGCGCCACCCGTGCTCCGAGGGAATGAGATATCAGGTTGATGGCGATACCTGCACCTGCCAACTGTTGCAATAGGGGCGCCAGGCGCCGTCCGGCTGCCATTGCATTGAGTTCCGCCTGCATGAAATCAGTGGCGCCCGTATTCCCGGGCCAGGAAATATTTATGATGCGGCTATAGGGCATCCAGTTTTCGCCATCGAAACCCGCTGCACGGTTTAACCGGTACTCCATATGGACCGCCCAGTTATGGGCTCCGGCACCATTCAGATACTCGTCATTCACCGTTTGCGGATCTTGCCAGACTGTTGCCTTGCTGGAATGCCAGCCAAGTTTTCCCCATTCTCCGTGGGGAACGTTGTAGCCGTGTATAAAGACGAGGGCGTTGTTGCCGTTTGCCCGGAAATAATCCAGTTGTTCGTTCGTTAGCAAGTCGGTCGAAGCGGGAGTCTCTTCCCGTAAGTCAATGACCACTGGAGGCGGAAGGTGTATCGCCGTTGCCTTACGCTCGCCCTGAATAACAGTCAGCTCTACGCCTTCACTGAGGGCCTCGCCGGGAGCAAAGCGGCGCTGTTCGCTCACGGTATCGAACCCGATTAAATGTTCGCCTTCCGGCTCTGCAGGCCAGTGCCATTTCGCTTTGCCTGTAACGAGTTGGGCGAAGCGGGCCTCTGCATTTTCGGGAGTATGTTCTGTGCCCTTTTGTATTTCGGCTGTTACAAATTTACCGCTCTCATCCTTGATACTACCGGCATTAATAAAAGCCCTGGGCCGCCCGAGGTTGTCACAGCGGCGCAATAGCACGCTTGCGGTTTCGTGTTTGCACGTTGGCGCACCATGGGCCCCCAGAGGAGCGGTGCTGGGTGAAAAGGGCAGGTTGCTTGTGGCTGTCATCAGGTTCCCTCCTGTGAGTCCGATAGTGTAGCAATCGCGTCCAGTGTGTCCGACCAGCAGTCTCCTTGTCTGGCTGTACGTATGGTGGTGAGCTCCTCGTCGCTCAGTGCTTGGGTAAAGCCCCGGGATATCAGTAATTCGCTTCCCTCTACCAGGCCTTGCTCACTCGGTGCGCCGAGTGCTTCCAGTTGCCGGAACCAGGAAAAAACAGTGTGGGCATCCAGCCCATTATTATTTGCCAGAGCTTCGGCCAGCAAATTGCGGCGATAGGCTTCTACGGATAAGAGATTTTCCTGTGTCAGCTCAAGAGGCAGATTGCGTTGCTTTTGCAGTTTGTCCTGAGGTACTGAGGGCTGCTCTCTTGTGAGCGTCCAGCTGGTACCAGCATAGTGCCCGCGGATTGCTGTTAGCGGGCCGAGAATCCGTTCACGCTGGTGAGGTGATAGCGATTCTGCAAGGCTGCCGAGTGCGGCCGGGTCTGCGTAACGGAAAAGGCTGTCTCCATTGGGAGTGCTCACGGTATTCAGGCTGACAAAATGGTCCCGTATTTCCTCCAGCGCCAGTGTTTTTCCATGCACTGCCAGCGCTTTGCCTTCGGTCACCCAGTCTTGAAGCCATTTTTCACTCCAGGCGGTGGTGGGCTGGATAATCACGGGCCCGTCGCAGGCCTGCTCCCGGTATTCCGAATGAATATACGGTAAGTCGTAAACCGGGATGGGGTCGTGCTCAAACAGCCGGCGCAAAGTGTCGGGATGTTTCGCCTGATCAATCAGATACCCGCAGGTATCTTCACCCGGCGAATTTGAGTGATGGTGAAATACAATGGGAGTCTGAGCCTCCGGGCTCACGGCTGGGAAATCCTTCATGGCTGCCTTCATCTATCCTTAGATGACCAGTAAATGCAGAGTGATAGTAGCTGAACGTGGAAACACTGTCATCTGTCGGATTTTCAGGGTGTGTTGCTGAGCAACCTGGTTCCCGGAAATAAAAAAGGGGTGCCTTTTCAGGCACCCCTTTTGCGTTCGCTCAGCGTGTGTTATTTGCTGTTGACGAACTCCGGATAGGCTTCCATGCCGCACTCGGACAGATCAATACCTTCGTACTCTTCCTCTTCACTGACTCGCAGGCCCATCACAGCTTTGATGATGCCCCAGACTACCAGACTTGCCAGGAATACCCAGGCGAAGATGGTGATAGCGCCAATCAGCTGGCCGCTGAAGGTGGCGTCGGAGTTAGTGATGGGAACCAGTGCCAGGCCGAGCAGGCCACATACGCCGTGAGCAGAGATTGCGCCGACAGGATCATCGATGCGCAGCTTGTCCAGCATGATAACACTGAATACAACAGCGATGCCGCCCAGAGCGCCCCAAAGGGTTGCGATCAGTGCAGTGGGTGTTGAAGGTTCTGCAGTGATAACTACCAGGCCCGCAATGGCGCCGTTGAGGAGCATGGTCAGGTCAGCCTTGCCAAACAGTATGCGACCTGTGATCAGTGCTGCGATCGCACCGCCGGCTGCTGCTGCGTTGGTGTTAAGGAATACCATGGCAACTGAGTTGGCACTGGCGATATCGCCCAGTTTCAGCACGGAGCCACCGTTGAAGCCGAACCAGCCCATCCAGAGGATGAAGGTACCCAGAGCCGCCAGCGGCAGGTTGGCACCAGGGATAGCGCGGATTTCACCGTTAGGGCCATATTTGCCTTTACGGGCACCAAGCAGGATAACACCGGCAAGTGCAGCAGCTGCACCAGCGAGGTGAACGATGCCTGAACCAGCAAAGTCGCTAAAGCCAAGGTCGCCCAGGTTGTACATACCGAAGACGTCGTTGCCGCCCCAGGTCCAGGAGCCTTCCAGTGGGTAGATTACGCCGGTCATTACGACAGCGAAAACCAGGAATGCCCAGAGCTTCATGCGCTCGGCAACCGCACCAGAGACAATCGACATGGCCGTGGCCACAAACACTACCTGGAAGAAGAAGTCCGATGCTCCAGAGTAGATAGAGCCGCCTTCGAAGCCATCTTCACGGGAAGCGAAATCGCCCAGTACTGAGGTGGGATCAGTGTTTTCGATGCCAGCCAGCAGCAGGGAGCCGTCGTACATGATTGCGTAGCCACACACCAGATACATGATGGAGGCAACGGCAAAGAGTGCGACGTTCTTGGTTAGAATTTCCGTGGTATTTTTTGCTCGTACCAGCCCTGATTCGAGCATGGCAAAGCCAGCGGCCATCCACATTACTAGGGCGCCGCATACCAGGAAATAAAAGGTATCTATTGCATACTGCAGGTGAAAAAGATTGTTTTCCATAGGATGCCCTCCGCACGAGGCACTTCAAATTGGTTTTTTTTGCGTTGGCAGTTAGGTGGTCAGATCAGGATCAGACCGCTTCTTCGCCTGTTTCGCCTGTCCGGATCCGGATAGCCTGTTGCAGTTCGGTCACGAAAATCTTGCCGTCGCCAATTTTCCCGGTATTGGCTGCTTTGGTAATCGACTCGATTACCTGGTCCAGCAGGTTGTCGCCAATGGCAACTTCCACTTTAACCTTTGGCAGAAAATCCACTACATATTCCGCGCCACGATAAAGTTCTGTATGACCTTTTTGCCGCCCGAAGCCTTTGACCTCAGTGACGGTTACGCCTTGTACGCCTATCTCGGAAAGTGCCTCACGGACATCATCCAGCTTGAAAGGCTTAATGATCGCTGTCACAAGTTTCATTGCTTTCTCCTTGGTAAAACCGTCTCAACGTGAGAGCCCAACGGCCAGTTGTTGAGTTCGGGGTGCTGCCGCTTCGCACGTCAATTGTGCGGATTGCGTACGAGAGCTATAGCACCGGGTATGCCAACGCAAAAAAATAACTCAAAAACAATATCTTAGTGTGTTTCCGTGGTGCTTGAACTCAAGTTTGAATGTCAGCTTTTGCACCAAAATAGTGCGCCACACCATCTCGTGAACCAGATCGGAGCAGGCCCGATAGAATGGCAGGACTATTATAGTGCTTACCGCACACAGTATGGCAGGGCTGGCGGTGTGATACACTCCTGCAAACCGGCTGCGGGACTATTTTTTCTTTTGGTTGACGCCGGGCATTTATTTGAACCAGTGAGGTGATTCGTGAAAGGTCCACAGGATATATTCGCCCAGTTACAGGGGCAATTCGGCCAATTTGTCCCGGATATGGCGCGTGCTGCGCGCGAAGATTTTGAAACCCAGGCGCGCGCTACGGTTATGGCGGTTCTGTCGCGGCTGGAGTTGGTAACCCGTGAAGAGTTTGATGCTCAGCAAGCGGTGCTCTTGAAAACCCGCGAGAAAGTCGAGGCCCTTGAAAAGAGAGTGGCTGATCTGGAGCAGTCTCTGAAAACCCAGTAAACTTGGGATGTTCCCGGCAGGAAGCCGGAGCGGTCGGGTTGTCCCGGCACCTACTGATTTCTGAAACCATGGAAGGTTGTTATGCTTGCAGTTGTCCACTCCCGTGCCAGCATTGGAGTTTCTGCACCAGAAGTCACCGTTGAGGTTCACCTCTCTGGCGGCCTGCCCGCGCTTTCCATCGTTGGCCTGCCAGAAACCGGCGTGCGTGAAAGCCGGGAAAGAGTGAGAAGTGCCTTGCTGAATGCAGGCTTTGAATTTCCCGCCCGCAGAATAACAATTAACCTTGCTCCTGCTGACCTGCCCAAAGAGGGCGGACGCTTTGATTTGCCAATCGCTCTGGGTATTTTAGCCGCCTCGGGGCAGATTCCGGCGGAAAGCTTGTCCTCCTGTGAATTCCTCGGAGAGCTCTCTCTTGATGGTGCACTTCGACCGCTCAAGGGCGTTCTGCCAGCCGTGCTGGCCGCGCGCAGAGAGGGGCGGAGGTTGCTGGTGCCCCAGGCCAACGCAGACGAGGCTTCACTTGCGAGTCAGAATGATGTGTTGGCCGCAGGTCATATTCTTGCGGTCTGTGAACACCTGTGTGGCCGGGGGCAACTGGTTCCTGTGCAGCGAACTGCGCCGGAATCTTCTGTCGCTTCCGGCATGTTGGATCTTGCTGATGTGCGTGGCCAGAGTGTCCCGAGGCGAGCGCTGGAGGTAGCTGCGGCCGGCGCTCATAATCTTTTGTTTTTTGGTCCTCCGGGTACAGGCAAGAGCATGCTGGCTGGCCGCTTGCCCGGCATTCTGCCTGATCTGACCGATGACGATGCCATGGAAGTCGCCAGTGTGCACTCGGTTGCGGGATTGCCATTGAGAGAGGGAGGCTGGCGCCAGCCTCCGTTCAGGTCTCCACATCACACTGCCTCGGCGGTGGCTATGGTTGGGGGTGGCAGTAGCCCCAGACCCGGAGAAATCTCCCTGGCACACCGCGGTGTTCTGTTTCTTGATGAGTTGCCGGAGTTTGAGCGCCGCGTGCTGGAAGTACTGCGAGAGCCCATGGAAACCGGAGAAATTTCCATTAGCCGGGCGGCTCGACAGGTTAATTTTCCTGCACGGTTTCAGGTCGTTGGCGCGATGAATCCTTGTCCATGCGGTTATAGTGGTCACCCCACCATCGAATGCCAGTGTACGCCTCAGCAAGTCATGCGTTACCGCTCAAAAATTTCGGGCCCTTTGCTGGACAGGTTTGACCTGCACGTAGAAGTGCCGGTGCAAGGTGGCGATGTATTGATGCAGTCTGGCGGTGACGGTGAGAGCAGTGCGGTGGTGCGGAAACGGGTGGCGCTTGCCAGGGATCGCCAGGCGCGGCGGGGTTGCGTTAATGCCACCTTGTCCGGACGCGAGTTGCAGGAAGCGTGCAACCTGGACCGGTCCGGAGAAAAACTGCTCTCCGGCGCCATGGAGAAATTAGGGTTATCTGCCCGGGCATTGCACCGGATTCTGCGCGTAGCCCGAACCCTGGCAGATCTTGAAGGGAGTGACGCCGTGGCTCACCGGAACCTTGTGGAAGCTCTCGGATACCGTCAGCTGGATCGCCAGACGGGGAGCAGTTCTGTGGTCTCCGCTTGATCCCTCCTACTCTGGTAAACTGTGTCCAAATTCCGTTAATCAAACCCGCAGCCTGCGGATAAGGATTGCAGATGACTGACAAGAAAGATCCTCGCAGTGATTCCCCTGTGACCACACGTCGTGGAATTCGCAGTTTTGTGCTGCGTCAGGGGCGTATGACTGAGGGGCAGAAAAAAGCTTATGAACGCAGCTGGCCCAGATTTGGCCTGACCCGTGAAGACGGCATGATTGATCCGCGCCAGGTTTTTGGCCGGGAAGCCATGCTCAATCTTGAAATCGGTTTCGGTATGGGGCGTTCTCTGGCGGAGATGGCAGAAGCTGCGCCCGAGCAGGATTTTATCGGTGCAGAAGTGCACTTGCCCGGTGTTGGGGCGCTGCTCAAGGAGATCGAGGATCGCGGCTTGGAGAATGTTCGTGTTTATAACATAGATGCGAACGACGTTATCGACCTGTGTTTGCCGGATGCCTGTCTGGATCAGGTTATGGTTTTTTTCCCGGACCCCTGGCACAAAAAGAAACACAACAAACGCCGGCTGGTTCAGCCCGGGTTTGTTCAGCGTATCCGTCACAAATTGAGGGTGGGTGGCATCCTGCACCTCGCCACAGACTGGGAAAACTACGCAGAGCACATGCTTGAGGTGATGGGCGATGCGGAGGGGTTCGCCAATACTCAGGAGCAGGGCGGTTATTCACCGCGGCCTGAATATCGTCCGGTAACCAAGTTTGAGAAGCGTGGAGAGAATCTGGGCCATGGTGTATGGGATCTGCTGTTTCGCCGCACCAACTAAACCATTGGTACATGCTCTCTGAAGTCCTGGTTTTGTGACCCGGCTCAGCCAGGCGCCAACGGATGGCGCCTGGCTGCCCGGATAATTACCAGCCCTGCGATGCCTAAAGTCAAGGCGGTAAACTTGGCAAGGGCGCTTAGAGTGGCGGCAAGGCTGATGGCATCCGTAGGCGCATCCAGGTTATTCAGAAGCAACACGTTTTCTGTTACATCGGCCAGGCCTGCGGTTATAAACAGTGTCCGGATCCAGCGTGCGACGTTGCGTTCGCGAACGCCTGGCCTGTCCAGAGTGCAATGCCGCGTCAGCATTATCAAGGTAAGGCAGTAGAGGGGGATAAACAGGAAGTCTACCCACAGTGACAGTTTTGCCCATCGCAGCCCTTCGGCCCCCCAGCTTTGTACAATGGCCAGCGCCTGCTCGGCGTTCCCCGCCAATTGGTAGCTGACAATACCCTGGTGTGCTGGCCCGGTTTTCAGCGGCTGATTGATCACCAGTAAGGCTGCCAGCAGAACCAGAGTTGCGATCAGCCCGGCTTTCAGGCTTTTAGGTAAGGCCGATAATCCCTTTTCCGTATCCATTACAGAAAACGCTCCAAAAGACTGTTCAGGTACCTTTGCCCCAGGTCTGTTGCCTGAAGCCGGTCATGAACCAGCAATTTATCTTCTCGCAGCTTCCCAAGTTGTACCCCAACGGATGTCAGGGGTAAACCCGTACGTTCATAAAAAAGGCTTTCATCCACACCTTTTCTCAAACGCAGTGCGTTCATCAGGAACTCCAGAGGGAGTTCTGCTGCCTTAATGTTGTCGTTTCCGGCTGTGCGACTGCCGATTCTGTTCAGGTAGGCGTCAGGTTGTCGCGTTTTCCAGTAGCGTCTGATTGTACCGTCTGGCAGGCTGACTTTACCGTGACCTCCCGCGCCCAGCGCCATATAGTCCCCGAATGACCAGTAGTTCAGATTGTGTCGCGAGGCTTTTTCCTCACGGCACCAGGCTGAAATTTCGTAGTCGCTGAAGCCTTGCCGGTGCAGATATTCGCTGCCGCCCTGGTATATTTCCCAGAGCTGGTCGTCGTCTGGCAGGTCTGGTGGCCGGCTGTAAAACTCCGTATTGGGTTCCAGTGTCAGCTGGTACCAGGACAGGTGCGGAGGCTCATGGCCCATGGCTGATTGAAGATCCGCAAGCGCCTCCTCGGGGGTCTGGCCGGGCAGGCCGTGCATCAGGTCCAGGTTGAAATTATCAAATCCGGCTTTTTTCGCTGTATCAATCGCACGATGTGCGGCTGCGCTGTCATGTATGCGGCCCAGAGCTTTCAGATGTACGGGGTTGAAGCTTTGTACGCCGATAGATAGCCGGTTGATGCCGGCGTCACGGAAAGCCTCAAACCGGCCTTCTTCCAGGGTACCCGGGTTGGCCTCCAGTGTAATTTCCGCGTTCTCTGCGAAAGTCAGCCGACTGGAGAGTCCGGCGAACAGCTTTCTGTAAAAATCACCGCTCATCAGCGAGGGTGTTCCTCCGCCAATAAAGACTGTTTGGACAGGTCGCTCATCTGCGAACGCAAGATCCTGGTCCAGATCTTCAAGCAGAGCATTCAGGTAGGCGGATTCAGGGATGTCGTTGTGGACAGCGTGGGAGTTAAAGTCGCAGTAGGGGCATTTCCGCACGCACCAGGGCACATGAATATACAGGCTCAGAGGTGGCCTGACCGGTGCCGGAGTGGGCGTTGTCACTGGCGTCAGGACTCCGGCCTGAGCTGGCTCATAAGTAATTCCAGCGCCCGTCCCCGATGGCTTATGCGGCTCTTCTCGCCCCGGGTCAGCTCAGCGGCGCTACAGTTCTTTTCCGGGCAAAGAAATATCGGGTCATAGCCGAATCCACCCTCGCCTTGCGGCGCCCTGAGAATAGAGCCAGGCCATCGGCCATGGCACACAATTGGTGTAGGGTCATCGGCGTGGCGAAGGTATACCAGCACACAATGAAACTGTGCGCCGCGCTGGCCGTCTGGAACATCTGTCATGGCTTTTAGAAGCGCGTTCAGGTTGTCGAGATCGGAGGCGCCGGCACCGGCGTAACGGGCCGAGCGGACTCCGGGGGCACCGCCAAGCGCGTCGACGGCCAGGCCACTGTCGTCAGCCAGTGCCGGCAGGCCGGTTTCCCTTGCTGCGTGGCGGGCTTTAAGAATAGCGTTCTCTATAAATGTGACCGCAGGCTCTTCGGCTTCGCTTACACCAAGTTCGCCCTGAGCAACCGGGATCAGCCCCAGTGGTGCCAGAAGATGGGCGAATTCGCTGATTTTGCCTTTGTTGTTACTGGCTATGACGAGTTGCTCAGACATGGTTCGCTCAGTCGCTGAAGAGAGTGTGGGCAAATCGTACCGGTAAATCCTGGCTATGACCGGTAGGACGGGCAGTGATATTGAATGTCAGCAATTCTCCCGACGAATACTGGTACTGGGCAATAAAATAGACAGAGTCGCCTTCCTGTATTCTGCGGAATGCCAGAAACTTCACCTGCTGGATATCGTTTGAGACTTTGCCTTCCACCTGGCCTGATACGGGCTTGAGGATGCCGTTTTCGTCCTCCTGCATGATGGCGATGTTGACGATACCAATGCCTCTGCTGCGTTGCAGCTTATTGGCTTTTGCTGTTTCCGGTGTCAGGAAGGTGCTAGGTAGTACGCTCCAGTGCACCTGATACTCTCCGAAATCCTCAGAGCCGGCGTGAGCTGGAACGCTGAGCAGGGCGGCAAGCAACACAGTTGTCGCCACGGCAAGAAGACTGTGCAGAGCTTTGTTCATCATTATATTTTCTCCCGGGAAATACGGTAGATGGCGATTTCTCCCAACAGGTTTGGCCAAAAGCGAGCCAGCCAGTTGTTCTGATGCTGGCCATCCACTACACGTCTGCTTTTGATGCAAATACCTTTCTGGCGGCACAGGGCCTCAAAATCCTTGAAGGTACATAGGCGTATATTGGGGGTGTTATACCATTTATACGGCAGCGCGTCGGATTCCGGCATGCGACCGCTGAGGGCCAGTCCCCAGCGCAGGCGCCAGTGAGCGAAGTTCGGGAAGGTAACTATGCCCTCATTGCCAAGGCGGAGCATTTCATCCAGAACCTTGTCCGGTCTGCGCACTGCCTGTAGCGCCTGTGTCATCAGAACAATGTCGAAGCTGTTGTCTTCAAAGTTGTCCAGCCCCTGAGTATCAAGGTTCTGTTCTATTACTGAAACGCCACGGTTCATGCAGGTAGTGATGTGATCCGGGTTGATCTCAAGGCCGAAGCCGCTGGCATTGCGTTCCTGCTTGAGGAAATCGAGCAGGGTGCCATCGCCACAACCAAGATCCAGAACGTGATCGCCGGGCTTTACCCATTGTTGAATGATTTCCAGATCAGCTCTCATGCCCCGACCTCCCTGGCAACACGATCCATATACGCGGTGAAAATATCAGTGTAGCGCGGAGTTGGAATCAGGAAGGCATCGTGGCCCCAGGGTGCATCAATCTCCGCATAGCTGACTTTCCGGCGGGCGGAGATCATGGCGTTTACCATTTCTTCAGATCTGGCTGGTGTAAAGCGCCAGTCAGTGCTGAATGACAGCACCAGAAATTCACAGGTGGCCTTGGCCAGGGCTTTTGACAGGTCGCCGCCAAACTCGAAAGCAGGGTCAAAATAGTCCAGCGCCCGGGTCATCAGCAAATAGGTGTTGGCATCGAAAACCTCAGAGAAGCGTTCACCCTGATAACGCAGATAGCTTTCCACCTGAAACTCAGCATCGTAGCCAAACTTGTAGGCCTGGTCTCTTAGCTCACGGCCAAATTTCTCACCCATGGAAGCGTCGGAGAGGTAGGTGATGTGGCCTACCATCCGGGCCAGCATCAGGCCGCGACGTGGCAAGGTATTAAAATCATAGTACCGGCCGTCATGGAATTCCTGATCTGAGGTGATGGCCTGGCGCGCTACCTCGTTAAATGCAATGTTCTGCGCGGTCAGGCGTGGGCTTGAGGCGATTGCCACGGAATGTCTAAGGCGGCCCGGATAATCCAGACTCCATTGCAACGCTTGCATGCCACCGAGAGAGCCGCCTACTACGGCTGCCCAGCATTCAATGCCCAGGCGATCTGCCAGTAATGCCTGGCTCTTCACCCAGTCACTGACTGTAACAACCGGGAAGTCGGGGCCATAAGGTTTGCCCGTAGCCGGGTTCACAGAGTTTGGGCCAGTGCTGCCGTGACAGCCACCCAGGTTATTGAGGCTGACAACATAGAAACGGTTGGTATCTACAGGTTTGCCCGGCCCTATGCAGGTGTCCCACCAGCCAGGTTTGCGATCACCTTTGGAGTGGTAGCCGGCAGCATGGTGGTTTCCGCTCAGGGCATGGCAGATGAGCACAGCGTTGCTGCGATCAGCGTTAAGTTCGCCATAGGTCTCAACCACCAGATCATAGTGTTCCAGTGTTTGTCCGCACGCCAGTTCTATTGGCGTTTCAAAATGATAAGTCTGCGGGGTGACTATCCCGACAGAATCCACAGGTAGGGAATCGGGCATCGGCGCGAAAGGTTCCTGGTTCGGTCCGTTAGTAACTGCGTTGCTGGCCAGGGTAAAAACCTGAACCAGCAAGGCAGTTTAATGGCGGGCCGTCATGGCTGCAACCGACAGGACTTGAGGCAACTAGATAGCGCCAGAGATATTGACCACTTTTTGCTGGATCAGGGTGGGGGCAGGTTTGCGGATTTGCCGCTGCATTGCATCCGCCAGTTCCAGTTGTCTGCGCAAATCGCTGATTGTATGGCCAAGCCGTTCACGCTGGACACGGCAATCGCGATCGCTTCTCACCATGTCCCGGAGGCGCCGTATCTGGTGCTCCAGCAATTGTTTCTGCTCCATGGAGTACTGCATGATCGGTAGCAGTGCTTCTGACGGCCAGCGCTCTACATCTGCACGTACGCGGGCATGGAGGGTTCGGGCTTCGCTAACCATTACATTGAAAAAGCGTTGGACCAGAACGGATTGCTCGGTAAGCAGGTTCTTGGGGCTGGAGCGGAAGCGGCGGGCTTTCTTACGCAGCTCTCTTACGGCAATCACGTGGCGGCCAGCACGCAGCGGAATGGGCTCAAGGTGGCGGGCACGCGTATCCTCGTTATACCGGCGATAAATTGCGCCCACCATTTTTTCTGCAAGACGCCCTTCGCTGAGAAGATTGGTGAAGTCGCTTTCCAGAAGCTCGAAAAACTGATCCATGGCGTTATTCATGCCTGCAGTAGTCCAGCTTTTCGACATGCTTTGACGGATGCTCCGGGCATGGGATTCAAACCGGTCTTCAGATACCAGTTTTTTCAGCATTTCACCCTGAGACCCCATCAGCCGGCGGCTCGAGCGCAGGGTGATCAGTTTCTTGTAGTAAAAGTCGTAGTCTTTCTGGGCGCGATCGGCCAGCCTGGTGAGTGCTTCTTTGTCCATGGTGGCGCCGGAGCAGGCCAGGGATTCTTCTTCGAGCGACTCCAGGCGTGTCTGCATCGCTGCCTGACTGTTCTGCAACATGCCGAGCAGATCGTTGATCAGGCTTTGAGTGATCAACTGTTCCTTGTGCATCAGTATGCGCTGGATAATCAGTTGCTCCAGATTGCCGATATTGGAGCGGTTGAACAGGCTGTTATCGTTCCTGACTCTTGCAGTCAGGCCCTGTTTTGCGGACAGAGGTATTACGTCCTGTTGCCGGATGCCCAGATGATCTGCTGTATATCCACGAACACGCTCAATGGCATCGTTGGTGTGCTTCTCGCCCTGAAGGTCGTCCCAAAGCACATCTATCTTGTTCAGTACCGCAAAACGACCGGCGCGATGGTCGGCGTGGGTTGTATCTATGTACTCTTTCCAGATGGTCATGTCGCTGGCGGTAACGCCTGTATCTGCACTGAGTACAAAAATGATGGCATGAGCCCTTGGCAGCATGCTTATAGTGAGCTCGGGCTCGGATCCGAGAGCGTTAAGGCCCGGGGTATCGAGAATGCGCAGCCCCCGTTCAAACAGCGGGTGACGAATACTGATCTGGGCATTACGCCAGGCCGGGATCAGAACATTTCCGGGGTTGTTGCGGTCATGCTCAAGCATGCCTTCTTCAAAACCCAGCTTCCGTGCCTGCTCAGGAGTAACGCTTTTGACCCGGGCTACTTCACCCAGAATTTCGCGCATGATTTCCGGGTCACGTTCATCAAGGCTGTGTTTTACCCAGCGTTCAGGTTGTTTTCGCAGTTTCTGTAAAGACAGGTCCCCCGTGCGGGTTTCAATGGGGAGCAGGAGCAGATAGTTTTCGTTGGCATTGCGATCAAAAAACAGCTCGGTCGGACACATGGTTGTGCGCCCGGCCTGGGAGGGGAGCATGCGCTGGCCAAACTCTGAGAAGAACAGGGCGTTTATCAGTTCCGTTTTGCCGCGGGAGTACTCGCCGACAAACGCAATAGTAAGCTCGTCCTCAATAAGAAGTTCCAGGCCATGACGTATCCGCGTGCTGATGTCGTCTGAGAACAGGTTGTTGTCCTGAAGCCATAACCGGTAACGGCCGATCTGGCGGATCAGCTCTTTTTTCCAGTTGTGGTATGCCTCTACCTGTTGAGTCAGATTGCCCTGATGATTCATCGGATTTTCCTTGTACACGACTTCAGGTCTCCCCTGGCAAGCTAGCCGGGATCCACGTGATATACGATTAATTAATTGCCGTTAATACTAGCGTGTTTGCGACGATTTTGTGGCGGGGTGTATTCAGGTGTGTGTCTGTTGTCGACATGACCACAATAAAAAAAGCCGCAAAATCAATGGTATGAGCTTGCGGCTTGCAGATTGGGCTTTTTGTGGAGAACTGTTACAAATTGTTTGTTTGTGACGAGGTTTACAGTCCCAGACCGATTGAGCCTAAACCGGCCGAGATTTTCATATGGTCAACAACCACTGAAAGAACGTTCAGAATCAGGAAAACAATAATCGGTGACAGGTCGAGCCCTCCCATAGAAGGCATCAGTTTGCGAACCGGGCGCATAACAGGCTCTGTGATCTGTGCCACCAGCTGGATCGCAGGGTGTCCGCTGCCGGGAGCTATCCAGCTGACGACGACAACTGCAATAACTGACCAGAAGTAAATTTTTATGATCAGATCAAGAACATTCAGTACTGCCCAGACCAGCAGGATGATCGGATTGAATGACGGGATGCCTCCATTCAGAGCAATAAGAATCAGAAAGAAGGTGATCGCCTGAATGATGACTGCCAGCACCAGTGCCGCGCCGTCAATCCCGCCCCAGCCAGGAATGATGCGGCGCATAGGTCTGAGCAAAGGGTTTGTGGCTTTCACTGCAAACTGGGATATGGGGTTATAGAAGTCGGCCCGGGCCAGTTGCAACAAAAAACGCAGCAGTATGATTGTCATGTAAAAGGTGGATGCGATCAGCAGGATCGTAATCAGGATGTCTGCCAGCATGAAGCCGTTTCTCCGTTGTCAGTGACTGTTTTACTGTTTGCCTGCCAGTTCTTTGGCCATTTCTTCCGAGCGCTTGTAAGCAGCGTTATACGCTTTTTTTACCAGATCGCGCAGGCCGCCTTCTTCAAAGGTATTAACTGCCCGCTCGGTTGTGCCGCCCGGAGACATCACGTTTTTCTTCAGTTGAGCCGGATCGTGTTCGCTTCTGGCAGCCATTTCGGCTGCGCCTGCCATGGTCTGAATGGCGAGCTGGCGGGCTGTTTCCGGATCTATGCCGGTTTCGGTCGCAGCCGTCTCAAGGGCTTCCAGCATCAGGAAAAAATATGCGGGGCCGCTTCCCGAGAGTGCAGTCACGCCATGAAGCAGAGCTTCATCTTCGACCCACACCGCCATTCCAATGCCTTCGAAAACCGATTGCACCATTTCTTTCTGGGCGCTGCTGACGCTTTCGTTGGAAAAAAGCCCGGCAGCCCCTTTGCCAACCAGAGACGGGGTGTTTGGCATGACGCGGACAATTGGCAGGCCACCGCCAAGCCATTCATCAAGTGTGTCCGTGCCGAGACCTGCAGCGATTGACACCATTAATGGGCGGGTGTTCTGGGCGATGGGTGCTATGTCGCGACAGACATCGGCCATCACCTGGGGCTTCACCGCGAGCACAACCATGTCTGCCTGTTGTGCGCAGTAACGGTTGTCTGTTGTCACACTTATCCCGAAACGTTTGCGAATGGACTGCAGGTGGCCGTCGTCTGGCGCGCTTGCCCATATATTGGCGGCTTTGAATTCGTTATCCAGCATGCCGCCAATGATGGCGCTGGCCATATTGCCTGCACCTATAAACGAAATGGTTGGTGATTTGCTCAAGGTCTGCTCCAACGGTTATTCGGTTAGATATCCGGTTTCGATAATAGCAGGAACCGGTCAATTCAGCTCTTCCGGGGCCGTGCGCCGAAAATGGCCGTGCCGATGCGCACCCAGGTGGCGCCCTCTGCAATTGCCATTTCGAGATCGCCGGACATGCCCATGGATAAAGTATCCAGAGGTCCGGCCTCCGGATAATTCTGCCGCAGCTCTTTCAGGGTGCTGGCAAGCTTGCGGAAGCTTGCTCGCAGAGCGGATTCGGTCTGTTCAGGGTCGGGGATCGCCATAAGTCCACGCAGGGAGAGACCTGGCAGCTGGCTTATTTCTGTAACCAGTTCCGGCAGGTCTTCTGGCCGGCACCCCGCTTTACTCTGTTCATTATTAATGTTGACTTGAAGGCATATATTCAAGAGAGGCAGGCCGGTTTCTCTCTGTTCGCTGAGGCGGCGGGCAACCTTCAGCCGGTCAACGCTGTGTACCCAGGAAAAAGCTGAGGCGATCTGCCGAGTTTTGTTGGACTGTATCGGGCCAATAAAGTGCCAATCGACACCCGTCAGGTCGTTGAGGGCGTCAATCTTGTCGAGGGCTTCCTGGAGGTAGTTTTCTCCGAACGCTCGCTGGCCTGCAGCCACGGCTTCTCGCAGCTCCTCCGGTGAGCGCGTTTTACTGACTGCCAACAGGCTCACAGAATCGGGCTCGCGGCCTGCCTGCAATGTTGCTTTTTGTATGCGTCGGGTTACGGCCCGAAGGTTGTCTGCTATGCTGCTCATATTATCAAATAGTCGCGTTTGGTCCGCCTGTTCGTTGACGACACGTTACTCGCAGGTCACTGAAATGCCAAGTGATCGTAGCCGGGCAGTGTCAGACAGACGCTACCTGTGTGAAAGATAAGCCTTCCGAGGACCTCTATGGATATTACTGAACTGCTTGCCTTTTCGGCGAAACAGGGTGCGTCAGATTTGCATCTTTCTGCTGGCCTGCCTCCGATGATTCGTGTTGACGGTGACGTCCGTCGCATCAATCTACCGCCCCTGGAACATAAAGAAGTTCATGGGTTGATTTATGACATCATGAACGACAAGCAGCGCAAGGACTACGAAGAATTTCTGGAAACGGACTTTTCTTTTGAGGTGCCGGGCGTCGCTCGTTTTCGTGTAAATGCCTTTAATCAGAACCGCGGGTCGGGTGCTGTTTTCCGTACCATCCCCTCGAAAGTACTGACAATGGATGACCTCGGCATGGGCCAGGTGTTCAAAGACATTTCTTCGGTCCCCCGTGGCCTTGTGCTGGTGACCGGGCCAACCGGTTCAGGTAAGTCTACTACGCTGGCGGCGATGATGGATTACATCAACGACACCCGCTATGAGCATGTTCTTACCATCGAAGACCCTATCGAATTTGTACACGATTCAAAGAAATGTCTGGTCAACCAGCGGGAAGTGCACCGGGATACCCTTGGCTTTAACGAGGCTTTGCGCTCTGCGTTGCGGGAAGATCCCGACATTATTCTGGTGGGTGAGTTGCGGGATCTGGAAACCATCCGCCTGGCACTTACTGCAGCGGAAACCGGTCACCTGGTTTTCGGTACTCTGCATACCACCTCAGCGGCAAAAACCATTGACCGTGTAGTCGACGTATTCCCAGCGGAAGAGAAATCCATGGTTCGCTCCATGCTCTCCGAATCACTGCAGGCTGTTATTTCCCAGACGCTCATGAAGAAAATGGGCGGAGGCCGGATTGCGGCACACGAAATCATGATTGGTACGGCTGCGATCCGTAACCTGATTCGCGAAGACAAGATTGCCCAGATGTATTCGTCGATCCAGACCGGTGGCTCGCTGGGTATGCAGACTCTGGATCAGTGTCTTGAGCGCTTGCTGCAGAAAGGGCTGATTTCCCGTGATGCTGCGCGGGCCAAGGCGAAAATGCCGGATAATTTCTGATTCCCGGCTTTTGGCGGGTCGTTGTACAAAAAGAATATAGGTAATTAAAAATGGAATTCGAAAAGCTGCTTCGTCTGATGGTCGAAAAAGGAGGCTCTGACCTCTTTATCACTGCAGGTGTTCCGCCCAGCATGAAAGTGAACGGCAAGGTACTGCCGGTTACCAAGAACGCGTTGACGCCAGAGCAGACCCGGGAGTTTGTGTACGGCGCGATGAACGACCGGCAGAGAGCTGAGTTTGAAGAAAGTCACGAATGTAACTTTGCAATCAGCGCCCGGGGCATTGGACGCTTCCGGGTAAGCGCTTTCTTTCAGCGCAACTTGTGCGGAATGGTTTTGCGGCGGATTGAAGTGAAAATCCCCCAGATTGATGATCTGGCATTGCCAGAAATCATTAAAGAACTGGCAATGACCAAACGCGGCCTGATTATGTTTGTGGGTGCGACTGGTACCGGGAAGTCAACGTCGCTGGCCGCGATGCTTGGGCACCGCAACCGGAACAGCCGTGGGCATATCATTTCCATAGAAGACCCGATCGAGTTTGTGCATCAGCACCAGGGGTGCATTGTTACGCAGCGGGAAGTCGGAATTGATACCGAGAGCTTTGAAGTGGCGCTGAAGAACACGCTGAGGCAGGCTCCGGACGTTATCCTCATTGGTGAGGTACGTACTCGTGAGACCATGGAGTATTCGGTTCAGTTTGCTGAAACAGGCCACCTTTGTCTTGCCACCCTGCACGCCAACAACGCCAACCAGGCGCTTGACCGGATTATTCAGTTTTTCCCGCCGGAACAGCATAATCAGATCTGGATGGATTTGTCGCTTAACCTCAGAGCCGTCGTGGCTCAGCAGCTGATTCCGACACCGGATGGGAAAGGCCGCAAGGCTGTTATTGAAGTTCTGATCAATACCCCTCTGGTAGCGGACATGATCCGTAAAGGGGAAGTGCATAAGCTTAAGGCGTTGATGTCCAAGTCCAATGAGGCAGGCATGCAGACCTTCGATCAGGCCCTTTACCAACTGTATGCTGAAGGCTCTATTACCTATGAAGATGCGCTTGCTCACGCAGACTCGGCAAATGACCTGCGCCTGATGATAAAACTGGGTACAGATGCTCAGGGGGCAGACAAGTTGTCGTCGTCTGTAGACAAGCTGACTATTCAGGACACCTGACACGGAAGGCATCGACTAAAGTAGTAAGTAGTTAGGCTTGCAAATCAGTAGTTTTAGCATTTGAGGCTGCTAGGCATAGGTGCGTATACTCCGCCGCAAATTACAAAGGAGACACCTCTGTTATGAGATCCTCATTGCTTACACGCGCTGTTCGGCTGGCCACTTTGGTCGCAGTCGTTTCTGCCCCTGCCAGCGCTTTTGCTGGCGGTTTTTCCCTGAACGAACAAAGTGCAAGCGCCATGGGCACGGCTAACGCAGGTGCTGCTGCGAACCCGGAAAATGCGACTGCAGTTTTGTTCAATCCTGCAGGGATGAGCCAGTTATCCGGTACTAATATCTCGTTTGGTGCTGCTTTACTGGATATTGATGCCGAAGCCAAGAGCGATACCGTGCAGTCCGTCGATGCCCTTGGTCAGCCGGGAGCCTATACCGGCAACGGCGGCGACATTGCAGACCCGGCACTGCTCCCGAATGTTTATATTACCCACGAAATCAATGAGTCCATAGACGTTGGATTTGGTATCCACGCTCCTTATGGCCTCGCGGCAGATTACGAAGATGATTTTGCCGGGCGTTATCTGGCAGACAAGACCGAACTTACGGTGATTTCCTTCACCCCGTCCATTGCAGTTAATAATGGTAAAGGCCTGTCTATGGGTGTGGGCATTAATGTGATGTACGGGGAGGGTCGTTTGACCAGATACCAGGATGTCCGGGGCGCCGTAGTGAACTCAGCGCTTCAGGCCGCTGGCGTCTCCAGCCTCGATCAGTTGCCGGCGGCGCAGCAGCAGGCGATTGTGGCTGGGGCCAATGGTTTGGCGCAGCAGTACCCTGATACATACTCTGATGTAGAAGGCGATGACATTGCAGTCAATTTCCGTGTGGGCTTTCTCTATGAGTTATCTGCAGCAACACAGGTTGGTCTGACTGCACAGACTGGTACTGAGTTTGAGCTGGACGGGGATCTGGTAATCAGCCAGTTCCCTGGTGAGGCTATAGGGCTTTCGGGACCTGTGACTCTCTCTGAAAAAGCAGAAGTGCCCCTCGCAATTCCCGAGAGCGTGACTGTGGGTGTGCGCCACAGGCTTAACCCGACATTCACGATACTCGCCGGTGCTACCTATTCTCGCTGGAGTCGTTTTGAAGAGTTGGATGTGTTCAGTGCTGAAGACGGTGCGGGTCAGATTTCTCAGGTTATTCAGCCCGCCTCGGGTGACCCGATTACCCATGTGACAGAGAAGTGGGATAATAACTGGCAGTTCAATCTGGGTGGTATCTGGCAGGCAAACGAAGCCTGGGCGTTCAAGGCAGGTTATGCTTATGACCAGTCGCCGGTGGACCAATACGTTACTGCCCGCATCCCGTCTGAGGATCGTCACTGGCTGACGCTGGGGACCCAGTGGCGGGATCGCCAGAGTGGCTGGAAAATAGATGCTGCAGTCGGCACTCTGATCTTTGCAGATAATGCCAAGGTTGATGATCGTGAATACTCACACCAGCAGCCGACCGTGCCAACTTCCAATACCAATTACCAGGCCGAATACGAACTAAGCGCATGGAGTGTGGCTCTAGAGCTCAGTAAAGCTTTCTGATTTTCTGATGCTGTTCGCTGGTTTTGCGTTACCCGGAATCAGCCAACCAGATGTCCCCGGTACATCTTCTTGTGCCGGGGCTCCTCCGTGGAACTCCCTTCTTTTTGCTCACTCCTGCTGTCCATAACTGGTTGTCCCCGGTACATCCTCAATGTGGGGTGGTGCTCCTCTTCTTCTTCTTCCGTTGTGTTCAGTGCAGGCACCTGCTGTTTCAGTGCTTCCCATGTCTTCGCCAGGTGGGGAGACCGGGTTTTGCTTGCGTAATCTGCCAGCTGTTGTTCCAGGTTGGCCTCGTCGAAATGGAGTTTTACTCCAAATTCGGACTGGATCAGTCGCCGGCATTGATGTGCCAGTTTGAGCAGGGCAGGGTCGAACAGCCAGTTGCGTTCGCTTATCATCGGATTCATGGAAAGGCCTCAAATCGGAGTCACTACATAGGGTTTTACCCCTGACCCGGGTGCGTATGCAGTTTATGTGCCGTGTGGCAAAATCAAAGGTTTGCGAACAGCTGCGAGGTAAGCGTGCCCTGTTTTTGTGCGCGTCGTAATGAATGCGAACATAAACAGGGCGTTAGGTGTCGGCTTGATAAGGTTAGTGGGCCTGATCCCAGTTGTCTCCCGTGCCGGCTTCTACCAGCAGTGGCACCTTCAGACTGGCAGCCTCAGACATACGCTGCACCAGGCCCTTCCGGACGCTCTCCAGGGCATCTTCCCGGACTTCGAGAATCAGTTCATCGTGAACCTGCATGGTCATACTTGCATCATCTGCGTGATCTTTGCGTAGCCAGTTGTCTACCTCAATCATCGCCCTTTTGATAATGTCCGCTGCAGTACCCTGCATGGGGGCGTTGATGGCAGTGCGCTCGGCGGCCTGCTGGAGCTGTTTGTTGCGTGCATTGATTTCAGGCAGGTACAGGCGCCGGCCGAATAGCGTCTCAACATAGCCGTCGTCATGGGCTTGTTTCCGGATGTTATCCATATATTGCAAAACGCCCGGGTAACGCTCGAAATAGCGGTCGATATATTGCTGGGCTACTTTGCGTTCCACGTCGAGCTGGCGGGCCAGCCCGAAGGCCGACATTCCGTAGATCAGGCCAAAGTTGATGGCTTTGGCGCTGCGGCGCTGATCACTGTTGACCTCCTCCAGTGCCACACCAAAAACTTCCGCTGCGGTCGCTTTGTGGATGTCTTCTCCATGCTCAAACGCAGTTAGCAGGCCTTTGTCCTCGGACAAATGTGCCATGATCCTCAGCTCAATCTGTGAGTAGTCCGCAGCGATAAGCTTGCAACCTTTTTCTGCAATAAATGCCTGGCGAATGCGCCGGCCCTGCTCAGTGCGAACAGGAATGTTCTGCAGGTTGGGCTCCGATGAAGAAAGCCGCCCGGTGGCAGTGACCGCCTGGTGATAGGATGTGTGAACTCGTCCGGTACGATGATGGATCAGCTCTGGCAGAGTATCCGTGTAAGTGGATTTAAGCTTGCTCAGGCTGCGGTGTTCGAGAATCAGTCTCGGGAGTTCGTGCTCATGGGCCAGCTCCTGCAATACAGGCTCTGCTGTAGAGGGGGCGCCTTTGGGCGTCTTTTTGATGACCGGAAGCCCCATTTTTTCGTAGAAAATCACCTGCAATTGCTTGGGTGAACCCAGGTTGAAGTTCTCACCAGCGACTTCGTGGGCCTGCTTTTCCAGCTCGGCCATGCGCTCAGCCAGCTCCTGACTGTGCTGGCGCAAAGTGCTGGCCTTTATCAGGGTGCCGCGTTGCTCCATCCGGGACAGAACGGGTACAAGGGGCAGGTCAATATCTTCATAAACGGACTGCAGTTTGCCGGTTTTTGCCAGCTGGGGGCGTAATACCTGATGCAGGCGCAAGGTAACGTCTGCATCCTCTGCCGCATAGGGGCCCGCCTTTTCCAGGTCCAGCTGATTAAATGTGAGCTGCTTTGCGCCTTTGCCAGCAATGGATTCGAAGGTGATGGTTTCTTCACCCAGATATTTTCTGGCTAAAGTGTCCATGTCGTGTCGGGATGACACTGAATTGAGCACGTAGGATTCCAGCATGGTGTCTTCGGCGATACCTTCCAGGCATATGCCATGGTTGGCAAGCACGTTTTTGTCGTACTTCAGGTTCTGGCCAACCTTCTTGAGCTTCGGGTCTTCCAGCAGCGGTTTGAACTGAGACAGTACTTTCTCACGGTCGAGCTGCTCCGGCGCTCCCATATAGTCGTGACCGAAGGGTACGTACGCAGCCTCGCCAGCTTCTATAGCGAACGACATGCCTACTACCTCGGCACTCATATAGCGAAGGCTCGTGGTTTCAGTGTCAAAGGCGAACAGCTCTGACGTTTTCAGTCTCTCTACCCACTCGTCGAGCTCTTCTTGTTGGGTGATTACGCTGTAGCGTTTGGCTTGTGGAGGCGGAGGGCAGTCGCTGTCGGCTGACTCTGCGTCCCCTGGCTCGCTGGCGCTGCTGCTGGCTTCAGTTGCTTTATTCTCCAGCTCTGCGATCCAGCTCTTTAGTTCGTATTCCCTGAAGAGTTCGAGCAACTCTTCGTCGTTTTGCTGTCGCTCCTGCAGATCCTCCAGACCAAAATCCAGGTCCACATCCATCTTGATGGTTGCCAGCTCCCGGCTCAGGGGCAGGGTATCGATAGCCTCGCGCAGGTATTCGCCAATCTTGCCTTTAATCTCTCCCGCATGGGCAATAACCTGATCCAGATTGTCGTAGGCTTGTAGCCATTTCACTGCTGTTTTCGGGCCGCACTTGTTGACCCCGGGAATGTTATCAACCTTATCGCCGACCAAGGCCAGATAGTCGATTATCTGGTCGGGGCGAACGCCAAATTTCTCAACCACACCCTGCCGGTCCATCCGGGTATCGGTCATGGTGTTAATCAGCGTTACGTGGTCGCTGACCAGTTGGGCCATATCCTTGTCGCCGGTTGAAACCACCACATCTATGCCTTTGCTGGTGGCTTCCTCAGCCAGGGTGCCGATGACATCATCTGCTTCCACCCCCTCTACTATCAGCAACGGCAGCCCCATAGCCTTCACCATCTGGTGAATGGGGGCAATCTGCATCGCCAGGTCTTCGGGCATTGGTGGACGGTTGGCTTTATAGGCTTCGTACAACTTGTGACGGAAGGTTTTGCCTTTTGCATCGAACACCACAACCACCTTTGAGCCAGGGAAATCCTGCTCCAGGCGACGGATCATTGCGATAACACCTTTAATGGCGCCGGTAGGGTGATTCTTGCTGGTGGTCAGTGGTGGGAGTGCGTGATAAGCACGGAATAAATAGGACGAACCGTCCACAAGCACCACAGGTGGAGTCTTTTTTTCAGTCATGTCAAAACGGATCCGGATTCTGATTGAAGCGTGGGTTGGCTTGTGCAACTCTGTACTTAACTTGATGGATAAATAAAAGGGTATCACGAAAATGAAACGAATCGCCTGTTCCGCATTTCTGCTTGTCTGCGGCTTTGGGTCTGCGCTTGCACAGGAAAGCGGTGCCCTGGATGAGACTGTTGTAGAAACACCCAAAGAGCCAGTTGTGATTTCCGATTATCAGCCCTCAAGTGAGGGGCCGCAGATTGTTATCCGGCCGGGCGATGATGAGGTGTTTTACGAGTACCGCGTAAATGGACAACTCATGGAAATAAAGGTGGTGCCGGAAGTCGGCCCTGAATACTATCTGGTGCCTGCGGATGGTGGCGGCTGGATCCGGGAAACCGATTCTGACATGTTGATTCCGAGTTGGGTTTTGTTCCGTTGGTAGGCGTCCCCCCGGATCAGACCGGGTATTTGCAGAGTGCCGGTTTTTAGTATGAATATTCTAATTTTTGTCCGTAACCTTGGTTCAAGAACTTAAGAAAGGTTTTCACCTCTGAACTGATCGGGCCTGATCAGCAGCGAGTAGGGGAAAGCCTCAAGAGAACGTCAGTAAACCAAGGGGAAAGGACATGGGTAAGCTTAAAACATACCAGGAACAGCTTCAGGAAATTGTGGAGAAAGGCATCAATGCTGCTGAAGAGCAACAGAAGAAGCTGGCATCCAAGCCTTTTGACTATGCAGAGAAGCTTGAGTCAGAAGTGCGTGAATACAGTGTGAAAACCCTGCGCAGCCGTTACAACGGCTACAGTGACAGCCTCTTTGGCCAGTTGCGCACTCTGAATAGTCGCTTTGGTAACTTTGCAGCTGATCTGGTGGCAAAACTTGAAAAAGAAGCGGTTGAAGGTGCCGACGCTGTATCTGAGGTGGCAGACCAGGTTTCCAAAACCGCGCAGGATGCCAAGAAAACTGTAGCGGCCAAAAAGCCCGCAGCCAGAAAACCGGCCGCAAAAAAGGCAGTGACTGAGAAAGGTACAACTGCTTCAGCCTGATTCAAGGTGTGGGGCAGTAACAGCAGCGCGGAATTGTGCTGATGTTCAGGAAGGAGGGCCAGGCTGGACTTTGGCGCTCCTTCTTTTTTTGTATAGGGTTTTTCTCTTGGGCAGCCGGTTAGTCTGCAGTGTCTGCAGTGTCTGCAGTGTCCAGCGGCAATGTGCGGGTTTCGCCAGTAATCTGTTCAAGCCGTTTAACATCGGCTTCAAACGACTGGATCAGCGCATCGGTTTCCTGAGTTTGTCTGGCGATTTCCTTCTCGATATCGCGAATCTGTGATTCGAGCCGGCGGATTTTATCGAGGGTCGCCTCAGGTATTTTCTTTCCTGAACGTTCCAGGTTAGCTGCGCGACTTTGTTCATTGTCGAGCTGGGTTGAGATAACGGAGATGTTGCCTCGCTTGAGCTGAATCAGGCCTCGCAGTTCATCCAGCTTGCGATGCATGGCTCTGATGGCCTGATCCGGGTGGCTGAAGCGCTTTAGCAGTTGCGCGTCTTGTTCGCGTTGAGCTGCAAGTTCCTCTTGCCGCTGTTTTTCGGCTTCCCGAGCGGCAATTTCAGCTTCCGTTGGTGCTGGCGGAATGACCTCTACTACGCGGCCATTTGAATTGAGGATGTCATAGCCGCGCTTTGTGGCTTGCTGGGGGATGGTATTGCTGATCACAACCTGGCCGTTTTCGTCTGTGTAACGGTACATGCCCGCTTCTGCAAGGGTTGCTATACCCAGCGTCAGCAAGAGTGCAGTGGCCGTAGCTGAAAATGCAGTCAGGCGCTTGTGCATCAGTCAGACTCCGTAAAGTTTCCGGTAGCTGGCGACCTTCGCGGCATGGCCAGAAAACTCCGGGTTGGTTTCAAGGTAGTCCAGAACCTGTTCCAGACATATTATACTAACAACCGGGATGCCAAACTCGCTCTCTACTTCCTGTATGGCCGAGAGCTCACTGCTTCCCCGCTCCTGCCGGTCAAGAGCGATAAGCACACCCGCTGGCTCAGCCCCGGCGGCATGGATAATATCGATGGATTCGCGTATGGCCGTGCCGGCCGTAATGACATCATCGACAATAAGTACTTTACCCTGCAAAGGGGCACCAACAATACTACCGCCTTCGCCGTGATCTTTCTTTTCTTTGCGGTTAAAGGCAAACGGTTTGCTGTTGCCCTCACGGGCTAGCGCCATGGCAGTTACCGTTGCCAACGGAATGCCCTTATAGGCAGGCCCGAAAATAATGTCATAATTCAGGCCGCTGCGATCGATGGCTTCGGCATAGGCTTTGCTTAGCTGTAGAAGGTCATCCCCGGTATTGAACAGCCCTGCATTGAAAAAATATGGGCTGGTACGTCCGGATTTGAGGGTAAAATCACCAAAACGAAGTACGTTACGGCGAATGGCAAATTCAATAAAATTTTGCTGATAGTTGTGCATGGCAAGGCTTCTGGCGGGTGTGGATCTTTTAATAACGCGTAAAAACGGTATCATACACACAAACCGAATCAGGGAACACGTATGCGGGTAGTATCAATCAGCGTCAATGGTCTTGCCCGGGCCGTTGAAAAAGGTTTTTTTGACTGGCTGGCAGAGCAGGATGCAGATGTTGTCTGCGTTCAGGACCACCGTATGCGCGCCTACGAGATTGAAGACTACAACCTTATCCCTGAAGGGTATGAGGCCTACTTCATAGATGGCGAAAAAAATGAAGACGGTGGCGTGGGTATTTATACGCGGCACTTTCCGAAAGCCATTATGTACGGTTTTGCCAACGAGCAGGCTGATCGTGAAGGGCGCTTTATTCAGGCAGATTTCGACAAGGTTTCTGTGGCATGTGTGCTGGCTCCCTGTGCTCTCGGGCGTGAGGAAGAGCTGATCAGTGAAGATGATCTGACCGTTCTCGATCATAAAGATGAGTTTATGGAAGCCTTCGGCCTGCATATGCAAAAAACCCTGCGTAAGCGCCGCCAGTTCATTTTTGGTGCGAACCTGCAGACTGCGCATCACGTAACCGATGCAAGCCCCTTGTACCACAAGCTGGATTTTTCAGGCTTTCTGCCCCATGAGCGTGCGTGGCTTGACCGGTTGTTTGATGAAATGGGCTGTGTTGATGCATTCCGTGAGATCAACAAACAGAGTAACCAGTTTACCTGGTGGCCTGAGCAAGCTGGAGGTTCACGGAAAAATGCAGGTATCCGGGTGGATTACCAGTTAATGACGCCGGGTATTCGCAAGAGCATTCAGGATGGCTGGATTGACAGCAAAGCCAGCTTTTCAGATCACGCTCCGGTGATTATGGATTACGATATAGAGATCGGATTTTAAACTGGTTTGAGTTTTTCAGGTGTCGGCATCAATGCCGACACCCGGATAGTCATCTGTATTAACTTCTTCAGCCTTCCAGCGCTTCTTTCTGCAATACAAACAGCTTTTCAATGCCCTGTTTCGCCAGCACCAGCATGCTGTCGAGTTCTTCCTGAACAAAGGGTGCGCCTTCTGCCGTTCCCTGAATTTCGATGAAACCTCCCTGGTCAGTCATTATGACGTTCATGTCGGTTTCAGCTTCGGAGTCTTCCGGGTAATCCAGGTCAACCACCGGCGTACCTTTGTATATACCAACGGACAGCGCAGCCACCATTTGTTTCAGAGGTGATTTCTTCAGACGCTTTGTTGCCACCAGATGGTTCAGGGCATCAACCAGGGCCACGCAGCCGCCGGTGATTGCGGCTGTGCGTGTGCCGCCGTCGGCCTGGATTACGTCGCAGTCGATAGTGATGGTGTGTTCGCCCAGGGCTTTCATATCGACGGCGGCCCGTAGGGAACGACCGATCAGGCGCTGGATTTCAACGGTGCGCCCGCCCTGTTTGCCACGGGCGGCTTCGCGGCCCATGCGGCTGCCGGTTGAGCGGGGTAGCATGCCGTATTCAGCGGTGATCCAGCCTTTACCTTCGCCGCGGAGGAAGGGCGGTACTTTGTTCTCTACAGAGGCAGTGCATATGACTTTTGTGTCCCCGAACTCCACCAGCACGGAACCCTCGGCATGGCGGGTGTAGTTCCGGGTCAGTCGAATTTCTCTGGGTTGTTCGGGTGTTCTGCCACTTGGACGCATAGGGTTTCCTGATATCTGAAGATAAGTGTCCGGGGAATTCCCCGGGTTGCTTTCTGGCTAATCTGAAAGCCTCCAAGTATAACACGTTGGGTTCGGTTTCTGGGGGGCAGCACAGGTGAACTCAGCCTGTTAGACTCGGGCTTGATAATCAATGATTGCGACTAACCACAAAACCGGAGCTGCCATGATCAAAAGTATGACCGCATTTGCCCGGAAGGACGTTCAGGATGGCCAGGGAACACTGACCTGCGAGATTCGCACCGTCAATCACCGTTATCTTGAGCCGTCTTTCAGGCTGCCCGAGGCCCTGCGCGAGCTTGAAAACCCATTCCGGGAAGAGCTGAGAAAACAGCTGAAGCGGGGCAAGGTTGATGTGTCTATTCGCCTTCAGTCCGCCGAAGCCGGTGTTCCCGGGTTTGAAATTAATGAGGACATAGCAAATGCGGTCAACGAGGCCGCAAACCATGTAAACCGTATCCTCGATAACCCTGCCCATATCAATGCGCTAGACGTTTTACGCTGGCCCGGAGTGCTGTCGGTACCAGAGCAGGATTTCAGTTCTGTGCGGGAGTCGGCGCTAACGCTTTTCAGGGAGACGGTGGCAGAGCTTGCGATTGTGCGTGAACGGGAAGGTGAACGTTTAAGGCCTCTGTTTGATTCGCGTTTAACCCAAATGAAAACTCTGGTTGCGACTGTTCGTGAGGATATGCCAAGGCTGCTTAAGGCTCAGGAGGAGCATCTACGTGAGCGTTTCAAGAAAGCGCGGGTGGAGCTGGATCCCGAGCGGGTTGCCCAGGAAATGGTTATGCTGGCCCAGAAGAGCGATGTTGCAGAAGAGTTGGACCGGCTGGATGCTCACATCAGTGAGGTTATTGACACTCTTGAACGTGATGAAGCGATTGGGCGTCGCCTGGACTTCCTGATGCAGGAGCTGAACCGTGAAGCCAACACCCTCAGCAGCAAGAGCATTGATGCGGGGGTTACTCGTGCTGCTGTCGATCTGAAGGTATTGATTGAACAGATGCGTGAGCAGGTGCAGAACATCGAGTAGGTTGTTAGGTAGAAAGTTACCCGTCCAGAAATGTCTAAATGCCCTGTGTTTCCTGGTGAAGAACCTTGTAAATACGGGGTATTTCAATTTTTCCCTGAGCTACCCGGTAATACCCCCCCCCCTCGAAAAATAATCGCGATGATAAGTGGAATTTTGTACTCTGAAGATCACAGGAGATTCCACATGCGTAAATCACGTTTCACCGACAGCCAAATTCAATCTTTATACCATACTTGGTCATTAGGCCATGCAAGCGCCTAACAATACGGTGTTTTTCTTCACGAGGGCATTGCAGCGTACCAATAACAATATAGCGTTGAAGTGGGTCTGATGTTTGGCGACTTTCATCACAATAGACGTTATACGTTGTCATTTTTCTCACTTTTCTTGCTTTGATATCGCCACTTATTAACCACAACACCAATTTGCTCGATTGTCATTGCCTGTTTCTGCCAACCTTTGTCAAAGTCGACATCATTTGAACGAGGTAGTTGTTCATCTGATAAGCTGCGAATCATCACTCTGGTAGGTAGTGTTGCTGCTTGACCAACAAAAATAGCCTCTTGACGCCTTAAGCCAGAAAGCATCTTGGTTAACCCAGACATAGAATCGGGTAACACACTACGAACATGCTCGCGGTCGGCATCATTGGTTATTCGAAGTACAATCCATGAGTTACATTGCGACAATACCGTTGCTTCAACTTCACTCGGTCTTTGCGAAACTAACAATAAGCCAACCCCATATTTTCGTCCTTCCTTTGCAATTCGACGAATTGCAGATTGAGCTGCCTCATACTGTGCTTCACCACGATTCGGTACATATCGGTGTGCCTCTTCACACACCAAAAGCACAGGACTATTTTGCCGTTCAGCTTCAGTTTGCCAGACTTTAAGTTGAAAAACTATTCTTGCGATTGCAGCGCTAGCTACCCCAGCTACTTCATTGGGTACACCAGACAAGTCAACAATCTGCACTGTGGTTTGCTGCGTTAAGAACTGATTGACGATTGTAGGTAACGGATCTTTGTCACCATCCCAACTTTCCATCATGAATTTGAGTCGACCATCTTTTAGCAATGAATCTATCTTTCGAATAACTCGACTAAAATCCTCATGCTGCTTTTTATCTTTGTTTTCTGGTCGCTGCGCGTTGATGGCACCGATTAATCCTTCTTCGTAGCGTGTTCCATCTTTGAATCCAAAATGATCTAAGCCTTCTGCACTTCCAATAATGTAAGGGATCGGCGAGTCAACTGTTAATTGGTTCTTATTAAGCCCAAGCTGTCCAGCTGCTTCCTCACGAACCGCTATTAGGGCATTTTTAACAATATTTGATTGTGATGTTGCTGCAAACTCGGTCTTGCCGATAAACAAGCTCAGTGACTCTTCTAAATCGAGTAACCAATACGGTAGTTTTAGTGAACCTTCATCGGTCGATAAACGTTGGTGTGCAGGGAACGCTTTGCCGTATTCATTATGAGGGTCGAGGATAATAATTTGTGGGTGCCAGTGCTCATGATTAGCTATCTGTCCGCGCTCGAGAATACTGTGAATAACTGCCGCAACAGTGCCTGATTTACCGGCACCGGTAGAGCCTAGGATGGCAGTGTGCTTACCTAGTAATTCATTTAATTCAGCGTAACAAGGTGCACCGCCTGAGCCAACATGCTCACCAAGTTCAATAACCGCACCTTTGGCGTCACCGTAAATAAACCTAAGTTCTGATTTGGGTGTCAGATAAATAGTTTGTTGTGGTAGTGGATAAGTAGCCACACCGCGTTCAAACTCAAGGGCAAACTCATTTTCATCTTTCCTGCGCCACTCCCCTTCACCGAACAAATCAGCTTCAATTATTCGCTCATCTGCGGACGCGACAGGCAAGCCTTTTTCTAGCTGGTAGTCAGCCTTCATACGTAATCGACTGACTAACCCATAAATAGATCGGCGACCAAAATGAACTTTGATGATTGAGCCAAACTGTCCAATCGGATAGTTTTCACCAGCAAATACGCGGGACAAGTCTGAAATCGTAGGGTCAAGTTCGGCGATAATCCGCGAGCCATCGACCTCAATAATTTTACCGATAGAGAGATTCTCAATGGGTTTTATGTATTTGTTGTCCATATCAAATACCTCCTTCAAGGATCTGGGTTAGGTTTTCAAACTTCCACCATTCAATGCTATTTTCTGAGGTTGCCTTGTGATCGGCGTGATAAAAACCTTTATCGGCAAAAATAAGTACTTGTTCATTGATCGAGCTGTCTTCATACCAAATTTTCAGCGCGCCACTAGGTACAGGGTCGCTCGTAAACGCAATCACGGTTAAATTGCCATTTGAAGCCCTTAAACCACGTTCGATTTCTAGATTGATATGGGCATCGCCAAAGCTATAACCTGCAATCAATAAAACTCGTTGGCTACCATCTCGCGGGTTTAAAACAGCTCTTGCTCTGTGCATTAAATTTGCGTAGGGGTCGAGTTGAGTTTCACGGTATTTAGTCGATGCAGGCCAAATCATAATCTTCGCAGCTTGATCTTGGCTGCGCTTCAAATGCGGAGCAATACGCAATGGTGTTGATGAAGAACTATGTTCAGCCCAATTGATGGAACCATGTAGCTTAAATACTCGCGCATCAAGATTGTTCTGTTCAAACGTCAAAGGGTTCCACCATCCTGATACACCGCCTTCTAAACCATCGGCATATCTCAATTGTGATAGTGCGAGTGAGTCTTCAATTAACGTGTCGTAGTTCATCACCAGATAATCAATGGTGCTCGGTAGGCTCTCTTTCCCTGGTCGCATTGGTCGGTGTAATGCCTGAACAAAACGCTCATGTACAGCAGAATCTACTTCAACATTAATGACGTCAAAAATAGCGAGTTTTATCTCTTTTATTGCTTGCAATAGCTGATCGTTGCTGTATTCAGTACCTCCAATCAATACGCTGCTAGCCGTTACATTGCGATTTGTTCGGCGAGCAGTGATAGCAAGCCAATCTACGAGTTCGCTTAAGTAGTCTTCTATATGCGAAGCTGGATTTGCGCCAGCAAAAGAATTTTGTATGGCAGTCAATATCTGCTTTGAATCGTCGGAGAGCTTGTCACTTATTAGTGCTCTTTCTGTTAGCTGGTTGGTCAATGGAAGCCCAGCGCAAAAACTCGCCCCTGCACCTAACAGAACCGCTTTTGAGTGTGAGAGCAACTCTTCGAATTTGTTGATTGCTTCCCTGAACTCTTTTTGTTCAAAAACTGTGGTATCGAATGCCATATTCCCTCCTTAGAGCTCGCCTTTAAAGGCGGAATCGAGAATTGAACTTTTCAAAGCTTGCAAATCATCCAGTTGTCTTTGAATTTCAGAATTCATTGTTTCGACTTTTTTAACCAACAAGTTTACACGGCTAACCACGTCAGCCTGTTCCTCGATACTTGCCAGAGGGATTTGCATTTGATCTATGTGTTTGTTGTTAACTTGCGGGATCGTACTTGCATCGACGAAATTTGCTAAATCTATTGTCCGCATGAAGGCGAAAAGGTACTCGTCGGAAATTTTAGATTCGTCAGCTTTTAATCCCATGATGTTGCTGTCATATGACGCATCCTCAAGCAGCATTCTCTTTTTATTGGTTAGGATTGCCCCACCTCTTTTGGGAATCAGCGTGCTGCCCTTCGGAAATAGCTTTATTTTGTGTTCTTTGGCAACTGTTTCATTAAATGTTATCTCTGGCTTAACCATATTTTCATGATGGTTGTTCATTTGTGCTACTTTGAAAAATGGAATGTCACCATCGCTGAAACCGTTTTTAAAAAGTTTCGGTAACGCAATGCCACTATTAATTTTTACGACAGATGATAGGGGTACGACCTCATAACGATCTTTTAGGCTCTCGAATATTTCTGACAGCCCATTTTTTGATAGCGCATCAGCCAGTGTGACGCTTTCCTGCAAATGCTCGATGGCGGTGTCGATGCGGGTGAGCAGTGCATCGAGTTTTTCGACGATACGATTTTGTTCTTCGATGCTTGGTATCGGTATTGGAGCCTTCTTAAGATTTCCATCAGTAATCGCGGGATATGAAGCGCCACCGACATAGGGCTCAATTTGGGCTTGAACAAAATCTGTTGTGACAAAATAAAACAAATAGGCAGGCAAAACCTTTTTGTTAGCTCTGAGAACACAGAAACCTGTAGATGCCACTGGTGAGCTATATTCATCCCGAACCAACGCTATGTTTTTTAGGTTTGGCCGTGTCGTCGCAAATATCACGTCGTTTAGCTGTACATGCTTTTTCGCTCTTGATGGAGCATCTTTCCCTAGAATTTCCTTTGGATCTGTAACTGCAAATCGATCACGATCTACTGACGATATATCAATGTACGTCCACAGCTGATCTGCGTGTTTTAACGGGTTCAAGTTTTCTGTTTTAACAACGACATCTGCTAACTCTTGCCACTCCCACCCATCCGGCAATGAATATAAAACCTGTTCCATGCTTATTTCTCCGCCAACAGGTCTTCAATTTCATCCAACAGTCCTGATACCAGCTTTTCTTTGGTGCGGATCAGCTTGAGGATATCGCTGGGCGCTAAATGCTCGGCATCTTTCTGTTTGGCTGGGTTTTTGGCGGATAGGTCATAATCTTCAGCCAGTTTGCTGGCCGATACAGTCCACGAACGCTCAGTGGGTTCTCGGCTGTTATACAGCTCAACAAACTCTTTTAGGTGTTCGTCTGTGATGGGTTTGTTTTTGGTGAGTTTTTGCTCTGGCTCACATTCGTAGTACCACACATCGCTAGTACCGCCGCTGCGCTCAAAAAACAGCACGTTGGTTTTAACCCCTGAATACGGCAAAAATACCCCAGCAGGTAGGCTTAAAATAGTGTGCAGGTTAAAGTTTTCCAGCAGCTCTTGTTTTACCTGTTTAAAGGCGCTGTTAGTTTGGAAAAGCACGCCTTCTGGCACGACGATGGCTGCTTTTCCGCCACTTTTGAGGGTTTTCATAAAGTGCTGTAAAAACAGTAATTCGGTCGCGTTACTTTGGATAGGGAAGTTTTGCTGAATTTGCGACTTTTCTTTGCCACCAAATGGCGGATTAGCCAGAATAATGTCGTAACGGTCTTTTTCCTGAATATCGCGGATATTCTGGGTGAGCGTATTACCACGGAACAAGTTGGGTGACTCGATGCCATGCAGAATCATGTTCATCATGCCCATAACGTAAGCCAGCGAGGTTTTTTCAAAACCAAAGAAGGTGTCACGTTGGATAAAGTCCCACTGTTCGGTAGAAAGCTCTCTTTTTTTTGCTTTCAGGTGGTCAAAGGTTTCAACTAGGAAACCACACGAGCCCGCAGCAGCATCGTAAATGGTTTGCCCTGCTTGTGGATTAATAGCCTTGATCATGGCGCGTACCACGGGACGCGGGGTGTAAAACTCGCCCGCATAGCCTCCGGCATCGCCCATATTTTGCAATAAGCCTTCATAGACTAGCGAGAGCTCAAACATTTCATCACTGGATTGGAAGTTCAGCGTGTCGATAATATCCAGCACTTCACGCAAGGTATGGCCAGAAGCTACCTTGTTGTCTAAATACTGGAAGATGGCACCAATTTTATAGGCGAATGATTTAGGGTCTGAACCTGTAACGGCGGCATTGGCGAAGCCTTTTAAGTAAGGGAATAACTCGTTATTCACATAATCGGTTAAGTCATCGCCTGTGCGAACTTTGTTGATATCTAGCTTGCCATCGGCGTTTTTCGGGCAGGCCCAATTTGACCAGCGGTGCGCTTCATCCAACACCGGTTGATAATCTTTACCTGACAGGACAGCTTCATCTTCTTTTTCAGACTCGTAATCATCCAAAAACTTTAAGAACAACACCCACGAGGTTTGCTCGGTATAGTGCATAGCACCACTAATGCCATCGTCGCGGCGCAGTATGTCGGTAATTCGGTCAATCTTTTGTTGTAATGACATGGCTTATAGTTTTCCGATAATAAAATTGTACATATTGGTGATATCTTCGCTGATTTCGTCTGGCGGGATCAGATCGATATAGGCTTGCAGCTTGTCATTATCCTGCCCTACACCCTCGGTATTGATCAGGGTGTTAATGACACCTTTTGCGTTCAAACGCCGAATATCGTCGTTATCACCTGGGTTATTTGGTTGTAAATGATTTCGCTGCGCAATATCAGGGTTGTTGATTGTATCAAGTACGTTGTGATGTGACAGTGCTGTATGTGAAAGCAAGTAATTCTTGATTTCGCGGCGTTTCCAAGTCAGCAAGTAGCAGTTTATTCTCTCTGGACAAGGCAAACCTAAGTCAAATTTGTCAGGGTAATCAACTCCAACTACCTTGACACCGCTTTGTGCGTGAATGTTAGCTTCTGGCAGTTCGTCTCGATCGCATACCATGAACATATTTGTTATTTTGCGTGGATGAAGAGCTTTATCTTTTTTGTGAACTTCAGCTTTGCACACTCTGAGATATTCCTTCATGTCTCTCAACTCATGCAGCCACTTGATCTTGGACGCACCAAAGCTGTCCCCCGCTGAATTGTAACCAGATGATTTGGCTATAGGATTTATTGAGGACAGAGGCCTCCAGTCAAGCCCTTTCTGCTTTGCTAATAACTCAAAAATCTTCCAATCGTTGTAGTAATCAATCAAGCAAATGTTGTTCAATTTGGAGGCTATTTCTAACTCGACGACTTTACTTTTGGATAAAATCTTCAATCTTTCCAATAACTTTTGAGACTTTTGCTCATTTTTTATCTGCCCATTTTCAACCAAAAACAATGATTCGAAGTCATTCTCAGCGATTGAGTCGACTAAATGAGTTGTGGTTATGACCTTACCCTTAGTTTTGCTTAGGATGTCCCAAAGGAACTCAACGTTTTTATGGTGCAGGTGTGAGTCAACTTCATCAAACATGAAAAGGGAAGAAGTGCCATCAAATAGATCAATTAGTGAAGCAACGAATAGGAACTGATACTCACCATCACTGAGCAATGAAAATTCAATATTATCAGTTAGGTAAAGCAAAATTTCAGAAGCTGAAAAGAAATATTCGTTGTATGAGCCTTCGATTAGAAATTTTGTGGCATCAACTCTAGAACCATCAAAAACATCAAAAAATTGTTCATTAGTTACTTCTACTTCGGTTGACTTTAGGCCTTTACCTGTTTCTAGCAGAGCATCAAGGTCAGGAAGTGTTTCTATCTTTTCAAGAAAGGCGTCAAGTCGCTGATTAAAAGGTCTTTTTCTTATCGACGGGTGTTCATAGTCTTTCGCTTCAGCTATCTGGTCTTGTTGTACATTCTTTATGTAAGTATCAGGAACAGATATTTTCAGTTTCAATTTAATTGAAACTTGATCCTTGAATGCCTTGTGGTTGTTAACAAAATTAAAAACTAAGCCGTTACTCTTGAATGTGTAGGCGAGAAACGTAAGGAATCGAACATCTTTCTGAGTAAAGAAAAGGCTAGAAAAATCAATGTCACTTATATCTTTCCTTGATCGTAAAGAGGTTAGTCTTCGTTCAAAAAAGGAAGAGAAGTTTTCATTTTGCCCTGAAGTAGCACAGATCAGCTGAAGCGTTTCACTAGGTTCTTCAATCTGCTTTCTAAAGATGGAATGTAAGATGCTGGATTTGCCGCTGCCATTTTCACCAATTAAAGTAGCAACCTTATTGATGTTTAAGGTTTGTGGCTGGTCGTGCAACGGGTTAGGTGCAAGTGTTAATTCCATTTCAATTCACGTGATATAGCTGTTGTTGTAATTGTTTAAAAGCCGCCAGCAAATAGGCTGGTTTTCCACCGAATGCTGTTGAGGCGTCTTTGACAGTACCCAACCCTGATAGCTCGATAAGTGCTGGCAAGCGCTCGCGCGATAGCTCGGTGCTGCCGGTTTGCTCATACCGGTTAAGCACAAAGTGCAAAAACTGCTGTGCCTTTTCTTGTTGGTACTGATTAAAGAAGGCGCTGTTAGTACGTACTTGATCGGCACGAGCTTTGCGGGTTGCCATTGGCTGTTCAAAGGCTAAAAAAGCCAGCAGATCGAAGATATCGCACTCTTCTGCTTCAAACATGCGTCGTAGTGTGGCGAGTTGCTCTTTATCAAAGCCTGCTTGTACGAGTTTACCGAGCAAGGTTTCGCGCTCGTCTGGGTCTGACCAAATCTGACGCAATTCCTCAACCGATTTAAACAACCCTGGTAATTGGGTGATCAAGCGCTCAACAAATTCTTGCACCGTGAGAGGTTTGCCGTTTTCATCGATATAACGAGTTTCAACGTCAATGACCTTCAGTTCACGGTGTTTGCCTAGCTTTACTTTCAACCGAGGTTTTGGCTCACCCGGTTCAGGCTCTGGGCCATCTGTTCCTTCGGGTGGCTCTGGTGTGTAAGGTGGTGGTGTTGGCTCCCCAGTGCCACCTGGCTCTGGCGCTTCAGGTTCGCCATCCCAATCTTTGTCGTAAAACTTGTTAGTGGCACCGCGAAAATCAACAATGGTGAAATAGTCTTTGCCATCAAACACACGGGTTCCGCGACCGACAATTTGTTTAAACTCCACCATTGAGCCGACAGTTCTGTCCAGCACTACGTTACGCACATTACGGGCATCTACACCCGTGGTTAACATTTGCGATGAGGTAATGATGGTGGGGATGTCTTTGTCATTATCTTGGAATTTTTCCAGTAGCTCGCGGCCAACTTTACCTTCGTCACTGGTTACACGTACACAGTAATGGGGATCTTTCAGCTCTTTGTGTTTATTGATCATGTCACGCATGGTCAGTGCATGATTTTGGTTTTCGCAAAAGACGATGGTTTTTTCTAATGGATTGATATTGTCCAAAATGGCTTTTGCGACCAGTTCGGTACGTTCATCTACGACGATTTTTTTGTCGTAATCTTCTACCTGATAGACGTCTTGCCCTGATTCACCTTCAACCACTTGGTCATCTTTAGTTAGCACCAGTTCGTCTAAGTTGGTACGCACCCGTTTGACACGATATGGTGTTAAGAAACCATCGTTGATGCCATCTTTTAATGAGTATTCAAAAGCGGGTGTACCAAAGTAGTCGTAGGTATCCACGTTAGCTTCTCGTTTTGGTGTAGCTGTTAGGCCAACATGCACCGCACTGCCAAAATGATCAAGAATGGCTCGCCATGAGCCTGTCTCATTGGCACTGCCACGGTGACACTCGTCAATCATGACTAGGTCAAAAAAATCACTTGGGTACGCTTTGTAATAGCCTTCAATGTTTTCACGCTCAGCAATGGCCTGGTAGATAGCAAAAAAGATATGCGCATTGGTTGGCACAACACCGCCACGCTTGCGAACCTCCTCACCGTTTATTTTGATGAGGTCTTTTTCGTATGGATTGAAAGTGTTAATGGCTTGATCGGCCAAAATATTGCGATCGGCTAAAAACAAAATTCTAGGCCTACGTGTACCCGGAGATTCTTTATTCCAACGGGACTGAAACAGTTTATGGACGATTTGAAAGGCAATAAACGTTTTACCTGTACCAGTCGCCAGCGTTAATAGCACTCGTGGCTTACCTTTACCAATGGCATCTGTGGCGGCATGGACCGCTAATTCTTGGTAATAACGCGGCTGCATTGCGCCTTCTAAATGAAAGGGCACATTACGAAGTTGCTGACCTAGATCCGAATTAACACCCATATAGCGGTTTTCAAGCTCTTGTGGTGTTGGGTAAAACTCGATGTAGTCGCCTTTACCAGTTTCTAAGTCGAACTCATAGGTTTGTTTGCCGTTACTTGAATAGACAAAACGAACGAGCAACTTCTTGGCATAGTCTATGGCTTGTTGAAGGCCTTTGGTTGGGTGCTCGGACTCTTTTTTCGCCTCAACCACAGCGAGGTAACGATTGTCTTTGTGGAGCAGATAATCGACAAAACAGCGACGACCACGGACACCGCCAGCAAGCTTACGGCCATCGGTAAAGTAATATTCCCGAATAATATTATTCGGTTGCCAATGTGCGGCTTTTAATGCTGGGTCTATGTAGTTTGCTCTTGTATCTGCTTCTGACGACATATCGTCACTCCTTGATGCTTTTTAGCTTTGGCTGTCGCTTGGTATTTTTCCAATATGTCACTCAGCTGATCTGCCCCTGGCCGTTAATTCAACTGTTTCCTGGTAATGTCTGTTACTTTTGAATCAGTTTTCCCAAGTCGGAGAGCGGAGGCAAGCTCCAAGGGTGGGTTTTCCGATCGGTGATTCAGCCCCGGCCCGTCAGACTGGGCTCAGTCTGTTCAGAGGCTCCGGTAGTTCCAGCTTTACTCTCTGCCGGCTCAGGGGGCAGTCGAATTCGAGGCTGAGGGCCAGAAGTTGCAGGGAGGCTTTGGCGGGCCTGCCGTAAAGGCGATCCCCGACAATCGGATGCCCGATGCTCTGCAAGTGCTTGCGGATCTGGTGTTTTCGCCCGGTTTCAATGGCTACTTGCAAGAGGCTGGTCTGACTGGGCTCATCTGTGGTCAGGGTAGTGGCCCTGCTAATGGCGACTTTGCCGTCAACCGGCATGTCGATCAGCTGGTCCTGGATACAAATAATGCCTGTTACTCTGGCCAGGTACTGCTTGGTCATGGTGCGCCCGGAAAAGCACTGGGAGAGCGCGCCGGCGGCTTTCGAGTCGTGGGCGATGAGCATCAGCCCTGCTGCGTCGGCATCCAGCCTGTGGATCAGATAGCATGGGCGCTTGAGTTCAAGCTCGGCCCAGCGTAACAGGCTGCAGTGATCACCCCACTGTGAGCCCTGTGCCAGCATGCCGTGGGGTTTGTACCATACACTGTACCGGGTTTTGTCCGTTATCAGGGTTGCCGGTTCAGGCTTTCGGTCCAGTACGTTTTCGTCATAGTACAGTTGTAGTCGCGTACCCGCCTTGACCTCTTTGGTTGCACGTCGCAGACGTACAAGTTTGCCTTTAAGTGTCCACCAGCACGCGCCTTTGTTCATGGCGTCTTTGATGCGTTGGCGTGAAAGCCCTGATGCCTGGCACAAGGCATCAGCAGCGCTTTCAGGCTGCCTGGTCGTAACGTCGAATTTTCTCCGCATTACTCTCCAGCCTCTCCCGGCTTGATAGCAAGCAGGTCGGTTCTCAGGTGGGTGAGCACTTTTTCTGCTGTGTTGCCGATGACTCTCGCCCGGAGGCCGGTTTTGCCACTGGTGCCAATCACTACCATATCGGCTTTCAGTTTGCTGGCAACGCTGGGGATTACCTTGTGTGCCGGGCCAGCAGCCAGGTGGATCTGATCGCGGCGCAGGTGCCAGGTGTTACACAGGTGGGTGATTGCTGGCTCAAGCGCTTCTTTACGTTTCTTCTCGTGTTCAGCCACATTGATAATTTCAAGATCTGCCAGTATTTCAGAAATATGCAGCGCGTGAACCAGGTGGACTTCTACCCCGAGCGCTTTTGCCAGGGCATTGGCCTGCTTGATGATTTTCGTATTGAGTGCCTTTTTGACCGGCTTGCCGGAGCTCAGATCCACAGCTGCAAGAATCGGGTGGGCATGGTTCCACTTTTGCTCTGCAACCAGCATGACGGGTACCGGGCATTCCCGGATAAGATGCCAGTCGGTTGGTGTATAAAGCAGTGTCTCTGAACGTTGGCCGGTTTTGATTACGGCGCTGAAGCGGTTGGGGTGACAGTGTTCGATGATCCACTGATGGATGTGTTTTTCCCAAACCGTATGGGTAGTGATGGTCAGGTCGCTGCAATCTGAAAGTGCCAGCATCTGGTCCAGCCAGCGTTGGCGAAGCTCGACCATGGCGTCTCGCGCCTGCTGCTGTACGGTGGGGGCTGAAGGCAGTGCCCCGAGGTGTTCATGGGTGAAGGCCACGACTTCCAGGTGAGCGCCGGTGGCGCGCGCCAGTTCGATTCCCCGGGCGAGAGCTTTTTGGTGCTTTTGGGCCGGGTCCATGACAATCAGAAATTTATCCATGCTACCTTTCCGTCATTTTACTGTGCTTGGGTGTGATATTGCGGCGTTTCCAGTCGCCAGCCCAATGTTACCAGTTGTCGAGGCATCCGGGATGCGGTGTTTGGTCAAAGCCCGTATAATTTCCGGTTTTCCGGGCCTTCAGTGATGGTGGCCAGATCCAGTTCAGGAGTTGTTGAGTCATGAATCAGGCCGGTGACACGGGTACTCTGTTTGTTATTTCTGCGCCATCGGGTGCTGGCAAGACCAGCCTTGTGGCAGAAATGGTGCGCGCAGACCAAAAGCTCGGAGTGTCTGTTTCACACACTACCCGTCCCATGCGTGAAGGTGAGAAAGACGGCATCAACTACCATTTCGTGAGCCGTTCCGAATTTGAAGCCATGATCAGCCGTGGGGAATTTCTGGAACATGCTGATGTTTTCGGTAATTACTACGGTACTTCTATGGTTTGGGTGCGGGAAACTCTGGCCAGAGGGCATGATGTTATTCTCGAGATCGACTGGCAGGGTGCCGCGCAGGTACGGAAGCTGATTCCTGAGTGTGTCAGCATTTTTATTGTGCCGCCCTCGTACGAAATTCTGAGAGATCGTCTTGTGGGTCGCGGGACCGATGCCTCGGATGTTGTGGCGCGGAGGTTGTCTGAAGCCCGGGAAGAGTGTCGTCATGCAGAGGAGTTTGATTATCTGGTCGTGAATGACGACTTCCGGGAAGCCTTGGCCGATCTGCTGGCTATTGTACGTAGCCAGCGTCTGCAGATTATTATCCAGCGGACACGGCACAGGCATCTGCTTGCGGGACTTTCAGGTGCAAACGATAAGCCTGCCTGATATGAGCTTTTTCTGTATACAAATTGTGCCGCTGGCAGTAAACTACGCGGTCTGCTAAATCAGTCATTTTTATTTTGTCGGGGAAGTTATGGCACGAGTTACCGTTGAAGATTGTCTGGAACACGTTGATAACCGTTTCCAGCTGGTTATGCTGGCAACCAAACGTTCCCGCCAGCTCGCCACCAAAGGTGCTGAGCCGATGGTCGCTGAAGAAAACGACAAGCCCACAGTAATCGCTCTGCGCGAAATCGCTGCTGGCCTGGTTAGCCGTGATCTCCTGAACGAAATCGAAGAAGATTAAGGGCTGGTGCGGGCAAATTGTGCCTGCGCGGCACAGGGAAGCATTGAAATCTGTCTCTGCAGTTTTATAGTGTATCTATAGATGATTGCCGGAAGGACAGGATAAAGACCCGAATGCCTGCATTCGGGTTTTTTTGTTTCTGTTTCAGGTAAAACAGTGGGAAGTCGGAATATCACGGAGGCGCGGTGTCGCTTGAGGCAACAGTAGAAGGGCTGGCGGTTGAGCTAAGCACCTATCTGGATACCAATCGCATTAATCAGGTGCGAAGGGCCTACTATTATGCAGAGCAGGCCCATGAGGGCCAGATGCGCAAAAGTGGCGACCGTTATATAACCCATCCCCTTGCCGTTGCTCATATTCTTGCCGGCCTGAAGCTCGATCATCAGAGCCTGATGGCGGCCATGCTTCACGATGTCATTGAAGATACCGGTATTCCCAAAGATGCTCTTGCTGAGCAGTTCGGAGAAGACGTAGCCGAGTTGGTTGACGGGGTCAGCAAGCTGACTCAGATAGAGTTTCGCTCCCGCGCGGAAGCCCAGGCGGAAAATTTCCAGAAAATGACCCTGGCCATGGCCCGTGATATCCGGGTTATTCTCGTGAAGCTCGCTGACCGCCTGCACAACATGCGTACTCTGGGGCCCATGCCCTATGAAAAGCGCCAGCGAATTGCCACCGAAACCCTCGATATATACGCCCCGATTGCCAATCGTCTTGGTATGCACGCGATCTCCACTGAGCTGGAAGATCTGGGTTTCTCATCGCTGCATCCGATGCGTTCCCGTTATATCTCCAAGGCTGTAGAGAAGCTGCGCGGTAGCCATCGTGAGATTATTGAGGACATTCGCGGCAAGCTTCAGGACAAGCTGGCAGAGCGTGGCCTTCCCGGCCGGATACTCGGGCGTGAGAAGCACCTGAACAGTATCTACAACAAGATGAAGCTCAAGCAAAAGTCCTTCTATGAAATCATGGACGTATATGCCTTCCGCATCATCACGGATACTGAAGACGACTGCTACCGGATTCTCGGGGCCGTGCATAATCTGTACAAGCCAATGCCCGGACGCTTCAAGGATTATATTGCGATGCCGAAGGCCAATGGCTATCAGTCGCTACATACCACCTTGTTCGGCATGCATGTGAACATCGAAATCCAGATCCGTACTGAGGAAATGGAGCACATTGCTAACGATGGTATCGCAGCGCACTGGATGTACAAAAATGAGCCGACCAGTGCGACCAGCGTAAATCAGACAAGGGTCGATCGCTGGGTCAAAGGTCTCATGGAAATGCGTGAGCGGGCGGACGACTCCCTCGAATTTATTGAACACGTGAAAGTGGATCTTTTCCCGGACGAGATCTACGTGTTTACTCCAAAGGGTAAAATCATGGAGTTGCCCAGGGGCGCAACACCAGTGGATTTTGCCTATACGATCCACACGGATATTGGTAACGCAACCGTAGCCTGCCGGATAAACCGGAATCTCGGGTCTCTCAGTAAACCTCTGCAGAGTGGCCAGACAGTCGAAGTGATTACGGCACCCGGTGCCAGGCCCAACCCCGCATGGCTCAGCTTTGTCGTTACCGGCAAGGCCCGCAGCAGTATTCGTCATACGCTCAAGAGCCAGAAACTGGCGGAGTCGCTGGAGCTTGGTCGTGCTCTGCTGAAGAAGTCCCTCAATGGATTTGGCACCAGCCTGTCCGATATCAGTGAGGAGCAGAAGCAGGCTGTTGTCAGCCATAATCAGGTCAATAATTTTGATGATCTGGTCAGCGATATTGGCCTGGGCAAACGCATGGCTTATCTGGTTGCCCGCCAGCTTGTCAGTGGCGCTGAAAGTTCTGAATCCCCGGTGCCGGTCGGAAATGCCGGTAAGGGTGAGGATGCGCCTGTAACCATTCGTGGCACGGAAGGGATGCTGGTTCGCTTCGCAACCTGCTGCAAGCCTATTCCCGGAGACCCTGTTGTGGGGGTTATGGAATCTGGCAATGGGATGGTTATCCATTCCGACACCTGTTCTCGTCTGCCAGAAGATGATGACGGCCGATCCCGGCTGACGCATCTTACCTGGGCCAAGGATATTACCGACGAGTTTTCCGTAGAGTTGCGTGTTGAGCTTGAGCGCCAGCGTGGTGTCATTGCCGAGGTTGCCAAGGCTGTTGCCATGGCAGATGGTAATATAGAACGTATCAGCGTGGATGAGCAGAACGCTCGTTTTGGTGTGGTTAGCGTGATCGTTAAGGTTCACGGTCGCCGACACCTCGCTCGTGTAATGCGACGGGTCCGTAATATCAAAGCTGTCACATCGATTAGCCGTGTAAAATACTGAGCCTGGCGGAGTTGTCTGGTTGACAGCTCCCGTGGTTAACAGCGACGATTCGTGTTTTGGACGAGGGGAAGTAAAACGCTATGACCAATAAATCCATAATCCAGACTGAAAATGCACCGCAGGCAATTGGCACATACTCCCAGGCTGTAAAGGCGGGTGATACGGTCTACATTTCGGGTCAGATTCCTCTGGTCCCCGAGACCATGGAAGTGGTTGCAGGAGACTTTGCAGCCAATACCCGTCAGGTATTTGATAACCTCAAGGCTGTATGCGAAGCCGCTGGAGGGGAGTTGAAGGATATAGTGAAGGTAAATATCTATATGACCGACCTTGCGAACTTTGCGACGGTTAATGAGGTCATGGCGACGTATTTTCAGGAGCCATATCCTGCCCGGGCAGCTGTAGAAGTTTCAGCGCTACCCAAGGGCGTTCCCGTAGAGATAGAAGCGGTCATGGTTCTGAGCTGAGTCGGCATCAAGCGATGGGGCACAGAGAACAAAGGCAGCCAGCGGGCTGCCTTTTTCAGTTCCGGGTCTGGCCCTTTTCGATCATTTCCCGGTATCCGGCCCGGAAGTCCGGGTAGCGAAACGTAAATCCGGTTTGTAGCAGCTTCTGATTGTTGCAGCGCTTGCTGCCGGCCCGGCCGCCCTTTCTGGCCTCTGCTACGGGGTCGGCGCAAGGAATCTGCTGGCGGACCCACTCAACCACCTCATCAAGACGAACCGGCTCACAATCGCTGGCCACATAACAGTCGTCCAGTGGCTTTCCAGAAAGTGCCAGAGCACTGAGATAGGCCACAACGGCTGCTGCGTCTTCCTCATGAATTCGATTGCTGAAAGGTGCCGGTTTCACGGGGTTCATGCGGCCCTCAATAACTTCTTCAAGAAAACGTCTGCGTGATGGCCCGTAAATCCCGCTGAAGCGCACAACTGTCGAAGGGTGGCCGCTACCAAGTGCTGTTTGTTCACCAGCAAGTATCTGCTGGCCAGTGACCCGGGCAGGGGATGTCGGGCTGCTTTCGTCGATCAGGCTATCGTCGTCCTGAGCATAAACGCTGGTACTGCTGATAAAAAAGAGTCGCTTGAGTTTCTGTTTGCCCAAGGCGCCGAGCAGGTTCAGGAGGCCATTAACATAAGCATCTCTGTAACCCTGTTCGTCATAACCCGAAGGGGTCAGGCAGTAGATGACACTGTCCAGATTTTCCGGCAGCTTGCCGTTCAGGCTTTCCGGGCGGGTCAGATCTGCTCCGATAGCCACTACACCTTCTGGCACCCTGGATGGATTACGGCGTAACCCATATACCTGTGCAGAGCCTTTCAGCCTATTGGCAATGGCGCCACCGAGCTTGCCGCAGCCCGCAATGAGAATTCCCGGCATACTATTGCATTCAGTCATTGCCATAGACAATATCAATCCTTATCCTTTAACTCACTCCAGAGTGAAACCCAGATCCGTATCCTTTTGACCGGAGATCACCATGACTCTTACCGAGTTACGATACGTTGTTACGCTTGCCCGCGAAAGGCATTTTGGCCGGGCTGCAGAGCGCTGCCATGTGAGTCAGCCTACACTCAGCGTTGCGGTCAAAAAACTCGAAGACGAGTTGGGTATTCCGCTTTTTGAACGCAGTAAAAGCAGTATCCGGGTAACGGAAACCGGCCAGCGTATTGTTGAGCAGGCCCAGCGGGTTCTCGATCAGGTCAGCGTGATCCGCGACATGGCTCAGGATGGTAAAAACCAGTTGAGCACACCGCTCAAGGTTGGTGCCATTTACACTATCGGCCCCTATCTGTTCCCCCATCTGCTGCCGGAGTTGCGCCGCGCCGCGCCTGACATGCCACTCTATATCGAGGAAAATTACACTGCCAGCCTGCGTCAGAAACTGCGCCAGTCGGAACTGGACGCCATTATAATTGCACTACCGTTTGAAGAACCGGAGGTGCTGACGCTGCCGTTGTACGATGAACCATTTGTGGTGCTTCTGCCTGCCGGTCACCCGCTGGCTGCGCAAGAAGAGATTAGCGGCGACGAGCTCGCCCGTGAACAGTTACTGCTGCTGGGGCCAGGGCACTGCTTCCGGGATCAGGTGCTGGAATCCTGTCCGCCATTGGTAGAAGCGGTTACCCGCCGGGCTGATCTTGGCTCACCGTCGCTGGTCACTGAAGGCAGTTCTCTGGAAACCATCCGCCATATGGTTGCTTCCGGCCTCGGGATTACCGTCCTCCCGCTCTCTGCAGCCACCGCCATGGGTTACCGGGAAGACGTACTCGTTACCCGGCCTTTTGCGCCGCCTGTGCCTTTCCGGACTGTGGCTCTGGCCTGGAGAGTCACTTTCCCAAGGCCTAAAGCCATTGATGTCCTTTCCCTGGCAGCAAGCCAGTGCCGGGTGATTGAAAAAGCCAGAATGGATTGACCTGATACATGGCATCACTGGATGAGATCCCGGTCACTGAGCTTAAGGGTGTAGGAAACGCTCTGGCTGAGAAGTTGGCACGGCTGGGAATCGAATCTCTGCAGGATCTGCTGTTTCACCTCCCCCATCGTTATGAAGACCGCACTCGCATTGTACCCATGGGCAGCCTGAGGGTAGGAGATGTGGCTGTGGTAGAGGGTGAGGTGATGAAAGCGGATCTGGTGATGGGGCGCCGCCGTAGTCTGCAGGTCACCCTGAAAGATAGCAGTGGCTTTCTGGTGATGCGGTTTTTTCACTTTAACGCGGCCCAGAAAAACCAGCTTGCAGAAGGCTCCCGGGTTCGGTGTTTCGGCGAAGTGCGTCCGGGCCGGGCCGGGTACGAGTTTTACCACCCGGAGTATCAGGTCAATCCTCCACCCATGCCTGGTGACGGCCAGGCTACTCTGACGCCGGTTTATCCTCTGACTGAAGGGATACAGCAGCCGCGGGTAAGAGGCCTGTGCCAGCAGGCTCTGGGGTACCTTCAGCGACATCCGATACGTGACTGGCTGCCGCTGGAGCTATTGGCGGAGTTTCAGTTGCCAGGCATTACGGAGGCGGTTCAGCTGGTGCACTCCCCCCCGACCAATGCTCCGGTGCATCTGCTCATGGAGGGGCGTCATCCTGCACAGCAGCGACTTGTCATGGAAGAGCTGCTTGCCCATCAACTGAGTATGCTTCAGGTCCGGCAGCAGATTCAGGCCCGCCAGTCTTTACCTCTGTTGCCTGCCGGCGACTTGTCTGAACGATTTCTGGAGGAGTTGCCCTTCGCTCTGACAGGAGCCCAGCGCCACGTTATGAGCGACATACGGCAGGATCTTAGCCAGCCATTGCCGATGCTGCGGCTGGTTCAGGGTGATGTGGGTTCCGGCAAGACAGTGATTGCTGCACTGGCGGCTCTTCAGGCCATAAGTGCTGGCGCCCAGGTTGCGCTTATGGCACCGACAGAAATACTGGCTGAACAGCACTACCAGAACTTCTGTAGCTGGTTTCAGCCCCTGGGAGTCCGGGTGGCATGGCTGTCCGGCAAGGTTAAAGGTAAGGTTCGTAAAGATACCCTGGGCTCTGTCCATAGTGGCGCTGCAGACGTTGTAATCGGAACCCATGCATTGTTCCAGGATGATGTGTTGTTCCATCGGCTGGCACTGGTAATCGTAGATGAGCAGCATCGGTTTGGCGTGCATCAGCGCCTTGCGTTACGTGAAAAAGGCGTGGGCGGCACTTTGGCGCCACATCAGCTGATTATGACCGCGACACCAATTCCGCGTACCCTGGCGATGAGCGCATACGCTGATCTTGATACTTCGGTGATCGATGAGTTGCCGCCAGGTCGCAAGCCCATTGAAACCATTGTAATCCCTGACAGTCGCCGTGACGATGTGATTGAGCGTGTGCGCAGTGCCTGTGATCATGGTCGACAGGCTTATTGGGTTTGTACCCTGATTGAAGAATCGGAAGCATTGCAGTGTCAGGCTGCGGAGGTAACAGCTCAGGAGCTGACAGAACGGCTGCCTGGCCTGAAAATCGGGCTGGTTCATGGGCGGCTGAAGTCCGTAGAAAAAGCAGCTGTTATGGAGCAATTCAAGCAAGGTGAGCTGGACCTGCTGGTTGCTACCACGGTAATTGAAGTGGGTGTGGACGTTCCCAACGCATCACTGATCATTATTGAAAACCCCGAAAGACTGGGTCTGGCTCAGTTGCATCAGCTGCGTGGCAGGGTGGGGAGGGGTGAGCAGGCCAGCTTCTGCGTGCTTATGTATCACCCGCCGCTCTCAGCTAACGGCAAGGCACGGTTGCAGGCTCTGCGCGACAGTCAGGATGGCTTTGTGATTGCGGAGAAAGATCTTGAAATACGGGGCCCGGGTGAAGTGCTTGGGACCCGCCAGACTGGCATGATGCAGTTTCGGCTGGCAGACTTTGAACGAGATAAGGGCTGGATTGAGCCTGTGCGCGAGATGGCGCCAGGGCTCATGCAGCAGCCTCAGCTGGTACAGGCCCTGATCAGGCGCTGGCTGGGTGAAAATACGCGGTATGGGGATGTATGACTGGACTCGATATCAACTTTAGATTCAGACTATGCTCTACACTGAAGCCCACGCGGTTGATTTGATGGTCGCATGACAACTGGCACATTCGGGAGAAAATGATGGAATTACCTGTCACGGTTCAGCAGGCCCTGGGCGATGCAGCCAAGGGCGTGTCGCTGAGAGACGCGCGTCAGGCTAACAGACACGAGCTGTTGCGGATGGTGTTGCTTGAGGACGGGCAGGGGAATCTCCAGGTCATCTGTTGCAAAGACGATTTTATTGACCTCGAGCGCCTGAACAAGCAACTGGAGCGGAATTTTCGTCTTATGAAGCCCCGCGAACAGGTTCGTGTGACAAAGCGTGCCGGGCTGCGGGAGCTTCCGGCACTGCCTTCGCTTACAGGCTGGCCTACCATAGTGGACCGTCGGGTAGATGATTTGCCGTCGGTAGCCCTGGCTTTAGGGGAAGGGAATCTGGCCATGGTGATGCCCGCTGAAGATTTTCGCACGCTGACATCAACTGCTGAGCGTCGGTCGGTTACGGTGGCATCGGAAAATATTTCGGTCAATCTGGACGATCCGGACAAAGACCATGCCCAGCTGAAGTTTGCTCTGAAGAAATTCACAAGTCTGCGTATTCAGCAACGTCTGGAAGACACAATGGAACTTCCACCGTTACCTGAAACCGCCCAGCGCATCATTCACTTGCGGGTTAACCCGAATGCGGTGATGGGAGATCTGGTGGATATAGTTGAGAGTGATCCCAGCCTGGCTGCTCAGGTTGTCAGTTGGGCATCTTCTTCTTTCTATGCGGGCGCCGGTCAGGTTCGCTCTGTACACGATGCGATATCCAGAGTGCTCGGGTTTGACATGGTGATGAACCTGGCAATGGGGCTGTCCCTCGGACACACGCTCAAGCCACCCCAGGATCACCCGGACGGCTATGTGGACTATTGGCAGCAGGCTATATGGCAAGCCCAGTCGGCGGGAATTCTGGCCAGCATGATGCCCCGAAGTGAGCGCCCCGCTATCGGGTTGGCATACCTTGCAGGCCTGCTGCATAACTTTGGATACCTTCTGCTGGCCCAGGTGTTCCCTCCTCATTTCGCTTTGGTCTGCCGCTCCCTGGAAGTGAACTCGACTCTTGATTCCTCGGTAACGGAACATTTCCTTCTGGGTATTACCCGTGAACAGATAGCCGCACGGTTAATGGAGAACTGGGGTATGCCGGATGAAGTCACTGTGGCTCTCAGGTATCAGAAGCATCGGGGTTATAAGGGTGATCACAGTGTATACGCCAGGCTTTTGTGGTTAGGCCGGCAACTGTTGGCTGCCAGAGGCATAGCTCTGGGTGCCAGCGAAGCCATAGAACAAGAGGTTTATGACGAGTTGGGGCTGGATCGCAAGCAGGTGGAAGCGCAGTTTGATGAGCTGGTAGACAGTAAAGATAATATTATGGCCATGGCCGGCATGATGGCCACGTAATAAAAAAAGCCGGCCTGTAATACAGGCCGGCGAGGCTTTCGCTCATAGCAGAGTTGTCCGAACATAACAGGAGAAACAACGCAGGGCGGTCATCGATGCAGAAAAACTCCGCCCTGATTTCAATTTAGACAAGGTCTGCAAAAAGAAAAGGTGCTGAGGCAGGGAGCCTGAACTTGAGTGCGTCGTCATTTTTGACAGCTTGGGCAACCTGCTGATATTGCATCAATAAAATCACGCGCTGCACCTTTGTTTGTTGCAAAAAGTTACAAATATCGGCGCTGATCAGAATGCATGGTTCCGGATAGCGGTTGCCGCGCGCCGAATTTCATCAGCGTGGCGCTTTTCTACCGAGAACCGCTCTTTGTCCATTTTCGCCACAAAGCGTGCATCCGTATCCTGGCGAGCCTGATGAGTGGGCATATGGCGAAGTTGTTCATATACTTCGATAAATACCCGATACGGAGCTTTTTCCATGAGCGCAGGCTCAACGTGATCGAGGAGGCCCTTGATACGGAGGCAGGCTTCTGAGTATTCGACCTGGTCTTCCTCAATAGCCATAGCGATTACACGGATACTGTCGATCATGTTCTGGCGCCGTTTGGCCTGAAAGGCCTCTGCCTTTTGCTGGCGTATACGGTTCTCAGACAGCACAACCGTTTGTCGGCGGATAAAGCCCAGTAACGCAATAATGGCGATCGCACCGGTAGTAATCAGGCTCCACTGCAGCCATTCGGGCATTTTCTTCTCCCTGTTTTGTTCGGGCCGGTACAGTTTGCTGTATAGAGCAAAAAAAAGCACCTCACAGATGACTGCAAGGTGCGTCAGCATTCTCCGGCCTCAGCTTGCTACTGACGCCTCGTAATCGCGGATCATTCCGTAGAGTTGGTCCTTGAGGCTCAGTCGCTTTTTCTTTTGCTCCTCAAGATATTCATCAGACGTGGTCTCGACGCCCTGCTCAATGCGGCGCACTTCATGATCAATGTCGTGATACGCTTCGAAAATTTTCGCAAAGTGCTGATCAGTCATCTTCAGTTTATGGATAGCATCTTTAGATTCTGGCAGTTCATTTAACAGATCGTGTTTTTCCAATGGCATTCAGCATTACTCCTGATATGTGACAGCGTGTTCATCAATTTCAGTTTAAGTCCTTTCGTAGAGGCAGGCTTGATCCTTGTCAATGTGTCCGGAGTTCAGGCCCGGGCGAGACGTGTATCGGCATTACCTGGCTTCGATATTGCCGTCTTTATCCGAGATCACAATCTCTACTCGACGGTTTTGCTGCCGCCCAGTGGAAGTGTCATTACTGGCGACCGGGAACTGTTCACCATAGCCCTGAATTTCTACCCGACGGCCCTCAACACCCTGTGCGACCAGTTCGTCCCGAACTGCCAGAGCCCGACGCTCGGATAGCTGCTGGTTGTACGAATCGTTACCTGTACTGTCGGTATAGCCTTCCACACGGACTTTCCTGTCTTCATACTCCCTCATGAACTGTGCCAGGCGGCCTATGGTCTTCTCTCCCGAAGCTTTAAGGTCAGCTTTGTTGAGATCGAACAGGACGTCTCCCAACGTCAGTACCATGCCGCGATCAGTGCGTTCCGCCTGCAGTTCCTCCATTCTCTTGCGCAGCATATCGGCTTCCCTGCGTGCCTGCTCTGCTTCGCCCGAACGTTGATCAAGCATCAGCTCCCGGCGGCGCTCTTCTGCGGAATCAATCTGCGCCTGCAGTTTCGCGCGTTCGGCCTGTTCGCTGGCAATCTGGGCGTGGCGGTTAGCCAGGTAGGCAGCATGCTCAATGCGAACCGTGTCATCGCCGTCAGCCAGTAAGGACTCCGCACGATTCAGCTCGTCTCTTGCGCTGCGAAGCTGGCGATCGCCACTGCGCGCAACATCAGGGTCGTCTTTGATTTTGGCGTATGAGGCGCGGGCCTCATTCACCATCGCATTGTCTGGCTGGCTTGTGGCACAGCCGGCAACCAGTACTGACATACTCACAGCAATGCCCAGTGTTATGTTGCATTTGTTCATAACAGTCTCCTTTCCAGATATGGCAATCACTGGCTTTGATGGATTTGTTTGCGCAGAGACTCGATGTTGCTGTTGATCTCCTCTACAGCGTGTTTGGCTTTGGCTGTTTCCGAGCGCGCCCCGGCCAGTTGGGCATCAACGGAGGCCTGTTCAAGAAGGCGTTCGGCGTCCCGGTATTTTTCCTGTTCTATCAGGCTTTTCGCGTCAGCAACTTTATTCTGGGCATTGTTGAGTAGCACAGGTTCAAACTCACGTGCGTCTGCTGCTACGGCCTGCTGAAGAGCGCTCTCTGCGGACTGGAGGTCTGAGTCTGGTCGCTCTCCGGGGCTTGCACAGCCACCAATAGAAAGAGCAATGCCAGTAATCCCGGCGATGTATAACATCGGTATATGCCTGTTCATTCGCGATCTCCTTTCAGCGGTATACAGAAGCGGTGCAGGGACGTGTCGTATGCACGCAACTATCCTGCTACAGGGATTGACGGATTTTTATGAACGGAGAGGTGAACCGTAAAACTGCGGTGTGCCGTTTGCACCTTTGGATGAAGCATAGCAGTCAGTCAGCGACGAACCATGACTGATCCGCAACAAATACTGGCTAGCGAACCCGGTGCTGCTGTCCGTAGACGTTGTAACAAGTTGAAATGTGGCTGTTAAGATGGCTTTTGATGTAATGAAAAAGCCGTCACAAGCAGGCCTCGGCTAGGCAGAAAATAGTCTGAAGCCGTTTGAGGAAATGCTGGGGATGCACTTTTCGAGTAATGGTGGGCCCACCTTCTCTCGAAGTTAGCTTGTAACTATTTGAAAAGGCGAAAGACAGCCATGCCTCATTTGTGAAAGTACCCCCATAAATACCCCCAATTCTGCGGCGCTATCTCCGGTACTTATTGGAGCTTAAAACCCGAATTTTGGGGGCGTAAAAATATTTCAATGGGGGCGGTCGAGGTATTCCAGTGGTGCAAGGATATACCCCGCCCCTCCCGGCTGTCGAACACTCCGCCAGCAGGCAACTTCTGTGCGGGGCTGTAATCCTGTGTTTTCCTGTGTGATTACCTGCGATCCTTGGCCTGTCGCTTGAATCAGGGGAAGGGGGTAGGCTAATCCCTAGGGGCCGACACTCCGGACATCGGTGTCGTAGCCTTTCTTTTGCGTGGTCAGTTCAGGAAAACCAAATTTTGAGGGCTGCAACAATCCAGCTAATTGCATTCTCCCTGTGTCGGATAATCCGCCAGCCGGTCATTCGGTGTTGTAGTGTCGGAAGCGTTAAAGCCTCTGGCTATGGTGGCTGGCGGATAGTGATATAACAACTGGCCCTTATAATTTTCTTATGTAGTGAACTCTCGCGCTCCACGTCACCCATGGGCGGGGCTCGTTCGGGAGTACCTTTTAGTTTGGCGTTGTCAGTAATGGCTTACAGTTCGGTTAGCAATGCTCTGGTTGTACAGGCCTATGTGGTTGCTTTGGCGGTGCTTTTCGCTTCATCTGGTGAGGCGCATAGATGCCCGAAAATTTCTCTTTTACCGCGTGGTTGCCCCGACTCGCGGCGCTATTCAGTGCCTTGGGGGCCCCATGCTCTCTGGGTCGGCTTCGTCGCCATTACCCTGATAACTTATGCCAGATTGCAGCGGCGCGTGCTGTGAGCCTTCCACGGCGCTCAAAAGGTTTACTTCTGTTAATAGCTGAATGCGCACTTTTGCTGCGTACCAGCGCCCTATCTAGCAGGATAAACCTTAACATTCCTTAACAGGCTGGCGGCGTTGCCCGGTTGAGACAATCTGAGGTTTTCTGAGGTTGCCAGCCGCTCAAAATGTCAATATTCGTCAACATGCTGGGCGTTGCCTACTTCCTGTGGCTGCCTTTCAAAATGAGAATGTTTGGCGTTCTGGCGATTGCCTACCAACAGGGGCTTCATCGCTTTTTATAGTCGGGATAATCTGAAGTAGGGCTAAGTAGAAATGGCAGATTGCCCGTTGCCGTCCTTGGCTGGCTTCCGTGTTTAACGTCGATGAGCGAGGGCGGTCACGTTGTCGGGCAATGGCCCATCAATAAGCCTGGCCAGTACGCTGGTGCATACATCCATGCCAACGTATCCGTTCAAGTTGGTCTCGGTGTCAAACTCGAAATCTCGCATGTGCATCAAATCGACTAGCAGGCGCTCCAGGATGTTTCGGGTGGTTGCGTCGATTGTGGGGCAATGTTTCGGCGGTGCGGCCTTCATTGCGTTGTATGCTTCAGAGTCAGTCGGGTATTGGGCGGTCATGTGCATGGTGCTGCTTCCTTCAGGCTGGCGGTGATTGCTCGATGGCGCTCGCTGTATTGCATGATGATTTAAAGGGCTCTGCCCCTTGGTAACTTATAAAGGTGTACTCATACGGGGTAATGAGTGGTGACAAAATGGCCTGACTGGTACGCATGCGGGGTAATGGTCGCTTGCTGGTGGCTCACTTTTCCCTGACTAGCCCGCATACGGGGTAAGTCGGCCCACATACGGGGTAAGGATTCTGTTTTCATTTCAGCATTGCCTCAAGTTTCAGGTAGCGGGCGCTTGGAGCTTTGGTCGGTGAAACGTCCAGTTTTCCTTTGCACTCGTCTATGTTTTTCCAAGTCACGGCATACAGCGAACAACGATTGCGGCCACCTTGCCGGGTCTGTTCGATAAGTCCGGCTTCCAGTAGGGCGTTAAGGGCTCTGTGGAGCGTTCCTTTCGACTTCCAGCCCTTGGCCTGCAATACCGACCATGCCGCGCATAAATCGCCATTGTTGTGGCCTTTGTACTGCCCGGCAACGTCCAGCAGCAGCTTGGCCCCCCATCCGTCCAGCGTCTTGTAAGCATCGCTGCTCAAAACGCTGTGCGGTATGTGTAGAAAGGGGGCGTTGCCTGTCTTACCGGTGGCCCTGGCGCGTCTGTCCTTGGCCATGTTCAGCCCCTCGTGTCGTCGTCCGGTGTGGGCCAATCTGGCAGTGCCGAGCTAATCAGCAGTTCTGCAAGTTCTCGGCTATCCGCTTGCAGGTGGTATATCCCAGGCCGGGTGCTGTGTCCGTCACGGTCGATGCGCTCCACACGTTCGGTGTAAATGTTCAGGTGGAACTTGTCGCGTAGGTCGCGAATGTAGTGGGGGCTGTTACTGGCCCCGGCTACACGGTCGGCTGTTTCGCGGGGCAATGGGCCTATGAGCAGGGCGACGATTAAGCGGCGGTGCCTTGGGGTGATATACTTCCGTAGGCGCTTTGCTGTGGCGGCGGGCGCTTCCTTTTTCATGCTTCGCCCCCTTCCATGCGTTCAGCAATCCAGTTACGAATTACTGACTCAGGCCATGCAACGGCGCGGGCTCCAATCTTTACTGGCTTCGGAAAAGTGCCAGCGGCCATGCCCTCATAGATTGCGCTTCGGCTGCGGGCGGTGATCTGCTCCACTTCCTTGCGGCGTAGCATCCGCTCGAGTTGCTGGCGGTTGGTACCTGCGGTGTGTGCTTGTGCGGTCATGTCGGATTACCCCTTGGTTCCTGTTTGGTTCGGGGTAATCCTCTAATTGCTGGCGGGTGCAGAATAGATAAAAGGGTTTAGGGTGAAGGGGTTGGCACTTCCTGAAAGCCTTGCTGTTACTGGCCCGGAAGGGGTGACCCCTTTATCGATTGCACTTTGATTGGCGGCCTAATGGTGCCCAGCTTGGGCGAATGATTTTTGCCATATTCTCCGCCAAAACCGTAGACGGGGTTTCCATTCGCTTCTTTATCCAATCGGCAACCTCGGCATTTACCGGATACGGTTTACCATCATCTGGCCTGCGCTCTTTCCAGAAATTGCGCCATGCCGCTATGACAATGTCCATGTGGGGCAATTCGCCAGCGCCCATGGCGTCATACAAGGCGCTGAAATCATCGGGCAGGGCTTCCAGTTGGTTGGCTGACGGGGTGGCCTCTGGTTCCTGAAGGGCTCCTATGAAACTCTGAAGTTCAGTCTGTGACACTCCTATAAAGGCATTCTCTGGCAGCTCATATATTGGAACATAGTCTTTCCTGCCAGGCTTTCTATCGTCATCTTCGTCATCAAAAGCATCATAGGAAAATTCAACTAGGCCCCAAAATTCATCAGTGATTGAGTTTTGAATAATAATCGGGCCAAAGCCAGGCTTCGACTGGTCGGATATGTGCCTTTGAGTCAGTGCAGATGTAAGGCGGCTTCCAAGCAGCGTAATGTTGTTGCTTTTTTCAAGGCAGGGAAGGCTCCACAAGCCGCTAACTCGTCTTACGTCCTCAAAGTCTGGTTCGAACACTGTTTCTTCATCAAGAAGCAAGGCCCAGCTTAAGCGGTTCATAAGCTCCAGTCTGTCCAAGAGTCCAAGTGGATCGTTTTCTCTTGAAGTGGGTGGCTCTTCCTCGTGGGCATGCGGGTTGTGCCTGTATTTAACTGCCATTATTGAATCTGGCAGCATTGCAGCTAATGCCAGCTCCTGCTCCAACGATAGCTGGATTAAGTCTTTCGTCTCTACTGGTTCACCCAAAGCTAACGATAAGTATTTTGCTGCATCTTCCAGCGTCAGCCATCGTTTTAAGCGTGATAATTTTAGTGACATAGCGCCCCCCAGCGCCCCTATTCAGGTAGGCCATGCCTGGCGGGTAGGGTTCCCGCTTTTCACTCCGTCGAGCTAGGCACGGCCAAAATTGTTATTTGCTGGCGGTCTGTCCTATGGCCACCACGTTGCTTTGTAGGTCTTTCAGGTTGTCCAAGTAATCGGCCCATTGCTGCATCATGGCCGTTCGCTCTGGTAGCCACGTTGTCCGGTTGTAGGCTCTGCCGTGTACGTCACGAACTTGGTGGGCCATTTGCATTTCTATAATTTCTGTTCGGAATCCAAGGCGCTCTGTTAGCACGGTCTTGGCCATAGCCCGGAATCCATGGGCAGACATAATGCCCTTCAGTTCAAGACGGTTCAGGGCTCCGGTAACGGCGTTCTCACTCATGGGTCGGCCTTTGCCGTGCCCACTAGGGAATACCCATTCATCGCGCCCGTTAATGCCCTCCAGCTCCCTCAGCAGGGTGATTGCTTGGCTGGCTAGGGGAACTATAAGGGGCTCCCCGTTTTTGGTGGTCTCGGTTGTCCAGGTGGCGGCTTGCCAGTCGATTTCCTCCCAGCGCATGTGCCGTAGGTTGCCGGGCCTCAAAAACAGGTAGGGCGATAGCTTCAGGGCCAGGCATACCGTAGGGCTTCCCCAATAGGTGTCTACCTTTCTCAATAGTTCGGCTATTTCGTCGGGTGTGACTACGGCGGCGTGATGCTTCACGTTTGGCGCGGGTAATATGCCCCGGAGGTCTGCGGTAACGTCCCGTTGGGCGCGGCCTGTGCTTACGGCATACCGGAATACCTGCCCGATTAGTGTTTTCAGTCGGTGGGCGTTGTCTACGTGTCCCCGGTTCTCAATCTCCCGCAATACCCCCAAAACATCGGGCGGCTCTATCTCGCCAATGGGGAAGCGGCCTAGCTTGGGGTATGCGTACATTTCGAGGCGGCGGACGTTCTTCGGGTAGGTCGTCGCGCCTACGTTCTTCTTGTGCACCTGCTCTAGCCATTCCAGGGCCACGGCTTTGAAGGTGTTAGCTGCGGCTCCCCGGCGTTGTGTCTCGGACTGGCGGCGGTGTGCTGAAGGGTCAATATCTTTAGCCAGTAGCTGGCGGGCCTCGTCGCGGGCGGTGCGGGCATCTTTCAGGCTGGTCTCAGGATATACCCCCAGGGCTAGGAGCTTTTCTTTTCCGGCATAGCGGTATTTCATTCGCCAGTACCGGCCCGCCTTCTGAATATCCAAGTACAGCCCGCTACCGTCCGCCAGCTTGGTGCGCTTGCCGTACTTCTCAAAGGTGGAGCTTTTAATCTGGGTGCTGGTGAGCTTGTTGGTGGCGCGGGCCATGGGGGTAGCTCCGGTTGGGGGGTATGTTTTGGGACAAAATCCCAGATACCCCCGAATGTACCCCCTAATTTAGCTGGATGCTAGGGGTATGTATCGGAACTGCTAGGTAATGCTTTGAGCATAAACCCGCTGTTTTAGCGGGCTGGCGGGATGTTTGGAAGTCTTCGGAATTAAAAATGGTGGGCCCACCTGGACTCGAACCAGGGACCAAAGGATTATGAGTCCTCTGCTCTAACCAACTGAGCTATAGGCCCGTTCAGCGAACGCTGTCAGGAATGTGTTTCCCGTGGAGGAAACAAAGCGGGCGCCATTATACCGGGGAGTGGCGGCGCCCGCTACTGTTGTGAAGCTTATCCGTTGCCCTGATCGTCAATAAAGCCTCGCAGGTGGTCGGAGCGGGAAGGGTGACGCAGTTTACGCAGAGCCTTGGCTTCGATCTGACGGATCCGTTCGCGGGTTACGTCGAACTGTTTGCCCACTTCTTCAAGGGTGTGATCCGTGTTCATTTCGATACCGAAGCGCATGCGCAGTACCTTGGACTCACGGGCTGTGAGACCGGCAAGGACAGAGCGTGTGGCTTCCCGCAGGCCTTCTGCAGTGGCTGAGTCCACCGGCGACAGGGCCTGGATGTCCTCAATGAAATCACCCAGATGGCTGTCTTCATCGTCGCCGATCGGAGTTTCCATGGAAATGGGCTCCTTGGCGATTTTCAGGACCTTGCGGATCTTGTCTTCCGGCATTTCCATACGCTCACCCAGCTCTTCCGGTGTGGGCTCACGGCCCATTTCCTGAAGCATCTGGCGAGAGATACGGTTGAGCTTGTTGATGGTTTCAATCATGTGCACCGGAATACGAATGGTGCGAGCCTGGTCCGCAATAGAGCGGGTTATGGCCTGTCGAATCCACCAGGTAGCATAAGTCGAGAACTTATAACCGCGCCGGTATTCAAATTTGTCTACGGCTTTCATCAGGCCGATGTTGCCTTCCTGGATCAGATCCAGGAACTGCAGCCCGCGGTTGGTGTATTTCTTGGCGATTGAGATAACCAGGCGCAGGTTGGCCTCGACCATCTCTTTCTTGGCGCGACGAGCTCGTGCCTCGCCGATAGAAACGCGGCGGTTGATTTCCTTGATATCGACAACATCCAGATCTACTTCAGTCTGCACATTCTGAATGCGTTTCTGTAGCCGGACTATTTCATCAATGCGTTCGCCTATCGCCGCGGCGTAGGGCTTTTTGCTCTTGCTGATTTTCTCGGCCCATTCCGGATTTGCTTCATTGCCAGGGAAGGATTTGATGAAATCCTTGCGTGGCATTTTACAGTCGCGGACGCAAATCTGGAGTATTGCACGTTCATTCTGGCGCACGAGGTCGTTAGTGGAACGCACCACGTTGACTAGCTCATCAAATGCTTTGTTGCCAAGTTTGAATGGTGCAAAAACCTGTCCCAGCTCATTAAGTGCTGCCTGGGTTTTTTTATCTGCACGACCGAGTTTCGCAAGCAGGGTTTCAGCGGTTGCCAGTTTTTCCCTGAGAAGCTCGAAACGCAAACGGGTTTCTTCGGGATCCGGTCCGCTTTCGGTTTCTTCCTCTTCGCCTTCGGAATCGTCGTCATCAGATTCGTCGCTGGCTGCTTCGGGCTTTGCTGGCTCTTCTGGCATGAATGGCTCAGCACCATCCGGATCCAGGAAGCCGGTTACTATATCGCTGATGCGACCTTCGTTCTCGATGATTCGGTCATAGGCCTGGATAACAGTGCCAGCGGTGCCGGGGAAATGGGCAACGGCCGCCATAACATCGCGAATGCCTTCTTCGATACGCTTGGCGATGACAATTTCGCCTTCCCGGGTCAGCAGCTCCACGGTACCCATTTCACGCATATACATACGCACCGGGTCGGTGGTGCGGCCAGCGTCGGATTCTACCGCGGCGAGAGCGGCTGCTGCTTCTGCCGCAGCGGCTTCGTCGGCGGTGGAGTCGCCATCGGTCATCAGCAGAGTGTCGGCATCAGGCGCTACTTCAGATACCTGAATGCCCATGTCGTTGATCATGCGAATGATATCTTCGACCTGATCCGGATCGGCAATGTCTTCCGGGAGGTGGTCGTTTACCTCGGCGTAAGTCAGGTAGCCTTGTTCCTTGCCTCGTGCGATGAGGTCTTTCAAACGTGATTTCTGCGAATTGCCTGACATAGACACCCTGTGAACTCGCTTAAATAAAGATAAAATGAAACAGCCATTATAGCTGTCGCTCTAATGCTCTGCCACCGAATGGTTAGATGGTGATCAGTGCGCAAAGTTTCAAGTGCTGTTACTCGGGAGTTCCCCCGCTCAGCTCTCGGAGTTCTTGCCGTTCCTCGGCTGTAAGGTTTGCAAAATTGCGCAACAGCGTGGCCAGCTTTTGCTGCCTTGATGCTTCTTCATTCGGGTTCAGTATCTCTCGTGCTGCGGCCAGAGTGCTTTCCCGTGCAGGGATGTGCTCTATGCCGTCAAACAGATGGTAGAACCGCTCACGCGCCTGGTTGTCCAGGGCGAGTCTTGCTATCAGTGTTTTCCGATTCCGGATTTCATGTTCCAGAATAAAACCCGCAAAGTTCCGGGCTTGATTATACTGGCGCGACTGCCGGGCCAGTTCAGTGACTTCGCTCGCAATGTCCGGTGCCTCCAGCAGCGCCAGGCACAGAATGCTGTCTTTGCTCAGTTTTACGTCGATACGCTCTTCGGTAACGCGATCTTTCCGTCCACCCTTCCAGTTGCCCCATTGCTGGGGTTGGCGGTTTTGCCACTGGTTACGGCCGCCGCACAAACGTAACATTTCATGCCACATCGCATCCCGGAGGGTGCATCTGGGCATTTTGTTCAGCAGAGGCTCGGTTCTGGCTCTGAGCTCGCCGCGGTTTTCCGGCAGTTGCAGATCCAGCCCCTCGCTCTGGCGATCAAACAGATACCTGGACAGTGGCGTGGCGCCGTCAATGCGTTTCTGAAACGCCTCGGCACCTTCCTTGCGCACCAGTGTGTCCGGGTCTTCACCTTCAGGAAGCATCAAAAACTGCAGGTGCAGTCCGTCGGCCATAAGTTCAAGGGCGTTATCCATGGCCTTGTCAGCAGCTCGGAAGCCAGCCTGGTCGCCATCAAAACAGAACACTATGTGCCTTGCCTGTTTCAGCAGGGCGGTCAGGCTATCCTGGTTCGTTGCTGTGCCAAGGGTCGCAACGGCGTAATGAATGCCGTGCTGGGCCAGGGCAATCACATCCATATAGCCTTCTACCACAAGCAACTTGTCGAGCTGCTTCAGTGCCTGTTTTGCTTCAAACAGGCCATATATCTGGCGGCTTTTATGAAATACATCTGACTCCGGGGAGTTAATGTACTTTGCCTTGTCTTCGCCGAGCGTCCGCCCGCCGAAAGCGATGGTTTTACCCCGGCTGTTCCGGATCGGAAACATGATCCGGTTGCGGAAAAAATCCCGTGGCTTGCCATATTTGTCAGAGACTGCGCCGGTTTCAATCAGCGGTCCCTGAAGGTCCTTGCTGGCGGCGTCAAACAGTGCCGTGCCGGCTGCCGGTGCATACCCCACCTGATACTGTCGGATAATGTCGTCATCCAGCCCGCGTTGTTTCAGGTAGTCTCGGGCAAAGGTGCCTTGCTGGCTATTCAGCGATGACTGATAAAAACGACTGGCAAAATCCAGTGCATCTGTCAGCGTTCGAGCCTGCTGAATTTCCTGTCTGGCAACCTGGTCGTACGGCACTTCCAGCCCGGCTCTGCGTGCCAGTTCTTCTACGGCATCGGTAAAGCCCAAACCGTCAAACTCACGTACGAAGCTGATTGCGTCACCATGAGCTCCGCAGCCAAAGCAATGATAGAAGCCTTTGTCTGGCCTTACATTGAACGACGGTGTTTTCTCATCGTGAAAAGGGCAGCAGGCTTTATAACTGCCTCCGGCCTTTTTCAGGGTAATGCGCGAGCCGATCAGCTCTGCCAGATCTACCCGGTCGAGCAGGTCTTCAACAAAGCGTTGGGGGATCAGTCCGCTCATAGAGGCTCCACATCAGACCCGTTGCATACTTGGGCCAATAGCCAAAAATGCCGCCGAAGCCAGGCCCCGGCGGCATTTTTTGGTCGCTCTGTGCAGCCTGTGGCTGTACAGGCAATCAGTGCTTTGCAGTCAAGCGGCGTCTGCTGGGACTCAGTACAGACGCTCGAACTTGCGCTGTTCCCGCTGAAGCTTCTTGAGATGACGCTTAACGGCTGCGGCTGCTTTGCGCTTGCGAACAGAAGTCGGCTTCTCATAGTGCTCGCGACGACGCACTTCAGAGAGTACACCCGCTTTTTCGCAGGAACGCTTGAAGCGACGCAGTGCTACGTCAAACGGTTCGTTCTCTTTCACTTTAACAGCTGGCATTCGACAATCACCTACCTGATAGATTCGGTTTCAATTTTATGCGCGTCCGGCATTGCCAGACTGGCTCTACCCTGGTCCGATTGGCTAAAACTCGACCAGTTCGTAATTTAGGGCGGCAATGATAGCGCCTGGATCGTGGCGAGGTCAATGTTTGTTCGATGAAACTGCCAGTGAGTTTCGGGTTTCTGCTAAAATGTGGGCCGCTTATCCATTTATACCAACCGATGTGGCCAGGTTATATGCTGATTCTGGGTATTGAAACGTCTTGTGACGAAACTGGCGTTGCCTTGTTTGACACTGATGAGGGGCTGCTAAGCCACGCATTGTTCAGCCAGGTTGATATGCACGCCGATTATGGCGGCGTAGTGCCAGAGCTTGCATCCCGTGATCATGTTCGCAAACTGCTGCCCTTGTGTGATCAGGTGCTCTCCGATGCTGGCCGGACGCGCAAGGACATTGAAGGCATTGCTTACACAGCGGGGCCCGGACTGATCGGGGCTCTTATGGTGGGCGGGTCTGTTGCCCACGCCCTTGGTTTTGCTCTTGGCATACCGGTGCTTGGCGTGCATCACATGGAAGGCCATCTGTTGGCGCCCATGTTAGAAGACAATCCGCCGGCATTCCCGTTTGTGGCTCTGCTGGTTTCTGGCGGTCATACGCAGCTGGTGCGAGTGGATGGCATCGGGGAATACGAAATGCTTGGCGAGTCGGTGGATGATGCTGCCGGTGAGGCTTTCGACAAAACCGCGAAAATGCTGGGGCTGGACTATCCGGGCGGCCCTCGGGTAGCTGCTCTGGCTGAAAAGGGTGTTCCGGGCCGATACCGGTTTCCCCGGCCGATGACAGACCGGCCGGGCCTTGATTTCAGCTTCAGCGGGCTGAAGACCTTTACGCTCAATACCGTTAATGCGGAGAAAAAGTCAGCGGAGGGGCTCACGGATCAGGTGCGTGCTGATATTGCCCTGGAGTTTGAAACGGCTGCAGTGGATACCCTGGTAATTAAGTGCCGGCGTGCGCTTGAGCAGGCGGGTTGTGATCGCCTGGTTATTGCCGGAGGGGTGAGTGCCAATAAGAGGCTGCGGGCCGGCCTTGAGAAAATGGCTGAAAAACTGCGTGCTCAGGTTTTTTATGCCCGTCCTGAGTTTTGTACCGATAATGGGGCGATGATTGCTTATGCTGGAGCCCAGCGTATGAAGGCAGGTCAATGTGACGGTGAACGGATTGTGGCTGTGCCCAGGTGGCCCATGAACAAACTGCCGTCTCTGGGAGAGGTCCGGCTGACGGGGCTTGTGGATTGAACCGGAGGCACGCACTAGAGGCGGATTTCCCGCCCCTGGGCGAGGCGGATCAGATTGTTGCGATGACGCACGACGATCAGGATGGCCAGGAGGCCAAACATGGGCAGGTTTTCCGGCTCAATAAATGCGCTGATAACCGGCCCGCTGATGATGGCGATCACCGATGCCAGTGCCGAGATCTTCCAGCGCCAAAGAACCAGTAACCACAGGGCCGCCATTGCAAGTGTTGTGACCGGTGCGAGAGCAAGGCCGGCGCCCAGGGCTGTTGCAACGCCTTTGCCTCCTTTGAAGCGATAGAATGCCGGGATCATGTGCCCGGTAACAGCGAAGAGTGCGACCATCGCTTGAACCAGAGTGGATAACCCCGCGTGATGTGCGAGCCAGACGGGCAGCCAGCCTTTGGCAGCATCCAGGGCCAGGGTGACGAGAGCGGGCAGCCAGCCGCCAGCCCGGTAGACGTTGGTTGCACCTGGATTGCCTGAGCCCTGAGCCCTGGGGTCCGGAAGCCCCCACAAGCGGCAGACCGGAAGTGCAAACAGCACCGAACCGGCCAGATAGGCGGCGGTGCATAGTGCAACAGTTGTTATCGGGTCACTCAGGGCCATTTTGCGAGCTCAGAGACAAAGACGTATCAGGGTATTATGTGCGAAAATGCCGGCCCTCAATTTGCAGGCCAGTGTGGTTACAGTATCCGCAGTCTGTGTGTTATTCAATCAGCAGTATGTGGGATAGTCCCGGGAGCCCCCTCTTGGCAGATAGCGTATTGATCGAAGGCCTGGTTGTAGAAACCGTAGTGGGTGTATATGACTGGGAGCGCGATGTAACCCAGGCACTGGTGGTGGATCTTGAAATGGCCTGGGATAACCGTATCCCCGGAATGTCTGACGATGTATCGGATGCTCTTGATTATGCAGCTGTGAGTGCGCGGGTAGAGTCGTGCCTGAAAGAGCTTAAGCCACAACTGCTGGAGCATGGTGCAGAGGTCCTGGCGGGCGTTATATTGCAGGATTTTGGCGTTGGCTGGCTTCGGTTGACGTTGCGCAAGCCCGGAGCTGTGCCAGCGGCCCGTTCTGTCGGGGTCTGTATTGAAAGGTCTGTCAGGAAAGGAGAGCTCGGTAATGGTTGATCAGGTTCCTGTCTATATCAGTATTGGCAGTAATGTTGACAGGGAGCGATACGTGCGTGCAGCGCTGGATGCTCTGGCGAGCTGGTTTGATAAACTTGAGATCTCCCCTGTCTATGAAAGTGAAGCCGTGGGATTTGATGGTTCTCCGTTTCTGAACCTGGTTGTGGGTATCAGAACCAATCTCTCTGTAGGTGCGCTTTCACGACGTTTCAAGCAGCTGGAAGCGGAAAATGGCCGGCTCCGTGATGCCCCTAAATTCAGCGCAAGAACCCTGGACCTGGATATTCTGACATACGGTGAAGCTGTGGGTCAGATGGACGGTGTGGAACTACCCAGAGGCGAGATTCTCAAGAATGCTTTTGTGCTGCGCCCTCTGGCGGATATCGCTCCCGCTGTGAAGCACCCGGTATGCCGGAAGAGTTATCTTGAGCTCTGGCAGGCTTACCACGCAGACCAGAAGCTGTGGCCGATAGATTTCAGCTGGCAGGAGAGGGTGATTTCAACGGCGGTTTGATGCGCGGAACAGACTGATCAGGTTGTCCGTGGCACTATCACTTGCTTTCCCCTCGGCACTTGATTCCAGAAGCCTCGGCAGAATGTCCTGCCCCAGCTTCTTGCCCAGCTCAACGCCCCATTGATCAAACGAATCAATGTCCCAGATTACGCCTTGTACAAAGGTGCGATGTTCGTAAAGCGCGATCAGAGCCCCGACGCTTGCCGGAGTTACCTTTTCCATCATAAGGATGTTGTTGGGCTGGTTCCCCGGGATTACCTTGTGTGGAGCCAGCCGTTCAATGTCAGCTTCGGACTCGCCGCTTGCGGCCAGTTCCGCTTTTGCTTCTTCCAGAGTCTTTCCGGCCATCATCGCTCTGGACTGGGCCAGGCAGTTGGCAAAAAGATCTGCATGGTGCGTTGCAACCGGGTTATGGGTCTGCAGGGGAATGATGAAGTCCGCCGGGATCAGGCGGGTGCCCTGATGAATCAGCTGGTGGTATGCGTGCTGGCCATTGGCTCCGACGCCACCCCAGATGACCGGTCCGGTCTGGTAATCCAGAGATTCCCCTTGTTGACTGACCTGCTTTCCGCTGCTTTCCATGTCCAGCTGTTGCAGGTGGTCTGGCAGGCTGCGGAGGTAATGATCATAGGGCAGGATGGCGTGTGTTTCCGCGTCCCAGAAGTTGTTATACCAGATGCCCAGCATGGCCATGACAACCGGCAGGTTTTCCTCCAGAGGCGTATCGCGGAAGTGAGTGTCCATGGCATGCGCTCCCGCAAGCAGTGCCCGGAAGTTGTCCATGCCGATCGTCAGTGCGACAGGTAGCCCGATGGCTGACCAGAGCGAATACCGCCCGCCTACCCAGTCCCACATAGGGAAAACGTTTTCCGGATCAATACCGAAGGCCTGTGCAGCGGACTTGTTGGCGGTTACAGCTATAAAGTGGCTGGCAACTGCTTGAGTGTTGCCACTGCGTTCTATGAACCATTCGCGGGCAACCTTGCTGTTTTCGAGAGTTTCCCGGGTACCGAAGGATTTTGACTGAACCAGAAACAGTGTGGTCTCAGGGTTTACTTTTGCCAGCGTTTCACAGATTTCAGTGCCGTCAATGTTGGCTACATAGTGGCAGCGCAGGCTGGCTTTCCTGTAAGGCTGCAAAGCCTCGGTCACCAGTTTCGGTCCAAGAAAGGAGCCGCCTATGCCGATGCTGACCACATCGGTAAACGCCTTGCCCGTATAGCCTCTGCGTGACTGGCTCAGCACCTCTTGCACGAATGCGTCCATGCGCTTGAGTGTTGTATTGACTTCGGCAATTACGTCTACGCCATCAACGGCAAGGGAGCCTGCCTCCGGGTTCCGCAAAGCCGTGTGAAGTGCAGGTCGGTTCTCGGTGACGTTCACCTTGTCTCCACCAAGCAACGCCGCTCTGCGCTCCTCCAGCTTGCACCGGCGAGCCAGTGCCATCAGGGCTTCGAACACATCATCTGTAAGCCGGTTCTTCGAGAAGTCCAGAGACAGGCCTGCGCCGTTAATGAAATAACGGGTTGCCCGGGCCGGATCGTCCGCAAAAAGCGCCCTCATGGGGGTGTTTTTCAGACTCTCCCGGCAGGCCGTCAACTTCTGCCATTCGGGTGTTGATGTCAGTGTTGAGCGTGGCGATGTCATCAGAGAGTCCTTTTCTGGTGAATGGGCTATGATCTCAGCGGCTGACCGAGATGTTGTCTATCAGCCGGGTTGTGCCGAGGAAGGCTGCAGCCAGGAGTGTAACTTCCCGGTCTTCCGGTACGGCCGGTTTCAGGGTCTGGCTGTTTGCAATGTTGAAGTAATCAACACGCAGACCCGCATCGCGCAGGCTGTTTTCTGCCTCTTGCGCAAGAACCTCGAAGTCCTCACGCCCTCCGGCAATCTCTGCGGATGTTGCTTTCAGTACCCGGTAGATAACTGGCGCAATTGCGCGTTCTTCTTCGGACAGGTAGCTGTTGCGGGAGCTTTTCGCCAGTCCGTCGTCCTCACGTATGGTTGGTGCGCCAATCACTTCAACCGGGATCAAGAGATCTTTCGCCATCTTGCGAATGACCGCCAGTTGCTGGAAATCTTTTTCGCCAAACACGGCACAATCGGGCTGAATCATATTGAACAGGACTGCTACTACCGTCGCAACGCCTTCAAAGTGTCCGGGACGGCATGCGCCGCAGTGGCCTTCACTGACTTCAGGCACAATGATCCGGGTGTGTCGGGCGAGGCCGTCCGGATAGATTTCTTCAGCCGAAGGTGCAAAAACCAGAGTGTTTCCCGCAGCTCTGAGCTTATCCTGATCTTCGAGCAGGGTACGAGGATAGGTATCCAGATCTTCGTTGGCGCCGAACTGCAACGGGTTAACAAAAATACTGGTCACAACAATATCGGCCGCTTCCGCAGCTTTGCGAACCAGTGAGATATGCCCCTCATGCAGGTTGCCCATAGTCGGGACCAGGCCAATGGTTTTTTCCTGCTGGCGGTAGCCGCGGAGGATGGCACGCAGCTCTTTCAGTGAATGTACGGTTCTCATGCCTTGAACGTATGCTCCTCGGCGGGGAATGTGCGCTCACGCACAGCTTCCGCGTATGCGGAAATGGCTTCCTGAACAGAGCCAGTCTCTGCCAGAAAATTTTTCACGAAGCGTGGCTTGCGGCCAGTAGTGATGCCCAGCATATCGTGTAGTACCAGAATCTGGCCATCCGTTTCGGCGCCTGCGCCAATTCCTATAACAGGTACTTCAACTGCTTTTGTGATCCGCGCCGCCAGGGGTGCGGGAACGCATTCCAGCAGAATAACATCAGCACCGGCAGCTTCCAGTTCGCATGCATGCTCGATCATGGTGTCTGCTGACCTTTCATCGCGCCCCTGAACCTTGTAGCCGCCAAACTTGTTTACGAACTGTGGTGTCAGGCCCAGATGGGCGCACACGGGCACAGCACGGTCGGAAAGAGCTGTAATGGTGTCTTTCATCCAGCCCGTACCTTCCAGCTTGACCATGTGAGCGCCTGCACGCATGAGATCGGCAGCATTCTCCAGAGCAGCATCTACCGTGCCATAACTCATGAAAGGCATGTCTGCCATGATCAGGGAGCCGCGGTTGCCTTTGGCTACGCAGCTGACGTGGTAAACGATCTGCTCCATGGTCACCGGTAGGGTGCTGTCGTGGCCCTGAAGAACCATGCCCAGTGAATCGCCTATCAGGATGACGTCGACTCCGGCTTCGCTGACTACCTGGGCAAAAGTGGCGTCGTAGGAGGTGAGGGCGGAGAAGGCCTCTCCCTTTTTCTTGTATTCCCGCAGGGTATTGATGGTAACCGCCATAAAATCCGTGCCTTTTGGGTATGTGGGCCAAGACCGCGCCGGAGTTAACCGGCATTCAGTTGCTAAGGGTAATCCGGAGGTGGAAGTTTACGCAACCGGTTGTCCGGGCATTGTGTCCGGAGATGGGCGATTGCTGTGCCGTCTGGCAGCCTGAGATCAGGCTTCAGGTCCAGTAAAGGTTGAAGTGCGAAGTCCCTGTTAGAGAGTTCACGGTGGGGGACGGTTAGTCGCTCATCGTCCAGCGTCTGAGTACCGAACACCAGCAGATCAAGATCAAGAGTGCGTGGCCCCCAGTGCCTGAGTCTCTCGCGCCCGTGGGCCTGTTCGATGGCCTGGAGCTGATTCAATAAGGTGTGCGGGTCAAGTCCTGTGCTTAGCCACACTGCACCGTTTACATAGTCCGGCTGGTCCTGTGGACCAACCGGTTTGCTTGCGTAAAACGGCGACTGGGCCACGAGCGTAGTGTCAGGTAAGGCAGCAAGCTCCGCTACAGCCCTTGCCAGTTGGGCAGCTGGGTCTTGAAGGTTGCTGCCCAGGCCAATAAAAGCATCAATTCTCATCAGGGTGCAGGCCGTTTTACCGGTTTGCGGCGCCGGCGTTTTTTCGGTGCATCGTTGCTTAGCTCGGACAGCATACGCTCTTGCTCACGCTCATCCCGGCGCTGGAATTCGGTCCACCACTTGCCCAGTCCGGGCTCGATTTCACCGCAGGCTTCCCGGACCAGGAGGAAGTCATAGGCTGCCCGAAACCTCGGGTGGCTCATGGTAACAAAAGCCCGCTTACCCTGGCGGCGGGGCAGGCGCATCTGAAGTTCCCAGATTTCTTTCATGGGGCCGGAGAAACGTTTGGGTATGGATGTTGCCTGAACCTGTCGTCCAATCACCTTGGCTATGGCGCCGTGAAGTGCTGGCTGTACCGGGTCGCCGTTATCCTGGCGATGGTTCCATTCTCGCTGCAGCGCCGGCCAGAGCATGGCGGCAAAGAGAAAGTAAGGGGTAACAGATTTTCCCTGAGCAATCCGGGCGTCGGTGTTGCGTAACGCCTGGCGAATCAGCTCGTCTGATTCACCGGCTTCAATAGCTTTGACGGTTTCAGGGAATAACGGAGCCAACAGATTGTAGTGCGTCAGCAGGTCATAAGTGGCTTCTCCGTACCCTGCGGAAAACAGCTTGAGTACTTCATCGAACAGGCGAGCTGCAGGAATGTGAGTCAGTAAGGGGGCCAGTTCCTGAATGGGTGATTCTGTTTCCGGTGCGATATCGAAGCCTAGTTTGGCGGCAAAGCGGATAGCGCGAAGCATACGGACCGGGTCTTCCCGGTAACGGGTCTCGGGGTCTCCAATAAGGCGGAGCTGGCGGTTACGGAGATCTTCTATGCCGTTGGCAAAATCAATAACGGTAAAGTCGCGGATGCAGTAGTAAAGCGCGTTGATTGTAAAATCCCGGCGCAGTGCATCTTCTTCCTGATTGCCGTATACGTTGTCCCGCAGCAGCAGTCCGTGCTCGCTGGTTTTTCGATCATCGTCAGGATTGTTGTCATCGGCGGCGCTTGCGTTCCCGCGGAAGGTTGTTACTTCGATGACTTCACGCCCAAACACGACGTGAACAATCCTGAATCGTCGGCCTATAAGGCGGGAGTTGCGGAACAGGTCGTGAACTTCTTCCGGAGTAGCGTTGGTTGCAATGTCGAAATCTTTGGGCTGCTGGCCTAAAAGAATATCGCGTACACCACCGCCCACAAGGTAAGCCTCATAACCGGATTTGTTTAGTCGGCCAAGAACTTTTTTTGCAGGTTCGCTGATAGCTGAGCGTGAGACGTTGTGCTGGTCCCTGGGAATTTCCCGTCGCTGGTAGATCGGTGCCTTTCTTTTGCCGTTTCCGGGAATGAAAGAGCGGAGCTTATCGACGGATTGTTCGAAAATGGAGGAAAGTGTTTTTTGCATTGAAATCCGTGGTTGCGTTGAGCAAAACGGTGAGTTTAACGGTTTGAGCAGGAATTGCACACTTTGCCTCGGAATCTCGCGATCCCCAGATAATCAAAAGGCGGATCCGTTTTCACGAATCCGCCTTCAAAACTTTGACAATTTACTTTGTTTTTATTTTTTTATGCCGGGATTTTTCTTCGTTTTTGTACCCCACTGTATATCCCCAAAACGAGGCTTCTCAGCAGTGCAAACGGAAAGCTTTGAACACAATGAGCAGTCAAAGACAGAGGGCAAGTCATCTGTAGGTGCTGCGTCACCTGTAAGGTGATTCTTCTTTGCATCTCTACAACTCGCACAAGCCAAACAACTACCAAAAAAGCAAAGTACTCAAAACACTCAATTCGCTCACGTTCTCTTTTTGTTTTTGTTGCTGAACGTATTCCCCGCAGCTTTTTGTTTTTGTTGAGGCGCTGCTTTGTCACTGTTGTTTTTGTTGTCGTGCGCTTAAGAGGTTGCAGTTGGTGTGCCAGTTTTTGAAATGCTAACAATAACAGGTGGTTAGAATTTTTTGCCCTGTAAGTGTTACCCCGTATCCAATATAAGTGTTACCCGCAACCGGTTCTTCTCGTGTGGAGTGTTACCTTGGGGAACATGCGGTAACAACTGAACCTAAGTTCGTTCTTTCGGGAGTTGCCGGGCATGCTCCGGATTGAGATAGGTCAGTTTCCTGAGGTTTTCTTCCGGGGAATGCCGAGCCGCTGTCTGCGTTCCCACAGGGACTTCCGACTGATGCCCAGCTTTTGGGCCAGTTCGGTTTCGCTCATGCGATCCTGGTTTTCCAGCACAAAATGCTGAAAATAATCTTCCAGTGAAAGATCGCTGGCGCTGTCTGCGTCATGGGTGTGGACCTGCTCATTGTTGCCCTCCACCAGCGTTTCAGGGATGTACTCGTCACCACCTTCGCTGTCGAGATCCAGCAGTGAGGGCGTAATTATGTCGCCATCGCACAGGATGCTGGCCCGTTCAATGGCATTTTCCAGCTCCCGTACATTTCCTGGCCAGCGATGGCGCTCAAGAACCCGCATTGCTTCAGGGCTGAGATTCAGATTGGGTTTGCCTACTCTTTCACCCTGGGTAACAAGGAAGCGTCGGGCAAGCCCGAGAATATCGCTCTGACGTTCGCGCAGTGGTGGAATTCGAATCTGCATTACGTTCAGACGATAGTACAGATCTTCGCGGAATCCTCCGGTACGCGTCATTGCTTTCAGGTTCCGGTGGGTCGCGGCAATCATTCGCACGTTGACCTTTCTGCTTTGGGTAGAGCCTACTTTCCGGATTTCGCTTTCCTGGAGTACTCGCAGCAGGCGCGCCTGCGCTTCGGCTGGCAGTTCACCGATCTCGTCGAGAAACAGGCTCCCACCATCAGCCGCTTCTATCAGCCCTGTCCGGGCAGAAACCGCACCAGTGAACGCCCCTTTCTCGTGTCCGAATAGTTCTGATTCAATAAGGCTCTCCGGAATGGCTGCGCAGTTTACTGAAATCAGTGGTTTTGCGGCCCGAGGGCTTAAAAGATGCAGTGCCCGGGCAACAAGCTCTTTACCTGTTCCGGATTCGCCCTGTACAAGCACCGTTGTTTCTGTTGGTGCCACTTTTCGTATAAGCGTGAAAACCCGCTGCATAGGCTCGCACTGACCGTACATGATAGTGGCCGGATCACCGTTTTCTGACGCAGGAGCCGTGTCTTCCCGGCGTTCCGGGGAAGGTGCCATTGTGCGCGCGAGAATACCCTCCACAGCTGCCAGCATTTCATCATGATCAAATGGCTTGGCTATATATTCCACGGCCCCCATTTTCATGGAGTCCACCGCAGAGCGCAGGCTGGCGTAACTGGTCATGATCAGTACCGGGGTATTTGGTGCCCGGTTGATCAGCTCCGTGCCGGGGGCGCCGGGCAGGCGCAGGTCTGAAATGATCAGGTCGAACTTGTCGGGGTCGTGGTCTTGTTCAGCTTCTTCTACAGAGCCAACGTCTTCAACGTCATATCCAGCGTGCAAAAGCAGTTTGCGGACGGCGGAGCGAATAATGTCTTCATCTTCCACGATTAAAATACGGGGCATGGCAGTTTCAGAACCTTTCATTCGGGCGGTTGGCGGAGTTGTCTTTCTCCGGCTCATAAGCTGGCAGCTTCAGTCGTATGCGGGTGCCGAGCCCGGTTGCCGGGTCGGCAGGGCTTTCAACCTGAATGTTGCCGTAATGCTCTTCAATAATGCTGTATACCAGTGACAAGCCCAGGCCGGTGCCCTTGTTGGTTGCCTTGGTGGTGTAGAAGGGCTCGAAAATATGGTCAAGCTGATCTACCGGTATTCCCGATCCCTGGTCAACGACTTCGATGATAGCTGAGTAGCCGTCATCCATGCCAGTGACCCGGATCACTCCCCCCTCGGGGGAGGCGTCCCGGGCGTTAGCCAGCAGGTTTACGAAAACCTGCACAAGCCGTTGCTCATCGCCCAGTATCTGAAGTGTTTCAGGGCAGTCGTTGATGTAATGGATGCCGGGCACTCTGTCGCCCAGGGATAGCAGATTGATGGATTCCTCCACGCATCGACGAACGTTTACTGGTTCGTACCGGTTGGCCTGGGCATGGTTGCCAGTGCGAGCGAAGTTCATTAACGACTGCAGGATGGTTGATATGCGCCGGGTCTGTTGCTGAATCTGGCTTGCGGTATCAAGAATGTCCGGGTTGTCGGTTTCCAGCTTGAGATTCTGTGCCAGAGACGAAATGCCGGTTACGGGGTTGCCGATTTCATGGGCGACGCCTGCAGCCAGTCGCCCGACCGAGGCCAGGCGCTCGCTGTGCATCAGTTCATCTTCCAGCAAGCGGATTTCAGTCTGGTCTTCCACCAGGATGATGCTGCCACCGTCGGGATGGTCTGGCCCGCTGAGGGCTGCTTTGTGCAGGTTCAGCCAGTGGGGCTTTCCTTTGAGATCCAGCCGGTGTTTATATCGGTGCAGGTCTTCGCCGCTGTTGAAATCATCCAGCAGGTGGTGCCAGTGATCTGGCAGGGCCATCAAACGTGCACCTACAACATCATCGGCTGTGATCCCCGTGAGCGCTTCAATGGCATGGTTCCACATAAGTATCTCGCCATCCTCACCCACTGAACAGGCAGGAATTGGCAGGTTCTGCAGCGTTTGACGGTAGTGCCGGCGAAGGTTGTCGAGCTCGCCCGCGAGACCGGTAAGACGATTCTGGTAATCGCCCAGTGCTCGTTCGACATAGCGGATATCCTGAGCGGTACCGCCACGGGTTATAGGTTTGAAGCCAAGGTGGCGTTTGACCATGTCGCGGGCCACCGACGGCCCAAGCAGGCCCGAGAGGTTGATTTCGACCTGATCACGAAGTCGTCGCAGCTGATAGGGACGATACTCAACATTGGGAAGTTTCAGTTGTCCGAGAGCTCGCTCCACTTCCCGTTTCGCAACTTCATGGCCAAGGGGTTCGGACATCCGGCGTATAAAATCAGCGGAAGAGCTCGCAAGCAGTTCCCGCCGCTGAGGGCGTGAAAGTGCGCCCAGGGTGCAAGCCTGGGCGGCGCTTGTCTCTTCGTTAGTGCTTGCGCTGAGGGCGGATATCAGAGCAAAGACGGTGACGTTTGCTGTGAGGCTGACAAACGTAAATATGTGCCAGTTGCTGTAATCCGGAATAAGTGGCGCGTTCAGCCACTCCAGCAGATTGGCTGTATGTGAGAAAGGCAGTACCAGCGTTATCGCCCAGATTATCAGCCCGGCAATCAGCCCGGCAATCAGTCCTCGGCGGTTGCCTTCCGGCCAGTAAATAACCCCAAGGGCCCCTGGCAACAACTGTAGCGTTCCGGAAAGTGAAATTGCCCCGAGAATGGAAAGATCCAGATTCTTGCCGAGAGTTTCATGAAACAGCAGCGCCAGAAGGATAATCGCTGCAATCAGCAGGCGTTTGATCCATTGCAGCCAGTGATAAATATCTCCCTGGTCTTTTGGTGTTCGCAGTGGCAGCACCACATGGTTCAGTACCATTCCGGCGAGTGCCAGGGTACTGACAATCATCAGGCCACTGGCAGCCGAAAGGCCGGCTATATACATCAGTAAAGTGAGTGCGGGGCTTTCCAGTGCCTGGGCAATGCCGAGCGTGTAGAAGTTCGGACCGGTCGCAACTCCGAGGGCCTGACCACCCCACAGAATCAACGGTATGGGGATTCCCAGCAGCAAAAGGTAAAGGGGGAGGCCCCAGCTGGCTTTTGCGAGGGCTTTAGGTGACGGTGTTTCACTGAACGTCATGTGGTACATGTGCGGTAGTACCAGCGCACCGGCAAATGACATCAGCATAAGGGCACGCCAGCTGCCGTCATCAACGCTAAGTGACATGGTGGTGGCTGGGGTGGTGTTGTTGGCCAGCCAGACTTCCAGTTCGCTCATGCCGCCAAACACGCTGAAAAGAACGACGCCGCCAATAACCAGGAGGGCAACAAGTTTAACGAGCGAATCAAAGGCAATAGCAAGTACCAGCCCCGGGTGGCTTTCGGCATCCTGATTACGGCGGGCGCCAAACAGCATGGCGAACAACACTACCGTCAGGCTGAACATCACGCTGATCAGTTGCGGGGACGTATCCGGAGCGAGGATGCTGGCAGATGTGGATACCGCCTGTATCTGCATGCTCAGCAAGGCGAGGATGGCACAACCGGAGCATAAGGTGACAAGCGTACCTGCCCACTGGCTGCGATACCGGTAAGCGAACAGGTCTGCCAGCGAGGTGAGTTGGTAGGCCCTGCCTATTCTCATGATTGGGTTGAGCAGAACCGGGGCCAGCAGGAAGGCGCCGCTGATACCGAGGTAATAAGCAAGAAAGCCGTACCCGGATTCGGCGGCCATGCCAACAGCCGCATAAACTGCCCAGATGCCCGCATACACGCCAAGGCTAAGGGTGTATACCAGCGGGTGGCGTACCCAGTGGCGGGGGACTACTCCACGCTCTGTTACCCAGGCTATGCCGAACAAAAGGACTAGGTAGAGCAGATTGGCGAGCAGCAGTCCTGAGGCACTAAAACTCATCAGGGTCCCGCCGCCATTCCAGCCAGAATCCGATGGCTATGAGGCCAGCCCAAACTACAAAAGGGCTGTACCAGGCATTCCCGGGTGAAGTCCACCAATCGAGAATATTTGGTGAGAAGATGTAGATGGCCAGAACCAGTAGAAAAACCAGACGGTAGATATACATCAGGCATAGGATCCGCGCTGAAGTTTGTGAAAGGCTTTATACCATGACTGTTACCGGGATGTCAGGTGAATGGCATCGCGCTCCCAGTGTTCGCAGGCCCACTTCAGCAGATTTTCCACAGATCCGCCAAGCAATGAATCAGGTGGTTTCTGATGCAGGGCGTTCAATGCGTTAAACAGATTTTCTACGGGGGTATGGTCGTTCAGTGCCGGGGCGTGATTTTGTTTCGATAGTTTTTGTCCCTGATCATTAACAATTACAGGAATGTGAAGCCATCGTGGTGGCGTTGCCTCCAGAGCCTGGTAGATCTGTAGTTGCTGTGCCGTCATGTCCAGCAGGTCTGAGCCGCGAACTACATCCGTAATACCTTGCTCTATGTCATCTACCACTACGGCAAGCTGGTAGGCGAAAAACCCCTCCTTGCGCAAAATGACCGGGTCGTCGATTTCCGCGCGGACAATCTGATGCTGGGGACCCAGTAATTGATCCTGCCAGTAACACTGCTCATCATGGAGGGCAAAACGTATGGCGAAGGGCTGGCCGGGAGTTACAGCGTCCACCTCTCTGCAGTGTTGGGGGTGTCGGCCATGATTGGCCTGCAGCTGTTTGCGCGAACAACTGCAGCGATACGCCAGACCTTTGCTCAGCAGGTGTTCGATCGCTGCGTGGTAGGCGCCATGGCGCCGGGATTGGAAGAGCACGGGTGCATCGGGAAACAGCCCGTGAACATCAAGGCTGTTCAGGATCTGGCTTGTGGCTGCTGGAGGTTCCCGAAGGGGGTCGATGTCCTCAATACGGATCAGCCACTGCCCGCCGAGAGATTTTGCTTCCAGATAACTGGCCAGGGCCGTAACCAGTGAGCCGAAATGAAGCGGGCCGGTTGGTGAGGGCGCAAAACGACCCCGGTAGTTATGAAGATCGTTCATGAATAGGGTTGGCTGACCGGCAGTGCCTTTAAGGGCATCGCCGGCCAGATCGCGCTTGTCGCTTCAGATACCAGTCTGGCGCTCGCGAATTTCGGCCAGGGTTTTGCAATCAATGCACAGTGTGGCAGTCGGTCGTGCTTCCAGGCGGCGGATTCCGATCTCAACACCGCATTGGTCACAATAACCGTAGTCATCTTTGTCGATGCGCTCGACGGTCTGATCGATTTTCTTGATCAGCTTGCGTTCGCGGTCGCGGGTGCGCAGTTCCAGGCTGAACTCTTCTTCCTGGGTTGCACGATCACTTGGATCCGCGTAGTTTGCCGCATCTTCCTGCATGTGATGCATTGTGCGGTCCACTTCTTCCATGAGCTCCTGTTTCCATTGCCGCAGCAACTCTTTGAAGTGCTCCCGCATGTCGGCACTCATGTAGTCTTCACCCTTCTTCATTTCATAAGGGGTGAAGTTGGTGAAACTTTCGTTTGATGTATTTGCCATATAACCCGGCCTCTTTTTTACACTTCACAAGGACGTTCTGCTTCCCTGCGCGCCAGCCCCCGCTGCGGCGCGATCAATAGTTTGGATAAAGCAATCGTCCTGAAACGGGATTTGGCGGAAAATAGCAGATTAGTTACGGTGGTGCCAGCCCTGTGACACCTACTTCGCATTTGGAGAGCCTATGAAGTTCCCTCAGCCCCTGATTGAAGGGCGTCTTATCCGGCGTTATAAACGCTTTCTGGCGGATGTCCGGTTGCCCGACGGCACTGAAGTAACGGCCCATTGCCCGAATACCGGCTCTATGCTGGGATGTCAGCCACCCAACGCGAGGGTGTGGCTGAGTCGCAGCGATAACCCGGCGCGTAAGTTGCCCTATACATGGGAACTTGTTGAAACGGCGCCCGGGACACTCGCCTGTATAAATACGGCCAGACCGAACGCGCAGGCCCGAGAGGCAATTGAGGCTGGCCGTATCCGCGAATTGACCGGGTACAGTCATTGTCGCCCGGAAGTGAAGTACGGCGAGGAAAAAAGCCGGATCGATCTGTTACTTTCCGGACATGAGACAGAGCCGGATGCCTGGGTGGAAGTGAAGAATGTGACACTTGAGGAAAACGGCCAGGGCTTCTTTCCGGATGCGGTGACAACCCGTGGACAGAAACATATACGAGAACTGATGGCTCAGGTTGCGCACGGTGATCGTGCGGTGTTGTTTTTCGTGGTGAACCATACCGGGATCGAAACTGTCCGGCCTGCGGATCATATTGACCCGCAATACGGCCAGTTATTGCGGCAAGCGTGTGATGCGGGGGTTGAGGTTATAGCTTATCGTGCAAACCTGGCTAACGAAGACGGCAGTCCATCCGGCGAAATGGAGCTTGTTGAGGCCGTGCCGGTTATTCTGGAAGTCTGACTTCCAGCATCTCTCCGTTTTCCCGTACGTCCAGCGTGGTGAGAGCATCACCCTGACAGGGTCCTGCGATGCACTCACCGTCTCCGGGTTTGAACAGAGCTCCGTGCGTTGAGCACTGAATGAACAGGTTGTCCGTGTCCATAAACCGGCCCGGCATCCAGTTCAGTTCAATGCCTGTGTGAGGGCACTGATTCAGGTAGGCCCTGGGGGTGGTGCCATCCAGAAACACAAACCCCCTCTGTGGCAGAGTGTCAGCACTCTTCGTTACGCCGGATCCGGCGCCAGCCAGTGAAAACTCAATGAACTGGCCTGCCAGCAAGGATGTCCTGTTACAGACCGGCTGCCACTGGCTGGTTTGTCTGCCTGTCATATGTCTGCGCTGTATCGCATTCGTGTGCCGTGGTTCAGGGACATAACGATCTCATCGGCCTTTAGCCTGCCCGGGAAGAAACATCCGGAAATCTTCGCGCCGGCAATGCTGGCACCTTCCATAATTGCATGGCTGAAATCTATACCCCTGAGATCCGCGCCCCGAAAATAAGCGTGGCTCAGGTCCAGCCCGTGAGCGTCCAGTCCTCTTAGATCCAGCCCTCTGAAGTCTCCATGGGCAAAGCTGGGGAGGTCGGTTCGCGTTGATTTTTGCGCGTTGAATGCAGCGATGTCTTCCTTGCGGACTGTTTCATAGAGCGGGTCTTTGATATGTCGAACGGCATCGGTTTCCATGATCGATCCTTATGATGTTCTGTTCCGGTTTTTCAGGCATATCGCCCGTTTATCTTGTAGGCAGGCCGAAGTGCTGCCGGATTCTGTCTGCAACAGCTTCTGCAACATGTTCCTGATCTGTGTGCAGGTGAACGGTGTAGCTGTTCTCATTGTCTGTCAGGGGCTCGAACCAGTCTTTCTGGATGTCCAGCAATTCCACAGTTGCTTCCGAGGCATCGCCTTTGCGGTTGCGTACCCACTCTTTTCGCAGTTCTTCTGGCGCTTCGCAGTGAATCAGGGCAAAGGGCGTTCCCAGGTTTTCAGCGACAGAGGTAAGCATTGTGCGCTCTCGCTCTTTCAGACAGGCCGCATCGACAATTACCGGAAAGCCTGAAGCGAGCAGTTCACCCGCAAGTTTTGCGAGACGCTCATAGGTTTTTTCATTGGCTTCGGCGGAGTACAGGTTTCCCCCGGCAGGTGAGCGGCTATCTTCCAGCGGCGCCAGGCCATGCAGACGTTTACGTTCAACGTCAGAGCGCAGGCGGATGAGGCCAAGCTCGCGGGAAAGGGCGGCGCTTACGCAGGTTTTGCCACTGGCAGACAGTCCCACTGTAGCGAGCAGATAAGGATTCGGGATGTTGCTGTAATTTTCGGCTAACTGGGCATAATCGCGATATCGCTGCATGAGAGCCGTTTTTTCGTCTTCGCTCAGGGATGGGTTGGCCAGAGTGAAAAGCACAACCTTGGCTCGCACCAAAGCCCGGTAGGCCTTGTAGAGCGGCAGCAAGGGCAGGGCTTCGAAATCATCGCGGTATTCCAGGTAGGTGTTCAGAACCAGGTTTGCCAGAGCTGGTTCCCCTCGGGATTCCAGATCCATTAACAGAAATGCCAGATCGTTAATGACGTCGATCCAGCGGAAGGGCTCGTTGAATTCGATGCAGTCGAAAATTGTGACCTTGCCATCGTAAACCGTGATGTTTGCCAGGTGCAGGTCACCATGGCATTCCCGAACCAGACCATCTGCACGGCGTTTGGCGATCAATTCCCGTTGGCGCTCAAAGGTAGTTTGTGTCCAGGCTTCAAGGTTATCGAGCTGGTCCAGTAGTTCCTCGTCGCCGAGCATCGGCCGTATCTGGTCGAAGTTCTCCTGCATGGCAGCATACACGGCTTCGGGCGTGCCCAGCGGTTTGTCGTCTGCTACCGGCTCCAGGCTGTCGTGGAAAGCTGCTACCTGCCGTGCGAGGCTGGATAGAAGTTCCGGCTTCAGGGTGCCGGTTTCCTGCAGGTGATCAAAGAGTTGGTCCTGACGGAACTGGCGCATTTTCAGTGCGTATTCAAACGGTTCTCCTTCGCCGCCGATGACCGGTTGCTCCGGGGTGCCGGTTATGGGGAGCACCTCCAGGTAAAGCGGTTCTGCCAGGCGCCGGTTCAGGCGCAGTTCTTCTTCGCAGAAGTGCCTGCGGCGCTCCAGAGTGGAGAAGTCAAGGAACCCGAAATCCATGGGTTTTTTGATTTTATAGGCATATTGACCGGTCAGAATTACCTGAGAAATGTGAGTTTCTATAACCTGGAATCCGTCAACCGGATGGTTGTACAGTTCGGGGTTCTGCAGTGCCAGTAACAGTTTGCCTGGGGATGTTTCACTCACGGTGCGCTCCTCGCTTCCCTGAACTCATTGATTTCTATTGTCCTATCATAACGGGCAGGTTACAGAAATAACACATAGTTGGCCTGCCTTATGTTGTGCAGGCTTCGTTATAATCCAGCCATGAAAAAAAACCGATCCTCCTCGAAGCCAAATAGAAAATCCCGAAGCAAAAGCAGCCGGAAAGGGCGTAGCTCCTGGTTCTGGAAAATGTTCTTTCGTGTGTCCGCCATTGGGCTGGTGTTGCTGGCTGGCTGGATGGTTTATCTCGATGCAGTCGTTACTGACCGGTTCGAAGGACGGCGGTTCGAGGTGCCGTCGCGGGTTTATGCCCGGCCTATGGAGCTTTATGACGGCGCAGGTGTGAGTTCCGGAGCATTGGAGCGGGAGCTGGCGCTATCTGGTTATCGCAAAGGCGATGGCGTGAAACCCGGTAGTTATCGTCGCAATGGCGGGCACTTTATTATCAGTACCCGGGGATTCCGTTTTCCTGATGGGGATGAACCCCGGCGGAAGCTTTCGCTGAACATCTATGGCGACAGGGTTCACGACTTTTCGGTATCAGCCGGAGATGACGCCGCGATTGTGCGCCTGGAGCCGGCCCGCATTGGCGGAATTTATCCTGCCCACAAAGAAGACCGTATTCTTGTGCGCCTTGATGAGGTTCCCTCACTGCTACCGGATGCACTGATAGCGGTAGAAGACAGGAACTTTTACGATCACTTCGGGATCGCTCCAATGTCTATTGGCAGAGCCATGCTGGCGAATTTGCGTGCCGGGCAGATCGTTCAGGGCGGTAGTACCCTGACCCAGCAGCTGGTAAAGAATTTCCTGCTTACCCGGGATCAGACCCTGTTGCGAAAGGGGAATGAAGCTTTGATGTCGATTCTGCTCGAGCTGCATTACGAGAAAGACGACATTCTGGAGACCTATCTGAACGAGGTGTACCTTGGGCAGGCGGGGACCCGGAGTATTAACGGGTTCGGGCTTGCCAGCCAGTTTTATTTTGGCGAGTCACTGAGAGATCTGGATGTACATCAGATTGCTCTCCTTGTGGGTATGGTCAAAGGGCCAAGTTACTATAATCCGCGCAGGCACCCGGACCGGGCCACCCAGCGCCGGAATCTGGTGATCAGTGAGATGGAAGAGGCGGGCCTCATTGACTCGGCGAAAGCGGCCCGTGCCCGTGGTTTATCGCTGGGGGTCAGTGCAAAGCCGTCGTACTCGGAAAACCGCTATCCGGCATACATTGATCTCGTCCGGCGCCACCTTGCGCGGGATTACAAAGAAGAGGATTTGCGTAGCGAGGGGCTGCGCATATTTACTACCCTTGATCCGGCAATTCAGTATGCTGCCGAATACGCCATAACGGATACAGTGCCACGCCTGGCCGGTGGCGATGCGGCTAAAGCTCTTGAGGCGACTCTTGTCGTAACGTCTAAAGATACCGGTGAAGTCCTGGCGCTTGTTGGTGGGAAAGACCCTCAGTTTGCGGGGTTCAACCGGGCTTTGGACGCACACCGTCCGATCGGCTCCCTGATCAAGCCTTTTACATACCTGACCGCGCTGGAGCAGCCGGAGCGCTACACCCTGATGACTCCGGTGCTCGACAAGTCCTTCGCTCTGGAATTTGATGATGGCCGGCGGTGGGAACCCAAAAACTATGATGGTAAAGAAAGGGGTGAGGTTCCTCTGCATCGTGCTCTTTCACGTTCATACAACCTGCCGGCAGTGAGGGTAGGTCTGGATGTTGGCGTTCCTGCTGTTCGCAAGACCTTGCGAGACTTCGGTGTGGTTACACCTATTTCCGAATACCCTTCCATGCTGCTTGGGTCGGTTGCCATGAGTCCTGTGACTGTCGCCCAGATCTATCAGGGATTGGCCACCTCCGGATTTAATACGCCGCTGCGTACAATCCGGGAAGTGACAGACTCCGATGGCAAGGCGCTTTCGCGCTACAGCCTGGAAGTGGATCAGGTTGCAGACCCGGCCGCTGTGCATTTACTGCAGTACGCAATGCAGGAAACCATGCAGGAAGGTACTGGGCGTTCGGCTTATTACACGGTTCCAAAAGAGCTGACGCTCGCTGGAAAAACAGGAACAACCGATGATGGCCGAGATTCCTGGTTTGCCGGGTTCAGTGGTGACTTGCTGGCGGTGGCCTGGGTAGGGCGTGACGACAATGGGCCCACAGCTTTAACCGGGGCCTCCGGGGCACTGCCCGTATGGGCCCGCTTCATGGCCCAGGTTCCCCAGCATGGCTTTTCACCAGTGGTTCCTGATGGTGTGAATTATTACTGGGTAGATCCTGAAATGCAGGCATTAACCGATGAGTATTGCGATAATGCACGCCTTCTGCCGTTTATATCGGGTAGTGAGCCGACAAAGAAAGTGTCTTGCTCTGGTACCCTTGAGCGGAAAATTCGAGGCTGGTTTGAAGGATTGTTCCAATGAATAGGCAAGGTATTTTTCATGCAGGCATGTTGGTCGCGTTGCTGAGCCTGGCCGGATGCGCCTCTGGTCCCGGCGGCTCTATTTATGTGCCGGCAGATGGTGGCGCACCCGACGCGCTGGAGCCGCCACGTACTGCGGAGGATAATGAAGAGCCGCAGATCTGGCGTAAAAGCGAACAACCGGAAATCCGGGAGCCGGAACAGACTCCGCGTAGCACCAAGCCGAGCTATCGCGACGCCGGCGATGAGCTGTCACCTGCAGCCCTGAGCCTGGTTCGTGAGGCCGACGGGCTGTTGAGCAGTGGCAACGCCGAGGGTGCTATTGCTCGCCTCGAGCGTGCCCAACGCATCGCGCCCAGATCAGCGGAAGTCTACTTCAAGCTGTCGGAAGCCTATGTGGCAGGTAACAAACTCGGGCCGGCAGAGCAATTTACGCTAAAGGGGTTGTCGCTGGCTGGGAATGATATCCGGCTGCAGCGTGCGGGTTGGTTGTTGCTGGCGGATATACGTCGGGCCCGGGGTAACCTGGCGGGAGCTGATCAGGCAGAAGAGCGAGCTTCGGCCCTGTAATTGATAAGAGAACTGCATGTCCCTGCCCGGAGATGCATCCGGGCAGGGAATAGTGACGCCTGCATAGCGGTGTCTGGCGGCCAGACCTCCAGACCTTTTTGAAACGAATAGTTGCTAGAGGGTCGCCATTACTTTTTTTGCTGCCTTGATCGTATCGGCAATATCCTCATCGGTCAGTGCTGCGCTGGTGAAGCCGGCCTCAAATGCGGAGGGGGCAAGGTAAACACCCTCTTTAAGCATGCCCTGGAAGAACTTCTTGAAGCGTTCCACGTCGCACTTCATTACCTGGTCAAAGCACGTGACACTGGGTTCGTCTGTAAAGAAGAAACCGAACATGGCCCCTGCACCCTGAACAGTGAGGGGGATGCCCGTTGCATCAGCAGCGGCCTTGAGGCCATCACGGACCGCAAGCGTCTTTTGTGCCAGACGATCGTGGAAACCTGGCTCAGAGATGGCGTTTAAGGTTGCGAGGCCGGCGCACATCGCCAGGGGGTTTCCGCTCAATGTGCCCGCCTGGTACACCGGGCCAAGGGGAGCAATGTGTTCCATGATTTCCCGTTTGCCACCGAAAGCACCAACGGGTAAGCCGCCACCGATAACTTTGCCCAGTGCTGTCAGGTCCGGGGTCACTCCGTACAGGCCCTGAGCCCCACCCAGAGATACCCGGAAACCGGTCATTACTTCATCGAAAATCAGCACGGTTCCATACTCATCGCAGACTTCCCGTAGTCCTTCCAGGAAACCAGGAACCGGAGGAATACAGTTCATGTTGCCTGCAATCGGCTCTACGATAATAGCGGCAATCTGATCACCGATTTTGCTGAAGGTCTTGCGAACGCCTTCAATATCGTTGAAGTCCAGAGTTAATGTGAGTTCGGCAAGGCTGGCGGGGACACCGGGCGAGTTGGGTACGCCCAGGGTCAGAGCCCCGGAGCCAGCTTTTACCAGCAGAGAATCCGCGTGGCCGTGATAACAGCCTTCAAATTTGACGATCTTGTCTCGCCCTGTGAAGCCGCGGGCAAGACGAATGGCGCTCATGGTGGCTTCTGTACCGGAGTTCACCATACGGACCAGATCAATCGACGGTACCAGTTCGCAGACCTTGCGTGCCATATCGGTTTCGATTGAGGTAGGTGCGCCATAGCCGACGCCGAGGTCAACCTGAGCGTGCAGTGCATCTTTGATGCGCTGCTCCGAGTGGCCAAGAATCATGGGGCCCCAGGAACCGATGTAATCTATATACTTTTTGCCGTCTTCGTCATACAGATAAGCGCCCTGGGCGTGGTTAAAAAAGATCGGGGTGCCGCCCACACCACGGAATGCGCGAACGGGGGAGTTTACGCCGCCTGGGATATACTTCTGAGCCTGCTCGAACAGGGTTTCGGAGTGCGTCATTTTTGAGAGCTCCTGTTATCGGGGGTAGAAAAGAGTGGGTGATGGCTGATAAACAGCCTCTGAAATGTTTCTGCCTTTTGCTTTGTGGCTTCGGGGCTATCTCCGAAAAGCCCGCCAACAACCGCTAGCAGATCAGCACCGGCCTGGATCAGCTGTTCACCATTTTTGGTGGTGATGCCGCCTATAGCGGTAACTGGCCGGTTGAAGCATTTCGCTTGCGCCAGTATGTCGGTTGTAGCAGCTGGGGCTTCGGGTTTGGTTGATGACTTGAAAAAACGGCCAAAGGCCAGGTAATCGGCGCCTGCTTCCATGGCGGCCTTCGCCAGCGTCAGGTCTGCATGGCAGGTAATGCCAATGATGGCGTCATCACCAAGCAGGCGGCGCGCCTCAGAGGCAGATCCATCTGACTGGCCAAGATGAACGCCAGCAGCACCCACCCGTTTTGCAAGCGAGGCATCATCGTTAATAAGTAGTGGTACTCCAGCTACAAAGCATGCCGATTGCAGATTTCTGGCTTGTGTCAGGCGTTCTGCCATCGGCGCGGACTTTTCACGGTATTGTACCATTACTGCACCGCCCAGAATCGCCGCCTCCACTAACTCAATCAGTGTCTCCGGAGGTGTAAGTTTGCTGTCGGTGATTGCGTAAAGCCCCGTCGGCACACGGGTTTTTATCGTTCCCACAAAATGCCCCGGTCCGGAACCGGCTGGCCTCTGCCGACCTCAAGTGCGTGCAGGATCGTACGGTGCACGTAGTTCTGAGCCTGGGAAATTGCGGCACGGGGTGATAACCCCTGAGCCCGCCCGGCAGCGATTGCTGCTGCGAGCGTGCAGCCAGTCCCGTGATACTCACCGCCGATACGCTCTATGTCCCACGACATCGGGGTGGGTGAATGAGTGTAAAGTGTGTTGGTTATGCTAAGACCGGTTCCGTGGCCTCCGGTTGCAAGCACCGATGTACAGCCGTTCTCAATTAGCCTGCGTGCCGCTGCGTCTGGGTTGTCACTCTCTCCCAGCAGGGCCAGTTCTATGCCATTGGGGGTTATCATCTCTGCCAGTGGAAACAACCGCTTTTTCATGGCGGAAAGCAGGTCATCATCTGCAAGGTCGCCACCTCCCGCTGCCTTGACTACCGGGTCGGTGATAACCGGGATATCTGGGTGGTTTTCAAGAAACTCCACAAACACATCGACTACCGCGGCATTACCAAGAGCACCACTTTTGACAGCGTGTATGGGCGCATCTTCTGAGAGGCACCGGAGTTGTTCACGGATCAGTTCCGGGTCGACGGCTTCGGCAGCGTAAACATTGCGGGTGTCCTGAACTGTCAGGCAGGTAAGCACCGGTAACGGGTGGCACCCCAGTGAAGTGATTGCCTGAATGTCTGCCTGAATGCCGGCGCCGCCGGAAGGGTCCAGGCCGGAAAGAACAAGTACCTGAGGGCGGGTGTAGTGTTTAATGGCTAGAACTCCCTAAAAAGGTTTAACGACAGCGAGGATAACAACGGCCAGCAGAACGAATACAGGTAGTTCATTGAACCAGCGATAGAAGACATGGCTGCGGGTGTTCAGATCGTCGCGAAACACCTTGACCAGATGGCCGCAATAAAAGTGATAAATGATCAGTAGAGCCACCAGGACCAGCTTTGCATGTAGCCAGCCCTGACTGAAATAGCCTGAAACGTTATAGCTGAGCAGCCATGTGCCAAATATCACAGTGGCAATCATCGATGGAGTGGTAATGCCCCGGTAGAGTTTCCTCTCCATGATTTTGAAGCGTTCGCGCCCGGGCTTATCTTCGCAGGCTGCATGGTATACAAACAGTCGGGGCAGGTAAAAAATGCCCGCAAACCAGCACACCAGAGAAATTATGTGAAAGGCTTTAACCCATAGCATTGATCAGCTCCGTCGGTATTGGTAATAGCTTTCGATATCGGATTTCAGCACAATTCCATAAATCCGTTGAATCATTGGTGCCACATGGCGTTGTACATACAGAGCTTCGGCACTGGTGGTCTCGAATTCCTGTAGCGCTTCTTCAAGAGTGGCCTGATATTGTACCGGTGCAATATCACGGCGGTTAGCCGGGATCTCCATCAGATCAATGGATTTTGGCTGTTCCTCATCCTTGCCTGCCGTCACCTCACCCTGGTCTTCCAGATACCGAGCCAGATCAACTGCGGGTAGCAGGGCAGTGGGACCGTTGCTACCTTCAACCACCAGCCACTTGGGCTCGGCTTTCAAGGCTTTTCGGGCTTCTTCGGTTGTCAGATGTCTTTCGATGCGCAGGATGCTCTTGTCCATGATCGCTGCCACAGATACCCGGCGCAATGCCTGGATAACCGGCGAGCTTTGATAACTCAACCCCTGGCTTTTCAGCACCGTGAGGAACAATGATTTCTGTCCAAAGGCCTCGCTCGTGATGAGGGTGGAAGTCGTAATAATAAGCATGCCAGGAAGAATGATATGCGGATTGCGGGTTAGTTCCATCAACGCCATAAGCGCTGCCAGCGGGGCTTGCAGTACCGCACCCATCATGGCGCCCATCCCGAGCATGGCGTAAAAGCCAACAGATGAGGCATGGCCAGGTATGATCCCGGCACCTATGAGCCCCATGGCCCCACCAAGCGTGGCTCCCATAAACAGTGTTGGCCCGATAATGCTGCTTGGCATGCCTAATCCAACAGTCAGGGCTGTGATCACAAGTTTGGCTGCCCCTGCACTCAGCAGCAGCCAGAAGCCAAGCTCACCGTTTATGGTTTCATTGACCGTATCGTAACCAATTCCCATGGTTTCGGGCACCAGAACTGCGGCGGGGACCATCAGTACACCGGCAATGATAACGCGCAGCAAAACAGGTCGGTCATTGAAACGCCCCATGGAGTCGACCAGGTAAATGAAAAGTGCCGCTGCAATTCCAATCACGATGGCGATGACCAGAATCCAGGGTATTTCCAGCAGTGAGTTCATGGTCAGAGCAGGGACGCTGAACGCGGGCTCAGATCCGTATACAGCCTGGGTTACGATAGCCGCGCTGACAGCTGCAAGAATGATGGGCGTGAAACCTGCAATAGTATATTCCATCATCACCACTTCCATGGCGAAAATAACCCCGGAAATCGGCGTGTTGAACGATGCGGAAATGGCCGCAGCACAGCCGCAGGCTACAAGTGTCCGGATGCTGTTGTTTGGGAGCCGCATCCACTGGCCCATCAGGCTTGAAAACGCAGCCCCCAGATGCACTGCGGGCCCTTCGCGGCCGGCGGATTGTCCTGTAACGACGGTTGTGACACCAACAATGAACTGGATTACAGCACTTTTCATCGTGATGTAACCCTGGTGGTAGTTCAGTCGCTCCATAACGTGAGCAACTCCGACTTTCCGGTCGTGGGTTGTCAGACGATGCAGTAGCAGACCGAGACCCAGAGCCCCGGCCAGAGGCAGCAGCCCCCGGGTAAGGATGTCGAGACTCTCAAAGGCTTCAGACCCTTCGCCCGGCAGGATGTATTCCAGCGGCCACTCTATGGCAAGGCGGAAAATCAGAATCACCGCGCCGGTAATCAGCCCCGATAACAGGCCGAGGACGGCTAGTTGAGGTAATGAATCAACACCGGAAAATCTACGCGGGAACGCGGTGATCAGTTTTTCACCAAGCTGATGCCAGAATTTATTCATGGGTGCCGGTGTTCCGGAACAAGAGGGTGGCCTGCCAGAGGGTTTCTGACAACATTGTAACTGTCGCCCTGTAAGCTGCAATAAGTCGTTGGTTTATCATGATAGTATAAGAGATTAACTTTCAAGTCCTTATACAACGTCGCTGGAGAGCAAGTTGATTAAAGTAGGTATCGTTGGCGGCACCGGGTATACCGGAGTCGAGCTGCTCAGAATTCTCGCCGTTCACCCTGAAGTTACGGTGAGTTGTATTACCTCACGATCAGAGGCCGGCCTGCCCGTGGCCGAGATGTACCCGAATCTTCGCGGACATTTCGACCTCGCCTTTTCGGAGCCGGACCCTAATGTTCTGGCGCAGTGTGATCTGGTGTTTTTTGCGACACCACACGGCGTTGCCATGCGTATGATCCCTGAACTGATGGCCTCCGGCGTGCGGGTAGTCGATCTGTCTGCAGATTTCCGTCTGAAGGATCTTGAAGTTTGGGCTGAGTGGTACGGAATGCCCCATGAATCCCCCGAATGGGTTGCAAAGGCGGTATACGGATTGCCAGAGGTTGTGCGTGATGAGATTGCCAGCGCGCAATTGGTTGCCAATCCGGGATGTTACCCGACGGCAGTCCAGCTTGGCTTTCTGCCTCTGTTGGAGCATGGGCTGGTAGATCCGTCCCGATTGATTGCTGATGCAAAATCCGGGGCCAGCGGAGCAGGTCGGCAGGCCAAAATCGGCATGCTATACGGTGAGGTGAGTGAAAGCTTCAAGGCCTATGGCGCCTCAGGCCATCGCCATTTGCCTGAAATCCGGCAGGGTTTGTCTGCTGCTGCAGGTACAGCGACGGGCATTACTTTTGTTCCGCATCTTGTACCAATGATTCGCGGCATAGAAGCAACGCTGTACGCGGAGCTGAAGAATCCCGCTGATTTCGACCGGCTGCAACAGTTGTTTGAAGAACGATATCAGGATGAGCCGTTTGTTGATGTGATGCCTTCCGGCAGCCATCCGGAAACCCGGAGTGTGCGGGGAGCAAACTTGTGCCGTATGGCACTGCACCGTCAGGAGCAGAGCAATATTGTTATCATCTCCTCGGTTATAGATAATCTGGTTAAAGGTGCAGCGGGCCAGGCTGTTCAGAACATGAATATCATGCTGGGTCTCAAAGAAACGTTGGGTCTTGAAGCGCCTGCATTGCTACCCTGAGGAGCGTTAGTGAGCGAACAACGCAAACCGGCCGAAGAATATGTGGTTGTCCGCCACCGGCCGGGAGACAGGTTAAAACGGTCGTTGATTCTGTTGGTCTTTGTAGTGGTCGCTGCGGCAGGGGGATATGCGGCGGGCATGGCGCAAGGTGGTTTTCGCTTCACCAGTGCTGAAAAGTCCAGCGCACGACTGGAAGACAAAACCGCGACTCTGGAAGCCAGCTATCGCGAAGCACGGCAGCAGCTGGTTAATCTCGAACGGGGCCAGCTTATGGATGAGCAGGCGCTGAAGCAGGCCCGGAAGACGATTGTAGATCTTGAGACCCGTATAAGCGCTCTGCAATCTGATCTGACTTTCTATAAAAATATCATGGCTCCATCTGAAACAAGTAAAGGGTTGCAGGTGGATCGTTTTTCGCTCGCCAGCGATCGTCAGGCCGGTGTTTATAGTTTCAAGCTGGTGCTGACGCAGGTTGGCAATAACAAGAGTTATATTTCGGGTGTTGTGGCTGTCAACGTAATCGGTATGCGTGACGACCAGAAAGAAGTTATTGCACTGCGTGATTTGTCTCAGGAAATTCAGGATCTTGGAGTGAAATTCCGGTTTCGGTATTTTCAGGACGTGGAAGGTAAACTGGCTCTGCCTGATGATTTCGAACCACTTGAGGTGCAGGTGGTTGCTCAGGCTGAAGGACGCAAGTCCTCGCAGGCTGAACGCACATTCAACTGGGGCGATTTAACGGAGAATTAGAAATGCTTGGCAAGAAAAAACAGAAACCCCGCCTGCCCACTGGCAACTTTGACACATTGATTTCATCGCGGACGACCATAGAAGGAGATGTGCATTTCTCTGGTGGCTTGCATGTCGATGGCCATATTCGCGGCAAGGTGTTGGCTGAGGAAGGTAGTGATGCGGTCTTACGCGTTTCGGAGGTGGGGGAGATTACCGGCGATATTTCTGCTCCACATGTCATTATCAACGGCACAGTTCATGGCGATGTCTATGCATTTGCTCATCTTGAACTGGCAGAGAAAGCAGCTATCAATGGCAGTGTTTACTATAACCTTATCCAGATGGCCATGGGGTCGTCAGTAAATGGCAATCTTGTTCATCAACGCGAACCTTCAGGACTGTTGACGCAGGTTAAAGCGTCGGCCATTAGTTCAAATGGCGATAAACCTGACGACGAAGTAATCGAGCTGGCGGAAAATTCCGGTGGGAAATCCGAATAGTTGATTGTTTTACTCAGGAATACCATAATCCCTATATTATAGTTGTATCAGGTAATCCGGAGGCGAACTTGAGTGTAGTTCAGCAGCAAATGGCAGCACCGCTGTTTTTCAGTGAAAGTGCGGCCCACAAAGTACGCGAGTTGGTTGAGGAAGAGGGGAATCCCGAACTCAGGCTGCGCGTGTATGTCACGGGGGGTGGCTGTTCCGGGTTTCAGTATGGGTTCTCATTCGATGAGAGTCAGGATGAAGAAGATACGGTTGTGGAACGGGACGGCGCGATTCTTCTGGTAGATCCGATGAGCTATCAGTACCTGGTAGGGGCTACCATCGATTATCAGGAGGGCCTTCAGGGCTCTCAGTTTGTGGTGCAGAATCCCAATGCCAGCTCCACTTGTGGCTGTGGAAGTTCATTTTCGATCTGAGGTTATTGAAAACTGGTAGCTCTGCAAAGAGTTGCTGGTTCAGGCAGGATAGATTGCGCCAAGTATCCTTGGGCCCTTGGCTCCGGTTACTTCTGCCAGATTCCCCGGCTTGCGCTCCATTGTTTGCCGGGCAAGCCATGCAAACGCTGTTGGCTCTACCCATTGAGGGTCAATCCCCAGTTCACCGGTATCAAGCAAACGGATAGGGCCAAGCGCCAGGGCCAGCTCCTTCATCAGTAGCCGGTTTCGAGTTCCTCCCCCGCAAGCGTAGACGGTCATGGCTGGTGATTGTGGCATTTGCCGGACTGCCGTTATCACCGACAGTTGCAGTAATGTGCGCTGCACATCTTCTGGCCGGGGCTTGCCGTGGCGTTGCACTACAGTTTTTACCCAGTCAAGATTGAACTTCTCTTTTCCCGTGCTTTTGGGTGGTGGTCGGTCGAAGTATGCATCAGAAAGCATGTCGTTAAGTAGGACTTGATCGACAATTCCCTCTTGCGCCCAGCGGCCGTCTTCATCGTAGAGTCGGCCGGTCTGGTCTTGACACCAGGCATCTATCAAAGCATTTGCAGGTCCCGTGTCAAATCCTGTTACCGGATTGTCGGGGTTGGATGGAATCCAGGTTATATTTGCGATGCCACCGAGATTCAGGATGCATCTGTCTTCGGTGCCCGAGCCAAAGAAGTGCTTATGGAATGCCGGGACCAGAGGGGCGCCCTGGCCGCCTGCAGCCATATCCCTGCTGCGAAAATCACCTACAGTTGTGATGCCGGTCTTTTCTGCAATGGTGGCCGGGCTGCCCACTTGAAGAGAGAAGTGGCCCGGCCCTGAAGGCTGGTGCCGCAAGGTCTGTCCGTGGCTACCGATCGCTCGAATGGAAGAGCGGTCTATGCTGCTGTTTTGTATCAGATGTTCTGCAGTCTCCGCGAAAAGCCAGCCAGTCAGCGTATCAAGCTCGCCTACCTCGTCTGGTGTCGCGTGATTCTGGCTTGCAAGCAGCAGGCGCTGGCGCAGCTCTTCGGGATAGGGAGTGGAATATGTTTCATGGATGCGGACAGTTTTGCCCTGAAAGGACACCAGCACAGCGTCAATGCCGTCCATGCTGGTGCCGGACATAAGTCCTATCCAGGTATCCATTGAGCTTTAGTCTTCCGAAGCTAAAGCAAGGTGCTGATAGTTGCTTCTGAATGCTTCAAACTGCGCAACCTGCTGCTCGGTAAACTTCTTGAACCTTGCCATTTCAGCAGCTGGAATAGGCTGGGCGTCCGGAAGCTTTACTGTTCTGGAATTACGCGGAGAGCCGTTGACCCGGAATTCATAATGCAGATGAGGCCCGGTGACCATGCCGGACGAGCCAACATAGCCGAGAGTGTCGCCCTGCTTGACCCTCACACCGTTCTTCATGTTTTTGCCTATTTTACTCATGTGCGCGTAGAGCGTTGTTATGTTGTCGCCATGTTTGAGGACGACCGTGCGACCATATCCGCCTTTCCATCCGGCAAACTGAACTCTGCCATTGCCGGCTGCTTTGATTGGTGTGCCGGGGGGCGCTGCATAGTCTGTGCCTTCGTGAGGACGGACAACGTCAAGGACGGGATGGCGGCGTTGAAGGTTAAATGGTGAAGATACCCGGGCACTTATAGGAGTGCGCAAAAAAGCTTTGCGCATACTTTTTCCTTCAGGGGTGTAGTAATCAGTGTCGCCGTTGCTGTCGGTATAAAGAAGAGCGATATTTTCCTCGCCCCGGTTTATAAAACGGGCTGAAAGAATACGGCCAGTGCTGAACTTTTCCCCGTCCAGATATAGCTCTTCATAGACTACTTCAAATTGATCGCCTTTCCGGACATCATAGACAAAATCGATATCCCAGCCGAAAATTCCGGCTAACTCCATCGTCAAACGGTCGTCCAGACCTGCTTCTCGGGCAGCAAGATAGAGCGAACCTTCGATTGTACCTGACGCAAATGCAGGCTTGGAAACCGGCTCCCTTAGCTTTGTCTGGCCTTCAAATGACCCTTCCTGCTTAACAATTTCCAATGATTCCAGCAAGCTGCGCTGAAGCTCAATTGCGACAAGTTCGCCCTCGCCATCGGTGGCGAACCGGATGGTTTCGCCGGCATAAAGGCGTTGCAATTTGTCAGCTTCGCCCTTGCCGTGGATAACAGACAGCATAATGCCATCATTGAACCCTGCTTTTTTGAAGAGAGAAGACAGGGTGTCACCGGGCTTTATGGAGAAAGTTTGCCATTCCATGCTCGGCTTTGGCTCGGTCTCAACAAGGTTGCTGGCTTCGGGCGGGGAATCCATCGGGTCGGTGGCAGCAGTAATGGTTTGCCCTACTGATTCAGTGGGCTCTTGCTGCGGTGTTTTGGAAATAATTTCCGATGCGCTGCCTTGTTCCAGATCGAGAGAATAAGACATCCGATTCGCTTCAACATCTGCGCTGGGGCTCATCAAAATAGCAGCAGTCACTACAACAGTCGCAGTCGCAGCGATAGTAATATGGGTTTTCGGGAACATTTTAAGCACGTATCGCATCCGTTTTAATCGGTATTCCGGCAGGTTGAACGACCTAATTAAAGCTGTGGTTCAGGTACAGATCAACAGATTACCGCATAAAAAGCATGTGGAACAGCGAAGAACATTACGGTTGTTGTACTGTCCGCCGGATTTCTTGTGGCGTCATTGATATAATGCGCCGGCCCGCTTTTCAGGATTTGTTTAAAAACTGAGCACTTACACCTTAGCAGGGCGCCGGGTAACTCACAGATTTCTTTTGTAGATGTCTGTAACAGATAATTTTGTGAAACTGATTGGGGACAAGTAATTCATGGTACCTATTGATGAAGCCCTGGCTATTATCAAGCGAGGCGCAGACGAGCTGATTCCGGAAGGTGATCTGGTAGCAAAACTGAAGGAAGGTCGTCCTCTCCGGGTTAAGGCAGGTTTCGACCCTACTGCTCCTGATCTCCATCTTGGGCACACTGTTCTCATCAACAAGTTGCGTCAGTTTCAGGATCTCGGTCATGAGGTGATTTTTCTGATCGGAGACTTTACAGGGAAGATTGGCGATCCCACTGGTAAGAGTGCTACCCGGCCGCCGCTGACGGATGAGCAGGTGGCTCAGAATGCAGTTACCTATAAAGAGCAGGTATTCAAGATTCTGGACCGGGAAAAAACCCGGGTTGTTTTCAATTCAGAATGGATGGGGAAAATGACAGCGGCGGACATGATTCGTCTGGCTGGTCAGTATACGGTAGCAAGGATGCTGGAGCGGGACGACTTTACCAAACGGTACCGCTCCGAGCAGCCGATTGCCATTCATGAGTTTCTGTATCCTCTGATACAGGGTTACGACTCTGTTGCGTTGGAGGCTGATGTTGAGCTGGGGGGGACGGATCAGAAATTCAATCTCCTGATGGGTCGTATTTTACAAAAACATTATGGTCAGCGCCCCCAGGCTGTACTGACAATGCCGATTCTCGAAGGTTTGGATGGCGTGCAGAAAATGTCCAAGTCTCTCGGTAACTATATTGGTGTTAACGATTCTCCGGGTGAGATGTATACCAAGCTTCTGTCCGTACCGGATGAGTTGTTGTGGCGCTATTTCGAGCTTTTGAGTTTCCGTCCTATGGCGGAAGTAAGTGAGTTCCGGGAAGCAGTTGAAGGCGGAGCTAATCCCCAGGACTACAAAAAGTTATTGGCGGAAGAGATTATTACCCGTTTTCACGATGAAGACGCTGCGAAATCGGCGCATAAGTCTGCGGGTAACCGGGTTGCGCTTGGCGAGATTCCGGAAAACGTGCCTCTGGTTGAGGTTTCGCTGGATGGTCAGTCAGAGATGTTGATGGCTTCGGTGTTGCGGTTGGCGGGTCTTGTTAAAAATGGAGCTGCAGCCCGGGACGTCCTCGGGCGTGGTGCTGTTTTTGTGGATGGTCAGCAGTTCGATGGCGATCGGGTGTTCGTAGAGGGTGACAGTTGCGTAATTCAGGCTGGAAAGAAGAAAATCGCCCGGGTTTTGATCACTGCTTGAGCGATTTAAGGTCATTTTTAGTTTTTTCCAAAATGGCCGTTGACAGAT
>NZ_QOCH01000019.1 GCF_003318275.1 Marinobacter sp. F3R11 | reverse complement strand
TGGAAGGGCAGGGCTTCTTCCAGTTGATGCAGGAACTTCCCGCCGAGCGTCTGCAGATCGGGCTCACGGCAATTGCTGCGGCAGAAGCCGCATGGCAATGGACGCTCGACTACGTTAAAGAGCGCAACGCCTTTGGTAAACCGGTTATCAAGTTCCAGAATACCCGCTTCAAAATGGCTGAGATGAAGGCCGAGATCACCGCTGCCCGAGTGTTCACGGATCGTTGTCTGGAACTCCATCTGGAGAAGAAACTCGATATACCAACTGCTGCAATGCTGAAGCAGTACACGACAGATCTACAATGCCGGGTAATGGATGAATGTGTTCAGTTACATGGTGGTTATGGCTATATGTGGGAATATCCGATTGCCCGTGCCTGGGCAGACTCACGTGTTCAGCGCATTTACGGTGGAACCAATGAAATCATGAAAGAGATTGTTGCGCGGGCATTTTGAGCCGTGGTCAAAGGGCTCTGCTGACCATATTACCTATAAGTGTATGATCGCTCGCCTGCCCTAAAAGTGAAATTTGGTCATCTGTGTAAAGCCATTTTAATTACTCCTGTTTTGCAATGGTATAAGTCGTCGAGTTTGGGAGAGATCTTCCCTTTTTCTACGGTGCTGCCCTTGTTCCGGAATCAACATTTATCCACATCGCAGTGCACGTACAACACTGGCAACGCCAACAACGAATTGTGGGTGTTGCTTACTCTGGTATTGGCCACATTCTGCTTATTGGTGTTTTTCGTTTCATATCTTTTTGTGATTACGGAAGAGAAAACCCAGCTACGTAAATCAAAACCCGTCATGTTGGGTGCCGGCATCATGTGGGTCACGATAGCTTACGTAGCGCCCGAATATGGAGTGAATCGGGAGGAGCTCAATAGCTTAGCACCCGTGAATCACGACTGGAGCCAGTTAAATGCATCGGTCATATCGTCAAAATATTTGACTTCACCAGAAACAAACCACGAGGCAATTTTTGATGTATGCTCCAGCCACTTTTTCCCGCCGAAGATGGCAACCTTGTCGAATTTGTCGCCATGTTTAAGCCCGATTTTAAAATCATCCCACGCCGCTCTCAGCTCCCATCCCTCAAGTTCTGACGCATCAAAAAAAGTGTTTATTCTGGGGTTTTTCACGCCCTCAAGCGCCGAATCAATCATTGGTGTGATGGTGGTGTAATCCTCGTGGTTGAGCTTGCCCACGGCTTTGAGGCTTAAAAAGAATTTGCTTCCAACCCTTTCAATGCCAATCGAAAGACCATGTCGTTCTATTTTCACAACCCTGTCTCCTTTCAGATTCCAATATCCGTGGGTAAGCAGCCGGATGAGGCTCCGTCGGGCACCTGATGCACGTTCACGTCCGCGCCATCCGGCTGCGATAATTCCTGAAGTGTGCTCGCAGCGGTGCGGGTGGAGGTATCAGGGAAGTCCCGTAATTGCCTGTGGCTGTCCCTTTGCTGGACCCAGCGTGCGCAGTCCAGCGCATAAGCCTGGCTACGAGATGTGGCCAGCCACAATAGACGGAGAACATCCTCACTACTACACTCTGGTTTAATGCGCATCGGGTTCTTAAGCCTGCATTGGAATAGCGGTTTATAAGGTAGATGCGAACTGCCCGGACCCGACAACAGTTATTGCACGTCATCTGTCAGGTATGTGGTTTGCTCTGTAAAGCAGTGCATAACTAGACAGATGGCTACATGACCGTGACCCAACCACCGAAGAAATTTTTCGCCCCGGACATATCCGAAACTATTCGTGCAAAACGCTGGCTTGCGACATTTGCCAGTATGGTTTGCCTGGGTACTGTTCTGCTGGTCTGGGGCATTCTGGAAAGGCAGGGCCAGGCGCATATCGAAAGGACTTCCAATGCGATGGCGGTTAGTGTCAGGGTGCTGATTGAGCAGGATCTTGAAGAGCGAATTGCTGTATTGAAAGGTCTGGCACAGCGGTGGCGAAGTATGGGGGGAGCTGACCGATCTATCTGGATGGCTGATGCACGGAGTGTTTTTGGGGCCCATCCGGGACTCCGGGCGGTCGAGCGTATAGACCGCTCCCTGCACGTTCGCTGGGTTGAGCCCATTTCCGGCAATGAGTCAGTTGTGGGCCTCAGCCTGAATGAAGATCCTGTTGCTCTGGCAATGGTAGAGAAGGCTCGGAGTGCCGGAGTGGCAGCATCGCCACCCACCCAACTGGTTGGGGGCAAACAGGGAATGGTGTTCCTTGTACCCACCTTCGTTCACGATGGCTTTGACGGCCTGATGGCTGGGGTACTGGAGTTCGAAGGTTGGTTGGAGACATTGCTGGCACCAGTTCGCTCCGGCAACCACTACATAGAAATTTCAGTGGACAACCAAACGATTTATTCGTCTGGCCATGGAATGGCGTTAGCCAGCGAGAAGTGGGGGCGGGAACTTTCGTATAGCGTCGCCGACCAGCAATGGCAGATTCACATAGTGCCATCTGCATCCTATATCGCCAGGACCCATGCCTGGTTTTCCTACACATTACTTGTTACAGGCATATTGCTGAGTGCTTTCGTGTACCCGGTTGTTATGACTGGCATCACTAACCGGCAGTGGGCTCGCGAGTTGCTTGATGCATCACAACAGTTGGAAGTCCTGTTCAATAGTCTTCCTGGGATGTCCTATCGAGGAGCGCTGGACTATCCCTGGCCGATGGAGTTTGTCAGCAACGGCTGTAAGGAGCTATGTGGTTTTGATAAGGCTGACCTGGAACGAAAGCGCGTGTTGTGGGGGGAGCTTATTCACCCGGAGGACAGAGCTCGGGTGACCGAACAGGTAAATTGCGCGGTTAGCAGTCACGCACCTTTTGATATGGAGTATCGCATCCTTGTTGGTGCGGGCGTTACGCGGTGGGTATGGGAGCGCGGGGCTGCATTAGCTGACGCAGATGATGGTGAGCTGATGCTTGAGGGTTTCATCACTGATATTACTGACCGAAAGCACACCGAGTCCAGGCTCATTGAGGCGCAGGCTTATTCTGAGTCAGTCCTCGGCGCGGCCCAGGAAGCCATTATCAATATCGGTGCCGATGACGGTATCAAGGGTTTCAATCAGGAGGCCGAAGCAATGTTCGGCTATGAGGCGGCGGAGGCTGTCGGTATGTCAATGGCACGTCTGATACCGGACAGTTATCTCGATGAACATCGGGAATATATACGCTACTTCAATGAAACAGGAAGTTTGAAGTATCTGGTTGACCGTCGTGAAATGAAGCTTCGGCGCAAGGATGGATCTCTGTTTCCTGTGCAGGTGTCGGTAGCTGGCCTGCAGCACCCGATGCAACGCCAGTTTGTGTGTCTTGTATGGGACATGTCCTCTCAGTATAAGGCGGAGCAGGAGGCGAAAGATCATCTGGAAAAGCTGGCGCACGTGAGCAGGCTGAATATGCTTGGAGAAATGACATCTGGTATAGCGCACGAGCTCAACCAGCCGCTCACGGCAATATCGTTATTTTCCCAGGTTGGAAAGCGGCTTTACGCAAGTGGAAAGCCGGAGAAACTGCCCGAAATATTCGACAAGCTCAGTGCGCACACTCAGCGAGCCGGTTCGATTATCAAGCGTATTCAATCTATGTCACGCCAGCATTTCTCACAGTTTGAAATAGTGGACTGCAATGGGTTGATGCGAGAAGTGGCGAGTCTTGCTGAAGCGGAAGCACGCATTCGCGACATTGAAGTTGTGACTCAGCTGGAAGATAAACGGTTACCGGCCTCTGTAGATAGCATACAAATCCAGCAGGTTGCACTAAATCTACTTCGCAACGGCATGGAAGCGATGCGGGCTGAGAATTGCAGGCACGGCAACGTCATTCGACTGCAGACGCGCTTACTCGAAGCGGATACCGTTGAGGTTGCCGTAATCGACAGCGGCGGAGGCGTTGCTGACGCCATAGTCGACAGTATCTTTACCCCTTTTTCTACCACGAAAACATCCGGTATGGGTATAGGCTTGTCGATCAGCAAGTCAATTGTGACTGCCCATGGTGGCCACATCAATTATGAGAATCGTGAGCGTTTTGGTGCGATTTTTTCGTTTACATTGCCTTTAGCTCTGCAAGGAGAAGACCATGAACCAGCAGCAGACCGTTTTCATCGTTGATGATGATGAAGGTATTCGGGAGGGGCTCGCTCTTTTGCTCGCGACGGTGGATCTGCAGTTTGAACTCTACGAATCAGCCGTTGAATTTCTCGACGCTTACACAGAAAGTAAAAGTGGTTGTCTTCTGCTTGATATCCGTATGCCCCGAATGACCGGGCTGGACTTACAGGTGAAGCTCAACGAGTTGGGGTCACGGATTCCGATTATCTTCATCACGGGCCACGGCGATATTCCGATGGCAGTAGAGGCCATGCGTCGTGGAGCCTTGGATTTCATCCGCAAACCCTTCAGGGAACAGGATCTGCTGGACCGTATTAATGACGCCTTGGAATTTGAGGCTGGCCGACGCGAACGCAAGAATACGCACCAGCATGCTATAGACAGGATTGCTGCTTTGACCGAGCGCGAACGTGAGGTGTTTTTCCGGGTAGCCGAAGGCGATATGAACAAGGCAATTGGTTTTGATCTGGGTATCAGTGAGAGAACGGTCGAAGTTCACCGCTCGCAAGTGATGAAAAAACTGGGGGTTCGAACGCTGGCGCAATTGGTGCGTGTAAAAATTGAATCAGAGACCATCAGGGACTTCCCGGGATAATTACGGCCGGAAACTGACAGTTCTGCAGTAGGCCGCAGGACCCTACGGGACATCCCGAGTTGAGGGGTAAAGGCCGTTCAGTTCACACTGTTATTGATAAGGTTTTCAGAGCAAGAAAATGAATGCGCAAGAGGATTTCTCAACTGTCTCTGTAATTGATCAGGATTCCGCTGTCCGCGAAGGGCTTTCAGCACTGCTCGGCACCATGGGCGTTACAGTGACCAGCTTCAAGGATGCTCAGAGTTATCTGGACTTCGCGGCTAGCCAGGTCACTCCAGACAGTTGCATTATCGTAGAAGCTGAATTAGGCGGTGTCGGTATTCTGGAATTTTTGAAGCGCCTTCGCGCAAAACCCATAATGCCGCCTGTTTTGGTGATGGTAAGCAGGTTAAACACTACTATCGCGGATTTGGTATTGAGTGCCGGGGCGAGCGATCTGGTAAATAAACCATTGGTAAGCGATGATCTGCTGCAACACTTGCATCAGGCGCTGAAGAAAGTGCGTTAGTCGCCGGTTAAAGGGCACTTCGTTCTGACTTCGGAAGGGTATCTTTTCTGGGGGAAGGTGTTTTGGGTATCTCCATTTCTCAGAAAGAGAAATGGTGCCGAGGAGAGGACTTGAACCTCCACGGGGTTGCCCCCACTAGCACCTGAAGCTAGCGTGTCTACCAATTTCACCACCTCGGCAGGTGATTTGCAGGTTTACCCTTAGTTTGTTGAAAACTGGGCACTTCTGCCAAAGATGACTTGTTGCCTCATCTGTTGGCGCGTACTTTAATAATTCCCGCTGGGGCTGTCAAACACTTTTTCAGTAAATGGCCTGCAGGTATTTGTGCTTATAAATGGTGGGTTGTTAGGCAGTCTATCGTTACCAACGTATACTATGTTGCAAATGAATGTGAACGGCGCCGCTGTGGCGCAGTATTGAACAAGGATCCGAATGGTTTCCAGGAATAAAAAACACAAAGATCCTCACGCTGGTCGTGAGGCTCAGAATTATGAGAACCCGATTCAGAGTCGGGAATATATACTCGCGCATCTTAAAGAGCGGGGAGCGCCAGCCACACACGAAACACTGTGTTCAGAGCTCGGTCAAACCTCTCCGGAAGGTATTGAGGCGCTGAGGCGCCGTTTGATTGCCATGTGCCGGGATGGTCAGCTTGTCTGTAATCGTCGCGATGCATATCTGCCGATCGAAGAGGCTGATCTGGTCAGTGGCCGGGTCGTTGGTCATAAAGATGGCTTCGGCTTTCTGGTGCCGGATGACGGCGGGTCTGACCTGTTTCTCACCGCCCGGCAGATGCGGCAGGTGTTTCACGGCGATCGGGTGGTTGCACGGGTAGACCGGGTTGATGATCGTGGCCGCCGCGAAGGTGTTATCGTCGATGTTACTGAACATAATACGCAGCAGACAGTCGGTCGTTTTTTCAAAGAAAGCGGTATCGCTTTTGTAGTGCCTGAGAATGCGCGAATCAACCACGAAGTGTTGATACCTGAAGAGCACGCAGGTGGGGCGCAGCACGGCCAGTATGTTGTTGTGGATATCCTGCGTCAGCCCACTGTCCGTACCCAGCCAACGGGCAAGGTTGTTGAGATTCTGGGTGAGCACATGGCGCCGGGGATGGAAATCGATGTAGCTATCCGCTCATACGACATTCCTCATGAATGGCCTACCGAAGTAGGTATCCAGGCGGCAGCGATTCCTGCCGAGGTTGAAGAGAAGGATAAGAAGGACCGGGTGGATATCCGCAATATGCGGCTGGTCACGATTGATGGCGAGACGGCCCGGGATTTTGATGATGCGATCTATTGTGAGCCTCGTGGTCGCGGTGCCTACCGTCTGGTTGTGGCAATAGCCGATGTATCCCATTATGTGCGCGCGGGTTCTCCCCTCGATGAAGAGGCGTTGCGCCGCGGCAATTCGGTGTATTTCCCGGATCACGTGGTACCCATGCTTCCCGAGAAGCTGTCCAATGGGCTCTGTTCTCTGAATCCGGATGTTGATCGCTTGTGCATGGTGGCTGATATGACCATCAGTGCCGCGGGTAACATCAGTGGATACACCTTTTATCAGGCCGTAATGCGCAGTCATGCCCGCCTGACCTATAACAAGGTCAGTGACATGCTGGAACGGCCGGATTCGGAGCCTGGTTATCGGCTGTCGGCCCAATATGCCGACGTGCTGCCGCATCTGCACAATCTGTATGACCTGTATAAGTTGTTGCGCAAGGCGCGTACAGAGCGTGGTGCTATTGACTTTGAAACCACCGAAACACGAATAATCTTCGATGCTGAACGCAAAATAGAAGAAATTGTTCCGGTTCATCGTAATGATGCCCACAAGATTGTTGAAGAATGCATGCTCTGCGCTAACGTGGCCGCTGCACGCTTCCTCAAAAAACATAAGATACCTGCGCTTTACCGGGTGCACGATGGCCCATCTGAAGAGCGGCTCAATTCGGTGCGGCTGTTCCTGGGTGAACTTGGTTTGCAGTTGGGTGGTGGTGACAAGCCAACATCGGCAGATTATCAGGCGTTGCTATCCCAGATAGCAGACAGGCCTGATGCAAATGTGATTCAGACTGTCATGCTGCGCTCCCTGAGTCAGGCGGTTTACAGTCCGGAAGAGAGTGGTCACTTTGGCCTTGGTTTTCCAAGTTATGCCCACTTTACATCGCCGATTCGTCGTTACCCGGATCTGATTGTGCATCGCGCAATCAAGTCCCGGATTCATGGCCCCGAAGCGACGAAGGATGTTGTGGCTCCGGCTGTATCTGATCCGGAGTTGGCCGTGTACCCCTACGACTATGCCCGAATGCAGCAGTTCGGTGAGCATGTTTCCATGACAGAGCGTCGGGCTGATGACGCTACCCGAGATGTAATGGCATGGCTCAAGTGTGAGTTCCTCAGTGCTCATGTCGGGGAAGAGTATGACGGCGTGATCGCAGCGGTTGTGCCTTTCGGGTTTTTTGTCGAGCTTGCTGATGTGTATATCGAAGGTCTGGTTCATATTTCTACACTCAGCGGCGATTACTTCCATCATGACTCAGCGAAGCATCGTCTGATTGGCGAGCGGACGGCAGTCAGCTTCCGTCTGGGAGATGAGGTGCGTGTTCGTGTGATGCGGGTTGGCATGGAGGATCGCAAGATTGATCTGGAGCTGATCAGCACGCCGAAACGGCGTCAGGCTGACCGCGACGCACTTGATGTGCCCAAGCGCGAGGGCCGCGGGAAAAATGGAAAGCGTGCTGGTAAAGGGCGCGGCCGGGATGGCGCGCCGGGTGCGGACAAGTCTGCAAAAACGAAAACACCCCGCAAGGCAGGCAAGCCAGCCAGTGCGAAAGCTCAGTTAGTTGCTGAGGCCGCCCGGGAGGCAGGTAAAAAACCGAAGAAAAGCCCGGGTAAGCCTTCTGGTGCCAGCAAGCCGCGAAAAGCACGCAAGACAGACAAATAACAGGAAGTCGAATCAGTGTCCGAAGAATTTGTATTTGGCTGGCATGCGGTCGAGGCCGTTCTGAAGCGTGAGCCGGGAAGGTTGCAGCAGGTCTGGATTCAGACTGGCCGGCAGGATAAGCGAGTAAAAACCATTACCGATACTCTTGATGAGCTTGGGGTTCGGTGGGCTGTGGTCCATCGCCGGGAGCTGGATGCGCGTGTTTCCGGTGTTCATCAGGGGGTTGTCGCGGCGGTCAGTGAAAGCCAGGAGTGGACAGAAGACGATCTTCTTACCCATCTTGCAGCGAGCGATAAGCCGCCTTTTCTGCTGGTACTCGATGGTGTAACTGATCCCCATAACCTGGGGGCCTGCATGCGTACCTGTGACGCCGTTGGAATTCAGGCGGTTATAGCCCCTAAAGACAAGTCAGCTTCCTTGACTGCGGTAGCGCGGAAAGTTGCCTGTGGCGCTGCTGAAACGGTTCCCTTTGTGCGCGTGACTAATCTGGCGCGCTTTCTTCGTACGATCAAGGATCAGGGTGTGTGGCTGATTGGCACTGCCGGTGAGGCGGATGCCACCTTGTATCAGGCTGACTTCAAAGGTCCGGTCGCTCTGGTTATGGGAGCTGAAGGTACAGGTATGCGCCGGCTTACACGGGAACACTGTGATCAGCTTGTTAATATTCCCATGCTGGGGCATGTGGACAGCCTCAATGTTTCCGTCGCCACGGGGGTCTGTTTGTACGAAGCCTTGCGACAGCGTCTTGGTTAACTCTTGCACAGAAGCCTTTGTACACCTAGAATACGTCACCCCTTTTTGAAGGGGGAGGTTTTGTATTGCCGTTAATCAGGTCCGCAACGCCTCGCTTTTGATAGTGTCTTTTTTGTAAAGCCTTATCTATAAAGTAAAAAAAACGGCGGCTTCGGCTGCCACCTCCTTGCTTTCATGCTTCTCGGCCAGTCCGGGAAAAAAGGAAGCTGTTCAAACCGTAGGGAGAACTCATGCGTCACTACGAAATCGTATTTATGGTACACCCGGATCAGAGCGAGCAGGTGCCCGCAATGATCGAGCGTTATACCGGTGTCATCACTGAAGATGGCGGCAAGGTACATCGCCTGGAAGATTGGGGCCGTCGTCATTTGGCATACCCGATCAACAAGATTCACAAAGCTCACTATGTGCTGATGAACGTTGAATGTTCACAGGCAGCAATGGACGAGCTGACTCACAACTTCCGGTTCAACGATGCCATCATCCGCGACCTGATTCTGCGTCGCGATGAAGCTGTTGCTGATATCTCTCCGATGAAAGCCGCTGAGTCCCGTGAGGACCGTCGTTCTGGCGGAGATGATCGCCCGCGCCGTTCAGCTGAATCTTCTGATGACCGTCAAGACGACAGCCAGAAAGCTGAAGCCCAGGACGAAGAAGAGTAATTAACCGGAGTTGAGGAGTTACGTTATGGCTCGTTTTTTCAGACGTCGTAAATTCTGCCGCTTCACGGCAGAAGGTGTTAAAGAGATCGATTACAAGGATCTGGACACCCTGAAAGGCTACATCACTGAAACCGGCAAAATCGTGCCCAGCCGTATCACCGGCACCAAAGCACGTTATCAGCGTCAGCTGGCAACCGCTATCAAGCGTGCCCGCTACCTGGCACTGCTGCCGTACTCGGACAGCCACGATAACTAAGTAACAGAAACACAGGATTTGGGACCATGCGTGCACTGGCACAATTTGTAATGCGCGGTCCCCTGCAGGCTAGCGGGGTAGCAGCAGTCACAACTGCCGTACCCTTGTTGTTCTGGATTGGCGCAGCAGTTGTCGGCCTGGTTATTCTCAGGCTCGGCATCAGCCAGGGGCTTACAGTAGGTCTCTGGGCATTGCTGCCTGCGCTTGGCTGGGGTGTGTTGGGCAATGATCCGACAGCTCTTGCAGTACTGTTGCAGGTGATGCTGATGGCGTCGCTGCTCAGAACAACACTATCCTGGGAAAGAGCCCTTCTCGGAGGGAGCTTTCTGGCGATAGTTACAGGGCTGCTTTTGCCTGTGATCTATCCCGGCTTGCTGGACGAACTCGTTCGCGCCGGGGTCAGTTTTTACGAACAGTACAATGCTGAAGTGGCCCGTTCGTTGGGGGGAGACCTCGAGGCGGTTATACGGGACACAATGAACGCCAGTATGGCAGGCAGTTATCTGACAGCCGGCATAGGCATGACAATGCTGGCAAGGTCGTGGCAGGCGGGATTGTACAATCCCGGCGGGTTCCGTTCGGAATTCCACGCTCTGAGGTTGTCACCTGCTATTGCTGTAGTCTTCGCCGCCACAATGGTTGTAGGCCCGTTTCTTGGGCTGAATTCCATGTTGCTGGTCTGGGTAGCAGGAACGCCGCTGTTTTTGGCGGGTCTGGGGCTGATTCATGGCATTGTGGGGCGTAAAAAACTGAGCGCGCAGTGGCTGGTAATGTTTTACATTGCCCTGGTGCTTCTGGGCCCAAGCCTGATGATTCTGTTAGTGGTTCTGGCTTTTGTGGATAGCTGGCTGGATATCCGGGGGCGAATAAAGCCTGCCGGGCCGGCTGAATAAAGCACGAAGAGGTTAACGAGATGGAAGTTATTCTGCTCGAGAAAGTTGAAAACCTTGGTACCCTGGGTGACAAGGTAAATGTTAAAGCCGGATACGGCCGTAATTACCTGCTTCCGTATGGCAAGGCAGCGCCTGCCACTGAAGCAAACCTGAAAGCGTTCGAAGAGCGCCGCGCTGAGCTTGAAAAAGCTGCAGCCGAGAAGCTGGCAGCAGCTCAGTCCCGCGCAGAGGCTCTGGAAGGTGCGTCCTTCACAGTCACCTCAAAAGCTGGTGATGAAGGCAAGCTGTTCGGATCTATCGGTGTTCGCGATATCTCAGACGTAATTACTGCTGCGGGTACTGAAGTTGAGAAGAGCGAAGTTCGTCTTCCTGAAGGCCCTCTGCGGTCTATTGGTGAGTATGAAATCGAGCTTCACCTGCACTCTGATGTTGAAGTGACTGTTAAGCTGGCGGTTGTTGCCGAGTAATCTGTTTTCTCTGAAAGCAGAGCCGGGCTCCCCCGGTTCTCTGTAACGCGCTGGTGGCTTGCGGTGATCACTTCGGAGTTCATCGCGATCCAAAGCAACAGGCCCGAACCGTTTTTATACGGCTTTCGGGCCTGTTGCTTTCTGGTATGCTGTTAGCATCAAATCCCCTCCCATTGCTGCGACTTTCCACATACACTGTCGTGGTTATGATGTTTAACTGAAGATGTTTTCATGGCCAAGCCTAACCTGAAACCTGCGAATACTGATCCCGAAACCAGTCGAATCAAGGTTCCTCCCCATTCCGTTGAAGCGGAGCAGGCGGTGCTGGGTGGTCTGATGCTGGATAACCGCCGATTTGATGAAATCACCGAGATCATCTCGGCAGGTGATTTCTATCGTCAGGATCATCGGTTGATTTTCGGCGCTGTCGAGCGCCTGGCCAGTGAGAATGAGCCACTCGACGTAGTCACCCTGGCTGAATTTCTGGAGCGGGCGGGGGATATCGAGGATGCTGGCGGTTTGTCTTATCTGGCGGAGCTGGCCGAGAAGACACCCGGCGCAGCCAACATCAGGGCCTATGCGGAGATCGTTCGCGAGCGGTCGATTCTGAGGCAGCTTGTTGAAGTGTCAGGCAAGATTTCAGACTCGGCGTTCAATCCCCTGGGGCGCAACAGCAACGAAATTCTGGACGAGGCCGAACGCAACGTATTTCAGATTGCGGAATCCAGAGTGAAAGAGGGTTCTGGCCCTCAGTCTATTAATCCTATCCTGACCAAAACCCTGAGCCGCATTGAAGAGCTGTTTGAGTCCGGCGAGCAGACAACGGGCCTGACTACAGGATTCAGGGATCTTGATGAACAGACTTCCGGTATGCAACCGGCAGACCTCATCATCGTTGCAGGCCGGCCCTCCATGGGTAAAACCACCTTCGCAATGAATATTGTCGAGAATGCGCTTATAAGCACTGGCACGCCGGTTCTGGTGTTCAGTATGGAGATGCCTGCAGATGCGCTTGCCATGCGTATGCTTTCTTCCCTTGGGCGTATCGACCAAAGTAAGGTTCGTGGTGGCAAGCTGGAAGAAGACGACTGGCCCCGGCTGACTTCTGCGGTAAGCCTGCTTAAAGACAAGCCTTTGTATATTGATGACACTCCTGGCCTCAGCCCAACCGAGCTACGCTCCCGCGCCCGCCGTATTGCCCGTGAGAATGACGGTAAAATCGGTCTGATCATGGTGGATTACCTGCAGTTGATGCGAGTGCCGGGTAATACGGAAGGCCGGACAGCGGAAATTTCGGAAATCTCCCGGTCCCTGAAGGGCATTGCCAAAGAACTCAGCTGCCCTGTGGTTGCTCTTTCTCAGCTTAACCGGAGCCTGGAGCAGCGTCCGAACAAGCGTCCGATCAACTCTGACTTGCGTGAATCCGGTGCGATCGAGCAGGATGCAGACGTTATTATGTTCGTATACCGTGATGAGGTTTATAACGAGGATACCCAGGACAAGGGTGTGGCCGAAATTATAATTGGTAAACAGCGTAATGGCCCCATAGGTACGGTTCGTCTTGCATTCATTGGTAAATACACCAAGTTTGAGGATCTGGCGCACGGAGACTACGGGGATTACGGTGGTGAATACTGATGCCGCGTAGCACGGCTGCCTGTATTGATCTGGCGGCGCTAAGGCGCAATTACTGCATAGCTGCTGAGCGTGCAGGTAGTGCGAAAGCTATGGCTGTTGTAAAAGCTGACGGTTATGGTCATGGCATCGTGCAGGTGGCGTCGGCTTTGGCGGATGTTGCGCCCAAGTATGCGGTTGCCTGCATTGAAGAGGCACAGGCTATCCGTGAGTCAGGGGTGATGCAGCCGGTGGTGCTGCTTCAGGGTGTGCATGCCAGGGATGATTTCGCTGACTGTGAGCGAAGCAACTTTGAGCCAGTACTGCACAACGAACGCCAACTTGAATGGCTGGAGCAGGGGGGCGCTATGCCCTGGTTCTGGCTGAAAGTTAACACCGGCATGAATCGCCTGGGCTTTTGGCCTGATAACCTGCCCGCGGTGATGACGCATCTGGAAAAGACTGGTGCAGGCAGCCGGCTTCTGGGGTTTGTCAGCCACTTTGCCTGCGCTGATGATACTGACAGTACAATGACTGCCTCTCAGACGGCCGTTTTTGAAACGGCAACATCGGCCTGGCCCGGCCTGATGAAAAGCCTGGGGAATTCAGCGGCCCATTTTATCTCTGGTCAGCCACTGTTTGACTGGAGTCGCCCTGGAATCATGCTTTATGGTGGGTCACCAGTCGTGGGCAAGACAGGCCCGGAGCTGGGGCTTGAGCCTGTTATGAGTCTTGAGGCGCCACTCATCGCCACAAGGATAGTCAGAGCCGGTGACGCCGTGGGTTATGGCCGCGCCTGGGTGGCTGAGCGCGATACCCGTATGGGTATGGTGGCGATTGGTTATGCGGATGGCTATCCCCGCCACGCCGGAACGGGTACGCCTGCGGCTATCGACGGCCAGAGAATCCGGCTGATTGGCAGGGTCTCCATGGATATGCTGGCGGTAGACCTGAGCAATGCGCCGGGCGCCAGTGAAGGCGATAGAGTTGAGCTTTGGGGTAAAACGGTTGGCGTTGATGAGGTTGCAGCCTGTGCAGGTACGATCTCTTACGAACTGCTGACAGGTATTACCGGCAGAGTGCCTCGCATTTATATTTAACATACGGGAATCCATTGTTCTGATGGGGTTCCGAAGCACCTCATATCAGTAATATCCGGAGGCATTGAGCTCTAGTGCATGTACTTGTTGTTCACGATTACGGTCCCTTAGGGAAAATTTTGCTTGAGTTGCTTCGGGAGACATCTCTGCATGTCAGTCCCTTGCTGATCAGCGATCCTGCAAGTGCAAATCTGAGCGCGCTCGAAAACTGGATTCCGGAAGACACGGATCTTATCGTCAATGCGTTGTGGCTGGCAGATCCTGAGGCCGCTGAAAACGATCCAGAGGGTACACAAAAAGCGGCCTTTTCTTTGCCGGTAGCTATCGCAGAGTTTGCTCGTGACAGAGGTATGGCTTTGTTCCAGCTATCATCCTGTTACGTGTTTGATGGTCGCAAACAGAGTGGTTATATATCCTCAAACCCCGGACAGCCTGTCAATCAGCTGGGCAACTGGCAATGGGAATGTGAGCAGGCGCTACGCACACTTCTGCCCCGGCACATCATTTTGCGTACCGGCTGGAGCCTGAGTCGTTTTATCCGGAAGGTCAGGGCCAGTACTGCCTCTGATGAGGCGTTATTGCTGCCGGGGCGCTGTGTAGGGCAACCTGTTGCAGTGAGAGATCTGGCCAGGGTAATGACCGCCGTTATACAGCAGCTGGATTGTGGTGCAGAGGTATGGGGAACCTACCAGCATGCGGGAGCGGAGGTCATCAGCATGTATGAGCTGGGTCTTGCGATTGCGGGGTTACCCGGTATTCCTGAGGACCTTCATGTGATTGATGACATGCCGGAATGGGGTGCTCTGGAGCCGCCGAATACTGCGCTGATCTGTACAAAGCTCCGCAATACTTTTGGTATCAAACAGGTTCCCTGGCGTTCGGGGCTGGTAGATGAGCTGGCAATGATCAGGGGCGAGGAGAAGCGGCTCCCTGCCATAAAGCCGGCCGGATAAATCCGGCCGGTTCAGGCAAGGCAGTTTATTGCTGGCAGCCCTGGCGTGAAAAATCTCTGGTTACCATCTGTAAGGCTTCAATATCCAGCAGTTCCACTTCACGGCCTCTGGCCTTGATGATGCCCTGATTCTGGAAGCGTGTAAAAACACGGCTGACGGTTTCAACAGCTAGTCCCAGAAAGTTGGCAATGTCATTTCTGGCCATTGGCAGGCTGAAGTTTGTAGGTGACATGCGCCGACGCTGGAAGCGACTGGATAGCGAAAGAAGCAGGGATGCAATGCGTTCCTCGGCTGTATTTTTGCTTAACAGCATCGCGAGCTGGTGGCTATTCTGGATTTCCTGGCTCATCAGGTGATACATGTGATGCTGCAATTCCGGTAGTTTCCCGGTGAGCTCTTCCAGTTTGTCTACCGGGAACTCGCATACGCTGGTGCGTTCAAGAGCCTTGGCTGTGCAGGCGTAGGATTCGCCACTCATGCTGTCCAGCCCCACAAGTTCACCGGGCATAAAGAACCCTGTGACCTGTTCTTCTCCGCCTTCAGTAATAATCGATGTTTTGACGGAGCCGCTTTTCACGGCAAAGCAGGAACGGAATGGAGTGCTCTGATCAAAAATATGTTCACCGCGATTATAAATGCGGCCTTGCTGAACGATATCTTCCAGGCTGTCCAGGTCGTTATCCTGAATGGCGAGAGGCAAACACAGGTTGCTCAGGCTGCACTGGTGGCAGGACGCTTTCAGCGGGGAAGGAACTTGACGGAAATTAATTGCTCGTGCCATCGCTTATAGTCCGTCCAAATTGATGCAAGTCAAATCGCTACTTTAATACGCGGAAGCCGGTTTGCCAATGACCAAACTTAAGGATATGTGCATATAGCAGAAATAAAAGGCAGGACCATGTAGCCGGCCCCGCCTGGATGGCCTTTAGTCTGACAGCTTCTCAAACACCAGGGAGGCGTTTGTTCCTCCAAAGCCAAAACTGTTGGACATAACAGTTTCAAGTGCCGCCTCCCGGCTCTGAGGCCCCACCAGAGGCATATTTCCGATGGCCTCATCTACTGAGTCAAGATTGGCGGTGCCGGCAATAAAACCATGCTGCAGCATCAGCAGGGAATATATGGCCTCGTGAACACCAGCGGCTCCGAGAGAGTGGCCGGAGAGAGACTTGGTCGATGAAATAGCGGGAATATCGGTACCGAAGGTTTTCTGAACAGCACCCATCTCGGCCAGATCGCCTACAGGAGTGCTGGTCCCGTGGGCATTGATGTAATCAATCTTGCCGCGAATGGTAGCCATTGCCTGCTTCATGCAGCGCTGAGCACCTTCACCTGAGGGCGCAACCATGTCATAGCCATCCGACGTGGCACCGTAGCCAGTAAGCTCCGCGATAATGTTGGCTCCGCGCTTTTGCGCGTGTTCAAGCTCTTCCAGTACGACCATACCGCCGCCGCCGGCGATTACGAAGCCATCACGTCCGGAATCGAATGGGCGTGATGCAGTTTCCGGCGCGTCGTTGTACTTGGTGGAAAGTGCGCCCATGGCATCAAACATCATTGTGAGGCTCCAGTCTTCTTCCTCACCGCCACCGGCAAATACGATATCCTGCTTGCCGTTCTGAATCTGCTCCATGGCATGACCGATGCAGTGTGCGCTGGTGGCGCAGGCAGAGGACATTGAGTAGTTCACTCCGCGAATCTTGTATGCAGTGGCCAGACAGGCAGAAACCGTGCTGGTCATGATGCGGGGTACCATGTATGGCCCGATTCGCTTGACGCCTTTTGCCCGCATGATATCGGTTGCTTCAACCTGGCTCGAGCAGGATGAACCACCGGAACCCGCAATCAGCCCTGTGCGATCGTTTGAAATCTGATCTTCGCTCAGGCCCGACTGGGCAATTGCCTGTTCCATGGCGAGATAGCTGTACATGGCGGACGGCCCCATGAATCGCCTCATTTTGCGATCAATAACGGTTGTATCAACCGCCGGGGATCCGGAAACCTGGCTTCGAAACCCCATCTCTTTATAGGTTTCATTGAAGCGGATACCTGAGGTTCCGTTTTTGAGGCTTGCGTAAACCTCGTCAAGAGAGTTTCCGAGACAGGAAACGATGCCCATGCCTGTGACGACGACTCGTCTCATGCTGTTCTCCTTATGGGCGGCGGCCAGAGCGGGATGCTTTGGACGCAGCCTTCTTTTCTGCAAGTTTAGACTCATTTTCAGCTTCGGCAGCAGCGGCTTCCTGCATTTCGCGTTCTACCATAGCTGGAGTCTCCAGGGATATCCGCCCGAGAGTACCTGCGCGGAACTCATTGAGCAGTACTTCAGCGACCTTGTTCAGGTCGGGTACGCCGCCTCGGCCCAGAAAACGGCGTTTGGCCGCAATTCCGTCCATTACGGCCAACCCATCTGCTGGCAGTTCGTCAAAGCCATAGCGGGCTTTCACCAGTTCGGGATAGGCCTCATGTAAATATTCGGCCTCAAATAAAGCAATGTCTTCAAAATCCAGAACCGCACTGCGGATGGCTCCAGTGATCGCCAGCCGATAGCCGCATGCTTCAGGTGAAAGCTTCGGCCAAAGGAAGCCCGGTGTATCGTAAAGCAGAATGTTGTCCGGCAACTTGATGGTTTGTTGCGATTTGGTCACCGCGGGTTCGTTGCCTGTTTTTGCTGCCGGGCGCCCGGCCAGGGTGTTGATCAGCGTAGATTTACCAACGTTAGGTATCCCCAGAATCATGACGCGCAGAGCGCTCTTCTGACGATCGTGGTCCGGTGTCATTTCACTGGCCAGACGCAGTATGTCCAGAGCTTCCCCACGCTGGTTGCGGGTGAGTGTGATGGTTCTTACACCGCGCTCTTTCTCCAGCCAGGTCTGCCATTGGGAGGTGATTTCAGGATCAGCCAGGTCGCGTTTGTTAAGGACCCTGATCAGAGGGGTGTCACCACGCAGAGCGGGCACCAGCGGATTTTCGCTGCTGAAGGGAATGCGCGCGTCCAGCACCTCAATGATGAGGTCCATCTGGGGCATGATCTTTTTGATTTCCTTGCGGGCTTTATGCATATGCCCCGGAAACCAGTTAATAGCCATCTTGATACTCTCTTGATACTCGGGTGATGTTTGAATCGCGCCATTATGAAGGGGAATGACCAAACTTTCACATTTGTTTCAATGCGCTCCAGTGGCGGGCTAAGGGGTGGCATGGTTCACAACGTGTACAAAATGAAGGGGTATCGGGGTGAAAATCAGGGGCGTGATGCTTTAGGGTGTAAATCCAGTGAGTTACCCAAAACCAAATTATTGACGGAGATTTCTATGAAGCTCGCAAAACTGTTCGGTACAGCTCTTGTCGCATTGAGTCTGTCGGCACCGGCATTGGCGCAGCAAGCAGCGGGCGGTCAGCCGGATCAGGTTGCCCAGTTGGCTCAGATGGTGGGGCTTTCTGAGGGACAGCAAAAAGAGATACGCGGCATTCTCGATTCAATGCAGGGTGAGATTGGTACGCTGCGCGAAGAAGCGCGTGCACTGCAAGAGCAGTTGCAGGGCGAAATAAAAGCAGACTATGACGAAGACGCGATTCGTGAATACGGTGATGACCTGGGTGATGTAACCGGCGAAATTGCAGCCCTTTCAGCATTGATGCAGGCCAGAGTAGACAGCGTGTTCACTCAGGAACAACGTGACGAACTGGATAAGAGAATGCAGCAGATGCGTCAGCAAATGCAACAGCAACGCCAGATGATGCAGCAGGGTCAGTAAGTTACCTGGTTGCCTGACTGTTACTGTGCCGTCTCACAGGGTTATTGCGGGGCGGCATTCCTGGCCGGGCATTTTAGGGCCGGTTAGTCGACAGCTTTTACCGGGATCTGCATAGCGTTAGAAGTAGGTACGCTGGGTACCGAAAGCCCCAGATTATTCTTGTCAAACACCCGGTCTGCCCGGTAGCTGGAGCGAACCATAGGGCCTGAGGGTACTTCCATAAAGCCTTTTTCGAGGCCAATCTCGCGATACCTGTTGAAGTCTTCCGGAGTTACGTATTTCTCTACAGGCAGGTGATTGGGGGTCGGGCGCAGGTATTGGCCAAGAGTGAGAATGTCCACTCCGATTGCGCGAAGGTCATCCATAGTAGCCAGTATTTCCTCCTCGGTTTCACCCAGACCCAGCATCAGGCTGGTTTTGGTGAGCACATCGGGGCGGTATTGTTTGGCATGTTTCAGCACACTGAGAGTCTTTCTATACCCGGCGCGGGGATCACGAACGCGGCGTGTCAGACGTTCCACGGTTTCCACATTCTGGGCGAACACTTCAAGGCCGGAATCAAGTACCTTTTCGACATCGGACATAACGGCATCAAAGTCCGGAGTCAGTGCTTCAACTGCGACTTCGGGTGTGCGTTGCTTGATCGCTGAGACACAGGCTGCGTAATGGGCGGCGCCGCCATCATCCAGATCATCCCGGTCAACGGAGGTAAGCACGATGTAGCGCAGCCCCATAAGCTCGACGGATTTCGCGGTGTTTTCTGGCTCATCTTTGTCCAGCCAGCCATTGGGGTTGCCTGTATCTACTGCACAGAAACGACAGGCCCGGGTGCAGACCGAACCTAAAACCATAATGGTCGCGGTGCCTGCAGCCCAGCACTCACCTATGTTGGGGCAGTGAGATTCCTGGCATACAGTGCTTACCCTGTGCTCGCTGACGTTCTTGCGTACGGCTTCATAGCGTTCGCCACCTGGCATCCGCGCTCTCAGCCATTCAGGCTTGCGTTCGACCGGTACGGGTTCCTGATTTGCCGAGCGCTTGACGCCATCCTTGATAGCCGAAAAACCATGCTCATTGCGGAATTTGGAACCACTGGTGACACGGGGCTTTGCGCTTTCGCTCATTGCAGCCAGACTCTCATTAAGAATAAGGGGAACCCTAGAGAATAATCGGCTGGGGAAGCAGTTACAAGGCGGGTAAGGGCAATCACGGGGTAGTAAAAGGGACGGGCAGGAAACCGGATACGACGTTCGTCGTATCCGGTTGAGAACAATCAAGCCTGGGCTTTTTCCAGAGCTTGAGATATGTCAGCCAGTATGTCGTCTACATGCTCAATGCCGATCGACAAACGCACCAGATCTTCGCTGACGCCCGCGCTTTTGAGTTCTTCCGGGTTCAGTTGGCGGTGAGTTGTGGTTGCCGGATGGCAAGCCAGGGACTTGGCATCGCCAATGTTCACCAGACGGTAGATCAGGTTCAGTGCGTCAATGAACTTGGCGCCGGCTTCAAGGCCACCTTTGATGCCGAAGCTCAGGATGCCGGAGGCTTTACCGCCACAGATCTTCTCACAGGTGGCCTTGTACGGACTGTTCGCCAGGGCTGCGTAGTTTACCCATTCCACTGCCGGGTGATTCTGCAGGAAGTTGGCAACTTTCTCGGCGTTCTCGCAGTGGCGCTCCATGCGCAGCCCCAGAGTTTCCAGGCCTTGCATGATCAGGAATGAGTTGAATGGTGAAAGAGCGGCGCCGGTGTTACGCAGCGGCACAACGCGGCAGCGGCCAATAAACGCCGCAGCGCCCAGAGCTTCGGTGTAAACCACGCCGTGATAGGACGGGTCCGGCTCATTCATCATCGGGAACCTGTCGCCGTTGGCCTTCCAGTCGAACTTGCCCGAATCCACAATACATCCCGCTACGGTGGTACCGTGGCCGCCGATGTACTTGGTAAGTGAGTGCACGACAATATCTGCGCCGTGTTCGAAGGGGCGACACAGATAAGGTGTAGCGACGGTGTTATCTACAATCAGCGGAATCCCGTGCTTATGGGCAATCTCGGCCCAGCGTGCAATATCGACAACATTGCCAGCAGGGTTACCAATAGATTCGCAGAACAACGCGCGGGTCTGGTCGTCAATGGCCTTGTCGATAGCATCGAAATCATCATGGCGAACCATCCTGCACTCAATGCCCTGGTTTGGCAGAGAGTGAGCGAACAGGTTGTAGGTGCCGCCATACAACTGGCTGGTGCTGATAATGTTGTTACCAACCCGGCAGATGGCTTGCAGGGCATAGGTAATGGCCGACATGCCGGAGGCAACTGCAAGCGCTCCCACACCGCCTTCAATCGCGGCCATGCGCTCTTCAAGCACTGAGTTGGTCGGGTTCATGATCCGGGTATAGATGTTGCCCGCAACCTTCAGATCAAACAGGTCTGCACCGTGCTGGGTGTCATCAAACGTGTATGAAGTGGTCTGGTAAATTGGTGTGGTAGCCGCCTTGGTAGTCGGATCGCCTTTGAAGCCGGCGTGGAGGGCGAGCGTCTCGAATTTCATGGTAACTTCCTTGCGAGTGGGCAGTTGGTGTTGTTGGTTTCGGGCATCAGTATGCCATATAGATCTGAAGGGGTTTAGATCGGTGTGCAATCGATACATGCCTGAAGATAATATACTTTCGGGGAAGACGGCTGGTGCCGGAAATTCTCCCGGAGCCCGTGTCAATTATCTGCGGGCCTCAGGCTCCAGCGATGGTTTGTTCTTTGGTTCCGCTGTGTCCGGGAAGATGGTGTCGTAACTCCAGGTGAATACGAAGGTGTACACCAGATAAAACAGCGCGAACGAAACATCGACCAAAAGCGCTTCCAGCAACCCGATACCCATCCACCAGGCAATAATTGGAAGAAATGCCATTAACAGGCCAAGCTCAAAGCTGAACGCGTGGATGAGGCGGTGTTTCAGCGTCTTTCGCGTTGATCCGGTTAATCGCTTCAATACGTGGTCAAAGCCCAGATTGAAAATGTAGTTCCATGTGGTGGCCAGGGTGGCGCCTATCAGCCCGAGCACACCCGTTTTTTCGAGAGAAAAGCCGAATGCAAAAGCTGCAAGAGGGACGGAAGTGAGCAATCCTATCACTTCAAAGGAAACTGCTTGCCGGATTCTGTCTCCGGTGGATCTCATGAGGGTTCTCCGCAAGGGGGCGTTGGGAGATTTTCGTGCCCGAAAAGGAAAAAAGGCCGCGACGTGAATCGCGGCCTTTTTAAATATTGGTAGCAAGGGGCGGAGTTGAACCGCCGACCCCAGCATTATGAGTGCTGTGCTCTAACCAACTGAGCTACCTTGCCATCGCTTCACCAAAGGAAGCGGCGCGTATATTATGTACGGAGAGCAAAAGTGTCAATAGTTATCTTTGTTTCTCTGGGTTTTGCCTTAGAGCGAGGGGCCTGATTTTCAGGGCGGCCGGACATCAGGCACCGGTGGAAACCGATTTCCACACTTACATGACAGGAACAGGATTTATTATGGTTGAAGACAGTACCGATAACCCCTTGACCCTGAGGCTGGGGCATGAAGAACTGATCATTCGCCGCCGATACGAGGTGATCAGCATTATCAACGATTTCTTTATCGCTATCTGGTTTCTTTTGGGGAGCATCCTGTTCCTGTATCCCGAGTATGAGAGGATGGCCATCTGGATGTTCATCATTGGTAGTTTCCAGTTCCTGATTCGCCCCACAGTCCGGCTGATCAGCCATATTCATGTGAAACGGATACCTGCGAGTAATTGGGAAAGTTAGAAACCGTCATCGACAGGACTGCGCACGCCAAAACCCGCCTTTACGAATGCATGGGTATATTTACCCTAAGCCTCAAGGCTTCGTTAACACGCAGACCAGATCCGTACATCAAGCGGGCTACCAGTTGATGTGAGCCTTTCAGGTGGCCTATCACAGCCCTGGTTTCTTCATGAGTAAAAACTGTGGGCAAGCGCTGCGGTTTTCTTGCCATTTCAAATGACAACTCCTCCAGCGGCTGTTCCAGGAACTCCCGAAAAAGGAAAACGATGGCATTCAGTGCAGTTCGTTGTGTGCTCACGCTGTTATTGCGCTGGACTGCGAGATGCGACAAAAACTGCTCTACCTCCTTTGTTGAGCAGGTGGAGGGGTGCCGCATTCCATGAAAGCGGATGGGGTTGTCTGGAAGTTTCGGTGGTATATCCATGATCATAATCTCAGCCTCCATGCTGTTTTTATATACAGTATTTTGAGTGCTGGTCGCCGTAATTGCACGGCGAAAAACGGAGATATACGACAACTGTCGCAAAAACGCATGGTTTTGAAGGAGGGAGCCTTACAACCCTATGAAAAATATAAAATAGTTACTGATTAGTGATTGAAGATAAGCGAACGGATATTTTTGGGGAAACCCGACAATTGACGCTTATTTCCAGACGGACTACCTTTTAGGGTAGGTAGTTTTTTGATAACAAAGAAAAAATTTATGGGTAACAGATGCCGTGCTGGGAAATAGACGCGTGGGGATAAATGTCATTTGTCGTTGAATTAGCTGTTAAAAGTTTAGATGAGCGATACAGCAGATAGAGTTTTCTGCCTCTGGGCGAGAGGTATTTACATAGTTACCGCAATTTGTGCGGTTGCGATTCTTTCCTACGCTGCCACTAGAAACGATTTGGTCGCAAGGGTCGTAGACATAGTAGTTCTCGGGTGGTTTTTTTATTTTGGTGTGGGCATTTACCTTTTTTTGCCCATGTTTATCTGGACTAGTACGAGGGATTGGCTTCGTCTTACCCTGTACTTTATCTTTACGGTTCCCGTCGGAATGTTGGTCTACTTGCGGTTGTGCTGATCTAAAAGTTTTAACAATCTATTGTAGTTCGTTCCGGGCCTCCGGCCCTACACCGGACGCCCACTTCGCTGCGCTACATGGGCGCCGCTAAACGTTAGCGTTAACCCTTCCAGCCACCCATCTTGCAAAAGTCCGTCAATGACGTATATTGGTCGTCATGTTTACTATCATCGAAACCCCAACATTCGAAGCAGATGCCAGAAAAATCTGGACTGAGGAGGAACGGAATTCCTTCTTCGCCTGGTTGGCAGCCAACCCGGAAATTGGCGATCCCATTCCAGGCAGTGGCGGGTGTAGAAAAGTTCGTTGGTCGGTGGCGGGTTCAGGGAAGCGTGGAGGGGTGCGAGTCATCTACTTCACCAGGTTGGCTAATGGTGAGATCTGGTTGTTGGTGATCTACAAAAAAGCCGTGAAGGACAACATACCCGCGCATATCCTGAAGTCGATTCGTGAGGTACTGGAAAATGATTAACGAGACCCTGAGTGCAGAGGAACTTGGTAACAAGCTGCTCCAATCTGTTAAAGAAATGAAAGCAGCCAAAGTTGCACGAGTCAGTCGTGTTGAGCCTAACGAGGTTGCAGAGGCCCGCGGCAAAACTGGCTTGACGCAGGTAGAGTTTGCTGAGGTGCTGCATATTTCTCCGCGTACCCTGCAGGAGTGGGAGCAAGGTCGACGTAAACCCTCCGGACCGGCAAAAGCACTCATCGAGATAGCTTTCCGCCACCCAGAGGTAATCCGAGAAGATCTTGAGCTAAGGGGTTAACAAGCGGCTGTTGTCGGACGCGCCGGCGGCATGCCGCAAAGCCGGGCGTTAACAGGCAAACATG
>NZ_QOCH01000012.1 GCF_003318275.1 Marinobacter sp. F3R11 | reverse complement strand
GTGGTCATTGCCTCCCACTCTCCGCGCCGTGACACTCTGGAACATCTTTCTGGCATGCAAAGCCGGCACCCCCGGCCGATGATCATGCTAAGCCAGGAAGGTGATCCAAAGCTGACTCGGGCTGCGGCCCAGGCGGGCATCAACGCATACGTAGTCGAAGGCCTGTCCGCGCCACTCGTACAGTCATTGATAGAAGTAACCATGCTGGTATTTTTGAATCAGGAATCCATGGCAGCCGAGCTGGACACCAGTAAACAAACCTTGCTGGATTACAAGACTATCAGCAAGGCAAAAGCTCACATCATCCGCCACTCCAACCTGAGCGAAGCCGAAGCTCATAAACAACTCCGGCGTATGTCTCAGGATCACCGAAAATCCATCGTATCGATTGCCAGGCAAGTACTGAGGGACTCGCCGAAGGTCTGACAGGTACCGCGCTCAATCGGTGCGGCGAGCGCAAAACGTTAATCTTTGCGCCCGAAAGGTGCGCAATTCAGACGGCCAGGTCAGGCCGGGTTTCAACTTTAAATGTCATGTTCTGAAATTCAACTTCATGTTCCAAAGGGTTTTTTAGGAAATTCCATCTTGCGTCCAGCCTGATGGCACAGATACTGCTTTATATAACCGTGAGTGCAGATGCATCTCCTTCCATAACAGGAAGGCTCGATGTAGAGACCGTGCAAATGCGCTCCTAAAATGAACACTACGAAGACGTCTTCTAAATCTCTGCCAAGCAAGAGATTGGAAGGCGTTTTTTTTTGCCTGAAAAAAAGCAGGGTAGAACCGATATGACGAACACGATCAGATTGAAAGCTTTCTTGCTCACCTTGCTGCTGGTAACGCTGTTTTCAATCGTATGGCAATTTTATGTCTCTGGCACAGCTGAAGATCACGGCATGGATGCGGAATATGCAGCCCTGATGGGTTCTGCAAGCAAAGGAGGCTCTAATCTCCCCGGCCCTCTGGATGTGGCCAGTACAGTGCTGTCTCATCTCGCCAGCCCTCTCCACTATCCGGGGACGGACCAACCGGGCCTGTTAGTACAGATCGGATACAGTATCGGCCGGGTTTTGATTGGCTTTGGTCTGGCCGCTCTGGTGGCCATACCCATTGGCTTTGCCATTGGAATGTCGCCTTTGTGGAACCGGGCACTGAACCCGATCATTCAGATACTCAAACCGATTTCCCCTCTCGCCTGGTTGCCGCTTGCGCTCTACACGATCAAAGATGCGGAAATGTCCTCGATCTTCGTGATCTTCATTTGTTCAGTCTGGCCGATGATGATCAACACCTCTTTTGGCGTAATGAGCGTTCGGCGTGAATGGATGAATGTAGCCCGCACTCTTGAAGTCAAGCCCTTGCGTCTTGCCTTCCGGGTCATTCTGCCGGCAGCTGCACCCACCATCATGACCGGTATGCGCATTTCCATCGGGATAGCCTGGCTGGTGATTGTTGCTGCAGAAATGCTCGTGGGCGGCACAGGCATTGGCTACTTCGTGTGGAACGAGTGGAACAACCTGGAAATCACCAACATCATCACTGCAATTCTGCTCGTGGGTGTCGTCGGCATGCTGCTGGATACAGCGCTGGCTATGGCCGCACG
>NZ_QOCH01000015.1:602515-1315925 GCF_003318275.1 Marinobacter sp. F3R11 | reverse complement strand
GGCCTCCACCGGACGGCCTTTTCTCCGCTTCGCTGCGTAGAGGCCGCCGCTGAATATTGGCGTTAAGTGCCCACGATGAATCAGTCCGAATATAGAGAGTTAGCTAAGGCGGCAAATGTGTTTGGCAGGTCAGTGATAGAAGAAACCATTGATGTGGTTCGTCCAGCGCATCCTAGGATCGCGAATAAGTTGCAGGCCATCATTGAGCAAGGCCCAATAGAAAAGCCTGAGAAGCACCAAGGTGGAAAGGAAACTGATTTGTTTCGGGTAGTGCTTCAGCAAAGGGAATTCGAGGCTATAGTTGAGGTGTTTGGCGTTCTTGAGGTGGCCAATGTCTCTAGCGAAGGGAAAACGACATCAGTGGCAGCTCATTACGCAGATTTGCTCGATCTATGGAGTGAGGTCACTTAACAAGTAGTTCCAGTACGTTCCGGGCCTCCGGCCCTACACCGGGTGCCCTTTTCGCTGCGCTACAAGGGCACCGCTGAACAAAGGCGTTAGTCACATGAATGAAGGGAGTTCTATGACACCTCAAGGGATTACGGTAGTGGCGATAAAATTCTTTGCCCTTTATCTGGTGTTCAACATTCTTTGGTATGCCCCAACGATCAGCGTCTATGTTTCAACCTACACAGAGCTATTGGAAACCAGCTCGACCCAAAATTTCCTTATCTATTTGGTCGCAATTTTCATCGCCATAGGGTTAATCGCTGCGGTGGGGATGATCTTGGTTGCCAACTCGATCATTCGAAAAGTCCCAGCTGACCCAATTGAAACTACTGAAGGGTTTTCTCCACAACTCCTTTTCCAGCTCATAGGTCTGTACTTCGTTGTGACAGCGCTATCCGAATTTCCCATGGCAACTCGGAACCGATGGAAAGTTCGATGTATTTTGGCGGCTCGTTGGTTCAATTCGCGATTGGCCTTTACTTGGTCATCAAGCCAGGATCATGGCTCGGATGGTTCTCTAAAGCGGAGCGCTCGATCCGTGTTGACTAACCAGTCAATTAAGTTCGTTCCCGGCCGATAGGCCGTCCACCGGACGTCCCTGACGGGCCGCCGCTTATTTCGGCGTTAGCTGTAGAACCTACGCTCTGGATACTTAAACTATATGATCATTTTAGACACCATAGAATACTCTTTTGCAGACGAGCTAGTGGTTGGTTTCTCTTATGATTCTGCGGGAAAGAAAATATCTATAACCTTTGAGTCATATTCCAAAAATAACCAACATGTAGACAAAAAATGCAATTTGACTATTGATTCCTGGATCGAAGGAGAAAGTAAAATACATGGTCAGGAGAAATACGGAGAATTAGAAATTAACCTGGGAATTCCTAGTTTGTTGTTAAGTGTTGATCAGTATGAGAGCGTGATAGTTATAACAATAAACACGTTAGATGACAGGTATGTTGTATTGCGGTTCGTGGGTGCGCATATTAAAGTCTACAATGTCTAGTTTTGGTTTTAATCAGGTAAACGCAGCTAACAAACAGTTGCACTTGACAGCGTACGCGCTGCGAGTGAACTGGGCGTTAAATGGCAAACATGAATTTCGACACTATTAAACAAGTTTTGAAGTCTTGGATAGATGAGGGCTTCATCGAAGGTGAACTCTCAGTAGAGCCAGAGTGGTATGTCTTGTGGCGTCCGGAAGAACTGGAAGAGTTTAATCGCGATTATCAGCTATCCGAATACGTTCCTGGCTTTCTTACATTCGGTGGCAATGGTGGCAATGGTGGCAATGAGCTTTTGGTTGTAAATGAATCAGGCGAGGTGTTCTACATGCCGTGTATAGGCATGGCGCCAGATACAGCAATTAAAATTGCAAACAGCCTTCAAGAATTCAAAGGCTACATGCAGCAATGAACAAGCCATTTAACAAGGCCAAGCAGCATCGCGCACTACGTGCGCTGGATCTCGCTACGCTCGGCCGTTGTTGGCGGCGTTATGTTTCGTGAGATATGTACGAGCTACCTGAAGAATCGCACTGGCGAGATCTAATTGGACAAGAGGTTAACCAAATCTCCGTCGGCCCTTATGATGCCCAAGTTACCTTTGAAGAAGGGGCCGTGATGCAGGCCCTTCATAGGTTAGAAGGCGAAGTTTCTTGTGTCCGTGGTCTTTGGTTTGACGGTGAGTGGGTAACTACCGAAGGGGTTATTCATGTGCCCCGGAAAACTGTCATTTCAATCAGCAACGAATCGCCGCTGATTCTGAAGGTAGCTTTAACTGGTGATGTTTCGCTCTTCTTCCATACAGAGGTTTCGCAATACGAGAGCATCAACGTTACTTACCCAGATGGCTCTCTGGAAGTGATATGAACCGTCGGGCATCAAAACACAACCAGTGCAGGCACGGCGACGCCTACTACATTGCGCCTTCGGCTCCATTCCGTAGGCGCGCAAGAACTCACCACATGGAGGTATCTATGCACATTGGACTAATCGGTGGTATCGGACCAGCTGCAACCGAGTTCTATTATCGTAACCTAGTGAAAGCTGATCAGGCATCAGATGGTGATAGCCGTATGGAGCTGACGATTTGCCATGCCCAAGCGAGCGATTTGATACGCAACATTCAGGCTGGCAATGTTGATGCGCAGGTCAGGATATTTGAAGTAATGGCTAATCGTTTGAGTGCGGCTGGTGCCGAGGCATTGGCAGTGACGTCAATAGCTGGACATTTTTGCATTTCCGAACTGAAGAGAGTGTCACCCATTCCCATCATCGATGCGTTGTCTGGACTCGAAAGCTCGTTAATTCGAAACGGCTACACAAGGGTGGGTGTTTTGGGTAACAAGGTGGTCATGGAGACGCGGCTGTTCGATAGTTTTCGAGAGACCGAAGTTGTTGTTCCGCCCGGCAATAGCCTAAACAAAGTTCATGAAGCCTACATGAGCATTGCTGTTTCTGGTGCTGCAAACGAAGACCAAAGAGAGACTATATTCCAGGCTGGCAGGAAGATGTGTGACGAACAAGGTGCTCAAGCCGTTGTTCTTGCTGGCACAGATCTCTTCGTGGCCTTCGATGGGTATGAATGCGGGTTCAAATACGTTGACAGTGCTTTGGTCCACATTGATGCCATTTACCGAGCCTCAATGGAAACCTCAGATAACAAGTCACGGAAGGCGGACGCGTGAGACGCGCCGCTTCGTTCAGTGTTATGTGTGGGGAGTTGTGGATTGACCTTAGAGAATGCCAAGAGAGAACTCCTCCTTCTACTGTCATCTTGGAAACGAGGAGAAATTGATAGCCCTTGGCATGTTCAAGACCAGGCCGAATCAATTGAGCAGCAACTGGTCGATTGCAAACAATTGGGACCACAACGACAAGCAGACGGTTTGGCCGACCAAGTTAAAGGTGTGCTTGATCAGCTCTCGAATGCCCAAGCCCAATACGTTCTACCTGAAGATATTGATGTCATGAGAGAACTGCTTGAGGCGCCCGAATTAGACGTCAAGGATATATTGACGAGGTATTCCTATTATTGGGACACCGTCGATTATTCCTCCAGAGAAGCTGAAGCCCGGGAGTATTGGTTTGGAAAAAAGACATAACAAGGCGGTCAACCGGACGTTGGACTTCCCCCACATCATTGCCTGGACATATGCAGGCTTTCGAGGTGGCGTCACTTAGGGTGATCTTGCCCCACGTCCATCGTCGTCGTTCGGCGCAGTTCTCGACGTTCAGCCAAGTCATATCGCCGACCTCGGTGCAAAACGGCCCGGTTGTCCCAGATCACAAAGTCACCCGTTTGCCATTGATGACGGTATACATGGGCAGGCTGCGTGGCCTGCTCCAGAAGATCTGTGAGCAATACGCGGCCTTCGGCCACTGGCATATCCACGACATGGCTGGCGTGGGCGCCGATGAACAGCAGTGGTCGGCCCGATCCCGGGTGGATTCTAACCAAGGGCCAGCGCGCCTTGGGGATCGCATCAATCTGATCTTGCGTGTATTGCGTGTCACCGAGAACAAACCGCGAGTGAAGCGAGAAGTGCTCGGCCTGCAGTTCAGCAATATGCTGCTTGAGGCGCGGTTCCAGATCGTCGTAGGCTGCCCGCATGTCAGCAAATTCAGTTTCACCACCCCAACTGGGATTGAGCACTGAGTACAGCATTGAGAATCGTGCTGGCGGATTCTGGAATGACACATCGCTGTGCCACAGCTGGTTCGCCATGTTGTTGACGATTCGGCGGTGATTCCGGTCTGCAATCTTGCCGTCGTCGGTGACGTTAGATATGTCGGCGATCTCAATGTGCTTGAGCCGCGACTCACTCTTATTGAGCATCTTGTTGAACCCGTATTCCAGCGGGCCAAAGCGCTTGGTGAAGTCGATTTGTTGCCCGGGGTCGAGATGCTGATTGCGAAGAATCAGCACGCCGTGTTTGTCCAGTGCGAGTTCGATCGCTTTGATCACATCGTCGTCAACGCCGGCAGCGAGATTGAGGCCGTTCACTTCTGCTGCAAAGCGCGGATCGCTGTGCAAAGGCGTGATTGTCAGTTCCATCGGTTCTTCCTTTCTTTGTGTTTGAGTTCATCGGCTTTTGTGCTCGTTGTCCACTCTCGGCTCATCGCTTTCGACGCGCTCGCGAAGGGCTGTAGTGGGGCCTTGAAAATGCCTCGACCTGCCAACCCACGCCACGCCGGTTGTACGCCGTCTGCGCGGCGTTGAACCGTCGCAACAGACTGAGGAGCAGAACGACTCGCTTGGTTCATTTCCTGTCTATGCGATGGCCATGTCCGGCGTCACCAGTTGTCCTTTTAGGAGAATAGGTTCGTCGTCCAGGTACAGACTGGCCTCGCGCATCGCGATATCAAGGTGCGCTGGTGTGTTGCGTTGTCCACCTACGTCGGTGTTGGGTCCTGTGGACCACAAGACGTTGCCGTAGAAGGCGCGAGCATCCTGCCCCACGGAGGTTTGTTTGTTCATCATCGTCATGGCATGCCACAACGCCGACTCATCAAGCCCCCAGCCGATGTGTGCCATGGCATAGGCCGCTGGATCGTTCCAGCTTTGGAGGTATTGCCGCATGTGCCAGGCGTCGAAACCGCCAGAGACCGAGACGATGAACCCTTTTTCAACTTCGATGCGCACCTCGGAACGGACATACTCTTTAAAGGGCAGAAGAATGTCCCCTTCCTGCAAAACGATCACCCCTTCGCTCTGGCCCTCATTGGGCCATGTGTAGACAAAGCTTCCTGGGAAATTGTCCCAACGACCAGGTTCATCGGTGTAGCCATACTGATCAATGGGCGCGTATTGGCCGAGGGTGTAGCGCATGTCAGTGCCTGCCGCATTGGTGAACCGCAATGACTTGGCCCCTGCAAGGCGGCGTGCCCCGGCCTCCACCCGTGAGCGCTGACCCGCGCGCGGAAACATTCTGGCCAGAATGTCTGGTGGCTCCGCCACCATGAGAACACGGGCACCGGCACGCTGAATCTCAATTTGCTCAGGCGAATGCAGCAGTCCCAACAAATCGATCACCAGATGCGCGCGCTTGAGGGTGTCCAAAGCCGATTGGTGTCCCGTCAGCAGACTGCGATTGGCTGCCTGCTGCGCACCACCCAGCACTGCGGGCGCTTCAGGCAAGTCAAGGCGGAACACTTCCGCCCCGAGTTCCCGACCTGCGCGCATAAACGCGTTCACATAGTCGGATCGGCTTTGTGGACCGCTGAGAACGACCATCACTTCTTGAGGTTGCAGCTTGCAGAGCTTAAGTTCTTCAGTGAATAAGTGAACGAGGTCGATAGGGTTGTTGTGACTCACGTTTGAAAACTCCTTGTTGATGGAGCAAGCCGTCGAGATCGGCCTACGATTTCCAGAAGATGATGTGCCGCTCCAATGCGGCGATAAGGCTGAAAAAGATCAGACTGACGGCAGAGGCAGCAAAAATGCCTGACCAGACTTGCACGAAGTCGATCTGTAAAACGCCTTGATATATCGTCCACCCAAGGCCGCTGGCAGAGCCCAACATCTCGGTGACGATGGCGATGATCACGCTGCGCACTGTCGCCACACGCATACCCGTGGCGATCAACGGCGCTGCCGTGGGCAGTTTCAGGCGCCAAAGAATTGCCGCCTTGTCGGCGCCAAAGCTTCTCAACAATGCCACTGCCTTGGGATCAACCTGATCCAACCCGGATATGGCATGCAGCATCACGGTGAAACCCACTGCCAGCGTGACCAAGGCAATCTTGGATTCGATTCCGGTGCCGAACCACAGTAAGACCAATGGGGCATAAGCCACCACAGGAACAGAGTTGATCGTCATGAGCGCGGGTAATACGAAGCGGCGAACAAGCGGGATGGACACGACGAATACCGCGACCATCACGCCAATCGCGCTACCCATGAAGAACCCCGCGAGCGCTTCGATCACCGTCGTCCATGCATTGCTCGCGAGCACTTGGCGTTGCGCCAACATGGTTTCCAGCACGGCACTCATGGTCGGCATGACATAGGCAGGTACGTCTAGAAAACGCACGAGACCTTCCCAGATCAGGGCCACAGCGATCAGACCGAATGCCGCTCGGCGGCGCTCCAGCGTGAAGGTGTGCCCTAGCCATTGATGGATTTTCATAGTTCATCTCGCCAGAAAACAAAGCGTGTTTCGATGTAGCTCATCACCGCGTAAAGCAACGTTCCAATGGCCCCGGCCAGGAATATGGCGGCCCAAAGTGCGGGAATCTGTTCGTTGTACATGGCGTGCAAAAGCAATACGCCAACACCCACGCTGTCGCCGAACCATTCGCCTGCGATCGCCCCCAACAGGCTTAGAGTGGCCCCCAGCTTGAGCGCCACGAAGATCTGAGGCAGCGCTGCGGGCAAGCGCAGGCGAGTGAGCAGTTGCCAAGCATTTGCACCGAAGCTACGCAACAAGGCGACCTGACGGGGATCTACCGCATTCAACCCTTGCAAGGTGTTCACCGTGACCGGGAAAAACGTCATGTAGAAGGCAATAACAGCCTTCGCCCACAACGTGTTGCCAAACCAAAGAACAACCACCGCCCCAAAGGCAATAACCGGAATGGTTTGCGAGATCACGAACATGGGGAAGAGGTAGTCGCGAAGGGCTTTCCACTGGAAGAAGGCCACACCGATCAGCACGCCGAAGACGGCGCCACCCGCGAAGCCCAGCACAGTCTCAGCAATGGTGCGAAGCGCACTGTCGACGTAGGCGCCGGGTGCCACAGTCACAGCGGCCAATACGTCGACCAGGCTGGGAAGGTAGTACGACGGAACACCGCCGACCCGCACCACGAGCTCCCATACAACCGCCATGGTGAGCACCGTGAGAGCGCCGCGAAGCAACGCCTCACAGAGATGCTTCAAGAGGTCGCGCGCAACATTCATGGGTTGCGAAGCTCAATTGGAATCGACTTCAGAAAGCTCCCGTCGAACGCCGTAGCGATTGGGACGGGTTTGCTCAGTACCTTGTTCTTCAGCAAGAAGTCATGAGCAGACTTCAAGGAGGCCTCGTCGATCCAGTAGATGCCTTCTGTCTTCGCTTTGCCTGCAGTCATCAGGCGGTACGACTCCTGCATCATGAACTCTTGGTGTTCCCGATTCAGTGTGGGTGCCGCCTGCATCACCAGGTCTATAGCCTCCTTGGGGTTGGCCATCGCATCGTGCCAGCCTCGAATAGATGCCCGAAGGAACGCTTTGACCAGCTCAGGCTTCTCTTGTGCCGTCTTCTTCGTGACAATCAGCGTGTCGCGGGGGAACGTCATACCAAAGTCCTCGGACTTGAACAGCCGCAGTTTGTCTTCACCAATCTGCTGCTTGATGGTGTAAAGCTCGTTGAACGACATCGCGGCAATCACATCCACGTCGCCATTGATGAACGGCGTTACGCTGGATTGCTGAGGCAGGATCGTCAACTCGCTTCTGTCGATTCCTGCGTTGTTCAACATGCCGAAAAGAACGTAGTTGCCACCGGTGAACCAGACCATAGCCTTCTTGCCCTTGAAATCCTGAAGGGTCTTGACCGGGCCGTCTTTTCGAGAAACAAAAACAAAGGGGGTGATCTGGTGCGAGACACCGACGGAGACCAAGGGCATGCCTTTGTCGACCGCAGCCAGCAAGCTGTCAGAACCACCAGAGATGCCGAAGGTGTCTGCACCCGAGGCCACCAAATTCTCTGCCACCAAATTGGGGCCGCCCGGGTTCAACGTTAAATCAATGCCTTCCTCACGGTAGTAGCCCTTGGCATGAGCGTAGTAATAGCCTGCGAATTGCGCCTGTGGCAGCCACTTGAGGCGCAATGAAGCTTCGGTGAGTTCCTGTGCGTTGACGCTCGGGGCCGAAACCATCAGCGTGCTGCCGAGAACGACGGTCAACATGGCGACCAGCAGGCCGCGTTTCTTGATCAAGGGAAGAAGACTTAAGATCATGATGAGGTGTTCCTTTCGGGTTGGTTGAAAGACTGAAATTGCACTGGAGGAGGCCTGTCAATGTCCGGCGGATGGGGTGGGCGCGAAGGACTTGCGGCTCTCCTCCTCAATTGCGATGAGCAGTTCGCGCTTGAGGCGAATGAACTCGGGCGAGGTGACGATGTCGGGCTCCCGCGGGCGGTCGAGTGTCACCGGCAGCTCAAGTTTGATTCGGCCTGGCCGGGCCGTCATAACCAGCACCCGGTCGCCAAGAAACAAGGCCTCCTCCACATCGTGGGTGATGAACATGATGGTGCGACGATGCTTCTGCCAGACATCAAGTAACCAGCGCTGCATCATGGTTCGGGTGAGTGCGTCCAGAGCCCCAAAGGGTTCGTCCAACAACATCAAGTCACGCCCGAACAGAAACGTGCGCATCAATGCCACGCGTTGACGCATCCCTCCCGAAAGTTGATTCGGGTATTGGTTCTCAAAGCCGGCCAGACCGAACTCAGGAAGCATGTCCAACGCTATTCGACGCGCATCGGCGCGGCGCTTGCCTTCCAGCTCGATGGCCAGGATGGCGTTGTCGATCACGGTGCGCCACGGCAAAAGCAGATCTCGCTGAGGCATGAACGAGACCTGGCCCAACAGCTCCGAGGCCTTATTCACCGGTTTATTGAGAAACCGAATTTCAGAGCCTGCGTCCGGCTCCTCAAGGCCTGCGACGATGTTAAACAACGTGCTCTTGCCGCACCCACTGGGCCCAACAACAGTGATGAACTCACCAGGCTCTATCGACAAGTCCAGCCCATTCAAGGCGCAAACAGTCGGCGAGTAGGATTTGCTCATCCCTGCCAGGCTCAGCAGCTTCGAACGGGCACTTCCCTCCGAACGAGACGACGGCATTGAATCGCATGTATACATATCCATGAATCTTGTTTCCACAAAGGCGTTTATTGAAAACAAGCAATCGGCGTGCCAGCCTAGTTCAGTACAAGTAATCCCTTAAAATTTGCGGGATGAAGCGCACTTCTTACAAAGAATTTCTACTTGAAGGGCCGTTTCCTCTGAAAATCTGAACGGTCAAAGGCCTTCTCAGCATTTCTTGAATACATAAATGGCACCATCTATGAACATAAACACCAGTTAAGGAGCCAATTTGGTGCTTGAGTCCCTTGCGGACACTGCGCGACGAGCGTAACCGTGCCATGACTGTCCTCGACATGGCTGGAGATCCCATATTTGTAAAGGACTGTGAGCATCGCATCATATTGGCCAATCAGGCCTTCTGCGAACTATTGTCACGCGCAAAACATGGCTGATTGAGAGCTCCGGTGAACGGTTCTTGGTGGGGATCATCTTTGACATCACCGAACGCACACAGGCAGCCAAAAAGCACGCACTGCTTGAAACGCAGCTACGCGAATCGCAAAAGATGGAAGCCATTGGTACGCTGGCAGGAGGGATTGCGCATGATGTTCAACAACATCATTGCAGCAATTCTAGGCAACGCTGAACTGGCCCGACAAGACGTAGGTTTGAGCATACGAGCTCTGGAAAGTGTGGAGGAGATTCGTAAGGCTGCAGCCCGAGCCTGAGCGCTGGTCCAACAGATTCTTTCCTTCAGCCGCCGACAGCCGGTCGAGCGCAGCGTGATCATGTTGAAATCTGTCATCGACGAGTCTATGGGCCTGCTACGCGCGACGCTGCCAGCAAGAATCAAGGTGGAGCTGAGTTGTGACTCCAGTCTGCCTTTAGTCTTAGTCGATCCTACGCAGATGGCGCAGGTGTTGATCAATCTGATCACCAACGCCGTGCAGGCGATGGGGGCGAACCCGGGTCGCATAGATATCCGAGTGGACATGATCAGCGCAGAGGACCTCCTGGACCAAGGCCAAACAGCGACACTGAACAAGGAACTTGAGTGGCCCTGCGGAGCGCTTCGGATGAGTGTCCAGGGCGATGGACCGGGCATGGATACAGCCATGCTGGCCCGGATTTTCGAGCCATTTTTTACCACGAAGCCGGTCGGGCAGGGCACCGGATTGGGGCTGTCTGTTGCCCATGGCATCGTGCAAAGTCATGGAGGTCTGTTGCAGGCGTGCAGTCAGCAGGGAAAAGGCTCGACCTTTACTGGTTATCTGCTTGTGCTGGATGGCGATGCCGAAGTTTCCTATCCAGAACTAGATAAACAGACGCGGGCAATCTCAATGCCAACAAAGCGCACTCTGCACTTTCTCTACATAGACGACGCAATGCTAGTGCCGCTGATCACGAGGCTGTTCGAAAAGCGCGGAGTTATGGTGACCGGAGCGGCGGCAACATTCACGACGGCGTAGAGTTCCACGCAAGGAAGTCCATGAGATCGTCACCGGCCAAGTTAACGTGATCGTGCATTGCTTTGTATGACAAGTCGGCGTCCTGTGAACGGAACGCATCAATGATTGCTTGATGTTGTGCCAGCGTATGGTGAACGCGTCCTGGCATCAGGCTCATACGCCGGCGGTAAGCCGCTACTCGATTGCGCAGCACGCGTGTTTGTTCAGCAAGGAAGGCATTGCACGAAGCATCGTAGATCGCCTCATGAAATTCGCGATTTACCTCAAAAAATAGATCGATATCGCCCGTTTCTGAGGTCTGACGCAAACGGTCATGAAGGAGCTGAATTTTTTTCAGCGTTTCAGGGGTCATTCGGCGACAGGCTAGACGGGCGCACAAACCCTCAAGTTCCGCCATCACAACGAACATATCGATCAGAGCATGGGTGTCGATTTGTCTGACCACAGCCCCTTGCCTGCCTCGCAGCGTAACCAGATGCTGCGCGGCCAGGAGACGTAACGCCTCACGCACAGGTGTTCGTGACACCTGAAAGCGCTGGGCGATTTCTTGTTCGTCCAACCTGGTACCTGGCCGAAGCTCCGCAGTAGTGATGAGTTGTTCAAGTTGATGACGCAGGCGTTCTGCCAGCGTGGTGGTGGCAACCTCATCTTTCCCTTGACTGGTGTTTATGTTCATAGATGGTGCATTTCATAGATGGTGCATTTATGTATTCAAGAAATGCTGAGGAGGCCTTTAACCGTTCAGATTTTCACATATGAGCCTTCTCGGAATCAATAGGCAATAGTCTTTTTTTAGCCGCGCCAGCGGCCAATTTAAACCCATGAGCGAGAACGCCTGCTTCGCTAGTCTCGTCGAGTTGTCAGGCACTTACAGCAAACACATATAGGGGCTCTCTTACGTGGCTTTAGGCCACTGCGTGACCGGTCGGTCCATCAGTGGGTCAAGGAGCACCAGACATTCATCGGTTAACCGGTCACTGGTGCTATTCAAGCGTCGGGCTGCATGGCTCCAGTTAGTTTCAGGCTCAGGAACGGTGTAAGCGCACTGGCTCATGGTATTAAAGCACGCCCACGGGCTGGCTAATCAAGTCGCTCTGGCTTCAACATCGGTGACAAAAAACTGCTTTGGCATCGGGTGCCAATCAGCGGACTCGCAGTCTCCACGGTCATCCCTTCTGATCCAGTCAGACATCATGCTCAGCCCGTGGCGTGACTAACCTTTCAGGAATCGTTGTTCATCGAACACCCTCTTGTCTTTGAGCATGAAGCATACCGCTCGTCCCAACTTGTGCGCCAATGCGGACAGGGCCTTGGGTTTATTCATTCGCCTCTGGAGTTTTTCGACGTAGCGTTTGGCCTTGTCGTTGTTACGGATAAACAGTACGGCGGCTTCCGAGAAGGCCCACTTCAGATGGGCATTACCAATTTTATTGCCCTGAGTGCCGTAGACCTTGCCGGCAGACTCCGCTTTGCACTTCACCAGGCGAGCGTAGGAGGCAAGTTTCTGAACGGATTCGAAGCGTTGAATATCGCCGACTTCGTAAAGAATCGTCAGCGCGAGAATGCGGCCCACACCTGGAATGGTTCTCAGCACAGTGAGCGAGGCGGGGTCGTGTTGTTTGGCTTGCTGTTCCAGGTGCCATTCGAGTTTTTTGAGTTCGTGCTGATAGCTGTCGACGATAGCGAGATCCAGATCGACGTTACGTTGAACGTCCGGATCGCTAAAAGCTGAGGTGAGCTGTGACCGGCCGCCCGGGTTGTTGAGGTTGGCTTTGCTGGGCGGCAGGTTGTACTGGCTCACGGTATTCACGACATGGGCCTTGAGCATGGCACCATGCTGGACGATGCGGGTGCGTCGGCGCAGCAGGTCGCGTGTGGCCCAGGATAAAGTGGATGCCGTACTCCTCACACAGATCCGAGATCCAGTGCCAGCAGTGCATGCATTCAACGCCGATCACAAGGTCATCTCGAAAGGGTTCGAGCAGTGCCAGTAGTGGTTCCGGTCGGGCTTTGATTTCTTTGTGCAACAACACCTCGCCTTGTTGGTCGCCTTCCAGCTTAGCGGGTAACCGCCGGGCAGGGGAGAAGGCTCAATCAGTATCAAGCCGCTCAATGGTGACCCCGAAGGCGGGGCACATTAGCGAAGCGTTAGCTGTTTTTGCGCCGTCCGGAGAGTGATACTATAGTGCCACTATCAGTCTGATTCAGGGTGAGTCCATGAAGGTTGAGCTTGTTACGAGCCTCAAGCGCCAAGCCACAAAGATTCTGGCAGATCTGCACTTGTCTAAAGAGCCGGTACTGATCACGGAGCACGGTCAGCCGTCCGCATACCTAGTTGATGTGCAAGATTACGAGTTTATGCAGCGCCGACTTGAGCTGCTTGAGGGGCTCTCGCGGGGAGAGCGTGCTGTACTTGAGGGAAGAACGTACAGCCAAAGTGAGGCCAGGGAGAAAATGGGTAAATGGCTGAAGTAATCTGGACAGAGCCCGCCCTTCAGGAATTGGATGCCATTGCTGAGTACATCGCTCTGGATAATCCTGCTGCAGCAAGTCATCTGGTCCAAAAAATTTTCGATAAGACCGGGCGTTTGGAGAATTTTCCCCAATCCGGAAGGATTCCTCCCGAGCTCCCTGATTCGGTATACAGCGAGTTAGTGGTTCAACCGTGTCGCATTTTCTATCGTGAGGATGGGAAGCGTGTTCTCGTCCTCTATGTCATGCGAGAGGAGCGGCAGCTCAGGGCTTACATGCTTGGAAACAGCTAACCAGGCGCGCCACACGGATGCCTTTGTCTCCGCTTCGCTACATCAAAGTCACCTGTGCGCTTTGCGTTAGCTATACAAGGTGTTGCAGGTCGCTCCTGGCCTTTTGGGCCCTCCACCGGACCCCTTCCAGCGGCCGCCGAACAACGGCGTTAGGCGTTTTGAGAGCAGGCAATTCTGATGGTAGTCACTTTAAAAGCTTTGGTGATTTGGGTTGGCATCCTGGCTTTAGCTGTTGTCAATGGAGTGCTGCGAGAAACGGTACTTGTACCAGGCTTTGGAACTCCGGCAGCGCTCATGCTTAGCGGCTTGTTGCTGTCAGCCATAATTATTGGCGTAGCGTACTATTCCCTTCCATGGCTGCATATACGTCGCCCCGTCGTGCTCTGTATCGTCGGAGTGGGTTGGCTCGTTCTTACACTCATTTTTGAGTTTTCGTTCGGGCTTTGGCAAGGCAAGTCGTGGTACGAGTTGATCGAGGTCTACACATTCAAGGGTGGCAACATCTGGCCTGTTGTTCTTGTAGCAACGGTCCTTGCGCCATACATCACTGCTAAGCTGAGAGGATGGGTGTAATACGCTTAACCAGTGCATCAAATTCGTTCCGGCCCGATGGGCCTCCACCGGACGCCCTTGTCGGGGCGCCGCTAAGCAAAAGCGTTAGGTGGGTCCACGGTCGTGAAATATAAGAATATCTATTCGGCTATTCACAATTTTGGCCATAGCTTCACCAGCTTGATGAACTACGTTGATGGAGGCTATGTGATCGATGAGCTGGAGCATATCCACCGCCAAGGTTGTGACATTGAGGTCGATTGGCTTCACACAACGTTGAGTTAGAAAGGATGAGTTCGCTCAAGTTTCTCTGGCCGGCTGGTGAGCGGAAGTACATGCTTGCAGTCGATGATCGCAAAAGAGAATACAAGATTTACGTTAATGAGGCCGGCTAAACCACATAATCAAGCCATGCACCGGATGCCAAAACCTCCGCTTCGCTGCGTCAAGGGCACCGGTGCGCTCTGCGTTAGGTGATTTCATGGTAAGGATCTTTTACTTCATTCTTGCATGTTTGGTTCTGGTGCAAGCCACCCCTGCAAAGCCAGAGCACGCCTACACTCCGTATTTTTGGTCCATTGGAATGGCAATTTTCGCCTACCTTGTTTCTGGGCTTGCTTGTTCATGGATTGGTTCGCTGAAAGATAGGCACGTACTCTATGTCATTGTGCATTCCATTCTAGGTGTATTTTTGTTTTTCAGCACATTGATGGGCTTTGCATTCCTGGGGAAAGAGTTCGATATCCTATACAAGTTACTGAACACAATGGCGTTGGTTAAAAATGATGTTTTCCTTGTGCTCTACAGTACAGTTTTTGCGGGGCTCGGAGCACAGCTAACCAGTCACATCATCGGACGCGTTAAAGCGCTCCGCAGTGCTTAGCGTTATGAGGGATAAAAGGTGGCAGAGCAAGAGAGTGCTTTTGACTGGCATAGTGATCACATTACTGAAAGCACTCCGGTGACGAGCACATATCGGAATACGCAGAATGTGCGCCGATTTCTGCAGGAAAATTGCGGGCCTGATTTCAGATTTAACCGGGAATTCATGGCTTGGATAAAGAACGGAGAGGCCAAAACAATGGGCGAGGTGGCCATAGAGTGGCAGAAACGAAGTAAAAGAAAAGGGTAGAGTTCGGATGTGTTTGTTGCTGTTGAGTCTGAATCCGCCTCATAGCAAGACCATCAAGGTTATTCCTCCACCGGGCGCCCTAGTCGGGCGCCGTTTATGCAAGCGTTATGTGTATTTCATCCACCGGCCATGGTAGGGATTTTGATGACTGATCACTTCGGTTCTTGTCTGTGTGGCACTGTGAGCTTTGAAGTAAAAGGTGACTTCGATAGCTTTTACCTGTGTCATTGTCAGCATTGCCAAAAAGATACGGGTTCGGCTCATGCGGCAAACCTGTTCTCACAATCAGCTAAATTGGTCTGGCGGTCGGGTGCAGGTGCTGTGACTTCCTTTACGCTTCCAGGCACCCGTCATACCAAAAGCTTTTGTAAACTGTGTGGCTCAGCATTGCCAAACACTCAGATCCCAGGCTTGCTCGTCGTTCCCGCAGGATGCTTGGATACTGAAATATCTATGGCGCCAACAGCGCATATCTTTTCATCCAGCAAAGCTGTTTGGGATGGGGGGTTAGGGGAAGTGCCAGAGTTCGAGGGGCTACCAGATTGAGCTACCATCATATAACCAGTGGCTGTTGGCGGCCTCCACTGGCTCCTCCTGTCGGGCCACCGCTTATTTCAGCGTTATAAAATCGGGTAATTTATGGTTCGAGGTATTAAATTCTATTTTCCGTTTTTGACTCCGGCGCTGGTGGCAATGGCGTTTGCCGCATATGTGTCCTTCCTGGATAACACGGAGTGTGCATTTTTGCTTGGGATTAATGCATCGCTTCTTGGTCTGCTTGTATTCTGTTTTGTGCTGCCAGGTACTTTCGCCATTGGCTCACTGTATTTTCTCTATTTTAGTATCAGGAGCAGAGGGCACGATTTTTATCCACCCTCTGACATTCCATGGTCTGGCATATTCAGGAAGTGCAGCGGAAGGCGGGCGAAAATACCGAAGCTGATGGGCTACCTTGTCCCAATAGCGGGTGCCTGGATGATCTGGCTTGGCATATCATCTTTTATCGAAATCGCTGATGGACGTACGCTTTCCGAAATGAGCGCTGCTATCAGTTCAGCATGTGAGCGTTCATAACCATGCCAGCCACGGCGAGGGCTTTGCCATTGCGGCTTCGCCTCCATTGATCACCAACGGGCTTTTCGCCAGTCGAGGCACCGAACAATTTCAGCAAGCAGGCCTAGCGATGACACCACTGAGTTTTCATGTGGATCTGTTTGGCAAGTCGGAGTCTTCCCGGAGACTGCACATTACAGTCTCTCAGAAATCCGAAAACCTGCGCCATAAGTTCCAGCTGACACCGGAGCAACCTGTAGGGTTACTGTTCCCGTCGGAGGGCCGCAACTGAACCTGCCTGTCGGGCCGTCGCCTTGAGCTCCAGTTGGGAAGAATAATGTCTTTGCCTCGTTTGTATTCCTTTCGTCGTTGTCCTTACGCTATGCGCGCCCGGCTCGGTATTTTGTTTGCCGGGCAGAAGGTGGAGCTGCGGGAGGTAGTGCTTCGAAACAAGCCGGCGAGACCCGTTATCGAGGAAAGCCGGGAAATACTGGTGTGGGCGCTGCAGCTGGAATACCGGCAACAGGGTGAAGTGTTTCTGCAGGCCATGATCAGGTTTCAACCCTGGCAGGAAGGTGATGAAGTAGTGGAATTCCCTGCCGGTAGCCACTAAAGTTTTCGATATTGACGACTCTGACCGCTAACTGCGCTTTGCTGGCCTTATGTAATAGGTAATCAAAAAAACATGGTTGAATATGCAAAGGATATGTGGGTACTTGCCACTGAAGGAGAAAAGCAGGGAGTACTTTTTTTTGTAGTAATTTATGCGTTCGTTGTGTGTTTATACTCTTTTTTAAGGCAGGTTCTTATAACGCAGTGGCCGGTAGCAAAGGGTTTTCTGAAAAGTGCTTCTGTTGAGGAGTGGGGCTCTACGACAATGGGTTTGTCGTTTCAGGATTATAAAGCTGATTCCCTGTATGTATATCAGGTTTCTGAGAAAACGTACCAGGGAAAGCGAGTGTCACCATGGGTAATCGTTGCATCTCATAATGCCAGATTCCTGATTAAAGGGCAGTTAAACAACATCAAAGAAAATGATGATGGCACTGTAGACGTATTTTATAACCCCAGAAAACCGGAGAAAAGCTATCTGGTCAAACCGGGTTTTTTCGGAATGGTTATAACTTTTGGTATCGCAGTTCTCCCTCTTTATTTCTATTTAAATGCGTATTTGTAAATTATATAACGACCAGCTCAAGCGGGATGCAAGATTTTTCGAGGCCAGTCATGATCATAGTTGAAACGCCGAGATTAGTGCTTCGGGAGCTCACTCCGAATGATGTTGGCGCGCTTGCAGAAATTCTTGGCGATCCGGTGGTAATGGAGTTCTCAACTAACGGGCCGTGCACTGAGGACGATACCCGAAAGTTTATTGACTGGTGTCTGGAGTCATACCGGGAGCATGGTTTTGGTCAGTGGGGAATTGCTGACAGTTCGTCGGGAGCGATTATTGGTTTTTGCGGCCTGAGTCAGGTTGATCTTAACGGAGTGCAGGAGGTAGAGGTTGCTTATCGCCTTGCGCGTGCTGCGTGGAATCAGGGGCTCGCCTCAGAAGCTGCCGCAGCAGCGCTGGCGTATGGCTTTTCACAGTGCCATTTTGACTCAGTTATCGCGATTATTGCTAATCGTCATATTGTTTCTGCCCGAGTGGCAGAGAAGGTGGGGATGAAAATTGATACATATACAAAGTACCGCGACTGGGATGTTGGGATCTATCGTAAACATCTGGAGGTTGATCTGAGGATCAGCTGACAGCCCCCTGCGTCGGGACGGAGTTGGCTGCTGTGCTTCAGAAGAGATGATCCGGTGTGTGGCAGTGTCAGTTATGGCTTGCCGGCATGAAAAGCTTTGCGGGTTTGCGTTCAAAACTCTGACGGCCACCTTTGAATGCCATCATCGGCTGTGCGAGGTTTGCGATCACCGCCGCCGGTGAATCTGCGTCAAGTACGATAAAGTCTGCGTTACAACCCGGTGTCAGACCATAGTCCTGCAGGCGGATCAGCTTCGCCGACTCTTCCGAAATCCATGCTAGGCAACGCGCCAGCTCCGCAGCCGTGCCCAGATGGCAGACGTTAGCCAGCAGGTTGGCCTGGCGGATGAGCGAGACATCGCCGAACGGTGTGAAGGGGTTTCCTACGTTATTGGTAGACAATGAACAGGTCACACCACAGGCATGCAGCCTTGCCAGCGGCGCTACGCCCCGTGGCACATTGTGGGTGGCATCCCGGCCGGTGAGGAACAGGTCTGTGGACGGTAATGCCGTCACCTGAACACCTGCTTCGGCCAGAGCCAAAGCGGTTTCCCTGAACTGCGTTGGCTCTAACGCCGATAGTTTGGTGGCGTGGCCGATCGTAACCCGGTGCTGCCAGCCATGGGCGAGGGTGCAGCGGATCACCTCCGGTATCGTCATACCCCGGGGGTTGAGGTCGAAGTCCAGATGCAGGTCCAGATCACAATTGTAGCGCTCAGCCAGTTCGAACAGTCGCTGGATCTGACCGGCGGGATCGCTATCCATATAGGGGCAGCCGCCAAGGACGGTGGCTCCGTTTTCCAGTGCTTCGCACAGTAACTCTTCAGTTCCGGGGTTATTGAGCAGACCCTCCTGGGGGAATACACAGATTTCCAGGCTGATACCCCATGCATAGTCCCGCTGCAGCCGGCGGATTGCCCGGAAGCCGGTCAGACCGATGCCCGGGTCCAGTTCCACGTGGGTCCGCATATGGGTGGTACCCTGGGAAATGGCTTGTTCGAGGATGTGGGCGCCCCGCTGGTAAACATCTGCCTCTGTGAATTCCGACTTGGCAGCACTGGTACTGGCCACTGCTTCCTCCAGAGTGCCTTCCTGCAGCCTGCAACGATCCATGATGCAGGCCTTGTCGAGGTGAATGTGGGTCTCGATGAGGCCTGGCAGAACCAGGTGGCCTTCCAGATCGATTTCGGTAGATGGTGATGCGTCGTTGGCGAAGTTCTGTGTGAATCTGCCGTCTTCCACCTGCAGTTCAGTGATCTTCTCCGGTTGGTCTGGAAGCCTCAGGTTTTTGAACAGTATTGAACTCATGCAACATTTTCCCCCAGATAGGCGGCTTCGAGTTCCGGATCATTAAGGAGAGTCTCGGCATCGCCGGAGTGCACTACCCGCCCGGTTTCCAGTACATAAGCCCGGTCCGCCACCTGGAGGGCCAGATTGGCCATCTGATCTACCAGTAACAGGGTGACGCCTTCATCACGCAGAGTGGCCAGGGCATCGTAAAGCTCTGCCACCATGGCAGGTGCCAGCCCCAGAGAGGGTTCGTCCAATAGCAGGATTGAAGGTTTTGCCATTAGCCCGCGGCCTATGGCTACCATCTGCTGCTCGCCCCCGGACAGCAGCCCGGCGGGGCTGTTAATGCGGTCCTGCAGCCTGGGGAAGCGTGCGAGAATGTCGTTTACATCCTGATCAAGATTGGCGTTATCCGTACGGGAATAAGCCCCCATAAGCAGGTTGTCCCGCACACTCAGTTCCGGGAATACCTGGCGGCCCTCGGGTACCAGAGCCAGGCCCTTGCCGGCGATCTGGTTGGCATCCAGAGTTTCGATATTTTCGTTATTGAGCACCACTGAGCCCCCGGAGGCGGAGTGCAGTCCCGCAATGGCCTGAAGAATGCTGGATTTGCCGGCGCCATTGGCCCCAAGAATGGCAATCAGTTCGCCCGGATTTACCATCAGGCTTACACCCTCGACCACCGGGGCGGCGCCGTAATCGATTACCAGATCCTTGACGAACAGGGTAGCGTCCCGGCTGCCATCCCAGGCTTTGGGGCGCGGCGGTGCCTGGTAATCGGTACTTCCCAGGTAGGCTCTCACAACCTCGGGGTTGGAACGAATCTCTTCTGGCTCCCCCCAGGCGATGGGGTGTCCGGAGTCCAGTACCAGAATGCGATCTGAAACAGACATCACCATAGTCATATCATGCTCTACCAGAATCACGGCAATACCATAGCCTGCAATGGTTCGAAGCAGACCGGTGACCTGATCGGTGTCGGCCCGGCTCAGGCCAGCGGCCGGTTCATCCAGCAACAACACTCTTGGCCTTAGCGCCAGGGCCCGGGCGATTTCCACCAGGCGACGATCGACATGAGGCAAGGCTTCGGCCTGGGTATGCACTGATCCGCGGTAGCCCACGAGGGCCAGCAGGTCCATGGCAATGTCTACTTGTTGAGGGTCGGGTTTGCGCCAGAAATCCCCCAGGCGGCCACGTTGCATACCTGCCAGCAGGTTCTCAAGTACCGTCAGCCCTGCAAACAACTGGGTGGTCTGGTAGGTCCGGGCAATCCCGGCCCGGGCGACTTTCCAGGCAGGCAGGCCGGCCAGGTCATCGTTGAGTTCAATGCGGCCGCTGTCTGGTGCGTAGAAGCCGCTGACCATGTTCAGTACTGTCGTCTTGCCGGCACCGTTGGGCCCGATAATGCTGGTGACAGTGCCAGGCATGGCATTGAAGCTGACCTGTTCGGCAGCCTGGACGCCGCCGAACCGGATGCCTATGTCCTTAACATGCAGACCGTCAGGAGCACCCGCATCGCAGGTCAGGAAGCTCGCCAGTCGGGCGGAATCCGGCTGTTGCCGGGGCACCAGCCTCTCCGGTTTCGAAAATCTGGCCTGGAGCACGCCGAGCGCGCCGGTAGGTGCGATCCATAGCACCCCCAGAAGAACTCCCGCAAACAAGAGAAGTCGCATCTCCGCCATACTCGACAGCAGCTCCGGCACGAGCACAATAAGAATGGCACCCAGTAAGGGGCCGAACACGGTTCCGGCCCCGCCGACAATCACTGCCAGTACAAAAAGAATGGACTGGGTAAAGGGAAAAGAATCCGGGTTGATAAACATCATCAGCGGCGACAGCAGTGCCCCCGCCAGCCCGGCGAAAAGTGCCGACAGGGCGAAGGCCAGAGTTTTGGTCTGAACCGGATTGAAGCCCAGAGAACGGGCCGCGATCTCAGTGGCTTTCACGGAGCGGATTGCCCGCCCACAGCTGCTACCAGCCAGGCGGTGGAAAAACAGCAGCGAGGCGACCATCAGTGCTACTGCAATCAGGGCGAGTCCGGTGCTGGCTGGGAGGCTGCCGGTATCCGGCATCGGCACGCCGATCAGGCCGTTGGCACCACCGGTAAGAGAGCGCCACTCAATGAGGCCGTGGTGAACGATAAAGCCGAAGGCGATGGTCACCATGGCGAGGTAGGGGCCGCTCACACGCACCGCCGGTATTGCCAGCAGGGCGCCGACAGCTGCGGTGACTATGGCCGCGCAGGCCATGGCCAACACCAGAGGGACTCCTGCCATGGTCATTAATGCAGAGATATAGGCGCCAATGGCGTAGAACGCGACGTGGCCAAACGAGATCTGACCACTAAGACCAATCAGAATATTGAGGCCGCTGCACACGACTGTTGTCAGGGCGATGAGTGTCATGACCAGCAGGCCATAGCCACCAAGGGTAAAGGACAGCACCGCGCCTGTCAGTGCCAGAAGACCCAGCAGACTTGGTACCAGCCATCGATGAGAAACCAGGGAATTGGGGGACATCATACTTTCACCAGCTTTTTGGAACCGAACAGACCGTTGGGGCGTATTGCCAGAGCAAAGATCACCAGACTGAAGGTCAGGATCTGGGAGAGGGTGGAGCCCAGGTAAACAATGATCAGGGCTTCCGTAAGGCCGAACAGAAGGCCAGCCAGCACCACGCCATTGAGACTGCTGATGCCGCCAAGAATGGCTACGGCGAAGGCCTTGAGGCCAAACAGCATGCCCATTTCTGAATGCACGCTCACAAGGGGGGCAATCAGAAGTCCGGCAATGCCGGCAAATACGGTTGAGACAGCAAAGGATATGGCGACCACCCGGGTTACGTGGATACCCATCATTCGGGCCGCAGTCGGGTTCTGGACGGTTGCACCCAGCACCTTGCCCAGGCGGGTGTATCGCTGGATCAACACCAGAGCCAGCACTATTACCGCTACCACGACAGGAAGAATAAGCTGCATCAGGCCTATACCTGTGCCAAACAGTTCCAGGCGATGGTCGACCGCTTCGAGCGTGAACCGGCGAGGCTCTTTACCAAAGGTGAACATTACAATGTTGTCTACCAGCAGGCCCCCGGCCACAGTAGCCAATAACCAGGCTTCTGAACCCCGGCTATGGAATGGACGTACCAGGAAACGTTCTATGGCCAGACCATAGAGTGCGCAGACAGACAGGGTCAGGAAGGCGGCCACCAGCCAGGGCATGCCCAGAGTAATGCAAAAGGTATAGCCCAGTACGGAGCCCACCATCATCGCGCTACCCTGGGCAAAATTGACCGTCTGGGAAACGATGAATGTGATGTGAAACCCCAGGGCCAGCAGGGCATACATGCTGCCCATACCCAGGCCACTGATAATACTGGCGGTGATCATGATGCGGTGTCCTCCTGCCGGCCGGATCAGGGATCCGGCCGGCTGTTACCAAATGCTGAGTGCGAGGTTCGAAGAGCCGTGACTTACTGGTCGACGGGAACTATGCGTCCATCAACAAAGTGCGTGAACAGATAGTCATCCGGACCGAGAGCGTCGGTTTGTTCGGGTGAGAAGGGCTTGAGGTAGCTCTTGATCAGGCCATCATACTCGGCAATCTCGAAGTAACCCTTGCGGATTGCCGGGCCTTCGGTGCTGCCAGCATTTTCGATAGCCAGCGCGGTCAGGTGCATGGCGTCATAGGCGTTGGCGATGCCCACTGCGGGCGTGATATCCGCAAGATCCTTGATTTCCGGATAACGCTGTTTCAGGGCAGCCAATACCTCGGCACCCTTGCCCTGCTGATTTTCAACAAAGGTAAAGGTCTGGATAAAGTGCACCTTGGCGGCATTTTCTCCGGCCAGTTCACTGAAGCGGCCACCCGCTGGGCCCCAGTGGGAAATAATCGGCACATCCCAGCCCATGCGGTCGAGGGACTTCACTACCTGTGCGGACGGTGCAACATTAGCCACCATCAGCAGGGAATCTGCGCCAGCTGCCTTGAGGCGACTCAGCTGCGGCACCATGTCGATATCGTTGCTTTCAACCCGTTCAATACCGGCCCATTCCATATCCCGGGATTCAAGCGCATGGCGGAAGCCCTTTTCGTTGGACTCGCCCCAGGGGTTGTTGATCAGGACCATGCCTGGCTTTTTCATACCGAATTCGTCGATGCCGTATTGCACCAGAGCTTCATCCACAAGTTCGTCCACGGCGGACACCCGGAAAACGTAGTTCTCATCGGCGCCGTTCTTGGTGATTGGCGTACCAGCGGCCCACACGCCCATGAACGGGAATTTCATCTGATTGGCCAGAGGTACGATAGCCAGGGATACCGGCGTATCCAGGCCGCCGAAGAGTACGGCTACCTCTTCTCTCTGAACAAGTTCGCGAGCGGCCAGAAGCCCTTTGTTCGGGTTGCTCTCATCATCTCTGCGCAACAACTCTACTTGGCGGCCAAGTATGCCGCCTTTGGCATTGATCTCGTCGATTGCGATGGTCAGCCCGCGGGTAATAGCCTCACCGGACTTGGCCGATTGGCCGGACAGGGATGCCACCAGGCCTATCTTCAGAGGGTCGTCTGCGTGAGCCAGACTGGTCAGGGAAAGCAGTCCCGTCGCCGCCAGGGGCAGGAACCAGTGTTTGATTCGAGTTGTTAAGCGCATTGCATTTCTCCAGCTTTGCTTGAGTATGTACAAATATTGCTAGCAACATGGATGCCACTATAATGTGTCTGTTATTCAGAAAAATTCAGCTTTTTGGCACTAAAAAAGCGCTTTATGAATATTTTTGCCCCGAAATAGCGCGAATATTGTTTAGAGAGCGATCATCAATCAGGAGATTTGAGAATGTCAGCTAAAGATGAAGCAATAAAGATTGTTAGCAATTTTCTGGAGGCGTCTATGGCACCGGATCCAGTGCGTGCTGCCACTTATATGGCACCGGACGTACGCATTACTTTCACTGGAGGGCGCGCCATGGCCAGCACCCAGGCAATTACCGAGTTTAACGGTGGCCGCTATGCCTGGGTAAAAAAGGAGCTGGGTGCCTTCGACTGGACTGAGCATGCCGATCACACGGTGGTCTATTCCAACGGTACGCTTTATGGAGAATGGCCTGATGGCCGGCGGTTTGCTGGCAATCGCTATCTGGACAGGTTTGAAGTTCGTAATGGAAAGATTACCCGCATGGATGTCTGGAATGACAGTGCTGAGTGGATACTGACGCCGGACCTGAACCGGGAAGCATAGAGCGCCAGGGAGGTACATTCCGGAGATCCGTCATTGAAGGCGCCGGTCTCCGGTTTCCCCGTCGGAGGTTCTATTTGTTCTGGGTTGCTACGTATAGCGCGCGCAGGTGATCTCCGGACGTGGTGGGTGGGTATTTCGCCTCTGTGTCCGGTATCAGATTGCTGATTGTTGCGTCGTAGTTGGGGTTATGGAAAAACACCAGAGACTGGCGTCGGGTTTCGGGGCCGGAGTTCGCCGGCGGGTTCACTACGCGATGCAGTGTTGAAACCCAGGTATCGTTGGTCCAGCGCGCCATCAGATCGCCGATGTTTATGATGAAACAGTCCGGGACAATGGGCACGTCGACCCACTCGCCTTCGGCGTTGCAGACCTGAAGGCCTCCGGGCCGGTCCTCGGTAGCGAGAATAGTGAGGCTGCCATAGTCAGAGTGGGCTCCCGCACGGATCTGCCCCGGGGTGGGTTCTGTTAGCTGTGCCGGATAGTTGCGTACCCGGAGACGGCTGATGTGCCTGTCTATCAGTGCATCAAAATGGTCTTCCGGAAGCTTCAGAGCCAACGCAAAAACTCGCATCAGAAGAGCGGCAAGTTGCCCCATTTCCCGGTAGTAACGAGTCCAGACTTCTTTCAGTTCGGCTGGCTGTTCAGGCCATATGTTGGGTGCAAAATGCTTGCCGGCTGCCGGAGCCCTGGCGTAGTCCTGATCAGGTACGTCTACGGGGCCGATCATGAAGCTTTCGTTCAGATCGCTACCAGTCGCGTTCGGGTCCCTGGAGCGTGCGAGCGACTCCTCATCCACACCCGTATAGCCCCGGGTGACGTCCATCGATGGCCTCGCCACCTTTTTCTTTTCTGCTAACGGAAGGTCAAAGAATTCACGGGATACTTTGCGGGTCTGGGCGATGAGCTCGGGGCTGATGCCATGGCCTTTGATGACCAGAAAGCCGATGTCACGGCAGGCCTGGTTCACGGCCTCCGCAACCAGGTTTTTATCGGATTTGGTGCCGAGACGGAAGGGTTCGAGATCAATGACAGGTACATTTAAAAGTTTCATGGCTGGCTCCTGCGGGTACATGGGGGGTTAGACCAGTGCGTCACCACCATCCACCAGCACGGTCGAGCCAGTGGCGGAGGGATTGGTCGCGACATACAAAATGGCGTGGGCGATATCGTCGGCAGCAGCTACGCGCCCAGTGGGTAGTCGCTGTCGCATGGTTTCGAATTTTGCTTCGCGGCCCTCTGGCCCCAGGCGGTCCCAGAGTGGCGTTTCGGTGGTACTGGGTGACACAGCGTTGACCCGGATTCCTGCTGGCGCAAGCTCAAGGGCCAGTCCTCGCATAAGTCCTTCAACTGCAGCATTGAGCGCGCCTTGTAACACTGCATTGGCGTTAGGTCTCTGGGCATAGACACCGGAGACAAAGGTCAGTGAGCCACCCTCGCAGATGAGGGCACTGCGACCGACATGGTAGGCACCCCAGAATTTACTCTGGGTACCGTCCTGGGCCTGATCTAGAGGAAGCGCCTTGACGGTTCCCACCTGAGTGGAGGATCCAGCGAGAATGACATGATCCCATGGGGCCTGACTGTTGAAGAAGCTCTCGACGGCAGAGGCTGACCGGACATCAAGTTCCAGAGCAGCCACATCCGCTGGCAGGCGTTGCAGGGCGGCATTAAGGCGTTCAGGTGAGCGCGAGGCGATGGTAACTGTTGCGCCGGCGTTGGCTGCCCGCAGGGCAGTGGCCTCACCAATACCTGAGCTGCCACCTATGACTAGTACGCGTTGATTTTTGATGACGTGATCCTCACTGCATTGTTAGCAAAAATTAGAAATATTGCTAGCAAAAAAAGTGCCACGTCTGTGTGGTGATGATTCGGGAGGGTGTGCCTGTATTTCTCAGGTTCCTCAGGCCAGCGCCTCGCGGAGGTCTACGGAGGGCTTGCTTTCGTCATTGAACTGGAGCTGGCTTTCCAGGTGGTTCAGGTGATCAAGCATGAGCGCAGCTGCCCGCCTGCTGTCACCTGATTCCAGCGCCGAGAGGATTTCCTGATGCTCGCTGTGCTGACAGGCAGGAATATCGTTGCGCTGATACAGTGCAACGATTAATGAACTGCGCAGCATCAGATTTTCCAGGATGCTTGACAGCACTTTGTTTCCGGCGACTTTTCCAAGCAATCGATGGAAACTGCTGAGTTCCCGGATGATTGCGCGCCGATCATCGCCGGCTGTAGCTCCATGCTCGGCTTGCATATGAGCTTCAATAGCTTTGGCATGGCGCTTCATCTTTTCTTGCGAGATGCTTTCCACAAGGCCTCGCTCTACCGCTCTTCTGGCCTCGAAAATGTCCCGGGCTTCCTGTGCCGAGGGCTCTGAGACATGAGCGCCGCGATTTGGCTCAATGGTAACGAGGTTCTGAAGCGCAAGTCGTTGAATGGCAGATTGAACGTGGTTCCTGTTGGCATTGAGTGCCTCAACGATCTGGGCCTCAACCAGGCGAGTACCAGGCGGGAGCGAATGTCGGGCAATGGCGCTTGAAAGCGCATCAAAAATCCGTTGGACTTCCTGCTGTTTACCACTGTTTTTTCTTGAAGACTTTCCCATCAGATTGCGATCACCATTGCTAGCATCAGGATAGATTTGATTGCAATTCTAGCACTTAAATCGAGCGGGGCGTCCAACGCCAGCATGTTTTCCGATGATCCGGCAGGCGCCATGTTCAAACGGCAGCGGATTACTGGCATATTGTTGAATATCGACAACCATAAGCAGGCGCTATGATCGCAAGTGTTGATAAAGCACTTTATCGAGCCAGGAAGCTTGGACGTAATCGCGTTGAAACCGGCTAAAAACGGTGGAGCGCACATAAATGGAAGGATGCTATGAAGAGCTACAGGCCACTACTGATTTTCTTTTTGATTTTATGGAGTTCTGTCTCATTTTCGGGGGAAGCTGATGTGGTTGAAGTAAGCGTCAGCGAAAACAGAAAGAACTCGTTCAGTTTTAACGTATCAGTGTTGCATCAGGATACCGGATGGGAACACTATGCCAATAAATGGGAAGTTGTTGATGAAGCCGGGACTATTTTAGGAACCAGAACCCTGTACCATCCCCACGTTAATGAACAACCGTTCACCCGAAGCCTTTCGGGAGTTGAAATTCCCGAACAGGTTAAAACTGTGACGATACGTGCTCATGACTCTGTTCATGGATATGGTGGCAAAACCATAAGTGTTGAGTTGCGTTAAGCCCACATAAACATGACATTGGTATTTTTCTTCAATTTTCTGGCTAGGATTCAGAGGTTTTTTGAATCTATAAGGATTGAGAATGGACTCTCGCATAAGGTTGTTTTTTGTTGCTGTTTCGATTTTTGTTTTAAATTTTATGGCTGTAACAGATAGTTATGCTGTTTCGGATAACATAAAAATATTGAAAGATATTCCTTATGGGGAAAGCCAGAAACAAAAACTTGATGTTTACATGCCGGTTGACGCAAAAAATGCGCCTGTGATCTTTATGGTGCACGGAGGAGCATGGCGCCTTGGAGATAAAGAGGCTAAGGCGGTAGTAAGAAATAAGGTAGATCACTGGGTAAATAAAGGCTTTGTTTTTATTTCTGTTAACTATCGTCTGTTACCTGAGGCACATCCGCTGAAACAGGCGGCGGACGTAGAGGCAGCACTGATATTCTCACAGAAAGAGATAGATAAATGGGGCGGTGCACCTGATAAATTTATATTGATGGGGCATTCTGCCGGTGCTCATCTTGTGTCTCTTGTTTCCTCCGATTTGAATGCCGCCAGGGAAAAAAGAATAGAACCCTGGTTAGGTGTGATCTCGCTTGATTCTGCAGTATATGATGTAGTTCAGGTGATGAGCGCCAGGAGGCCTCCCCGGTTTTATAAAAACGCATTTGGTGAAAAGATGGCCTATTGGAAGAAAGCCTCTCCTATTTATCAATTGTCAGAAAAGACTCCTCCATTTCTGGCTGTTTGTGCGTTGCCCAGAAAAGATGATAGCTGCTCCCAGGCCAGGAGTTATATTGAAAAATCCAAAAGCCTTGGAACCGATGCGCAATTGCTGGAAGTAGATTATTCTCACAAAAAGGTAAATTCAGAGCTTGGAAAAGATGCTTGCTACACGCAAAGCGTTGATGAATTTCTCCGGCGGTTGCACCCTGATATAAATTCAATGCTCTCTAGCCAAAGTGCCCGGACACGGAAAAACTGTGGTTAGACTCCTGTGCTGTCTGGAGTAATCTTGCGATTCTTGTCCAGTTACCCGGAGCCTGCCTGATTCAGGTGAATGTCCACGCCAGTATTCTCGTGATCTTGTTTCCTTGTTTCATTTCTATCTTCCTTACATCAACAGCCCCAAGCTTGCGGATCAGTTTTGTCGCAGGCTTTATATTGTCGATTTTCGAAACCAGGCACGTAAACCAGCGGCATTGAGCTGAGAATATCTGGCTTTCTTTTATCAGCTTCTTCAGGAACATTCGTTCGCCGCCTTTGCACCAGAGTTCGGCTTCCATACCACCAAAATTGAGGGTGGGAGTTTTGGGTGGTGCTTGCTCACCGCGATTACGGGCAAGGTTGTTGAGCTTGCGCTGGCTGCCTTTGAGCGCCTCTTCCTGCGAAGCGTGAAAGGGTGGGTTGCATACACTGACATCAAAGAACTCTCCCGGTTGAATGATGCCCTCAAAAATGTGATTTGTGTTGTCTTGTGCACGCAGTGTGAATCTGCTTTCCAGAACCGGATTTCTGGCGATAATCGACGCAACGTTATCAAGTGAACGACTACTGATATCACTCCCCACACACTGCCACCCGTATATTGCGCAGGCTAATATCGGGTAGATTCCGTTCGCGCCGGTTCCTATGTCCAGCAGCGCAACTCTGGGCTGGCTTTCAGTGGCGCCCTTGGCCGGTTCATCAATTCCCAGCAACTCTGCGATGTAGTGGATATAGTCAACTCTGCCCGGGATAGGGGGGCAGAGGGCACCTTCGGGAATATCCCAGCCGATAATGTTGTAGTATCGCTTCAGTAGTGCGGCATTTATGGCTTTTACGGCCAGCGGGTCTGAAAAGTCTATGGAAAGATTGCCGTAAGCGTTTGTTTTCACATAAGGGGCTAGTGGCGGGTAACTTTGTGTGAGAGCTGGAAAATCATAGCCTCTCTGATGCAGGTTCCTCGGGTGCAGGCCTTTTGGGTCACGCCTGCTCCGGATATTTTTACCTCGATTGGGGTTGCTCAAAGTAATGAATCCGAGGGTTGGGTTTAAAAGTGGGGTAGCTGCTGGCCTGGTCCCTGATTGTAACTGCAATATAAAGGCTGTTGAAGATAAATCATGAAGTCCAGGACCAGTCGGCTCGATCGTTTTATCAGCCAGAACAGTGCTTTCTCGCTTGCAGATACGCGCCTTTTAATCGCTCAAAAACGGATTTTTCTCGATGGCCGGGCTGCCCATTCAATTCAGCAGAAAGTGACGGAATTTACCCATGTTGTTCTGGATGGTTGCTGCCTGAGAGATAACCGGCCTGTGTATCTTATGCTGAATAAACCCCGGGGTGTTGTCAGCGCGACTAAAGACTCCAGGCATTCCACTGTGATGGACCTTGTTGACCACCCTCAGAAGCACGAACTTCACATAGTCGGGCGCCTTGATCTGAATACAACCGGGCTGGTGTTACTGACTAACGATGGCGCATGGTCACGCAAGGTAAGCTTGCCCGAGACGAAGCTCGCAAAGATCTATGAGGTTACCTTATCCAAACCATTAACGGATGAGTATATTCGGGTGTTTCGGGAAGGTATCTATTTTGCCTACGAAGACATTACAACCAGGCCCGCACGTTTAGAGATACTCTCTGATTACACCGCCAGGCTTTCACTGGTTGAGGGCAAGTATCATCAGGTCAAACGTATGTTTGGCTATTTTCGGAATGAAGTTCTGGCTTTGCACCGGGTTTCTGTCGGGCATATTTCCCTTGAAGGACTTGATGAGGGACACTGCAGGCAGCTTACCTGTGAGGAGATAGCTGTAATTGAAAACCAATAACCAGAAGATTATCGCGCGACTGCGTGAGCGTATTCCTTCGTTCGAATGCGTTCCTGGTTGCCACGATTGCTGTGGCCCGGTGACTACGTCTTCGGAGGAAATGTCGCGTCTGCCAGTGAAGACGGATGCGGAACATGAAGCAGCATTAGGTGAGCTGAACTGTGTGCACCTTGGCCCGGATGGCTGCAATGTATACGGGGAGCGTCCTCTGATTTGCCGGTTGTTTGGTACAACACCCAATATGCCCTGCCCAAATGGACGTCGGCCGGAAGTGATGGTTGATTCCGAAACCGAGCTTCAGGTTCACAACTACATAGCTAACACACGGCAAGTGTTAGTGTAGTTATCCGATTTATCGTAATTTCCTCGCATCAACAGGCTGGCACATAAAAATAGTCGCCCGTACGAAAGCAATTTGAGAGCCACGCATATGCCCAATAAGAAAAAAATCGAATCCGTTCTGGAGCTGACCGAAGACCTTGCCGCTACGCACAAGTCTTTCCGGACTGATGAAGCCAAGGCTTCATATGCGCTCAAAAGCCAGATTGCCCGGGATTTTGAAGCCGTTATGAAAGACGGCTATGTAATCATTGAGGGGCTTCTTACCAGGTCGCAGCTTGAGTTGATTCGTGAAGCAACCTTGCCGTTGCTGGGGAGGTCCGGGCGCAATACATTTGAAGGCGTAAAAACTCAGCGGCTATACAATGTCCTGGAGAAAACGCGAGCCATTGATCTGCTGGCAACGCACCCTCGTGTTACCGGATTGCTGGACCGGCTATTCCTGCCCAATTATCTCCTCAGCCAGGCTCAGATTATCAATATTCTGCCAGGCGAGTCGGCACAGCCGCTGCACTACGATGACGGCTTCTATCCGGTTCCGCGCCCGCGTCCTCCGTTCGGGGCAGCAACCGTCTGGGCTATTGATGAGTTTACGGAAGAGAATGGCGCGACGGTCGTAATTCCCGAAAGCCATAACTGGGGGAAGGAAATTGTTACTGACCGGACTCAGGCGGTACCCGCGGTGATGCCTGCCGGTTCCGTTGTCTTCTTTTTAGGGACGCTCTGGCACGGTGGCGGAGCCAACCGCTCGGGCGCTGATCGCCTGGCGGTTACCTGCCAATACTGTGAACCCTGGCTAAGGCCGCAAGAGAACTTCTTTCTCGAGCTCAGCCAGGAAACGCTTTCCCGGATTCCTGAGCAGTTGCTGAGTATGGTTGGTTACTCAATCCACCCGCCATTCATGGGCATGGTTAATGGCATGCACCCCAAGCGAACGCTGCAGCCCGGAAAGGCGGAATAGCACTTTTGTTTTAACTTTCCAGATTCCGTACTCGCTGCGCCAGTATGGAAAAGTCAAAGCGCTTTCCTTTGGGCAGAAGCAAGAGCATTAGTGAAACGGCGATAGGTACCAAAGATGCCAGCAGGAAGGATTCCAGCAGGTAGGTGGTTGGTGTGCCTGGGGCAGGAAACACCATAAGCCCGGCGACCAGACCGGCAAAGGTACTGAGCGCGGCGTTGTAGCTTTGGTAATGAGCGTTGTAGAAGCCGAAAAAGACCGGGAAGGCCGCAGCGCAACACAACAGGTCTGCCAGCAGAAACAGGTAGAGCACGCTGTAGCCCTGAGCGGCTACGAAGAGTACTGGTATAGACAAAACCACAATCAGCCAGCGCGACAGTGATAGCAGGCTGTGGTTGCTCAGTTCAGGCAGTAACCGGCGCAGATCTACCACCATAATGCTGGTCAACCCACTTATGGTGGAGTCGGCGCTGCTCATAATCAGCGCCAGCCCGAAGGGTAAAAGACCAATCGCAAACCAGAGTGGCACATCTGCCAGCAGCACGCTGAAGAGCGCCACCGAACCGTCCCCGGGCAAGTCCAGCCCCACGAACGCCAGCCCGAATAAACCCATGATAAAGATAATGGGAAAGCTCAGCAGGCCGCTCATGATAAATCCGTTCCGAATGACCTTGTTATCGCGGGCGGCGAAAATACGCTGCCAGGTTCCCTGATAAAACAGCCCGGTCAGCACTACCGCGATGAAGAATGTGAGGCCGGATTTCAGCCCGTTGATGTCCAGCGGGTCCAGCAGGTGCGGAGCTTTATCCTGCAAGCCCTGCAGCGCCGGAGCAAGGCCGCCAGTGGCATGCCAGCCGAAGCCGATCAACAGAACCAGAAAGGGCAGGATGACCAGCATCTGTACCCGGTCAGTGAAGATAGTTACCCGCAGGCCGCCGTAAAGGGTGTAGAGCAGGGACGCCCCCATCACTATGCTGGCGGTGAGCCACAGTGGCACGGGAGCGAGCAGGGAGACCATTTTTGCGATGGCGGTCAGGCCAGCCGTGAGGCTGATAAACAGATAGAAAATCATGATGACCAGCACAAATCCGTACATCACCCGGCCATAACGGCCGAGCACAAATTCGGTGAGGGTGTGGCCTTCGGGCATGAGTGTGCGGATGCGATTGCCCAGCGGAATCATAATGAGGCGTGGAGCCAGCGCGCCCAGGGCGTAGCCGGTAACCGCTCCAATGCCGCCCCAGGTCGCGGCCTGGGCCGGCCCGAACAGTATCCAGGTGCCCAGTGTGGTGGCCAGCAGAGTCAGCAGAGTGGCGGAGCTGCTCTGGCTGTTTCGGGCGACCAGAAAGTCATCCAGCTTGTCCTGCTTGCGGCGGGCGTATATCAGGCCGGGTATGGCGAACAGAGCGGCAAATAAAACCAGCCACACCAGTGCGGTAGAGGAGCTTAACATGGGTTGTCTTCCTTGCCCTGCAGGCGGATAGCGTAATAGCCAGAAGTTGTTTGCCACCGGGATGGTCGCGAAGGAAGAAAAAACACGCAGGCATGCGCACAGCGGGCGCTTTCCTTCCCTTCGCCGGCATTACCCGGATCAGGTTCGAAGGGTTACCGCACAGGATGCGGAATCTCAGCCGTTAACCGGCTCCCCCAGGAATGTTGACAGAGTAGAAAGTCTGCCAGTAGTTGTCAATTGCAGGTGTTCTGGCCTACATACCTGAGCACCTGGTGTGCTATGGTTTCGATTCGACACGGGGTGTCCTGCATGCAGGGCTGAGATAACACCCGTTGAACCTGATCCAGTTCACACTGGCGAAGGGATGTCAGCCGCAGGCGCAGCCGGGATGCTGTGCCGCATCTGCCCATTCATACCTTCGCCTCTCTTTTGAGGTGTCTATGCAACATTCTTTAGGTCTTGACCAACAACTCGTGCTGGTAACAGGCGGTGCCCGTGGTCTGGGTGAACACCTGGTGCGTGCTTTCCTGCGAGAGGGAGCCAGGGTTGTGATCAACTATCGCAACAGTGCCGATGCGGCTAAAAAACTGGCCGCTGAAGCTCCGGAACGGACGCTGGCGGTGCAGGCCGATGTTACTGACCGCACAGCGGTAAAGGCTATGTTTGCTTCTGCTCAACAGCATTTTGGTATGCCAGTGACCACGGTAATCAACAACGCCCTGCCGGACTTCTCATTCAACGGTGATGCCCGCGCAAATGCAGACAAGCTTACCTGGGAGGGCCTGAATCAACAGTTTTCCGGTGTGGTGGGTGGTGCCCTGAATACCACTCAGGCGGCGCTGGATGGTATGCGAGAAGCGGGGTTTGGGCGCATTGTGAATGTCGGAACCAATCTGTTCCAGAATCCGGTTGTGCCATATCATGATTACACCGCCGGAAAGGCCGCTTTGCTGTCGCTTACCCGCACCCTGTCGCAGGATCTTGGGCCAGATAATATCACTGTGAATATGGTGTCTGGCGGTCTGCTGCGTACCACCGATGCGTCCGCCGCTACGCCCGAGGCTGTGTTCGATTTTATTGCCGCCAGTACACCCTTGCGGCGGGTAACCACGCCGGCAGAGTTTGCCGATGCCACCTTGTTTTTTGCCTCGCCCTGGGCGCGCTCCGTTACCGGACAGAACCTGGTAGTCGATGGTGGATTGGTGAAAAACTGATGGCAGCTTCATCATCCGACCAGCGCATGATGCATCTGAATCTGTTTCTGATGGGCTGCGGCCACCATCGGGCCGCCTGGCGTCACCCGCAATCGGCAGTAGAACAGTTGGGTGATATTCGCTATTACGAGCGTCTGGCGCAAACCGCTGAACGCGGAAAGCTGGATGCCGTGTTTTTTGCTGACAGCAACACGGTAGGCAACGTATCAGATGGCAGCTGGTGGTATCTGGAACCACTTACCGCCATCGCTGCCATGAGCCGAGTCACCGAACATATTGGCTTTATCAGCACGGTTTCCAGCACGTTTTATACGCCGTTCCACGCAGCCCGGCTGGTGGCTTCGCTGGATCATATTTCCGGCGGGCGTATCGGCTGGAATGTTGTTACCTCGATGTTTGATGTGGAAGCGCGTAATCACGGATATGAATCCATGCCCGGCCATACCGAGCGCTATCGCCGGGCTGATGAGTTTGTGCAGGCAGTGTTGGGGTTGTGGGATTCCTGGGCTGACGATGCTCTGGTGTTTGACCGGAAAGGCCATTATGCCGACCCGGGCAAGGTACAACCGATAAACCATCAGGGCGAGTTTTTTCGCGTAGACGGGCCACTGAATGTGCCCCGCCCGGTGCAGGGGCATCCGGTTCTGTTCCAGGCTGGCGCTTCGGAGCAGGGCCGTGAGCTGGCGGCCCGATGTGCTGAGGCTATCTATGCAGTGGCTTACGATCTGCCGGCGGCGCAAAGTTATTACCGTGATATAAGGCGACGGGTAAAAGCGACAGGTCGCGATGCTACTGTGCCGGTTTTACCGGGGCTGGTTACCTATGTGGCGCCTACCGAAGCCGAAGCACTGGCAAAGCAGCGGGAGCTGGATGAGCTGTTGCCTGCCGATGCGTCTTTGCGCCAGCTGGCCACGTTTATTGATCAGGATTGTTCAGACTGGGATCTGGATGCGCCGGTACCACCCCTGCCTTCGCTTGAAGAGTTCAGCGGGCCCCAGGGGCGTTACAGCACCATCCTGCGCATTATCGAAACCGAGAAACCCAGTCTGCGCCAGTTGCTGGGCCGGCTGGCAGCGGGCGGAGGCCACTGCACCATGGTGGGAACGCCGGAGCAGATTGCCGATAAAATGGAACACTGGTTCAACAACGAAGGAGCCGACGGTTTCAATCTGATGCCGCCGTCTTTGCCTTCCGGCATTGAGGACTTTGTTGAACAGGTAGTGCCCGAATTGCAGCGGCGCGGTCTTTTCCGTACCGAATACCAGGGCTCTACCTTGCGCAGCCATCTTGGGCTTGCCCGGCCTGAGTGTTTTAAGGGTAAACTTTCATCATAAGGTTGTTCGGCGCCTGATTTGGGACTCAGACCTCTTGATCGAAACGTGCAGCTACCCTAAAGATCCCGATTGTGTCAGGCTCACAGTCTCCATTTGAGCAGGCTGCGACGTATGCGCAAATCTTCCAAAAAAAATAAATTACCGCTTTGGCATCCGCGCCTATGGCCTTCCTGGGCGCTGGTATTTACGCTATATCTGTTGTCATTTTTGCCCATGTCTTCCAAGCAAAAACTTGGGAAAACCTTAGGGCGTTTTCTGAACGGCAAACTGAAATCCCGTGCCCGCGTTGCTGACCGGAATCTTGCTATCTGCTTGCCCGATCTGGATAAAGAAGCCCGGGAAAAACTGGTGCAGGACAATTTTATCGCCTGTGCCCGTGGTTTTCTGGAGAGTACCCATGCCTGGTGGCAGGATATGTCGCCTTATTTCGAAAATACGGAAGTGCAGGGGCTGGAGTATCTTGCGGAGGCACGAAGCAAGGGCAGGGGTGTACTCCTGATTGGCGGCCATTACAGTATTTTTGATTTCGCGTTACCCCTGGTTGCCAGCCACCTGAAAAACCCCGGATACGTATACCGGCCCAACAACAACCCGGTTATTGACCGCATGATCGAAAAAGGTCGCCGCCGCCATTTCGGTATCCGGGCATTCACCAAGCGCGAACTGCGCCCAATGGTGTCTTTTCTGAAAAAAGGCGGAGAAGTCTGGTTTGCCTGCGATCAGGATTTCGGCAAGAAAACCGAGTTGTTTGTGCCATTTTTTGGTGTACAAACCGGATGTATTACCTCCCCAAGCTATATCGCAAAAGTATCAGGTGCCGCTGTAGTCTGCGTCAGCCATCTGCGAATGCCCGATGGGAGATATCGAGTGGTATTCTCACCGGTGCAGTCTGATTTCGGAGTGGACAAGCACAAGGATACCCGGCTCTGGAACCGCTATATTGAAGACGCTATCCGTGAACAGCCTGATCAGTACCTGTGGCTGCACAAGCGCTTCAAAACCCGCCCCGAAGGGGCCGAGAAGGTCTATTGATGGTTTGGCTCTCATGGTCCATAAATAACTGTCATGCCAGGAACGATTTTAACTAATGGACCTGTTCTCGAAAGTCAGCACCAAGCCGCACTACGAATCTTATACCTGGGGAAAGCACCGCAGTATTTTTGCTTCGGTTCTTTACTGGCTGATTTTCCTTCTCAGGATTCTCTCTCCACTGCAGTGGATAAAGCTGATTTTCCGGAAGCGGCAGGCAGCGAATAACGACGAGAAAGAGCGGGTTGATTTCCATGCCATGCACTCAGAGATTTATCTTCTGGTTGTACTGTGTCTGTCGCTGGCTTTCTATTTTGTTCCGCCTTTCATTCCGGCTATGCCCGGTATTCCCGGGGCAATAATCTCCGGATTGGGTGTGCTTTCGTATGCCATTGCAGCCTTGCTGCTGTTTGAATCGGTGATGTGGCTTTTCTACTACATGCTGCTTCGGATTCTTATTGAAAAGCACCTGACCATATTTAATGAAGCGGAGTACTTTATTGCCTTGCCATTTGTACTGGCGACGCAGTTTTTCCTGCTGGCGGGCCTGCTTGATGTCGGTGTGTCTGAGGTGCTGGCGCTGGCGCTGAATCTGGACTTCGAGGGTTATCAGACAAGTTCCTCAGCGCAGCTTACGATCGGCACATTCGGGTATGTTTACACGGCGCTTATCATTGCCAACATTATCAATCTGATCCCTGCCATTCCCGTTGGCCGCCGGCCTAACATTACGATTATCGGCGCGGGTGATGTGGTTCAGCACCGCATGCTCCCCGCTTTGCTGGCTGAAAAGCTGTATTTGCCTGGCCAGGTAGCCATCATCAGTGATCGCATTGATCAGGGGTTTCAGGATCAGCTCAGGAAAGATGGTGTGGCATATCAGGTTCTGAAGAGCAGTTCATCCAGTGAAGAGAAAGTGCAGGAGGTGATCAAATTTATAAAAAAACGATCATCCTACGCAATTGTGGCAACACCTACAGAAAGCCATTTTGGGTACGTTTCGGCTCTGGCCAAAGAGGGCATTGTTTATGGCGTTGAAAAGCCCCTGGTGGCTACGGCCGCAGAACTGAGAGTGCTCGGACAGTGCCAGGATCAGTTGATGGAGCGAGGCTTTCTGTTCAGTTATTACTGGCTTGAAAAAGCCTTGCCCCTTAACTACTTCCTCACACTGAACCCGCAATATCACCGTTTCCTCGATATCAAAGTGAAAAGCAGCCCGGACGCGGGGCCTGCCGGGCCTGATGCATTGGCGTATCTTCGCCTGCAGCTTGGTAAGCTGGTCAGTGTTGATATTACTTTTTTTGAGGGTAAGGATCCCCGTGCGTGGAGTCTGACTAAGCAGACTGGCGGTCTGTTTTTCGAAACCCTGATACATCCGATAACCTTACTCAGCCATGTGCTGGATGAACCCATGCAACTCGAACGTTTGCATGCTGAATGGTTCCTGCTGGACACCTTGCCGGAGGTGTTTAACAGCACAGCGTCTGACCTGAACGATTACGGGGCCAGTTATGTGTCATTGCGTTCACAGCCGGGTGCGGCCTGTGCCATCAATGTGCGTACGGGCAAATATATGTCGGTTAAAGAGCGGTCGATGGTAATCCGGTTTGAAAACGGCGTGATCCGTATGAACCTGGATACCCGTCAGTGCTCAATCACCTGCCCCGGCGCGGGATCACTGGCAGACGTAGCTATTTCGGTGCGTCACGGAACAGCGGATGGGGAAACATCGCTCAAGTATGATGTTCAGATGACCCTCTTTGACAGCTTTGTTCACAACCAGGGGTACTGGAGTGCACAGCGCTATGATGATTACCCCGGTCAGATCGATGTGTTGTCTGCGATGGCTGACTGGCTCAAAGCGGATACCGGTGGATCACATTTTTACCGGCCAATACCCTTGAGCGAAGCGGATTACAAAAAACTGGGGTAACCGGCTGCCTGTGCTCTATTTGCCCAGTAGTTCGCCCACCGGGCGCAGGTTTACAACATGGTCGCACAGGGTTTTGATGATCATGAGGAGTGGTGTTGCGATGACCAGCCCAACAGGGCCCCAGAGCCAGCCCCAGAACAGAAGCCCGATAAAGATTGCTACGGCATTGAGGCTTGAAACCTGGCTTGTTAGCCAGGGTGTCAGCAGGTATCCCTGAATGCTGGTGACCACCAGCGACGTACCGGCCACAACAACTGCCATATTGATCTCTCCAAACTGGATGAACGCCGCAACACCGGTGCCAACGAGCACCAGAAATGGCCCCAGATAGGGGATTGCGCTGGCTACACCCGCGACTACGCCCCATAACATGGCCTGTTCCACCCCCAGCACCAGAAATGCCAGCCAGGTCAGTATTCCCACAAACAGAGCGCCTATAAGCATCACAAACAGAAAGCGCCGGACCTGATGGTGAAACTCGTTCATGATTCTTGCGGCTTTACGCATTCGTCCGAATGCAGGGCCAGAGATTCTCACAAATTTACGCTTATAAAGTGACCCGGCTGCCAGTATGAAATACACCAGTAGCAGTACCGAGAAAAGCTGGGATACAAGCACGATTGCAGCAGGCGATCCTTTTAACACGTATTCCTGAACATCCATGGGTTTGTCCACTACCCGAACAGGAGTCACACTTTCGTGAGTGGGGTTCCTGCTGCTCTGGTCCTGAGTGGCCGATTCTTCAATTTTCTTCGCGGCAGCCTGGGCTTTCTCCATGATGCCTTCTTCTTTGTCCGGCGATCTGGCTTCTTTGCGCTGGAACTCGCTGATGGCCATAGGGACTTTGTCCAGCATGGCCATGGCTTCGCGTTGCAGTGGAACGCTAGCGGCAGAGACAGCGCCGAGTATCAGGATCATTACAATAGCCGCACTCAGTGGTCTGGGGATTCTGAGGCGATCAAGTGTTGATACCAGGGGATCCAGCGCATAACTGATCATTACCGCAACCACCAAAGGAAGCAGTACGGCTTGTGCCCAGTCAATAAAGAAGAGAGACGCTATGCTGGTGAGAATCGCCAGTGACAGGCTCCGTATGTTCACAGCCCTGAGAAGTTCAGGCTTGGAAACAGTGCTGTCATCTGTCTGGTTTTTGCTGAGCTCAATATGCTCTTTGCCTTCCATAGCTGCACCTGTTCTTTGCCCGTTTCATATCCTGCTAAGTGTAGACGGGTACAGCGTCGTGCAAATAAAAACAACGGATCTGTAATAAGCCGGCAATTCAGTGAAGGCAAGAAATAGAAGGCTAGCTGTCGTTTTATTTTGCGTCACAACAACACCGCCTCCTATAATCCCCCATTGCGCGGCGTGTTGATTGTCCCGTCGTAGAGATCCCCTTGCCAAATAAAAAGGAAAGCAAAATGCTGAAATCCCGCTCATTGGCTGCTGTTGCTGCGGCCACTCTGCTACTCAGTTCTGTGGCTCAGGCTCAATACAAAGATGAATATACAGTTTCTACAGTACTCCCGTCGGCGTTTCCCTGGGGCCAGGCTGCCGACAAGTGGGTCGAGCTGGTCAAAGAGCGCTCTGAGGGGCGTATCAACATGAAGATTTACAGCAATTCCCAGCTGGTTTCCGGGGATCAGACCAAAGAGTTTTCTGCCATGCGCTCAGGGTTGATTGATATGGCCGTGGGTTCTACCATTAACTGGTCGCCTCAGGTTCCTGAGCTGAATCTTTTTTCCCTGCCATTTCTGATGCCGGATAATGCAGCCATTGATGCGATCACCCAGGGTGAGGCTGGAAAGGCAGTATTTGAAGCGATTGAAAAGCGTGGCGTAACACCACTGGCCTGGGGTGAGAATGGCTTCCGTGAACTGTCCAATTCCAAGCTTGCTATCAGCGAACCTGAGGATCTGGAAGGCCTTAAAATCCGGGTTGTAGGCTCGCCGCTGTTTCAGGATACCTTCACCGCACTGGGTGCTAACCCCACGCAGATGAGCTGGGCAGATGCCAAGCCGGCGCTGACTACCGGTGCCGTAGATGGTCAGGAAAACCCGCTTTCGGTATTTGATGTCGCACGTATTGATCAGGTTGGTCAGGAGCATCTGACACTGTGGCACTACATGGCTGATCCGCTGGTGTTCGCTGTCAGTAACCGTGTATGGAGCCAGTTCAGCGCAGAGGACCAGGCACTTCTGAAACAGGCGGCTGTGGATGCTGGCAAATGGGAGATTGAAAAATCCCGTGGTGAGCTTGAGGATACGCTGCAGGCCATCAAGGATCGTGGCGTGACTGTAACTGAGCTGAGCCAGGCACAGCATGATGCGTTTGTGAAGGCTACCCGCTCTGTATATGAAAAATGGACACCTCGCATTGGTGAAGATCTGGTGAAGCAGGCTCAGTCTGCAGTCGCTAACCGCAATCAGTAAAACCTACCTGCCAGAGTGCCCGCGGAGCCTGTTGGTTCCGCTGGGTTCTTTGTGTCAGGGGACGTTGTCTCAAACGGAGTATTCATGCCCTCCCGATCCCCGAAGTTCCGGCCGGAAGCCTGGCTGGCGTCTGTGGCCCTGATTGCGATCTGCGTGATCAGTCTTGGTAATGTAATTGTCCGCTACACCACCGATGCTTCCTTTGCATTCACCGAAGAATTTTCGGTGTTTCTTCTGGTAATACTGACTTTCGCCGGCGCAGCGGTGGCGGCGCGAAACAATCAGCACATACGCATTGAGCTGGTTGAGCACTATCTGCCGCCACCTGCTCTGAAGGGGCTGTTTGTGCTGCAATGGCTTATAGGCGTGGCAGTAATGGGAGTAACGGCCTGGTATGGCGTCACTTTCGCGATGCAGGAGTACGAATGGGAGTCGTTGTCCCCTGGGTTAGGGCTGCCAAACTGGATTTATGTGGTCTGGCTGCCACTGATGGCGGTGGCGATCATTTTCAGAATGACTCAAAACCTCGTTGACCGCCTGCGCGGCAAGAAAGATCCGGAGGTTATCCATGAGTCCTGACCTTCTGATGATCGGCAGTTTCCTGCTGGCGTTGTTGCTGGGTGTTCCCGTAGCCTTTGCTCTCGGATTTGGTGGGCTTGTGGGTATTGTTTCCGGCTTGTCCCCCGATATGCTTGCCACATTCGGCACTAATACCTACAACAGCGTGGCAAAATATCCGCTTATTGCAATACCGCTGTTTATTCTGACCGGGCTTATTTTTGAGCGTGCAGGCGTAGCTGCCAGCCTGGTGCGTTTCGCCCAGGCGGTCATTGGTCCACGTCACGGCAGCCTGACCGTTGTGGCCGTTCTCGTTTGCCTGATTATGGGCGGGATGAGCGGATCCGGGCCAGCCGATGCGGCTGCGGTAGCTATGGTGATGCTGCCCAGTATGCGTAAGGCGGGTTACCCACAGCCTTTTTCCGCCGCGTTGATCGCTGCATCGTCTTCCACGGCTATCCTGATTCCGCCCTCAATTGCGCTCATTCTCTATTCTATCGTGGTGCCCGGTGTGGATTTGCGGGCGCTCTTTGCTGCCGGCCTGTTTCCGGGCATTCTGGCGGGTTTGTCGTTGCTTGTGCCGGCGCTTTATCTGGCCCGCAAGTTTGGCTGGGAGAGCCCTGAAACCTCTGAGCGTCCGCCTTTCTGGCCCAGCTTCAAGGCGGCGTTGCCCGCCCTGTTTGCCCCGATTATCATTCTGGGAGGCCTGCGCTCCGGCCTTTTCACGCCTACGGAAGCGGCTGTGGTTGCCGTGGCATATGGTATATTTGTGGGTGCCTTTGTATACCGCAACCTGAGTCTGCGTAGTCTGTTTGATTTAATGACAGACGCAGCGGTGACCTCTGGTGTTGTCATGCTGATCATTGCGCTGGCGGGTATATTTGCGTGGGCAGGTACAACTCTGGGTACCTTCCAGCATCTGGCGGACGCGTTGCTGTCACTTTCCGAAAACGGCTGGGTGCTGCTGGGCCTGGTGATGGTACTGGTATTGATAGCTGGTATGCTGCTGGATGCGGTATCGATCTATCTGATCCTCATCCCTATTGTACTGCCGCTGATGAACCACTTTGGCTGGAATCCGGTGTGGTTTGGTATCCTGCTGGCCATGAATATTGCTATTGGCCAGTTTACGCCACCGGTAGCTGTCAACTTGATGGTTACAACACGTATTGCGAATATTCGCCTGGAGCATACCATTGGGTGGGCGTTAATCTTTATTGCCGCAATGGGGCTAAGCCTGCTATTGGTGGCGCTGATGCCGGGCATTGCGCTTTGGCTTCCGGAAAAGCTCGGCTATGTGGTCGGGCCTTGGTAAGAGCATGTTCAGCAAGGTGGTTATAATATAGGTACTGCCTATGGACAGTTTGGGAATAATCAATTTTCCTGAAGTTGATTCATTGGTTATTGTAGTGAACCTAGACTTATCAACACGCAAACGAACCAACAGGAGTATTTTCAATGGGCGTGATCAACAGCGAAATCAAACCGTTTAACGCAACCGCTTTCAAACAGGGCGAGTTCGTTGAAATTTCCGAAGCAGATGTGAAAGGTAAGTGGGCTATTTTCTTCTTCTACCCGGCTGACTTTACTTTCGTATGCCCTACTGAGCTGGGCGATGTAGCCGACAAGTATGAAGAGCTGCAAAAAATGGGCGTTGAAGTTTTCTCTGTTTCCACAGACACACACTTCACCCACAAAGCCTGGCACGATAGCTCTGAAACCATTGGTAAAATCCAGTACTACATGGTTGGCGACCAGAACGGCACCATTACCAACAACTTTGGTGTGATGCGTGAAGGCCAGGGCCTGGCGGATCGCGCTACCTTCCTGATCGATCCGGATGGCGTGATTCAGGCAATGGAAATCACTGCAGAAGGTATTGGCCGTGATGCGTCTGATCTGATGCGTAAAGTGAAAGCTGCTCAGTACGTGCGCAACCATCCGGGTGAAGTTTGCCCTGCCAAGTGGAAGGAAGGCGAAGCAACTCTGTCTCCTTCACTGGATCTGGTTGGCAAAATCTAAGGTTCCTTCTGAAAAGGAACTGATTAATACAGGCTCGTTGTACGGGCCTGTTATTAGTAAAAAACCCCGGTTTTCCGGGGTTTTTTACATTCAGGCGTTCAGACTAATACCCCTTGTAAGCGATAAGGCCGCTGTTCGCGCCTTTTTTACGCAGGCGGGTGATCAGCTTTGTCAGTTCCCGTAGCCATAATACTGAGCTGGCCACGACTGTACAGAGTATCCAGTCCCCAAAGCTGAGGCTAACGGTGGAAAAGGCTTTCTGCAGGAAAGGCAGATAGACCACCGCCATTTGCAGCAACACTGACACACCTACAGCCGCCCACAGCCATAGATTGGAAAACAGTCCCACGAAGGCGCTTTGTTCGTCGGAGCGAGAAATAAACACGGTAAACAGTGAGAACAGCACTAAAGTAGTGAAAGCCATGGTCTGGCCATAGATGAGGCTGCCAGTGCCTGTGATCAGGCCGCCGGGCATGGATGCATCGAGCACGAGGAGAGTGCCGGCTGCGGTAATAACGCCAACGAAAATTATCCCTGCCCACATATTGTGTGTGAGCACGCCTTCATTCCGGGGCCTTGGTGGTTTGGTCATTGCTTCACTGTCGCCGGGATCCAGCCCGAGCGCCAGGGCTGGTGCGCCATCGCTTACCATGTTGATCCAGAGGATCTGGGTCGCCAGCAAGGGCAGAGCCAGGCCTGTGCCGTTTGCGGTCAGCCCGAGTACATCGGCCAGGAGCACGCCAAAGAACATGGTCATCACTTCGCCGATGTTTGATGACAGCAGGTAACGCAGGAACTTGCGGATATTCGCGAAAATGGCTCTGCCTTCCTCTACTGCAGCAACAATGGTAGCGAAGTTGTCGTCTGCCAGAATGATATCCGAGGCTTTGCGTGACACGTCTGTGCCGGTAATCCCCATGGCGACGCCAATGTCGGCAGCCTTCAGGGCGGGTGCGTCATTCACGCCATCGCCAGTCATTGCGACGATGTTTTTCCCGTTCTGAAGAGCTTTGACGATTCGCAGTTTGTGCTCCGGGTTAACCCTGGCATAGACGTAGACTTCCTCTACCGTCCGTATCAGAACGTCGTCCGTCATAGCATCTATTTCTACCCCGGTAACGGCGCGGCCATCCGTGCAGATGCCCAGCTCTTTGCCGATAACCGCGGCTGTAACCGGATGGTCGCCGGTGATCATTACCGGCCGGATGCCCCCTGACCGGGCGCGAGCAACAGCCGCTTTGGCTTCCTCCCGGGGCGGATCGATCATGCCGATAAGGCCTACGAATATCAGATCCTCTTCGAGGTCCTCATCGATATCATCCGGTTCAAAGCCCTCTTCCGGAATATACCTCGCGGCAACACCCAGAGTGCGAAGTGCCTCACTGGCCAGCTCTTCGTTAGCCTGCAGAATCTCGGTACGACGTTCCGGTGTCAGCGCGCGACTGCTGTCACCCACGCGTTCGCGGTTACAGCGGCCGAGAAGAACATCCGGCGCACCTTTGGTAAATACCTGAATATGGCCTTTATGCTGGCTGTCGGTGTGAAGTGTGGACATCATTTTGCGTTCAGACGAAAAGGGTACTTCACCAACCCGTTCGTAGCGCGCGTCGAGTATGGCTTCAGTCAGCCCGACTTTGCGTGCAGCAACCACCAGTGCACCTTCGGTTGGGTCACCCTGAACAGTCCACAGGCCCTGATCCTCCTGCAAAACAGCGTTGGTTGCACGGTCGCCTACAGTCAGGGCCCGCTCCAACTCCATACGCAAAGGCTCACTGATAGTACCTGTACCATTACCTGGAGAGGTGCCATGCACAGTAATATCACCTGTTGGCTCATACCCTGTGCCTCCCAGTGTTATCCGTCCACTGGCCGTAACTATGGCGCGTACGGTCATTTCGTTTCGGGTGAGTGTGCCCGTCTTGTCGGAAGCGATCACATTGGCCGCCCCTAGAGTTTCTACGGCAGCCAGGTGTCGGACAATGGCATTGCGGCGTGCCATGCGTTGTACCCCGAGGGCGAGCACGGCCGTTACTATGGCCGGTAAGCCCTCAGGCACTGCGGCTACGGCCAGAGCCACGCCAAGAATAAGAACATCGAACAGGGTAGAAAAGCTGGTGACGTGCTCTGCCAGAATGATGGTGAAAATCATCACGACAGCAATCACGATGACCACCAGCCCCAGCATTCTGCCGACCCGGGCCAGATCCTGCTGCAGAGGAGTGGTTTCAGGTGGAGCTTGTTCCAGCATGCCTGCAATCCGGCCCATCTGTGACTGCATGCCAGTCGCTGTGACCACCGCAGTGCCGCGCCCATAGGTAACCGTGGTGCCGCTGAAAATCATATTCTGGCGATCACCGACAGGAGCATCGTCGGTGATGGTTTCAGGATCCTTGGATTCGGGAAGGCTTTCGCCGGTCAGGGCTGCTTCGGAAGTTTGCAGTGAAATGGACTGAATCAGGCGGCAATCCGCCGGAACCGTGTCGCCTTCTTCCACAAGGATAATATCGCCAGTTACCAGCCGTGCCGCGGGGATGCTTTGCTGTTCTCCACCCCGTATAACCCGGGCCTGGGCGGCAGACATTTGCTGTAACTCTGCTACTGCCTGTTCTGCTCGCGCCTGCTGTACATAACCCATGGCGGCGTTGAAGAGAACAATGGCCAGAATGGCTAAGGCTTCATAGGGAAGAGGTGAGTCTTGCTCTATCAGCCACAGGCCTATAGAGATGGCCGCAGCGAGCAAAAGCAGAATAACCAGGGTGTCGGTGAACTGGGCAAGTAGTTTTCGCCAGCCTGGCACGGGCCTGGAGGCCGTTAATTCGTTCGGGCCATCCTGTTCCAGGCGCCGCCGGGCTTCATGGTCATCAAGGCCTTGAAGTTTGTTGGTCCCGAGAGCGGATATGACGGCGTCGGGAGATAGCCGGTAAGCGGGTACCGGCTCTTCCGACGAGCGTTCGCTGGCCATGATTTTCCATCCTCGATATTGCGACGTTCGGAAAGATCATTGTAGCCGTATATTTTGTACGAAAAGACGATCTGTATCAGGAGTTGGCTGTATCGACACCATACCGGGATCCACGTGCCTTCAGGCGATAGAACTCTTCTATCACTTCTGCCATGGCATCCTGGCAATAAGGGCGAAGGCTGCCTAATACCAGATGTTTCGTCACTTCTCCCACGGAGTTGCCGTTGGAGAGCAGGCGGTAATCAAGCGTGACATTGCCGCGCTTGCCATTCGCTTCCAGGTCTGCGTTATGCAGTTCCAGTTCCGGAGAGGCGGCATCCAGACTGTCCAGGGTAAGGCTCATACTCGCATACATCACCATGGGGCGATCCGGATTGAACATCACACCCTTTGATTCCATCAGAGGCTTCAGGGTGTGAGGGAAATTCTTGCCGGAGGCTGCCACGTAGCAGCGAATGAACTCTTCGATAACCTGCCTGTCCCGGGTTACTTCGCCACTGCGCGTGACGTCCAGATAGACTTTGCCATTCTGATCGCAGACTTCGATGGTCTCGTCACCGTTTTCCCGAAACTCCAGAGGTATGCCGTCACCCAGCAGCGAACGGAACTGGAATGTCATATTCCGGGAAAGCCCGAAACGCGCAACCACTACTGCAAAAAGCAAGTCACCGGGAACGCAGAACCGGCGGGCATCAGGGTCATGAATCGGATTGAAATCGCCGGCCACTTCCTTGGCGAACAGGCTGGCCTGGGATGCGGAAATATGTATGCGTCCGTCCTGGACTGAGTGATAACGGTCTGGAAACATGTAGTACTTGTCCTGAGTGCAAAGGGTTGGCGTGACAACGTCCTTCGGTATGGTACCGGTGTCTGGCCTGTATGGGTATGCGCCATTCGTCCTTTCATCATACCAGACGCCTTTTAAGAACCTTCCAGGCTTTCCTGTGATAGCCGGCTCCTATCAAACGAGTTTGATCAATTAATTTGAGGATTTTGTTGCCAGGCCGTATCGTTTAAACATATTCAAATCAAAGATCATTCTGGATTCGATATTCAAACGATCAGACCAGTAATCCATAAGGAGAATCCTTACATGTTGGATGCCAATATCAAGCAGCAACTGAAAGCGTACATGGAAAAACTGCAGCAGCCGATTGAGCTTGTAGCTGCCTATGACGATAGTGATAAGTCCCAGGAGTTAAAGCAGCTTCTGGAAGAAATCGAACCCATGTCCAGCAAAATCAGTTTGCGCACCGAGGAGTCGAATGATGTACGTCGGCCATCCTTTGCGATAAACCGCATTGGCAGCGACACAGGTGTTCGCTTTGCCGGCATCCCTATGGGGCATGAGTTTACTTCACTGGTTTTGGCTCTGCTACAGGTGGGCGGACACCCCTCAAAGGCGTCGCAGGAGGTTATTGAGCAGATTCAGCAACTGGACGGCGACTATGAGTTTGAAACCTACTTTTCTCTGTCGTGCCAGAATTGTCCGGACGTTGTTCAGGCCCTGAACCTGATGAGTGTTCTTAACCCTGGCGTCCGGCACACCGCAATTGATGGCGCCTTGTTCCAGGACGAAGTGGAAAAGCGTGAGGTGATGGCGGTGCCGAGTGTTTACCTTAACGGTGAGCCTTGGGGCCAGGGCCGTATGACACTTGAAGAGATTGTTGCCAGACTGGACACCAAATCTGACGAAAAAGAAGCCGAGAAGATCAACCAGAAAGACACCTTTGAAGTGTTGGTGGTTGGTGGCGGCCCGGCTGGTTCAGCGGCGGCAATTTATGCGGCTCGTAAAGGTATTTCCACTGGTATTGCAGCCGATCGTTTTGGTGGCCAGGTAGCGGACACCATGGGTATTGAGAACCTGATTTCTGTGCCCTATACCGAAGGCCCGAAACTGGTAGCGGCGATGGAGCAGCACGTCAAAGAATATGACGTGGATATCATGAATATGCAGCACGTGGAAAAGCTTATCCCGGCTGCCGAGCGCGGCATGCCCCATGAAATCCGCCTGGCAAACGGAGCATCGCTCAAAGCCCGTACCCTTGTGCTGGCTACCGGCGCTCGCTGGCGCCCTCTGGGTGTGCCGGGCGAAGCGGAATACCGCAATAAAGGTGTCGCTTACTGCCCGCACTGTGACGGTCCGTTGTTCAAAGGCAAGCATGTTGCGGTGGTTGGTGGCGGTAACTCTGGCGTAGAAGCAGCCATTGACCTTGCGGGTATTGTTGGCCACGTCACGCTGATTGAGTTTGGTGCTGAAATGCGGGCTGACGAGGTGCTGCAGAAAAAGCTTCGGAGTCTGAACAATGTGGACATTATCACCTCCGGCCAGACCACTGAAGTGGTTGGCGAAAATGGCAAGGTCAGTGGTCTGACCTACACGGATCGCAATACAGGCGAAAGCCATCATGTAGCGCTCCAGGGTGTATTTGTGCAGATTGGTCTGGTGCCTAACACTGAGTGGCTGAAAGGTGATATTGAACTGAGCCAGCATGGAGAGATCGTTATTAACGACCGTAACGAGACATCTATTCCCGGTGTGTTTGCGGCAGGTGACGCTACGACTGTGCCCTACAAGCAGATAGTGATTTCCATGGGTGAAGGCGCCAAGGCTGCATTGAGTGCCTTCGATTTCCTGATCCGTAATTCTGCGAAATAAAGCGAAGAGCCGGCACTCACAATCTCTGATTTGAGTGCCGGGCAATAACTGATGAGAGAGCAAGGCACTGGCGTAAGCCGGTGCCTTTTTTGTTTGCAGGAAGTGCTGCTTGGAGGTGCAGCCGGTGAGCTGGGGTATTCATTTGAATTCCTGCTTGCGTCTACTACTGATGCTCGGTAGCGTGATGACATCAATACAATAACAATACGGACATTTCAGAAGTGGGGGTTTTGTGTGTTTGATCGCCCGATACTGAAACTGATTTGTTTACTGTACCTGTCAATGGCTTTTTCTGGCCTGGGAGCAGCGGTTCCGCTTAGTTCTCGCCCTGAAGTAGTCTTTTTATCGCCTGATGACTCCCCTTTTTGGCACATGGTTTCCGGGTTCATGACAGAAGTGGCTGCGGATCTGCATCTGGACCTTGAAGTGCTGCTGGACCGCAATGCTCACCGTTACAGTTACCTCCAAACGGCTGATGATGTGCTTAGCCGGGAACATAAGCCGGACTACCTTGTGTTCATGTGTAAGGAGCAGGTCACCACCCGAATGCTCAGGTACGCCAATGAGATGGGTGTTAAGGTTTTCACGTTTAATACTGGCATTCCGGCGTCCACCAGGGCTTCCGTCGGGTTGCCGAGAGAAACACTGCCGAACTGGATTGGGCACGTCATGTCTGACGACTCAGGTGCAGGTAGCGATTTGGCGATCCTTCTTGAACAGCAGTCCCTCCGCCTCGGCCTGATCGAGCCGGGGCAGCCGGTCCCCCTGATTGCACTCTCCGGAACCCTTGATTCATCCGCTGCCAAAGACCGGCAGCAGGGGCTTATGAACACAGTTGATGCCGATCGAAGCAAGCTTTTGCAACTGGTAGATGCAGAGTGGGACCGCCAACTGGCAGCAGTAAAGACTCTGGTATTGCTAAAGCGTCATCCACAGGCCACAGCAATCTGGAGTGCCAGTGACGGTATGGCTCTGGGCGCTGTTAAAGCAGCAAGGCAGTCGGGAAGGAAGCCTGGAAGGGATGTCGTGATTGGCGGTTTTGATTGGGAAGCCGAGGCCCTTGACGCGATTCGTAGTGGTGATCTTGCGGTTAGTTTTGGTCGCCATTTTATGGGCGGCGGGCTAACCCTCCTGCTACTGCACGACTATCACTTCGGCGCCGATTTCTTGGATGGCAGGTCGTCACCGGTGCTAAGTTACAAGCTCAAGCCTGCTAACATAAACAACGTTGATATCGTTGAGAAGATCATGGGTCGTGAACAGTGGAGAAACGTTGATTTCAGCCGTTTCAGTCGTGCGCCTGGCTCCGGTAAGCCAGAAAGTCAGCCAAGCGCCGATGAACTGATAAACGAATTCACCAAGGCGCTCATTGAAGCTTACGCGATATCTGCTTCCAGGCTGCTGCTTGGGCCCGGCGTGAGTTCTGCACCTGATTCCGGGAAAAGGTGAGGGTAGGCGTTCCGAACTCCGGACAAAATGAAGTCGTGGGGCAGGTCGTCGAATACCCCATGATCGTTGATGTATTCCATGTGAGCCTGACCGGCTTTTGTATACTCCTGGAAAACTGAATCACTCACACCGTCAAATTCCAGAGGTTCTACGCCCATCAATTCGCATAGCTGCCTGTTGAAAGCCGGCGTGGCCTTGACCCAGCGACCATTGAGGTAGAGTTCGATATAGCCGTGCATGCGGAAAATATCCGAGCGCAGCCATTCAATCAGTTTCGGGCTTGAGAGATGGTTGCGCACATCTGCAAGGCCCAGACGGCTGGGTATGCCGATGGACCGTGCTGCGGCGCCGAGCAATACCGCCTTGGGAATGCAGTAGCTTTCGCCGGCGCTGAGGGCGTAGCTTGCACTGAAGGTTTCGGGCTCTGCACGGAATACATAGGGGTTGTAGCTCACACTGTCCCGGGTTGCGAGATACAGGGCTTTCGCCTGTTCTACCGGTTCCTCTGGAACACCTTCAAGCCGGGCTGCAATCCAGGCTTTCAGCTCGGGCTGATTGTAATCAAAAAACTCAGTGGGCTGGAGGTATGCTTCCATTGTTGTTTGTCCATTCAGGGGCCGGCCGTTGATCATGTCTGCTTAGCTGGTTGCAGGCAATGACGATAACCACCACCATGAGTGTCGAAATACATCACCCTGTGTGTCTGAAAGAAGCCTGCGGCGGGATGTCAGGCGTTGCGCACCAGTTCATAGGCACACATATTGACTGCCGAGGCCAGATTAAGGGATTCAATTTCGCCCTTGCCCGGAATGGTGTAAGGCGTCGCCGCCAGTTGGACCAGCGCTTCGCGGGGAACGCCCCGGGCTTCGTTACCAAACAGGTAACAGTCATGCATGCCGAAAGACTTTGTTGTCAGTTTCTCACCTTGCAGATCGAGGCAGGCAATGGATTTGTACCTGTGGGTCAGGCTGCCCAGGGATACCTCGGTTTCCAGCGGGACATGGAAGATAGCACCCATACTGGCACGCACAACTTTAGGGTTGTAAGGGTCGACGCTGCCGGGGCTCAGCAGGCAGCGAAAACCACCAAACCAGGCCAGAGTGCGTAAAATCGTTCCGAGATTCCCGGGGTCCTGAACTTCATGCAGATAGATGGCTTTTTCGCCCGGTTCCTGCACTGGCTCAAGGTCGTTGCCCGGCATGGGTACTACAGCCAGAATCCCCTGGGGCGTCCGGGTGTCAGCGAGCTGGGCCATCTGCCGGTCGTTGACCTGGTGAGTTCTGAACGGGCTTTGCCAATGTTCATAAGCACCGGTAACGTATAGTTCTGAAGCGAATAGCGCGGGCTGGCGGGCTGCTGCCTTCTGCAACTCGAGCACCAGATGTTCGCCTTCTACCAGATAGTGGCCCAGTGCCTGCCGGTATTTTTTCTGGTGTAGTTTTTTTATGTCGTCCAGCTTCACGATGGCGTTCCGCCGTTGGTTTTACGATCTTCCAGCATGGCCAGGGCCAGGGCCTCGGCAACCTTGATGCCGTCTACGCCGGCCGAGAGGATACCACCAGCATAGCCGGCTCCTTCGCCTGCCGGATACAGCCCTCGTGTATTCAGGCTTTGCAGGGTTGTGCGATCCCGGGTGATGCGCACCGGCGAGGAGGTGCGGGTTTCAATACCGGTCAGAATGGCGTCTTTCCGGTCGAAGCCACGTATCTGCTTGCCGAAAGCAGGCAGGGCCTCACGGATGGCTTCAATGGCGTATGAGGGCAGGGAGGGCGCGAGATCGCCCAGTTTGATACCAGGCTTGTAGGAAGGCTCGACTTCGCCCAGTTTGCTGGAGGGTTTGCGCTTGATGAAATCCCCCACCAGTTGTGCGGGCGCGCAATAATCACTGCCGCCAAGCGCATAGGCTTTTGATTCCAGAGCTTCCTGCAGATCCACACCAGCCAGAGGGCCTCCGGGAAAGTCTTCTTCCGGATGAATAGCCACCACAATGCCGGCATTGGCGTTGCGCTCATTGCGGGAATACTGGCTCATGCCATTGGTGACGACCCGGCCGGGTTCCGAGGTTGCAGCGACTACGGTTCCCCCGGGGCACATGCAAAAACTGTAAACTGCGCGCCCGTTGCTGGCGTGGTACACCAGTTTATAGTCTGCGGCTCCCAACGCAGGATGACCGGCGTATTTGCCTAAACGAGCGTTGTCGATGAGCGATTGCGGGTGCTCTATACGAAAGCCGATGGCGAAGGGCTTGGCTTCAATAAACACGCCGTTGCGCTGGAGCATACGGAAGACATCACGCGCACTGTGACCGACAGACAGAATGACGTACCGGCTATGCAGGCGTTCTCCGGTGTCCAGTTCCACGCCTTCGATGCGTCCGTTTTCGATAAGCAGGTCTGTGACCTTGCTTTCAAAGCGGATCTCGCCCCCCAGGCGGATAATTTCCTCGCGCATGGTGGACACCACACCCGTCAGCCGGAAGGTTCCTATGTGGGGTTTGCTGACGTACAGGATCTCTTCCGGTGCACCGGCCCGGATAAACTCGTGCATTACCTTGCGACCGAAAAATTTCGGGTCCTTGATCTGGCTATAGAGCTTGCCGTCCGAGAACAGGCCTGCACCGCCTTCACCAAACTGAACGTTGGATTCCGGCGACAGTTGCTTTTTCCGCCACAGCGCCCAGGTATCTTTGGTACGGCTGCGCACGTTCTTGCCGCGTTCCAGTACGATCGGACGGAACCCCATCTGGGCAAGGATCAGAGCAGCAAAGAGCCCACAGGGGCCGAATCCGATTACAATCGGGCGCTCGGTGAGATCTGCGGGTGCCCGGGCGACAGGATAGTAAGTGGTATCCGGTGCAAGCCGAACGTGCTGGTCTTTTTCAAAACGGGCCAGAACAGCCTCTTCATCCCGAACATTCAGATCAATGATGTAAACGAATTTGATCTCGGTGTTCTTTTTGCGGGCGTCGTAGCTGCGTTTGAACACAGTGAAGTCAGCCAGGTCTGAGTCGTCAATGCCCAGTCGCTCAACAATTGCGGCCCGCAGTGCGCTTTCGGGGTGGTCCAGTGGCAGCGCCAGTTCAGTAAGGCGGATCATAGTACGTCCTGCCCGGCCTTTCCCGTCGATGACGGGTTACTTGCCGGTTCTATAAGAGTTGGAAAATGTTGCGGCAATTGTACGTGCGCCCGGCCCGGTTGTCAGGATTTTGCCGCAGGCGGGCTGGGCACGTAGAATAACCCGTCCGCTTTCCCCTTTTGATGAGTCCCTATGGCCCGATCCAAAAGCAGTAACCGCTGGCTTGAAGAGCACGTGAATGATCCCTTCGTAAAACAGGCGCAGGTAGACGGCTATCGCTCGCGGGCCAGCTACAAGCTTCTTGAAATCAACAAGAAGGACCGGCTGATTGCTCCCAATATGGTGGTGATGGACCTTGGCTCTGCGCCAGGTGGCTGGTCGCAAGTGGCGGTTAAACTGGTCGGCCACAAGGGCCGGGTGGTGGCCTCCGACATACTGCCTATGGCTGCGATTGCCGGAGTGGAGTTTATTCAGGGAGATTTTACTGAGAACACGGTATTCGAAGAGATCATGGCCACGCTCGGGGATAGCCCTGTGGATGTGGTCATTTCAGATATGGCGCCGAATATCAGCGGGGTAACAGTGGCTGACCAGGCATCCTCCATGTATCTGATAGAGCTGGCGCTGGATATGGCTTGCCAGGTGCTCAAACCCAGGGGCAGCTTTGTGGCCAAGGTGTTTCAGGGTGAAGGCTACGATGACTACCTGAAAGCCGTCAGGGCGGTGTTCGACAAGGTAGTGGTGCGTAAGCCGGATTCTTCCCGCGCCCGCTCCCGGGAAGTCTATGTGGTTGGTAAAGGGTTCAAGGGCTGAAATCCCTGCTGCGCATATCCGGCGTCAGACCTATATGCCCGCCAGGCACCACCATGCCATGGCTCCAACGAAGACAGGGTGGTAAGCCACGGATTTTCGGCTATTGTCAGAGAGTACTGTCGTGTTGAATGTATCTTAATTTACCTACCCTGAGGGGGCACAACTATGGCAAGTGACAATTACCATGAGCCGGTAGGCGAACTGACGGATGATACCCGCGAAATGCACCGTGCCGTCGTTTCACTGATGGAAGAGTTTGAAGCGGTGGATTGGTATAACCAGCGCGTGGACGCCTGCAAGGATGCGGAGCTGAAAGCGATTCTTGTGCATAACCGCGACGAGGAAAAAGAACATGCCGCCATGGTTCTTGAGTGGATTCGCCGCAAGGATCCGGTCATGGACAAACACCTGCGGGAATTCCTGTTTACGGAAGGTCCGATTGGCCACCACGACTGACCGGATGTAATCCCTGTGCTGTATCCCTTGTCGACGCTTTTACTGGCTCCGGTTCTCATTGGTCAGGGGCGTTATGTTCGCCGGATAACACCGCGTTTGCCTGAGCCTGAGGGTGAGCGTCAGGGCACTGTTGGTGAAGGGCCGGAGCTCCGGCTGCTGATTCTTGGCGACTCTGCTGCTGCCGGTGTGGGCGCGAGTAACCAGCAGGATGCCCTGGCGGGTCAGTTAGTCAGTGCTCTGTCCGGAGACCACCGCGTGACCTGGAGTTTGCTGGCGGAAACTGGCCGCAAGGCAGCCGATGTGCTGACGGCTCTCAACGCTGTTCCGGGCGACCACTATGACGTGGTGCTCGTTTCTGTTGGCGTTAACGATGTGACCGGTCGCACCAGCACCCGGCAGTGGCTGTCGCTCCTGAACGAGCTTTCAGATCACCTGATCAACCGCGTGGGCGCTAGCCGGGTACTGTTCACTGCAATTCCGCCTATGCATCTTTTCCCCGCCTTGCCTCAGCCTTTGCGCTGGTATCTGGGTATGCGGGCCAGGCAGATGAACGGTTTGATGGAGAGCGTGTGCAAGAGTCGCAGTGAGCTTGAATACCTGAGTGTGTCCTTTCCCCTTGAACCCGGATTTATGGCTTCGGATGGTTTTCATCCCGGCCCTGATGCGTACCGGCTCTGGGCCGGGCATTCTGCCGGCTGTATTCGCAATGGGGGCCAGGCGCCAACCCCTGAAATCCAGCAGGGCATTAGCGGGTCTTCAGGGCATGCGTATTAACACTTAGTTGAATGAAAACAAACTCTCTGATCAAGTATCCGGACCCCTTTGCATGGCCGAAGTGGTCTAGTATGAGGTTCACCTTTCACTTAAGGACACATTATATGAAGACATTAAAGGCTGTTGCTTTGCCCCTTATTTTTCTGCTGTGCTCGGGCGTGGCCCAGGCTGCGGAAGGCCTGATTGTGGTAAAAAGTAACCATGGTGTAGCTGCCACTGCCGATAAGCTTGAAGCAGTTTTGAGCGAAAAGGGCATGAAAATCATGAACCGGATTGATCACGCAGCCGGTGCTGAGTCGGCAGGCCTTGAGCTGCGACCGACCGAAGTGGTGATTTTTGGCAACCCGAAGGTAGGCTCGCCACTGATGCAGTGCGCACAGAGTGTGGCGGTGGACCTGCCCCAGAAAGCACTGATATGGGAAGACGAAAGCGGGCAGGTGTGGCTCGGATATAACGATCCGCAATACCTCAAAACAAGGCATTCCATAGAAGGTTGTGATGCTGTTCTTGAAAAGGTAGGTAATGCGCTGGCGAACTTTGCCAAGGCGGCAACCCACTGAGACCCGGAGCAGACCAGGGGTATCCTCATAATTGCGGATACCCGGCACTGAGTTGAATAGTTAGGCTTACCAGTTTCTACGTTCAGGAAATTTCTCATTGCAACTGGTACGCTCTGCTCTCGCTTATATCGCGCTTATTGCAGCCATTCTGGCGCTGGTTCCGGGTATGGCCTTCCTGGGTGCCGGGGCAGTCAGCCTGGCGGTGATTCTGGGCTGGCGGGACATGCGGCGGGTGCCCAAGGCGGTATTCCTTGTAGCCGGGCTGAGCCTGGTGTTTGCCCTGGGTCGGGATCCCGGGCTGATTGGTTCTGCTGCTGGGAACATGGGGCGACTGGCGGGGCTTGTTCTGGCGGTTATGCTGCTTTCCTCCGTGCTCAGCAGAACCCGCGATTTACAACAGATTTCGGGCAGCCTTTTTGCCGGTAAGCCACTGGCCCGCTATCTGAGCCTTGCGTTTGGTACTTCTCTCGTTTCTATACCTCTTAACTTTGGCTCCGTGGCTGTTGTTGGCAGCCTGGTTGGCGAGCGTGTTCGCAGTGACGGCAATTCGCCAGCTACCCGCAACGCTACCCGGGCGGTATTGCGAGGGTTTGGTGTATCGCCTACGTTTTCTCCACTATCGATTTCAGTGGTACTGACACTCACCCTTCTGCCAGGGCTTGGCAGCCTTGATTTGTTATTGTTTACCGTCCCGTTTTCCGCCGCGCTCATACTGTGTGGGTTAATCTGGCGTGAACCTGAAACCCTGCAGGAAACCGATACCTCCGAGCCAAGTGCAGGCCTGGCACCCTGGCTAAGGTTTGGTGCTCTTATCCTGGCAATTTGTGCGGGCGTGTTCCTGCTCAGCCATTGGTACCCGATCAGTTATGCCCACGCGGTAACCCTGAGCTGTATGGGGGCGGTGGTTGGTGCAAGGCTGCTGGCCTGGAGCCGGAAAACAAACCCGCCACTGGTGAGCATGGCCAACGTCAGCAACGAACTGGCTATTGTGGGTGGCTCAGCGTTTATCGGTTCCATTATCAGTGGCGCTGTGCTGGGGCAGATTAACGGCGATCCCGATATGCCCGTCTGGATTTGGCCGGTTCTGGCGGCCTGCGTACCCTGGATCTACTTCGCTGCCGGTCTGGCTGGTGTTAATCCCATTGTTATTGGCACTCTGTCGGGAGGCATTCTCGGAGGGATCTGGCCGGCTAATGCATTGATTGGTCTGGGTATCGGTATGGTAACCGGGTGGGGGGTTACCGCGTTTGGAACCCCCTTTGCGGCCAACGCTCTTATCATGGAACGTTTGACCGGTTATAAGGCGACGGATGCCTCCTTTCTCTGGAATCTCCGGCTGTCGCTTGCCGGCCTTCTTGCTGCGAGCCTGCTTGCTTCCGGTGTTACCCTTGCTCTGATATAAGGCTCTGCCGGCATGTGCCGCCCCGCCATAATCACTTATAGCTAAATCCCCATGCCTCTGTTATTGTACGTGCATCCTGCCTCTAGGGATTCTGCAGTTTCCGGCTCTAAAGTCGCGTTGCAAACCACCCATACGACCTGTCAGAGGACGTCACCCCGATAACGGCGCGTGACTGTAGTCGTCTTTGTATCCCATGAATTTTCATGGCATCTGCCCGCATTCGCCGAGAATGGTGTTCGTTGAGGCAGAACAATCAAGAGTTAATCATATATGAGTTTTTCTTCACTCGGTTTGTCCGAGCAGCTGGTCCGTGCAACTACCGACCAGGGTTATGAAACCCCGTCTCCCATTCAGCTTCAGGCTATTCCTGCCGTACTTTCCGGTAAGGATGTTATGGCTGCAGCCCAGACGGGCACAGGTAAAACCGCTGGTTTTACGCTGCCATTGTTGCAGCGTCTGGCTGAGAATCCCCGTACGGGCAAAGGCCCGCGCGCACTGATTCTGACCCCTACCCGTGAACTGGCGGCGCAGGTTCATGACAGCGTAAACCTGTACAGCAAATACGTTCCTACCAAGGCCGCAGTGGTTTTTGGTGGTGTGAAAATCAATCCGCAGATGATGAAGCTTCGCAAGGGTCTTGATGTGCTGGTGGCAACACCAGGACGCCTGATGGATCTGTATCAGCAGAATGCCGTGCGCTTCAACGAAGTGGAAATCCTGGTACTGGATGAAGCCGACCGCATGCTGGACATGGGCTTTATCCGCGATATCAGGAAAATCCTGGCACTGTTGCCGGCCAAGCGTCAGAACCTGCTGTTTTCAGCTACCTTCTCCGGAGAAATCCGTACCCTTGCCCAAGGCCTGCTGAATAACCCGGTACAGGTGGAAGTTGCAGCCAGGAATACGACGGCAGAGAAAGTGAAACAGTCGGTTTATGCAGTTGATCAGAGCCAGAAAACGGCTTTGCTTAGCAAGCTGGTGCGTGATAACAGCTGGGAACAGGTGCTGGTGTTTACCCGTACCAAACACGGGGCTAACCGCCTGACCCAGAAGCTGGAAAAAGACGGTATTACGGCCGCGGCAATCCACGGCAACAAATCCCAGGGCGCTCGCACCCGCGCACTGGCCGAGTTCAAACGGGGCGCTGTCCGCGTTCTGGTTGCTACCGATATCGCAGCTCGTGGTCTGGACATCAAACAGCTGCCCCAGGTGGTGAACTTTGAGCTGCCAAACGTGCCGGAAGACTACGTACACCGCATCGGCCGGACCGGTCGTGCAGGCGAGAGCGGTCATGCTCTGTCACTGGTGAGTGCCGATGAAGGCAAGCTGCTGGCAGGTATTGAGAGGCTGATCAAGAAACAGCTGCCGCGTAAAGAAGTGGAAGGTTTTGAGCCAAAGAACAATCTGCCGCTCAAGCCCAAAGCCAAAGCGGATCCCAGCAAAGCGCGCAATCGCAACGGTGGCGGAAATGGCCGGCCCGGTGGCAAGCCGCGCAGTTTTGGTGATAAGCCCGGCGGGCGCAGCGGAGGCCGCAGTCAGAACGGCAATGGCCAGCGTGGCCGCTCTGGCCAGAGCCAGAGTGCCTAGAGCCGAAAGGCTTCAGGTAACTGATTAAATAATGCGGAGCTTCGGCTCCGCATTATTGTTTCTGAATACGGGAAAGCAGGAACCAGACGATCAAAAAAGGGGCTGATAAGCCCCTTTTTAAAGAACGCGCGCTCCGGCTACCCATGAATCATGAGGTTGCCGGTATACGGTAATCAGAACTTGTAAGTGAAACCTACCATGTAAACCATCGGGTCGATTTCGACTTCAAATTCGTCGGTTTCTGCAAGGTAGTTACCGGCACCATCGTAGACCTTTACGGTGGCATCGGTATTGATATCTGCCCACCAGATGGCTGCGTTCAGGCCAAAGTTTTCACTCAGCATGTAATCCATACCCAGTTCTACTGCGACACCAACGCTGTCATCCAGTTCAAGCTCACTGGCAGGCGCACCAATAGCGCCGTTCAGGGCTGCGGTTGTTTTCTCTTCAAAGAAAGTCGTGTAGTTCACGCCCACGCCAACATAAGGCTGCAACGCCGATGAGCTATGCATCGGGAAGTACTGCAGTGTCAACGTTGGTGGCAGGTGTTTGGTTTCACCAAGTTTCAGGCTGGTTGGAAGGTCTCCGCCACCATTGATGTTGTGTTTGAACGGTGTTGCGCCCAGAACGCCAATACCGAAATTGCTGGTGAGCATGTAGGTGGCACGCAGGCCGAGTTGGGTGTTGGTGTCTACGGTAACCTGAGAATCAACACCAGCGCCCAGAAGTGGTGCGCCACCAACAGTAATTGAGTCACTCGAATCATCCGGAGCCACATGCACAGCACCTGCACGCAGGATGAAATCACCGGCCTCGAAAGCCTGTGCGGCTGGCGCTACGGCCATAACGGCAGCTGCCATAACGCTGAGTTTGAAAGTACGGGACATATTTATCTCCTTAATCATTGTTGCGCTAAGGTTAAAGGCCCTGGAATTCTGGAACTTGACATAGCTCAAATATCGCCGGCGGGTTGGTGGTGTTCATGCGGCTGATTGACGCAACTCAAGAAACAGGCTTTAAACGTAGTTGTGCTGATTGTCAGGCTGGATCTTTTTTGCTGCCTGGAGGGGGTGTGTCAGGTACGAATACATCCCTCACAGTGAGGGGCTCGCCGATAGCGTTATGTACCTGAACAGGCGGGATAGGCTGTCCTGTTGCCCGGTCACGCAGATCAAGCGGTGCTTCATCATCAGGCGCAGGGTTCCATTTGTCGCCCCACTGGCGCAGGGCAATAACTACGGGGAAAAGATCACGACCTTTTTCGGTAAGCCGGTATTCGAAGCGGGAACCGTGCTCGCCAACGTCCACTTTTTTCAGCACGCCGTTTTCCACAAGCCGGGTCAGGCGATTACACAGTATGTTTTTGGCTATGCCCAGTTCCTGCTGAAAATCCACGAAACGTCGGGTGCCGTACATGGACTGCAGCACAATCAGCAGCGACCACCAGTCTCCCACCTGATTCAGGGCGCGGGCGACGGAGCAATTGGAGTCGTCAAAACGTTTTCTGGCCATGATGCAAGTGTACAGAATAAGGTTGCATCCTAAAACCAGATTAAATAGAGTTGCTTAAAGAAACCAAATTGGTGAGGTAGCTGCCGGCGCGCTACGCTTGCTTCATTCAGTACTGATTTTTCAGGGAGTAGTGACGGATGACCATGAATCTTGGCCCCATTTTCGAGCCTTTCGAGGTTCACAATCTTACCCTTCGTAATCGCGTTGCCATGGCGCCCATGACCCGTAATTTCTCGCCAAAAGGTGTTCCTGGTGAAGATGTGGCTGCCTATTACCGTCGCAGAGCCGAGGCAGGTGTGGGGCTGATCATTACCGAAGGCACGACTGTAAACCATCCCGCTGCCAATGGTTATCCCAATGTCCCTGCGTTTCATGGTGACGAGGCTCTGGCCGGCTGGAAGAAAGTCGTGGATGCAGTGCATGAAGCAGGCGGTGCCATCTTTCCTCAGCTCTGGCACGTGGGCGCGGTGCGCAAGGAAGGGGTAGATCCTGATCCTTCTGTTCCCGGTTACAGCCCGTCAGGTCTGTTTGCTCCCGGCAAACCAAACGGTAAGGCGATGAGCAAAGAAGACATTCAGGATGTTGTCAAGGCCTTCGCCGATGCTGCGCAGGATGCAAAAGTTCTGGGTTTTGACGGTGTCGAGATTCATGGTGCCCACGGCTATCTGCTTGATCAGTTCCTGTGGGAAGGGACGAATCAGCGTGATGATGAGTATGGTGGCAGCATGGAAAACCGCCTGCGCTTCGTGGTTGAGATTGTGGAAGCGATTCGTCATCGCGTGGGCCCCGAGTTTCCCGTTATGCTTCGTTTTTCTCAGTGGAAACAGCAGGATTATGACGCGAAACTGGTGAACAGCCCGGAAGAGCTTGAACAGTTCCTCAAGCCTCTGGTTGACGCCGGTGTAGATATTTTTCACGCCTCAACCCGCCGCTTCTGGGAGCCGGAGTTTGAGGGTTCCAGCCTCAACCTTGCAGGCTGGACTCAGAAGTTGTCTGGCAAGCCTGCTATGTCGGTTGGAAGCGTAGGCCTGACGGAAGATTTCATCAGCGGCACCATGGCAAGCAAGCAAGAGTCGGTGGAGCGGTCAGGCATTGACGAGTTGGTAGAGCGCATGAGCAACCATGAGTTTGAGTTGATTGCGGTGGGTCGCGCTCTTCTTCAGGATCCCGAGTGGCTCACCAAAGTGAAGGAAGGGCGGCTTGACGAGGTAGAGGATTTCGCCCGTAAATCTCTCACTACACTGTACTGATCCGACGCGGAAATATTTCTTCTCCGATGCGGTATCCGGGAGCTCCGGGTGCCGCAGCGGGGCTCCCTTCCTGTTGCTCCTTTTTTTAGAATCACCGCCAGACTTTCCTTCCAGACTGCCCGCACGGGGGTATGCTGACAGGCCCGGGTTTCAGCCACGAGGAAGCCTGAGGTTGCGTTTTTGCCGGTATCGCCAATACTGAAAACACGGTTCTTCTTAATACCGGCCAAGGATGTGCTCTGATGAAGCTGTTTCACTGTGGCCGATGCGCCAGTCTGCTTTACTTCGAGAATAGTCGCTGCACTACCTGCGGGGCGAACGTTGGGTTCGCACCCGATGTCATGGAACTATTGGCTGTTGATCCGAAGGGTGGTGACACCTGGGGAGAAGTTGCCAGTGGCAATCGGTACCGGCTCTGTGGCAATTACCAGAATCAGGGTGCATGTAACTGGCTGGTGCCGCTCACTGATTCACATGCGTTCTGTGTTGCTTGCCGTCTTAATCGCACGATCCCTGACCTCAGCGTCCCCCGGAATCATGATTTGTGGGTGCGCCTGGAGAGAGAGAAACGCCGGTTGGTATATTCGCTGTTGCGTCTGGGGCTGCCATGCGAACCCCTGCAGGAGAATCAGCTAGGCCTGGCTTTCGATTTTCTTGCGGATCAGCCAGCCATGTTTGACGAGCGTGCGAAGGTGATGACCGGCCATTCACACGGCGTTATTACCCTGAATATTGCTGAGGCTGATCCGGTGGAGCGGGAGCGTATGCGAAGCCAGATGGCTGAACCATATCGCACTGTTTTGGGGCATTTTCGCCATGAGTCCGGCCATTACTACTGGGATCTGCTGGTCCGGTCTGGCCCATGGCTGAGCAGTGTTCGGGATGTATTTGGCGATGACACCAGAGACTACAAACAGGCACTCGACCAGCATTACCAGTATGGCCCGCCGGCCGATTGGCAAAATCACTACATCAGCGCATATGCCAGCAGCCACGCCTGGGAAGACTGGGCAGAGACTTGGGCACACTACCTGCATATGGTGGATACACTGGAGACTGCCTGGCAATTCGGATTACGCGTGAACGCCAGCCAGGAGTCAGGAGCGAATGGTGGGCCAGAGTACGGATTTGATCCATACAGGGCTCACGATTTTGATGGGCTGATCAAGCACTGGCTGCCCCTGACGCTTGCACTTAACAGCCTGAACCGGAGTATGGGACATGAATATGCTTATCCCTTCGTGCTGGCGGATCCGGTGGTGGAGAAACTCCGGCTGGTACACCGCATAGTAAATGGTGGGTAACGCAGCCACAGATGAGGCACATTGGTTTATGCAGTCAGCAATGAAAGGACCCAAGATGAAAAAGACCAAACTCATTGACTGGAAAAATTACGATCCAGGCGAGTTCTTTGACGAACTGATTGCCGCCAAAGGGCAGCCCCGGCCAGCTGCAACCGCCATTACTGATTACCTTGGAAACCTTGGCTCGGACGAGATTCAGGCTCGTCAGCAGGCGGCTGAGCTGGCGATACTGGAGATGGGAATAAGCTTCACTATCTACAGTGAGGGAGAAAATATAGATCGGGCCTGGCCCTTTGACATCATTCCCCGGGTTATTTCCCTGCGGGAGTGGAAAACCATTGAAGAGGGGCTCGCTCAACGTATTACTGCCCTCAACATGTTCATTGATGATATCTACAACGAACAGAAGATCGTCAAGGACAAGGTAATTCCCAAGTATGTATTTGCCAATTCCAAGAACTTCCGCGAACAGTGCCGGGGGTTTTCACCACCACTGGGGGTTTGGGCTCACATTTGCGGGTCGGATCTGGTTCGCGATAAGGACGGTACGGTTTATGTTCTGGAGGACAACCTGCGGGTGCCCTCCGGTGTCTCCTATATGCTCGAGAACCGGCAGCTGACCAAGCGGGTATTCCCGGAGCTGTTTGATAACACCAGTATCCTTCCCGTGGACGACTACACCAACCAGTTGTTCGACATGCTCGCATCCATATCGCCCCGGCCCCAGGATAATCCGAAAATTGCTGTACTGACGCCCGGTATCTTCAATTCCGCTTATTTCGAACATTCGTTCCTTGCCCAGCGTATGGGTGCTGAGCTGGTGGAGGGCGCAGACCTAGTGGTTGGTGATGATGATTGTGTCTACATGCGCACAGTCGAGGGACTGGAGCGCGTAGATGTTATCTACCGGCGTATTGATGATGACTTTCTGGACCCGGAAGTTTTCCGTTCGGATTCTACCCTGGGTGTACCCGGCCTGATGCGAGCCTGGCGCAACGGCAAGGTTGCCCTGGCCAATGCACCCGGAGCAGGTGTTGCGGATGACAAGGTCATTTATGCGTTCGTACCGGACATGATCCGTTATTACCTGGATGAGGAACCGATCATTCCCAATGTTCCCACCTGGATGTGTGTCAACAAGCAGGATCGGGAGTATGTGCTGGAGCACCTTGAGGAACTGGTGGTAAAACCGGCGAACGAATCCGGTGGATACGGCATGCTGGTAGGACCGCATTCAACGAAGAAACAGCGGGCAGAGTTTGCTGCCCTGATCAAAAAGAACCCGCGTAACTACATTGCTCAACCCACGTTGAGCCTGTCCGTTGCTCCCACGCTCTGCGACGAGGGCCTGGCCCCACGCCATCTGGATCTAAGGCCCTTTGTGCTGCAGGGCGTAAGGACTTATGTGACTTCCGGAGGGCTGACCCGGGTGGCGATGCGCAAAGGCTCCCTGGTGGTTAACTCCTCCCAGGGTGGAGGAAGTAAGGACACCTGGATTGTAGACGAGGAGAATTAATGTGCTGTCACGTGTAGCTGAACGACTGTACTGGATGGCCAGGTATCTTGAGCGGGCAGAAAACAATGCCCGGATGATTATGGCCTTTAACTCTATGGCGATGGATATGCCCAGGGAAACACGCCTGTCCTGGAAGGATCTTGTTGCTGTCACGGGTATGGAAGAGCTGTTTGATCAGCATTACCAGCGGCAGGATGAGCGCAATTGTGTGAAGTTTCTGATGGCTGACAACTACAATCCGAGTTCAATCGCGTCCTGCATCAAGGCTGCCCGGGAGAATGTGCGTACCACTCGTGATCAGGTGCCCACGGATGCCTGGGAAGTTATCAACGAACTTTACCGGTACACACTGGACAACCTGGAGCAGGGCATTGGAAAGCGGGCGCGGCATGAATTTCTGAACGAAATAGTTGGCCGCTGCCAGATGCTCAATGGGCTTCTCGCAGGGTGTATGAGCCATGATGCGGGATATGATTTTATTCGGGTAGGACGCAATCTGGAGCGGGCCGATATGGGCACTCGCCAGATCGAGGTGGGGGCACTGCAGTTTCTGGATGGCTGGGACGGAACCGAATCCTACGGAGGTCTTCTGTGGACCAGCGTTCTGCGCAATCAGAGCGCGTTCCAGATGTACCGGCACAACGTTCGGCGTGGCGTCAACGGGCCGTTGGTTATCCATTTTCTGTTGCAGAACGAGCCATTTCCCCGCTCCGTTGTTCACAGCCTTACCGAGGTTGCCAGCGCTCTCGGTCGTTTGCCATTGAACGAGATACCTTTGCGAACCGCGCTGCAAGCGGTTCGTCATGTTCGTGAAGGCGATGTCGAGGTGTTGATCCGGAAAGAACAAGTTATTCTCTTTCTGGAGAACCTGCAGTTGGAGATCGGTGAGCTTCACGATGATATAGCTAAGACCTGGTTCCCTGCCTATGAGGCAGCCTGAGGTCACCTTTTACCTTTGACCGCGAGATAGGTTCCATGTCAATCCATGTAGCACTAAGCCATACCACTCACTATCGATACGAGCGCCCCATTGAACTGGGGCCTCAGGTCATTCGTCTAAGACCCTGTCCGCACGCGCGGACCCGGATACTGAGTTACTCACTGAAGGTTGAGCCAGCGGATCACTTCCTCAACTGGCAACAGGATCCGCAAGCCAACTATCTGGCCCGCCTGGTGTTTCCGGAGAAAACCGACGAATTCAGGATCGTTGTTGATCTTGTGGCTGAAATGGCGGTGATCAATCCGTTTGATTTCTTCCTTGAACCCCGGGCAGAAACCATCCCCTTCACCTATGAGGACTGGCAGACAGCTGAGCTGGCGCCTTACTTACAGCAACTGCCAGAAACTCCCAGGTTCCGGGAATGGATGGCCTCAATCGACCGCACAGAAGCGCCCAGTGTGGATTTCCTTGTGGGCCTGAATCAACGTCTTTCCGAGCGTGTTGATTATCTGATCCGGATGGAGCCTGGTGTGCAGACGCCGGAAGAGACCTTGAGGAATGGCTCGGGATCCTGCCGGGATTCCGCCTGGTTGTTGGTTCAGACACTCCGACATCTTGGTCTGGCTGCGAGGTTCGTGTCCGGCTACCTGATTCAGCTTACGGCGGATCAGAAATCCCTGGACGGTCCTTCGGGGCCGGATGCCGATTTTACCGATCTGCACGCCTGGTGTGAGGTCTTCTTGCCCGGTGCAGGCTGGGTTGGCCTGGATGCTACGTCTGGACTGTTTGCCGGGGAGGGCCATATTCCGCTGGCTTGCAGTCCGGAGCCATCGTCTGCCGCTCCCGTCACCGGCATGGCAGAACCCTGCGATGTGGAATTCGATCACCAGATGAGTGTTACCCGCATCTGGGAGGCACCGCGGGTTACAAAACCCTACACCGATGCCCAGTGGGAGCAGATTGTCGGGCTCGGCCATGACGTGGATCAGCGGCTGAAGGAGTTGGATGTGCGCCTGACCCAGGGCGGCGAACCCACCTTTGTGGCGAACCACGACCGTGACGAGCCAGAGTGGAATACTGAAGCGGTGGGGCCGACCAAGCGACTGAAAGCAATAGAGCTCTATCACCGCATGAAAGACCGTTATGGTACTGGCGGGCTCGTCCATTTCGGGCAGGGCAAGTGGTATCCGGGGGAGCCTCTTCCCCGATGGTCGTTGAACTGCTTCTGGCGCAAAGACGGAGAGCCCGTCTGGCAGGATGAGCGTTGGCTGGCGGATGAACGAAAAGCCGGCAAGGTTACACCTGAGGCCGCACAGCGCTTTCTTCAGGGCCTGGCAAAACAGTTAGGCGTTGATGCCGGTCAGATTTTCCCGGCTTTTGAGGACGCTTTTTATTACCTCTGGCGGGAGCGCCGTCTTCCGGTCAACGTTGATCCGTTTGATTCCAAGCTCGACAATCCTCTGGAGCGCCAGCAATTACAGCAGATATTCAGTCGGGGGCTGGATGAGCCTGTTGGCTACGTACTCCCGTTGCGTATAACCGAAGACGAACACCAATGGCAGAGTGGTCCCTGGTTTTTGCGCAGCCAGCGTTGCTACCTGATTCCGGGAGGCTCTCCCATGGGCCACCGCTTGCCACTCGATAGCCAGCCATGGGTAGAAGAAACTGATTACCCCTGGATACATGAGCAGGATCCTTTTGCTTCCCGTAGTGAGCTGCCGAAAAATGAGGAAATCCGACAATGGAACAGCCGGGGGCAAGCGGGTCAGTCAGTACCGGAACCCAAGCCCCCGGCGAAAGGCAAATCAGCGGCCGACATTGTCAGAACTGCACTGTGTGTGGAGCCCCGTGACGGGATCCTTCGCATATTCATGCCCCCTCTGGAGGAACTTGAGCCCTACCTTGAACTGGTTGCGGCGATTGAAAAAACGGCAGCCGGCCTTAAACAGCCAGTGTTGCTGGAGGGCTATGAACCCCCTTCCGACCCCCGCATTAGTCAGTTCCGGATAACGCCAGATCCGGGGGTGATTGAGGTGAATGTTCAGCCTGTGCATACCTGGGATGAACTGGTTGAGCAAACCGAAACACTATACGCAGATGCCTATGAATGCCGGCTGACCTCTGAAAAGTTCATGATGGATGGTCGCCACACAGGCACCGGCGGTGGCAACCACTTCGTACTGGGTGCAGGTAAAGCTGAGGATTCACCGTTTTTACGGCGGCCGGATCTGTTGCGTAGCCTGATCAGCTATTGGCATAACCACCCAAGCCTGTCCTACCTGTTTTCAGGTCTTTTCATCGGCCCCAGCTCCCAGGCACCGCGAATTGATGAGGCCCGGAACGATCAGGTATTCGAGATGGAACTGGCCTTCCGCGAGATGGAACGGCTTTGCCCTGTTGGCAAGAAAGTCGCACCCTGGCTGGTAGACCGGTTGCTCCGGGATCTGTTGACGGATGTCACCGGGAATACCCATAGGGCCGAGTTCTGTATCGACAAGCTCTACTCCCCGGATGGCCCGGCTGGTCGCCTTGGGCTGCTGGAGTTGCGGGCGTTTGAAATGCCTCCCCATGCACGGATGAGCCTGACCCAGCAACTGTTATTGCGGGCGCTGGTGGCTCGCTTCTGGGAGCAGCCTTATACGCCGCCCAGGCTGGTGCGTTGGGGTACAGAGCTGCATGACCGGTTCCTTCTTCCGCACTTTGTGTGGCAGGATTTCGAGGATGTGATCGGCGATATGAAGGCGCATGGTTACCCCCTCAAGAGCGAATGGTTTGCCCCTCATTTCGAATTCCGTTTCCCCCGAATCGGCGATTACGAGGTAGAGGGCATTGTACTTGAGTTGCGGTCGGCTCTTGAGCCATGGCACGTGACTGGCGAGCACGGGGCGATTGGGGGGACTGCGCGTTATGTGGATTCCTCGCTGGAACGTTTACAGGTGAAAGTTCGCGGTGCTGCGCCGGATCGTTACCAGATTACCTGCAATGAAGTCCCCTTACCCTTGCAGCCGACGGGAACCCAGGGTGAATTTGTCGCAGGTGTGCGTTACAGGGCCTGGCAGCCGGCTCAGTGCATGCACCCGACAATTGGTGTGGATGGTCCGCTGACGTTTGATGTGATCGATACCTGGAACGAGCGCAGCCTGGGTGGTTGCGAATATCATGTGACTCATCCCGGTGGTCGCAATTTCGAAACTCTGCCAGTCAATTCATTCGAAGCAGAAGGCCGGCGTATGGCTCGTTTTTTCCGGATGGGGCACAGCTCCGGGCGGCAGCCACTGCGCCCTGTGCGGAAACACCGGGAGTTCCCGTTTACTCTGGACCTGCGATATCACAAGCAAGATGACGGTACTGAGGCGTAAGGATAATGCGACTCTTAGGGTTTGGTACTGGCTCCGGATACCCCAATACGGCTATGCTTCTGGCTCACTGATCCAATGGAGTCTGAAAACAGGTGGCGAAGCAACACGCAGTAACGGACATTCTCCGCCAGTACGACCCGGTGCCTGATCGGTTTGATGAGCTGGGTTACAAGGGCTCCGGGCCGAAACCGCACTGGCGCCCCTTGCTGCAGCAGCTCAATCTTGAGTCGGTTGACGGGCTGAACCAGAGGGCACAGGCCGTTGCTGACGCCATCGCTGAAGATGGTGTTACCTACAACGTATACGAAGATCCTCGCGGAGACGCCCGGCCATGGGAGGTAGATCTTCTGCCTCTGGTGCTGGGCGCCGAGGAATGGCGCTGGCTTTCCAGCGCTGTAATCCAGCGGGCAGAACTGCTGGACCGGGTACTCGCAGATCTTTATGGCTCCCAGAGGTTGTTAAAAGAGGGGCTTCTGCCCCCCGCCCTTGTATATGGACAGGCAGGTTTCCAATGGCCTTGTCAGGGGATTCAGCCGGCTGGCGGCCGGTTTCTGCATCTTTACGCACTGGATCTGGCGCGGGCCCCGGACGGTGGTTGGTGGGTTATGGCAGATCGTACCCAGGCACCATCGGGTGCCGGCTACGCGCTGCAGAACCGGTTGGTGATTTCCCGTGCTTTTCCGGCACCCTTTCATAACCTGCCGGTGACCAACCTGTCGGATTTTTTCCAGGGATTCCAGAACAGCCTGGCAAGCATGTCACCAGCCGGGACGGAATCACCCTTGTGTGTTCTATTGACCCCGGGCCGGTTCAACGAGACCTATTTTGAGCACGTCTTCCTGGCGCGATATCTTGGATTGCCATTGGTGGAAGGGCGGGATCTGACCGTACGTGACGATACGGTTTACCTGAAGACGCTTCAGGGCCTCAGGCGGGTGCATGCCATTTATCGCCGGCTGGATGATGGTTTCTGTGACCCTCTGGAGCTTCGCGCGGATTCCGTTCTGGGTATTCCAGGCCTTCTGGGGGCAGTGCGGGCAGGCAAGGTGCTCATGGCAAACGCACTTGGCTCCGGGGTTCTGGAGAGTGCTGCGCTGTTCGGCTTTTTGCCCCAGATTTCGAAAAAATTACTGGGTTCATCGCTGGCCATGCCGTCGGTGGCGTCGTGGTGGTGCGGAGAAAAACCGGCCCTTGATTATGTTATCGAACATCTGGATGAGCTGGTGGTCAAGCCGGCTTTCGCAAGCATGCGTATGGAGCCGGTTTTTGGCTATCAGGTGAAGGGCGCGGAGCGTGATGCCCTAATCCGGAAAATGCACGCACATCCTCATGCATTTGTAGGACAGGAACTGGTGCATCTCTCCCAGGCGCCGGTCTGGCAGGGTGATCGCAATCGCCCGTTGGCAGCCCGGTCCATAGGCTTACGCCTGTTTGCTGCAGCCACGCCCTCCGGCTGGCAGGTCATGCCGGGGGGGCTGACCCGGGTAGCGGTCGATGAAGGCGTCGAAGTCATCTCCATGCAACGGGGAGGGCTTTCCAAAGATACCTGGGTGAAAGCCCGTTACACCACCCACTCAAAATCCCTTATCAAGAAGCGGCTTCAGGTTTCCGATTTACTTGAGGGAGAGCGGGACACACCTTCCCGTGTTGGTGAAAACCTGTTCTGGATGGGGCGGCATTCGGAGAGGGCGGAGGCCACTGCCCGCCTGCTACGTGCGGCATTCAATCGCTTGTCCGGCCATGACCAGGCCGGAGAATACGCGCTTCATGGGCTGCAGACGGCGGCGGAACAGTTCGGTACACTTCGTGAAGCTGAGCCGGACGAAGTGCCGGAACCCTTGCCAGAAATGTTACTCAAAGCCGTCAGTGATCCTGAGCTCCCGGGGTCGATCGCCTCGATTCTTCAGGCTCTGCTGTTAAATGCCAGCCAGGTCAGGGACAGGTTATCATCTGACAACTGGCATACGCTCAACCGTGTAGGTAAGCCGCTGACCCCACCGCCAGCCACTCCGGACCAGTCAATCCGGGCCCTGAACCTGGTGCTTCTGGACTGTATCTCGCTGGCCGGATTCGCTATGGATGATATTACCCGTGATGCGAGTTGGGTTTTTCTGGTAATTGGCCGGCGTCTGGAACGCCTGGCCAATCTGTGCACCTTGATCTGCGTGCCGCTGTTCAGTGACAGGTTCAGCCGTAATGCCATGCTTGAATGGTTGCTGGAGGTGGCGAATTCGGAAGTGACTTACCGTACCCGGTACCGTCGGACGCCCGAGATTCTGGGAGTTCTCCACACCCTGGTGATGGACGCCAGCAACCCGCATTCGGTAATGTTCCAGATCCGGCAGTTACAGAAGGATCTGCCTGAAATGGGGCGGAAAACCGGTCAGCTGTTTCCACCGGATCTTGGTGAATGTATGGAAAGGCTGAAGGCAGTGGACATGCATCCGTTTGAGTGCAAGGACACCGACGAACCTTGTGAAGCCCTGGGCAAACTGTTGGAAGACGTGCGCTCTGAGGTCTATCGTGTTTCTGACGAAATCCAGAGGCAGTGTTTTATTCATACCCGGTTTTCAAACCGATCTGTGAAACCGCATTGAGGCGGCTGTCATGACATTTGTTCACTACCATGTGCGTCATGAGACCCTGTACGAGTACGGTCAGGTGGTGGGCGAATCCCACCACCTGCTTCGGCTTACTCCGCGGGCTTTGCCGTGGCAGAAAAACCTCGAGCACCACCTCGCCATCGCCCCCGAACCCTCGGTACAACGCACGTTTCTGGACAGTTTCGGAAACCGGATTACGGCGATTCATTTCACCGCCGACCACGATTATCTGAAGATAACCAGCGAGTTCTGGGTAGAGCTGCGCGATCGTCCTAAGCCTTCCGTAGATGCTACGAAAGTGGCCTGGGAGAGCGTTCGTGACAGCCTCAGGTATCGTGCAGACCGGAAATTCTCGCCGGAGCATCTGGAGGCGACTGCCTTTCGGTTCGTTTCCCCCAACGTTCCCATTGATTCCCGGTATGCGGCGTATGCCCGTGAGTCCTTCCTGCCAGGGAGGCCTCTGATTGAGGCGGCTGATGCCCTGATGAAGCAGATTCATCGCGATTTCAGTTTTGATCCGTCGGCAACCGAAACCTTCACTCCGGTGGAAGAGGCGTTTCAGGCACGTCGTGGCGTATGCCAGGATTTCTCTCACATCATGATTGCCTGCCTGAGATCTATAGGTCTGGCTGCGCGCTATATGAGCGGGTACATACTCACACATCCGCCTGAGGGCAAAAAACGACTGGTCGGAGCCGATGCCACCCATGCCTGGGTAGCGGTTTTTGTGCCGGAATATGGCTGGCTTGAACTGGACCCCACCAATGCCCTGTGGCCAGGTCTGGAACATATCACTTTGGGGTGGGGTCGGGACTTTTCAGACATCACTCCTATGCGGGGTGTATTGCTTGGCGGCGGAGAGCATGAACCGGAGATAGCCGTCACAGTTGTGCCTGAGGAAGAGTTCGCTTCGCTGTACGGTGACGGCGAAACCTATCTGGATCATCTGTCCATATCTCCGCCCAGCAGTGCCATGGACCCGGGTTAAAAAGCGCTTCATACGTCCACTTCCTTACGGCGGAGAATGTTGTGGCAGGCTATGCTTAGCGGCTTTCTTTGAACTCTGGATTACCCGCGATGCTTGAAGCCTTTTTCTCAACTTACATCAGCAGCACCATCCGTTTTTTATTCCTGCTGGCGCCGTTTTTTGTGGTGACCATGTTTCTGGCTCTGACCAGGGGCTTGTCGGCATCCGAGAAGGCTTTCGTTATCCGTCGGGCCTGCATCGCGGCGGCTATCATGGGTATTATCCTGTTTTTCGCCGGGCCGCTGCTGTTCAGCATCATTGGCATCACCCTGAATTCCTTCCGGATTGGTGCCGGCACATTGCTGTTTCTGACGGCTATCAGTCTGGTCACCAACGGCACCCGCAACCATGCGACGGGCCTGCCCGACGAAGAGCGCGATGATATTGCTGTCGTGCCACTGGCTGTTCCGGTAATGATTGGCCCTGCTACGATCGGTGCTATTCTGGTCTACGGTGCGGAACTCAAGAGAGCATCGGAAGTTGCCGGAGGCCTGCTGGGTCTGGTGTCGAGCCTGTTGATTCTTGCAGTCTTGCTGCGGTTGTCGGGGTATCTGGAAACGGTGCTGGGTAAAACCGGCCTGAATATCCTTTCCAAGATCAGCGGTCTTATTCTCTCGGCCATGGCTGCCGAAATCGTACTGACCGGCATCACCGGGTTTATTGCCAATATCTGAATTTTGCGTTCCAGGAGTAGCAATGTCTGCCGATACTACTGAGCTTAATCGACAGCGCTATGATTTCTCCGGCATCGAGTCGATCTGGCTGTTTGGTTATGGCTCGCTGATATACAAGGTGGACTTCCCATTCCTGGAGCAGCGTCCTGCTTTTATCGAAGGCTGGACCCGTCGTTTCTGGCAGGGGTCTCACGACCACAGGGGCACTCCGGAAGCTCCGGGGAGGGTTGTAACTCTGATTGAACAGCCCGGAGCTGTCTGCAAAGGCATGGCGTTCAGAGTGTCGCCCGATGTGTTTGAACATCTGGATGTTCGGGAGAAGAACGGTTATCTGCGCCTGGATACTACCCTGACCTTCGGCGAGGGCGGTCAGGCCAAGGGCCTGGTCTACATTGCCACTGAAGACAACGAAGCCTTCCTTGGTCATGCGCCGGATGCCGATATTGCCCGCCAGATTGCCTCTGCTTCGGGGCCCAGCGGCACCAATGCGGAGTATCTTTATAGGCTTGCAGAGTCGTTAAGGGCACTTGGGGCGGATTGTCCACATACCTTTTCCATCGAATCCCACCTCCGGTGTACCGCGAAAAAAGACATTTCCGGCCACTAGAGTGTCAAGGAGACGTGGTTTTGAGTAAAGATGATGCAAAGCCCGGCCCCAGGCCCTGACATTTTCTCCCGGTTCGATAGTCTGGGTCTGTGGCATCCGGCACAGGGTTCGGATGCGCGATATGCCTCTGAATACAACGGGAGAATCACCATGAAACGATTGTTGATCGGAAGTCTGGTTGGGGGGTTGTTGTTGGCATCTGCTCCGGCGATGGCGCATGAGGAAGGCCGGCATGGGCCGGATGCCCAAAAACACCACAACCAACACCATAGTCAGAAACAAACCCATAACGCGCATCGCCACAATCGCGCCAAGCAGCAAAACTGGCGCCATCACCACTCGGTTGTCTACCACGTCAAACCGGGCACCAGAGTCAGGCTGTCGCCAGAAGCCAGGATCGGGCGGATCATTTATGACACCCACGTACTCATAGGGTTGTCCCGGCACTGAGTGAACCAGCCCGGTTCCGAGGCTTACCTTGCTTCGGAACCGGATTGAATCCCCGGGCAGGCGCCTTGCGCCGTTGCTGCAGGCCAATCAACACCAAGGGCACAACAACCATCATGCTGCCCAACAGGAACCACCAGTCCGGCACCTCGTTAAACCAGATCCAGCCAATAGCCACTGCCCAGATCAATCCTGTGTACTCCGCACTGGTCACCTGATTTGCGTCCACCTGCCTGTAAGCCAGCAGCACCGTGATGTTGTAGACCAGAATAAACGCTGCAGATCCGGCCGCGATGAACAGAACCTCCGGCTGCCAGGAGGCGCCCTTTTGCCACTCCCAGGCAGCGAGCAAACCGGAGGCGGGAACCATCAGCAGATAATTGAGGAACAGCTTGTGCACTGTGGTCTGGCCTTTGGGCAGTTTACGTACCATGACTGCGTTGATTGCCAGGGCCAGAGCAGACGCCAATGCAGCCATAGCGGCCCAGTTGAAGTCCATGGGGCGCAGGATAACGATGATGCCGAAAAAACCGCTGAATACCGCAAACACGCTCAGAGGCGTCAGAGATTCCCTGAAAAAAAGGACTGAAAGCACCATGACCATAATCGGCGCTGCATAAAATACCGCGTTAGCCGTTGCCAGTGGCAGGTTGCTCAGTGCCACAATCATGAAAAGTAAGCCCGCCAGATGAATGTGTGCCCTTAGTGCATGTACCCTGAAGCCTGAAAACAGGTTGTTCCGGTCGATTTTGCGCGCCACTGGCACCAGGAATGCCAGAGTGATCAGGCAGCGCAGGAACGCAAACTGAAGAATCGGGGCGCCCGGTTCCAGTAGCTTGATAAAGACGTCCGAGATCAAGGCCATAGCGTTGCCAAGCACTAGCAGAAGAATTGCGCTGTTTACGGTTTTGCCTGACATGTCTTCTTTTCCTGAAATCCGGTTATGAATAAAACACTGGTGATAATGAGTGGCAGTCGTAGTCTAGTTGAGCTTTAATATGCGATAAAATGATGTTTATTAATCAGATATTAGAAAATTAGATAATGAAACTGCCCCCTCTGAAAGCCTTACCCGTGTTCGAAGCCGTCGGTCGCCTCAACAGTTTTTCTATGGCTGCCGAGGAGCTGTCAGTGAGCCAGAGCGCGGTGAGTCATCAGATCAAACAGCTGGAAACCTATCTGGGTGAACAGCTGTTCTGGCGCAGCGGGCGAACCCTGACACTGACCGACGAAGGCCGGCAGTATCTGGATGCCATCAGTACCTCTCTGCTGCAGATTGAGCGGGCCAGCGAGCAATTGCTGGGGCACGAGGAATCCCGGTTGCGGTTATCGGTATTCAGTTCATTTGCCGTACGCTGGTTGGTACCCAGACTGCCGCATCTGCAGCGATTGCATCCGCAGGTGGAGCTGGCGCTGGAAATGAGCAGCGAAAATCCGGTGCTGTCTGATCGGGTGGCGGATTGTTTTATCACCATCCACCGGAATTCATCGGCCTACAGTTACGAGCTTTTGTACGTAGAACGGCTTTTCCCGGTATGCAGTCAGGATTACTGGCAACGTATCCGCCGGGAACTCGGGCGGGAGGCCGATCCAACAGGTGGCAGTGAACCAGCCATAACCATGGACGAGATAGCCCGGTTCCCCCTGCTATCCACCCACAGTATCTATGATACAGCCGCCGGAGACTGGGAGGCATGGTATCGGGCAGAGGGTGAGGTCATCCCTTCTGGTGCAAGGCTTCAGCATTTCAGCCATATGCTGTTGGCCCTTGAAGCGGCGCGCTTTCATCAGGGGATCGCCCTGACCAACGATTACATGCTGAGTACCCGGAAAGATTCGGAAGAGTTTGTTCGCCTGCCCAGCCATTCGGTGGTAACCGGTGACAAATTCTACTTTGCCTGGAAAACCAGTCGCAGGCGGGAGCGCGGTATTCAGATATTGCGCCGCTGGCTGGTTGATGAAGCGATTATGGGTGGGCTGCGCAGCGATCCATGAGCAACACGCAGCAGGCACGTGACATGCCGGAAAGCTTTGGGGTCTGGAACTTCTGAAAATGCCCGTAGCCATGGATGGCGAAGAGCAAGCGTACAGGGATGTACTTGCAGCAGTTTTCAGAAGTTCCAGACCCCAAAGCCAAAGCATGTGCACAAGACCTGCTAAGCGCCCCGTGCAGGATGGGCTTTATTCCTTAACGGGCCTTTCAACAACTTTGCGTTTGCCCTTGGCACACCGGGACAGTGCTTTCAGACCTTCTTCATCAAACGCGTCCACCCGGATAACGTCGTACAGGGCTGTCAGTGCTTCCTGTAGCTTGTCGCACTCGTCAGCTTTTACAATGCCTTCTGCGCAGGCCCAGTCCACCAGTTCCTTACGTTCATGACCCATGAGCAAGGCGATACCGTCCAGGTCGTCTTCATCACGGTTGCGGATGGCGTCGTGCAAGCGGCTGCGCATCCCGGAAGTTTCGTTAGCCAGTTTGTAGGCGTTGAGAACACGGCCAAGAGGATCATCCGGATCCATGGTGGTGTAGGCGCCGCGGCTGACGCGCTGTCGCAGTGGTGTGTCTTCAACAATACTGGCGGCCACGCGGGTGCCCAGCTTGTCATTTGGCCCGTTCAGGCCTGTTGCTCCCAGAGGGAAAACCAGCAGGCGCAAAGGCCAGCGCAGGGCAGCGACCGGGAAGTTGATGATTGCTTCGCGCATGGAGTGCTGCAGATCCCGCAGGCAGGTCTGCAGGCACCAGTCTACCAGCGGCCGCTGATCATCCGGGTAACCTTCTTCATGCCATTGTTTAATCACTGCTGTGGCGTAATACAGCTGCACCAGACAGTCTGCCATACGGCCAGATAGCCGTTGCCTGGCCTTGAGTCCACCACCTACCGAAAGCAGGGTTACATCGGTCATCAGAGCAAACCCCGCCGAGAATCGGGCCAGCTGGCGGTAAGATGACTGGATATTGCCTTGTCTGGGAACTGTCTCCAGCAGCCCGCCGGTAAGACCCAGAACCAGAGCCCGCAGTGCGTTGCGTGTGGTGTGGGCCAGATGCCGGTAGAAAATGCTGTCGAATTTTTTGGCAGCCTGATCTTCATCTTCCATACCGGCAGCTGCAATTTCATCAACAATAAAGGGGTGGCAGCGAATGGCTCCCTGGCCGAATACCATCAGGCTGCGGGTCAGGATGTTCGCGCCTTCCACGGTAATGCCTATGGGTACAGCCTGATAGGCGCGAGCGAGGAAGTTGCGGGGGCCGGTGATGACACCGCGGCCCGCGACCACATCCATTGCGTGGTTGATGACTATCCGCATCAGATCCGTATTGCGGTATTTCAGCAGCGCTGAGGGCACCGCGGGCCGGACGCCTCTGTCGAGCATGCCGGAAGTCAGCAGGCGCGCAGCATCCATCATATAGGTATAGCCGGCAATGGGCTCCAGAGCTTCCTGAACGCCCTCAAACTGGCTGATGGAGCGGCCAAACTGTTCCCGGGTATAGGCGTAAGAGCCGGTCGCCAGGCTGGCAACCTTGCCGGCACCTGTTCCCAGCGCAGGCAATGATATTGAGCGGCCGATGGAAAGGCATTCCAACAGCATGGTCCAGCCCTTGCCGAGCATGTCCTGGCCACCGATGACCTGATCCATGGGAATGAATACATCCTTGCCCCAGGTCGGGCCGTTCATGAATACCGTATTCATGGGAAGGTGTCGTGCACCTGCATGCACACCTTCGGTTTCGCGGGGAACCAGAACACAGGTTACGCCTATGTCGGCATTGTCACCCAGCAGATTTTCCGGATCGTAAACCTTGATGGCGAGGCCGATAAGCGTGGCGACCGGGGCCAGGGTGATGTACCGCTTGTTCCAGGTTACTTTCAGGCCCAGAACTTCTTTGCCGTTCCATTCACCCTTGCACACAATACCCTTGTCCGGAATCGCGCCCGCATCGGAGCCGGCGACTGGAGAGGTCAGGGCAAAACAGGGAACTTCCTCGCCACCGGCGAGCCGGGGCAGGTAATGTTTTTTCTGCTCGTCAGTACCATAGTGCATCAGCAACTCACCCGGGCCGAGGGAGTTGGGTACCATCACGGTAACGGCTGCTGAAACGCTGCGGGTAGAAATCTTCATCACGATTTCTGAATGGGCTGTGTTGGAGAAGCCCATACCACCGTCTTCTTTCGGGATTACCAGGCCAAAGAAGCCGTTCTCCCGGATAAACTTCCAGGCTTTTTCCGGCAGGTCGTAGTGCTCATGGGTAATCTTCCAGTCATCCAGCATGGCGCAGAGTTTTTCTACCGGGCCGTCCAGAAATGCCTGCTCTTCACTGGTCAGGTGTGCAGGCTTGGCGTCCAGAAGTTTTGACCATTGGGGTTTGCCGGAGAAGAGTTCGCCATCCCAGTCTACAGAGCCGGACTTCAGGGCTTCTTCTTCGGTGGATGATAACCTGGGAAGGCGGTTGCGAACCCAGCCCAGAAGCGGGCGGCTGAATTTGTCGAGGCGCAGTTCGCTGGGGATAGCCAGAATCAGGGCCAGAGCCAGAAAAAGACCGCCAAAAACAATGCTGGCGATATGCCATTCATCCTGAAACAGACCCACCAGGGTGGCAATGGACATCACCAGAGCAGCGATGGTGCCGCCAACTCCCAGATAAATCAGAATCAGGGCGCTGATAAGCAGGAACAGTACACTCATGGGCAGACCTCCGTATCTTGGATGAAATCAGAGAATGTCAGTTTTAACCTTCGGCGAAAGTCCCTGCACATGCAAGGGCAGCGCCTGAGTATCTGTTTGTCGCCCCGCTGACTTCCGGATTCAGTCTTACAGGCTCAGGCCAACGATCAGCAGGGCCAGCGTTGCCAGAAGAATGGCTACATTGGTGCCCAGCAACACGTTGAGAGAATCTGGCTGATTGACCGCCCCCGGCAACCGCCAGGAAAGCCAGAGTGCGAAGGGCGCAGTTGCCAATGACAGTATAGACGGGAATGGCAACCAGCCAGCAAGAATACCTGCTACCACAGCAATGTAGCCTGAAAGAAACAGAACGGACACCAGCCGGGCGGCAGCAAGAGTCCCGAGGGTGATGACCAGGTGGCGACGACCTATTTTGCGATCGGCTTCCGCATCCGGGATCTGATTGATCAGCAACAGCTCGCTCACCAGGAACAGGCCGACAATGGATACGGTGATGGCGGTAGCATCAAGCCGGCCACCGAGCGCTACCAGGGTGCCGAGAATCATTACTGGCCCGAAGCCGATGCCGGGTGCAAACAGACAGAACAGGGGAGAGCGGGTAATCCAGCGGGTATAGGTAAGCACCAGCATGACCCCTGCGGCACCCAGAACAAGCATTGGCAGGCCGCGCTGCCACAGAAAATAGAGACCGATAAGGATAACCAGAGCCAGTGTGCCTATGGCTGCCGATAGCACGTACTTTGCTGCATCGGGTGTTTCCGGGAGTGCTCCGCTACCACCGGAAAACGGAGTGCGGGTGGTAATCATATCCAGCCCGGACACGAAATCCTCGTACTCGTTGAACAGGTTTACCGCCGCATGGGCCAGAATGGCGCCAACAAAAACCAGAAGCGTGTCCAGTAGTGCTGGTGGGGAGCCTTGTTGCCATGCTACAGCAACCCCCAGCCCGACACACAGAGGTGCAAGAACCAGAAAATTGGGGCGGGAGGCGCGAACCACCGCAATGGATTCGGACATAGACGTTTTCCTCGACAAAACAGTGCTGGCGGGCCATAGCAATGAAAGACATACCCTAGCCCGTGATTATAACCACAACCTCGCTCACTGACGTGGGTCAATGCAAGCTTGGTTAAGGCACTGGAGGAGCACTTTTGGGCGTAAACTGGTAGCTATACCAGCAATCAAGAGAGGAGCCCCCATGGCTAATACCCAAGACTCAGTAACTGCCAGTAAAACCGAGCCCAAAACCACGCCCAAGCCAAAAACCAAGCCCAAAACCAAAAACTCCGTGGAGGGTTCGGCTCCTGCTAACGCTACCAAATCTGAACCGAAACCCTCCGTTGGTGCTCAGCTACATGCAATTGCAGAACATCGCCATGATCCGGAATACATCGCAGAAGCTTTCCGGAGCGGAGAATACCCTTATAAGACAAAAATCAGCCGTAAGGCTTATGAAAGCCATAAGCAAGAGCTACAGATAGAACTGCTTAAGGCCCAGAAATGGATCAAGGAAACCGGACAGAAAGTTGTCATTATCTTTGAAGGCCGGGATGCCGCCGGGAAAGGTGGCACCATCAAGCGCTTTATGGAACACCTCAACCCCCGGGGCGCTCGCGTTGTGGCACTTGAAAAGCCTAACGAGGAAGAGAAAGGCCAGTGGTATTTCCAGCGCTATATCAAACACCTGCCCACGGGTGGCGAAATAGTGCTGTTCGACCGCTCCTGGTACAACCGTGCGGGTGTAGAACGCGTGATGGGTTTCTGTGAACCCAACGAGTACCTGGAATTCATGCGCCAGACGCCGGAACTGGAGCGCATGCTGGTGCGCAGTGATATTCATCTATTCAAATACTGGTTTTCGGTGAGCGAGAAGGAACAGACCGCCAGATTCAATAAACGGAAAATGGACCCTTTAAAACAGTGGAAGCTTAGCCCGATCGACCAGCTAGCACAGGAAAAATGGGCGGACTACACCGAGGCCAAGGAAGCCATGTTTTTCTACACGGATACCGCAGACGCACCCTGGATGGTGGTCAAGTCTGATGACAAGAAACGTGCGCGGCTTGACTGCATGCAGCATTTTCTCAGTAAACTGAATTACCCGGATAAAGACCGCCATGTTGTGCGCGGCCCCAACCCGCTGATTGTAGGCAGTGCTTCCACCGTGATAGAGGAAGACAACCACATACTGGGTAAGAGTTTGCATCCGGACGTTAAGCGCACTGACTAGCTGCTCAGACGTAGCCAGCAGCAAACACCAGCCCGAGCACAACAGGCATGACAACGAGGCTTCCCAGGTTACTTAATAGTACGAGGGAAGCCACTTTATGAGGTTCCTGCTGATACTGCTCCGCCACCATATAGTTAAGCACTGCCGGTGGCAGGGCGGCGAATACCCAGAGCGCAGCAACCTGAAGGCCGGGCAGGTCCAGCAGGTAGATCATGGGCCACGCTAACAGCAAGCCACTGAGCGGGCAGGCAATGGCGCCAAGCATGCCCAGCTTCCAATCGCTGAAGTCGATATCCAGCATGCGCACGCCCAGGGTAAAGAGCATCAGTGGTATGCAGATTTCACCAAGCATGTTCAGGGATTGCAGCAGCCAGCCCGGTAAGGATACGCCTGCGAGATTCACGGTAAGCCCTGCAATACACGCAAACACAACGGGTAGTTTCAGGCGCTTTAAAACAGAGGTGTGTGGGTCAAGCATGTACAGACCCACAGAAAAGTGCAGCAGCATTTCCACAATAAACAAAACGATAGCTGCAGGCAGGGCCGCCTCACCAAATGCGAGCACTAACAGGGGAAGGCCCATGTTGCCCGAGTTGTTGAACATCATAGGGGGCAGAAAGGTTTTCAGGTTCAGGTTGAGAACCCGGGCAAGCGGGTACAGGATAACCCCTGAACCCAGAACAACAACCGCCGCAGCCAGCGCCAGCCCGGCATACTCCTGTAATGGAGCCTGCTGGTCGGCCAGTACGCCAAAAACCAGCATTGGAACAAAAAGCTCCATATTCAGAACATTCAGCCCCTTGATGTCCGGAGTGCGAAACCGCCCATAAAGAGCGCCACAGCCGGCGATGAGAAACACCGGTAACAGGGTGGACAGGATCTGGCCAATCATTCAAAACTCCATATAAGGCGTCGGGGGAAGGTTACGTCAGTAAACCATTAGGTTCGCAAGTATCCGGGTGATTCGGCAAGTATTATAGTAACCAGTAGAGTTTGATTGCTAACCGACTGTGGAGAGCCTTGTGACAGATTCTTTTGACCAGCCCATCGCCCGGGAAAACACCTGCTCGGTAAAGTTTGATGCCCGCGGAGCGGTGTTCGGTCGTGATGATGTAATTCCGGTCTGGGTGGCCGATATGGATTTTGCTGCGCCAGAGGCCGTCACCCGCGCGCTTTCGGAGAGGGCTGCGCATCCGGTTTACGGGTATACCCTGTTTCCGGACAGCCTGTTTATGTCAATCATCGACTGGTTTCGCGAGCGGCATGGCTGGAAAATCCAGCGCGAATGGATACTGATGGCACCAGGGGTTGTGCCCTCCCTGCACGCTGCCTGTATGGCTTATGCTGGCCCGGGAGAAGGCGTAATCATACAACCGCCAGTGTATCCGCCATTTTTCAGCTCCATTCAGCTTAGTGGCCGCTCAGTGATCGAAAATCCGCTGGTTTGCGACGATGCAACCGGGCAATACCGGATGGATCTGGAGCACCTGGAAGCCTGCGCTGCCCGCCCGGATGCGCGGTTGCTGATGTTGTGTTCGCCACATAACCCTGTCGGCCGCATCTGGTCAGAGCAAGAATTGAAAGCTGTACTGGATATTGCCCGCCGCCATGAGCTAACAGTAATTTCCGACGAAATTCACTGTGACCTTACCTATGCCGATAAGCCCCGGCACCGGATGTTGGGGACATTTGCGGGGCCAGACGATGCCCTGATAACAGCGATTGCGCCAAGCAAGAGCTTTAATATGCCAGGGTTGGGATTGTCAGCGTTGGTTGTGCCGGACCGGGAACAGCGCAATGCCATAAAAGCTGTGTTCGATTCCATGCACCTGCCGCAATGTAATCCGTTCAGCATTGCAGGATTTGAAGCCGGCTACCGCTACGGCGCGTCCTGGCTGGATGACCTGATGGCGTATTTACAGAAGAACCGCGATTTTGTGCTGGAAACAGTAAACACCCGGTTGCCCGGGATCCAGACGCTGGCGCCGGAAGGAACTTATCTGATGTGGCTCGATTGCCGCCAGCTGGGGCTGGATGACGCTGGCCTGAAACGGTTTTTTGTCGAGGATGCCGGCGTAGGAATGAACCCCGGCATATCATTCGGTGAGCAGGGTAGTGGCTTCATGCGACTCAACATAGGCTGCCCCAGGTCGGTGCTTGCAGATGTTCTGCAGCGCATAGAAGCCGCATTGCCAGGCGGCCGACAGGCCACCTGACGGGCTGGAGAGTCATATGTTTAAGCGGCTTGTGGACCTGCCCGGGTTGCCAGCAGCAGGCCGGCGAGAATGAACGCGCCGCCAATAATATGAAACAACCCCAGTGATTCTCCAAGAAATATGCTGGCCAGGATCGAGGCGAAAACCGGGGTGAGGTAAATAAAAATGGCCGCCCGCGATGGTCCGATCCTGTGTACTGCGTAGTTCCAGAAACCGTAGGCCAGAATCCCGGGGAAGATCGCGAAGAAAGCGATCGGCAGCGCGGTGCCACGGGTTACCTCAAAGCCGCCTGAGAAGAACAGCAGGTCGACCAGATAAAACGGCAGAATAACCAGTGTGCCGAGCAGGATCTGAGTGCTGAGGAAGGTGAACCCGGGGAGAGGGACCGCCTGGCGTCTTAGCAATACGGAAAACAGCCCCCAACTGATCACAGCTACAACCATAATCAGGTCGCCTGCCTGGGCTTCCAGGCCCGTAAGCACCGACAAATCTCCCCGCGCAACCACAGTGAGAATGCCAGAGATTGCCAGACCGATACCCAATACCTGAACAGGACGGGTGCGATCACCCAGAAAAATCCAGGCCAGCAGAGACACAAAAATCGGGATGGTGGCGTTTATAAGCGCTATGTTGGTAGCTGTGGTAGTAACTGCAGCAAGGTATAACAGTGAGTTGAAAGCGCCGACGCTGAGTGCCGCAAGTACCAGCATTGAACCCATGTGCTGACGAATAACAGTACGATGGCGCCAGATACCTGGAAGAGCAAAAGGCAGCAGAATGGCCAGTGCTATCATCCAGCGCCAGAATGCCATGGACAGGGGCGGTATGCTTTCAACCGTGCCTCGTGCAACAACAGCATTGCCAGCCCAGAAAAGGGGGGTCAGAACCAGCCCCGCATAGGTAAGAATGGCGGACCTGACCGGACTATTCTCTGAAGACACATTAACTCCTGTCGATTATTCGCGAAAGCGTAAAAAACGACAGGGTACTACTCTCCCGGAACTTTTGCCTTTGTACCGATGTGGTAGGCGGCGAATCCAGCCATAACTACCTGATCAACGGCCATGCCGATTATGCGGCCATCGCTACTGGAGTGAATCGGATACTGGGCGTTGGTGATTGGATCTACGATATGGCCAAGGACCTGTCCTGCGGACACTTTTGCACCCAGCTCCGCTTTGCTGAACAGAATGCCGCCATGGTCAGCCCGAACCCAGGCTGAATCGTAATACACTGGCTCCGGCTCCCCCCATACAAACATACGGGAGATCATTCCCTGTTTCTCCATCAGGCTGGCCAGGCTGTTCACTCCGGCATCAATCTGGTGCTCCTGAATGCGATGGGATTCGCCTGCCTCCAGGGTCACTGCGCGAATGCCTGCGTTGACTGCTGCGGTGCGCAGCATGCCTGGTGATCCGCTGCTGTGAACAACGGCCATACGGTCAAAGCCCCGGGTAAATTCTGCAACAGCCGGGTTATTCATATCGGCACGCAGCTGAGGCAGGTTGGTGCGCTTCGATGAGCCGGTATGAATATCCACCAGCATGTCGCAGTGCCGGATAATCTTCTCAAACAGAGAGTGTGCTATGCGGTCGGCCAGACTGCCATTTGCACTGCCGGGGAAGTGGCGGTTCAGGTCGCGGCGGTCTGGCAGATAACGGCTGCCCTGCTGGAAACCGGGCAGGTTTACAATGGGAACGCCTATAACACTGCCGCTCAGCTTTTCCGGGTCAAGGTCGTACATGGTCTGGCGGATAATTTCGATACCGTTGAGCTCATCACCATGAATTGTGCTGGTCAGGCACAGGACGGGGCCCGCATTGACACCGTTAACCACCAGCACCGGGGTGGGCTGGGACAGGCCTGCAATCTGGATGCCTGATGACCACCCCAGACGGGTTGATGTGCCCGGCAGAACCTCGCTGCCAAGGAGGACCAGGTTTTCTGCACGCGGGGGGGCTTCAACCTCTGCCTCTGCCTCTGGTGCCAGGTGTTCCTGTGGACCTGATTCTGATAATGCCGGAGCGCTGTCTTCCGGGGGTTCACTGCTCTGCTGATCGCCACTGTCCGGAGTTACCTGTACTTCCGGATCTGCCTGGGGTTCCGGTGCAGGTACTGGCGCAACCTCTTTCAGATCAATGTTGGGAGCTACTTTTTTGGGTTCTGCCTGGGGAGGCTGCGCAGCCTTTGGTGCTGGTTCTTCGGGTGTCGGGCCGGTGAGGGGTGCAGGAGCTTCGACACTGCGCCTGGGCTCAGAGCGTACTACATCCTCGACGTCTTCGTCTTCGGCCAGCTCTGCCAACAGAATTACCCGGGATGCCTCTTCCTGTTTTTTGCTTACGGGCGGGTCCGCCAGAACACTGGCCGGACAAATCACCAGCATCAGCAAGCAAAGAAAGGTCCGGATGTCGGTCAGCATTTGCAACCTGTAAAACAACATGATTCCTCACGGGGCATCAACAAAAACCTAAGGGTAACGGTCGATTGGTGGTTGTGAACATGGCAATAACAAAGGTTTAATGCCATGTTCATAGTGTTGCCGTGAATCTCAGGCAAATCTGCGTAGAATCACTGGCTTAATCAACCTGCAAGGAATTAGTGTGCAGGCAAGTCAGTTATAACCGACAGTGAGAGTGAACTATATGGACCTTTTGCGAATTCTTATTGCTATTTTGTTACCGCCTCTGGGAGTGTTCCTGCAAGAAGGCATAGGGAAGCACTTCTGGATCAACATAGTGCTGACCCTTTTTGGTTATATTCCCGGAATCGTACACGCTGTTTACATTATCGCTAAGAAATAGTGCCTGGCAGGTATGGGGCCTGCCAGGGTTGGTGTTCAGGTTGTTGACGTAGAATGCCAGAGCCCGTTGTCCTGCACGGCGCGGCCGTCTGCCTCAAGCTTTAGCAGGTGGGCGAGTGCTGACCGTGCGGCGATTCCGTGAATCGCTGTTGGTACATCACCGTAGGCATTAGCTGTCAGGTCTTTCAGGTCTGCAGGTGACAGCTTTTCAAGGGCTCTTGCCACCTTGTGCTCCCGCGCCAGTCGGTGAGTAATCAGGTAATCGATAATCGCTTCCGGGTGACCCATCAGAAAACCATGAGCCGGAGCTATATACCGCACAGGCTCCGTAAGCAGATCGTAGAGTGATTCCAGATAGGCCTTCATGTCGCCGTCAGGCGGGTTTATGACCACCGTTGAGCCCTGCATGATGTGGTCTCCCGAAAACAGCAGCTGCTGGTCCCGCAGCAAAAAACAAAGGTGGTTCGAAGCGTGCCCGGGCGTGTGCAGCGCTGTCAGCGTGCCGGCATCGGTGTTGATCAGGTCGCCATGTTCAGGTTGTTTGTCGGGTGCGAACTTCTGGTCCTGGGATGCTCCGGCCGGTGCCGGCCGACCATAAATCAGACACCCGGTTCTTTCCTTCAGGGCCCTGGTGCCGGGGGAGTGGTCGAGGTGGGTATGAGTGACAACCACGGAATCAATTTTCCCCCCTGTTATTTCCATCATCCGTTCAATGTGTCCGGCGTGGTCAGGGCCCGGATCCAGCACAGTAAAACGTTCGTGGCCCAGAATGTAGGTATTGGTGCCTGGCCCGGTCATTACGCCGGGGTTGGGGGCTGTAAGCCGGATCACGCCGGCAGCGATTTCGACTGCCTCACCGGGAATGATCTCGGCTTTGGTGGTGCCTTCGCCCTCCGGGTCCAGCTTGGATGCCTCGTCATAGGCTGGGGCGCCGGGCTCCAGAATCACGGGTTTGCCACGCCGGGTGGCCGGCCACTGCTGGCTCGGGTAGGGCTCAGGAGGATTGGCCCAGGCATAGCGCATCAGGGTTTCGACGTTCTCAAAGTCTCGCAACACCCGCAGAGTTCTTATGGTCGGCAGCGTCATTAACCGTTGGCCAGCACGATGTTCTTCCAGTGCCTGCGCCGGGCTGATCCACACGTGGCTGATGGTTTCCTCACCGTCATGGCTGACCGGTTGATTCTCGGGAGCTGTGGTCACGAAGAACCGGGTGTCAAAACGCCGGGGAGGGCCGGGAGGCGTAATCCAGTGGCTCAGGTAAGCGAGCCTGTCCAGGGGAATTGTCAGCTTATGCCGCTGACACAATTCAGCCAGGGATAATTCACCTCTGAATACTGCGTTGCGATCCTCATGCACGGGGTGATCACCGGTGATGATGCGCTGATCTGCATCCACCGCCAGCAATACGCCCGCTTCTTCAAAACACTCACGGACTGCGGCCAGCATATAGTTGGCGCCGCCCTCGCTCAGGCTCATGGTCTGACTGATTTCAGTGTCTTCCGGGCCAGCAGCGTGCTTACGTCCGCAGGCATCCTGTTGGTCTACTGCGCCGCCGGGGAATACATAATAGCCGGGTAAAAATACGGCGTTCCAGGTACGTTGTAACAGCAATATTTCAATGCCATCGCGGGTATCCCGAACCAGTGCGAGGGTTGCCGCAGGGCGAATATCCATAGAGTTCTTATTATTCAAAACTGTAACCTCCAGCATGTCTTTGGATCCGCCATGTAAGCCACATCAGGCACGTAAAAGCAGAAGTCAGAGCTAAAATAACCGATTTTTACGACAAGATCTTGAGGTGAACACCTGGGTCCAACAGCGTATTATTCATTTCTGCCCCCGACACTCTGCCAGATAAGGTACCTGAAGTGGCCCGAATCAAACTTTCTTTTCCTGACGATGTATTCTGTTTTGAAACTCGTATGCAGGTGCGAACGACCGACATCAATGGGGCCAATCATCTGGGTAACGATGCTTTGATCTCCATGCTCTCAGAGGCTCGGGCACAGTTTCTTATAAGTTGCGACATGCAAGAGAGCAGTAACGATGGCGCGGGTATTATCATGACAGACCTGGCAACCATGTATCAGTCGGAGTCATTCTTTCCGGAAATGCTGCGTTTTGAAGTGGGGGTAATGGACTTTAATAAATATGGCGGGGATTTTGTGTTCCGGGTGACCAAAGCCGAAAGTGGCCAGCCTGTTGCCCTGGCAAAATACGGATTCGTTTTTTTTGATTACCAGCAGAAAAAAGTGGTGCCCATGCCAGAGAGCTTCCGCTCACGTTTTGACTGAATTTCCTGCGCCCATGCGCAGATGTGCTATGCCGGCGCGGTAGAAACTGTAGGCCATTACCCCGGCGAACAGGTTGCCTGTGAGCGCACCGCTCATCAGGCCATAGAGGCCGCCGAACTGGCTACCCAGCCACAACAGCGGCAGGAAGCACAGAAACAACCGCAGAGAGGCTACCAGCAAAGCTCTCATAGCCAGGCCAAGAGCGTTGCATACAGATACCATCAGCATGCATACACCCAGACCGCTGTAACTAAGCGGCACCCGCAAGAGATAGCCCCCAAGAATTTCCTGAACGTCCTGGTCGCTGGCGAACAGTTCGGCGACCAGGCCTGAAGCGATAAGCCAGAGCAAGCCTATGGCCAGTTGCCAGCCCACGACAAAACGCACGGCAAGCCGCACCAGTTTGCGGATCTGTTCTATGTCTCCGGCGCCAAGCATGCGCCCGATCATTGGTGGAAGGGACATGGTCAGGGCGAGTACCACAACAATGGAGAAAAACTCCAGGCGTGTGCCCAGGCCCCATGCGGCGACGGCAGCTGAGCCGAAACCAGCGACCATTGAGGTTGCCAGCATGGCCGAGACTGGCGGCATGAGCTGGCTCACCATAGCTGGCCCCATAATGCTGTTGAGCTGTCTCAGGGCACGGCCAAGGGCCAGTTCGCGCAGATCGAAGCGGGCCCAGCCACGTTTCAGAAGTTTCGGATAGATGAAGAGGCAGCCGATTCCGAAAGACGTTACCGTAGCCCAGGCAGCCCCGGGCAGCCCCCAGTCAAAAACAAAAATATACAGAGGATCCAGGATGATATTGGTGAGGCTGGTGCTGACCATCATATAGCCTGGCAGTTTTGTGTTGCCGTGGGACCGGCAGATGCTGTATCCAAAATACAGAAACGCACCGATCCAGGCAGAGCATAGCCAGGGCATCCAGTAGCTGCGTACCAGTGGAAGCAGGCTGGCGTCGGCGCCGAGCGCGGTCATGATCGGGCTCTGCAAAAGCCATAGGCAGAGGCACAGAATAAATACCAGGGTGCAGCCAACGGTAATAACCAGGCCGCCAAGGCGAAATGCCCTCAGTTCATCCCCGGCGCCGAGTGTTCGTGAAACAATCGCTGTGGTTGCGATCCCCAGACCGACCTGAAGACCGATGATGAGCTGCTGCATTGGCAGCGTGAAGCCCAGTGCGGCCAGTGGGTCTCTTCCAAGCTGGCCAATAAAGGCGCTGTCGGCCAGCTGGAATGTCATCAGTGAAAGCACGCCAAACAACATGGGCCAGGTCATGGTATAGAGCTGGCGGGAGAGACTATCGGTTTGGGCGGTGTTACTCACGGGTTCGGGCTGATGCCTTGGTCTGGGTTTGGGGGAGGCCGGCCCGCCCAAAAGGCTCCGGGCAGAGCGGCTTTTCCTCCAGGATTTCCTGATGTCGCTCTGGAGCCCTGATCAGAGAACTTTCAGCGCTGCATCATAGTCGGGTTCTTCTTTGATTTCACCGACGAGCTGACTGTGGATAACTTTGTTGTTTTCATCCAGGACCAACACTGCGCGGGCACAAAGGCCGGCCAGCGGGCCGGTCTGAATACCGACTCCATAGTCCTGCTGGAAGCTGTAGTTCCGGAATGACGAGAGTGTGACGACGTTTTCCAGGCCCTCTGCACCACAAAAGCGGGCTGCAGCAAATGGCAGGTCGGCGGAAATAACCAGAACAACGGTGTTATCCAGAGTGCCGGCTTTTTCGTTGAACTTGCGAGTGGAGGCGGCACACACACCTGTGTCGATGCTGGGGATGATGTTGAGTACCTTGCGCTTTCCTGCCCAGTTATCGAGAGTTACTTCTTCCAGGCCGCTGTTGGTGAGTGTGAAGGCTGGGGCAGTGTCGCCGTTTTGCGGGAACTTGCCGCTCAGTTCAATGGGATTGCCGCCGAGATTTACTGTGCTCATGGGTTGCTCCTTTCGTGGTGCGGAAATGGTTATCCGGAAATGTTCAGAGACAGCTTACTCTGTTTAGTTCATTTTGGATGAGTTTGCATCCCGCACGGGGATATTGAAAGGCTACGACTGCCCGGACACCGCTTGTGGTTCGAACCCGGGAGCGGGATAGCGGTGAACCAGTAGCTGGTAGCATATGAGGGCGCAAATGGCGCATATAGCAATGATTGTCGCCATCACCAGCGAGGTTCCGTCATGCAGGTGTCCCACAAGCATGCCCGCGCCAGCTGCGACAGACATCTGCATGAAGCCGAACAATGCTGAGGCGGAGCCGGCCATGCGCGGAAAGTTGGCCATGGCTCCAGCCATGGTTTGGGGCATCACCATGCCTGTTCCGGCCATGAACAGTGCCTGGGGCAGAATAACGGCCCACACACTGAATACCTCTGCAAAAGCCAGTGCGGCCATCAGTCCTCCAGCAATAGCAGCAATGACCAGTCCGCGAACCAGGATCTGGTCCGGCACCAGGCGGCTGCCAAGGCGAATCGCTGAGAGGTTGCCAATTATATAGCCGGCAACTATGCCACCGAAATACAGGCCAAACTGCTGTGGCGGTACTTCGAGAAAATCGATCAGTACGAATGAGGATCCCGAGAGAAACGCGAACAGCCCTGAGAATATCAGCGCATTGGTCAGTGTGTAGCCAAGAAAGCTGATGTCGGTGCCTATGGCGCGATAGTTCCGCAGCAGGCTGCAGAGCTGTAAAGGTTGGCGGTATTCCGGGCGCATGGGTTCGGGGATGCCGAAGGTTACCACTAAGGCCATGATCAGGGCATAAATGCCCAGTGCGAGAAAAATTGAGTGCCAGCCAAAGCCGGCGACCATCAGGCCGCCGAGTGTTGGCGCTACGGCTGGTGCCAGAGCCATGATACTGGCCAGAAGCGCCATTATTTTTGCGGCTTCCCGGGGGGTGTAGATATCCCGGATGGCAGCCCGCCCGAGAACGGGGCCTGCCGACCCACCCAGTGCCTGAAGGAATCGGCAAAGAATCAGGGTTTCTATGTTGCTGGCGAGTGCACAACCGATACTGGCGAGAGCAAACAGCACGAAACCGCCAATCATCACCGGCTTGCGGCCAAACCGGTCGGCCAGGGGGCCGCACACCAGTTGCGCAATGGCAAAGCCGACCATGTACAGGCTCAGGGTCAGCTGAACCTGGCTGGTGCCGCTGCCGAAATCACTGCCAATCTGCGGCAGTGCCGGCAGATACATATCGGTGGCCAGCGGTCCCAGTGCGACGGCGGCGGCTAGCAGTATGGTTGTCCATATACTTGTGAGTGCGAGCATTTATTGTCCAAGCTTACATTGGGGGATAGCAGGTGTGGGATGGGCTTTCCAAATCTGTGCGGAGCCCAAGCGCCACATGGATGTGCCGCAAGGAGCGTGTTTTGGAAAGCCCATCCCACACCTGCACTCGACATTGGAGTGGATTCTAGGGGCTGATTTGCAAAAAAATAACAGGGGCGCTGCTCATAGGACATATGAGTAAAATTGATGAATTACTCATTGATGCCGTTCATGGTGGCTGCGACTTCGTTCACCTGGTTTCTCAACCAGCGGTGAGCGGCGTCATTCTGGTTGCGGCGGTGCCAGAGCATCAGCAAGGTGAAGGGCTTGTAACTGAATGGTAGAGGTGCCCAGGTAAAGTCCCGGAGTAAGTGTTCGCTCATGCGCTCGGGTGCCGTTGCCAGCATGTCGCTGCCCCGGAGAAATTCCGGCAGGCCGGAAAAGTTTGAGACTGTAATCACGTTGCGCCGGGTCAGCCCCCGGGCTGAAAGGCTGGCTTCCAGGGCGGGTTTCTCACCAGTGCCGAATACCAATGCTATGTGATCGGCTTTTAAATAGTCGGTCACGGTTTCTGGCGCTTCGCGCTGGCTCGGGTCGTAGAAGACGACCATGCGGTCCCCCATCAAGCCTCTTTGCATTATGTCGGTGGCTTCCGGAGCGTGGGGGGATATGATCAGGTCGCATATGTCTTTGCGCAGCATATCTGCACTGGGAATGCCGGAAGCTATCACCTGCAGCATGATGCCCGGAGCCTGTTGCCGCAGGCGCTGCATCAGCGGTGGCAAAAGCAGGTCCCGCTCGTAATCGTTGGCAGCAACGGTAAAAGTGAACTCGGTGGTCTCCGGTGTAAAGGGCGGGCCGGAAGCCAGCGAGTGCAGATCATCGAGAATCTGGCGAATGTGAGGGCCGGCCTGAACTGCGTAGCGCGTGGGCGTTATGCCGCGCCCGGATTTGACGAAAAGGGGGTCGCCGAGGGCAATGCGCAGCCGGTCCAGCGTATGGCTGACTGCAGACTGGCTGACCCCAAGCTTGATGGCTGCACGGGAAACACTGCATTCGTCCAGAACAGCAACAAAGGTTTGAAGTGCGCGGATATCAAGATTGAATGTATCAATAAGGTTCATGGATAGCAGTGTAATCCAGAAGTGTCTTTCCCGGAACCGATCGGGTATCAGCCACTGCCCATAGTGCGTGGTGATTGGTATGATTGCCCATCTCTGGTCCAATAATCAAAACAGGCACCGCATGCTCAGCTTTCTACCTGCTCCCGTAATCGGCGTACTCAATTCCATTCTGTTGGCAATCAACACACTTTTCTGGTGCCTGTTACTTTATATACCGGCGTTGCTGAAACTTATTATTCCCCACAAAGGCTTTCGGGTTCTCTGCACCCGGATCATCATCTGGATCTCGGAATCCTGGGTGGCTTGTAATACTGGTTGGATGAAGCTGACCCATGGTACGCAATGGCACGTAACCGGCGCGGAAAATTTGCGCCGTGAGAGCTGGTATCTTGTGCTGAGCAATCACCAGAGCTGGGTGGATATTTTTGCCATGCAGCGGGTGTTCAATCGTCGTGCACCTTTCCTGAAGTTTTTTCTTAAGCAGCAGCTTATCTGGGTACCGGTTATCGGTCTTGCATGGTGGGGTCTGGATTTCCCCTTCATGAAACGATATTCGCGGGAGTACCTGCTCAAGCACCCTGAGAAGCGTGGGGAAGATTTGAAGGCCACTCGCCGGGCTTGCGAAAAGTTTCGCTATACGCCAGTGAGTGTCATGAACTTTGTGGAAGGCACACGGTTTACCCAGGCCAAGCACGACAAGCAAAAGTCACGCTATACCCATCTTTTGACACCGAAAGCCGGCGGCGCAGCCTTTGTTCTGGATACCATGGGCGACTCGATAGAAACGCTTGTTGACGTAACCATTGCCTACCCTGGCGGGGCACCCACCTTCTGGGACTTTATTTGTGGCCGGTCGCGGGAGGTGAAAATGGACATTCAGACGGTTGCCATTCCTGAGCACCTGAAAGGTCGGGATTACTCAACTGATGCCGAACACCGGCGTAACGTGAAAAACTGGCTGGCAGAGCTTTGGCAGGCCAAGGATGAGCGGCTGACAAGTATGCTCGCCAGCCGCGACCGGTGACGGACCTATCGCGCGGCTGCAAAGGCAGCTGAGAATTCGGGGTAGACCTGGCTTGTCGCTTTTACCACGTCGCCAAAGTTGGGGGCACTTCCGTATTCTGCTTTCAGGTACTGAGCCATGTCTGCCAGTGTGCGGAAGCTCATGTCCGAGGTAGAGCGGAGGTAGTCCCAACCGCCGATGCTTTCGATGGCGGTACTGCGGCCAACCCGTTTCCCGACGGAAGAGCCCACCATTCCCCCCAGAAGGCTGCCGAACGGCACAGACTCCAGCGCCTTATTGGCTGCATAGGCACCAGCAACGGCACCTGCGGCACTGCCTGCGGTTGCACCGATATTGGCATTCAGGGCCTTATTAACCCATTCCGCGGTCACTCGGTCGCTGGTGTAAGGGCTCATAAACTGGCCAGAGTTATTACGGATGACCAGGCTTCTTCGGGCCTCAGCAGCGGCTTCCTGTTTGCGCGTTTCCTCAAACGCCATTGATGCCTGAAGATCGTTGGAAGACATGGAGCTTCGGGTAAGCGTGACCCTTCTGGGATTTTCATCATCTGATCGTTTTACCGTCAACTGAACGTCAGTGTCGGGCTCGCCCCTCAAAAGCCACGTTACCTGTGTGATGCTAAGGTTGGCAGTGCTGACGTCCTGAGCGCCGGAGGAGGGTTTGATGAACAGCACCTGGTCACCAACCGAGATTTCTCCACTGGCATTGGCGCTGCCGTTCGGGGTAAGCCAGGCAATGAAAATGCCCGAATCGGTTTGCTCCAGTTTTGCCCCAATCAGACCATCACCGGGTTTTTCGGCTTCAGGGATTGGATGGCTGCTGACCATTGCGGGAGAAACCGTATAGCCTTCATCCGGAAGTATGCACCTCCAGGTGTAATTCGGAGACTCGGGCAATTTGGATACTGCTGTCTGTTCCGGGAAAATAGCGACTATGCCTCCATCCCTGTCCTCCCGGCCACAATCCGTGTACCCATGTTGAAAGCGCTGGAACTGGCTCATCTGGGCGGGATCACTCGGAACTGGCACTGGCACTGGCACTGGCTCTGGCGCTGGCGCTGGCGCTGGCGCTGAAGCACAGCCCCCCAGAGCCGCCGCCAATGGCAGCAGAATCAAGGCTGATTTGATTGTTGGGGACGTCAATACGTCTAACTCCTATCAGGAATCTCAAAACATCCGCTTCTTCAGCGGCCCAGTTTCGCAAGGGTTTGCAGTGCCAGTTCCTGGCCGATTTCGTCCAGGGTGACGGTCTGCTCAACTTTCTGGAAGCCATGGTCAGTGGCTTTCCACTGGCGGGTCTTGTCTTTTTCGGGTGGCACGCCGTTAGAGCTGAGCATGGCGCGAATTTGGCCATCCCGAATATCCAGAACTTCAACCTCGAATTTGTCATGGGCCAGTTTCCGAAATACCAGCAACATGTCGGCGTGTTCGCCCAGTGCTCGCATTTCCAGTCGGCGCTGATCCGGAGACAGGCGGGAGAAGTCGCCGGTTTCCAGTGTGTTATCGGTAATGCGCATGATCGCAGCCCGATCCACTACAGTGACGCCAGCCTGGATCATCTGGCTGACCAGACCACTCTGGAGTTCAAACGCTGCCCCCGCCAGGCCTACGCTGCGATTCGAGCGATATTCTCCCTGCGCTGCCATCTGGCCCTGTGCCTGAAGGTTGACGTTGCCGTCTGGAACTTCGCCATTCAGGGAACCTCGCGTTGAGACTACGCCACGGGTGTTACTGCTCCAGTCACTGACCTGATCGTCAAACGCCCGGTTCCAGAAAACAGCCATGCGCGGTGGCTGGTTGCCAAAGGCTGCCTTGAACCGTGTGATAATAACCTCAGCACTCTCTGCTCGCTGAGGAGCGGAGCGATCGTTTTTCAGGTCCTCGTCAGTCAGTGGCTTTTGGGCCGGCGCTATCATCGGTGCTGCCTCATGGGGCTGGCTGGCGGCCAGGACGAAACCTGGCGCCAGCAGGGGCATACAGAGTGCCAGAGCCAGTCGTTTCATCAGTTAACCTCCCGGACTTCCACACGGTATTGCAGCGGTTGAGTCGTGGTGGAGAGTTCGCGGTAGGTGGCCAGGCTGTTAGCGGGCACCGTAGAACGCTGCCAGGTCGGTTTTACATCCACTGGCACACCATCCTGATCAAAGAACTGGGTCCGGGCCTCAATCTGGTAGTCATAGTCGGTGTGGTTACGCAGGACCACATACACCTCGGTGGTGCCGGTAGCACTCGGTCGCTGACCATGCTGGACCAGTGACAGGCGATAGCTCTCTCCGTTTTCCATTTGGCCGAAGCCGCGGGGCCATGTGCGCTTGAGGTCGTAATCGGTAAAGGCCACGGAATTCATGGTAATCGGCGCTGTACGTTCGATCAGTTCGGTGCTGCTGGAGGATTGGCTTGCGCAACCGGTTAGCAGGCTGAGACAGGTCGCTACCGCGGCAAGGGGTTTAATCAGCTTGATCATGGGTTTTCTCCTGTATTGGACGACGGGAAGTGGCGAAAGCCAGGCCCGCCCCGCGACCATCAAATTTGAACTCGGTGTTATCGGTAAGACCGGGAACAGGCTGGCCATATTTGTCCAGGAACCGGACTGTAACCGGGTCCCCACTGGCAGCTGTCACCGGCATCAGGTGTATGGTGTCTGGCAAACCTTTCCAGTAACGGATGTCTGCCCGAGTGTTTGCGGATGCCGACATGCCATCTGCTGCGACGCTGATCAGACTGATAGCCGCGAATCCCGCGCCCACTGCGCCACCAGCAGCAGCACTGAAACCGGCCAGCATACTGTTCTGGCTGGCGGAGCTAAGGGTAGAGCCAACTGCCCGGGTGTTCTCCTTGAACTGGATCTGCCCTTCTACTATCCGGTCTATGGCGCGACCGCCACGGGTGGACGCCTGGAAGAAAATGTCTTCCATAGGGTACAGCGGCAACCATTCTTTCCCGTTACGGACTTCGGCAGAGACATCCTGGAATTTCTTGCCGCGGCGGTAGACCAACTGGTAGTGACCAACACCGTCACCGAGCTTGCGGGGGGACTTGCCGGTTTCCACAATCAGAAGCGCATTGTCGTCAGCGTCGGGTATCGGCGCGTCCGGGCGGTAAAGCTTCAGCTCCTCGAAATGCTCCCGAGCCAGTTGATCACTGCCCATCTGGAGCGCGGACCAGCCGGCAAGATAAAGCAACAGCGCGAAATCGGTGCTGTTCTGCTCTTCCTCGGCGAATGCGTCCTGCAGCAGCCCGGCCAGAAAACTGGCCCGGGCGTTGCCGTAATCGCCTTCTTCCAGGTAGATCAGGCCAAGGTAGAAATAGACCATGGCGCGCTCGTAGGGTTCGCCCTTGAAGTCTTTCTCGGCTTCTTCGTACCAGATGCTCCGGGCTTTACGTGCAGAATCGGTGTCGGCGTAAACGCTTTCGATTTCCAACCTCGCCTGGGTCAGGGTGTTCCTGGCTTCCTGACGATAGCCGGCGCGATAGGCCTTCACCCCGATCTCCATCAGGTTCAGAACCTTGTTGCGCTGGCCCTCTTCGAACAGGTTCTGGAAATCAGCCTGTAAAACATCGGGTTTGCTATCTACCAGCGACTGTTCAGAAGATGCCAGTGTTGCCCGGTCATAGACTTTCGGACCGCTGGCGCAGCCGACCAGTGTGCCGGCGATTGCAGTCGCCAGCACGGGTTTCAGCCACGTCTTATCGATAAACCACATTGTCACGGGCCGCCTTCCTCATTTCGTAAAGTCCGCTCCAGACAATGGTGCCCAGCTCAAGATCGATCATCTCGAAGGTGATCTGGCTGTAGCGGGACTTGGTCCCGGTGTCGCGGTCAATTGCATCCAGTGATGAGATGCGGCCGCCAAGGCGGAAGTCGGCGCCGGCCTGGGCGGCGGTCTGGCGGATGGTGCCGCCATCCACTGCGCCATCGCGCTTCAGATCGCGTTCTTTCTGAACCATATCCGAGAAATGGCGACCGACAAAGACCATGCGGCCGTTGGCAGCGCGGTTGAGCTCGATGCGCAGGCGGTCGGTGAGCATGTTGGTGTTGATTACCGAGGTGCTTTCGTTCTTGAGGTACTCGTTGTCGATGATGATCCGAGGCGGTGTGGCGCGCCCGGTCAGCATCGGGTTAGCCAGCATGTCCCGCATCATCTGGTCAGTCATGGCAACCACGTCCTGGCTTTCGATGCCAACGCCACCAACGCTGCCTGTGGTTGAGGCGTCCTCATATACCGTTGGCTTACCCTGTACGTTTTCAATGTTGCTGGCACAGCCCGAAACCAGAATTGACGTTGCTGCAAAGGTGCAAGCCGCAATAAAGGCATTCTTTTTGAACATGTTGTTCTCCATTATCAGTTAGCGGACTTGCGCGAGCGCTTCGGCCAGCTCAGGGTAAATTTGTTGGGTCGCGTTAATGGCATCGCTGAAATTGCCGGTGTGTTCATACTTTTCGCGCAAGTAGCGAGCCATGGAATGGATGTTGTCAAAACTGCGGTCCGATGAGGCGCGGATGGCTTCCCAACCGCCTGATGCGTTGATTGCTGTCTCCCGGCCAACGGATTTACCAACTTCAGCACCGACCGCTCCGCCGAGGAAGCTGCCGACAAAAGGAACCTGCTCCAGGGCTTTCTCGCCCATGTAAGCGCCCGCAGCCGCACCGACTCCGGTACCAACGGTTGCGCCGATGTTTGCATTAATCGCGGAATTTACCCATTCAGCCAATACATCATCGCTGGTGTAGGGACTCAGGTACTGGCCCTGATTGTCATTGCGAACCAGTTGTTCCAGTAGTTCGGCTTTGCTTGGAATCCGGATGTTGCCGTTCTCGTCACGGAGTTTGCCAGTTCTCGCTGCGGCTAACAGCTGGGCCGATGGAGCTTCATTGGTCATGCGGTCCACCAGCCCCTCGGGCAGCCCGGCCTCTTTGAGCACCTCACGATGATCCTGGGTCATTCCCGTGTAATAGCCGGATTGAATACCCTGGGTCTGGTCTGGATAGGCGTTGAGCATCTGTACCAGCAGCTGATCTGCCTCGACGCCCTCGGTCAGTTGATTCTCCAGATCGATACCACGCAGTCCATCCGGGCCGATCAGCCAGGCTTGATAGCGAACAGGGAGTAGGTCCAGGTAGCCCGCTATGTGACTGTTTGCAGCATGGTAGGCAAGGGCGCTGGTTTCCGGAGCCTGATCGATCAGGCGCAGGACGGCAGAAGGCCGGTAAACGGAGTTTGCGCCGGGGCCGCTCAGGTAGGCTGCAATTTCCTCGGCCGTTTGAGGATTAAACCGTTCGAACTCAATGCGCTGCTGATCGATGGCGGTCAGAACATTGGCCTTGTGATAATCGGTGATGTAGGCCCGGGCGACGGCTTTTTCTGCATCTTGATCGCCCTGTGACCCCAAAAACAGTAGTGGGGTCGGGAAGTAAACAGAGAAATAGTTGTCGATGGAGTAATTGATACGGCTCTCGAGCAGCGTTTCTCCCTGCCAGGTCAGTGCGTAGACGTCTGAGAATGGTATTTCTTCATGGTAGGGGATCAGCGTCAGGGAAACCATGTAGCCCAGAAAGCTCAAAAACTCGAAATCCGATGTTTCTGTCTTTTCGGTTGTGCGCGTTACGACAACCTCGGGGGCTCCAGCGGATTCCGGAACCAGCCAGTCAGGACGTTCGTCGCCAACAACGGTAAAGGGGACGGTCCCGGTGCCGTAGGGCGACGGGTCGGGGGCGCTTACACTGTTTCGGTCGAATTGATAGACCTGGCAGCCAGTGAGCAGGGCCACCATGACGAGACTGAGCAGTGCTTTTCCTGGCTGAAAAGCCGAAGCGTGTATTTCTCCGGCAGAATTTTGAGAACGACGGAACTTCATTGATAGGTCACCCAAGATTCATTGATTAAATGGGTCCGGGACAGCGACACACCGGAGTTCGGTTAGTTTTATAAACAATTTTTAATGAGTTCGTCTTGGTGCGAGCGCCCCAAAAAAAGGCATTTTGATTGTGAGGCATTGATGGCGGGTAGAGTGCAGTTTATAACTGTATGAAAACTAGTTGGTTTGTGCGGGCTGCTTGGTGGTTATAAAAAAATGAAAAAATATGCAAAAATTTGTTAATGCTACCTATTTCGGCTGTTTCGGCAGCATTTTCATCCGTTATCGTCTTCGATGTCTTCCGGATGTTCTTGTTTGAAACGCTCCCACTCTTCCGTGTCGAAACCATATTTTCTGAAAAAAACCGTCAGGGCAGATGGGCATGGCGCATCGCCATCAATGGATCATGTCCCTGATTGTACGATGCGCCATGCCCCTGAGGTCTTTCAGGCGCCGTCTGTGTCGGCCCCCGTGGGGATTTCCTGGGCTTCCACCAGTTTGAAATTGATCTGTCGGCGCTCTTCCTCTACTCCTGAAAAGCTGACTTTTACAGTCTGTTCCAACTGGAAGATACGACCATTCTTGTTGTGAATAAGGCGCAGAGTAACCGGATCGAAACTGTACTTGCCGTCCAGATCTTTGCAACTGACAAAGCCTTCCAGGCCATTGCTTTCCAGACGAACAAAAAATCCTGCGGGAATCGTGCGGCTGATCACGCCTTCCATGGGCTCCTCGCCCAGTGTTCTGGCATAGTCGCTTTTCAGCCAGGTTTCCAGGCTGGTCGCGGCCTGGCGGGCTTTCAGCTGGGTGCTCTGCAGTGTCAGCAGCTGCTCACTATCCAGTGCTTTTATGGGGGCATTCCAGAGTGCGGCTTTGATAACCCGGTGGACATAGAGGTCCGAGTACTTGCGCAGGGGAGACGTAAAGGTTGTGTATGCGCTGAGTCCCATGCCCTGGTGCGGAGCCGCAGTAAAGGCCAGTTCGGCGCGGGCCAGTTGACGGGAAATAATGCCCTTTACCGGAACTTCCGCTTCCAGCCCGGAGGTCTGTTTCATCAGTGCCTGAAAACCTTCAGGAGTGGTGGCGTCGATATCCGCAAGATGCGGGGCATAGCCTTCGATCAGGGCCCGGATGTTATCTGCTCGATCGTTACGGATACCGGGATGCTGAACAAACAGACCAGACGGCTGCCGGGAAAGAAAATCCGCAGCGCAGCGGTTGGCTGCAACCATGCACTCTTCAACCAGGCGATGGGCCTCATTCTGTACCGAGGGCTCAATGCTGCGAATACGCCGGTTTTCGTCCAGGCGGAGCCGGAATTCCGGCCGGTCACCGCTTAACAGGGCATATTCAGTGCGCCATTTCCGCAGAGCAGTTGCAGCCTGGTGGAGCTGGTCCAGACTGTTGGCCACTGCGTCTGGCAGGGCTTTGATGTCTTCGTCTTCGCGACCCTCTATCAGGTTCGCGACCAGGTCGTAACTGAGCTTGCCCCGGGAACGGATAACCGCCTGATGAAAGCTGTAGTCGCCCAGACTTCCGTCATTGTTGACTTGCAGATCACACACCAGGGCCAGCCGCTTCACGTCAGGCATCAGTGAACATAGCCGGGTGCTTATGGAATCGGGCAGCATGGGCAGTGGTTCACCCGGGAAATAGATTGCGGTAGCCCGGTTGAAGGCTTCGAGATCAGCAGGGCTTTCCGGGTCAATCACGGCCGATGGATCGGCAATGGCAATGGATAATGCCCAGCCTGTGGCATTGGGTTCGGCCAGCAGAGCGTCATCCATGTCCTGGGTGGCTGGGCTGTCGATGGTGACGTATGCGCGGTCGGTGCGGTCTTCACGGCCGGCCACATGTGCCTCAATGACGTTTTCGTCGAGACCTTCCGCCTGCTGTACAACAGGATCTGGCCAGGCGTCTGCAAGATCGAAAGTGGCCAGGGTAAGCGCGCGTTCAATACCAGGTTCACCGGCTTTGCCAATAACCCGAAGTACTTTCGCCTGGCCTTTGCCATCGTGAATCGGGTGTTTGTGAATGCGGCAGTAGAGATAATCATCCGGCTGTGCATTCATGCGTTCTTTCGGCGGGATAAAGATCCAGCGATTGATCCCGGGGGTTTCCGGCACAACGAAGTGCCCTTTGCCCTTTACCAGATAGCGCCCGACAAAGGTGTCTAGCCGACTTTCGATCAGCCCATCCACCACGCCCTGGGTTTTTCCTTTTGCCACTTCCTGTTCAGTGACATTGACCCGGTCTCCGGGGAGTACTTTCTGCATTTCTTCCGGAGGCAGGAACAGGTCCCGCCCTTCATCGAGAACGACGAATCCGAAACGGCCGTTAGTGGCTTTGACTGTCCCCGGGAAAACAACTTTGCTTTCCTCAATGTCAGACTTTAGCTGGCGCAACTGGTTTAGAGCGTCGGCGTTGAGCATGGGTTAACCTGGCTGAAAAAATGAATGATGAGGCGGAGTATAACGGTTATAGCGTAACGAGTCAGACTCGTTACAGGGGGTTAATTCAGGTTTGCTGCGATAAAGCGTTTTATTGGTATTTCGCAGTATTGTATCTGTGTTGCCCTGGAAAATATCCTGGGCAGGTACTCAGTGCTGGCTATCCATTCCAGTGGGGGCATCGCTATCCGATGGTGAGAGCCAGAACCACCAAATGATCGCGGCCATCAGAACAAGACCACCAGCATTGACCAGTATAGTTTCCATCAGTTCGGTTCCCCTTTTGATAGTTGGCTTTGGTTTGTTCCCTGAACCGGTTTGTGACTGGTTTTAAACAGCCGCAGCCGGTTGGCGTTGGTAACAACGGTTACCGAAGACAGCGACATGGCGGCCCCGGCAAGGATCGGGCTCATCAATATGCCCCAGACCGGATACAGCAGGCCTGCGGCGACAGGAATGCCCAGGCTGTTGTACACAAAGGCTCCAAAGAGGTTTTGACGAATGTTCTTTACGGTAGCCCGGGAGATTTCTATGGCATCGGGTACGCCGTGCAGTGAACCCCGCATCAGGGTGATGGAGGCGCTCTCGATGGCCACGTCGGTGCCGGTGCCGATGGCGAAGCCAACGTCGGCTGCGGCCAGAGCGGGCGCATCGTTGATACCGTCGCCCACCATGGCGACGGTGTAGCCCTTACCGCGCATTTCGTTTACCACGTCGGCTTTATCTTCCGGCAGAACTTCAGCGCGGTACTCATCAATACCGGCCTTGGCGGCAATGGCCTTGGCCGTCGCGTCGATATCACCGGTGACCATCATGACCCGGATGCCGGCATCGTGCATGCGCCGGATGGCGTCCTCAGAATCTGCCTTGATGGCGTCGGCAACGCCGAAAACACCCAGCAGTTTGGTGCCGAGAGCAAGAAACAGTGGTGTACCGGCTTCTTCGGTAATGGCTTTTTCTACGTCGTTAAGACCACTCAGAGACAGACCCTCCGCTTCCAGCCAGCGGCGGTTGCCGAGACGAACCGGTTCCCCATCAAAATCTCCCACCACACCTTTGCCATTCAGTGCTTCAAAGCCGGTGACTTTCAGAGGTTCCGCATTTTGCTCTTTGGCTTTATTAATGATGGCTTCTGCGAGTGGGTGCTCGGAATGCTGCTCCAGACCTGCAGCCAGAGCCAGCAGTTGCTGCTCATCGTCATTTATCGCATGCAGGAAGGTCACCGCCGGGTGGCCTTCGGTAATGGTTCCGGTTTTATCGAGAATCACCAGATCCAGCTTGCCTGCGGTTTGCAGGGCGTCCCCCTGGCGAATCAGGGCTCCGTATTCTGCAGCCTTGCCAACGCCGACCATTACCGACATGGGCGTGGCGAGGCCCAGGGCGCAGGGGCAGGCAATGATCAGAACGGTGGTAGCCGCCACCATCATATGCACAACCGCAGGCTCTGGCCCGACGTTGTACCAGACCAGCGCTGCAGCCACGGCAATCAGCATAACGCCGGGCACGAACACCGACGATATCGTGTCTGCCAGCCGCCCTATGGCCGGCTTAGAGCCCTGAGCTTTTTTCACCAGGTGGATAATCTGGGCCAGGGCAGTTTCGCTGCCGACTCTTGTTGCCTCGTAGACAATCGTGCCGTGGGTATTCAGCGTACCGGCGGACACCTCATCATCCACCGCTTTGCTCACCGGCATGGGCTCGCCCGTGAGCATGCTTTCGTCGATACGAGTGCTGCCCTCAACGACGCGCCCGTCGACAGGCAGATTCTCGCCGGGGCGAACGCGGATATGATCGCCCTTACACACATCTTCTACCGGAATATCCTGCTCTTTGCCGTCACGGATAACCCGCGCCGTTTTCGCTCGCAGATCCAGTAGCCGGCGAACTGCTTCGGAGGTCTTGCCCTTGGCCCGGAGCTCCAGTGCCTGACCCAGGTTGATCAAACCGATGATCATGGCCGAGGCTTCAAAATAGACATGTCGCGCCATCTCCGGCAAGGCTTCAGGAATACTCACAACTGTTATGGAATACAGCCATGCCGTACCTGTACCCAGCGCAATCAGCGTATCCATATTGGCGTTGTGGTGCCTGAATGCCTTCCAGGCACCGGCGTAAAAATGTCCGCCGGTACCGGCCATAACTGCCAGTGTCAGCATACCCAGCCCAAACCAGATGCTCTGGTTTGCATCGGTTACCGTCATGGAACCGAATCCCATGCCCCATACCATCAGACAAACGCCCAGTCCCAGGCTGATAGCCATCTTTACCAGCAGGGTTCTGTATCGCTTTTTATCCTCTTCCTGTCTCTGGTCGTCTGCTGCATCGGTATTCTCTATAACGCTGGCGCCATATCCGGCCCTTGTTACTGCTTGCACCAGAGCTTTCGGATCTGCCTGGCCCGTTGCTGTGGCAGTATTGTCAGCGAGATTCATGTGGGCATGATTAACGCCGGTAACTGACTTCAGCGCTTTCTCGATGGTATTGACGCAGGAGGCGCAGGTAGCGCCGGTAACTGACAGGTGTATCTGGTTATCAGCCTGAGTGACCCTTCTTTGGTTTTCAGGCGTGCTGTTCGAAACCCCGGCCCGCTTGTTCTCGTGTTCAGCCGCTTTGGGGGCAGGGCTTGCGGATGTTGTAGAACAGCAGCTGGCTGGGGGTTCAGCCTTGGTTACCGGCTCAGCCGGGAAGCCTGTTTCGGTGACAACTCTCGCCGCCTCGCTGGCATCAATGTTTTCAGGCAAAGCCACTGTCTGATTTTCGAGATTAACCTCAACCAGACTGGTATCCCCGGTCAGTGGCTCCAGAGCATTGCGGATTTTCCTTGCGCACCCCTGGCAGGAGGCGCCGGAAATGCTGAGGGTAGTGCGTAGCACCGGTGCTTCGGTCATGGCGGTTTACTCCTCAGCCTGCATTTTTGAATTACTGTCGTCCCAATGTTCGATCAACCGGCAAATAGTATGGCCATCCGGCGTGCCATCCGGCATATCCTGCCAGGTGTCCAGGGCTGTTCTCATTCGTTTATGCAGTTGCTGCAACTCGACAATTTCCCGCTCTACTTCCTCCAGTCGCTGCTGGAATACATCCCGAACCATAGGGCAGGGCGAGTGATGATCGTCTGCCTGATCCAGAATCTGCCGAACCTCCGGTAATGAAAAACCCAGTTGCCGGGCCTTGCGGGCAAAACGCAGTCGGCGAAGATCCTCAGCGTCGTAGTGCTGATAGTTGTTGTCAGGGTTTCGGGAGGGTTTAAGCAGCCCTTCCCGGGTGTAAAAGCGAACAGTGTCCGGGTTCACTCCGGCGGAAGTAGCGAGTTCTTTAACTTTCATATTCAGCAGTCCTCCACACTATCGCGGGCGATCATCGAAATATAAATGCCGGCAATATTAATGACGAAGGATAGTCTAAAACCTGTGAGCTGCTCACAGGTCAAAGGTTTTCAGGAAGAGGAATTTTTGGCCCGAAGGAAGGTGCCACAGCTTTTGCACTGGTCAGGTGCCATCAATTTGGCTTGCCAGCCAATCTTGTGGCCACAGGCCGGGCACGACAGGCGCAACTGCAAAATAATGATCGGAGTAATCAGAGCTGCAAGCAGAAGGCCCAGTGGGCCCCAGTCATCGCCACTGGAAAGCCCGAGCTGGCTGCTGAAAACCAGAAGAATGACCAGGGCTACGAACGCAAAAATGAAATAATTCCGGTTCCAGCGTTCCCATCGACGAAGTTTACGGTCCTGTTCCTGCGTCAGATAACCCGTGCTCATAAAATTTCACCTGAAGAATTCAAATTCAATGTTGGAGGCGTAAGAAGGCAATTACAAACCAGAAGTTTCCGCGAGTTTCTCAAAAGCTCCATTGGCCAGCGACTTTTCCAGTTCGGCCGCCGGAACCGGGCGGCTGATGAGGTAACCCTGAACGAGATCGCAGCCCTGGCTTTTGAGGAAGGCCAGCTGTGCCGGTGTTTCTACGCCTTCAGCAATAACATGCAAGCCAAGGTTATGGGCGAGATTGATAATCGCCCGGGTGATGACCGCATCGTCATGACGCTCAGTTATATCCCTGATAAACGAGCGGTCAATTTTCAGAAAATCTACCGGGAAATCTCGCAGATATGCCAGAGAGGAATAGCCAACACCAAAATCGTCGATCGCCAGCTTTATACCAAGTTCATGCAGGCGCGACAGTTGCCCCAGGTTGTGCTCGATGTTCTGAATGAAAATTTCCTCGGTCAGTTCTACCTCTAGCCGGTTTGCCGGAATCCCTTCTGCATCCAGAGCATTACGTATACGGTCAACAAGGTTGTCTTCATCCAGTTCGCGCCCGGACAGGTTTATCGCTACCCTCAGGTTCTCGAAACGGGTTCCATTCCAGGCGGCCAACTGTCGGCACGCTGCCATGACTACCCACTGCCCGATGTCGGTAATCCGGCCGCTTTCTTCTGCCAATGGAATAAATTCTATAGGTGACAGCAAACCCCGACGGGGGTGTTGCCACCGGATAAGTGCCTCAACGCTGTTGATCTTGCCGCTGGTCAGGTTCACCTGTGGCTGGTAGTGGAGTACAAATTCATTATTTGCAAGAGCCTGACTGAGATCCTTTTCGAGTTCCAGACGCATAACTTCTCTTTCCTGCATACCCTCCGTATAAAACTGGTAGGTATTGCGTCCCTGTTCCTTGGCGCGATAAAGGGCAATATCGGCATTGCGCAGGAGTATATCGGCATCAAGGCCGCTATGGGGATACACAGCAACTCCCAGAGTTGCTGTGACTCCATGAGCTTCATCCTGAATCACAAAAGGCGTGTCAAAACAGTGTTTGATCAAGCCAAGCAGATAGATAACATCGTCAATATCTTCCAGGTTTTGCTGGCAGATCATGAATTCGTCACCGCCGGAATAAGCTACAGTAATGCCTTCATCACTGAGCTGGTCGAGCCTTGCGGCAACCTGAGCGAGCAGCTCATCACCGAACTGGTGTCCGAGAGAATCATTCAGCGTCTGAAAACGGTCAAGGTCCAGCATCACGAGTGCCACCTGGCGCCCCTGGCGACTCGCAATATTCAGTGAATGGGCGAGATCCTCCATAAAGAAGCGCCGGTTCGGCAGCCCTGTGAGAACATCGGTTGACTCAAGCCGCACAAGGTCCTGCTGAATCGTTTTGCGCTGAGCAATTTCTTCATCGAGTTCCTTTCTGGCCGTTAGCAGGTCCCTGTTGCGCCTGAGTATGAGCTGCAGAAGAAGGGCTGAAAGGCTGGTCAGTAGACCCATACATATAAGTGTGATGAACGTCCAGCGTGGCCAGGGGCTACGCTGTTTATCAATCCATTCAGGTGAGGGCTGAACAGTGAGTTGCCAGTCCAGAGTAGGAATGTTGACCGGCTCGGTGTAGGACATCAGGTGGGTGGAACTTTCGAAATCGCTCAGGGTGTAAACCGGAACGCCCTTGCTGAGAATCTCAATCCGGAACATGGAGGGTTCCCGGGATGCAATCAGCTGGTGTGCCAGTGTTTCCATCCGGAAGACGCCCGCAATCAGGCCATTGTTTTCAGCTCCGGCGCCGACCGGAGCATAAATCACAATACCCTGACCACCCTGATGCAGCTCTATCACCCCGGAGATGTCGTAATTTCCATGTTCAATAGCGGCTTCAAGAGCCTCCCTGCGCTGTTCATTAAACGCTACGTTGAAGCCTTTTGTGCCTTCATTGGAGGACTCAGGTTCCAGCCAGCGAATAAAAAAATCCCGGTCTATCCACTCGATGGCCTGATATATACGAAAATCTTCAAGGTAGCTGTGTGCATCTTCGCGCCATACGCTTTCAGACATTTGCGGATCTGATACCATACGCTTGGCCATTCGCCGTATAGCGTCGGCATGCACCCTGAATTCCCATTCCAGATTATGGGCCATACTCCGGGCTTCATTTTCGAGGTTGGCCTCTATTTGCCCGGTATACTGCTGAATCAAACCGTAGCGAAGACCGGTAGCCATACTCAGAAAAACAAGGAAGATCACCACCGGTATAGCCGGATTCAGCAGGCGCTCCATAAAAAGCCCGACTTTTTTTGGTGAGTGTTCCAAGTAGTGCTCCGGTTACCAGAAAATTAATTGGTCAGTTTAGCGACAGATGATTAACAATAGTAAAACTTTTTTCGGGGATCTGACCTGACAATCCAAGTGGCTCAGGCCCTGGCGCCGACTTTTGGTATGCCCTGACGTGGAATTTCCTGCTTCGGGCAGCGATCCATGACAACTGTCAGACCTGCAGCCTCAGCCCTGGCGGCACCTGCTTCATTGATCACACCGATCTGCAGCCAGAGCACCGGAACCTTCAGTTCAATGGCCTGGTCAATAACGGCATCTGTACGCTCCGGTGCAAGGAACAGCTCAACCATATCGACTGGCTCCGGTATAGAGGCTATGTCCCCATAGACGGTTTCGCCCAGTATTTTCTGGCCAGCAAGACGCGGATTTACCGGAATAATCCGATATCCATGCTGCTGCATGAATTCCATGACTTCATGGGAGGGTCTGTTGGTTTTCTCGCTGGCGCCCACAAGTGCGATGGTGTGGATGCGCTCCAGAATGGCACGCATTTGATCGGGTTTATTGCTTGGCATGGATATGGACTACCTGTGTTGAACTAACGGTGTGCCTCAAGGCAGACGGATACGGATTCCGCATAGCGTAGCGCGTGGGGCTTGTCTATTTCCACTCGTGCCCACTGGACAGCTGCATGCTCCATAACGATGCTGAGCACTTCGTGGGTCAGACGCTCCAGAAGCGCAAACCGATTGCCATCTACATGACTGATAATCTGCTTGGTGATTGTACGGTAGTTGAGCGCTGCCGTGATTTCGTTCCGGCTGATCGCTTCCGCCGCATCGTAGGTCAGGCAGATATTGATGATCACATCCTGTTGATTGTTTATCTCTTCTTCTTTGATGCCTATATATGCCCGCAGCAGCAAATCCTTGATCTGCACTCTTGCCTGGTGGTTGCTGAGAACTTCTGTCATACCGCCTCCATCTGAACCGCAGGAATCAACGGTTACTGCTGATCAGATTAAAAAATTCTGTGCGTGTTGCCTGGGATTTGCGGAACTGCCCCAGCATCATGGAGGTTTTCATCTTCGAGTTCTGCTTTTCAACCCCGCGCATCATCATGCACATATGTTGTGCCTCGATCACCACGGCAACGCCTTTGGCATTAGTAACGCTTTCAATGGCTTCGGCAATCTGTCTGGTCAGGTTTTCCTGGATCTGCAGCCGGCGGGCATACATATCGACGATGCGCGCGAACTTGGATAAGCCCAGCACTCGTCCCTGGGGCATGTAGGCGATGTGGCATTTGCCTATAAAAGGCAGTATATGATGTTCACACATGCTGTAGAGCTCAATGTCCTGAACTACAACCATTTCGTCCATTGCGGACTCAAAGACTGCATTGTTGACGAGGTCATCAAGGTCCTGCTGGTAGCCACGGGTAAGAAACTGCATGGCCTTGGCAGCCCGCATGGGAGTGTCCTGCAGACCTTCACGGTTGGTGTCTTCACCCAGTCCGTTGATGATGGCGCGGTAGTTGTCCGCGAGGTCGTCAAGGAGTTTGGTCATAATCTTTTCCGGCTCTCTATGGTGTTGGGGTCAGGATTGTACTTCAGAGTACGGCAAGGTCTAAGCTCCGAGGCTCAAAGCTTAAGTGAATTTGCCCGGCATCTCTATGATCTACGATATTGTATTCGTGAAAGACCGTCCCTGATCAGTCGTTTACGGAGTGCTGTGCTTACAGGGGGGGCGTTAACGCCAGTAAGGCTCCGGCCAGCAGACACCACCTGATTCCGGCCCCTGGCTTTGGCCTCGTATAATGCCTGGTCGGCGCGGTTCAGCCATACGGACCAGGTTTCACCCTTGCTGACCTCGGCAATACTGGCGCTGGCAGTCACTTTGATGTCGTCCAGAAACGGTCGGGAGTTGATGCTGGTCAGGAGTTGCTGGGCCAGGATACTACCCTCCCGCATATTGGTTTCAGGCAGCACGATCATGAATTCCTCTCCGCCGATGCGAAAAAGCCGGTCGTTTTCCCTGAGGCGTTTGCGTAGACGCAAAGTCATCTCTTTCAGGACTTTATCGCCAGCATTGTGCCCCCACTTGTCATTAATCGCCTTGAAGTAATCCAGATCAAGCAGGATCAGGCTGGATACTCTCCCATAACGCTCCTGCATCCGAATCTTGCTGTTCAGAATGTCGGCCAGTTGCGACCGGTTTAGGCAGCCAGTGAGCGGATCGGTAGTTGCCAGTCGGGTAAGCTCATTCTGAAGCTTGCCGACCAGCCACGCGAAAATCATGGAGAACAGGCAGTTGAAGCCCAGTGAAAAGGTGATGCGCCAGAAATCCGCCTCGGGAAATTTAACAAATGAAACCACGGCCATAAGGCTGATGAAGATGATATTACAGACAATGGCCTCCCCCAGCGGCAGGAGGAAGAACAGGGCTGAGGCGGCAGGATATGCCAGGTAAACGCCTGCGTGCCCGGTAATGGATGTGGAGTATGCTGCGCAAGCCATGGCTAGCAGGGGGAAAAGCCGGCCTTTCAGAAAATAGATGTCACGGAACCGTAAAAGAACGATTACCAGAACAGCGTTAATGCAAAAGAGAAGTAGCAGGGATGAGAGCAGGAAATGATTGTGTTTCCATTGCACCACCACCAAAGGAGCAACCGCAATGAACGCCCATAAGTGCAAGTGGTAAAGAAGCTGCCGTTTGAAGCCAAGCACCGCGAGGGTCGGATTGGTCGACATGGTATTGGTAGAGGAAAAGGTATTCACTGCATACTCCCGCTGTCTGAGCAGAGCCATCCAGCCCCCGCTACAGGGTTGTTTGAAAGTTTAACATGGGAATTTTCCCGGTGGCGCCTGGATAGATGTTTCATGCATTATTAATTTGGTTCAGTTGGCCCTTGATGGCCACTTCGTTAAAATCTCCGTTCCATCTGATTACTGTTCATACAGATCGTTGACGGGAAACCCTATATGACCGCTATCCACACCCGCGCGCCAGCACTTACCATCCGGGCAGGTCGCCGAGCCATGCAGCGGTTGCAGGAGAAACCCCTGACTCCGGATGATGTCCATGTGATACCCGGTGCTGCCGGCGGCCCCAAGGCTCTTGGTCTCAGTGGCCTGGATAAAGCCATTTTTGGTGACTGGCTGCTGCGGGTTGAACAGGAGCGTTCGCTCATTGGTTCGTCCATCGGTAGCTGGCGGTTTGCAGCGATTGCATCGTCGGACAATCCTCGGGCTCAGCTTGCCCGATTGGCCGAACTCTATACCTCACAGCGCTTTTCGAAAGGTGTCACTGCTGCGGAGGTCAGCCGTCAAAGCGTCGAATTCCTCGAAGAACTGATCGGGGGGCGCGAGGATTATATCCTTGAACACCCATGGTATCGCCTTAATATCGTCGTTGTGCGCACATTGGGAATGCTTGAGCCTGAATCCAGAGGGCGTTTGGGACTGGGCCTCATGGGAGCTATAGGTGCAAACATGGTAGGCCGGCGCCACCTCGGTCGATTCATGGAACGGGGTATTCTCCATGATGCCCGGCAGAAAGCTCCTCTGGCACCCCTGAATGATTTTCTCAGCCATGAAGTTCCTCTGACTCGCGATAATCTTCAGCCTGCATTGCTGGCTTCAGCGTCCATCCCATTGGTTATGTCTGGCGTTCGGGATATTCCAGGCGCTCCAGGTGGTATATACCGGGATGGCGGTCTTCTGGATTACCATCTGGATTTGCCCTATGAGCAGCCGGGAGTGGTTTTGTATCCGCACTTTACTGATCGGATAGTGCCGGGCTGGTTTGATAAAACCTTGCCCTGGCGGCGTGGCGATGCGACCCGCCTACAGGATGTGTTGCTGGTAGCGCCTTCTCCGGACTATCTGGCTGGCCTGCCAGACCGCAAACTCCCCGATCGTAAGGATTTCGAAACCTATGTTGGTGATGACAGCGGCCGGGAGCGCTCATGGCGAAGAGCGATTGCCGAGAGTGAGCGTATGGGAGACGAGTTTCTCGAGCTGCTGGAAACCGGCCGCCTGATGGATGTGCTTCAACCTTTATGACCGCCGGAACTTTGCAGCTCTCAGGTAGTACTCCGGGCTGAAAATATTCCCGCGGCGCCATAGACAACAAGAAAAGTAATGAACGCGGTTACCACGACGGATGGACCGGCCGGTGTATCCATGTGCCACGATAGGCCCAGCCCTCCTGCTACTGCAAAAAAACCGAACATGATCGCCAGCATTGCCATTTGCTCCGGGGTTTTTGCCAACCGGCGTGCCGTGGCTGCAGGGATGATCAGTAGTGCGGTAATCAGTAAGACGCCGACCATCTTCATGGCAACGGCAATAACAAGAGCAAACATCAGCATCAATAGCAGGCGCAGGCGCTCAACATGCACGCCCTCAACCCGTGCCAGCTCTTCGTGGATCGTGCTCATTAGCAGAGCACGCCAAAGTGAGATCAGGAGCGTCAGGACCAAAACCGCCCCGCCATAGATCCACAGCAAATCGTTGCGAGTCATGGCCAGAAGATCACCAAACAGCAGGCCGGTCAGGTCAACCCGGACTTCCGGCATAAAACTGAGTGCTACCAGACCTATGGCTAAAGCGCTGTGAGCAAGAATACCCAGCAAAGTGTCGGTGGCGAGGGTTTTATTGCGGGAAAAAGACATCAGGGCAATGGCCAGAATAAGGCTGGTAATGATCACCCCAAGATTGAGCGGGACACTGATCAGAAAACTCAGGGCTATGCCCAGCAGAGCCGAATGGGCCAGGGTATCGCCGAAATATGCCATTCTCCGCCAGACCACGAAACAGCCTAATGGTCCGGCAACCAAAGCAACACCCAGTCCACCGACAAGGGCACGCCAGAAAAAATCGTTCAGTACGGCATCAATGATGCTCATGATGACACCTGTCATGACTGAGTTCACACATCTGGTCCTGGCCAGGTTTGCCGCTACCAACTACGTTGCCATGAAGGTCATGGCTATGATTGTGATGGTGGTGATATACAGCCAGAGACTCGGCCACAGGCTGCCCGAAGGTTTCGATAAAAGCAGGGTCGTGGGAAACATCCGCAGGGTGTCCACTGCAGCATACGTGCTGGTTCAGGCAGATAACCTTGTCGGTGGCAGCCATGACCAGGTGCAGATCGTGGGAGATCATGATAACGCCACAGTTCAGCTCATCTCTTAACTGGCGGATCAGGTCGTAAAGTGCAGCCTGGCCGTTGATATCAACACCCTGTGCGGGCTCGTCGAGGACCAGAAGGTCCGGTTTCCGGACCAGTGCGCGTGCCAGCAGCAGGCGTTGCTGTTCACCCCCGGACAGGTGATGTACGGAAGCATTAAGCAGATGGCTGACCCCCGTTCTTGCCAATGCAGACTCGCAATCTGCCAGAGATCGACCGCTGAGCAGCATAAAGCGTTTAACGGTGAGAGGCAGAGTAGGCTCCAGGCTAAGGTGCTGGGGCACATAACCTGTCACCAGGCCTTTTGAGAGCGTGATATGGCCACTGGTTACCGGCTGTATACCCAGAATGGCTTTGATCAGGGTAGTTTTGCCCGCGCCGTTGGGCCCGATGATCGTTATGATATCGCCACGGTGGAGTGACAGGTTTACCCCGTCAACAACCGTCCGGTCGCCAAACCGGACAGTAAGGTTGTCGATGGCAACCAGGGTTTCACTCATGGTTTTTTTCCGCCAGGCAGCGGGGGCAGAGGCCTGACACCTCAAGGGTTATATTTTCGACGCGGAATGCTTCTGCGTCAGCAGCATTGTGGATCGCTGTGGAAACATGCGTGTCCGTCAGTTCAAGAACATTGCCGCAGGCACGGCAGATAAGAAACATGCCTGTGTGCTTTTCACCCGTGTGGGCGCAACCGGTAAACGCGTTAAGCGAGGCTATACGGTGAACCAGCCCATGCTGCTGCAGGAAATCCAGTGCCCGGTAAACTGTTGGTGGCGCGGCGTTATGGCCTTCGGAGGCAAGCTCCGCGAGCACATCATAGGCCCCGAGGGGCTTGTGGGATTGCCAGATCAACTCAAGCACCCGCTCACGGGTGGCGGTCAGACGGACATTTTTCTGCTGACAGATTTCCCTGGCATCGGCCAGAGCGTCGCTGACACAGGTATCGTGGTTATGGGGACGGTATGGGAGTGCGCTGGCGGACATGGTCGGGATCCTGCTAGGTTTGCAACATTATAACATTCGCAAGGATCCTCATGCCACGGGGCCGGTGAATAACCCGAGTGTCTGCCACTTTGCAGTTCCTGATTCTACAGCTACACCAGTGCTTCACTGGCAAGAGATTCAAGGTAATCCAGGTCAGGAATCCAGGCGGCTTCACCGTCAACATCGATCTGCATAAGATCGGCAGGACCTTTTTCACCATCCAGAGGCTTAATCTGCTGTTCGTTAATGCGAACCTGGCTGGGAATGCCCTGGGTAATCAAAGCTATAAAACGAAGCTTTTTGCTATTCTCGCTGATGGTGTTCAGCACAATAATCCGCCCGCGATTTTCACCAGGTACTGTCAGATTTCCACCGTTGGCTGCATCGTAGGAGATAACCGGCAGATTTAATCCCCGCCACTCCAGCCGGCCAGCCAGCCAATCCGGCGCACCGACGCCTGCGTCACTACTGGCATAGTCCACTACCTCGGCGATGGATACGTTGGGGAGAATAAGCTGCCGCCTGCTTACGGGGATCATAACGCAGGAGAGAGTCTGGCTGTTGTCTTTCATTGCTTGTGTCCTCAGACGGTATCCCGTTTCTGCCTGCCTTTGAGCAGACAGGATTTTTCAATAGTTTTGACCAGTTCCCGGGCCAGTTGTTCGGGAGTGCCGCAAAAACCGGAACAGCCCGTGGCGGCTACAGAATCGGGCATGGAGCTGTTACCACAACTGGAACTTTCCTGAACCCAGATCCGGCTACCATAGGCTTTGAGTAATGGCGCGGCCGTCACGCCGTCGGCACCCATTCCGGAAAACATGATCGCATGGCAGTGGGCCCCATAATGATCTGCCGTATTGAGCAATACCTGATCAATGGAAGGGCCGTAAGGCCCGGGCCATGGGGTGTCCAGTTTGGTAAGTACCCCGGTGTTGTCAAATTTCCATTCGTTTTCAACCGGCATCATTACTACGTCGCCGTTTTTCACCCGGTAATTTTCTTCAGCATGCCGCAGTTTGTAATGGGCATGACGGCCAAGTACACGGGTAAGTACTTCTGTAAAATGACCATCAATATGCTGGGCGTAAATAAACCCTACAGGCAAGCCTGGAGGAAGGTTATCCAGAAACGCCTTAACCGCTGCAGGTCCGCCCAAAGAGGCGCATAGTACCCAGACATCCTCAGCCACAGAGCCAGGTTCAGCGGCGGGCAGCCACTGTGGAAGCACGGGCGCCCCATCGATTTTAGCAGGTTGTTCCGCAAGCTCTTCAAGACTGTCTTTGGAGTCCAGTTGCGCAAACTCTCCCAGCTCTTGCTCCAGCTTGCCCAGCAGCCTGCGCTCCCAGCGGAAATACTCGGTACTGCCTGAGGACGGGGCCTGATCGAGACCGAACAGGACGGGCGCCTCTGTATTCTCCAGCAGGTAATCGAACAGAGTCGGATGGTCCGCTTCATCTTCCAGCGAAACCAGCCATAAACCTGCTTCCGGGAACCCTGACTGTCTCTGAAGCCTTTCGGGATCCCCGGTAAAGCAGACCTCAAGGCCGAACTTCGTAGTCGTCGCCTGCAGACGATGCCTCTGCAGGAGAATATCCGACACAATACCAACCTGAGCCCGACCGTTATGGCCGGTCATCACTGCTTACCGGTTAGCCGTTCGATTGTCTTCAGCAATTCAGTCTCCTGGAACGGCTTGCCGAGGTATTCATTTACGCCAATAGACAGTGCCCGCTCACGGTGTTTTTCACCGGTACGTGACGTAATCATACAGATAGGCATATCACGCAGAGTGTCGTCGTGTCGCACAAAACTGGCCACTTCAAAACCGTCCATACGTGGCATTTCGATATCCAGCAGCATGATGTCCGGCTTATGATCCTGCAATTGCGCAACTGCATCCAGGCCGTCTTTGGCGGTGATTACCTCCATGCCATTACGTTCCAGCAAGCGTGAGGTAACTTTCCGGACGGTAACAGAATCGTCCACTACCATCACAACGGTGGCGCGCTCTTCGTAGCGAGCAGATTCCCGTGTTTTTTCCAGATCGGCCAGACGCTGGCGTTCAGACAATATGTCGGAACGGATCATCGCTGGCAGATCGAGGATCACTACCACATTACCATCACCAAGAATGGTTGCACCGGATACGCCACGGACACTACTGAACTGCGGGCCAAGGGATTTAACAACAATTTCCCGGCTGCCCATCAGGTTGTCCACTTGCAATGCCATGGGCTGGTCAGCGCCGCGAACCAGGATTACCGGCAACGGCAGTGCCTGGCCCTGTAACTTCGGTTGATGGTCGCTGTTCAGCAGACTACCGAGGTATTGCAGACGATATTCCTGGCCAGCGTATTCGTAAAGCGGTGCGTCTGGCTTGTAGTATTCCTCAAGTTCGTAGGTGCTGACCCGGACAATACCTTCAATTGTATTGAGTGGGATTGCATAGAAGTCTTCACCCGTGGATACCATCAGGGCACGGTTTACCGAGACGGTAAACGGCAGCCGTACGGTGAACATGGTGCCTCGGCCAACCTGCGATTCTATATCCAGGCTTCCGCCGAGCTGTTTGATCTCGGTGGCCACCACATCCATACCAACGCCACGACCGGAAATCTGAGTAACCTGTTGCGCGGTTGAGAACCCCGGTTGCAGAATAAACTGGAGGATTTCCCGCTCAGAGAGATCTTCTTCTTTTTGCAGCAGGCCTTGCCGGATCGCTTTGTCACGGATGACTTCAGATGGTATGCCTGCGCCGTCGTCCATCATGCGCAGAACCACATCGCCACCTTCACGGACAAGTGACAGGGTCACTTCACCGGTTTCGGGCTTACCATTTTTCAGGCGTTCAGCGGGGCTTTCAATGCCGTGATCGACAGCGTTGCGCAACATGTGCTCCAGTGGCGCGATCATGCGCTCCAGAATGTTGCGATCCATTTCGCCTTCAGCATTGCGTACATCAAACTCTACTTTCTTGCCCAGCTCGTTACTTATCTGGCGAACAATCCGTCGTAGACGCGGCACCATGGAGGAGAACGGAATCATTCGGGTCTTCATCAGACCTTCCTGGAGTTCCGTATTGATGCGGGACTGCTGCACCAGCAGGGTTTCCGTATCCCTGACCCTGTCAGAAAGCGTCTCGCGCAAGTCTGCAAGGTCCGAAGAGGATTCGGTCAAAGCCCGGGATAGCTGCTGTATAGAGGAGTACCGGTCCATTTCGAGCGGGTCGAAGGCGTCGCCATAGTCGGGTCCGTGCTCTTTTTCGGCACTGAACAGGATCTGGGTCTCTGTCTCGATTTCCATCCGACGCAGCTGTTCGCGTAAACGCTCAATGGTCGCGGCCATCTCGTCCAGGGTCTGGCCAAAATCGCTGCTTTGCTGTTCCAGTCGACCACGGGTAATACTGGTCTCACCCGCAAGGTTGACCAGGTCATCCAGCAGAGGAGCAGATACCCGGATGGTCTCTTGTGCCGCAGGGCGGTGTATCTCTGGGCCTTTGTTTCTTGCTTTTGCCGGCGCTTTTGCCTGTACAGGTTTAGCCGCAGGCTCTGCCTGAGTATCTGGCGCGTTCTCATCACCGGATATCTCCGGCTGCGGCGATTCCTCAACCGCTGGCGGAACTTCGCTCAGGGTTTCCTGTTGTGTGTCATCGGATTTGAAACCATTGCGCACCTCTGCCACCAGGGCAATGATGTCGTCGTGGGCTTCGGTGATGGCCTGCCACTGGGCATCATCCGGTGCCTTGTCGCCCAATTCGATAAGGCGGGCTTCAAAACTGTGAGCTTTATCGCCCAGCACCGATAGCTTCGATAAACGGGCGCCGCCCTTGAGCGTATGCAAAGCGCGTTGCGCTTCGTGATTGAAGCGGCTGCTGCCCGGATCTTTGCGCCAGTCATCAAGAAGCTGGTCCAGCTGATCCATGATTTCGCCGGCTTCTTCCAGGAATATCTCCAGGATTTCCGGATCCACTGCTTCCTGGTCTGCCTCTTTTGCCTGCTCTTGCGGGCGTTCTCCGGGAATGCTGTCAGGTTGTTGTACGCCGCTGAAGGCAGCAAGAAGTTCAGCGTCCGCTACAGGATCGCTACCTTGCTCCAGTGTACTGAACATCTGGGCCAGGTTTGCAAACCCGCGGTCGCTGAGTGCCAGCAGAAGCTTCTGATTGGCGGGGTTGGACATCAGCGTGTCGAGTGCGCCCGACCAGGCTTCCGCGAGATCCGCGATGGGGTCGAAATCGGACAGCCGTGCGCCACCCTTGAGCGCATGCAGTTCCTGTTGTAACTGTGCGACACCTTCCATAGCCTGCGGGTCTTCGCGCCACTGGTCGAGGCATTCGCTGATAACATCATGGATCTCGTGAGCTTCATCCAGGAAGATGCTCACCAGCTCGTCATCGCTGTCCTCTTCCTGGATAACTTCCGGAAGTGGTGGGGTAATATCTGCTTCTGCTTCTGCTTCTGCTTCTGCTTCTGCGTCTTCGGCTTCGGCTTCGGCTATTTCAGTTTCAGTTGCTTCTGCGACCGGTGGTATTGATTCGCCACGGAGAATTGCTTCAACCTGATCCACCAGTTCATTGGCGGGGGGGCAGGGTTTCTGGGTGGCAACCTGTTCAACCATCTGGGCCAGCCGGTCGTGGCAGGCGAACAACAGCTCATTCATTGCGCTGCTGGGTTCAAGGTCGCGCTCAGCTACTCGCTCGAAGAGATCTTCAAGTACGTGAGTCAGGTCACCAATGGCCTCGACGCCGGCCATCCGCGCGCCACCTTTGAGGGTGTGTACGTCTCGCTGGAGCTCTGCGGCAATTGCATGATTGGACGGATCTTCACTCCAGGTGTGCAATGCACTGCCTGTTGAGTTGATCAGGTCATAGGCCTCTTCGAGGAAGATCCCGATCAGCTCAGGGTCCATGTGCGAGAGGTAGGTTGCGTGATCGCTGGTTTTGGCCTCGTCAACTTCCTCAGGCTCCGGAACCGGGAGCGGGGCTTCATCGGATGTGGCCTTATCCTGCTCTTCCGATACGGTTACATCAGTGACCAGCCGTGAGCCGCTTGAGGAGTCCACGTAGGCCCGGATTTCGCTGATAAGATCCGGGGCAGGTCGTGGAAGCTCCTTCGCTTGCATGCTTTCAACCATGCCGGCCAAGCGGTCATGACAACGGAAAAGCAGGTCCGACAGCTCGTCGCTTACCGATAGCCGCTGTTCGGTCAGCCCTTCAAACAGGTTTTCAAGTTCGTGAGAAAGATCGCCCACCGACGGAATATCTGCCAGGCGTGCTCCACCTTTGAGCGTATGCAGGTCTCGCTGAAGCAGGCGCAGGATATCCAGATTGCCGGTTGAAGTGCTCCAGATCTGCAGTGCCTCGCCGGTGCTGTCGATAAGGTCGCGTGCCTCATCGAGGAATATTTCGGCGAGTTCCTCATCCAGATTATCTTCAGATGTTTCTGGTAAAGGCAGGTCGGAGGGCGACTGCTGGCTGGCGTCACCCTGTTCTGAGCCAAGTGTTTCCAGTTCATCCAGGTCAAAGCTGAGATCAATCTCTTCCAGGTCTTCAGTAAAGGCCTGATCAAAATCACTGGATTCCTGAGGCTCCCGACTGGCGATGGACTGGGCAAGTGCTTCCAGTTCGGCAACCAGTTCGTCTCCCGGTGTGATCGCTAACCCTGCTGCAACCTGATCCATCATATTGATCAGATGCTCGTGGCCCCTGCGAACGGTCGGGAAGAATTGTGCATCCGGTACTGCATTACCGGCGATGGTTGCTTCGTAGACTTCCTGCAGGGCTTCTGACAGCGCTGCAACGTCCGGCAGGCCAGCGTCGGCGGCGGCATTGGTAAGCCGCGTCAGTTCAGTGTTGAGCCGGTTGAGTGATGCAGTGTCCTGTGGGTTATCTGACCACTGATCGAGAATAGGATCTGCGTTCAGAACAACGTCCAGGCCTTCGTTCAGGAACAATTGCACCAGCTGTGATGGCGCTGGCTGCTCGCCTTCTGGGCTTGGCTCTTTGCTGTATGTGCGAAGCCTGTCGTCTGAAACGAGTTGCAGTTTTTCCAGGAACGCATCAGTACCAGGCAGGGACGCCTGAGGATCTTTGCGAAGCTGTGCCAAGCCTTGTGTCAGGAAGTTACAGGCCCGTTCAATCAGCGATAGCACATCGCGGTCTGCCCGCAAATTCTGGCTGCGGGACTCCTTGATGAAGTGCTCCAGAGGAGCAATAACTGCAGCAATGGGGGTAATTCCTGCAGTGTGGGCGCTGCCCTTGAGTGTATGCAGAGCCCGGGAAAGTCCATCGGTGTAGGACACGCTGACTTTGTCGCCGGCTGAGGCCAGGAACTCGTTCAGGGTTTGCAGATGGGTTTCGGTTTCGCTCTCGAAGATATCGAGGAGTACCGGGTCTACGCCACCATCGTCTGTATCGGGTTCATCCATTACGCCGATGGAGGGTGCTGCCTCCTCCCCGGAGATTGGCATGGAGCTGGTTTCGGGAATTTCGCCGTTAGACAGTGCAGTGGCACGTGCCTGAAGCCCTTCCGGATCGACGGAAGGTGGCTGCTTGCGTTCGAAGTCACTTACCAGTGCAGGAAGAATGCCGGTGGCCTCGTCCAGCAGGTTTGCTATATCGTCGTTCATGAAAATGCTGCCGTCGATTACGCGGTTCAGCATATTTTCGATAGACCAGGCAAGTTCACCGACTACCTGTGCGCCGACCATGCGGCCACTACCCTTGAGGGTATGGAATGCGCGGCGTACTTCGGACAGAGCGCTGCGATCGTCGTGCTGACGAAGAAGCATAGGCAGGTACTCGCGGATCGTATCCAGAACCTCGCCTGCCTCCTCGATGAAGATTTCGAGGATTTCATCGTCAATCAGGTCATCCTGCTGATTGTCGTTGGCTTCTGCTACTAACGGTACCGGGATTTCCTCGGGTGCCGCTTCGGGACTCACATCTTCGGGTGCAGAAGCAGAAGCTTCTTCGCTTTCGCTGCGGCGGGTTGTCGCCATGGACTCTGCGCGGTCTATAAGACTGGATACGTCACCGCCTACCTGGCCTTCCCGGAACTCTTGAATAAGTGAAGGGATGCGGGCGTTGGCTTCATCAATCAGGGCGAACAGTTCGTCGTTCGGTTTAATGGTCTGATCAATGACACGGTTCAGCAGGTTTTCCACGGACCAGGCCAGTTCTCCGAGGCTGTTTGCCCCGACCAGACGACCACTGCCTTTAAGTGTATGGAAGGCCCGGCGGACTTCTGTCAATGCCTGCCTGTCGTCGTGGTCCTGGCGCAGTCGAGGATAGAATTCCTCGATTGTCTGCAGGACTTCTTCTGCTTCCTCTACAAAGACGCCAAGAATTTCGTCGTCCAGAAGATCTTCGTCAGAGGTTTTGACTTCCGTTTGCTCGACAACCGGAATATCGTCCTGGGCGGGCTCTTTGTCCCAGGTTGGTTCTTCACCCACCGGAAAGCCCAGGCTTGCAAGGCTTTCTTCAGCGATTTTCAGAATATCTTCGTTGTCACTGATGCCCTCATCCAGGCGTTCCAGATAGTACTCAATGCTGGTGATTGCGTCTGCCAGGGTATCCAGTTGTTTCCAGTCAGGCACGTGCTTGTCACTGAGCAGAACGTCTGAAATGTAGCGCTCGGCGGAGGCAAGCATGGTGGACACACGTTCCAGAGGAACCAGGCTCAAACCGCCGCGAATGCTGTGAAGCAGGCCAGGGACGTGCTCAATTTCACGGGTATCCCACTGGGACGCTATAAAGTTAATTACCGCTGATTTTACCTGCTCCAGAGTGTTGCGTGACTCTCTGAGGAGAGCGCTGCTGGCTTCCCCGAGCTCACGGAACCCTTTGCTTGAAGGCAGGTTGTCGCCGTTATTTCCGGAGAGTTCCGGCTGTCGGTCATTATCAAGGCTTGCGAGACTTGCCTCTACGTACAGCAGAGCCCCTGCGATATCCATCAGAGTGCCGTCATCGACCAGTTCACTTTGGGCGCTGACTTTCTCGATAAGCTCAATCTGTTCTGTAATGACTTTCCGGGGAATCCCCAGACCCAGCACAGCGAGCGTGTTGCCAACCTGCACCAGGCCGGGCAGAAGGTCTTCAAGTTCATTGTTCTGTCGCACTTCTGAACGAACAAACAGGTCGAGCTGATCTTTCAGCTTAGCAAGTTCTTCGTTGAGCGCGCTGACCACCGAGTGGATGGCTTCACGGCCGGGGCCGGAGACCCGGGTTCTGGCAGCATCTACGTCACCTTCGGATGGCAGGGCCTGTTCCAGTTGGTAACGGCTACGCAGATCACGGACTTTATCGGAGTCGAGATCGTTTGCCCGGGCAACGTAGTAGAGCAGGTGTTTCAGCAGCGCATCGGGCGCTGGCTGTGCAAGAATATTCCCGTGCTCATCTATGAGGCGGCGGATTTCACTATCGAGATCCCGCAGCAAAGACTTAACCGCTGCGTTGACAGGATTAGCTCTGGCTTCCAGCGTTTCAACGAAGGCCGCTGCGGCTTTCCAGAGTTCTCCGCGGGGCGTTTGCTGACAAAGACGAATCAGTCTGTGAATGACCTTTTGCAGGTAAGCAAATTGTGCACTGAGGTCTTCTTCGCGAACGATGCCAGCCAGAGCAAACTGGTACATCTGGCGCAGTTTGCGGATATGCCCAAGGACCTTGGGATCCTGCAGACGTTGGGATACGCTGCCTGCAACCCGCATGCGCGATGGTCCCATATCTGGCTTGAACAGGGATGTGTCCGAGAGTAAAGGCTCACCTCTGGCTGCACGGAGGTCGTTCAGCAAGGGTAGCAGTACCATGGGGAAGTCGTCCTGGCTGCTATCCAGATGTTCAAGGTACTGTGGAAGCTGCAGAATCGATTGCATAAGGACGTTAACAGCTTCGTCCACGCTATTGACGCTGTTGTCCAACACCGCTTGGGTGAGCTTTTCCATTTCTTCGGTCAGCAAAGCTGCACCGTAAAGCTCAACCATCTTCAGAGTGCCATGCACCTGATGGAGATAATTCAGGCAGAAGCGCAGGCGAGCCGAGTCGTCACGATTTTCGACATACGCCTCCAACGCATGCTGACCCTGAGTCAGCGTGTCCTGTATCTCGCCCCGAACCCAGTCGAGGGCGATGCTGTCATGGTGGTTGCCCATAACCTCTCCGGTTATTCTTCGTCAGTCTGGCGCTTTATCCACGCCAGTACATGTTCCGAGGGTACTCTTTGCAGGCCTGGGGGCTGCCAGTCGGTCAGCTCTCCCTGGCCCAGAACCAGTAATCCCCCGGGCGCCAGCCGCTCTGCGAGTCGCTTGACAATGTCCCGTCGACGCCAGCGACGGAAATAAATCAGCAGATTCTGGCAGAAAATAATGTTCATCCCGTGCATGGGTGCTTTATCCAGATCCAACACATTCAACCTGGTGAAACAGACCCGCTCCCGGATGTTATCGATAATCTCAACGGTATTCCGCTCGGCCGGGCGGAAATACCGGGCTTTTATACTTTCGTCCATGCCCTGTAATTTGCGGGCACTGAACCGGCCAGTCCGGGCCTTCTCGACTACCGGCGAACTGATGTCCGAGCCGGTTACGCCATACAGTGGCTGCAGTGTCAGCTGGTGCATACATTCGTTCAGCACCATGGCCAGCGTATAAGGCTCTTCTCCGGTGGAGCATCCTACGCTCCAGGCTTCGAGAGCATGCTTTCGAAGCTGCTCTCTGGGCCGTGTAAGAACATAGTCAGCGACTAGTCGGAAGGCATCAGGGTCCCGAAAAAAACGGGTTTCCTGTACCGTCAGCCGGTCAACCAGAATTGACCATTCCTGTATTGCATCCGGCCCCAGGACAATCGCTTCGTAGTAGGCCTGATAGCTGCTGCAGCCTATTTCCCGCATCCGGATACTCAAGTTGGTTTCCAGAAACGAGCGGCGCTCTGCAGGCAGCGTCATACCTGTGCGATGTTCCAGTAGTACCTGCCACTGGTTGAACTGCGCCTCGTCCATGTCAGGAAGTCGGCGCAGAAGCCAAGTGCTTTCGGCGGGTGACGGAGTGTTATGAAGCTCAGACATAAACCGCCATTAGCCCCGGGCTGTGTGTCAGCCCACCACCGGAACGTTGCTGTCTTCCTCTTGCTCCTGGTCTGCCAGGTCTTCATCAGGCAATGTGAAACCGGCAACGGAGGACCGCAGCTCGGACGCCATTTCTGCCAGATTCCCGATAGACTTGGCGGTTGCGTTGGTACCGGACGAAGTCTGGGAAGTAATTTCCTGGATAACGTTCATAGTATTGGAGATGTGTGCCGCAGAAGATGACTGCTGACGTGCGGCGTTGGAGATGTTCTGAATCAACTCCGCAAGACTCATGGATACGTTCTCGATTTCTTCGAGGGCGATACCCGCGTCTTGTGCCAGACGTGCACCACGAACTACCTCGGCCGTGGTGTGTTCCATCGAAATAACGGCTTCGTTGGTGTCAGACTGGATCGTCTTAACCAGTGCTTCAATCTGCTTGGTTGCCGCAGAGGAACGTTCCGCAAGACGCTGAACCTCGTCCGCAACTACCGCAAAGCCCCGGCCTGCATCACCAGCCATGGAGGCCTGGATTGCGGCGTTCAGGGACAGGATGTTGGTTTGGTCGGCAATGTCGTTGATCAGGGATACGATATCACCGATTTCCTGGGAAGATTCACCCAGACGCTTGATCCGTTTGGATGTTTCCTGAATCTGCTCACGGATATTATCCATGCCGCGAATGGTGTTCTGTACCACTTCGGCGCCTTTCTTGGCGATAGCAACCGAGCGCTCCGCAACCGCAGAAGATTCCGCGGCGTTAGACGATACCTGGTCGATGGATACAGCCATTTCGTTAACCGCTGCTGAAGCGCCGGCAATTTCCTGGGCCTGGTGCTCGGAAGCATCTGCCAGGTGCATCGCAGTAGACTGGGTTTCCTGTGCCGCCGAGGCCACACGTACCGCTGTACCACGAATTGCCTGTACCAGTCCGCGCATCTGGTCGATCGCGTAGTTGATGGAGTCAGCAATGGCACCGGTGAAGTCCTCGGTTACCGTGGCTTCTGCGGTAAGGTCACCGTCGGCGAGGTCAGCCAGTTCGTCCAGCAGTCGCAGGATCGCGTTCTGGTTCTGCTCATTTTGTTCCTGAGTAGTCGCAAGACGTCCCTGGGCTTCCCGGTAGAGGGCCAGGCCGATAAATACAACCATGGCAACCATGGCCGCCAGAATAATGAAAGCCAGTGTTGGGCTGACAACCCGCGAGTCGCTGGCGCCACGTAAATCTTCGGCCAGAACGGAGAGTTCGGACAGCAGGATCTCGGAGTTCTGGAAGATGTCGCTGGCTGCAGTACGTACCTTGAAGAGGTCGGGAGAGGCCTCGAGGATAGCGTCTACGTTCTGGGAAACGAACTCGAACAATTCATCAACAGCTTCCAGGCCGTAGATTGCATCTTCATCATTTACCCGGGAGATACCCATGGCCTGATTGCCGTTAAGCTGGCCATCCAGTACACGGCCAAACAAGCTGGCGTCCCGGCCAAACCGGTCGGCAGCGATAACGGCGTCTTCATCACCGGAAAGTACGTTGTTTACCGAGCGAACAATACGCTCTGCCAGTAGCGACTGACGCTGTGCCAGTGCGATCTGTTCAGCCGGAGCATCATTGTCCAGAAGGATCTGTACGATATCGTCGTATTCGACCTGGAGCTGAGGAATAGTTTCGTTCAGCGTTCGCGCTACTTCGTGCAGGCCGAGTACGGCGTCCTGAGTGCTCAGAATACTGTCAGCATTCTCACGTACCGTGTTCCAGTGCTGCTGAACGCCGCTGTCGCGGGCCAGTTCGCTGGGCGGCAGGCCGGTTGCCGGGTTACCGTCGGTCACGTTAGTCCAGAGCCGCTGGAATTCATCACGGGAGCGGCGCAGCTGGTCGAATGCCTCGGCGGTACCGCCGGCGGCTTCCGTCGCGTTTTTCGCGATTTCCTGCGAAAGCACCCTGAGTTCTGCGGCGTTGGCTATGTATTCCTGATCGTTCTGGCTGTCACTGTTAACTATAAACAGGACCACAACGAGCAGGACGGTGAGTGCGATCAGCGAGGCAATCAGGCCGGCAACGAGTTTGTTGCCTCCCTGGCCCATACCGATTCTTCCGGCTCTGTTTTTCATTTTCTGGCTCCCGGCCTCTACAAGAATTTGGCAAATGTTTTTTTAATCAAGCTTCAGGCAGTCAGAGTGTGTGTCCTGCCACGGTCACTACCCTTACCACTGTGCGACGTCGAGAAAGCGTTCGTCTTCGAGCAAGTCGATGGCGGAAAACACTTTCCAGACTTCTTCGTTTCGTTCATATCCGCCTGCGACAAACGGTTGAACGTTTTCAGGCACACCAGCTGGCGCTGCCTTGAAACTGTCGGTTGCAAAGTACTGCATGCCGAGCACGGTATCGACGACCAGGCCGCTGAAAAGATCACCGTGCTCCACCACAAGCACCCGCCGTTCCCGCTGGCTGCGAGACGATCGGGGTATTTCAAAAAATCCGGCAAGATCTACCAGAGGCAGAAGGCGCCCGCGAACGTTGGCAGCACCCATCAGAAATGGCTGCACTCCCGGAATATGCGTAAACCGGGGAACATGCAGTATTTCAGTGACCTCGCCCATGGGGGCCACATAACGTTCACCTGCGAGAACAAAACCGATGCCGTTCCACAGTTCTACGGCTTCCTGCTGTTCAGGCAGGCCCGCAGCCATGGACCGGCTGCGCTGGGCGATATCCTTCAGAACTTCAAAAGGGGCGACCTGGGCGGACATGCTTACTCCACGATTTGGGGATCAGGCAATCAGACTGTTGATGGTCTTGATCAGGTCGTCTTCGTTAACCGGTTTGACCAGATACCCTTTGGCGCCCTGGCGGGTGCCCCACACGCGGTCGGTTTCCTGATCCTTGGTGGTCACAATGATCACTGGAATGGATGCTGTTTCCGGTGCCCGGGTCAACTGACGGGTTGCCTGAAACCCATTGAGACCTGGCATAACCACGTCCATAAGCACCAGGTCCGGAGTTTCGGCACGCGCTTTGGCAACACCATCGGCGCCATTATCGGCGGTAAGCACGTCGTGTTTGTGCTTTTCCAGAATGGTGGAGATTTTCTTAACCTCTGTAGGAGAGTCGTCAACAATCAGAATGCGAGCCATGAGTTCCTCGATGTTTCTTTGTGTCAGCAGGTTTACTGTGACGTCACGGGAATATAATGACGAATCGTATTGAGCAGCTCATCTTTGCTGAATGGTTTCGTCAAGTACTGGTCAGAGCCTACGATGCGCCCCTTGGCTTTATCGAAAAGCCCGTCCTTACTGGACAGCATGATGACCGGCGTCTTTTTGAAAGAGGAATTATTCTTGATGAGCGCGCAGGTCTGGTAGCCATCCAGGCGGGGCATCATGATATCCACAAAAATAATATCCGGCTGTGAGTCGGCAATTTTGGCCAGAGCATCAAAACCGTCTGTCGCGGTGATCACCTCACAACCGACCTTTTTCAGGAGAGTTTCTGCGGTGCGACGGATGGTTTTGCTGTCGTCGATCACCATGATCTTCAAGTTCTCGAAGTTGTCATCCATTATCCAGGTGCCTTGCGCTCAGCGACTGTCATTGTTTTCAAACGAAGGTTTTTAGCACAAACCATAAAGTTGTTCTAGAAACCCCGCCCATTTATAGATTATCGATGGCTCGATAAAAAGTATTACTTTGTGACCAAATGTACTTCTGCCTGAAACATCACGTAATTGACCAAGGATTTCTGCGGATGCATTCACGGCTCGGGTACAATACCATCTGGTTTCTCAGCATAGCACTTATTGTCCGGTTCACTCTGCAGACCGGTTCGTGTTTTTAACCCTTGAAAGCGCCAGAGAGGCATTATGACAGTTCGACTCGGGATCGTGATGGATCCGATCAAGGATATCCATTTCAAAAAAGACAGTTCACTGGCGATGCTGTTAGCGGCTCAGAATCGTGGTTGGGAAATCGAATACATGGAATTGCCTGACCTGTACCTGGACGGCGGCAAGGCCATGGCTCACACGCGCAGCCTGACTGTGCACATGGATCCCGAGAGCTGGTACAGTTTCGGTCCAGCCAGAGATCGCGCCCTGGGTGACCTGGATGTGATCCTGATGCGTAAGGATCCGCCTGTAGATCGCGAGTTCCTGATGGCTACCTATATTCTTGAATCGGCAGAGCAGCAGGGCGCTTTGGTGGTTAACCCTGCAGCAACTTTGCGGGACTGTAACGAAAAGCTGTTTGCAACGCAGTTTGAAGATTTGACGCCGCCTCTGCTGGTAAGCCGGTCATCGAAGCGTTTCCGGGAGTTTTACGCCCGGCATCGCGATATTATTATGAAACCGGTCGACGGGATGGGTGGTCACTCGATTTTCCGTGTGAAAGAAAATGACTTCAATCTGGGTGTGATTATTGAAACCCTGACCAACTACGGCGCTCACCAGGCCATGGCCCAGAAATACATTCCGGAAATCAGCGATGGCGACAAACGCATTCTGATGATCGACGGTGAAGCTGTGCCGTATTCTCTTGCACGAATTCCTTCTCAAGGCGAGAATCGCGGCAATCTGGCTGCCGGTGGCAGAGGCGAGGGTCGTGAGCTTACAGCCCGTGATCGTGAGATCTGTGCGCGGGTTGCTCCGGTGATCAAAGAAAAAGGACTGATGTTTGTAGGCCTGGATGTGATCGGCGATTATCTCACGGAAATCAATGTGACCAGCCCGACCTGTGTCCGCGAGCTCGACGATGCTTTCGGAACGGACATTGCTGGTATGCTGATGGACGCCGTCGAGAAACGTCTTACGCAGGGCTGACGGGGAAATGATGGATCAGGGCAAACGACAGGAACGGACGCGGTAATGGCAGTGCAGGTAAGTGATTTTGACAGGTTTTCCTTCACGCTGTTCATGGCGTTGGTGGTGCATGCGGTTGTGGTGCTGGGAATTACCTTTGCGCCGGAGCCTCCGCGATCCTCTGCCCAGACGATGGAGATCACCCTGTCGCAATTTGACGACGAGGAGGCACCTGAGAAGGCGGACTTTCTGGCCCAGACAAGTCAGCAGGGCAGTGGTACCGAGGAAGAAGTCCTGGAGATGACAACGCCCCAGCCCTCGGAAGTCAGTCAGACAGAGGTGGCTCAGGTACAGCCCGAGCCACAGGCCCAAACCGAGCCGGTTCTCCGCCAGGAGCAGACGGTTGTGCAAACCGAAAGCAAGTCGAGTCATCAGGTTCAGGTGCCGGAAGAGCGCACAAAACCGGAAGATGAGCCTTTGCCGGTCAGGGAGAAGAAAAGCCTGATGGAGCGCAGCCTGGAAATCGCCAGCCTTGAAGCCCGGTTTGACGCCCAGCGGCAGGCTTATGCGCGAAAACCGAGAGTGATGCGGGTAACAGCGGCCTCCACACTGAAGTCAACCAATGCCTGGTATGTGCAGAACTGGGTCAGCAAGGTGACGCGGGTCGGGAACATCAATTACCCCACCGAAGCCCGCCGTGCCGGGGTTTATGGCACCTTGCGAATGCTGGTTTCCATGCAGAAAGATGGCACAATCAAAGAGGTTTCCATACTGCAGTCATCCGGGAGTACTCTGCTTGATGATGCAGCGATTCGTATCGTCCGGATGGCTGCACCGTTTGCGCCGTTTCCAGAGGAGATGCGTAATGAAGTGGATGAGCTGGAAATCATACGTACCTGGTCTTTCCAGCAGCGGGGTCTGACATCCGGATGACGGCATCAAAGCATTCTCCTCAAAGCCTGCGACATCACTTTCTGGTGGCCTCTCCGTACCTGGCTGACCCACGCTTTCATGGTGCAGTTATATATCTTTGTGAGCACTCCAGCGATGGGGCTCTGGGGCTGATGATCAACCAGCCTCTGGACATCCATCTCGGGGAAATACTGGAGCAGCTCGATCTTCAGGGGGGCGAGCTCGATCTGCCAGTGTTCTGTGGTGGTCCGGTTGAGACGGAGCGTGGTTTTGTTCTGCATTCGCCAGGTGCCAGCTGGCAGAACACAGCCCGGGTTTCAGATGACGTTATGCTCACTACTTCCCGCGACATACTTGCTGCTATCGGCAACAACGAGGGCCCGGATGCGTTTCTTATGGCTCTGGGCTATTCCGGCTGGGGTGAGGGGCAGTTGGAAGATGAGCTGGGGAGTAATGCCTGGCTGACTTGTCCTGCCACTACAGACATCCTCTTCCGAACACCCTGGTCCGAACGCTACAGTGCTGTCCTCAGGCTGATCGGCATTGACTTGAACCAGCTCAGTGAGACGGTGGGGCATGCCTGAACCTGGCAGCCGCAGTGTTATGGCTTTTGATTTCGGGCTGCGCCGTATTGGCGTGGCTACCGGTCAGGAGATGCTGGGGACAGGGCAGCCGCTGGCCCTGATAGCCGCTGACAACGGAACGCCCGACTGGGGCCAGATTGAAAAACTGCTGGCGGAGTGGAAGCCGGATATCCTTCTGGTAGGTCTTCCTCTGAACATGGACGACAGCGAAAATGATATGTGTGGCCGTGCGCGAAAATTTGGTAAACGCCTGCATGGTCGCTTTCATGTACCGGTAGAAATGGTGGACGAGCGTCTGAGCAGCTACGAAGCCAAGGGCCAGGTAATGGCTGCTGGTGGCAGCCGGGATTATGGCCGGCACGGAGTAGATGATCGTGCAGCAGTGCTGATACTGGAAACCTGGTGTCGGCTGCAAGCAGAATAGAGAAGCGAGGAAGTAATGAGTGCATTGCTTGATATAGACCGGCTGCTGGATGAGCTGGAAAACGGATTGCGCCAGATGCTTGCGGAGCGCTGTATCGAGTCACCGGTGCTGATTGGTATCCGCACCGGTGGAGTCTGGGTGGCCGATATCCTGGGTAAGCGTCTCGGCATTGAAGAGCCGTTTGGTCAGTTGGATATCTCTTTCTACCGGGATGATTTCAGCCGGATTGGACTGAATCCGAAGGTGACGCCCTCAAGCCTGCCTTTTGATACCGAAGGCCGGGATATTATCCTGGTCGACGACGTAATCATGAGTGGCCGTACCATACGTGCAGCGATGAATGAACTATTCGATTATGGCCGGCCAGCCAGTATTATACTTGCGACCCTTATTGATCTTGGTGCGCGCGAACTGCCCATTCAGCCCGATGTGGCGGGGCAGACACTCGTACTTGACGCGCAGCAGCGCGTAAAGCTTCGCGGCCCGGATCCGCTCCGGATCGAAATCCAGGAAACCGGACAGTAAACTCCCGAACATCGATAGCAGGCAAACCATGACCGCAAACGCAGCTTCCCCCAACCATCTGCAGCTAACCCGGGACGGCCAGTTGCGGCATTTTCTGACTCTGGATGGCCTGGGCCGGGATCTGCTCACTGACATTCTCGATACTGCAGATTCATTTATCGAAGTGGGTGAACGAACCATCAAGAAAGTGCCTCTGCTCAGAGGGCGAACTGTGGTCAACCTGTTCTTCGAATCCAGCACTCGCACCCGCAGCACATTCGAGCTGGCCGCTAAGCGGCTTTCCGCGGACGTGCTCAACCTTGATATCAGCACATCCGCCACCTCTAAAGGTGAATCGCTTTCAGATACGCTTCTGAATCTTGAAGCTATGGCCAGCGACATGTTTGTGGTACGTCATGCCCAGAGCGGTGCGCCGCATTTTATTGCTGAGAGCGTTACACCCGGAGTCGCCATTATCAACGCCGGTGATGGCCGCCATGCCCACCCCACTCAGGCCATGCTTGATATGCTGACAATTCGCCAGCACAAGGGCGCATTTGAAGGGCTTAAAGTGGCGATTGTAGGGGATATCCTGCACTCCCGGGTTGCTCGTTCCCAGATCCGGGCACTGAATGAGCTGGGCGCCGACCAGATCCGTGTTATCGGGCCTGGAACCCTGTTGCCGAATGATGTTGAGAGCCTTGGCTGCACCGTGGAATACGACATGACCAGAGGTATGAAAGATCTGGATGTGGTGATTATGCTGCGCTTGCAAAAGGAGCGTATGGAGGGGGCCTTGTTGCCGAGTGAGCGAGAGTTTTACCGGCTTTACGGATTGAGTCAGGAAAAACTTGCTCTGGCACATCCCGAGTGCATTGTGATGCATCCCGGGCCGATTAACCGCGGCGTGGAAATCGAATCCGCCGTGGCGGATGGCCCGCAATCGGTCATCCTGAACCAGGTGACCAATGGCATCGCGATCCGCATGGCGGTGATGTCCATGGCGATGGGTGGGCAGATAGCAGAACGGCAGCAGAAACTGACTGAACAGACTGAGCGAGGCCTGGCATGAGTGGTAATGAGCATTCCTCCGGCGCTAGCCTGAAAATCATTGGCGGCCGGCTACTGAACGGCCATGGCGGTGAAACGGAAAACCGTGCACTGCTGGTTCGCAACGGACGCATTGCGGGTGAAGGTGCAGCGGCGGTAAATGCCGATGCCGACCAGACCTATAATGCTGAAGGCTGTGTGATTGCTCCGGGGTTTGTGGATCTGTGCTGTAACCTGCGGGAGCCGGGCAATGGTCAGAAAGGTAATATAGTCTCGGAAACCCGTGCAGCTGCACGGGGTGGGTTCACGACTGTCTGTGCTTCTCCGGAAACCTCCCCGGTGAATGATTCCAGGGCTGTTACTCATCTGATCCGGGATGGTGCGGCTACCAACTCCCCTGTCCGCGTGTTTCCTGTGGGAGCGGTGACCCGGGGGCTGGAAGGTGAGATGCTCAGTGATATGGAGGGTCTTTCTGCCGCGGGTTGTGTTGCCCTGGGCAATGGATCCCGGGGGGTGCGTAATGCGCGCATACTCCGCCGCTGTATGGCCTATGCCCAGACCTTTGGTTTGACCGTGATGTTTCGTCCGGAAAACCAGTCATTGGCGGCAGACGGCTATGCGCATGATGGCCTGGTTACCGCCCGTCTTGGCCTCCTGGGTATTCCTGAAGTGGCAGAAACTGCATCAGTTATGGAAATGCTTCTGCTGGCGGAGGAAACCGGTGTGCGTCTCCATTTGAGCCAATTGTCCTGTGGGCGCAGTGTTGAGATGATTGCCGATGCCCGCAGCCGGGGAATTGCCGTGACGGCCGATGTGGCCATGCATCAGCTTGTCTTTACAGAAGACGCGCTGGCAGGTTTTGACAGTCGTTTCCATCTGCGCCCGCCACTGCGCTCTGAAGCGGATCGTAAGGCTTTGATTGCCGGTGTCCGCGAAGGAGTGATTGATGCGATTGTGAGCCAGCATCTCCCCCACGACAGCGCTGCCAAACAGGCACCTTTGCCCGCCACTGAACCCGGTCTTTCCAGTGTAGAGAGCGTACTTTCGCTGGGGCTGATGCTGGTTCAGCGTGGTGAACTCAAGCTGGTTGAGCTGGTTCGTGGCCTTACCACCGGGCCGGCATCTGTAATCGGCCGGACTGCGACGATCAGTAACAATGATGTTGCTGATCTGTGTGTGTTTGACCCCGCCGCATACTGGACTGCGGACCGCCACTCCCTGATCTCTGCAGGCTGTCACGCACCTGTCCTGAACCAGCCATTACCCGGCGTGGTGCGGCTTACTCTGGTAGAAGGGCAGGCGGCCTGGGCCGGGGCCTGAAGCCATAGACCCGCCCGCGGGAACGGGCGGGTCTATGCTTAGCGGAACGAATCTTTCAGCGCTTTACCTGCTTTGAACCCGACGGTTTTGCTGGCGGGAATGCGCATAGGTGCTCCGGTTTGAGGGTTTCTGCCATCCCGCGCTTCCCGCGCGCGGATACTGAAGGTGCCGAAGCCGATCAAAGTAGTGTCTTCACCCCGTGCCGCGGCAGCTGAAATCTGGTCCGTAAATGCAGTAATCACTTCGTTGGCCTTTTCTCGGGAGAGGCCGGTCTGTTCGGCGATTGTCGCCGCGAGTTCAGGTTTTCGCATCGGGTATCCCTTTTTTGTTTTTTGTCCATGGTGGCTGCAGCCAGGCGGCTGCCTACATTTTTTTACAAGAACCACGACATTCTTAACTTAACATTCCTCAATTTCTGATCCGCACAAGGATATAGTCACCCGCTATAAATATAATATCAAGTGCGTTAAGGACTATAAAAATGAAACGGAGCGCAAGTGTACTTGCAGGATTTGTACTTCTATTTTGCAGCTTTTCGCTATTAGCGGATACCATCAGGCTCGGATTTAACTACCCTCAGTCCGGACGCTATAAAGACCTTGGACAGCAACAAAGGCTGGCAGCTTTTCTGGCCGTCGATGAGATAAACAAGGCCGGAGGAATACTCGGGAAAAAAGTTGAGCTGGTTATTCGTAATACGGCCGGTTCTCCTGAACGCGGCGCTGCCAATACCGAGGAGCTGATCAGGAAGGAAAAGGTAGATATGGTGTTTGGCGGAGCTTCCAGCGCCGTAACCATTGTCTCCGGTAAGGTTGCAAAAAAACTGGGTCGTCTCTATTTCGGTACAACAACTTCTGCAAATGCCACTACAGGCAGTGAAGGTCACGACCACATGTTTCGCGAGTATCCTAATGCCTGGATGACAGCGAATGCCCTCGGAAGTTATCTGACCTCGACGTTTGGTGATGCCAAATACTTTTATGTAACGGCCGATTATACCTGGGGCTGGTCTTCAGAAGAGTCTATCCGCGAATTTACAAATACTTCTGACAAGCAAGCTCACCCTCATGCCCTGACTCCCTTCCCAAAAGCATTCATCAAAGATTTCAAGGAAGCGCTTGTCAAAGCGGAGGCAAGTGGGGCCGACATACTGATTCTGGTTTTATATGGTGATGACCTGGTGAGGGCTCTCAAGGTTGCCTATGAGATGGGTATCAAAGACAAGATGAAGGTTGTCTTGCCCAATATCACACTAGGAATTGCCCAGAATGTGGGAGCTACCATCATGGAAGATGTTATTTCTACGACCCCCTGGGAGTGGATGATCCCCTATCAACTGGGTTTTGTTCGGGGCCAGCAGTTTGCTGAGGCATTTACTGCGGCATATGACGTCAGGCCTACGTCTACTGCCGCTACAGCCTATGGCATTGTCTATCAGTATAAGGATGCCGTAGAGCGTGCAGGCACGACCAATACTCAAAGCCTGATCAAAGCACTGGAGGGGCATGAATTCACTCTGCTCAAGGATCGTCAGCAATGGCGTGCTTTTGATCATCAGAATTTGCAGACGGTATACGTGGTACGCAGCAAAAAAAGAGAGCAGGTTACAAGTGATCCGCTGCGTAGTGATTTTTTTGAAGTCGTAGGGTCGCTGGAAGGGGAAAAAGCGGCCCAGACTCTCACCGAATGGCGGGCTGAGCGCGCCGCAGCCAATAAACCGCCGCACCTGTGAGCCATATCCTGGCATCACAGCAGGTTATGGCTGGTGGGTTCCTTCTGTAACAGTGAGGGCCGGCAGTCAGATACAAAAAAAGCGCCGTGGGAAAACACGGCGCTTTTTTTTAGCTGGCAGAATCAGAGCTTGGGGCCAGCTTCTACAATTGCATCGGAGACATCAAATTTCTTGAAGTTCTCTACGAACTGAGTGATGAGTTCTCTGGCCTTTTCGTCATAGTAGTCGGTGCTGGCCCATGTATTACGTGGGTTCAGCAGGCCTGAGTCTACACCCGGTATGTGTTTGGGCACGTCTACGTTAAGGGTAGACAGGTGCTCGGTTTCCACATCGTCAAGGTCGCCGTTCTGGATGGCGCTGATGATGGCGCGGGTTGTCGGGATGCTGAAGCGAGTGCCTTCGCCGTGCGGGCCACCGGTCCAGCCGGTGTTGACCAGAAAGACCTTGCTGCCGTACTCATCGATACGCTTCATGAGCAGTTCGGCGTATACGCCAGCCGGACGAGGGAAGAATGGCGCGCCAAAGCAGGTAGAAAAGGTAGACTTCAGTTTGGACGATGAACCCATTTCCGTAGAGCCAACCAACGCTGTGTAGCCGCTCAGGAAGTGATATGCAGCGCCTTCGCGGTTCAGTATGGACACAGGAGGCAATACGCCGGTCATGTCGCAGGTCAGGAACACAATGTGAGACGGCTCACCGGCTCTGTTTTCAAGAACACGTTTTTCTACATGCTCAAGCGGATAGGCGCAGCGGGAGTTTTCGGTCAGGGAAACGTCGCTGTAATCCGGCTCGCGGGTTTCCGGATCAATGGTGACGTTCTCAACAATTGCGCCGAAACGGATAGCGTCCCAGATTATTGGCTCGTTCTTCTGGCTCAGATCAATGCACTTGGCATAGCAGCCGCCTTCGATGTTGAAGACAGTGCCGGGACCCCAGCCATGTTCGTCGTCGCCGATCAGGAAACGATGCGGATCCGCAGACAGAGTGGTTTTGCCAGTGCCGGACAGGCCGAAGAACAGGCAGGTTTCGCCATCTTCACCTACGTTGGCCGAGCAGTGCATAGGAAGAACGTCTTTTTCCGGCAGCAGGAAGTTTTGCACGGAGAACATGGCTTTCTTCATCTCGCCAGCGTAAAGCATGCCGGCAAGAAGTACTTTGCGACGTGCAAAGTTAATGATCACACAGCCGTCACTGTTGGTACCGTCGCGCTCAGGCACGCACTCGAAATTGGCAGCGTTGAGAACCTGCCATTCCTGCTTGTCAGCCGGGTTGTAGACTTCCGGGCGAATGAAAAGGTTGCGACCGAACAAGTTCTGCCAGGCAGTCTCGGTGGTCATTTTGACCGGCAGATAGTGCTCGGGGTCGGAGCCAACGTGAACCTGGGAAACAAAGCTGTCTTTCTCAGCAATGTAGGCTTCTACACGATCCCACAGGGCGTCGAATTTATCGGCGTCAAAAGGACGGTTGATCGGCCCCCAGTGGATATCGTCAGAGGTGCTCGGCTCTTCAACGATATAGCGATCCATCGGGGATCGTCCGGTACGTTTTCCGGTTTTTACAACCAGTGAGCCGTTGGCAGCTAGCTGGCCTTCATTTCGCGCCAGTGCTTCTTCGACCAGCCGCGCTGTACTCAGATCATTATAAGTGTTGCTCACTTCGACCTCGCCCTCGGGATGTCTTAGTGACTGCTCAGGCCGCCTCTGAAAGCTGGCGGAAAACTGAACAATCGGGTCAATTCAGGCGCGTCATTATGCCAGATGCGCCAATAAAAAACGACTGCCACAGAAATCTAGTGTTTGCAGGCGTTCTGTCAGAATGCTAAGCCAGCCTAGTGTAGCGTATGGCCAGTGAAAAGATGGTCAATATCATTTCTATCGAACCGATAGTGTGCGTGGCAGAACTGGCAATCCATCTCTATGGCTCCCTGTTCCTCCAGTATGCTGTAGCATTCTTCTTTGCCAATGGCTTCAAGCGCGTTGAGTGTTCTTTCTGTGGAGCAGCTGCAGTGAAAAGCCACGTTTTCAGGGTCGAAAAGGCGCACGGTTTCTTCGTGGAACAGGCGGTGCAGCAAGGTTTCGCTGTTCAGTTCCAGAAGTTCATCAGGTTCTACAGTGCGTGCGAGGTGATTAACCCGCTCCCAGAGCTCGTTGTCTTCGTCGGTGGCCCCGGGCAGGCGCTGAAGCATCAGGCCGGCGGCACCATGCTCGCTGGAAAACAGGAACAGGCTGGTCGGAATCTGTTCTGAACGCTCGAAATACTCCTCAATGCAGCCCGCGAGGCTGTCGCGCTCCCGGGGGACCACTCCCTGATAGCGGTTGCCCTGCTGTGGGGTAATGGTGATGGCCATGCGTCCGTCGCCCAGGAGGTCATGAAAGCTTTCCTCGCTTATTGCGTGCTCATCAAACCGGGCCAGACCACGAATTTTCCGGTCGTGGCTGCATTCTGCCATCAGTGTTCGCAAGGGGCCTTCTCCCTGAGCCTGAATGGACAGGGTGCCTTCGAATTTCAGGCTGCTGCTCATCACAATGCTGGCAACCAGAGCTTCGCCAAGCAGTCCTCGAATGGACTCCGGATAAGGTGCCTGGCTGGTAATTTCACGAAAGCTTTCGTCAAGCTGCACCCAGGCTCCGCGCACCTGACTGTGTTCGAATATAAAGCGCTGGAACTGATCGCGGGATGCCATGCTGGTTCTCCTGAAAACTGGGTGCTTGCATCGATGGATGACGACAGAGCGGTCTTGTTCAGATACCGTTTTGATCACGGAATCGTTGGATATTGCGGCGATCTTTCTTTGAGGGTCGCCGGGCTGGTGGCAATTGAGCTGCCTGCATAGTTTTGCGTTGCCACGAGAGGTCTTCCCGTTTTTTCACGCTTTCTTCAGTCTCGTGATAAAGCTTTTGTGCCTCAGGTGCACCGCGTCGGCGTTCACTTATATCATCAACGATGATGACTTTTTCAAGTAACCCTAAACGCAAGGTGAGTGTTGCACCGGGTTCCACTATCCGGCCAGGTTTGCAGCGCTGGTTGTTGTAGTGAACTTTGCCGCCTTCGACAGCTTCTTTGGCCAGAGAGCGTGTTTTATAAAAGCGCGCGGCCCAGAGCCATTTGTCGAGCCTGACCCGCTGATCGTCCGAAGTAGATGCCGTCATGTCTCCTCACCTGATGGGCGTATTTCGGGATTATAGCGCTCTCAGCCTGCAGATGGCAGGGGGCTGTTCTGCTGGGGAGACCCCTGCGGATGGAGGGGTCTTTGCTGGAAGATGGAATCCAGGATTTCACTAAAGTGATGGACGCAGGGTATGTCCGGATGGGTTTCCCGGGGAGCTTGCTTGCTGTCTGGTGCGAGAATACCCAGGCATTGGGCTATTCCGGCAGACCGGGCACTTTCAAGTACCGGGAAGCTGTCGTCGACCATTAACGTTGTTGCTGCCCTGTAGGGTGAAAGCTGATGCAGATCATTCCAGAATTCTACGTCTTCTTTTGGTCTGCCGAGTTGATGGCTGGAGACAATGCTGTCCACGAAGGCGTCCAGGCCTGTACGCTGTAATTTGAGCCTTAGTGGATCCGGATGGCAGTTAGTAACGATCACTGATTTCAGACCGGTTTTCTTGAGCGCCTGAAGGAAGTCAGCTACATGGGGGCGATAGCCGATGCGGTCGCCGACCTCTGATTTCAGGTTAGTGATATCCATGGCGAGTCGTTCGCTCCAGTAATCGGTGCAATACCAGTTGAGCGTGCCTTTCTCGGCCATAATCATGCTGATCAGCTGGCTCCTGGCTTCCTCAGGATGCAGGTCATACCTCTCGGCATAGCGCCGGGGCAGGTGTTCCAGCCAGAAATGATTGTCGAAGTGCAGATCAAGCAGTGTTCCGTCCATATCGAGGAACACGGTATCGAGAGACTTCCAGTTGATCATAAACAAAAACAGCCTGAAGAATTTTCTTCAGGCTGCCGCAGATCCAAGCCAGAGGCAAGCCGGGATGTTACTCATGCCCTGCAATGTCAGGATCGCAGGCGAGGCTCAGTTACCGGTTTGCTCAACAGTCTCTGGTTTTTTGCCTGACTGTGTGCAGCCCAGGCAACGAACAAAGGTTGCTTTTGCCGGGCCCATAACCAGAACTTCTCCCGCTTCTTCAGCGTTTCCGCCAAGCAAAGAGAATGGCAGGGACACCAGATATACAGCACCGCCAACAATCGTGGTGGCCAGTAGAACCGGGCGAATCAGCAGGGCGTCACCGGTCATGGCCAGTGCCGAAGGGCTTTCGTCAACTGCGCGAGCGTGTCCAACGGACGCAAACGCCAGCAGGCAAGCGGCTACAGTGGCCACCAGAGTGCGTGAAATCTTGCGAGTCATTATCTGTCTCCTGAACTTTTGGGCCCCGTTGACACCGGGTTACTGTCTCCGGTACCGGGTTCGTACCTTGAAGATCGAACCCTATTGTAACTCCCGGGTATAAATCCTCTGTTAACTATGAATCATATTTGCGCATTTTTAAACGCATTTTCATTGCGAATTCTGTGTTTCGGGACCGTTTGAGTAGAGAGCTGTGCACAATTATCGCTGGCAACGGGGACAATAGACTGTGGAACGTCCACTCAGGCGGATTTCTTTTAAGGGTGTTTCGCACTCGGGGCAGGGTTCACCGGTCCGGCCATAAACCAGTAAAGACTGGGCGAAGTAGCCCGGTTTGCCGTCGCTGTTCACGAAATCCCTGAGAGTGGTTCCGCCCATCAGGATTGCAGCGCTCAGAATCTCCTTGACGGCCTCCGCAAGTCGGCAATAGCGGTCCAGGCTGATCCGCCCGGCCTTGCGGCGGGGGTGGATGCCAGCCTTGTACAAGGCCTCATTGGCATAGATGTTACCCACGCCAACAACCACGTGGCTGTCCATAATGAATGATTTTACAGGAGTATTTTTGCTCCGGGATAAGCGGTACAGCATCCCGCCATTGAACTCGGCTGACAGAGGTTCGGGACCGAGACTGGATATCAGCGGATGCGTTGTTGCCGCATCAGACCAAAGCCAGCAACCAAACCGGCGTGGGTCATTGAAGCGCAGAATGACACCAGATTGCAGCATAAGGTCGATATGATCGTGTGCCAGTGCCGGAGTATTGTCGGTGATAATGCGAAGACTGCCGGACATGCCTAGATGAATGATGGCTGTGCCCCGGTCCAGGTTAAGGAACAGGTATTTCGCCCGCCGATCCACCGAGCGGATAACCTGTCCTTCCATTTGCGTAGCAATATCTTCTGGTACAGGCCAGCGAAGGTTGCCATTGCGCACCCTGATCCGGTCAATGGTTTGTCCTTCACAATGCGGCGCAATACCACGCCTTGTGGTTTCAACTTCGGGTAATTCGGGCACGCAGCCTGTCTCCGCTCGGGTTTGTGGGATGCGATAGAGCGCAAGGGCGAACAGTAACAAAATAGCCTGTATAAGGCTGTTGTTTTAGCTAACACCTGTACGCTAGAGTTAAGGTTGTTGGCGCCCTTGATGTCGCCATGCATTTCGATCTGAGGATTTACTATGTGGTTTAACGGTCTCCTTGACCTGTCAGTAATGCAGCTTGTTCTGGTAACTCTGGGCATGACGCACATTACGATTATAAGTGTGACGCTCTACCTGCATCGACATTCTGCTCACAACTCGCTGGATCTGCATCCTGCCCTTAAACACTTTTTCCGCTTCTGGTTGTGGCTGACTACTGCGCAGAATACCAAAGAATGGACTGCGATCCACCGCAAGCATCACGCCAAATGTGAAACCTCTGAGGATCCGCACAGCCCGGTAGTGCTCGGGATAAAAAAAGTACTTTTTGAAGGTGCCGAGCTCTATGCTTCGGCAGCTACGACCGAAACCCTTGAGAGATATGGTCAGCGCACTCCGGAAGACTGGGTAGAACGCAAGGTATACAGCCGCTACAAGATGTTGGGCATTGTGCTGATGGCCATAATTAATCTGGCGCTGTTCGGAGTGCACGGAATCTGGATATGGGCTGTGCAAATGGCCTGGATACCCTTCTGGGCTGCCGGTGTAGTGAATGGCGTCGGCCACTGGATGGGCTACCGGAACTTTGAGTGTGCAGATAATGCCCGCAACATTTCGCCATTAGGACTTCTGATTGGCGGGGAGGAGTTGCATAACAACCACCATACGTATCCGAATTCATCCAAACTCTCCCGCCGCTGGTACGAAGTGGACATCGGCTGGGGCTACATTCGCCTGTTCCAGCTGTTCGGCCTGGCGAATCCCAAAGGATACCTGCCAATTGCGCACTATATTCCGGGAAAACAGGAAGTGGATGTAGAGACGGTACAGGCGATTGCCAACAACCGCTTCGATATCATGCGTCAGTACCGTAAGCGGGTAACTGAACCGGTATTGCGTCAGCAAAAGAGCCTGATGGAGGAGGAAATCCGTCCCCGTTACGGCAAATTAAAGCAGCTTCTCTCTCGTGAGGTGACGTTGATCAAACCGCGCGAAAAGGAAACTCTGGATTCGGTTCTGGAAACTAATGCCGTTTTACGCCAGATATACGAGAAAAGCCATGAGCTACAGGCTCTTTGGCGCCAGCGAGGGCTTAAACCCCAGGAGAAGTTGCAAGCGCTGATGGAATGGTGCAAAGAGGCTGAGGCCAGTGGTATCCGGTATCTGGAAGACTTTGCGGCCCACCTGCGGGCTTACTCGCTGCGTCCGGCAGCCTGAGCGACCCGGTATAAGCAGTAGGTAACCTGGCCGGCAGTTTTCTGGCGGTGCAATTGCCAGTTGGCGGGTGCGTCCGGTGCGTGGATTTCACTCTCGTGTTCCACATAGACCCAGCCCCCGGGCTTTACCCAGCCCTGGGAGTCCAGCAAGGGGAAAAGAGTGGTCAGCCAGCCCTGCCGAAATGGTGGGTCCATGAAGATGATATCGAATGGCTGCCGGTTCCGCTGGCTGAGGTAGCTGTCCACTTCTGAACAGATTACGGTCCCTGAGTCCGAACCGAGCAGCCGGAGATTATCCCGTAATGCTTTTGCAAGGGCGGGGTTGTTATCAATGAGCGTGGCCTGTGCCGCACCCCTGGACAGTGCTTCCAGTCCCAGTGCCCCCGAACCGGAAAACAAATCCAGGCAATCGCGGCCTGCAAGATGAAATGAAAGCCAGTTAAACAGGGTTTCCCGTGTGCGGGCCGGTGTCGGACGCACACCTCCCGCATCAGGAAACCTGAGCTTCCGGCTGCGCCAGTCGCCACCGATTATGCGCAGTTCGCCCGCTGGGCTCTGGTTCCGGCTCTTCCCCCGGGGAGCATTCTTTGCCGGTGTGTTTGCGGGGCGCGGGCCTGTGGACTTTCTGCGCGTCATCTTGTTAACTCCGAAAGCGGATCAGGGTCACTGTGTGCGGTGTATCTTAGCGGAAACCGGGTCTCCCATGATAATCCACGCGATCCTCACTTCCCGCAGAGTCTCTGCTAGAATGTGCGCTCTATTTGTCCCGCCCATTCAGACTGATGGTATGACTTTATGACGGCAGAGTGGATTTCAGTCGGCCTACTGGCCCTTCTTGTGTTCGTGTTTGTTCTGGATATTGCCAGCAATCGCCGCCGTGTCCCGCGGCCGAAGCCTGTGCCCCAACGCAAACCGGAGGCCGCCAGAGGCCCGGCGCCTGTAGCACCGGTTGAGAAGGAAGCCGCAGAGGCCACCCCTGAGCCCGTGCCTGAGGAAACCGTTGAAGTGCCGGCAGCGGTCGAGCCGGAGGTTCCTCCTGCACCTGAGCCGGAAAAAACCAAGGAGCCTGAATCTGCGCCTCAGCTAAGTGTATTTGAGCGGATAAAGCAGGGTTTGGGAAAAACCCGTGCAGGTATGGCAGATCTGTTCTCTGTCGGCAAGAAAATTGACGAAGACCTGCTGGAAGAGATCGAAACCACACTGCTGATGGCGGATGTGGGTGTGACTGCAACCTCGGAAATTATTGAGTCGCTGACAGAGAAACTTCAGCGCAATCAGCTTAAAGACGGTGAGGCGCTACGCAAAGCCCTGCGTGATGAGCTACAGAGTCTGCTCAGGGGAGTTACAAAACCACTGGCTCTGGATTCTGCAGAAAAACCATACGTGATTCTGATGGTTGGTGTGAATGGCGTTGGCAAGACAACAACTATTGGCAAGCTCACCAAAAAATTCCAGAACGAAGGCAAGTCGGTAATGTTGGCGGCGGGTGACACCTTCCGTGCGGCTGCAGTTGAGCAGTTACAGGTCTGGGGGGAGCGTAATAATGTCCCTGTTGTTGCCCAGCATACGGGAGCTGACAGTGCTTCGGTGATCTTTGATGCGATACAGTCGGGCAAGTCCCGTGGTGTAGACGTTGTGATTGCAGATACTGCTGGCCGGTTACAGAACAAAGATAACCTGATGAGCGAGCTGGAAAAGGTCGTCCGGGTCATGAAAAAACTGGACGACACCGCCCCCCACGAAGTGATGCTCGTACTGGATGCCGGTACAGGGCAGAACGCCCTGAGCCAGGCTCAGGTGTTCCAGAAGGCTGTCGGTGTTAGCGGGATTACCTTAACAAAACTGGATGGCACCGCTAAGGGTGGTATTGTTTTCGCAATTGCCCGTCAGTTGCAGCTTCCCATTCGCTTTATCGGTGTTGGTGAGCAGGTTGATGATCTGCGCAGTTTTGATGCTGAGACTTTCGTTGATGCGTTGTTCGCTGAATAAACCGGTTTTATGGAGCAGTAGCCCGCCATGATCGAATTCCGTCAGGTGACCAAGCGGTATGACAGTGACCATACTGCGCTGCGCCAGGTGAATTTTCACCTGGGGCGCGGTGAGCTGGCATTTCTGACCGGGCACTCCGGCGCGGGTAAAAGTACCCTGCTGAAACTGCTCATGGTTATGGAGCGGCCCAGTGCAGGTGAAGTGGTCGTCGGTGGTCAGGTGCTGAATCGCCTGCCGAGGCGCCAGATTCCCTACATTCGCCGGCATATAGGTGTGGTATTCCAGAATCACCAGTTGCTTTTTGACCGTACCGTGTTCGATAACGTAGCCATGCCTCTGGAAGTGATGGGTGCGTCCCCTCGTGACGCGGGCCGGCGGGTGCGTGCGGCGCTGGATAAGGTCGGCCTGCTGAGCAAGGAAAAAATGAATCCTTTACAGCTTTCCGGTGGTGAGCAACAGCGCGTGGGTATTGCCCGTGCGGTGGTGAACAAACCGCCCTTACTGCTGGCTGATGAGCCGACAGGTAATCTGGACCCGAAGTTGTCTGCAGACATCATGAATCTGTTTGCCCAGTTCAGCCAGGTGGGCGTAACTGTGTTGATCGCAAGCCACGATCTTGCGCTGATCAAGGAAATGGGCCGACGCACACTGACGCTGGACCAGGGCAATCTGATTGCTGGCGGGAACCCGCTTCAAGGAGGTTCCGGTGGCCGCTGATTCAGCACCCAGGTCGCGCAAACCGGATCCTGCCCGTGGGGCCAGGATCTCCCGGTCACCATGGCGTGAGCAGGCAGAATCCTATTTTATCCATCATCGTAAAGTGGCCGGTGACAGCGCTGTGCGCATGTGGCGGACACCTGTTGCAAGTCTGATGACCTGGACGGTAATGGGTGTTGCACTGGCATTGCCCGTGGCGTTGTTGTTGCTGTTAACTAGCCTGCAGGGCGTGAGTGCTGGCTGGGAGAGCAGCGCCCGTGTAACCGCATACATGCAGCTGGATTCAAGTCTGGACCAGGCCCGGGCGCTTGCCAGCGAGGTTGGTTCAGATGGGCGTGTAGCCGAGCTGGAACTGATAGACCGGGATCGGGCGCTTGCGGAGTTTCGCGCTACATCCGGCCTTGACGAGGCTCTGGATTATCTGGATGAGAACCCTCTGCCACATACACTGCTGATCACGCCGGAGGAGAATGCCCGGTCCGCCGATGGTGTTGCTGCGTTGGTGACTTTTATAGAAGGAATGGATGGAGTAGAGCGGGTTCAGGTGGATCTGGGCTGGCTGCAGCGACTTAATGCCATGACTGATCTGCTTGCGCGGGCTGTATGGGCTCTGGCCATACTGCTGGCAGCGGCCGTGGTACTGGTGATTGGTAATACCGTAAGACTGTCCATTGAGAGTCGCCGTGATGAGATTCTGGTAGCCAAGCTGGTTGGTGGGACGGACGGTTTTGTGCGGCGGCCTTTTTTGTATACGGGAGCCTGGTTCGGCCTGGGTGGCGGTATTGTGGCCTGGATACTTCTGCAGCTTTCGCTGTGGTGGCTGAGCGGTCCTGTCGAACGTCTGGCGGGCCTGTATCGCAGTGACTTCTCTCTCAGCGGGCTGAGTATCGACGGCGGGCTTGCATTGATTATCTCGGCGATGCTGTTAGGCTGGTTGGGCGCCTGGGTTGCGGTAAAGCGCCATCTGGATGATATTGAGCCGGGTGAAATTGCTGGCGGCTGATATCGGGATTGCGGGAACACCGTATTGAAATTGTGGTAACACCCTATTGAATAAGATGCTTGTTCCGGGGTAATTTCTTGTCCTTGGGAATAGTCATAGGGAATTTCTCATTTTGTTGATTTAAAACGTTTTATTGGGAAATTTTGGAACTTTTAAGGTTCTTGGCGGTCTAACCCCCATTCGCATACTCTATGCGATCGTCAGGTTCGGAGGTTAAAGCATGAGTACGAGCTTACAACTTATTGACAGACTGGTTCCGGGCGCAAATCTCGAGGCCTATATACAGGCTGCGAGCCGCATCCCGGTACTGACCGTGGATGAAGAGCGGGAATTGGCTGAGCGCCTCCATTACAATGAAGATGTGGATGCAGCGCGTCAGTTGGTTTTGTCTCACCTGCGTTTTGTTATTCACATTGCCCGCAGTTATTCAGGCTATGGCCTGGCGCAGGCAGACCTGATTCAGGAAGGCAACGTAGGCCTGATGAAGGCCGTCAAACGTTTTAATCCGGAATACGGTGTCCGGCTGGTGTCGTTTGCTGTGCACTGGATCAAGGCAGAAATCCACGAGTTCATTCTGCGCAACTGGCGCATCGTGAAAGTGGCAACCACCAAGTCACAGCGCAAACTGTTCTTTAATTTGCGTAGTCAGAAGAAAAAGCTGGCCTGGTTGACTCATTCTGAGCTGCAAGCTGTAGCGGAGGATCTGGGAGTCGAGCCAAGGGTCGTTCAGGAAATGGAGGGTCGTCTGTCGTCCCATGACACCGCTTTTGATGGTCCTATGGATGATGACGACGACAGTGCTTACAAGGCACCGGCGCATTATCTGGAAGACCATCGTAGCGATCCGGCTGTTCAACTGGAAAATTCTGACTGGACTGAAGACTCTAACGGGCGCCTGATGCACGCACTGGAAACGCTTGATGAGCGTAGTCAGGATATTCTTCGGGAGCGCTGGCTGTCTGAAGGTAAAGCAACGCTGCATCAACTGGCTGACAAGTACGGTGTATCCGCAGAGCGTATTCGCCAGCTTGAGAAGAATGCCATGAAGAAAATCCGGTTGCAGATGGTTGAAGCTGCCTGATCTGGTAGTTCACCTGAAAGCACTTTAGAGAACGCCACCACCGTTTCGGTTGGTGGCGTTTTTGTTTGCGCCTTTTGTATCTTATAGTCTGGTGTACGATGCAACTGGACAGGCCCTTTCAAAACACGCTGTGAATACATCCTTGTACGCTCGGCTCCGCCATCCATGGCTCCGTACAGTTTTGCAAAGGCCTGCCCGATTGCTTCTTCCCGATACTTGAAATCGAGACCGCTAAAATGACGAAAGAAGTTCCTCAGATCGCATTTCTCGGCATTGGCCTGATGGGTGCTCCCATGACCCGCAATCTGCTGGATGCTGGTTTCCCCATGACTCTTTGGAATCGTACAGCCAGCAAGTGCGCGCCGTTTGCCAGTGAAGCAACGGTTGCTGACACTCCTGCAGATGCCGTGCGAACAGCAGATGTTGTGATCACTATGCTGGAAAACAGCGATGTGGTGGAACAGGTGCTGGTTGCAAGCGGTGCAATGGAAGCCATCAAGCCGGGGGCTCTGATAATTGATATGAGCTCCGTTCAGCCCTCGGTGGCTCGTCGTCACGCTGCGCTTGCGGCTGAAAAAGGCGCAGGTTATGTGGATGCTCCGGTTTCCGGTGGCACCCTGGGAGCGCAGGAAGCGCGCTTGAGTATTATGGCTGGCGGCTCTGAGGAAAATGTCTCCCGGGCCAGGCCGGTGTTTGAGGTGCTCGGCAAGTGCACGCGGATCGGCCCTGTGGGCGCCGGGCAGCTGGCCAAGCTGGCTAATCAGGCGATTGTCGGGATAACCATAGGAGCTGTATCTGAAGCTCTGTTACTGGCAGCGAGGGGCGGTGCGGATCCGGCAGCAGTGCGAGAGGCGCTGATGGGTGGGTTTGCCGGCAGCCGGATTCTTGAGCTGCACGGGCAGCGCATGATTGACCGTGATTTTGCTCCCGGTGCCCCCGCACGCATTCAGCTTAAAGACATGCGGATGATTCTGGATGAAGCTCGTGCAGAGGGTTTGACTCTGCCGCTGGCGCAACAGGTGCATAATGAATACCTGTCTCTGGTTGCCAATGGCCACAGCGATTCAGATCACAGTGGACTGCTTCTGGAGCTGGAGCATATTAATGGTGCCCGTCTGGGTGAAAGCGCCCCCCGCTTAAAATCTGGCCCAAAGGAGTAAGCTTCCATGCCCCGTTTTGCTGCCAATTTGTCGATGTTGTTCACCGAAGTTCCGTTTGTGGAGCGTTTTGCCAAAGCGGCCGAGGCCGGGTTTACCGGCGTAGAGTATCTGTTTCCCTATGCCTGGCCTAAAGAAGAGCTTAGTGATTCGCTGAGCGAAAACGGTCTTACTCAGGTCCTGTTTAACTTGCCTCCGGGTGACTGGGACGCGGGAGAGCGTGGTATTGCCTGCCTGCCAGACAGGGTTGATGAGTTTCGTGACGGGGTGTGTCAGGCCATTGAGTATGCCCGGGCGCTGGGGTGCAGGCGGCTGAATTGCCTGGCCGGACTAAAGCCGGTTGATCTGGACGAATCAACGGCCTGGCAGACGCTGGTTGCCAATGTTGCCTGGGCCGCTGACAAACTGGCGGCTGAGAAGATTACCCTGTGTCTGGAGGCGATTAACTCCCGTGTCGATATGCCCAGGTTTTTCCTTGATACGTCGGGCAAGGTCATGGCGCTGATCGAAGAAGTTGATGCGGACAACCTGCGCCTTCAGTACGACATCTACCATATGCAGATCATGCAGGGCGACATTCTGCGCTCTATGGAGTGTCTGTTGCCCTGGATTGGCCACATACAGTTTGCAGATAATCCGGGCCGGCATGAACCGGGAACCGGTGAGATTAACTTTTCGAATGTTTTCGCAGCCATAGACAAAATGGATTATGACGGCTGGGTAAGCGCGGAATACCGGCCCTCAGGAGATACAGCAGAAAGCCTACACTGGCTGCCGGTGCAGAACTGACCGTCGCCATTGGCGACACCCTCTTACAAGATCGTAACTGGCCGGTGTCACGAGTTATTCGTACTCTGTTGTTATTGTAATTCGTTATTGGGAGAGGATCTGGTGAAAGCGCTGGTAATCGAAGACGATCAGGACGTAGCAAATTATCTTGTCAAAGGGCTGAAGGAATCAGATTTCGTTGTTGACCATGCTGCCGACGGAAAAGACGGCATGATGATGGCTGCCAGTGAAGAGTACGACATCATGATTGTCGACCGTATGCTGCCAGGTATGGACGGTCTCTCAATTATCAAGACAGTTCGTGCCACGGGTAATCAGGTGCCGGTTCTGATTCTGAGTGCACTGGGTGATGTGGACGATCGCGTTGAAGGTCTGCGGGGCGGTGGTGATGATTATCTGACCAAGCCTTTTTCCTTTACCGAGCTTCTCGCCAGAATTGAATCCCTGGTCCGCCGGAACCGCCAGTCTGCGGAAACTGAAACTGTGTTGCGTGTGGCTGATCTGGAAATGGACCTGCTGGCGCGGACGGTGAAACGTTCCGGCCAGAATATCGATGTTCAGCCCCGGGAGTTCCGGTTACTGGAATACCTGATGCGCAATGCAGGTCAGGTGGTTACCCGGACCATGCTGCTGGAAAAAGTATGGGACTACCACTTTGATCCTCAGACAAACGTGATCGACGTGCACATCAGTCGCCTCCGTGCAAAGATCGATAAGGAATTCGAAACACCCCTGCTGCAGACCATCCGGGGTGCGGGATACATGTTACGTGAAACTGCTTAGCCAGCTCAGGACATCGTCCTTTCAGCTTGCCCTTCTGTATATGGTGGTGTTTGCCACCTCGGTATTTTTATTGCTGGCCTTTATTTACTGGCGTACAGCGGGGTTTATGGCCGCTCAGACTGACGAAACCATTGAAGCGGAAATCGCAGGTCTGGCGGAGCAGTATCGGGGGCGGGGAGCAAACGGCCTGATCACGATCATCCGTGAGCGGGTTGCCCGTGATCCTAATGCGAAAACCGTTTATCTGCTGACTACCGAGGACTTTCTCAAACTCGCCGGCAATATTGAAACCTGGCCGGAGGGATCCCGTTCAGAAAGTGGCTGGATCAACTTCACGCTTGGTCCTGCTGTTGGGTGGACAGGTTCCGAGCGGCTTGCCCGTGCCCGCATTTTTGAAGTTCAGGGCGGCCTCAGGTTACTCGTTGGCCGTGATGTGGATGAGCTCACCAACCTCAAGAGAGTTATTGAAACCGCAATAAACTGGGGCATGGGGATCACCCTTGCACTGGCGTTGCTCGGCGGTTTTCTCATGAGCCGGAGTACGACGCGCCGTATCGAAATCATCAATAACACATCCCGGCGAATCATGAATGGCCATCTCTCTTTGCGGATACCTACCCGTGGTACCGAGGATGATTTTGACCAGCTGGCGGAAAACCTGAACCAGATGCTGGACCGGATCGTCTATCTGATGGAAGGAATCCGGCACGTATCAGACAGCATTGCCCACGATCTTCGAACACCTCTTACCCGGTTACGAAACCAGCTCGAAAATACGCTGATGTCTGTAGACAATGACGAGGCCCGGGAACAGGCAGGTCGGGCCGTTGCAGAGGCAGATCAGCTGCTGGCAACCTTCAATGCCCTGTTGCGCATTGCTCGCCTTGAAACCAAAGGTAATTCCGCTGATATGAAACAGGTTGCGCTGGATGCACTGGTATCTGATGCCTGTGAACTATACGAGGCGCTATCTGAAGATAAGGATCAGACATTTGAGCAGTCGCTGGAGCCTGATGTCATTATTGAGGGTGACCGGGACCTGTTGTTCCAGATGATCAGCAACCTGATTGATAACGCCATCAAATATACGCCTGAACACGGCACTATTGGTGTGGCTGTCCGCAGAGAGGGCGAAGAAGCAGTATTCGAAGTCAGAGATAGTGGTATCGGTATTCCGGATGATGAGAAGGGGCAGGTATTCCAGCGTTTCTATCGGGTCGGGAAGAGCCGCTCATTGCCCGGGAATGGCCTGGGGCTCAGCCTGGTGAGTGCCGTTTCCGATATTCATCAGGGGCGCATTGTACTCAGCGATACTTACCCGGGCGAAGAGCCTCCCGGGTTGACAGTAGCCGTACGGATGCCAGCTTTTACCCGTTTGCGCAAGCGTATCAAGGCTACTCAGACTGAGCAGTCACCAGACTCGGCTGGCGGCGATATCCATGCCCCTGCAGAAACCGGACGCGCCTGAATCTCAGTGGTTGGGGCGGAACCGGTTTACCTGTGACATTACGGGGCCTACGAGCGCATCGGTGCGGGTTTCAATCTGTTGGGCAATCCGCTCAAACTGCGATCGGCGGCGGTTGAGGCGAACCTGGATACTGTCCCACTCACCTTCCAGATGTTTCTGTTCGGACATCAGAAAAGCCGCCACATTATGACGGTTGATTTTTCCGGTAATGCCCATCTGGTCGAGGCGGTAGCCCAGGGCGTCGACGCCTTCGAGAGCCTTGTTCAGGAGCTTCTGTGTGTTCATTGTGCTACCTCCGTAGCTGGCAGATATAAGGTTTGATGGGCGAAAGCTATCGACGTTCCCTAGAGTGTGCAACCTAATTTGCTGTAAGGGCTGTCCGCTTTACCCTGACTAAAAGGTAATTCATCGGCAAGGGCGTGGTAATAAGGTGTGTGGAGAATAGGCATTGTAGACAGAAACAGGCATCAATAGCCGCTTGTTTCTACCTCCAGCACAGCGCTAGCCTTGCCCCGTTTTTACGGGGTTTTTTTATGTCTGATGAATAAAGCCAGAATAAAGAAGCGGATTGTCTTTTCTACGTGACGTATTCAATGGCATTAATATACCAGGTGGTTGTCCCGGCTTCAGTTTTTACCTCTGCTTCATCACCGACTTCCTTTTTCAGTAATGCCCGGGCCATGGGGGAGTCGATGGAAATATAATCGGTGCGATTGAAAATCTCATCATAGCCGACGATTCTGAACTTCAGAGTTTCGCCGTCATCGTTTTCAACTTCTACCCAGGCACCAAAAAAGACCTTCCCTTCTTGCTCCGGGCGTTGATCTACCACCTTGAGATTGTCCAGGCAGCGTCTCAGGTAGCGGACCCGTCGATCGATTTCCCGAAGCCGTTTCTTGTTGTACTGATAGTCAGCGTTTTCACTGCGGTCACCCAGGCTGGCTGCCCAGGTGACCTTTTTCGTGATTTCCGGGCGTTCAACCCGCCAGAGCTCATCAAGCTCCTTTTGCAGGTCGTCGTAACCCTGTCGCGTAATTAGTGGTGTCTTCAAGACAGAGCCTGCTATTGCCTGGGCGTGATTTATTTAAGAGCGTCGAGCTTGTCGATGTACTTCTGCATGGCGCCGTCTGCTGACATGCCTTTGCACTTTTCCCAGGCGTCATACTTGGCGCGGCCAACAAAATCCATCATGCCCGGGCGCTTGCCGGATACATCCCCTTCGGTCCCCTGTTTGTACAGGGCATAGAACTCCAGTTTCATCTCGTTGGTGGGTTTGAAGTCACCTTCCGCAGTCTGAATGTAGTTCACCGCTTCGTCGAACCTGGTTTTCAGATCGCTCATATCCGATTCCTTGCTGGTAGTTATGATATTGCTGTTTGGCTAACCGATTCTGGAGTATAGCTATGGCAATGCCCGCCGTCATTGACCGATTCTCTGGCTGCTTTGGCAAAAGTTTGCCCGCGCTCACAACTTGGCACTTTTCTGGCCAATTTTTGCTTGAGAACCCAGTATTATCTGTGTAGAGTTTTGGCACTGCTTACCAGGAAGGTACGCATCAGGACTGAACAACTGCAAATGATTGCACAGGGAGCAAGCCATGTCGTCTAAAGACGGTTCTGTCGCGCCGAAAGAGCGCATCAATATCAAGTATGTCCCCGCTACCGGAGATCAGCAGGCTGAAACCGAACTGCCGCTGAAAATGTTCGTTGTTGGCGATTTCAAGGGGCATGCCGAAGAAACCCCCATCGAAGAACGCAAGGCCATTTCCGTTGACAAGAACAACTTCCGTTCTGTCATGAAGGAAGCGGGTCTCACGCTATCCACTACTGTTTCCAACAAGCTGGATGAGCAGGCAGATGATCTGCCGGTAAACCTCGAATTCCAGTCGCTGGATGATTTTTCTCCCGACAGCATTGCCCGTCAGGTTCCCGAAATGAAAAAGCTGATTGAGCTGCGGGAAGCCCTGGTTGCCCTCAAGGGGCCGCTGGGTAATGTGCCTTCGTTTCGTACCAAGCTCCAGGAGCTTCTGGATAACGATGAAGCCCGGGAAACCTTGCTGACTGAGCTGGAACTGGCTACCGGCGGCGAGTAATCACAGCCTCCGCCGAGTGCGGTGCATAACACTGAATATCAATCACGTACTAAAGGGATGTGGTATGTCTGATACTACTGCGCAGCAATCTGCTGCCTCTGAATCCGTAATGGAAGGCTCGTTGCTTGACCAGGTAATGGCAAACAGCCGTATGGCTCCAGCCGATGAAGGCTACGATGTTGCCCGTAAAGGCGTCGCAACCTTTATTGCTAACCTGTTGCAAAGCGAAGAGAAAGGCCAGCCGGTCAACAAAGCACTGGTCGACCAGATGGTTGTCGAACTGGATCGAAAAATCAGTGCCCAGATGGATGAAATCCTGCACGCACCAAAGCTGCAGGAACTGGAGTCATCCTGGCGTGGCCTCAAGCTTATGGTTGATCGCACCGATTTCCGCGAGAACATCAAAGTGGATATTCTGCATGCCACCAAAACCGAGCTGCTGGAAGACTTCGAGTTTGCTCCAGATGTTACCCAGACCGGCTTCTACCAACATATTTACTCTACAGAGTACGGCCAGTTTGGCGGCGAGCCCGTAGGCGCTGTGGTGGGCAATTACGCCTTCACTCCGTCCACTCCGGACATGAAGCTGCTGCAGTATGTGTCGTCTGTCGGAGCCATGGCTCATGCGCCTTTCCTGTCTTCGGTTGCGCCGTCTTTCTTTGGTGTGGACAGCTACCAGGAATTACCTGCGATCAAGGAGCTGAAAGCTGTTTTTGAGGGTCCTAAATACGCCAAGTGGCGTGCGCTAAGGGAATCTGAGGATGCCCGATACCTGGGCCTGACCTCTCCACGTTTTCTGCTGCGAGTGCCATACGATCCCAGCGAGAACCCGGTGCGCAGCTTCAACTATAAAGAAGATGTCTCGGGCGACCATGAGCATTACCTGTGGGGCAACACTGCATACCTGCTGGCTACCCGGTTAACCGAAAGCTTTGCCAAATACCGTTGGTGCCCGAACATAATCGGGCCGCAAAGCGGCGGTGCTGTTGAAGACCTCCCGGTTCATCTGTTCGAATCCTTTGGCCAGCTGGAAGCAAAAATTCCGACAGAAGTTCTGATTACTGATCGTCGCGAATATGAAATGGCTGACGAGGGCTTTATCTCCCTTACCATGCGCAAGGGCAGTGACAACGCAGCCTTCTTCTCTGCCAACTCCGTGCAGAAGCCGAAACAGTTCCCGAATACCAAGGAAGGCAAGGAAGCGGAGACCAACTACAAGCTGGGTACCCAGCTGCCTTATATGATGATCGTCAACCGCCTGGCCCACTACATCAAAGTACTGCAGCGAGAGCAGATTGGTTCATGGAAGGAACGTCAGGATCTGGAGCGTGAGCTGAATACCTGGATTCGCCAGTATGTAGCAGATCAGGAAAATCCACCGGCTGAAGTGCGCAGCCGTCGCCCGCTGCGAGCGGCCCAGATAACGGTTTCCGATGTGGAAGGCGATCCGGGCTGGTACCAGGTTTCCCTGGCCGTGCGTCCGCACTTCAAATACATGGGGGCTAACTTCGAGCTGTCATTGGTTGGGCGCCTGGATAAGGACTAAGGCGTGTTTAGTAGTGATGCTCAAACCACCGGAGGCAGTCTGTTCGAAAGACTGGAGCAAGCTGCCGATCCGGCCGGGCAAAGTATGGGCGAAGTTACCCATGTGGTGGATTCCATAAAACGCCACATGGTGCGTCTGCTCAATGCTCATCCTGGCAACAGTGCCTGCGTGCCGGAACTGGGGTTGCTCGACTTCAATGATGCGACCCTGGGTACGCACGATCTGAGTATCCAGATCCGCAGCGCGATCCGGCAATGTATTGAAAGGTATGAGCCCAGAGTAAAACGAGTTGACGTGGTTGCCTTGCCTCAGGGCCCGGATCCATTGCAGCTGCGTTTCCAGGTAACGGTTTACCTGAATGTCGGCGCAAAAGACGACAAAACAACCATAGATTTATTGCTGGATGACAAACGTTACTACCGGGTTCTGTAACGAAAAGGCCGGCAAACACCAAGGATGGCAGGAGACGGTGGGGATGCTTTTCTGCAGGAAAAAAATGCCTGAGCGCAGCGAGTTGTTTTTTCCGGAAGAAATGTATCCCGATCGGCTCATACTCCCAAGGACGCGGTAGTGGTATGAAGTTAAACCGATTTTACAGGGATGAGCTGAGTTTTCTGCGACTTCAGGGGCGAGAGTTTGCTGAAGCGCATCCGCAGTTGACGCGATTCTTGTCTGAACAAAGCACAGACCCGGACGTAGAGCGTTTGTTGGAGGGTTTTGCATTCCTGACAGGTAAACTTCGGGAAAAGGTTGAAGATGAATTCCCGGAGCTGACGCACTCCCTGTTAAACATGCTTTGGCCCAACTACCTTCGCCCGGTTCCAAGCTGCACCATCATAAGGTTTGATCCGCAGTTACACGCGATTAGTGAACACCAGCGGGTTGAGCGTCATACCGAGATCAAAAGCCGGCCACTTGGTGATGCTACACATCAGACGCAATGCAGGTTTCGCACCTGTCGGGCAGTGGATGTGTTCCCCATCAGTGTGGCAGATGCTCATGCAGAACATTCACGGGAAGTATCGACAATGACCGTGGATCTGGCGCTGCATACAGATCAGCCGTTAAATGCTTTGGGGCTGGACAATTTACGTTTTTATCTGGGCGGTGATAACCACACATCAGAAACACTTTATCTTTGGCTGAATCACTACCTCAGCCGTATGGAGCTTGTTGTTGGTGGTTCGGTTTATAGCTTGCCGACGTCCACGCTCAAGCCTGTAGGGTTTGCCAGTGATGAGACACTGTTGCCCTATCCGAAGAATGCCTATCCCGGTTACCGGATTCTGCAGGAATATCTGAGTTTCCCTGAGGCATTCCGGTTTATAGACATTTCCGGGCTCGGGAATCGCTTGCCTGGTGTTCAGGCGGATGAGATCTCCCTGCGGTTTCATTTCAGCAGAATTCTGCCCCCGGATGTGAGGATACGGGCTGAAAACATGCAGCTTTACTGCACGCCAGCGGTGAATCTGTTTACCCATGAGGGAGAGCCGGTTGATCTTAACGGGCGTCAGACGGAGTACAGGATACTGGCATCCAGCCGTTCGCCGGATCATTTTGAAGTGTTCAGTATTGAGCAGGTTGAAGGTTGGCTGGAAGGCCGTTCTGGTCGGGGTGAGCCCCGGATTTACACAGCGTTTGAGAGTTTTCAGCACGAAGTTGAGCGCGATCGTGGCCGTGCGGCACTGTACTACCGGGTAAGGGCCAAGGACAGTGTGCGGGGCGATGGGTTTGATCATTATATTTCATTTGTGCGCGGTGATGAGTCCGAGTGCATGGATCGTCAGGAAGCGATTTCACTGACGCTTACATGCACCAACCGGCAACTACCCCAACAGTTGGCTGTGGGGGAGGTTTGCATGGCCACGGAGACCACCCCGGCATACGCCTCGTTCAGCAACATCACCCGTCCTACAGCCACTTTGAGGCCGACTCTTGATGGCAGTCTGTTGTGGACGCTGATCTCGAATCTCTCGCTGAACTATCTTTCCATGCTGGATGTGGATGCCCTTCGAACGGTACTGAGGGTTTATGACTTCCGGGCCCTGGTGGACCGGCAGGCAGAGCGTGTATCCCGGAAACGGCTGGCCGGTATCAGCAGTATCGAAACCAGCCCGGTAGACAGAATGGTCCGCGGGTTGCCGGTGCGCGGTATCCGTTCAGTGCTGAAACTGGATCAGCAGGCCTTTGCATCAGAAGGGGATCTGTACCTGTTTGGCACTGTACTCAGTCAGTTCTTTGCACTTTACGCCAGTATCAACGCTTTTCACCAGTTGGAAGTGGTGAATACAGACAACCAGGAACGGTATACATGGACGTTACAGCAAGGCCAGCAGCCGTTGATGTAGCCGATCTGCAACCCGTCCTGGGCAATGCACGACGCTACAGTTTTTTCCAGCTGGTGGATCTGATTCACCGCTACCATGGTGACGACCTGGAATGTGACCGGGGTGATGAGCCGCGCCAGGAACGTATTCGGTTTTCGGCGTCCGCCAGTCTGGGATTTCCCGGAAGTGATGTGGTTTCAGCATTATCGCCGGAGCATGAACACGGCCCCTATCAGCTGGAAGTAAGTTTTCTGGGGCTGCACGGTTCACAGTCGCCATTGCCCGGTTACTACCTTGAAGATCTGGCGTGGGAAGCTGGCCAGGATCTTGGTATACGCAGGCACTTCCTGGATTTTTTCAACCACCGGCTGGTTACGCTGTTTCATCGCGCCTGGCGTAAATACCGTTATTACGTGCGTTTTCGCCCCGGCGCTTCGGATGGTTTTTCCGAACTTATTTATGCGCTCATAGGGCTTGGCGACAGCCGCCTGCGGGAAGCCACACCGGTCAACTGGTCGAAGATGCTGGCTTACTCCGGGCTTATGGCAGGCCGTAGCCGCTCTCCTGAAGTGGTTAGTGGCATTGTTGGTCATTGTTTTGACCTGGATGATGTCAGCATTGAGCAGTGGGTATTGCGCAAAGTGGCCATTGCCGGTGATCAGCAAACGCGGCTGGGGCAGAGCAACGCAAGGCTGGGTGATGACACATTGGTGGGCTCCAGCATCCGTGATCGCAGTGGCAAATTTATTCTGCGGATTCGAAACCTGAGTCGCCAGCGTTTTGCCGATTTCCTGCCCAACGGACAGGATTATCCCCGGTTGGTGAAACTTGTGGAGTTTGCGACCCGCGAGCAACTGGCCTACGACCTGGAGTTGCAAATGCGGGCCCCCGATATTCGTCCCATGCAACTGGGTCAGGATGTGCGGCTGGGCTGGAACTCTTTCGTGACGCCGGAGAAAGCCCGGCGCCGGCCAGCCGTGCGACTTCAGATACGCCGTTAACAGGGAAAAGGAATGTGATCATGGAAGAACGGCAGGTAAGCCGACTGAAACTGACGGTAACCAACCCCGAAACAATGCGCAGCGGAGCTGATATTGAACACAGCTTCGGTCCACAGGGCGGGTCTATTGGTACGGCGAAGAGTGATACATGGCAGTTGTCGGCACATCGTACAGGCGTTGTCCCAGGCCATGCAGAAATCAGGCTTCTGGATGGTGGCTTCTGTTTGATTGACCGCAGTGGCAGAACGTACATCAATAGCGCAACTCAGCCAGTTGGTCGGGGCCGGAGGGCCCGGCTGAAGCAGGGCGATACCCTGAGTATCGGTCGCTACCGGTTGCGCACAGAGTTATCAGAAATGCCGGCTGATCAGCAGCTGGAACATCGGGACGATGCAGGGGACCGACGGCTTGTGGATGTGGCGGAAGGGGAGCTTGCCCGGAGTGCGGGAAATCAGGACGCTTCTCTGCCTGCCGAACCAATGGAAGGGCTGCCCCCGGCCCCTGCCGAAACCATCAGTGCTGACCCCATGCAGCATTTGCATGAAGAAACCACCCGTGCAGGTCACGAAGAACACGCTCTCATGGCAAACAAGCGTGCCTGGTTTGCGGCTGAAACCACGGTAACGGACGAATACCGGGAAAACCGCGATGTAGCGATTGGCCTTCCGGTGAAAAAGGGAGAAAAGGACAGGATGTCGCAGACCAATACCGGCATGAAAGGGAGGGAGTCCAGAGATCATAGAACTGCTCCCGCAAACGATCAGAGCCGCAAGCACATCAGTGTCGCACCTGTATTACAGGGTATGGACGCAGGCCTCAGCTTTGAAGACAGCGATGAAATGCAGCTGTTTCTGGAAGAAGCCGGGCAGACACTGAAAGCCGCTATCGACGGGTTGCTGGCTCTGCATCAGAGTGAAGATACCCGGCACCAGGCGCTGCGCACGCGGCTTCAGCCGATTGAAGATAACCCCTTGCGGCTAGGTAGCGACTACGAGGAAACCGTCCAGACTCTGTTTGCGAGCCAGCGTAGTCCAGTGCACCTCTCCGCACCTGCAGCTGTTCAGGAAAGTCTGCAGAGCCTGAACCACCATCAGCAGGCTACTCAAGCGGCGGTCAGTGAAGCACTGGATGCCATTCTGCACGCATTCTCACCAGAGGCTCTGCTCCGTCGCTTTCACGGTTACCGGCGGGGTCTGAAACAGAATGAGGATGAAGGGCGATGGGCGTGGGATATGTATCAGCATTACTACAAGGAGTTGAGATCAAGTCGTCAGCAGGGATTTGAACGCTTGTTCCAGGAAGTATTCGATCAGGCATATGACCAGCATCTACGCCAACTACAAAGGGAGAATCTGTTGTGAAAACCTGCAAATGGAGGGTGCTGGCGATGATGCTGGCAGTGGTATTTGTGCTTGTGGGATGCAGCACGCCCTATAACGCAGTTACCAAGACAGCAAAAGTACTCTGGGATCCGGATATTCCCGTTGGTTACCCGGAGGACCTGCCCAGCCGGGTAGACCTGACCATGGTGGCTGAACCGGACGTGAACCCGAACGAATCCCTGGCTCCCACGCCGGTTGCTTTTCAGATCATTGAAATGCGCGACAGCTCGTTGCTGATGGCTGGTGATTTTGACCAGTTACTGAGTGATCTGAAAAGTTCGCTTGGGCGAAATTACATTGATCACAGTGATTACACTCTGGTGCCCGGACAGTTCAAGTTTGTGGAGCCGTTTGAGATCAATAAGGATACCCGGTTTATCGGCGTGATCGCGTTCTACGCTTACCCAAACCTGTCCCAGTGGAAAAAAGTGGTCAGAGTCGACCCCCTTGGTAGCCGTTATCACCTTCTGGTTAATCTGCGGGACAGAGAAGTGCAACTCAAGCGATCGGACGAATCCTGATGGCCGTTACCAACCGAGTCGTATGGAGTGATGGTCTGTTTATCAAACCCCAGCACTTCCAGCAGCAGCAGCGTTATCTGGAGCATCAGATCACTGAGCGGTCTCTTGCGGTATCAGACTACCTGTACGGGTTCAGCGATCTGGAGCTGAATGCCGAATATCTGAGCTTCGGGCGTGTCGGACTGGTGCGGGCCAGCGGGCTGTTTCCCGATGGCACATGGTTCAATGTGCCCCAGGATGACGTGATGCCAGAGCCTCTGGAAATTGCCGATGCGTCGGTGGCCAACCAGGTTGTGTATCTCGCCCTGCCACTGGGTAATGACAATCTGGCGGAAGTAGAGTGGCCGGAAGCACCCGTGGCCGGAAGGCTCCGGGCTCATAGTGCCGAAATCCGGGACTTGCATTCCATCGACGGCGACTCCCACACCATAGATGTTGCCCGGGTAGCACCTCGGCTGATGCTGGAGCGGGACGACCGCAGCGCCTATGCAGCTCTGGCTGTTGGCCGGATTCTGGAAAAGCGCCCGGATGGTAGCCTGGTAATGGATCCGAATTTCCTGCCGACCATGCTCAGCATTCGCTCGGCACCCAGATTGCAGCGTTTTGTCGGCGAGATGGCAGGCCTGATGCGTGAGCGTGCGCGCAATATCGCGGAACGTGTAGGTGCGCCAGGGCAGGGCGGTGTTGCGGATGTGGCAGATTTCATGCTGCTCCAGATGCTCAACCGGGCGCACCCCAGATTCATGCACCTGGCCCGCCTGCGTCAACTGCATCCGGAGCGTCTGTATGAAGCCTTGCTGGAGCTTTGTGGCGAGTTGGTGACCTTCACTGACGAAAGCCGCCTGCCCAGAGAGTACCTGCCATACGATCACGATCTACCGGAAGACAGCTTTACGCCGTTGATGCAGGTATTGCGACAGTCTCTCAGTACGGTACTGGAGCCGCGAGCACTGGCCATTCAGTTGCAGCAGCGCCAGTACGGCCTGACAGTCGCGCCGGTTCAGGATGGTCAGCTGATACACAGCGCTGAATTCATTCTGGCGGTTAAAGCCGACATGCCGCTGGACGATCTGCGTAAGCAGTTCACCCAGCAGTGTAAGGTGGCTTCCGTTGAGAAAATCCGCGATCTCATCAGTCTGCAACTTCCTGGTATTCCGCTATCTGCTCTGCCGGTAGCGCCGCGGCAGTTGCCGTATCACGCCGGATTTGTGTACTTCCGGCTGGATGATCAGAGCCAGGCCTGGCAAATGCTCGAAAACGCCAGTGGCTTTGCCTTCCACGTGGCGGGCAACTTCCCGGGTCTGGAAATGCAGTTTTGGGCAATCAGGAGTTAATTCATGACAGGTGCACCGGTAATGGATTTACCCAATGGCAACAGGCATTCAGATAACAGTGCATTCAGTGAGCTGTTGTTTGCCGGCGAACAGTCGCAGAACGGGCATTCCGACGGCGATTTTGGCAATGCCCGGTTCCAGCTCCGGGGTCTGGAAGACAATCGCCTGACCGACGCAGCCACACCTTTGCTGGGGCTGGTGATCCGGATTCGCAGGCTGGCCGATTTCGGGGCAGTTGAGAGTCTCTACCAGCAGGTGGTTGATGAGATTGCCGCTATTGATCGAGAACTTATAGAACAGGGTTATGAACGCCCTACAGTAGTGGCCTATCGCTATGTGCTTTGTGCCTTTATTGATGAAGCAGTGCTGGGTACAGATTGGGGCGCCCACAGTATCTGGTCACAACATTCGTTATTGTCGCGTTTTCACAATGAAACCTGGGGTGGAGAAAAAGTCTTTGCCATCCTTGCTCGCATGGAACAGGAGCCAGCGCGCTACAAGGACATGCTGGGGTTTATCTACTTATGCCTTTGCCTGGGTTTTGAAGGCCGTTACAAGGTGATGGAAAACGGTCGTGATGAGTACGAGCAGATTCTGCGCGGGCTTCATGAACAGCTTCAGTCACTCAGGAATGAGCCCGGCCCGGCCCCCCTGGCTGACGCGCATGTGAATGTAACCCCGGCGCGGAACCGGTTGCGCACCGGCTTGCCGCTCTGGGGTATAGCGGGCTTGTTTGTTGTCGTTATGGCGGGAATCTTCAGTCTTTACAATATAGCTCTGGAAGAACGCATCAGGGATGTACTCAGCGTTCTGGAACAATTACCGAAATAAGGATATCACTGTGATTCGGGTAGAACTGCCGGCGCTTATCGGGCGTCTCAATGATATTTGCCGCAATGGACTGGAAGCCTCTGCAGCCCTGTGTATCAGTCGCCAGGGAGCTGAAATTACTCCGGCCCATCTGTTGTTCAAATTATTGGAAACACCGTTTTCCGATGTACGCCAGATTCTGGAGCACGCGGGTGTCAACTATCCGGAATTTCAGCAGGTTGTGGGTGAAAGCCTTAATGGCCAGCCACAAACAGCAGAGGCCTATCCGTCTTTCTCGCCGCTGTTGATTGAGCTGTTGCAGGATGCCTGGCTGCTGGCATCAACTGAACTGGAACATAGGGAACTACGCTCCGGTGCAGTGTTCCTGGCATTGCTGATGAGTGCTGATCGTTATCTGGCGCCGCAGGTCAGCCAGTTGCTCCGGGATATCAACCGTGAACAGCTGCGTCGCCAGTTTTCCACTGTGACTGCAGGCTCCGCCGAATGTCCGGAACTGGAACAGGGCCAGACAGGCACGCCCCGGGCAGAGGCGGATATGGATCCGCTCAGACGCTACGCAACCGATTTCACTGCTATGGCTCGCTCTGGAAAACTGGATCCAGTGGTGTGTCGTGATGCTGAAATTGACCAGATGATCGATATTCTCTGCCGTCGCCGCAAGAACAATCCCATCGTGGTAGGGGATGCCGGTGTTGGCAAAAGCGCTGTAGTGGAAGGTCTTGCACTGCGCATTGTTAATGGTGATGTGCCTGAACGCCTGCAGAAGGTTGAACTCTGGACCCTGGATATGGGTGCACTGCAGGCGGGAGCATCGGTTAAAGGTGAGTTCGAGAAACGCCTGAAAGGGGTTATCGAAGCGGTGAAGGGCTCGGCGACGCCTATCATTCTATTTATCGACGAAGCTCATACCCTGATTGGCGCCGGCAACAGCGAGGGAGGCTCAGACGCTGCCAACTTGTTAAAACCAGCGCTGGCCCGTGGTGAACTGCGCACAATTGCCGCTACCACCTGGCGTGAATACAAAAAATACTTCGAGAAAGACCCGGCTCTCAGCCGCCGGTTCCAGCCGGTAGCGCTGGACGAACCCAGCCCGGTACAGGCGGTTCACATCCTCCGTGGCTTGCGAACAGTGTACGAAAAAGCCCATAAGGTTCTTATTGCCGACAGCGCCCTGAAAGCTGCTTCGGAAATGTCTGCGCGTTATCTGGCTGGCCGGCAACTCCCGGATAAAGCCATCGACGTACTGGATACCGCCTGTGCCCGCGTGAGCCTTAACCTTAGCACGCCCCCGCGTAAGCTCAGCCACATGCGCAGCGAATTGCACCAGCTCTCTATGGAAAAAGAGCTGCTCAACCGGGAGCACACCCTTGGTCAGAATGTTGATACCGCCCGGGAAGCCGAGCTGGAAGAACAAATAACCAGGCTGAAAGAGCAGACCGGGGAACTGGAACAGAACTGGAAAACACAGTGTGGCCTGGTTGCCCGCCTTGTGGATATCCGGGACCAGCTGTTGACCCCGGCCGAAGACGAGAATGCATCTTCCGGATCCGCCGCGTCAGAGCAAACAGCGGTGCAGACTCAGGGCCTTGAAGAACACCCTGGGTTGCAGAATGAAGCTGCCGCCATCGAACAGGAACTGACGGAACTGCAGCTTGGTGAGCCACTGGTTCACTCACAGGTAGATTCGCTACAGATTGCTGAAGTCATTGCTGACTGGACAGGTATTCCTGTCAATCGCATGACAGCAGACGAACTGGAAAAAATCACCCATCTGCCAGCATACCTGCACGCCCATATCAAAGGTCAGGATGCCGCCATTGAGTGCCTGCACCAGCACTTGCTTACCGCCCGCGCAGACCTTCGCCGGCCCGGTCGGCCTATGGGGGCATTTCTGCTGGTCGGCCCCAGCGGCGTTGGTAAAACAGAAACCGTTGTACAGCTTGCCGAACTGCTCTATGGCGGCCGGCAGTTCCTTACGACTATCAACATGTCTGAATATCAGGAAAAACACACGGTTTCGCGCCTGATCGGTTCCCCCCCGGGCTACGTCGGTTTCGGCGAAGGTGGCATCCTTACCGAAGCCATTCGCCAGAAGCCATATTCCGTGGTGTTACTGGATGAAGTGGAAAAAGCGCACCCTGAAGTTCTCAACCTGTTTTATCAGGCCTTTGATAAAGGTGAACTGGCTGATGGCGAAGGCCGTCTGATCGATTGTAAAAACATTGTGTTTTTCCTGACCTCCAACCTCGGTTATCAGACCATCGTCAACCATGCTGAAGAACCGGAGAAAATCGAAGAAGCCCTGTACCCGGAACTGGCTGATTTCTTCAAGCCGGCCTTGTTGGCCCGGATGGAAATAGTGCCATACCTGCCACTGGGTGAAGATACTCTGAACCGCATTGTTGGAGAGAAGCTGGAACGTCTGGCTGACCAGATTCGCGATCGCTACCACGCAGAAGTCGTTCTGGAAGATGGTCTTGCAGAAGCTATCCGAAGCCGGGCAACACGCAGTGAAAACGGTGCAAGGATGCTGGAGTCTATCATCGAAGGAGAACTGTTGCCGCCGGTGTCACTGGCGTTGCTTGAAAAGCTCGCGGCGAAGGAGCCGGTTAAGCGAGTGAGCCTGAGCGTTTGTGAAAACAGGTTTTCAGGGACTGTGTCCTGAGCCGGTAGTGCGCCAGGATAAAGAGAAATTAAGGGAATAGAAACATGGGACGGATGCAGATGGAACTGCACACTGGCATAGAGCTGGCAGTGGCACTGATCCGACAGGCAACACTGCCGGATTTGCTGAAAACCGCTACCACACAGCTGGAAAATACCTTCGGCCTGACGCGTTGCTGGGCATTGGAACTCGACCTCAGTGGCCGCACACTGCACTGTGGCGATATGCCTGAGCAAGGTGAGTTTGACTGTGGTGACTTCAGCCATCCATTCGCACATTTGCTGCAAACCGGCAAAGCACGCGAACTCACTCGTGCTGCCAGCTACCGCCTTGATCATCCCGGCTTTCAACGCCTCATCGAAGCCAGCGGTCGTCCAAAATCCCTGTGGCTCGAGCCCTTGAGCGGTGATGATGGCCGGACCCTTGGCATACTCGTACTATGCCGGGATGAAGCTGACTGGAGCAGTATTGTTGCCCAGCCTTTGTATTGCGGTCTTCTGCAACTGCTCAAGCTCCAGTGGATATCGCAATTGCAAAGCCGGGATCAGGTCTGGCAACGGCGCATGCTCAAACGTTCTCTGGATCACCTGCACGATGCAGAAACCGTCCGTCAGCGCTGTGAAATACTGGCCCGGACTCTCGTTGGCTCTTCGGAAGCCATGACCAGACTGCGAGCCCAGGTTGTCCGTGCTGCAGGCAGCCAGCTGTCGGTGCTGATTCAGGGTGAAACCGGCAGCGGGAAAGACGTTGTCGCCCGGGGCATTCACGAGCTGTCAGATCGTGCCGAGGGTCCGCTGGTCGTGGTTAACTGTGCGGCTATACCGGAGAGCTTGTTGGAGAGCGAGCTTTTCGGCCACACAAAGGGTGCGTTTTCCGGAGCGGTTCAAGCCAAAGAAGGGCTTCTGGCTCAGGCTAATGGAGGCACACTTTTTCTTGATGAAATCGGCGATATGCCTACAGCCTTGCAGTCCAAACTCCTGCGGGTGCTGGAAACCCGGGAATTCCGGCCGCTTGGGGCACGGCATGAGCAGCATTCCGATTTTCGTCTCGTTGCGGCTACGCATCAGCCATTGCAGCAAAGTATCGAAGACGGCGGATTTCGCCGGGATCTGTTCTACCGCCTGAGTCAGTTCCCCTTACAGGTCTCGCCTTTGCGTGAGCGCCTTGATGACCTTGAATCTCTCAGTCGCCATTTTATTCGTCTGTATACCGAGCGCGAAGGCAGCGGGCCGCTTGGCATCAGCAGTCACGCCTTGCAGTTGCTCTCGACCTATGACTTCCCGGGCAATGCCAGGGAGCTGCGCAATATCATAGAGTTGGCGTGCCTGCAGACACCTGCCGGAGATGATATTCAGCCCGAAGTGATCAGGCTTACTGACGTAGTCTCGGAGCCCTGTGGCCCGAAAATTCATGAAGCTGTATCAAGCCTGGACGATATTCGCGATCTCAAAGCTGCGGCCCAGTCTTTTGAGGCTGCTGTTATCCGCCATCGTCTCCGTCAATACGGCGGTAACCGGGCTCAGGCTGCAGAAAGCCTCGGCTTGCCAAAACGCACACTCGCCCACAAGTGTCTGAAGTACCAGGTAGTCGAAGCATGAAATATCTGAACATCATTACTTTGGCTCGTATGCCTGTCGTCGCGGTTGCCAGATACCTGGGCATTCTGAGCCTGGCGGCTCTGTGTGGGGCGGCCCAGGCGGGTTTGCTGGAAGATGCACGCAGGTGTACAGGTGAACCCCAGCGTCTTGAGCGGCTGGCATGTTTTGACGAGGTGTTTGGAACTCCGCTGGCGGAGGGCGCATCCGGAACAGGGTCAGGTGCAGGACTGCACGATAAGGCACTTACCGGGCGCTGGCGCGCAGCCTATGCTCAGGCGGAAACCGAAGCTGCTGGTGTTTCCTATCGCAATACCGGAAAGACTGCAGGGCTTCTGGTTACGGTTCCGGCGCTGGGGGTGCAGCCTCCCCGGCCTTTGCTTGCACTGCAGTGCCACAACAACATTACCGAACTAACCCTTATGCTGCCAGAACCGCTGGACGAAGAACGGGTCAGCCTGAGGCTTGGCGTTTCTGAAACCCCGGACCGGAGCGCCTGGAGAGTCCGGGATAACGGCTACGTGCTCAGCATTGGGCGTGGCCTGCCTGCTATTCGTGCAGTGAAGGGAATCGGCTCAGAAACGGATATCCGTGTTTACTCCGAAAACAGCCGTATCGATGGGCTGTTATTCGATCTGACGGGCTTTGCGGGTGCTATTCGCCCGCTTCGTGAGGCCTGCGGCTGGTAGTTGGACTGCAAGGACACAAGGACACAGGGATAAACAGATGCAGGTTATCGAACAGCACCCTTACGTTGAGCAGATTGTTGAGCCCCTGAAAGGTGAGTGTGCAACGGGCATGGCGCTGGGGGAGGACGCTGACCTCGGATTCCTTGAAAACGAGATCATGAAAATAGGTTCTCTTGCCCATTCCAGTATTGACTGGAGCAAGGTTGAAAGTGGATCCCTGAACATCCTGTCGGCTCGCAGCAAGGATCTGAAAGTCCTTGGCTTTCTCCTGATCGCCCTGCAGCGTGGCAGCGACGGAGAGCGTTTTGCGCTTTCGCTTTATCTGCTCAATCGAGTATTGGAAACCTGGTGGGAAGACGGGTGGCCGGTGCCGGGCGAGAAAGGAAAGCGGGCGCGGAAAATGATGTTCACCCAGATGCTCCAGCGCGCGACCAAGGGTGTGGCGGGAAAGTCTTTCGATGCCAGTGTTGGTGATGGTCAAAGCTATTGTCTTGAGCTGGTAACAAAACTCAAGACCCAGGCACAGCAACGGGAGCTGCCTGACGATGCATTAACAGACCTCCGGCGTGCAGTCGAACAGCTGTCCCGGAACCCGGAGGCCGGGGCCGGCTCCCGTCAAGGGGGTACTGAAAACAGCCCGGGCAAAGCGGCAGAGACACCGTCAGCAAACTCCGCAACAGACAGCAGAGCAATGGCGGGTACAGCGATGTCACCCTCCAGCCCGTCGCTTGGTGCTCTGACACTGGATCCGGGCAATGAACGTGCTACCCGCCAGAGCTTGTTAAAAGTGGCGGACATGTTGACAGGAACAGAGCCGGAGCGGTCCCTGGGCTACCAGTTACGGCGCTACGCCATCTGGCAGAGTATTACATCCATACCCCCAACCCGGGATGGTAAACGCACTGATCTTGCTGCTGTCAGTGCGGATCGCGTCGCGGAATACCGTGAAGCTTTGGAAAAATCGCCGGATCAGGCTTTGTGGCAACGTATAGAGCAGAGTCTCTCGGTAAGCCCCTTCTGGCTCGATGGTCACTGGCTGAGTGCCAGAGTAGCCGGTGCTTTAGGGTGCGACAGCTGTGCTGAAGCTATTCGTGTGGCTGTTAACGAGTTTGTTGAGCGATTGCCACAACTTGCTGACCTGACGTTTAACGATGGCACACCGTTCCTGTCTTCGGAAGCGCGGGAGTGGCTCTGGTCGGCGTCCGCACAGGGCCATTCCGGCGGTGCAAGCCCTTGGGAACAGGCATACGACACAGCGCGGGAGTTGGCCGCCCAGAAAGGGCTGACTCCGGCGATGCAGATACTGGAAGAGGGTCTGGCGGAAGCACGGGAGCCTCGGGAGCAGTTCTACTGGCGTCTTGGCTCAGCACGTCTGATGAAAGAAGCCGGTCTGGTCGGTCTGGCCACCCGGCAGATCCAGGATCTGAAGCAGCAGATAGGCGGTCTTGTAATTGAAGACTGGGAACCGGCTTTGATGAAACAACTTGAACGACTGGCCTGAGGGCCTGGCAACCTCACTACGTATAAACAGCGGGTATGGATACCATGTGGAGAAAAGCATTACTCATTGGTCGCTGGCTTCTGCCATACATTCGGAGTGCGGCACCGGTCACCCTGGCGCTTGGCCTGATTGTGCTGTTAGTAGCCACCTGGTGGCTCGGGCCAAAATGGGAAGTGCGTGAAAGCTTCCCGCTGGCATCCTGGCAAATGCGAGCCCTGGTGACTCTGGGCGTTATATTACTGGTTGCCATGATCTGGGCAGCTATGCTCGCACGTCGTCTGGGTAAGGTTACTGCGGCAAAGGCGGAGGCACAGAAGGAACAGGAAGATCCCATTCTACCTATGGAGCGCCGGCAACAAAGGTTGTTGGACCGCCAGCTCTCAGCACTGAAGAACAACCTGCCCGGGCGCCGTGGCGTCTACCGGTTGCCCTGGTATCTGGTCATGGGGTTAGAGAATGCAGGAAAAACCAGCCTTATCCAGCGCTCCGGCCAGACTTATACACTGACCAATGTTACCCGTAACAATCGCGCAGATCGCAATCCGTATGGATTCGACTGGTGGATCGGTGATAACGGCGTGCTGATTGACCCGGATGGTGAGCTGCTGAGCCAGAGCCAAAACAAGGGGCGTGATCAGGAAAACAGTGCTGCGGAGGAAATACAACAGCGGCTCTGGGGACATTTTATCCAGTGGCTTGAACGCAATCGCCCGCAACGCCCGCTCAACGGCGTGATACTGGCGGTGGACCTGGCTAGCCTGAGTACAGCCAGTGATGAGCAGCGGGAAGCCCATGCAATTTTGTTGCGCACGCGCCTGAGAGAGCTCATGGAGCAGATAGGATCACGCCTGCCCGTGTATGTGTCTTTCACCAAAATGGATCTGCTTTATGGCTTTGGACCGTTTGTCCGCACCCTAAGTAAACAGGAGAAAGAGCAGGCTCTCGGGTTTACCTTTTTGCTGGAAGGTCAGCTGGATAACGATGACTGGCTGAATGAATTCCCGGAACGCTTCAGCGAGATGGTTGCGCGGCTGAACGACCGTTTGCCGGATGTCCTGTCCCGCACCCGTGATGCTGAGGAGCGGGCGGCTGCCTACTCATTTACGCGCCAGTTGGCGGGCATGAAGCCAGTGCTTGAAACCTATCTGGCCAGCCTTCTGTCTGCGGATGCTTTTTCGACACCGGCACTGGTTCGCGGGACATACTTCACCTCTGTTGTACAGGAAGGCGTGCCGGAAGATGCTTTTGTCTCCGCTGCAGCCAGTCATTATCAGGTGTCCGGCCCTATTCAGCCCGCGCAGCGCACGGGTCAGTCCGAAAATCTGTTTACCCAATCCCTCTTCCCCGGAATTATCTATCCCGAAGCCGGGCTTGCCGGCGACAACCGGCGGATTGTGCGTGGTCGTCAGCGCCGGGTAACTATGGCCGCCATTGTGGCTGTGTGCGCAGGTGCAGGTATAACCGCGGGCTGGCAACATTATTTCATCAAGAACGCCGAGGCTGCAGCGTCGGTTGAAACACGGGTACAGGGCTTCATCAATAACTGGCAGCCGGTAGGTTATGAGCCAGATACTACCGGCCGCAATCTGCTGGAACCATTGGACCAGTTACGCCAGGCAACGCTGGCTTTCGGGGATCATCGCAAGCAGTGGTTGCTGGTCAGTGACATGGGTCTGTATAAGGGCCACAAAATCGGGCCGAAAGTGGAAGCCTCATACCTGGATATGTTGGCCTATCAGTACCTGCCGGCCCTGATGTTTGGTGTGATGGGTGAAATGAGCCGGGCGCCAGACAATAGCCCGGAACGCCTTGAGCATTTGCGTGTTTTGCGGATGCTATACGATGCCAGCGGCCGCAGGAACGATATTGTAACGGCCTACATGAGCAAATACTGGCAGGGCGCCTTTCCTGGCCAGAGCGATGTCCAGCAGAGGCTCATGGCCCATCTCGATTACGCCATGGTCTATACCGATCTTGCGGACCAGGCCCGCAATGGTGATGTTACCGCTGATATGGCTCTTGCACCTTTCAAAAGCAGTGTTCAGTGGTCGCAACATGAGCTGGGCCGTATACCTACGCCAGATCGGGTATACCGGGATCTGGAGATTGAAGCAGGCCGCGACTTCAGCCAGCCAGTCGATCTTGCCCGTGCCTCTGGCCCAGCGTTCAGCAATGTCTTTGAGCATGTGGAGCAGGCTGATGAATGGGAAGAGGACCCTCTGAGGATTCCCGCGCTGCTGACCCGGGATGGTCTGGAAAAGTGGTTCCTGCGTAAATCCGATGCAGTAACCGAGCTGGCCCTGATAGATGCATGGGTGCTGGGGCGCCGGGATAACGTCAACTTCAGCAGCGCCGATGAAGCAGAACTGAGGGCGAGTTTGCAGAATCTTTATGCCGAGCACTACGCCAACGCCTGGCGCATGGCTCTGAACCGGGTTGATATTCAGGAATTTGAAGACCTCAACCACGGCGTTCGTGTACTGGAAAGCCTTACTGGTGGTCATGAACCACTGGCACATCTTCTTGAGCAGGTCCGTCGGAATACCCAGCTGATACCAGCAGCGGAAGGGGATGGCGCCGCCGCACGGGAACTGCTTGAACAGTCGGCACACTTCCGCATGTTGCAGAACATTGAGCGCCAGTTCACTGACCTGAACCAGCTCACCCGTAAAAGCAACGGAGATCAGCCCAGTGGGTTTGAACAGGTGATGCTGGTGGTTAACGATCTGCACGAATACATGCGTGCAGTGCAGGAATCGCCAGACACCGGCAAGGCAGCGCTGGCTGCAGCCCGGGCAAGAATGGGCCTGCAGGGCGCAGATCCTATCTTTACCCTGCAGCGGATGGCGGCTCATCAGCCCGAGCCGCTGAACAGGCTGATGAACCGGCTTGCCACAGAAAGCTGGCGGGTGTTGCTGGATCAGGCGGTAGCGCAACTTGAACGGGAGTGGTATCAGGAGGTTTATCAGCCTTTCCAGCAAAACCTGGCGAGGTACTATCCGTTTAACGTCGATTCCGGTCGTGACGTTGCCCTGCAGGATTTTGAACAGTTCTTTGCGCCAGATGGCGTGCTGGACACTTTCTATAAGGACAACCTGAAGCTGTTCCTGGAGGATCATCCGGAACAGGTAGGAGATGTTCACCGGGCCGGGTTGGTGCGCCGCGACGTACTGGCGTCTCTGGAGAAAGCCGAAAAAATTCGCAGCGCCTACTTTACCCGTAGTGGAACACTGGATGTGGAGTTTGCACTTGAGCCACTGAACCTGTCATCCAACAAGCGTCGCAGCGTGGTGAACCTTGATGGCCAGCTGGTGGAGTTCAGTCACGGCCCGCGCCAGAGTATTCCTCTGGTATGGCCCAATACCCTGAGAGAGACGGTGGAAAGCCGGATTACCCTGGTGCCGGTGCAGGTCAATCGTTCACCGCGCAGTATCTCCCAGAGCGGGCCCTGGGCGTTGTTCCGGCTCCTGGACAAGGCCGACATAACCGGCGTCAGCAGCAGCGCGGTGGATGTTCGTTTTCAGGTTGATGACGGTGAAATGCGGTATCGCCTGCACGCGGCTAGCAATACGAACCCTTTCACCCAGAAACTTTTGTCGGGATACGGTATCCCGCGCAGTCTGTATTGACGAGTATTCCGCGCAGTAAAGCGATACAGGTATGCCAGGAGCGGCATGTTTACAGGCTGCTTCCGGCTTACTTCCCCTCGCAGGTTTTATACCTGTGCGGGGGGATGAACCGGACTGGTAAGGGCTGGTCGGGGGCTTTGCGTAGAATAATGCAACCGTGTTTTCTGAGGTATCTGTGTACAGTTACGAACTCCTGGCCCTGTGCTAGAGTGTTTTTTAAGCGGTCATGCAGGCCAGTTGATGTAGGGATCTGGTCCGGCCGTTGTCGAATGAAACCCGGTACCCATCAGGAGACAACACATGGAAAAGCAACCTGCAAAAGGTGATTACGACCGCGTCAAAGAGGATCTTCAGTTACTGCGGGAAGATCTTGCAGCGCTGACCAAAGCGGTTGCAGATGGCCAGAAGTCCAATGCCAACAGCCTGAAAGACGAAATAAGCCGTGAAACACGCGCAGCCCTGGAGCAGCTGCGCAAGCGGGGCGATGCGGCGCTTGCCCGTGCCACTGAAGCCGGATCACAGACCGTCGAAAGTGTGGAGCACAAGATAGAGGAGAAGCCATTTCTCAGCATTATCCTCATGTTCCTCGCTGGCATTATTGTAGGCAAAATGCTTGATCGCTGATTCTGCAGCTATCCAGAGCATCCTCCGTAAGGCTGTCGCGGCTATCACCGGGATAGTTCTTGCGTTGGTGTTGCTTACTGCGTTGCTGATCACTGGCTTCTATCTGCTCGTCCATGCAGCGACCCTGGCCCTGGCTCCCGTTGTGGGTGAGCCGGGAGCCATGGCAATAGTCGGGCTAGTCTGCCTGTGTTTGCTGGGCCTGTTTTTTTACCGCATGACCCGCCCGGCCAGAACTTTGCGTGATACACAGAGCAACCCCTCCGCTTCTGGCTCGGCTTCTCCCATCGATATCTTGCGTTCGTTGATTACCCGCAATCCGCTGGAGGCGGCAGTACTGGCTTTTGCTGTTGGCATAGCGGAGCAGGGTGATCCGAGGCTGAAACAACTGCTGCTTCAGGGTGGCATGACCCTGATGCGCCAGTCGTCTGACCCTGGCAACGAGGACAAGGGTGAATCAGGAGATGCGCCGGAATCTTCTGCAGATACCTCTCCCACCGAACAGCCTTTCGCCTCCCGATAATTCAGTTATTTCCTTGTCTGCACACTTCAGCTTTTGCGTCCTCTGCCTGAGATAAATACGCGCTCATGATAAATAAACTATTGATAACAATGGGTTGTTATAGCTTTTCGGAGGGACGATTAAGAGAAGATGAAGAGATTTTAGTCCGGATGTAACCCAAACGCCGGATCAGAATCACTAGGGTAGGAGCACGTGTTCCAGGGACAGCAACCAATCATTACTGTGCCCTTGGGAATGCAACGACGAATGAAACTCCTACTAGTGAGGAAGAAGCATTATGAACTCTAACTCTCGTATTGCATTAGCAACTGTTTTGTCCGCCAGTGTCTTTGCAGCTCCTGTAGCCTTCGCTCAAGGCTCCGCAGATCGTGATTCATCCGGTCCTTATATCAAGGGTAGCTACGGCGGCTACAAGTCCCACGGTGGAGATTTTGATGATTCGAACGATCTATACGGCGCAGGCCTTGGCTACCAGTTCAACGAGTTTTTTGCTCTGGAAGCGAATTATGTAGATTTCGGCAATTTCGGTAAGGACGATGTCGATGGCAAGCTTAAGGGTGGAGCCCTGGTAGCCATCGGGCGCCTTCCGGTAACCGAGAGCTTCGGTGTTTATGCAAAAGCCGGTGCTTTTGCGGCAGCCCTCGACGTGGATGCATTCGATGAGGATGAGACCTACGACGACGTAAGCCCCGTTGTCGGTGCCGGTGTTGATTTCCGGATTACGGAAAATCTGACCACCTTTCTGGAATACAACCGTTATAACGTCGATATAGATGAGAGTGACTTCAATGGACAGCTGAATAACGATGGCCCGGACTTTGATACCGCGCAGGTTGGCTTGAAGTTTCAGTTCTGATTACTCCGTACTCTGACCCCCGAAAAAGTGCAGAGGCCCAACCTCTGCACTTTTTTATGGGCTCTCCCTGATAGCTCCAGTGCAGTCTGTCCAGATATACTGATGCCCGATCCGCCTCCAACGAGCTGGCGCCTATGTCTGTAAATAGTTGAACAGGAAGAGAGCTTATGTCTGGTAACGAATCCTTTGACTGGTCATCCACCCCTGCTGCGGTATGGCGCCGCCATCGTGCAGGTCTGCGCGCAGTGCGGCGCCTTGACCCGGTTCAGTGGGGAGCTCTGACCGGCATCGACCGGCAGCAGCAGGCATTGGCACGTAACACCGAGCGCTTTCTCGCAGGAGACCCTTCGAATAACGTGCTGCTATGGGGCGCAAGAGGAACCGGCAAGTCATCCCTGATCAAGGCATTGCTGAACCGCTATAACGAACGTGGTTTGCGAATCATCGAAGTGGATAAGGATGATCTGGTTAACCTGCCGGAGATAGTTGACGATATCTGCGATTTACCATTCCGCTTTATCATTTTCTGTGATGACTTGTCCTTCGATGTGGGAGAAACCGGTTACAAGGCATTGAAAAGTGTGCTTGAGGGTTCGTTGGAACTGCCGCCCGAAAATGTTCGGGTTTACGCGACATCTAACCGTCGGCACCTGATGCCGGAGTTTATGTCCGATAACCTTAATAGCAAGGTGCAGGATGGGGAGCTACATCCTGCGGAGGCAATAGAAGAACAGGTTTCTCTGGCTGACCGTTTTGGTTTGCAGCTCTCTTTCTACGCATTTTCTCAGGAGGTTTATCTGCAGGCAGTTGATGCCCTGTTTCCGGATATTGCTGACCGTGAAGACCTGCACCGCGAGGCCATACGCTTTGCAACTTCCAAAGGCGTGCGCAATGGTCGTACAGCTCAGCAGTTTTATCGCCAGTTTTCCGGAGGTGGGGCTGCGCGCTGAAGACCGGTCTATTGCCGTTTTGCCATGCGTATGAAGTGGTGGTGGACGAATCGTACACTCAGATACACCAGTGCCAGAGTGGCAGGAATAGCAATGCCCAGCGTCAGGGTTTTGTTGAATATGATCCCGGCTTCATAAACAGAATCCAGAACCAGTTTGAGCAGGCCAATCAGGTAATAGGTGATAGCGACAACTGAGAAGCCTTCAACAGTATGCTGCATCATCAGCTGGATTTTGGAACGCCGGTCCATGGAACTCAGTAGCTGCTGGTTCTGGCTTTGGATCGCCAGTTCAACCCGGGTGCGCATCATGTCTGAGGCCCTGTCCACCCTTCTTGACAGGTCTTCCAGTCGCTCGCTGACTGCTTCGCAGGTTTTAACCGCTGGTGTCAGACGCCGGGTCATGAATTCTGTCAGTGTGAGGTGTCCCGACAGCTCATCTTCCCTGAGTTCTTCCAGTCGTGTCAGTACCAGCCGATGGTAGGCACGGGTGGCGGAAAAACGGAAGGTGGCGTTGGCCCGGAATGCTTCGATGCGGGCTGCAATATTGGTTAACTGGGCAAGCAGCGTTTGTTCATCTACATCATGCTCGTCCGCCAGTGCCTGGGTGATGACAGCCAGCTTCTGGTCCATATCATTGAGAGCCGGGGAGATTTTCCGGGCAACGGGCAGTGCCAGAAGTGACATCAGCCGATAGGTTTCAATCTCCATCAGGCGCTGGGTCAGACGGCCGAGCTGGCTATCTGACATTTTGTGGTTCACTACCATAAAGCGCCCGAACCCATCTTTGTGCAGCCTGAACGTACTCCAGACTTTTGCTGCGCCTTCTTTGGGGCTGCTGCCAACCAGACGCAATCCTTCGAAGTACTGGCGTATATATTCAGGATCACCATCGGCGCCACATTCTGCAGGCAGAATGTCCAGATGAAAGGCCGCAATCACTGTGCCCGGCAGTTGTTCAAGCCAGCCCTCTGGCAGGGGCGTGATACCGGTGTCAGCAAAGGGTTCCGAGTCGCTGCCCGCCAGGTTTATGAAGGTGTAAGAGGCGAACTCCATATGCATTTCCCTGCGTACCCGCAAGGTGCCAAACGTTTGTTCGAAACACCCGACTTCCTTTTCCGGGACAGGATAGCCCAATTCCCGGGAAAGCATCTGCAGATGATCAAACTGCTGCTGGCGCTGTTCCGGTGTTGTCAGTACCGCAATATGAGTTATCCGGGCAGGGGAGGGAATAACCTGAAAAGGCCGGGAATGCAGCTCGTTGTACAGATCGTCTCTGAGAGGGTGAATCTCGAGAGACTCAAGTAGCGCGCTCACGGTAAGGAGTTATCCTGTAATTAAGAATGGGCAGTTGGAATGATAACCCGGAAGCTGACACCTTCAATACTGCTTTGGATCTCATTTTCTGCTTCTATGCGCCCACCGTGAAAATCGGCGATCAGCTGAACAATCAGCAGGCCCTGGCCAAGATGGCCTTCTTCCCCGCCTTCCCGCACAGACACGAAGGGGCTGAAAATACTGGTGTCCTGGCTGGCTGGCAGCGCTGACCCTTCGTTGAAAACAGACAGGCAGATCTCATTTCCGGTTTGTGCCAGGCCCGTGATAATCCGGCCATCTGGTGGTGTAAAGTCTCTGGCGTTATCAACCAGTTTATCCAGTAGCTGTACGATCAGTTCCGGGGAGCCAGTCAAAGTGACACCGGAAGCCGGCCCGGTGTACTGAAACCTGTGATGCTCATCCAGAGACTGGTAAGCCGCAGTTGCCTGGCCAATGACCTCTGCAAGATCAAACACTTCTTTGTCTGCGTGATCAAAGCTCTGCTCCAGGCGCGTAGCTTCGCTCATGCCGTGAAGGATTTGACGCAAACGTTCCGTTGCTGCAGCTGCGCGCCCGATATACTGGGAACGCTCTTCTTCTGTTTTGCTGTGAGGCAGGTTTTCCAGCGATGAGCGTACAACGGCAACCGGCGTCTTGAGTTCATGGGATAAACGCTGGGAAAAGCTCTCAAGATACCGGTTGTAGCCGTGTAGTCTGTCGACCATCTGAGCGAAGTGGTTTTGCAGTTGCCCCAGCTCATCCCTGGCTCTGGCGCCAGGCACAGTGGCAATAGTGCCGATAACCCTGCCGTCCTGATCAATGCTGGCACTGACTGCGCGCTGTAAACGGGTTATGCGCCAGGAAAGCCAGCTTGCATAACCCAGTAAAACCAGAGTCAGGCCGATAATCATAATTGTGCTGCGGGCAATAACGGAGCCAAGAGTGGAGCCGGACAAGGTTAATAACTGGTCCAGAGATTGTTCCAGCACCAGTGTCCGCCCACCAAATACCGGGTGTGTAGTCATCAGCCAGACGCTGTCGTCTGCATGGCGGACAAGACCCTCGCTCTGCAGGGAACTCATCTCGAGCCGGTTGGTGTCTGTAGCCAGGGTCGCTGGCCTGGGTTGATAAAATCGCACCAGTGCCCGCAAGGCATTGAGGCTGATATGTTCAACAATCTGTATGGGGCTGAGGCTTTCAAACTCCGGTCGTGGCTGCCGGGAAGGCGTTGACTGCTGTGCGATTACCCACCCCGCCGGTTCAATCAGCCGGGCAATTTGGCCCCTGCTCATCCCCGGAGTGAGTTGTCGTTCCAGCCCGGGTTTGCGCTCAACCAGAATCGGAAGTGGGTCTGTAGATGTTGATGTAAGCATAGACTCCGGGCTGCTCTGCCACTGGGCGGCAAAGCCTAACCGGCTGCCTTGCGGTGGTTTGGGCAGTTGCAGTTCAATCTGCCAGCCATTACCCGCGGGCTGCCAGACCCCGTTCACCCTGTAGTCCGGTTTGTATTCGGGGCCTCCTGTAGTGGCATAAACACGGCCAGGCGCAGGCGTGCGAATCATCCAGGAGGCCGATTGTTTATCTGGATTCAGATTGCCGTTTGCTGGTTCCAGCCAGATCATGAGCTGGTCATGGAGCTGGTCAGGGGTGCCGGGGTTGAAGAATATGGGCTGGTGGTTACTGACACGTATCAATAGATACAAGTGGCGCTGATCGGTTGCCGCCTGCCATTGCATAGTCGGTTTACCGGCATTGTTCGCTGGCAGATCCTGATATCCGGCAGTTTGCCAGGGCTGGAACTGTTCCCCCTCGTCGTAACCGGGCCAGTCATCACTGTATCCGTCCAGGTTGAGGGGGCTGCTGATATTCTCAACATAAATGGATGGCGCCCGGGATGCTACAACAGGAAGCCCGAGACTGAGGTCTCCGGCGGTCTGCGCCAGCCGTTCAGCCTGATCCTGTAACTGCTGGAGAGCCTGTTGTCGCAGAGCCTGGTCGAGCTCCAGTACAAACTGCAGGCCGGCCCAGGGGATCAGCAGCATCAACAGACTGGCAACGAAAAGCTGGCGCTTGAGTGTCACGAATCAGAGCTCACGGGCATCCCATCGATAGCCCATGCCATAGGCGGTCTGGATGCTGTCAAAGGTGCTGTCCAGTTGCAGGAACTTGCTCCGGATGCGTTTGATGTGGGAAGTCACCGTATTGTCATCAAGAACTGTGCTGGCAGCCTCCATCAGTTGTTCGCGGCTGCGCACGTGGCCGGGGTGCTGTACCAGCGCATGCAACATCCAGAACTCGGTCACGGTGAGGTCCAGTGCGGCCTGATTCCAGGCGGCCGTCATGCGATCAACATTGAGATCCAGGCGGCCACGTTTGACCACTTCGTCCGGTTTTTGCCGGGCTTCGGCCCAGGCATCGGCACGACGCAGCAGGGCAGTGACCCGAGCCAGGAGGTGCTCCATGCTCATATCTTTGGTGACGTAATCGTCAGCTCCCAGGCGCAGGCCGTGGACAGAATCAATGTCACTGTCCCGGGCGGTCAGAAAAATGATGGGCAGCGTTCCAGACAATGAGCGCAAATCCTGGCACAGGGTAAATCCCCCTTCCGGTTCATTCCCCAGACCTACATCGATAATGGTGAGGTCGGGCAGGTTCTGGCGTAACACCTGCCATGCGGATGCGCGGTCACCGTAGGTGGACACATGGTAACCCCGGCGTTCGAAGGCTGCGCGGTAGTTGTCGCGGATGGCGGGTTCATCCTCTATCAGGACAAGGTGTTTTTTCATTTTTCTGACTGTTATCCCTGGGCAATGAAGGCCTATTTAAACATGGCAGGCCGTAAGAGCAAGGTTAGCTCAGGGTGTTGCCACAATTCATCATTTTTTGTGAGCGGAATGTTTGATTCTGCCACGGGAGTGCCTTTTCGGATTGTTGTAATGGCGAGGTCTTTTTGAATCATGCAGCTCAAGGATCTTGCCATGATGTTTTCTTCGCTCTCTTCTCAGTTTGGTGTTTCGTCCTACCGTCATAGTCCGCCCTTCCACGGGGCTGGAGTCCCTTCCGGAACACGCTGTGAATACTTCCCTGTACGCTCGGCTCCGCCATCCATGGCTCCGCACGGTTTCGGAAGGGACTCCAGCCCCATGGGACGGCCCTGCGCGCGCCGGAAGCTTCGTGTTAAGCACTTTATGGAAGGTGTCAGTTTGTGGCTGGTGGTGTTGTTGATGCTGTTTGTTCAGCCACTTTATGCCGAAGCCAGTACCGGCCGTGAAGATTCGGCGGGGGTGCTGCACTTTGTGAATGCCAAGGGGCAGTGGCAGGAACCTGCGTTGGTGCTGGGCAGTGATTTCGATGTGCGGGTCACCGGGCTGATCGCGGACAGCCGTCTGGTGCGCACCTTCAGGAACACCAGCGACCAATGGCGCGAGGGTGTGTTCGTGTTTCCACTTCCGGAGACCGCCAGTGTATATGGGCTCACCATGAAAGTGGGCGAACGCACCATTGTGGGGGAAGTTCAGCCCCGTGAGGAAGCAAAGAAAACCTATGAGAAAGCCCGGGATTCAGGGCGTCATGCAGCGACGGTTGAGCAGCAGCGGCCGAATCTTTTCACTACCAGGGTGGCGAATATTCCGCCTGGGGCCAGGGTAAGTGTGGAATTGAACTACCAGCAGTTGGTGGACTACCAGGACGGGATTTTTGAACTCAGTGTGCCAACGACCCTGATGCCGAGATATATGCCTGGTGAGCCTCTGGCTACGTCGCCACAGCAGTGGAAGGGTGGCTGGGCGGTACCCACCACGGATGTCCCGGATGCGGATTCCATCAGCCCGTTTACGGTGGGTGTGGCAAATGTGGCTGCTGACAGCCATCGGGCTTCGCTCAGGTTCACCATTGATGCCGGGCTTCCGCTGGCGCAGGTGTCGAGCCCCAGCCATGACCTTGCAACTGAGCTGGATGGCGCAGTAGTGACCGTTCAGCCGCAGGCGGGGAAGATTGTGATGAATCGTGACTTTGTCTTGCGTTGGCAGCCTCTTGCCGGCCAGGAACCCGGGGCTGCTGTTTTTCAGCAGCGCTGGAGAGGAGAGGACTATCTGTTGGCCATGGTGGTGCCGGGGCGAGCTGGTAAAACACGTTTACCACGAGAACTGACGTTTGTGATTGATACTTCCGGCTCCATGGCCGGGGAATCGATCCGGCAGGCGAAAGAGGCTTTGCAAATGGGCCTGGAGACACTGGCCCCGGGTGACCGCTTCAACGTGATTCAGTTTAACTCTCAGCCCCATGCACTGTTCGTACAGCCGGAAACGGCGACAGCCAATAATCTGGCCCGTGCACGCCATTACGTTAGCAGGTTACAGGCTGACGGGGGCACAGAAATGGCACCGGCGTTGAGCCTCGCGTTCCAAAGCCAGAAACGAGGGGCAGACGAACAGTTGGAGGATGCTGCACCAAGAGTACGGCAAGTGGTGTTCATGACCGATGGTGCGGTTGGCAATGAGTTGGCATTGTTCAGCCAGATCCGTCGCCAGCTTGGCGATCAGAGGCTGTTTACGGTGGCCATAGGTTCAGCGCCGAACAGACATTTTATGCGTGAGGCCGCACGCTGGGGACGCGGTAGCTACACCTCAGTTCAGGATCTTTCGGATATCAGTGGCCCTCTGGCCAGATTATTTGCGGCCATGGAGGCGCCGGTACTGACGGACATCAAGGTACATTGGCCGGGCCAGTCAGCATCAGTGCAGGAAGACAGTTTTCCGCAGCGCCCCGGGGATCTGTTTCAGGGTGAGCCTTTGTTGCAGGTGGTGCGAGGCGTGCCGGCAGCCGGTGAGCTGAGTGTTTCAGGTCGTTTGCCGGGTGGTGGAAAATGGCAGCGAAGCCTGGATTTGCAACAGGCGGCTTCTGGTACGGGCTTACACCGTTACTGGGCCCGGGAGAAGATAGATAGCCTGCTGGACGAGGCGCGGATTCAGGCTCAGGAGGCGGATAAAGCACAAATCACCAGGCTGGCAATTGAGCATAGCCTGATGTCGCCTTACACCAGTTTTGTGGCGGTGGATGCAACGCCGGCCCGTGATCTGGAAAGTGCTTTGTTAAAAGACGATCTGCCGACTCTGTTACCTGCCGGCTCTCAGCCCGGCATGGCACGCTACCCGCAGACGGCCACCGTAGCGCCTTTGCTTGTTGCTCTGGGGCTGCTGGGCCTGATGCTCAGCTTTGCTATCGCCTTGTTGCAAAGGCGGTCTTATCCATGAACCGCTTGCTACTGTTACTCATAACAAGCTCCGCCACCCTGTTGGTGTTCGGGCTATGGATTCCTCTGAAAGCTGTGGTTGCTCAGGAGTTGCTGGAGATTGCCTGGGCTGAAAGCCAGGCGCGGCAGACCGAATCGCGGCCATGGCCCTGGGCGGACACCTGGCCTGTTGCAAAACTGTCCATTCCGGATCTGGGTGACTCCATGATTGTGCTGGCGGGTACCCACGGGGAAAGCCTGGCTTTCGGGCCCGGGCAGATGATGGGCTCCCAGGATCCGCAAGACGCCGTCATAATCGCAGGACACAGGGACACACATTTCCGGCCCCTGAAATATCTGGAACCCGGTAACGAACTGCGGCTGCAAAGCCGGGACGGCAGGTGGCAGAGTTATCGCGTACATGAAACCAGAATCGTGGACAGCCGGTCGGAGTTTATTGATCCCCGCCAGTTGTCTGCGGATACCCTCCTCCTGGTTACCTGCTATCCATTTGACAGTATGGATCCCGGCGGTCCTCTCCGGTATGTGGTCGAGGCCCGGGTGCAACAAACGGATACTGTTGCAGGCCTGTGAACTTGGCGTACACTTGTGCGCCAAAATCCTGTTGCAGAGTTTTCCCCATGGGTGCTTTAAGAAATGTTCTGGCCTGGCTCAGCGTTCCCGTCATCTGTATGTTCGCCTTGCCACTGTATATCCTCAGGCCATTCAATCCAGACAATAACCGGTTGCTGGCCATAGCACTGGCCCGCACTGGCCGTGCCATACTGGGCATGAAACGCCCAGTGGTGGACGCTGAATTAATGCCCCGGGATCGTTCTGTGGTTGCCATCGCCAACCATCAGTACAACGATGACCTCTTCGTTATGGGTGATCTGGTGCCACCGCGAACCGTAACCGTCGGGAAATCATCACTGATCTGGGTTCCGTTTTTTGGCCAGGTTTTCTGGCTGGGCGGCAATGTGATGCTGAATCGTGCCAGATCACGCAAAGCCGTAGCGGTAATGCAGGCGACCAGCGATGCAATCACCCGTGACAAGAAGAGTCTTTGGGTCTTTGTGGAGGGAACGCGGAGTAAGGGGCGCGGGTTGCAGAAATTCAAAAAAGGAGCTTTTTATGCTGCGGTAGCCGCCGGCGTCCCGATAGTTATGGTCTGCAACGCGGAGTATCGCAAAAAGACTCTGGGCTGGTGGGGCAAACGTGAGCCGGTGACTATCCGGATCCTGCCCCCGGTGGAAACGACGGGGCTTACCACCAGGGATGTTCCTGCTTTGGTCGAGCGCTGCCACAAAGCGATGGCGGAAGCTATCTCCAGTCTCTGAGTTGCATGGGGGCTTTGGTTTAGTATGTTTGGAGTGTGGTTGAACCACCAGTAAAAACAGGGCAATCTTTGCGGGGCTGTATTTCCTACCTGTAAAAGTTCCGCAAATAGAGGCAAGAGCTGAAGATGATCGTACCTGTTACCGGAGTGTTTGCTGCTGTTCTTGGTATTCTGTTGTTGGTGCTGTCTGCCCAGGTGGTGAAATTCCGCCTGAAGTACAAAATGGGCATGGGTACTACCGGAGATCGGGATTTTGAGGCCGCCGTTCGCGCCCACGCCAACCTTGTGGAGTATGCACCGCTTGGCTTGATCATGCTGGGTATTGCAGAGCTGAACGGGGTTGCCAGCGGCATTATCTACTGGACTGGCATGGCTCTGGTCGTCGGCCGGTTCCTTCATGCCTGGGGCATGATTAACGGTAGCGGCGGGCCACATAAAGCCCGGGCGATCGGTATTTTACTGACCTGGCTGGCTATTCTGGTTACGGCGGTTCTGTTGTTATGGAATGTCTGGCAGGTATACGGCTGATAGCAAGGGTCAGCCTTTTTGCTTTTCGGGGCCACGCATTCCGGCCCCGTGTTATTTTCTGCTCTGATGTGTCTTCTGCACGCCTTGCCTAGAGTGCTCTGGCCATATCCTGGGTCAGGTATTCCAGTTCTATACGGCGATTGGCTGCCCGGTCATCCGGAGTAGCCAGCGGGCGATCAGACCCCCAGCAGGTGACCAGAATACGGGACTCGGCAATACCTTCTTCCATCAGAAGTTTCGCCACAGAGCTGGTTCGCAGTCTGGACAGGAAACGGTTGTAGTCCTCGGCACCAAAATTATCTGAGTGGCCATGAATCCGGACGCTGATGGTCGGATGTTGCCTCAGATACACTGCATGTTGCCGCACAATCGCCTTGTCTGAACTGTCCAGTGCGTGCTTGTTGAAGCCATAGTGAAATCTCATCCGGTGTGGCGGCTTGCTTTCACCACTAAGGGCGGCGGCGTTAAAGCCGGATGCTATGGCAGCTTTGGCAATCAACTCCGGGTTATCCAATACGAGTACGGTCATCTGCGGTATCCTTGTTCCAGATCTCTGGTTTTTCTTGTTATTCCTGCTCACTATTGGTCGAGACAGAAATAACAGCAATTGGCGGATGGTCGACATGACATTCGCGCTGAAAACCATTTAAGCGCGAAAATAAGACACTGATATGATAAAAAGCATTTTTTCAGGGGCAGATTATGATGAATTGTGACCACCTATGCTGATTATTCCTGCTGAAAACGCAGTTAACTGGAAGCGCCCCCCCTGGGTCACCCTCGGACTGATGTTCACCTGTATTCTGGTTTTTCTTTTTTACCAGGCCGGAGACAGTCGCAAGCTGGAGCAGGCAGTTCGTACTTATGTAGATTTCGGTTTGCCGTCGCTGGAAGCTCCTGCCTATGAAGATTACCTGCAGCGGAAGATTCGCTTTGAAGGTGAGGATGATCAGGTTTTTGAGCTTCAGAGGTTCCAGAAGCTGAGAGAGGAGGGCGAGAACTTCTGGCTTGCCGGCAGATTGCTCATGGACCGTGAGTTCTACCAGTACCTCCTTCGGAATGGCGATGTTATCTGGACTCCGGCAGAGCGGGTGCGCTGGCTGGAGCAACGCACAGTCATTGAAGAAACTTATATCCAGCGTCTGAGTTCTCAGCAGCTTGGTCTGATTCCGGCGCAACTGTCCTTATACACTCTGATTACCTATCAGTTCCTGCACGGCGGGTGGGGGCATATTATCGGTAATCTGGTCTTTCTGTTTCTTCTTGGTTTCACTGTTGAAAAAGCCCTGGGTCCTGGGCGTTTTCTGCTCGCTTATCTGGTGTGCGGCGCGCTGTCGGGCATTGTTTTTACTGTGTTTTCGTTGGGTAGCCATATTCCGCTTGTGGGCGCATCCGGTTCTATTTCCGGCCTGATGGGCATGTACGTGGCCATTTATGGTTTACAGAAAATTCGCTTCTTTTACTTTATCGGCGTGTACTTCAACTACTTCCGGGCGCCCGCGCTGGCGGTATTGCCGGTGTGGCTCGGCAAGGAAATCTACGATTACTGGTTTGCTGGCGCGACTGGTATTGCCTATATGGCGCACGCCGGTGGCCTGCTGGCAGGTGCCGGGCTGGTGTGGCTTTTGGGCAAAAGCTGGTTGCAGGTGCGCGAGGAGTTTTTTGAGCCAGAAGAGGCTGAACAGGATGATCGCTTCACAACAGGTTATGCTCAGGCCATGGCAAGCCTGGGGCGCATGGACTTCGACGTGGCGCGGCGACAGTTCGAAGCATTGCGCAAACAATATCCGGACCGGCCGATTTTGTTGCAGCACCTGTATAACCTCGCAAAATTGCGCCCGGACCTGCCTGAATACCTGTCCCTTACCCGCGAGCTGATGAACGATACCCTGCGTCGCAGGCAACCGGATCAAACGATTGCTATATGGCAGGAATACCTTGGCAAAGGGGAGAGCTATCACCCTCTCGGCGCGGAAGATCACAACCGTGTGCTTTTCATCAGTCTCAAGCAGCACGATCTCAAAGCAGCAGAAAAAGCTTTTGAGCGCCTCCGCAGTGCTGATGACCCCTTGCTGACCGCAGAAGCCTGTCGTTTACTTGTTGAAGAATTTGAGAAGCTGGAAATGGAGCCCAAGGCGCGTCACTACCGGCAACTGCTTCAGGCGAGTTGAGGGTGCCTGCGCGACACTTGCCCTAATCCGGCGCTACAAATGTCGCTTTGGGGCCCTTAAGAGGTTCCCGCTTTCCCGCCTGCTCCAGAAATACGGAAATTTGTTCGTGTAGAGGGTGATTAGCACACTGCTTCTGAATAAACGTCAGGAAGGCTGTCGCCTTTTCCCATTGTCCCATACCGTTGGCAAGCGTTTGGGCAACCAGCAGATAGGCCGGAGCTAACTCGTCGCTGTCCGGGAAACGCTTGTGAAAATCCTGCAGCAGCCGCAAAGCGGGCTTGAACTGTTGCCTATGATAAAGGCAGCGGGCACAGCGGACAGACAGATCCGGGTCATCCAGCTTGAACCCAGGTTCCACCTGCTCAAGCATGGCGAGTACAGATGCTATGCCCTCACCATCGTTCCGGTCGGCCAGCCAGCCCAGAATACGCGGGTGGTAATGGAAAATTTCTGTAATGTCGTTCTGTGCAGTCAGTAACTGGTAGAGCTGGCCTATACGCAGCGGGTCGTCCCGGTTTCGCTTCAATGCTTCTTTCAGCATCCCCTGGACACGGTCATAATTGCCGTCTTTCAGGTTCATGTCTATGTCTGCGTCGAAACGGGTGCTGCGGTCTCGCTGTTGCATATCCACTTCCGATGCCTCGTCCTGAATATCCGAAGCGAATCCCAGTTCTTCCTGGTACTGGAAAAGCAGGTAGCCAAGCATGTGGAACAGAATCAGCGTAAAAGTGCTGTTCAGGAAGCCCGACAAAGGTTGCGAGAACCAGAAGGGGAAGTGATTGAGAGCGAAATCCTGGGCCACACCAGATGCCAGTGTGAGCAGAATCAGATAGCCGTATAATAGGAAGTAAGGTGTGCCGATGCGAGAAATCAACCTGGTCAGGTTCATCGGGTTGACAGCGGCTCCCACCGATCGCTCCATGGCCAGCACCATGATACTGGCAGGCAGTGCCAGTACAACGAAAGCCAATGCCAGCATCATCAGCAAGGGGCCGCCCAGCATGGCGGCCGCGCCAACCAGTCCGCCCATAAGAATAAAAACCAGCAACTGCAGAATAACAATACTGAAGCCGCTGCCGGTAAAGGCAACAGATACCGACGGCGGCTTCAGATGGCCTTCAGCTGTGTGGTTGATTACGGCATAGGTGTACTTGAACAGAGCCAGCGCCAGCACAAGCCAGATCAGGATTCCGATCAGATTGGCGGGGGCAATAACAGGTACCAGTGTGCAGATTGCAATAACCATCAGCGGATCAGAGTGGAACGGATAACGGAAAAAGGCTCCGAGTCTGTTCCAGAAAGGCACTACTTCGGTCGCGGCGCCCAGATAACGCATGGCTTTGTTGCACCTGGGGCACAGTGCCTGGCGTTGTCGGATATCCGCGTCTGGCATGCAGCGGGTGCAATAGTGCACCTGGCACTCGCCGCAGTGCCATTTGGCAGGGTCGCCCGGGTGATAGTGGCAATCGTGTTTCATGGTGGGGTGAATTCCTGCCTGGATAGAAATAGGCGTTAATGATCGCAAAAATTATGGTTAAAGAATACGCCAGAACGGCCGCTAACTGTTATAAGGACCGCCTTTGGCGAGAATGGCTCGCTACACCTCTGAAGATACTATGCCTGTAATGAAATCTGCTTCCGCTATTTTTTTGCTCACCGCTCTGGTGCTGGCGGCGGCTTTGCCATTTGCGCAGGGCCTGTTAAATGAAATTGATGGAAAAGCCGGATTTTACGGTTACAAAACGGATGTTCCTGTACCCTCCCTGCCGGGTGCTTATGTGCCTGATGGTGGTTTGAACGTTGTGTTTTTTGGTTACCGCAGCTGCGGTACCGTCTGTCCGTTGCAGTTGTTGAACCTGAAAGCCTTGCATGATCGTTTGCAGGGCCATCCCGTGCAGTTTGTATTTGTGACTCTGGATCCTGAAAGCGACAGCCAGGAAGAGCTGGATGGCGTTATGGCAACCATGGGGTCGAACTTTCGCGCTGTGCGCCCGGCGAGCTTTCGACAAGCGCAGGAGCTTGCACAGGAGTATGGAGATTTTTCGGCCCGTGAGGGAGGTGTGAGCAAGGAAATCAACCATGGTGCACGAATTTACGTAGTTACAGCAGACGACCGGCGGCAGCTTTTGTACGCCTCGCCCGATCTGGATTTAGACAGGGTGAGTGCCGATCTTGTGCAGCTTATGGAACATGCCAAAGGCTGAAACGCCAGGGCGGGTAAGTAGTTTAATTGGTGAGAGGTCCGGCTCGGACCAGATTTTAAAATGGAGTGTCATTGTGAGTTCAAGGGATAATATTCAACATCTTCAGCAGCAGGAATTACTCAGTACAGACCGCAACATGCTCTGGCTGTTGCTGGGGCACGTGCCAGTAGTAGCTTTGGTTGTACCCTGGGGTTATGGAACCTATGGTTTTGCGATCACAGCTTCTGTAGTTATTGGTGTTCTGGCCATCGCCGGTTACAACGTGTTGCGGGGTACCCGTGCCTGCGGTGTATTGCTCAGCATGTGCCTGATGCTGTTCTCGGCTACCATGATCCAGGCCCAGCTTGGGCGCATCGAGATGCATTTCCATATTTTTTCGGCTCTGGCGCTTACCATCGCCTACCGCGACTGGTTGACGGTGTTTGCAGCGGCTGCCTTGATAGCGGTGCACCATTTGGTGCTGACAGCGTTACAGCTGTCTGAGGTCACTGTCGGTGGTATGCCGGTAATGCTGTTCAATTATGGTTGCAGCTGGTCTATTACCGCAGTTCACGCCGCTTTCGTGGTTTTTGAGGCAGGAATACTGTCGTTTTTCGCAGTCAAAATGGCCGTTGAGCAGAAACGCTCCCGGGAAATCATTGCGCTGGTTAACGCTTTTGATCATGAGCAGGATTTGCGCGGCCGTCTGAACAACGCCAAGGGTGATCTTGCTGCTACTGCCTTTAACACCATGATGAACAGTTTTTCAGAGCTGATTGATTCGGTGCGGGAGCTTTCCGGGCAGTTGCATACCAGAGCCTCAGCCCTGACGACTGCGGGCACCACCACTCACCAGATAATCGACGCTCAGCAAGCTCAGACTGACCAGGCGGCAGCAGCCACCAATCAGATGACGGCAACCATCCAGGATGTGGCCCGCAACGCACAGTCTGCCGCGGAGTCGGCGAGCCGTTCATCAGAGGCGTCAGCCGAGGGTGCTCGCCATATCCAGAGTGCGATTGCTATGACCGAAGCAACCAATTCTGCACTGACGGATTCATCGCATATGGTCTCTGAACTGGTGGATAAAGTGCAGTCTATTGGTGCATTTATCGCCTCGATCAATGATATTTCAGATCAGACCAATCTGCTTGCCCTGAATGCGGCCATAGAAGCTGCCCGTGCAGGTGAGCACGGCCGCGGCTTTGCCGTAGTGGCAGATGAAGTCCGCAATCTGTCGCGGCGTACACAGGATTTCACAACTGAAATCCGTGCCACCATTGATGGCCTGGCTAACGTTTCCGAGGCAACTCTGGCTGCCATTGAAATGGGCCAGACCCGCTCGCGGGAGACCCTGGGAGCGATGACCCAGACCGGTAAAGCAATCGCGGATATTGAGGATGCAATCGCTCAGGTAAGTGGGATGAACCTGCAGATTGCCTCGGCTACTGAACAACAGGCTGTGGCATCTGGCGAGATTAACCAGAGCGTTCAACAGGTCGCTGAACAGAGCCAGGAGGTCGTGCAGGAAGCAGCGAAATCCCAGGCCTTGGCTGCTGAAATCAGCCGTATGATCGCAGAGGTAGATGCATTGATTACTGAGTACAAAACACATTAACAACTCTGCGGGAATCCCCTTTGGGGATTCCCATTCACAAACTGAATAGTGAACATTAATGGCTGGGAGTTGAAGTCTGCCAAAACGATGCAATAGTAGTAGGTACTCTACTCATCGTAGGAGGCGTGCCATGTCGAGTGATACTCTCAGCCAGGATAGCCTGAATACATTCAGTAGTCTGGATGCAGGCAATCAGACCTACCATTATTACAGTTTGCCGAAGGCGGCTGAATCATTAGGGGATATCAGCCGCCTGCCATTTTCACTGAAGGTGCTGCTGGAGAATCTGTTACGCAACGAAGACGGCGTAACGGTAGACCAGACTCACATCAAAGCCATGGTTTCTTGGCTGAAGGACCGGCACTCTGATACCGAAATCCAGTTCCGCCCCGCCCGTGTTCTGATGCAGGACTTTACCGGTGTGCCCGGCGTGGTTGATCTGGCCGCCATGCGTGAAGCCGTGCAAAAGGCGGGTAAGGATCCAGCGCTGATAAACCCTCTGTCGCCTGTGGATCTGGTGATTGATCATTCGGTTATGGTTGACGAGTTCGGGACGGCTAGCGCTTTTTCTGACAACGTAGCCATAGAGATGGAGCGTAATCAGGAGCGTTACGAATTTCTGCGCTGGGGCCAGCAGGCCTTTGATAACTTTCGGGTAGTTCCGCCGGGCACGGGGATCTGTCATCAGGTAAACCTGGAGTACCTGGGTAAAACTGTGTGGCACAAAGTGCAGGATGGCAAAACCATAGCCTACCCGGACACTCTGGTTGGAACAGACTCCCATACCACCATGATAAACGGTCTTGGCATTCTTGGCTGGGGTGTTGGCGGTATTGAAGCAGAAGCCGCCATGCTCGGACAGCCTGTGTCCATGCTTATCCCGGAAGTTGTTGGCTTCAAGATCTCAGGAAAGCTGCGCGAAGGCATTACCGCCACTGACCTGGTTCTGACCGTGACCGAAATGCTGCGCAAGAAAGGCGTGGTTGGCAAGTTTGTGGAGTTTTATGGCGATGGCCTCAAGGATATGCCGGTGGCAGACCGCGCCACTATTGCCAATATGGCGCCGGAGTACGGGGCAACCTGTGGCTTTTTCCCTGTGGATGAACAAACCCTCAATTACCTGCGCCTGACCGGTCGTGAAGACGAGCAGGTGAATCTGGTAGAAATCTATGCCAAGGCTCAGGGTTTGTGGCGTGAACCAGGGCATGAGCCGGTCTACACTGCCACCCTGGAACTTGATATGGGTGAAGTGGAAGCAAGCCTCGCAGGCCCGAAGCGGCCCCAGGACCGGGTTGCACTGAAAAACATGAAATCGACCTTCGAGCTGTTGATGGCAACTGCTGAGGGTGCACCAAATGCCAGCGACATCCGCAACAGCAACCTGGAATCGGAAGGTGGCCAGACAGCGGTCGGTGTGGATGACAGCTACCACCATCCGTCGAGCCAGCACCTGGAACTCAACGGCGAGCAGACACGGCTTGATCCTGGTGCCGTGGTTATTGCAGCCATTACCTCCTGTACGAACACATCTAACCCCAGCGTTATGATGGCCGCGGGCCTGGTTGCCCAGAAAGCGGTTGCGAAAGGACTCAGGACCAGGCCCTGGGTGAAAACCTCCCTGGCACCTGGTTCCAAAGTTGTAACTGATTATCTGCGGGTCGGTGGTTTCCAGGACGACCTGAACAAACTCGGGTTTAACCTGGTGGGATATGGGTGTACTACCTGCATTGGTAACTCCGGGCCGCTGCCCGACGCGGTCGAAAAAGCTGTTGTTGATGGTGACATCACCGTAGCCTCCGTTCTCTCTGGTAACCGTAACTTTGAAGGTCGGGTTCACCCGCTGGTGAAAACCAACTGGCTGGCATCGCCACCCCTGGTTGTAGCCTATGCGCTGGCTGGCAACGTGCGGCTGGATCTGGATAAAGAGCCTCTGGGCATTGATAAAAACGGGACCCCTGTATTCCTTAAAGACCTCTGGCCCAGTCAGCAGGAAGTCGCGGAAGCGGTACAGAAGGTGAAAACTGAGATGTTCCGTAAGGAATATGCTGAAGTGTTCGATGGCGATGACACATGGAAGTCAATCAAAGTGCCAGAGAGCAAGGTTTACGAATGGTCTGGAACATCAACGTATATTCAGCACCCGCCTTTCTTTGAAGGTATGGGCGAAGAACCTGAGCCGATTGAAGATATAGAGGATGCGCGTATTCTCGCGCTGCTGGGTGATTCGGTTACCACTGATCACATTTCTCCGGCCGGTTCATTCAAGGCTGACTCTCCTGCTGGCAGATATCTGCAGGAGCACGGGGTAGCGCCTAAGGATTTCAACTCCTACGGCTCGCGCCGTGGTAATCACGAAGTGATGATGCGCGGTACTTTCGCGAACGTTCGTATCCGCAATGAAATGCTTGAAAATGTTGAGGGTGGTTTCACGAAATTTGTGCCCACCAGGGAACAAATGCCCATCTACGATGCTGCCATGAAATATCAGGAGCAGGGAACACCGCTCGTTGTTATTGCCGGTAAAGAGTACGGAACCGGCTCCAGCCGTGACTGGGCAGCAAAAGGTACGCGCTTGCTTGGTGTCCGCGCCGTGGTTGCCGAGTCCTATGAGAGGATTCACCGCTCAAATTTGATTGGTATGGGCGTTATGCCTTTGCAGTTCGCAGAAGGCACGGATCGCAAGAGCCTCAGACTCACAGGTGAAGAAACCATTAGTATCAAAGGGTTATCCGGTGATATAAAACCGGGTCAGACACTGACCATGACGGTAGTCTACAAAGACGGTACCACCGCGAGTTGCGAGCTCAGGTCGCGGATTGATACCGCCAATGAGGCAGTGTATTTCCGCCATGGAGGCATACTGCACTATGTCGTGCGGGAAATGCTCAAGTCGGCCTGAGTTCTTTTCTCAGCCGGCTCAGGAAAACCCGTCAGCCAGTTAAAGGCTGTCGGGTTTTTTCGGGTGCTCGTCACTGGTCACCACCGGCAGGCGTATCCAGAAGTTAGCCCCCTGGCCCGGAGGAGACTCGAAACCGACCTCACCATCCATAGCTGTAATCAGCTCCCGGGTGATGGCCAGCCCCAGGCCAGTCCCGCCCTGGCTGCGGGTGTTTGAACTGTCGGCCTGGGCGAAACGCTGAAAAATCTGATTCCGGAAAGTCTCGGGAACACCCTCGCCGCTGTCTTGCACGGAGATGGAGACCATTGGGCTCTCCAGGCCTGACTGCAGTCGGGCAGAAAGGTCAACGCGGCCATTATCCGGAGAAAACTTTATCGCATTGGAAATCAGGTTGTTCAGTGCCTGCAATAGCCGCTGATCGTCTACAACTATTTCCGCCAGCGGCGTTCCGGCAGCAAGGTGAACGGTAATTCCCCGCTGTGCACCATAGGGCTGGTTGATGATGACAGCCTGTTCCAGCAGAGGTTTCAGAGGCTGTTTTTGCACATGGATGTTCAGCTTGCCCGCGACCAGCTTTTCGATATCCAGCAGGTCATTGATCAGGGTTGTCAGCTGCCGGGCATTACGCTCGGCAATAACCATCATTTCCATTGCTTTGGGTGGGAGTGTTCCGGCGGCGCCTCCGGCCAGTAATCCGATGGCCCCTGCTATGGAGGTGAGCGGCGTGCGTAGTTCGTGACTCACAGTAGACACAAACTGGTTTTTCATACGCTCAACTTTTTTACGCTCGGAAATATCTTCCACCAGAACCCAGAGCAGCTTGTGGCCTGAAGCATCACGAATCAGCATGCTGTGAATAATTGCCGGATAGCTGTCGCCTTTGCAGTCGATGACTTTCTGCTCGATGGGGCCGAAATATCCGGTTTTTGCCAGTTCTTCCAGGACCCTGGACCGTACTGAAACATGACTGGGGTCCAGTAACTGGTGGTGGTTGAGTTTCAGGAATTCGTCTTTGCGATAACCAGTTGACTTCAACATGGATGTGTTTACATCAATGAAGTCAGCAGAGTGATAGTCCACGAGAATAATACCGATAGGTGCCAGCTCGAACAGGCGCCGGAGCTGCTGTTCACTTTCCTGAAGCCGCACCAGCGCTCTTTTTTTGTCGTCGATATCCTCCAGGTATCCGTGCCAGATAATGCTGCCATCTTCGAGTTTCTGGGGTGTGGAGTGGCCTTCAATCCAGTGGTTCCTGCCGTCTTTGGCGTATGCCCGGAACTGGCCCGACCAGGTACTGAGTTCTCTCGCTGACTTGCTGATGGAGTCGAGAACCTTCGGGTAGTCTTCGGGATTGACCAGCGTTAAAAGTGCATTTGCATCATCTCTGGCCTGCTGTCCGGTTACGCCAAACGAGCGTTCGATCCCCTTACTGGTGAAGGGGAAACTCATACGACCATCTGGATAAAGGCGGAACTGATAGAGGCCGCCAGGCACAAGATCCGCGAGTTGTTTGAGCATAACCAGGGATTCGTTCTTGTCATGCAGTTCCTGTTCACGATAGTGAATGGCCAGCTCGCGGGCACTGATCTGCTCTTCGGCGCAGTCAGCCAGATCCCGCAGGAACTGGTGATCGGCCTGGCTCAGTGTGCGTGGTAGCCGGTCAATCACGCACAGAGTGCCGAGCGCGTGGCCGCCAGCACTGTAAAGTGGTATGCCTGCATAAAATCGGGCACCCGGGTCGCCTGTTACCAATGGATTATCGCGGAAACGTTCATCCTTCCAGGTATCTTCGATTACCAGGGGCTGCTTGTTGGCTATGGCGTGACCGCAAAACGAAATGCTTCTGGGCGTTTCGCTGAGGTCTACGCCGACACAGGATTTGAACCACTGTCGATCGCGGTCGATCAGGGAGATCATGGCAATGGGTACATCAAGCCCCCGTGCGGCCATTCGCGTAAGCCGGTCAAAACGGGCTTCCGGAGGCGTGTCGAGAATTTTCAATTGATCCAGAGCCGTCTGTCGGGAGCCTTCATTATCCGGCCACTCTGGCGCTTTCATGATTTCTGCTCCTGGTCCGCATCCATTTGCCGGACGGGAAGTTCTACCCAGAAATGTGCGCCTCCGTCATTGAAAAAGCCGACCTCGCCATTTAACAGTGTGGCCAGCTGACGGCATATGGCCAGTCCAAGACCTGTCCCGCTGGTTGCTCTGGTCGTCCCGACTTCTGCCTGAGTAAAACGCTCGAAAATCTGATCTCTGAAACTGTCGGGTACGCCCTTGCCCTGGTCGCTGACAATGATGCGTAATCGCTGTGTCTCCTTCTCCTCTGCTTCAATGACAACTTCTCCCCCGGACGGTGAGAACTTGATAGCGTTGCTGATGAAATTGTCGAGGATCTGCGTAAGCCTGTGCCCATCGGTTACCAGGGACAAATCGGGGATATCTCTGGCGGTTAAGGATACAGAATACTCGCTCGCCATTAATTGATTGCTGGCAACGGTTATTCTGATGAGCTCTCCAATCTCCACAGTCTCGAAGTTAACGCGCATTTCACCTGCGGACAGTTTGTTGAAATCCAGCAAATCCGCGATGAGTAGCTGCAGACGCTCACTGTTACGGAGGGCGAGGGTGGTCATTTTTTGCGCGCTCTCCGGCAGTTCGCCAGCTGTTCCTGAATTGAGCAGCCGGAGTGCGCCATTCAGTGAGGTGAGAGGGGTTCGCAATTCATGGCTGACGTTGGAAACAAAGCTGTCTTTGAGCTTGTTGGTGGCATCCCGTTCATCCATTAACTGGTTAAACGCCTCTGCCAGATTCCGTACCTCGGGAGCTCCCTGTTCTTTGAGGCGGCGCGAGGATTCGGGTTTCTGGATCATGGAGCGTATTCGTTGAGTCATCTGTGTCAGCGACTCAGCTGTTGAACGAAGCGCTGCAAAGGTCAGTAACAGAACTCCGAGAGTCAGGCCTATGCTGATCAGGAAAAAACGGCTAAAAGCCTCTTCTGCGGGAGCGGTTGCAAGAGATTTGGGAACTGCCCGGACAAACAGCCACCCAAGACGCTGGAGGTGGCTGGTTGCATAGATCAGTGTCTCTCCGGAATCAGATTCGACTTCGCCAAAAGGGATACCGGACAGAGCTGCATCAATTAGCTGACTTTCTCCGGGGTTTGGCAGAGCTTCGATCATTTTGCCTTCACGGGAGCCCTCTACAAACAAGAAGTTGCCAGTATCTATGACCAGGAAAACAGCATTTTTATTGGCTTTGCTACGTATGGATTCTGGAATAAGGCGGGTCTGATCCAGGCGCAGGCTGCCGCTGAGCAGGCCAGCCACCTCTCCGTCGTCTCCCTTGATTGGAACCACAAAAACTATCAGGGGTACGCCCGTCGCTCGGCCGATAATCGGCCGGCTGATGACTGGACGGCCCGTTTTAATCACCTCTTTGAAGTGTGTGCGATCGCCATAATAGGTGCCCAATCTGTTTGGCACCAGAATATTTTCTGCGATGGCAATGGCGTTGGGTGACAGCACAAGCAGGCTATGGGGGAACAGCTTTGTCAGTTTTTCTTGTTTCTTCAGCAGCCTTGTAAGTTGTGCTGGAGGCAGCAGCTGGTTCTGGTCAGTCAGCAAAGTGGCAAACTGATCGAGTACGTTGATGCGGAGTTCAAGATTCAGACTGACCAGGTTGGAAATCCGGGTGGTTTCATTTTCCTGCTGTGCGGATAGATTGTTCTGAAATTCTTCCACCAACGCGCCGTATGCGGCGAAGATGATGGCGCCCACAGTTATCATGCTGCCAAGAATGATGATCACGGCAAGACGAGTACCCAGAGATAAATGACTCAAATCGTGCTCCTGTCTGGCTATTTGCCGAAAAACTTGCTTTGATTGAACATCAATTGAAAGAGAATTCACAGCGTTTACACGCGTTAATCATCAAGAGTGCTTATGCCTCAAAGTCCGTCTTCCGAGGTACGGAAAAAACTGGAGACACTTCGTAATCGTTTTCGGGATAAAACGATACGTGAACTTGAGGGACTGGTCTCCAGTATTTTCAGTGCATCCGAGCATTCCGAATCGATTGGAGAGTTGGTGGGTGCCTATCAGTTATTTCACCGGCTGGCTGGCTCGGCAGGCACCCTTGGGTTTACTCAGCTTGGTGAGCAGGCGCGGAAGCTCGAGATTGCCCTGAAGCCCTTGGCTGACCAGGTTGCTGCCGGGGACGACAGTGAGGGCATCCGTCTGCAGTTGAGGCAGCTTCTGACAACCGGCTATAAAGACGATATTGTCGGTCTCTGTACTCTTTTAGATACAACGGAGCCCGTATCGACCAGCTGGGAACAGCCCAGGGTAACAGAGATCGATGACCGGGCTGTATTGATGCTCCTGGAGCCGGATAAAAAGCTTGCAGATCTGATATCACAGGGGCTGGCGCTGTATGGATACAGGGTGCGAACCCTGAGCAGCGGCCACCTGTGGCCAGACAACATATCAGATGTTGATCTGATCATGGTCCGGGATACTTTTTTACAGGATGAGCGGGAACACTGGCTGTCCAGATTTTCAGGCCTTCCGGTTATCTGCTTCAGTGAGGCTCACGACTTTACCACTCGTTACAGGTTGGCCTGCCTGGGCGTTGATGCCTGCCTGGAAGATCCCCAGGACATTCCCGCTCTTGCCGACCGGGTAGAGCACCTCCTGGCTGAAGGACTGGCAACGCTTAATGGTCGGGTGATGATAGTAGACGACGACCGCGAACTGCTTGAGCACTACCGGTTGGTTCTCACCAGTGGCGGGCTGCAGGTACGGACCCTCGACGACCCGACAGATCTGCTGTCAGAACTGGCTGAGTTCCGGCCAGACATCCTGCTTATGGATGTGCAAATGGGGCAATATGAAGGACCGGCTCTGGCCAGAATGCTGAGATTTCAGGCGGAGTGGCTCAGCCTCCCTATTATTTTCTTTTCGTCCGAGGAAGACCGGGATCTGCAGCTGGATGTACTTGCCCGTGGTGGTGATGATTTTGTGACCAAGCCGGTCTCTGATGAGTTTCTGCTGCGTACAGTGAGGATTCGTTGCTACCGTGCCCGTCAGCTTGGCAAGCTGGTATCGCTGGACAGCCTTACCGGTCTGCTGAAGCACGCGCTTGCCAAAACCGAACTGAATCGCGAATTCGCGCGCTGTACCCGTACCAGGCATGATTCTGTAGTAGCCATGCTCGATCTGGATCACTTCAAGCAGGTTAATGACACATACGGCCATGGGACTGGCGATATGGTGATCAAGGCATTATCCAATCTGCTTCGGCACCGATTGCGAGATACAGATATTATCGGTCGCTATGGCGGTGAAGAGTTTGTAGTTGTGTTGCCTGAGTGTTCGCTGGGCAAAGCGGTTGAGGTGCTTGAGGCGCTCTGCCAGGATTTTGCCCGGCTGGTGTTCAACGGTGGGAGTGGGGAGTTTTCAGTAACCTTCAGTGCCGGTGTTGCTTTATTGAACAGCTATGAGTCTGGCGAACAGGCCATTGAAGCAGCGGACCGGGCTCTTTTTGAGCGCAAGCGTAGGGGCCGCAATGGCGTTAGTATGGCACCCGACGGTGGTCGTGACCTTTTAACTGCAAACTGAGACCGCCAATATGCATGTATTGATTCTGGATGATGATGAACTGATGGGGGACCTGCTGGAAACCATTGTGGCAAGCGCTTGCCCGGGTGCCACAATCCAGCTTTTTGGCGAGTTGCAGCAGGCACTTGTTAGCTGGGAGAAACAACCTGCGGATCTCGTCATCGCGGACTGGAACCTGCCAGATGGCACTGGTCTGGATATGGTTCGCAGGGTCAGAAAGACCAGCAGGGATATCCCTGTTCTCATAATCACTGGCCGTGCAGACCGTAACTCCATTCTGGCCGCAGCTCATTTAGGTATTAATGGCTACATCAGCAAGCCGTTTCAGGTAGATGTGTTGCACCAGAAGCTTACAGAACTGGTTTCGGCTATGGCTGATCCCGGGAAAAGCCGGACTACTCTGGAGGAAAAAATGGAGGCAGCTTGTAATTCTGCGATCCAGTTGCCTGGCCAGATTGACACAGCTGAAGTTCTGAGCCTCCAGGAAAAACGTGATGAATTGGATGCCATAGCGCTTGCCAAGCTTTGGAAGCGTGAACCCGGTCTGAATGCAAAGTTGCTGGACGTGGCGAACAGTGCTTCGTTCCGGCGTTCCGGTACTGCGGTAAAAACACCAAGAGAGGCGATCAGCGTAATCGGTGTTTCCATGGCTCTGAATCAGGCGCTTGCGTTGTCGCTGGATATTGCCGGCAAGCTGTCGTGCTCGCGCCTGGCGGAGCGCGCGCGCCTTGAGCAGGAGCAGGCGGTAGAAATTGCAGAATCGGCCGCCGCTCTGGCTACCAGGGTCGGTGATAACCCCGCAGTGTATTACACCGCAGGCCTCTTGAGCCGGGCAGGTGAGCTGGCCGCCCTGAAGGTGCTTCAGAATCATTGTGACCAGATTAAGGAGCCGCTTGAATACGAACAGATTGATTCAGCCATTACCTACTGGGCGGAAAAGCTGGGGAACCAAATCAAGGTGCAGTGGCGTTTACCGCTGGACCTGAGAGAACTGGTTGGTGCAGTGTATGTGTTGAGCAGGACCAACGTCAGTCGATCAAAGCTGGTGATGCGGGCAGCTGCTTTGCTGGCTGCTGAGCAGTCTGAAAGCCCCGAATGTCGCATACTGATGCGACGGCTGGGTATTGAGCACAATGACATGGAGCAGAATGATGTCAGCGCACAGCCTTGAACGCATTCTGATGGTTGAAGATGAGCCGGATATCCGCTCTATCGCTGAACTTGCCCTGGAAGCTATCGGTGGATTTGAACTGACGGCTTGTGATTCCGGCCAGCAGGCGCTGGAACAGATAGGAGAGTGTCAGCCTCAGTTGATTCTTCTGGATGTGATGATGCCGGGGATGGATGGTCCCGCCACTCTGGCCGCAATCCGGAGTTTACCGGGTTATGCGACGACACCGGCCGTGTTCATGACCGCAAAGGTTCAGAATGATGAGGTTCAGGGTTATCTGGCCCAGGGGGCAGCGGGCGTTATCCCCAAACCGTTCGATCCCCTCACACTGGCAGACCAGATAAGGGAAATCTGGAATGAGGCTTGTGTAATCGGTTAAGCTTTTGCCGGTCTATACTGTCACTATCCGAAAAGGCTGCCATGTCGTCCTCCCACAATCACGATGAAATCAAAGCCAGGCTCAACCTGGAAACCTCCCGTATACCCTGGCATGAACTGCAAACCTACTATGCTCGTGGGCAAGTGGTATTTGTAGGCAACAATCTGGACTTGCTGGAAGTGGCCTCCGAGCTGGCTGCAGACAACCGCGCCCTCTTTGAAAAATGGCTCGCTACAGGGGATGTGGGAGATGTTTCGCCTGACGTGGCACGCGCCTGGTACGACTGCAATACCGAGCTGTGGGCTGTGGTCATAGCGCCCTGGGTGCTGGTTCAGGATCGCGCCGACTCACCGGTGCACTGATGCTGACCAGTGCATTGCTGATTCTTGCTCCACTGTTTATGGGGTTTGCCTTACCGCTGCAGAATCGCAGGCTGATGACCATAATTCATTACCTGGTTGAAGCGCTGGTGTATTTCATTCTGGCTCTGCTGGGACTCGGGTTGGGCCAGATGGACGGTCTGGTGAGCCAGCTTGGAGCCATGGCGGTCCAGATGTCGGCTCTGGTCGTGGTTCTGTTTGTTGCCAACATGGCAGGCCTGTGGTTGTTGCACCGGCATAAGCCAATGATCCCTGAGCCCCGGGACCTGTCCGCTGAGGGTGCGGGTTACCTGAGGTTGTTCATGGCTGCCTTGAGGCCCCTGTTTGCAGTGTTAATGGGTTTGCTGGCGGGCTTTTACCTGCTGCCGGCCATGCCACAGGCAGAGCAGTTGGCTACCTGGTCCCTGATGTTGCTCTTGTTCCTGATTGGTCTGCAGTTGCGTAATGCCGGGCTTTCACTGCGTAAACTGCTGATGAACGTTCAGGGGCTGGGCATTGCAGTGGTGCTTGTGCTCAGCTCATTGCTGGCTGGCGTGCTGCTGATTCCGGTGCTGGGGCTGCCCTGGAACGACGTGCTCGCACTCGCTTCAGGGTTTGGCTGGTATTCGCTCTCTGGCATTGTGATCGGAGATGCTTTGGGACCGGCCTGGGGCGGTGTGGCCTTTCTGAATGATGTGCTTCGCGAGATCATCGCGCTGGCCATCATACCGCTGGTTATAGGCAGCCGGCCTGCCATGGCCATAGGGTATGGCGGCGCGACTGCGATGGACTTTACCCTTCCGGTAATACGCAGTAACGGCGGGCTGAGTTGCGTTCCTGTGGCAATCGCTTCCGGTTTTCTTCTGTCTTTTCTGTCGCCGGTGCTGATGGGTGTTTTTCTTGCGCTCGGTTAGAGTGGCTCAGGAAAGAAACTTCCTTACGTCAATCCTGTATTCGTCCGGATCGACCGCGCGCAAAATACGGTCCTGACTTGAGGGTTTCGAGAGGTCGATGGTTGTAAGGGTAATCGGCATCCGGAACTTTGTATGGTACATCACCCGCACAACCGGCAAACGCTGATCTTCCTCGTTGATCTCAACCACAACACCAAGCCGCCCGCTGTCCAGAAGAACCAGAGAGCCTACCGGATACAGGCCGATGCACCGGATGAACTGCCTTACCAGTGCCGGGTCCAGATGACTGCCGCTCCACTCCAGAAGTTTCTTGAGCCCTTGTGTCGGCGTCATTCCCCGGTGGTATACGCGGTCGGCTGTAATCGCATCGTATACATCGGTAATGGCAACCATGCGTCCGTACACTGAAATTTCGTCGCCCTTGAGGCCCTCCGGATATCCGGTGCCGTCCATCCGTTCGTGATGTTGCGCAGCAGTGATCACCGTGAGTTTGCCGATGCCCTCAGTTGCAGACAGGATGTCACGGGAGTGCCTGGCATGAAGCTTCATGACTTCATACTCTTCTGATGTCAGGCGCCCGGGCTTGTGCAGTACCTCGTCGGGGGTCAGAATTTTGCCGAGGTCGTGCAGAAGGGCGCCTACAACAGTCTGGTGCATTACGTCTTTAGACAGTTTTCGGTACTGTCCGAAAATACTCATCAGAACGCTCAGGTTTACTGAGTGCTCAAGCAGGTAGTTGTCTTTTTCGCGAATGCGACCCAGGCAACCCAGGGCATTGGCATTGCGCGTTACCGAGTTTTGCAGTTCGTCCGCAAGTTTATGGATCGGGGCTACGTCGATGGCGGCGCCGAGCTTGGCGCTGGTCATGAAGTTTCCAACCAGCTCCTGTGCTTCGGTATGAATTCTCAGAGCCGTGACCATTTCCTCGGGAAGAGGAACCCGTGGCGCTATGCCGGGCTTTTGTTCACCGGCGCGTTGCAGAGCTTCTTCGTTGCGCTCATCTACGGCTGCAGCTGTCTCCGAATCCTGAGTATCCGCTCCCTTCTGAGCATCGATATAGACAAACTGCACGCCCATCTTGCGGATTTTTTCGATAGTTTCTTCACGCTTGATAATCCCACGCCTGCGCTGAGTATTGTGGGGTATCCAGTCGTTGTTCAGGTCGGTGATATACATGCCGACCTTCAGTGCGGATATAGGGATACGCTTGATCATTATGCAGGGAAAAACGTTTGCAGGCTGTTTTTGTAGGTCTGCACGATCACGTCCTCCAGAGGCAGTTCTTTGATATCTGAGATTTTTTCTGCGACAAAGGGCAGATAAAATGGCGCGTTTTCCCGACCACGGTAGGGCACAGGTGTGAGATACGGTGCGTCGGTTTCCAGAAGAATCTGGTTTATGGGAGCCATACGAACAATATCCCGCACGTTCTCAGCCTTGTTGAAGGTCGTAATACCATTGAATCCCAGATTCCAGCCCTGATCCAGAGCATATGTTGCGAGCTCGGGGCCGGATGTGAAGCTGTGAATGACGCCACGACGCGTGAGAGACTGCTCAAATTCTTTAAGTATAGCCATCATGTCATCATCTGCCTCACGACTGTGAATAACCACAGGGCGGTCATTGTCGCAGGCAATCTGAAGTTGGCGCCGGAAAACCTCACGTTGGACAGTGCGATCTGCCTTGTCATAGAAATAATCCAGCCCGATTTCGCCAACCGCAACGATCTTGTTGTCCCCGATGTGAGCACGGATTTCGGCTTCAACGGTGTCGCTGTACCCTTCCGCCTCATGTGGATGAATGCCTTGAGTCCCGTAAAGCCACGGAGCTTTTGTGCTGAGCTCGCGCACTTGTGCCAGGTTTCCCGGAGCCACAGCGATGGTGATCACACGCTCGATATTAACCCTCTGTGTCTGTTCCAGGGTTTCCTCCAGGGGGCGGTCCTTGAGGTAGTCCAGGTGACAGTGAGTCTCAATGATCGGGTGGTCGAATACGGGAATCTCGCGACGTTTTTTGCTCATGGGCTGATGCTAGGCTCCAATACAGGCTGGGATTCCGACTACTAATCCGGGATCTTAAAGATCACAAGTTTACCAGTTGTCCGTTTGTTGGCCTACATTGACGGATAAGGGCTTTCCTTGATGAAGGTTTTTCTCTGGTTTCACGATGGAAGGAGGCGCAGATGCACGTTGTCGTTATTGGTGGTGGCGTTGTGGGTGTTACTACAGCCTGGGAACTGAATCGTCGTGGTCATCAGGTTACGGTGCTTGAGCGGCATGCCATCGCAGGCAATGAAACCAGCAAGGGCAACGCCGCACAGCGTTCCTACGGTGTGGTTTACCCCTGGGCTGACCCAAAGATGACATTCAAGGCGCTGCCCTGGTTGCTCAAACAGGACGGGCCCCTGAAACTGCGGGTGCCGCCGTCACTGAATGCTGTTCGGTTTATGTTTTCTACTCTGCGCTACGCCTGGTCACCTGGCCTGTTCGGCTTAAACAAACGTGCCATGTTGCGCCTCGGTATTCACAGCCAGGAGCGTTTTCTGAAATTGGAGGAGGAATTGAACCTGGCATTTGATGGAGGTCACCGTGGTTTGCTGCACCTTGCCAGTACTCCTGAAGCCCTGGAAGGGTACCGGAGTACTCAGCGGACACTGAACGAAATGGGCATAGCTTCCCGTTTGCTGACCCCGGATCAGGTGTATGAGGCTGAACCGGGAATGGCGCGGAATGGTCCTCTTTCTGGTGCATTGAGCTACGACACAGATGGTACCGGTGACTGTCATTTGTTTTCTCAGGAACTGGCCAAGGCTTGCGAGAGCAAAGGTGTCAGTTTCCGTTATAAGGTAGAGGCTGAGCGCCTGACGGGTAGCGGCCAGGCTGTCGAGTCAGTTGTTTTTCTTGACGAAAATGGCCAGCAGGAAACTCTTGCCGCCGATGCCTTTGTGGTCTGCGCTGGTTGCTGGTCTCCGGAGCTGGTCAGGCCTTTGGGCCTAGAGTTGCCCATATACCCGGTCAAGGGTTATAGCATTACTGTGCCGCTGAAGAATCCGGATAAGGCGCCGTTTTCCACTATCCACGATGATAATTACAAAGTCGTGTCCACACGTCTGGGTAATCGGTTGCGCGCAACCGGGTTTGTGGAGATGGCTGATTTTAATCGAGATATTCCGGAAGCGCGCATTGCCACTATCCGGAAATCCGTTGAATGCCGTTATCCGGGATGTGCTGATCTGGATGCTGCGGAAACCTGGACAGGTTTTCGGCCTATGACTCCGGATGGCCCTGCCATCATTGGTCGTGGTCCGCGCAACAATTTATACCTCAATACCGGCCATGGAACCTTCGGCTGGACGCTTTCGGCGGGCAGTGCGGATGTGATTGCACAGGTGATCGATGGTGAAGAGCCGTCGGTTTGTCTGGATGCATTCCGCCCCGGACGTTATCAGGAGTGAGTATTAACCGGTTTGCACAAGGGGTGAGTCAGGGCTTTCGGTACTCCACACGTTCGACACATCCATTTCTGAAGTAGACGTAAGTCAGCTCATAAAGTGCGCCGTAATACCGAGTCTGATAAATCCAGACTTCCTGCGGGGTATCATAGGTTTCGGGTGGGTTGCCAAAAGCCCTTCGCACATTATCCCGGGTCATGCCTTTGACTACCTGTTCCCGGACCAGATACCGGCGCAGATCGGTAGAGTTGATAAAACGGCAGGTTTCGGGTTCTTTTCGAGATGGTTTGCTGGTTTTTTTCTGTGACTCCATTTCACCGGGGCTTGCTTCAAAATTATCCGGATCGGGCAGGTTCTGGTTGAAGCTTCCGCCTATGCGGTTATCCCGGATCTGAACGGGCTCCGAATTTTCGCCACAAGGAGTGTCGGCATACCCGGTATTACCCTTCCCGTCACTGCAACGGAATACCTGAGCCTGGGTCGGGGCGGTGAGGGCGAGCAGAAAGGCCAGGCGGGCCAGCAATCTGAACATGGAGTGCACCTCCCATCAAAAAAGGGCTGGCAAAAAGAAAGGCGCCCGAAGGCGCCTTTCCTGACTTCACTTACGTCTTTGTCCGCTCAGGTATTATTAGCGAAGAACCTGAATACGGGCCTCAACGCGACGGTTCTGAGCACGACCTTCAGCGGTGTCATTAGAGGCAACAGGCTCATTTTCGCCATAGCCTTTCGCACTCACTTTAGCCGGATCAACGCCAAGCGCACCTGTCAGGCGTGCAGCTACTGCTTCGGCGCGACGTTGTGACAGGAGTTCGTTGTAGCTGGCTTTACCGCGATTATCAGCGTGGCCGGCAATTTCTACAACAGTGCCTGGGTTAGCCTTGAGAGCGTCAGCAACACGACGGATTTCTGCGTCATAAGCGTCGTTGATCACTGAGCTGTTGGTCGGGAACTGAACTTCGATGGTGAAGGTCTCGATAGTTTCAGTGATCCCTTCGCAACCAGTTTCATCCACTTCTGCGCCTGCAGTTGTGTTGGGGCAAAGATCCTGGCTGTTGACCACGCCATCATTGTCGCTGTCGAGTTCGCAGCCACGGCTGTTAACTTCTGCGCCGCGTGGGGTTCCTGGGCATGCGTCACGTACGTCGGCTACGCCGTCGCCATCTGCATCCGGCTCACAGCCAGTGCTGTCAACCGATGCGCCAGCAGGAGTGCCCGGGCATTGGTCGCGGGAGTCAGGCACACCGTCGTTGTCGGTATCTGCCGGTGCCATGGGTGCTGCGCTTCCAACTGTGCGGTTGAATGCCAAGCTGATGCCCAGAGAAACCTGTGTATCAAAAGTGCTTTCGTCGATGCCGTGGAATTCGCGCAAATCACCACGCAGGGAGATCGCGTCGCTTACGTTGTAGCGTATACCTGTACCTACGTTAACGCGCGTTTCGTCGTGGTTGGTGCCGGCGGTACGAACACCGCTGGCATCGTTTACGCCAAAGTCAGCATGGCCGGCACCCAGAGAAACATACGGGTTCCAGGCTTCATCCTGAGAGGCGAAGTAATAGGTGCCATCTACGCGGATTTCTTCAAAGTCTGATGATCCGGGGACGTATTTGCGGTCTGCATCGGCACGTGAGTACATGGCCTCAATTGCCCAGTTTGGCTTGAACCGGTACTCCAGCCCGAAGCCGAAGGTGCCCGATTCGCTCAGATCACGGTCATCGTCAAAAAGCTGATACGCAGCGAAAGGGTTGATATAAACCGTTTCTGTGCGTTCAGCAGCCAGGGCCGGAGCCGCGAAAGTGGTGGCAATGGCGGCAATCGCGATCGGACGCATGATGTTCATGCAGAACCTCCTGTTCGGTTATCGTTGTAAAACTATTGCATTGTTTAAATGGCTTAATTGCATTTTGCACACAATTTCGACCAAAAGAGTTACGAAAAATAAAGATTTGAGCGCTAATGTTACATCAGGAATTATACGTGTTGCATCATGCACTAGCATACTTTTATTTGGTTTGCGTTGATGGAATGCTGAAATAGAGGTGGGCGCTTTTTTTGCTGAAATTCATTTTTTCACCGCTGCTGAAATGAACTTCGAAAGAACTTTCGTCTTCTGCGACCACAGAACCTGCCCCGAAAATAGCGTGATTGAGGTGTGGCTGATGCCACAAAGGTGATGTGCTGTTGTTTGCCTGAACTTCGCCTTCCAGGGTAATGCCTTCCTGTGCTGCGTAGCGTGAACTGACGGGTGTGAGCGGCGCTACAAGTTTCACGGAGGGATTGTTGTCAGTTGTCCGTTCATCCAGCCATCGTCCGAATTCGTCGGCAAGGTCAAAGCAGCATTCGTCGATAAAGCGACTGGGGCCCTGGTCGCCATCCAGGTGAGGTTGTTTGCTTACCGGCCGGGTGATCAGATGCAGCGTTTGCCGCGTGCGCGTCATGGCGACGTACAACAACCGCCGTTCGCTTTCGAGAGTTGCGCGGACGTCATCCTGGGGTCGCGGACTGTGAGGCAGATACTTCTCCTGCAACCCGGGAATAATCACTCTTGCCCACTCCAGCCCCTTCGTACGATGAATAGTGGAGAGCAGAATACCTTCACCGTCCGGTTGCTTTGCATCGGCCTGATGCCGTAGCGCCTTGAGATGGGCAAGGGTGCTCCCGGCGTCAACATCCAGGCTTTTCAGGTATTCGCGGAACCCGTGAATGGTATCAATGCGTTCCTCGGCACTGTCATAAGTCAGAGCCAGGCTTCGTATACCCTCATACAAGTCTGTGTGTTCTGCGTAAACGGTAATCAGCCCTGCTACGGGGCCGGAATAGCCTTGCAGCTGCTCCAGAGCTTCACCGAGCTTGCGCAGTTTGCGCGCTGCCATGGGCGCCAGTGCGCCAAAATCCAGAGCCAGCAAATGTTTGTGCCAGTCGTTGGCGAATCCGGCCAGGAATCGAGCCAGCTGTTCCAGTTCCGGCTCCTTGAGGCCGACGTGGGGAAAGCGCAGAAGCTGTCGTGCCAGCTCCAGCCGGTTGTCCTCCGGTTGTTTTTCCAGCTGTCCCGTAACCACTGAAAGCAGCGCAGTGATGGCCTGCACTTCACGGCTGAATAAAGCGCCTTTGCCAGCATCGATCCGGTAGGGAATCTGCCGGGCCAGTAGCTTCAGTTCTATGGGCACACTCTGGCTCCAGACCCGGAACAGAATTGCGGTATCTGCTGCAGCGCCTGAGGGTTTATCCGAAGATGTCCCCTCCGGTTCCGGGCTCAGGATCTGCAAGACAGTATCTGCGTCATTTTCGGTGCGGTGCAGGGCAATCTCTGTAGCCGGCGTGGAAGGGTGTGAGTGGCACAATACGTCTTTGCGCCCACTGTTGTGGCAGATCAGATGGTTGGCGAGCAAAGCTACGCGGTGCCCATAACGGAAAGTGTAACTGAGGGTCTGTTCCAGTGGGCTTTCATACTCATCGCTGAAACGTTTGAGAATGAACTCCGGCCTGGCGCCCCGGAATTCGTAAATGGTCTGATCCGGGTCCCCCACCACTGTTACCCGGGCCCGGTCGCCGGCAACATAGCGCAGGAGCAGATGCTGGATTTCGTTGGTGTCCTGGTACTCATCCACCAGAATCAGATCCATCTTGTTACCAACCAGCCGCTGCAGAGGCTGGTTCTGATGAATTGCCATTACCGGTTCATATAGCATGTCCGCGAAACTGATGCGGCTTTGTCCTTTACGCCATTGCTCAAAGCTGTGAAACAGGTCTATCAGGTAGCGGTGCTTCTCAGAGTAACCCAGGTCCTCAAACACAATCTCCGGGGGAGACAGAGTGGTTTTTACCAGATCAATAAATCCAGTTGCCGCCTCCACAAATTCTTTCTTGTTGCGCCGTATCTCGTCTGCCAGGTCCTCCGGCGCCAGCCGTCGTGTTAGCACCCAGGCCTGAAAGCTGATTTCCTGCTCTGTCAGGATCTTTTCGGAGAAGCCTGGCAGGTAGCCCTCACGGACAAAGCGTTTGTACAGCCGTAGCCCCATGGCGTGGTAGGTACGAATCTCAGGCAGGGCCAGCCCGCTCTGGCGGCATGTCTCCTGTAGTTTTCGTTCGAAATCCATCCGGGCACTGCGGTTGAACATAAGCACAAGCATCCGGCTGGGATCATGGCCCTGTTGCAGCAGATAGCGGATGCGCCAGGCCAGTGTGGACGTTTTGCCACTGCCGGCCACAGCGGTGATCACCGAGTGCTCATAGCCGGCGGTGATAATCGCCCGCTGCTCGTCGGTGAGAAAGTCGGGCAGATCCATAGCAGGGGATTCGGAGGTATTGTTTGGCATAGGTGCTATTGTACGGGCCAACTGGTAGTGGGGGTACCTGTCCCGTTAACATGAATGGTTAACATATCGAATCCACCTCAGAAGATGGAGAGCAACAAGGCAGAGCCTTATCCAAAATCGTGCGGAGCCATGGATGGCGGAGCCGAGCGTACAGGGATGTATTCACAGCGTATTTTGGATAAGGCTCTGCCTTGTTGCCAGCGCGCGAAGCCAGAGGAAATGATTATGAAAACTGAAGAATCAATTAATGTTCTGGGTGAAAAACTGGAGTCCTGCAGCACAGATCCGGAAACAGGCTTCTATCGTGATGGCTGCTGCAACACTGGCCCGGATGATCATGGGTCGCACACGGTTTGTGTTGTGCTGACGGATAAGTTTCTGGAATTTTCCAAGGCTCGTGGCAACGACTTGAGCACGCCCGTACCTGCTTTTGGATTTCCGGGTTTAAAAGCCGGGGACAGCTGGTGCCTTTGTGCGGCGCGCTGGCATGAAGCCTTTGAAGCGGGCTGTGCTCCCAGAGTAAGGCTGCGCGCTACCCATCGGGCCGCGCTGGAACACTGTGCGCTGGATAACCTGAAAGCCCATGGTGTAGATCTTAGCTGATGAACTCCGGAATCCTGGCCTCAGCACCCGATACTTCTGACTGGCGCTCATTACAGGCCGGTCTTGCAGCCCGGGGAGAACGCCGGCTGGTCTTGCTGGAAGGCGGGCGCGATCTCTCCATTCAGTGGCTGCAGGCAGTGATACCTTCACTTGGGCTGCGGGGCGGGCTGTGGGTCGGAGTGGCAGACGATGTGACCGACGGCCGCCTGACTGCTATTGAACCGATGAAAGCACGGCAATGGCTGGGGCGGGAAACGTCTCTGATTGTGTGGGATGGCTGGCAGGGTAACCCTCCGGATGCGTTTGCGGCACTGGCCGGAACGCTTAAAGCAGGCGGACTGTTGTTCTGGCTGATGCCTGAGTTGGAGAACTGGGAGCATTTTCCTGATCCGGATTATGGGAGAACGGGCCTTGATCATGGTCAGGCTCATCCTTTTGCCCAGCGCATGGCCAGCATTCTGGCGGCGGATTCTTCGGTGATCCGGGTAAACCCCGGCGTGCCCGATGCGGTTGTTGTTCCTAAGCTGTCCGTGCCGGCATCTGAATTCAGGGTTGCTACGACACCCGATCAACAGGAGCTGATCCGTAAGCTGGTGTCGTTTGGGCTGGGGCGACGGCGCCGGCCACTGGTGGTAACCGCTGACCGGGGCCGGGGTAAATCTGCAGCGCTTGGAATGGCTGCTGCACAACTGCTGCAACAGGGGCGACGGCAGGTTCTGGTGACTGCGCCGTCCATCGAGAATGTTAAGGCTCTGTTCTACCACGCCCGGGAAAGCCTTGGCGCCGAGGTAGCCGGTGCCAGTGACGACTGCCTGGAAACTGCATCCGGCGCAAGGCTACGTTTTCTATCCGTCCGGGATCTGTTACGGGAAAACCCGGCAGCTGAAGTGGTTATGGTGGACGAAGCTGCGGCTATCCCGGTGTCTCTTCTGAAGCGTGTTCTTCTGGGCTGGCCCCGGGTGGCTTTTGCGTCCACTGTTCATGGTTACGAAGGCGCAGGGCGCGGGTTTGCCATTCGCTTTCGTCAGATTCTCGACCAGACCACTCCGCATTGGCAATTACAAACCCTTTCCAGGCCTGTACGCTGGGCCGAAGGCGACTTGCTGGAGTCTCTGATATCCGGGCTGTTCCTGCTCGGTGCAGACCATGACCCGGGTAATATTCCGGAAACAGAGGCCGGAGAGGTTGTCATTGAGCCCTGGCGGCCGGCCCTGGCTTCCGAGGCAGAGCTGGCTGATGCATTTGGTCTTCTGGTGGATGCGCACTACCGGACCACACCTGCAGATCTCCGGCAATGGATGGACGATCCCGCCGCCAGAAGCTGGCGGGCTCTTGTGCATGGTAAAACTGTGGGCCTGCTCTGGGGCGCTGTGGAAGGTGGGCTGAGCAGAGAGCTCGCCGGGCTGGTGGCAAGTGGAAAGCGCCGGGTGCGTGGGCATCTTCTGCCCCAGTCTCTGGCCAGCCACAGCGGATTCCCTGAGGCGGCGAGCCAGCGCGGCTTGCGAACTGTCCGTATTGCTGTCACCGCCCGGGCCAGACGTTCCGGTATCGGGCGTAGACTGGTCGCTGCCGCGACTGCAGGTGCGGCAAGGGAAGGGCTGGATTATACGGGCACCAGTTTTGGGGGCAGTTCCGATCTCTATGCTTTCTGGCGCTCCTGCGGCCTGGAACTGGCCCGCATCGGGCTGCAACAGGAGATCACCAGCGGAGAATATCCGGTGCAGATGGTTCATGCCCTGAGCCCGGAAGGGATATCTTTGTTTCAGCAAGTACAGTCGCGGCTGGCTCGGCACTGGCTGGTGCTCGTACCTCTGAACTGGAAATATCTGGACCCGGGACTGCTGGCGGAGATGATGTCTGACCTGTCATCGGCCTGCAGGCCAGATGCGGCGGATATCCGCGATCTGCAGAATTATGGCAATGGCCATCGGGGGTTCCGGTTGATGGTTCCGGTATTGCGGGATTTGAGTCTGGTCCAGGGGGTTATGAGCTGGATGGCGGGGCATGCAGACGCGCACCTGTGGTGCCGGGCTGTACTGCAGGGCTGGAGCTGGCCAGAGCTGCAGGAAGAAGGGCTGTGCTCTGGTCAGCGTGACGGTGAGGACCGCTTGCGTGGCGTGGTTCGGGAACTCCTGGAAATCTGGCAGGAGGTGTGAAGGGTTCTATTCCAGTCGCATGGGGTCTGTCTGATCGTCCCACACGGGCAGAAAGTGGGCATCAATAACCGCTTCGGGTACATCATCGATACGAGAGAAAGACCACTGCGGGTTCTGGTCACGATCAATCAGCCTGGCCCGTATGCCTTCGGTCAGGTCTGGTCGGCGCAGGCATTCCCCAACCATTGCCAGCTCCATCCTGAATACATCTTTCAGGGACATCTGCTGGGCCTTCCTGAGTTGATTCCATATCAGCCATGCGGATACCGGGCAGCCGTCTTTCAGGGTTTTCATGCAAGCCTGCCACCAGTCATTGTCTATGTCTGCTGTCAGCAGCTGCTCAACGATCCGGGGTAAGCTGGGGCCGGCACACAGCCTGGCAATATCCCGTTCGTGCAACTCAAGATGGCTGGCGGGTAAGGCCCGGTAATTCCCGGTTTCAAGTTGATTCAGCAAGCGGAACAGGCGGCTGTCATCAGCTGATTTCCTGCCACTCCAGCTTTCGTCCTGTAGCCGCGACAGCAGGCCTTTCGGGTCGTTGGCAGGAAGGGCCATGTCGGCCAGCCCCACACGCAGTGCGTCTGAAATGTTCAGCCTACAACCTGTCAGCCCCATAAATAATCCCAGACGCCCGGGCAGGCGGTTCAGAAACCAGCTTGCACCAACGTCCGGAAACAGGCCTATGGAGATCTCAGGCATTGCCAGAGTCGCGTCCGGCGTGAGCAGCCGATAGCGGCAGGCGGAAAAAAGTCCCAGGCCGCCCCCCATAATAATTCCGTGTCCGATACCAACAACGGGCTTGGGAAATCTGTGCAGCTTGTAGTCCAGTGCGTATTCATGGCGAAAAACACTGAATGCAGCGTCGTGATTCCCCGAATCCGTTAACGACTGATACAGGTCCCGGATGTCTCCGCCTGCGCAGAAGCCTTTTTCTCCAGCGCCTCGTATTACAAGGATACAGATGCGTTCGTCGTCGGCCCAGCGATCCAGGGTGTCACTGATAGCGACAATCATATCCTGGGTGAGCGCATTCACGGTGGCGGGGGCATTCAGAGTCAGCAAGCCTAAATGGCCTTGGCGACAGGGGATTTCCTGAACCTCTACAGACATTAAAGGTGTCTCCGGGCTGTAATATAATCACTGATTCGGACGTTATCCGTAATGTCTCCTTAACCGGGTGGAAGTTAAAGAGGACGAACGTCGAAACAATCGCATTGATCTATGGCATTTGCGCAGCCGCATGGCTGTGCTATAAGTTCCAGCCAGTTATTGTCCGGTTCAGAATACCGGTTTGGAAAACTTAAAACGATGATGAGAGGCCAATTATGATGAAACTTAAACATTATGCGATTGTCGGGCTTTTTGCTCTTGGCGCTGCTGTTCCGGCAGTATCTTCTGCCGCCGGCGATGCGGCAGCGGGCAAGACAAAAGCGGCAGTCTGTGCGGCTTGCCATAACCTGAACGGAGTTGCCCAGATCCCGATGTACCCGAATCTGGCCGGGCAGCACGAGCAGTATCTGGTGTCATCCCTAAAAGCCTACAGGGACAAGCAGCGTAACGGTGGCATGGCAGCGATCATGCAAGGCCAGGCGGCAGCACTGAGCGATGCAGATATCGATGATCTGGCGGCATACTATTCAAGCTTGCCAGCTGGCGGCAACTAAGCAGTCCGTATTGGCACAACAGCTCAGGCTGTTGTGCCAACAATACGGTAGCTCGGTTTATAAGCTGAGCTTCCCGGCAGCTTCATGCGATTCTGGATCACGAACTGTTCCAGCATGGCTTCCAGAGGCTTGATCAGGGTCGGGTCACCGGATATTTCAAAGGGCCCTTTTTCCTGAACCTTTCGAATCCCCCCTTCTTTAACGTTACCCGCAACTATGCCGCTGAATGCCTTTCTCAGGTTGGCTGCGATCAGGTGCACGGGTTGATCACGATGTAATTCCAGAGCGAGCATATTCTCGTGGTCAGGCTCGAAGGGTAGCTGGAATACCGGATCGATTTTCAGCACCCAGTTAAAGTAATAGGCGTCCTGCATGGCGCGGCGGAAGGTTTCAACCTCCTTCATGCCTTTTTTCATGGCCTGAGCTACCCGAACCGGGTCGTCTATGATGATTTCATATTTGCTGGCGGCTTTGTCTCCGAGGGCGTTGCGGATGAACTGATCAATCATTTCGAAATATTCTGCGTTTTCAGGCCTGCCGGTGAAAACCACCGGGAAGGGCAGGTCAGCGTTGTCCGGATGCAGAAGAATGCCAAGCAGGTAAAGAATTTCTTCAGCGGTGCCTACTCCACCCGGAAAAACAATCACTCCGTGACCACAGCGCACAAAGGCTTCCAGGCGTTTTTCGATATCTGGCATGATCACCAGTTCATTAACAATAGGGTTGGGGGCTTCGGCGCCAATAATGCCCGGCTCGGTAATACCGATATAACGTCCGTTTTTCACCCGCTGTTTAGCGTGACCTATGGTCGCACCCTTCATTGGTCCCTTCATGGCACCAGGGCCGCAACCGGTGCAGATGCTGAGTTCCCGAAGTCCAAGCTGGTGACCCACTTCCTTACTGTACTGGTATTCCTTGTCGCTGATGGAGTGACCTCCCCAGCACACGATCAGGTCAGGTTGCCGGCCAGGCTGCAGTGCTCTGGCGTTGCGCAGTATGTGAAATACCATGTTTGTAAGGTCGTCCGGCTCATTGCTCTTCATGATCTTGGCAAACTGCGGCGAGGAGTGGGTATAAACAATATCCCGCAGAACCGAGAACAGATGCTCCCGAATGGCCCGGAGCATTTCGTCATCCACAAATGCGTGTGCCGGAGCGTTGATCAATTCCAGCTTCAGGCCCCTGGGTTGGGGGATCAGGCGTATATCAAAATCCTTGTGCCCCTCCATCAGGCCCTGGCAGTCATCGGTCACGACGCCAGTATTCAGAACCGCCAGAGCACACTGCCGGAAAAGCCGGTACAAGCCGCCTTCGCTTCGGTCCTTGAGCAGATTGACTTCGTGATTGGAGAGTATTTCCAGGCTACCCTCAGGTGATACGAGGGCATTGATGGTCGGTGCGGTCATGAACGGAAAAGCTCCTGAAGAGTTGCGGTAATACCCGATTTTGAGGCATGGCGCCGAAACGTTACACTAAGCGCTTTTCCGATCATATACCATCCGACAAAACGCCGATTTATGAAACTGCTTATTCGTCCTGCCCCGGAAGTTGCAATCAAGAGCAAGCCTGTTCGTCGTGATCAGATGCGTCATCTGCGTCAGAATGTCCGCAAACTTCTGGCGCGCCTGGATCCCGAAATATTTGTGGACGGTAGCTGGGACAGAGTGGACGTGGATGTTCCCGAAGGCAGAAACCTGGCAGGACCGGTGATTGATGCGCTTATGCGTATTCCCGGAATTTCTACCATTCAGGAGATTGTGGCGTTTCCGTTTATCAGTCTTGACGATGTGGCAGAAAAAACGGTTGCTGCATATAACGGCCGCCTCGACGGGAAAAGCTTTGCTGTACGGGTCCGGCGTCAGGGTAAACACGATTTTCGCTCAATTGATATTGAGCGGACCATAGGTGGTATTTTGCTGCAGTCGGCTTCGGGTGCCCGGGTCGACTTGAAATCACCTGAGGTACTGGTGCGCATCGAAGTGCGGGATGACCAGTTCCATATTGCCCACCGCAGGCATTGCGGCCTGGGTGGTTATCCCCTGGGCAGTGCCGAGAACGTAATGACACTTATGTCCGGAGGTTATGATTCGTCAGTCGCTGCATACCTGATGCTGCGCAGGGGTATACGCAGTCACTTTCTGTTTTTTAACCTGGGTGGAGTGGCCCACGAGGTGGGGGTGCGGCAGGTGGTTCACTACCTGTGGGACCGCTATGGAGCCTCTCATGGCGCCAAGTTTATTTCCGTGCCTTTTGATGGTGTGGTGGAAGAAATCATGCGTTCTGTCGGCCACAGGCACTGGGGTGTGGTGCTGAAGAGGCAAATGCTGAAGGCAGCCAGCGAAATTGCGCGAAACAACAATGCTTCTGCGCTGGTGACGGGTGATGCGGCGGGTCAGGTATCGAGCCAGACCCTGACCAATCTGAACGTGGTGGACCGGGCGAGTGATGAGGTGGTTTTGCGGCCTTTGATCGTCATGGACAAGGAAGCCATTATCGGTATTGCCCGGGAAATTGGCACAGAACCCTACGCTCGCACCATGCCTGAATACTGTGGTGTCATATCCCAGAAGCCGGCAACCCGCGCTCGTCTGCACCGGGTGGAGGAAGAAGAATCGGGCATGGACCCCGAGGTTCTGGTTCGTGCCATTGAGGCTCGTGAAGAAACGGCCGTCAGTGACCTGCTGGAAACTACCAAGACGCCAGAAGATGTAGATCTGGTAAAAACGCCGGGCGTCAGCGATGTCATTATCGACGTGCGCCACCCGGCAGAAGGTGAGCAGTCCCCGTTGCAGCTCACGGGTAACGAGATCCTGACCATACCGTTTTACGAGCTGAGCCGGAGGATGCCGGATCTCCCGGCCAACCGGCAATATTTGCTGTATTGCGACCGCGGCACCATGAGCCGTATGCACGCAGTGAATCTGAAGGCTGAAGGGCACGGAAACATCAAGGTTTACGCGCCCGGTTCATAAAACCTCAGACGGCCAGCCCTTTGAAGAACTGCTGAACGTTCTCACTCAGCATGTCCAGATCGTAGCCGCCTTCCTGAACCACCAGCGTTGGCAAGCCGAGTTGACGCACACGAGTGCTGAGGCGGGAGAAGCCTTCCGAGGAAACCGAAACCTTGGCCTGGGGATCGTCTTTGTAAATGTCGAAACCCAGAGTCAGGATCAGCGCATCTGGCTGGAAAAGCCGGATAGCAGCCAAGGCCTCATTAAGCTTTCCGAAGAAATCTTCTTCGGATGAGCCGTGGGGCATCGGCAGGTTGATGTTGTAACCATATCCCTCGCCTTCGCCGCGCTCATTCTCAAAGCCGGTAACGACAGGATAGAAATTGGTCGGGTCGCCGTGAATGGATATATAGAGCACATCGCTGCGATCGTAGAAAATTTCCTGAATGCCCTGGCCGTGGTGCATGTCTGTATCCAGAATGACCAGGCGGGGAAAGCGGGATTTCATGTGCTCGGCTGCAATGGCCGCATTGTTCAGATAACAGAAGCCGCCAGCAGAATCCTTGCGGGCATGGTGACCTGGTGGCCGGCAGACAGCATAGGCAGTGCGATCACCTGCCATCAGTGCGTCGGCGGCGCCAAGGGCCGACTGGGCCGACCAGTAGGCTGCGTGCCAGGTGTGCTCACCGATGGGGCTGCTGCCGTCTGACTGGTAGCGGGCAGCTTCCGCAAGAACACCCGTCAGGTGATTCGGAGACCGGACAAAAATATTGGACATTACTTCGTCACCCCAGTCGTCCATTTCTTTCCAGCGACGGTGTGCCGACTCGAGGAACCGCAGATACCCAAGGTCGTGCACTCTGGAAATCGGGCCGGCCCCGTGATCCGAAGGCTGCAGTACCGGTATGCCAATATTTTTCAGGCCTTCGAGCATCTGACTGGTGCGATCTGGCACCTCCTGAGGCTGGCGCATCTGCCCCCTGGTGAAGTAGGTTCGGGGCGTATGCTGATCTTGAGCGGGATGGAAAAAAGCTTTCATTGTCCGAACTCCTGAATGTCTGGTTCTCCGAGTATAGGTGCCGACGGAGGATGGTCAAAAGCCGGGCCGCCGACTTTACAGGTAGAGATTCAGCATCCACTATGGAAGACATACTCTACCGACGCAATAGTGCACCTTCTCGGGTGCCGTTACTTACAGTATAGGAGCCGAAATGATCGAGTCACCATTGCTGGAGAAGCTGACTGGCTACATTGGCGGTCGCTGGACTGACAACGAGCAGGGCAGCACCTTTGATGTTTATAACCCCGCAACGGGCAAAGTAATTGCACAGGTTGCTTCCATGCCTGAGAGCGAGGTCACGGCTGCAGTCGAAGCGGGCAAATCTGCACTGAGACTTACGAGCCCTTACTCTATTGAAACCCGTAGAAAGTGGCTTGAGGATATCCGTGATGCGCTCAGGGCGAACAAGGAAGAGGTTGGTCGCATTCTGTGTCTGGAGCATGGCAAGCCGCTGAATGAAGCTCAGGGCGAGGTTGATTACGCCGCAGGATTTTTTGACTACTGTTCGAAGCATATTCAGGCCCTGGACGCCCGGACGCTTCCGGAAAGCCCCAAGGATTGCAGCTGGACCGTACACTACCGGCCAATCGGTGTTGCCGGGCTGATCACTCCCTGGAATTTCCCGATCGGTATGATCGCCAAAAAACTCTCAGCCGCTCTGGCGGCAGGCTGCCCTTCGGTGATCAAACCGGCCAGCGAGACACCGCTGACCATGATTGCTCTTTTCGACCTGATGGATAAACACGTCAACCTGCCGGATGGCATGGTAAATCTGGTGATGGGCAAGGCCAGCGTGATTGGCAAGGTTCTGTGCGAAAGCCCGGATGTGCCTATGCTGAGCTTTACCGGATCCACGGAAGTGGGCCGGAAACTGGTCGTGGATACTGCTGATCAGATCAAGAAACTGGCTCTGGAACTTGGTGGGAACGCTCCGTTTATCGTATTTGAAGATGCAGATCTGGATGCTGCAGCCGACAACCTGATTGCCAATAAATTCCGTGGCGGCGGTCAGACCTGTGTCTGTGCCAACCGGATTTTTGTGCACGAAACAGTTATAGATACCTTCGGTAAGAAACTTGCTGAACGCGTGAACAAAATGACTGTAGGCGATGGAATTGCCGGCGATGTGGATCTTGGCCCACTGATTAACAAGGCGGGATTCGACAAGGTGAAGCGTCACCTGGAGGATGCACTCAACAAGGGTGCTTCGCTGGTTGCAGGTAAACAACCCGATGATCTGGGTGAAGGGCATTTGTTCTTCCCTCCGACGGTTATTTCTGGCGTAACGCGGGATATGTGCTGCTTCCGGGAAGAAACATTCGGGCCCCTGGTGCCAATGGCAAGCTTCCGGACTGAGGAGGAAGTCATTGATGCCGGCAACGATACCGAGTTCGGCCTGGCGTCCTATGTGTTCACCGCTGATGTGGAACGTGCTCACCGGGTTGCTGCAGGCCTGAGGTTTGGCCATGTAGGCTGGAATACCGGCACAGGGCCAACGCCTGAAGCGCCATTTGGCGGTATGAAGGCTTCAGGGATTGGCCGTGAAGGTGGGCATGAAGGTCTGTTTGAATTTGTTGAAGCTCAGACTGTGCCCCGCGGATTCTGACACCCCGGAGGTTTAATCAAAGAAGGCGAGCTACGGCTCGCCTTCTTTGATTCCTGTGCAGGAAAGCAGGCCTTCATCAAGGCTGATATACTTCCAACCTGTTCATTTAACCAGTAGCGAAAGTGTTCCCTATGGATGTCTCTCACATTATCGATTCCCTGAATGATGCCCAGCGCGAAGCGGTTACGGCCCAGAACGACCATCTGCTGGTGCTGGCCGGGGCCGGGAGCGGTAAAACCCGGGTTCTGGTGCACCGGATTGCCTGGCTGATGCAGGTTGATCGTGTCCCACCCACGGGAATTCTGGCGGTTACTTTTACCAATAAAGCCGCCAAAGAGATGCGTTACCGCATCGAAGAGATGATGAACATTCCAAGCCGGGGACTCTGGTTTGGCACTTTCCATGGGATAGCCCACCGCTTGCTGAGAGCGCACTGGAAAGATGCCGGCTTGCCAGAGAACTTTCAGGTGCTGGACAGTGATGACCAGCTGCGGATGGTCAAGAGAGTGATGCGGGAGGCGCAGATTGATGAAAGCCAGTTCCCGCCCAGGCAGGCACAGTGGTTTATCAGCAGTCAGAAAGATGAAGGCCTGAGGGCAGACCACATTCAGGAAAACCCTGGCGACCATTTTACCTCCACAATGCTGAAGGTGTATCGCCGTTATGAGGAACTCTGCCAGCAGAGCGGACTGGTCGATTTTGGTGAGCTGCTGCTTCGCTCCCATGAACTGTGGCTGCACCGGCCGGAAATACTGGCCCACTATCAACAACGTTTTCAGCATATCCTGGTGGATGAGTTTCAGGATACCAACACCATTCAGTATGCATGGCTGCAGGTGCTGGCCAGCAACAGGGTTCCGTTAACCGTGGTTGGGGACGACGACCAGTCCATATACGGCTGGCGTGGCGCCAAAATCGAGAATATCCAGCAGTACCAGCGGGACTTTCCCAATTCGCGGCTGGTGCGGCTGGAACAGAACTACCGCTCTACACAACTTATTCTGAAAGCGGCGAACTCAGTGATTGCCAACAATCAGGGTCGGTTGGGCAAGGAGCTATGGACAGACGGTGCTGAAGGTGAACCCATCAGCCTGTATGCCGCGTTCAACGAGCAGGATGAGGCCAACTACATTGCCGACAGCATCTCGGCCTGGGTTAACGAAGGCAATCTGCGCAGCGAATCTGCCATTCTGTACCGCTCTAATGCTCAGTCCCGTGTGCTGGAAGAGTCCCTGATGCGCCAGGGTATTCCATATCGGGTATACGGAGGTCTGCGCTTTTACGACCGTCAGGAAATCCGTAATGCCCTGGCTTATCTGAGGCTGGTGCATTATCGCCGTGATGACGCAGCATTCGAACGAGTGGTGAACATACCGGCCCGGGGAATCGGGGCCAAGAGCATGGCGGACCTGCGAGCCTATGCCAGTAGCCAGAGCATATCCCTCTGGGAATCGGCGGAGCGACTATTGGAAGCCGGACAGGTTAAGGGGCGGGCGAAAACCGGCTTGCAGGCATTTATCAGCATTATTGAAGAGCTATCCGTCACGGCTGAGGATGCGTCGCTTCAAAGTCTGATGAAGCAGACAATCGAAGCCAGTGGTCTGAAAGACTATCACGCCAGTGAAAAAGGCGAGAAAGCCCAGGCCCGGGTTGAAAACCTCGAGGAACTGGTTAATGCGCTGGCGGATTTTGAAGTAGAACCGGGTGTCGACCCACTCTCTGAGTTCATCGCTCAGGCAGCGTTGGATGCCGGTGAATCCCAGGCCGGGGACCATGAAGACAGTGTTCAGCTGATGACTCTGCACTCGGCAAAGGGCCTGGAATTCCCGCTGGTGTTTCTGGCCGGTGTTGAAGAAGGGCTGTTTCCGCACAGTATGTCTCTGGAGGAACCGGGGCGTATGGAGGAAGAACGTCGCCTGGCTTATGTAGGTATCACCCGGGCCATGAAAAAGCTGGTGATCACTTACGCCGAATCCCGCAGGCTGTATGGTCAGGAAAAGTTCCACGCTTTATCGAGGTTTGTACGGGAAATTCCTGGCGACTGCCTGCAGGAAGTGCGGTTACGTAATACAGTAACCCGCCCGGCGATGCTGGAACGACCAAACGAGGGTCTGTTCAGCCAGGATTCCGCAAAACAGTCCGGTTTCAGTCTGGGCCAGCGGGTTCGGCACCCGAAGTTTGGCGAAGGTATTGTCTTGAATGCCGAAGGCAGCGGGCACCATACGCGGGTACAGGTGAATTTCGATGAAGGGGCCAAATGGCTCGTTCTTGCGTATGCGCCTCTGGAGGCCTGCTAGAGTGTATTGAACGTGATTTTTTCTTGTCAGACGTTGCTTAATCGTCTAATGTGCACAAACGCATAAATGTGCATATGTGCGTGTGTTGGGCATTTTACGTCATTGAAGGGAAAGGTTATGGACAAAAATAGCTGGGCAGTCGCCCTGGATGAGTTGCTGCATGTGGGCGGAGCTCTCGTTCTCATTATTGCCGTGGTTGCGGTTCTGACAGGCATCATCCGGGAATACATTCCACAGGAAAAACTGCAGAAAAAACTGGCCAGAAATGAAAAACGGGGCCCCTTGGTTGGTGCCTTACTGGGAACGCTCACACCGTTTTGTAGTGCATCCATGGTGCCGGTGGTCATGGGGATGATTGAAATGCGGGCATCCATGGGAATGGTGTTCGGCTTTCTGATTTCCGCCCCTTTGTGTAATTTTGTCGTTGTTGGCCTCATCGTTGCGGTGTTTGGCTGGCAAGTGGCGCTTGTATACCTGGCACTGACTCTGGGTGGCGCCATACTGGCGGGCTACGTCATTGGCTGGACACCGTTAAAAAATGCTGTCCGTCGTATTGAGGAAGTTCCTGCAAGCGGGTGTGGCAGCGCGCCGGCGTCTGCCTGCTCAGCGTCAGCGCCCGTATCGGCCTGTTCAGCCCCGGCTCCCGCCGCGACAGCCTGCACCGCAACTGCCGTGCCCAGCTGCAGTGCTGAGGCCATGGCGATAGAGTCGCCGTCAGGACAACTGGAAGAGTGCATAGCCACCGCCTGTGCCCCCTTCACCAGTACCACCACCGTGGCGCACAAGGAACGAATGAAACTGGCCATGCGCTTCGCCTGGGCACTGTTCAGGAAAATTATTCCCTATGTCTTGATTGGTGCCGTGATCAGTGCGCTGTCTGCCGCCTTTCTCCCTGCGGAAATTGTCGAACAATACATTGGTGCGGACAGCTGGTACGCGATTCCCGTAGCCGCCGGCATTGGCGTGCCCCTGTATCTGCGAATCGAGATGGCTCTTCCCCTGCTGCAAGTGCTCATTGCCAAGGGCATGGGGATGGGGGCAGCCATGGCGCTGCTGATCGGCGGGACAGGTGCCAGCCTGCCTGAGATCGCCATTATTTCTTCCGTACTCAAACCGAAAGCTGTAGTGGCTTTCGTGATAACTGTTATTACTCTTGCCATTGTCGGTGGAGTTGTTTTCAGTGTTGTCTTCTAGAACACCTGGTCGCCGGCAAAACACACAACAACGGCCGACTCGTATCGGCCTGTTGTTGTGCGGAGACGTGCATGACGACTTGCAACCAAGATTTGGTAACTACCAGAACTGTTTGGTTAAGAGGCTCCAGCTCGACAACCCCGGAGCTGAAATCAGAACCTGGCGTGCCTGGAAAGGCGAACTGCCAGGAGATGTTCGGGACGCTGATGCCTATCTGGTTAGTGGCAGTCCGGCCAGTGCGTTCGACCGGGAACACTGGATTGAACAGCTGGGGCGTTTCATCCGGGGAGCTCATAGTGCGCATCGGCGATTATTGGGGATCTGCTTCGGCCACCAGATGATTCATCAGGCTTTAGGGGGACGCGTGGAACGTACTGCAGGCTGGGGCCTGGGGGTCTATCCGGTGCATCTGCATCAGCGGATAAGCGGCCTCCCCGATTCAAGGCCTGTTGCTCTGTATGCAATGCATCGCGATCAGGTCGTTGTGCCAGCTGAAGGTTTTGAGCTTCTGGGGGGTAGTAAGTTCTGCCCTTATTACCTGACCCGTCATACGGACAGGGTTCTGACCATACAGGGTCATCCGGAGTTTACGGGGGATTTTTTTCACCAGTTTCTGACTGTGGCTGAAGCCAAATTCGACGAAAAAGCTCTGGCTCAGGCGCGTAGGAAAATGCGGGACTCTGACGACGGTGAAGTAACCTGCCAAATGCTGAATCATTTTTTACTGGGGATGAACGAGACCAGGAGGAAAGCATGAAAAAAGTCAGACAGGTTCTGGCAAATCTATGCGCCTATACACATTTGTGGAAGGTGGTCAGGGAACGTAAACTGCCTTCCTCTGCCAGGCCAGGCTTTTCTATTGCACTGCTGGGTCTTTTCTGCCCCTTCTTCTGGATCGCCTTGTTGACTGGTGCCAGTAAAACGGAATTGGTCTTTCATGGCTGCCATTCCGGGCTGGTGTTTTGTGCCGGTGTTTTTCTGATGCTGAAAGGGCTCAGCCAACACCGAAAATCGCCCGAATAAGGTGGTTGCCCTGTTCCCGATTGCTGGCCTGGTTGTAATCACTTAAGATCCAGACCAACGGAGGTTTGGAAACAGAATGATAGATGCCTGTTATACCGATGCGTTAAAGGCTATTTCGGACTCGAATCGCTTGCGGCTTTTCTGGCTGTTGGTGCATATCGATGAGCGAATTTGTGTTGCCGAAGCGATGGACGTTCTGGGAGAAACCCATTACAACGTTTCGCGCAATCTGAAGATTCTTCAAAAAGCAGGACTGGTGACTGCCCAGAAAGAAGGAAAGTGGGTTTTCTATACCCTTAATCGCGAAGTCTCTCCTTTCCATATGAAATTACTGGCTGCGGTGAAAAGCATTCCTGAGCAGGAGCTGGAAACCGAGATCAGGAAATGTCACCTGCGCCTTGCGCTGCGTGAGAGCGGGCAATGTGTGGTCGGGCCGGGCAGTACCGAATGGGCCGATATTATTGAACGCCAGGGCATCAGCAATACCGGTGACGCCTGACGCTGGAAGGGCCTGGCGTCAGGGCCAGAGCTCACATCAGAACTGCGTAAATAACCCCGGCCAGAGCAATGCGGTAGATAACATAAGGCCACATGCCTACCTTGTTAAGCCACTTCAGGAAGAAGTGGATAGCTGTAATGGCCATCAGGAATGACGTTACCCCGCCAATCAGAAAACCATTCCAGTCGACAATGATGTCTGAGGTTGCGACTTCCAGTAATTTCACTGCCGATGCCAGCACGATGATAGGGATAGCCAGCAGGAACGAGAACCGGGACGCGGTTTCACGGCTCATGCCCAGGAAAAGGCCTGCGGTAATGGTGACGCCGGAACGGGAAGTGCCGGGTACCAGCGCCATGGCCTGGGCGATGCCGACCAGCACAGCATCTTTCCAGTTCAGACTATCCAAGGCGCGCTGGCGTTTGGGCAGCCAGTCTGCAATACCCAGGAGTAAGCCGAAAATCAGGGTGGTGAAGAAAATGACTTCTACTGCCCGCAATTCGTTGTCGATGAGATCCAGTAGCGCGAGGCCGGCAAGGCCGGCGGGGATGGTGCCGATGACCAGGTACCAGGCCAGTGCGCCCTGACCGATGATTTTGCGCCGGGCAGCGGAGATCAGGCCGTCCCGGGCTATGCCGAAAACATCGCGGCGGAAATACAACACAACCGCCAACAAGGTGCCTATGTGTACAGAGAGGTCAAAACCTACGCCCTGATCCGTCCAGCCGAAAAACGCCGGGGTCAGAATCAGGTGGGCAGAGCTGGAGATGGGTAGAAATTCGGTCAATCCCTGAAGGAGGCCAAGGAAAAGGGCCTGATAAAAATCCATAGTATGGGTTCCGACTGGATCAGCGGTTGCTGTTCAAGATGATAAAAAGATGGGCGGGATATTAGCAGGGTGACCGTTGGCTGAACAGTTCTCCGGCCGGCCAGGGAAGCCCGGGCCGGAGAGCGAAAGACTACGGCAGGAATTTATCTCGGGTGTTATTGGCAATGCGTACCAGAACCAACATCAAAGGTACTTCAACCAAAACGCCTACCACCGTTGCCAGTGCCGCACCTGACTGCAGGCCGAACAGTGCAATAGCGGCGGCCACTGCCAGCTCAAAGAAATTGCTGGCACCGATCATGGCACCGGGAGCGGCGATACAGTGGCGAACTTTCCATAGCCGGGCCCAGCCGTAGGCCAGGAAAAAGATCAGGAAGGTCTGGATGATCAGCGGCACAGCAATCAGCACAATGTGCAGCGGGTTGTTCAGGATCACCTCGCCCTGGAAAGCAAACAGTAGTACCAATGTGATAATCAGTGCCGCCGGGGTAATCGGGCTGAGGCGTTTCAGGAACACGTCGTCATACCATTGCTGACCGTGGCCGGCAATCAGTGTGCGGCGGGTCAGGTAACCGGCAGCCAGGGGGATCACAATGTACAACACCACCGACAGGATCACCGTATCCCAGGGAACCTGAATGTCGGAGATGCCGAGCAGGAATACCACAATAGGCGCAAAAGCAAACAGCATGATGATGTCGTTCAGGGATACCTGCACCAGCGTATAGGCGGCATCGCCTTTGGTCAGGTAGCTCCACACAAATACCATGGCGGTGCAGGGGGCCGCGCCCAACAGAATAGCGCCGGCGAGATATTCACTGGCCAGTTGCGGGGCAATCCAGGGCTTAAACACCACCATCAGGAAAAACCAGGCGATGGCGAACATGGTGAAGGGTTTGATCAGCCAGTTTACGACAGTGGTTATGGCCAGGCCTTTGGGTTCCTTCCGTACACCCACAATGGCGCTGAAATCAATCTGCGCCATCATAGGAAAAATCATCGCCCAGATCAGAATGGCAATGGGAATGGATACCTGGGCGTATTCAAAGCGGGACAGCGCTTCGGGCACTGAAGGTGCCAGCTGGCCCAGAACCACACCGGCAATGATGGCTAACCCTACCCAGATGCTCAGGTAGCGCTCAAACAGACCCATTCCGCCGGAGGGGGTGTCAACGGGGGGAGCAGTGGTTTTGCTGTTCATTGGCTTTCTCTCAGATGGATCGCTGATTGACGCGTTTTGACAGAGCTTCTGCGCTTTCTTTGCGTTCGGAGTAGCGGTCAGTCAGGTAGCTGCTACGATCACGAACCAGCAGGGTAAACTTAACCAGCTCTTCCATGACATCCACAATGCGGTCGTAGTACGGCGACGGCTTCATGCGGTTGTTGTCGTCGAATTCCATGAAGGCTTTTGGCACTGATGACTGGTTCGGGATAGTCACCATCCTCATCCACCGGCCCAGAACCCGTAACTGGTTTACTGCATTGAAAGACTGGGACCCGCCACACACCTGCATTACCGCCAGGGTCTTGCCCTGGGTGGGGCGAACGGCGCCCATGGATAATGGAATCCAGTCAATCTGGGTTTTCATGATGCCGGTCATGGCGCCGTGGCGTTCCGGGGAGCACCACACCATACCTTCTGCCCACTGTGCCAGATCCCGTAGCTCCTGAACTTTAGGGTGAGAATCCTCTTCGGCATCGGCCAATGGCAAGCCACGCGGATTGAAGATACGCGTTTCAGCTCCCATTGCTTCCAGTAAACGGGCTGCTTCCTCAACTGCCAGGCGGCTGAATGAGCGTTCACGGAGTGAACCATACAGCAGCAGAATGCGTGGAGCGTGGGATGAGGGGGTTGTTTCGAACAGGTGCTCTGCGCTCGGGGCCCGGAACAGGTCGGCGTTGATATTAGGGAGTTCTGTCAGCTTCATAATGCGGTTTTCGATTCCTGAAAAATAAGATCAGGCCGCGTACTTTCGGTGCCGGCCTCTTTAGTGACTGTCATGGTGCTGTCTTTACTTTGTAACCTTTCGCACCTATTATCGCAAAAAACGGATATATGGCAATTCGAATATACGGAAATTTATATGAAAAGAAGAGTTCTGTTCATCTGCACAGCGAACAGTGCCCGCTCTTTGATGGCCGAAGCGCTGCTGAGGCACATGGCGGGAGACCAGTTTGAAGTAGTCAGCGCCGGTACCCGGCCTGCTGAACCCCATCCCCTGGCTCTGCAGGTTCTGACGGAAGCCGGAATTCCCACTGAGGGATTGCACAGCAAGGCACTGGTCGAGTTTCAGAACGAACGCTGGGATTACGTGATCACCCTTTGTGAAAAAGCTGCCAGGGAGTGTGTGGCATTCAGCGAGGGCGCCCAGCAGATTGCCTGGGATTTTCCAGACCCGGTTGCCAGTAACCGGCGCGCCACCTTTGTTCTGACTCTGAAAGAGCTTAAAGAGCGGATAGGCCTGTTCACTCTGGTGCATCAGAAGGAAACTGGCCTGAAACCGAAAACCTATGACCCTGTGACTATTTTCAAGGTTTTGGGCGATGAGTTGCGTCTGGCGGCCCTGTTACTGATCCGGGACCAGAACAGGCTTTGTGTATGTGAACTGACAGAGGCATTCGAAGTAGCCCAGCCGAAAATCAGCCGTCACCTGGCCACTTTACGGGATGCGGGGCTGGTCGAAACGGAGCGTCGTGGCCAATGGGTCTATTATTATCAGAACCCCCGGCTTCCAGCATGGGTGTCGCGGGTTCTGGATGAAACTGCGCAGAACAATCCGGTGCTGATCAGGAGACCTCTGGAGCAGTTACAGGCCATGGCTGAGCGCCCGGTCGCACCATGCACCTGATCATCAATCGTATACGCAGATTTTAAATCTTACGAGGAGATCGCCATGAAGAAGATCAAAGTAGGCATTAACGGTTTTGGCCGCATCGGTCGCCTGGCTCTGCGAGCTGCCTGGGGCTGGCCGGAGCTGGAATTTGTTGCCATTAACGATCCGGGCGCCGACACCCGCACCCTGGCTCACCTGCTGAACTTTGACAGCGTTCACGGGCGCTGGAACTGTGAGGCCGAAGCCAGTGGCGATGAGATGGTGATTGAAGGCAAGCGGATCAGCGTCACCCACAACAGGGCAATCGGTGACACTGACTGGTCTGATTGCGACCTGGTGATTGAAGCCAGTGGTGTGAACAAGACGGTAGCGGTGTTGCAGGCCTATCTGGATCAGGGTGTGAAACGCGTAGTGGTCACTGCACCGGTGAAGGAGTCCGGGGCAAAGAATATTGTTCTGGGCGTGAACGAGCACATTTTCGATCCAGCCAATGACCGCATAGTTACCGCCGCATCCTGCACCACCAACTGTCTGGCGCCTGTGGTCAAAGTCATTCATGAGAAGCTTGGTATCAAACATGGTTCCATTACTACGATCCATAGCCTGACCAACACTCAGACGATCATTGATGCGCCCCACAAGGACCTGCGCCGGGCCCGTTCCTGTGGCAGTTCGTTGATCCCGACCAGTACAGGTTCTGCTACCGCGATTATCGAGATTTTCCCTGAGCTGAAAGGGCGTCTGGATGGGCACGCCGTGCGGGTGCCTTTAACCAATGCCTCGCTGACCGACTGCGTGTTTGAGGTGGAGACGCCTACGGATCGCGACACAGTGAACCAGCTTCTGAAAGACGCTTCCGAGGGCGAACTTCTGGATATTCTGGGTTACGACGAGCGTCCACTGGTGTCTATCGACTACAAAACCGATCCGCGTTCGTCCATTGTTGATGCCCTTTCTACGCTGGTGATTAATGGGACTCAGGTAAAAATATACGCCTGGTACGATAACGAATGGGGTTACGCCAATCGCACGGTGGAACTGGCTCGTAAGGTGGGCTCTGTCTGATATGTCTGCGTCCATCCGTCAGTACCTTGTGATTACCGGTAACTACTGGGCGTTCACCCTGACGGATGGGGCCTTGCGGATGCTGGTGGTTCTGCACTTCCACCAGTTGGGTTACTCGCCGCTGGAAATTGCCTTGCTGTTCATTTTTTATGAATTTTTCGGGGTGGTGACAAATCTGGTGGGGGGGTATCTGGGTGCGAGAATTGGTCTCAACCGCACCATGAACCTCGGGTTGTTTCTGCAGATTCTGGCTTTGGCGATGCTCGCGGTTCCTGTTGCCATGCTGACCGTGCCCTGGGTGATGGCGGCTCAGGCTATGTCGGGCATCGCTAAAGACCTGAACAAGATGTCAGCCAAAAGCGGGGTCAAACTTCTGCTACCGGATGGTGAGCAGGACCGGCTCTACAAATGGGTGGCCATCCTTACAGGTTCGAAAAATACTCTGAAAGGCGTCGGATTCTTTCTGGGCGGCGTGTTGTTGATGGCAGCGGGTTTTACGGGTGCTGTGATCATAATGGCTGTGGCATTGGGCCTGGTCTGGCTGGCAAGTCTGTTTTTGCTCAAGCAGGAGCTGGGCAAGAGCAAGGCTAAACCGAAGTTCAGTGAGATCTTGTCGAAAAGCCGTGCCATCAACGTGTTATCCGCTGCGCGGATGTTCCTGTTCGGCGCGCGGGATGTCTGGTTCGTGGTGGCCCTTCCGGTCTATCTCCATACAGTATTTGGCTGGGATTTCTGGAAAGTTGGTGGATTCATGGCTACCTGGGTGATCGGTTACGGCTTTATTCAGACGATTGCTCCGCGGATTACCGGCAACATGGACAGCAAGGGGCCCGCAGTTCTCTGGGCCGCCGTTCTGGCTCTGGTTCCCGCGGCGATCGCTGTGGGCCTGATGGCGGGCTGGTCACCCCGGTACGTGGTTGTCGGTGGTCTGTTATTGTTTGGTGTACTGTTTGCCATCAATTCTTCTTTGCACAGCTACCTGATTATCCGTTATGCAAGGGGTGACGGTGTGTCACTGGATGTGGGGTTTTACTATATGTCCAACGCCGCCGGCCGCCTTCTCGGGACAATCCTGTCTGGCTGGGTTTATCAGGTTTATGGTCTGGAGGCCTGTTTGTGGATTTCTGCGGGATTGGTGGCGACCGCTGCGCTGCTGTCGCTTCTGCTTCCCCAAAGGCACGAAGCCGCTGCCTGATGGTAAAAATATGTCAGAATCGCGCTACCAAACCGGCGCCCGCTTCAACCTGAAGATACCCGCTGCTGTTGTATCGGAGTTCGCAGCCGCCGGAGCAGAATACCGAGCCACCGGAATCCAGGGCAGTGTAGATGCCGCGCAGGTCGAGCCTCAGCCGTAGTTTGTCTGTCAGCAGAAATTGATAGCCGCCACCTAGCGACAGGGCAGCACGGTGGTGTGTCTCAAACTCCGGATTGTCGGGTTCCAGGCGGGTAACGCCGAAAATTCCGGAGATGAACCCACCACTGGTTTTACCCCCCGGAAAGTATAGGCCACCGAACTGGAGCTGGTAGATGGTAAGGTCAATTGACCGGGTATCCGGTGCAAAGAGGCCATTGCTGAGCCGGGCGGATGTGTTCTGTCGCCCGAAGTAGAATTCCCCCTGCTTACCTGCTTCGGGCAGATCAAAATTTACCACCAGACCATGACTCACAGAATCCCTGAAGCGGATTTCTCCGTCAGTGCCGGCACCGGAGGTTTCAATATCCACCGAACTGCCCAGGCGAAAACCTGCAAAGGGAGAGATGCCAATCTCAGCTGCTGCGGGAGGCGCGGCCATGCTCAGGGCGACTATAGCGGCGCTTAATCCTCGAGTGTTCATAGGGCTTATGGCTCGATCGTTGGTTGCTGGCAAGATGGATGTAATGGTGTAACCATTACAGATACAGCAGGGTCTTGCCAATAGGTGTAGGCAGCCATGTTCTGGTTCTGACAACCTGTTGCCCCCTGAGAAAAGCCAAACAGAAGAGATGTGTCATGTCCGGACCCGGTCAGATTATGAGTGTCGGCGCGAATTGCTCCATTGCAGTGTTGACCCTGTTTTGAAGGGGCTGCTGCTGGAAAACGTCTGCATTGGCGGGCTGGGCAGCGTATCGCTCGAGGTGCCCGACGGCCAGGTGATTTGCGTCTCCGGGCCGTCAGGCAGTGGTAAAAGCCGCTTGTTGCGAGCGATTGCTGATCTTGAACCCCACGGTGGCCGGATTTTACTCAATGGCACTGACCAGCTCTCCGTTTCTGCCCACCATTGGCGCCGTCGGGTAATGATGGTTCCCGCTGATAGTCAGTGGTGGTTTGACAAGGTAGGTGAGCACTTTCCTGACCTCACCGGTGATAGGCTGCCACCAGCTTTGGGGTTTCCACCTGGCGTGATGGATTGGTCGGTCAGTCGATTGTCATCTGGCGAGCGGCAGCGACTTGCGCTCTGGCGGGCTTTGACTCTGGAGCCTCAGGCGCTATTGCTTGATGAACCCACGGCCAATCTGGATGGCGATGCTACGATCAGGATTGAAAACTGGCTGCTTGCCGAGATCCGTCGCCGGCACCTGGCCACCTTGTGGGTGGCCCACGACCCGGCGCAGATTCACCGTGTGGCAGATGCACACTTCCGGATAACCGGAACCGGACTGGAGCCTGACCATGGAAGTGATTGACCTGGCCTGGTGGAAGCTGGGGCTGGCGACTCTGCTGATTCTGGCTCTGGCAGCAACCAGCCATCTTTCCCGCCTGGGTATTGCCCGCAGCCTGTTAATTGCTACGGTGCGTACTGTCATCCAGCTGGCCTTGATTGCGCTGGTGCTGGAAGCGCTCTTTGCTTCATCAGCGTTTTACTGGATTGCGCTGATGGCACTGGTCATGCTGCTGGTTGCGGGCAGGGAAGTTGTGTCCCGCCAAGGCCGGAAGCTGCATGGCTGGTGGGCGTTTGGAATTGGTGCCGGAGCTATGTTTGTCTCATCATTCACCGTGACCGTGCTGGCGCTCATTGTGGTGATTGGCCCTGAGCCGTGGTACGCACCGCAATATGCCATTCCGTTACTGGGAATGATGCTGGGCAATAATCTGACCGGTATCAGTCTGGCTCTTGACCGGTTGAACGAATCAGTCTGGCGGCAACGGGCGGTGATCGAAGGCCGGCTGATGCTGGGCCAGACCTGGCAAGAGGCACTGGAAGACATCCGCAGGGAATCCATGCGGAGTGGTATGATGCCGTCAATCAACGCCATGGCTGCTGCTGGCATTGTCAGCCTGCCGGGTATGATGACGGGTCAGATCCTGGCAGGTAGTCCACCGGCGGTGGCGGTGAAATACCAGATCCTGGTGATGCTGATCATTACTGCAGGCACGGGATTTGGTGCTGTGATGGCGGTCAGCTGGGGTAGCCGGCGGCTGTTTGACGAGAGGGAACGCCTGTGCCTGGACCGGCTTGTGAAATCCTGATTACTGATGCTGCTCAGGCACTTCCCGGATGCGGCCCTGCTCATCGATTGCGACGTAAACAAACCGGCCCTCGGTAACCTTGCGCGGGTTTTTGGCAGCACGGTCAAGGGTCCAGACTTCCACATTGATTTTCATGGAACTGCGGCCGATGTCTACGAGTTCGCAGTAGCATCCGACCTGGGATCCTACCCGCAGGGGCGAGAGAAATTCCATCCGGTCCATAGCCACTGTTGCATTGCGGCCCAGAGAAATGCGCCCTGCCATAGTGGCGGCTGCAATATCCATCTGTTTTACAAGCCAGCCAGCAAATACATCGCCATTGGCGTTTGTGTCCTGAGGCAGGGGGACAACCTGAAGAACCAGATCGCCTCGGGGTTTGGGTTTGTCATCGTCATACGTAGTCATGGAGCAAGCCTTTTATCAGTTCTTGAATTGTTTTCCTAGCATGGTAACGGGCTGGCGGCGCTCTGCAAGGAAATTTGAGCAAAGACGTCTATATTTCATCAGTTGTAACAAAGTTGTCATAGAGGGCTCTTAGGATGCAGTCATCGGTAAAGCACATCCGACACAACGTCCAAACCTGATAACGGAGACTCGACGTGATGAAACTGAACAAAGCATTCGCAACAGTTGCGCTGGCTGGCGCCGTCGCTGCCATGTCTGCACCGGCAATGGCTCGTGACACTATCAGCATCGTGGGATCCTCCACGGTTTACCCGTTCGCTACTGTTGTGGCTGAGCGTTTTGGCTCTAACACGGAGTTCTCTACGCCGAAAATGGAATCCACAGGTTCCGGTGGTGGCATGAAGATCTTCTGTCAGGGTATTGGTACTCAGAACCCCGATATTACCAACGCTTCCCGTCGTATGAAGGCCTCTGAGTTCGAGCTTTGCCAGAGCAACGGCGTAAAAGACATTGTTGAATTCCGTATCGGTTCTGACGGTATCGTGATTGCGAGCTCCAAGGAAGCGGAGCATATGGATCTGACCCTGGAGCAGCTGTTCCTGGCCCTGGGCGAGAAAGTTCCCCAGAATGGCAAGTGGGTAGCTAACCCGAATAAAACCTGGAGCGACGTTGATTCCAGTCTGCCGAACAAGCCAATCCGTGTAATGGGGCCGCCTCCGACTTCCGGCACCCGTGATTCATTCAACGAACTGGCGCTGGAAGGTGGTTGTGATGAACTTCCTGAAGCGGCTAGCCTGAGCAAGGATGAGCATAAAGCTATCTGCCAGAGCATTCGTGAAGATGGAGCCTTTATTGAAGCTGGTGAGAATGACAACCTGATCGTTCAGAAGCTCATCGGTGACAAGGATATGTATGGCGTTTTCGGTTACAGCTTCCTGGAAGAAAACGGTGACCGTCTGCAGGCTGCTTCCCTCAACGGTGTTGAGCCGACGCAGGAGAACATCGCAGAGGACAAGTATCCGGTTGCCCGTTCCTTGTTCTTCTACGTGAAAAAAGCCCACGTGGGTGTGGTTCCGGGTATTGTTGAATATGCTTCCGAGTTCGTCAGCCCTCGTGCCATGGGTTCAAACGGCTACCTGAAGGATGTCGGGCTTATTATTCCGACTCGTGCTGCTCTGATGGAGCTTCAGGATAAGGTTGAAAACATGCCTAACCTGACTCTGGAAGAACTGAAATAAACCGGAGTTCTTCGGTTAATGCGGGGTGCAGGCTTACGGAAAGCCTGCACCCTTCTGTGTAGTTGAAGACAGGAATCCTCATGCAACCGTTAAACCTGCTTTTATTGACGATGGTGCTGGCCGTGGTCGCCTACGGGTTGGGCTATGCCCGCTCCCGCGCGCTGGCAATGCCCCTCGGCGGTGTGCGCCATCTTAAATCGTTACCCGGCTATTACGGCGTCCGCGCAGCTATCTGGTGTGGAGTGCCCGCGCTGATTATTCTTGCCTTATGGGCGGCGTTCGAAGGCAAAGTTATCCAGTCAATTGTGGTCGGTACCTTGCCTGAGACCATGATTCCGGATTCGGCAGGTGAGGCCAGCCTTCTGATGAGCAAAATCGGCAACGTTGCCAACGGGTCTTTACCCCCGGGTTTTGTTGAGGAACCTGTGGCAAAAGCTGCTGAGTTACTGCAGGCACTGCAGGTACAGAGCAAAATTTATATGACCGGCCTGGTTGTTGCTGTTGCACTACTGGCCGGATTTCTGGGATGGATACGTATACGCCCGTTGCTGAATGCCAGGGAGCAGGTAGAGGCAGTTCTGCGCTGGTTCTTTTTTGCCTGTGCAGGCGTCGCGGTACTGACCACCGTAGGTATCGTTTTCTCGGTGGTGTTTGAAACCATTCGATTCTTTGAGCAGGTTCCTTTTCTGGAGTTTTTCTTCGGAACTTCCTGGAGCCCTCAGCTGGCCCTGAGAACTGATCAGGTAGGGTCGGAGGGAGCATTCGGGATGATCCCGTTGTTTACCGGTACTTTGCTGATTTCCTTTATTGCGATGCTGATCGCAGCGCCCGTAGGCCTGATGTCGGCAATTTATCTTTCTGAATACGCGAACAAAAGGGTGCGCAGCATCGTCAAGCCCCTGCTGGAAATGCTGGCAGGTATTCCGACCGTCGTGTACGGCTTTTTTGCAGCTCTGACAGTCGCACCGTTTATCAGTGATCTGGCCAGTGCAATTGGTGTGGAAGCCTCTTCGCAGAGTGCACTCGCAGCAGGATTGGTCATGGGTATCATGATCATCCCGTTTGTATCCTCGCTTTCAGATGATGTTATTAACGCTGTGCCCCAGTCTCTTCGTGATGGCTCTCTTGCTCTGGGCGCGACCCAGTCCGAAACCATGAAAAAGGTCATATTTCCGGCGGCGCTGCCAGGCATCATGGGCGGCCTTTTGCTGGCAGTATCCAGGGCTATCGGGGAAACCATGATTGTTGTGATGGCGGCGGGTCTTGCTGCGAATCTCACTGCCAACCCTCTTGAAACCGTCACGACCGTCACGGTGCAGATTGTTACCCTGCTGGTTGGTGATCAGGAATTTGACAGTGCGAAGACTCTGGCTGCGTTTGCACTGGGAGCGATGCTGTTTATCGCTACGCTGTTGCTCAACGTAATCGCTTTGAAAATTGTCCGAAAATATCGGGAACAATATGACTGATCATACTTCACAAGCGGAACTGGTTCGCCGGTCCCTTAAACGCAGATACCGCAAAGAACGTCGTTTCCGGGCTTATGGGATCATGGCTATTGCCATAGCCCTCACGGCCCTGATTACTCTGTTTACCGATATTGTCGGGAAAGGATACACAGGGTTTCTGAAAACGACTGTCACCCTTGAGGTGACCATGGATCCGGATCTGATGTATCTGGATGATCCCACGGATTCAAAACAGGTACGTATGGCAGATTTTGTGTCGCCCCTGGTGGCAGCTGTAGATGATGCCCTTCCGGGCGCCACGGCAGATGATCAGGATGCCTTACGCCGGTTGATCAACCCATACGCTTCCACTGAGCTCCGGGATGCTTTGATTGAGAACCCGGAATGGATGGGGACAACGCGAACCATGTCCTTCCTGGTACACAGTAACGTCGATGTCTATGTGAAGCATAAAGGCGATGCGGCATATTCTATAAAGCTGACGGAGCAGCAGCAGTCCTGGGTGGACGAGCTCAGGGAACGGGGACTTATAGAAACCGGTTTCAACGATGTTTTCTTTACCAATGGAGACTCGCGGGATCCTGCCAAGGCTGGTGTGCTGGGAGCAATTGTCGGGTCGTTACTGACCATGATCATTACTCTGGTGCTTGCGTTCCCCATTGGTGTTGCTGCGGCTATCTATCTTGAGGAGTTTGCTCCAAGGAACAGACTGACGGATTTCATCGAGGTGAATATCAACAACCTGGCCGCTGTTCCATCCATTATTTTCGGCTTGCTGGGTCTTGCGATTTTCATCAACCTGTTCGGTATGCCCCGCTCTGTGCCAGTAGTAGGTGGTCTGGTTCTGACCCTGATGACACTGCCCACCATCATCATTTCCAGCCGTGCGGCAATCAAGAGTGTACCTCCCTCGGTGCGCGAAGCTGCCGAAGGTATCGGCGCTTCAAAAATGCAGGTAGTACTGCACCATGTACTTCCGCTGGCGTTGCCGGGCATGTTGACCGGTTCGATCATTGGCATGGCTCAGGCTCTGGGCGAAACCGCACCCTTGCTGTTGATTGGCATGGTGGCGTTTATTGTGGAAGTTCCGGAAGGATTTTTCGACGCCGCAACGGTTTTGCCGGTGCAGGTATTTCTGTGGGCCGGCAGCCCGGAGCTGGCGTTCATTGAGCGTGCGTCAGCTGCGATTATGGTTTTGCTGGCTTTTCTGATGACTATGAATGCAATGGCCATTTGGCTCCGCAAACGCCTTGAGCGCCGGTGGTAAGGAGAACATATATGAACACGATGAGCTCGACGACAATCAATCAAGTGCAGGCGCCAGAGGAAAAGGTCATGCCGGTAACCGAGAAAAAGCCGGAAGATACGGTTCTGGAAGAAGGGGTGACGGTCGGTACCCCCTTCGCCGATGACCCGAAGTTCAAGCTGCGTGATGTAGAGGTTTTCTACGGCGAGAGTCGTGCGATCAAGAAAATCAGTCTGGACATTGCCCGTAATGAGGTGATCGCATTTATCGGGCCATCCGGGTGCGGTAAGTCAACCTTCCTGCGCTGTCTGAACCGCATGAACGACAGTATCGATATTTGCCGGGTCAAAGGCGGCCTGTTGCTTGATGGCCAGGATATATACGACCCCAAGCGCGATGTGGTTGAACTGCGTGCCCGTGTGGGCATGGTGTTCCAGAAGCCCAACCCGTTTCCCAAATCAATCTACGACAATGTGGCTTATGGTCCACGGATTCATGGCCTGGCAAACCGTAAATCGGAACTGGATGACATTGTGGAAAGCAGTCTGCGCAAGGCGGGGCTGTGGAATGAAGTCAAGGACCGTCTTGATGCCATGGCGACCGGTATGTCCGGCGGCCAGCAGCAGCGGCTGTGTATCGCCAGAACCATTGCCGTCAGCCCGGAAGTGGTGCTGATGGATGAACCCTGTTCGGCACTGGACCCTATTGCAACGGCCAAAGTAGAAGAGCTGATTGCGGAGCTGTCCGAGAGTTTCACGATTGTGATCGTTACCCACTCGATGCAACAGGCAGCGCGGGTTTCCAATCGCACAGCGTATTTTCACCTTGGTCATCTGGTTGAGGTAAACGAGACCAGCAAAGTGTTTACAACGCCGGAACATGAACTCACGGAATCCTATATTTCCGGTCGTTTTGGCTGAGCCGGATAAACAGAACAAGGGAGGAAAATATTATGGTTCCAAATAAGGACGACGTATACGGGGATCACATCTCCAACAGGTTCAACGATGAACTTCTGGCCCTGAAAACCCGTTTTCTGAAGATGGGTGGGCTGGTGGAAGCCCAGATCGACAGTGCTCTGCAGTCTTTGATCGAAAGCAATGGCGAACTCGCGGAAGAGATCCGGTCCAAAGATAAGCTGGTGGACCGGATGGAGATGGATATTGATGAGGAGGCTATGCTCATCATCGCCCGTCGTCAGCCCACAGCCCGTGATCTGCGGTTGGTGATTTCAGTAATCCGGATGGTTGCGGATCTGGAGCGGGTGGGCGATGAAGCCAAGAAAATTGCCCGGTTTGCGATCAAGCTGGCCGAGGAAGGTCAGGCGCCTCAGGGCTATGCGGAGGTACGCAATATTGGTGCCCACGTAATGGGGATGATTCACGATTCTCTGGACGCGTTTGCACGGCTGGATTCCGAGCAGGCCCTGCGGGTAATGAAAGAAGACAAGCGGGTAGATGAGGAGTATCAGTCCGCAGCCCGCGCCTTGCTGACCTTCATGATGGAAGACACCCGCAATATCTCACACTGTATGTCTGTGATGTGGGTTTTGCGGGCACTGGAACGGGTAGGAGATCACGCCTGCAATATTGCTGAGAACGTGATCTTCATGGTCAAGGGTGAAGATGTCCGCCATACTCCGATGGAGGAGACAGAGCGGATTGTGGGCAGTTAATCCCGTATTACCTATGCCCTGCTGGCTCAGGCCTGCTTCATTCTATCTGTATAAGGAGGCCAGCCGAAGGGTTTTCCTGCCAGCAGATGGAGATGGATGTGAAACACGGTCTGGCCGGAATTTTCACCGCAGTTCATCACGGTGCGGTACCCGTCTTCGGCAAACCCCATCTCTTTTGCGAGCTTGGCGGCTACCCAGTACAAGTGGCCAAACAGCTCGCGATCTTCTTCTTCCATGTCGTTAATGGTAGCAATTGCTTTCTTCGGTATGATCAGCAGGTGCACCGGCGCTTGCGGATTGATATCGCGAAACGCCAGGCTGATGTCATCTTCATAGACGATATCTGCCGGAATCTCCCGGTTTATGATCTTGGTGAAAATGGTCTCGGACATGCGGACTCCCTGTTGTTGCTTGGTTGTTGAGTTGTTTATAGCTGTTTCAGACCCGGTAGTCTTGACGTCAGTTGTCGGATAACTGCAGGCAGTTCATCGTCTATACCCATGGCATAGCGGGCCACCCGGTTACGGGCAAAAGGCAGCGCGCGGGCAGTTCCCAGGCCGAGATTCCGGAGCAGATGAAGTGGTGGAACCCGGTTACTGAACAAATGATAGAAGGCGTCCATGGTCAGCATCATGCGTCGGTTTGCCGGGCGTCGTTGCTGCTCATAGCTGGCCAGTCGGGAGGGCTCCGCCAGGTCTTCGCCCGCCCGCCGGGCCTCTTTCAGAATACTCTGCAAGCACTGGGCATCCTGAAAGCCCAGGTTCACGCCCTGGCCTGCCAGGGGATTGATCGTGTGGGCGGCATCCCCCGCGAGTACAATGCGCCCCGCTGAATACTGTTTCGCATGTTGCCGGGCTATAGGGAAGCTTGCATGATCTTCAATATGGGTAATGTGTGGCAGTTCTGTCGGAAACTTCGTCTGTATTTCCGCCATCAGAGCAGTGTCACTCAGGCTTTTGAGGCGCGCGATTTCCGTCGGTGCGTCGTACCACACCAGAGAGGCGAGACTCTCACCCGGATAGTCAGGGCCTGCACTGTATAGTGGCAAGAAAGCCCTTGGGCCAGAAGGGTAGAAGCCCTGCCAGGTAATGTCTTCTACCTTGCCCTGATAACGTACGGAAATCACCATGGCCTGTTGGTCATACTGATTTCTGGTAACGCCAATGCCTGCCATATCCCGCACCTGCGACTGAGCTCCGTCAGCACCGATAATCAATGCTGCGGTCAGTTCTTGGCCGTTATCAAGTGTGACAGTAGCCTGTTCTGTTGTCTGGGAAATACAGGTGACGCCGGTACCTTCCAGAATGGTTACCGAAGGTTCTGATTCAGCCGTCTGCCAGAGTGCGATCTGAGTGACCGAGTTTTCGACAATGTGGCCGAGGTGAGATGCCCCCAGCCCGGCGGCATCGAAATCTACCCGGTTTGATGTGCGTGGTAACAGATTACGTAGCGGGTGCGATGTTTCATCCCATACCGCGAGCCGCCGGTAGGGCGTGGCGCGCAAGTCAAGAATGTGCTCCCAGGCTCCCAGGTTTTTCAGATAGCGCTCACTGCCAGCACTCAGGGCAGATACACGTATATCGGGCGCTGCATCCGGGTCAAATGCCGGAGCCGATGCTCGATCGACCATTGCTACCCTGAAGCCTTGCTGCCCGAGACCAGTGGCGAGGGCGGCGCCGACCATGCCAGCACCAACAATCACAATATCAAAAGCTTGAGTCATATCGGATTCCTGTCTGATGCCCACAGTTTACGCGATGGCAAAGATCAGACAAGCAGCCGGCATCAAGTCGGTTGTAAAAGTATTGTCAGCCGGTCATTCCGGATATCTGTTGGTCGGGCTCCTCTTCATGGGGGTGACAGGTTTTCAGAAGCCAGGATGGCTTTTGGCCACCAGGTTTGATGAACCCCCGGTTAAGCAGGATTGGCTGTACAAGATTAAGGAAGTCCCGGGTTTTCATATTCAGGGTTTCAGTGTGACTTCCTGCAGCAAAGGCAAGTTCTGGTTGTTCCGTCAAAGACTCTGCGCAGTAAACGGTCATACCGAACAGGTTGCCGAAAGGCGGCATGGCTCCGACTTCGCAGTCCGGGAACCGGTCCTGGAATGTCTGCTCATCGGCAAGATCAACGAAATCCGTATCCAGAATGCGTGAAAGGCTATTCCAGCGAACGCGCCAGGTTGCTGGCATAACCAGCATCGCCATTTTTCCATCCAGTTCGATAATGACGGTCTTGACGACTTTGTCACCCGCAACTTTCACGTGGTGAGCAAGTTCCTGAGCAGTAAATGCGGGGGGGTGAGTGAGGCACATGTATTCAACATCTGCCTCATCAAGAAACTCTTTCAACTGCTGTATCGGCATAGTGACAGGCCCCTACCAACAACGACAGCAATCCGGAGCGGCGGATTCAAATGCATCTCCTGCTCCGGCGATGGCCTGGCGGGGCTGCTTCAGCCCCGCCATTAATGGTCAGCTTAGCTTAGGTTGTACACTTTGCTAGTAACGGGTTGTATCTAAGCGATACAGATTGCTATCTCACTCGGATTTGTACATGTGTACGTCGCGCTGGGGAAAGGGAATAGAGATGCCCTCTGCATCAAACGCCTTTTTCACGCGTTCCTGCATATCCCAGTAAAAGGGCCACACATCGCCGGATTTGGCCCAGACACGAACGGTAAGGTCAACCGAGCTTTCACCAAGACCACCTACTACAACCAGCGGCGCAGGATCCTTCAGTGCGCGCTCATCTTCTTCGATCAGGCGTTTGCAAATGCTTTTGGCCTTGTCGATGTCATCGTTATAGCCGATACCGAACGACATGTCGCAACGGCGGGTTTCGTAGGCGCTGAGGTTGGTCAGGCTGGAGTTGGACAGGTCGCCATTGGGGATCACAACCCGACGGTTATCGAAGGTATTGACGATCGTGTAAAGGATGGAGATTTCGACAACCGAGCCGAGGTATCCCTGAGCTTCGATAACATCACCGACCTTGAAGGGTTTGAACATCAGAATCAGAACGCCGCCCGCAAAGTTACCCAGGCTGCCCTGAAGTGCAAGACCGACTGCCAGGCCTGCGGCACCGATAATGGCAACGAAGGAGGTGGTCGCAATACCAACCATGGAGGCAACAGAGATGAGCAGCAGGATCTTGAGAATCGCGCCGATCAATCCGCACAAAAATTTATTCAGAGTGGGGTCTTTTTTCCCAAGCTTTGCATCCATCAATCTTACAAAGCGATTGATCAGCCACATGCCGATAATCAGCGTGACAATTGCAAGCAAGACTTTCGGCGCATAGGTCATAACCAGCTCAACTGCCTGGTTCATGTATTCAGATGCGCGTCCGTCAGCACCAAGTAGATCTTCCATAAGGGTTTCCTTGTCAATTTCTGATTTTTAGGTATTGCGAGGCTATTATAGAGCTGAAACGACTGCATGTAATCAGTGGTTTTTACAACAGGTAATACGAAAGGTGGTTTCAGGGGGGGGCGGCGAGCTTAAAAACGGTGGTGTTTATGCAGGCGTATTGTTTCTGGCCCATTCAGCCACGACAGCCGGGCCACCACGGACAAGTATGGATCCTTGTTTCTGGCTGAGCTGGTAGTCGTACATGGGGTCGTAATAATCCAGAAGCAGCGACTGGATCCAGGCATTGTGGCCGTGAATGTCCCCGCTGCGCTCCTGTTGCTCCAGCGCCTGCGACATGGAGCTGCGCAGTTGCCTGTGACGTTCTCCTCCCAGACGCTTGCTTATGCGGTCAAGGGCGCCGAGAAGGTAGTCCCGGAAATTCAGCCAGCCCGCGGCCTCACCGTCACGCCTTGTATAATCAGCCAGCATTTTTTCTACGTAGTCTTCCCTGATGATGCGAGTGCGCTCTTCCAGTGTTTGCTCGACAATGAGCAGCGGTGCATGAGCAATTTGTTGTTTCAGGGCGTCGGGCATGGCGCAACGGCCAACCAGGCGGCTTTCATCTTCCAGATAAACCGGCCCTTCTTTTAAATGGTGAGCCTTTAGCATGGCAACAGCGAGGCGGTTCTCGAAATCTATCTGTGAGGGCTGGGGTGTTACCTGCCGGCCGAAGCTCGATCCCCGGTGATTGGCCAGACCTTCCAGATCTACCGGGTTCGGCAGTTGTTGCAGGACACGGGTTTTGCCGGTTCCTGTACGCCCGCTTATTATGCGGAAGTCACCGGACTCGATAAGCCTGTCCAGACTGTCGATAAGGAATCGGCGCAGAGCCTTGTAGCCGCCTTTGACGAGAGGGTAATCAATGCCCGCCTCCCGTATCCACTGTTGGGTGAGCCTGGATCGCAAGCCGCCCCGGAAACAGAAAAGATACCCTTCGGGATGACGCGCTATAAACCTCTTCCAGGCTTCAATACGCTGGGCTTTGATATCACCGGAAACCAGCTGATGACCCAGCCGGATGGCTTCCTCCTGGCCTTTTTCCTTGTAGCAGATGCCTACCCGGTGTCGCTCTTCATCGTTCATCAGGGGCGCGTTTTCTGCGCCTGGAAAGCTGCCCCGGGCAAACTCCACTGGTGCACGGACATCCATTAATGGCGTGTCACTGAGGAACAGGGACAGGTAGTCGTCGGTATCGGGTCTGCTTGCCATTCGAGGGCTCAATCGCGTGCCAGGGTCAGGTCGCAGTATAGCGGATGTGGCTTTTTTCTGCTTTTTACCCCTGTTTTCCAGGTGGCACAGAATACTGATCAGGCAAAAAAAGGCGACCCTTGGGTCGCCCTCTACAGAAACGGGTCGGCGCGTCCTTGCGCTGAGTGCAACAGCCATGTTGCGAATCCTTCTGCCACTCCATGGTGCCGGCTTCCGAGCCGGCGATCCGAATACTTGTCCCTTAAGCGAGATACTCCTGTGTCCCTGCTTCTCCCTGCATTCCATGCCGGGGTGCATCCAGTGCTTCGTCCTTTTCCATGTCATCCCTGACAACGCCATTGTACTGATCTGCTGCCGGGAGGTGCGATCACTCAGCACGATCTGTGGGGCGTGGTTAGCTGCATGTCTTGAGAGTGTGGCGACTATGGCATTACATATCATGGACTTGGCAAAGGGTTGGACGGAGCGGGATGCCGCTGCGCACGTAAAGTCACTGTAAGATCGCACAAGCTTGTGCGAAATATCTCACACTGAATCGGGTGAATCTCTCACGGCCCGTTTGTCGGCTCTGGGCAGGCCCGGCCAGGGCAGAAGGCCAATCAGTACGCCTGCTCCGTCAGCAGCGATATCCGCAAGGGAAAAGTCCCTGTATGGCAGGTTCGCCTGAACGGCTTCAATACCGACTCCAAAGCCAAGAAGCACTGGTACAAACCAAATGGCACGGAGGTCTGGCCATGACAGACGAGTCAGGATTGTGAGTTCAATAAAGGCAATGATGTGGTTCACCTTGTCGCTTGGGGCCGACGGAATTGGATAGCTGCTGCTCGTGGTTGCCAGAAAGCCAATGGCAACCACTGACAGCAGCAGGCCGAAGCGCCACAGTAGTTGAAAGTGCAGCAGGCTTGTCAGTTGATGTTTCAGTGTTGCCATTGGTGAAGTCCGTCAGAGTTCTCTGGCTGTGTGAAGGTTTTCAACATGATATGCTTTGCGCCCCGTCAATGTCATTGAAGCGGAGTGCTAATCAGCGATGCTCAGAGGTAATTTTTTTCGCGGACTGGGCTACCTGGGGGAAGGTTTTCGCCTGATCCGTCAGCCCGGCTTGCGACTGTTTGTGATGATCCCGCTTGTGATCAACATTCTGCTTTTCGGCTTGCTGTTCTATTTTCTGGGTGAGATTTTCAGTGGGTTGATTGCCACTGCAATGGCCTGGTTGCCCGACTGGGCCTGGCTGCAGGCCCTGGACTGGCTGTTCTGGATCTTTTACGGCGCAGTGATTCTGCTGATGCTGGCATACGGCTTTGTGATCGTGGCCAACCTGATTGGTTCCCCGTTCTATGGTTATCTGGCAGAGCTCACTGAAAAGCATCTTACCGGGCAGGAAGTCAGCCCCGATGACAACTGGGCGACGATCATCAAAGATACCCCCCGGGCACTCTGGCGCGAAGTGCAGAAAATCGTTTATTACCTGCCGCGGGCAATTGGCCTCTTTATTATTGGTTTGATCCCGGTGGTTAATCTGGTCGCAGCTGTGCTGTGGTTTCTGTTCAACAGCTGGATGATGGCACTGCAGTATGTGGATTATCCTGCAGATAACCACAAGGTGAGCTTCAAGGCTTTGCGGCAGTTACTTGCTGACACCCGTCTGTCTGCACTTGGCTTCGGATTGCCGGTGGCATTGGCGGCGATGGTGCCGGTTCTGAATCTGGTCGTGGTTCCTGCAGCCGTATGCGGTGCTACCGCCTACTGGGTGCGCGAAAACGGCGCAACACGAAATTAACAAGTCGGGAGGCTTTTTGGACGCATCTGAGTTGGTTATTGGTCAACGCTGGGTAAGCCACAGTGATACAGCCCTGGGGCTGGGCATAGTGACAGAAGTTTCCGGTCGGAGGGTTACCCTGGGGTTTCCTGCGGCGGATGAAGAGCGTACTTATGCCATTGATAATGCACCGCTTTCTCGGATCGTTTACCAGGTTGGTGAGGAAATCGAGACCTTCGACGGCGCCAGATATCTTGTGCGCGCAGTGGAAGAAGCCGGTGGTGTGCTGATGTATCACGCAGTCAGTCTTGCCGATGGAGGCGAGTCAGATGAAGGTGAGAATCTTGAGCAGATTTCCGAGGTAAAACTCGCCGGTTCCGTGAATTTCTCTGCGCCCCATCAACGCCTTTTTGCCGGCCAGTTTGACCGGAATGGTGCTTTCCGTCTGCGTTTTGCCACCGTGCAGCACCAGGACCGGTTGCGAGCTTCTCCTGCCCGGGGTCTGATTGGTGCGCGTACACAGCACTTGCAGCACCAGATTTACATTGCCCATGAAGTCGCGAAGCGTCATGCGCCACGGGTGCTTCTTGCGGACGAAGTTGGCCTCGGGAAAACCATTGAAGCGGGCCTTGTGCTGCATTATCAATTGCAGACCGGGCGGGCCCGGCGCGCCTTGATAGTGGTGCCCGATTCGCTGATTCATCAGTGGCTTGTGGAAATGCTGCGGCGGTTTAACCTGCGTTTCTCTATCATGGACCAGAGCCGCTACGACGCTCTGGCTGAAAGCGAAGATGACGTGGATGCACTGGTAAATCACATCTTCGGGGACGAATCTTCTGTTAATCCCTTTGAAAGTGACCAGTTGGTGCTGTGTAGCCTCGATTTCCTGGTCAGCAGCAAGAAGGCCAGAAAGGATGCGCTGAGCGCCGGATGGGATCTGATGATTGTGGATGAGGCTCATCACCTTGCCTGGAGTCCCGAGAGTGTCAGCCCTGAATACCAGATAGTGGAAGAGCTTTCGGCAGCCAGTGCGGGTCTGTTATTGCTGACCGCGACGCCGGAACAGGTGGGTGTGGCCAGCCATTTTGCCCGGCTTCGCCTGCTCGACCCGGCGCGCTTTCACGACTTGAAGGCGTTTCAGGAAGAAGAGAAGCAGTACGAAACGATTAATAGCGTAGTGCGGCGCCTGCAGGATGAGCATTCGGAAATCCCTGAAGATGATCGCAAGGCGCTTGAGACATGGCTGGGCGATGAGTTGGAGCAGTTGTTGAAGGGTGATTCGCCACGTCAGGCTATCATCGACGCATTGCTTGACCGGCACGGTACAGGGCGGGTTTTGTTCCGCAATACCCGTGCAGCGATACAGGGTTTCCCTGAACGCCGGGTTAATGCCGTTGCGCTTGAATGTCCTGCCATGTACGAGGGTCAGGGGTTTGGTTGCGAGGGGTTGGCTCCAGAGCAGTTTGTGCCGGAAGAGCAGTGGCTGGCGGATGATCCGAGGGTTACCTGGCTGGAGAAAAAACTGGCGGGACTGCGCCCCGCGAAAGTCGTGGTCATCTGTGCCATGGCCGAAACAGCCATGGCGCTTGAACATTACCTTCAGCTTCGGGCAGGCATTCGCAGTGCCGCGTTTCATGAGCATTTGAGTCTTATAGAGCGCGACCGTGCTGCGGCTTACTTTGCTGACAATGAACAGGGTGCTCAGGCGCTTATCTGTTCTGAAATTGGCAGTGAGGGGCGGAATTTCCAGTTTGCTCACCATCTGGTGCTGTTTGATCTGCCCGCAAACCCGGACCTGCTTGAACAGCGTATCGGACGTCTTGACCGTATTGGCCAGACTGAAACGATCGATATTCATATTCCTTATCTAATGAACACCTCGCAAGAGGTTCAGTATCGCTGGTTCCACGAGGGGCTGAACGCATTTGCTGAGAGCTGTGCTGTTGGTGTGGCTGTACAGGAGACAGTCGGCGAGCAGTGGGAAGGTGCAATTGCCGGTGATACCGGTTTATTGGATAGCCTGGTTGAGGCCTCTGCCGCTGAAACAGCGCGCCTGAAAACCTTGCTGCAGAATGGCCGCGATGCTCTGATTGAGCTCAACTCCTGTCGCAAAGATATAGCCGATGAGTTGATTGCCGGCATCGAAGAGGAAGAAGGTTCTGCTCAGGTGCGGGACTACATGATGGAAGCTTTCGATATTTTAGGAGTGGAGGTTGAGGATCACTCTGCATATGCCGATATCCTGCGCCCTGGTGAGCAATATCAGGCCGGCCATGTAGCCGAACTTCCGGAAGACGGTATAACTGTCACCTGGGATCGTCAGCATGCACTGGAGCGGGAAGATATTGCATTCATGAGCTGGGAACATCCGATGGTAACCGGTGTAATGGATTCGGTAACCAGTTCCGGGCTGGGCAAGGCGGCCCTGGCCAGCTTGTCAGTCAAGGCGCTGCCTCCTGGAACCCTGCTTATGGAGGCGTTGTTCACAGTGCATTGCCCCGCGCCAGAAGCCTTGCAGCTGACCCGTTACCTGCCGGTATCGCCCTTGCGGTTACTGGTAGATGTTAACGGCAAGGAGCTTTCAGGAGCGTTGCCTCATGACCGCCTGAACGAGCTTTGTTCTAACATCCGCCGGCGCACGGCGCAGGCGATTGTGCCCCAGATTCGCCCTCAGGTCGAAGCTATGGTGGGCCACGCTGAGCGTTTGTCTGCGCCACATCTGGAGCCCCTGAGACAAAAAGCGCTGGAGCAGGTGGCTGCAAATTTTGAACCTGAGATTCGCCGGTTGGAAGCTTTGCAAAAAGTAAATCCGGCCATTCGTGAAGAGGAAATCGACTACTTCCGGCATCAGCTTGATGCTGCCCGTGAGGCGATCGGGCACGCAAGTCTGGCTCTGGAAGGTATTCGGGTTATTGTTACTGCCTGATAAGGCGTATCAAGAACCAGCTAACCCCTGGATGCCATGGCGTTCGCTGGTCAGTATTCATCTGATGCGATACGGTTAGCCAATAGTTTTCAGTTTTATTCGTGGATAACAGAGAGAACCTATGATGACTTTTATTCTGTTTCTGGTTGCATTGGCCGGCTTGTTGTTCGTAATGCGCCGTGAATCCGGAGCCAGGCCCGCTATTGGTGTGATGGTTGTGGTTGGTTTTCTGTCTATGATCTTTGCATCAGCCTGGCTGGCCCTGCTTCTGTTTGTCGGGGCCGGGGTCACGGCTGCAGCCGGATTGCCGGCATTGCGTCAGAACTGGCTCACACCACGCATTTTTGCCATGTTCAAAAAGGTTGCGCCGAAGGTATCCGACACCGAAAAAGTTGCTCTTGAGGCAGGTACTGTAGGCTGGGATGGTGAACTGTTTACTGGCCGGCCTGACTGGCACAATCTGCTGATTAACCGGCACACAGGCCTGAGTGACGAAGAGCAGGCTTTTGTGGATAACCAATGCGTCCAGGCTATCTCCATGTGTGATGCATGGGACATAGCCGTCGAACGCGCCGATCTGCCGAAAGAACTTTGGGATTATCTCAAAAAAGAGAAATTTTTCGGGATGATCATTCCCAAAGAATATGGTGGTCTTGGTTTCTCGGCTAAAGCCCAGACAGCTGTTCTGCAGAAAATCGCAGCCAACGAAATGCTTATGGTGTCTGTAGGTGTGCCTAACTCCCTTGGCCCTGGCGAGTTGCTGGTCAAATACGGTACTGATGAACAGAAGAAGCATTATTTGCCTCGCCTGGCCGATGGTCGGGAAATTCCCTGTTTTGGTCTTACCGGCCCCCGTGCGGGTTCGGACGCGACTTCGTTGCCAGATGCTGGCATCGTTTGCAAACGGGAGATAGACGGCAAAGAGGTTGTTGGAATCAAACTCGATTTCGAGAAACGCTGGATTACGCTTGCACCTATCGCAACCGTGGTTGGTCTGGCATTTCGCATGTTCGACCCGGACGGCCTGCTCGGTGATACCAAAGACTATGGCATTACCTGTGCGCTGATACCCCGGGATACCAAGGGTATGGAAATCGGCCGTCGTCATTGCCCCATCGGAAGCCCGTTCCTGAATGGCCCGATCGTTGGCAAGGATGTGTTTATCCCGCTGGACTACATTATCGGTGGCCTGGAAATGGCCGGTCAGGGCTGGCGCATGCTGGTTGAATGTCTCTCCGTTGGCCGCTGCATTACCTTGCCTTCCGGTGCCGCGGGCTCCGCTGCTTATTCAGTGGGCACGGCCGGTGGATTCACCCGGATCCGTCGCCAGTTCAATACACCGGTAGCGGACATGGAAGGTGTGCAGGAGCCTCTGGCCCGTATTGCCGCCAAAACGTATATTGCACAGTCAGCGGTCAACCACACCGCAAACATGATCGACAAAGGCGAAAAGCCGGCCGTTCCGTCAGCGATTCTCAAGTACCACCTGACCGAAATGCAGAGAGAGATCCTCACGGATGCCATGGATGTTCATGGCGGTAAAACGGTAACTCTGGGCCCCCGCAACTATCTGGGTATTGGCTACAGCGGTTCGGCGGTATCAATCACCGTTGAGGGTGCCAACATCATGACCCGCAGCCTGATGATCTTCGGTCAGGGGGCTATCCGCTGTCATCCCTATGTGCTGAAAGAACTGGCGGCCAAAGATAACGACGATATCAATGCCTTTGATGATGCCTTCTTCGGCCATGCCGGTCTGATTTTCGGCAATGCGGCCCGTGCCTTTACCCAGGCACTGAAGATCGGCCGTGCTGACGTTCCATTTGATAATGCCAGCCGTGCCTATGCCCAGGCTGTTGCACGCTTCAGCGCGGCCTTCGGCCTGTGCTCCGATGCCGCCATGACCACGCTTGGCAGTGAACTGAAAATGCGGGAGCTTATTTCTGCCCGCCTCGGGGATATGCTGTCCAACCTGTATCTGGCATCCATGGTGCTCAAAAACTGGCATGAAACACAGCCGGTTGAAGGTGAAAAGGAAGTGATGCAATACAGCCTTTGCTTGTTGCTGCATCGTACTGAAGAAGCTCTGGATGTATTTCTTCAGAATCTTCCGAATCGGGCAGTAGCACTGGTTCTGCGCGCGGTAACACTGCCTTTGGGCAGAAGCTGGGGCAATCCCCATGACGATCTGGCGCGCAAACTCGCACGGCTAATCTCGACCGATACGCCTGTTCGCCACAAACTGCTTGCCAGTACCTGGACCACAGAAGGTGAGGGCGAGGTGGAAAATCCGGTGGCACGCTATAACGACTTGTTGAAGGAATACGACAAGGCGGAGCAGCTTTACCGGAAAGCAACCAAGGCATACGCCAAAGGTGAGTTGCCCGCAACAGCGCTGCACCCCGAAGAGCGCTTCGAGGCTGCATTGGAAGCGGGCATCTATACTAAAGAGGAAGCGGAGTTCATGCGTGAGTATGAAGCGGTCGTGCTGGAAATGCTCACTGTGGATGATTTCCCGTTTGATGAATTTGCCCGTAACAAGGAAACTGTGATTGATCACAATCCCGCATAACAGGACGACAGACCGCCATGTGGCTATCCTTCCTTGCCGTTAGTGTTGGTGCCCTTGTCGGTGCCAATCTGCGCTGGATGCTGGGGCTGTGGCTGAATGCCAGCTATCACGTGATTCCATTCGGCACCCTGGCTGCCAACCTCAGCGGGGGTTGGCTGGTCGGTTTCCTGATTGGCTACTTCAGCCATGGCACTACACTGGCGCCAGAGTGGCGCCTGTTTGCCATCACCGGGCTGTGTGGTGCACTTACAACCTTTTCCACGTTTTCCCTGGAGATGTTCGCAGCAATTCAGGACGGTAAATGGGCGATGGCCATCACCGGTATTCTAGTTCACGTTGTCGGTTCTATTCTGATGACGGCGCTGGGGATATACACCTTTGGGCTGGTAAAAGGTTAATAGGTGATATTACATGCATAATTTATTTAAATCTGCTTGGCAAGCCGGTGCTTGAGGAGTAGAGTGGTCGTTGAAGGAAAGATTCAGTAAAGCATTTCATGAATAAGACGTACTCCGCAGTTTAGTAGTGACCGTCCTGTTTTTGATTCCGCGAGTTCTGTATTTCCGTAAAACGCTGACCATACACATTCAGTGAATGGCAGCAGATAATATGATTGATTTCAGGAAGTTTAAGTATGTCTACTACTACCGGTACTGTTAAGTTCTTCAACGAAGCAAAAGGCTTTGGCTTTATCACTCGTGAAGGCGGCCCGGACGTTTTTGTTCACTACAGCGCTATTCAAGGCAGCGGTTTCAAAACTCTGGCAGAAGGCCAGCAAGTTGAGTTCACCGTTACCCAGGGCCAGAAAGGTCCTCAGGCGGAAAACGTTACTCCTCTCTAATCCCATTCGGATAGAGTAGTAACCGCCAAAAAGGCAGCTTCGGCTGCCTTTTTTCGTTGTAAAAGCCCTGTTTTTTCCTGCTCCGGGGTGTCAATGTGGTACATTTCAGCCAGACACAAAGTATTACTTGGGTTATACAACCGGAGAGTTTATGAAGCTGATTGGATCAACCACATCGCCCTACGTACGGCGCATCCGAATTCTGTTGGACGAAGAACCTTATGACTTCGTTAACCTCGATATCTACGGCGCAGACCGTGACGAAATCAGGCGCAGCAATCCGGCACTGAAAATACCTGTACTGGAAAGCGATGGTCAGGAGATCTATGACTCACGCATTATTTCCCGTTACATCAGCGCCAAGCAGGGCCGGGATCCCCTTACCTGGGACCAGCAGAACCAGCTTACCCTGATTGATGGTGCCAATGACTCAGCGGTCACTCTGCTGTTGGCCAAACGCTCCGGGCTTGATGTGGATACTCCGGGCGTGTTGTTTTTTGATCTGCAGCGTGAGCGAATCATGACCACCCTGCGCACACTCGCAGCTCAAGTGGAAGACGGGCAGTTTGAGCAGTGGAACTACCCCGCAATGTGCCTTTATTGCCTGGTCGACTGGCTGGATTTCCGCGAACTGGTGGATTTCACTGGTGTCGAAAGCTTGCTGGCATTCCGTGACAGCCGGAAAACCAACCCCTGGGTTGCGGAAACAGACCCCCGGCAATCGTAAACAACTTGCTTACCAGAGCTCCCCGCCCGGCAAGCGGGGCGTTTATTCATCCCGGCTTCAGTTTCTTGATCTGATATCAGCAATTATCAGGTCAGGACAGGCCGCGGGTAATCAGAGTCGGGTCGCCACGGCCTTCCACCGCTGCCAGCTCCGCACTGGATAACCATTCACCGGGTGGCTTGTTCAGAACGCTGGCGCAGGCAGCCAGAGTGTGACCCCAGGAGCACCTGTTCGCGAACAGCATCCCTGCCTCGTTCAGCGTACCACCCCTGTTAATATAACCGAGAACTCTGCTGTGGGCCGGATCCGGGAAGAGCGGGTGCAGGTGCCCACGAAATACTTCTGGCCGCATGTGGGTCAGAGCTACTCGTCGGTGTAACCGGTTTGGCATCAGCCGTTCCCGCTCAAACTCGGACATGCAGCTTTCTGCTTCCAGAGAATCCCTGGGCTCACGGAACCGTCCCGGCTCCTGTAGATAGACCAGGCGGAATGATGTGCCAGTCTCGCGCAGGCGGTCACAGGCCCGCATGGCCTCTGACAGCTGGTAGGCGCCGTTGGCAATCAGCAATATGGGTTCTCCCCCGGATGTATCTTCGTCGACAACCAGGGCTCCGTGCCGGGCAAGTGTTTCCGCTTCTCGGGCATCGAAAACGCAGGGCCGTTCGCGCTTCGGGATTACCATGCAACTGATTTTTCCGCGCCCGTTAAAGACCGACGGAAGTACCGACAGGGCGCTGTTGTAGTCAGCGGGAAAGATAGCCCGGGACACGTCTCCCATTTCGCCCAGCATGGCTTCGCAGAAAGTGGTGTCCTGGTGGGACTGTTCATTCTTGCCGTTTTCCCAGGTATGGGATGTGGCAATAATTGGCAAGCCAAGCCAGCGGGCAGGGCGACCTGCGGCTTTCTGGTGGCGGGCAAAAATCAGCTCCTGACGGATTGCACCGAGCATTTTCACGCAAAAAGCTTCGTAGCTGGCGACCAGGTTGATACCGGCCTTGTTCGCCAGGCAGGCAGAAACAACGGCTTCTTCATTAAGTACGGTAATGATGTTGCCGGTTACTGACTCCAGAGCATTCTCGGGGTCGTTGACCCTGTGCTTCAGGTCTTCCAGAATGCCGGTCAGGCGATTGCTGGCAAGCTCGTCGGGGTTGCCTACGCGGGCCCGGAGATCCGGGTTCTGGTTAATCAGAGACCGGAAGAAGTTATCGACTGCCAGCATCGGCGACACCAGATCATGACGTGGTGGAATAGCGGGAATTATAAGGTCTGGCGGGTTTCGTTTTGCCAGAGGATGATCCCGTTCCAGGGGGCGGGTTTGCTGCTCGTGTTGTGTAAGATTCAGTACGCTGTTAGCAAGTTCATCTGGTGCGACCCACAGGCGGGATGCGTGTTCCTGAAACAGCTCCCGGGAGCGGATGTCCATTCTGGGGTTGCCGGGTAGTGGCAGGTTGTGGGCAGCATTGAGGCCGGCGCCGAAGAAACCGAATCCTTTGACCGTTTCCGCGATGCCATAAGGAATGCGGACCGGATACCCCAGTTCGCCTTCGAGGGCGCGGTCACTCCTGTCTTGCAGTGTGCGCTCCATGTCCATCAGGGCGCAGACAAAAGCAGCCGGGTCGCGGCCATCAAACCGGAATGGATCGAAACCCCGGGCTGCCAGATGCGTTTCAAATCGTTCCAGCCCCGCGCGGGTTCCCAGTTCGGTCCGTTGTTCAATACGGCGGCCGTTAGCTATCATCACGGGCGTCACCAGCCCGCAGTCTGTTGCCCTCCACCAGCGTGGAATCCAGTCGCTGCCGCGCTGCTCTTCTGCGGCTCCGTCTGAAAGAAATGCCACAAGCGATTCGCCTGGTAGCGGCATGTGCGCATACTGAAGTTCTGCGAAACCGAGGTAACCGCCTTCTATAATGCCGCCGGCAGTGTAAGGGTTAACGTGGCTACCCAGAGGTGCGGACATACTGCCATCCGGTTTTTGCTGAAAGCTGTAAAAATCCGCTACCATTCGCGACAGCCCGTCTATTCCTCTATAACGCTCTTGCTGTTCGGGATGCAGGTTGCCGGTCAGCACGTTCACTGCGTCAATGGCTGCCACACAGTGCCCCTGTCCCATAAGCCAGCTTCTGGTGCGTCCTGTCAGATTGTTGAGAGCCATGTATGCTGCATAAGCCGGCACCATATTCAGTGCGCCGCCGGTATGGCCCTCAGGGCTGACTTTATAATCCCGGGCGGAAAGCGCGGCGCCAGAGATGTCAACGCGGTTTGCATAGGTCATATGCACCACCAGCCACAATCCGGCGCTGGTAAGGCGATCCAGATCTGCCAGCTTGCGGTAGACTGTTTCGGTATCTGGCTGATGGCCGGCGGCAACGAGGCGCGAGGCAAGAGCCCTTACATGATCGCAGGTGGTTTCGGTATGCTGGATGACACCATAACCCTGGCGCCATCGTTCATACCCGGAGCTGGCCGTTTCTGGCAAAGTGGGTGATGACATGACGTGCCTCCGCGACTCAATTATTTTCAATCGATTGTAAGACGCATCGTGGAGATACTGTTTGATGCAGGTCAGTCAGACTGGTTTCTGGGAGCCAGTGTCGCCCCATTGCACTGGTTGAAGATGGCGATACAATTGGTGTTAGCCATAACGGCAGGATTCAATAAGAGTGCAATAAATGTATAAAAAGAGCATGGCCGGCTTGGTGTTGTGGCTGGTCTTCATTTTGCCGGTAGTGGTTCATGCCGGGCAGGCGGGCTCCTCCGGGGTTGATATCCAGGGTCCGAACCTGGCTTCCGTCAACGCGGCAGTGGCTCTGGCTGGCAGTAATGATCTGCTATTTGGTAAAAACGCCGATCGCTCCGTCCCTATTGCCTCCATTACCAAAGTGATGACAGCGCTGGTGGTTCTGGAATCCGGGGCTCCTCTGGACGAATGGCTGGTATTTCAAAAGCGCCATACGCCGGCTGCGGCCAATGCATACAGTCGAATCCGGATCGGTTCAAAGATGCGCCGGGCTGATGTGCTGCGTATTGCTCTGATGTCATCGGAGAATTTTGCGGCCTATACCCTTGCGCGGAGCCATCCGGGCGGTTTCGATGAGTTTGTCGAGGCTATGAACGCCAAAGCGCAGGATCTTGGTATGACGGGTACCCGATTTGTGGATCCGACGGGGCTTTCGGTGGAGAATCGCTCAACTGCAGGAGACCTGGTCAGGCTCGTTAATGCGGCTTCCAGACATCCAGAGATACGGGAGTACTCCACAACCGGTTATTTTCGTGGCCAGTTCCGGAATCCCGGATACAGCTTGTCCTTTGGTAATACCAACTCCCTGGTTCACCGCGAAAGCTGGGGTGTGGGGCTGAGTAAAACCGGCTATCTTTCGGAAGCCGGGCGCTGTCTGGTGATGATTTCTCATATGAACGGCCGGGAGGTAGTCACTGTGCTTCTCGATTCCCTTGGTACCCGTTCCCCGATGGGTGATGCCGGGCGTATCAAACGCTGGCTCGATACTGGTGTTAAGGGGCAGGTGGCAGAAGCGGCGCGGCAATACGCCCAGCAAAAGAATGCGGCCTATAACTCAGCGGCTCATAGCACCAGGGCAGCTCTGGATTAAGGTGTACTTTCGATGGTGTGCAGAAAACTGAGCAGGGCAGCAATCTCATGATCCGGATATTTACCACTGGCGGCACCATCGACAAGGTATATTTTGATGCCAATAGCGAGTTTGAAATCGGGGAGTCTCTGGTTCCGGAACTGTTGGCGGAATCCAATATCCACAAAGGTTACAGCCTGGAGGGACTATTACGCAAAGATAGTCTGGAGATGACCGACGAAGACCGAATGCTGGTTTTTGAGGCGGTCAGAGCCAGTGAGTCCAGCCGCATTCTGATTACTCATGGCACTGACACTATGGCTGAAACCGCCAGTGTGTTGTCGTCTCTGAGTGACAAAACCGTTGTTCTTACGGGTGCCATGCAGCCTGCGCGGATGCGCCGCAGTGACGCGGTCTTTAACATAGGATTTGCCTGGGCAGCGGTGCAACTTTTGCCGCCGGGAGTCTACATTGCAATGAACGGAGAAGTGTTCGAGGCCGGAGCGGTAAAGAAGAACCTGAAAGCCCAGCGTTTCGAGCATACCTGAAGCACTTCCGGTTCAGCCTATGGATGCGATTTCCTGCTTCGTCAGTTCCCGGTATGCACCTGGCTCCAATGCCGGGTCGAGAATAATGTCACCAATACTGTGCCTGTGCAGGGTTTCCACATGGCTGCCTACGGCCGCCAGCATGCGTTTGACCTGGTGATAGCGCCCTTCTGTTATGGTCAGCTCAATAAGATCCGGCTTCAGAATGTTTACCTGCGCGGGCTTTGTGGGTACCGGGTCGTTTCGAAGTGTTACTCCTGTTCTGAGCGCTTCAATAGCCGATTCTGACAGGGCGGAGCTCAGACTTGCCCGGTAGGTTTTCGGGCAGTTCACTTTGGGTGAGGTGACCCGGTGGGACCACTGGCCGTCGGTTGTCAGCAGAAGTAAACCCGTGGTGTCAGCGTCTAGCCGGCCGGCTATGTGAAGGTCGCGGGCCAGCTCCCCTGGCAAAAGATCCAGCGCTGTAGGGTGCTCGCTGTCGCGGGTTGCGCTGACTACGCCTGAGGGTTTGTTGAGCATCAGATAGCGTTCACCTTTCGGTGTTAACGCTTCTCCTTCCAGTAAAACCCGGGCGCCGGCGGGGACGTGTTTGCCGGTATCTTTCCAGATGTCTCCATTTACCTCAGCCTTGCCTGCGTGAATGGCTCGCCTGGCCTCTTTGCGTGAAAGTGGTGAGCTTGTGGCAATAAACTGGTCAAGTCGCATGGTTTTAACTCTTCATGCCGGCGATGGAGGTGCTATGGGCAGGTGAATTCATGAGTCCTGTCCAGGCGCGGGAATCTGATGGCGGGTATTATGCGTGGATTGGGGGAGCAATTCACGGGAAACGGATGCTGATAAAAAGCAGATATTGAAAAACTGACGCCCCGGACTGGGCTACAGTGCGGGGCGTCAGTTATGTATAGCGTATTACCGGGGTTGCTGCCAGAGCCTGTCTGTCAGCGCGCCAGGTAATCAGGCTTTGCGGCGACGAGCCATGCCAAGACCAGCGAGTCCCAGGCCGAGCAGAGCAAGTGTGCCGGGCTCGGGGACAGGAAGTGCTGTTGCGTTAAGCTTGGCAAACAACTCGTAATCGCGTTTTGTGTTTTCAGGGGTACTACCGTCAGCGCTCAGGCCGAGCAGTTCCAGGGAGTACTCGAAACCGCCGAGAATAAAGCTGGAGCTGGTGACTGATGCACCGGTTTGCGCAATGATGTCATCAACCGGGCCGTCGTGTTCGTTCCAGCACCAAATTAAAAAGCATTCCTGATATGTGCCGTTATCCAGTGTTTCGTCGTGTGAAAACACAAAGGTACCGGCTGCGGTATCTGTGTCACCAAAGCCGGAGAAGCCGAGGGTTATTGCAAGATCGGTCGATGTCAGTACCGGGCCGGTGACTTGCCGGTTTTTGTGGGTCAATGTGCCCAGGCTGAAAATCGAATCATCGACGATCTCTATAGGCAGAGGGCTCGCGCCGGTGAATTTGTAGCTGCTTTTTTGGCCCTGTCCCCATTTGATGTAATTGCTGCCATCGCCACTAACGCTGTTACCGTTAGTATCCAGTGTATTTTCAAATGTGCCATCAATCGATGTAACGTCGACCGGAAACGCGGCTACACTCATGGCGGCTGTCAGCAGCAGCGCACCGAAGGATCCTTTCGCCAAATTCTTCATGGCATTACTCCTGGCTTGAATGATGAAACGACACAACGCATTTATGTCGTAAGTTACTACCATTAAGCCAGTTTCGTGCCAACTTAAAATATCTTTTTATAACAAAGGGTTGGAGGCTCCTGTTTTTTAAAGTGTAAATAAAGCTGACATTGTCAGCTCGTTTTTATCTGAAGACCGTCAAGTAATTCCTGTCCGGGGTAACCATCGGCTATCAGCCCTGAGTCGTGTTGGTACTTCCGGATAGCCGAGCGGGTTGCGGGCCCGAGAATACCGTCGGGTTTGCCTGCATCATATCCACGTTTGTTCAGGGCAGACTGGAGTTCCATGATGGTATCCCGTGATAGAGCCGGAGTATTTGTTGGCGGTGGATTCTGGAGTACCCCGGCTCCAGCAATGCGGTCGGCCAGATGGCCTACGGCTATGGCGTAAAACTCCGAGCGGTTCCAGCCCATGATTACCTTGAAGTTGTGATACGCCAAAAAGGCCGGCCCGCGATGTCCGGCCGGGACAATCAGGGCAGCTTTGATGTCTTCACGGGCAAGGGGCTTGCCAAAGGCGTCGGTAATGCCCAGCTCGCGCCATTCAGTGAGGCTGAGCTTCCGGCCATCAGCAAGGGAGTAGTCAAAGTTTTCAGGCAGCACCACTTCCCGGCCCCAGCGATAGTCTCCATCCCAGTTCATGGACTGCAAAAAGCGTCCGGCAGACATCATTGCATCCGGCAGGCTGTGCCAGAGATCGCGTCGACCATCACCGTCGGCGTCCACCGCGTGCTTGAGGAATACGGTGGGCATGAACTGAACGTGACCCATGGCTCCGGCCCAGGATCCTTCCATCTGGTCTGCCGGGATGGCGCCCTCATCAATAATACGCAGTGCCGCGATCAGCTGTTCGGTGAAAAAAGAGCTGCGGCGAGTGTCGCAGGCCAGTGTTGTCAGTGAATCCGGCACTGACATCTTCCCGAAGTAACTGCCGAAGTTTGTTTCCAGCCCCCAGAAGGAGACAAGATAGGCTGCAGGCACTCCGGTTGCCTCGGTAACCCGTGCCAGCAGCTCTCTGTGCTCTTTGATCAATTCCCGGCCTTTCGTTACCCGGTCGTCATTAACCCGGCGATTAAGGTAGTCTGCAAATGTAGTGGTGAATTCGGGCTGCTTGCGGTCCAGTTCGATGACCCGGTCAATATGTTTGACTCCTGTCATTACCTCCTGAGCCGTTTGAGCGCTGACTCCGGCGGCTATGGCCTTTTCCTGCAACCGCAGTTTGCATTCTTCAAAGCCGTCGGGCGCTATAGGGGCCGCATCACTCTCTGCTAATGCAGGTAATGCGGACGTTGCCAGAAGAGCAGAAACGGAAAGGCGGCATGCCGTATGACGGTTGGGCAGAATCCTTGCAAGCTTGATCAGCACGTGAAACCTCGGTCAGGGTAAGATATGGACGATACCAGCCCCATGGTAGCGCGTTTTTATTCCGGGGAAACACTTTACAGGGCTTCCAGAGTGACAGTTCTTTAACCTCCCGGCCTCAGGCTTTCCTGAAGTGTTGTTTCTGTCTGCTTTCGTGTTTGAAGTTTGTGGTTTTTTGTAGCTTGCGGGTTTTCCATGTGGGCCTTTGTTCTATAGTTGGGCGATACATTTTCAAGAGTTAGATTCATGGCAACGCTGAAAGCGCTGGTGGTTGATGACGCCAGTTTTGTAAGAGATCTGGTCAAGAGAACTATACGCCAGAGGTTTCCGGTTATAGAAACTACTGATGCCCAGAATGGTCGCAGGGCTCAGTCGCTTATGTCCCGCACGGAATTTGACCTGATTCTGTGTGACTGGGAAATGCCGGAAATGTCCGGTCTTGAGCTATTGCAGTGGATGCGTCAGCAACCTCAGTATGAGAAAACTCCATTCATCATGATTACCAGTCGTGGTGATAAGGATCATGTCATAGAGGCCGTGAAAGAAGGTGTCTCTGAATACCTTGGCAAGCCATTCAGCCCGGAAGGCCTGGGCAAAAAAATTATCAAGGTGATGGGGCGGACCCTGACAGCGGCCATGAGCCAGAGTGGAAAATCCATGGCGGGCCCGGCCGATGCGTTCAAAGAGTCAGCTACTCTGCTTACGCAAAAGCGTGAACCCCAGCCCCGTGCAGCCGAGCGGACTGAGCCAGTGTCCGGTGTATCTTCTCCATCTGCATCTTCGGCTCCGTTGCCTCCGGAAAGTCCGAAGCAGGCTGTAACCAAAGGCAATATGAGTCTCGCCTCGATCCGCTTCGCGGAAAGCACCCTGAAATCAGCAGTGAAGGACATCAATCTGACGGAAGTGAGGGTTATTGCAAGGCGGGATCAGGCGTTCCCGGGCATTCTGGATCAGGCAGTTGTGGATATAGAAACCGGTGAGGGCCAGATGGCAAGGCTGAACGGCTATGTGCATCAGTTGCAGGCGGTAGACAAGCGCCGGGATACCGAATTTGTGAGTATCACGGTCCGGTTTGTAGATGAAGACCCGAAGAAACTTGAAGATCTGTCCCGGTTCATAGCGCGCTTCCGGGCAGGGAAGCGCTGAGTTCTGTTCCTTCTTCCAGGCTCAGGCCGGAAACTATTTTACTTTGTGGGGCCTTCAATCAGTCGTTCGGTCGGGAAATGACAGATAAATTCGCTGCCTTTGCCAAGTTGGCTGCGTATTTCCAGCCTGCCATCATGGTTGATCAGTGCGTGTTTAACGATTGCCAGGCCCAGTCCCGTGCCACCAGTGTCTTTATGCCGGCTGGGATCTGCGCGATAAAAACGTTCAGTTAGCCGGGGGATATGGATTTCATCGATGCCTGCACCTGAATCTTTCACTGAAAGATGTCCGCCTTCATTGTTGGTGGACCAGGTTACGCTTATCCGGCCCAGAGCGGGTGTGTATTTGACGGCATTGAATATCAGGTTGGAGAAGGCACTGCGTAGCTGGTATTCATCGCCTTTCAGGAAGTGTGGCCCGGATACCTCGAAGGTAATCTCATGCTGATTCTCACCACTGAGTGTCCGGGCGTCCTGGCAGATTTGCCGGACAAGGCTGTCTATATTCGTTGGTGTGCTGCTGTCTGTGTGTTCGCTGGTCTCAATTCTGGAAAGAAGAATGAGGTCAGTAATCAGAGCTTCCATACGGGAGGACTGGGTTGCCATGGTGTTGACGGCCCGCTGCCATTTGGCAGGGAGGTCTTCGGCATTGTCCTCCAGTGTTTCCAGATAGCCACTGATCACTGTCAGCGGTGTCCGCATTTCGTGGGAGACGTTACTTACAAAATCCCTGCGCATCTGTTCCAGTTGGTGCAGACGCGTAACATCTTTGGCCACGATGAGGCGATCATCATCCCCGAACAGGCTGATCTGGATCTGCAGATGAATATGGGGTTTTGCCGGTGAATGGATTTCAAGAGGTTCGCGGTAGTCTTTGGCATCGAAGTAGGATTTGAAGGCCGGCGTGCGGATGAGGTTATAGATATACTGTCCCTGATCCGTGTTGCGACGAAAACCCAGCAGGTACTCTGCCGAGCCATTCCACCACTCCATGGCGCCACGTGCGTCGGTCATGATGACGCCATCGCGCATGGCATTGGTCGATTCCTGTATGCGGTCTATTCGTGCTCTCAGCCGGTCGCGGATCTGCAGGTGGCGTTGGTTGAGTTTATGCAGTTTTTCAAAAAGAACACCCCAGATCCCGATACTTTCCGGGGTCTCATCAGTGGCATTCGGATCTGCCAGCCATTGGGCCAGGCGATAGATCTGATACAGGTTCCAGAGCACATAGGCGGCAAGCCCGGCCGTCAGCCCGTAGAGCGGGTACCCAAGATACAAACCAGCAAGGGTGGTGCCTGCGAGACCGGCGAGCGTATGGCGCAAATGGCGCGACCAGTTTTGCTGCATGAAGGGCTGCCTTGTATTGCTTTAGTGGTTTGTACCCGCCTGGTCAGGCGGGCTGGGTAGAGAAACGGTAACCGGCTCCTCTTACTGTCTGAACAAGGTAATCGTGTTGCTCGCCCAGAGCTTTGCGCAGCCGCCGGATGTGTACATCAACGGTTCGCTCTTCAACATAAACGTTGCCACCCCATACCTGATCCAGAAGCTGGGAGCGTGTATACACTCGTTCCTGGTGCGTCATGAAAAATTGCAGTAAACGATACTCTGTAGGCCCGATGTTAAGCGAGCTATTGTTTGCAGTGACGCGGTGGCTTGAGGGATCCAGTATCAGACCGTCAACCTCGATGGGGTTGTCGATGCCAGGCGGCGTTGCCCGCCGGAGTACTGCTTTCAGGCGTGCGACGAGTTCTCTCGGACTGAAGGGTTTGGTGATGTAATCGTCAGCACCAACTTCCAGACCTCGGATTTTGTTATCTTCCTCAACCTTGGCGGTCAGCATGATAATGGGGATGTCTGCAGTGGTTTCTTCTTTTTTCAGGCGTCTCGCGAGCTCTATCCCGCTGCTTCCCGGGAGCATCCAGTCCAGCAAAATGATATCCGGCTGCCTGTCAATAATCAGGGCATGAGCTTCACGGGCATCAGCGGCTTCCATGCAGTCGTAATCGGCCATTTCCAGTGCGACGGCGATCATTTCACGGATTGCGGGTTCATCGTCGACGATCAGGACGGTTTTTCCAGACATAATCTATAACCTGTTTCAGACCTTGATTTGTTGCTGCACTATTACAACGCCCCAGTGTTACAACTATGTGACAAGGTTAGCCCATTCTGGCGCCAACCGTGCAAGGCAGTCTTGTCAGGAAAGAAGGAGGTCAACAGCCAGTCCTGTGAAAACAGCAAAACCCGCCCAGTTGTTGTTCAGAAATGCTTTGAAGCAGCCATCTCTTTCCCGGTCTTTGGCCAGAAACTGTTGATAGATGAACAGGCAGGCCATGGCGACCAGTCCCAGATAGTAAAACGTCCCGAGTTCACAGCGGTGTCCAACGATGATGAGTATGAATATCACCATAGCCTGGAGCACGCTGATGATTATACGGTCGGCATCGCCAAAGAGGATGGCGGTGGATTTTATGCCGACTTTGAGGTCGTCATCGCGATCAACCATCGCATAAAAGGTATCGTAAGCTACGGTCCAGAGAACGTTAGCGGTGAAGAGAAGCCAGGTGACCTGGCTGAGCTCGCCGGCCTGGGCAGCCCATGCCATGGGAATGGACCAGGAAAAAGCGGCGCCGAGAAATAGCTGTGGCAGGTGGGTATGGCGTTTAGTGAACGGGTAGACAAATGCCAGCACGGCGCCACCAAAGGAAAGATAGAGTGTGAGGGTGTTGGTAAATAGCACCACCATTAAAAATGAGATAAAGCACAGCCCGCCAAAAAGCGCGACCGCTTCCCAGGGTTCTATCCTGCCGGCTGTCAGCGGGCGGTCTTTGGTGCGCTTGACGTGTTTGTCCCAGTCCCGGTCGGCAAAGTCATTAATGGCGCAACCGGCGGCACGCATGAAGAATACACCCAGTGTGAAGATGACGATGTTGCCTATTCCAGGACTGCCATCCCCGGCAAGCCAGAGAGCCCAGTACGTAGGCCAGAGCAGGAGAAGCGCACCGATAGGGCGGTTGATACGCAATAGTTGTGCGTAGTCGGCAAGGCGGCTCCGTATGTGTTCTGGCACGGCATCAGGCAGCATGAATCTATCCGTTTGGGTATTTGGAAAAGAGAGTCTGAAAAATAAAAGTATAAAGATTATAGCGAGTGCGCAGGTGCGGGTGAAAGCCGGGGTGTTTTCCGTGGTCTGTCAATTCGTACCATAAAGAGCCGGAAGCAGGTATTCGCCCACCAGCAGCGAACTCTTATTGTTGCTGAACAGGGATCGACGTGCAATTTCGGGTACACCCGCTGGCGGGACCCCGAGACTCCGATGGTTGCAAAGCCCGGTTTCAAGTGGTCCACGTTGCCAGTTTCGGCAACTGAACAGGTAAGCGCCCAGGGGTTTGTTGCCTAGATGAAGCAGGCGCCGGTCTGCGCCGGTCAGGCAGGCAAGGGGAATGACTGTGCGCGCGAGAACCCAGGGTTTACCATCTCCACACAGACGTACTTCGCGGATCCAGGCCTTTTGACGCACGGGAATTCTGAGGCGCCTGGACTCCTCAAGAGTTGGTGCGGCAAAGCCCTCGCGCTGAATTTCCACGTGGAATGAGTGTGCACACTTTTTTTGCAGGGCCCGGGTAAAGGAGCCCTCTACCTGAAGCCATTGCCGTGCCGGGCCATGGACATCCGGATTGCGGAGCCCGGCTGCGGTGAGAGACTGGTACCAATCGGTTGGTGGAATAATCAGATTGGTATTGTCGGCGCAAGTACCGATATCAGAGACCTTTGACGGCATAGATTCCGGGAGCGTTACGCCAGTAGCCTTTATAGTCCATGCCGTAACCGAACAGAAAACGATCTTCAACGTCCAGTCCGGTGAAATCCGCTTTCAGATCCGGCCGGGCCTTGCGCTCATGTTGTTTATCCACCAGCACTGCTGTTAACACCTGTTTCGCACCGTGGGCCTGGCAATAGTCAGCGATGGCGCACAGGGTTGTGCCTTCATCAAGAATGTCGTCAATAATCAGTACAATGCGGTCTTTCATGTCGGCTTCGGGCTGGAGTTTCCACTCAAGAATGCCGCCGGTTGTTTCCTGGCGGTAGCGCGTAGCATGAAGGTATTCGGCCTGGACCGGAAACCTGAGCAGAGGCAGAAGTTGGCCGGTAAAGATCAGCCCGCCGTTCATTACGCAAAACAGCAGAGGGTTGCTGTCCTTGAGGCGGCCCGTAATTTCGTCAGCGAGATTACGAATTGCAGCCTGTACCTGTTGCTCACCAACCAGGCAATCGGCTTCAGCCATAACCTGGTTCATTTCGGCGACGGTATCGGTCATAACGGTCGGTCCTGTCGTAAAACCGGCGATTATACCGGAGAGGATCGCCGGAGGGGAGGGGGCGTAGGATCGACAATTGGCAGAAAAGCCGGGTGTTGTGCCAGTACCGGCATTGGTCAATCCGGATGTGCCGGGTATTATGGCATGGCAAGGCTTGAAAATTGGCCGGTGAGGCAGGCTTGAGGGTGCACCGGGAAAGCACTTTCAGGTGTATTGTCTGACAATTATCCTGACGGCCACAGGTGTGTGGTGGAGAGAGAGTGTATGAAGAAGTGGCAGTGCGTTGTGTGTGGTCTGATTTATGATGAAGCGGAAGGCTGGCCGGAGGATGGCATTGAGCCGGGTACAGCATGGGACGATGTGCCTGAAGACTGGGTCTGCCCCGATTGTGGCGTGGGCAAAGAAGATTTTGAAATGATCGAGATTGACTGAACCCGAGTGGAGTAATGTTATGACAGAGCAGGCGCCCATAGTTATTATCGGAACCGGCCTGGCAGGATATTCCCTGGCAAGGGAAATTCGCAAGCTGGATAAGGACGTCCGGATTGTGATGGTGACGGCTGATGATGGTGTCAGTTACTCCAAGCCAATGTTGTCCACCGGTTTTACGAAAGGTAAGGATGCAGACGCTCTGGCTCAGGCTGCGACTGACGCTATGGCTGAGCAACTGCAGCTGGAGATCCGTACCTATACCACGGTGACAGGTATCGATACGGCAGGCCATAAGGTATTACTGGGCGACGAGAGCCTGTCCTACAGCAAACTGGTACTTGCCTGGGGGGCGGGGGTTATTCGTCTGACCATACCGGGTGATGGCCAGGAGCGTGTGTTCCCCATCAATGATCTTGCCGATTATCGTGCATTCCGCAAGGCGCTGAAGCCGGATAGCCATGTGGCTATTATGGGTGCCGGTCTTATTGGCTGTGAATTTGCGAATGATTTGAGTAATGGCGGCTATGAGGTGGATGTGATCGCACCTTCCGATGCTGTCATGCCGAGCTTACTCCCACCAGTTGCGGCCGGTGCTGTTCAGGCTGAGCTTGAATCACTGGGTGTGCGCTTTCACCTGGGAACCCAGGTTGAACGGATTGAAACGGCCGAAACGGGAGTAACCCTGTTTCTGTCCAATGGTGATAAATTACGGGCGGATCTTGTGATTTCTGCTGTGGGCCTTCGCCCCCGCACGGCACTGGCCAAGGCTGCAGGAATCCACACAGGTCGCGGAGTCACGGTGAACCGCGCACTGGAAACCTCGGTCCCGGATGTTTATGCACTGGGCGATTGTGCGGAGGTGGACGGCCATGTATTGCTTTACGTTCTGCCTCTGATGGCTTGTGCGAGAGCACTGGCAAAAACTTTGACCGGTGAGCGCACAGAAGTGAGTTACGGCACTATGCCGGTGATGATCAAAACACCTTGTTGCCCGGCTGCAGTTTGCCCGCCCCCGTCAGGTGCTCAAGGCAACTGGGAAGCTGAGCAGGATGGCTCTCATGTAAAAGCTCTGTTCAGAAATGCGGAAGGTGAGGTGCTGGGCTTTGCGGTAACCGGTCGTTTTGCACTGGAAAAACAGGCTTTGTCCAAAGTCGTGCCACCCATTCATTCTTGAACAGGCTGCTCCCCAGGGCACTTCACGTTGCGAAAACGCCCCGCTTAGGGTAGAAACCCCGTCGTATGCTAACGAATCAACAGGAGCAGGCATGCTTGAAATTACAAAAAAACTGGTGGAGTTACTTTATCTCTCCCCCACTGGAGAAGACCACTATCGCGGCGACAGCCAGGATCTGGGGTTTCCCCATGTGTTTGGAGGGCAGGTCCTTGGACAGGCCCTGATGGCTGCCAGCCATACCGTTGAGGGTCGTCTCTGCCACTCCATGCACGCCTATTTTTTGCGCCCGGGCAACCAGCATATGCCCATCGATTATGAGGTTCAGCGGGTGCGCGATGGGCGGAGCTTCGCGGTTCGCCGGGTAATAGCCCGTCAGGATGGCAAGGAAATTCTGACAGGAAGCATGTCGTTTCATGCCAAAGAAGAGGGATTTGAACATCAGATCGATATGCCTGATGCGCCAGATCCGGAAACCCTGCGCTCCGAACAGGAGTGGGGCAAGATGATGGCGTCCCGGATGCCGGAGAAAATGCGCGAGATCATGACCCGCGACCGACCAATCGAAATACGACCGGTGGATCCCATGAATCCGCTTCAGCCGGAAAAGCGCCCCCCCCATAAGCAAAGCTGGATCCGTGCTGTCGGCCCGTTACCGGATGACCCGGTTCTGCATCGCTGCCTGCTAACCTATGCGTCAGATTTTTCATTTTTGGGAACTTCTCTCAATCCCCATGGCGTGTCCTTTATGAACAAGGGGCTACAGATCGCAAGTCTTGATCATGCCATATGGTTCCATAGGGATTTCCGTATGGAGGACTGGCTGCTGTACGACAAGGACAGTCCCAGTGCCTGCTCTGGTCGCGGTTTCAACCGTGGCAATTTTTTCAATCAGAATGGTGTACTGGTTGCCTCTACGACACAGGAAGCGCTTATCCGTCAGCGCTGATAGTGCACGTTATCCGGGGCGTGCTGAACAGCGATGGTTTCGGGATTTCCGGAAAGCAAGCTGAGTATCTGCTCCAGCGGCAGGGGACAGCTCAGCAGATAGCCCTGAATCATGTCACACCCCATCTCCTTCAGCAGGTTCAAAGTTGCTTCATCCTCCACGCCCTCGGCGACCACCCGGTAACCGAGGGCGTGGCACATATCAATGGTGGTCTGGACGATAACCCGGTCTTCCTCGCGGGTCGCCAGATCAGTGATGAGTGATCGATCGATTTTAATTTCACTGGCTGGCAGTTGTTTGATGTAAGAAAGCGATGAGTAACCTGAGCCAAAGTCATCAATTGAAACCGGAATGCCAGCATTTACCAGGGAATTAAGTGCTTTCAGTGCGTTGGCCGGGTCCTGCATCATTGATGTTTCCGTAACCTCAAAGACGATGGATCCTTCATGCTGTGGATGTGCATTCATAAGCTGGCGTACAAATGACGGGAAGTCCGGCTCCCGGAGGTTGTAAGGTGAAATGTTTACAGATATATCGAGATGATGCCCCCGTTCCGAAAGCTGGCCGCGAATCTGCAAAGATTGCTTCAGTACCCAGCGGGTCAGGGGTTTGATCACTCCTGACTGTTCGGCCAGCATGATGATTTCGTCCGTAGGGAACGACGGCTCCCGCTCGGGCCAGCGGATAAGTGCTTCCAGACTATCAAAGCGATCGGTTCTGAGGTTCAGCTTCGGTTGCAGGTACAGTTTCAGTTCGTCGTTTGCAAGCGCTTGCTGCAATTCCGAGATCATCGTAAGCCGTTCTGCGCTATAGGAATCACGAGAGGTTTTGTAATAAGCGATTCCAAGCTCCCTGGCGCGGTCCGAGCCTTCAGCAATAACGGCTCTGCGTATCAGCGAAGTGGCATCGTCACCATGGGCGGGTGAGATAGCAACACCAAGCTGCGTGTTCAGTGGAACCTGCATTCCAAGATAATCAATGGGGCTACGTATAGCTTCCACTGCACTGGAAATAGATGTGCGTTCGCTTTCGGCAATGCTTGCATCTACGACACAGGCAAAGGTCTCTGAATCCAGAGAGGCTACAAAAAACTTACGCCCGTTGTGTTGTCCAAGAGAAATAATGCCGGGCAAATCGCGGGTAATAGCGTTCAGTCTGCGTGCTGCCAGTTCCAGTATCCGGTCACTGTTCTGGTGACCCAGTGTTTTGGTTACTGATTGCAGATTGTTCAGATGAATCACCACAATGCCATGTCGTTTGTCTGGAGCCTGGCGAATGAAGTCACATACCTGCATCTCAAAACTGGCGCGGTTAGGCAATCCTGTAAGAGGGTTATGCAGGGCGTTTTCGATCAGCTTGAGTTCTGCAGAGCGCTTTGCCTCCAGGGCTGAAATCCTGGACTCACGGGCTTCTACCTTGTCCTCGCGCTCCTTGTACAGGCGTGCTGCCAGGGCCAGGGCAATGAGTGTTGCTTCAACCACAGAACCGAGTTGCATGCTGTAAGTCGTGATGAAGTTGTGGGGAAACACGCCGTATGTGCTGGCGCCTGTAATTGCTGCGCCAAGAGAGAGTGCGCCCCAGGCAATAGTGTAATAGCCCGCCTGAGGCTTTCCCCGCACCCATTGCATGGGGCCGATTACGGTCAGGAGCAGGGTACTCGGCAGGGCGACAGCGATCGTTAGCCGGATGGCATCACTGTATGCAGCAAAGCTGCCTATGAATATTGTCACCACATTCAGGAAAACGAAACCATGTATGATGCGGTTGAGGAAGGGCTCAGTTTTTTTGAGACTTAGAAACGCGCTTGCAAACAGCAGAGTGAATGTTATTGCAAGAGGAACTGCAATCAGCGTTGTATGGCTGTTTAATGCGGGGCTTCGGGGCCAGATCAGCTGGAACGTTGTGCCGTTCAGGTTGCCAATCAGCAACAGGTAACTCAGCGTTGAGAGTACGTAAAGGAGATAGACTTTCTCTCGCAAAGCGAAAAAAACAAAAAGGTTAAAAAAGATAACGCTGATCAATATTCCGTAATAGGCGGCGTGGATCTGTTCTTCAACGGAGGCGTGCTCGAAGAAAGCCTGGGTGTTCCATAATGTTATAGGTACCTGCAAGGTACCTTCGGTACGTACCTCCAGAAGAATCTGGCCGCCGCTGCCAGCTTCGGGGCTGAACGGGAACAGAAAATGACGGTTGAGAACAGGGCGCTGCGCAAACGGATTCAGGTCACCGGTAATTATCCTGTCGGTAAGCTCTCCGTTCTTGACTATGTAAAACCCGATGTAATCAAGATGAGGATAAGCTATCTCCAGCAAATCGATCTGACGGTCGGTGGGTATGTCGAATCGGAACCACGCAGTATCGTGGGTATAGCCAAGGTTCGGGCTGTTGGTTTCCAGTGGTTGCCAGCCGTCGGAAGTCGCAGCCTCAAGTGCAGAGAGCTGCACACCGGGCGGCTGCCGCAAAAGTTCTATATCTGAAAAGCGGAACGTCTCTGCACCCTGGCAACAGAAGGCCAGAGATATGAGCAGTATCAGCACAGTCAGCGCATGAGACAATGGCCGCCTGGTCACAAATCACCGTTAATCGTCATGTTTTCGCGGAACCTGGTTTATTGTCGTTGTCAGTCGCATCAACAGCATGAGAGCCACCCCCCAAGTTTACATGGCAGATATCCATTTGCGCACCCAGGGCAAAGCCTCATTTTCAGGCTCCTGGGTTTCTAATGCATCAATGCATAGCGTTTCACCAACCTTGCGGGCTGCGGTTTCATAGAGGGCCTCTTCCATAAGCTTCCCTGCGCCACAAAAAGTCTCCCCGTAGGAGCTGTCTCCAAGCACGATGACGCCAAAAGGCCGGCCCGGCTGCTGAGGCAATTGCTCACGCAGAGCCAGATAGAAGGGCAGCAGATTACCGGGGATCTCTCCCTGGCCTGTTGTTGATGTGCACACCAATAGCGGGGCTGAGTTTGATGTTATATCGTCAAGCGTCGGGTTCTCCAGAACGGTTACCGAGTGGCCATCGGCATCCAGCGCAGCTTTGATGGCTTTTGCGGTCATCAGTGCGCTTCCGTATACGCTGCCTACCAGAATGCGGATATCTGTCATGATCTTACCTGTTTGTTGCCAGAGCGGGTTGCTGATGGCGCTGGATCATAGCGGCAGTAGCAATGTGTCTCAAGCGGCTGGGCCGCTCTGGGTATCGGTATTCTGACTTCGAACCCGGGGTGCAATCCGGTTACGTCCTGCTTCCTTGGCGCTATATAGCTGTATGTCTGCCTGGCGAAGCAGGTTGTCAATGGAATTGGCCTGGGCGATGGAGCAGATGCCCGCACTCATAGTGACGGGTAAAACCTGTCCGTTAAAGCTGAAGGTGCTCTTCGCCACTTCGCTGCGCAAGCGCTCTGCCAGCGTGAGTGCTGGAATCAGCGAAGTGTCCGGTAGCAGCAGAAGAAATTCTTCGCCACCCCAGCGTGCCGCAACGTCGGTCTGGCGGATAATGGATCGCACAAGGTCGGCGAACTGTATCAGGGCGGCATCTCCCGCGTCATGTCCGTACTGATCGTTGATGTTCTTGAACAGATCCAGATCTATCAGGGCGATGGAGAAGTGGTGTCCGGAGCGTTGATACCGTGAAAACTCTTCCGATAACCGGTTCAGCATGTCGCGACGATTCGAAAGTCCGGTCAATTCATCGGTTTTGGCCGCGTGCTCATGGGCCAGAGCCAGTTCCAGCAGTTCATTGCGGGCCTTGAGTCTGCTTGCCTCCAGGACAAAGCAAAGGATTGATTCAAAAGTCAGAGCGGCAAAGAAACGGATCTGGAAGTCACTGCCATACTCTGCCTGCACGAAGGGAAGGTCAGGAAACTGGACTACAATAACTGCGACCAGAGATACCAGCAGCAGAACCATAGTGCCGGTTTTGAGATTGGTCAGGAAAAACACCAGCGGCGGGAATACATAGAACCATAAAGGCCCCGTATTGCTTTCACCTCCAGAGGCAATCAGGTAGGTAAACAAAGCGCTGGCGATGACTATCAGGCCGATTTTTTGCCTGGCGTGGTTGCCTGTTCGTACAAACCAGTTCATGTTTGCAAGCATAGGGAGGGTAAACGCCATCAGAACCAAAGCGTGGGTGCTGTGGCCAGAGTGCCAGGCTTTGAAAGCAATCCCGATAAGGAACAGAACTGCGGCAAGGGACAGCCAGGTCAATGTCCGCGAAATCTGGGCATCTTCCCGTTCCCGTGCGGCCTGGTAACCCGATGATGAATCTCTGGTCATAGCGTCCTTGTCTGAATACCCGGTGCGCTTGCATAGCATTCCGGCGTTTGTACCTATTATGAAGCAGGTAGTTGTATGTATGCATCCACCACAGGTTCTTTGTGTGACCGCATCGCGGTGCTGCACATTTGTTTCAATTTAAAGTCAAAAATTCTATAGTTGCGCGCAACACATCGGTTAGCTCTTCATTCAGACCAAATGAGACCCTTTCAGCTATGGCCCGTTCAAGCGGATTCCTGGAAACTCTTCTTACCAGCAATACTACGGAACGATATCGAGTCGGGTTCAGCCTGTTCTTTCTGTTGGGCATCTGGCTGGTTGTTGGTTCCTTCAGTTCTGGTCTGCCCAACAATGCACTGTTGATGGCAGCCGCTGTTATCGGCGGCTATATGGCTATTAATATAGGTGCTAATGATGTTGCGAACAATGTCGGCCCTGCTGTTGGCTCCGGAGCCTTGTCTCTGGGGGCTGCCGTTCTACTGGCGGGCATTTTTGAGTCCGCCGGCGCGCTGATTGCCGGTGGTGATGTGGTCTCAACCATCAAGGGCGGTATTATTGACCCGACAAGCCTGAAAGACGGACAGACCTTTGTCTGGCTGATGACGGCGGCATTGCTGGCGGGTGCGCTCTGGCTCAACCTTGCAACCTGGATGGGTGCACCGGTATCCACCACGCACTCTATCGTGGGAGGCGTGCTTGGCGCTGGTATTGCCGCTGGAGGCTGGGGCATTGCCGACTGGGCTGTAATGGGCAAGATTGCCGGGAGTTGGGTTATCTCTCCGGTACTGGGTGGGGTGCTGGCGGCCTTGTTGCTCTTCGTCATTAAAAAGACGGTGCTCTACCGGAAGGATGTTGTGCCCGCTGCCCGCACCTTTGTGCCCTGGCTGGTGGCCATAATGGCCTGGGCGTTCGGGACTTACCTGATGATCAAGGGAGTTAAAAAGATCATCAAGGTTGATTTCCTGACAGCCTCTCTGGTGGGGCTGGTTGCGGCCGTGATTGTATTTGTAATCGTGCGCACTCAGACAGCGCGTCGAGCGGCTACAATGGAAAACAGTACCAGCGGAGTGAATGCCCTGTTCACCTGGCCGCTGATCTTTGCTGCAGCACTGTTGAGCTTTGCCCATGGTGCAAATGATGTGGCTAATGCCATTGGCCCGCTTGCGGCGATTAACGATGCTTTATCAAATGGTGGGGTGGCCACGTCTTCAAGTATTCCTTTGTGGGTCATGATGGTTGGCGCCCTGGGTCTGACGGTGGGCCTGATGCTGTTTGGTCCACGGCTGATCAGAACCGTAGGTAGTGAAATTACCGAACTGGATAAGACCCGTGCCTTCTGTATAGCCCTTTCGGCGGCTCTGACAGTTATTCTCGCCTCGCAGCTGGGCTTGCCGGTGAGTTCTACACATATTGCTATTGGTGGTGTTTTTGGCGTGGGTTTTCTGCGCGAGTATCTGAAGTCCAATTATGCAACTCAGTTGCACAAGATCATGGAGGAGCGCGACGATGTCGATCGGGCCAGGCTCAAGCCATTTCTTGACGATTTTCGCAGTGCATCCGTTGAGGAAATGGAAGATCTCCTGAAACGGGCCAAGAAAAAGAAGCATGTGCCCCTGACCAAGTCAGATCGCAAGCGTTTGAAGAAGGTCTACAAGGAAGAAATGGTTAAACGGTCGCAGTTGGTGCGTATAGCTGCTGCCTGGATTATAACGGTGCCAGCGTCAGCAGTTATGGCGGCTATTCTGTTTTTTACTTTGCGCGGGCTGTTGATTTAACGCGCTGACTGGTTGTAGCACGCGGGTTTGGTCATACTATGTGTAAGTAGCGGGAGTGGAATGCTCCCGGAGAATTCATTTGCCCGGAGGGTGAGGTATGAGTACACCGGTTGAAAGCCGTCAGGCCAGGGTGATTGATGAGCTTAGGGTGTTCATCAAGAAAGTCCTGAGCGATCCGACGATCGCTGTGAAGTCTGTAGATATTGCGCGCAAGTATCGCAAAGAAGCCGGCTCGGATGAGCTGATTGCCCGGGAGATCAGTGCTAATACTACGATCCGTATTCCGGAGAAGTGGAGCGAAGCGGACCGCATGTTTCTGGATATTATTCATGAGGTACTGGACGACGAAGAGGCGCTTTACTGAGTTAAGTGCTCGATGGAGCGAGCAGGGCGGGGCCGGATCTTGGGAGTTATATTCCGTCAGGCCTGCTTCCGATCCTGCTTGAGCACAGCGTCTGCCATCTGGTGCAGTATTTTGATCTCGTCCTGAATCCCTTCGTCTTCTGAAAGCTCACGCTGTTCTTCCAGAATGTCCGCCAGGATTTTTGGTGTTGTGAGCGGGTTTGCCAGTACAACCCGGAAAACAATGCATGGGAAGTGGTAGTAGCAGGCCGGTTCCAGTCGTGTTCTTGAAACAAATGCCTTGCCCCGCTCGCGCTGGGTTTTCTGTATAAACTTGGTGACGCTGTTCAGGCAGGCGTTGAGTTTCTCGGCCTGGAGGGGGTTTGCCAGAGTGAGAGCCTGCTGTACGTCATCCGGGCAGTAACGGTAAGTGAGAATGTTTAGCTCTGGCCGGGTAACCAGTTCAAAGTCTGGCCGTGCCTCAATCATGTCGGCGAAGGTGGCTGCCTTCTCTATACCTTGGTCTATCAGTATCTCATAGCCCTCTCGGGCCAGAATTTTCAGGCCAGAGTGAATCAGCATGGACATGCCGGGGCGGGAGCCCTCCAGTGTTGTCGTGCCCAGATCCCTGGAGCCTTTGCGGATAATGTACTGGGCATGATGTTCAACTGCATTCGCCAGGCTTGGGTCCTTGAACACGACCAGGCCTACGCCCATAGGGACATACAACTGTTTATGGGCGTCGAAGGTGACAGAATCTGCCTGTTCTATACCTCGCAGCAGGTGGCGGTAGGTTCTGGAGAACAGTGTTGGCCCTCCCCAGGCTGCATCCACGTGAAAATGTGCACCGAATTCACGGGCGATATCTGCCATGGCGTCAAGAGGGTCGACGTTACCGGTTTCTGTGGTGCCCGCTACACCACAGATTGCCAGAATCTTGATTTTCTGTTTCTGTAGTTCCAGACACTTGTCGCGCAGGGCGTCTGTCTGGATCCGGTTGTTATCGTCGGTATCCACAGCTACAAGCGAATCACGACCCAGCCCTAAAACATCCGCAGCTTTTCCCAGTGAATAGTGACCACGGCGCGAGACCACGATGGCTGCGCCTTCGTAGCCATAATATTTCAATGCACGGAAAAGACCTTCCTGGCGCAGGCCGCGGAAGCTGCCTTCAGCGGGAAAGGCCCGGTTACGGGCAACCCAGAGTGCTGTCAGATTGGCGACGGTGCCGCCGGAGCACATGGCGCCAAGAGCATAGCGGGGGTCGTGCATCCATTTCCGGTAAAAGGCGCCGTCTTCCTGATATACCAGCCGGTGAATCATGCCGAGAACCTGTCGCTCCATAGGCGTAAACGCTTTGGAGGTTTCAGTTTTCACCAGGTTCTGATTCAGGGCGATCATGATTTTGGACAGCGGTAACATGAAGTATGGCAGCGCTGAGGTCATGTGGCCGATAAAGGCTGGTGAAGCGGTATGAACGGAATTGGCAACGAGTTTATCGAGCAGGAACTGGGTTTGTTCGGAAACAAACACAGGCTTTTCCGGGATTGCATAGTCTGAGAAGTTCTTCTCGACGTCGGCAAGATCCCGTTCAACCGCAACGATATGTTCCTGCAGGAAGCCTGCAAGATTGCGGGAGATGTCTTGGTCAATCCGGCTAAGCGTGGACTCCGGTGCCTCGGGCACGGTGAACACGCGGTACATGGCTTCTACCGAAGCATGGGCGGATTTTTTCTTACCGGTCATAGATACCACACACAATCAGTGGTCATCCGAAGGGCTGTTTCCGGATGCCCTACGGATTCAGCCGGAGTCTGGTTCCGGCATCGGTTAATTGTCACCTGTCGCACGCAGGCATACTGGCATCCCTGAGGTGGCGTAGTATACGGGCTGCTTCGGCGTTGCGCTACAGAGCTTTGTCAGAGAATTTCCCGGTGAATGTCCAGTATGGCCGCATCGACCCGCTCCTGGATGGTTTTCTCGATCTGGTCGAGCCGTTGGGTTATCAGCTGCGAGGATGTGCCAAGGGCAGCGATAGTCCAGGTTGCGCAATCCAGAGCCTCGTGATCAGCGGTTTCTGCCACTGCCAGGTCAGACTCCTTGCCCCATATGGCTCGCATTGATGTGAATACTTTACGCTTGGCCTTGAGATCTTCGCAACCATAGAGCTGAAAATGCAGGGTCAGTATACCCACGTGCGGAGTAATCGCAGTGCTGTGTTGAGGCGTATTGCCTTCTTTGAGTAGTTTTCGCAGTGCTTCAGACATATGACTCCGTGCAAGAGCATGTGGGACGCAGCTTCTGAAACACGCTGTAAATACGTCCGTGTACGCTTGGCTCCGCCATCCCTGGCTCCGCACAGTTTCAGAAGCTGCGTCCCACCTGCTCCCCTAAGCTGTTGATAGGTTTTGCTCAGCCTACTACAGGCGTTGCCCGTTTGATAATAGCCGCGGCATCGGTGCCGGATGGCAGGTTCCCGTAGTTCATGCCGCCATTGGATTGCAAGCGGGCGGCGCAGAAGGCATCTGCCACAGCATTGTTTGCGTTGCGTAGCAGCAGGGAGGCCTGCATGGCCAGCGCCATCCGGTCAACCAGATTGCGGGCGCGGTATTCGAAATCGCTGATGTCAGCGAAGTCGTTCTGCAATTGAGCAAGGAACTGGTCAAAACGGCGGTCTGCGCCTTTTGCCCCTGAGGCTTCGTGGAAGAAGGCATCGAGGGTTTCCGGTTCTTTGTGTATGGCGCGTAAGGTATCCAGGCATTGGACATTTCCGCTGCCTTCCCAGATTGCATTGACCGGAGACTCCCGGAACAGGCGAGGCATGATGCAATCTTCCATGACACCATTACCACCAATGCATTCCATGGACTCATAGGCATGGTTGGGGGTTCGTTTGCAGATCCAGTACTTGCCCACCGGTGTGGCCAGGCGTGCCAGCAGGCGTTCGTGCTCCTGGTCCTGGTTATCGAGAGCCCTGGCCACTCGCATGGTATAAGCAAGAGCAGCTTCGTGCTCCAGGGCCAGGTCTGCAAGCACGTTTTGCATCAGTGGGTGATCGGTGAGCCGGCGGCCGAATGCGCTGCGATGGCGGCAGTGGTGTGTGGCCTGGGCTACGGCCTGACGCATACCGGCAGAGCTGCCGATCATGCAATCGAAACGAGTCATGGCCACCATTTCGATGATGGTGGGCACGCCACGGCCTTCTTCGCCAATCATCCAGGCTAGCGCGCCGCGCAATTCTGCCTCACTGGAAGCGTTTGCAACGTTACCCATTTTGTTTTTCAGGCGCTGCACCTGCCAGGGGTTCTTGGTGCCATCCGGGCGCCAGCGAGGCATCAGAAAACAGGACAACCCGCCTGGTGTCTGTGCGAGAACCAGAAATGCGTCGCACATGGGAGCTGAGACAAACCATTTATGTCCGACCAGTTCATAGGCCTGGCCCGGGCCGCTTATTCCTATCGGGTGAGCCAGGGTACTGTTGGCGCGCACGTCGCTGCCGCCCTGTTTTTCGGTCATGGCCATACCGATAGTGACTGAGCTTTTTTCACTGTCCGGGATGTTTCGGGCATCGTAGCTGTTAGCCAGCACTCTCGATTCCCAAAGCGTTGCCAGTTCCGGTTGTTTGCGGATGGAGGGAATGGCGGCAAACGTCATGGTGACCGGGCAGCAGTGTGCAGCTTCGACCTGGGAATGCATGTAGTATTTTGCAGCACGGAGTACGTGCGCACCGTTTCCCGGATTTGTCCAGGGACTACTATGAAGGCCGTTTTCGAAGGCGATGCGCATCAATTCATGATAGGAAGGATGAAAGTCCACTTCGTCGATGCGGTGGCCAAAACGGTCATGGGTATGGAGCAGGGGTTTGTTGTTATTGGCCCGAAAGCCCATATCGATCGCTGCTGCGCTGCCGGCAAAGGCACCAAAGGTTTTCAGCTCATCTTCTGTGTCACATGAGCCTTCGTGCTGTACCGCTTGCTGAAGAGCAATATCCTGCTCATACAGGTTGTAGTTTTCCAGTGCGGGCGGCTGGTTGACCACTTCGTGGGTGGTTGCCAGATAAGGATCTCCAGGTTTGTTCACAGGTGTTCCGGGCATGGTTAGCGGGGTGTTCATGGCTACCTCCTCGTGCCGGTCAACCCCTGTATGCAGAAGCGGATGATGGTGTTGATCAGCGAACTGTTGTTGTCATTTTCACCTGCGCCTTCCTGTTCGGAGTGCGTCGGTGATAGCGGACCGACCAGGCTTTCTGCTATAGCGCCTACCAGGCAGGTACTGCTCTGCTTTGCATCCTGATCCGGAATGCACCCTTCTTCGATGCCTTCTCGAATCGCTTGTTCAAACAGGCTGGCATAGGCTTTCCGGTAAGCCAGCCGCTCTTCTTCTACTTTCGGGTCTACCGGCTCGGCAATGAGTGACCATGCCATCACCGGAGCTTTAAGTGCGCGTTCGGCAAACTGCCGCAGCGCATACTCCAGTCGTGCTTTTGCGTTTCCCGGCGATGTCAGAGCTTCCGCCACCTTGTCTACTTCGCGTTGTGTTGCCTGGCGGAATATCTCCGCAAACAGTTCTTCTTTCGACTCGTAATGCCGATAGATTGTTCCTGTGGCTACTCCCGCACGCTGCGCAATATGGGTAACCCTTGCGTTACGAAAACCGCCGTCTGCCACGCATTTATAAGCGCACATAGCGATCTTTTGACGCGCTGCGGCTTTGCGCTGTCGCATTTTTTCCGTTTCACGATAAGCCATGTCGGCTCCCTGCAATTAATGAATCATGATTCATTCTTTGGGTCAATGCAACATTGCCTTTGCCTATTGAATTTTTTCTTTGTAAATCACCGAGCTCCGAAAGTATACAAAACTTTACAAAAAAGGCATTGCTCGTAAATAGCGCTGTAATGGAAAGCAGATTATAAAGACCCCAAGACAGGGCCGCAGTGGCGGCGGGTCGAGGTGAGGTGCAGCACCTTAACTGGGTCGCAGCACTTGTAATAGTGTTTTCGTTGATGGAGAAAAATATGAGTGAGTTCGACGAAAGCAACCTGGGGCAATCCAGGAGCTGGGACAACGAGAATGACGATGCCCATTCGATTACAGGCCGGGCAAGGGTGCGGGAACAGTTGCAGCAGGATATCGAAAAATTCCTGAGCCAGGGTGGCAGAATCCAGGAAGTTGAGACAACTTTCCGCTCTGACTCCTCTCGCAAGGTGGGAACAGACTTTAATAATCGCTCTTTTTGAACATTGTCTGCATGGGCCGGGGCTGTTTCAGGCCCCGGTCTGTTTTGTAGTCTGTCTCGGTAAAACGCTCTGTTGCTGTCTGTTCTTGCATGAGCAACGCGCTTCACTCCCGGTATCCGGGGCTGCAGCAAAGTCATCGACATAGCGGACCTGCCCATGATTATTCAATTTGTTTTCAGGCTGTTCTTTGTCGCTCCTGTAATCATAGCTGCTGTCCTTACACTCTGCCTGCCTGCTCTCCTGGTAGGGGCGAAGACCGCCCTGTCCCGTTGCCAGCCTGCAACCAGTGGCCCCGGAGGTGTATGATGGGACAGGCGGTGTCGTCATGGCGCCGGGATTTTGATCCAACTCTATCGTAGTGTCATTCAGGAGGTTTTCAGTGCCCTTATCAACACCCCGTGCTTTCCCGGCTACCCGTTTACGTCGTAATCGGGCCAGTGATTTTTCCCGCCGTCTGGTGAGAGAGCATCAGCTGACACCGGACAACCTGATCTACCCGGTATTTGTTCTTGAAGGTGAGGGGCAGCGTGAGCAGGTGCCGTCCATGCCTGGAGTGGAACGTGTCAGTATTGATCTTCTGGTTGAACAGGCAGCAGAACTGGTGGAGCTGGGCATTCCCGCAATGGCGTTGTTTCCCGTTGTTCCAGCGGAGAAAAAAAACCTGTCCGGCTCTGGTGCCTGGGATCCTGAGGGGCTGGCACAACGAGCGGTTCGGGCACTGAAGAAAGCCTATCCGGAGCTGGGCGTTATTACGGATGTGGCGCTGGACCCGTTCACCACCCATGGACAGGATGGCATCATCGATGACGATGGTTATGTGTTGAACGACATTACGGTGGAAGCCCTGGTCAGGCAGGCTCTCTCACATGCGGATGCGGGTGCTGATGTCGTTGCACCCTCAGATATGATGGATGGTCGTGTTGCCGCCATGCGCGAAGCACTGGAGTCCGCCGGGCATGTGAATACCCGCATCCTGGCATACTCTGCCAAGTATGCCTCTGGTTACTACGGGCCGTTCCGGGATGCAGTTGGCTCAGCCGCAAACCTGGGCAAGAGTAACAAGGCTACCTATCAGATGGATCCTGCCAACAGCAATGAAGCACTTCATGAAGTGATGGTGGATCTGGCCGAGGGGGCGGATATGGTGATGATCAAACCCGGCATGCCGTATCTGGATATTGTGCACAGGGTGAAAACAGAGTTACAGGTGCCGACATTTGTGTACCAGGTCAGCGGCGAGTATGCCATGCACATGGCGGCGGAGCAGAATGGCTGGCTGGATGGCGACACCGTCATGATGGAAAGCCTGATGGCCATGCGCCGCGCTGGTGCAGATGGAATTCTGACATACTTTGCGGTGCGGGCTGCGCGCCTCATGCAGAGCCGGAAACGCTGAATTCATAGCGCGACACCCGCTGCCGGAGAGAGTCCGGGGGCAAACTACACAGGAGCGGAAAGGCCATGACAACGGAAATCACCAGCAAGCTGAAGGCGGGCGGAGAGCAGAGCGTTCCGGTTCCGGTAGGTGTTCCCCCGGCAGGTGAAGTAATCAATCTGGATGCCAGTGAGAATTACTTTAATCGCGAGCTGAGCCAACTCCAGTTCAACTACCGGGTGCTGAAACAGGCGCTCGATACTACTCATCCGTTGTTTAACCGCCTGATTTTCTGCTGCATTTTCAGCAGTAACATGGACGAGTTTTTTGAAATACGGGTAGCCGGCCTGCGTCAGCAAATGAAATATGGCCGGGAGGCAGTGGGTGCCGATGGCATGATCCCGGAGCAGGCGCTGAGTGAGATCAGTCGTGTTGCTCATGAGTATATCAACGAGCAGTACGACATCCTGAACAATGTTCTGATTCCTGAGCTGGAGAAAGAGAACATTCACTTCGTGCGACGGCGGGAATGGACGCCTGAGCAGACGGAGTGGGTTCGCAACTATTTTGAAGAAGAGATTCTGCCTGTGGTCAGCCCTATCGGGCTGGACCCGTCGCATCCGTTCCCTCGACTGGTGAACAAAAGTCTGAACTTTATTGTTGAGCTGGATGGCAAGGATGCTTTTGGTCGGGAGACCGGAATGGCCATCGTGCCTGCGCCCCGCTCACTGCCGAGGCTGGTGCGCCTGCCGGATGAGATATGTAAGGGCGGAGAGAATCTTGTATTCCTGTCTTCCATAATTCATGCCCATGCTGATGAACTGTTCCCTGGTATGGAGGTTAAAGGCTGCTATCAGTTCCGGCTCACGCGTAACGCCGATCTGGAGTTGGAAGACGATCTTGAAGATCTGGCTTCGGCACTGCGCGGTGAACTTCTCAGTCGCCGGTTTGGTGATGGTGTCAGGCTGGAGGTTGCAGACAACTGTCCACAGGAGTTGGTGCAGTTCCTGTTGACGGAATTCGGTCTGGGGGCGCGGGACCTGTACCAGGTGAACGGGCCTGTGAACCTCACCCGGCTGATGGCTGTTACCAGTCTGGTGGATCGCCCCGACCTGACTTACGCTGGTTTCTCGCCCTCCATCCCCCGCTCGATTCGAAGCAAAGAAACCATATTTGATGCTATTCGCAAACGGCCTATTTTACTGCATCACCCGTTCCAGAATTTCAGCCCGGTAGTTGATCTGTTGCGACAGGCAGCGAAAGACCCGCAAGTTCTGGCTATTCGGCAGACCCTGTATCGTACCGGTGCTGATTCGGAGATTGTTGAGGCTCTGGCAGATGCGGCCCGCCGGGGCAAGGAGGTGACGGCAGTTGTTGAGCTGCGGGCACGATTCAGTGAAGCGGAGAACCTTGAGCTGGCGAGCCGGTTGCAGGAAGCCGGTGTCATTGTGGTGTACGGCGTTGTGGGTTACAAAACGCACGCCAAGATGATTCTGATTGTGCGTCGGGAAGAGGGACGTTTACGTCGTTACGTGCATTTGGGAACTGGCAACTATCATGCGGGTAATGCGCGCCTGTACACTGATTATAGTTTTCTGACCTGTGATGAGTCGATCGGCGACGACGTGAATAAACTGTTCCAGCAGCTGACTGGAATGGGTAAGGCCTTAAAAATCAAGAAATTGTTTCATGCGCCGTTTACGTTGCTTACCCGGTTGCTTGGTCTGGTTGAGCGTGAGACTACTTTGGGGCGCAAGGGGCGGATTATCATTAAAATCAATGGGCTGACAGAAATTCAGCTGATCAAGGCGCTTTACCGGGCTTCTCAGGCTGGCGTGCAAATTGATTTGATTGTACGTGGTATTTGCAGCCTCAAGCCCGGAGTACCAGGGCTTTCCGATAATATCCGGGTGCGGTCTGTTGTGGGGCGTTTTCTGGAGCATACCCGAATTTATTGTTTCGGTAATAATGGAAAACCGGAGGTTTACTGCTCAAGTGCAGATGGTATGGAACGCAATCTGCTGAACCGGGTTGAGACGGCATTTCCCATTGAAGATCCGGAATTGATAGCACGGGTGCGTGAAGATCTGGACACCTATCTGGCAGATAATTGCCAGTCCTGGGTCCTACAACCGGATGGAAGCTATATTCAGAACCAGCCGGCCGAGGGAGAAGAACGTTTCGCTGCGCAACTGGTGTTGCTAGAGCGCCTGACGGGGAAATCCTGACATTTTCAGACGGAGAAAATTTTTGAAAGCAAAATGGATTATTGCTGGTACCGCTATACTGGTAGTGGCTGGCTCAATGCCTTGGGTAGTGGGTTATGTGACAGAGCAGCAGTGGCAAGAGGTCACCCGGGAACTGAATCAGTCACAGCAGTTTGTGCAGGTGCAGACGGAGGATTATCGGCGGGGATTCTTTAGTGCAGAACTGGATGGCGAGCTGACCCTGCTTAATCCTGAGAATGGCGAAACTCACCCCATAGAGTATCGTGCCGACGTGACTCATGGCCTCACCGGCAGCTTCATTGACTTCAAGCCGGTGGGCGGTTGGGCGCCAGAAGGCTCTGACTGGTTTCAGGAGCAGCCGCGGCTGACTCTGGAAACCCGTATCTGGGGTACAGCAGTGCTTGAGCTGGAAGCCCCGGCTATCAACATTGATGAGCCTGAAAGCGGTGAATCACTTAGCACCAGTGGTGGTGTTGTCCGGGTTGAAGTCAGTAATGCCGGGTCCCGGGCTGAAGCGCTGATCGTATGGCCACAGATTAGTTTTACCGGGCCGGATACGAGCGTTCGCGTTAATAACTTCCGCGTTGAGCAAAGCATGTCTCACCTGAATGGTGATGTATGGACAGGCATCATGGATGCCTCAATTGCGTCTGTTGCGTTAAGGTCACCCACGGCACAGCATATAACCCTGGAGGAATTGCGGGCGAGCAGCAGTACCGAGGCAAAAGATGACGGGCAGCGGCTGGATTCCCGGTTTTCAATTGAGGCAGAGAATGTGCGCCTTGAAGATCAGGCCTATGGGCCTCACAAGGTTGCATTTGTTCTGCAGGACCTGGATGTTGCGAGCTGGAACAGTCTGACAACCAGCATGGCTGAGCTTCAGGGCCTGGCGCTTGCACCGGATCCCGGCGGCCGTGAGGCTTTTGAACGGCAGATGGCGGCTATGGGGCAGGTGAGTACGGCCATGCGTGACCTTGCCATGGAAGGGTTCTCTGTCGGGTTTCCCGAACTCTCCCTGAATACGCCGGAGGGCGCGGTAACCGGCAGCCTAATGATCAGTCATCCCGAGTTGGCAGATGATCAGAAAGCTGAAATGTTGATGGTTATGCAGCAGTTAACCGGAACCATGAATCTGAGCATGCCTTCGGTGCTGGCGGATGAGTACCCTGCAGTGCGTATGCAGTTGGCGCCGTTGATCAAACAGGGGTTGTTGGTGCCTGAGGGAGACCGCCTCGTGCTGGCTGCGAAGCTGAACGACATGGTGATCAACGTTAATGGTCAGGAAATTCCTTTGCCACCGCTGTTCTAGAGTGCTTTGGATCAGAAAAAGCCCCGAATGGGGCTTTTTTTTGTTGGCAGAGGTGGTTTCAGGCTTCGCTGAATTTCTTTTTCAGCGCAGCTTCTACAGCCGGGTCAACGAACTCAGACACATCTCCACCGAGGGACGCAATTTCCCGGATCAGGCTTGAGGAGATGTAGGACAGGTGGTTGGACGGCGTCAAAAACACACTTTCCAGTTCGGGTGCCAGGCGGCGGTTCATGTCTGCAAGCTGGAACTCATACTCGAAATCGGACACTGCCCTCAGACCCCGGATAACAACGGTTGCGCCCTGGTCGCGGACGAAATCGGCAAGCAGATAGTTGAAGCCTGTCACGCTGACGTTAGGGATATGAGAGGTTGCCTGCCGGACCAGTTCGCAGCGCTCTTCCACGTTAAATAATGGCTTCTTCTTGGAGTTGTAAGCTACGGCAACAACAACCTCATCAAACATGCGGCTGGCGCGCTCGATAAGATCTGTATGGCCATTGGTGATGGGATCAAAGGTGCCCGGGTAAATAACTTTAGACATGCACAGCTCCTTTTTTATAAGGCGCCCAGAATATCAGCATTCCGGTTATTTCTGTAGCTGCTGTGCGCAGGGCCCTGTGAGAGCCCCGGCCAAAGTGCAGGGTGCTCAGCGAATAAAAAATCTATAAACCATTTTGTGGAAGGATGTCCCATAGGGAGGATAAACAAACTTCCCGCTATTGAACTTCTGTTTGGCAAAAATGGCACGCTGATGCGAGAAGGTAAGGAAGCCTTCCTTGCCATGGTAGTGGCCCATGCCGGAGTCGCCTACTCCACCGAAAGGCAGATCGTCCTGAGCGACATGCATCAGTGAATCGTTGATGCACATGCCCCCCGAAAGCGTTTTGTTGACTACTTGTTGCTGCTGGTCGCGGTCGTAGCCGAAAAAGTAGAGTGCCAGTGGGCGCGGGCGATCATTGACAAACTGGATTGCGTCATCGAGGTTTTCATAGCCCACAACCGGGAGGATGGGGCCGAAAATTTCGTCCTGCATGACTTTCATGTCCGGTGTGGTTTTCAGAACCAGAGTCACCGGAATCTTGTGAGTACCATCACTGAAGTTTTCCTGCGCCGGGTTGATCTCGATCAGCTCGGCACCTTTGGTCCGGGCGTCTTCCAGATAGCCTTGCAGGCGATTGTACTGGCGCTCGTTGATAATGGCCGTGTAGTCGTCATTATCGCGCAGAGAGGGGTACATCTCCGAAAACTGTGCACGGAACTCGTCTACGAAGGCCTGAATACGGTCATCGGGGCAGAGTACGTAGTCCGGTGCCACGCAGGTCTGGCCGGCATTGAATGCTTTGCCAAAGGCAATGCGCTGGGCCACATCTTCCATGGGAACGTCCGGGGAGACGATTGCGGGTGATTTGCCACCCAGCTCCAGCGTAACGGGCGTCAGGTTTTCAGAAGCTGCGCGCATCACCAGTTTGCCAACGGAGGTGGAGCCGGTGAACAGCATGTGGTCGAATGGCCGGGCGGAAAAGTCGGCAGCAACATCAGCCTCGCCATTGATAACCGACACCAGGTCTTCCGGAAAATTTTCCGCAATAAGCTTCTGGAACAGCGCAGATGTGTGAGGCGTGAATTCGGACATTTTGATCATGGTTCGATTGCCCGCCGCAAGCGAGGCCACCAGTGGGCCGACTGCGAGGTAGAGCGGGTAGTTCCAGGGCACTATCACACCCACAACGCCTTTGGGCTGATAACAGACCCTGTTGCTGGCAGGCTGAAATAAAATGGAGACGTGCCGGCGGGACGGTTTCATCCAGCCTTCAAGGTTTTTCAGGGTGTAGTTGATACCCTGAATTGAAGGCATGATTTCTGCAATCAGGGATTCATCCCGTGAGCGACATGAGAAGTCCTGGTCTATAGCCTCAAGCAGGCGATCCTGATAGGTCAGCAGAGCCTGTTTGAGGCGTTTCAGGTTGTCTTCGCGTTCAGCCAGCGACGGTGCAGGGTTGCTGTGGAATGCCCTCTTCTGATCCTCGAACACCCGATGAGTATGCTGAATGTGCTTTTGGCTCTCAGTGAGCTGAACAACGCTGGCACCCATGATGTCCTCCTTTCGACGCCATCGCTTCGCGGCAGCAGCCGGGTGTTTTTGGTTGGCGAAAAAATGCTCAATTTGCGCTGGGGTGTATTATTAGAGTATATACTCTAGATAGTCAAGCGAGCCTCAATGCCGGCCAGGGCATATGTGAGCTGTTAAACCACAGGCGCTGATAAGTTTATGAAGACCAGAGATAAAATACTGTTATCCAGCCTTGAGTTATTTAATGAGCAGGGCGAGAGAAACGTCACGACGAATCATATCGCGGCTCACCTGGCCATTTCTCCGGGTAATCTTTATTACCACTTCCGCAACAAGTCCGACATTATTTACGAGTTATTTCAGGAATACGAAAAACTGGTGGATTTTTATCTGGACATCCCGGAAGGCCGTTCCATGACACTGGCTGATATGATGTTTTATCTGGAGTCAGTATTTGACGGGCTTTGGAATTACCGGTTTTTTCACCGGGATCTGGAGTACCTGCTGGACAGGGACCCGCGTCTGCGCAGCGATTACCGGGACTTCACCGACCGGTGTCTTGCGGCCATCAGCCGAATATTCGAAAAGCAGGAAGATGCAGGGATTATAGAGCCTCAACCCGAATCTCTCCGGAAGGCTATGTCGCTGAATGTCTGGCTGGTGATCACTAACTGGATGGCATTTCTGAAGACCGCTCATGCCGAAAAAACTTCCGCCAGCCTGACCATTCATGAACTGAAACAAGGTATTTATCAGGTCTTGACGATTGAAGTTCCTTACCTGACGCCGGCTTACCGGGAGCAGGTGATGGTGCTTCGGGAGCAATATCGGCCAACAATGCCGGAACCTTTGCCGGGAGAAGCTGTCTCATTAACAGACGCCGGCAATTCGGACGTTTCTGGCGTCTCCTGAGTGAGTTCTCAGGTTTTAGCACATTGTAGACCCTGACGTTTTACCGGCCTGCTTTTTCCCAGGCCGGTTTTTTCTGTTTTATTCTCCTGTTTCCCCGGTTCCTTCCAGCCAGTCAATCAGCGCCGCCCGGCACTCATCAACGCCACGCTTTGAGGTTGATGAAAACATGAGCAGGTGCTCAACACAGGAGAAGGACTCAAGCTTGCGGGAAATGTCCAGCATGCTGTTCTTTGCCTGACCGAATTTAAGTTTGTCTGCTTTGGTTGCCAGAATCATCAGTGGCAACTTGTTATGCTCACACCATTCCACCATCATTTGGTCAAAATCGGTAAGGGGATGGCGGATATCCATCACCAGAACCAGACCTCGCAGGCATCGACGATCGTTCAGGTAATGCCCAAGGTGTTTTTGCCAGTCGTCTTTCATATCCCTTGATACTTTTGCGTAGCCATATCCGGGCAGGTCTACGAGCCGGACATGCTCACGATTCAGGGAAAAAAAGTTAATAAGGCGTGTGCGCCCCGGGGTTTTACTGGTTCGGGCCAGTTTGCCGTTTGCGGTGATTGCATTCATCGCACTGGACTTGCCGGCATTCGAGCGCCCTGCAAAGGCCACCTCGGCACCTGTGTCCGGCGGGCAGTCTTCCAATCGGGGGGCGCTGACCAGGAAGCGGGCGCTGTTAAAAGAGATGCTTTTTTGAGTCAGATCAGAGTCCACAGCAGTTGGCTTTCCTTTGGATTTCAGTTATCAGGGATTAATGTATAATGCTACACCAAATCCGGGCGGTACGCTTGGCGTAACCGCTGTCAGTCCCGGTTTTGAGCGTGACTGGTCAGCGCCTGCCGGCTGCAAACAAAGAATATTTTCGAGATGAGAGAAGCGGAGCGAGCATGAAGAAACTGATCGCAGGGTTTGTATTCGGCGTTGGGCTTAGTGCCATGGCGCATGGAGCGGGTGATCCTGAAGCTGGTAAGCAGAATGCGGTGGCCTGTCAGGCGTGTCATGGTCAGGGTGGGGCGAAGCCTATTATGGGTTCCTATCCAAAAATAGCCGGGCTGGGTGAAAGATATATGTATGACCAGTTAGTGGCCATACAGGAAAATTCCCGGTCTATTCCGGAGATGACCGGGCAACTGGATGGGAAATCCAAGCAGGATCTTCAGGATCTGGCGGCCTATTTTGCATCACAGGATATGGGCGTTAGTCAGGCAGATCCGGAATTGGTAGAGAAAGGTGCTGCGGTATATCGTGGTGGCAATATGGCTTCCGGAGTTCCGGCTTGCTCTGGCTGCCATAACCCGCAGGGCAAGGGTAATGCGCCTGCCGGCTACCCGCATATTGGTGGCCAGAATGCGGAATATCTGGTCAAACAGCTGAACGCCTATCGTGACGGTACGCGGAACAGTGGCACCAATGCGGCTATCATGATGGACGTTGCGTCCAGATTGACAGATGCAGAGATCGAGGCCGTCGCCAGTTATATTTCGGGCCTGAACTGATCCGGCTGTTCTATGTCTGAAAAAACCCCGCCTTGTGCGGGGTTTTTTGTCTTTCGATCCTGTAATCCAGAACAGTGGAACTTTTCAGGTTCAACAGGTCATAATTCCCTCATAACTACATCCTAAAATCTGGAGATATTTCATGTTTCGAGCGCTAAGAACGGCCGTGCTGCTGTTGTCAGTCTTTGCTGTATTCGGCCAGGCCAATGCGGCTGACTGGGAGGAAGGCCGACATTACAAAAAGCTGGACACTCCCATTCATACCAGCTCGGATACCGGTGTTGAGGTGGCGGAAATCTTCTGGTACGGCTGCCCGCATTGCCAGGCCCTCAAGCCACTGGCAGAGCATTGGGAAGCAAATGCTCCGGATTATGTAAACTATGTGCGGATCCCCGCTGCACTGGGCGGTTCCTGGGTGCCGCATGCCAGGGCATTTTATGCGCTTCAGGCCATGGGTGCGCTGGATAAAGTTCACGACCAGATGTATGTCGCTCTGGCCGGTGAGCACCGACCGCTTAATGACGGTGAATCCCTGGCGGATTTTGTTGCCGGCTATGGTGTGGATCGTGATGGATTCCTTGAAAACTACAATAGTTTTGGCGTAAATGCCCATATGCAACAGGCCCAGTCCAAAGTGCGGGGCGCGCGGGTTACCGGCACACCGACTATGATGGTAAATGGCAAGTACACGGTCAGTGCCTCCACAGCAGGTAGTCTTGAGGCTATGCTGGAAGTTGTAGACTATCTGGTGGAGAAAGAGCACTCTGCGGATAAATAAAGTCGTTCTCCGCTGGGTGGCTTGTTTGATTGAAGAGTTATCTGGCGGAGCGGGGCCGCAGGTTTATTATGTATAAGCGCTTCAGGAAACAGCTGGACGGTATCATCAGCTCCCGGGGCGAGCCGAGAGGTTCGAACTCGGGTCTGGAGCATGTGCCCGCGTTTGAGCCCCAGCGCCACCTGCGGCTGCTGACATTCAACATACAGGTGGGCATCAACACCTCCTCCTATCGCCACTATCTGACCCGAAGCTGGCAGCACTTTCTTCCCTACCGCAACCGAATCCAGAACCTGGATCGCATAGCCTCTCTGTTAAGCAACTACGATGTGGTTGCCTTGCAGGAGTGTGACGGCGGGAGCTTGCGTAGTGGCTATATCAATCAGGTGCAATATCTTGCTGAGGCAGCTGGTATCCCATACTGGCATCAGCAACTGAATCGCAATCTGGGGCAGATCGCCCAGCACAGCAATGGCTTGCTTAGCCGGTTTCGGCCGCTGGACGTGAAAGAGTACAAGTTGCCCGGGTTGATTCCGGGGCGAGGGGCCATTGTGGTTCGATATGGTACTGAAGAAGATCCGCTGGTTCTGGTGCTTATGCATCTATCGTTAAGCAAAGCGGCGCAGCAGCGCCAGCTTGGCTTTATCAGTGAGCTCATTTCCAAATACCGGCATGTGATTCTCATGGGGGATATGAATAATCATGCTGAGGAGCTTCTTACTCAGACGCCGCTAAGGGATACAGACCTGGTACCTTTGCCGGATACGGCGCATAGCTTTCCTAGCTGGCGTCCCGAGAAAGCGCTTGACCATATTCTTGTGAGTCCGAGCTTGCAGGTCCGGCGTGCGGAGGTGGTAAGTTATCCCATGTCGGATCATTTGCCGATTGCTATGGATATTGCATTGCCGGATGGGTATCTGGAGAAATTCTGAGATATTCATCAAAAGCATCCACAAAAAAAACCCNNGGGTTTTTTTTGTGGATGCCTGATCAGGAATTACTTGATCTTGGCTTCCTTGTACGCAACGTGCTTACGGACAACCGGATCGTACTTTTTGATCTCGATTTTTTCCGGAGTGTTACGCTTGTTCTTTTTGGTCGTGTAGAAATGACCTGTGCCTGCTGAAGATACCAGCTTGATTTTTTCGCGCATGATGCGACTCCTTAAAATTTCTCGCCGCGGGCACGAAGATCGGCCAGTACAGCGTCAATGCCTTTTTTGTCGATGATGCGCATGCCCTTTGTGGATACGCGCAGCTTCACGAAACGCTTCTCGGTTTCAACCCAAAAGCGATGGCTCTGCAGATTCGGCAGAAAACGACGACGAGTGTGATTCATCGCGTGGGATACATTATTACCGGCTACCGGACGCTTACCGGTTACCTGACAAACTCTGGACATACTTGCCTCCGACCTGAGCAATGGTCTTAATAAATGCGAATTCGATTTTTAATGCGTCTCTGGTTGCCGAGGAACGCTTGCGCCCCTGTTTGCGCCTCTAAACTGAACGCTGCTCGCCAGACGCCGCCAGAAAGGGACGCTTTTATACCAGAACCAGCCGCCCAACGCAAAAAATTGTTGGGAATTTGGCCAATTTCCCTGCCTGCGTTTGTAGCGATCTACATTAAACCACGTTCCGCGAGGGATATTACCTCACCGTGGCCAATTACCATATGGTCAAGAACCCTGATGTCCACCAGCCCCAGCGCCTCTTTCAGGCGTCTGGTCAGCGAGATGTCTGCCTGGCTGGGCTCTGCAACCCCCGAGGGATGATTGTGGGCAAAAATAACGGCGGCGGCGTTGTCTTCCAGAGCCTGCCGGACAACCTCTCTCGGATATACTGCGGCACCATCAATCGTGCCGCGAAACAGCTCCCGATACTGGATAATCCGGTGCCGGTTGTCGAGAAAAAGGCCTGCGAAGACTTCATGGGGATAAGTGCCCAGCCGACTGGTGAGAAAACGCCGGGTGTCCTCTGGTGAGCGCAGAGGGTCGCCCTGGCGCAGGGGTTCATCCATAACCCGCCGTGCCATCTCCATGGCTGCCTGCACCTGCGCATACTTTGCGGTGCCCAGACCTTTGACCGTGCAGAACTGTCTGCGGGATGCGGTCAGCAGTCCCCGTAATCCGGAAAACTCCTGCAGCAAAAACCGGGAGAGTTCCATAACTGGCATGCCGGTCGTGCCGGTACGGAGGAAAATTGCCAGCAGTTCGGCGTCAGAAAGGCTTTCGGCTCCGTGGGCGAGAAGTCGTTCCCGTGGACGTTCATCCATGGGCCAGGCAGAGTCCGTCATTTGAGCTTCCTTGCGTCTTGTTTTTTGGCTTTTGGTGCTTCCTGCACCCTTTAATTACAAAGCTTACTTCAAAAAGTAACAAACGGTAAACGTACCGCGACTTTGGCAGGCTGTCGGTATTGTCAGGGCATGCTATCTTATAAGCCTTTCTTTATAAGTGGATACGGAGCCTTTATGGAGGGCAGAAGAATTCTGCTGGGTATCACCGGCGGCATTGCGGCTTATAAAAGTGCTGAGCTTGTGCGTCTGCTGAAAAAGTCCGGTAATGAAGTCAGGGTTGTCATGACCAAGGGGGCTGAAGCTTTTGTGACGCCGTTAACTTTTCAGGCCCTTAGTGGGGAGCCTGTGCGTACTTCTCTGCTCGATCCTGAGGCTGAAGCTGGCATGGGACACATAGAGCTGGCAAAGTGGGCCGATCAGGTGATTGTTGCCCCGGCTTCTGCGGATTTCATCGCGCGGCTTGCCCAGGGTATGGCTGATGATCTGCTGACCACGGTTTGTTGTGCGACTGAGGCTCCTGTGGCTGTGGTGCCTGCAATGAATCAGGCAATGTGGGCCAATGGGCGTACACAGCGCAACATTCGCCTGTTGAGCGATGACCCACAGATAACCCTTTGGGGCCCGGGCCAGGGGGAACAGGCCTGTGGAGATAACGGGCCGGGGCGCATGCTTGAGCCTGCGGTTATTGCCGGGCTGGTAATGGGGAAAGCTTCGAGCTCTGGTGATCTGGCAGGTAAGCGCGTAGTGATTACGGCTGGCCCTACACGTGAACCCATTGATCCTGTGCGCTACATCAGTAACCACAGCTCAGGCAAGATGGGCTATGCCCTGGCCGTTGCGGCCCGGGATGCCGGTGCCAGTGTGCTTCTGGTGAGCGGGCCTGTGGCCTTGCCGGTTCCGGCCGGGGTCGAGGTCCGTAATGTCGTTACGGCAAGTGATATGTTACAGGCTTCTTCACAGGCAGTGGATGAAGGCTGCGATCTGTTTATTGCGACTGCTGCAGTGGCCGACTACAGGCCTGAGACCTGTGCCAGTGGAAAAATCAAGAAATCCAGCGAGGCTATGGAGCTGTCACTGGTGCGCAACCCCGATACCCTGGCCACCATTGCCGGGCGGCCAGATGCACCATTTACCGTGGGTTTTGCGGCTGAAACTTCTGATGTTGCCCGCTATGCCAAAGATAAACTGCAACGCAAAAACTTACGCATGATTGTTGCCAATGACGTGTCTGCCCCTGGTCTGGGGTTCAATAGTGATGATAATGCGGTGACTGTTTTCTGGCCGGGAGGACAGGAGTCTATAGGCCCGGATACCAAACAGGCGATTGGTTCACGCCTTGTAGCGCTAATCAGCCAACACCTGAAGCAGGGATAATATGAGCAGAAAAAATTTACAGGTACGGATTCTTGATGACCGGATTGGCAATCAGATTGCTTTTCCTGAATACGCCACTGAAGGCTCTGCAGGGCTTGATCTGAGGGCTTGCCTTGATGGGCCATTAACCTTGGCGCCGGGTGATACGACTTTGATCCGGACAGGTCTTTCCATACATATTGCCGACCCATCACTGGCTGCAATGATACTGCCCAGAAGCGGGCTTGGTCATAAGCACGGCATTGTCCTTGGCAACCTGGTAGGCCTGATTGATTCCGACTATCAGGGGGAGTTGATGGTGTCATGCTGGAATCGGGGTGATACGCCTTTCACCATTGAGGTTGGTGAACGGATAGCGCAGTTGATACTGGTGCCCGTTGTCCAGGCAGATTTTGAGGTGGTTTCTGACTTTGATGCCAGCAGCCGGGGTGAAGGTGGATTTGGCTCTACTGGTACCCGATAAGCGTCACGCAGGAATGTATTGCGACGTCTATACTTTTGCGACAAGTGCTTGTCCAGGACAAAAAAAGATAATTGCAGGATGAACTATGAAACTGGGTAAGAAGAAAGCTTCCGAAGCGCCTGCTGCTGAACAGCCTGCCGCTAAATCGGGGAAAAAACAGAAAACTCGAGCATCCTCCGGTTCAAAACTGAAACATCTTGGCTCGACGGCGCTGAGCCAGGGATTGGTGGTGCTGCTGGCTGGCGTGGTGGCGGTTGTTCTGGTGCATTTTCTGGTGTTACAGCCTGCTGCAGACAACCGTTTCAATGCCTGGAAAACCGCAGAGGCCGATGCGGCATCTCAGCGTTTGAACCAGTATCTTGCGTTAATGCAGCAGAGTGTAAATGGTCTGGCAACCCAGCCTCATGTTGTTGATACGTTAATGGAGCGTATTGACCTGGGGTCTGTTGAGCAAAAGCTGGTTACGGCTATGCCAGGTGTCAAAGCTGCTTTTCTTTTTCCCTATCGCCGGATCCCGAGGACAGGGGATGGAAACGGGCTTTTGGGTTTTGCGGGGCTTGAGCTGGCCCGTCGCGCAGAAAGTGGTCTGACCCTGCACCCGGATGCCTTTCCACGGGACAACCAGTGGTATATACAGATGGCTGCACCTGTGCGCAATCCTACCAGCAAGGCCGTTGTCGGTAGTCTTCTGATGGTCTTCGATGCATCACTTTTGCAGCCACTTCTATCTGTTGTAAATACGCAGCTTGGTGGAGATATCTCGCTGGTACAGACTGTCGGCGGAGCCCCACGCACATTCGTTGGCAGGGAGTTGGGTGCCGACACGAGCGCGACGGAAGTCCGGGCACTCGTTAACCCGGACTGGACGGTCCGCTATAAACCAGGCGCTCTGCCCGAATCGTCTGTCAGCACCCTGATGGTGGCTCTCCTGGTCGGTGTTCCGGTTCTGGTGGCGGCATTATTGGTTTGGTGGCTGCTGATAAGTGCTCAAAAACGTCTGCGCCATGAAGTAACCAGTCTGACTCAATGGGCTCACAAGGCGTTTGGCGGTGAGCGCCAGAAGCTGCCTGCTTTGACATGGGATATGGTTGCCTCCGCCGGTGAGGTGCTTTATCGACTGTCCCAGGTGGTAGAGAAGCGTGTCATCAAGGCGGCGGAAAATGCCCGGCCGAAGGCCGTGAAGACAGCTGCAACGGTTGAGGCTGTTGATGCTGAGCCCCTGTTTCAGGACAAGGAGTTGCCGGATATCGATATGCTGGATGGCGACGAGGATGTTCTGGGCTTTGGTAGCGGAAGTAGTGACAGCTCTTTTTTCAGCGGCGGTGAAATGCCGGGCGTTGAAGAGATAGATGACGTTGCCCTGGAGGTGTCCCCCGATATTTTCCGTGCCTACGATATCAGGGGTATTGTCGGTGAGACTTTGTCGCCGTCCATTGTAGAACGTATTGGCGTAGCTATAGGTTCAGAAGCAATCAGCCGTGGGTTGGCATCGCTGTGCATTGGCTACGACGGTCGTCATTCAAGCCCCGAGTTGGCAGACGCGCTGGCCAGAGGTGTCATGGCTGCAGGCTGTAACATTATCCATGTGGGTGCTGTGCCAACGCCGGTACTCTACTTTGCGACCCATTATCTCGAAAACGGGTCGGGTGTTATGGTGACTGGCAGCCACAATCCGGCTAACTATAACGGGCTCAAGATCATGTTGGGTGGCGAAACACTCTCCGGTGAGTCCATTCAGGCGCTCTACCGGAGAGTTATAACGGGAGATCTTGCTGCTGGCCGGGGTACTCAGTCCACTGAGGATGTTCGCAGGGCATATCTGGACCGTATTCTGGGTGATATCGCAGTCGCAGCTCCGCTCAAGGTTGTAGTGGATGCAGGTAACGGTATTGCGGGCGAGTTGGGCCCTATGCTGATCGAAGAGCTGGGATGCGAGGTGATTCCACTCTACTGCGATGTTGACGGGGACTTCCCGAACCATCACCCCGATCCCGGAAAGCCTGCTAACCTTGCTGACCTGATCACCAAGGTTAAAGACGAAGGTGCGGACCTGGGTGTGGCGTTTGATGGTGACGGTGACCGCCTGGGCCTGGTAACCAACACTGGCAGGATTATCTGGCCGGACCGCCTTCTGATGCTCTTTGCCCGTGATGTGGTTTCACGGAATCCCGGGGCCGATGTGCTTTATGATGTGAAGTGCAGTCGCAGACTTGCCGGTGTTATTTCTGAAGCTGGCGGGCGACCCATCATGTGGAAAACCGGTCATTCGTTCATGAAGGCAAAAATGAAAGAAACCGGGGCTTTGCTGGCGGGCGAGATGAGTGGTCATATTTTCTTCGCAGAACGCTGGTACGGGTTTGATGATGGGCTCTATGCGGCAGCGAGACTTCTTGAAATACTGGGTATTGAAGACCGGCATAGTGATGAAGTGTTTGAAGATTTTCCGGAAGATATCAGCACACCGGAACTTAACGTTGAGGTGACGGAGTCCAGCAAGTTCGCCATTATGGATCGATTGGCCAGCGAGGGTGAATTTGGAGACGGCAATGTCAGCACTATCGATGGTATTCGTGTGGATTACGCCGACGGCTGGGGTTTATGCCGCGCTTCCAATACCACGCCGGTTCTGGTTTTGCGCTTTGAGGCGGAAACGCAGGACGCGCTGGAACGGATAAAAGGTGTTTTCCGGGCCCAGTTGCAGAAGGCCGCGCCGGATCTCGTGGCTACCTTCTGATATCAGCCGGGTATGCGGGTGCGGGTTCCTGATTTTTAATACTGATTTTACTAAGGCAACAACAAGATGACGCTGGATCGTGAAACAGCAATGCAGGTGGCTACAGTACTGAGCCGTGGATTACCCTATATTCAGAGATTTACCGGGAAAACAGTCGTTATCAAGTATGGCGGCAATGCCATGGAAAACGAGGAGCTGAAGCGCAGCTTTGCCCGTGATGTCGTGCTTATGAAACTGGTGGGCATTAATCCCATCGTTGTCCATGGTGGCGGCCCTCAGATTGGCGAGCTGCTGGCACGTCTCAATATCCAGTCCCGCTTTGTGAATGGCATGCGTGTTACCGATGCGGAAACTATGGATGTAGTGGAAATGGTGCTGGGCGGGCAGGTAAACAAGGAAATTGTTTCTCTGATCAATGCCCAGGGGGGCACAGCGATTGGTTTGACCGGAAAGGATGCCAACCTCATTCGTGCCCGGAAGCTCGAAGTGATGGACCGGTCACCGGAGCTGGAACGCCCCGAGATTATTGATATAGGGCGTGTTGGCGAGGTGGCCAGTATCAATGTTGATGTGATCGATATGTTCACCCGGAGCAATGTGATCCCCGTTATTGCACCTATCGGTGTGGGACCCGATGGTGCCTCCTACAATATCAATGCAGATCTGGTTGCAGGCAAGGTGGCTGAGGCCATGAAAGCCGAAAAATTAATGCTGCTGACTAACGTCTCTGGCCTGAAGAGCAAGGAAGACAAGGTGCTCACCGGGCTGACAGCTCAGCAGGTGAACGATCTGATTGAAGACGGAACCATTCACGGAGGCATGCTGCCGAAAATTCGTTGTGCACTGAGTGCAGTCGAAAATGGTGTTCGTACTTCTCATATCATTGATGGCCGTGTGGCTAACGCATGCCTCTTGGAAATCTTCACGGATGAGGGTGTCGGCACCCTGATTTCCCGCAACTGACAGCACTGTCTGAGGACTTTCCGGATGAAACGTCTGCTAACAATATTGATTTTGGCCGCTTTGCTTGGTTTTGCTGCCTTTAAGGCCGGAGTGTGGTGGCTGACTGACCAGCGTATGTCAGAAGCTCGTCAGGCGCTTGGAGGGAATGGAGTCCTGGAGCGTGGAGAAATAGGTTCCGGGGTCGAAGGGCGCCTGGTGCTGTCAGGCGCATCCTGGCAGGATTTCGAACTGACCCAGCCATTATTTATCAAACGGGCGGAGTTTGATGCCGGCTCTCCTGTCGCTTTGCTCAGGGCTCTGGTGGATCCTTCTGACCTGCCTCCCAGCTGGTCGCTGCAGGCCGAAGGGCTGGAATTGGTACTTGAGGCTACCATGTTCCGTAACTGGGTTACTGCAGATGGCACCGGTGGAAGTGAAGCAGCATCCTTGTTTGATCTCCCCTGTGCTCCGGATCCGAGGCAGAGGTTAGGCAGTGGTGATCTGTTACGCATGGGCATTACACGTTTGACCGGCGAACTCATTGTGCACCAGTCCCCCTATCGCCTTCATGTTGAACTGAATTCTGCGAACACTGGCAGTCTGGAACTTAGCTGGCCGGACGCCCGTGTAAACCTGGCATCTCCCGGGACTGCGCTGATCAGCTCGGATCAGCCCCTCGAAGTGACGTTCAGAGACGGCGGGCTTATGCGTCGGGTTGCCGCCTACTGCGCCCGGGAAGCAGGTGTGGAGCCTGTGCAGTGGGCCGGACGGGCGCTGAGTACCTTCGAAGCCGGACTGCAGTCGAGAGGCTGGCATGCAAGTGAACAGTTGCAGGCCTTGTATCGGCAATGGTTGCTTGAGGGAGGGGAGATTAAGGTGACTGTGCAGCCGGGTTCCGACACCTTGGGCATACCTGTGCGCTCAGGTGATGAGCCAGCTGATGGTACCGTGGCCTGGGCACTGGAATACAATGGCGCGATGGTACCTGATATTTTTCTTCGCAAAGCCGAACCGGTTGTAGCGGAGATTCCTGAAGAAACTCCTGCGTTGCTGGTGCCGCAGGAGAACCCGGAGGTTGTCAGCTGGCATACCGAAGATATTGAGCAGGCGGCTCAGTGGATCGGGCGTAAGGTTCGTGTGTCGCTCACCAATAGCAATGTTGTGGATGGCCGATTGGCGAGTGTTACTGAAAAGAAAATGGAAATTGCCCGTGAAGTTGCGGGAGGGGAGGTCGCTTACCCGATAGCTGTCCGTGCGATCACGGAGTTTGAGGTCTGGCGACGCGGCCAGACCCGGTAGCATTCAAGCCGGAGGCACCATGCATCAGTCCCGTGGAGACACTGGCAGCCGTAAAAGCATCAGCAGCGCCGAAACAGTCCCGAGTGTAAGGGAAATGTTGGAACGGCTTGTTGCATTGCCATCTATAAGCAGCGCATCGGCTGAGTGGGATCAGAGTAATGAAGCGGTGGTGCGAACGCTCGGGGAGTGGCTGGAAGCCCTGGGTTTTTCGGTAGAGATCCTTGCAGTTCCGGGCATGACCGGCAAGTTCAACCTGATTGCTACTCTGGGTCGTGGTTCAGGTGGTCTTGTACTTTCCGGCCACACAGATACCGTGCCTTTTGATGACAAGCGCTGGCAAAGCGACCCTTTTACCCTGACCGAGCGGGACAACCGCTGGTACGGGCTGGGCACCTGCGACATGAAAGGTTTTTTTCCTCTGGCGATTGAAGCGGCCAGGGCATATACAGCCGCTGATCTGAAGCAGCCCCTGATTATCCTGGCAACAGCGGATGAAGAAAGTTCCATGAATGGTGCCCGGGCTCTGGCCGAAGCAGGCAAGCCGGAAGCCCGCTACGCGGTCATTGGCGAGCCTACGAGCCTCAGGCCTGTGCGCATGCACAAGGGCATCATGATGGAGCGGTTGACGTTTGAGGGGCGGTCTGGTCACTCTTCCGACCCCGGGTTGGGGCGCAACGCCCTGGAGGGCATGCATGAGGCCCTTGGCGAGTTGCTTGCCCTGCGCGAAGGCTGGCAGAAGCAATACCGTAATCCGAATTTTGACGTGCAGGTTCCCACACTTAATCCTGGGTGCATCCACGGGGGTGACAGCTTCAATCGTATCTGTGCCCGGTGTGAGCTGCATTTTGATCTGCGCCCGTTGCCGGGAATGAATATGGAGAGTCTGCGTCAGGCTATTCTGCACAGAATTCAGCCTGTGGCTGAGCGACGCGAATTAACCATGGAATTCGAACCGCTGTTCGATAGTGTTCCGCCTTTTGAAACACCGTCAGATGCGGCACTGGTAAAGGTCTGTGAGCAGCTTACAGGTCACACAGCCCGGTCAGTTGCCTTTGCCACCGAGGCTCCCTGGTTGCAGAAGCTTGGTATGGAAACACTGGTAATGGGGCCGGGCTCCATTGATCAGGCACATCAGCCTGATGAGTTTCTGGAGCTGTCACAACTGGAACCCACGGTGAAAATTCTCAGGGGCCTTATCCGGCAGTTTTGTCTATAGGTCACCGGGTACATGCAAGAAACAGGGATTGGAGAGGAATACTTGAAATCAAACGGCTGGCTGCATTCATTTCGCCATTCATCACCCTATATCAATGCTCATCGTGGTCGCACGGTTGTATTGAATATTCCGGGTGACGCGATTGAGCACGAAAACTTTATCAACATCATCCACGACATAGCACTGTTGAGCAGTCTCGGTGTGCGCCTGGTTGTTGCCTTTGGTGCGCGTCCGCAAATTCAGAAGCGCCTGGATGATGCTGGTCTGAAGTCGTCGTTTTCCCGCAGTCTGCGCATTACCCCGGACAATCACTTGCCGCTGGTTATGGAAGCAACCGGGGGATTACGGGCATACCTTGAAAGCCGGCTGTCCATGGGGCTGGTCAATTCACCCATGCACAATGCCCGTATCCGGGTGAGCAGTGGCAACTATGTGACGGCCAGGCCAGTTGGCGTACTGGACGGAATCGATTTCGGCTACACCGGAAAGGTGCGTCGCGTGGATGTCGCGGGTATCGAAAAGCTTCTGGAGCAAGGACATATTGTTTTGTTGCCCCCCATGGGTTATTCGCCTACCGGTGATACTTTCAATCTGTCGTACGAAGATGTTGGAAGCCAGGTAGCGGCTGCTTTGCGTGCGGAAAAACTCATTGTGTTTATTGATGACAGGGGTTTGCTTGAGCAGGATGGATCCCTGATCCGTGAGCTTTCAGCAAGGCAGGCGCCGGAGCGCTTGGCTGATGGAACCATAACAGGGCATGACGCAGATCTTCTCCGGGCTGCCAGTGATGCCTGCGTGAAAGGTGTCAAAAGGGCGCATATTATCAGTTACGTGAACGATGGTGCGCTGTTGGAAGAACTGTTCACCCGGGACGGTACGGGTACCCTGGTCAGCGGTGATCATTATGAGCAGATCCGCCTGGCGCGCGCTGAGGACATCGGTGGTATTTTGGGGTTGATAGAGCCTCTGGAAGAACAGGGTATTCTGGTGCGCCGGTCGCGGGAAATGCTGGAGACTGATATTGAGCATTTCGTCGTCGCTGAGCGTGATGGCACTATTGTTGGTTGTGCTGCTCTGCATAATTATCCGGATGAGGGGGCGGGTGAGCTCTCTTGCTTTGCGGTGGACCCTGCGTATCGCCGTGCCGGTCGCGGCGACGAAATTCTGTTGATGGTCGAAAAGCATGCCCGAAGCCAGGGGATTCATAAGCTGTTCGTGCTTACTACACAAACAGAGCACTGGTTTCGTGAACGGGGGTTTCAACCGAGTACGGTTCAGGCTTTGCCCGGGCCAAAGCTCGCTTCCTACAACACCCAGCGCAATTCAAAAGTGTTTTTCAAGCAGCTGTGACAGATTGCGCCGGCTCGCTGGCGCAATCTGTCATGCAGAAACGTTATCAGTAGCAAAACCGGATAGATCTGGCTAAGCTGTTTTACGGGTCGTGATGGTAAGATTGTGCAGTTTGTGTGCCCGCAACTGGCCACTATAGTACACTTATAGTTGCGATTATAAGGATCGCAGTTTTTTATATAACAAGTTGTGGCCTTGGCCACTATTTTTTTCAGAGACGTTAGCCGACAGCGGGTGGGATATCCGGCTCTTTCCGGCTTTGCTCAACATCAGGTAGTTCATGGATCCGAGAGAACGTCGCAGCAGCCCTCGCAAACCCATCAAACTCGCTGCCCAGATTGTTTTGGGTACTGGCGATACCTGGCCGTGTCAGGTTGCGGATTTTTGCCCTGAGGGCCTGTTTGTCCGCTATTCCGGCGAAACATCCCGTAAGCTTGACCAGGCTTTTGCTTCTGGTATGCCAGCTGAGCTGATTGTGCGCTTTCGGGAGCCCGATGGTACGCGCCGGCATGAGCTTCACGTTTGTGTTGTCCGGCGTATTGACGGTGCTATGGGGGTCAACTTTACACGTACCAACCCGGCAGCGGTTGCGGCGATGCTGAAACTGTGCGGCGGGTCTCACAGCCAGGACCGTGCGTCACTGCGTGCCCCGAGTGAACGGGTTCAGTTTGTTCTGCATCAGTCTGCGCGAGCGATTATCCAGCACATCGAACCGCTTATGGATGCATGTTTCGTGCAAATGGCGGCTGCCCTGAAAGATGCTGCCCACAAAGCGAAGAATGACCAGCAAGCGAATGAGCTAATGGATTTCTCGGGTCAGGTTCAGGCCCGGCAGCGCGTAATATGGCACCAGATAGCCCGCAACCTTGAATCCCCCCTCAAACCGTCCCCCAAAGGTTTCCCTGGCTCCGAGCTCTCTGTGGTGGACAAGGGTGAGTTTGAAGACTGGCTGACAATCCGGGTCATGGTTACTAAGGCCGATACCCAATATCGTAAAGATCTGCTGCAGCTCAAGCTACGTCTCGACAAGCTCGGTATTGCCAATGCAACCGGGCATCATAATCCGCTTGGTCCATCACTTGTATGTGAGTCGTTTCATGCAGGGCTGAATCAGCTCAAGGCCCCCAGAGAAGTTGAAAAGATTTGCCTGAAAGTATTTGAGCAGTCTGTTCTGCTCCATCTGGAGCCTCTATACAAAGAATTGAACAATATCCTGATTCGGCATGGCGTGTTGCCAGAGCTGGATCTCAGTAAATATCTCAGTGAGCACACCTCTGGAAGTACGCAGAAAAAAACTGCACCGGCTGAACAGCCAGTCGCTAAAGAACATAGTGAACCGGCTCCTGATGTGTCGAAGCAGGCAACGACTGAACCATCGCAAAGTGGTCTTGCAGGCTCTGATGCCAACACGTCGACTCCAGCGCCTGCAGGCCGTGAGTCAGAGCCTGGGAAAACACGCCTGGGGAGTGAATTCCGTAGCTATGCCCAGGCCGCGCAGACAGCGTTCGCAACTGTACGAAACCTGCTTGGAACTCTTGCTGCCAGCCGGGCGACACGCGGTGAAGCTGAGCCGACCCCCTTTCCTGCCAATGCAGAACCTATGTCTCCGGGCGAGTTGCAGCGCGAGCTTCAGCAGTTGCAAACCGAACCTGTTGCCAGTGCCAGTAATGTGGTCCCGCTGCGGGAGCGAGTGGTTGATAAAGTCCGCGAGATTGGTACAAAAAAACTGGATGATGAACAACAGGGCACGCTTGATGTTGTCGACCGCTTCTTCAACTCGGTTACAGAAAGCCCGAAACTGAGCGGATACGCTCAGCGGCGGATGCGCCAGCTTGAGGTGCCGGTTCTGAAAGTTGTTATGCGCGACCCCGCCTTTTTTGATGACAAGAACAGTCCTGTCAGGGGGGTTATGGACCGGTTGGCTCAACTTGGCATTAAGGGTGGCCGCCTTAACCCTGTAGTTCAGCGCAGGGTTGATGAGCTTATTCAGCGTATTACTACGGAGTTTGAGCAGGATGTGGGGGTTTTTGAACAGACCGTTCAGGAACTCGATAGTCTGATTGATCGCCAGAACCTGGTATACCGCCGCAACGTTGAAAGGGTAACCGCTGCTGCGGAAGGCGCCCAGAAAGTTTCAGAGTCCAAGACCGCAGTTGCAAATGTCCTGAACCGGAAACTGGCAGGGCGAAAAATCCCCAAAGCGGTGCTCAGCCTGCTTGATGGTGGCTGGCGGGATTTATTGTCACTGACCTGGATTCGCCAGGGACCGGATAGCCAGGCCTGGCAGGATTATCTATCGGTCGTTGATTCGTTGCTGGTGTTTGCTGAGGATCGCAACAGTGCTGTGAATCTGCCAGAGTTGCTGCGGGTTATCCAGGATGGTCTGGCGTCTATTTCCAGCAACCATATGCCGTCTGCCCAGATACGGGATGAGTTGAAACAGTTTCTGGTGCGCAGTCCGGATAAGGCGCCGGAAATGGTAGAGGTGCCACCGGCATCGCCGGAGAAGGATATCAAGCAGTCGCTGTCAGAACGTGAACAGCGCAGCCTTCAGCGTTGGGTGAACCGGGCCCAGAAACTTCGCACAGGTGACTGGCTGCGGGATCAGGAGAAGCCAGATGAGCCGCAGTACATTCGTCTTGTCTGGGTGGCTCGGGGGTTCAGCCGGTTTGTTTTTGTCAATCACCAGGGCATGCGGGTTGTGGAGCTTGAGCTCGAAGATCTGGCGCGTCACATGCGTAAAGGCATAATTGTGCCTGATAGCCAGTACGAGCGGCCATTGGTGGATGAAAGCATCGATCGTATGGTGCGTAAGGTCTATGACCAGTTGTCATGGGCTTCTACCCATGACGAACTGACTGGTCTCCTGGGTCGCCGCGAGTTCGAGCGTATGCTCGATCAACAACTGGCACGGCGCGAAGATGAGCGTTCTCTGCTGCGGCTGGATTTACGCAATTTCCGTATTTTGAACGATACGGCGGGCTATCAGGCGGGAGACGATACCCTGAAACGAGTCGCTGACATGCTTGCGCAGCATGTGGGAGATGGAATGCCGCTGGCCCGGCTTGCAGGAAATGAATTTGGCATGTTGGTGCCATCTGAAAACGCAGAGGATGCGGCCGGAGATCTGATAGCGGCTATAGAGAGCACAGAGTACGTCCACGGCAGTAGTAGCTATAGTTTGTCCGCCAATGTAGGCCTTGTGCCGGGGTTACCAGGTCTGGTCAGTGCTGAGCGCTGGCTGAGAGCATCTGAGCAGGCTCTGGTTGCTTCCAGGAAGAAAGGGCATGGACAAATTTCTGAATACGTCCTGGGTGCGGATGACCAGGCTCGTCAGGATCAGATCGCCGCGAAGGTTGCCAGCCTTGGTGATCTGGACGAAGAGCGGATGCTATTGCGCTGTCAGAAAATTATTCCTCTGCACAGCCGCGCTAACATGGCAGCCCAGTACGAAGTGCTGATCAGCATGTACGATGATACGGGTACGCTGATCAGTGGCCGTGATTTCGTGCGTATGGCTGAGCGCTATGATCGTATGCAGGCGGTTGATCGCTGGGTTGTTGGTCATATGCTTGACTGGTTGCGGGTACGGGCTCCGGACCCTCGCCACCTGGGTGGAGTGTGCATTAACCTGTCTGGTTACTCATTGAATGAGCAGTCATTGCTTGAATATATTTATGAAAAGCTGAGCGAGAAGGACGCCCCGATCGAACGCCTGTGGTTTGAAGTGACCGAAGCCTCGGCGATTCATGATTTGGAGGCAGTCGCTGACTTTATGACCGAGATGAAAGAGCTGGGATGCAGGTTCTGTCTGGGAAATTTCGGCAGCGGCCCAAGTTCGTTCGAGTTCATGCGCTCACTTCCGGTTGATCTGATCAAGATAGACAATGCTTTCACCGGTCAGCTCAATACCAGTGAAACCGATCGGGCGATGGTGCAATCCATGGTGGATATGGCGCACTACATGGGTCGGGAAGTGATCGCAGGTCAGGTTGAATCACGCGATGTGCTGAGTACGTTGAGACAGTTGGGTGTGGACTATGCCCAGGGTTTTGTGATCGAAAAACCCCGCTCGCTCGACAGCCTTAACTGACTTTTCCCGACTTTCTTCCAACCTCTGGTGCATTTTAGCCATGTCAAAACGTCACCCGATTATTGCGGTTACCGGTTCGTCCGGTGCAGGCACCAGCACCACAGGCCATATATTCCGGCGTATGTTTGCAGGTGAAGGGCTGACTGCAGCTATGATCAGTGGTGACAGCTTTCACCGCTATAATCGGGAGCAGATGGCGCGACTGGCAGCAAAAGGCCAGTTTGGTGAGCGCAACCATTTTGCCCTGGCGGCTAATCATATTGATAAGCTGGAAGCGCTGTTCTACGACTACAGCCATACCGGCAACGGGCGTTACCGCCAGTACGTTCACGATGAAGACCGGGCCCTGCAGGCTGAAGGCCATAAACCGGGTACGTTCACGGCCTGGGGATCGCTGCCGCCAGACACTGATTTATTGTTCTATGAGGGGCTGCACGGAGCTGTGGTGAGTGAGGCGTTTAATATCGCCCAGTATGTGGATTTGCTCATTGGTGTGGTACCTATTGTGAATCTGGAATGGATTCAGAAAATACACCGGGATACCCATCAGCGTGGCTACAGTGAGGAGGCGGTAGTCGCAACAATCATCAACCGGATGGACGATTACGTTCACGATATAGTTCCGCAGTTTTCGCACACTCACATTAACTTCCAGCGCATTCCCCTGGTGGATACTTCCAACCCGTTTGTTGTCCGGGATGTTCCATCTGAAGATGAAAGCATGCTGGTGATCCGTTTTCGGGATGCGGCGGAGGTGGATTTCTCTTATCTCCTGCAGGCTATACAGAACAGTACGCTTTCCCGCCATGACACACTGGTTATTCCGGGCACAAAAATGGCGCTGGCCATGGATCTCATTGTAAGACCCATGGTGCAGCGCCTGATTGCAAGAAAATCCTTCGCCTGAATCTGGTCTGACTCAGAAGGGTCCCGCCAGGGCTAAGCCACGTTGCGGGAGTAGAAGATCTCCAGCATTTCCCGGCGCAGGCGATCTTCTATGGATTGTGCCACCTGCGGATCCAGCTCATCGGCATTTACTCCGAAGACATAGTTATTCAGGTTAAAGTCTTTGAGCATCATTTTGGTGTGGAAAAGATTTTCCTGGTAAACGTTCACATCAATCATCTGATAGGCGTTCTGCGTATCTTCGGTCAGGTAGTTCTGAATCGAGTTGATGTCGTGATCAATGTAGTGCTTGGTTCCGTCCACATCACGGGTAAATCCGCGCACACGGTAGTCAACGGTAACCACATCGGAATCGAAGCTGTGGATCAGGTAGTTCAGAACCTTCAGGGGCGAGATCAGACCGCAGGTTGAAACATCTATATCCGCCCGGAAGGTGCTGATGCCTTCGTGAGGATGGCTCTCGGGATAGGTGTGCACGGTAACGTGGCTTTTGTCCAGATGGGCTACGATGGTATCTGGAAATGGCCCCGGAGACTCTTCATTGTCGGGCTCTTCGTCGCCGCTCAGTTCATGCTCGGCTATCAGCATGGTCACGGATGCGCCATGGGGCTCATAGTCCTGACGGGCAATGTTGAGAACATTGGCACCTATGATCTTGACCACGTCGGTCAGGATCTGGGTCAGACGTTCTGCATTGTACATCTCGTCAATGTAATCAATATAGGCTTCGCGTTGTTCTTCGGACTGCGCGTAACAGATGTCGTAGATGTTGAAGCTCAGAGATTTGGTCAGGTTGTTGAAACCGTGCAACTGGAGTTTTGGTTCCATGCTCAGCCCCTCCGGAAAATGGAGATGAATGACAGCAGAGCACTCAGTGCGCTCTGCGTAGGCCGCCGCCGGCTACTGACCAGGTTGTTCACCTTTTGCGCAGACCGGCGGAGAAAGGGCGGTATTATGCACTCCCCATAGGGTATTGAATAGTGCTGTGAGTACCACTTATTCCGCGCTGCGTGTCTCGTAGCTATGGGTGATTTTCACTCCAGCCTGCTCAAGCATGATTGAGGCGGAGCAATACTTCTCTGCTGAAAGGCTTACGGCCCGCTTTACCTGATTTTCCTTGAGGTTATGGCCGGTCACCACGAAATGAAGATGAATCTTTGTAAACACCGAAGGTATGGCATCCGCCCGCTCAGCCTCCAGTTCGGCATGGCAGGCTGTAACATCCTGGCGGCTCTTTTTCAGAATGCTCATTACATCAAATGATGAGCAGCCCCCAAGGCCCATCAGCAGCATCTCCATGGGCCGGGGCCCCAGGTTTTCGCCGCCATGATCGGGGGGGCCGTCCAGTTGCACAGAGTGACCGGTGCCACTGGTAGCCCGGAAGCTGGCGTTGCCTGTCCAGTCGACGGTTGCTTTCATGAAGAGTGTTCTCCTGTTAAACAGGGGCCGGCATTTGCAGGCCCCGAGATAAACGGTTGGAACGGGATGCTAGCATAACCTGTGTATACTGACAGTTGACTGTATTCGTTCCGGATACATCTTGTATCCTGTTTCCAGTTGCCCGAAGCATACCTTCTTGCTATAAGTTGCTCTGATTTTTACTAAAAAATGAACCCGCAGGGAAAGCTGGGTGAATAACAAACATCGGAATCCGCTAGTATTTGAGGAGGCACGACTCGCATTATGGCCACTATCGTCAAGCCGGTTGAGCAGAAGACCAAACATCTCGACTATTTTCTTTCACAATGTCATCGTCGCCGATATCCGGCCAAGAGCACGATTATTTACGCAGGTGACAAAAGCGACTCTCTCTTTTACATCGTAAAGGGTTCTGTCACCGTCATTATTGAGGACGATGATGGTCGCGAGATGATCATGGCCTATCTCAATGCCGGGGATTTTTTCGGCGAGATGGGGTTGTTCGACAACATGGATTCCCGCAGCGCCTGGGTAAAAGCCAAAACCGAATGTGAGGTTGCCGAGATAAGCTACCCCAAATTCCGGGAAATTGCTCAGCAGGATCTCGGGGTGCTCTACTTTATTGGCGAACAGATGGCCTCCCGGTTGCGTCAGACAACACGTAAAGTTGGCGACCTGGCATTTCTCGACGTTACCGGGCGAGTTGCACGTACCTTGCTGGATCTGTGTAAGGAGCCGGATGCCATGACCCATCCGGATGGCATGCAGATAAAGATTACGCGTCAGGAAATCGGCCGGATAGTTGGCTGCTCTCGTGAGATGGTGGGCCGGGTTCTGAAAACCCTTGAAGATCAGGGTCTTGTAAGAGTGAAAGGCAAAACCATGGTGGTTTTCGGCACCCGCTGACACATTGTGGGGTTTCTGGCCCGGAAGCCCCGTCAGTCAACAATCGCTACAGACTTCACTTGCATCCACAGTTGTTGCCCGGGAGCAATGGCAAGGGTGTGCACGGCCCGTGTAGTAAGGCGTGAGAGAAAGGGAGTCTGACCTGCAAGCAGACGTACCATGGAGGTGCCCGGGCTGACGTCTGAAACGACTTCATCCACGGTGGCGGGCAGCAGATTCTGAATGCTCTGGTCGGTTTGTTCGCTCCTGGCCAGGCTGATATCCCTTGCCAGCACCTGCAAGCGTATACTTTGCCCAACGGCCAGGCCTTCGTCTGCCCGAATCCAGAGATGCCCTCCCTCGAAGTCGGCGCGGCACAGGTGCCAGCGGTCGTCACGCTCCGATATGCAGGCGTCGAGAATAACCCCCGCATCTTCCTCCAGCCCGAATGGCTGGTCTGTACGTGCCATGATCTGTTGTAACGGACCCTCCGCGACCACCTTCCCTTTGTCCATCATTACAATATGATCTGCCAGTCTGGCGACTTCTGCAGTCGAGTGGGAAACGTAAAGAATGGGAATGGCAAGTTTGTCCCGCAGGGCCTCCAGATAGGGCAGGATTTCCTGCTTGCTGGTCTGGTCAAGCGCGGACAGGGGCTCGTCCATCAGCAGCAGCCTGGGGCTGGTCAGCAAAGCACGGGCAATAGCTACTCGCTGGCGTTCGCCGCCAGAGAGCTTGTCGGGCATGCGATCAAGCAACCTGGAAAGGCCCAGCCATTGTGAGGCCTGATCGAAGGAAATCTGGCGATCACTCCGGGGGATGCGCTGATATCCGTACATCAGATTGCGCTTTACCGAAAGGTGAGGGAACAGGCTGGTTTCCTGAAACACGTAGGCGAGAGGTCGCTGATGAACCGGGCGGCTAACCGACTTGTTCTGCCACTCATCACCGTTGACACACATGGTTCCGTCAGCAGACTGCAGGCCGGCCATACAGCGCAGAAGCGTTGTTTTGCCACACCCGGAGTGTCCGAACAAGGCGGTGAGCCCGTTGCCCGGCAAATCCAGATCTACATCCAGTGTAAATGCTCCGAAGTGGCAACAAAACCGTGCCTGTATTCCAGAGTCAGCCATTATTTTACCAACCCTGGCTGTAGCCGGCCATTGAGCGAATACAACACCACTAGCACCACGAAGGAGAATGCAACCATGCCTGCTGCGAGCCAGTGGGCCTGGGCATATTCCAGGGATTCAACGTGATCATAAATGGCCACGGAAAGCACCTTGGTTTCACCAGGGATGTTGCCCCCGATCATTAGTACAACACCAAATTCACCGATTGTGTGGGCAAAAGTGAGAACGCCAGCGGTAAGAAACCCCGGCCGGGCGAGAGGCAGCACAATGGAAAAAAACCGATCCCGGGGTGAGGCCCGGAGGGTGGATGCTACTTCAAGAAGTTGTTGATTGATGGATCCGAAGGCATTTTGCAGAGGCTGAACAGTAAACGGTAGCGAGTAAATGACCGACGCAATCACCAGACCCTCAAAAGTGAATGGTAACAAGCCCAGTCCAAGCTCTTGGGTAAGTTGTCCGACCATCCCCTTGGGGCCCATCAGTACCAGCAGGTAAAACCCGAGAACAGTAGGTGGTAATACCAGAGGTAAAGCGATGATTGCTGCAACAGGCTGCCGGACCCAGTGCTTGCTGCGGGCAAGCCACCAGGCGACAGGCGTGCCCACGACGAGGAGCACCGCGGTAGTAAAGCCTGCAAGTTTCAGGGTCAGCCACACGGGCTCCCAGTATATGTCCATGGTCTTTGCCGGTTACTGCTCAGTGTTCGGTTTCATAACCAAAGCTTTCGATGATGCTTCGGGCCTTGTCACTGCGCAAGAACCTCAGCCATTGGCGAGCGGCATCATTATTCTCGCTGCGGCTCAGAAGGATAGCCTGTTGGTTGATTGGGGCATAGTAGCTTTGCGGAATCAGCCAGAGTGAACCTTCATCTTTACCCCAGCTACGAACCTGGGAGAGGGCTACAAAACCTGCCTGGGCGTTGTCAGTGGCGACAAACTGGAACGTCTGGGCAATGGAATCGCCACGTACAAGGCGAGCCTGCAAAGACTCCCAGAGGTTCATCCCGGCAAGCACTTCCCGGGCCGCCAGGCCATAAGGTGCCGTTTTCGGGTTTGCTATGGCCAGTCGGGAAAAACCATCAGACTCCAGCCAGGCTTGAGGGTCATCAAACGTTGCGGGTTCCGGGCTCCATAACACCAATTTGCCTGTTGCATAGTTGAAGCGGGTTCCTGCTACGCCCAGCCCATTCCTCTCAAGAAGCTCGGGCCGGCGACTGTCGGCGGCAAGAAACACGTCGAACGGCGCGCCGTTTTCTATTTGTGCGTAGAGCTTTCCGGTGGACCCGTAGCTTGCTACCGCTTCCAGCCCGGTGGCATCACCAAAGGCTGTAATAAGATCGCGGGTGGTGTCGGTAAAGTTGGCGGCAACTGCGATACGAACATCAGCGCCGTGGGCTATACCACTGAATGTCAGTAGCAGGCAGAGCCCCGTGCACAGTCTCGCCAGTTCGTGGGCACACTTTTTAAGCCGTAACATGAAATAATTTCCTTATATCTGACCGTATATAACGGCAGGAATGTTAGCGCTGCCAGCGACTGGAAACAAGCAGTAGATGTTTTGTCGATAGGTTCAGGTTTCAGGCGTATCGTTCAGCATAGCGGTCAGCTCAGCGAGTTCCGGGCACTCAGCTACGGTTTTTTCATACTGCCGGTAAAGAGAGAGTACTTTCAACCCTTCAGCAGAGAGTGTGGCACCACCGCCCTGAGAGCCTCCTGTGCTGGTCAGGACCAGGGGCTGGCGAAAACATGAATTCATGGTGTCTACCAGCAACCAGGCTCTCCTGTAACTCATTTTCAGAGCCCGGGCTGCAGCGGATATCGAGTGGTACTGCCCGATAAGCTCCAGCAGCTGAGCTTTGCCAGGACCAAGAGCTATGGTGTCTCCGGTTTTCAGTCTCAGTCTGGGAACCAGACGGGGGCGGGGCTCAGGCAAGGGGTTCATTCTGTGTATCTTCCTTTTGTCTTTCCTGGTAAGGGGCCCGGAGATTACATACGTTCAGGGCTGGCGGTAGTCTTCGTAGATCTTCCTGAGTACCTGCAGTTGCGGTTGCCACTGGTTAAGCCAGGTTCGCATTTCCTTCGGCATACGTGCCGGTTTTGGCCAGGGCACGGGGTAGGCCTCAGGTTGAAACAGCGGAGCAAAAAGTGCCGCAGCTGTGAGATCGGCCCGGGAAAAGGAATCACCCGCCAGGAACGGCTGCCGGCTATAGGTTTCTACCAGTTCCGTGAGTAGCCTCTCCATAACTACTCGTGACTGTTCGGCAGTTTTATCATTGATTTTCATCCATTTTCGCATAACTTCATCCACCCTGCTGAATGCCAGACTGAGCAGAATGCGGTTGTAGAAAGGCGTGCCTGCGGCCAGTAGTGGTACTACAACCTTTGGACGCTGGAGGAGGTGGTGATACGAATAGCAGCGAACGGCCGGGCCAGCTTCGTCGTCGAGGCGTTTTTCCCATTGTGTTGCCAGTGCTTTTGCAGCCTCATCGGTTGGTATGAGCGGTTTGCCGGGGAATTCCTGGTCGAGGTAATCGAGTATGTCAGATGAGCCCTGGATTATCTCACCATTGTGTTCCAGAACCGGTACGGAGGTTCCTGCACCATTGGTCAGCTTTTGTATGGCTTTTACGTGCTGCCCGGGAAGGAGGTTTGTGGTTTCATAATTGAGATTCCTGTAATCCAATGCCCAGCGGATTTTCTCGCAGTAGTGGGATATGGCGAACTGATAAAGCCTGATAGCCATGAAGTGCCTCCTGATTTATGGGCTTCAGCATAGCTTTGTGCCGGGTAGATAAAAAGCCGCAGGGCTGTCCGGATTCTCTGTTTTTAAAAGGGCGAGCCTCGGGAATTGGTTTTTGGGCAGGCCAGTCATTAAGATACTGGCATTTATTTACGATACAACCACAGGACGTGTCTATGTATTTGCAGCGGTTTTTGATGACATCTGTCGTCGCGGTCAGCGGGCTTTTTATTTCTGCGTGTGCCACCGGGCCAAGTGCTCCGGATGTCTCGGGCAGGTATCAGTGTGGTCAGCTTGACGTCACGGTCGCCAAGGCGGATGACGGTGACATGCTGGGCATTGATTATCGGGGTGAACGCCTGCTTCTGAAACCGAAGGTAAGTGCTTCCGGAGCGCTTTATGTAGCCCGGGACGATGATGGAACCAGCTTCTGGAGCAAGGGCGAGCGGGCAACCTTTACCGTAAAAGGAGAGGTTTATCCTGAATGCCTGCAGGCGGGCGCGTTGGAAATGCCGTTTCAGGCTGCTGGCAATGAGCCTTTCTGGCACGTTCAGGTAGACGATGGAGAACTGCTGTTCCACCGCCCGTTTGAATCCGGAGAGCCGGAGATTGTAGCCATCGATACCGTCGTTGCTAACCGCCACGGCCGCGAATTTCGTGGTGAGCTGGATGGGCAGCAGCTAACCCTAAAGGTGGCACGCCAGTTATGTGAAGATAGTATGTCTGGTTCGCAGTTCCCGGCACAGGTGCGGCTTGAAATGAATGGTGAGGTTTTTAAAGGTTGTGGTGGCGATCCTTACCGTCTGTTCCGTGGCGCAGAGTGGGTTGTGGAAGACCTGGCGGGCGCCGGCATTATTGACAGTTCCCGCATGACTATAGAGTTTCTGGGAGAGAACCGTATGGCCGGGCTGGCATCCTGCAATCGATACGGAGGCCAATACGAGATCAAGGGTGAAGGTGTGAGCTTCGGCGGTATATTTTCAACAAGAATGGCGTGTGCTCCGGCCCTGATGGCGCAGGAACACCGCTTTCTGGAACTTATGGCGAAGGTGACCTCTGCGGCAATTGGCCGCCGTGGGGAGTTGGTGCTGACAACATCCTCTGGCGAGACCATCACCGCGTTTCAGTCAACGGAAAGCAAAGCCACCCAGTAAGGAATCAATCAATTACTGAATCATCCGCAAGCTGGAGACTGCTCCGGCCTGCGGGCATGAAACCTGATCGGCGGAACCGGAGGCTGTCTGGCATTGGCCCCCTCAGTCTGTACGATTTGTCCTTGCGGTGGAAGCGTCCGTTGGAACCAGTGCCCGGGTCAGGTCTTTCATGCTGAGGCTGCCCACCATTTCACCGTTTCTGACGACTCGGAAGACCATATCCGTGTCGCCTCCGGAACGGGAGAGAACAGTTTCAAGGTTGTCTTTCTCGGAAATATCCCCGGCATAGTCCCCATCGTTATCGACGTGTTTTTTCATGATAGAACGCACGCGAAGCACCCGCGCCCGGTTTATGTCGCTGATAAAGTCAATAATGTAAGGGTCATTGGGGTTGAGCAGAATTTCCTGCGGGTCGCCCTGCTGAACCACTTCGCCATCTTTGAGAATGACCAGATGATCAGAGAGTTTGAGGGCTTCGTCCAGATCGTGAGTGATGAACACGATGGTTTTCTGGAGCTCGGCCTGAAGTTCCAGCAGCAGGTCCTGCATGTCCGAGCGGATAAGTGGATCCAGTGCTGAGAATGCCTCGTCCATCAGCATGATGGGAGAGTTGGATACCAGCGCACGGGCTATGCCAACCCGTTGTTGCATACCTCCTGAGAGCTGGTGGGGGTATTGGTTCTCGTTGCCCTCCAGACCTACCCGGGCCAGCCACTTTACCGCTTCGCTTTCAAAGTCTGCGATCGTATAACCGCGAATATTGAGTGCCATACCTGCGTTTTCGAGCACGGTTTTGTGTGGCAGCAACGCGAATTTCTGGAACACCATGGACATCTGTTCCCGCCGGAGTTGGCGCAACTGCTCTTCGTTCAGGCTCAGAACGTCGGTGCCATCAAGCCTGATTTCACCGGCGGTGGGTTCAATCAGGCGGTTCAGGTGCCGGATCAGCGTGGACTTGCCGGACCCTGAAAGCCCCATGATAACGGTGATCTCGCCATCACGGATGTCCACGTTGATATCCCTGAGCCCCAGAACATGGTTCTGCTGCTCCAGCAGGTCTGCCTTGTTCATTCCCCGCTTCACATATTCAAGTGCCACATCCGGGGTTGGTCCGAATATTTTGTAGAGGTGTTTGATAGATATCTTGATATCGTTTGCCACGTTATGTCCTCACTGCTTATGGGTGGCATTGATGCGTGCCAGAGAAGCCTTGGTTACCCGATCCAGAATAACGGCCAGGATGACTATGCCGAGGCCGGCAACCAGGCCAACACCAAGTTCCAGATTACGTATGCCACGGAGCACCAGAACACCGAGGCCAGGTGCCGATACCAGAGACGCAATAACAACCATGGCCAGGCTCATCATGATGGTCTGGTTCACGCCAGCCATGATATTCGGCAGGGCAAGAGGGATCTGGACTTTGAACAGCTTTTGTCGGGGGGTCATACCGAAGGCGTCAGCGGCTTCAATTACGTCCTTGTCCACCAGGCGTATACCCAGGTTAGTCAGGCGCACCACCGGTACGATTGCGTAGAGAATGATGGCGATACCATAGAGTTTGGACTCCGTAACGCTGAACAGAAAAATCAGCGGAATCAGATACACAAACGGCGGCAACGTCTGAAGCATATCGAGTACAGGGATTGTCATCCTCTGAAAGGTGTTGCTTCTGGACATGGCAATGCCAATAGGTACCCCGAGCAATACGCAGAGGAAGGCGCAGACGAAAATGATAGCAAGCGTCTGCATGGCGTATTCGTAGTAATCAATGAATGCCAGCAGGCAAATGCTGCTTGCAACAAGAAGAACCAGCTTCCAGGATTTGGTTACCAGAAAAACCACGGCCAGCATGACCGGAATAACGATCCACCAGGGTGTGTTGAGCATGCCATAAAGTGCCCCGTCCAGAAACCAGCTGAGCGGCTGGGTGACTGGATCGAGTACCAGACTAAGGTTGTCTTTTATGGCAAGAAAACCCTGCTCCAGACCTTTGGTGAGCTCTCGCGACTGCGGGAATGCCGCGCAGGATTCGTTAAGTGTATCCATGGATGGAAATGGGAGATCCCACAGAGACTCAGGCTCTGTGCTGTTACTTTTGCTTTGGGTTTTAGCGAGCAGATCAGCCATCGACATCGGGCCATCTGATTTACCTTCCGAACACCAGTCTTTTAACCCCAGTGTCGAAAAGAGGGAGTCGTAGGTTGCCATTTGCGTTCAGCCTCTCATGCGCATGGGTGGCCATGCGCCACAGAAATCGTTGCTATTACTACCAGGCGAGCCCGGGGCAGCTCGTTACAAAGGCTGCGCCCGGGCAAAGGCGGGTCAATCAGTTTTCAAGAAGGGCGGCGAGTTTCTTCCTTGCGTCCTCGTTCAGCCAGCCAGACCACTCATCACGGTTATTAGTCAGGAAATAAACGGCAGCTTCTTCGCCGGATGCATTGCTGGAATCCATCCATGCCAACAGTGCACTCATGGTATCCGTTTTGAATGTCATTTTGCTGAGCATCTCAGTTACTTCCGGTTCGCGATCTTTGAAATCGGTGGTAACAGAAGTAAGAACGGTTGCCGCCGGGAACTCGGATACACCGGGGTTTTCCGTGTCAGCTGTCTGATTCTTCTGGTGAACCTGTGGCTTGTATTCGCCCAGTTCCACTCGAGTCATATCATATTTTCCGAGAGGGACGGTCGGGCCCCAGTAATAACCAAACCAGGGCTCTTCGCTCTGGACGGCAGACGCCATTGATGAGGCCAGGGTCTCGCCAGAGCCGTGGTTGAAAACTTTGATCCCTGAGGCTTCGAGATCCAGCGCGCGCACCAGGTTGTCGTTGACGATCCGGCAACCCCAGCCATCGGGGCAGTTATTGAAACGGGCGCCAACCAGTTCAGGATTGTCCATGATGCCTTCGATGGTCTTGAGTTCAGGGTGTTTTTCTACCAGGTAAGTAGGGATCCACCAGCCTTCCACACCACCAGGATCAAGTACTTTGGCCAGTCGTTGAATCTTGCCTTCCTGCTCAAGACGCAGGTAAGCCTCGCCGGCGGAGTTCAGCCAGAGTTCAGTAACAATATCCGGCTCGCCGTTTTCAGCAACAGAGGTTACCGCGGGGACTGTATCGGAAGGTACAACCGATACGTCGCAGCCATAACCTTGTTCCATAATGAATTTTGCAACGTTGGTGACTACGGTGTTCGAGGCCCAGTTCATTTCAGTGATGGATACTTCGCCACAGTTGGCTTGGGCCATGGCAGGCACTGAGAGTGCACATAGCAGTGCAGCAGACGTAAGCTTTCGCATAAGTCTCTTCTCCGTTTTTAGGTTGGTGAATTCTGATAGAGCAATGTGTTGTCGTTTTTCTGAAGCTCGTTGCTTGGATATTAATTGACTGGCTAGTTGTTGTATTACTGCTGGAAAGTAACCGGAAAAGGTTCTTTGCAATGCGGTTTTCAGGCAATACGGGGAATAGGGCAAAACGACTCATCTCGGTTACTACGTAACTACAAGCATAAGGATCCTGAGCCCAGTTACAAGGCTTTAACGAAAATGCGTCATTTTTCAATACGTACCATCGGCGAAACCGAAAGGGATTATCGGTTGCTTGACGCAACTCTTTTTTCGGGTCAGTCTCTCGACTGTGTCTTACGCTGAGTAACCTTTTACTTTTCCGGAACGGAGCCTATAACAATGAAAATTTTTGAAACCAAAACCGCACCGAATCCCCGCCGAGTACGTATGTTCATGGCAGAGAAAGGGTTGCTTGAAAAAGCGGAATTTATCGAGATTGATCTGCAAAAAGGCGAGAACCTGACTCCGGAATACGTAGCACGTAATCCTATGAAAAAAGTGCCGGTCATGGAGCTGGACGACGGCACCTGTGTTGCCGAGACAATGGCAATCTGCCGATATTTTGAAGAGAGTTACCCGGATACGCCGACCCTTCTCGGCGATACGCCTTTGGAGAAAGCCCTGATTGAGCAGTGGGTCAGATGGATAGAGTTCTACTTCTTTTCGCCTACAGGCATGTGCTTCCAGCATACCAGCGGCTACTTCAAAGACAGAATGAATCCCATAAAGGAATGGGGTGAGGAGTGTGGTCAAAGTGTCAGAAAGTTTATGGCATTCCTCAATGATCAGCTTGCAGACAAGGAATACATTTGCTGTGATCGACTCACTGCTGCCGACATCAATGCTTTTACAACGGTAGCCTTCGCCCGAGTGGTAAATATCCGTATTCAGCCAGAGCAGACTCATCTACAGGCGTGGTACGACCGCATCAAGGTACGCCCGTCTGCACAGGCCTGAGCCATGTGTGTGGGTGAGTGGTAACTGAAATCAGTGTGCGCCGGCGAGCCTGGCGCTATACACTCTCCGATTCAGCGTGTCGTCAAAGGAAGTGGTATGGAACAAACATCTCTCGAATGTGCTCTGGATGCAATCGACAGGGCAAATCGCGCAGATCCCAATCAAGAGCTTGTGGCGGGCAAGTCTGTGCCCAGAGAATATGCCTACAGTCTGCATATGACCCGCTGGTTGAACGAATTGGAATCTTCGCCCTCCGAGCGGATGCAGATTGCCTGTCGGGCCCAGCATATCGAGCGTTGGAAAATGCCTCGCAGTGATTACCCTGAAGGGAGGAAATCCTATTACGAGTGGCGTCAGGCATGTGGGCGTATGCACGGGCGCAGAGCTGCTGAGATTATGGAAAGTTGTGGCTATCCAAAGTCCGAGTGTGAGCGGGTTGAAGTGATTCTGACCAAGCGGGAGTTGCGTAAAGACGCCGATACCCAGCTCCTGGAAGACGTTGCCTGTATGGTATTTCTGGAAAAATACTTCGCTCAGTTCTATGCCGATAATACCGAATATGATCGGGAGAAGTGGCTGAGGATTGTGCGCAGAACCTGGGGTAAAATGTCGCCCCGGGCCCATGAACGGGCGCAGGCGTTATCAACGAAGCTGCCCGGGCATTTGCAGTTGCTGATGCAGGAAGCTTTGGCGGATCCGGGCTGAGTCCGCCAAAATTCGGCCTTTGCGAAGTTTCGTTATGGCAGCTGAGGGAAGAACAGATCCTGAAGTTTCTCTCCGGGGTTTTCCGCTCGCATGAAGGACTCTCCGACCAGAAACCCGTAAATGCCGCGCCCGGTCATGGCTTCGACATCGGCACGTGTCATTATTCCGCTCTCAGTGATTGTCATGCGGTCGTTGCCTATGCGCTGATGCAGATCAAACGTGGTGTCGAGCGAAACGTCGAAGCTGTGCAGGTCGCGGTTGTTGATGCCGACCAGTTGTGTGGTAAGCGTCAGGGCGTCATCCATTTCTTCGCTATTGTGCACTTCCACCAGTACGTCCATCCCGGTTTCGTGTGCTATGCCCTCCAGTTCCTGCATCTGGTCTTTAGTGAGGCAGGCGGCGATCAGGAGTATGCAGTCAGCGCCGATGGTGCGGGCTTCGTAAACCTGATAGGGGGCAACCATGAAATCTTTGCGGATAACCGGCAGGCTACAGGCATTGCGGGCGGCGACCAGGTAGTCTTCGTGGCCCTGAAAGAAGTCGTGATCAGTGAGCACAGACAGGCAGGCTGCACCTCCCTGCTCGTAGCTTTCAGCGATCTCGTCCGGCACAAACGGATCGCGAATTATGCCTTTGCTGGGTGAGGCTTTCTTGATTTCAGCAATGACGGCGGGTGTGCCGGATTCAATGCGGCGGCGCAAAGCATCGGCGAAGCCCCTGGTCCCGGGCTGATCGCCGGCGCGGGCTTTGAGGTCCTCAAGGCTGGCGGATCGTTTGCGGGCGTCGATTTCTTCCCACTTCCGGTCGACGATTTTGCGCAGGATGGTTGGCGTTCTGTCGCTGTGTCTGCTCATTTCGGTTTTCCGGGCTTAAAAACAATGGGAGAAATCAGCCAGTTCGGCCAGTTTGCCAGCAGCCAGGCCGGAGCCCATAGCATCAAGCGCCATTTCCACACCTACTTTGGCGGTTGGAGCCAGACCGGCAATGTAGATGGCTGCGCCGGCGTTGAGAGCAATCAGATCCCGGGCTTTTTCAGCCATGTCATCGTGACCTCGCCCAAAGGCAGCCTTGATCAGATTCAGAGAGTCTTCGGCATTGTTTACAGACAGGCCTACAAGGCTCTGGCTTTTAATACCGAGGTCTTCCGGGGTGATGTCGTATTCGGTGATCTCGCCGTTTTTCAGTTCAGCTACATGGGTGGCGCTGGCCAGGCTGATTTCGTCGAGGCCATCGTTGGATGCGACTACCATGATGTGTTCAGAACCGAGTTTTTGCAGCACTTCTGCCATCGGGCGGCAGAGGGCTTTGCTGAATACCCCCAGTAGCTGGCGTTTAACACCAGCCGGGTTTGTCATGGGGCCGAGGATGTTGAACAGGGTTCGGCAGCCCATTTCCTTGCGCGGGCCGACAGCGTGCTTCATGGCACCGTGATGGGCCGGGGCAAACATGAAGCCGACACCAATCTGCTCTACACAGCGGGCGACCTGTTCCGGCGTCAGGTTGAGGTTGATGCCAGCCTGCTCAATCAGGTCGGCGCTGCCGCTTTTCGAAGAAACCGCACGGTTACCGTGTTTGGCTACAAAACCGCCCGCCGCTGCAACCACAAAAGCTGCGGCTGAAGAGACGTTGAACAGGTTGGAGCCATCGCCGCCAGTGCCCACTATGTCTACCAAAGGTTCTGCTTTGATATTCACGCCGGTGACCAGTTCGCGCATGACTTCCACTGCACCGGTGATTTCATCGACGGTTTCGCTTTTAGTGCGCAAGCCCATAAGCAGAGCGCCAATCTGGGCGTCTGTGGCTTCGCCGCTCATCACGATGCGCATGACTTGCTTCATTTCGTCCCGGGACATGTCGAGGTTGTCGGCTACCCGGTTCAGTGCGTCTTTCATGTTCATTGGATTTGCCTTTTTACTGGGTTCGCAGAAAGTTGCGCAGCAGTTCGTGACCCTCTTCGCTCATGATCGATTCCGGGTGGAACTGGACCCCTTCTATGGCCAGGGTCTTGTGGCGCACGCCCATGATCTCTTCTACGCTACCGTCACTGTTGCGAGTCCAGGCGGTCATTTCCAGGCATTCCGGCAGGCTGGACTGTTCGATTGCCAGGCTGTGGTAGCGGGTAGCCTGCAATGGATTGCTGAGGCCACGGAACACCCCGGTGTCGTTGTGAAAAACCGGGGAAACCTTACCGTGCATGACACGTCCGGCCCGAATGATGTTGCCGCCAAACACCTGACCTATGGCCTGATGGCCCAGGCAAATGCCGAGTATGGGTATCTTGCCGGCAAAGTGACGGATGACTTCCATGGACACTCCGGCTTCATTCGGTGTGCAGGGGCCAGGGGATATAACCAGCCTTTCCGGGTTCAGGGCTTCGATCTGTGCCACTGTGATTTCGTCGTTCCTGTGCACCTGTACATCGGCACCCAGTTCCGCGAGGTATTGCACCACGTTGTAGGTGAAGGAGTCGTAGTTGTCGATCATTAATAGCATGATAGTTCCCTCGCCTTAGTGGTCAAAGTCGTTGTAGGTCATGGCCACAGCACGGAAAATCGCGCGCCCCTTGTTCATGGTTTCTTCCCACTCAAGGCGAGGTACCGAGTCGGCGACGATGCCTGCACCGGCCTGGATGTGCAATGTATTGTCTTTGATCACTGCGGTGCGGATGGCAATGGCTGTGTCCATGTTGCCATTGAACGACAGGTAGCCGACTGCACCGCCGTAGACGCCACGTTTTACGGGTTCCAGTTCGTCGATGATCTCCATGGCCCGGGTTTTCGGAGCGCCGCTTAGTGTACCTGCAGGCAGAGTAGCCTTGAGTACGTCGAGACAGCTGGTGCCTTCTTTTACCCGGCCAGTCACGTTGGACACTATGTGCATCACGTGGGAGTAGCGTTCTACCGCCATTTTTTCTGTCAGTCGCACTGTGCCTGTTTCCGACACGCGTCCCACATCGTTGCGGCCCAGATCAATCAGCATCAGGTGCTCAGCGATCTCTTTCGGGTCGGCCAGCAGTTCGGCTTCCAGCGCTCTGTCTTCTGCGTCGGTAGCGCCGCGTTTGCGGGTGCCGGCGATGGGGCGAACGGTTACTTCGCGATCTTCCATGCGCGCCAGGATTTCCGGCGACGAACCGACAATATGGAAGTCGTCCAGGTCCAGGAAGTACATGTATGGTGAAGGATTAAGCACTCTGAGTGACCGGTACAGGTTCAGAGGGGGGGCTTCAAACGGGATGGACATGCGCTGTGATATGACGGTTTGCATCACATCGCCGTCCAGCACATAGTCTTTGATTGTGTTGACCGCCGCTTCGAATTTTTCCTGGCTGAAGCCAGAAACAAACTCGCTTTCATCCACCGTCTTACCACGCAGGTGCGCAGGTGTTTCCGGGGTGTTTGCCGTTTGCCGGTGGAGCTTCTGCTCAAGCTCATCAAGTCTTGACTGAGCCCGTTCGTAGCCACCTTCGTCCGCTGGGTCTACGTGCACAATCAGGTGCAGCTTGCCACGCAGATTGTCGAACACCACCAGTTCGCTGGACACCATCAATAATATGTCGGGTGTGCCGATACGGTCTGGAGGACAACTGCTCGCCAGGCGCTTCTCGATATAGCGCACTGTGTCGTATCCGAAGTAGCCAACAAGACCACCGTTGAAGCGTGGAAGTTCCTCCAGGTCGGGAGCGTTGAAGCGTTCCTGATAGCTGGCAACAAAGGCCAGGGGATCATCCACGTCTGCACTTTCCAGCAATTCGCCCTCGCGGCCCAGATGTTCACCATGCCGACGAATTTCTATGTGGTGATCAAAGACCTTCAGAACTTCCTGGCTCGGCAGCCCTATGATGGAGTAACGGCCCCATTTTTCGCCACCCTGTACAGATTCAAACAGATAGGAATATGGGCCACTGGCGAGCTTGAGATACGTACTCAGGGGCGTGTCCATATCCGCAAGAACTTCTCGGTACACGGGGATACGGTTAAAGCCAGCCTGTGCGAGCTTATGGAATTGTTCGGGAGTCATGGTCGGTTTTCCTGAAATCTGATCTGCGTTCGAGCAGGCCTCTGGCGATACTGCCGGCCTGTCGGGTGGTGGCATCAAACGGGCAATCGCTCGCTATCCGCCGGGCCGAGTGTTTTCAGCCGGTACGCCATCGCCACCATCGTGTTGCGCGGGTTGTCAGGATGCCACGCGCTGCAGTCAGATTCAGTCCCTGCACGGCAGGAATCTCCCGAATTGATAAGAATGAATGTCCAAGACCTGAGAGGTTACAAAAGCTCGCTCAGGGAATCAACTACGGCGTCTGCACCCAGTGTCTGTACTGAACGGCCAAAATTGTAGCCGTAAGTGACTGCAACGCAGGGAATGCCGGCCGACTGGGCGGCGCCGACGTCTGCAGCCGAATCGCCTATCATTACAGTGGTTCCTCTGCTGCCCTGGAGGGTATCCATGGCGTAGAGCAGCGGGGCCGGGTCCGGTTTTTTGGTGCTCAGCGTATCGCCGCCGACCACCAGCATGAAATAGTGCTCCAGCCCCAGCTGCTTCAACAGCGGGGCCACAAACTGTTCCGGTTTATTGGTTACGACAGCCATGCGACAGCCACGCGTACTCAAGGTTTCAAGGCAGATTTCAACACCGGGATAGACCGCAGCGTGCCGGCCGTTCGATTGCCGGTAGTTGTTGAAAAATAATGTCATTGCATCGCTGAACAGAGCGTCGTCTGCTGCGCTTGCAGGCTCCCAGTCAACTTTTCCGGCCAAAGCGCGCCGCATGAGTATCGGAGAGCCATGCCCCACCCATTGCCGGACCTGTTCTATACCTGCCGGTTTGCGCCCTAGTTGTTCGAGGGTGCAATCAACTGCCGCGGCCAGATCCGGAGCGCTGTCTACCAGGGTGCCATCGAGATCAAACAGTGCGACCCCGGGCCAGCGGTCATTAAACAGGCCTGCGAGGCTCATTGGCCGCCCATTGCCATGCGGGCCTGTTCCAGTTCCTGGCGCATGGTATCGATAGTGGCTTTATAATCTTCTGTATTGAAAATAGCCGAGCCTGCGACAAAAGTGTCTGCGCCGGCTTCAGCGATTTCGCGGATGTTGTCGGTTTTTACGCCACCGTCAATTTCCAGGCGAATGTTGTAGTTGCTGGCATCAATGCGTTTACGGGCTTCCCGTAGCTTGTCCAGAGTGCCAGGAATGAACTTCTGACCACCAAAGCCGGGGTTGACCGACATCAACAGCACCATATCGAGCTTGTCCATCACATGATTCATATAGTGCAGGGAGGTAGCCGGATTGAACACCAGGCCTGCTTTGCAGCCGCCTTCACGAATCAGTTGCAGGGATCGGTCGATATGCAGGGATGCCTCCGGGTGGAAAGTGATGTAGCTGGCGCCGGCATCAATAAACATGCGAATCAGGTCGTCTACCGGCGATACCATCAGATGTACGTCTATGGGAGCAGTAACGCCATGCTTGCGCAGCGCTTCGCAAACCATCGGCCCGATAGTCAGGTTGGGCACATAGTGGTTGTCCATAACGTCGAAATGCACCACGTCTGCGCCTGCACTCAGCACGTTATCCACCTCTTCACCCAGGCGGGCAAAATCAGCAGACAGGATAGATGGGGCAATCAGATAAGGATTCATCACAGTTCTCGCAAACAATTGGCAGCCATTGATAATAATGACAGTCTAACAGCTCAAGAGATCTTTTTCGTAGCCAGGAGGCAGGAACTGTGCGCCGATTCAGAACAATAAAGCGAAACTGTGGAAGCGGATACATATACAGTTGCATGCTGGCTGTAATGCTCGCCGGCAGCTGGATGCCCGCATTTGCACAGGAACAGGGGGGTTCCGGCCTTCCCGGTCAACTGCCGGCCGGTGAAGTCCGCGGGGTTGTGTCTTCGGGTCTGGGGGAGTGGGGGCTGAGCCAGAGGTTTCCTGACGCTGCACTCTGGCTCGATCTTGAGGGGGGCGCGCGGACGCTGGCGCTTTTCTGGCCCGAGGCCGGGCTCCCCGCAAGGGGTGCTCTTATTATCCTGGCGGATGAGGGTGAGAACGCTGGCTCGGGGTTGGCAGGAGCTCTGGCTCATGAACTGGTGCGCCGAAAATTTGCGGTACTTACTCTTGGTCTCGAAGCTCCGGAGCCGGCTCTCGAAAAGGTGCTGGAACGTTCGCGGTCGGCATCTGAAGCCAGCCCTGATGCGTCCAGTCCGACGACGATCGATGTCATTGAATCAGAGGTCGTGGACCGGCCAGAGGCGGCATACAGGGCGCACATTCTCGAAGAAATTGTGGCCGGTGCCGCGGAACTTGAAAAACGTGAGTACGAATTGGTAGCCGTAGTTGGCATAGGGCGAGGCAGTAATCATGTTGTGTCTTTCGCAGCTGGCCTGGAAGCATCTCCGGCTCTGATCTGGGTGGACCCGAATTTCTACCCTCGTGATGCTGCCCGGTTGGCAGAGGTTCTGGGAAAGGCATCCGTCCCACGCATTCTGGAGCTTTCAGGCTCTGATGACGGAGGGCAGCGCAAGGCGAGCCTGGGGAGGGCCAGGGTGGAAGGATTCAGTTTTCAGTCTGTAGGAGCGGGTACTGAGTTTTCGCCCCAGGATGGCAAGGCTATCGCCGGCCGGATTTCTGACTGGCTCAAACCCCAGTAGTTTTTTCCACCGGCTATTGATGCCGCTTGATCAGCTCCCATGCCTGCTGGTAACGCAAAAGACGCTCTTTGGCCAGAGCCTGTTCTTTTACGCTGAGTCGTTGCTGCACGAGCTTGTCCGGATGGCACTCGGACACCTTTCTCCGGTATGCACGTTTGATCGTCGCTAAAGGGTCCCGGCGCGTGACTCCAAGCAGGGCACATGCCTGCTCCAGCGTCACCGGCTTTGAAGACTCATCGCGGACATTACCCCACATACGGATGGCGTAGCTATCGAATATATCTTCGCTGATGGTGACTGGCAGGCCAATCTGATCAATGGCATCTTCGCATCGATAACGGAGCGGCTTGAGGGGTCTGCCTCTGAGCTGTGCTGCGTGGCACAGGCATATGGCCACCTTCAGGGCCGGGGCGGGCCGGATGCGGTGGCTGAGCCTCAGTGTGAGTCCGCTGAATGCAGGAAGTGTTGCTGATGTTTTGCCTTTCTGGAAGCTGCGGATTGCCTTGTGCCTTTGCCGTTTTGATAACGCCAGCGCTGCAATAAGGCTTTCAGCAAAACGTATATCTTGCTCGGATACCCGCCCGTCCGCTTTGGCAATATAGCCAAGAAAGAAAAACAGAGGGTGCCGGCACCAGCGGGGCAGACTGGTTTGGCCAATCAGTTTTTGTGCCTGGTGATCGGCGGCCGACAACTGCTCCATCAGCCCAGAGAATGCGGCCTCCATTCGTGGCGGCAGGGCCGGTTGTGCTGAATCAGTCGACATTGCACTAAGGCTCCCGGGCAGCCAGTTGCTGATCTAACGCCCGCAATCGCTCCGGCGTTCCCACGTCAATCCAAACGCCCCTGTGGTGCAGTCCGGCTACACGGCCTTTGTCCATAGCGGTCCGCAAAACCGGCCCGAGCTTTCCTGCCTGGTCTGTCAGGCCGTCAAACAAGCGGCGGTGTAGAAGGCTTATACCCGTGAACGTCAGCATCTCGCCGCGCTTTTCGACACACTCCTGGGATAGCATTCCGTCATCGCTCAGGCAAAAATCGCCTTTACGGTGGTGTGGGGGGTTATCCGCCATCACGAGAATTGCGTCCAGTGCGTGTTGTTCAGCAGATGTTGGTGGTTGCAGTCGGGCCAGGTCGAAATCGGCCCATATATCGCCGTTTATCACCACAAACCAATCCTGGTCAGCAGAGGCGAGCAACGGCAGGGCACGAACAATGCCGCCGGCGGTTTCAAGGGGGTCGCCCTCACGTGAGTAGTGCAGTGAGAGGCCAAAACGTTGTCCGTCGCCCAGGGTATATTCGATCTGTTCCCCAAGCCAGGCGTGATTGATAATGATATCCCGGAAGCCTGCATGCTGGAGGCGCTCCAGATGATATTCAATCAGCGGTTTCCCGCCTGCACCGAGCAAGGGCTTGGGGGTGGTGAGAGTCAGTGGCCGCATGCGCTCACCTTTACCTGCGGCAAGAATCATCGCTTTCACTCTGTCAGTTGCTCCTGATCCGGAAGAGGGCCTATCAGCTCTTCCATTCTGGGAACGACTGTGTCGGTTAGCCAGGCATGAAAGTGTCGTAGTACAGGCTGCTGTTTGCTGGCGTTAAGGAGATAGCCCAGTGTACGCGGAATGTCTTCCAGATAGCCTGGTTTTCCGTCGCGCATGGCCAGCCTCGCAAAAATTCCTGCAGCCTTGAGGTGACGTTGCATCCCCATCAACTCAAACCATTGGCGGAACGTATCGCTATCGGCGCGGTGCAGGCCTGCTGCCAGGGTTTTTTCGCGGAAGCTCTCCAGCCATTTGCATATCTGCTCTTCTGGCCATTGAATGTAGCAATCCTTGAGCAAGGAAACAGCATCGTAGGTAATTGGTCCGATTACTGCGTCCTGAAAGTCAATCACGCCGGGCCGGCTGCTATGCTCCCGTACCAGCAGATTCCGAGAGTGATAATCCCGGTGCACGGTCACTTCTGGCTGGGCCAGAGCGCTCTCCCGGAGCAGAGCGAACGTGGTATCGAGCATGGATTTTTCGATGTTGTTCAATTCCAGTCCCAGGTAGCCTTCGAGCAGCCAGTCCCGGAACAGGGCCATTTCACGGTTCAGCAAGGCTGCGTCATAGGCTGGCAACGGGTAGTCAGGCATCGCTGGCAACTGCTGGATAAGAAGCAGTTCGTCCAGTGCTCTCCGGTACAGCGTATCTGCAGTATGAGGGGTTAGTTGCCCGAGCATCAGCTGATCCCCGAAATCTTCCAGCAACAGAAAGCCGCGTACAGGGTCGACCTCGTAAATCTGCGGAACAGAAATCCCTGCCTGGTGCCAGTGGCGGCCTATGCTGACAAAAGGCCTGCAGTCCTCCTGATCCGGAGGCGAGTCCATGGCGATGAAGGTTACAACATTGCCATTAGCGCCTGTTTTGCAGACTCGAAAGTAGCGCCGGAAACTGGCGTCGCCGGAAACCGGTTGGACGTCGGTGCTTTCAAAGCCGGGAAGCTGTCTGATCCAGGCTGTCAGCATTTGCAGGCGGTTATCCATAACTTGGTCGATCATCCTGAAGCTAAAGAGTGTATTAATAGTAAGCGTTTGTGAGCCTTGATTTGAATTAATATCAGGGGCTCTTTATATAGGCTCTTCAGCAAGGAGTATAAAGAGGCTAAAACGGTTTTGCAGCGGAGTTTCGTATATCCGGGGCCGTTTCCGTTAACAAGCCTTTGGGGCACGTGTAAACTAGGCCGCTGACATCAGGGTCTTCATGCTTCGTTGCCCTGGCCACACTCTTCCATGCACCCCGAACAGGAACCTTGCTATCGTGCCAATGTCCGACAGCCATCTGCAAGCGCAGAAAGGCACGCTGCAGCGCCGGTTTGTGTGCCTGCTTGCCGGATTTTCCCTGATGGCGGGTACCGGCCTGGCGGCTGGCGAAGATGCACCATCGGCCGCCGAGCTCGACTGGCGCCCGAAAAACCAGCTCCCCGATTCCGTCAGGAATTCGCTGCCTGTGTTTTGTAGTGGGGGATACCTGCCGTCAGGCGCCGGAGGAGATGGTCCGGGAGTGTTTGCAGAAGAGTCCGGGGACGCGGCGCCGTTGCGGGCAAGCGGTCTGGATGCCCGTTATGAAATCGACCAGGAGCTTTACCTTGAGGGTGATGTCCGGTTGAACCAGGGCAGTTTTCAGGTGACTGGCTCAGAGGCACGCTATAGCCAACGCACGGGCGAGGTATCGATTCAGGGCCCTCTGGTCAGCCGGGGCGAAGGCTTTCTGTTAACCGGTGATCGCGCAGAATACAGCGTCGACTCAGGACGGCTCGATATCAATACCGCAACCTTCCTGCTGCATGGGCCGGAAATGCGAGGCCGTGCTGCCAGCCTTTCACGGGTGGATAATTCCCGGGTAGAAATTCGTGACGGCATGCTAACCACGTGTGGTCCCTACCAGAACGACTGGGCTATTGTGGCTTCTGATATCGAACTGGATCAGGCGGAAGGCTTCGGAACAGCGAAGCATGTTCGTCTGGAAGTTCTGGATGTTCCGGTGTTTTACTGGCCTTATGCCAGTTTTCCCATTGATGACCGTCGTAAAAGTGGCTTTCTTTATCCGCAGTTCGGGTCTTCCAGTGCGGGTAGTGGAGCATTTCTTGCCGTTCCCTATTATCTGAATCTGGCTCCACACTACGATGCCACCATTACGCCTCAATACATTCATGGTCGCGGCCTTTTTAACGAAGTTGAAGGACGTTATCTGAGCAGTCTGGGGCAGTCGACCCTGCAACTGGGTTATATAGACAATGACTCCGCCTACGCAGATGATAATCCGGGTGAGTCTGGCCAGCGCTGGGCCCTGGATGCGTCTACCCGCGCTGATTTTGGCGGTGGCTGGAATGGCTATGGTGATTTTTCGGTTGTCAGTGATAACGACTACCTCAGCGATCTGAACCGGAGTCTGGAAATCAGTCAGGCAACGCATTTGCAGCGTAAAGGTGGTGTGACTTATCAAGGGACTAACCAGGCCCTGGATATATATATCAATGACTATCAGACCATCAGTGATGATATCGATCAGGAAGACCGGCCCTACGCCCAGTTACCAGAGGTGGTTTATACCGGATCAACCAAAGCGGGCTGGCTGGAGGCCGGTCTGGAAAGCGAATATTCCTGGTTCTATCGTGATAACGACTCACTGACCGGGCTCGACAAGGCCAATGGCCAGCGTTTCCGTGCCCGCCCTGAGCTGGCACTGCCCATGAATGCGCTCTGGGGCTTCAGTCGTCCGTCGGTCAGTCTGGATTACACGCGTTATGAATTGGACGATTACACCGCCGGAGACAGCGGGTTTGATCGCACTGCTCCGGTATTCGAGTGGGATAATGGTTTGTATTTTGACCGCCAGTCGAGCCTGTTTGATGTGCCTTACAATCAAACGTTCGAACCCCGGCTTTATTACGCCTGGGCTGATGCAGAGGCGGATCAGGACTACATACCAGCGTTTGATACAGCTCTGCAGTCGTTCTATTTTGAGCAGCTGTTCCAGCCGGACCGGTTTGTCGGTGGTGACCGGGTGGGTGATGCAAACCAGCTGACCGTGGCACTGACAAGCCGGTTCAATGATCTGGTTACTGGCGCGGAACGAGCCCGCTTCAGTGTTGGCCAGGTTCAGTATTTCGACGATCGCGAGGTAACTCTTTTTGGCGATGGTGGTGGTACCGGCAGCCGTTCAGCGCTCGCCGGCGAAGTGGTGCTGAACCCTCTGGACAATCTGCAAATCCGGTCTTCCGGACTCTGGGATCCCGACACCGGGGATACCGAAGAGGGTCGGAGTCAGTTGATTTTCCACTCGAAGGATTACCGGTATCTGGCGAGTGTTGGTCATACTTATAGCAGGGACGAGCTGGAACAGTCGGATATTGCGGCGGTTATTCCGGCTACAGACCGTGTTAGTCTGATCGGCCGCTGGGTATATGATTCGGATCTGGATCGCACGGTCGGCTCTCTTGCCGGAATTGAGTACAACAACTGCTGCTGGAGCGTTCAGGTGGTTCATCAGAACTATCTGACCAGTGATGAGGAGCTGGACAGCCGGTTGTTGTTCCAGATTCAGCTCAAAGGTCTTGGTGGCAGTGGCGGCTCTTCCGCCTCGATCTCCGAGGCCATTTACGGCTTTGATGAGCGCGAACAGCGTCGTTTCGGAACCCCCTGACGGCACCTGTGCCATTCAGGTACCCTGACGACAGGTTACTATTTTCATTAAGAGGTGATTATGAAGGCGACGATTCGCCAAGGTTTTCAAATACTGCTGATGCTGTCAGCAGTGGCGCTTTCTTTTTCGGCGCTGGCCGAGCGAAAGCTTCTCGATCAGGTGGTTGCCATTGTTGATGATGATGTAATCCTCCAGACCGAGCTGGACGCGAGGGTTAACACTATTATCGGCAGGCTTAATGCTCAGGGTACCGGCCTGCCGCCACGTCGTCTTCTTGAAGAGCGTGTCCTGGAGCAACTGATCACCGAATCCGTCCAGTTGCAGATGGCGGATAAAATGGGCATGCGGATCAGTGATAATGAGCTGAACGAAACTCTGGTGAACATCGCAGAACGTAACGGTCTCAGCCTGTCTGAGTTTGAGGATCAGCTTGCCGTTGAAGGAGTGAGCTATCGTCAGGCCCGGGAACAGATACGTCAGGAAATGATCACCGGTCGCGTACAGCAGCGGCAGGTGGGTAACCGGGTACGTGTTACGGAGCGTGAGGTCGAGAACTATCTGTCGGCGCTCGAGTCAGGCGGTGGCAGTGATGCGGAATACCGGCTTGCCTATATTTTCCTTGAACTGGATAACCCGGCCGATGATGCATCTGTAGACGCCACCCGCGAAAAAGCAGAAAAACTCCGCGAAGCTATTCTGAATGGCCGCGATTTCCGTGAAGTGGCGGTTGCTGAATCCGATGCAAGCAACGCTCTTGAGGGCGGCGATATGGGGTGGCGCAGCGAACGCCAGCTACCTTCGCTGGTTGCGCCGGTTGTGCCGGAACTTGAAGTTGGTCAGCCTTCGGAGGTTCTGGAGAACAACAGTGGTTTCCATATGGTGATGGTGATGGACAAGCGCGGGGGAGCCCAGAAGCAGGTCATTCAGCAGAACCGTGTACGCCATATTCTGATCAGGCCTTCGGAAGCGGTAACCGACGCAGAGGCTGAGGCCCGTATCCGTGAGCTGTTCGAACAGCTTGAGACGGGTGCTGATTTTGCCGCACTGGCGCGGGAGTATTCGGATGATCCGGTATCCGGCTCTGATGGCGGTAATCTTGGCTGGGTAAGCCCGGGCCAGATGGTGCCGGAGTTTGAGCAGGCCATGCAGGAGGCAGATGTAGGTGAGTTCAAAGGGCCGTTCCGCTCCCAGTTTGGGTGGCACATTCTTCAGGTTGAGGAACGCCGCCAGAAAGATATCAGTAGCGACGTAAAAGAAGCAGAGGCCCGCCAGGCAATATACCGGCGCAAGTTCGAGACTGAATTGCAGAACTGGCTCCGGGAAATCCGGGATGAAGCTTTTGTCGAGTTCAAAGGTGAGTATGCACAGGAATCCGCCGAACAATGAGTGATGGGATTGTTCTCGCTCTGACTGCCGGTGAGCCCGCAGGCATAGGCCCCGAGCTGTGCCTGCAGTATGCTGCCGGAAAGCGCGATATCGGTGTGGTGGTGATCGCCAGCCGGGATTTGCTGGAGGCGCGCGCCAGGCTGTTGGGTCTCGATATCAGGCTGCATTCCTGGATGCCGGGTATGGCGCCGAGCAGGAATGAGGGCGAACTTTCGGTATTTCATGTTGAGGGCTGTGCCTCTGTTCAGGCAGGCAAACTGGATGCAGCTAACAGCCGCTATGTGCTGGAAACCCTGACCGTTGCAGCCAGAGGCTGCCTGGAGGGTGATTTCCATGGCATGGTCACGGCGCCGGTTCATAAAGGCGTTATCAACGATGCCGGTATCGAGTTCAGCGGCCACACGGAGTTTCTTCAGGAACTCTGTGGTGTGGAACGGGTCGTCATGATGCTTGCTACCGAGGAATTGAGGGTTGCGCTGGTAACAACTCACTTACCCCTCAAAGATGTGCCCGCAGCGATTACGCCGGAAAGGCTTACTCAGGTTGTCAGAATCCTGAATGCTGATCTGAAAACTTTTTTCGGGATTGGTCAGCCAAGAATTCTTGTGGCAGGTCTCAACCCCCACGCAGGGGAAGGCGGTCATCTTGGCCGGGAAGAAATTGAGGTAATTGAACCGACGCTTGATAAACTTCGCGCTGATGGTATTCAGTTGATCGGGCCCTTGCCTGCAGATACCTTGTTTACCCCGCACTGGCTGAACGATGCCGATGCCGCCCTGGCCATGTACCACGATCAGGGGTTGCCGGTTCTCAAGTTTCAGGGTTTTGGTCGTGCCGTAAATATCACCCTGGGTTTGCCGATTGTACGCACTTCGGTGGATCACGGTACGGCTCTGGATCTCGCTGGCACCGGCAAGGCAGACGCAGGTAGTCTGCACACCGCTATTCGAGTGGGCGAACGGATGGCGGGTTCCCTTAAATCTGCTGGTCAGAAAGCCCCTGATAATTGCAAAGCCTCCAAAAAAGAGAACTCTGAGTGAGTAAAAAAGCCGGCCATCAGGCCAGGAAAAGGTTTGGTCAGAACTTCCTTCACGATCCGGGCGTCATTGAGCGCATTGTCCGCTCCATTCACCCGAAACCGGACGATGCCATTGTTGAAATCGGCCCCGGGCTTGGCGCCATCACGGAGGAGATCCTGGCCGTTAATCCAAAGCTTCAGGTGGTGGAGCTGGATCGCGACCTGATACCTGTTTTACGCACCAAGTTTTTTAACTACCCTGAATTCCGTATTCATGAAGCCGATGCTCTGAAGTTTGATTTCAGCCAACTCACAGACGGGAAACCACTTCGCATCATTGGTAATTTGCCCTATAACATTTCCACACCGTTGATTTTTCATCTGTTATCACAAACAGGTGTCGTTCAGGACATGCATTTTATGCTGCAGAAAGAAGTGGTGCAGCGTATGGCAGCGGTTCCCGGCGACAACAACTATGGCCGTCTGGGGATAATGACCCAGTACTTTTGCAAGGTTCAGCCCTTGTTTGAAGTAGGCCCGGATGCGTTCCGGCCGGCTCCGAAAGTGGAATCAGCTATTGTGCGACTGGTGCCTCATACTGAACTTCCATATCCGGCAAAGGATCTTGGCACTCTGCAGGCGGTAGTAAGAACTGCATTTAACGCTCGCCGCAAAACCCTGCGCAAGGCGCTGGGAAGTATGGTGACTGTTGAGCAGTTGCAGGCATTGGGGATCAACGACGGCCTGAGACCTGAGAACCTCAGCCTGGCGGATTATGTGAGTATTGCGGATTCTCTGGTTGGCGAAGGTAGTCATGACTGATTTTGCAATAGGAGATATTCAGGGCTGTTACGATCGCTTGAAGGATGTTCTGGGCAAAGTGGACTTTTCTCCTTCCCGGGACCGGTTATGGGTGGCGGGCGATCTGATTAACCGGGGACCATCCTCTCTGGAGACCCTTCGCTACATTGAAAGCCTTGGGAATGCTGCTGTAGTGGTTCTGGGTAATCACGATCTGCATCTGTTGGCTGTGGCTCTTGGCGGCCACGCGCTGAAACGTAAGGATACGCTCGCAGAAATACTGACCGCCCCGGATCGCGATAAACTGGTGAACTGGCTGCGCCAGCAAAATCTGTGTGTTCACGACGCCGAGCGAAACCTGATGATGGCCCATGCCGGGGTGCCTCATATCTGGAGTGTAGAGCAAGCGCTAGCCAGAGCACGGGAAGTGGAAGACGTTATTCGTGGCAAGCATGCTCAGGAATACTTTGCGCATATGTATGGCAACAAGCCTGAACGCTGGGATGAAAAGCTCGGTGGTATGGATCGGTGGCGGGTGATCACCAACTACTTTACCCGGATGCGCTTTATTGCCAAAGACGGCCGGCTTGAACTGACCGCCAAAGAATCTGCCGGCAGTGCTCCCAAGGGCTTTGCTCCCTGGTTTGAATTTTCACGCCCTGATGATCTGCGCGTAATCTTCGGGCATTGGGCCGCAATAGAGGGTAAGACCGGCATCGATCGCTTTATCGGGCTGGATACCGGCTGTGTCTGGGGCGGTGCACTCACGATGATGAACCTGGATAGCGGAGAAAAGATCCACTGTGACTGCTGAATCGGTAAAATCGCAGCGCTTCGGCCTTATGCGCCTGCCTATCGTAATGGGCGCTTTTTTTGCTCTTACCGCGGTTATGGCTGGAGCCTTTGGCGCCCACGGGCTACGTAATCTTGTGAGCGAGCGTAGCCTGGAGGTGTTTCAGACAGCTGTCACCTATCAGATGTATCACGCCATTGCACTCATACTGGTTGCCCTGTTGTCTGGTTTCGGGCTCTCCCGGCAATTGCTGGGATGGGCTGGCGGATTCTTCCTGGCGGGCATTCTGTTATTCAGTGGCAGTCTGTATACCCTGGTGCTGACCGATATACGCTGGATTGGCCCGATTACGCCTCTGGGAGGCGTATGTTTTATGATTGGCTGGGCATTGTTGCTTACCGCTGGCATGCGCCGGCAAGCGGATAAACACAGAGGTTAAGAAGGATATGCAGGTTCAGGTAAATGGTGAGGCCATGGGTCTCCCGGAAGGCATCACAGTTGCGTCCCTGGTTGAAAAAATGGCTCTTACAGGCAAGCGGCTGGCGGTAGAAGTAAATGAAGACATAGTGCCCCGCAGTCAGCATGCCGAACTTGTACTGAGTCATGGTGACCGGGTTGAAATCGTGCACGCGATTGGCGGCGGCTAGCCCCCCATGGCCTAACTGAAGCCTGATAACTATACCCATCTTCAAAAATATACATCACTAGGTTTTACCAACCCGGAAATACTATGACCGACACGCCAGAGATCCAGTTGCCCGAAGACAAACCTCTCGTAATCGCCGGACGTACCTATCAGTCGCGCTTGCTGGTGGGTACCGGAAAATACCGCGATTTGATGGAAACCGGCCGCGCTATTGAAACGAGCGGAGCTGAAATTGTGACTGTGGCGGTTCGCCGTACCAACCTTGGACAAAATCCGGATGAGCCCAATCTACTGGACGTTATCTCCCCGGACACCTACACCATTCTGCCTAACACAGCCGGGTGTTATACGGCCAAAGATGCTGTGCGCACCTGTAAGCTGGCGAGGGAACTTCTTGATGGGCGTGATCTGGTAAAGCTGGAAGTCTTGGGTGAGCACAAGACCCTGTATCCGAATATGCCGGAAACCCTGGCCGCCGCGGAAGAGCTGATCAAAGACGGGTTCAAGGTAATGGTTTACTGCTCAGACGATCCATTGCTGGCTATGCGCCTTGAAGAAATGGGCTGCATCGCGGTCATGCCCCTGGGTGCACCCATTGGCTCCGGTCTGGGGATCCAGAATCGCTACAACATCCGTCTGATTGTAGAGAACGCCAAGGTTCCAGTACTGGTAGACGCCGGCGTTGGCACTGCCTCCGACGCTGCCATCGCTATGGAGTTGGGCTGCGATGGTGTTCTGATGAATACGGCCATTGCACAGGCGAAAGACCCGGTCCGGATGGCCAAAGCCATGCGCCTGGCTATCGAAGCTGGCCGTGAGGCCTACCTTGCCGGGCGTATGCCGAAAAAGCTCTACGCGAGTGCATCCTCGCCTCTTGATGGCACCTTCTTCTGATTATGAGCGCTGCAGTATGGCCATGACCGATCAGAAACCCAGTCGCCGGGAGGCAATCCTCCATGCGCTTCTTGAACTCCTGGAAAATGATCCTGGAGCGAGAATAACCACCTCCGTGCTTGCAAGGTCTGTTGGCGTCACCGAAGCGGCGTTATACCGCCATTTCCCCAGCAAGCGGAAAATGTTTGAAGCACTTCTGGAGTTTGCAGAAGACGCCGTGTTCTCCCGGTGTCAGGTGATCCTGCAGGAACACGATGATGTGCGTGTTCGTTTACAGCAGTTGATGCATCTGCTGCTGGTGTTTGCCGAGCGTAATCCAGGCCTGTGCTGTGTTCTCACCGGTGATGCTCTGGTGGGTGAAAATGAGGCCCTGCGCAAACGTGCGTCCCAGTTTTTCGAGCGTCTTGAAACTCAGGTGCGACAAACCCTTAAAGAAGGCGAAATTCGACAGGGCTTGCGGCCACGCACCAGTGCTACACGGGGTGCGGATTTTGTTCTGGTGTTCATGGAAGGTCGGATTCAGCGGTTTATCCGCTCATCCTTTACTCGAGCGCCTTCAGTCGACTTTGACGAGAGCTGGGGATTGGTTGCTGAGGCTCTTTGGGACTGACTCCGAGTTTTTTCCAGTAGCCTGCTGGTTTTGGGGTGCGCAGTCAGGAAGGCCCTGCCCCGGAACCGCTACAAGCACGTCCGTGTGCGCTTGACTGCGGCCATCCATGGCCTCCGACATTCCGGGACAGGGCCTTCCTGACTGCTCAATCGAACCAATGCGAAATCTTAGAGAGAGTTGCGTGACCTTCTTCAGGTCTCAGCAGCTAACGGCACTTTAGAGAAAGACGAAAAGAAACCCGATATATCTGGGTTATTTGATAGAGGTTGGTGGGGTCGGTTTGCACAGAATGTTGGAGGCCAAGGATGGCCGGAAACAAGCGCACATGGATGTGCTCGTAGCGGTTCTGTGCAGACCGACCCCATCAACCGCCCGCACCAAAAATAGCAGGCTACCGGAGGCCTCCCCCTAGCTCACTCATACCCTGAAGCGGAACGCAGAATCTGGCGAACAGGTTCCCAGATTGCCGGCGCTGAAATCAGGATGTCCCGCCCCCAGAGATCTGCGGGATAACCCTCCGGAACTTCACCGAAGTGGCCCGCTGTGGCGCCAGCTTCCAGGGCTATCAGGCGGGCGGCGGCGAAATCCCAGGGGCTGACGTTTTCGTAGTAGATGTCCAGTCGCCCGCAGGCTACCCAACAGATATCCAATGCAGCTGAACCGATTCGCCGCAGGTCGCGGCATTGGTGAATCATGGCGTCCAGACGGCTTACCAGAGGGGCCAGATTGTCTTTGGTATAGGGGAAGCCGGTGGCAAAGAGAGAGTCCCTTGGGACTGTAGCGCCGCTGTGTTGGATAGGGTTTCCGTTCAGTGTCGCGCCATTGCCGATAGTGGCGCGGAAAGTTTCGCCTGGGAAAGGTGCGTGTACCACACCTGCCCGGACGCGGCCGTTTTCAGCATAGGCTATAGACACAGCAACCTGTGGATGGCCATAAGCGTAGTTTACCGTGCCATCGATAGGGTCAACGATCCACAGAGGCGTTTCGAGGTTCTCTGCCTGGCTGAGATCTGGCATGGTTTCTTCGGACAGAATGCGGTGGCCGGGGAAGCGCTTGCGGATAGCACCGGTGATATATTCATCAGCCATGACATCGGCGTGGGTGACCAGCTCGGTCTGGTGCTTGTAGTCGGTGCGCAGGATGTTGTTGTCACGCTCCTGGCGAATCAGTTCTCCGGCCTCCCGGGCCAGATCTTCTGCAAAACCGGTAATGTCCTGCAGGGAAACAGAATCAGACATGGCGCCCCCGTGTAAATCTCTGAAGAATGAGGGCGCCAGTCTAGCATGGCTGGGTCACAGGCTGTTCAGCCAGGCCTCCATCTTGTCCATGGCTTTAACCAGTCTAGGCCCGGCTTTTTCGACAAAGTCATCGCCCAGTTCCTGATCGGCATAATCTCCTCCTGCCAGTTGCAGTGACTCAGCGCCGTCGAAATCCACGAAGGCGAGGCGAGCCCCCAGGTGGTCCGGGGCAAAACCGAAGTCGCTGGAAGGCAGAATGGCCACCCCCGTGTTTTCAAGCAAAGACTGACAGAACGCCTGACTGGTTTTGATGTCCTTTCTCGCGAGCTGATCGCGGAAGCCGGAGAAACCGGGGAACAGGTAGAATGCACCCTCCGGTTTTTGCACAACAGCACCCATCTCACTCAGGCGCCGGTGCATGTATTCACCGACCACTTTAAGGACGCGGCGGGACTGCTTGAGGTATTCATCAATATCATCCCCCCCGTTAAAGGCTGTTATCGCCGCATGCTGTATCGGCGCGCTGGTGGCCGTAAAGGTTTCACTGGCGATAATGGCCATGGCGTCCTGCAGGGAGCGCAGCTCTTTCGGGAAAATGAAGGTGCCCAGCCGCCAGCCGCCAGCCCCCGCCCATTTGCTGAGACCGGTGCTTATGATGGTGCCTTCCGGGTAGTAGCGGGCAATAGACTTGTGCTTTCCTTCGAAGTGGACTTCTCCGTAAATTTCGTCAGAAAGCAGAATCAGCTTGTACTTGCGGGCCACATTGGCAATAGCCAGAAGCTGGTCGTCAGTGTAGGTGCAACCGGTAGGGTTTGACGGGTAGTTGAGGATCAGAATGCGGGGGCGCGAAACGTCATCCCGGCAGATGATGTCCAACTCTTCGGCAGTCAGCTGCCAGTTGTTCTCCGCATGGGTTGGTAACCAGTGCACCGAGCGTCCGATAATACGGGCCTGGGGAGCATATGACACCCAGCTTGGGCGTGGGATCAGCAGGTCGCCGTAGTAGGCCAGCTGCAGGATAAACAGCAGCTCTTTGGAGCCAGGCCCGATCAGTACATCTTCCCAGCTGCAGCGCATGCGTTCACTGCGGTTAATGTACCCGGCAATGGACTCACGCAGGCCTTTCAGGCCTTTGACTGGCAGGTAGTCTTTTTCGTGCGCATGCTCTTTTAGCGCATTCACGACACGTTCCGGAACAGGGAAGGGCGACTGCCCCAGTCCGAGCTTGATAATGTCCTTGCCTTCAGATTTAAGCTGATTGCTTAATTCATTGATACGCAATGTGGCAGAAGGCTGAATGCCGCGAACGTTCAGGTTGATTGCATAGCGCTGGTCGTTATGGATATCCATTGTCTCGGTCTGTAGGTGGAGAGTGGCCCGGACAGTATAGGAAACCCAAACATTTTTTTGTGTGTTATGCGGATAGGTGATTGCCGAAGCAAAGAGGTTTTGTGAGCGCCCTGACGGGGTGCCGAGAGTATCCCGCCAGGGTGCCAGGTGTTGTGTTATTGTGCTCTTACCCAGACTTCAACCCGGCCGTTGCGCTGCTGGCCGGTAGCTCCACCGGTTGAGCCCACAGGCATGTAGTGTCCGTAGCCTGTGTGAGTGGCATTCCCGATACCTAATTGAGAAAGCGCTTTGCGCACGGAGAGCGCTCGCAGCTCCGAGACCATCTGCGCCCGTAATTCATCGCCTTGCTGGTCGGCGAAGCCAATCAGTAACAGGTCGCTTGCGTTAAGATCTTCTTTATTGAGGTAATCGGCTACCCGTTGCAGATCTCTTTGTGCCTTGTTATCCAGCTTGGTGTGTCCCTCCGAGAACCGGAAGTTGACCGTTAACCTTCTGTAGTTCTGCGTCAGCCGCTTGAACGTGGCAGGAGTGCTGTTATCGAAATCCGGTTTGACTGCCAATGGGGTTTGGGAGACAAAGCCTGACCGGGAGACTATGGCCTGACCTTCTTCGTCAAGCACGAAGCCAAGAAATTCCTTTGCGAGGTCTGGTGTTGTATTGCCCGTGGTGTACATAAACAGGCGCCTGGAAAGCGGGTAATCTTCACTCGCGACGGTTAGTCTCGAAGGCTTCAGTGCCGGAGCCTCGCCATCTGAAATTGCCAGCACTTTGCTGTTCCGTACCGAAGCCAGTCCGGAAAAACCAATGCCTCCGGGGTCGGCACTGACGTCATCAGAGAGTCGGTCGTTTGATTCGTAACGCTTGGCCGATGTGTGCAGCGTGTACTGTTTTCCTAATACAAGGCTCTTGAAGGTATCCCAGGTCCCGGAGCGGTCATCCCGGGCATAGAGACTGATTGCCCGAGGTGCACCGCCGATCTGTGACCAGTCTGTGATTTCGCCGGAGAAAATTTTCGCTAAGGTATCGATGCTCAGTTGATCGACCTGATTTGAAGGATGAACCAGCACCGCCAGCCCATCAATGGCAATCACATGCTCGCTTTCAGGCTCTTTCAGATTGGCGCGCTCCGCCATTTTTTCTACTTCCGTGGATTTAACCGCGCGGGAAGATGCCCATACATCTGCGTTTCCGGCCGCCAGTGCCGTGAAGCCGGTACTGGAACCATGACTTGCCACCAGGACTTGAAGGGCCTCACCGGATTGGTTGCCAGTGACAATTACCTCGTTTTCTTTTCCATTGCTGTGGGTTTGCACAGGGTCGTTACCACGGTGGTGGAGGAAGCCTTCTACCAGCATGGGAGCCAGTTTTGCACCAATAGTGTTTGAACCGTGTATTGCCAATTCTTCGGCATGGACCGGTGTCGCACAGATAAGCAAGCCGAGCAGTCCCGGCAGAGCACTCCTGAGAGTCCTGAAAGGGCGGTATGTTCTGGTCATAAATCCTCATGGAAGCAAACGATTGGAAGGCAGGAGAATGAGACAAAATTATTACAGGAATGTGACAACTGGATGATGGGGCTTCTCCAGGCCACGGAGCGGGGGGGAATTATCCTGACGGATCAGGAAAAGCGGTGCGGTTCCAGCTCTATATTCAGTATAAGAGGGCCAAGCATGATAACCCGGCCGCTATAGCGTTCTTCACCAGTGGAGGTAAAGTCGAACAGGAAGCGGCGCCAGACACGGATCTGCCCCTGATCGTCGCGTTTAAGCCAGATGCCGCGCAGATAAATGGCATCATCCAGCAGCATGACGTCCATGGTCTTGCAGTAGCGGTGGGCGGCCTGGAGTACAGAGTCTTTGATGGCCTTGGCGCGCCACCAGTACCAGACGGCAAAGGCTGCAACAAACAGCCAGAACAGGGTTCCCAGAGTCATGATAAAAACACGATAGCGGCAATCTTCCGAAAGAAATATCAGGTCAGAGCGCCAGACTACCCTATTGCGAGGGTTCGGGGAATCTATATGGTTTTGTCTGCGCTTTGGTCCGGACGGTTGGTAGCCGGCTGGAAAGCATTGTCAGGAAATGACTGGTGAGGAGTTGCGCCTGATCCACACTGCTGCCGAGATCCTCGGACTCCTGTCGGGCGCTTTCGCCGCTCCGGACGGATTCATCACCCAGTGTAAGCAGTCGACTTACCTGTTGCTGTACCTGCAGGCTGAGTGCGGATTGTTCTTCTGTGGCGCCAGTCACTTTATAGGTGCAGTCTGTAATAATCTCAATGTCGTTCAGGGTAGAGGTGAGTGCTTTGCCGGCCTCGTCGCCCATGAAGGTGGTTTGCTTACAGGCATTAGCGCCGCGGTCAATAATGGCTACAACACTGTGAGTTTCATTTTGCAGGGCACCGATTATTTCCTCGATCTTCTGTGTTGATTCATGGGTGCGCATGGCAAGTCCGCGAACTTCGTCCGCAACGACGGCAAAGCCACGGCCAGCATCGCCTGCCCGTGCCGCTTCAATGGCAGCATTGAGTGCCAGCAGGTTGGTTTGTTTCGCAATATCAGAGATCACATCCAGCACCAGACCAATGGTGTCACTTTTTTCTGACAGGGCGGCGATTGCTTCGTTGGCGGCGAACAGCTGGGTTTGCAGGTTTGACAGATCGTCGTTCATTATCTGCATCTGCTGCTGGCAGTGGTCTGCTGATTTCCTGGCGTCCATGGTTGCCTCATGGGTTCTGCTTGTCAGTTCGCTGACGCTTTTTACACTGCGTGCAAGTTCATCAAATGCCTGGGTAATGTTCTGGATATCCTTGCGCTGACTCCGAATGCTGTCCACTGAGTGTGAGACCCACTCAATCGTACGCTGCTTGTTCCCGTGCAGGTGCCCGACATTAGTGTGCATGCGAGCTGAAACTGCGCGCAGAGTTGCGTCGCGTTTTTGCCGATCGAACTCAATCCATGCGCTTTCATCACGGCGACCAGTATAGATCCACGGCATAACCGGATGAGCGTCGTGACAGGAGGCCCTCGCGCTCCGGACCATGGAGCGTGTCAGCCAGTGCAGGATAAGAAAGGCTGCCAGCAACAGCAGTTGACCAAGTGCCAGGCTTGGGGCGGGTAATGCCTTAAGGCCTGCAGCCAGAAGGCCGGTTGCCAGTATTCCGTACAGGCTGGTCAGCTTCCAGGGCAGAGCAGGGCTGATGGCGAGAAAGCGCCGGGGAATACTACCTTGATTCCATGCCGCGTATGCTAATTCTGCCCGCTTGATCTGGCTGGGGTCAGGGAGCACCCGGACAGACTGATACTCAACAATACGGCCTTCGCTGAAGATCGGTGTTACAAATGCGTCGACCCAGTAGTGGTCACCGTTTTTACACCGGTTTTTGACAATTCCTCGCCACGAGTCTCCACTTTTTATTGTTTGCCACAGATCACCGAAGGCTCCTGGCGGCATGTCGGGGTGCCGTATGACGTTATGGTGCTGGCCGATCAGCTCATCACAGCTATAGCCGGAAACTTCCGAGAATGCCTCGTTGGCTGCGGTTATCCGGCCCGACAGATCTGTAGTGGTTATGAGGTTGAGGTGATCTGGATAGGTTCGCGTGTTCTGGGTGACAGGTTCGTTTTTACGCATACCGCAATTTGCCTGTTTCTTGTCGTTTTAGGTGTCGCACAAAGCCTGGCACCAGGCAGGATGTTTGTACTTGCAACATCACACGAATGACGCTGATCAGTCTGCGATGGAATCCACATCGTGGATATCCGGAAAATGCAAAAGATGAATTCAGGTTCATATCTAGATATTATTCAGGACTTCGTTTTGCATAATATGGATAGATGGCGGCAGGTTTCCTTCTATGCTGAAGGTGTGCGTAGCCCCAGGGGTGCGAGCTGGAGAATATAAGGAGTAGCCATCACATGCAGTTTGAGCAACATCAGGATTTCCGGGCTTTGGTGGATCAGTATCCCCGCGCGATCATGCTGGTTACCAATGAGCCGAAAATTACGTATGTTAACGGCATGTTCCGTTCAGTGACCGGTTATGTCCAGGATGAAGTGGTGGGCCGGCCACCTTCAGTTCTGAGCTCCGGGTTGCACACCCCGGAATTTTACCAGGCCATGTGGCAGGCTTTGGCCAGCAGTGGGCGTTGGGAGGGGTTGATCTGGAACCGGAAGAAAAACGGTGAGGTCTATCCGCAATGGCTCAGTATCTACCCGGTGGAGTATGAAGGGCAACAGTCCTATGTCGGCATATTTATGGATATGGGCAAAAGAACCGGTGTGGATGAGCGCCTGGCGTCGCTTGCCTATTACGATCCCCTGACCGATCTGCCCAACCGTTCTTTGTTCCAGGAGTTTTTGAAAGCCCGGGTCAGTCAGCATTGTCTTGAAGGTGCCCGCTTTGCTGTTTTGTTTATTGATCTGGACTTTTTCAAATCGGTCAATGATCTGCATGGGCACGAATGTGGCGATGGTGTACTGAAGCAAGCCGCTATGTGCATTCAGAGCGTGGTGCGAAAAGTTGATGTGGTCGCCAGGCTGTCAGGTGATGAGTTTGCCGTTATTGTGGAGTTGCAGGGCATTGAGGATTTGAAAGAGGTCGGTCAGCGCATGATTCAGGCTTTCCGTGCTCCTGTGATCGTTGGCCAGCGGGAATATTTTCTTTCGGCTTCAATCGGCGCTGCGGTTTATCCCACGCACGGGAAGAGTGGTACGGAGCTTCTGCAGAAAGCAGATCGTGCCATGTATGCAGCAAAACTGGCAGGCCGGGGCTGTTACCGCATATACAGTGAAGCAGATGATGAGCGGGGGCGCCGTGAGCAGCGCCTCTCAGAGGCGTTGGTAACGTCCCTGAAAACCTCGCCTGATGAGTTTCATGTGGTGTATCAGCCCCAATATGACCTCCGCTCAGGGCAGTCTGTAGGTATGGAGGCCTTGTTGCGTTGGAATCATCCGGAATTCGGCCCGGTATCGCCTGCCGACTTTGTTCCACTGGCGGAGCGCCGGGGCCAGATTCATGAAATGACACAACGCCTGGTGCGGGGAATACTGAAAGATCTGCAGTCAGCTCCTTCTGCACAGGGTGACTTCCGGCTGGCGATTAACATCTCTGCCCGTCAGATCACCGATGCCAGGCTGGGTCTCGTTATTGGCCCGTTGTTCGAGCGCATTCATGAACTGGGCTGGCAGCTGGAAATCGAGATCACTGAAACTCATATCATGCACCTTTCCCGGCAGTGTCTGGAAACACTCAAGGAATTCCGGAACCAGGGCGTTGGGATAGCGATCGACGATTTTGGCACAGGCTATTCTTCGCTGGCGTATTTGCAGAATTTGCCAGTCCAGGTGCTCAAAATAGACCGGCAGTTTATCAGCCGTCTGGGTTCCAAGAACAGTGATTCCCGGATCGTGTCTGCCATTCTGGGTATTGCTGAAGCTCTGGAGCTGGAGGTTGTGGCTGAAGGCATCGAAAATCGGGCCCAGTATCAGGAACTTCGTGGTTTGGACTGCCAACGGGGACAGGGCTTTTTAATGGCCCGGCCGCAGCCCTGGGATCGGGTAAAGGAGATGATACTTGATCCATATCAATAAATTTCAAAATGAGAGGCGTGGTTACAGAGTTTGCAAGATGTGGCCAAGGCTGCCAGAACGTTTGCACTAGAATGTTTCAAATTGTTAATAATTATTAAGGGTTGTACGTGGTGCTTGGCGGGCAGTAGTAGCGCACATCAAACCCCTGATTTACGGAACCTATGCCAAATACAAGAACAAATCAGGACCTGGAAGCTTATGTCCGTATCGATCGAGTGTGTTGTAAGCAGTGGCTCCGGATCATTGGTCTGATATCAGACCTTTCGGTTGCCAGGTGCAGGTCGCACCAAGTGAGCAAGCCGGTGAGCGGGATGGCCTGGCTGACTACCAGTGCAGGCAGGGTCATCTGCTTGCATGTCGGTCAAAAAATGGAAGTTGTCCACTGCCGCGCATCGGCTCAACTACTGTTATTTTCATCCGCCGGAGAGGCGTCCATATCATATCCTGGCGTGGGCTCGCACTCGCTGGACATGCCGATCTGGGTTTGTCCAGGGGATGATTTTGATCTCAAACTCTCAGAAAACAGCCGGCTTGTTGTCCTGAAACCCACGCCAGGATTGTTGACTACAGCTCCTTTGGTCAGGGCTTTTCATCAGATGCCTGATATGGCTCCAGTGATAAATCACTACCTGGAAAGCATGAGGTTCTACATTGATGATGCGCATGCCAGGGCACTCACTCGCGGGCTTCTGGAGCAGTTGGCAAGCCTGCAGGCTGGCGCTTCGGTTTCGATTGCTCCGGACACCGGGCCTTTGGATCGACGTTTGCTGCGGGCGATTGATAAAATTGAGCAGAATCCGACGTGGGAATTTAATCTGGAGGAGCTCGCCAGTTATGCCGGTGTCTGCGAACGCAACCTTTACTACCTGATGAAAAACAGTGTGGGCATGACGCCATACCGGTTTTTCCAGCGTCAACGCCTCATCCGGGTACGGCGTCGCCTGGTAGATTGTCAGTCTAGTGAGAGCCATATATCCTGGTATGCGGCAGATGAAGGCTTCTCCCATCTCGGTCGTTTTTCGGCACTTTACCGGGAGCACTTTGGCGAGTTGCCCAGCACAACGGTGCGATGTCGCGAGCGTTTGTGCGAAGCTGAGAAGGGCTTGGGTGAGCCGTGTTGTGAAATGCTCGAAGAAAATTGAGTGAAGATGGCAAAAAAGCCGGGCTAACCAGAAGGGGTTAGCCCGGCTTTTTTGTCCGCTACTGACCGCTAGGGGGTTGTAGGTAGCTGGTTTTGGGTTGCGGGTTGGACCTCGTTCTCTTCATTGTGATCGCGGGCCAGCAGAATATAGAACGCAGGCAACACGAAAACAGTGAACAAAGTGCCGATGCCCAGCCCGGCACTGATAGTCAGTCCGATGGCAAAGCGGCTTTCAGCTCCGGGACCAGCTGCGATCAGCAGTGGCACCATGGCAAAGATCAGCGCCAGTGATGTCATTATAATGGGCCTTAAACGAATGGCGGCAGCCTCAATAACGGCCTCTACCTTGTTAAAGCCTTTGTCTTTCTGCAGCTGGTTTGCAAACTCCACGATCAGTATCCCGTTCTTGGATACGACCCCGATCAGAGTAATCAGGCCTACTTGTGTATAGATGTTCATTGTTGCAAAGCCAAGGACGATAAACGCCATGGCACCTGCCACAGACATGGGTACCGAGATCAGAATGATAAACGGATCGCGCCAGCTTTCGAACTGGGCCGCCAGTACCAGATAGATCACCAGCAACGACAGGAAGAAGGTGACAATCAGTGCGCTGCCCTGATTTGCCAGTTGCCGGCTCTGCCCGGTGTAATCGTAGGTGAAGCCCTGAGGGAATACCTCGTCTGCGGTTTGTTGCATAAAGTCCATGGCGGTCCCTGCCGCAATTCCCGGCATGACAACCCCTTGCAGGGTCAGAGAGTTCTGCTGGTTGAACTGTGTGCGGTTTGAAGGCTCTACATCGTGGCTAAAGCTTACAACGCTGCCCAGAGGGACAAGAGTGCCTTCACCTGTGCGGATGTAATAATCGTTCAGTGCTTGTTCGTCCAGCCGGAACCGTTGATCTACCTGGGGAATGACCTGATAGGACCTGCCTTCCATACTGAAGCGGTTGATGTAACCGCCACCAAGCATGCTGGACAGCGACTGTCCGACATCCTGCATGGAAAGCCCGAGATCGGCGACCCGGTCGCGATCGACATTGATCCGTGTCACCGGGCGATCGAAGTTAATGGATTTTTGCAGGAACATGAAGTTGCCGCTGGCCATTGCTTTCCCCAGTAATTCATCGGCTACCTGATCGAGCTGTTCGTAGCTGTTGCCAGTTGTTATTACAAACTGGAACGGCAAGCCGCCGCCAGATCCGGGTAGGGATGGCCGGGGGAAGACGGCAGTCTGCAGGCCGGTTACGTTTTTGAGCTCTGCATCAAGCTGAGGCTGGGCTTCAAACTGGGAAATGTCCCGTTGGCTCCATGGCTCCATCTTGAAACCACCGAATACAGCATTGGGTGCGGTGATGCCTACGATCATAAAGTCTTCGGCATAACCGGGCACAGTAGACAGACGTTCCTGAACTTCTTCCCCATGCTCCAGAAGATATTCCAGGGTAGACGTCTGCGGTCCCAGGCCCTGATAGAACAAAATGCCCTGGTCTTCAGTGGGAGCCAGCTCATTCTGGCTCATCATCGCCATGAAGTAGATGGAGCCCAGTACGACCAGCGCAAAAAAGACCACTACGGACTTTGTGTGCATCAGGGAAGCAAGCGCCGCTTTGTAACCTGACGAGATACCGTTGAATGTGCGCTCGACCAGGCTCTCGAATTTTCCAGGATTACCGTGTGGCTTGAGCACTTTGGCGGACAGCATGGGGGAAAGGGTAAGGGCAACAATACCCGAGATTACGACTGTACCCGCCAGGGTGAAAGCGAACTCGGTAAACAGGGATCCCACCAGACCACCCATAAAGCCGATAGGCGCATAGACCGCAACCAGGGTGGTGGTCATGGCGATAATTGGCACAGCCATTTCCCGTGCACCGTGTAAGGCTGCATCGAACCGCGATTCGCCGTCTTCAATATGCCGGTGAACGTTTTCTACCATGATGATGGCATCGTCCACCACCAGGCCTATGGCCAGAACCATGGACAACAGTGTCAGCAGGTTCAGGGAAAACCCGAATATATGCATGAAAAAGGCGCCGCCAATGAGCGACAGGGGAACTGCAACAGAGGGTACGATGGAGGCACGAATGGATCCCAGGCACAGGAAAACCACCACAAGTACGATCCCCATAGCTTCCAGCAGGGTACGGATAACCTCGTTTATGGAGTCCTCAATAAAATCTGAGGCGTCATAGGCAAGTCGAACCTTCAGGGCAGCCGGTAACTGGCTTTCGATATCCGGAAGGTCATTTTTTACCAGGCCGGCTACCGTAAGAGGGTTGGCGCCGGGCGCCAGCTCGATCGCCACATACGTCGCTGGCTGGCCCTTGTACAGTGCCAATGAATCGTAAGTTTCTGACCCCAGCTCCACCCGCGCTATATCCTGAAGTCGGATCTGGGTCCCGTTGGCCTGTTTGACAACGAGATTACGGAATTCATCCGGATCCGCTACATCTGTGTCACTGGTCATGCTGACTTCGGTGTAGGTGCCTTTGGTATTACCTACGGCTGCCTGGTAGTTGTTGGCGCGCAGTTTGGCAACGACCTCTTGCGGGGTCATGTCAATAGCGGCCAGGCGCTCCGGATCGAGCCATACACGCAAGGCAAACTTACGGCCAAGCAGCTGGGCCTTACCAACACCGGAAAGTGCCTGAAGTCTCGGTTGCACCACTCGGGTAAGGTAATCGGTAATCTGCGGGACAGCCATCTCTGTACTGTAGAACGCAATATACATCAGCGCCGTAGAGTCACCGGTGGTAGACGTGATCACAGGGTCCTGGGCGTCAGCGGGCAGAACGTTTCGCTGGCTGGCGACCTTTGCCTGTATCTCGGCCAGTGCAGCATTGGCGTCGTAGTTCAGAATCATCTTGGCTTCAATGGTGGAGGAGCCTTGTGAACTTGTCGACGTCAGGTAATCGATGCCGCTGGCTTCTGCTATGGCCTGTTGCAGTGGCGTGGTAATAAAGCCCTTGATCAGATCTGAGCTGGCACCCGGATAGGCTGTTGTGACTGTAACCGTGGTGCTTTCCAGCTCCGGATATTGCCGGATCTCCATCTCCATGGCTGCACGGGCACCGAGCAGCAGGATAAGAAGGCTGACCACCGTCGCCAATACGGGCCGATGGATGAAAATGTCGGTGAATCGCATTACTCAGATGCCTCCTGCGACGGCTTTTCGTCTTCCTGAATCTCGACCTTCTGGCCGGCACGGAGCCGGAGCAATCCTTTGGAAACGACTTTCTCGCCTGCTTCAAGGCCGGAGAGAATTGCAACCCGCTTATCCCGTGTCTGGCCTGCAGTGATAGTGCGGCGATTAACCACCAGCACACCCTCATCATTCTCTTCAACGACAAATACGAAATCGCCGTAGGTATTGTAGGAGACAGCAGTACGGGGAATGGTAACGACTTCGTCAGCTACTGGTTGTCTGGTCTGTACGGTTGCAAACATACCTGGACGCAGCAGGCCCTCCGGGTTGTCCAGCGTTGCGCGGATGCGTACGGTCCGCGTTTCCGGGTTTACAGACGTGTTGATGGCACTGACCTTTCCTTCAAACTCCTGTTCGGGGACAGCCGCTACGGTGGCAATGACTGAATAGCCCCGGGCAACGTCCGGCAGGTTCTTCTCGGACAGGGTGTAATCCACGTAAATCGGGTCCAGCATATTGATTTCAACAATCGGTGTGCCGGTGGCAATGTATTCGCCCTGATCTACCATACGAATGCCCAGGGTGCCGTCAAACGGGGCACGGATGACCTTCTTGCTGAGTTGAGCTTCAGCTTCGTTGACCCGTGCACGAGCAGCATCGAAATTCGCTTTGGATTCGTCATACTGGGACTGGGACACCGCACGCCTTGGCAGCAGATCCGATATACGCTTGAACTCCTGCTCTGCCAACTGGGCGTTCGCACGTTGGGTACGCACGGCTGCCTCATCAATCTCTGTGTTCAGGCGGATCAGAATATCACCCTGTTTGACCTTGTCACCGGATTCAAAGTGAATGCTTTCTATTACCCCGGGAACTTCGTTGGCTACCTCAATACCGTTAACCGCTGTGATACTGCCTACCGCTTTGACGGAGGGGGTCCAGGTTTCAATCAGTGCGTCCGTGGCGGATATCTGCGCTGGTGGCTGAGGTTGGGACATCATTTCTTTCATCTGGCCAAACTGATAAAACTTGTAGCCGAAGATGCCGCCAAGCACCACGACAAGGAAAATGATTGCGATCAGGAAGCGGGAAGCAGTGCGCATAATTCAGGTCCTGGAAATCTCTATCTCGTCCGGTGTTTACAATCATCAGGAAAGGGCGGCGGATGACCGTGTTTCCCTTCCGGATCCTTGTATAACAACAGACTGTTTGGATGCGGAAATTATTGATGTGAGACAAAACATAGCATCCTACTAAACTCCGGGGGCAGTTGTCACCGGGTTGTAGGTATTTGTGGCTAGCCTTGTCACAACAATAGGTGCCAGAATTACGATCTTATATCATTAAAGGATCAATCATGCAGTGGATATTGGGAATCGCTTTGGCGGCAGCTGTCTTTGTGGTTCTGAAGCAATGGGGCGGATTGTCACCAGAGAAGAAGAAAGCGGCCACCTGGAAGGTCATTCTCATCGGTGGTGGCGCTTTGTTGGTGTTCATGGTTCTTACGGGGCGGGTGCATGTCCTGACAGCTGCTGTCGCTGCACTGATTCCACTGTTGCGAAAGTTGCCGGAGATCATCCGGTATGTGCCGGCACTGAATCGCTTTTTTTCGGGTGCGGGTGATGCGGGCGGTGAACGCAGGGCTGGCTCAGAGCAGTCAGGGCCGGTATACAGTGGCAGTATGTCTGAGCGTGAGGCCTGTGAAATACTGGGCGTTTCTGCTGCATGTTCGAAAGACGAGATTGTTATGGCCCATCGTCGGCTGATGCAGAAAATGCACCCGGACCGGGGCGGGAGCGATTATCTGGCCGCCAAGATAAATGAAGCAAAAAGTGTATTACTGCGCAACAGAACGTAGGCTTCAGTGGATAATGTCGACCTTCACCTGGAAGCTCCGGTTATCTGACTGGCTACTCTTTACGCTGTAGGCAATGCCCGATTGTTTGTGGGTCGACTCGGTTGAAGTGCTACCCAAAGATACCCATTGGCCTGGTTCCACTCTGCGAATTGTCACTAAAGCCTGGGTTTCATACCCATCCAGCTCCGCGGGATCCGCTTCAAAAGAGACAATATTCAGCTCTACAGCACGATCTGAAATCACCTGTGGGCTGACAATAAAACCACTGCGTGTTTCTACCTGCTCAAAGATGGCTGCCGGGTTTCTTCCTCCCTGTACAGCGAAGGGCAGGGTTCTCACCTGGCCAGACGTAATATGAGCCGATTGTCCGTCCATAACCATCAGGCTTCGTTCCCGCGAGCCGCCAGTGCTTGTAACTCTGCGCTCAACGATTACGCCCGCCCCGTTTCGTGTTGTTGTGACCCCACCACCGGAGCGCTTGCCACCGATATCCTCCTGGGACCGTACGGTTATCCTGACCTGCACCGGAGCAACGTCCAGGGTTTCGATTAAAATGCCGATTTCGTCCAGCAATTGCTGGTCGCCGCGAACAACGAGTTGCTGCCCGCGAGCTGTGACAGATACGGGCTCGCCGTGATAAAGCTCCCGCACCTGGCTTGCCACATCCTCGCCAGCCCGGTTATTGAGCTGCCAGGCTCGGGAGTCAGCATGTGCTGAACCAGTTCCGGAGATGAGTGCGAGCATGAGTATAAAAAAGAACAGGAAGGTGTAATTCCGCAGATTTAATGTCATTGCTGGTTCCCATTGTCCCTGAAAGGCCGGTTATTCTGGTATTGATCTGCTAAAAAGCGCGGTTACGGGTTGCCAAGTTGAAAACCCGGGGTATATATTAGTAAGCATGAAGACGACACAAGCGATCTGTCAATTGAATGTTCTGCAAGCTTCCGGCCAAAAGCCGTTGGCGGTGATCGCTTCTGTGTTTTTTTGGTGGTTTGGTTATGGCTTTTATTTTAGCCAGCGCCAGGGCCGCCCGTAACATCTTCAAAAAACGAACAACGAGGATGGCAGCCCGGCGAAAAACCAGGCTGCCGTCGGACTCAGAAAGCCCCGACTGGTAGCCCAGCCGGGGCTTTTTTGATTCTGACGCAGGGAAATGGAAACACCGATATGAATATGCCTTTGAAGCCCTCCGGAGAGTGTAAGGTGCTGGGTTCCGGATCGACACACCGGCAGGAGACAGCTCTGCCTACACCGGCCGAATTGCGGGAGCTTTTGCCGCTCGACGAGCGGCTTGCACTGCAGATAGCAAAACACCGGAAAGAGATCCGGGACGTTCTGCACGGCAAGGATGAACGCATCCTTGTTGTGGTCGGGCCCTGCTCGATTCATGATGAAGTTGCTGCGCTGGAGTATGGCGAAAAGCTGAAATCTCTGGCGGATGCGGTGAGTGATCGTTTACTTATTGTTATGCGTGCATACCTGGAAAAACCGAGAACAACGGTTGGTTGGAAGGGTTTGTTATACGATCCTGAACGTACAGGCGCCGGCGATCTTAATGAAGGCCTGTTGCGCTCACGCCGCCTGCTTCTCAATCTGGCTGAGATGGGCTTGCCGCTGGCAACTGAAGCTTTGAGCCCCTTTGCAATGGATTACCTCGGTGATCTGGTGAGTTGGACCGCTATTGGGGCCCGTACCACTGAATCCCAGATTCATCGAGAGATGGTCAGTGGTCTGCCTATGCCAGCCGGATTCAAAAATGGCACGGATGGAGGGATCAGTGTTGCTATCAATGCCATGAAATCAGGAGCTCATCCCCATCATCACCTGGGTGTTTCCGCCAAGGGCGCGCCAGTCATGGTCAGCACCCGGGGCAATCCGGACACCCATCTGGTGCTACGTGGCGGCCGGGGTATCACCAACTATGATGAAACCAGCATTCAGCACGCCTCGGAAAGCCTTTCTGACGCAGGCCTCTGCGCTGCAATTATGGTGGATTGCAGTCATGACAATGCCTGTAAGCAGGCCGAGCGTCAGATTGATGTCGCTCGTGAAGTGATGCGTCAGCGGCGGTCAGGCAGCACCAATATTCGTGGACTGATGCTTGAGAGCTTTCTTGAGGCCGGGCGGCAGGACGACGGAGATGATCTGCGCTATGGCTGTTCGATCACAGACCCTTGCCTGTGCTGGAGCCAGACGGAAGCTCTGCTCCGCTCACTGTAGAGAACAGAAGCTGGCCCGCCAGCAGCAGCAGAATGCCGCCCATCAACCGGTCGAGCCAGTGGCCGAAGCGGTTGAATCCATTACGTACAGCGGGCAGCGTAAAGAAAATGGCAACCAGGGTGAACCAGACACCCGTCGCCAGTGCCATGTAAATACCGTAAGCGGCCTGTATAGCCACGGGAGTCCCCGGGCTGATGACAACTGAAAACAGTGAAACAAAGAATAAAGTCGCTTTCGGATTAAGGACATTGGTCAGAAAACCCAGGCGCAGGGCAGCAGCGCTGGATTGCAGAGAAACCGGCCCGGCTGCCACATGAATTCCACCTGCCCTGGCTTGCAGACACTGTACTGCAATCCAGGTGAGGTACAGTGCACCGGCAATCTTGAGTATGGTAAACAGCAGGATTGACTGCTGGATGAGCAGGCCAATACCCAGCAGGGAGTAGGTCACGTGTACCAGAATGCCTGCAGCTATACCGGCTGAGGTGATCAATGCGTTTTTCCGGCTCCTGAACAGTGCTTGCCGGATCATCACTGCAAAATCCGGCCCCGGGCTGGCTACAGCCAACCAGTGTATCAGTGCTACAGTGAGAAATTCTGGCCAGTAACTGTCCATTTCAGGGTCCTCTCCGGGCCTGAGTTGCGCTAAATCAGAATGGCGGCAATTCAAGGCTGTCAAAATCAGGGTTACGGGTAAAGGCGCATATACTGGCGCACATATTATTGTATTTCTTATCCGGGTTCCCGGTTTTCTGGAATACCGGAGTGGAGGCTGTTTTATGGAAAAGCGTGAAGTGGATGTGGCAATTATTGGCGCAGGGACTGCCGGAATGGTGGCCTATCAGAGGGTACGAAAGGCCACGGACAAGGTGGTGCTTATTGAAGGTGGCGAGTACGGAACTACCTGTGCCCGGGTGGGCTGTATGCCAAGCAAGTTGCTGATTGCAGCTGCGGACAGCGCATATGGGATGGCCAGGGGAAAGCTGTTCGGCATCTCTGCCGGCGACATCACAGTGGATGGAAAGCGCGTGATGGAGCGGGTGCGCTCAGAGCGTGACCGATTTGTGGGTTCAGTAGTCCGTTCGGTAGAAATGTTCCCCGAGCAGCATCGTATCAGGGGCAACGCCCGCTTCGCTGGCCCCAATCGCCTGATCGTTGACAATGAAACCGAAATTCATGCCCGTCGGATAATCATTGCAACTGGCTCCCGCCCCAATATTCCGGGTTTTCTGAAAGAAGCCAAAGACCGCCTTGTGCTCAATGACGACATTTTTGAATGGCAGGATTTGCCTGAGTCGGTTGTTGTTTTCGGGCCAGGCGTGATCGGGCTTGAGCTGGGCCAGGCACTTAGCAGGCTTGGTGTTCGTGTACGAATGTTCGGGGTAGGTGGAGCGGTAGGCCCGATTCGCGATGAGAGTATTCGTAAGTATGCGCTCGAACGTTTCAATGAAGAGTTTCCGCTGGACCCCGATAGTGATGTGAAGCGCGTCGAGCGGGTTGATGGTGGAGTGGCTGTAACCTACATCGATGAAGGTGGCAGTGAAAAAACAGAAACATTTGAATATCTGCTCGCAGCTACCGGGCGTCGTCCCAATGTCGATAATCTGGATATTCAGAATGCGGATATTGAGCTGGACGAAAAAGGTATGCCGGTGTTTGATCCACACACACTGCGCTGCGGTCAAAGCCATATCTTCATTGCCGGCGATGCCAATAACACATTGCCGCTCCTGCACGAAGCTGCCGATGAGGGCCGGATTGCCGGCGATAATGCAGCTTCTTACCCGGAAGTTCAGGCCGGTCTGAGGCGCACCCCCCTTGCAGTCGTGTTTACTGATCCCCAGATAGCTTCTGTAGGGCTGACTATTGACGAAGTGGACAAGCGTTGCGCGGGTCGCTTCGCTGTAGGTGAAGTGTCATTTGAAGACCAGGGCCGGAGCCGGGTGATAGGTAAAAACAGGGGACTGCTCAGAGTATACGGAGAGCACGGTAGTGGGATGTTTATGGGGGCCGAGATGTTTGGCCCTGCCGCTGAACACATTGCCCACCTGTTGGCCTGGTCCGTGCAGCGGCGTTTAACGGTCAGTGAAATGCTGGACATGCCGTTCTACCACCCGGTGATTGAGGAAGGGCTGCGAACAGCCCTGAAACATCTGAATCGTAACCTCAATATCGGTCCGCTTCCTGAGGAAGGCTGCATTGACTGTGGGCCTGGTGTGTAGTCATTTTCCTGGCTGGAGTGTGGGACAAGGCATTGGTTCGCACTATGACCGGCATTGAAGAACTGAACTTCACGATTATGCTGAGACTGGGTTAGAGTCAATCCAGTCTTGTTTTAAAAGCCACGAAGGAGACATCAAAATGGGTAAGAATTTCATTGGTCTGGACAAGGAAAAAACGGTAAAGCTGGCTGATGCGCTCAACGATCTGCTTTCCAACTATCAGATTTTTTACATGAACGTGCGTGGTTATCACTGGAACATAAAAGGTGATAACTTTTTTGAACTCCACGTAAAGTTTGAAGAACTGTACAACGACCTGTTGCTCAAGGTTGATGAGGTTGCTGAGCGGGTTCTTACGTTGGGGCATCGTCCGGCCCACGCATACAGCACCTACATTGAGCGTTCAGAAGTGCCTGAGCAGAGAGACGTTAGTGATGGTAAGCAGGCTATGGAAAATATTCTCGACAGCTTCGCAAAACTGATTGGCAAACAGCGGGAGCTGCTGAGCCTGGCGGGAGATGCTCAGGATGAGGGCACTGTGGCGTTGATGAGTGACTACATTTCCCAGCAGGAAAAAACTGTCTGGATGTATCGTAGCTATCTGGGCCACTGATCCCTTAGAACTGTTTCCTGGCGGCCTTTTGGCCGCCTTTTTTGTATCTGGAAAGCAGTCGGGATCAGATATTTGCTGCCAGGGGCGGTACTTGCTCGTGAAGGAACCATTTTTCAGTCACCACCTTTCGCGTAAACCAGTGAGATCGCATCAATATGCCTGCCATGGGCATCCGGATCCAGGCAGGTAGCTGGAAACCCTGTTCTGCTGCAGGTCCGCGATGACCAAACCTCTTCCTGATGGCGTCGCTGTATGTCTGCAGGGTAGTGGCAGAGAACTCCGGCGTACGCCGGATAACATCTGCCGCCAGTAGTGCGGATTCGATGGCCGGGCGAATACCTTCGCCACTTTGGGTATATGCAAGCCCTGCGGCGTCGCCAATCAATAGCAGGCCATCACCCGTCAGTGCTCGCCCTGAATGGTCATAGAGCAGGTAAGCATGACCTTTAAAGCGGCCGGGCAGGTCCGCAGGGAGTCGTCCGCTGGCTTTCATTGTTTCCACAAAATCCTGCAAATGATTGCTCAGTTTATGATTGTCCTCCCGGCCAAGGCCGACATTCAGATAGTTACCCTTGCGAAAAATCCAGGCATAGCCCTTCAGGTCCTGGCAGAACCAAAGCTCCGGAGTATCTCCCCGCGCTTTACAGGCACTTGCCTGCTCCGGAGTCATTTCAAACTCGACTTCCTTGGCAGCGACAACGGTTTCGTGGCTTCCCGGGCCATCGCCAATCAGCCTGGCTACAGGGCAAAAGTGCCCGCCTGCGCCCACCAGAAGCGGCGCACTCCAGGCTTCATTGACAAGCCAGTTATCGTCTTTTCTTGTGATGCTTTTTACCGGTGTGCCCAGCTGTCTGGGTGTGTTTGTCCGGCTCAGAAGGTAATCATCAAACTCACAGCGTCGGATTCCGTAACTGACCACGCCGCCATGATCATTTTCTACAGCAGCCTGCCCCATCATGCCGATCCGGAATCGGCGTATGGGTTGGAGGGTTCGGCCGTTTCCGTATTCAGCAGGATCAATCCCCAGGGTTTCCATAACCGAAGGTGTGACCCAGCCGGCGCAGGTTTTATCCCGGGGGAACTTGTGTTTATCAATTAGCAACGCCCGTTTTCCACTGTCTTCGAGGGCTTTTGCCAGGGTAGATCCTGCCGGGCCGGCACCAACAATAATCAGATCGTAAGTTTCCATGGCCGGTAACCTCAGGTGTTTTCGGAGGCGGCGGGAGAACTATAGATATCCTGCCGTGTCGCTGGCAGCTCATTGTTGTCGCCGTGGGTAAACAGAACCTGGTAAAGCTGCAGCGACCCTGCCCGGAAGGCTGCGATGGAGCCGGCAAGGTACATACGCCAGGCCCGGGTGAAGTGCTCGTCATACATTTCAGAAACAGCGGCTTCCACGGAATTGAAGCGTGTCAGCCAGTCATCCAGGGTACGGGCGTAGTGGAGCCTGAGATTTTCCACATCGAGCACAGAGAAGTTGCCATGTTCGCACAGCGACATGAATTCTCCGATACTGGGTGGATAGGCACCGGGGAATATTCGCTTTTCAATCCATGAATTCATCAGCATGGGACGGTTGCGGCCAATGCTGTGGATCAGCGCCATACCTTCCGGCTTCAGCGTACGCTTGATCAATTCTGACAATGCGGGATAGTTTTCCTTACCGACATGTTCCAGCATGCCAACTGAGACGAATGCATCATACTGGCCACGAATGTTTCGGTAGTCGTCTTCAACATAGTCGATCAGAGTGTCCAGCCCCTGTTCGCGAGCCTGTTCCCGTGCATAAAGGATCTGTTCCCGGGAAATGTTGTAGGCGTGGACGTGTACACCGTAGTTCCGTGCCATGTAACGCGCCAGTCCGCCCCAGCCACAGCCTGCTTCGACAACGGTCATGCCTGGTTTGAGCCTGAGCTTTCTGCATATATGTTCCAGCTTTGCCAGTTGCGCCTGTTCCAGACTCAGCTCGGGCCGCTCATAGTAGGCACAGGTGTATTGCATCTCGGATTGGTCCAGCCAGAGCCGGTAAAAGTCGTTGCCCAGATCATAATGATGATGAATATTCTCCCGTGCTTCCGGCATTCCGGTCGACCGGGGAGGGTGGTTTCGCCACAGGGCTTCCAGCCATCGTGGCCATTTCTCGCGCGCCTGGTGAATAGCGCGGTAGAGTGTCTCCATAAGATCGGGCAGGTCGCCCTCTATTTCCAGGCGCCCGGCGCTGTATAGGTCGCCAAAAGCCAGATTAGGGTTGGTTACCAGAGAATAAAGAGCCTTGGGGTCAGCGAGTTGCAGCGTGAATTGTGCTGATTCTTCGCCGGGTTCAATGACATCGCCATTCCACAACCGGAAACGCAGAGGAGGCGACCCTGCCATGCGCATGAGCTTGGCTACGAGCCAGCGCTCATAGGTGTGCGGTGCACGATCTACGTGAGTGTCCTGTAGAGGAAGATTCAGTATATGGTTTTCGTCGGTATGTCCTCTCAGGCTGGTGTTCTTTGCGTTGGTTCTGACACTACCCTGAGCACTGTTTCGGACGCGGTTCTGATTCACTGATTCTGCTCCCTTTTTCACCTTAACATTGCTGTTCAGGCTGGCGGTCATACGCCAGGGCTTTCCCGAATACATGACTGAGAACGGCCGGTTGTCTGTTCATTATAGAAAATGTTTTGTTTTTGTCAGGTAAACCGGGAACCGGGAGCCGTCAGGAATTGACAGGGTGGGGAGAAAAGAGTGAGAGGCGGGGGAATAAATGCAGCCGGACCAGATGGCCCGGCTGCACGACAGATCAGTATGAGGAGCTCATACCAAACCACTCTGGGAAAATCACTATAAGAGCCAGTACCAGCATCTGCAGGAGGATGAACGGCAAAACCCCTTTGTAGATGTCGACGGTGCGTACTTGTGGTGGTGCAACGCCTTTGAGGTAGAACAGAGAGAACCCAAAGGGTGGCGTGAGGAAACTGGTCTGCAGATTCATGGCGATAAGAATGGCAAACCAGAGCATATTGATGCCCAGAGCTTCGGCAACCGGTGCCAGAATGGGCACAATGATGAAAGAAATTTCCACAAAATCGATGAAAAATCCCAGTATCAAAATGACCAGCATGGCAAGGATGACAAAACCCCATTTCTCGCCCGGCAGTTGCAGCATCCATTCTTCCAGCAGGTAATCACCACCTGTGTAACTGAATACCATGGAGAAGGCCGTGGCGCCGATCAGAATGGCGAATACCATGGCGGTAACCTTGACAGTATCTTTTGATGCATCCCATACCATCTGGAAAGAAAACTGACGGTAGATGATGGCCAGAACAATGGCGCCGACGCCGCCCAGAGCAGAGGATTCTGTGGGGGTGGCAATGCCAGTGAAGATCGAGCCAAGCACAACGACAATGAGCGCTAACGGCGGAATGATCGCCATCAATGCATTCATGATCTCCTTTTTGCGGGAGATGCTGTCGTCTATGGGCATGGCCGGAGCCGTCTCAGGTTTGAAACGGGTCATGATCAGGATATAGGCGATATAGAGCCCGATAAGAACCACACCTGGCCAGACGGCAGCCTTGAACAGATCTCCAACAGGAAGGCCCAGCACGTCACCCAGAATGATCAGAATGATGGACGGTGGAACAATCTGTCCCAATGTACCTGCAGCGCAGATGGTGCCGGTTGCAAGCCGCTTGTCATACTTGTGAGCCAGCATGACAGGGAGAGAGATCAGGCCCATAGCTACCACGCTTGCACCTACCACACCGGTGGAGGCGGCGAGCAGGGCGCCTACCAGAATGGTAGAGATAGCCAGACCGCCGGGCAGACCACCAAACAACCGACCCATGGATGTCAGCAATTGCTCTGCCAGACGCGTGCGCTGGAGAATGACACCCATAAAGATAAACAGCGGAACAGCCATCAGAACGGTATTTTGCATAACGCTCATGATGCGATAAGGCATAAAGGCAAACAGATCCATGCCCTCGGCATATATGCCAAAAAACAAAGCGACGCCGCCAAATGTGAACGCGACAGGGAAGCCCAGCATCAACATGAACAGGGCAACCAGGAACATAATCATGCCGATCATGCGAGTCCCCCTCCGCTATGCTCTCCTTCGTATTGTTTTTCTCCAGACATGACGCGCAAGGCGAAAGTGGCCATGTTAAGACCGGCAATGGCGATAAAGACTGCAGTGAATGGAATCACGGATTTGATGAGCCAGCGTTGCGGCAAACCGCCAGGATCACCGCTACCTTCTCCCATGTTGTAGGAGTCGAGCGCGAAATCGTAGCCGTAGATGCCGATAAGGTAAGCAAATGGCACCACAAACAGCAGGGCACCGGTCAGGTTTATCCAGGCCTTTGCTTTGTTGCCCCAGCGGGCATAAAACACATCAACCCGCACATGACCATCCGTGCGCAATGCGTAAGGTATACCGAGCATAAACACCACCGAATACAGATGCCATTCCATTTCCTGCATACCGATGGATACTTCGTTGAAGGCGTAACGGGCGACCACGTCGTAAAATACGTTGCCGGCCATCAGCAGCATAGCGACACAGGCAACCCAGCCGCAGAGATAGGACAAGCGGGCGAGGCCCTCATCCAGTTTTATAATCCACTGCATTCACAATCCTCTGCCAGGCTGACTGGCAATTGTTCTATTGCTATAAACAACAAAACCGGGATCACGATCAGGGCGACCCCGGCTCAATTACAGCCTGTATCTTACTCGATTGTGCCCATGGTGTTTAGATATGCGCGCTCAGAAATGTCGGTGTAAGCACGGCTCTGTTCCAGATACTCCTGCTGGGATTTAACAATCCGCGCAGCCTGCTCGTTACTTTCAGAAGCTTCTTTCAGGAGTTTTTTGTTGGCGTCGTACATGGCCTGGAAGATATCCTGCGGGAACTGCTTGATCTGCACGTTCGGATAATCTTTCTTGATGTTGGCCCAGGCTTCCGCGTTGGCGTGCTGTGACATTACCAGCATGTCGTAGGAAGCGGTGCGCATGGCAACACGCATGATTTCCTGCAGATCAGCCGGAAGCTTATCCCAGACCTTCTTGTTCACCAGGAACTGAAGCTCTGTAGCAGGCTCGTGCCACCCTGTGTAGTAGTAATCGGCGATCTGCTGGAAGCCAAGACGCAGGTCCAGAGCCGGACCTACCCATTCAACGGCATCAATGGTGTTGCGCTCAAGTGCTGTATAAAGCTCGCCCGGTGCAATGTTCGTCGGGTTTACGCCTACTTCAGCAAAAACTTCGCCGGCGAATCCGGGAATCCGCATTTTCAGGCCGTCAAGGTCTTCGAGCGATTTGATTTCCTTACGGAACCATCCACCCATCTGAACGCCGGTGTTGCCGCCGGGAAACGACAGCATGTTGTGAGGTTCGTAAACTTCCTGCATCAGCTCCATGCCGCCGCCGTGGTAAAACCAGGCATATTGTTCCATGGCGTTCATGCCGAAGGGCATGCTGGTGAAAAACAGGGTTTCGGGAACCTTGCCTTTCCAGTAATAGGAAGCTGAGTGGCCCATGTCGTACTGACCAGCCTTCACCATATCAAATACGCCCAGAGGCGCTTTGTGTTTGTTCGCGGAATCGATACGGATTTTCAGACGCCCGTTAGACATTTTCTCGACGGATTTGGCGAAATTCTTGGTAGTGTCGCCAAAAATCGGGAAGTTCGGCCCCCAGGTCTCTGCCAGCTTGAGAGTAAATGTGTCTTGAGCCAGCACCTGAGTAGAGGCGAAAGTTGCGGCCACAGCGAGTACCGCTGCGGAGAAAACAGAACGGATCTTCATTGCCCATGTGTCCTTTTTTTCATTTTTGTGGATAGAGCCCGGCTTTCTTGAGGAAGCCTGATAACAAGTTCACGTTATCAAGTATTGTAGACCAGTGAAACGAAAAATCGCACCGGATGCGACATAGGTCGTAGCTGGTGTCAGATGTCGTTCATTCTTCCAATCTGGCTGGACATCTGCATGGCTTCGTGTTGCTCCAGGGCCAGAAGCTCTTCCAGAAGGGTTTTGGCTTCCTCAATTTCTGCCTTGCCGATCAAGGAGTCGTAGAGATCCATAACCTGATCATGGAACGCGAAAATTTCCCGGGCTATGTCGTCAAAACCAAGCGTAGCAAACCTGGTGTCGCAGGCCTGGCCTGGTTTGAACGGTTTATGGTTCAGGTAATCGTAGAGCCGGGTCTGCAGAACTTTGGGGTCGGCCTGTTTTTCAAACTCAGATACGGTTTTTTCCAGCAAGGATTCGTGGCGGGCAATATAGTCCAGTAACGCACTGGCGCGTTCATTATCGTGTTTCTTGGCAGACTCGTGCAGGCACCTTGCGAGGTGAGCATGCAGTTGGCGGGTCCAGTCGATCAGATCTTCAAAAGTTTTTATCTCCATTGCCTAGCTCCTTCAATGAGATAGTTGCTCAGATCACAAGTAAGACACCAGTCTAGTCGATTGCTTTTGCCTTTGCTCCCAGAGCTTGTGCCGTTTCGGTACCGCTTCGCCAGGCCCGGAAATGTCTCAATGCCGGCTTTTCAACAGTGTAGTGAATTGCAGAGGCTATAAGCAGTGACATTCCCAGGGCAAGACAGACGCCAAGCCAGCCCGGGATTCCAGTGTTGTAGCTCCACATAATAATGCCGTAGCCGATGTTCTGATGCACCAGATAAAGGCTGTAGGACAGGCTGCCCAGCCAGAGCATTGGCTGATTGGCCAAACTGTTCAGCCGGCCGGCCACTGCCAGGGAAAATACGGCAAAGCAGCCCAGTACAAAAAGACTGTAGGGCAGTTTGTAAGCCAGCAGGCCGTGGCACACAGCCAGTGTCAGTAATGCGGCGTCTGCAGCTGTTGGGCGGCCGTACCGGTAAATCCGGTAAATCAGCATGCCCCCAATAAACAAAGGGGCATATTTCACAAACATCAGATCCTTCACCAGAAATTCAAGGCTTTCAGGTATCTGTTTCCACCATATTACACCGGCGTAGCTCGCCAGCATCCAGACCCAGAAAGCCAGGCGCAGCCGCGACCAGTCACGCAGGGTATAGAACAACAGTGCCATCCAGACGTAAAAGGTTACCTCTATAACCAGGCTCCAGTAGGCTCCATCCACGTGCTCTGCGCCCAGATATTCGTGCAGCAGGGTGGCGTTGAGTAATGCTGTTTCGAGGCTGACAGCACGGCTTTCGGGGCCGAGGAGGTGTACTGAAATGAAGGTAAGAACAATGCCGGTCCAGAGAGCTGGCATCAGCCGGACCCCTCTGGCCAGCCCGAACCAGGTGGCATTGCGGGTGCGTTCAAGGGTCATGAAGATGACAAAACCACTGAGGATGAAAAACAGATGTACGCCGTAGCGGCCAAACATCAAAGTGTCTGTCAGCAGTTGTGGCAGTTCGAATGAATGGCCGAAAAGTTTGTCGTAATAAGGCAGGTAATGAAAAAGTACGACCCCGATGGCTGCCAGGCCTCGTAATGCATCAAGACTGCCCAGTCTGGCCTGGGGAGGACTCATAGCCGTTTCCGTTAAAAATTTTACTCATAGTAGCCTGCTTTCGCCGAGTGGCATACGGGCGGGATATACCATTCGCTTGCTGCAGGTATACCATGTGGTAACAAACCAGGTTGCTACAGGGAGAGCGCCATGAGCACAACACTGGGGATTATCGAAGGTTTCTACGGGCCGGTATGGAGCTGGCAGGAGCGCAAACAACTTGTGCGCACGCTGGCGCCGCATGGTTACGGCTTTTATCTGTACGCGCCGAAGGCCGACGCATTTCTGCGTCGGCGCTGGCAGGAGCCGTACCCATCGGAAATGGCATCAGAGCTGTCAGAGTTCGGTCGGTTTTGCCGAGCCCAGGGGATGCGGTTTGGTGTTGGTCTGAGCCCGTACGAAATTTTCAACTGCTTTGATGATGCTGCCCGTGCCGTACTTGCTGAAAAGCTTGAGATGCTTGATAGCCTTGGTATCGATGAGCTGGCGATCCTGTTTGATGATATGCATGCTGATACTCCGGCGCTTGCAGAAACCCAGGCGGATATTATGCAGTGGGTTCGGGAGCGTACTCAGGCTGAGTACCTTTCCGTTTGCCCCAGCTATTACTCCGATGACCCGGTGCTGGACCGTGTTTTCGGGCAACGTCCTCCAGCATACCTGGAGACTCTTGGGCGCCGGCTGGATCATGATATCCAGATATTCTGGACGGGTGAGGAAGTATGTTCCCGGGAAATTTCGCCCGGGCATTTGAAGCGTGTGAGTGAACAGCTGGGCCGCAAGCCGGTACTTTGGGACAATTATCCGGTGAATGATGGGGATCGCATGTCCAGACATCTGCACCTGCGTGGTTTTACTGGCCGTCCGGCTGCCAATGGCGCTTATCTTTCCGGGCATGGAATTAACCCGGCCCTGCAGTCTGTGCTGACTACAATCCCCGCGATAACGCTGGTGGAATCCTATCGTCAGGGGCCGCAATACCAGTATGCTCAGGCATTTCGTCATGCAGCGAAAGAGGTTCTCGGAAAGGAACTCGCAGACCAGCTCCATGCCGATCTTCTGGTGTTACAGGACACAGGTCTTGGACGCATCAGCGAGGAAAAACGCCAAAGCCTGATGCATACCTATGATGCATATGATCACCCTGCAGCCAGCGAAATTACACGCTGGCTGGCTGGTGAGTATCAGGTAACCGACGAGATGGTCCAGACCCAGTGAGGTTGTGCTGTTTCAGTCCGTATCAGCGCAGATAGTATTCAACGGTTGAAACGACCCTTACGGTTTTTACCGGGTGTTGTTGCTCGGACACCCCGGGGGCCTGATCCCGGGCCAGTATCTGGAATACGCCCTGATTGGCACGGCGCAGGTCGCCCAGCTCGGCTTTCGCATCTTCCGCAAACTGGCTGGCGGCTTCACGGGCGGAAGCTGTGGCTTCCGCAATCATGTCGGGTTTGATGTCATTCAGCCCGTTAAACAGGTAAGTCGGGCCGCTCGGGCCGTAGTCCGATGAAAGTACCACACCGGAATCGACCAGTTCGCTCACACCCTGGGCAGCCTGGCGGATCTTTTCTATATCCTCGCTACGTACCATCAAAGTCTGGCTGATAATAAACTTCTGTTCGTTGTTATTGTCCTGGTAAGGATTGGCGCGAGTATCCGTTACATCCAGCCTCTGAAGTTCCACGGCGCTGTCGTTTATAGCTTGCAGTTTCAGGAACGCCATGATGGCATTGCGACTGTTCCGGGCCTTTTCCTGAGCATCGCTGAGGCTGGTCCCGGTTGCCACAAAGCGGATAGGCCACAGGGCAAGATCCGCAGTCACTTCCCGTTCTGCCACACCTTTTACGGTTACATAGCGGTCACCGGTTCGCAGGTCTGTAAGGCCGTCGCTGATCAGTGAGGCTGAGACGATAGCGCTGAAACCCAGGATGAGGGCAGCAATAACTTTCATGGGGTATCTCCCTCGCAAGTCTCTTGAACAGGGCGCCGGAATCTTGCAGACATCGCTTTGCGTTCGCGCTGCTTATCAAGGAATTCTTCCGGCAAGGGTTGGATGAAGTAGAGAAAATCTCCCTTGTTGCGGTTTTCTTGCAACGGTGCCTTTTCGACATCCGCCGGCCATACTACCGGTGAAATGACCGCAATCGAAATCTCCGGTGCCCGTTGCCGGAGTAATGCAACGGTTCCGAGATGTTCTTCGCTGTGAAAGGTGCCAGTGGTATGAATCACCTGATGGCCAGGGTGGGCGTTGAGGGCGGCCAGTATGCGACTTGCCATGGTGTTGTCCCGGAGCAACTGGGCCTTGTAGGTATTGTCGAGACGTTCCTGCATGGTTTCATCCGCCGCGCCATGGCTGGTGTTTATGGCATCATTGAACTTTTCCCGGTAGGCCGGGGTGTCCATAAACGGGTTGTCGGGTAATTGTGCCCGATGACCGGCGGTCAGGCCGTCCAAATAGTCCGGCCCTGTGCGACCGACGCAGCGTACGATATCTGCGGGGGCGTTTGCAGCGATCACTGGCAGGCTGTGCTGGCGTGCAAACTCCATTAGTGGCCGGTAGGACGCACGGTAATTATCCCAGGCATGGCTGTCTTCAATCATTTCAGTTTCGCCGGTTTCGCCATTCAGATAAGCATCAACCGCAGCCTGATGGTCCAGATTGAACTGTTCCATGGACAGCACCTGGAAAGGTTGCTTCTCGAAGAGGGCCGCCTGGATCTGTGATTGCAGCAAGTGCGCCGCCTGGTGGCCATGGTACTCGCCAATGATGATCACATCGGTTCCGGAAAGTCTTTGAGCGAGTGTCTCAGTGGTCAGTTGAGTGCCACTGTCTGCATCTGTCAGGCGGGACTCGTAAAGGGTTTGAGGTCTGGCCAGGGCACCGCTGGCGCTGGGCTGGATCATGGCTGAGCATCCCGTCAGGCTGCTGATTAGTACAACTAGCACAGTGATTGATAACTTTTTCATCGCAAAATTATATATGATATGGGGCCTCGTTACCTGTATGTCCCCTTAGACTCGAGGCCAGTATGTCCCATCGTGCCCACCTTTTTTCGCTCCGGTTTGCCCACGCTTTCCGGGAAGCCTGCATTGATCAACCCTACAACAGTCGCCGTTTTATCCGTGATCTAATGGCTGGCGTTACCGTGGGTATTATTGCAATACCGCTGGCCATGGCATTGGCTATCGCAAGCGGCGTTGCACCTCAGTACGGCCTTTATACGGCGTTCATTGCCGGCTTTATCATTGCCCTGACCGGCGGTAGCCGGTTCAGTGTTTCCGGTCCCACAGCGGCTTTTGTCGTTATTCTTTACCCCATTGCCCAGACATACGGACTGGGTGGGCTGTTACTGGCCACCCTGATGTCCGGTGTTCTTTTGATTATCATGGCTCTTATGCGGCTGGGCCGGTTTATCGAGTACATACCGGAATCCGTCACACTCGGGTTTACCGGGGGTATTGCGGTGGTTATCGCAACGCTGCAGGTAAAGGATTTTCTTGGCCTGTCTATAGACACCATGCCGGAGCACTACTGGGACAAGCTGGCGGTGCTTGTGCAGAACTTGCCCGCACTGGATTCCATGAGTGCCCTGGTTGCGTCGGTTACACTCGCGGTCATGCTGCTATGGCCTCGGCTGAAGACTCCGGTACCGCCTCATCTTCCAGCGGTAATTATCGGGAGTTTGCTGGCTTTGTTTCTTAACGCAAACGGCGCTGCGGTGGAAACCATTGGCTCAAGGTTCAGCTATTTGCTGCCAGATGGTGGCACTGGCGCCGGGATTCCTCCGTTTCTACCGGAATTTGCCTGGCCCTGGCAACAGCCGGATGCCAGTGGTGAAGCTATTGGCTTGTCCTGGAATATGGTGCGCGAACTCCTTCCGGCTGCGTTTGCTATCGCCATGCTCGGCGCTATCGAATCTTTGCTCTGTGCCGTGGTGCTCGACGGTATGACAGGAAAACGCCACAGTGCCAACAGTGAGCTGATGGGGCAGGGGTTGGGTAACATTGTCGTGCCGTTTTTCGGGGGTATTACCGCAACCGCAGCCATTGCCCGTTCCGCCGCCAACTACCGTGCCGGGGCCGAATCGCCAGTAGCCTCCATGATCCATGCAGTCGTGGTGCTGCTGGCCCTGGTATCGCTGGCTGGTGTATTGGCCTACCTGCCTATGCCTGCTATGGCGGCGCTGTTGATCATGGTGGCGTGGAATATGAGTGAAGCGCCCAAGGCGGTGCATCTTCTTAAAACTGCACCGCGCAGTGATATATGGGTCTTCCTGGCCTGTTTTTCCCTGACCGTGGCCCTGGATATGGTTATTGCCATTACGACGGGTGTTCTGCTGGCGGCCGTGCTGTTCATGCGCGAAATGGCAGAGATGACCAAGGTGACCGATATCACCACAGGCAAACGGATCAGTGGAGAAAGTCTGCCTGAGGGCTGGCGGGTATTCAAAATCAATGGGCCGCTGTTTTTTGCCGCTGCGGACCGTATTTTCGGTGAGCTTGCTGAGCTGTCCCGGAACGTTAACGGATTTATCCTTTATATGGATGGTGTGACCGTGCTGGATGCAGGGGGGTTGTCCGCACTCAACAAGCTGATCGCTACCTGCGAGAATGATGGTACCCGTATTGTCATTGCCGATCTGCAGTCTCAGCCCCAGCGAACGCTTGCTCGTGGAGGTGTTGGCCCCAGGGAGGGCGTGCTGCAGTTTACTTCGTCCCTGCGGGAAGCCCTGTCTTTACCTTTGTCATCCATGGTTGAGCAGGGCTCCACTCCACCAAAAGTCACCGGACCCAGCTGATGAAAAAGCCCGCCATGTTGCCTTTTCGTGTTGTCGACCGTGTGAAGTTCATTGTTGAACGCCAGTTGGTAAAAGGCGCCGGTTTCCAGCTTCTGGTGGTGGGTATTTTTATTGGTTTGATTTCCCTTGTTGGCGGCCTTCTTGTGGTGCCTCAGGGTGGCGATTTTGATGATCCCGGGTCCGCTGTATGGTGGGCTTTTCTGCGCCTGACAGACCCGGGTTATCTGGGTGACGACGTGGGCACCTGGCAACGTTTTGTTTCAACATTGCTGACAATCAGCGGGTATGTGGTGTTCATGGGTACTCTTGTAGCTATCCTGACCCGCTGGCTGATTGCCAAAATGGAAGACCTTGAGCGCGGTTTAACTCCTGTCACCCTGAAAAACCATGTGGTTGTGTTGGGCTGGACTGCCCAGACATTGCCCTTGCTTTCTGAACTGCTGGGTTCGTCTGGCCGTATGCAGCGGTTTCTTGAAAAGTACGATACCCAGAAACTGAACCTGGTGGTGTTATCCGAAGAGGCTTCGGCCGAACAGGTACATGAATTGCGGAGTGAGCCCGGAATTGGCCGGCGCGCCCGTCAGATCATCCTGCGCTCGGGGTCGGCCATCCAGCCGGATGCCCTGCACCGGGTTGCCTGTCTTGATGCTGCCGCCGTCATCGTGCCCAGCGCAGCCTATGATTCGGGTAGCCTGATTTCTTCCGATGTGCAGACGGTTAAAGCGTTGTTATCGATTGCCGCGCAGGCAAGGCAGTATCAGGCACCATTGCCCTTTGTGGTCGCAGAGATTCAGGATATCCGGAAATTACCGGTAGTTGAGCGTGCATATCCCGGTGCAGTAGAAGTGGTGGCAGGTAACGCCACTATCAGCCGTTTAATGGTACAGAACGTGCTGCACCCGGGGTTATCTGAAGTTTATAACGAGCTTTTGACGGCCGGAGAGGGTAATGAAATTTACCTGCGAAGCGGAGAAACGGTAGCCGGGATGTCTCTCGGGGAGCTGGCTGCCGAGCGCGCTGGTGTAATCATTCTTGGGTTGCTTCGCCGCCAGGGCCAGGCCTGGGATATACGCCTGGCGGCACCCTCTGATACCCGCATAGAGGCGGAAGACCGGGTTGTCATGTTGGCCCGTGATTACGCTGAAACGGATGCTGATCCGAAAGCGCAGGTACTGCCTCAGATAAAACGTGGGGAAGCAAAACTCGCTGCGCGGGGAGAGGGGCTGGAAGGTCGCCGCATTCTTCTGCTTGGCTGGAACCGCAGAGTGCCCAGCCTGATGGCTGAGTTTGCAAGCTATGGCCCCGGACAGCCTGCACTGGATATTGTGTCAGTTGTATCTGCGTCTGAACGTGATCAGGAGATCAGCCGTTACGCTGCCGGCAAACCTCTCAGGTCCTACAATCATATCGAAGCAGACTATATGGTTGAGGATGAATTGCGCCGCATCAATCCAGCCAGCTATGACACCATTATACTACTTGGTAGTGATCGCCTGGCCTCGGGTGAAGAGGCCGATGCGCGCACGATGGTTGGTTATCTCCAGCTGGAAGACGTACTGGCAGAAGCGGCCCGGCGTCCGCAGCTGGTTATGGAATTGAGTGATCCGGACAATAGCCATCTGTTGTACGGTCACCAGAGTGAAATGCTCATCAGTCCGATGATTCTCAGCCATATTCTGGCCCAGGTGGCCCTGAGGCGGGAATTGCGTTTGGTGTTGGATGAGCTCTTTACAGTCGGAGGTGCGGAAATCCAGTTTCGGGATCCTGAAGACTACCCCTTGCCAGCCAGTGCTGATTTCCAATTACTGGAGCGGATATTGGCGGTAGAAGGTGAAATAGCTCTTGGCGTCTTCCGGAGCCAGCCGGATGCTGCGGGTCGGCACCTCAGCCTGAATCCTCCCCGGCGGGATCATCTCGATATTCAGCCTGGAGATCGCCTCGTGGTTTTGTGCATGACTGTCAAGGCGGCACATTCATGAGAAAAATGATGAATATAGATTATATAAATTTCAATTATAAATTGAATGCAACTAGAGTACTCGGCAACACAGGCAAATCACATGATGGTTTGCCCGGGAAATAAGCCATCAGAACCACCGTTAACACACAAAGGATCGAGATCATGCCTTACGCAAAAGACGTCGATACCATTGCTTCTCTCCTGAAGCAACACCCGACCTGGCACGCTATCAACCCTAAGCACGCAGCCCGTATGCGTGCCCAGAACAAATTCAAGACTGGTCTGGATATAGCCAAGTACACCGCCAAGATCATGCGCGAAGACATGGCTAACTACGATAAAGACACTTCCCAGTACACCCAGTCACTGGGTTGCTGGCACGGTTTTATCGGCCAGCAGAAGATGATCTCTATCAAGAAGCACTTCGGTAGCACCAAGCGTCGTTACCTGTACCTGTCTGGCTGGATGGTTGCCGCCCTGCGTTCCGAGTTCGGTCCTCTGCCTGACCAGTCCATGCACGAGAAGACTGTTGTTTCTGGTCTGATCGAAGAACTTTACACCTTCCTGCGTCAAGCGGATGCATGGGAACTGAACCACCTGTTCCGTGATCTGGAAGCTGCTGAAAAAGCTGGCGACAGTGCCAAGGCTGCTGACCTGATCAATCAGATCGACAACCACGAAACTCACATCGTGCCGATCATTGCTGATATCGACGCAGGCTTCGGTAATGCTGAAGCGACTTACCTGCTGGCCAAGCAGATGATTGAAGCGGGTGCCTGCTGCATCCAGATCGAAAACCAGGTTTCCGACGAGAAACAATGTGGTCACCAGGACGGTAAAGTAACCGTTCCTCACGCTGACTTCCTGGCCAAGATCAATGCTGTTCGTCTGGCGTTCCTGGAACTGGGTGTGGATGACGGTGTTATCGTTGCCCGTACTGACTCTCTGGGTGCTGGCCTGACCAAGCAGATCGCTGTTACCAATGAGCCTGGCGACCTGGGCGACAAGTACAACGCATTCCTGGATGGCGAATACATTGAAAGCGCCGACCAGATCGCAAACGGCGACGTTGTGGTTAAATCCAACGGCAAGCTGCTGAAGCCGAAGCGTCTGCCTTCTGGCCTGTTCTGCTTCAAGCCGGGCTCCGGTGAAGACCGTGTTGTTCTGGACTGCATCACTTCTTTGCAGAACGGCGCTGACCTGCTGTGGATCGAAACCGAGAAGCCTCACGTTGGTCAGATCGCTTCCATGGTTAACCGCATCAAGGAAGTTGTGCCTGACGCCAAGCTGGTTTACAACAACAGCCCGTCCTTCAACTGGACTCTGAACTTCCGTCAGCAGGTATTCGATGCAATGAAGGAAGAAGGCAAGGATGTATCTGCCTACGACCGCGCTAACCTGATGAGTGCTGAGTACGACGACACTGAACTTGGCAAGCTGGCCGACGAGTGGACTGCTAACTTCCAGCGCGATGCAGCTCGTGAAGCAGGCGTGTTCCATCACCTGATCACTCTGCCGACTTACCACACTGCTGCTCTGTCTACCGATAACCTGGCTAAAGGTTACTTCGGTGACGAAGGCATGCTGGCCTACGTTAAAGGCGTACAGCGTGAAGAAATTCGTCAGGGCATCGCTACTGTTAAGCACCAGGATATGGCTGGTTCTAACATCGGCGACGACCACAAGGAGTTCTTCGCAGGTGATGCTGCGCTGAAAGCCGGTGGTGCAGACAACACCATGAACCAGTTCGGTTAATCGAACGCTCTGGTTACCACGCCCGGGCTTGCCCGGGCGTCAGAAAACCCTGCCAATGGCAGGGTTTTTTTGTGTGTGCTTCGGGCATGTCATCAACACCTTTTGTCTTTACACCAGGTTATATTGCTTATCTCCATGAAAAACTGAAGAAAATCTGCTTTCTTCCGGTTTCCTCCCGAATCGGTGTTTCAATTCTGAAACAGCTTTGAGTTTTGGTGTCTGTTATCACTCTTGTCTTGTTTTGATAAACTCTTTAAAAATCAAATAGTTATGCGTTATCTTTTGAGGCTGGCACGGGAATCGCTCCTTTTCAGGTGTGGATCTGAGCCCTTATGTATTAAGAAGCCAGTGAGTTGGGTCTGGATCCCTGATAAGCCAACAACCTCAAAGGAATTGATGTTATGAATACCAAAAAAAGCATGCTAGCGATTGCTATAGCCATAGGGCTGGGTATTTCAGGCGCGGCACTGGCCGACGATCAGGGTGGAGACGGAAGCCCGAATACCAACGCAGATAACACATCTACTGCAAACAACGATTCCGGAAATGACAGTTCCGTGAATACCGATAATACGAATAACTCCGATAATTCTGACAACAGCACAGACCTGAACGACGCGTTCAAAATTGCCGACAGTGGCAATGACATGTCTGATAACTCGGACAATTCGGATAATTCCGACAACTCGGATAATTCGGATAACTCTGATAATTCCGACAACTCGGATAATTCTGACAACTCGGATAACAGCACAGCTGTGACCGATTCGTTCAATATTTCTGACAGCGGAAACAGTGACAGCTCTGATAACAGCGTTACCGAGTTGAGCCTTTCCCTGGAAGTATTCATGAATGATGCGGATCTTGATGGCTACGTCACTGGCACCACCGTGACGTATGGGGAAGCCACAGGCGATAGCGCCTATACAGAAGTCCGTGCCTCCAACGAGATCTCCGGGGGCTCGGCTAACTTCACCGGTGTGGGTGCGTTTGCCCAGAACGCTGGCGTTGGAAGCGTTACCCAGGCCAATGTGAGCGTCATGTCTAACCTGTCCACAGGTGGCGGTTCAGAATGAGCAAGGCGGGCCACACGCCGAGGCGCGTGGCCCAAGCCCCTGCCGGGAGGCATTTCATGGATAACGTCATCAGAGGGATCTTGAGGGCTGGCTGTGTATTCGCTGTCATGGGACTGACGGCGGGAGCAAGCGCTGAAGAATGGATGAATCAGCCTGCGCTGAGCGAAGACCAGCTGGAGGAGGCCAGTGGACGCCAGGGGATCCCCTTCCAGTTACAGTTAAATGACAACCAACAAAGCGCGGTGGTATCAGGAAATACCCTGTCGGGCCCTTCGGTGACCGGCAACAACATGATATCGGATTACGCGTTTGGAAATATGAGTGGTATTGCCACTGTTATCCAGAACAGCGGTAACCAGGTGGTGATTCAGGACAGTACTCAGGTGAATATTCTTATCAATCGCTGACAGGAGGTGGGCCATGGCAAAGCAGATGCCTGTGACTTTCATGATGGTCGCTGCGCTGCTCTGGCCCACCGCTTATGCCGGGAATGTTGTGTTGCCGGGGCTGGACGGCGGGCTACAGTTGGAGGTTCGCAGTTTCAAGGAGCAGCGGTTCAGCTCGGTGATGCAGCAGCAGTACGACTTCAGTTGCGGTTCAGCTGCGATCGCCTCCCTGCTTTCCTACCATTACGACCATCCGGTGACAGAACAGGAAGTCTTCTCTGGAATGTTCTCATTGGCAGATCCGGAAAAGGTACGCCGGGAAGGTTTCTCCATGCTGGATATGAAGCGGTTTCTGGAGTCCGAGGGCTATAAGGCTGACGGCTTTCGTATGGCCTTGACCGGTCTGCGGGACAGGGTCCGTCTTCCGGTCATTGTGCTGTTGAACCTGAACGGCTTCCGGCATTTTGTTGTTATCAAGGGTATCAGTGAAAATGAGGTGTTTGTCGGCGACCCCGCGCGTGGGCTCAAAACATACACCAAAGCGGAGTTCGAAGAGTATTGGAATGGTTCCGCCTTTGTTATTCGGAGCCATATACGGCGGGGCCGTAGCACGTTTCTTACGAGCGGGAACTGGCCGCAGATTGTCCGGGCGCCTCTGTTCAAGGCGCAGCAGGGGCCGTCCCTTGGTCATACATTGCCATATTGGCCATCCACAAGGGAGTGGTAACAAAATGGTTAGCCTGCAGCGTTTTGCAGCCATGGGACTGGCCCTGGCCCTTGGAAGCGTGATGACCCCGGCCGCCTTGGCTGAAGGAACTTTTCTGCCCCAGGTGATGAATGACGACGAACTGGCTTCGCAGAAGGGCGGTTTCAGTCTCAACAACCTCGAAATTTCGATCGGACTGGAACAGATTGTTTCTGTGAACGGAGAAACCCTGGCGATTAATCGTCTGATTATCCCCAACCTGAGTCAGGTGGTGAGCGGGAGAGCGATACCTCAGCAGATGGAGACGGTGCTCGGTATCATCAACTCGGGGCAGGACGGGCAAGCACTTGTTTCAGCCTCTTCCGGCGCAGGAGGGTGGATGACGCTGATTCAGAATGACTTGCACGGGTCGGTCATCCGGAACGCGCGCCAACTGAATATCGAACTGAACAACCTGGGAGCCGGCTATCCCATGCCGGACAACCTCCGGGATCCCATTCTTCAGTTTCTCGGCCGCTAGTTATCAGGCGCCTCCAGTTGCCTGTCAACTAGAGGCTGATGGGCAGCTTCAGCGTGATTTCACTGTTGGGCGCATTCTCGGTTACCCCGACATTGACGGTGAGACTCAGTGTCGTGCTGGACGTCAGTCTTTGAGATAGCCCGAATGCCAGGGAGCCTATCTGGATGCTGTCAAAGTGAGCGCCAAACAGATCAAGATCTCGCTCATAGGTTGTTTTCCTGATAATCGAATGATCGTAGCCAAGGCTGAATGATGTCCGCTCATTGAACGCGAATCCCATGCCAAAACCGAATCGGATCACATCGCCCGGATCAACGGTGTTGCCGTTCTCATAGCCCTTTTCGTCTTTCAGTGTGTAGACATAACTTAAATTGCCGTAGAGAACCGCAGGATCTGAAGGATAAATGAAGGAGATTCCAGGCTCGAAGGACCAGAACCCGGAGCCGGTCGGCCGTTCCTCAAGCTCAATACCTATGGGGTTGCCCTGGCTGTCGTTAATGACCTGTTGATCAACGTCGTACGGGCTATCCCCTGTGGGGGCTTTCACCCGGAGGGAACCGATGACATAAGGCCAGCCTTCAAGTCCATCGTTCAGCTGGTAACGCAAAGACAGTTCTACGTCTCCAAGGCCATCTCCTGAAGACTCCCGCAGGGTGTCTACAGGGCTTCCTTCAAACGCCTGCCGTTCCCGCAGGTCTTCGTGAATGCTCAGATAGGGTATCCGGACCGCAGTTTCAAACCGGCTGGTAAAACCGTATTTAAGCGACAGGGCGCCAACAAAAATATCCCGCTGGACTTCTGAAATATTAATCAGACCTATCAACAGAGCAGGAATCACCGTGTAGCCCTCCACTGCGACCTGCGTTGCATTACTGTGGGCATGAGAAAATGAGGGCTCAATAGTGAAGCGGCCTGGATGGGTGACAATACCTCTGTCCGATGTGATGGAGGCGATGTCCGAGGCTTGCTCTGTATATTCCTCGGCCCGGGACGACGACGCTGTGCCTGTCTCGTCATTTTCTGGCTGAGCGCTGCCTATAGCAGGAATCATGCACACACTTATGGTGAGCAGCAGACGATTTTGGATTTTCATGTCAAATCTCCCTTTCGGTAAGGCTTTCGTCGGGGGTTGTGGCTATGCAGGTTCAGGTTGTATTTTTCCAGGAGCCGATATAACGAGACCCTCGATATTTTCAGGACTCTTGCGGCCTCAGACATGTTGTAGTTTGCACTTTGAAGGCCACACAGCAGTGCCTGACGGTCCGCTCTGGCGCGGAACTCTTTGAGGCTGAGATTGGAGAGTGGATTGGTGGTGGATCCGGACAGGTTCAGCCCAAGGTCAGCGGCTTCGATAACTGCCCGGTCGCTGAGCAACACCCCCTGTCGCAAGCGATTCTGCAACTCCTGAAGGTTACCGGGCCATGAATGATTGACCAGACTCTGAATTGCATCCTTGCTCAGTCGTTTTTGCCTGGCTTCCGGCCAGCAGGTCTGAAGCAGTGCACCGGCAATTACAGGTATGTCTTCGCGTCGGTTTTTTAAGGGTGGGAGCTTTACTTCAAGACTGCCAAGCCGGAAGTAGACATCGCTGCGGAAGCGGCCAAGCGCAACCAGATCGGGTAACTGCTGACTGGTAATTGCAATGATCCGGCCGTCTGCCCTTATCCGGGCGTTGCCTCCGACTCGTTCAATCTCGCCTTCCTGCAGAAACCGGAGGATTGCGGATTGTTGTTCAAGGTGCAGTTCATCGATGCGGGAAAATACCAGTGATCCTCCGTTCGCTTGTTCAAGCCGCCCCTGTCGGGAACTCATGGCACTGGTAAACGCGCCCTTTTCGTAACCGAACAGCTCACTTTGGGTGAGAGCCGAGGGCAGGGCGGGACAGTTAACAAAAACCAGAGGGCCGTGAGCCCGGGCGGAGTTTGTATGGACAAATCGGGCAGCCGCTTCTTTGCCAGTGCCATTTTCTCCGGAGATCAGTACCGGCTCCTGCGTAGCGGCAAACCGGCGGAGCAGGTTGCGGACATCGCGGATGGATTGGGACTTTCCTTCCAGAGCCAGATTCTGGTAGCTATGGCAGCCTGGATTGTTGGCTGGCATAAGAATTGTTGCCATGCCCCACAAGTGCCCGAGGACCGTGTTGATGCGCTTGTAGTCCACCGGCAGAGTATGGAAATCTGAACAGTAGCGAGCGATAAGTTTTGTAGCCGGTGTGCCGCTTATGGGCCGTTGGGGGGCAATGGCAATCCAGTATGTCAGGTCAAGCGTTTCTACCCAGCCTTCCAGATTCGATATGTTTTCAGGTGATAGTGCCGGGAGTTCCAATACGCCAACTCTGGCCTTATCCGGAAGCAGCGTATAAAGCGGCACCGTATCATCAAAACTGAAATCAATCAGATCCCAGTTTGTCCCCATGCTCTTGCGAATACGGGTGTTGCTGTTTGCCGCTGACAACCAGACAAGCGGTCGCTTTTCCACCATGGCGAACCCCCACGAAAGTGGTGCCTGGAAAATCGGACTGCCAGCCGCTCAGGGTTGTATGGATTAACCGGTACGACTAAAGATCCGGCCACCTTCCTGTGTGGCCTGCGATGACTGTATTGTTTTATAGGTTGCAGGCAGCTTGTGTGCCAGAAGATGTATAGGTGCGCCTATACAAATAGTTGCAAATGACAGGCATTCTGGCGTTTGTGAAAACTGTAAAGTGGACTGACGTTTTAAGGGTGTTTATGCTCTCTTGGGAATCACCTTCGCCATGTTTGTGTAGTAGCTCTTTGCTCGGGTTTAATCAATAACGTGGTTCACGTCAGTTATCGGAAGGCTGAGATCAGCTTGCCTTGGTTGAAACGGGTATTAAAGCGGCCGGAACCTTTTCAAGAAGGTGGCTGGCCAGGGCGACACCGGTTTCGCTCATGGTCAGATAGGCATTGTCGGCGCCGGCTTCGCAAATGCGTTTGGCTTCATCCTCATACATGGTGTGAGCTACGATGTAGCCTGTAAAGCCAAGTTTCCTCAGCATACGGGCAGCAATCAATTTCGCCTCGATATCGCTCATAGCCAGAACGACGGCTTCCAGAGACGGCATGTGCAGCGCTTCCCAGAAGGTGTTGTCTTCAGCATCGGCGTAAACAACATTCCGCCCTTCCGCCTGGTGTCGGGCCACTTTAGGAAGATCGGAATCCAGAGCCATCAACCTCGCTTCCGAAGCTTTTAGCCAGTCATAGGCAGCTGTTCCGGTTCGCCCCATACCCATAACCAGAACACGGGTATCACCAAGGGAAATGGGAAGCTCATCCGGGTGTCGCTGATGACTCTCGAAGCGCACAAGGCGATGGCTCAGCCGCTCGTACAGAGGGTGTGCCAGGCGGTTTATCGGTGCGGAGATCAGAAAGGAGAGTGCCACAGTTATTGCAAGAGGCACCAGCCACTCCGGCAGTGCAATGCTCGCAACGATCAGTCCGAATTCACTGTAGTTGGTCAGGGCCAGTGAAGTCAGAAAACCGCTACGGGCCCGCAGACGGAACAACAGCATCAGGAAGAAAAACAGAATGCCCTTGAGAGGTAAAGCCAGTGCTGCCACGACCGCAAAGATTATAGCGTTGGTGTCCGGCAGACCGCCGATACCAATCTGCAAAAAGAAGCCAACCAGAAAAATTTCTTTCACGCTCCACAGGGATTTTGCCAGTTCCTGGCTGCGGGGATGATTGGCAAGAATAGCTCCGAAAATCAGGGCTCCGAGTTCTGAGCTGAGTCCGACAGTTTCAAAACCCAGGCCTCCTACCACCAATGCCAGCAGCAGGCCGAGAAGAACCAGAAGTTCGTCATGGCCGCTTGCATCCAGAAGCTTGAACAGTAAGGGGCGTAACAGTGGCAGACCAAAAATAATCAGCGCCCATTCTGAGGGTGTCTGGCCCGCAGCGAGGCTCATCACCAGCAAGGCAATCAGATCCTGCATAATCAGGATGCCAATGGCCACACGACCGTGAAAAGCCCGGAGTTCTCGCTTGTTTTCCAGTACCTTTGCAGCCAGTACGGTAGATGAAAATGACAAGGCAACTGCCAGCATGAAGGCAACGTACCAGCTTATGTCCATAAGGAAGTAAAGGCCGGGCGTAAATACAAAGCAGGTGATGGAAAAGTGCAGCAGGCTGCCGCCGATGACTTCCGGGCTTATAACCGATTTGAGTTTAAGCTTGAGCCCGACAGTAAACAGCATCAACAAGACGCCCAGATGAGCGATATGTGCCAGTACGGATGTGGGCTCCGCCGATATGCCGACGGAGGGGCTGGCTGCAAGACCGCTGAGCACAAAACCGGCTGCCAGGTAACCAACCAATGGCGGTAGCCCGATGGCTTTGATCAGCAGGCCGAGGCCAAATGCAAAAGAAATCCAGATAGCTTCAGGCATGAGTGGTTCTTTCAGGGGGAACGAATCATCTTCCGCGTAAGGCTACCTTGTTTTTCCGCATCGTTGAAGCTGATAAGGGCAGAACTTTATGCATGTGAGTATTATCCGGCAGGTGTGGCGTAGGGTTCGGCAAATTCCAGGAAGAGGCGGGCAGACTCTTGCGGGGCCTCAATCATTGGCACATGGCCAATACCTTCCAGTATTTCCAGTCGCGCACCAGGAATGGACTCCAGAAAAACTTCACCGTTGCGGTAGTTCAGTATGCGGTCTTCTTTACCCCAGACTATAAGCACCGGATCTTCTATGCTTTTAATGACGTTGCGGAATTCCGGTTCGAAGCCTGTGTCGCTGATGGCCGCAAAGATGACTTCGTTCACTTCCCGGTTTGCCAGAGCCTGCTCTTCCATAACTTCCGAAACGGGCCAGGGAATAAAAGGCTTTTTCTCAAGTGCAAAATCCATAAGACGTTCAAAATCACCTGGTTTTGAGGGTATCAGCGGGTTGTCCCCCGCTAACACCATATCAACCATCTCGTTTTGATAGTCGAGAATACCTGCCGGATCGAACAATACGGCGGTTTTTATCTGTTCGGGGAAAGTGGCAGCGTAAAGCGCTGTAATCCCGCCGCCCATGGAGTTGCCCATCATATGCATTTCGTTTATGCCGAGTGCTTCAATAATGCGGGCAAGATGGCTGACCTGGTCTTCCAGGTGGTAACCCAGGTTGAGTGGCTTGCTGCTTTCGCCGTGGCCGGGTAGGTCTATGGCATAAATATTAAAGTCATCACTGAGCTCCCGGGCGATACGGGTCCAGTTATCCTTATTGGCGCCAAAGCCGTGAACCAGAACTATAGTGTCGCCATTATTCATCTCTGAATTGCGCAGGTAGGCAATCTTCAGATCGCCTACAGTAATGGTGTCAGCTTCCAGGCCTGCGGCGGAGCGTTCCATGTTCATGGCCGTTTCGTACAGGTCGTTGCGGGAGCATGCGCTAACAAGCAGAGTGATTAAAAGGAGAAAAGCGGCAGTATAGGGAGGCTTTTTCAGCATATGGGTTGATCCTCCATAAAAAAGCCCGGTCAATGGCCGGGCTTTCGTTCAGTGTGTCAGATCACGCCTGTTCGCGTGCAATAGCCCGGTAAGCGATGTCTTTGCGATAAAATGCGCCATCCCAGCGAATTTTTCCAGCAAGTTTGTAAGCCCGTTGCTGGGCTTCTGTTACAGTGTTACCCAGCGCCGTCGCGCAAAGTACCCGCCCACCACTTGTGACCACTTCATTGCCTTCAAGGGCTGTGCCTGCATGGAACGCCTTCTCGCCTTCGGTTTCTGTTTCTGGAAGACCGGAAATGACATCGCCTTTATTATAACTGCCGGGATAGCCTCCTGCAGCCAGAACTATGCCTACAGCAGCGCGCTCGTCCCACTCTGAGTTGCACTGATTCAGCTCACCATCGATGGCGGCCTGACAGAGTCCGACAATATCGGATTTCATCCGCAGCAGGATTGGCTGGGTTTCCGGATCGCCAAAACGACAGTTGAATTCGATCACCTTGGGCGCTCCCGAGGTGTCGATCATCAAGCCTGCATACAGGAACCCCTTGTAGGGATGACCTTCCGCTGCCATGCCGCGCACCGTCGGGTATATGACTTCATCCATGATGCGCTGGTGCACCTCAGGGGTTACTACCGGAGCAGGAGAGTATGCCCCCATACCGCCGGTGTTCGGACCGGTATCACCGTCGCCAACGCGCTTGTGATCCTGGGATGTGGCCATGGGCAGCACATGCTCACCATCAACCATTACGATAAAGCTGGCTTCTTCGCCGTCCAGAAACTCTTCAACGACAACACGGCTGCCGGCCTCTCCAAAGGCGTTGCCAGCAAGCATGTCACGGATAGCGTTTTCGGCTTCCTCAAGGGTCATGGCTACGATAACGCCTTTACCTGCGGCAAGGCCGTCGGCTTTGACAACAATGGGAGCGCCTTGTTCACGAACATAGGCGAGGGCTTCGTCTACGTCGGTGAAGTTGCCATAGCTGGCCGTAGGAATCTTCTGGCGCGCCAGGAAGTCCTTGGTAAACGCTTTGGAACCTTCCAGTTGTGCGGCTCCGGCGCTGGGCCCGAACACGCGCAGACCGCGCTCTTCAAACAGGTCCACAATGCCTGCTACCAGCGGTGCTTCCGGTCCAACGATGGTGAGGCCGACATTATTATCGGCTGCAAATACAGCCAGGCCTTCAAGGTCCAGAACGTCCAGATTAACGTTCTCTACACCCGGTTCGCGTGCAGTACCGGCGTTACCCGGAGCTACAAAAACTGTGTCCGCATCCGGGGACTGGGCCGCTTTCCAGGCCAGAGCGTGTTCGCGTCCGCCACTGCCGATTACCAGAATATTCATATCTTGTTGCCCTATACGTTTACAAGGTGTTGTCTCAGTGCCGGAAATGGCGCATGCCGGTAAATACCATGGCGATGCCATGTTCGTTGGCGGCATCAATGACTTCCTGATCGCGCATGGAGCCGCCGGGCTGTATAACCGCAGTAATGCCGGCTGCTGCGGCAGCATCAATACCATCGCGGAAGGGGAAGAAAGCATCGGAAGCCATCACCGAACCTTTTACTTCCAGGTTCTCATCGGCGGCTTTGATTCCTGCAATCCGGGCACTGTAAACGCGGCTCATCTGGCCAGCACCAACGCCAATCGTGCGGCCTGCGCGGGCATAAACGATGGCATTGGATTTCACGTATTTCGCTACTTCCCAGGCGAACAGCAGATCGTTCAGTTCGTGTTCAGTTGGCTGGCGGGTGGTTACGACTTTAACATCGGACATGGCCACCATGCCCAGATCACGATCCTGTACCAGGAGCCCTCCGGTCACACGCTTGTAGTCCATGGCCGGGGAACGTTCACCACTGAACTCACCGCAGGCCAGCAGTCGTACGTTTTTCTTGGCGGCCACCAGATCTACGGCCTCAGGCGCAATAGTAGGTGCAATGATGACTTCAACAAACTGGCGATCAATGATTGCTTTAGCGGTTTTTGCGTCCAGCTCACGGTTGAAGGCAATAATGCCGCCGAAGGCCGAGGTAGGGTCGGTAGCAAAGGCCAGGTCATAAGCCTGGAGGATATCTGCTCCAATCGCCACGCCGCAGGGGTTGGCATGCTTGACGATAACGCAGGCAGGATCTGCGAAGGGCTTCACGCACTCCAGGGCAGCGTCGGTGTCTGCAACGTTGTTGTAGGACAGTTCTTTACCCTGAAGCTGCTTTGCAGTGGCAATACTGGCTTCTTTGGGGTTGCGCTCGGCGTAAAAGGCTGCGCGCTGGTGCGGATTTTCACCGTAGCGCATGTCCTGTACTTTGACGAACTGGGTATTGAAGGTGCGTGGAAAATCGGCGTTGTCATTATCCGCTGTGCGGCCACCCAGATAGTTGGCGATGGCACCGTCATAGCCGGCGGTGTGCTCGAATGCTTTTACCGCCAGATCAAAACGTGTGCCGTAGCTCAGTTGGCCGTCGTTATCATCCAGTTCTTGCAGGATCCGGCCGTAATCGGAGGCGTTGACCACAATGGCAACGTCGTTGTGATTTTTTGCCGCCGCACGAACCATAGTCGGGCCGCCAATGTCGATGTTTTCGATGGCGGTTGCCAGGTCGCAATCCGGATTGGCAACGGTGGCTTCAAATGGATACAGGTTTACTACAACCATATCAATCGGGGTGATGCCATGCTCATTCATAATGGCATCGTCTGTACCCCGGCGACCCAGAATGCCGCCGTGGATTTTCGGGTGCAGAGTCTTTACCCGGCCATCCATCATTTCCGGAAACCCGGTGTAGTCCGAAACTTCGGTTACGGGAACCTGATGTTCTTTCAGGAGGCGAAAGGTGCCTCCGGTGGAGAGCAGTTCGATACCGCGGGCGGAAAGCGCCTGCCCGAACTCGACGATGCCGGATTTATCACTGACGCTGATCAGTGCGCGACGGATGGGAGTGTTAGCCTGGTTTGCCATGGGGTTACATTCTTCACTTGGGGTGAACGAACGAGGGCCTGGCCAAGGGTGTCCGGGAGGCCCTCATCAAGTCAGGGTGTTTCGATTATAGCAGCCCGTACTGCTTAAGTTTTTTGCGCAGGGTTCCGCGATTCAGTCCGAGCATGGTGGACGCCTTGGTCTGGTTGTTGCGCGTGTACTTCATTACCTGCTCCAACAGAGGTGCTTCCACTTCGGATAATACCAGTTGGTAAACCTCAGTGACGGGAGCTCCGTCAAGTTGGGTGAAGTAGTTTTTCAGTGCTACTTCAACGTTGTCGCGCAGGGTAACGGTGTTGCCGCTGCTGTTCACCGTTTGCAATTGGTGAATATCATCGTTGGCCGGTGTGTTCAGAGTGTTGTTTGCCAAAGTCTCAGCGGTCATGCTGCGAATTCCTCTCCATTTCGTAAACCTGAAAAATACTGTTGAATACTGTCTTTTTGCGCAAGTGATTCATTAAGCGCATTAAAGCGATTACGGAACTGTTTGCCCGGGTCGTGGGACTGCAGATACCAACCCACATGTTTTCTGGCAATACGCACGCCCATGAGCTCTCCGTAAAAGCTGTGCAGGGCGTCCAGGTGTTCGCTCAGAATCTGTTCCACTTCATCAAGTGGAGGCGCCGGAAGGTGCTGGCCGGTTTCGAGGAAATGCAATATTTCCCTGAAAATCCATGGGCTGCCCTGTGCAGCACGACCTATAAGCAGGCCGTCAGCACCGGTATATTCCATAACCCATCGCGCCTTTTCCGGTGATGTGATATCGCCGTTGGCGAAAATCGGAATGCCTACACTGGATTTTACTTCTGCAATGGTGTCGTACTCAGCATCGCCATTGTATTTGTCTGCGCGGGTACGACCATGAATTGCCAGGGCCTGAATGCCGATATCTTCAGCCATGCGTGCGATGGTCAGGGCATTGCGATTGTTCTGATCCCAACCGGTGCGCATTTTCAGGGTAACGGGAACATCAACGGCGTTGACTACTGCGCTCAGTATGTCCCTTACCAGCCTTTCATCTTTCATCAGTGCTGAGCCGGCTGCCTTGTTGCACACTTTTTTGGCCGGACAGCCCATGTTGATGTCAATAATCTGGGCGCCGGATTCTGCGTTTAGCCGGGCCGCATTCGCCAGCATTTCCGGGTCACCGCCAGCGATCTGTACCGATCTTGGTTCTGGCTCCCCGGTATGATTCATGCGGGTTCTGGACTTACGGGTATGCCAGAGTTTGCTGTCTGCTATTACCATTTCCGACACCGCCAGCCCAGCGCCCATTTTCCGGCAGAGCAACCGAAATGGCCGGTCTGTTACACCCGCCATAGGTGCAACTATCAGCGGATTGGGCAGAGTGTACGGCCCGATTTTTGCCATTGGCAACATGGTCTGAATCCGTATCACGGCAGATTAAGCAAAAGTCGGAGTAACGGCGTTGGTCAATAAATGACCGGCGTCAGTTCCGAAGGGCGCTAATGATACCGCCGGGGGCACTGTGATTGAAGGGGCAGTAAGCCGAAAAAACTGATTATTTTTCGTTCTTTCTGGTTGACTTTTGTCCTATCAGGTCACGACCGACGTGCCCGCCGGGTTATTTCCTGCGAGCAATCTCACGGGGCATAGGGTTGAAAGCTTATGTTGTAATTCACGGCATCCCGGCCCGGGTCTCGAATACTTATTGCAATGCGTACCGGAGTCTCTACCGGCATTATGTCCAGCTCTTCACCCTCACCAGCAAGGTATTCCTCTGGTGTGAAAATACTCTGGGCAACGACGTCGCCATTGAGATTGGAGAAAGTGAGAGCAATGGCCGGGAAGGGCTGCTGAAAATCTGCCTGGTTGATGATGACTGCATCGACGACCAGTTGACTGCGGTTTTCCGGATTGGTGCGGACCACCAGCTTGCGGCTCTTGATTGATTCGATATTAATCAGGGGCTTCAGCTCACAGCCGGCAAGCTCACAGCCCTTTTCATAGAAGGGGCGAAGCTCTGGAATTGTCGATAGCCGGTCAAACTGGAACCAGGTCACCTGCGCAACCAGGACACCTACAAGGCCGAGTATGATCAGTGACCAGACGAGGGAGCGTAGCCAACTCCTGTCCTTGGCTCCCACAGAGACGGGGTCGTATCTGAGATCGTCAAACGGAGCGTTTGCTGTGAAAGGCTCATTCTGTTGATGCTCGTTTTCCGGTTCGTCCCCATGTTCGCTTGCAAACGACTCAAATGCGGGGTCGGGTTGTTCATCTACATAAAACCCAGTGGCATCCGCCTGCTCCTGAGGAGGTTCTGATGGTGTTCCGGTGCCGGAGTCTTCAGGTTCGACCGGGAGTTTTTGTTGTGGTTCTGGCCCCGGCTTTGCCTTATCGAACTCGGGCTCAGCAGGAGGCTTTGCAGGCGCGCTGTCTTCATTGAGGATAGCTTCAGCCCAGCTTTCGTCGATGTCGCCGGTAAGGTCGTCGTTGTCTGAACTGCCCAGTGAGGTTGGATCCTGAGCGTCTACGTCACGAAAGCTATCGCTTAATTCTTCCTCTGAAAAAGTCAGCTTTGTGCCGGCGTAAGGGCCTTCTTCTGCATCTTCCTCGGGATTGTCGGCAAAGATGAAATCGTCTTCAATTATGTCGCTGGTGAAGCCGGTGGCGGAACGCTCCCTGGAAGGGTGTTCCGGCCGGCCGGCAGTTCCCGGTGTGTTGTTGCCTGCACGCGGCCCGGTTGCACTGCCCGCCACTTGATGGTCGACCGCGTTGAATACTTCCATGCAGTGGCCGCAGCGCACCTTGCCCTTGGCAATACCAAGTTGCTCATCGGTAACCCTGAACCGGGTACGACATTTTGGGCACTGGGTCTGCAGACTACTTTGGGTCATGCTTCGTTCCTGAAAGCGACTGGACTACGAGTCTGGGAGTTTAGTCGTTAAGACGGCCTTCGTCATCTCTCGTTACGCCGTCCTGTGAGGCGTATCCATTCTTCTCGCTGTTCCGGCTCATCCATAATAAACCAGGGTTCATAGGCGGCCATTACCTCGCGGGCCTGGTTTGACAGAATACCTGAAAGTACCAGATCGCCCCCGGGCTTTGTGAGTGCTGCCAGATGTGGCGCCAGGCCGATCAGAGGCTGCGCGAGTATATTGGCAAGCATGATGTCGGCTTTTGTATCTGGCTCGTTCGCCGGAAGAAACAGATCAAGCCTGGATTCATCGACGTTGTTGCGGCGGGCATTTTCCCGGCTGGCTTCGAGAGCCTGAGGGTCAGTATCTACACCAACAACATGGTTTGCGCCCAGTAACAACGCCGCAAGACCGAGGATGCCCGAGCCGCAGCCGTAGTCGGTAACCTGCTTGCCACTAACATCCTGTCCGTCAAGCCATTCCAGGCACAGGGCAGTAGTTGGGTGTGTCCCGGTGCCAAATGCGAGCCCGGGGTCCAGCATAAGGTTTGCTGCATCGGGATCCGGTGCTTCATGCCAGCTTGGTACTATCCAGAGGCGCTCACCGAATTGCAGTGGGTGAAAATCATCCATCCACGCCCGTTCCCAGTCCTTGTCTTCAACCAGGGTAACGTCAATATCTGCGAGAGTTTTCTGGGTTTGCTGATGCCAGGCGTTGCGTACATCTGAACAAAGCTGATCGATGTCTCTGTCAGATTGAAAGAGCCCGGTGACGGTCGTCTGGCTCCACAGAGGTGTGGTGCCAGGGTCGGGTTCGTAGAGTGGCTGGTCTGCCGCATCTTCCATGGATACGGCATCTGCACCCATCTCCATAAGCAGGTCCTCAAGCTGATCCGCCGTATCGGGATCAGCCGGGATCTGAAGTTGTATCCAGGGCATAGGCTTTCCTGCATTGTGATGCAGGGTGTTAGTCCCGCATCAGTTTCTCAAGGTAGTGGATGGTGAAGTCTACCGTTTTAAAGCCGCCATCGCGTACCAGTTTTCGATGCAGGGGCTGATTGGTTTTAATACCATCGACCAACAGTTCGTCCAAAGCGTTTTTCATTCGCCTACGGGCTATCTGCCGATCGTCGCCCCAGGTGATCAGTTTTGCAATCAGTGAATCATAAAACGGAGGCACCGTGTAGCCACTATAGAGGTGAGAATCCACCCGTACGCCATAACCACCGGGAGCGTGAAAGTGCTTCACTTTGCCTGGGCTGGGTACAAATGTATCCGGGTCTTCCGCATTGATGCGACACTCGATAGCGTGGCCCATGATGTTAATGTCTTCCTGCTTGTACTGGAGCGGGAGACCGCTGGCGATGCGTAGTTGCTCACGAACAATATCTACGCCAGTCACCATTTCAGAGACCGGGTGCTCCACCTGGACGCGCGTGTTCATCTCAATGAAAAAGAACTCGCCGTCCTGATACAGGAACTCAAATGTGCCAGCACCGACATAGCCGATTTCCTTGCATGCATCTACGCAGGCTTTGAGCGTACGCTCGCGGGATTCCGGATTGATGTTCGGGGCCGGAGCTTCCTCTATCACTTTCTGGTTGCGACGCTGCATAGAGCAGTCGCGGTCACCCAGATGGATGCAGTTGCCGTGCATGTCGGCGAGAACCTGCACCTCTACGTGGCGCGGAGCCTCCAGAAATTTCTCCAGATAAACCGTGGGGTCGCCAAACGCATTTCGTGCTTCGGTCTGGGTAATCTGAACACCCTTGAGCAGTGCTGCCTCGGAGTGAACCACCTGCATGCCGCGACCGCCGCCACCTGAGGCAGCTTTGATCATTACCGGGTAGCCGATTTTACGGGCAACTTCCAGAGTGCGCTCTTCGTCATCGGTCAGCGGGCCGTCCGAGCCCGGAACTGTGGGAACTCCGGCGCGAATCATCGCATTAATGGCTGATACTTTGTTGCCCATCAGGCGAATGGTTTCTGCCCTGGGGCCAATGAAGCGGAATCCGCTTTTCTCGACCTGTTCGGCAAAATCAGCATTTTCGGCAAGAAAGCCATACCCTGGGTGGATACCCACGGAATCCGTCACCTCGGCGGCACTGATAATCGCCGGAATATTGAGGTAACTTTCCAGGGGGCTGTTTGGGCCGATACATACAGATTCATCGGCCAGGCGCACGTGCATCAGGTCGCGGTCAACCTGTGAGTGAACCGCTACGGTTTTGATACCGAGCTCTTTGCAGGCACGCAAGATCCGGAGGGCTATTTCACCCCGGTTTGCGATCAGAACTTTTTCTAACATGGCCATGAGTAGCTATCACCGGGTTCAGGAAATGATTAACAGCGGCTGGTCAAACTCTACGGGCTGACCGTTCTCAACCAGGATTTCAGTGACCGTACCGCTCTTGTCTGCCTCGATCTGGTTCATCATTTTCATGGCTTCCACAATGCAGACAACATCGCCGGCTTTAACCTGCTGGCCGATTTCTACGAAAGAATCAGCAGAGGGTGAAGGTGCCCTGTAAAAAGTTCCTACCATCGGGGAGCGCAGCGCATGTCCGTTGTGAACGTCTGGTTGTGCGCTTTCTTCCTGGACGGGGCCCGGGGTTTCAGGAGCCGGGGCAAACTGGGGCTGCGGTGGTGCATAGTGGCTGATGTGCTGGCCGCCAGAAACCTGCTCACGACGTCGGGAGATGCGAACAGAATCATCGCCCTCGTGTATTTCAAGTTCTTCGACGTCAGACTCCTCAAGCAATTCGATCAGTTTCTTGATTTTGCGAATATCCATAGTCAATCCAGTCCCGTTTTGTCAGGTCTATCGGTGAGTTCGTTGCATGGCAGCCTGGAGCGCGAGTTCGTACCCCTGGCTACCCAGTCCGCAGATAACGCCTTCGGCGATATCGGAAAAATAGGAGTGGTGGCGGAAAGCTTCCCGCGCATGCACGTTAGAAAGATGTACTTCTATAAAAGGAATTCCTGAGGCCAGTATGGCATCCCGTAAGGCAACGCTGGTGTGAGTAAAGGCAGCTGGATTGATAATGATAAAATCCACGCCTTCCTCCCGGGCTTCGTGAACCCGGTCAATAAGCTCGTACTCGGCGTTTGACTGCAGATGCAGCAGGTGATGGCCGTTATCTGCTGCCTTTTGTCGTAAGCGCTCGTCAATATCTGCAAGTGTCTCGTGGCCATAGACCTCAGGCTCGCGGGTGCCGAGCATGTTCAGGTTGGGGCCATGGAGCACGAGAATTGTCGACATGGATGCGTCTGCCTTATTTGTCTTTTTTACAGGATCGCCGAATATAACGGCATTTTCCACTAATGGTGTGTGCTTTGTTTCTTCAGATCAACACTTTTTGACAATGTATCCTGTTGTCCGCCGATTGTCACAAGAGGGCAGACAAAGCCGGAACGGGACCCTTTTAAGAATGCTGATCATTGTCGTTATCGGAGGGGAGGACTTCTATACGACGATGGTTTCATACGGGCAGCTCGCTGGAGCTGCCCGGCTCATTACTTCACCTTTCATGTGTCGGCAAGTGTGACGCAGTTGCGGCCGTGTTCTTTGGAAGCATAGAGCGCACGATCCGCCCGCTCCCGCAACGATTGGGACGATTCGTTATCCCAGGCAGCCACACCGCAACTAAAGGTGACATTGAACTCTCTGTCACCCGCAGGCTGCTTCAGCTCAGAGAAGCGTTCGCGGATTTCGTTGAGAACATTGCGGGCGTCACTGGGACGCGTGTCAGGCAGAAGGATTGCGAATTCTTCACCGCCGTAGCGGCCGACATGGTCAGTTTTTCGCAAACGCTGCTTGAGAAACATGGAAAGGCTGCGAAGAACCCGGTCGCCGATAGGGTGCCCGAAGGTGTCGTTCACCTTCTTGAAATAATCAATATCAATCATTGCAAAACACAGGGGCTGGTTTTTCTGTTGTGCCCGGACAATTTCCTGGTCCAGCAGGTACAGCGTATGGGTGTGGTTGTATAGCCCCGTCAGGCTGTCACGTATCATCAGCGCAAGCAGGGAACGTGCGCGCCGGCCACGATTGTGGAGCGTTGAAATCAGGTGCTTGGGATCAATTGGCTTGGTCAGAAAGTCATCGCCGCCCAGGCTCATGGCATGCAACTGCTTGGTGACATCGTCCTCGGCTGAGAGGTAGATAATGGGTACGCTGTGAAATTTGTCCTGCTGGCGGATCACCCGGGCAATCTCCATGCCGGTGCATCCGGGCATGTACATATCGAGCACGATGATTTCCGGGCAAAACATGTCGAGAGCGTTAATGATCTCCATGGGGTCGGTAATAATATGTGCAGTCATGCCCGCACGCTTTAAAACCGTTTCCATGAATTTAGCCTGTGCTCTGGAGTCGTCCAGAACCAGCACGCGATAGGGTTCAACGGTGTTGCCGTGGGTATAGGTTTCGATCTTTTCGATCAGCTGGCCCGGATCAACTGCTGGGTAAAAAAACTCTTCGCCGCCGCAGCGGGAGGCACGCAGACGGGTCTGAATGGTGCCATCCTCATCGCTCATGAAAATAATCGGGATGGGTGTGTCGTGTCGCTCCTGCAGTTGTTCAATAGTAGCGATACCCATATTGGGCTCGCCACCAAAATTCACATCCACAAGTATGGTTTCGGGTTTATGAAGAGCGCAGGCTTCGATCAGTTCCTCAGCGGAATCATAAGCCGAAGCCCGGAAGCCAAAAAACTCAAGCTGGCGAATCAGTCTGTTCGCCATCTCTCCGTTCGCCAACGCGATGTAAACCGGTGTGCGTCGGAATTGATGGGGAGCTTCCGCGTTGCTTTGGTCGGTGCGCCTCAGGGTACTGCGCGCAAGTGCATCGATGGCGTCCTGGAGTTGTTGCCCTGTGGGTTCGTCCAGAGGTTCGTCTTTTGGCCAGCGCTGGACAATCGCGAGAATATTGCTGCCAGCTTCTGCATGGCCTGCCATATCGAAGCGCTGTGCATAACGCACCAGCTTGTCAGCGGCTGAGAGAAGCTCGTCGCGGTGGCTTGTAAAAGAACCATTATTGGTATGGATTTTTTGCCAGGTGTCCAGGACAACTCGTGCCTGGGTTGTTACGCGGCGTGCAAAATGCTGCCTGAGTTTTTCTTTCTGGCTTGCGTCGCTCATTATGCTCCGGCCTGTTTCTTTTAGGTATGGGCCGTCCTTCCTGTGGTATGGACGATTTTGCCAACCTTAGTATGTTTCAGGCGTCTATATTGTTTAGAGTTGTCGGCGTAGGTTGCACTATGTAACCGATTGTCAATTATGCGGTATGTATATGGGCGGCACCATGGGTTACGATCAGTACAGACTATTTGCTCAGCGAATTAACACACAAGGGGCTTAACGTAATATGCCAGGCAAAATCAGACAGTATTTCAGGGACAAAAAGGACGATGCTCAGGATTATGCTGGCAACAGCGGCGTGATCGGCAAGTTTTTAGCGGTTGTTCTGCTGGTATACCTGTTGGTGGCAGTGGTTGTGGGGATGTACTGGAGCAGTGAGCCGGAACCTTTTTCTGTGCGTGAGCATACCAGGGCCGTTGCCAATGAGATGCAAAGAGAGCCGATAACCGGTTTTGCCACGACCGTAACAATGATCCGTATAGCAGAAACCCTTCTGGACAAGCCGGGGGGCTATATTACCAACGATATTTTCCCGCCGGGCCTTTGGCTGGATAATATGCCGAACTGGGAATACGGGGTGCTGGTGCAATTACGTGACCTGTCCCGCGCCATGCGCAAAGATATCAGCCGCTCCCAGAGCCAGTCTGCGGAAGATCCGGACCTGATTATTGCCGAGCCGCAATTCCACTTTGACAGTTCCAGCTGGGCTATCCCCTCGACAGAGGCGGAGTATCGCAGGGGTATCACTGCGTTGAAGCGTTACCTCAACCGCCTTTCCAGCCCCGAGCAGGCAAACGCCCAGTTTTATGCCAGAGCCGATAACCTGGAAAACTGGCTGGGTGATCTGGAAACCCGTCTGGGTAGCCTGTCGCGTACCTTGGGAGAGAGCGTTGGCAAAGCATCTGTTTCAGAGGCGGTGGCCAATGTTGACGCAGACAATCCGCTGAACGAAGAATCCAGTGGAGGTGACATAAAAACTGATTGGACCAAGATTGACGATGTGTTCTACGAAGCCCGGGGCAGTTCCTGGGCGCTGCTGCACATCTTCCGGGCGATTGAAGTGGATTTCCGTAAGGTGCTTCAGGATAAAAATGCCGTCTCCAGCGTTAAGCAGGTAATCATTGAGCTTGAAGGGGCTCAGGGCGACATGTGGAGCCCGGTTATCCTGAACGGCAGTGGGTTTGGTGTTCTGGCAAACCATTCACTGACAATGGCGGCTTACCTTTCCCGTGCGAATGCTGCGATCAGTGATATGCGGGATCTGCTGTCGCGGGGCTGAGGAAGTTCGTTCAGGCATAAAAAAACCGGGCGATGATAGCCCGGTTTTTTTTATGGGCCTGATATGCCCGATCAGCCTTTGTAGGCCTTGATCGATTCAACAATGGCGTTCTTTGCTGCGGCAGCGTTATCCCAACCCTGAACCTTGACCCATTTTCCTGGCTCAAGCGTTTTATAGTTTTCAAAGAAGTGTTGGATCTGATCACGCAGCAATGAAGGCAGATCGTCGATATCTTTCACGTCTTTGTAGGCGTTAGTCAGCTTGTCATGGGGTACGGCGACAAGCTTGGCGTCACCGCCGGCTTCGTCTTCCATGTTCAGGACGCCAACCGGGCGGCAGCGAATCACTGAGCCAGCCTGAATCGGGTATGGAGTAACAACCAGAACATCCAGGGGATCGCCGTCATCAGCCAGTGTGTGAGGGATGAAACCGTAGTTGGCCGGGTAGAACATGGGCGTGGCCATAAAACGGTCAACCAGAAGAGCGCCCATATCCTTATCCAGCTCGTACTTTACAGGAGAGCTGTTTGCCGGAATTTCGATGGCAACGTAGATATCTTCAGGCGGGTTTTTGCCTGCGGGGATGTTGTCGAATTGCATGTGCGATCCTTTTGGTATTGAGATGGGTTTAACTGCGGTTAAAAAGTGGCCGTAATTATACGGGACAATGGTGTGGATCGAAACTAAACGTTGGTCTGTACCTTTATGCAACAGATTGCCGCCATAACAAGGGTCTGCTAGGTTTTGTGCAGGCCGTATGGCATATAGAGCTGGTTCACAAGGGATGTGAGAATCGATTGGGCAAAGGAATGGCTCACTGTGGCTTCCTTCTTTATCGGTACGATTCCTGTCAGTCCCTTTTCCGTTCTCCTTTACTCAATGATCAAGTGTGTTACTACCCCGCTGACAAAGGATGTTGGTTATGCTGGATTCCACAGGCTTACAATTCACCGTGGTGGTAGGTGAGCTGCCCGACGATACATTCAGTGTGTATGAATTCGATATCGCTGAAACACTCTCAGAAGTTTTTACGCTCACTCTTACCGCCTTCAGCAAGGCCAGTCACGTTGCGCCAGCTGACGTGCTGGAGCAAAACGTAACCCTTCGAATCTATCAGGACGGGCTGTTGCTGCGGCAGTTCAGGGGCGTGGTGGCAGAGTTCTGCCGTGGCGCTGCCGGAGATCACCGGACACGATATGAGATGGTGGTCAGCTCCCCCCTCTGGCGCCTCGGCATCGGCCGGAACAGCCGCATATTCCAGCACAAGAATACCGAGTCGATTGTGCGGGTGATGCTGGATGATCATGGGGTTGCGGATACGCGTTTCAATCTGGTCCGGGAGCCGGAGGAGCGGGAATACTGTGTGCAGCACCGAGAGTCCGATCTGGCTTTTCTGAAGCGGTTGGCTGCCGAGGAAGGCTGGCACTTTCGGGTGGAACATGGCGAGGAGCGTTCTGAACTTATCATCGCCGATCATCACCGGGATTCACTGAAACTGGAAAATGCTCCATACAATGCAATGGCCGGAGGGAGCAGCCGGCAAAGCTGCATATACCGGTTTGAAACCACTGAGCGAGTGGGAGTAGCCGGTGTCGCCATGAAAGATTATACCTTTCGCAACCCCGCATACGGGCTCGACCATGTAGAAGTGGCTGCCAACCTGCAGCACCAGCGCCCCGACTACGAACACTACGATTACCCTGGCAGGTACAAACAGGATGCGAGCGGTGAACCTTTCGCCCGGGCCAGGCTTGATGGCCTCAGGCGAAATACGAGCACCGCAAATGGTGAGAGCAACCGTGCCGATTTTACAGCGGGTGCCAGGGTTTCTCTTGAAGACCATTTTGATGAGGCCGCTAATACCGAGTGGCTGCTGACCGGCGTGATACACCACGGAGTTCAGCCTCAGGCTCTGGAAGAAGAAGCTGGAGGCGAACCCACCACTTATCACAATAAGTTTTCTGCTGTGCCGGCGACCGTAAACTGGCGCCCTTCTAACGAAACCTGTCGGCCTGTGATGGATGGCCCCCAAATAGCCAGGGTAACGGGGCCTGCCGGCGAAGAGATCTATTGCGATGACCATGGCAGGGTCAAGGTGAAGTTCCCCTGGGACAGATACGGTACGGATGATGAGCACAGCAGTGCCTGGCTGCGGGTAAGCCAGGGCTGGGCTGGTGGGCAGTATGGCTTTATGGCTTTACCCCGTGTGGGCCATGAGGTGATCGTGAGCTTTCTGGACGGTGACCCGGACCAGCCCATTATTACAGGGCGGACCTATCACGCTACCAATACGCCCCCGTATTCCCTGCCCACAAACCGAACGCGGACCGTGCTCAGAACCCAGACGCACCAGGGTGGTGGGTATAACGAGTTAAGTTTTGAGGACGAGAAGGAAAAGCAACTGGTCTATCTTCGGGCGCAAAAAGACCACGAGCTGGAAGTTTATAACGACCAGAAATATTCGGTCGGAAATGATCGGGAAAAACACATCGGTAATGATCAGCGCCTGAATGTGACGCGCGATGAAGAAATTGAAATCGGGCGCGACCAGAAGACAAACATCGTTCAGGACCAGACTCTGACCGTTGGCCGGGACCGGTTTACCAATATCGGCCGGCACTACCGTTTGGAGGTTACTGATCGTCGCCACGAGTTCAGCCACGCCAACCATGATCTGGAAGTGGGGGGGCACTATACCCAGAAGGTACAAGGGAAAGTGGTGGTTGAGGCGGGAGAAAGCGCACTCATCCATACACGCAACCTGACCCTCACCGGCAGTGAAAGCGTGGTGATCCAGGGGCCGGGCGGGAAAATTACCATAGGTTCCGGCGGAGTAACCGTGGACTCTCCCTCCATCAAGCTGAATGGCCCTGTCGCAGTAGCCACGGGAGCAGCGGCACAGATCAGGACCCTGGAAAGTGCGGCACGGGAAGGAACGCCGTTGGTGGACATTTGTTCCGCATGCGGAGATGGCGCATGAACAACGAACAGCGCCGGACAACCTTGCTGGGTGCAGGCGCTCAGTGGCTGGTATTGGATGCCGCCAGCTGTGCAGAACCGTTATGGTACGCCCGGGGAATGGGTGCCCCACTGCAATCCCTGTTCAGGCAGCAGGATGAAGATCTGGCCGACAGCGGCCCATGGCTGATAAGAGCAGACAGCTATCCCGACCTTGTGGATACCTGTCTGAAGAAAGACCCACTCGGCCACGCCAGCCTTTGGTGTGCCAGCCCTCTTGACCAGAAAACACTGGTTAACCAGCTCAGGGGCAGGGTATACGCCGCACTGCCCAGCGGTGAGACAACCCGCTTTCGCTGGTACGACCCCCGGGTGCTTTTTCCCTATCTTGAAGACTGCACGCAGCAGCGTCGAAACGATTTTCTGGCGCCATTTGATCTGCTGGTTCACGCAGACCTGAACCCGTATAACCACCCGCATCAGCTCCAGATCTGGCAACAGTCAGGCAAAGGCGCGGGCTTCACCAATAGTCCATTAGTATTCACGGAGGAAGTTTGATGGGCATTCCCGTATCCCTGAAAGGACATTACCACGCGTGCCCCATGTTCGCAGGCAATACCCCGCATATTGGCGGGGCTATTAGCGAAGGCGATCAGGGTTTTACCGTAAATGGTGTACCTGTGGCGCTTAAAGGCCACAAATGCAGTTGCAAGGTGGGCGGGCCGGATACCCTGGTGCAGGGATCTCCAGGCCTGACAGTAAACGGAGTTCCCGTTGTGCTTCAGGGAAGTACCACTGCCCATGGGGGAGTGGTGCTGGAAGGCGATCCTGCGGTGACGGTAGGTTGATCATGGGCTGGACACTTACACAGGAAGACCTAGATCACATGCCTGCCCAGCAACAGCGAGTCCGGTGCTTTGCCCTGGCTCGTCATTTAATGGAGTTGCCGGACCCTCCGGCCGACTGGCCCAGGTGCAAGGCCGAGCTGGAAACCGGGTTGAGTCTGGCCGCCGAGGCCGGCTTTACCAGCCTGCCTGCAACAACTCTGTTCCTGGAGGCATTGCACTACGTGCCGGATGCACTGAAGCACCCGGTGGTGAAAGGCTATATGGACTCCGGTGCATTGGAGCAGTTCCGGGCGGAGCGGATACTGGAATGGGCAAAGGAACGAAAACAACACAAGGAGAGCGTGGATGAGCTGCAGTGAAGATTGCAAGTGTCGCCCCGGTGCCGTTGCCTTGGTGTTCGTGCCGGGGATTATGGGTACGCGGCTGAAGAATGCCAAAAGCGGTGACTCGGTCTGGGATCCTGCAGCCGGCCTGGGGTTCGAGGGGGCAAGTGGCGCAGCTATTGAAGCCAAGGCGCAGCGGGAGCAGGAGATGGCCGAAGCTCAGGGAAATAATTCCGATGGCACCTGGGAATCCGTCGGGAAATGGTTTCAGCGGCGCTGGATTGGTGTTAAAGAAACCCGCGACAGCTGGGTTGAGAAAGGCCGCACTGCCCGCCGGTACGCTGGTGTGGTGCCTCGCGTGAGTGACCTTATGTTTGCCGGGCCTGTGAAGCGCAAGCAGCTACTGGTCAACGGTAACGCAAAACGTCGAGGAACACCTGTTGTTGATCGGCAGGATGATCTGTTGGATATCGACGAGGGCACCGATGACTATTTTCGCATCTACACGGCGGTCCCTCCCTCACAGGTGCAGGAAAAACGCAGCCGGGGCTGGGGTGAGGTGCACTGGGACAGCTATGGCAGCTTCCTGAAATACCTTGAGAACAAGGGGCAGACACTTTCCCGGCTCTACCCGGGCCTGCGCTTTCCTGTATTTGCCGTAGGCTATAACTGGATGGTCAGCAATGAGGTGGCTGGTGACCGGCTGAAGGAGCGTCTTACGGAATTCCGCCAACAGATTGTGGACGGGGATGAGAGAGGGTTATCCTCATCCGACGTCAAGTTTGTGGTCATTAGCCATTCCATGGGCGGCTATGCCTCCCGGGCCGGGTTTGTCTTGTCCGGTATCGAAGCTGAGGTGGAAGCTGTTATTCACGGTGCCATGCCCACCCACGGGAGCCCGGCCACATATAAAAAATTCCGGGCGGGAGAGTCCGGCATGACAAAATTTGTTCTGGGTAAAAATGCGGCTGATACTACAGCCATTCTCGGTTTCTGTCAGGGCGGCCTGGAATTGCTGCCCAACCAGTTATACCGCACGGCGGACAATAAACCGGAATGGCTACACCTGAAAGCAGGCGAGCAGGGACCGGAGGTACTGGATATCGGGCAGGGTGAGGCTGTTTTCGATTTCTATTCGCGGTTTGATGTGTGGTACCGGATGATTCAGCCGGAATTGTTGGCGCCGGAGTTGCCAGTGGGTACGCGTTCGGCTGCTGAACTACGTGATTATCAGTTTGCTATGAAGTCTAGACTTAAAGCATTTTCAGTTTTCCATCAATCTCTCGCGGACAACTTTCACAATACCACCACACTCATTTACAGCAACAATAAGAATGATCTCTCCTTTGACCGTTGTGTGTGGGAGGGGAAAAAGATCCCGGATGGTAGCCGGGACGAGTGGCAGGTGTACCGCCATGAAAACCATGCCATATTCTTTGGTGACGGTACGGTGAGCCTGTACGGCCCGGAAGAAAAACAGCGCCATGAGGCCGCGCTTGATGCGTGGCTCCAACAGGCCCGGTATGAGCACGAACCGCCACCTCCCCCGAAAGCCAATACGACAGGCTTCAAACTGCAACCGGAAGCCGCCCCAGGGGACGCCACCGTCCACGCCGGTGCCGGTGACCACCCCTCAGCGGCAGGCGGATTGAAACGCATACCCCTGCCGGCTACGGAGACACACCAAACATTTTTTAACTGCCCGGACGTAAGGGATCTGGTAGTGGGTGAGCTGCAAACGCTGCTGCCCGACATCCACAGCAAACTGGGAGGCTGAATGTCACCACTTATCCGCAACGCCCTGGCAGGGCTGGTATTACTGACACAGACAACACAAGGAATGGCCATGAGCAAAACGGACGTCAATGAGGCAGAAGCCCCAGAATTCCAATTCACGGAGCACTGTGCGGGTCGTTACCAACTGGAGCTGCCGGCAGACATGAAGCTCATCGACAGCGGATACAACGATGAACTGATCATGACCTCGGTGTACCCACCGGAAGAACGAGTCCACGACACGGCTTACCGCGGTGAACAGCGTGTTGAGGAATGGAAAGACCGGGTGGAAATTGAACGTCAGAAGGAGATTGTGGAAACTGGCTATGTGCATGAGAGCCTGGGGGGCAACCTCAAGACGCTGGTTTATTATGCCGACCGGAGGAAAATTCCAGGCATGCGTGAAGATCCTACTGAATGGCATAAGTACGAAACCTTTTTTCTGAAAGACTTTCCCGAGGTAGAGCAGGCCATTGCCATTCAGGGGCAGGGGGTGCATGGAAATATTAGCCGTGATGAACCGGATTACAAAGCCATCTTCCGCGAGCGTCTGGCTCGGATGCAAGAGCGGGCGGGCGATGTGGAGTACCACCCCTGGCCCCATAAAAAAGCGGGAGTCTGCCTGGACCGGGAATTCGTGGTGGTGAATACCGTGACCCCGGAGCGGGAGGGGTACGCCATGGAGTTTTACAATGGCAAGCGATCCCGCTTTGTTCTGATGGGGGGGACCTTCCACAACGCCTCCGCCCTGAAAGAAGAGCTCGGCCGCAACAGTGGTCTCATGGCCTTTCTGGCCTCCAGCAAGATGACTGTAGCAGGGCGCAAGGGGCGACTGTTCATCAGTGACGGCAAATACAGCGAAACCGAACGGGAGTTCCGCTGGGTGGCTACGGACACCAAAGTGGATAGCTTCCGCCACGCCCACCTGGAAATCGAAGGCGCCATCGAGATGAAAGACTATCCTGAGATGGCCCCCATGAGCGGCACCGATGTGATCGTGGGTCTGCTCAAAGGAGTGAAGGAGCGGCCGTACGGCATGCTGGATGTGAAACGATAATGGCAGGTTTTGCACGAAAGCTTCGCTCCATACTCATTGTTGTCGGAATCACCCTGCTGGGGGCTGTTGCCGGAGTAGTTGTCGGATTGGTTTTAGGCTCCACTCCTGGAATGACGGAGTTCTTTGAGAGTGGCTCCAGGGGGTGGGATGGCATTGCCCGGGCCGGAGGGCTTATGCTCATGGCTGGAGGCTTCGGGTTGCTTGGGATGCTGGCCGGGATCTGGATGGGATTCCGGAAGGTCCTCTCCAAAGATTCCTAGATGTTCTGATTTGTCCGGGTGTATGTCTCAATCGGGAGGGCGACATGGCATCAGTAGCTCAACACGTCCTGCTGTTGCTGGGTTTGCTGATACAAGCCACACAAGGAATGGCCATGAGCAAAACGGACGTCAAGGGGGCACCGGAATTCCAATTCACGGAGCACTGTGCGGGTCGTTACCAACTGGAGCTGCCGGCGGACATGAAGCTGGTCGACAGTGGATACAATGATGAGCTTATTTTGGTCTCGGTGTACCCACCGGAGGAACAAGTCCACGACACTACCTACCGCGGTGAACAGCGTGTTGGGGAATGGCAGACCCGGGTGGAAGCAAAGCGCCTGAAAGAAAAAGTTGAGACGGGTTATGTGCACCAAAATCTGGAGGGCAATCTAAAAACGCTGGTTTATTATGCGGATTATCGGAAAATCCCGGGTTTAAGTGAAGACCCTACTGCTGCTCATGTTTTTGAAACGTACTTTCAAAAGGATTTTCCCGAGGTTGAGCAGGCCATTGCTATCCAGGGCCAGGGAGCGCTTGGTGTTGTGCAGCGGAGCGAATCCGGCTACAAAGCCATCTACCAGGAGCGCCTGGCCCGGATGCAAGAACGAGCTAGGGATGTGGAGTACCACCCCTGGCCCCATAAAAAAGCGGGAGTCTGCCTGGATCGGGAATTCGTGGTGGTGAATACCGTGACCCCGGAGCGGGAGGGGTACGCCATGGAGTTTTACAATGGCAAGCGATCCCGCTTTGTTCTGATGGGGGGGACCTTCCACAACGCCTCCGCCCTGAAAGAAGAGCTCGGCCGCAACAGTGGGCTGATGGCGTTTCTGGCCTCCAGCAAGATGACTGTAGCAGGGCGCAAGGGGCGACTGTTCATCAGTGACGGCAAATACAGCGAAACCGAACGGGAGTTCCGCTGGGTGGCTACGGACACCAAAGTGGATAGCTTCCGCCACGCCCACCTGGAAATCGAAGGCGCCATCGAGATGAAAGACTATCCTGAGATGGCCCCCATGAGCGGCACCGATGTGATCGTGGGTCTGCTCAAAGGTGTGAAGGAACGGCCTTATTAAATCCTCAGCCGTCTGGCAATCAATCCTTTCATGATTTCAGTGGTACCGCTGCCAAAGCGTTGGCTTGCTCTGCGAGTTAACTGAAAGCCTGCGATGGATGCATTGCGCTGATTGGTGCATTCCCGGGCGCACCGCAACTGTGTAGCGATCCGCGCGGGTTTGCAGGTTGGCCAGGTCGGAGCCGCAAAGTATGGATATCAGCTGCCTTTGCGAGGAATACTCTCTACACCGTGAGTGGTGCCGAGCAGCAGCAGATCCGCAGGGCGTATGGCAAAGAGCCCGTTGGTGACAACTCCGACAATATTGTTAAGCTTCTCTTCAATCTGGATTGGGCGGGAAATATCCAGATTGTGTATGTCGAGAATGATGTTGCCGTTATCGGTTGTGAACCCGTCCCGGTACACAGGGTCTCCGCCCAGTTTGACGATTTCACGGCCAACGTGGCTGCGTGCCATGGGGATTACTTCTACCGGCAGGGGAAAATCGCCCAGAACGTTAACTTTCTTGGACTCGTCGGCAATGCAGATAAAGGTCTCGGCGACCGCGGCAACTATTTTCTCCCGGGTCAGTGCACCGCCACCGCCCTTGATCAGCTCAAGGCGTTCATTGGTTTCGTCAGCGCCATCTACATAGAACTCCAGCGCACCGGCACTGTTCAGATCATAGACAGGAATGCCGTGGCTCTTCAGGCGTTCCGCAGTGGCTTCTGAACTGGCTACCGCCCCATCGAACTCGGTTTTCAGATCCGCGAGCATATCGATAAAAAAGTTGGCAGTGCTTCCGGTACCAACGCCAATTATGCTGTCCTGGTCAAGGCGCGGTGCTATGTAGTCCACTGCGGCTTTGGCAACAGCTTTTTTCAGTTCGTCCTGGGTCATCGGGCGCTCCGGATGCAAATCGTGTGAGTTTGGCTCCATTATAGCGCCTATAGGAGGTCTGCTTATAGACGGCTGATATGCAAACTTTCTAAACTGTACGTTTCCCCTACCATTCACCAGCAATCGGAACCAGCATGCCGCAACGCTACATCAAGAAGATTCTCGATGCGCGCGTCTATGACGTGGCCATCGAAACACCCCTCACTGAAGCCCGCAGTCTGTCCAAACGCTTTGGCAACAATATTATGCTCAAGCGAGAGGACCTTCAGCCGGTGTTTTCCTTCAAGATTCGTGGCGCGTACAACCGAATTGCTCAGTTGTCTGAGGAACAGAAATCCAAGGGCGTGATTTGCGCCTCTGCCGGTAACCACGCGCAGGGTGTGGCTCTTGCTGCCAAGAAACTTGGAATCAAGGCCATCATTGTGATGCCGCAGACGACGCCGGAAATCAAAGTGCGTTCCGTTCGTGATCATGGCGCGAAGGTAGTGCTCAGAGGCGATGCCTTTGATGAGGCTGCCGCTCATGCCCATGAGTTGATTGAGAAGCACGGTTATACCTACATCCCGCCCTATGACGATCCGGATGTTATTGCCGGGCAGGGCACAGTTGCAATGGAAATGATGTGGCAGTTCACCAGGCCTATCCATGCGGTGTTTATCTGTGTGGGTGGTGGTGGCCTGATTGCCGGCATGGCGGCCTATATCAAGTACCTGCGTCCTGAAATCAAGATTATTGGCGTTGAGCCGGAAGATTCCAACTGCCTGCAGGCTGCCATGAAAGCAGGCAAGCGTGTGATTCTGGACGAAGTGGGCATTTTCGCTGACGGCGTAGCTGTAAAACAGATTGGCGAGCACCCCTGGGAGATATGCAAGGATCATGTGGATGAGGTGATTACCGTCTCCACCGACGAAATCTGCGCTGCCATCAAGGATATCTTTGAAGATACCCGCTCCATATCCGAGCCAGCCGGAGCGCTGGGTGTGGCCGGAATCAAGAAGTACATCGAGCGGGAAAAGATTGAGAATGAAAATCTTATCGCCACCCTGAGTGGCGCAAATATGAATTTTGATCGCCTGCGATACATTTCCGAGCGTACGGAAATTGGTGAGAAGCGGGAGGCCATTCTCGCAGTCACCATTCCCGAGAAGCCGGGTGCGTTCAAAACCTTCATCAATGCGTTGCACAAGCGCAGCATTACCGAGTTTAATTATCGGTATTCAGATGCGAGCCAGGCCACAATTTTCGTGGGTATTCAGATCCAGACTGGTGGCCTGGGCAGGGATGAGCTGGTTCAGGATCTTCGTGCAAATGGCTACTCGGTTGTTGATCTTACTGACAGTGATATGGCCAAACAGCATATTCGCTACATGGTCGGTGGCCATGCTCCCACGATTACCAACGAGAAAGTCTTCCAGTTCGAGTTTCCCGAACGCCCGGGAGCTCTGCTGAAATTCCTGATGTCTCTGGGAACACGCTGGAATATCTCCATGTTCCACTACCGCAATCACGGCGCGGCATACAGCCGTGTGCTGCTGGGTGCCCAGGTGGAAGACGATGAAGTAAAAGACTTTGAGTCCATGCTGGAAAAAGTCGGTTTCCGTTATGAAAACATGACGGATAATGAGGCTTACCAGCTTTTCCTTGGAGCAGGTAACGGAAAAGCATCCTGACCAGAAAAACAGTCAGCCCGGACAGGAATGGCCGGGCTGATTTCTATTGGCAATATGCTCTTGCCTTCCTCATATCTTTATCTTACTGAACTTTAACCTGTTAAAAATTGTAAAAATCAGAGTGCGTGGTAGTCTTTTGTCACATTCTTGAAACCAAGAATAGCTCCCTGATTTTCCATAGCTTTAACCTTAATTTGAAACAGGAATGCGTGTCATGGGTGGTAAGCCTGATATTATCCGGGCCATTGTGCTGATTTTTGCGGTCGGCCTTGTGATTACCGGATTCACTTCACTTCAGGCGTCGGAAGACAGGTCCGCTGCGACCGTAATGAAAGGCGCTGTTTCGGCAAGCTCCGCGCAGACGCTCAAAACGTCGCTGACACGGTAAAATCTCTTCCGGTTCATTTAACCCGGTAAACCCGGTGGTCTGTCACTATGCTGTGAAGCGGCACATCCCAGGGTTCAACGGGCAGTTTTTCTACCTTCTGGAAATCATGGGCCAAGCCTATCAGCTTTGGTGCTGGTCTTGCTTTCTGCCTGCTGAATGCAAAGGTTCTATCGTAAAACCCGCCTCCCATTCCCAGCCGTCCACCATTTTCATCAAATCCCACCAGCGGGAACAATACGGCATCCAGTGCCCAGCTCGGTCTCCTGAGCCCTTTGCTGAATGAGGGTTCGGGAATACCAAAACGATTTGTTGTCAATTCGACACCATCGTAATAAGGGCTGAACACCAGTTTCCCCGGGTGAATCGGGTGCAGTACCGGCAGGTAGAAGTTAACGCCTTTGCGGAGCCCCAGGGCCATATAGGGGTGTGGATCAATCTCGCCATCGTTGGGAAGATAAATGGCGATGTGTCTGGCTCTGTGTAAATCCGGATTCCGGCTCAGATTAAGGGCAAGAGAAGCAGAGGCCTGTTGCTGCTCACGGGGCGACAACATACGTCTGCGCTGGCGCAGTTGTTTGCGCAGTTGGTTGCGGGATAAAGAGAGTAAACCGGATTCAGAAGAGAGTGAGTCGATACGTTGGCTCAAAATGAAACTTCCCGGACTGCCGTTATCAGATGTGGCCCTTGAACCCAAAGTTCAAGGTCGGTGGCCGCTGTGACATATTAGGCTTTCCCCTGACGGGGACATGCTCACAATGCCCTGTAGTGGCCACCTGGGTAGTGCGCATCGGCTCGAGGACGAATCCGACCAGCGAACAGCCCAGGAAGTAAAATCATTATAGGGTCAGACCCGGGGCTGATTGCAACACCTATCGCGGAATCTTCACAGTTTCAGTGGCTGGAGGGCTTTCCGAGGGCGTTTTCCAGCTTGCTGTCCATGGCTTTTAACAAGCTGCTGGTGGCGTCAGACATGGTATCCCGCTCAAGCAGTTCGTGGGTCATGTTCAGGGCTGCCATCACGGCAATGCGCTCAGTTCCGAATACCTTACCGCTGGTGCGTATTTCGCGCATTTTATTATCCAGGTGTCTGGCTGCACGAATGAGGGCTTCCTGTTCTTCCGGGGGGCAGGAGACCAGGTATTCCTTGTCGAGAATTTTGACCTCAACGGTAGTGGCTTGCTTAGACATCAGTGATGCTCCAGCGCCCGAAGGCGGCCGATCATGGCTTCGATCTTGTTTTTGGCAAGATCATTTTTGTGCATAAGCTGGGACCGTTCCCGGTTCCAGTCATCCTGCAGCTGCCTCAGAGTGGCGTTGTCCTGCTCCAGTTTCTGACAGTGTTCGATCAGCTTGTCCAGCTTGTCCGCTAATGCTTGTACTTCGGACTGTTCCATGACGTGCCCAGCATAGGTTGAAGGTATTGCGCCTAACTATAAGTGTGCACGCCATGACGGTCAATTTACATGGCTGTCATAAGAGATCTCATCAGGCACTGTTAGCTGTTTTTGCTCGCCCGCGAGACGTGCATCACGATTCGCCGGGGCTTCCAAAACCTTGTGAACGGCTCTGTTGCCAGGCACTGAATGCAGGAATCAGCGCTACCACTACGGCGGCCAGAGGCACAGACGCCAGGAGAGCCCATTCCTCAATGTTCAGTGGGCGGAGCTGAACCTGAAGCCCGTAATTGGTGAGTAGCCAGGGGCCCAGCATTGAAACCACGAAGGTGCTCAAGGCCAGTGAAATCACGCAGGCCACCACTGCAAGGGCCAGGCACTCAATGATGTACAGGCTTGCGATCAGGCCCGGGGAGGCGCCTGTGGCCCGCAGGATTGCTATTTCATGAGCCCGCTGGGTTTGCAGTGTGAGGAGAACCGCAATTAATCCGATCAGGCTGGTAATGACCACGAAACCGGTTATACCCAGCAGCGCACGCTCAAACTGACTCATCAGCCGCCAGAGTTCGCTCAGGGCGACGCCAGGCAGAATCGCAGAGAGAGGTTCACCCGTGTATTGATTCAGGTCGCGCTGCACGCGGAATGTGAGGATCTTGCGATCCAGTCCGGCGAACACGGCGGTAATGGCGCTGGGTGTAAAATTCCGGCCCTCAGCTTGTTCTGGCGTGAGTGTACGGCCCGGAATGGCAACGCCGGACTCCCAGCCTACATGTATGGCTTCCATTCCTTGCAGGCTGATATAGACCGCCTGGTCCACCGGTGTCCCTGTGGGTTCAAGGATGCCGGTCACGGTGAACGGTGTATTTGTGTGGTTGGAGAAGCTGGTACTGCCGCCGCCGTGGGAAAGTATAATTTTGTCATCAAGGGCATGATTCAGTTTTTTGGCCACGCCCGCCCCCAGAACCACGTCGAATACTCCGTCAAACCACTGGCCACTCGCCAGAGTCAGAGGCTGCCCACGCCCGAACCGGAAGTGCTTGCCAAAGCTTTCGTCTGTGCCGACAACCCGAAACCCTTTGTAACTGTCGCCCAGCGAAATGGGGATCAGCCAGTCAATGCGGGTATCTTGTTTGAGTTCCTGAAATGTAGACCACCGGATGTTATTTGTTGCATCGCCGATATGAAATACCGTGTACAGCAACAAGTTGATTTGACCGCTGCGGGCACCGATGATCAGGTCTGTATCGCTGATAGTGCTGGTAAAGGACTGTTTTACTTCTGTGCGCAGATACTGGATGCCGAGCAGTAAGGTGACGCTCAGAGTGAGGGTGAGGCACACCAGAGCCAGTACTTTACGTCTGTGCCAGAGGCTCGCGGTTGCCAGTGAGATTGCCAGACGAGCCTTCATGCCGGTACCTGCCCGAGTTGAATCTGATGGTGGAAACGCTGAGCCAGAGAACGGTCATGGCTCACAAACAACACGGAGGTGTTGCGTTCTTCAGCCAGTGTCAGCAACAGATTGATGAAACGGTCACGATTGTCACTGTCCAGAGCAGATGTGGGTTCGTCTGCCAGAATTATCTCAGGCGCTCCGATCAGCGCGCGGGCGGCGGCAATGCGTTGTTGCTGGCCAATACTCAGTTGCGTGACTTTTCTTTGCCAGTGGCTTTCCGGAATGGCGAGTGCGGTCAGCAACCGGTGGGCGGAGCTAGCCGGAGTCTCGCCTGTTGAGGCCTTGCGCGTTCGCGAGAGCCTGCAGGGCAAGGTTACGTTGGCTTCGGTCGTGAGATAAGGCACCAGATTGAACTGCTGGAAGATAACGCCAATATGGTCAGCCCGGAATCGGTCACGTTTACCTGCACCCAGTTTCTGAATGGCTGTTCCCAACAGGCTGATGCTGCCAGTTGCTGGCGGAAGCATGCCTGCCAGCAGGCTCAGAAACGTACTCTTTCCGGTTCCGCTGGGGCCGTGAAGGAAAAGGTGCTCGCCTTGTGGCAGGCGTAAATCCGGGAATGTAAGTGCCGGCTGATGTTTGTCCCAGCGGAATGTGAGGTCTTTGACTTCAATGGCCGCGGTTTCATCTGCAGGTCTTTGCGTACTGGATTCTGACTGGCTATTCATGTTGATCCTTACCCGCCCCGTGTATTATGTCTGGCATAGATTCGCCGGCGTATACTTCGCTGTCAGTTTTTCGGAGAGTTTTACTGATGATCCAGTCCTTACGTTGCCCTGCAGGGGTGCTCTTTCCGGTTCTGCTGGTTGCGCTGCTGAGTGCAACCCTTCCGGCACACTCAGAAACGAAGCAGGAATTGCGCGAAATCGACTGGCTGGACCTGATGCCTGCCGAAGATCTTGCTTTGCTTGAAAATATGCCAGAACTTGAGCACGAGGGCGACGGCCCGCCTTTGCTGCCGGACGAAATAATGACCGGGAGGGTTGTTCCGGAGATGGCTAGCGTTCAAGGCCGGATCCCCGGTTTTGTAGTGCCACTCAAAACAACCAAAGACATGCTCATTCTGGAATTTTTTCTGGTGCCCTATTATGGCGCCTGTATCCATGTGCCGCCCCCGCCGCCTAACCAGATTATTCACATCAAGTACAAGGAGGGGTTCAAGCTCGAGGCTCTGTACGATCCCGTCTGGGTTGAAGGTACACTGGTTATCGATCGTACGGAAACCGACATAGGTACGTCCTCCTATTCAATGACGGCAGAAGCGGTCACGCCCTACAGGGAATAACCCTAGAGCCCGAGTTTGAATGAGCTCTCTCCGTGCTCCAGGCGCGATGCACCCTGTCCATCCGGACCGGCCCAGGCAACATCGAGATCTTCGATGCCAGAAAAACGGGTGGTGAGCGGTGTGGTCAGAGCGGATGCCTTGTCGAGCCCCTGGCAGCTTAACGTCTGGGTTACTGTGATATCGGTATGCTGGCTTTCATGGTCATGCTCGTGTTCGTCATGCTCGTGTTCGTCATGCTCGTGTTCGTCATGCTCATGTTCATCATGGTCATGTTCGTCATGGTCATCGTGGTCGTGATGCTCGTGCTCATCGTGGTCATGGTCATCATGATGGCCGCCGGTAACTTCATGCTGAACCGTCGTGGTTTTCACGATGCAGGTTGATTCCGGCGTGTTAATCAGCGGGGTTTCTTCAAGCCAGTTGGTAAGCTTCTCTATCGCCTGGTGATCCTCTGGCGTGCGCGGAAGGTGTTCAAAACCAAGCAGGTTTCCAGCTGCTGATTGCAGCAGGACTTCAACCTCATCAGCACTGAATGCAAGCTGCATATCGGCGTGCCCGTGCTGATGCGCGCCAGGATTGTCTGCGGCTATAACGTGTGAGCTGACGGTCGCGGTGAGAAGTGCCGATACAATGGATGATGCCAAGAGCTTTTTAGGGAACATCTCGCTGTCCTGTAGAGGTGATTGATATGTTATAACATATTCCTCCCTTGCTCTGTGAAAATCAACTGGCGAGTGCCTTGATGGCGCCTGAATGCTAGGATAGCCCTCATACTCCACAACACAGGATTGTCTTGGTTCATGTCAGAAACCGACACTGCTTATGCCGCAGAATTCGAGCGCTGGGCCAACGTATTCAGCGTTCATAAAGCCTTCAGTCATCCTTCCGAACTGCACGGTGCACTTTGCGGTCGCCTGGCGGCCGGATCACGCATAGAGGAAGATGAGTGGCTGGCCATGGTTTGCGAACACATGGGGCTGCCCGAGAGTGCGGCCGGAGAATCCAGTGACTTGTCCGTATTCATGAACGAGGCCTACGGACAAACACTGAATTTCCTGAAGTCAGCGGATATGAGCTTCCATCCACTGCTGCCTGATGATGACTATGCGATCGATCAACGCCTGGAAGCCCTGGTGGCCTGGGTGCGTGGTTTTCTTGAAGGTATGGCCCTGGCTGCGGGGGAATCCCTGGGCGAAGCTCCGGAAGAAATTCGTGAGCTGATCGAAGACATGGTGGCTATCAGCCAGGTTTCGGAAGACCAGGAATCTGACCAGGAAAGCGAGCAGCAGCTGATGGAGATAACGGAGTACATCCGGCTCGGGGCTCTGGCCGTATTCACCGAGTTCAATCCTCCGGAAAAACCGGCACCGCTAGCGCCAACGCTGCACTAAAGCACCTCACATACTGCGGGAGAATCCATGTCATCTATTATACCCGTCAAAGAATTTGCCGAGCGCCGTCGCAAACTGATGGAACGCATGGCACCAGACAGCATAGCCATTATTCCGGCTGCGCCTGAACGTGTCCGGAACCGGGATGTGTTGCACCCATTCCGTCAGGACAGTGATTTCCAGTACCTGACCGGTTTTGGCGAGCCTGAGGCGGTATTAGCACTGATTCCGGGCCGGGAGTACGGGGAGTCGGTACTGTTCTGCAAAGAGAAAGACCCCGAAAAGGAACTATGGGATGGGTTTCTTGTAGGCCCCGAGGGGGCAATCGAAGGTTACGGACTGGACGACGCCTTCCCGGTATCCGATATCGATGACATCCTGCCGGGTATGATCGAAGGGCGCAGCCGGGTGTATTACCCGCTGGGCAAAGACCAGGGTTTCGATACCCGGGTTATGGACTGGGTCAAGGTTCTTCGCAGCAAGGTAAAAAGCGGTGCCCATCCGCCGGGTGAGTTCGTATCGCTGGAGCATCTGCTGCACGATCTGCGCCTATACAAGAGTGCGAACGAGATCAAAGCTATGGCGCGCGCCGGTGAAATCAGTGCCGAAGCCCATGTCCGTGCGATGAAGCGTGCCAGGAAGGGTGGTAATGAATATAACCTTGAGGCCGAGCTGATTCATACTTTCATGGAGCATGGGGCCCGGTCTACGGCTTACCCGTCCATTGTTGGTAGTGGTGCCAATGGCTGCATCCTGCATTACATCGAGAATACAGCGCCTCTGCATGAGGGCGATCTGGTACTGATTGATGCAGGCTGTGAAGTGGAATGCTACGCATCTGACATCACCCGGACCTTCCCTGTCAGCGGCAAGTTCAGCCCTGAACAGCGGGCAGTCTACGACGTGGTGCTGGAGTCCCAGTATGCGGCCATTGATGCGGTTCGCCCCGGTAATCACTGGAACCATCCCCACGAAGCAGCCTTGAGAGTGCTGACTGCAGGGTTGATTGATCTGGGTATTTTGACGGGCACAGTTGATGATGCCATTGCCAGCGAAGCCTTCAAACCCTTCTTCATGCACCGTACTGGCCACTGGTTGGGGCTGGATGTGCACGATGTAGGCGATTACAAAGTTGGTGAAGCCTGGCGGTTGCTTGAGCCGGGTATGGTGTTGACGGTTGAGCCAGGCCTGTATATCGCGCCGAATAATACCGATGTGGACGAAAAATGGCGTGGTATTGGAATCCGTATTGAAGACGACGTAGTGGTGACCAAAGAGGGTTGCCGGGTACTGACAAACGGCGTGCCTAAAACGGTTGATGAGATCGAAGCACTGATGGCGGGATGAGCCTGTGACACACTCCGATACCGATGTGATCATTGCTGGCGGCGGACTTGCCGGTGCGACACTGGCCCTGGCTCTTGCCAGAACTGCGCCAGCGTTGAGGGTGACCGTGGTCGAGGCTTTTCCATTGTCTGCAGATGCCTTGCCCGATGCCTACCAGCCCAGCTATGACGCTCGTTCTACAGCGCTGGCCTGGGGCTCGCGGCTGGTATTCGAAGAGCTGGGGCTCTGGACACGGTTATCTGAGCATGCAACGCCTATCCGGCATATTCACGTCTCCGACCGGGGCCACTTTGGTGCCACCCGCCTGGCAGCCAGTGAATACGGGCAGCAGGCCCTGGGTTATGTGGTGGATAATCGGTGGATGGGCTTGTGCCTGATGCGGGCGTTGCTGGACACGAATACCCAGTGGCAGGCGCCGGCGGAGGTCACTGGTATGGAGTCTTGCCCGCAAAGTGTGAGCGTTGCCGTAAAGACTGGCGATGGAACTTGCACAATCACTGGTCAATGTCTGATTGTTGCAGATGGTGGTCGTTCCGGGCTGAGAGAGAAACTCGGGTTCCAGCCCAGGCATCATGGCTATGAGCAGAATGCTCTGATTGCGAACGTCTCCACCAGCGACAGCCATCAGTTCACCGCATTCGAGCGCTTTACCGATGCCGGGCCTATGGCCCTGTTGCCTCACGGCTCACCGTCTCGTGCCGGTCAGCAGTCGACACTGGTCTGGACACTGAGTGATAAGGAACTTGAAGAAGTTCTGGCAATGTCCGATGGGGACAAATGTCAGCGGCTTCAGGATAGGTTTGGCTGGAGACTGGGCCGGTTTACGCGGATTGGTGAATGTAATCACTACCCTCTGACACTGACCACGGTTGATGAGCCGGTACGGCCAGGCGTAGCACTTGTAGGTAATGCCGCGCACGCTTTGCATCCGGTTGCCGGGCAGGGCTTTAACCTGGCGTTGCGGGGGCTGATGACTCTGGCAGAGCAGTTCCGGCTGGCTGCTGAACAGGGCCGGTCGCCGGGCGACTTTCAGATTTTGCGCCGTTACCATGAGTTGCACCGCCCGGACTGGAAGCAAACTGTACAATTCTCGGACTCTCTGATCCGTATCTTTGGTAAATCGCCGGCACCAATGGCCGTAGCCCGTGATGCCGGGCTGGTGGGTCTGGATCTGTTCCCTGGTGCCAAGCGACTGTTTGCCCGCAAAGCCATGGGCACCGGCGGACGCAGGGCAGTCATTAACGGGCTGTCGGTAAGCGATAAAATATGAATGATCCCGAAGTGTTCGACATTCTTGTTGTAGGCGGGGGCATGACTGGGACCGCGCTGGCTATTGGTCTGTCCCGGCAGGGGTGGAAAACGGGCCTGATCGAAGCGGCTGATCGCGCAGATCTGTTACAAGCTCCGTCTGCGGCAGCAGATGTGGCGGATTTTGAGCCGCGGGTCAGTGCTATTTCCGTTGCCAGTCAGCAGCTGCTGGAATCATTGGGAGCCTGGCAAAGTGTCGCTGCCGGACGTCATTGTCCCTATCAGGGGATGACCGTATGGGACGGAGACGGTACCGGCCGTATCCATTTTGATGCAGCAGAATTGCAGGCCCGTGCGCTGGGAACGATTGTTGAAAACCGTAGTCTGGTCAGAGCGCTGTTCGAAGTTGTGGAAAACAGCTCTGTCGAGTTGATCGACAAGGTGCAGGTTACGGGGTGTTCGCTGAATGGCAATCAATGCAACCTTGAGCTTTCTGATGGTCGCACGCCCGGTGCCCGGCTTGTGGTTGCTGCCGACGGAGCCAACTCCAGATTGCGCCAGTGGGTCGGGCTGCCAACCCGTGAGTGGGATTATGACCAGGAGGCCATTGTCTGCACTGTACGTACAACTCAGCCCCACCAGTACACTGCCTGGCAGCGATTTTCTCAGACCGGACCACTGGCGTTCCTGCCACTATCTGCGGAAAGTGGCGATGAGCATTTCAGCTCTATCGTCTGGTCACAGGACACTATAGAGGCCCGGCGTCTGATGACGTTGGATGATACTGCCTTCGTTTCGGAACTTGAGCAGGCAATTGAAAGCGAGCTCGGCACCATTGAAGCTGTTTCCCGGCGTTTTGCGTTTCCGCTCAGACAGCGTCATGCCAAAGACTACGTTGCACAGGGTGTCGTGTTGATAGGTGATGCTGCCCACACCATCCATCCCCTCGCAGGGCAAGGTGCCAACCTGGGATACGGTGATGTACGGGTTTTACTGGAAGAACTGGCCCGGGCAAGGAATTCTGGTTTGAGTCCTGCGCATGAACTGGTCCTGGCGCGTTATCAACGTCGCCGTAAGGGTGACAATCTGAGCATGATGCTTGCCATGGAAGGCTTTAAACAGTTATTCGGCCGTGATGAATTGCCGTTTAGGTGGCTCAGAAATACCGGTATGCGCTGGCTTGACGGGGTTGCTCCGGTTAAAAACCGTATTGCGGCAGAGGCCATGGGTCTTATTACTTAAATCCCTATCAAAATGAAGGAACTGCACTGATGGCAGGAACCAGTCTGCTTGCGCTTCTCGATGACATTGCGACACTTCTCGACGATGTCTCCCTGATGACAAAAGCTGCTACAAAAAAAACTGCTGGCGTACTGGGAGATGACCTTGCGCTGAATGCACAACAGGTAACCGGTGTGAAACCGGCGCGTGAGCTGCCAGTGGTCTGGGCGGTGGCCAAAGGTTCAATGGTTAATAAAGCAATCCTTGTACCGGCTGCCGTGGCGATCAGTTTTTTTGTCCCCTGGCTTGTTACACCACTATTGATGCTTGGTGGGGCTTTTCTGTGTTTTGAGGGAGCGGAAAAGCTTGCCCACAAGTTTCTGCACACGGAAGAGGATGAGCAGCATAGGGAAGAGCTGAGGGAGGCGTTGAAAAAGCCAGGGGCCGACCTTAAAGTGCTGGAAAAACAGAAGATAAAAGGCGCTATCCGGACGGATTTTATCCTTTCCGCTGAGATCATAGCCATAACCCTCGGCGTGGTAACCGGAGAGAGTATCGGCATGCAGTTTGTGGTACTGGCCGTGGTGGCAGCGATGATCACAGTCGTGGTTTACGGTTTGGTTGCCGGTATTGTGAAACTGGATGACGCTGGCCTGTACCTGAGCCAGAGAGAAGGTGTTATTGCACAGAAAACCGGTCGGGGTATCCTCTGGCTGGCACCCTATCTGATGAAAACCCTGTCAATTCTCGGCACGATTGCCATGTTCCTGGTGGGCGGTGGCATCCTGGTTCACGGTATAACGCCGGTTTACGATGCCATCCATCATTTTTCGGTGGATTTGGGGGGCGTTTCCTCAGCAGTGGTGCCCACACTGGCAAATGGCCTGTTTGGCTTGCTGGCTGGTGCGTTGCTGGTTGTGGTGATTACGCCATTGTTGCGGATGTGGGAGCGCAGGTCCGGCGCTTCCTGAGTCAGAGGCAGGCGTCAAACAGCCGGCTGATGAGAACAGGAACAGCCGTTTCCATCCGGAGAATACGCGGCCCCAGATGAACGCTCTGGCACCCCGCTTCTTCCAGCTTGTCCACTTCATAGGGGGTGAAACCGCCTTCCGGGCCGACGCACAGCGCCGTGGGGCAGTTCACGTGGACAGGGCAGGGTGTGGAAGTGCCAGGGTGGGCAACCAGAGCTCGCTTGCCTTGCAGTAGTGCGGGTAACTCATCTTCCACGAATGGTTTGAAAAGCTTGCGAGTGTGCAGGCGAGGCATAACCGTGTCTTTTGCCTGCTCCAGCCCGAGAGTCATGTTTTCCCGCAGGTTTTCATCGGACAGCCAGGGCGTTTGCCAGAAGCTTTTCTCGACCTTGTAGCTGTTGATCAGCCAGATGTCCTTTACGCCCAGTGTCGTGCTGGTTTGCAGAATGCGGCGAAACATTTTTGGGCGGGGCATGGCGATTATGAGCGTGAGGGGCAGTGGGGCCGGTGGTTGCTGATTCAGTACAACTATCAGTTCTGCTTTGGAATCGGTGAGGTTTACCACCTCACCCAACCCCATCTGGCCGTTTACTCGGCCTACCGGCAACTGGTCGCCAGAGGATGCACCAAGTACCGATTTGATGTGTTCCAGCCTGCGCCCGCGAAGCACCACGCGATTTTCCGCAACAAAATCCTCATCAAACAGTAACGCTATATTCATCCGGCTGGTGGCTCGTCGGCTTCCTGCCCGGATACCTCACGGGAGGCCAGCCGGCCGAACAGAATGCCCAACTCAAACAGTATCCACATGGGGACGGCCAGAAGCGTCTGGGAGATAATGTCTGGCGGTGTCAGCATCATGCCGATGATGAAACAGGCGACCACAACGTAAGGCCGTTTGGCTGCCAGGTCTGCTGGCGTTGTTATGCCGCTGAGGATAAGCAGAATGGTGGCGATAGGGATCTCAAAGGCGACCCCGAATGCAAAGAACATTTTCAGCACAAAATTCAGATAACTGCTGATGTCCGGCAATTCAACAATGCCTTCCGGGCCAATGGCGGTAAAAAATCCGAATACCAGTGGAAACACCACGTAATACGCAAACGCGGCACCCAGATAGAACAGAATGACCGAAGTAAACAGCAGCGGGAAGGCCAGGCGCTTTTCATGGGCATAAAGGCCGGGCGCGATGAAGCTCCAGAGCTGATAAAGGATGACCGGGATCGCGGCAAACACCGAGAGGAACAGGGCCAGTTTCAGGGGCGCGAAAAACGGCGAGGTAATGTCTGTTGCAATCATGGTCTGGCCGATTGGCAGCAGTGTGCGGATGGGCTCGGACAGCCAGAGATACAGTTCGTTAGCGAAGGGGTAAATGGCTGCAAAGCAGATAATCACAGCCAGAACCATTTTCAGCAGGCGGTTGCGAAGTTCCAGAAGATGCTCAACCAGAGGCATCTCGGGTTGCTGGGAATTGCTGCTCTGGTTGTTACTCTGATGGCCCGGTTCTTTACCATCTGTTTTTGCATTCATGAAGGCTTATCCGACGGTTTTTGCGCGGCGTCTGACTCGTCGGGCCTGTTCTCACCCAAGGCTGCGGTGGTGTCGCCCTCTGTGCTGTGGTCAGTCGCAGTTTGGTTGTCGGTCTCTGGCTTGCCCGACAAGATCATATGCTCGTACTTTTTGGCTTCGTCCAGAGCTCCGCGCACGGTTTTCTGAACATCATCAAGGCCAACATCTCCTGCTTTACGCAGCTCATTCCTGAACTCTTCGGCCTTCAACTGGTTGTCGAGCTCTGACGTAAACTGGTTCACCATGCGGCGGGCACCGCCGATCCAGCGCCCAGCCGCACGCGCAGCCGTTGGTAGCCGTTCAGGGCCAAGTACCAACAACGCAATAACGCCGCAGATCAGCAATTCCAGGAAGCCGATATCAAACATTCTGTCTGGTCTCAGCTGCTGGCTTTATCCTTGGGTTTCTCTTCTGCTGCCTGCCGGGTCTGTTCTTCGGCCTGACCTTCCAGAGAATCCGGATTTTCGGGTTTGCTGTCTTCGTCATTCATGGACTTTTTGAAGCCGCGAATGGCACCACCAAGATCGGTGCCGATGTTGCGCAGTTTTTTTGTTCCGAACAACAGAATAACGATGCCCAGAACGATAAGAAGTTGCCAGATACCTATGCCGCCCATCATGGGTTCCTCAATGTAAAGTGTCGGTTCATTTGTATTGTACGCTACCGGAGACGTTTGGCGGAAACCCTCATCAGGGGGCTTGCAGCCTTACTGGCTCCGGGAGGCTTTTTCTTCCAGGCCGGAAAGGTCAAACCGGCGAGCAAGCTCGTCAAGAATATCCTGAGAGGTCAGCCCCAGATTAGAAAGCATCACCATGCTGTGAAACCAGAGATCCGCAGTTTCGCCAATCACCGCGCGGGTGTCGCCCGAGTGCTCGGCATCTTTGGCGGCCAGCAGAGTCTCGGTACACTCTTCACCAACCTTTTCCAGTATCTTGTTCAGACCTTTGGAATGGAGGCTGGCAACGTAGGATTTCTCCGGGTCGGCTGATTTCCGGGCTTCCAGAACCCGTGTCAGATCTTCCAGGACATTGCTCAATGCACTCACTCCTCAGTTTTTGCCATAGATGGCATCCGGATCTTTGATAACGGGTTCAATACTGACCCACTGGCCGTCTGTCAAAGAACGATAAAAACAGCTACGCCGGCCCGTATGGCAGGCAATCCCGCCTTTTTGCTCAACTTTCAGTAATATCACATCTGCATCACAGTCGAGGCGAATATCTTTTACTATTTGCTGGTGCCCGGAGGTTTCACCTTTGCGCCATAGTTTACCCCGTGACCGCGACCAGTAAACCGCCTGACCTTCCTCGGCGGTTAATTGAAGCGATTCACGGTTCATCCAGGCCATCATCAGAATGTCGCCGCTGGCTGCATCCTGGGCAATTGCCGGAACCAGCCCATCAGCAGTCCATTGAATGGCTTCAAGCCAGTCGAGGTTGGCCAGATTATCTGGTACATCTTTCATTTTTATGAATCCTGAGCGTGTGAACGCTGTTTTCTCAGGTTTTCCCGAGTGAACGGCAGCAGAAACATTGGCGCTGTTCAGAACCCTGAAGCTGGTAATTCTGACATGGTTAAGCCGTCATCGCTGAACAATATTGTGCTGGCAGGTTTATCGGGCCCGGGCAGGGATTATTTTACTGCTGAAGGCAGGTTACCCCCCAGCATGTTTTCAACCACTGCGGCATTATAGAAAGCTTCAATCGTCTGGATTTTATCATCCTGGACACGGAACCAGAGTGCCAGCCGCACATCTCCGATCGGTTCAAAGTTGGTCTGATAGTCCAGAATCGCGAATACGTGTTCGCCGTCGGCGCTGAGCTGGCGAAGAATCAGGTCTTTCTGTATGGCCGCCATACCGAACTGATAAGACATCATGTCATCCGGGCTCAGGAAGCGCATATTCGGGCCCACATACTCAAAACCTTCTGCAACCAGTAAGGTCTTTGCGTTGTCAAAACGCTGGGCATGTATCTCAGCGATGAACTGAGCCACGATGTCTTTTGGCTGCATAAATGAACTCCACTTCTAATACGAGGATGGTTTTGGGGGTCGGGCTCAAGGATTGATTATATTCAGGGCTGAGCATAATGAAACCATCAGTTGCCTGAATTTCCCCCGGTTGTGTTTAAAGCATGGCTCAGCGGCCACCCCGCAAGACCAACCCCCCGGCGGCAACCAACAGCGCCCAGCTCCAGAGGGGTACACTTTGTACCCATGTGAGGGCTTCTGGCTGAGTCCCTATGATGGCGGCAGCAACCAGTACCATAGCAGTAATCCCGCGGCGCCAGCGCCGATCCGTTCGGTGTTGCTGTTCCCGCAGTAGCGCCAGTGCATCCTGGTTCTGTTTTTCGGTGGGGCCGGAGCTGCGCAACTGTAGCAGGGCATCGTGGACCAGTTGCGGCATTTCCGGTGATTGTTCCAGCCACGAGGGTAAGTGGGTCTGAAGGGATTTGATCAGGCCTGAGGGTCCGATTCGTTTGTGCATCCAGCTTTCCAGGAATGGCTGGGCAGTGCTCCAGAGGTCGAGTTCCGGATACAGCTGGCGGCCGAGGCCTTCCACATTCAGCAGGGTTTTTTGCAGCAACACCAGTTGCGGCTGGACTTCCATGTTGAACCGGCGGGCGGTTTGAAACAGCCGGAGCAGGAAGTGGCCGAAGGAAATATCCTTGAGGGGTTTTTCAAAAATCGGCTCACATACGGTGCGGATAGCGGCTTCAAACTCGTTTACCCGGGTATCGGGTGGTACCCAGCCAGACTGGATATGAAGCTGCGCTACTTGCCTGTAGTCCCTGCGGAAGAAAGCCAGCAGATTACGCGCCAGATAGCTCTGGTCGTCCGGTGCAAGGGTGCCGACAATACCGAAATCAATGGCAATGTATTTCGGGTCGGCAGGGTTGCTGACGTCTACAAAGATGTTCCCCGGGTGCATGTCTGCGTGGAAGAAGCTGTCACGGAATACCTGGGTAAAGAAGATCTCAACCCCTTTCTCGGCCAGAACCTTCAGGTTGACTCCCGCCGCTTTCAGGGCAGGAACATCGGCAATGGGGATGCCGTGGATACGCTCCATCACCAAGACTGACTTGCGGGTATAGTCCCAGTCGATAAAGGGAATGTATATCAGCGAAGAGTTTTCGAAATTCCGGCGTAACTGGCTGGCATTGGCGGCTTCGCGCTGCAGGTCCAGTTCGTCGTGGATAGTAGCGTCATAATCTTCAACCACTTCTACCGGGTGCAGGCGCTTGCCTTCTGTCCAGTATTTCTCCAGCAGATTGGCCATCAGGTACATCAGGGCGAGATCCTGCCGGATCACTTTTTCTATGCCCGGGCGTAGCACCTTTACAACAACTTCCTGGCCGTTCAACAGGGTGGCAGCATGAACCTGGGCTACCGAGGCGGATGCCATGGGGTCTGCGCTGAACTCTTTGAACAGTTCAGATACCGGAGCGCCCAGGGAGGTTTCAATAATGTTACGGGCTGCGTCACTGGGGAAGGGCGGGACGCGATCCTGGAGGGTTTTGAGTGATTCCGCCATGTCGTCAGGCAGGAGATCACGACGGGTAGACAGAATCTGGCCAAACTTGACGAATACCGGCCCGAGTTCTTCCAGAGCCAGGCGCAGGCGATCGCCACGGCTGAGTTTTGGTTGAGGAAACAGGTGCCAGGGCGCAAGCAGGAAGAAGATCTTTAACGGCCCGGGAAGCTCTGCCAGAGGCAGAAAGGTGTCAAGCCGGTAACGGCAGAATACCCAGGCAATTCGGAACAGGCGTTGCAGACGGGTCACGGAGTCTCCGGTTTGTCAGTGGTGCCACGATTTGTGATCAGGCTTATGCGAGCTTCCAGGCGCTCTGTGCGCAGGCTGAGCATGTCGATATCTTCGAATGTGGCTTCCAGTTCACGACGGCCGGGCAGCGCGCGGCTTTCCTCATGCAGGTATTCTTCGATATTGGCGTTCAAAGTACGGATAGCCTGTCGGCTCCAGCTCACGGCATTGCGAATGCGCTTGCCGATAAAATGGGCTGGTATATCACCAATATGCCCTGCCATGGAGGCTTCCCAGTCCGGGTTCAGTTGATCCAGAGCGCGCTGAAACTGGTGTGCGAGGCCTGTATCACCGGTAACTTCGAGCCGCTTGTCTGTGAACACGCGGTTGTCACCGGTGGCCAGTGCCGCAAAAGCCAGGGGCCTGCCGCTGATTTCAAGGGATGGCTCTTCTGCTGGCTGGCCGTGTACCTGTACACGCTGGCCGGCGCGGTGCAGAGACAGGGTTAGTGAAACCGGCTCTGTGATGCGGAACTGTACCGGCCCCTCAAGAGCATCCAGTAGCGCCTGTTGCCCGGCGGGATCCAGTTCCAGGGCCTCGTTCAGTGCCCGCTCGATTATGGCGGTTACCGCCGTAAGCAGGGTCGGGCCGGGGAACATCAGGGTTTGATTCCCACGTGCAGGGCAACAATGCCGCCGGTCATATTGTAGTATTTGCAGTTCACCAGACCTGCGTCTTCCATCATGCTTTTGAGTGTGTCCTGATCCGGGTGCATGCGGATAGACTCGGCAAGATATTTGTAGCTCTCACTATCGCCTGCAATGAGCTGGCCCATCAGTGGCAGTGCTTTGAATGAATAGGCGTCATAGACTTTGCTGAGCAGCGGATTGGTAGGCTTGGAAAACTCAAGCACCATCAGTTTGCCACCGGGCTTCAGTACGCGGGTCATGTCACGTAAAGCCTGATCCTTGTCGGTTACGTTACGCAGACCGAAGGCAATGGATACAGCGTTGAAGTTGTTGTCCGGGAACGGAAGGTGTTCGGCATCTGCCTGTACATACTCAATATTGCCTGCGTAACCACGATCGGTCAGGCGGCTGCGGCCAACCTGCAGCATGGAGGCGTTGATGTCGGCGAGAATCACCTTGCCTTCACTTCCCACCAGATCGGAAAACTTCATTGTCAGGTCGCCGGTTCCGCCGGCAATGTCCAGAACCTGATGGCCCGGCCGCACGCCGGAAAGCTCAATGGTAAAACGTTTCCATAACCGGTGGACACCCATGGACATCAGATCATTCATGAGGTCGTATTTGCCCGCGACACTGTGAAACACTTCCGCTACCTGGCCAGCTTTCTGGCTCTTTGGTACGTTGCTGAAACCAAAGTGGGTTACGTCGTCCTGGCCGTTGCCGGGGCTGGCTGGCGTTTGTTGCTCGCTCATGGGGCATGTCCTGTCAGAATCTGAACCCCGTATTCTAACGGTTGACGGGGTTGCTACAAGGGTGGCTAGTCGTTTAATACCGCCTTACACTATAAAAACTGTTCAATTTTGAAGAGAAAACTGATTCATGTCCGTAATCGATGTACATCGCACTCACTCTCTTGATAAAGATCATGCCCTCGAAGCAGCGGAATCGCTTGCTCAGGATCTCTCCAGCCAGTTTGATGTGAACTACCAGTGGGAAGGTGATCATCTGACGTTCAAACGCTCTGGCGCCAAAGGCCATCTGAACATTACCGGTGAAGATCTGCACGTGCATCTGGAGCTGGGTATGCTTCTGCGGCCTTTCAAATCGAGGATTGAGCAGGAGATTAACAGCCAGCTTGATAAGATTCTGAAGGCGTAACCTGCCACGCAGGTTTTTATTACAGGTCGTCCGGGAGGGTGAAGGGTTCCGGATGGCCGTTGATGATATTCTCCATGACCCGTTGCTCCCGCGCCACCAGCCTGTCAATCAGCAAGTCCACTTTATCCATTTTCCGGAAAGCGGAATAACCTCTGTGGAGGAAGTCGTGCAGGTCGCTGAGGTTGGCCATTTCCGCCGGGGTCCGGCTCATGGATAACAGCCAGCCCAGTGTGCGATTACGAACGTAGCGGTCAAGCTGTTGTCCCACATCGGCTACGAGCATCACCTGTTTTTTGCGTTGTTCCAGTTTCTGGCTGGCCCGATACGCCTTGCAGTACTGCTCAGTGGTCAGAAATGACGCTTGTATATCACGCTCGTCAAGACGTTCAGCCAGTTCAAGATCCAGCTGTTGGGTGATCAGGTTCAGCTCTACAAGCCCGGAAAGCGTTTCCAGCAGGTGATCTGGTAGCCATTTGACCATCTTCGGGAAGACCCGGTCTATATTGTCGTCACGCCGGGTCATGCTGGCGGGAGCGTATAGATCAGTGAGCAGAAACTGAAGGCCAGCCTGGTAGGCCGGTTGCTGATAGAGATCCTGATGCGTCAGTTTGAGGCGGCTGGCTTGCCAGCCTGCGATGTCATGAGTGCTTTCGAGAAGCCGGTGGCCGGCTTTGGCATGCCGGAAATCGTGATAATCCAGTAACAGCTGCTGCAAGCGGCGGGCGCTCTCTGAGCGCACTTCTGTGTCAGTAAGGCGCTCACGGTACATGGGGGCAGCTCCGATAAAACCAGGTAGAGTTTGATTAGCGCGGGTAGTTTACCGGAGGAAAAGCGCGGGTGCAGTATACCTGGCAGTTGTCGGATTTTTGTTTGCGAACTATGCCCGGGTATACAGGTTCGGATTTCAGCCTTGGGAGGCAGCTGTCAGTGACTCGAAGCCTGGTAGCCATTCCTTGCTGTCCAGGGTAATAAAGTGGCTTGGAGCACTGGTTTCGATAATGCGCATTGTCGTCGGACTTTGCTGTGCGCTGGCGAGCATGGCCGGGCGGTCCAGAATGTGATCCACGCCAGGAATCAGGAAGGTACCGTGGCGCACATGGCTGTAGATATCTGTGGGGGTTCGCGACATCCACTCAAGCAGGTTTTCGATATTGCGGACAATAGTGAGATGGTCGCGGGTAGCGTAAAACAGTTTGCTGAGCAGCTGTTTTTTTCTCGGGTTCATCTTGCCAAAGAAAGTCTGCCCGTATGCTGAAGCCGGTGCGCTGTTGATCAGCCGGACTACCCAGGGCCACATGCCGTGGCTGACGGGTTCCAGAATGGTTGAAACCAATGGGTAAACCTTGCCCTGGGGCAGGGCCGGCGCTTCAAGAACCACTTCTACGTTTTCGTAGAGCTCCGGCCGGTGTGCAATTGCTTCAAGAATCACGGCGCCGCCCCGTGAATGGCCGTGAATTCTTATGTTGCGGGTGCTGGGCAGATTTGTCAGTGCCTGGTTAAGGATGCAGGCATCGTATTCAACGGTGCCTTCCAGATGCTTGATCGGCACCTCCCATTCCGGTGTTTCCGGCGTTACACCGTTTACCGGGATATGGTAGTTGCTGCAGGTCAGAAGGATCAGCTCAGTGGTCGGCGCGTCATAGGTCTGGGTAAAGTAGCAGTGATTTTCCAGAAAGCCGTGTACGCCAATCACCGTTTGCTTTGCCTCACCGCTGTGATTGCGAACAGAAACTGCCCCTTCACCTACACGATAGACCCGCCCCGAAAACATCTCAGAGTAGGCGCTGTTGATCGGTTTTATCAGTTTGCGGATGTGGCTTGCTTTCATACTGCATTCCTCCCGGCCCGGCCATAGTCGTTTTGGGGCTGGATGATCAAGTCTATAGTCAGTATAGAAGTGAGGGGGTGTCGGAGTGTAGTTTTTTTGTAATACACCCTGCCAGAGGCTTTGTGGAGCCGGTAGTGTATGTCTGGCACAATGCTGATCACACTTTTTTCAACTCCACCACTTCCGGGGACCTTCGGGTTTGAGTCACGAGCAAACGCATCCCATGCTTCCTGCGGATTCAGCCTGGCTGGCTCTGGAGAACCCCCGGGACCCAATGGCGATTACCGTCATGATGCGGGTGGATGGCCTGACTGCGCCCCGGCTCCGGGAGTTTCTGCGGGTTTACTGGATGGCCTGGGAGCGCTTCCGGTATATGCCGGTCAAACGGGCTGCTGCGTGGTGGTGGGAACCGGATCCGGATTTTGATCTCGGGCATCACCTGGATGTGGTGCTTAATCGTTTTACGGAAGCCGAACTACAGGACTGGGTTTCTGCCCGCCTGAATCAGCCCCTGCCTTTTTACCGGCCCCTGTGGAAATTCTGGCTGGCACCGAATGCAGAGGGCGGCTCGGTATTGCTGTTACGCCTGCATCACTGCTATGCAGACGGGGTGTCGCTGACGGGTATTTTTGACCATCTTTGTCCTGTTTCCCCGCAGCAGCATCCAGCGGTTTATGGCGCCCGGCAAACCGGCGGATTATCTCCCTGGGTATCTGCAGCCAAAAGCCATATTGAGCAGTTGTTCGGTTGTGATCCGGTGTCGGAAACTGCCACTGACGAGGTTCAGGCGGAGTCAGGAACTCAGTGGGAGCAAGCAGGTGCATTGCTGGATCAACTGGCACGCAATGGCCTGAAACTGGTGAATGAATTCAGCGATTTTCTGGCTGAGCCGGAAGATACGCCGTCTGACCTCAAACGCCCGCTGTCAGGCCGTCGGCATTGCCGTTGGTCTGAGCCTGTTCCACTGGAGCGGTTCCGGTCTATCGCCAGAGCAACCAGGGTAACCATCAATGATGTATTGCTCAGCTGTGTGGCTGCAGCGGTTCGCCCGCGCCTTGGTATTTCCGGTACAACTCTGGATGATGCCGTTATGCATGCTGCCGTTCCTGTTGATATTCGCAGTCGTCTGCCTGATGACTTGCGGCCTGAACCGGGTGCTCTTGGCAATTACTTCGGCACGGTGTTTGTTCCGTTGCCGGTGGATGGTGAGAGTGCCCTGGAACGGCTTTATCGCATAAAGCAGGAAACCCGACGGTTGAAAAAGAGCTGGCAGCCCGGAATCGCCTGGAGTTTATCGGCCTGTTCAACCCTGATTCCTGAGCCCCTGCGCCAGCCGCTTTCAGATATCTTTTACCGTAAAGCCAGTGCTGTCGTGTCGAACGTTCCCGGTACTCCCGAGGTGCGCTATATCGCTGGCTGCCGGATTAACGAACAGATGTTTTGGGTGCCTCAGGCCGGTAATATCGGCTTGGGTATCAGCATTGTCAGTTATGCCGGGCAGGTTCAGTTCGGTGTAGTCGCAGATGACGCGATTCTGGCCGACCCGGAAGATTTTCTGCAAGACTGTTTGCAGGAGTTGTCTCAATTCCCGGGAGGGTCGTAATCCCAAAGTTCTGTTTTGCCTCCCTCCCAAATGAGCACAAAACCAGCCCCCTTGGCTGATTCCCCCGCTCTTCCCCCTAACAGAAGATGAAACTCAGGCGACAGACCACGCCTGGGGTAGCCAGAAGTATTGGTACCCCAAACCAGAATTTCAAAAACAATCGGGGGAACTATGAACAACAACAATTTCAGAAAAACAGGCATGGCTATCGCGATGGCCGGTGCTCTGTGTGCCAGTGCGGGAGCAAATGCTGCCGTCGAGTTATACAACCAGGATGGGACGTCCTTTTCTGTAGATGGCTACTTTAACGCGTTTTATGTAAACCGGAGTGAAGATGTGTCTGACACCCGGGATTCCCGTATCAAGATGGGGTTTTTGCCCAACACTATCGGGTTTAATTTCAGTAAGGAAATGGGCGATCTGACCCTGGGTGGCCGTTCATCCTTCTGGACAACCATCAACGACAGTCTTGATTCTCCAACCGATACCGCTATTGATGTGCGTCAGTTCTACGCCACTGTTGACGGTAGTTTCGGTCAGGTCCTTATCGGTAAGGATTTTGGCCTGTATGCCCGCTCCAATATCTTCCTGGATGAAATCCTTATGGGTTTTGGTTCCCCGGGTGGCAGTCCGGGTGGTGTTTCCTTCGGTAATATCCGGACCGGTTACGCTTACCCGACGCCTTCGGCGCAGATTACCTACCGCTCTCCCGACATGAGTGGTTTACAGATCGCTGTGGGTGCTCTGGACCCGGCCGATACAGTTACGGGCGTGGCTGATGAGAATTCGGCGCCACGATTTGAATCCGAGGTTACTTACAGCACTAACCTGAACAACCTGGCCCTGACTGGCTGGGTGAATGGCCGCTATCAGTCTGCCGAGAGCGGAGCCACAACAGTTGACAGCACGGCTGTTGGCTACGGCCTGAAAGCTTCAGTCGCAGGCCTTACATTGGCGGCATCGGGCTTCTCATCCAAGGGTGATAACCCAGTGCTCATTGTTAACGGCCCTTTGACTGAAGACGATGCTGATGGATATCTGGTTCAGGGCTCTTATACCTTTGGGGCCAATCGTGTGGTGCTTTCCTACGGTGAAACCGATGCGGAAATTCTGAACCTGGAGACTGAAAACACGACCATCGGTTTGTTTCACGATATCAACAGCAATTTCAAAGTTGTTGCCGAGTACAGCATGTACGAGGACAAAAACCGTTCAACCGGCGTAACCACCACGGATGCGGACACAATCGCTCTCGGGGCGATCGTGATGTTCTGATCCTGGTGTGGGGTGGCCGGAGCCTTTCCGTGTCACCCCCAAATCGACGTATTTGTAAGACTAAAGTGCCGGTTTTGTCGTGCCCAGGATGGGCGCGTCATCAACTATTGATGTAGGAGTAATATAATCAATGGCTTATGAAAACTTTGGCGCTCCTGTGAAAAGCACTGAAGTCGCATTGGCGGGATATTCGGATGCCGTAGAATTACCGGGAAGCCCTTTTTCTGTGGAATCGTCTTCTATGCAGTCAGTGATGCCCCAGCCTGCGGTTCGAGTTGCAAGTTCTGGTACTCGCGATCCGGCTATGGCTGCGGCTCATCTTGCCGCCGAACTCCAGCACCCATACCTGGGGTTTGTGCTGTTTTTCTGTTCTGCTGAATATGACCTTGCACGCCTTGGTGAGGCACTGGAAAAAGAGTTTCCGGGTGTCACTGTTTCCGGGTGTACCTCGGCCGGCGAGATAACCTCCCGTGGATATGATCGCGGATGTATTTCTGCCATCGGTTTTGACCGTCGTTATTTCTCGATTGATTGTGCACTGATCCGGGAAATGGATCGTTTTACGTTGCAGGATGCCCAGAACGTCATAGACGGATTGTTGTCCCATTGCCGTGGCGCAAGACTGGCACCGATCAAAGGTAATACCTTCGCCATAACGCTTCTCGATGGTTTGTCGAGCCGGGAGGAGCTGGTACTGGCTACACTGAATGCAGCGCTGGGCAGTATTCCGCAGTTCGGAGGGTCTGCTGGTGACGATGAACGTCTGACAAATACCCATGTATTCCATGGCGGCCGCTTTCATTCAGGTGCAGCAACGGTTCTGTTAGTAAACACCCCTCTGGATTTCCGTGTTTTTTCCACGCACCACATGGCCGAAGGCAACGAGAAGCTGGTTGTCACCAAAGCCTGTGCAGACACCCGGACCGTATACGAACTCAATGCAGAACCTGCTGCTGAAGCCTATGCCCGGGCTGTCGGTTCAACGGTTGAGGCGCTGGACAGGGAGATATTTGCACTCCGGCCCCTGGGCGTAAAGATAGGTGATCATTATTTCATTCGCTCGATACAGCGTGTTAATCCGGATAAAAGCCTGACCTTCTATTGTGCGGTAGAAACCGGAATTGTCATGACGGGAATGGAGCCCGGATCATTGCTTGATACCGTGCGCACCCAGCTTGAGGCTTCGGAGCGTGTTGTAGGACGGCCTCTTGTTACCATTGGCTGTGACTGTTTCCTGCGTCGCCTGGAGGCCGAGCTTATCGGGGAGTCAGACTCGGTGTCAGAGTTCCTTCGCTATCACAAGGTTGTCGGGTTCAATAGCTACGGGGAGCAGTTTAACGGAATGCATATCAACCAGACGTTTACGGGGGTCGTCATTGGACAGCCTGATGCCTGTTCCGGGTAGTGACAAGCCCCTGGCGAACTCTTGCCTTGAGCAACGGGTTGCAGAGCTGGAGGCAGAAAATGATCGCCTTCGGAAGATTCGTGATGCACTGATTGTCCGGGTTGAGTCTGGTGATGCGCACAAACCTGAACCCTATGCGGCTTTCGAGCATTCTGTTGTTCTGGCGGAGCAGGTGCGAGAGCGTACAGAAGCTCTCAGCCTGACAATGGATGAGCTGAAAACCAGCAACAAAGCCCTGAGTCGTGCCCGCGAAGAAGCGGAGACCTCCCGTCAGCGACTCAACGATGCTATTGAGAGTATTGCTGATGGATTTGTGCTTTTTGATCGTCAGCATGAGTTAATCCAGAGCAATAGTCGTTTTCGAAGTTACTGGCGTCATGCTGGTGCCCCTATGCCGGCCCCGGGCGCGCATATCAGTGAAGTGCGAGCGCTGGCGGTGGCTTCCGGTCTGATTGTTGAAGAGCACAGTGAGCCGGGTTCCGAGGGAGAAGTGTTCCTGCTGTCCAATAACCGTTGGGTACAGATGACTGAAAGGCCTACCCGTGAAGGTGGTCTGGTGGTGCTGTACTCTGATATTACAGACGTTAAAAACAGCGAGATGGCGCGGCGTATTCGCGCGCTAGAGGAAAGCGAACGCTGGATTCGCGTTGTTACCGATCACGTTCCGGCCCTGATTGCCTATGTGGGAGCAGACCTCAGTATCCAGTTTTGTAATCAGGTTTATGCAACCTGGTATGGTCGCAATGGTGAGTCACCGCTGGGCAAGAGTCTGGATAGAGTGCACCCGCCTGAACTCTACAAACGTCTTCTGCCCCATATTCTTGAGGTGCTGTCGGGGCGCAATGTTACCTTTGAATTCGGAGAAACCGGAGAGATGGGGCAGGAGCGCTATATGCTGCGTTCCTATGTGCCCAATTTTAATGAGCAGGGAGACATTGTCGGATTTTTTGTATTGATCCGCGATATCACAGACAGGCGCAAGACTGCGCTGGCACTGGAGCAGGCATATGGCAGTCTGGAACGTCGTGTTAAAGAGCGTACAGCCGCACTGACGGATGCCAACAGCCAGCTGCGTACGGAAATTGAAGAGCGGGCTGCAGCGGAAGCTCGCCTGCGTGATGCAAAGCGCGAAGCGGAACAGGCAAACCTCTCCAAAACCAAGTTTCTCGCAGCTGTCAGCCATGATCTTTTGCAGCCCCTGAACGCGGCCAGGCTCTTTACCAGTGCTTTGCTGGAGCAGTCTTTTGGTCCCAAAGCCGAAGGGCTGGTTCGTTCGGTAAGCACGTCACTTGATGATGTTGAAAACCTTCTTGGCACTCTGGTGGATATTTCCAAACTTGATGCGGGAGTGATTCAGCCAGATGTAACGGCGTTTGATTTGCGGGACCTGCTCAATAATATTGCTCGTGAGTTTCGCCAGATGGCTCTGGCAGAAGGGCTTCAGCTCGATTTTGTAGCCAGTTCGGCCATTATTGAGTCGGATTCCCAGTTGCTTGCCCGGATTCTCCGGAATTTCCTGACCAATGCTCTTCGCTACACAGAGGCAGGCAGGGTCCTGCTGGGGTGCAGGCGAGAAAAAGACTCAATACTGTTGCAGGTGTGGGACACAGGCCCAGGCATTCCTGCAGACAAACTCAATGAAATATTCCAGGAATTCAAGCGTATCCAGCCATCGGGCGCTCATTCGGATAAAGGCCTTGGTTTGGGGCTGGCCATTGTAGACAAGATTTCCCGCATGCTGGGCCATGAGGTCAGCGTGTCATCGGTAGAAGGCCGGGGTTCGGTGTTCAGTGTCCGGGTGCCAATGGGTCAATTGAAACCCCGGCTTGAATCAGTGGAAAAAAACCAAACGGCAACGAATGAGCAAGGGCTTGGCGGCGCCAGAATCTGGGTGATCGACAATGACCGTGCAATTTGTGAGGGAATGAAGACCTTGCTTGAAGGCTGGGATTGTCAGGTCACCACGGCGGTTTCTCTGGAAGATCTGGAAGGGCAGTTGAATCCGGCCCGGGCCCAGGTAGATGTGATACTGGCAGACTACCATCTGGATAACGAAGAAAACGGCGTTGATGCCGTGTCAGCTATAAACAGCCGACGTGAGAAGCCCGCGCCGGTTGTGATGATTACTGCCAATTACACCAATGAGCTGAAGCAGCATATCCGGGAGTTGGGCTACCTGCTGATGAACAAGCCGGTAAGGCCCCTAAAACTGCGAAGTGCCCTCAATCATCTGCTCCGTGGCCAGTAAGCAACCTGTGGGCATGAAATCTGTCAACGCTTGAGATACTGGCTGAAGTCAACATCACCGGCGGCAAGAATGGCCTGTACCCGATTGTGAACCGATAGCTTGCGCAGAATCGCAGAAACGTGGGCCTTGACTGTGGTTTCGGCAATGTTGAGGTTATAGGCAATCTGTTTGTTGGACTCGCCTTTGGACATGCGTTCAAGCACGAGCAGTTGGCGCCGTGTGAGGGAATTCAGAAGTTCCGGAGAGATCGGATTGCTGTCACTGCGATGGCGGCGCTGGCTTTCCTTGCCGGTCCGGATAATGTCGGATGGCAGGTAGACGTTGCCGTTGAGGATCTGCTGTATCGCCTCGGTCATCTGGGCGCGAGGTGAGGATTTGGTAATGAACCCTATGGCCCCGTAGGTGATGGCCTGCAATACCACCTGTTTGTCTTCTTCAGCGGATACAATCACCACCGGAATCGTGGGTGCTTCATTGCGCAGGGCGATCAGGCCGTTCAGGCCATGCATGCCGGGCATGTTCAGGTCGAGCAGAATCAGGTCCAGATCGTCGTGTTCCCGGGTCAGCTCAATCGCACTTTCAAGATCTGCGGTTTCGATTACGTCACTGCCGGCAAAGCCGGATTCGATTACGCTGGTAATCGCTTCCCGGAACAACGGATGATCGTCCGCGATAAGGATTTTGTAGGTTGTTTCCGGAGTTTCCATCATCTGTGATTCGCTTTGCGCCGGTGGTTGGTTGTCACTGTCAGCATAGCTTTTTTTTGAGTCGATAGTTGCAGTCAGCATATATATCCCTCATTTGTTATTTTGGTGCTGAGTAGTGAATTCAGGCTGTATCGGGTCGGCCGGTTGTGTCGGAAGGCCTGCATTTTGCCAGCTGTCGACGCCATCTTTATACCAATACAGTGTTTTAAATCCAGCTTCGGAAAGGCGTTTCACCGCGTTCCAGGAGAGCCAGCAGTCGGACTTGCACAAGACTGCGACCGGCTGATCCTGGTTGTTGTCCGTGAGCTGGCGAACATTGTTGATCAGGTAATCGTGCCAGTCCTTGTTCAGTTCACCTTGTCCGGTGTTGGGTAACCAGTGAGCTGAGGGTAAGGACTGGTGGGGTTCCGTTTGCAGGAAACGGTTGTGGCGGAACTCAAGATTGATAACATCGATGATCACCAGAGCCGGCTCGTCCCTGATCAGAGTCTGCATGGTGCTGGTGTTGACAGTAGTGGCTCCGGTGGCCTGCCCGGGCGTCGGGCTCCGGTATCGGTCTACACGATAACCCGCATCGGAAAACAGCCCGGCAGATTGCGGATCAGTACTTGCAGCGGTATTCCCGGCGATAAGCGACAGCAGGAGCAGCGCGAGCGGAATAGACAATGCTGGCTTGGCTAAGGGCCTGAACACTGGATTAAACCTCGATTTATTATTGTGATGCTGCCATTACACGGTATGTCGCGGGTCAGGTGAATGAGACCATCGCACCAAAAAAGAAGCACTAAAGTACTATTCTTGTGCTTGCGGCGATGATGGACGAGAGGCAAGGATCCGGGTTCGCTGAGGCCGGAATCCAGCCGTTGCCAGCGTGGCAAGCACCAGAGTGACTGTTGCGGTAATACCGAATGCCGCTGGGTTCCATTGCAGGTAGAGGGCAAACCGGATCGCTTCGACGGCATGGGTAAAGGGGTTGAACTGGCATAGCCAGTACAACCAGGGGCTGGCTTCCTGCATTTTCCAGAGCGGATACAGAGCCGAGGACAAGAAGAACATCGGGAAAATGACAAAATTCATCACACCAGCGAAATTTTCGAGCTGCTTTACCCAGGTCGCAATCAGCAGGCCGAATGCGCCCAGCATCAGCGAAACCAGCAGCACCGCGGGCAGCACCGCGAGGTAACCCCATGCGGGCGGTTCAACGTCCAGAAGCCGGGCTACCAGAAGGAACAGATACACCTGTCCGATCGATACGATGCCCATGGAGAGCAGTTTGGTGATCAGCAGAAAGGGCCGTGGCAACGGACTCATCAGTAACACCCGCATGCTGCCCAGTTCGCGGTCGTAGACCATGGATAGCGCACCCTGCATACTGTTGAACAGAACGATCATGCCGCATAGCCCGGGGGCGATATAGGTCTCATAGGTGATGTAGGTCTGGTAGGGCGGGATAATGGATACCCCCAGAACCGCCCGAAAACCCGCAGCAAAGACCACCAGCCATAACAGCGGCCTGATCAGCGCGCTGAAGAACCGGGTTCTTTGCTGCCAGAAACGCAGCCATTCCCGGGCCTGTATACCCACAAAGCAGTGCCAGTAATGCGCGACTTTCATGTTGATCCGGCTCCGGTCAGAGAGTGGAAGGTTTCTGCCAGATCACGCGTACCCTCAGCTTCGCAGATGGCGCGCCCTGCGCCGTCAGCCAGTAACTGACCCTTGTGCAGGATAAGCACCCGATCATCCTCATGTACTTCCTCAATCAGGTGTGTGGCCCAGAGTACGGCCAGCCCTTCGTTCTCACACAGGGCCCGCACATGCCTGTTGAGGGCCTGGCGGCTGGCAACATCCAGGCCCGCCGTGGGCTCATCCAACAAAAGCAGTGAGGGTTCATGGAGCAGGGCGCGGGCTATTTCCACCCGCCGGCGGTGACCGCCATTGAGGTTGCGCACAGCATCGTTTGCGCGATCCAGCAACTCAAACCGCTCCAGCTCGCGATCGCCCCGTGCACGTGCCTCCCCGCGGGATAGACCGTGCAGCGCAGCGTGATACTGCAGGTTCTGACGCACGGTCAGGTCCAGATCAAGGGCGTTGTGCTGAAACACGACACCGAGCCTGCGCATGGCTTCGGCCGGTTGTTTTTTCAGGGATTTGCCGGCCAGCTGGATATCGCCCTGCTGCAGTGCCAGAAGTCTCGTCAACAGCCCGAACAACGTGGATTTACCCGCTCCATTGGGGCCGAGGAGAGCGTGGAAGCACCCCGGGGTCAGGCCGAAGCTGACATCCCTGAGCACAAGCTTGTCGCCATAGCGAAAGCTTATGCGGTTCGCCTGAATTGTCACGAAGACGGATCTATGACCACACCCCAGGGGTAGCGGCCTACCTTGATGGTTTTGATCACCTTCATGGCGTCCACGTCAACAACGGATACATCTCCGGATACACCATTGGTCGTGAACAGGCGCTTTTCATCCTTGTCCAGGTCCAGTTGCCAGACCCGGCTGCCAACAAGCAGGTAATCAAGCACCTCATAGGTTTGGGCATCCACTACTGCAACATGGTTGGCTGGTCCCAGGGCCACGAACGCATATTTGCCGTCGGACGTCAGCTTGATACCTACGGGCTGAACACGGTCCTGGTTAACGCCGCGCACCTTGAAGGACATCTCATGGATCTGCTCCAGACTGTCCACATCAATGATGTGCACGGTGCCGCCGATTTCCGAGGAGGCCCAGGCAATCTTGCTGTCTTTGCTGAATTCCACATGGCGGGGGCGCTGCCCGATCACGATGTTCTTCTCTATCTCGAAGGTTTCTGTATTGATCCAGTGCAGCATGCTGGTGGTTTCGGACGTATTTACTGCCCATTTACCGTCCGGGCTCACAGCCATACCTTCCGGTTCAATGCCTACATCAATCTGGGCCAGCACATCTTTGTTGGTTACATCCACTACCGTCACGATCGCATCGTCTTCGTTAGCGATGTACAGGTGCTTGTTATTTGGGTGCAGGGAGAACTGCTCCGGGTCTTCACCGGATGGCAGATCATCGATGATCTTGCGGGTGGCCAGGTCCAGTACCTGCACTGTGTCGTCGTCGCTGGCGCAGATGTAAAGTCTGGTGTGATCCTTGGAAAGCAGAATCCCCCGGGGTCGTGCACCGACATCAATAGTGTCGATTACCTCCATGGATTCGATATCAATAACCGACAGCGTGTTGTCTTTCTCGTTGGACACATATGCAAGGCTGGCCAGCGCTGGCGCAGACAGCCCGATCATAGCGGCCAGGGCTGTCTTTTTGAGTAAGGATTTCATGGGATAACTCCTTCTTGTTTCAAGTAACTGCAGTCAAGGCTGTCAGCCGTTAATGCGACAGTTGCTCTCGGGCTTGTCGAAGCCGAGCGTGTCCATATCTGAGTTTGGGTGCAGAAACCCCTCAAACGGTGCCCGGGCTACCAGACCCCGGGGATGTACCAGAGGTACTGGCTGTCTGAGTTGCCCGTTCCAGTCGCGGTAGTTGAGCTTGCGACCTTTGAAAGCAGCCAGCTGGAACCTGTCGCTATACAGGAAGCTCCGGATTTTGGCCGGATCCCCGCTGTTGATGCCTGTCACCGCTGTGCCAATCGAGCGGATGGCGGCCCAGGCAGCGTAGTCCTCACTGTTCATATCGCGGCTGGCGAGCTTGCGGAAGCGGCTCTGCAGCTGTGCAGCTCCCCAGCTCTCCACTACCCGGTGCCAGGCTACTGGGGACATACCCTGTGTGCCGACAACCGGGCGCGGCAGCCAGGTATTGAAGGGGACGTACTCGCCGAAATCACCGCGAACATCGGCCACTACGACGGCGTCATAATTGCTGGCCTGGGTGAACAGAGGCAGCTCCTTTGAAGCTGTCCTGCGGAGATCTGCATCGAAGGTCCAGGGTTTGTCTTCAACAATTTTCAGCCCGAAGCGTTTGGCCGAGCGGCGGAAAGCACCGGCCCAGCCTTTGTCGGCATCTGTCGGCCCGGCGATCAGGAAAACCTCATCCCAGCGACGCTGGTTCAGCCACTGAGCCAGTGCATCCGTCAGCATGGCGTAGCTCGGCATGTTGTGTAGCAGGTTGACGTTGCACTCGTGGGTACGAAGTTTGTCGTCTCTGCTTCCGGCGTTGAAGAACAGCGTTGTTTCCTTCCCTCTGGAGATGATTGTTTCCAGAGTCTGTGCCGGAGCATTTATCACGAACAGCTCGATACCCTGCCCGAGCATGGTCTCGAAGGCTGTTATGGCTTCTGCTTCAGAGCTGGCGAGGATGCTTTGGAGGGTGTAGGTCTGGCCAAGGAATTTACCGGTGGCGCTGTTGTCCTGTATGGCCAGCTCAGCGCCTTTCAGGCCTGCGTCCTCCGGTTCGGGGAGAACGTTGGACAGCACCGGGCCCTGATCTGGATGCCATTGCACGTAGCCGACGCGGACCTCCAGCGATTCGGCCTGCAGTGGTGCCGAGTTGAGTAGCATTAGCAGTATGGCGGCTGCAGCCCTGAACAAGACTGACATGGAACTCTCCGGTTTATTGTTGTGCCTTCAGCTTAGAGAAGGGAAAAAGTCCCGGAAATATTCAGAAAGTAGGAAAGTGGCGGTACTAAAGAACTATTCCTGTCAAAGATGATGCCTTTAGCATGGTTATACAGGTGGCTGATGCCTCGAACAGGATAGAAACCCATGACGGCATACCGGAAGATTTCCCTGACAATGCTGGCAGTGTTCATCATTGTCTATCTGTTGGGCGCCGTACTTTACATCGGCCAGGCCCGTTATGATGTGCAGCGTGAACTCGTTGGCGTGCAAGGCCTGGCGGATAGTCTGGGCAGCCCCGGAAACCTGCCTGCACGCGTGGTTGAGAACATGCGCCACATGCGCCCATTGGCTGGAACTGCTGGCGCCGCCGAGGGCAGTGCCGGCGTGCCAAACTGGTTTTCATCCATGATTGCGGGGGATGTCTCCTTCCCTCCGGTCAATGGCTGGCGGATTGATCCTTCTGATGAAACAGAGGAAATCTGGGAAGGCTTCCTGCTGATCTCTTTTTCATACACCGTGGGTATGATTTTGTGCTTTATGGCGCTCTATGGTGCTGTGCGGCAAGGTCTCCGGCCTCTGGAAGCCCTGGCTTCGGGTCTGGAGGCTGTGGAAGGCGGCAAGCTTACCTCCAGGCTTCCACGTCAGGATATCCGGGAACTGGATACGCTGGCCGGGCGGTTCAATGCCATGGCCGTAGCTCTGGAAAACGAACAGAAAACCGTTAGCCATCTGCTGAACGAATTACTCCAGTTACAGGATCGTGAGCGCTCTCATATTGCCCGTGTTTTGCACGATGATCTGGGCCAGTATCTCACCGGAATCCGCGCCCAGGCGCGGAGCTGGGTGTATGACCCGGAACTTGATGAGCAGCACAAACAACAGGCCAGAGACATGGCCGGGCATTGCGAAACCCTGCATCAGCATTTCCGTCATTTGTTGCAGGATCTGCACCCGCTGGTGATGGAGCAGCTGGGGATGGGTAGCGCTATCCGTCACCTTACCGAACAGTGGCAGCAGCTGAGTGGGCTGGACTGCCGACTGGATATGGATGACCGTTTACCCCAATTGACGGATGAACAGCAGACCCATCTCTATCGCTTTCTCCAGGAGGCTCTCAATAACATCTCCCGCCATGCCAGGGCCAACTGTGCGACCCTTGCGGTAGCCGGAAACACCCATGGCTTGCGGGTAGAGATCCGTGATGACGGAGAAGGCAACGACAACCTCCCGGAAAAAGCAGGTCTTGGTCTGCGCTCCATGCGGGAACGGGCTCGCTGTCTTGGCGGTAAAGTGCAGTTTTTCAGTAAGGCTGGAGAGGGTACCTGCATCTGTCTGGCAGTACCTCTACCCAATTCTGGTTCAGGTTCCGGAGGTTCATTGTGAAATTGTTGCTTGTTGATGACCATCAGGTTGTACGTCAGGGAATTGCCAGCCTGTTGCGTTCCATGATCCCTGCCATCGCTATTGTCGAGGTCGAGACCGGGCAGGATGCTGTGGCCCGTTACGGGGAACTGCAACCCGACGTGGTGCTGCTGGATATGGGACTACCGGATATTTCCGGGCTGGAAGCCGGACGTCGGATCCGCCAGCGTTGGCGTGGAGCCGCGATATTGTTTTTCACCATGCATGATGAACTGCCTATGGTCCGGCAGGCGCTGGATGTGGGCGGGCTGGGGTTTGTATCCAAGAGCTGCGCCCCGGAGGAGCTGGCGGAAGCGGTAAAGAGAGTAGCCGCGGGTCAGCCTTATATCGAACACCCTATCGCGACGCGGCTGGCCATGAATGTGGAACGGCCGGTGGATCATCGCCTGCGTGATATTACCCAGAGGGAGATGGAGGTTCTGTTGATGTATGCCCGCGGTGAGAGTATTCCCGGTATTGCCGGCCGCTTGTGCGTCAGTAACAAAACGGTTTCCAACCACCTGGCGGTGCTGAAAAACAAGCTCCAGGTATCTTCATCCGTAGAGCTGATTCACCTGGCCGTGGATGCGGGGCTGATTCGCTACGGCCAGCTGGGTGAGGGTCAGCGGGTGTAAACCCGCCAACGGTTACCAGTCAAAGGGGCAGTTTGTGCAGCCTTCCATGAAGGTGCCTACAAAGGTGGCGTAGTGTATCCGGGCTCCGGTCAGGTCAGCATCCGCCAGGTTGGCATGCCCGAGCTTGGCTTCCTGAAGGTTGGCTCCGAGTAAACTGGCACCTTTCAGGTTGGCTTTTGGCATCCATGAAATCTCGAAACTGGTGAATGCCAGATTGGCGTTCGGCAAGGATGCTCCTGAGAACCTTGAGAAGCCGAAGTTGGCGCCTGTAAGGTCTGCGCCGCTAAAATCCGACCCCTGGGCAAACAGGTATTCCGCCTGCATGCCCTGAAAATTCACGTTCCTCAATGATGCTCCCCGCATGCTTGCCCGGTATGCCTGCAAACGGTAACCCGTGGCGTTGTCCAGGTTTGCACCATCCAGATTGGCGCCCCTTAGGTTGGTATGGCTGAGGTTGGCTCCCGAGAGGTTGGCCCCTTTGAAGTCTGCGGAACGCAGATCCATGTTGGACAGGTCAGCACCCTGCAGGTCCATGCCGGCACAGCGGGCTTCCTGCTCAAGAACGCAACCGTTGATGACCGGCGCTTCATCCTTGCCGGCGAGGTAGTCACCGGCGAGTACTGGTGAGCACAGGGTAATCAGGGAGGCGGCTACTACTGATTTCATGATATTTACTCCCGAACGAATGTTCGAAAAGAGGGCCTGGCATGATGCCAGGCCCTGGCCGGAGGCTGATTATTTGGAGGCCTGTGCCCAGGATGGCATCTTGAAGACCCAGAATGACCCGCCCTGAGAAATGGGCTTGGTCAGCTCGGCCATGTCGCCGCCCCAGAGTGGCACTGCGCCGCCGTAACCGGATGCGACACCGATATATTGCTCACCATCCAGTTCCCAGGTGATGGGGGGAGAAATGATTCCCGAGCCAGTCTGGAACTTCCAGAGTTCTTCACCGGTTTCAGCATCGAAAGCCTTGAGGAAGCCGTCACCTGTGCCGGTAAACACCAGACCGCCTTTGGTGGCGAGAACGCCCGCCCACAGAGGCATGTTTTCCTTATGCTCCCATTCAATTTCCCCGGTGACCGGATTCATGGCTCGCAGTATGCCCACGTGGTCGTCATACATGCGCTTGATGCGGAAGCCCTGGCCGAGGTAGGCAGCACCTTTTTTGTAAGTGACTTCTTCGGTCCAGTAGTCCTCTTTCCAGTGGTTGGCTGGAATGTAGAACAGGCCGGTGTCCTGGCTATAGGCCATGGGGTTCCAGTTTTTGCCTCCGAGGAAGGGGGGTGAAACCTCAATAGTTTCGCCTCGGGTCTCACCCTCGGCTACTGGTGGTGGACGCTGCCCTTCTACTTCGATGGGGCGCCCGTCTTCGCCGATTCCTTTAGCCCAGGTGATGTTGTCCACGAACGGAAAGCCCTTTTTGAATTCTCCGCTGGTGCGGTCAACTACGTAGAAGAAGCCGTTACGGTCAGCGTGAGCCGTAGCTTTTACAGTCTCCCCGTTCTCGTCGTATTCAAAAAGAACGAGTTCGTTGTTGCCGGAGAAATCCCAGGCGTCATTGGGTGTGTGCTGATAAAACCACTTCACTTCGCCGGTAGAGGGGTCGACACCCACCTGACCAGACGTATAGAGGTTGTCATAGTCAGCCGGGTCACCGCCAGGTGACGTTCGTTTCCAGGTATTCCAGGGAGCCGGGTTGCCGGCGCCGACGATGATTGTGTTGGTCTCGGCATCGAAACTGGCACTCTGCCAGGGCGCGCCTCCGCCCTGGCTCCAAGCTTCGACTTTTCCGGTTTCAGTATTTGGGTCATCGGGCCAGCTTGGCGCGCGGGGGTCGCCGGTCGGAGTGCTTTTCTTGCCGTTCAGACGGCCATAATGACCTTCCACAAACGGACGCATCCAGATCTCTTCGCCGGTATCAGGGTCACGGGCAAACAGCTTGCCCACAACGCCGAATTCGTCGCCGGAGGAGCCGTGAATCAGGAGAACCTTGCCGGTTTTCTGGTCTTTAGCCAGGGTGGGTGCTCCGGTCATGGTATAGCCAGCTTCGTGGTCGCCGAACTTTTCCCGCCACACAACTTTCCCTGTGTCTTTGTTCAGGGCAACAATGCCCGCATCCAGAGTACCGAAGAAAACTTTATCTCCGAAGATGGCTGCGCCGCGGTTAACAACGTCGCAGCATGGCCGGATACCATCCGGCAGGCGGTGATTGTATTCCCAGAGTTTGTCGCCGGTTTTGGCGTCCAGAGCGTAGATGCGCGAATACGAGCCTGTCACATAGACAATGCCATCGTGAATGAGAGCCTGGGATTCCTGGCCACGTTGTTTTTCATCACCGAACGAGAATGACCAGGCAGGGACCAGTCGCTCAACGTTGTCACGGTTGATAGTCGTCATCGGGCTGTAGCGCTGTGCCTTGGGGCCTATGCCATAGCCAAGAACGTTTTCCGTTGTTTCCGCATCCTTGGCGATATCGTCCCAGGTAACGTCTTTTGCCTGTGCCTGTAATGATAATGCGACTGATGAGCCCAGCATCAGGGCCAGGCCTATTCCGCGTACAAGCGGGTGTTTTTCTATGGTGGTTTTCATGGTTTCCCCTTGATTTTTGTTGTGACCACAACGTCCTGCTTCTGACGTCGACGCAATGAGTATTAGCGTTGCAGCCAAGGGTTAGCGACGGAAAAAATCATGATAAATACGGGAAAATGCCGCTAAAAACCGGGAAAAGTTCCCGGTTGTATCGCTTGTCGCTGAGAAGTAGGGGATTTTTCGCAAGCGCTTCAGGCTCTCATGCTTTAGCCCTTGCTCTGACCGTCTACTACCAAGGAACTACACCAAAACCCCCAAAGTGGCATTCGGATCAGGCTGCGGGGTTTCTAGACTTGAGACAAGCAGGCTGGTGTTTGATAAACCCCAATGCCTAAGCGTCAGAATTCGAACAAAGAGGTACTAACAATGACAACGTCCTTTTCTGTGAAAACACTATTGGCAGCCACGCTGTTCAGCATGGCTGGACTGGTAATGGCACACGGTAATGTAACGCCCCAACCTGTTGATACCGGGGACCTGCCGGATCTGGGCACAGAGCCCCTGGCAGAGAATCCGTTTCGGGAGGGCAGTACCGAGGGTGACCTGAATGCCCAGGCTATAGCTATCGGTGAGAGTGGTTATGCAGGGAACTGTGCGGGTTGTCATGGCATCCAGGCTATGTCGGGCGGCCTGACACCGGATCTGCGCGAGCTCTCGCCCTGGGACGATGAGTACTTTATCGGTCGGGTCATGAACGGAACTGACCGGGGTATGCCTTCTTTCAAGAGCAATCTTGGACAGACTGCCATCTGGGCCATCAGAACCTATGTGGAATCTCTCCCTGCACCTGAATAAGCAGTCGTTGGTGCAGGCCGGAACATAATCCTCAGGGCGAATGTCAGAAGGGGTTACAGTGAGAATCACTCGATATTTGATGGCATTGGTGTTGTCTTTTTTCGCCAGCTTTGTGGCCGCTCAGGAGGGGGTGCTCGACCGGCCCCCGGAGCGAACCTACGACATCGTAGTGGCCTCAGGGTTCCTGAAAGTAGGTATGTACGAAAATTTCCCGCCTTATTCATTTGAGCAGGATGGTGTCGCCAGGGGCATTGATGCGGATATCGGCAGATATATTGCCAAAGAGCTGAGGGTCGAGTTCCGGCCCCACTGGATCGTGCCGGACGAAACTCTGGGTGACGACCTTCGCAACAATGTGTGGAAAGGCCATTACCTGGCCAAACGCCGTCTGGCAGATGTGATGATGCGTGTGCCCTACGACAAAAAATTTGCCTACATGCAGGATTCCACCGGAGAGTACATGAACGAGCAGGTGGTGCTGTTCGGCCCGTACCAGCAGGAGCAGTGGCAGATAGGGTTCAACCCGGAAAAGATCGGGGATGTCTCGACCATTGCCCTGTTTCAGTACCACCCGATTGGCGTTGAGATCGATACGCTGCCTGATTTCTATCTCAGCTCGACCCTTGGTGGTCGGTTAAGAAATCAGGTTCACCACTTTCCGAACGTGGCGGCCGCGTTCGATAAACTGGAAGCCGGAGAGATTAGTGCTGTGATGGGAATGCGGGCCGAAATTGATTTTGAAATGCAGCAGCGCACCGGCAGCGGATTGAAAGTGGCATCCAATGGGTTTCCCGGCATTGGCAAGCAAGTCTGGGATGTCGGGGTGGCAGTCAAACATACCCATCGGCAACTGGGTTATGCGATAGAAGCCATTATTGACCAGATGGTTCGCAATGGTGAGATGGAGGCTCTGTTCGGTCGCTATGGCCTGAGATACACGATACCCGCCTACTATGATGAGATTCTGGGTGTTCAGGAGGAGTAAGTTGATATGACACAACTCTCGGCAAGAACAGCTCTGTTTGCAGTGCTCGGTATGGTTTGGTCTGTAGTTTCGCAGGCGGGCATTCCCGACGACCCGTTCGACTCACCCATGTGGACGTACAACCTCAACAAGTATCTGGGTGACAATCTCAGTGTTGTGATCGACCCCAACGTGCGCCTTGAAGTGCCACCTTTTGCGGAGGATTCAGCCCAGGTACCTTTGACCCTGAATCTGGAATCTTTTTCCGGCACTGTCCGCAAGGTAGTGACCTGGGTTGACCTGAACCCGATTCCACACCTGTTTACCTACGAGCCGGGTGAACGCCTGGCGGAGGTCATTGCACTGAATTTTCGGGTTCAGCAGGCCACTACTGTCAGAGCTGCAGTGCTCGACAGCGACGGGGTATGGCACGTCGGTGGCGCTTTTGTTGATGCTGCCGGTGGTGGCTGTACGGCACCCAGTATGACCGCCGGTAATCCTGACTGGGAAAAGGAATTCGGCCAGATTCGCAGTGGTGCATTTTCCCGGGCGGACCACATTCGCTTCAAGGTTAATGTCATGCACCCGATGGATTCCGGCATGGTCGGGAATATTCCTGTTTTCCATATCGAGCAGGTGCAGTTGAAGCAGGCAGAGAAGGCTGAGCCATTGCTTGCAATGAACCTGTCGGAGTCGGCATCCGAGAACCCTATGTTCGTTTTTGAACTGGAAGGCAACGACCCGGATCTGACCCTGTGGATGCGTGACAATAACGGCAATGTCTTTGAGCACAACCTCGGTGAGAACACAGGGGGTGCCCAATGAATGCCCGGCACCGGCTCACTGCTCTTGTCCTGTTAATCCTCATCCCGCTGTTCCCGGCTGTCCAGGCGGCAGAGCTCAGATATGGACTCAAGCCGGTGGAAATCGCTCCGGGTGTCTGGGTGGTTGAAGGTCGTACTGAGAATTTTTCCCGTATCAACGGTGGCAATATCGTCAATACGGCTTTTGTGATTACCAGTGCCGGCGTTGTGGTCATTGATACGGGGCCGTCCCGCCAGTATGGGGAGGAGTTGCGTGCTGCGATTGCAGCCCATACCGATCAGCCGGTTACCCACGTGCTGCTGACCCACCACCATCCGGATCATGTGTTTGGCAACCAGGCGTTTGATCCCTCGACGCTATACGCACTTCCGGCGACCCGTGAACAGCTGGCGTCGGACGGGGAGGCATTCTCAGACAACATGTATCGAATGATCGGCGACTGGATGCGTGGAACAGAGGTTGTTCTGCCAACCCGCGAGGCGGTTCCGGGCGAGTTGGTGGTAGGCGATCACCGTTTCCAGCTGATGGCCTTTACCGGACATACAGGTGCCGATCTGGTGGTGTTTGATGAGACCAGCAAGACACTGTTTGCTTCTGACATGGTGTTCTTCAACCGTGCACTCACAACCCCCCAATCTCCGGGCCTGAAAGTCTGGGCTTCAGAGCTGGAACAGCTGGAGACACTTGATTTTGACCGGCTTGTACCTGGCCATGGCCCGGTTGTTTATGACGGAACGGCCTTTGCCCAGATGAAAGACTACATCACCTGGCTGGACAGTATGATGACCGAGTCGGCCCGTCAGGGGCTGACCCTCAGCGAAGTGATGGGCCAGCCAGTGCCTTCACGTTTCGATACCGTTGCGGAAAGCCAGTATGAGTTGATTCGAACAGTCACCCACCTCTACTCACATTATGAGAAAGCGTCGCTTGAATCCGCGATGAGGTAGTTGTCGCTGCAATTTCGTGATGTCAAAACCCGCAGTCTGCAAGCTGCGGGTTTTTTTGTTCCGGAAGAGTATTACTACCAAGTGATGAGAGAAGTTGGTCGGGGGAGCCATTGTTGCAAACTGCGAGACGTCCAAGAATTGGTTCAGGGTCGGGAAGATTTCCCGGCTCGCCGCCAAAACTGAAAACAAGAGACTTTGGAGAGCGCAACCATGAGATCGAACAGGATCGGTAAACAGTTTGCAGCCAGTGCACTTGCCCTGGCTGTTTCGTTCGGTGCCCAGGCAGTCACCGACCAGGACATCCTCAATGACCAGGACACAGCTGATGACGTTGTCAGCTACGGTATGGGTTTGCAGGGGCAGCGCTATAGCCCTATTGATACGCTGAATACCAGCAACGTTAAAAGCCTGCAGCCGGCCTGGGCATTTTCGTTTGGTAGCGAAAAAATGCGTGGGCAGGAATCCCAGCCAATGATTAAAGATGGCGTCATGTATGTGAGCGCTTCATATTCCCGGGTTTACGCCATTGATGCGATGACAGGTGAAGAAATCTGGCAGTACGATGCTCGCCTCCCCGACGGCATCATGCCGTGTTGCGATGTGGTCAACCGGGGTGTCGCCCTGTATGACGATCTGGTGGTTTTTGGCACGCTGGATGCCAAGCTGGTTGCTCTGAACAAAGACACAGGCAAGGTCGTCTGGATCAAAAAAGTGGCGGACTATCAGGCAGGTTACGCGATTACTGCTGCGCCAATCGTCGTCAAAGGCAAAATCATCACCGGTGTCTCCGGCGGTGAATTCGGTATTGTCGGTAAAGTTGAAGCCTATGACGCCAAAACCGGTGACCTGGTCTGGACAAGACCTACCGTAGAAGGCCATATGGGCTATGTCTACAAAGACGGCAAGGCAGTAGAAAATGGTATTTCCGGTGGCAAGGCGGGGCTCACATGGCCCGGGGATATGTGGAAAAACGGTGGTGCGGCGACCTGGCTGGGTGGAACCTATGACGCCGATACCGATTCGCTGTTCTTCGGTACCGGTAACCCCGCACCCTGGAACTCGCATCTGCGCCCCGGTGACAACCTCTTCTCTTCCTCGCGTCTGGCGATTGATCCGGATGACGGCAGCATCAAGTGGCATTTCCAGACCACGCCACATGATGGCTGGGACTATGACGGTGTCAATGAACTGATTTCTTTCGATTACAAGGAAAACGGCAAGACGGTCAAGGCGGCCGCAACTGCTGACAGAAACGGTTTTTTCTATGTGCTGGACCGTACCAGTGGCAAGTTCATTCGTGGGTTTCCGTTTGTAGACAAGATCACCTGGGCTACCGGCCTGGATAAAAACGGACGTCCGGTTTACAACACCAAAGATGGCCGTCCTGGCGACCCGTCCAAGGCTGAAGGTGACAAAGGCGAAAGTGTCGTTGCCCAGCCCGCTTTCCTTGGTGGCAAGAACTGGCAGCCCATGGCTTACAGCCAGGACACCGGGTTGTTCTATGTGCCTTCCAATGAGTGGTCCATGGATATCTGGAACGAACCTGTATCTTATAAGAAAGGCGCTGCCTTCCTGGGCGCGGGTTTCACCATTAAACCGACCAATGACAAGTTCATTGGTGTCTTGCGTGCCATGGACCCGAAAACCGGTAAGGAAGTCTGGCGTTATAACAACCCGGCACCACTTTGGGGTGGGGTGATGACGACAGCGGGCAACCTGGTCTTCACTGGTACACCGGAGGGTTATCTCAAGGCATTTGATGCCAGAACCGGTGAAGAGCTGTACAAGTTCAATACCGGCTCGGGTGTGGTCGGTACGCCGGTTACCTGGACCATGAACGGAGAGCAGTACGTTTCTGTTGCATCCGGCTGGGGCGGTGCGGTTCCACTCTGGGGGGGCGAAGTTGCCAAGGTTGTAAAAAACTTCAACCAGGGCGGAATGGTATGGACCTTCAAATTGCCTAAGGACCGGGTAGTCAGCCGGTAATTGTGACAAACAGCGGAGAGGGTCGCCATGCGGCCTTCTTTGCGTAACAGCTGAGGTTGTTCATCTAATACCAAATAACGAGTGTTACGCACCGAAGGAATTATTTCAGGAGTGCGTTTTCGGGTCTACAGTTATCAGGTAAACGCTAGAAATGCGTTGTTCAGCGTCAAACACAACAAGAGGTCTAACTCATGATCTACGCACAACCAGGCAAGGACGGATCCGTCGTCTCATTCAAATCCCGTTATGGGAACTATATTGGCGGCGAGTGGGTTGCCCCGGTTAAAGGGCAGTACTTTGAGAATATTACCCCTGTGACGGGTGATGTAATCTGTGAAATTCCTCGCTCTACGGCGGAAGATATCGATCTGGCTCTGGATGCGGCGCACAAGGCAGCTCCGGCGTGGGGGCGTACGTCAGCAGCAGAACGCTCCAACATTCTCCTGAAAATTGCTGATCGTATTGAAGCCAACCTCGAAGCACTTGCAGTTGCAGAGACCTGGGATAACGGCAAGGCTGTACGCGAGACGCTGAACGCAGATATTCCATTGGCTGCAGACCACTTCCGCTATTTTGCCGGCTGCATTCGTGCCCAGGAAGGGCATATGGGTGAGATTGATCACAACACAGTGGCTTATCACTTCCACGAGCCACTGGGCGTTGTTGGTCAGATCATTCCCTGGAACTTCCCGATTCTGATGGCTGCCTGGAAACTGGGGCCATGCCTGGCTGCAGGTAACTGCACCGTATTGAAGCCAGCTGAGCAGACACCTGCAAGCATTCTGGTTCTGATGGAGATCATTGGCGATCTGTTGCCGCCGGGTGTTCTTAACATTGTGAATGGTTACGGTATTGAAGCAGGCCAGGCTCTTGCGACCAGCAAGCGTATCGCCAAGATTGCATTTACAGGTTCTACACCAGTTGGCTCCCACATTCTCAAATGTGCCGCCGAAAACATTATTCCTTCAACGGTAGAGCTGGGCGGCAAGTCCCCGAACATCTATTTCTCTGATGTTATGAAGGCCGAGCCTGAATTCGTAGATAAATGTGTTGAAGGTCTGGTTCTCGCATTCTTTAACCAGGGGGAGGTCTGCACATGTCCGTCCCGTGCTCTGGTTCAGGAAGATATGTTCGAAGAATTCATGCAGAAGGTTGTTGAACGGACCAAGGCAATCAAGCGCGGTAACCCGCTGGATACCGATGTTCAGGTTGGTGCGCAAGCCAGTAAAGAACAGTACGACAAGATCATGTCCTATCTCCAGATTGGTAAGGATGAGGGTGCGGTTGTTCTCACCGGTGGTGACCGCGAAGACGTTGGTGACGAATTCAACAACGGCTTCTATATCCAGCCCACGTTGTTCAAGGGCGACAACAACATGCGGGTATTCCAGGAGGAGATCTTTGGCCCGGTTGTTGGTGTGACCACTTTCAAAACCGAGGAAGAAGCTCTGGCGATTGCCAACGATACCGAATTTGGTCTTGGGGCCGGTGTCTGGACCCGCGATACCAACCGGGCTTATCGTATGGGCCGCAGCATACAGGCTGGCAGGGTATGGATGAACTGCTATCACGCGTACCCGGCTCATGCTGCATTTGGCGGCTACAAAAAGTCGGGTATTGGCCGGGAAACCCACAAGCTTGCCCTGGATCACTACCAGCAAACCAAGTGCCTGCTGACCAGCTATGACAGCAATCCGCTAGGCTTTTTCTGACAGAAGTGTCACAGGCCGGCTCCTTCACACAGGCTGGCCTGTGATCTTGCACAAAGGACGTGCACTTTTTCCTGGAACTTCCGGGGAATACTTTGCTGAGAGTCGGGATTGTTGTATCACTCTCTTTTGGCCCTTCACGGGCCTTTTTTTGTTTTTGCCTTTCCTGTCGCCACTTCTGATTCTGGCTTTGGTATCGGGCTCGTCTCCAATACAACTTATGGCCTTGCCAAAACAGTGCGAAAGTACCATATGGGCCCCCGGTGTCTGTCTTTAGGATGGATTGTGGGGCATCGGCAATGCCGCCGATCCGCTCTTAATGCACAAATAATCATGACAAAAGAGGTGAGCATTATGTGGACCAAACCAGCTTACGAAGATCTGCGTATCGGTTTCGAAGTCACTATGTACTTCGCCAACCGCTGAAGGCTGAAACGGTCAGTGTGATAACGCTGACCGTTTTACTTCCGGAGCTTCTGCCCATGTACATCCATATTCTTGGTTCTGCTGCTGGAGGCGGTTTTCCGCAGTGGAACTGCAATTGCGCTAACTGTGACGGCTTTCGTAAAGGCACTCTGAATGCCCGTGCACGAACACAGTCTTCCATTGCTGTCAGTGAGGATGGTGAGCGCTGGATACTGTTTAATGCTTCACCGGACATTCGCGCTCAGCTGGCTTCCTGCCCTGCCATGCAACCGGCCCGGGCACTGCGGGATACCGGCATTAACGCTGTTTTACTGTTTGACAGCCAGGTTGACCACACCACCGGTCTGCTGACCCTGAGAGAAGGCTTGCCACTGGACGTGTGGTGTACCGCCCAGGTAAAAGACGATCTGAGTTCCGGCTTCCCTCTGTTCACTATGCTGAAACACTGGAACGGAGGGCTTAACTGGCAGGAAGTGCAGGCCTCTGAGTCTGCCGTGTTTACCATTCCCTGTGCGCCGACACTGAACCTGACAGCAATTCCTCTGCTAAGCAATGCGCCACCTTATTCTCCACGTCGTGATAACCCGCATCCCGGTGACAACATTGGTATTTTTATCGAAGACACCCGAACCGGACAGAGTGTGCTTTACGCACCCGGCCTGGGGCAGATGGATTCGCGCATTCTCTCATGGATGCGAAAGGCCGATGTATTACTGGTTGACGGAACCGTGTGGCACGACGATGAAATGATTCGCCAGAAGGTCGGCACCAAAACCGGCCAGGATATGGGCCATCTGGCGCAGAGTGGGCCGGGGGGCATGATTGAAGTGCTTGATGCCATGCCGGCCAGACGCAAAATCCTGATCCATATAAATAACACCAACCCGATCCTGAACGAAGACTCCCCCGAACGTGCGACATTGTCGCAGCACGGTATTGAAGTGGCTTGGGACGGGATGCAGATCGAACTTGTGGAGCAGCCATGAACGCCATTGCCAATACTGTCATGAACCGGTCGGATTTCGAGCAGGCTTTGCGGGATAAAGGGCGTTTCTACCATATCCATCACCCGTATCATAAAGCCATGTACAGCGGGCAATGCACCCCGGAACAGATCCGGGGCTGGGTTGCCAACCGATACTACTACCAGATCATGATCCCCCGGAAGGATGCTGCCATTATGGCTAACTGCCCGGATGCGGGTGTTCGTCAGCTGTGGCTGCAACGCATTCTTGACCATGACGGCCATGATGGGGATTGTGGTGGCATTGAAGCCTGGTTGTGCCTCGCTGAGTCGGTAGGGCTGAGTCGGGACGAGGTGATTGACCAGCGCCATGTATTGCCAGGAGTAAGGTTTGCGGTAGACGCCTATCTGAACTTTGCCCGCCGTGCGACCTGGCAGGAGGCTGCCTGCTCATCCCTGACAGAACTGTTTGCGCCCGAAATACACCAGTCCCGGCTCGATAGCTGGCCCCTGCATTATCCCTGGATAGAAGAGGGAGGCTACAGCTATTTTCGTAAGCGGCTGTCAGAAGCGCGGCGTGATGTAGAACATGGTCTGACGATCACACTGGACCACTTTACTACGCAAACCCAGCAGGCCCGGGCTCTCGATATTCTTCAGTTCAAGCTGGACATTCTGTGGTCCATGCTGGATGCCCTCACCATGGCGTATAGCCATGAAACACCACCCTTTCATACCGTTACTGACCAGCAAGTCTGGCACCGGGGGCTTTGATGGGAGTCGACATGATAAGCGTACTTCGGTTCAGGCGCGGATTCCGGTTTCAGTGGGAGCCGGCGCAGCAGTGCCACGTCCTCCTGTATCCCGAAGGGATGGTGAAGCTGAACGACAGCGCGGGTGCCATTCTCAGTGAAGTGGATGGCCAGCGCAGTGTTGCAGACCTTATTTCGGCGCTCGAACAGAAATTCCCGGAAGCCGGGGGATTGAAAGATGATGTGTGCGAGTTTCTCGACCATGCATTTAGTCAACACTGGCTGGAGCTGTCATGACGCCTTCTTCACCGGTCGCAACAGGCAAGGCTGATGTGAGTATCGGACCACCGCTTTGGCTGCTGGCGGAGTTGACCTATCGTTGCCCGCTTCAGTGCCCCTATTGCTCGAATCCACTGGACTTTGCCCAGACAGAACGCGAGCTCACTACGGATGAATGGGTTCAGGTACTGCGGCAGGGGCGGGAAATGGGAGCGGCACAGCTGGGGTTTTCCGGCGGCGAACCGCTGGTGCGGCAGGATCTGGAGGAACTTATCGCTGAGGCCGGGTCGCTGGGGTATTACACCAACCTGATTACCTCTGGTCTGGGCCTGACAGAAGCAAAAGTACAGGCCTTTGCGGAAGCAGGTCTGGATCACATTCAGGTAAGCTTTCAGGCGTCGGACCCCGAACTCAACAATGCCATAGCCGGTTCGCGAAAAGCGTTTGAGCAGAAGCTGAAAATGGCCCGCGCTGTAAAGGACGCGGGTTATCCGATGGTGCTCAACTTTGTGATTCATCGCCATAATATCCACCAGATGAAGGACATAATGGCGTTGTGCGAACGCCTGGGTGCCGACTTTGTAGAGCTTGCGACCTGCCAGTATTACGGCTGGGCACTCGAAAATCGCGAAGGGCTGATGCCATCCGGAGCGCAACTCGAACAGGCAGAGCTTGAGGTGAATGAATACCGTGGAGAGCTTGAGGCGTCGGGCTCCGCTATGAAGCTTATTTTCGTAACGCCGGACTATTATGAAGAGCGCCCCAAAGCCTGTATGAACGGATGGGGCAATCTGTTTCTGACGGTTGCCCCGGATGGCACCGCCTTGCCCTGTCACAGTGCCCGTCTGTTGCCAATCGACTTCCCGAATGTTCGGGGCACAAGCCTGAAATCCATCTGGTACGAGAGCCCCGGCTTTAATCACTATCGTGGTGATGCGTGGATGCCAGAACCCTGCCGTTCATGTGATGAGAAGGATAAGGATTTCGGCGGCTGCCGTTGCCAGGCTTTTCTGCTCACAGGGAATGCAGATAATGCAGATCCGGTTTGCAGCAAGTCGTCTTATCACGACCGTATTCTGGCTGCCCGTAAAGCCGCAGACCATGCCGCACCTGGTATTGCCGAACTGACCTATCGCAACGCTGAAAACTCCAGATTGTTCTTCAAGAGCTGATCATGCCGGAGGTTCCTGAGTTCCGGGTACTTAGCGCCAGTGAAGCCTGTGAAGGCTACATCCAGCGCGCCAGTCTCGTTGCCTGCGAGTCTGGTCTGTTCTGGTTGCAGAGCGAACCTCATACGGGTGCTAACCGGTTATGGCACCTTCCTCAAGGGGGCAACGGAACCGCTCAGCTGCATAATGCCGACCTCAGCATCCGTAGCCGCGTCAATGGCTATGGTGGTGGCGCTATCGCGGCCTCATCAACGGGTACGTTTGTCGTCAGTGATCGCCAGCGAATCCATTTCTTGCGTCACGAAGATGGTTATGGCCGGGCGCTCACAAGCGATGAGGCTTCCTATGGTGGGCTTGTTGCCGACCCGCTAAGGGATCGTGTGCTGGCTGTCCGGGAGACGGCCGAAGCTGAAACAGGCCCGGTTCAGGGCCGGCAGGAGCTGGTGGCTGTTGGCCTGGAGGGTGAGCTGGAAGTTCTGCATTGTGGAGAGGACTTTTACAGCGCGCCCGCACTCTCAGCAGATGGATGCAGCATCGCCTGGGTAAGCTGGCGATTGCCTGACATGCCCTGGGTGCGAACCCGCCTGTGGACAGCGAACATAGGACGTGACGGCAAATTGATGCATTGCCGGGTTCGTGAAGCACCCAAAGATGGCGCAGTTCAGCAGCCTGTTTTTGCCGGTCAGACTCTTTGGGTGATGTCCGACCACGAAGGCTGGTGGCAACCCTGGCAGGTTGATCACCACGACGTGTCGGAGCATTGGCTGATTGGCAGTCAGGTGCCTCCGCTGGACCATGCAAATGCGCCCTGGCAACTGGGGGAGTCTTATCATTGCCCCTTACCCCATTCCCGATGGGCCCGGGTGTGTTATCGCAATGGTACCGGTGAATTATGGATTTCAGAGCAAGGCGCAGGCGGGAGCGTAAGGGTCGCCAGAAGTTATAGCGATTTCCGTTCTCTGTGTGCGGTTGGTAGCTATCTTTATGTGATTGCCAGATCTCCCGGGCATCTGGACGCAGTGCTGCAGGTGGATCCTGACACTGGCTGTGTCCGCGTTGTCGCCGGAGGTGAAGAAGCACTGCCGGGATATCAGGTGTCATTGCCCCGGACATTTCAGATCCCGGCGTGCCATGGCGACACCTCCCCCTCTGAAGGTTTCTACTATCCTCCGGTTGTTCATGCTGAAAAGGCGCCGCCCCTTATTCTTGTGGCACACGGTGGACCAACGTCAGCGGCTTACCCTGTATTTAACCCGCACATTCAGTTCTGGTGCCAGCGGGGCTTTGCAGTAGCTGAAGTGAACTATCGTGGAAGCAGTGGTTTTGGCCGGGATTTCAGGCTTTCACTGGCGGGCCGGTGGGGAGAAGCTGACGTAACGGATATGGCGCAGGCCGCAGACTATCTGGTTGCGGCCGGCCTTGCTGATGATCGCCGGTTATTTATTCAGGGTCGCAGTTCCGGAGGTTATACGGCGTTAATGGCTCTGATCGGAAGTTGTCGCTACGCCGGTGGTGCCAGTCTGTACGGTGTTACCGATCCGATGCAGCTCCGGCGTATGACCCATCGCTTTGAGTCCGGGTATCTGGATTGGTTGCTCGGGGACCCCCGCCAGTATTCTGAGCGCTGGAATGCCCGCACCCCCAGATTGCAGGCCGCAGCTATAAACACACCTCTTGTTTTTTTTCAGGGTGGATTGGACCGGGTTGTTGTACCTGAGCAGACCAGAGATATGGTCAGGGCTATGGAAATGCTGGGACAGGCACCCGAACTGCACTGGTTTCCGACGGAGGGGCATGGGTTTGTTCAGCAACAAAACCAGGCAAGAATGCTGGATGCGCTCCATGAGTTTTACAACAAGCATGGACTAAAGCCATGAACCTCCGGAAAACTTGAGTTAAACTGTCGGGTATACCTATAAAAAAACGTAACGACGAGTGCATTCCCATGAGTCATGACGTATCGGAACTGAGAAAGTTCGTATCGCCGGAGATTGTTTTCGGTGCGGGGGCTCGAAGGTCTGTTGCCAACTTCGCAAGCAATCTTGGTGCAAAGCACGTATTTCTGGTATCTGACCCGGGTGTTGCCGCCGCAGGCTGGGTTGGTGAAATCGTTACCTTGTTAACGGATGCAGGTTTACGGTCAACGGTTTTTACCGGTGTGTCAGCCAATCCTCGTGTGGATGAGGTGATGGCCGGTGCAGAGCTTTATAAGGCCTCTGAATGCGATGTCATTGTCTCCATCGGGGGCGGTAGCCCCATGGATTGTGCCAAGGGCATCGGGATTATTGCCAGCAATGGCCGTCACATCCTTGATTTCGAAGGCGTTGACACTATTGCTAACCCTCCGCCTCCCCTGATTTTCATCCCGACGACAGCAGGCACCTCTGCCGATGTCTCACAGTTCGCCATCATTTCCGACCAGAAGCGACGATTCAAGTTTTCCATTATAAGCAAGGCGGTGGTACCGGATGTTTCGTTGATTGATCCGGAAGTGACCGAAACCATGAGTCCGTTCCTTACGGCCTGTACGGGTGTTGATGCGCTGGTGCACGCGATAGAGGCATTTGTTTCTACGGGCAGTGGGCCGCTGACAGACTCCCATGCGCTTGAAGCCATCCGGCTGATCAACCGCAATCTGGAGCCGCTGGTTGATAACACAGCTGACCCGTTTCTGCGCGAGCAGATTATGCTGGCCTCCATGCAGGCCGGGCTTGCTTTCTCCAACGCCATACTGGGCGCTGTTCACGCCATGTCCCATAGTCTGGGTGGTTTTCTGGACCTGCCTCACGGGCTCTGCAACGCACTGCTTCTGGAACATGTGGTGGCATACAATTTCCGGTCTGCAGAAGACCGCTTTCGTCGTGTAGCCGAAGCTATGGATATAGACACACGGGGGATGAGCAAGCCTGAGATCCAGAAGCGTCTGTTGAACCGCATTGTCCAGCTTAAGCGACGGGTCGGTCTGGCTGACAGTCTGGCCAACCTCGGCGTCAGCATATCCGATATTCCTTATCTCTCGGGGTTTGCGCTTCAGGATCCCTGCATTCTGACCAACCCCCGGAAATCATCACTAAGGGACGTTCAGGTTGTTTATGAAGAAGCCCTCTGATGAACAGGCCGACAGCTATGGAATCGGCGATCTGTTGGGTTTTGGTAGCCAGTCAGTCCGGAAAAACTATTACCCGGCACTTCAGGAACGTATTGAAGAGCTTGAACTGGAACGCAACCGCTATAAGTGGCTGTTTGAAAATGCGTTGCATGGCATTTTTCAGGGCAATTTAAGGGGCGGATTCCTGGCGTGTAACCCGGCAATGGCGAAAATCTGTGGTTATCCGGGCCCGGAAGATTTGCAGAAACGTGTAATCCGGCTGCGGGAGCAGCTTTTTTGCAGTGCCAGTGAGTTCGACAGTCTGCGCCAGGAATTGCTTGATAATGGCAGCCTCAGTGCTCGTGAAATCCGGCTGCGGCGTGCAGACGGAGCTCCGGTTCATGTTGCTATAACGTTGCTGCGCCGCCCGGATCTTGGGCCCGAAGTGGTGGAAGCTTTTGTGGCGGACATTACTGAAAGGGTGCAGTCCCGGGAAAAGCTGATGCAGATGAATGCCGATCTTGAACGCAGAGTCGAAGACCGCACAACGGCACTGCAGGATGCCAATGTTGGTCTGCGCTACCAGATTGAAGAGCGTGAGAAGGTGAAACGCGAACTGGTGGTTGCGGTGAAGGCCGCCAGGGACGCGAACCGCAGCAAGGACAAGTACCTGGCGGCTGCCAGCCACGACCTTTTGCAGCCACTGAACGCCGCCCGGCTTATGGTCTCTGCGCTTCAGGAAAGTGTGTTGCCTCCCGAAGAGACCCGGATGGTTCAGCAGGTACATCGTGCGCTTGAAGGTGCGGAAGACTTGCTGGCGGACCTGCTGGACATTTCAAAGCTTGACCAGAAAGCCATGCAGCCGGATCTGGTAATGACGGATGTGGCCGCTCTGGCCAAAGGGCTGGGTGAGGAGTTTGATGCAGTGGCCGCGAATGCCGGCCTTAATTTCCGTGTTCGCACAGTACCGGCCATGGTCAGGACGGATCAGCGCATGCTCAGCCGCATTCTCAGAAACCTGCTGAGTAATGCCTTTCGTTATACTTCCCATGGTCGCATCCTTCTGGCCTTACGAGCGCGGAAAAATGCTCTGCGTATTGAAGTATGGGATACCGGCCCGGGCATTGAAAAAAGCAAATTGCGGGAAATTTTCACCGAGTTTCATCAGCTCATTCCCCAGGGCCCCGGTGGCCGCCAGGGTGCAGGGCTTGGTCTGGCGATTGTTGAACGGATGGTGCGGGTTCTTGAATGCCAGATAGATGTTGTTTCACGCCCGGGGCGAGGGTCTCGATTTACAGTGATTCTGCCTATGGAAATGACAGGCAAACAGAATGCTGCACAGTCTGTGGCAGATGTGACACAAACCTTTGCTCAGGGCTTTTCGGGCGCGAGCATACTGGTCGTCGATAACGACCTGGCGGTACTCGAAAGTATGAAACTTTTACTTGAACGCTGGGATTGCTCCGTCGCAACGGCATCGAGTGAAACGGCTGCCCTTGCGTATCTGGAGAGTGCGGACCGTCCGCCGGCGGCTATTCTGGCAGATTATCATCTTGATCAGGGGCAAACAGGTTCGGATGCCATTCATGCTATCCGGAAAAATCTGGGTCAGGAGGTGCCTGCTGCTCTGATTACTGCAGACCACAGTGCTGAGACGCGCAAGAAAATGCGGGTTCAGCACCTTCCTGTTCTTAACAAACCAGTGAAGCCCAATCGCCTGCGAGCCCTGTTAACGAGCCTTTTGTCCTGAGTCTGAGACCGTAAGCTGAACCGGATGGCGTGGGCTGGTAGTGCTCCATGAGGTTCTGGCCTGTGGAATCTACCTATCTGCCATGAATCCCGGTACTTTAAAGAGCTACACTGGGCCATCAACATGGAAAAGTTCCGCTGCGTATTGGTGCACCTTATGGAGGAATCATGAGCGAGTTCAGAACAGAAACAGATAGCCTGGGCGAGGTTCGTGTGCCCGCCGGAGCACTCTGGGGCGCTCAGACCCAGCGCGCCGTCGATAACTTCCCGGTCAGTGGCTTGCCTATGCCGCCCGCTTTCATCTCGGCAGTGGCACATGTCAAACAGGCAGCAGCCGAAGCTAATGCCAGCCTTGGGCTTCTGGATAATCGCAGTTGTGAAGCTATTACCGCTGCTTGTCGGGCGCTTGTTCGTGGAGAATATGCCGATCAGTTTCCAGTCGATCGTTACCAGACCGGCTCGGGAACCAGCACTAACATGAATGTAAATGAGGTGGTTGCCGCTATTGCCGCAACGAAGGGTGTAGAGGTTCATCCCAACGATCATGTGAATATGAGCCAGAGCTCCAACGATGTGATTCCAACGGCCATTCACGTAAGTTCCGTGATTGGCGTGAAGGAGAGGCTTATTCCCGCATTGACCCATTTGCGAGGGGTGATATACGGGCGTGAGGCAGCTTTTTCCGGGCAGGTCAAAACTGGCCGTACTCATCTTATGGATGCCATGCCGATTACCCTCGGCCAGGAACTGCGCACCTGGCGTGAACAGATACTTGCTGCGGAAAAGCGGCTTGAAGCCGCAGCTGATGACCTGCTTGCACTGCCTCAGGGTGGAACGGCGGTAGGAACAGGGGTAAACGCATTGCCTGAGTTTGCAGGCCAGTTTGTGAAGTTCCTGAAGTCCAATACCGGCCACCCATTCCGTTCCATGGAGCACAAGTTCACAGGGCAGAGTGCAGTAGATGCTCCGGTTGCGCTCTCCTCACAATTGCGTGGCCTGGGTATTGTGCTCACTAAAATCGCCAATGATCTGCGCTGGATGAACAGCGGCCCGATACACGGGCTTGCAGAGATCAGTTTGCCGGCACTGCAGCCGGGCAGCAGCATTATGCCAGGCAAGGTTAACCCGGTTATTCCAGAGTCTGTCGCTATGGTAGGCGCACAGGTAATGGGGCTGGATAGCGCCAATGCCATTGCGGGACAGTCGGGTAACTTTCAGCTTAACGTGATGCTGCCGCTTATTGGTTCCAACCTTCTGGATATGATTGACCTGCTTGGCAATGTAACCGGTATGCTGGCGGACAAGGCCATCCGGGACTTTACTGTAAATACTGACACACTGAATGCCAGCGTTGGTCGCAACCCGGTGCTGGTGACGGCGCTGAACCCGGAAATTGGCTACAGTCTGGCTTCAGATATTGCAAAGGAAGCATATAAAACGGGGCGCCCTGTTATTGATGTTGCCGAGGAAAGAAGCGGTTTGCCCCGCGACCGGCTGGAACAGTTGATGGACCCGCTGAAGCTGACCCGGGGCGGGAACGCATAACAGAGTCAATCAGGAGTACCGGCGTTTGCTGATATCCCTGGAATTGTTTGTGATGCTCGTACTGGCGAACGGCGCACCAGTAGTTGCTGCAAAGGTTTTTGGGCAACACTGGTCAGCGCCGGTGGACGCCGGGCTGAACTGGTTTGATGGTCGTCCGTTACTGGGTAAAACCAAAACGTGGCGGGGAATTGTATTTGGTGCCCTTTGTTCGGCGTTGTTTGCCCAGGCTGCCGGGCACGGGTTTGGCTTCGGGCTGTTGTTTGGTTTGCTGGCCCTTGCCGGCGATCTGTTCAGCAGTTTTATCAAACGCAGGCTCGGGCTGAAATCCAGCGCGCGTATGCCCTGGCTGGACCAGGTGCCCGAGGCGGCATTTCCGGTAGTGCTGGCCGTGGGGTGGGGTCTTGCTGAAGTCTGGACTGCCTTGTTTATTGTCGTGTTTTTTACGCTGTCAAATATGTGGGTATCGCCTCTGCTATACCGCCTGGGCATCCGGCGCCACCCTCACTGAGACGGGCCGCGGGTCAGGGTGTGAATGGTTACTTCCGGCGGGCAATTAAGGCGAACATTAACAACTGATGTACCCGCTCCGGGAGAGGTATACCCCTGCATGCCGTTTGTCTGCCAGTAGCCGCGGCCCAGATGGCGCGGGCAGTCGGCGTCCAGTGTTAACGGAATACCTCCGGGCAGGCAGATCTGGCCACCGTGGGTATGGCCACACAGGAACATGTCGTAGCCGGCGTGGGAGGCTTCCCTCCAGATTTCAGGTGTATGACTGAGAAGCAGGCTGATGCCTCCGGGGGGAATATCATCTCCGGCCCGTTGCAGGTTGTGAACCTTGTAAAAATGCGGATCATCAACCCCGGCCAGGTAAAGGCACTCGCCATCCCGTTCTATGGGAATCATTTCGTTCATCAGCAGGGCGAAGCCCATATCTTCCAGTGCAGGCACCATGCGTACACTGTCGTGGTTGCCAAGAACGGCATAGGCTGGCCCGCGAATGGCCTCCCGTAGCCGCATCATGCCGCCAAGAGCCGCTTCAACCGGTCCCCAGGTCTGCTTGCGGTAATCGCCTGTAAGTACACACAGGTCATAATCCAGCGGAGATATCTGCCTTATAACCGCTTCGAGATTGGCTTCATCCATATCCACGTGGAGATCCGTCAGGTGGAGGATACGAAAGCCTTCGAATGAAGCTGGCAGATCCGGTAAGTGAAAGCTGTTGTAAGCTGTTTTCAGCCGCCGGCTATTAGCCTGCCCACGCCCGAGTAACCCTGCAATTCTCAGACAGAAACGGATAAAACCGGGCGCGGATGTCAGGTTCTCCATATGAAACGAAGCGTGATCCCGGCCGAATACCCTGGCTTCGGTCTCTCGCTCAATGCCAAGGCGCTGACGAGCATGAACCGGCCCAAGTCTCAGACTCAGGCGATACTCCAGAAGCTCATCCTGATGTTCTGGTGTTCGGGCCGGTGAGGTCATCTGTTGTCCTTTGGTTTCAGGCTGGTCTGGTGCATTGTTTTGCCAAGCCTGCTCTCACATTATGATAGGCGGCAGAAACGATGCAACCTGGTTGGCACTTGTGCGTATCTCCTGCCGGGAGGGCCATTCACACCGACATGTCGCCGTTGGTTGGAAAAAAACTGGTTTTGCGGCCACACTCTGTAGTCTGTCGACATTCATATTCGTAGTAGAGGTCATTATGGCATCATCATGCAGCATCCCGGGCCTGAAAGTAGCCCGAAGCCGCTTTCCAGAGCCCAAGCAGGATCTGCCTGCACAGGAGGCAGAGCAGAGAATCGTTCTTGCCGGCGGTTGCTTCTGGTGTGTGGAGGCGGTGTTTCTGGCTCTGGATGGTGTAACCCGTGTAGAGTCGGGTTATGCCGGTGGGGCGCCGGAGACCGCCAACTACGAAGCTGTGTGCACAGGCACAACCGGCCATGCGGAAGTGGTGGACGTGCACTATGACCCTGCTCAAATCAGTTTTGGTGAATTACTTCGGGTGTTTTTCTCAGTAGCTCACGATCCCACTCAGCTTAACCGCCAGGGTAACGACAGGGGCACCCAGTACCGTTCTGCAATTTTTTACGAAACCCCTGAGCAGAAACAGGTTGCGGAGTCGTACATTCGCCAGCTGGATGAGGCCGGAGTCTATCCAGATCCGATAGTTACTACACTGGAGCCGCTGGAGGCGTTTTTCCCGGCGGAGGCGCACCACCAGAATTTTGCGGCGCGTAACCCATACCAGCCATACATCATGGCGGTGGCTGCCCCGAAAATGGAAAAGTTGATTGACGACTTTAGTGGCCGGCTAAAGCCCGAGTACTCCGGCCCCGACGACAATCTTGCCTGAGGAGATAACAAAATGGGTAGTTCCGCTGCAGGTTATGACCTGACACCTCTGACAGAAGCACAAGTCCAAGAGAAGGCGGCCAGTCTTACACCGGAAGAGCGCCGGGTGCTGCTGGATCACGGAACGGAACATCCTTTCTGTGGCACTTTGCTGGACAACAAGCTCGAAGGTGTTTATCACTGCCGGCTCTGTGAGCTGCCCCTGTTCAGTTCCAGTTCCAAGTTTGATTCCGGAACCGGCTGGCCAAGCTTTTTTCAGCCCTTTGATCCAGAGCATATTCGTTATATCGAGGACACCAGTCTGGGCATGACCCGTACTGAAGTCAGGTGCCCACGTTGTGACAGCCATCTGGGGCATGTATTTCCGGACGGTCCACCCCCAACAGGGCGGCGATATTGCCTGAACTCTGTTGCGCTGGTGTTTCGGGAAAACGGCTAGTTTTCCCCGCCCGTTACGCTGGTTACGTAGCGAGCGACTGCCTGAATCTGGTCTGAAGACAACAATTCACCGAATGGCGGCATGATGCCGACGCCGCTTGTAACTGCGTTGATAACCTGTTCCCGGGATGGTTTCAGCTCGTCCAGATCAGGGCCGATTTCTCCGGCCGAACCTGCATCCGCAAGTGTGTGACACAGCGTGCAGGAGGGCTGGGCTTCCTGTGTGAAAACCAGCTTTCCCTTTTCGGTATCACTGGCGTGAGCAAGGGACGATAGGCCAGCCAGAGATACAGCCAGCAGTACTGCCGTTTTTCTCATATTTTGCATTCCGGACGGACAGTGGGGCTGCGTTATTCCCTGGCAGCCCCACCTGTTGTTAACTGAGTGTGACCGTAACTCCGTGGTCGCTCCAGCCATTGTGGCCGTAACCACGCTCGTTCTCGGTCCGGCCCTCAGGCTGGCTGTTGCCCAGAACGTCGGTAGCCCGGCTGGCAATTTGATGCTGTCCGGCCGGCAGATCTGCGGACAGAACGAAGGGGCGCCAGGCATAGGGGCCGAGATCGGGACCCAGGAACCGAGCCTGTTTCCAGGTTTTGCCACCATCCACGGAAACCTCAACCTTTTCCAGGGCTGTTGTTCCGCCAAAAGCCACGCCGTAGATCATGTTCCTGCCACTTCGACCGCTTCCCAGCGGCGCAGTTATCCAGGATTTGACGTTCATTTCCCACATGGACGGCTGGTCTGGTGCGCCTTTCACGCCGACATCCCGTATCCGGTAGCCAGAGGCCTGGATTTTTGCGTCGGTTTGTTCCCTGGTAAAGGCGATGTTTTTCACGTATTTGACGTTATTTACGCCGTAGTAACCTGGTACGACCATTCGCAGGGGGCCACCGTGGGTATGGGGCAGGGGTTCGTCATTCATTTCCCAGGCTAGAAGCGCGCTTTCCATTGCCCTGGTTGGCACGGATCGCTCCACCATGATGGTTTTGGGGTCAAGACCTTCAGGCAGGGATTCGCCTCCGGTACTGGTGATGTACCTGGCTCCTTCGACGGGGCCTCCGAGGGCTTCGACAACATCCTTCAGCGGTACGCCGGTCCACATGACACAACCTGCAGCGCCAACCGACCATTGGGTTCCGCTGGCACCGTGAGGGAAAAATGCCCGGCCATTACCCGAGCACTGGAGCACGGAGGCAACAGTCGTAACCCCCATATTCTTCAATTCCCGCACCGTCAGCGTGCGTGGATTCCTGACGCCTTCGATATGTAGCTCCCACGCATCCGGGTTTTCGGTAACCGAGGCGGGAGGGGCGGGTAAATTGTTGCGAACGAACAGGCGGTCGCTTGCTGTAATAACCCCGTTGCCAATGGCACCGCGCTGGGTTTCCATGGTGTTGGTACTGTGTACAATCAGCGCGTTGCGTTCTTTCCAGGCAGCATAATCCGGAAGTGTTTTCGGCTCATCGGCTTTTGCGAGAGGGGTAAAGCCCAGCAGGCTCACGGCTGCCATGGCGCCGGCGCTTCCGATCAGAAGTTTTCGGCGATTGGGGTTTTCAAGGCCCTGATCATCGGGGCCCTGCTCCAGAGATGTTTCCTGTTTCATGATCCGTCTCCTTATTGGATTTGTGGTTGGACGGTGCAGGCCTGCTCCGGAAGGCGCAGGTTATATCCTTATAACGTATAGGCGATGGTTGAATAATGAGCAACACTTTTTCGGGCGTATTCATACGCCCGTTCAAGCGGTATCGACGAGGTTGAGGGACAGGCTTTGTTGTCAGCCAGTGGTGGCGGCAACAACTGTGGATAGCAGGTACCCGGTGTACGCAACGTAAACCAGCAGCAGAATGGAACCGTCAAACCGGCTGATGATTTTTCGCCAGCCAGTCATTCCAAAACCCATAACCAGCAGGCTCAGGGTCAGAACCAGCATCAGTGTCCAGTCCCGGTACAGCACTTCCGGGTCCACGGACAGCGGCTGGATAACAGCGGCGAGGCCGACAACTGCAAGGGTGTTGAAGATGCCTGAACCGAGAATGTTACCCAGAATCAGATCGTGTTCATTTTTGCGGACGGCAGCCAGGGCTGAGGCCAGCTCTGGCAGAGATGTGCCAATAGCGACGATGGTCAGACCTATGACCAGATCACTGACTCCAAGGCTTTGGGCAATAGTGACTGCGCCCCAGACCAATAGGCGGGAGCTGGCAACCAGCAGGATAAGGCCAATAATCAGCCATATTATGGCTGTTTTCATTGGCATGAGCTCCGGGCCGATCTGGGCTTCGGCTTCAGATGTCAGAGAATCACCTTTACTTCGCATACCCTGGAATATTGACCAGCCCATAACGGCAGTAAACACGCCCAGCAATACCCAGCCATCAATCCGTGAGAGCTCACCATCCAGCAACTGGGCGCCAGCAATCAGAGTAAGCACCACAAGCAAGGGAAGTTCTTTCCGGATAACCTGGGAGTGAACGGCGATAGGGGCTATCACCGCCGTCAGGCCTACAATCAGCGCTATGTTGGTAATATTGGAGCCATACCCGTTACCCAGTGCGAGCCCGGGATTGCCGTCGGCGGCTGCCATGGCTGAAACAGCAAGTTCCGGCGCCGAAGTACCAAAACCGATAATCACCATGCCGATCAGGAGTGTGGGCATTCCCAGGTGTTTGGCTGTTGCAGCCGCCCCTTCCACGAATTTGTCTGCGCTCCAGACCAGCAATACAAGGCCGGCGATGATTGCGCCAGTAGCCATTACCATAGATAAACCTCAGTCAGGTATCTTCTGCAAAGCAGGCGCCTGCACCCCAGGGGAAAAAACGGAGGTGTCTGCGCCAGGAAGGTGTGAAAGATACCGCATAAGGGCCTTTGAGGTCAGCCCCTTTCGGATGAAGTGGTATTATTGTAGTCAGAGCAGGGCATGAGACTAAAGTTGCGGTGATATTGCCTCCTAAAGAAGGGAGAATTTGGAGTCGCTTGTCACTTCACGACAGACCCGGATGATTACCTATACCCGGTACAAGTCGCTGTTCGTATGCTAAAGCAATAACCGCTAGACTAGGGCACAGCCCATATACCGGTTCGGGATTGTTTATAATCGCAATTTATATTTCTGCGAAAATCCGGATAATTACGCGCACATTCAGAACGGATGCTCACGGTAACGCCTTTTACCTTGCGATATGCCGGCATCCGACAGACCTCTCCGCTGATCGTGGAGGGGCGAAAGGTTCATACTAGCTAAGGTGAAGAACCAATGGCCGTAAAACAGGCAGACGTAGTGTTGGTCGGAGGTGGTGTCATGAGCGCTACCCTCGGCATGATGCTAAGACAGTTGGACCCGTCGTTGAACATTGTCATGCTGGAACGTCTTGATCACGTTGCGCATGAGAGTACAGACGGGTGGAATAATGCAGGAACCGGACATGCGGGATACTGTGAACTCAACTACACGCCCGAGACCGACGACGGCGACGTGGCAATTGAGCGTGCGCTTCAGATCAATGCGCAATTTGAGGTGTCCCTGCAGTTCTGGTCGCATCTGGTAGAGCAGGGCATGCTGCCCGAGCCTTCAAAATTTATCAATCGCACACCGCATCAGAGTTTTGTCTGGGGTGAAGATGATGTGGCATTCCTCAAACGCCGCTACGAGCGTCTGAGTGCCCATCACCTGTTCCGTGATATGGAATACACTGAGTCGCCCCGGGACCTGGAAGAGTGGATGCCTCTGATTGTTCAGGGCCGGGATCCTATGCAACGTGTTGCTGCTACCCGTATCCGCCATGGTTCGGACGTGGATTTTGGTTCTTTGACCCGCAATATGGTTGATTATCTGCAAAGCCAGCCTAACTTCGAACTGATGCTGGGCTGCCCGGTGCATTACATTGACCAACGCGATAACGGTCGTTGGAAAGTCCGGGTTAAAAATCAGCATACGGGTGAGCTCACCAAGCTGGAAACGGAATTTGTATTTCTGGGTGCTGGCGGTGGCGCTTTGCCTATGCTGCAGAAATCCGGAATTGATGAAGCCCGTGGCTATGGCGGGTTTCCCGTCAGCGGTCAGTGGCTGGTATGCCGTGACCCGGAAGTGGTGAAAAAGCACCACTCCAAGGTATACGGTAAGGCTCCTATTGGCGCGCCACCCATGTCGGTGCCTCATCTGGATACCCGTATTATCAACGGTGAACCGGCCCTTCTGTTTGGCCCGTTTGCAGGGTTTACCACCCGTTTCCTCAAACAGGGTTCCATCTTCGATCTGTTTGGCTCCGTGCGCACCAGCAACCTGAAGCCTATGTTGTCAGTGAGCAAGAGCAATATGGATCTTACCCGCTACCTGATTGGTGAAGTGTTCCAGTCACACAGTGATCGTGTAGAGGCACTGCGTAACTTCTTCCCGGAAGCCCGGGAAGGTAACTGGGAGCTGCGTAATGCCGGTCAGCGAGTTCAGATTATCAAACAGGCCAAAGGCGGCGGTGGGAAGCTGGAATTCGGAACGGAAATAGTGGCATCAAAAGATGGCACTCTGGCTGCTTTGCTCGGGGCCTCACCTGGTGCGTCTACTGCAGCGAACGCCATGCTCAGTGTGATTGAGCGTTGCTTCCCCAAGAAAATCCAGACGCCTGAGTGGCAGGAACGCATGAAACAGATGGTGCCTTCATACGGCCAGTCACTGGTGAACGATGAAGCTCTTTTGACCAAAGTGCGTGAAAGAACGCTCTCTACCCTGAAGCTGAACTGAGAGTTCCGGTTGATCTGAACCGGTAAGGTACGGGCGCACCCTTGGTGCGCGCCGGCCTTCCTTTTAGGCCGGTTGCATGGTGCCTCTTAACATGGCATGCAAAAGCTCGTCGGCATCAAACTTGGTGAGAGCGTCGTTGGCACCTACCTGATTGGCGTAACTCAGGCTCATTTCACTGTTCAGGGATGTGTGCAGGATGATGTAAGGCTGTTTCAGCGCGCTATTGTCCCGCACATCGAATGCCAGCTCGTAGCCGTCCAGGCCGGGCATCTCAATATCGCTCACCAGAATATCAACAGGTTGTCCGAGCTCATTGTCGCTCAGGAGTATCTGCAGAGCGTCGTCACCATTGGTGGTAACCTTGTAGGGGATATCCTTTGCATCCAGCACGTCACAGAGTTGTTTGCGGGCAACGCGGGAATCATCCACCAGCAGTATATTGAGTGCTTTCAGAACCTCACTCTGCACATCCGTAAGTGCTACATCCCCGGAATCCAGAGAGTCGGGGTATACATTTGCCAATAGCAGTTCAACATCCAACAGCTGAACGATGTCGCCTTCTGCCTCCAGCAGGCCGGTTATAAATGCTTTGTCCCCCAGTGCTGCCGGTGGTGCTTTTACCTTCTTCCAGTCAGCTTCAATGATTTTATCTACGCCCCTCACCAAGAAGCCGATTTCCTGACGCTGAACATCCGTAATGATGATTGAAGCCCCCGTCATTTCTTCTGACGATAACGGCCGGTAACCGACCGCCGCTGCCATATCAATTACCGGGACGGTGGCGCCGCGGAAACTGGTAGTTCCGATAACCGCTTGATGGCTGTGAGGCAGCCGGGCAAGTGGCTTCAGAGGCAGTATTTCACGGATTTTCAGTGTGCCTATGCCGAACAGCCGGGTGCCGGACAAGCGGAACAGAAGGAGTTTCTGGGATTGTTTTGTTTTGCTGGTCATAACCCGGTCCTTGCGAACATAGCCTTCCGGGAAAGCAGGGGCTTTCGCGAAAGGGTAGTCAAATGCGATAGGGACTGAAGATAGCAAGCTTACGGGCGGTTATCATCCGTTGCTGTGACAACTTTGGTAACGAATCGTATTCCGCGTCGTCGTGGTGGTAACCAGAATTGGCCGGCATCGAATTGTAAAAAAATGTTAAATATATACTTGACTGGCAGAGTAACGTTCGGCAATCTTTTGTCTGAGAATGTGAACTGTTGCACAAATGAAGCATATCAATGGATATGGGTCTGAGTAAACAAGAGTGGCTTGTATATAAAAGATCAACATGGTGGTTGATCTCAAAGGTAATGGAGTACCCGGATGGATCGCTACACTTCGTGGGTAAAAGCCCGCGCTAACCTCATAATTGTCTGCTCAATCGCCGCTTTCCTGGTAGCTGCTCTGGGAATGCTGAGTCTTCGCTTCAGTACTGATTTCAGGGTCTATTTGGGTGAGAACCATCCTGATGTTCAGGAAATTGACCGACTCGAAGAAAAATTCACAAAGAATGAGACGCTCTTTATTGCCATTGCACCACCGGCTGACCACCAGCTGGACCAGCGCACTTTATTGGCAGTAGCGGAATTAACCAGGGCATTGTGGGATACCCCCCATTCCCGTCGAGTCGACTCGCTGACTAATTACCAGTATTCCTACGCAGAAGGTGATGAGATCCTGGTTGAGGATCTGATTGCCAGCCCTGGTAGTCTGTCCGAAGATGAGCTGGCTACTATCCACGATATAGCAGCCTCAGAACCCTTTCTTGAGCATTTCCTATACGCGCCGGATGGCCAGGCTGCAGGTATTCAGGTAACACTGCACCTTAGCGACTCTCTTGAAGAGCGTATGCAGCAAACTCCTGAAGCTGTGTTTTTTGTTCGCTCACTTCTCTCCGAGTTTCAGACACGCTATCCGGAACTGAAAGTGCATTTGGCCGGTTCAGTAATGATGAACCAGGTTATGGGCGAGGCGGCTGTTCAGGATATCCTGTATTTGGTGCCAGTTTGCTATTTCGTGATCATCCTATTGATGCTTCTGCTCCTTCGCAGCATCACGGGCGTTGCACTGACAATGGGAGTTGTTACTTTATCGAATGGATTCGCTCTGGGCCTGACTGGCTGGACTGATCCAGTACTGGCACCCATTATCGGTTTTGTACCCAATGCGATTCTGGTTATCGCAGTTGCAGACTGCATCCACATCCTGACAACTTACTACAGTCGGTTAGCTGAAGGGGATTCAGTCTCTGACGCAGTGTCCTCCAGCCTTTCGCAGAACTTCAAATCGATCACGTTAACCAGTCTCACGTCGATCGCAGGCTTTCTGTGTCTCAACTTCAACGAATCCCCCCCATACCGTGATCTCGGAAACATGGTTGCTTTGGGGACACTGTTCGCCTACGGACTCTCTGTTCTTTTGTTACCGGCAATATTATTTAAGCTGCCTCGCCCGAAAAAGGTCAGACGCCCTGGCTTTAGCCGTTTGATGCCGAAATTCGGGCGCCATGTGTTAAGCAACCGGTACGGCTATTTTATTGGGTGCCTCGTTGTAGCTGCCCCGCTTGGATGGCTCGCGACAACCAATGATCTGAATGATAACTGGAACAACTATTTTGACGAATCTTTCCAGCTACGAAAAGATTCAGACCGAATTAATGAAGTCTTGACTGGCCTTCACCGTCTCGATTTTGAGGTGAAAGCTACTGACGGCAAAAGTATTAATTCGCCCGATTACCTGGCCTTTACGCACCGGTTTGTTTCCTGGCTTCGGGATATGAGTGGTGTTCGCTATGTGTCCGGCCTTTCCGACACTATGTCACGCCTGAATATGAACATGCATGGCGATGACCCAGCCTATTACAGCCCGCCGGACAACGATTTCCTGGGTGCGCAGTACCTCCTGTTTTATGAAATGTCCTTGCCATATGGCTTAGATATGAATCATCAGGTCGCTTTCGACAAGAAGTCATCGCGAGTCACGGTAATGCTCAACAAAACCACTTCTGAGCAGGTTCTTAAAATTGCGGATTCCATTAGCGACTGGCTCGAAAAAAATGAGGTTCCAGGTGTGGAGGTTTCTGATGCGATCGGTCTCGACGTCGCTTTTGGAAATATAGCTCGTTCCAATACCCAGAGCATGCTTTGGGGAACCCTTGCGGCTTTCGCAGTAATTTCACTCATTCTCGCTATGGCAAATAAGTCATTGAAGTATGGTTTGATAAGCCTGCTTCCCAACATCACGCCAGCATTTCTCGCTTTCGGTGTCTGGGCGTTGACGGTTGATCAAGTCGGGCTGGCTACCTCTGCGGTTGTAGCTATGGCCATCGGGATCATTGTGGACGACACCATTCACTTCCTGAATAAATACAGGTACGCAAAGGAGACGCTGGGAAAATCAGTCCAGAGTTCTCTGGAATATGCTTATGGCACGGTTGGCGTTGCCATGGTTATTTCAACAGTAATTTTAGCAAGTGGATTTATTGTTTTGGGTTTCTCACCATTTGAGCCCACCTCTCATTTGGGGAACTTGTTGGCATTGACCATTGTTTCTGCGCTGGTTTTCGATCTTATTTTTGTCCCTTGCTTTTTATATATATTCGACAGAGAAGTTGTTGATGATATGGCTTTAGCTGAGGCTCTCTCACACCCAACACAAGGACAGTCAGGATGAACAAAGCAACTTATTCTACCCTTCGTGATCGCGTGCGAAGTGAAGGGTTATTCAAAAAGAATAACTACTTCTCTGCCGCCGTTGTATTTATCGAACTAAGTATAATGCTGGCTTTGGTGTCCTGGTTACTATCGACTGAGCCAATGAGTATCAGTTATTTTCTGGCTATTGTTTTTATAGGTGTCAGTGCTTTCAGGTGCTTTGCTCTATTACATGAATGCGGGCACCGGGCAATGTTTACAAGTCAGCGGGCTAATACATTAGTGGGTTATTTAATGAGCCCTTTTTGCCTTATTCCATATGCTTGCTGGCGCGACTTGCACCTTCAGCATCACCGTTGGGTTGGTGTGATCGACAAAGATCCCACACAGGCCGGTCTTATCAAGCTGAAAGAAGCATCGTTTATCAAAAGGCAGGCTTTTCGCTGGGTCTGGTGGTTATGTATCCCCATTCCTTCTATCCAGCTGATTTTTTCGGTGTTCTGGTTGCATCCTTTCCGGTTGATGGCCTCAGGTAGTAAGGAAGCACCGGAAGCGCTTCTGGCTTTGATTGTTTGTGTGCTCCCTCATGCATTGCTGATTTTATTTATCGGCCCCTGGACTTATATGGTATTTATACTTCCAGCCATGCTGTTTTACTTCTTTTGGTTTGAAACGGTTAATTTCACACATCATTCAGGGCTTTTTCCTTACACATCTGATAACCACCCAAACCCGATTCCACTATATGAGCAGGATCAGGTGTCCAGAACATCTGCATTTTCTAAATGGATCTCAATCACACTGGCTTACAATTTTAATTTTCATACTGAACATCACTATTTTCCAACTGTTCCCTGGCACAACCTGCCGAGGGTGTATGAGTTGGTTCAGGAAACGAATGATCTGAGTGATTATCATGATGTTCCTTTCCTTGGCTTTTCAGCCAAATTGAGAACATCGGACCCCGTTAGTCTGTACATCGACTCCTTGAACTGAGTGGAGGAAAGGTCTGATGAAGCTGGAGTTTCAGAGCGAGATAAACCGGCCCGTAGACAGGGTGTTCCGGTTTTGCGCTTCAAAGTCAGGGTTTTTGGCTCATTTTCCATTCACTACCAAATGGATTGGAGGTCCGGACGACTGGACTGCCCCTGGGGATATCTTGAACTTTTCGTTTCGGTTATTCGGCGTACCCGTCCGTTATACGGCTGAAATAATCGAATTCGAAAAGAACGTGCGTTTTGTGGATGTTATGCGCAAAGGGCCTTATAAATTTTTTCGCCATGAACATATTTTTGAGCCAATAGGAGATGGAGAGAAAACCCTCTACACGGACCGTCTTGAATTTTCTGGTGGTTTTGGGAATGTGGCCGATGGCTTGATCAGCGTTCCTTTAACCCGCCGGATTTTCAAAAAGCGTCACGAGCTTATGAAAAAGGTACTGGAAGAGTAAATTTGGTTCTAACTTCTTATTTATGTCGAAGGGATTCACATGATAAAGGATATCGCCTGTAAAGATCTTGAATCGAAAGATTTTGAAGATTTGATGTTTGTTTTTTCGCGGGCATTCGATTCCACGTCTCCCCGTGAACATCTTCTTTGTTATACAAATTCAGTAGAAAGAGTTCTGGTTTATTATGAAAAGGGGGAAGCGAGCGCTTTTCTTTTCTATCAGATATTGGATTTTGAAGGTATGCAGATACTACACCTTAGTTTAAGTGGAAAGTATGAGGCTTCCCGAGGCGTTCAAAAGAAGCTGGGTACTTATCTGTACTTCAAGTATGTATTCAGTTTTCGGCACATTCTTCGTAAAAGTGCATTCGTGACAGTTTCAAATAATCCACGAAGCTACTTTAATATGTATTCAATTGGTCCGAATGTATATCCTGATGTATTGCAGCCCTCAAAGAAGTTCAAGTATCACTCTTTATTTAACCGTCTTCCGGATTTGTTGCATCTGGATGGGGTTGAAGCCGGCGGGCTAATTCCCGGGCGATGCAGTGGCCTTGGTTTCAGAATCCGATCGAGTGAAGTTGACCATGCACGGTTGGATGAGAGAGGTCAGCGGTTTATGGAGTTTATTGGTGGAGATGCAGATAACGGCGTGCTTGTGATGGTATGTGTATGCCCCTTATTTGATGTGCCCCGGCACTTTGCAATACGAATTTACAAACTGTTTGAATCCATGTTCAGACAAACAGCACATTAACCCGGATTGGAGGGAGTCAGGATTATCATGAAGAGATGGAAAATTATTGTGGCAACTTTAGCCGCATCGGCTTCGATAGCTTCTGCGAATCAGGGATACGATATTGCTGTGGAAGCAGACCGGCGCCATAGCGGTTACGGCGATAGTGAAGCTGAAGTCGTTATGACCCTGATCAATAAAACCGGCGACGAGGATCGTCGCACACTAACGGTTAAGGAATTGGAAGGTGGTACAGCGACCGATAACGACAAATCGCTGATGTCCTTTAACCATCCCAGAGATATAGCTGGAACGGCGCTGCTAACCTGGAGTGTTCCAGGTGAAGATGATCTTCAGTGGCTTTATCTGCCCGCGATTAAACGGGTTAAGGCCATATCGTCAAGTAATCGCTCAGGTGCCTTTATGGGGAGCGAGTTCACTTTCGAGGACCTGTCGCCACAGGATGTTGATGACTACGAATACGAGTACCTGGGAGAAAAGGAATTGAATGGCGAGCTTTGCTTTGTTTATGAGCGTCGTCCCAAGGACAGGGACTCCGGGTATACGAAGGAAGTGCTTTGGGTAGACCAGTCTGAATACAGGACCAGGCAAGTACATTTCTATGATCATAAAAATGAGCACACCAAAACTCTGACCCTGATTGGGTACGAACTATACAACGACGAATTCTGGCGGCCTTCCGAGCTGTTTATGGAAAACCATGAAACTGGCCGAAAGACACGTATGGCCTTCTCAAACTATCAGTTCGGTCAAGGCCTCCGGGACTCGGACTTCAACCGAAGTCAGCTGCGTTATGGCCGCTAGTGATTCAAAGCTGGCATTCCTCCTGCTGCTGGTCGCTCCTTACGCACTGGCAGTGGAAGGTACAGCGGTTCTTACGGTGGAGCAGGACTACTTCTTCGATACCGGTGAGCTCAACGATTGGCAATATAACACTTCCCTGGTGGGATCGATCAGGCTTCGTGATGATCCCTTTCCAGACAATAGCTGGGTATTTGGTCTTACTGGACGAGTAGACCAGAGAGACTCTGAACGTACACACCTCTCGATCGATGAGGCGTACTGGCAACGCTGGTTTCAGAATGGTTTCTCTGGTCGTGCGGGTTATATCGAAACATTTTGGGGGGTTACTGAAGCAAGCAACCCTGTAAACATTCTCAACCAGTCCCGGATGAACGACGGCCTGGATGGGGAGGTCAAGACGACTCAGCCCATGATCAACCTGACGCACGATAGTGGCGTCAGCATTATCAATCTCTATCTCCTGACGGACTTTCAGGACCGTCAGTTTGCGGGGAAGGACGGGCGGCCATCCCTGCCTCTCGTCATAGATTCGGATGAGGCAAGACATGCAGAAGAGCCCGGGTTCGAGCAGTGGGACGTCGCTATCCGTGGCCAATGGCTTCTGGGCAGCTTCGAAATGGCACTGTCTTATTTCCACGGTTTGAACCGGGAGCCTGATTTCGATTTGCGTATCAGTAACGCGGAAGCACAAGAGTTAGCGACAACCGGAGAGTTGCCTGAGGGGAATAATGTTGCTTTGGTGCCCCGCTACGACCAGTTGAATCAGGTGGGGTTTGAAGCGACTTACTTTGTTGGAGATACCCAGTGGAAAGGTGAAGTGGCCTATAGGGATCTACCGGATTCTCAGTATTGGCGGGGCAATGTGGGGTTTGAACACGGAATTTACAGTCTGATCGACACGCGGGTAGATGTGACGCTCTATGTTGAATACCTCTTTGATACTCAGGACTCCGTGATCGAGCCTCTGTTTGATAATGATGTTTTTGTTGGAGCAAGGCTGGATCTGAACGATGTCAATTCGTCATTTATAGAGCTGGGGTGGGTCGTAGACGCTGACGATGATGATTCGCTGATCGACATCGAAGCAGAGACCCGCATCCTCGAGAATGTGACCCTGGGGCTTTCCGGGCAGGCATATTTATCCGATGGACCAGACTATACAACTGACTCACTTGCAGCCGCTTTGATTGCGAATAATACGATTGATCAACCCTTGGCTCTTTACCAGAGGGAAAGCTACGTAACCCTGAGTTTGAGTTACTACTGGTAAAGCGTGTTCGCAAAAGAGAGCAAATGGAGATTGTTATGTTTACACGGGGTGTAAAGTTAGTTGATTTTTATTGTTCGGACCACGGTAAAGCTATCAGTAATGCAGACTTGTACCAGGATATTGAAAAAACCGTGTTACCAACATTGTCCGATGAATCGCGGAAGTTATATCAGAAGCTTCTGTTGGATAACCCAGAACGAAGCCGGCATGTTACCCATGATATTGCCTATATAGCCTCGATAACTGACCGTTCTGAGCGGCTGAAGCTATACGAAGAATCCATTCGTGGTTTGATGGTAGACGCGGTGGCCGGGCTTTTTAAACAGGCCGGTGTCGGGCCTGACAACATTGACTTTATTGTAGTCACCAGCAGCGTGGGTAAAACGATGCCCAGCGCCGCAAGCATTATTGCGAGTGAGTTCGGGTTTGCGTCCAAAACCGTCACTTTGAACCTCGGGGATATGGCATGCTCCAGCGGGCTTGCAGCGGTTGACGCAGGGGTGCGTTTTCTCCGGTCAGAACGAGCTCCGAAACGCTGCCTGGTCGTTGCGCTGGAAGCAGTTACCAACCTGTTTAACCAGTCTGAATACGGGGTTGTTCCCAATGTGGTATTCGGGGAGGGCGCTGCTGCGATACTGCTGTCAACACATCGTGAACCCGCTAAATACGCAATAAAAGAATCGGTACGAACGATCGCAGCGCACAAGGAAGCCTATGAGGTTATAAGGTTCACTGAGAATGAAAAGGGGCCTTCCATCCGTTTGTCGCGGGAGCTTCCTCAGGTGGCTGCGGGCGCAATTAAAGACAATCTCCAGCAGTTTGTTCCCAGAGTGGTCTCCCCTTGGGACAAGCTCCGGTTTTTGGTAACGAAAAAGATCCCTGACTGGCAGAACAGGCTTGAATACTGGGCGCTGCACCCTGGTGGTACTGCAGTTTTGAATGGCCTGGCCCGCAACCTGAAACTTGCGCAAGGAAATCTGGCATTCAGTTTCAGGGTTTTTGATCAGCGCTCAAACATGAGTTCGCCCTCGATTTTCTATGTATTACGGGAAATTGAAATGCACGGGCCTAAAAAGCGGGATCGTGTTCTGATGATGAGCTTCGGGTCTGGGTTCAAAGTAAATACGATGTTGATGAAACGGCTGAGCTCCGCTCGGCCGGAGCGCTCGGTCGTGATTGAGCTGAAAGCTATGAATGGCCAGCTGCATTGCCACACACGGCAGCAATCTTCTGGTTCCGAAACTGCCACCGACAACTTATTTCAGGCGGATTTGGCAACGCTGGACCCTAAAGTTATAGCCAATGATGTCTGGAAACGTACACTCGGAGTTAACCAGTTCCGAATATGTCCATCGGTCTCCAGGGATTTGTCCAGCGAAAGGTATCGCTCCTTGGTTCAGGAATTACGCGGCTTATTAATGCCGAAGGGCAGCCTGACGGAATTGTAGGTATTCCTGTCATGCATTGGCTGGCTAATTTTCAGCTTGAAACGGCGCGCCCTGAAATAACGGGGAAAGTAGGGCGCGCGGAGGAAGGGCAGGAGGTCAGTCTTTCAACAGGCGCCTCAACACTTTTCCGGCACCTGTAGCCGGAAGTGAGTCCCGAAACTCAACTATCCTCGGGTATTTATAGGCAGCCATATTGTTCCGGGCCCAGTCGATGAGCTCCTGTTCGCTTACCTGTCCCTTATAGTCCGGGTTAAGAACCGCAACCAGTTTGACCGTTTCTCCCCGTTTCATGTCAGGGACTCCGATGGCGGCACACTGGGTGATGGATGGGTGGCGTAGCATCAACGCCTCGACATCCTCGGGGAACACACTATACCCAGAGCATTTGATCATTTCCTTGATTCGCCCGGTAAAGAACAGATAACCGTCCTTATCGAAGTAGCCGACATCGCCGGTATGTACCCAGCCATCGCGGAGCGTTTCGGCCGTTGCATCCGGTTGTTTCCAATAGCCCCTGAAAACACCTTTGTTACGAATCACGATCTGACCGCTCTGTCCTTTGGGCAGAGGCTCTCCCGACTCGATATCTAGGATACGGATTTCGTTCTCAGGCATTGGTATGCCGCAACTGCCCCATTTGATTTTTTCTTTGGGCATGAAAGTGTCTGATGTGTGGGTCTCGCTTAAACCAAAGGAAGCCTCATGGATCTGGCAACCGGTCAATGCTTTCCATTCATCAGCAAGTTCCTCTGTTACTGGAATGCCAAAGCTTGTTGCCGGGTTATTGCAGATGCATCGCAGGTTCCGTTGTTCGATACCGGGCATATCCAGGATCGCACGCAGCATGGGGGCAATGCTGTACCACATGTCGCAGCGATACACCTCAAACGCCCTGACAACGGTTTCCGGATCGAACCGGGGTAGAATAACGGTGGTTCTGCGTGTGTAGACGGGCATGTAGACACCGGAATTCATACCAGCAATGTGACAGAAAGGCGCCACGGCCAGGGTACAGCCATCTGGTTCGACTTTGTTTGCCATCATGGATGCGGCGGTTTTGTAAAGTGCACTTCCAAAGCTCAGCATTGCACCTTTTGGTCGCCCGGTTGTACCTGATGTGAACGTCATCAGGGAAATGTCATTCCACAGATCGATGGGCTCCGCTTGATCCAGGGGCTGGTAATCGTCCAGAATCTGGGAGAGCTCAACGGCGCCGTTAGCCACAGGGTACCGTTCTGTCAGGAACTCGGGCACGTCCAGGGTGGGATGCAATGGAAGGTAGTCCGCGAAGGGCGTGCATACGACAACAGCAAGGCTGGGCACGTTTGGCTGGACTCGCTGGATAGTGGCAAGCAGGTCTTCGGTGACAATAACGGCGCGGGTCTCAGCGTTACTGAGCTGATATTCGACTTCAGCATCTTTGTACTGAGGGTTCAGCGGAGAAACGATAGCTCCGACCATCTGAATTGCGTAGAGTGCGATGGGGAACTGAGGGCAGTTCTGCATATAGAGGCCGACTCTGTCTCCTTTGCCAACTCCTTTTTCCTTAAGGAAAGCCGCTAACTTCCTTACGGACTGGCCCAATTCCCCCCAAGTCACCTCCCGCCCGTAAAAAATGTACGCGGCGCGATCCGGAATATCCCGTTCGTTATCGAACAGGTACTCGTGAAGTGGTTTTTCCCCATTGCGCCAGGTGACCTTCCGCGGCAGTCCGGGAGGCCAGTAATCAGTGTGTTCCGTGTTTCTGTTCATAATGAGTCCTATTCATCTTTTAAAAGGCGGCGCAGTACCTTGCCGGCACTTGTCGTGGGAAGGGAGTCGCGGAACTCGACGTAGCGAGGGTACTTGTAAGCGGCCATGTTGTCCTTGGCCCAGTCGATGATGTCCTGTTCCGATACCTCGCTGGCATAGCCAGGCTTGAGGACCACGAAGAGCTTCACGCTTTCACCCCTGTTTTCGTCAGGTACACCTACCGCCACAGACTGGGTGATAGCAGGATGGTTCAGCATCAGTGCTTCAACGTCTTCTGGGAAAACGCTGTACCCGGAGCACTTGATCATCTCTTTGATTCGGCCGGTGAAGAACAGGTAGCCGTTTTCATCCAAGTAACCTACGTCGCCCGTGTAGACCCATCCGTTTTTCAGAGTTTCATTAGTCGCATCGCGGCGATTTTTGTAGCCCTTGAATACATAGTTGTTGCCGACGGCAATTTCGCCGGACTGACCCGGGGGCAGCTCGTTTCCGGTTTTGATGTCGACGATACGGATGTCATTTCCCGGCATAGGCTTGCCACAGCTACCCCAGACGATAGCGTCACGAGGCATGTAGGTATCCATGGTGTGGGTTTCGCTCAGGCCGTAAGATGCCTCGTACATCTGGCAACCGGTGAGCGCCTTCCATTCATCGGCAAGGCTTTTGGTAACCGGAATGCCGAAGCTGGTGGAAGGGTTAAATCGCAGGGAACTCAGGTCGCGGGACTGGATGTCTGGCAAACTGAGGATAGCCCGGTTCATCGGGGCGATGCTATACCACATGTCGACTTTGTATTTTTCAAGGGCCTGAGCAGTTGTTTCCGGATCGAACCTTGGCAGGATCACGGTTGTCCAACGCCCATATATCCCTGCATAGACACCCAGGCACATACCTGCGATATGGCAGAAAGGAGCAATCGCGAGTGCAGTGCTATCCTGCTCAAGACCATTGGACTGGAACAGGGCGGCTGTTTTGAACGTTGCGGCTCCTACCGGCAACATCGCACCTTTCGGGCGTCCTGTAGTGCCGGATGTAAACGTCATCAGGGCAATATCGTTGTCAAAATCGACGGACTCGGGCCGGTTGATGGGTAGGGCCCGATCAATTGCGGAAACCAGATCAAAGGTGTTATCAGGGGTCGCATGTGCCAAGGCGAGGTCGTCAGGGACTGGCAAAGTCGGCAAACCGGGGAGGTAGTCTGCATAGCTTGTAGTGACGACCAGATCCAGCTGGGACAGTTTGTCTCTGACAGCCTCAACCATGGGGTACAGGTCCGTTCCACAGATAACAGCCCTGGCTCCAGCATTTTCAAGCTGGTATTCAACTTCTGCGCTTTTGTATAGGGGATTAAGAGGCGTAATGACAGCCCCCAGCATCTGAATTGCGTAATGAGCTATCACGTATTGCGGACAGTTCTGGAGATAGAGGCCGATTTGATCTCCTTTGGCAATTCCCTTCTTCCGCAGGAATCCCGCAAGTCTTCTGCTAGAGTCTGCCAGCTCTTTCCAGGAGATCTCGCGGCCATAAAAAATATATGCGACCTGTTCTGGTGCCTCCTCAGCGTTCAGAAGCAGGTAATCATGCATTGGCCGGGCACCACTGCGGTATTTGATGTCTTTTGCCGCATCAGCAAAGTGAGAGTTCGGGAGACTCATAACATTCTGCTCCTTGTTGTTGTAGAACTCATTCCGGATCAAAGGCCTTTCATGGTTGGGTCGAGGGCAACTCTCAGCGATTCTCCCAGCGTATTGAAGGTCAATGCGGTAACCATGATCATCAATCCGGGTGCGTACATCTGTTCAGGCGTTATTTCCATATACATATAGGCACGGGCAAGCATCTGCCCCCAGCTGGGGTCAGGGGGCTGTACACCAAGTCCGAGGAAACTGAGACTTGCTTCGGCGAGCAGAGCGAGCGCCAGAAGTAGCGTGCACTGAACAATAACTGGCTGAATGGCATTTGGCGTCACGTGCTTTACCAGTAATCGGATAGTGGACGCACCGAAGCACCTTGCTGCGTCTACATATAGTTCTTCCCGGATGACCAGGGCCCTGGCTCGTATCAGGCGCGCAAGGTGAGGTGAGAATACGATCCCCACTGAAATCATCGAGTTGGTCAAACCTATGCCCATGGCACCGGTGACGGCTACAGCCAAGACGATCGCGGGAAAGGAAAGCAGCGTATCAATCACGCGGCTGATTCCAATATCGATCCAGCCGCCCAGAAAACCGGCCAGCAGGCCAATCGGTACGCCAATCAGCAAAGATACCCCCACAGCCAGAAACGCAGCGTAAACGGATTTGGACGTACCGTGTATGAGGCGGCTGAGCACATCTCGTCCCAAGTCATCGGTACCGAGCCAGTGTTCTGCGCTGGGTGCCATCAGCATCTTGCTGAAATCCTGCTCTGTTGGTGAATGCGGCGCGATCCACGGCGCGAAGATTGCGATTCCTATGATGATCATCAGTACCAGCAGACTGACTGCTCCACGTTTGTCTCGCTGGCACCATTGACCGAACTTGCTGAAAAGAGAATCTTCTCTGATCGCCATTTCCATAGTGGGAGTTGTCATACCTGTTGAATCCTTGGGTCCAGAATAGTGTAGGTAAGATCAGTCACGAGGTTTACCAGGATGACGGAAACGACCATTGCCAGAACCGCACCCTGAACCACGGGGAAATCGCCTTCCAGTACAGCTTTCACAATGGTGTTTCCCATCCCTGGAATGGCGAATACCGTCTCAACGACTACAGTCGCCGCTAACGCTTTGTTGAATAGCAGGCTGATTACGGTCAGCAGGTTTACGCTGACGTTCTTGAGTCCGTGTTTCCATAGGATGGCAACCGGCGATAGCCCCTTGGCGTGTAGCGTGCGGACATATTGTGAGCTGTGAATTTCAACCAGGGAGCTCCTCAGCTGGCGGGCGACTTCTGCGATACCGTTGGTGCAGAGAGCAATGGCGGGCAAGGTGGCAAACCAGATAGCCGAGCTGAGGCCGTCACTCGGGCTTGTAAAACCTGTTGCGGGAAACCAGTTCCAAGTCAGCGCGAATACCGAAACCAGGACCATCCCCAGCCAGAAGTTCGGAACTGCGACTCCAAGGGACGAGGCTCCCATGATCGCGCCGTCCAGTTTCGAGTTCGGCCGGCTTGACGCCATAATGCCCAGTGGTACGCCAATAACAACGGAGAGGATGACGGCATAAACCACAACAAACAGTGTGTTGGGAAATACCCGGAAAATGGTTTCAAGTACGGGTTCGCCGCTAAGCAGTGAATCACCGAAATCACCCTGAATTGCGTTCAGTAACCAGTTTCCATACTGGACCAGAAACGGCTGATTCAGGCCGTAAAGCTCACGAATCTCCTGAATTCGTTCTTCACTGGCATTTTCACCAGCAATTGTAATTGCAACGTCGCCTGGCACCAGTTGCAGTAATGAGAACACCAGAAAGGTGGCAAGAATCATGATGGGAATCGCCTGTACAAAGCGATTCAGCAACATAAGCTGTTTGCTCCGAGAAATCATAATCAGTCCGTCGTGAAATATGGCCGACACCGGTCAGGGCTCCGGGCTTGATACCCCGGGCCCTGACGGATTACACGTTTCAGCTTTCCAGATAAACGTGTTCGAACTTGGGCTTGCCAAGCAGGTTGGTTTGCAGGTTCTTGACCTTCTCCGTGTGCGCCATGATGTCCTGACGGAAGGCGAGCGGAACAGCCAGCGCATTTTCCATAACAATGCGCTGCACTGTGGCGAAGGCTTTCTTCCGTTCCTCAGTATCGTTGGTACTGCGGGAGGCCCGAATGGCGTCCATCAACCCTTCGGGTGGTTCAACCTTTCCGGCATTGAAGTACGAATCGCCGGCATACAGCAGCGCATAGGTTAATGAAGGATCTGGACGGCCAGTCCATGCAGAAATGAGGCAGTCACCTTCGCCACGTGCAAAATAAGCAGAGGACATGTCTGAAATGGTGCCAGTTTTGAATCGGCCACGAATACCGGCTTTGGCAAACATGCCCATAATAATTTCCAGACGCTGTACCGATCCCTGATCATTGTACGCACGTATATCGAGGTCAATCCCGTCAGGGTAACCTGCTTCTTCAAGAAGCTTTCTTGCTTTCTCCGGATCATAATCATAAAGCTTGGCCACGTTGGCATCATAGGCCCAGTGCGACGATGGCAGATTCATATAGGCAGGCTCACCTGCACCATGCATTGATGCCCGAATCAAAGCTTCACGGTCGATGGCGTAGTTCAGTGCCTGGCGAACTTTGATATTCTTCAGGAGGCCTTTTGCTTGGTTCAGGTATATCTGGTAGCAATAAACCGTGGAACCTGACACGCCCATGACGGATCCGCTACGCTCAATCAGGGGCTTTTGACGCCCGTCGAGGTGATAAGCCAAGTCGTTCTGGCCAGACATAACTGAGCGCAGGCGAGTGGAGCTGTCTGTGATGAGCCGGAAGCTTATCCCGTCCACCAAGGGGCGCTCCTCTCTCCAGTAGTCAGGGTTGCGTTCAAGGACAATGCGGTCTCCATCGTTCCACTCGACAAACTTCATCGGTCCCGCACCGACAGGATTGCGGTCAGAATCTTCCCCGAATTTCCGGATAGCGCTTGGGGAGACCATCATCCCGGCCCGGTCAGACAGAATCAGGGGTAGCGACGTGTCGGGTGCTTTGAGATTCAGTGTGACCTGGTAGGGAGCGCTGACTTCAACGCTTTCTACGGAAGAAAGGTCAGAGCGAATATTGGAACGGGGATCGGTCCGGTTCCGGTCCAGATTGAACTTGACCGCTTCGCCATCAAGAGTTGTACCGTCATGGAAGGTAACGCCTTCGCGAATATTCAGGACGAGCGTTTTGGGGTCAGGGTATTCCCAGCTCTTTGCCAGACCCGGGAGAGCCCGGAGAGTGTCGTATTCCCACTCAACCAAGGTGGAGTAAACCGGGAACAGGAAAATGTGGTCTGATCCGGCGCCGCCGGTTGCGGGGTCCAGGCTTGAGGGGTTAGCTGGGGCACCGATGTTAAGAATGCCGCCATTATCTTTAAGGCTGGCCAGCAGTGCTGAAGGGCCGGCCATACTTGCGACGGCTGCGGTCCCCGCCATCAGGCTCAGGAATTCCCGGCGGCCAAGAGTGAAGCCGTTGCCTTTTACAGCTACAGATTTATCTTTGTTTTGCATAGGGGATACTTCCTTTTTGTGATTGTTCTTTGGTTTAGTGGGCTGTTTGGGTTGTCACAGCTATTGCTCGACGCCTGATGGAGTCGTGTAGTGGCAGGAAACCCAATGTTCGGGGGCGACCTCGCGCCAGTCAGGGGCATCGGCCTTACACCTGTCGGTGGCGTACGGGCAGCGGGTCCGGAAGCGGCACCCGCTCGGTGGTGAGGCCGGGCTTGGTATTTCTCCCTGGAGTTGTATGCGTCGGTCTTCTCGCATATCACTGGGCACTGGGCGGGGTTCCGCAGACAGCAACGCCTGGGTGTAGGGATGTAGAGGTTGTTCAATGACAGAGTCGGTGGGGCCCAGTTCCATCATGTTGCCGAGGTACATGACGGCCACCCGTTGACTGACATGGGCGACCACCGAAATGTCGTGGGTAATAAATGCGTAGGTCAGTCCCAATTCTTCCTGAAGATCCGCAAAGAGGTTCAGTATTGAGCCGCGCACCGATACGTCCAGCGCGGCCACTACCTCGTCGCAAACGATAAATTGAGGGTGGACGGTCAATGCTCGTGCGATATTAATGCGTTGTTTTTGTCCCCCTGAAAGCTCATGTGGGTAGCGCAGAGCTATCTCCGGGGCCAGCCCCGCCCGTTCCAGAGATGCCAGTGCCGTTTTACGCCTGGATTCACGGGTGCCTTCATTCTGAATCTCCATCGGTTCAACCAGACTCTGCAGAATGGTCATACGGGGATTCAGAGCCGCGTGAGGATCCTGGAAAATAATCTGATAGTTCTTGCGCAGCCGTTTATACTCTGCTGCTGACAGCGCTGAAATGTCTGTCTCTCCATACCGAAGTGTCCCCTCGGTAGGCTTTAATAGTCCAACCAGTGCCCGCCCCACTGTGGATTTTCCGGAACCGGACTCTCCAATGATTCCCAGCGTTTCACCAGCGCGTATCTGAAAACTCACCCCATCCACCGCTTTCACGGTTTGTCCGCCTTTGAGCGGAAAGTGAATCTTCAGGTTGTCAACGGTCACAATATTCTGTGGGTGCTGCTGCTTGGATTGACTGACAGTAGTGCTCATTAGACTGCCCCCTCCAGGTTCAATTCTTTTGCCTTGTGGCAGCGGGCATGCCGTGTCGGATCAATTTCGACCACAGCCTGATACCGTTCACAACCGTCACCAGAATGCGGGCATCGGTCCTGGAAACTGCATCCTTCAGGCAGGGCGTGTGGCGAGGGTACTCTGCCAGGAATGAAAGGGAGGCGGCTGCCACGGTCGCTGAGCCGGGGTAGCGAACGCAACAGTCCGGAAGTGTAGGGGTGGCCAGGGCGGCGGAGAGCATCATCTACCGGTGAACTCTCAACAACTTCTCCGGCATACATGGTGATCATCCGGCTGCAGGTTTCAGCAACAACACCGAGATCGTGTGTGATGAATAACAATGCAGTACCAGTGTTTTCACTCAGTTCTGTCAGCAGATCGATAATTTGCGCCTGGACCGTGACATCCAGTGCCGTAGTGGGCTCATCTGCAATAATCAGTTTCGGTTTACAGATCAGGGCCATTGCGATCATGACACGCTGGCGCATCCCTCCCGAGAACTGGTGAGGGTATTCATCAACCCGCGTTTCCGGAGAAGGAATCCCTACATCCTTGAGCGCTTGAACAGCTTGCTCTCTAGCTTCTGCCTGGGAGACCGGGTAGTGCGCACGAAGTGTCTCAATCAGTTGCTGGCCTACGGTGAAAACCGGGTCCAGTGCGGTCATCGGCTCCTGGAATATCATGCTGATGTCTCGCCCCCGGATAGCACGGATCTCTTTGGGGCGCATGGACATGAGATCACGTCCATCAAACCGGATTTCACCGTCGATGATGGCCGTGCGCTCTGGCAGCAGACGCAGGAGGGAAAGGCCAGTAACGGACTTGCCACAGCCGCTTTCTCCGACAACACCGACCCGTTCTCCGGGGGCGACGGTAAACGAGACGTTGTGAGTAACATGGGTTACCCCATCACGGCCCCGGAAGGAAATACTCAAGTTGCGCACATCGAGGATGGGTGTTACTTCGCCAGGGACAGGTTGTGCGTCGCCCGTTGAGCGCTCTGCAAGCCGGGTGCTATTGCCCACAGCCGTGTTATTTGATGCAACTAACATGTTTCCTCCACGCATCCGAACTAAGTTCGGGCTGTTGTTTTTGTTTCGTAGAGTAGTGCCGAGCAAACGTTCAGGGCATTCAGGCACCGTAGGCAGCTTTTATCATTCTCTTTGTAGCTGCGTAATGGTTTTTCAGTCTTTTTATCCCGGAGACCTGGGTGATGGGTGAACCGAAATACCACAGCGGGGTAATCATAAGAACCACGTCCTTAACCGGCATGTCACTCCGGTATTCACCGGCACCAATAGCCAGCTGCACACCGTGTGTCACGCATTCCTCGAAATAGCGGGACATTTCGCCTATACCTGCCATCACTTCGGTATCTACTGAGCTGAAGTCAAACCTCGCACGGGAGGACAGGCTCCATGGAGTCTTCTGCTCGCCCGCCTGATTGAATTCGTGAAACCGCTCCTGTGCATCTTCAAATAGAAGGTCAATCCGTTCCTCCAAGGAAAGCCCCGGCTTCAGCCATATGCTTTCAAGCTTCTTGCGCACGTCTTCGAAGGTGTCGGCAAATACCTCTTTGACCAACTCAGCCTTGTTGCCGAAGTGATAGTGCAGGTTGGCCCGGGTTGAACCGACTTCCTTGGCAATATCGCCGTAACTGACCGCATCGACCCCCCGCGTAATGAACAGGCGCCTTGCGACTTCCAGGATGCGTACCCGGGTATCACAGGCTTTGGTGCGCACAGTTGTTGATTCAGTTGTAGGCATAGTGCCTCCGGTAGCGATTAACGGTATGGGTCTTATCATTGCCAATTACCGACTTACTTGCAAGTTAGTTTTTTTTGACTAAAACTGACTGACGTGTAAGTTAGTAATAGGATGGTAGCTATTCCGCAGGTCGTCAAGCAGGCGGGCTCAGAAATTTCAGGGAATCTGACACGTGTGAACAGTTCCTTGATCATTGCTACCGATCTGATAACAAAGCCAATAATCTGAAGAGGTCATCCTGTGAAGTTCAATAAGTTGCTGATTGCCAATCGTGGTGAAATTGCTATTCGTATTGCCCGGGCTGCTGCCGAGATGGGGTTGGAAACCGTGGCCATATACTCTGAGGATGACCGAAACTCCCTCCATCTCGCTTATGCTGATCAGACGGTACTCCTGCCTGGAATAGGCGCCCGTGCATATCTGGATATCGATGCAATTGTTGAAGTTGCCAGGAAGGTTTCGGCGGACGCTCTGCATCCGGGTTACGGGTTCCTGAGTGAGAACGCCGACCTGGCTCGCCAATGTGCCAGCAGCAACATCACCTTTATCGGGCCTGATCCGGAAACACTTGCAATGCTTGGAGACAAGGCGGCCGCCAGGACGCTTGCAGAACACTGTGAGGTTCCAGTTGTTCTGGGCACCAAGGGTCGTACGTCACTGGCTGAAACCAGAGATTTTGTTGGAAGCCTGGATAGTGATGTGGCCGTAGTTATCAAGGCCATTTGCGGTGGCGGCGGTCGCGGGATGAGGATTGTTTTGCCGGGCGAGAACCTTGAGGAGGCTTACAAGGCGTGTGCCCGTGAAGCCGCAGCGGCATTCGGAGACGATGGATTGTACGTCGAACGCCTGGTCCGGAAAGCCCGGCACATTGAGGTGCAGGTACTCGGTGATGGCCGTGGTAATGCCATTCACTTGTGGGAGAGGGAGTGCAGTCTACAGCGACGTAATCAGAAGCTGGTTGAAGTTGCTCCCAGTCCGACATTGGCGGCCACTACCCGAGAATACCTGCTGGATGCGGCATTACGAATGGCCAGACACGTCAACTATGCCGGACTGGGTACATTTGAATTTCTGGTGGATGAAAACGGTAAAGACTTTTTCTTTATTGAAGCGAATCCCCGGCTTCAGGTGGAGCACACTGTTACTGAAGAGATTACCGGTGTTGACCTTGTCCAGTCCCAGATTGCTGTTCTGGGGGGGGCGAGTCTGGCAGACCTCAACCTCACTCAAGCTGAAATAGCTGAGCCGAATGGTTATGCCATACAGTGCCGAGTGAATATGGAGTCTATGGACGCCGACGGCACAACCCGCCCCAGTGGCGGCACCCTGGAGACATTCGAACCGCCCTCTGGGCCGGGGCTTCGTGTCGATACTTTCGGATACCGGGGATACACCACAAGTCCGCACTTTGATTCGTTGCTGGCGAAGTTGATTGTTCACAGTCGGGCAGCGGATTATAAGCAGGCGGTCCGTAAGGCCTATCGTGCCCTTTGTCAGTTCCGGGTTGAGGGAGTAAAGACTAACGCTTCCTTCCTGCAGTCGCTCCTCTGTCGCGAAGACGTCGCCGAAAACTGCATATACACACGTTTCGTTGATGACCACATGGCTGACCTTGTGGTCGAGGGACAGCAGGATCATCCGCAGCTTTTTTGTAGCTCCGGCGCGTCCGGGGGGGTGAACCAAACCGAGGCCATACAAGAGGCGCCGGAAGGCTCTGAGTCGGCTTCTGCTCCCATGCAGGGGCAGCTCGTGACGACCTTGGTGGGTGAAGGTGACAGTGTGGCCAAGGGGCAAACATTGGCCATTCTCGAAGCCATGAAAATGGAACATGAGATCAAGGCGCCGGTAGCCGGCATTATCCGGGGGCTGCCATTGGCTGAGGGTGATTATGTAAACGAAGGCCAGGCCATCGCCTATATTGAGCCTGGCGACACCGGCCAGGATGAAGAGGTAACTGAACAACAAATTGATCTTGATTATATCCGTCCGGATCTGGCGGAAACTATGGAGCGCCATCGTCTGACTCTCGATGAAGTCCGACCTGATGCAGTGGCGAAGCGCCACAAGCTGGGCATGCTCACTGCTCGCGAGAACATCGACAACATCTGCGACTCCGGTAGCTTTATTGAGTACGGTGCTCTCACCTTTGCTGCGCAGCGGCGCCGACGCTCGGTTGATGACCTCATGCGTTCGACCCCTGCGGATGGTCTGGTTGCCGGTTTAGGAGCGGTGAATGGTCAAATGTTTGATGAGGACCAGGCTCGGTGTGCTGTTTTGGCCTACGACTACACTGTGTTGGCCGGGACCCAGGGAACCATGAACCACAAAAAAACAGACCGTGTGCTCCAAGTGGCTGAAGAGCAGCAGTTGCCGGTTATATTTTTTGCGGAAGGCGGTGGTGGTCGTCCGGGGGATACAGATAACGCCACCAAGGTGGCCGGGCTCGACCAGTCCAGCTTCCTGCAGTATGCAAGGATGACCGCGTTGGCGCCCCGTATCGGGATTGTTTCAGGACGCTGTTTCGCCGGTAACGCCGTATTTGCGGGTTCCAGCGACCTGTTGATTGCAACAAGGAACGCCAGCCTGGGTATGGCCGGGCCGGCAATGATCGAAGGCGGCGGTCTGGGAGTCTATTCTGCGGAAGAGGTCGGTCCCATGTCTGTCCAGGTTGCCAATGGCGTCGTGGATTGCCTGGTTGAGGACGAGCGGGAGGCGGCAAAGGTTGCTCGTCAGATCATGTCGTACTTCCAGGGCAAATTGCCGGAGTGGACCTGTGCAGATCAGCGGCTTCTTCGGTCCAGCATTCCGGAGAACCGGCTACGCTCCTATGACATCCGGTCACTGATTCGAACGCTGGTCGATAGCAATAGCTACCTTGAACTCCGGCCGGAGTTTACGCCCGGTATGGTAACTGCTTTCGCCCGTATTGAAGGGCGGCCGATTGGCCTGATCGCTAATGACCCGCGCCACCTGGGTGGTGCAATCTGTGCGAATGGTGCCGACAAGGCGTCCCGCTTCATGCAGCTATGTGATGCCTATGATGTACCACTGATCAGTCTCTGTGATACCCCGGGCTTCATGGTAGGCCCTGAGGCTGAGAAAACTGGTCTGGTCCGACATACCACTCGGATGTTTGTCACCGCCGCCAGCCTCAAGATCCCGGTGTTTTCCGTTGTTCTGCGGAAAGGCTACGGCCTTGGGGCCATGGGTATGACAGCGGGTTCGTTCCATGCGCCTTTCTTTAACGTGGCCTGGCCCACCGGTGAGTTTGGTGGGATGGGGCTTGAGGGTGCGGTTCGTCTTGGTTATCGCAACGAAATCGCTAATGCCGGTGACGAAGCTGCCCAGAAGGCGATGTTCGAAAAGCTTGTGGCGGAGCAGTACGAAAAAGGCAAGGCCCTGAGTATGGCTGTATCTCTGGAAATAGATGCGGTTATCGACCCGGCTGATACTCGCAACTGGATCCTCCGTGGTCTCAAGTCGGCAAGGAAACCAGGGCCCCGCATCGGACGTCGCCGTCCGATGGTAGACACCTGGTAACTTCGCCAGGAAAGCTGAGAGTAACAAAAACAAAAGGAGGGCCTGCATGAAACAACCACAAGAAATTTTTGATCAGATGGTGTCCGAAGGGGATGTACCGCTCTATCAGCTTAAAAGGCATGCCTTCGAAAACGGCGACAAGGTATTCATCTACTACGGGGAAACGGGCGAAAGCCTGACCTTTAGAGAAATGTATGACCGAAGTCTGAATATTGCTTGTGGGCTGGCTTCATTGGGCATCCAGCGAGGCCAGCCCGTCAGCGTACTCACCAGTAATTCGCTGTTGGCTGCGATTTCCATGTTTGCCTGTTGGCAGGTCGGGGCGATCTATGCGCCGATCAACTTCAACCTGAAGGGCAAGCTGCTTAGCTATCAGATCAGCGATACTGCAGCTCCTGTACTGATTACTGATCCTTCGTTTGGTTCGGAATTACACAAAATAGGGTCGGATATTGCTCCGTGCCATGTAGTATTTGGGCCGGATACCTCCGGAGAGGCTGGTGAGTCTGATGTTGAATTGCCAAATTCAACAGTGCATCGGCTTGATACCCTTGCGGCTTCTGAAATCTCACTGGCTGATCCCGGGCTGGGTCCTTTTGATCCGGCGACCATTATCTATACCTCCGGAACTACTGGGCCTGCCAAGGGTGTTTTGCTTCCATTCCGGTGGATCAATCAGTATGCCTTTGCGGGCCGCAGCCAGTGGACCCCGGAAGATGTGGTGTATTGCGATTTGCCGATGTATCACGTTGGTGGTGCCTATGCGCTCTTGGTTAAAGCGGTTTGGAAGGGCAATACCGTGGGCCTCTGGAACCGGTTCAGTCCCTCGGAATACTGGTCCCGGATCCGCGAGTGCGGAGCAAGCACCGGAATTCTGTTAGACGTCATGATTCCATGGCTGATGTCGGCACCCCCCTCGGACGACGACCGAAATAACACCCTCAATAAGGTGCATATGCAGCCGCTTCCGGCTAACCACTACGAAGTCGCCAAGCGTTTCGGGTTTGACTTTGTTACTTGCGGATTTGGTCAGACGGAGTCCGGCGCCGGTTTTATGGCGATCATTGACGAGCTGGGTGATCAGCCAGGCACGCAGCCGGAACTCTACAAGGGGTTGTCGAAAGACGAACTCCGGGCTTCTGCCAAAGCAGCCGGCCGACTGCTTGTTAGTGGTGAACAAGATCTGCCGGCGGGCTTTATGGGCAGACCATCACCGTTGGTGGATGTTGCCATTCTGGACGAGGACGACAACCGTCTGCCGCCAGGCCAGGTTGGACAGCTGGCATTCCGGCCAAGGTTCCCGGGACTACTGCTTCAGCAATATCTTAATAAGCCTGAAGCCACACTCAAAGCCTGGAGAAATCTCTGGTTCCATACCGGAGATGCCGTGGTTGAAGGAGATGACGGCACTTTTCGGTTTGTTGACCGAATGGGGGGCTATTTCCGGGTGCGTGGCGAAAACGTTTCTTCCTACGAGGTGGAATCCCTGCTCGTGGATCATCCGGAAGTTCGGGCCGTGGCTGCTGTGCCCATGCCAGCACAGGAAGGGAATGAGGATGATATCGCTGTATTCATTGAGCTCAAGGAAGCGGGGAGTACCACAGAGAACGACATTGCTACCTTTGCTGCGGATCACATGCCGAAATATATGCGCCCCCGCCATATTCGCATCGTGGATACTTTGCCAGTAACGCCTACCAACAAAATAGAGAAATACAAACTGAAGCAGATGATTACGGAGCAAGAGCCGCGCTGAAGGCATTGCAGACTGGTAGTAGGCCCGAATACTGAACAACAAGACAAAGGTGGAAGCAGATGGAGAGGATTCTGGTCGCCAATCGTGGCGAAATCGCCATTCGGATAATCCGGGCTGCACGTCAACTGGGGTATCAGACGATTGCGGTATATGCGGGTGATGACGCCGAGGCACTGCATACCAGTTTCGCGGATGAAGCTTGTGAGCTACCCCGTGAAGGTTCTGCTGCCTATCTGGATGGTAGAGCCATTATTTCGGCTGCGCTGGAGAAAGGTTGTTGGGCCATCCATCCAGGGTATGGATTTCTGAGTGAGAATAGTGGCTTTGCAAGGCATTGTGAGGATGCAGGCCTCCGCTTCATAGGCCCACGATCGGAAACACTGGATCTGTTTGGCAATAAAGTTAATGCGCTGAAGGCGGCTTCTGAGTCAGGTATACCGGTTATGCCGGGTACATCTGGCCCGACTTCGCTTAGGCAGGCCAAGGCCTTCGCACTGGAAAACGGCGGGGCGGTTATACTGAAAGCCATAGCCGGGGGCGGTGGCCGAGGAATGAGGGTCGTGAAGTCAATCGAGGAGCTCGATGATGCCTATCTGCGCTGCCAGTCCGAAGCAGAGCAGGCATTCGGTAACGGCGACCTGTATGTGGAAAAGCTGCTTCATAACGCACGCCATATCGAAGTGCAAATTGTTGGCGATGGTTCTGGCCGGGTCACTCACCTCTGGGAACGGGATTGCACGGTGCAAAGGCGCCACCAGAAGCTGTTGGAAATCGCGCCAAGCCCTGTACTCCCTCAGTCGATGCGTGAGCACATACTTGAAGCAGCGCAAATACTGGCATCCCAGGCTCGTTATGAAAATATTGGCACCTTTGAGTTTCTGGTCTCCGAGGGTGGTTTCTGGTTCATGGAGGCAAACCCCCGGCTTCAGGTTGAACATACAGTTACTGAGGAAATTACCGGTGTTGATCTGGTGCAGACTCAAATCAGAATCGCTGCGGGGAAATCTCTTTCTGAATTGGGGTTGGAGTCGGCGCCGCCAGCCAATGGCTTTGCGATACAGGCTCGGGTCAACCTTGAAGAGTTCACTTCAGACGGAATAGTCAGGCCCAGATCCGGCCTTATTACCGGGTTTATCCCTCCCTCCGGTCCGGGAGTGCGTGTCGATAGCTATGGTTACCCCGGTTACAATGCCAGTCACCGATACGATTCGTTGGTCGCGAAAGTGATTGCGCGGGGTGAGAGTTTTCTCTCTGCTGCCGCAACCCTCACCGGAGCCCTGCGCGAATTCCACATCACCGGTCTGCCTACAAACATCCCGCTCCTTGGAGCAATTCTGAGTAATCCAGCATTTCTTCGGGGGGAGTACAGCACCTACTTCATTGCTGCTCATCAGCAGGAGATACAAACGGCTATTAGTACCTTTTCTCCACTAGCTTTCCCTGCGCTCGAAGACGGGAGTTGTGATAAGCACCAAAGTCGTCAGGATGCCTCGGCTCTCACGATGGGCTTCGATACTGGCCACGCCATCCATGCACCCATGGAGGGTATGATCATTTCTGTCGATGTCGAAATCGGGGATCTTGTCCAGCAGGGGCAGCCGCTCATGGTGATCGAAGCCATGAAAATGGAGCAGTCTGTCCGGGCTGCATACAGCGGCCGGGTAAGTGCAGTTACGGCTCAGGTTGGTGATGTCATCAGGGAGAACGACATTCTTGCCACTATTGAGCCCGGTGACGCCGACTCATTAGCGAACTACGAAAGAACAGTTTCTCCTCCACTATTCGACGAGCAGGACGCAGGCTGGGGCGCCGAAGTTGAAGAGAGCCAGCGGCGTTTCGCGATGGCCCAACAGCTGGGCGGCAAGGACAAAGTCAGTAAGCAAAAAGCCAAAGGAAAACTGACCGCCCGCGAGCGCGTCGAGGACCTGGCCGACGAAGGCACATTTACAGAGGTCGGGGCGCTTACAGGGTTTGCCGAATACGACGAACAGGGCAACCTGATCAACCTAAAACCCGCCAATTTTATCGGTGGCACTGTGCGCCTCAATGGACGCAAAGTGACTGTTGGAATCGATGACTTTACGTTGCGGGCGAGTTCGGGTGATGCCGCGATTCACGGTAAGCAGATCTTCCTCGAAACCTACGCCAGGGATATGCGCTTGCCGGTCGTACGATTGCTCGACGGCGCTTCCGGCGGTGGTAGTGTCAAGATGGCGCTCGAACGTGGCTTTCATTATGTCCCCATCAACCCGGGTTGGGATGCGGTTGTTGATAATCTCTCACTAGTGCCAGTTGTTGCCGCAGCGTTAGGGCCAGTTGTAGGGCTCGGTGCCGCCAGGCTCGCGATGTCGCACCTCGCTGTAATGGTCCGGGGCATCGGCCAGGCATTTACCGCCGGCCCCCCAATAGTAAAAGCCAGTACGGGTGAAGATCTGACCTTGGAAGAGCTGGGTGGTGCCGGAATTCATGCGGAAAGCGGGGTGGTTGAACGCCTGGTCGACACAGAGCGGGAGGCCTTCGATGTTATTCGGAAGTTTTTGTCCTATTTGCCGCGGAGTGTGGACGAACTGCCTCCCCGGCAGGTTTGCGATGATCCTGTGGGACGGCGAGAGGAACAACTGCTTAGTGCTATCCCCAGGAACTCCAGAAAACCTTATGACATCAATGCCATTCTTGAGGCGGTCTTCGATCGGGGTTCTGTCTTCACTTATGCTGAATATGGTGGTTCTACTGTGACGGCTCTCGGCCGGTTAAATGGTTATCCGGTGGGTATTCTCGCGACCAACCCGCTCAAGGGTGTCACCATGACTGTAGAGGGAGCACAGGCTGTTACTCGTTTGGTGGACCTTTGCGATACCTTCCATCTGCCTGTTGTCAGCTTGACCGATCAGGGTGGCGTTTCCATAGGCTCTGCAGCGGAGCGTCGAGGTACGATACGCCACGGGGTCAGGGCAATTTCTGCCATCTATCAGGCCCGGGTACCCCAGGCAGAGCTGATTCTGCGCAGAATCTTTGGAGTAGGTGGTGCTGGTATGGTCAATCGCCATCGGGCATTGCCCAGCTGGTCCTGGCCGTCGGGTACCTGGGGTTCACTGCCGTCACGTGGTGGCATTGAAGCAGCCTTTAGCTCCCAGCTTAACGTGGTGGAAAACCGGGAGCGGGAACTGGAGCGAATCAGTCTGAATATGGAAAAAATCGCTTCACCGTTCCGCACAGCTGAAAAATTTGGCGTGCAGAACATGATTGATCCGAGAGATAGTCGCCGATTGCTTTGCGACTGGGTTGAAGACGCTTATCGCATACTCCCCAAACAGTTGGGGAAACCAGCTTCCGGAACGAGACCGTAAAAGGGGGCATTGCTGCCTTCGGTTGTTCAGCCCCGACTCTGTTCGGCAATGAAAAGAACGTCTCTCAAAGCTCCGGGTTCCGGGCGCCTCAAGAAATTTGGCTGGTGGAGACGGCGGGAATTGAACCCGATGCCGCAACCGTTCAAAGAAACACAGTAAGCCACTCTTCGTGCCAAATCAGTTACTTCTGAAAATCGAGTTCCGCGGAAAACCACAGTAAATCACAGGATCGTGGACACTTTGTTGACACCTTAGGTAAGCTTCCTATCGGTCTTTCAATGGAGTGAACGATGTCTTGGTTCAAGGTGTTTTCTGCAGTAGTAGTTGCCAATATCGTATCGTGGATCATCATCAGCATCATCGGTTGGGTGATTTTCTTCGTGGTTTTTGATTCCATGACTGATTTCATGGGAAGGAAAATGGATGAGCAAGTTTCACAAGAATTCCCTCCAATAACTGTTCCAACACCTGGTCCGTCTTCTCGTGACATTCAGAGTCAGTGGGAAGAATCGCAAAAGGATCGGGAGCGTAGGCGGGCAGCTGCACAGAGAGAAGCTGAGCGGAAGCTGGCAATGGTTCAAAAGAATCGCGAGCTATGCGAATTCTGGCAGGCTGAATATGAAAAGGATGGTACTGAAAAGAGCAAGGCCTACCGCGATATGGCATGTACACGGTATCGAAACAACCTATGATCGAGGAAGGCAGACCTGTCCAGGGTTCCGATTTCCATTAGAAAACAGGATTTTGTGCTGGAAATTCTCTGCGCGGGTCTTCGGAAAACCACTACGTTGTTGACGTTTTTCCTGCACGTGATCGTTATTGCTGTTTCCGTCAATAGCGTATATACTTTGTATATACAAATCGTCAGAGGGATCCGATGGGGCTAAAGTGTTCACCGCAGGTTAAGCAAAAGTTGGCTCAAAGGCATGGAGTCAGCTTGGAGGAAGTTCAGGAGTGTATCGCGAATCGTACGGGTAAGTTTCTGGAAGACATGAGAGAAGATCACAAGTCAGATCCACCTACTCAGTGGTTTATTGCTGAAACCGACAGTGGTCGACAACTAAAAATCGTTTTCATTCTTAAAGACGGTGACGTGGTTGTTAAAACTGCGTATGTGCCTAACGAAGACGAAAAGCGTATTTACATAAAGTACGCGTAAAAGAGAGAAACCCATCTCATTAGGTCGCTATGAAGGTCCAAGAGCCGGCAAGAGCTTTGTGGCCTCGCGACGGGAGATTACCATGGCAAAGAGCATGAAAAAAATTAAAGGAACCCCCGACGCTTGGGAAAATGGAGAATTAGGAAGAGAGGAAGAATATGTACGCGTCTCTAAAAGTGTTAGTGAGGACGCCCTGAATGCTGCAGCTGAGCTGCACCCGATTTCCATTAGACTGCAAAAATCTCTCATTGAAGATTTCAAAATGATCGCTGATATACACGGTATCGGCTACCAGCCGCTTATCAGGCAGGTCCTCAAGCGGTTCGCTGATTCAGAGAAAAAGCGGATTCTCAGGGAGAAATCAGTAGAAATGGGTTCTACGAAAGCAGAATCTGACTCAGTCGACGACTGTCATTTTGAAGATGATTGCGCAGCTGTAGGATGAGACGCCTCCTATAGTAAAAAAAGCCGGGGAAACCCCGGCTTTTTTTTACCTGAAGATACTCTCATTCTTGATCATTCTGAGGGAAAGGAAGCTTGGTATTTCCTGACCTGCTCCCAACTTTCGCAAGCCATTTTGTAATGAATGGTGGTGACATCGTTACACTGAGAGAGATCCTAGGGCACAGCTCATTGACAATGACACTTTGTTATTCGCATTTGGCTCCCGATCACCTGGATCGAGCAGTGAGACTCTCTCCTTTAAACAGCTTGTCATAGGGTGTTAATCGCCTTTCGTAGTGGTTTCAGTGTTCTTGGGCAGCTCAATCTGCCACGCTGCTGGAATATGCTGTAAAAACACCTTTCTATGTGATTCAGGGATATAGTTTTCAAAAACTAACCTCGCGTTTTCTGGAGAGATATAGTCTCTTGGATTCTGCTCGTCCGTGAACTCTTTTAGGCGATTGCTGAAGGATCGTGCTGCGTATTCGTCTTTTCGATTTAATTCCCCGGAAGCCTCGGTAGCATTTCCAATAGCATTCAATATCTTACATCTTGCATCGTTAACCGCTTGAAGGGATTCGAGATCGTTTTTTAGATCTGAGTAGTCGCTCTCTATTTGAGATAGAGCTGAATAATTGTCATAGAATTTATGGAAATTTGCACAGTCTTGGAGTCCGTTTGCCACTGCTAATGTGAAGTCAGCGTAGGATCGAAGCAGATTTACAGGGTCTCTATTAATCGCTGCAGCGTCGACGGGTCTGGGCAGGCCCAGAAAATTCGACACCGTGATATTTGCATATACCCATAGTCTCGGAATGCTGCTTGTTGTTAAGGCAAGGGAATCTTCGTGGAGATCACTTTTCGTCTTTTCAACGATTTCGTTGAACTGCTCTGCAACTTTGTCCATGAAGGGTTTCAATGCAGCATTTGGTAAAAGGTCCCCATAAGGTGCCCCAGGAAACACTCTGTCGTATATTTCCCAAATTTGCCTGTTTTTTATGTCATTTAGTCGCAGTGGATCATTGTCGCGAAAGAACTGCTCAAATAGCTTCTTGTGATCGATGTAGTTCGAAAAAATATTCTGATTAAGTTGCGTTTTGATCTGAGCCGCTGATTGCATAGAGCGGTGGTGTGAGGCCACCAGTGCTCCTAGTGGAATGGCTAGCCCCATGACAGCAAACTGGAATTTGAAAAGATTGAAGAACGTGCCGAAGCATTCGATTTCAAAACATGGCGTTAATTTATTGCTGCTATTCAATGCAGCCACAATCATTAAGGTTACCCCGAGAAATACTGGGATCAGCACTGCTCGACGAAAAAGGGATGTGTCGATTAAGTGTGCCTCTGAAGTCATAGGCACACCTTTCCACTTGAATTTATCCTCGTCCTCGGTGGACACGTGGTGGCCACTCCTCGCGATTTATTTCTATGAAGCAATAAAAAAAGCCCCTAAAATCAGGGGCTTTCTTCTCTTTGGTTGGTGGAGACGGCGGGAATTGAACCCGCGTCCGCCAGCACTGTGCCTTGAGATCTACATGCTTATGTCCTTCAATTGATTTAACCTCAAGCGACCCGAAGGCCAGGGTGCAAGAGGCGAGTTCTTTAAATCTTAGCCGCTAGCCAGTGAACTCTGGATAACGGAGCATCCCGTAAGCGATGACGTCCTGAAATGTAGCTCTGGGCTACGGGCGACCCAGTCAGGACGACTAGCAGCTTACGCTGCTAGTGCGTAGTTTTCGTCGTTTGCGACTATTGCATTGCAGCTTTGGATTAACGAGATTCGCTGCCATCTCGACATGCACCCAAGGGTTCGCCACCAGCGTCGAAGCCATGTCGTCCCCTTATCCACAGTATATGTGGGCGTCTTGCCCAACTTCAAGGTCTCTTTGTTGCTGTTTTGCACTAGCTGCTTCGAAATCCTTTTAAATGTCAGCCTGTCTTTAGCTTTGTGCTCTTGTGCCGGCCGGCCAGGGCCGCGCGGTTCAAGGCTTTAAAGCTCTCGCGGAAGTAGTTCATCACGGCGTTCGGATCTGCATGAATAGCTTTGTCGACGGTAATGCCAAACTGAACTGTGCCTGCGTAGCTGAAAATACTCATGCCGATGCCAATATTTCCGCTTTGAGGTACCCAGAACATGGGTTGGGTTACCTTGCTCCCCGCCAGGTACAGGGCTTCTTTCGGTCCGGGCACATTGGTTAGCACGGCAGATGCTTTGTTGCTGAGTAGTTCCAGCGCCCTCCGTTCAAGAATGTCGGGGCCCCGGCCGAATAAATCAAGGAGGCTGTAGGTAACCTGCGCCTGGTACGACCGTTTCAGCCGGTTCATATTCTCCTGAACCTGCTGGAAGCACATAAGTGGATCCGTCACTTCCGCCGGGAGCGTTACCAGCACCAGGCCAAATTTGTTGCCCAGGGTTTCGATAGGTTGATCGAGAGGGCGCAGGTTGAACGGAACGGCGACACGGATTCCTCGTTCCGGTACCGCTTCCTTGTTGGCTGCAAAGTGTCGCTGAAGGGCCCCGGTTACCGTGCATAGCAGCACGTCGTTGATGGTGCCGCCCAGAGCTTTGGAGCAGGCCTTTACTTCGGCAAGGTCCAGCGGGTCTGCCCAGGCTACTTGTTTGCGGCCTGAGAGTGGATTTTTTAGTCCGGTTTTTGGCTCAAAGGGTGCAAGGCCCAGTTTTACCAGATCCAAAATAACGCTGCTGGCGGTCGAGGCCAGTTTGATCGGATAACTGGGCTCTTCACGCATGGATTGAATGAACAGGCGGGCCTGACTTGTAGCAGTCTGGGCATTGTCGACAGCACGGTGGAGCAGTTGCTGAAGCGAGGATCTCTGGTTTGTTTTTGAAGTCCGTCTGGGGGCAATCTTTCTCGGTTTGGGGTCTGGTGTTTTGTCAGTGAGGGACAACATGACCCGAACCAGTGAAATACCATCTGCAATGCAGTGGTGGATACGCACTAACAGTGCGCTGCCGCCTTCGTAGTTGTCTATATAGTGCATTTGCCAGAGAGGTCGGCGGAAATCCAGTGAGGAGCTGTTCATGTCACTGGCTAGTTTCTGAAGTTCAGCCTTGTCAGCTCTGCCCGGCAAGGCTATCTGATGGAGGTGATTGTCCAGGTCAAACAGAGGGTCCTCCTGCCAGTAGGTTTTGTCCCCTGTGTCCACAACCATTTGCCGGAAACGACTGAAGCGCAGGAACCGTTCTTCAATCGTATGTTTGAGGCGGTTCATGGGTATGCGGCGTTCTAGAGTAAGAACGCCGCATATCATCATCGGGTTCTCGGGCGTGTCCATTCGCAGCCACGCGCGATCGACGGCCGACATGGGTATCTGAGTTGCTGGCATAGGCCTCTCTCTTCAGTGCTGCACCGGACAACTGCAGTATAGGCAGCGATAAAAAAGGTGCATAGAGGGCGAGTATGCTACACAAGCAACCCGCGGCTTATGACGCGGGTCAGCAAAATTGTCGGTTAACTAACCGTCAGGCGTTGCCGTCACGCAGGATGCGTTGTTTCTGGCGATTCCAGTCCCGCTCCTTCTCGGTGGCACGTTTATCAAACAGCTTCTTGCCTTTCACAAGGGCAATTTCACACTTCACTTTGTTCTTTTTCCAATACAGTGCCAGGGGTACGCAGGTTTGGCCTGCCTGGCTCGTTTCCCCGATCAGCTTGGCCAGTTCTTTGGTGTGCAGAAGCAGCTTGCGTGTGCGGGTAGGGTCGGCAATAACGTGTGTGGAGGCCGTAGTCAGGGGCTGGATGTGTCCGCCCAGCAGGAAGGCCTCGCCATCTTTCAGCAGGACATAGGCGTCGGTTATCTGGGCTTTGCCAGCGCGTAGTGATTTCACTTCCCAGCCGAGAAGGACAAGACCCGCCTCAAAGCGTTGCTCTATGTGATATTCGTGCTTCGCCTTCTTGTTCAGGGCGATGGTACTACTCTGCGTACCGGGCTTTTTCTTGCTCATGAATTAATTATCCGGGTTCGGACGAATGAACGGGCCGACCGCACGCGGGTCGGCAAAAGGCGCATTGTAGCCCAGGAGTGCCAGACTGGTCACGAAATGGCCGTGAAAGACACAGTCAGTTCGTAAGTGGCGGATTCCTTCGGCTACACTATCAGGCCAGACACTTTCCTGAGGTCAGTGGCGCAAATGCCAACGCCATATCAAGTACATATCGGGTCATTTACCCGGAAATCAACCTTCTTCTGGGCTGCAGTGGGCGCAACTGTGGGTTTGGCTAACCTGTGGCAGTTTCCTTACCTTGCAAGCATGCACGGCGGTGGGTTGTTTATTCTGTTGTATCTCGGGTGTTTGCTGTTGGTAACACTGCCTCTGATGGTTACTGAAGTCTCTATTGGTCGCTATGCCCGCCATGGGATTGTATTAGCCATGGATGGCCTGATTCGCCGTGCGGGAAGTTCAAGGGCGTGGATGGCTGCGGGCAGGCTCAGCATACTGGCGGCTTTTCTGGTGTTGTCATTCACTGCGGTATTCGGGGCTATTACTCTGGCCTATGTGTTTCTCGGTGCTACGGGCAAGTTTGCCGGAGCAGGTGAGGTTGAGGCTACCGGGATTCTTGCCGGGTTGGTTTCTGATCCAAGGGCTCACCGGACATTCATGGGCTGGCATGTTTTCTTTTTGATTATGGTGCTATGGGTTTCCGGGCAAGGTGTGGTGGGAGGTCTTGAGCGGGCGTTCAGAATTGTGGTGCCGGGCACGCTTTTGCTCCTGTTTGCTTTATTTGGTCTTGCTGCATGGCACGGTCGGATTGACGGAGCCATTAGTCAGATTCTTGGTATGCACCCGCAGGATCTTACATGGGGTAGTCTGCGTGCAGCCTTGTTCCATGCGTTTTTTACCTTGGGTCTTGGGATGGGTGTGTGGTCGGTTCTGGGTGCTTATACAGCCCCCGACACGCGCTTGAAGCGTTCCGTTCTGGCTGTTGTTTTAATGGATACGCTGGTAGCGATTCTCGCCGGCCTGATGATTTTCACCATGGCTACCGAAAACAACATTTTTGATGGTGAGCGTGGCTTTGGCCTGTTGTTTGTATCGCTGCCTGTGACGCTTGCTGAGCTTCCCGGAAGCCAGTTCATTATCGCCACTGTTTTTCTGCTGGTGGTAATGATTGTGTGGGCGACCGCTCTGGCCTTGCTGGAGCCGGTTGTTGGCTGGTTTCGTGAATGGACGAGTGCGCCCCGGGGGCTGACGGTGATTATTGTCGGGCTGGCGGTTTGGCTTGCGGGTCTGGCAACTTTGTTTTCGTTCAATATTTGGGCGGACTACAGAGCTGGTGGTGCGACGGTTTTTCGCTGGCTGGAATTGATAACCGGGGGGCTGATGATTCCTTTGGTAGCGATTCTTGTGGCGCTTTTTACCGGTTGGTGCATGACCCGCAACCTCTCGAAAATCATGCTTGGAGCAGCGCCCAGGCTCTTTGGTGATATATGGTTCTGGGTAATGCGTCTGGTATTGCCCGTAGTTGTTGTCTATATCGGAACCCATTACACGGCCGCTTCACTGGTAACCTTGTGTGACAACGGTAGCAGGGCCTTCTGGTGTGAACCTGCGCCAGGTATGGTTTTGCAGGAAAAGAGTGAAATCCCTTCTGAAGTGGCGGGTGCAGGTGGCCGTGTTGAAGAAGATGCCGGAGACGACGCACTGGCAAGCAAGAAGGCGGTTGAGGGTTCAGCGGCACGGCTACCTGCAGAGCAGATGCCCAAGACGGAGCATGAAGAAGAGCAATTGCCCCCTGAAAATGCCCCTAAAGACGACGATATCCTTTATCATAGCGTCTGATTGCAGTCGTGCGGGTTCTTTATGCACCTGTCATCATTTTTAAAGTGTGTTTGTAAGCAGGACGACCCGTTCCAATGGCGCATCAGATTGATAAGACAGCCCTGGTCATGCACTCTGCCGAGCGCATGTTTCATCTGGTTAATGACGTTGCCCGATACCCCGAGTTTCTTCCGTGGTGTGCGGGTGCAGAGATCCATCAGCAGAGCCCGGAGCAGATTATGGCTTCGCTGGAGATAGCCAAAGGCGGGATACGGCACAAGCTTACGACTCGCAATGAGCTATTGATGCCGGAAGCGATTGAAATGAATCTGGTGGATGGGCCCTTTCATAACCTTACGGGTCGCTGGCACTTCAAAGCGCTGGATGAGAATGCCTGCAAAGTGATTCTGACGTTGGAATTTGAATTCTCCGGCACCCTGTCACGTATGACCTTTGGGCCGGTGTTCAATCAGGCAGCGACCACCATGGTGGATGCTTTCTGTCGTCGTGCGGATGATATCTATAAGGGGGTGCCGGATGCCGCACGTTGAAGTGGCTTATGCCCGGCCGGACAAGCAGGAGATCGTTCCTGTTCAGGTGCCGGAGGGTACGACCGCTGTTGAGGCGGTTAAACTGTCGGGCATCGTGGCAATCTTCCCGGAAATCGACGCAGATTCGATTGATATGGGAATCTTCGGCAAGGTTATTAAAAAACCTGCTGAGCATGAGTTGCGTGACGGGGACCGGGTGGAGCTGTATCGCCCACTCAAGATTGACCCGAAACAGGCGCGCCTGAACCGGGCAAAAAAGAAGTCCTGACAGGATCAGTAGGCTGGTGTTTCTTCCAGAAGCTGGGCTTCATAATGGGAGTAACGGTCGCCATCGTAATAGATGATGATACGTTGCTCTTCGATTTCACCGCCGCTGCGCTGGAAGGTGTACACGTAGTATTCGCGGGAGCTGTCAACAGGGTTCAGCAACAGTGGGCTGCCCAGCAGCGCCTGAACCTGGCTACGCGGCATGCCTTCGTTAAGTTTGGACAGCTCTTCATCGGTAACAATGTTGCCTTGCTGGACGTTGATCTTGTAAACACCCGGGAAAGAACAACCGGACAGAATCAGGGTGAGAATGAGAGCTGTGATCTTTTGCATCGCCGGAGGAAATCCTCTATCTTGAAATCGCCTGCCAGGGGCAGGTGTGGCACGGGTTAACCGTTAAATGGCGGCTTCATCATACCGGAAGCCGTGAGGCACACCAAAGAGTGAATAGTAACATGTCATCTGAAAACACCGAATTAAGAAAAGTCGGTCTTAAAGTCACTCTCCCAAGAGTGAAGATCTTCAACATCCTGGAGAATTCCAAGGACCACCATCTCAGTGCAGAGGATGTGTACAAACGACTCCTGGATCAGGGTGATGACGTGGGGTTGGCCACCGTTTACCGGGTTCTTACCCAGTTTGAGACAGCGGGTCTGGTGTTGCGCCACAATTTCGAAGGTGGGCATGCGGTTTTCGAGATGGCTGGCGAAGACCACCACGATCACATGGTTTGTACCCAGACCGGGCAGGTAATCGAGTTTGTTGACGAGGTGATTGAGGAGCGTCAGAAAAAGATTGCGAAAGAGCATGGCTACGAAATTGTCGAGCACAGCCTTATTCTTTACGTAAAGCCTATCAAGTCATAGGAATGCGGTGTTAATGACGAAATAAAAAAAGGGGCAGGCCGTGAAGCTTGCCCCAATAGCTCTCAGGGTTGAGAGGGGAAAAGTAACTACCACCTCAGTGGTGGGTAGCCTGTCCTTTGGAAAACATTTCTGTAGCATGGGCCAGGGTATGCTCGGTCATATCCACGCCGCCCAGCATTCTTGCAACTTCACTGATTCTTCCCTGGTCATCCAATGATTCGATTTTCGAGAAAGTCGCTTCCTGTTGGGTGAACTTACTGACAAACAGGTGTTGATGGCACTGAGCTGCAACCTGGGGCAAGTGGGTTACGCAGATAACCTGGCCGCTGTCTCCCAGCGAGCGTAACAGCTTGCCAACCACTTCTGCTGTGCCGCCGCCAATGCCTACGTCGACTTCGTCAAAGATCAGGGTCGGGGTTGTGGATGTCTGGGCAACCACAACCTGAATGGCCAGACTGATGCGTGATAATTCGCCTCCGGACGCAACTTTGGCAAGTGGTCTTGCTGGTTGTCCGGGGTTGGCGCTGACCAAGAACTCTATTTCTTCTGCGCCGTGTGGCGCCGGGTCGTTCTGGTCGTTGCGATTCAGTTGGGTGATAAACTGCACTGCCGGCATACTCAGTTGAACCAGTTCGCCCGCAATACGTTGATCCAGCTCTGCGGCTGCCTTGGCCCGGGCTTTGGAAAGCTTGCTGGCGAGTTTGTCGAAGTTGTTGCGCTGGATTTCCAGCTCTGCTTCCAGCTTCTCCAGACTGCCTTCTCCGCCATCCAGTTCCGCCAGTTCTGCGCTTAACCGTTGATGAAATTCTGGAAGTTCCTCTGGGTTGATACGGTGTTTGCGCGCCATCTGGTAGATAGCGCTGAGCCTTTCTTCAACTTCGGCCAGGCGCGCGGGGTCAGCTTCGTAGTCATCCACAAAGTGGCGAAGGTTATTGCCGGCCTCACTGATCTGAATCTGGGCTTCGCTGAGCATCTGAATAGTATCCGCAAGTGCGGGGACTTCGACGGGAAGTTGTTCCAGTTGTTGCAGGGCATGTTGAACCAGGCCTGCAGCGCTGGTTTCATCTTCAGTGCAAAGCAGGGCTGCCTGGTGGCTGCTATGCAATATTGCATCCGCCTGGCTTAATTGTGCCTGTTCATGCTCCAGCAGTTCCTGTTCGCCACTTTCCATTGCGAGCCGGTCAAGCTCCTCAACCTGATAACGCAATAGCTGTAATCTGGCTTCAGACTCTTCTGCGTTCTGTTGGCGCTCGGCCAGCTTTGTGCGAATCTGATTCCAGGTTTTCCACGCCTCTCGGGTCTGGTTGGCTAGATCCTCTGCGCCTGCGAATTCGTCAACCAGTTTGCGGTGTGTTTCTTTACGCAGGAGAGATTGGTGCTGGTGTTGGCTGTGGATATCCATTAACAGACCCCCCAGCTCTTTCAGGTGGGTAAGGGGGCAGGGCTGGCCGTTAATGTAAGCTCGTGATCGCCCGTCCTTGCTTATCGCCCGGCGCAGAATACAGTCGCTGTCGTCATCCAGTTCGTGCTCCTCCAGCCATTGCAGGGCGTCGGGAATGCCGGATACATCAAATGTGGCGGTTATATCTGCACGTTTAGCTCCGTGGCGCACAGCTCCAGCGTCAGCGCGACCTCCCATGGTCAGGCCCAATGCGTCCAGCACTATGGATTTGCCCGCGCCGGTTTCACCAGTAAGAGCTGTCATACCTTTGCCGAACTGCAGTTCTACCCTTTCGGCAATCGCATAATTGGAAACTGTGAGCTGTGTGAGCATGCAGATAACCTCCGCCGTAAAAAGATACTGTCTGTACATACAGTGCATGTGAATATATACAGGGTTTTTCGGGTTTGCAAACCCAAGACCGAGATTTTCTTGGGTAATGCGGGCTCTGATGGTTGAAACCTGAGCTCTGGCCCCCATATCCGTTCGCAATAACATTCTTCCGGCTCCGCGGGGCTGGAGCCTATGTTCAATTGGCCGCGTTTGAGCCGGCCACCGGAGATCTGGCAGGAGTAGTCATGAGCACCGACGAAAACCGCAACAATGAGCAGGTAGATGAGTTGAACGCGGCCGCCGAGGCGGCAGCTGACAACGCCCAGGCGAATGAACAGGAGGTTGAGCAGGGTGAGGCATCTGAGGTAGAGGCCCTGAAGGATCAGGTTAAGGAATTCCAGGAGCAGGTGTTGCGCTCTCAGGCCGAGATGCAGAATGTGCGCCGCCGGGCAGAGATGGATGTGGAGAAGGCGCACAAGTTTGCACTGGAAAAATTTGTCAAAGAGCTGCTTCCGGTAGCTGACAGCCTGGAAAAGGCGGTTGAAAGTACGGAAGGACAGGAAAATTCCGGTGATTTGGTGGCGTCTATTCGTCAGGGTGTCGAGATGACTCTCAGTCTGCTTGAATCGAGCCTGAAAAAATTCAATGTCGAGCCGCTCAACCCTGTTGGAGAGCCGTTTGATCCTCAGTTGCATGAGGCCATGTCTCTCGTTTCGGCACCGGATGCAGAGCCGAACAGTGTGGTGGCTGTGGTTCAAAAAGGGTACCTGTTGAATGGGCGTGTGGTTCGTCCGGCAATGGTGGTGGTGGCCAAGGCTCAGGATGCACCAAAAATCGATGAGCAGGCTTGAAAAAGCAGTTAAAGCGCCAATATATCCATTAAACGGCAGAAGCCGGAACTAACTTTTCCGGGCAACTATTTAGTACAGCATTCAGAAGAACTGGAGCGATTCAATGAGCAAAATTATCGGTATTGACCTTGGAACAACCAACTCGTGTGTGGCCATCATGGATGGTGACAAGGTCCGGGTTATTGAAAACGCCGAGGGTGACCGTACGACCCCATCCATTATCGCTTACACCGATGATGGTGAAATCCTGGTTGGTCAATCGGCCAAGCGTCAGGCGGTTACCAATCCGGATAACACTATTTACGCTATCAAACGTCTGATCGGTCGTCGCTTTACAGACGAAGTTGTCCAGAAAGACATCAAGATGGTTCCCTACAAGATCGCGGGAGCGGATAACGGTGATGCCTGGGTAGAGATCAAAGGCCAGAAGATGGCGCCACCTCAGGTGTCTGCAGAAATTCTGAAAAAGATGAAGAAGACTGCGGAAGACTATCTTGGCGAGAAAGTTACTGAAGCGGTTATCACTGTACCGGCCTACTTCAACGACAGTCAGCGTCAGGCGACCAAAGATGCAGGCAAAATTGCCGGGCTGGAAGTAAAACGTATTATCAACGAGCCTACCGCTGCTGCTCTGGCCTATGGTCTGGACAAGAAAAGCGGAGACCGTACTGTAGCGGTTTACGATCTGGGTGGCGGTACCTTCGATCTGTCCATTATCGAAATTGCAGATGTTGACGGTGAACATCAGTTTGAAGTGCTGGCAACCAATGGTGACACCTTCCTGGGTGGCGAAGATTTCGATATGAAAATTATCGAGTACCTGGCTGACCAGTTCAAGAAAGACAGTGGTATTGATCTGCGTGGAGACTCTCTGGCCATGCAGCGTCTGAAAGAAGCTGGTGAGAAGGCCAAGATCGAGCTGTCCAGCAGTCAGCAGACCGATGTAAACCTGCCGTACATTACTGCAGATGCCAGCGGTCCTAAACACATGAACATCAAGCTGACCCGCGCCAAGCTTGAGTCGCTTGTGGAAGAACTGGTTCAGCGCAGCCTGGAGCCTTGTAAGGTCGCTCTCAAAGATGCAGGCATGAAAGCCAGTGAAATAGACGAGGTTATCCTTGTTGGTGGCCAGACACGTATGCCGCTGGTTCAGGAAAAAGTTAAAGAGTTCTTTGGCAAAGAAGCCCGGAAAGACGTTAACCCGGATGAAGCTGTTGCCATGGGTGCTGCGATTCAGGCGGCCGTACTTTCAGGGGATGTGAAAGACGTTCTGCTGCTGGACGTGACTCCGTTGACCCTGGGTATTGAAACCATGGGTGGCGTAGCTACTCCGCTGATCGACAAGAACACCACGATTCCGACCAAGAAGTCTCAAACCTTCTCGACAGCGGATGACAACCAGACTGCTGTAACCATTCACGTGGTTCAGGGTGAGCGCAAACAGGCGGCGCAGAACAAGTCGCTGGGTCGTTTCGACTTGGCAGATATCCCGCCTGCACCCCGTGGCGTACCGCAGATCGAGGTAACTTTCGATATCGATGCTAACGGTATTCTGAACGTGTCTGCAAAAGACAAGGCTACCGGCAAAGAGCAGTCCATTGTCATCAAGGCCTCTTCTGGTCTGAATGATGAAGAAATCGAGAAAATGGTTCGCGACGCAGAGGCGAATGCCGACGAGGATCGCAAGTTCGAAGAGCTGGTTCAGGCCCGCAACCAGGGCGATGCCATGGTTCATGCTGTGCGCAAGACTCTGACAGATGCAGGTGATAAAGTCAGCGACAGCGAAAAAGAGTCGATTGAAGCGTCTATCAAGGAGCTGGAAGAGGCATTGACTGGCTCTGACAAGGCTGACATCGAGGCGAAGACCCAGAAACTGACTGAGGTTTCCGGTGAACTGGCCCAGAAGATGTATGCGGATCAGGATGGTCAGGCCCAGCAGGCTGGTGGCCAGGAAGATGCGCAGTCTAATGCTGCTGATGACGCGGTTGATGCCGAGTTTGAAGAAGTTAAAGACGACGAGAAGAAGTAATTCCGGCGTACATCTGGGTAGTTGGAAAACGCGGAGTTGCTCCGCGTTTTCCTCGTTTAAAAAACAGGGTTTTAAAGCATGGCCAAGCGTGACTATTACGACATTCTCGGAATCTCTCGGAGTGCGGATGAGAAAGAAATCAAGCGGGCGTATCGAAAGCTCGCGATGAAGTTCCATCCTGACCGGAACCCGGAAGACAAAGACGCCGAGAACAAGTTCAAAGAAGCCAGCGAAGCCTATGAAATATTGGCTGACCAATCCAAGCGGGCGGCCTACGATCAATTTGGCCATGCGGGTGTAGATGGCCAGGCCGGTGGTGGCTTCGGGGGCGGTGGTAACTTCTCCGACATCTTCGGCGATGTGTTCGGCGATATATTTGGTGGCGGCGGCGGAGGTCGCAGCCGTAGTACTCGCGGCTCGGATCTGCGGTATACCCTGGAACTGGATCTTGAAGAGGCTGTAAAAGGCAAGACGGTCAAAATCACCATTCCCGGACACAGGGAGTGTGATGAATGTGGTGGCAGCGGGGCTGAGAAAGGGTCCCGCCCTGAGACCTGCGGTACCTGTAAGGGTATGGGGCAGGTGCGGATGCAGCAGGGCTTCTTTACTGTTCAGCAGGCCTGTCCTACATGTCGGGGCTCTGGCCAGATAATCAAAAATCCATGCAAGGCCTGTCATGGGCAGGGCAGGGTGCAGGAGGAGAAAACACTCTCCGTGAAGGTGCCGCCGGGTGTTGACACCGGTGACCGTATCCGGCTCTCCGGTGAAGGTGAAATGGGTACAGATGGTGGTCCTTCAGGCGATCTGTATGTGCAGATGTCGGTACGGGAGCATTCGATATTCACTCGTGATGGCCGCAATCTCTATTGCGAGGTGCCAATCAGTATTGTGGATGCGGCACTGGGGGGCGAGTTGGAAGTGCCTACGCTGGATGGACGCGTGAAGCTCCGGATTCCTCCCGAAACCCAAACCGGAAAACTCTTCCGGTTGCGTAACAAGGGTGTAAGCCCGGTTCGTGGGGGCCCTTCCGGTGATCTGCTCTGTCGCGTGATAGTAGAAACTCCGGTCAAGCTGACCAAGCGGCAGAAAGAGTTGCTCAATGAGTTTCAGGCTACGCTTGATGGCAGCGGTGGTACGAATCACGCTCCGAAGAAGACCTCTTGGTTTGAGGGTGTTAAGAGCTTTTTTGACGAAATGAAATTCTGAACAGCTTCATATAGGAAATGACCATGAGGGTAGCAATCATCGGCGCCGCCGGGCGCATGGGGAAGGTGCTGATTGAGGCGGTTGATGGTACTGAGGGGCTTACGCTCGGTGCTGCAATTGTCCAGCCGGGCAGTAGTCTCATAGGGGCCGATGCAGGCGAAATGAGCAGCATCGGGAAAACCGGTGTAAAGATGGCGGGTGCCCTGGCTGATGTAAAGGATGACTTCGATGTGCTTATCGATTTCACCTTTCCTGATCTGACTCTGGAAAATGCAGAGTTTTGCAAGACTCACGGCAAAATGCTCGTCGTCGGCACCACGGGTATGTCCGATGCCGAGAAGGAGCAGTTGGCTCTGGCGGCAGAGTCTACCCAGGTGGTATTTGCTCCCAATATGAGCGTGGGGGTAAATGTTGTGCTCAATCTCTTGCGTACTGCAGCGGCAACTCTGGGTGATGACTACGATGTAGAAATCATCGAAGCTCATCATCGCCACAAAAAAGATGCTCCCTCAGGCACGGCTTTGCGTATGGGTGAAGTTGTTGCTGATGCGCTTGGTCGTGATCTTAAAGAGTGCGCTGTCTATGGTCGTGAGGGTTTTGCCGGGGAGCGTACCCGCAAGGAAATCGGATTTGAAACCATCCGTGCCGGCGATGTAGTGGGTGATCATACTGTACTCTTCGCCACAGAGGGCGAGCGCATTGAAATTACCCATAAGGCCAGCAGTCGCATGACATTCGCCAAGGGCGCAATGCGTGCGGCGCTTTGGCTGAAAGATAAACCTGCCGGCTTGTATGATATGCAGGATGTCCTGGCACTAAAATAGTGCTTGCATGGCGATTTTACATGGACATAAAACCGCATATTTCCTATAATAAGGCGGTTTAACTGCACCAAGCGTAGGCTTTTAAAAGCTCGGGGACAAAAACCGTTCCCGGATAACAAAAAGCGGGACGGAGTTTTTACTCCCTCTCGCTTTTTTGCGACCTGAATTTGCGCTTGCGTTCCTGTTCGTGACGAACCGATACGCCACTCGATGAGGATACAAGCCTTGAGAACACCCGCAATCCTTGCACTCGCAGACGGAAGCCTGTTTTACGGCACTGCTATTGGCGCTGACGGCGAAACCAGTGGTGAAGTGGTGTTCAACACCGCCATGACCGGCTATCAGGAAATACTGACCGATCCGTCATACGCTCGCCAGCTCGTTACCCTGACATACCCACACATCGGCAATACCGGTGTGAATGACGAAGATGTGGAATCGGATCGCATACAGGCGGCCGGTCTGATTATTCGTGATCTCCCTCTGGTGGCCAGTAACTGGCGTAGTGGCGGGTCGCTGGACGACTATCTGCGAAGCAGTAATGTGATTGGAATTGCCGATATTGATACACGGCGCCTTACGCGCATCCTTCGTGACAAAGGCTCGCAGAACGGCGCTATTGTGGCCGGCGCCAATGCCTCTGCTGAGCGCGCGCTGGAGCTGGCCAAGGCGTTCCCCGGCCTTAAGGGCATGGACCTCGCAAAAGAGGTTACCTGTGACAAAACCTATAAGTGGACCCAGGGTGAGTGGTCGCTCGGCTCAGGCTACGCTGAGGGTGGCGAAACGAAGTTCAGGGTTGTGGCCTGGGATTACGGCGTCAAGTTCAACATCCTGCGCATGCTCGCATCCCGTGGTTGCGATATTACTGTAGTGCCCGCGCAAACGCCGGCTTCAGAGGTTCTGGCAATGAATCCTGATGGCATATTCCTGTCCAACGGCCCCGGCGATCCTGAGCCCTGCGACTATGCAATCAAGGCGATCCAGGAAGTGCTTGAAACCGAGGTTCCCGTGTTTGGTATCTGTCTGGGGCATCAGTTGCTTGCTCTGGCCAGCGGGGCGAAAAGTATGAAGATGGGCCACGGTCATCATGGCGCCAACCACCCGGTTCAGCGGCTTGATAAGGGTACGGTCATGATTACCAGCCAGAACCACGGTTTTGCTGTGGATGAGGCATCCTTGCCCGCGGTGCTGGAGGTTACCCACAAATCGCTGTTCGATGGCACTTTGCAGGGTATTCGCCGTACCGACAAGCCGGCGTTCAGCTTTCAGGGACACCCTGAAGCGAGCCCGGGGCCGGGTGATGTGGCTCACTTGTTTGATGAGTTTATCCGTTTGATGGAAGCCGCCAGGGCGTAATGCCTGCATACGGACAGAAACGGCTTCCCGGACACGCGCCGCATTTTTGCGCTGCAAGAATTTAAACGTTGCTGACAGGTTTACCAAGACATGCCAAAACGGACCGACATTAAAAGCATCCTGATTCTGGGCGCAGGCCCGATTGTGATAGGGCAGGCGTGCGAATTTGACTACTCCGGCGCTCAGGCCTGTAAAGCCCTGCGTGAAGAAGGTTATCGGGTAATCCTCGTTAACTCGAATCCGGCCACAATTATGACCGACCCGGTGATGGCGGATGCCACTTACATCGAGCCGATTACCTGGCAGACAGTTGCCAAGATCATTGAAAAAGAAAAGCCGGATGCACTGCTGCCCACCATGGGTGGTCAGACTGCCCTTAACTGCGCACTTGATCTTGAAAAACACGGTGTGCTGGCGGAGCACGGCGTAGAAATGATTGGTGCCAATGCAGATACTATTGATAAGGCCGAAGACAGAAGCCGCTTTGACGCTGCAATGAAGGCTATTGGCCTTGAGTGCCCTCGCGCATCGATTGCCCATTCCATGGCTGAAGCCTGGGAAGTCGCTGATGATATTGGTTTCCCGTGCATTATCCGTCCGTCATTCACCATGGGCGGGTCCGGTGGTGGTATTGCCTATAACCGCGATGAATTTGAAGAAATTTGTACGCGCGGTCTTGATCTCTCGCCAACCAACGAGCTGCTCATTGACGAATCTCTGATCGGCTGGAAAGAGTATGAGATGGAGGTGGTCCGCGACAAGGCGGATAATTGCATCATTGTCTGTGCTATTGAAAATTTCGATGCCATGGGCGTGCATACCGGGGACTCTATCACCGTCGCTCCGGCGCAGACTCTGACCGATAAGGAATACCAGATCATGCGCGACGCCTCTCTGGCGGTGCTGCGTGAGATTGGCGTGGAAACCGGCGGTTCCAACGTGCAGTTTGGTATCAATCCCGATACCGGGCGGATGGTTGTTATCGAAATGAACCCCCGGGTTTCGCGTTCATCAGCTCTGGCCTCCAAGGCTACCGGTTTCCCGATCGCCAAGGTGGCCGCCAAACTGGCTGTGGGCTACACCCTTGATGAGCTGCGAAACGAAATAACCGGCGGTGTAACACCGGCGTCTTTCGAGCCGAGTATCGATTATGTTGTCACCAAGATTCCCAGGTTCACCTTCGAGAAATTTCCTCAGGCTGATGCCCGTCTGACGACTCAGATGAAATCTGTGGGTGAAGTCATGGCCATTGGCCGCACCTTCCAGGAATCGCTCCAGAAGGCCCTTCGGGGTCTGGAAGTCGGGTCTGACGGTTTTGACGAGAAGCTTGAAGAATTTTCCTCTGAAAGTTCCCGGGAAACGCTCACCCGTGAGCTCAGTGTTCCCGGAGCAGATCGTATCTGGTACATCGGTGACGCTTTCCGCGCCGGGCTGAGTCTTGATGATGTATTCGAGTACACCCGGGTAGATCCTTGGTACCTGGTGCAAATAGAAGATCTTATTAAGGAAGAGCAGGCGCTGAAAACCGCCGGCATGGCCGGCCTTGATCATGCCACCTTGTTCCGTCTGAAGCGCAAGGGCTTCTCCGATGCCCGCCTGGCCAAGCTTCTGGGTGTTGCCGAAGCGAGCCTGCGACAGGTGCGGCACGATCTAGATATCCGCCCTGTTTACAAGCGGGTAGATACCTGTGCTGCGGAGTTTGCTTCCGATACTGCCTATATGTACTCCACCTATGAGGAGGAGTGTGAGGCGGATGCGACCGATCGTGAGAAGATTGTGGTAATTGGCGGCGGCCCCAACAGAATAGGCCAGGGTATCGAGTTTGATTACTGTTGCGTGCACGCAGCACTCGCCATGCGTGAAGATGGTTATGAAACCATCATGATCAATTGCAACCCGGAGACAGTATCGACCGACTACGATACCTCTGACAGGTTGTACTTTGAGCCGATCACGCTTGAAGATGTGCTGGAAATTATCAATGTCGAGAAGCCCAAAGGGGTGATTGTTCAGTACGGCGGTCAGACACCGTTGAAACTGGCCCGGGGTCTCGAAGCGGCTGGCGTACCAATTATTGGTACCAGCCCGGATGCGATCGACCGTGCGGAAGATCGTGAACGGTTCCAGCAGATGATTACTCGTCTGGGGCTCAAACAGCCGGAAAATGCCACTGTACGCAGCCATGAAGAGGGTGTTCTGGCGGCCCGCGAGATTGGTTATCCTCTTGTTGTGCGCCCGTCGTATGTTTTGGGCGGCAGGGCTATGGAAATTGTTTTCGGAGAAGAAGAGCTGGTCCGCTACATGCGTAGCGCTGTGCTGGTTTCCAATGATAGCCCGGTACTGCTCGACCACTTCCTGAATGCTGCCATCGAGGTGGATATTGATGCCATCTGTGATGGTAAAGATGTGGTTATCGGCGGCATCATGCAGCACATTGAGCAAGCAGGTATTCATTCCGGTGACTCTGCATGCTCGCTGCCACCATATACTCTCCCGTCCGAGGTTCAGGACGCCATGCGAGAGGCCGTAAAGAAAATGGCCATCGAGCTGGAGGTTGTGGGGCTGATGAATGTGCAGCTGGCCTGGCAGGATAATGAAATTTACGTAATTGAGGTTAACCCGCGGGCCTCGCGAACAGTGCCCTTTGTGTCCAAGGCTATCGGAGTTTCTCTGGCCAAGGTGGCTGCACGGGTCATGGCGGGGACGTCTCTTGCTGAGCAGGGCTTTACCAAAGAAGTGGTGCCCGGCTACTACGCGGTAAAAGAATCTGTATTCCCGTTCAACAAATTTCCGCTGGTTGATCCGATCCTCGGCCCGGAAATGAAGTCCACGGGTGAGGTCATGGGCCTTGGTGACAGCTTCGATGAGGCTTTTGCCAAGGCTTCACTGGCTATTGGAGAGCGCCTGCCTTCCGGTGGTATTGTGTTTATGTCGGTTCGTGATGTAGACAAAACCGGAGCCGTTCAGGTTGCCAGGGATCTGGTTGACGCAGGTTTCCGGCTCGTTGCTACTACAGGTACTGCGAAAGCCCTCCGTGACGCGGGTATTGATGTGGAGCGTGTGAACAAGGTGGGCGAGGGCCGGCCACACATCGTGGATGCTATCAAGAATGGACAGGTTCAGCTGATTATCAATACAACTGAAGGCCGCAAGGCAGTGTCTGATTCGGCGCAGATTCGCCAGTCGGCTCTGCAGACCAAGGTAGCCTACACAACAACACTGGCGGGCGGCGAAGCCTTCTGTAGGGCTATTAAGTTTGGCCCGGAGCGTACAGTACGCCGCCTGCAAGATCTTCACGCAGGAAAGTAACGTTATGAGCGAAAGAGTACCTATGACAAAAGCGGGCGAGTCCCGCCTCCGTACGGAGCTTCAAAAGCTTAAATCCGAGGATCGCCCCCGGGTAATCGCTGCTATTTCAGATGCGCGGGAGCATGGTGACCTCAAAGAAAATGCGGAGTATCACGCGGCCCGGGAGCAGCAGAGCTTTATTGAGGGTCGCATTCAGGAAATTGAAGGTAAGCTTTCTGCGGCTCAGGTGATTGATGTCACCACAATGGAAAATACCGGTCGTGTTATCTTCGGAACGACTGTTCACCTGATGAACATGGATACAGATGAGCAGGTGATTTATCAGATCGTGGGTGAAGACGAAGCCGACATCAAGGAAGGCAAACTCTCCATCTCGTCGCCTATCGCTCGAGCCCTGGTTGGCAAGAATGAGGGTGATGTCGTCGCTATTCGCGTGCCTTCGGGTACAGTGGAGTACGAGATCGAACAGGTGGAATACATCTGATTTGCACTGGGTTGCCACTTCCAGGGTAAATGAAACAAAAAAACCGACTGTGTTTTGCACAGTCGGTTTTTTTATGTCCGGGCCTGTCAGTGTTTATGGCGTAACAGGTTGGATAATTTCGGGTTAGGCTTCTTGGCCCTGCGCATAATCACCGCAATCTTGCCGATGGTCTGTACGATTTCGGCGCCACTGGATTCGCAAAGGGCATTTATTGCTTCCTGGCGGGTTTCGCGATCCTGGCTCGCCACTTTGATTTTGATAAGTTCGTGGTCGTTCAGGGCGCGCTCCAGCTCTTCCTGGAGATTTTCGGTCAGGCCTTTGTCGCCCACAATAATGACGGGCTTCAGGTTGTGGGCAATGGCCCGGTATTCCCGGCGCTGTTCCGGTGAAAGGCTCATGATGTAATCTCTTTATCGGTGCTATTAACAAAAGGTCAGCGGTATATTCGCTGGCAACGTCGTATAATTGCCGGATTGTAGCAGACAACCTTGCATACAGATCACCTTGCAGACGTTGTAATTTCCGAGATGGTGCCCACATATAAAGAACATGGGGATTATTCCGGCGTTCAGAAGCGTCTTAAGATTGATCCGCCGCTGCGTTTTTCTGTGGCCGTTACGGGTAGGCCGTTTCTGGTGGATAGACGTACATTTGGTGTAAGGTGTCGGTAAAGAGTCGCTTCTTCGCAGACACGCTCTTCAATTCACAGGTGATGATCCTTGAACGATATGGCAAAAAATCTGGTTCTCTGGCTGATAATAGCCGCCGTACTGCTGATGGTGTTTCAGAATTTCTCTCCCACTACCAGCGGGCAGCAAGTCAATTATTCCCAATTCGTTGAAATGGTGCAGCAGGGCCAGGTCAACAAAGTCACTATTGATGGTCTGGAAATTCAGGGTACCCGGGGCGATGGTTCCCAGTTTCAGACAATCCGTCCTCAGGTGGCGGACAACAAACTGATGGATGACCTTCTCGCGAACAAGGTAGAAGTGATCGGTAAGGAGCCCGAGCGCCAGAGTCTGTGGACTCAGTTGCTGGTGGCAGCATTCCCTATACTGATTATTATTGCCCTGTTTGTGTTCTTCATGCGCCAGATGCAGGGCGGTGGTGGTGGCAAAGGCCCCATGTCGTTCGGCAAGAGTAAAGCGCGCCTGATGAGCGAAGATCAGATCAAAACCACCTTTGCCGATGTGGCTGGTGTCGATGAAGCCAAAGAAGACGTCAAGGAGCTGGTGGACTTCCTGCGGGATCCCAGCAAGTTTCAGCGCCTTGGTGGCAGTATTCCCAAGGGCGTCCTGATGGTGGGGCAGCCGGGTACTGGTAAAACCCTGCTGGCCAAGGCTATTGCCGGTGAGGCCAAGGTTCCGTTCTTCTCGATTTCCGGTTCTGACTTCGTGGAAATGTTTGTAGGTGTTGGTGCATCCCGCGTGCGGGACATGTTCGAACAAGCCAAGAAGCAAAGCCCCTGCATTATTTTCATTGATGAAATCGATGCGGTTGGTCGTCATCGTGGCGCTGGTATGGGCGGTGGTCATGATGAACGTGAGCAGACCCTGAACCAGCTGCTGGTTGAAATGGACGGCTTTGAAGGCAATGAAGGTGTGATTGTCATCGCTGCCACGAACCGTCCGGATGTTCTTGATCCGGCGCTGCTGCGTCCGGGACGTTTTGACCGTCAGGTCGTTGTTGGCCTGCCTGATATTATCGGTCGTGAGCAGATCCTCAAGGTGCACATGAAGAAGGTGCCCCTGGATGAGAACGTTGAACCTGCGCTGATTGCCCGTGGCACGCCAGGCTTCTCGGGTGCTGATCTCGCCAACCTGGTTAACGAAGCAGCTCTTTTTGCCGCGCGTCGCAATATGCGTCTGGTTTCAATGGAAGAGTTTGAGCTGGCGAAAGATAAAATCATGATGGGCGCTGAGCGCAAGTCCATGGTGATGAGTGAGAAGGAAAAGCTCAATACGGCTTACCACGAGTCTGGCCACGCGATTGTTGGCCGGCTGATGCCAGAGCATGATCCGGTCTACAAAGTGAGCATTATTCCCCGCGGCCGGGCTTTGGGTGTGACAATGTTCCTGCCCGAAGAAGACAGGTACAGCCATAGCAAACGCTTCCTTATCAGTTCTATCTGCAGTCTGTTCGGCGGTCGTATCGCCGAGGAGCTGACCCTTGGTTTTGATGGCGTTACTACCGGCGCCTCGAATGATATTGAACGCGCCACCAGCCTGGCCCGTAACATGGTCACCCGTTGGGGATTGTCCGAGAAGCTCGGGCCGCTGCAGTACGATACCGATAGTGAAGAGCCTTTCCTCGGCCGCTCCGCTGGTCAGGCCCACACTGTTTATTCGCCCGAAACGGCGCAGCGTATTGATGAAGAGGTTCGTAATATCATCGATACCTGTTATGAGAAGGCCAAGCAGATTCTGGTCGATAACCGGGATAAGCTGGAGATCATGACGCAGGCGCTGATGAAGTATGAAACCATCGATCGTCACCAGATTGATGATATTATGGAAGGTCGGGTACCGCGTCCTCCGAAAGGTTGGGATGACAGGGATTCTGCCGGGGGAGCGAAGACAGACGCTCCGGAGCGGGCGTCCGGTACCACGCCTTCTGGCGACAACCATCAGCCCGATGTTGGCCGTCCTGCGGGAGAGCACTGAGGCGTAGGGTTTTTGCTGATCTGAAGTGACTTGCGCCGCCCTGTTTATGGGCGGCGTTTGTTTTTGCCAGGCGCGGTTTCCCGGATTTCTGCGTGTCTGCCCAGGAAGATCTTTTATGGAAATGAATTTTGCCGGGCGAGTGCTGGATATGTCTCGCTGTCATGTAATGGGTGTTCTCAATGTGACGCCCGATTCGTTCTCTGACGGGGGCCGGTTCAACCGCCTGGATGCTGCGCTTCTGAAAGCGCGCCAGATGGCCCGCGACGGCGCAGCGTTTGTTGATGTGGGCGGAGAGTCTACCCGGCCCGGGGCGGCCAGGGTGTCGGTTCAGGAGGAGCTGGACAGGGTTTGCCCGGTGGTAGAGGCTATCTCCCGGGAGTTGGACGTGATTGTCTCTGTAGATACCAGCACGCCCGAGGTGATGTCTCAGGCGGTCGGCCTTGGTGCGGGGCTGATTAACGACGTGCGGGCTCTTCAGCGAGACGGCGCAGCTTCAGCTGCTGCAAATGCTGGTGTCCCTGTGTGCCTGATGCACATCAAGGGTGAGCCGGATACCATGCAGAATCGGCCGGTATACGAGAACGTATTGCGTGAGGTGGGTGAGTTTCTGACCTTGCGGATTCGTGCCGCTGAGAAAGCGGGTGTCAGCCCAAAGAGCATAATTCTGGACCCGGGTTTCGGGTTTGGGAAAAATCTTGATCATAATCTGCGGCTTTTGGCGTCATTGGAGCAGTTGCACGTTCTTGGCCATCCCCTGCTGGTAGGTATGTCGAGAAAATCCATGCTCGGCCAGATAACCGGCCGGGAAGTTGATGAGAGGTTGCCGGCGAGTATTGCGGCCGCGACCATATCGGCCATGAAAGGTGCGAGTATTGTTCGTGTGCACGATGTCAGGGAAACCGTAGACGCCGTCAGAGTTTCGATGGCTGTAAAGGAGGTAGTTTGATGGCCGGAAGAAAATATTTTGGAACAGATGGTATACGCGGCAGGGTAGGTGAGCACCCGATTACTCCGGAATTCATGTTGCATCTGGGATGGGCTGCAGGGCAGGCCTTCAAGAAAGATGGCCAGCGGAACAGTGTGTTGATTGGCAAGGATACCCGGTTGTCGGGTTATATGTTTGAGTCTGCCCTGGAGGCGGGGTTGTCGGCCGCTGGCGTAGATGTAAAGCTCCTCGGCCCGATGCCGACGCCCGCTATTGCCTATCTTACCCGCACCTTTCGAGCATCTGCCGGTATCGTTATCAGTGCTTCCCATAACCCGCATCACGACAACGGCATAAAATTCTTTTCCGCTGACGGTACCAAGCTCAACGATTCGCTGGAAGCAGAAATAGAGCGCTGGCTGGATAAGCCCGTTGAGGTTTGCGGACCAGGTGAGTTGGGTAAGGCCTCTCGGGTAGAGGACGCTCCCGGGCGCTACGTGGAGTTCTGCAAAAGCACAGTGCCCAATGAATTCACTCTGGACGATATGAATATTGTCCTGGACTGTGCCCATGGCGCGACTTATCACGTTGCACCGAAAGTATTCCGTGAACTTGGTGCCAGGGTATCTGTTATTGGTGCAGACCCCGATGGACTCAATATAAATCTCAATGTTGGCTCGACACACCTTGGCGCGCTGAAGCAGGCAGTGCTGGAGAAAGGTGCCGATCTGGGTATAGCCTTTGATGGCGATGGTGACCGTGTGCTGATGGTTGATAGCGACGGTTCCGAGGTCGACGGTGATGAACTGCTCTATATAATTGCTTCCCAGAGGTTTGCTGAAGACCGCCTTAAAGGCGGTGTGGTGGGCACTCTGATGACTAATCTGGGTGTTGAGCTGGCCCTGAGAGAAATGGGTATCCTGTTCGAGCGGGCCAATGTTGGCGACCGCTACGTTACTGAACGTTTGCTGGCCAATAACTGGGTGCTCGGCGGCGAAGGCTCCGGGCACATGGTTATCCGCGATTGCACCAGTACTGGCGACGGAATTGTCTCTGCTCTTCAGGTGCTGTTATCGATCGGAAAATCTGGTAAAACTCTTGCTGAGCTGCGACAGGGGATGAGCAAACTGCCGCAGACGATGATTAATGTGCGGGTTGCCAGGCGTTTTGATCCATTGAGCCGGGCCGATATCCTTGCAGCTGTACGGCGGGCTGAATCGGAGCTTGGTAGTTCAGGAAGGGTCCTGTTGCGAGCCTCGGGGACAGAGCCGTTGATTCGCGTAATGGCCGAAGGCCAGAGCGCTGATGGTATACGTCGTGTTGCTGAGGAGCTTGCTCAGGTTGTGGAAAAATCAACGCCCTGATTTGTTGGTTTCAGGCGGTTGTCTGTTTTGAGGGAGTGCTGTATAGTGCGGCCTCCCTAACGTTCGGGAACTGATATGCGTCGCAAGATTGTAGCCGGAAACTGGAAGATGAATGGGTCGAAAGACCTCTCGGAAAAACTGGTTGGCTCAATCCGGTCTGAGGCCGGAACTCTTGATAACGGCGTGGAGGTTGTTATTATTCCTCCCGCAATTTATATCGGGGATGTATTAAGGCAGGCTCAGAATGTCTTGTCTGTCGGTGTTCAGAGCGTGGGGCAATGGCAGTCGGGAGCTTATACCGGGGAAATTTCCGCCGGTATGGCCAAAGATGCAGGTTGCGATTACGCGCTTGTTGGTCACTCCGAGCGCAGGCAGCTTTTCGGTGAAACGGACAAGCTGGTTGCTGAAAAAGTATCGCTTGTTGTTTTCAGTGGTTTGACTGCCATAGTATGTGTCGGTGAGACTCTGGAAGAGAGGGAAGCGGGGCAGGCTGAATCAGTGGTTGCTGCTCAGGTACGCGCAGGTCTGGCTTCGGTGCCGGCAGAAAAGTGGCAGAATGTCGTGGTAGCCTATGAGCCTGTCTGGGCAATTGGTACCGGTAAGACGGCCACGTCCGATGATGCCCAGGCTATGCATGCAGCCATTCGGGGAGTGCTGAAAGATATGGGCGCTCCATCGGAAGATATTTCACTGCTTTACGGCGGCAGTGTAAAAGCGGATAATGCGGCGGCGCTTTTTTCAGAGCCTGATATAGATGGCGGTTTGATTGGCGGCGCATCATTGGTCGCACAAGAATTTATGTGTATCTGCCGGTCTTTTCCGGCGGATGCCTAAAGTTAAAGGTTCGCGAGAGTCGATATGGATTGGATCGAAACACTGGTAGTCGTTGTGCACGTGGTGATCGCGGTGGCGCTGGTGGGTCTGGTGCTGATCCAGCAGGGCAAGGGTGCGGATGCAGGTGCGGCCTTCGGTGGCGGCGCGTCCCAGACTGTATTTGGTAGTCAGGGTAGCGGTAGCTTTCTGACCCGCATGACAACCATGCTCGCAATCGTGTTTTTTGTGACAAGTTTTTCGCTGGCAGTATTCGCCAAGCAGCGCGCCGAAGTAGCAGGTGAGGCAGGTATTCCGGTTGTAGAGGAATCCCGGCAGGCTCCTGTTCAGGATGCTGCAGATATGGGTGAAGCTGGCAATAGCGAAACCGGGAGCGGGGAGTCTGACCTCCCCGAGCTTGAGTAAGAGTGTTGCCCAAGTGGTGGAACTGGTAGACACGCTATCTTGAGGGGGTAGTGGCGAAAGCCGTGCCGGTTCGAGTCCGGCCTTGGGCACCAATATAAAAGAAAAACGGCCTGGATTTTCCAGGCCGTTTTTTTGCTCAGTCCTTGACCAGTTCGTCCGGCGTCTCTATACTCCGGCGGATATTGGAGTCAGACATCTTTTGTTGTCGGGCTCCTGGCAGGCCGGGTGTCTGTTAGCAGGAAGCGGTATACCGGTTTGCTTCCTGTGAGTTCTTGCAACAAAAGGCCCCAGTTATCGGGGCTTTTTGATTAAGGGGCCTGGCGCAACGGGCCCTGGTGCGTAAAAAGGGCTGATAAACAGCCCTTTTTTTGTTTTTGGGGCCGGTAAATTTAATAACGGAGACCGCCTAACTTGTCAGGCAAGCTTAAGCAATTGGAAGACATCCTTCGGCCTGTGGTCGAGGGGTTGGGGTACGAGTTCTGGGGCATTGAGTTCCGCTCCAAGGGCTATCAATCCATGCTGCGGGTGTTTATTGACGATGCCGAGAAGGGTATCGGGATTGATGACTGCGAAAAAGTCAGTCGTCAGATCAGCGGTGTTATGGATGTGGAAGACCCTATTCAGACCGAGTACACACTGGAGGTTTCATCTCCTGGTATGGATCGCCCCCTGTTCCGGCCTGAGCAGTATCAGGCGTTTGTAGGGCATCAAGTACAAATTCGTTTGCGCATGGCGTTTGAAGGCCGGCGTAAGTTTCAGGGGCTTATCAAAGGTGTGGAAGGCGATGATGTCATCGTGGTCGTGGATGATCATGAGTATCTGTTGCCTTTTGACAGCATTGAGAAAGGCCATATCGTTCCCGTATTCGAGTGAGCCATTTGAACAACTCAGTAGATGCACAGTTTATTTTCAGGGCAGGGCAATCCAATGAGTAAAGAGATCTTGCTGGTAGTTGAAGCCGTCTCGAACGAAAAAGGTGTCGAGAAGGACGTGATTTTCGAGGCGATCGAGTTGGCACTCGCTACCGCTGCCAAAAAACGTTACGAAGATGAAGATGCGGACGTTCGCGTATCTATTGACCGCCGCACCGGAGAGTACGAAACCTTCCGCCGTTGGCTGGTTGTTGATAACGACGCCGTTCCTGCGCTGGGTACCGAGTTAACGCTTCAGGAAGCGGAGGAAATTGATCCTGCGCTCAAGCCGGGCGACATCTATGAAGAGAAGGCGGAGTCTGTCGCTTTCGGCCGTATTGGTGCTCAGGCAGCCAAGCAGATCATTTTCCAGAAGGTTCGTGAGGCTGAGCGCAGCAAAATCGTCGACAGCTACCGTGACCGCGTTGGAGAACTGGTTTCGGGTACTGTAAAGAAGGTTACCCGTGATAACGTTATTGTTGACCTTGGAGCGAACGCAGAAGCACTTCTGCCCAGAGAGTATCTGATCCCGCGTGAAACATTTCGCATGGGCGACCGGGTTCGCTCGCTGTTGCTCGAAATTCGCACGGATCACCGTGGCCCGCAGTTGATTCTTAGCCGGTCTGCACCGCAGATGCTGGTTGAGCTGTTCCGCATTGAAGTGCCTGAAATTGCAGAAGAGCTTATTGAAATTCGCGGCGCAGCCCGGGATTGTGGCTCACGGGCAAAGATTGCTGTGAAAACCAATGATCGTCGTATTGATCCGGTTGGTGCCTGTGTCGGCATGCGTGGTTCCCGCGTTCAGGCCGTTTCCAATGAGCTGGGCGGTGAGCGAGTGGATATTGTGCTGTGGGATGATAATCCTGCACAGCTGGTTATCAATGCCATGGCCCCGGCAGAAGTTGCCTCCATCGTGATGGATGAAGATCGTCACACCATGGAAGTGGCTGTAGCAGAAGACAATCTGGCACAGGCTATCGGACGCAACGGCCAGAACGTACGCCTGGCAACCGAGCTTACGGGCTGGACATTGAATGTCATGACCGAAGAAGAAGCTGGTGAGCGTCAGGAGCAGGAGTACAAAACTCTGGTTGAGCACTTTACTGCTCACCTGGATGTGGACGAAGAGTTCGCTGGAGTGCTCATTGACGAAGGCTTCACCTCTATTGAGGAAGTTGCCTACGTACCCATGGAAGAAATGTTGGCGATCGAAGGGTTTGACGAAGACACAGTCACTGAACTGCGTCGCCGGGCCAAGGATGTCCTGCTGAATCAGGCCCTGGCCAGTGAAGAAGCCCTCGATGGCTCTGAGCCGGCAGAAGATCTTCTGAATATGGACGGAATGGATCGCACCCTGGCGTTTAAACTCGCTGGAATGGGTGTGCGTACCATGGAAGATCTGGCGGAGCAGTCAGTTGATGACTTGCTTGATATTGAAGGTATGGATGAAGAGCGTGCAGGACAGTTGATTATGACCGCACGCGCCCCCTGGTTTGAAGACCAGGCTTAATTCGGGAGGAGACCAGTATGGCTGAAGTAACGGTAAAACAACTGGCCGAAGATGTAGGCGCTCCCGTGGATCGTTTGCTGAAACAGATCGTGGAAGCTGGCCTGAAAGCCCGCTCAGAAAACGACGCTGTATCCAGTGATGAGAAGCAGCAGTTGCTGGCCTATTTGAGAAAGACCCACGGTGAAGCAGGCGCTGAGCCAAACAAGATTACTCTGAAGCGTAAAACCACAACGACACTCAAGGCTGGCAAAGCCAAGACCGTCAATGTAGAAGTGCGAAAGCGACGCACTTATGTAAAACGCACAGAGCAGGCACCAGAGGCGGAAGTAGAAGCTCCGGAAGAAGTGCAGGAAACACAGGCGGTCGAGCAGCCTCAGGCTGAGCCTGCTGTTGTGGCTACCGAAGCTGCGGAGGCGCCTCAGGCAGCTGCTGAAGCAAATGAGGCAGAAGTGGCGAAAGCCGAAGAGTCTGTCGCTGAGGCCGAAGATAAAGCGCCTGCGGGTGAGGCTGAGCCTGAAAAGGCACCTGAGCCGGTTCCTGCTCCGGAAGATATGCCTATCCCACCGCCAGAAACTGACGGTAAGGATCGCAAGCCGAAGAAGAAGAAAGAAAAAGTTCGTGAGCGTGGTGAAGAAACCGACGATGGCAAGCCCAAGAAGAAACAGGCTGGTCATCGTGGCCCGCGCGGTCGTACAGCAGATGAGCCGCTGGTGATCTCTGAAGATGATGAAGACACCACCTTGCGTAAGCCGCTGCGTGCGAAAAAGAAACCCAAAGAGAAGCGTCATGGCTTCGAGAGGCCGACCAAACCAATGGTCAGAGAAGTAGAAGTTCCAGAAATTATTACCGTTGGCGATCTTGCCCAGCGGATGGCCGTCAAATCCGGTGATGTCATCAAGACCTTGATGGGCATGGGCGTGATGGCAACTATCAACCAGGCGCTGGACCAGGCAACATCGACTCTGGTCGTTGAAGAGCTGGGGCACAAAGCCAAACCCATCAGCGATGATGCCTTTGAAGAAGACGTACTCAGCGAGTTCAGTGTTGAGGGCAAGGTAAAAGCCAAGCGCGCACCTGTTGTGAGTGTCATGGGGCATGTTGACCACGGTAAGACATCACTGCTGGACTACATCCGCCGCACCAAGGTTGCCTCTGGGGAGTCCGGTGGTATTACCCAGCATATCGGTGCTTACCATGTAGAAACTGATCACGGCATGATCTCGTTCCTGGATACACCTGGCCACGCAGCTTTCACTGCGATGCGCGCTCGTGGAGCCCAGTGCACAGACATCGTTATCCTGGTCGTAGCATCTGACGATGGCGTTATGCCACAAACCAAAGAAGCGGTTGAACATGCCCGCTCGGCCGGTGTTCCCATCGTTGTCGCTATTACCAAAATGGACAAAGAACAGGCCGACCCCGACCGTGTGAAGAACGAGTTGGCAGCAATTGAGGTTATTCCGGAAGATTGGGGTGGCGATGTTCAGTTTGTTCCTATCTCTGCTCACACAGGTGAGGGCGTCGACAACCTGCTGGAAGCTGTATTGCTGCAGGCAGAGATACTTGAATTGCAGGCTTCGCCTGACGCTCCGGCGCAGGGTGTTGTAGTTGAATCCAGCCTTGAACGTGGCCGTGGTTCTGTTGCCACAGTGCTTGTTCAGAATGGTACCTTGCGCCAGGGAGATATGGTTGTTGCAGGCTCTTACTTCGGTAAGGTTCGTGCGATGACGGATGAGGCTGGCAAGCAGGTTAAAGAAGCTGGCCCCTCTATTCCTGTCGAGGTTCTTGGCCTGAATGGTACGCCAAATGCGGGCGATGAGTTCTTTGCCGTAGCCGACGAGCGCAAGGCCAAAGAGCTGGCAGAGTTCCGCCATATTCGTGAGCGCGAGCAGCGTTTGCAGCGCCAGCAGGCAGCCAAACTGGAAAACCTGTTCGAGAATATGGGCAAGGACGAGGTGAAAACCCTCAACATTGTTCTTAAAACAGACGTTCGCGGCTCCCTGGAAGCGATTACCAAGTCGCTGATGGATCTTGGTAACGACGAAGTTCAGGTGAAGATTGTTTCCTCTGGCGTTGGTGGTATTGCTGAGACAGATGTAAGCCTTGCCATGGCGACCGGTGCTGTTATTTTCGGTTTCAATGTGCGTGCAGATACTGCCTCCAAGCGCCTTGTGGAGCAGGAAGGCCTGGATCTGCGTTACTACAGCATCATCTACAACCTTCTGGACGATGTGAAAGCAGCCTTGACCGGCATGCTGGCACCGGAATTCCGCGAAGACATTGTTGGCATCGCTGACGTCCGTGACGTGTTCCGTTCGCCCAAGTTTGGCCAGGTTGCTGGCTGCATGGTGGTCGAAGGCAACGTATACCGGAATAAACCGATTCGCGTACTGCGCGATAACGTGGTGATCTTCGAGGGCGAGCTGGAATCCCTGCGTCGCTTCAAAGATGACGTTCCTGAAGTCCGCAACGGTATGGAATGTGGTATCGGTGTTAAAGGCTATGACGTGAAGGTCGGTGACCAGATCGAAGTCTTCGACCGTGTCAGAGTCGAGCGTAAACTCGAATCTACGGGGGCCTGATGCCTAGAGAGTTCAGTCGTATTGATCGCATTGGCGATCAGATGCAGCGTGAGCTTGCTCAGCTTATTCAGCGCGAGATCAAGGATCCGCGCCTGGGCATGGTGACAGTCAATGCAGTCAAGGTCAGTCGTGATCTTGGCTACGCTGATATCTATGTCTCTTTGCTGAGTACTGAAGAGCTCACTGCCGAGTCTGCCGAAGTGAAGGATTCAATTTCGGTGCTGAACAAGGCGGCAGGGTTTCTTCGTGGTCAGGTTGGAAGAGCCATGAAGCTGCGAGTTATACCCCAGCTGCGGTTCCACTTTGATGCCTTGCAGGGTTACAGTCGCAGAATGGACAATCTGATCCGTGAAGCAGTCGGTGACAAGCCGGCTGTGAAGGCAGCAGATGACAGCCAGAGTGATCCGGAGTCGAACGCTTGAGTCGCAGACGTAAGGGCCGTGAGGTTAATGGCATTCTTGTCATCGACAAGCCGTTGGGCATTACCTCTAACGGTATTTTGCAAGAGGTAAAACGTCTGTATGGAGCTGCGAAGGCAGGCCATACAGGTGCCCTTGATCCGCTGGCAACGGGAGTGTTGCCCCTGTGTTTCGGTGAGGCCACAAAGTTCTCGCAGATGATGCTGGACAGCGATAAAGCCTACATTGCGACAGCTCGTCTCGGTGAACGTACCGAAACCGGTGATAGTGAAGGCTCTGTTGTTGCAACAAGGCCTGTCCCTGAAGGCCTCTCGCCAGAAGTGCTCGAACCTGTGCTCGAGAAATTCCGCGGTAATATCCAGCAAGTTCCCTCCATGTACTCAGCGCTCAAGCACAACGGCCGCCCGCTATACGAATATGCCCGTGAAGGCATCGAGATAGAGCGTCCGGCACGCCCGGTAACCATTTACGAACTGCGGCTCCTGGATGTTCGTGAAAACGAATTGGATATCGCAGTGAAGTGCACCAAAGGTACGTATATTCGCTCACTCGTCGAAGACATCGGCGAGGCGCTCGGTTGCGGTGCTCATGTCATCGCCCTGAGGCGTACCCTGGCAGCAGGGTTTACTCTCTCGGATGTCCATGCGGTGCCTGATCTTGAGGCTATGCGTGATCGTGGAGAAAGTCTGGATGGCCTTTTGGTTGCGCCTGATGCTGCTCTTTCGATGTTCCCCGAGCACCGCTTGTCGGGCCAGCCTTTGGTGTCGATATTGAACGGACAACCGGTTAGAATACCGGGCCTGGCTTATGAAGGTTTCGTACGCATTTATGGTAACGAAGGTTTTGTAGGACTCGCAGAAGCAATGCCGGAAGGCGAGGAAACCAGATTGGTGCCTCGCCGGCTGGTAAGTGACAGTGGCAAACGTTAGGTAAGCCATTGTATAGCCGGGCTGTAGAGATGCGCGGTTCGGCCGGATTTAACAGCATCGCAAACATGAGGTGAGTTATGGCACTTTCTGCCAGTGAAAAAGCACAAATCGTTAAAGACTATCAGCAAGCTGATGGCGACACCGGCTCCCCAGAAGTGCAGGTTGCACTGCTGAGCGCCAACATCAACAAGCTGCAGGATCATTTCAAGATCAACAAGCAGGATCATCACTCCCGCCGTGGTCTGATCCGGATGGTAAACCAGCGTCGTAAACTGCTGGACTACCTCCGTCGGAAAAATGCCGATCGTTACCTGGAGCTGATCAAGCGCCTGGGACTGCGTCGCTAAATCCGGTCTTATACGACCTGAAGGCTGCCGCGGGTATTTTCCCGGTAGCAGCCACCAGCCGGCGGGTTCCTCAAGGGGCCTGCCGGTTGTGTTTTTTATCACCGCATTGATTATTCCGTGAACCTGGGATTTTCTGTCGGACTGGAAAGCCGAAATTGATAGCAGGTTGTTGAAAGCCCGGGCGGTACGCAGCTGTAGCGTACCAGTTGCCTGGCCGGGGTTTTGCAACAGCCTGTTAGCTTTCAGACAGGGGTCTTTCAGAGTCACACTTCAATCATTCTGAACAGATAACGCAGGAGTTCGTTGTGGATCTGCAACCGCGTAAAAAATCATTTGAGATGGGTGGCGAAACCGTCACTCTGGAAACGGGTCGTATTGCCCGTCAGGCGTCAGGTTCCGTTCTGGTCACCATCGGTGATATCTCGGTTCTGGGTACCGTTGTTGGTGCCAAGGAAGCCAAACCGGGTCAGCCGTTTTTCCCGCTGACTGTTAACTATTTTGAAAAAACCTATGCTGTGGGCAAAATCCCGGGCGGTTTCTTCAAGCGTGAAGGTCGTCCTTCAGAGAAAGAAACCCTGACATCCCGTCTGATCGACCGTCCGATTCGGCCGCTGTTCCCAAGCGGCTACATGAACGAGACTCAGGTTATCTGTACGGTCATGTCATCCAGCAAGCAACAGGATCCGGATATCGCTGCCATGCTGGCCGCTTCTGCCGCTCTGGCAATCTCGGGCATTCCTTTTGACGGCCCTATTGGTGCCTGTCGTGTTGGTTATACCAATGAGAAAGGTTACTTTGTAAACCCGAGCTTTGAAGAGCTGAAGACGTCCCTGCTGGATATGGTTGTTGCTGGTACTGATGAAGCAGTTCTGATGGTTGAGTCTGAAGCCAAAGGCCTGACTGAAGACCAGATGCTGGGCGGCGTGCTGTTCGCGCATCAGGAAATGCAGTCAGCGGTTACAGCGATCAAGGAATTTGCTGCAGAAAATGGCAAGCCACGCAGAGAATGGCTGCCACCTGTGGAAAACACTGAACTGCTTGAGGCGATCAAGTCCGGATTTTCCGGTGCAATTGAAGAAGCCTATGGCATCCGCGACAAAATGGCTCGCTACGACCGTCTTGCTGAACTCAAGGCTGATGCTGTAGAGAAACTGGCCGGCGAAGAAGAAGGCCAGCCTTCCGCTGAGGATGTTAAAAAGTACTTCGCGAAAATCGAGAAGTTAGTTGTTCGTCAGCAGGTTATCGATGGCAAGCCACGTATCGATGGTCGCGACAACAAAACGGTTCGTCCGATCGAAATCGAAGTTGGTATTCTGCCAAGCGTTCACGGTTCAGCTCTGTTTACCCGTGGCGAAACTCAGGCGATCGTTACTACGACTCTGGGCACTTCCCGGGATATACAGACAATTGATGCCCTGGAAGGAGAGCGCAAGGATCCGTTCCTGTTCCATTACAACTTCCCTCCGTACTCTGTAGGTGAAGCTGGCCGTGTTGGTACTCCTGGCCGCCGTGAGGTTGGTCACGGTCGTCTGGCGAAGCGCGGTGTTATGGCGGTTATGCCGACTCTGGAAGAGTTCCCCTATGCCATTCGTGCAGTGTCCGAGATAACTGAATCCAACGGCTCCAGCTCTATGGCTTCGGTCTGTGGTTCAAGTCTGGCCCTGATGGATGCAGGTGTTCCTCTGAAAGCTCCTGTAGCCGGTATTGCCATGGGTCTGGTTAAGGAAGGCGACAAGTTTGCCATCCTGACCGACATTCTGGGTGATGAAGATCACCTGGGCGACATGGACTTCAAGGTAGCCGGTACCAAAGACGGTGTTACTGCCCTGCAGATGGATATCAAGATCCAGGGAATCACTGACGAGATCATGGAACTTGCTCTGGAGCAGGCTTACGAAGCGCGTCAGCACATTCTGGGTGAGATGAACAAGGTGATCTCTGAGTCGCGCACCGAGCTTTCAGCGCGCGCGCCGAGCATCACCGCCATCAAGATCAATCCTGAGAAAATCCGTGACGTTATCGGTAAAGGCGGCTCCATGATCCGTTCTATCTGTGACGAAACCGGTGCTTCCATTGATCTGGATGACGACGGTAACGTGAAGATCTACGCAGATAACCAGGAAGCGGCCCAGGCGGCAGTTAACCGGGTTAAGGAAATCACTGCCGAGATCGAGGTAGGTGCTATCTACAAAGGTCGCGTAGAGCGCATTGTGGACTTTGGTGCTTTTGTTAACATTCTGCCTGGCAAGGATGGTCTGGTTCACATTTCCCAGATCTCCGATCGCCGGATCGAGAACGTGACTGACGAGCTGAGCGAAGGTCAGGAAGTTCTGGTCAAGGTACTGGATGTGGACAATCGTGGCCGTGTGAAGCTTTCCATGAAGGAAGTGAAAGAAGGCGAGCAGCCGACTGACTTTTCTGACTGATAGCTAGCAGCTACAAAAAACCCGCCTTTCCTCTGGATTGGCGGGTTTTTTGTTTTCTGGCTTTTAGCTTTGAAGGGGCAGGTATTGGGCCGGGCTTTTCAAAACACGCTGTGAATACTTCCCTGTACGCTTGGCTCCGCCATCCATGGCTCCGCACAGTTTTGAAAAGCCCGGCCCAATACCTGTTGTCGGAGAACTTACTTTTGGTCAAGAAATTCCAGCACAGCGTTTCGGTATGCCGGAATAATAAAGGTTGCCGCGTGGGGCGTATCTGTCTGCAGGAATTCTTTCGGCTCAGCTGCGGCCTCATAGAGGGCCTGGCCATGATGGAAGGGAATGATGCCGTCGCGGACACTGTGGATGATCATCACGGGTACGGGACTGATGTTGGCAATCAGGTCTATGCCTTCGTATTCATCTGGAATTGTCCAGCTCAGAGGAGCCTGAAGCGGCCAGGTGAGCCAGAAGCTGTCCAGTTTTTCCCGGGCTATGCCGCGGAAGCCGGAGAAGGTTCCGTCGAGTATGACGCCGGTGAGTTCCGGCGTTTCACCCCTTTTTTCCCATTCGCTGGCGAGAGCCAGACCCAGGGCCCCGCCAAGGCTTTGGCCAAGGAGGAATACTGGCGTGTCTTGTGTATCGGGTTCACTGACCAGCCAGCGCAGTCCGGTCTCAGCGTCGTGAAGGGCGCCTTCGATGTCCGGGGCGCCAGAGGATTCGCCATAGCCCCTGTAGTCAATAGTGAAGACGTTGTAGCCTTCAGAGGGTAGCCAGGCGACGTTAAGCAGGTGGCTGCTGATGTTCTGGGCGTTGCCGTGGAGGAAATAGACGGTTCCCAACGCTTCGCTTTCAGCCGGTAGCCACCAGCCGTGCAGGGTTTCTCCGTCTGCGGTGTCCAGATAGACGTTTTCATATTCCAGATTGAGGCGGTCTGGCGTTATGTAAGTGGTTTTGTCGGGGTAGAAAAACAGGCTGCTGCACCCGCTTTGCAACAAAACAGTGGCAGCGAGGAACAGGGTCAGTAAGCCACTTTTGACCCCGGGCATTTTCAGAAGTAAGCGTGGAGTCCTGTTTGCCATGTACTCTGGTACCTGTCGTAGTGATCTTCCCGGGTGAATTCTGCAAACAGGCTGAACTCCCGACCTATATGCCAGTTGGCTTTCAAGTACACCTGATCTTGCCGGTGCTGGCTGCTCACGATCCAGGCTTTGGTTTTGGCTCCGGCAACCAGACTGAAATGGTTGTTCTGGTGCAGAAGCCCGATGTCAGCGCCGGGCGCGGCATCGTAGCCACGGCGCAGGTCGTCATCGATTTCGAGATCTGCAGTGGCTATGGCAAAGGCCTGTGTTTGTTGGCTGAGGCGCCAGCTACCACCTGCCCCGCCTTCCAGGTATGGGGTCAGAACACGGCTTTCGCCGGTATCAGTGCGACGCCCACCAAAGCTCACCTGCCAGGACAGGGGCGAAAAGAAGGCATCCCTCGGGCTCAGGGAACGGATTTCCACGCCGGTGAGCTGTTCCAGCTGCAGTTCATCGTTGTCTGTGTAGTAGCGGGCGTCCAGACGCAGGAATTGCAGCTGGGCGCCGCTGCGATAGCCAGCGGGAGGGTCGAGAATGTCGTGGTATGCAGGCCGGAATGTCAGTTGGGTAAACTCCCGGTGGGCTATCTGCCCTGCTCCCAGACTCAGACGAAACGTATCGTGGCCCTGATCGTCGCGAACCTCGGGTTCTGGTGGCTGTTCTATTGGCGCAATCCCGTCGATTTTACTGCGTTCCCGCAGCAGACTGTGAGAGAGCGGGGCGGCTATCTCTCTCGGCCACCCATCTGCTTCGCTCTGGTAGCGCACATAGTCATAGGTGGCATCGAGCAAGTGAGCACGCTCACGAGGCGGGAGGGCTCGGACTTCCTCGCTGTCCGGCTTCACATATCCATTGGCAATGGCTGCTGCAAGCGTCTTGTTCGGTTGGGGGAGCGTCGACAGGCTGTGTGCTACGGCAGTGGCTGCCGATGCGCGATAGTGCACAGCTTCAACCAGGTTTTTGTCGATTACCCAGCGCACAGTATCGGATGGTATGGCGTGCGTGGTTACTTCACCCAGAAGATCGGTGCCCGGGCGGGCTACGTCAATTAGAGCAAGAAGGCGGTAGGCGCAGTTCTCGTCGAAAAAGTAATAGTCGAAATTACGATCCCGGATTTCCCAGGCGTGAGCCAGCATGAAGTCTACTTCCTGCTGGTTCAGGTTTAGTTTGTATTCCCATAGATCCCGGTGCTCAATATCAGAGTAGAGCCGGATTTTTTCATAATAAGGCTGAACAGTGGTTATACCGGGATAGCCTCCGAAAATTCCACGGTAGGCGAACAGCAGTTCGCTGTCATGGGCAGCAGCGTCGGCGGCATAGGAAATTGTGTTGGCGAGCAAGAGGTTTGTCTGTTCATCTTCCTGTGGCGGGTCCAGCCGGAGAAAGGTATGGCCGAACATTGATGAGGGGCTGTTCAGGTACGAGGCTGCAAACACCAGAGTAACGCTTTCGGTGTTAAGCGTTTCAGTCCATTCCTCATATTCAGGGCACTCCGGGGCTTCTGCCGGCATATCGAGTTGCTTGCGAAGCCAGCTGTCCCTCGCAGGGAAGCGACACCGTGCGTGACTATCGCCATCTCCCGGTTGTTGTATTGCCTCAAGGGTGGCCTCAAGCTCGGCTTTTGGAGAAGTTTTGCCGTTTTCGCTCAGAAAAAAATCAGCATCATCGGCCTGGCTGGTATAGCCGGCACCAAACTGGTCCGGCTGGTAGTGAACCAGTGTGAGCCAGGCGGGGTCGAGGTGTAGTGGAGTTTCGGCGACTTGTGTCTGAGCCTGCAGAGGTAAGCTGGTGATGAGCCAAAGCACAGCTGGCCCAATGCGAAGCGAGTTGCCCATGGGTAATGCGGGTTCCGTTAGAGGTGATGAAACGGGGAAGTGCGCCATCCTTGGCGCCCTGGCATCCCTGCACTTCAGTTATCAGGCCGCTACGTATTTGCTCAGCGACTCATTTTGTTCCAGCAGAGCGACAATTGCGTCGACTGCTTCACCAGCGGTGGTGTCGGAGCTTGGGAATACAGTTGCGAAGTTATCCTGCAGAACCTGGCGGAAAGCGCCACGGTCAGCTTCTTCTACACCCAGAAGAATGGCCAGGGTTTCCAGGTTTTCACCGTTGCCGCGTGACATGTCACGGGCTACTTTATCGATGTTGCTGTCCATGTACATAGCCATGGATTGCACAGATTCGTTGGTCTGGCAGCCCAGGGTGCCAGTAGTCATGCCGAATGTCTGGTTGCCGAATGTACCGTTGGTTGTTGCAGCCAGCACGTGGGGAGCAACGCCGGATTGTCCTTTCCAGATCATGGCGCCAACGCCGCAGCCAGGTTGAGCAAAGGCCATGGAAGAAGCGCCCAGAAGAATTGCACCTGCGATCAGTTTTTTCATTATCCACTCCTAGATTTATGTTTTAGCTGTTGTCGCAAAATTCACATAACCAACTCGGATGCTGAATATGTGGGAACGGCCCTGACGTATTCCTGTAAACAGGTATAAAGACCGCTGCCTTGAGTATAGTGCAGATTTGCCGGCGACAAGTCTATATTTACGTTACCATTTGATTTTAAGTAATTATTTTGCTTTTTTCGGGTAAAAAGAGTAGCTGATAAGGGCACAAAAAAACCGGAGGAACTCCGGTTTTTTTAATCTGTCTGGTAGGTCTATCCGCCCAGATATGCATTCTGCACATCGGGATTTGCGAGCAGGTTTTTGCCTGTGTCGTGCAGACGGATTTTTCCGGTTTCCAGAACATAGCCCCTGTCGGCCAGATTCAGCGCCTGATGGGCGTTCTGCTCAACCAGAAATACGGTGATGCCTTCGTCCCGCAGATGGCTGATGATCTCGAATATCTGTTTGATAACAAGTGGGGCCAGCCCCAGTGATGGTTCATCCAGAATAATCATGCTTGGCCTGCTCATCAGGGCCCGGCCAATGGCCAGCATTTGCTGCTCTCCGCCAGACATGGTTCCTGCGCGCTGGTGCTCACGTTCCTGCAGGCGCGGAAACAGCTCATATACATGATCCAGGCTTTTGCGGATTTCGGATTTGGTGTTGAAGAAACCGCCCATGTGCAGGTTTTCTTCAACGGTAAGGCCGGAGAATATCCTTCGGCCTTCCGGCACTATGGCAAGCCCGGAGCGCATGATGCGTGCGGTGGGTTCTCTGGTGATATCCCGGCCTTCCAGGATTATGCGCCCGGAACTGGCTTGCGGAGTCCCGCATACGGTCATCAGCAGAGTGGTTTTTCCGGCACCGTTAGCGCCGATCAGTGAAACGATTTCACCCCGGTTCACCTCAACAGAAACTCCGTGAAGGGCTTCAATTTTTCCGTAATGGGTGTGGACGTCTTCCAGTACAAGCATGCTCATATTCAGGCCTCACCCAGGTAAGCTTTGATCACGTCGTCGTTCTGGCGGATTTCTTCCGGAGTGCCACTGGCCAGGGGGCATCCCTGGTTGATGACGTTGATCCGGTCGGAGATATCCATGACCAGGCTCATATCGTGCTCAATCAACACGACAGAAACGTTGTAATCCTCTTTCAGACTCACGATAAGTTGATTGAGTTCTTTGGTTTCCGCAGGGTTGAGGCCGGCTGCCGGCTCGTCCAGCATCAGGAGTTTCGGTTCTGTGACCATGCAGCGCGCTATTTCAAGCCGTCGCTGTTGACCATATGCAAGGTTGCCGGCATCCCTGTTGGCAAGGTCCAGGAGGCCTACACGCTCAAGCCAGTACGCGGCCCGGTCAAGGGCTTTCTGTTCCCGCCGTTTGTAATCGGGAGTGCCGAACAGCCCGGCAAGCATGTTGGTATTCAGGTGGCGGTGCTGGGCTACCAGCAGGTTTTCCACCACGGACATCTGAGTGAACAGGCGAACATGCTGGAAGGTTCTTACCATTCCCAGCCGGGAAATTTTATAATCGGGTTTGCCCTGGACCTCTTTGCCTTCGAAAATGATCTTGCCACCGCTGGGTTTGTAAAAACCGCTCATACAGTTGAATACGGTGGTTTTTCCGGCTCCGTTAGGGCCAATAATGGAAACAATTTCCCGTTCCTGAATGTCCAGCGAAACGCCATCTACCGCCAGCAGGCCGCCAAAGCGCATGGACAGATTCTGTACTTCAAGCATCGTCTGTCACTCCTGCCTGTTCAGTTTGATATGAATGCGGCGCATGGGTAGCAGGCCCTGTGGTCGCCATATCATCATAAGGACCATGGCAGCGCCAAAAATCAGCATTCGATATTCGGAGAACTCCCGTGCCAGCTCCGGCAGAATGGTCACTGCGATAGCTGCGAGGATGACGCCAAGCTGCGAGCCCATGCCACCGAGAACCACAATCGCAAGGATTATTGCAGACTCAAGAAAGACAAAGGATTCGGGGCTGATGAAACCTTGCTTGGAGGCAAATACAGTGCCCGCAAAGCCCGCAAAAAAAGCGCCAATAGTAAAGGCGGAAAGTTTGACAGCAGTGCGGCTCAGGCCCAGCGAGCGGGCGGCAATTTCGTCTTCACGCAAGGCTTCCCATGCGCGGCCTACAGGCATGCGCATAAACCGGCGAATGATCAGCGCGGTAATAACCGCCAGCACCAGTGCGATCAGGTACAGGAAGATGACTTTGTGTTCGCCGCTATAGGCGATGCCAAAGGTTTCATGGAAGGATGTATTGCCTTCTTCTTTTACACGCCGGCCAAACTCCATACCAAACAGTGTCGGTTCGGGAATGCCTCCTATGCCGTTGGGTCCACCGGTCAGCGTTGTCCAGTTATTGAGCAGGATACGGATAATTTCCCCGAAACCGAGGGTGACAATCGCCAGGTAATCCCCGCGTAGTCGCAATACCGGAAAACCCAGCATCAACCCGAACAGGGCGGCAAGCAAAGCGCCGATTGGCAATGCCATCCAGAACGAGATGCCAGTATATTGCGACAGCAGGGCAAAGGTGTAGGCGCCAACTGCGTAGAAGGCCACGTATCCGAGGTCCAGCAGGCCGGCAAGGCCGACAACAACATTAAGGCCAAGTGCCAGCATGATGTAGATCAGAACCAGCGTGGCGAGATCTACAGAGCCTCTGGACACAACAAATGGCCAGAATAATGCAAGCACAACTATGCCTGTCAGTATCCAGGATTCGAGCTTTGCTTTTTTGGCTTGCTCCATGGGCTCCCGGCCTGCGAGAGGATTGAGCCTGGGTAGCTTGCCGAGGAGTCCCGTGAAGGAGTCACGGTATGCCTGGAAAACAAAAACTGCCACCGCCGCCAGAACAACCGCAATGACCGTTGAGGTTTCTGCTCCGGTGAGCGTGACGCTGATGCCTTTGGCCTCAAGGTTAAAGCCGAGGATAGGAAACGAGATTATCAGCGTGACAATCGCGCAGAAGAGGGCGTGTCTGTAATTTTTAGCAGCCATCAGATCTTCTCAACCTCCGGTTTGCCAAGCAGGCCCGTTGGTTTGAACAGCAGAATAAGGATCAGCAAGCCGAAGGAGACAACGTCTTTGTATTCACCGCTCAGGTAGCCGGAAGTCATGCTTTCGGAAACGCCGAGAATCAGCCCGCCGAGCATGGCGCCGGGAATGCTGCCAATGCCTCCGAGCACCGCGGCGGTGAAGGCCTTGAGTCCCGCAATAAAACCGAACAATGGATCGACCGACCCGTAATACATGCCCAGTAACAGGCCGGCAACCGCTGCCAGTGCGGCGCCTATTACGAAGGTTGCGGATATGATTCGGTTAGTATCAATGCCCAGCAGACTGGCCATGCCAAGGTCTTGTGAAACGGCCCGGCAGGCACGGCCGGTACGGGAGCGGGAGATAAATAGCGACAGGGCGGTCATGCAGATCAGCGTCGTTATGAAAATAGTGATCTGCATGTAAGACAGCGACATTTCGAACGCGCCGTCAGCGCTAAAGTTAAACCCGCCCTCAATAAGTGCCGGGAAGCCGACGTTACGGGAACCCTGGGCAAGATGAACGTAGTTCTGCAGGAAGATGGACATGCCGATGGCAGAGATCAGCGGGATCAGGCGGTGACGGCCGCGTACCGGTCGGTAGGCTACCCGTTCTACAGCCCATCCCATGGAACTGGAAACGATCATGGCGCAGAGAAGTGCAACGATCAGGATCAGGGGAAGCCAGGCGAGGCCGAGGGCAGTGAGGCCCGTAATGGCGATAAGCGCGGTGTAGGCGCCAATCATATAAATTTCACCATGGGCAAAGTTGATCATGCCGATGATGCCGTAAACCATCGTGTAACCGATGGCGATCAGGGCATAGGCGCTTCCGATCGTCAGCCCGTTAATGAGCTGTTGAGAGAAATACAGCAGATCTTGCATTGTTGTTTGACTCCGGAGGCCTGCTCCCTTCCCTGCAACACAGAAGACACGGGATAACCGGGCCATAAGTGAAGCAGGATCATAAGGAGCCTAGAAAAACACCCTCTCCCGGATCGCGGTGAGAAGGTGCTCTCTTGTATTACCGTTAGTTAACGATTCGGCTTAGTTTACCGGAGTTTTGCTGCCATCTGAATGCCATTCGTACACAACAAACTCAAATGACTTCATATCGCCGGCTTTATCGTATTGCACAGTGCCGATCGGTGTTTCAAAGCTGCCGCTGCGAAGTGCTGCTGCAACATCGAAGGGGTCTTTGGAACCGGCAGCTTCGATGCCTTCAGCAACCAGTTGAACGGCGGCATAAGAAGTCAGTACGAATGGGCCTGAGGGATCTTCACCCTTGGCTTCAAAGGCTTTTACCAGGTCCTGGTTTTCTGCTTTTTCGTCAAAGCTTGGTGGCAGAGTTACCAGAAGCCCTTCAGCAGCCTCACCTGCAATGGTGTTAATGTCCTTGTTGCCAACGCCTTCAGGGCCCATAAAGATGGCGTCCAGATCCGCCTGTCGTGCCTGACGCAGGATCAGCCCCAGCTCCGGGTGGTAGCCGCCGAAATAAACATAGTCCACATCAGCCTGTTTGAGTTTGGTTATCAGGGATGAGAAGTCTTTGTCGCCTGCGGTAATACCTTCAAACATGGCAATTTCGATACCTTTGTCTTTCAGGGTATCGCGTACTGCTGTTGCAATGCCTTCACCGTATTGTTGCTTGTCGTGAACGATTGCCACCCGCTCCGGGTTCTGTTTGGCTATGTGGTTGCCGGCAACCGGGCCTTGCATGCTGTCAAGGCCAATAGTGCGGAACACCAGTTCATAACCACGCTCGGTGATTTCCGGGCTGGTTGATGCAGGTGTGATCATGAGAATGCCTTCGTCCTCATAGATGTCCGAGGCAGGCTGGGTGGAACTGGAGCACAGATGGCCGATCACATAGCTGACGCCATCGTTAACCAGGCGGTTTGCAACAGTGACCGCTTGCTTGGGGTCACACACGTCATCGTATTCTACTGCGACGAGCTTCTCGCCCATAACGCCGCCTTTGGCGTTGATCTGTTCAATGGCCATGCGCGCGCCGGAGAACTGCATGTCGCCATACTGGGCGACGGGGCCTGTCATTGGGCCTGCGATGCCGATCTGAATATCCGCAGCTGCGTGGCCGGCGCCCATCAGGGCAACGGAAGTGCTAACAGCGGTAACGAGCTTTTTGAGTGAAGTTGTCATTTGTATCTGTCCTGTCAGGTTCAGGGATATTCTTAATGTTCTCAGAAATCTAAACAAACACTACACATCCTGCCTTGTCAAGTTAGCCCCGGGCTTCTTTTATTATTTAACAACCAGTGGCTCAGGCTTTGGCATCATGGGGATGATATGGGAAAGTGCAGTTTGCGGGAAACTGCTACTTGCATTTGAGGGGGGCAAGACCTCTAATGGTTAGTGGTGTAAACAAAATATTGAAAGGCTTCAGTGGAGCAAGTAACACAGTGCATAATTATGACCATGTTCTGGTAGCGCTCAGGCGTGTTATCCGGGCAACGGATCTTCATTCCAAGCGCCTAAGCAAGAATGCCGGTCTCACCGGCCCGCAGCTGTTGATCATGCGGACAATCCGGGATATGGGTGAGGTTACCATAGGGACTATCGCCGACAAGGTGAGTCTCAGTCAGGCGACGGTTACGACCATTCTTGATCGCCTGGAACACCGCCAGCTGGTTTACCGTGTCCGTAGCACGCAGGACAAGCGTAAAGTGCACGCACACCTGACAGAGGATGGTGCGGATATACTCTCCCGGGCACCCAGTCCCCTGCAGGAAGATTTCATCAAGAAGTTTCAGAGCCTTCATGAATGGGAGCAGAATATGATTCTCGCTTCGCTACAGAGGGTTGCCAACATGATGGATGCCGACGACATTGATGCGTCACCGGTATTGGATGTTGGCCCGGTCCTGAAAGATGATGGCTGGAAAGAAAAGGAAAAGGCCTGAGCCTTTTCCTTATTCTTCTGAACTCAGTGAACTGACGAGCCCTTTCGGGGCTTGCTGCCAAAGCACACCTGGAAGACATCATTGTAATTCCGGGCAAAATTGACAGTCAGCCCTTCCCTGAGATAATCCGGCAGCTCTTCATAATCCCCGCGGTTTGCCTCTGGCAGGATCAGGTTGCTGATTTTCTGGCGGCGTGCGGCAATAACTTTCTCGCGAATACCGCCAACAGGAAGCACCTGGCCGGTGAGAGTCAGCTCCCCTGTCATCGCTGTATTTTGCTGAGGGGCTTCTCTGCGGGCAATAGAGAGCAAAGCCGTTGCCATGGTGACGCCGGCGCTGGGGCCGTCCTTGGGTGTTGCACCTTCGGGTACATGGAGGTGAACGAAGGACTTATCGAAAAATCCCGGGTCACCTTTGAACCGCTTCAGGTTTGAGCTGACGTAGCTGTACGCAATTTCTGCCGATTCCCGCATTACATCACCGAGCTGACCGGTCAGTTTGAAGCCGCGTTGACTGCTGTGTATCCGTGCGGCTTCAATGCTCAGGGTTGCGCCTCCCATGGCGGTCCAGGCCAGGCCAGTAACTACGCCGACACCTTTGAGAGACTTTTCTTTCCGGAATGCAGGCTGTCCCAGATATTCCTGCAGGTCGGATACGCTCACTTTTACCGGCTCATCCGGGGATTCCAGTAGTTTTACTATGCCTTTGCGCATAACCTTGTGCAGTAGTTTTTCCAGATTCCGGACGCCCGCTTCACGGGCATAGCCTTCGATTATCTGACGGATGGCAGCATCGGTTATGTTGAATTGTTTTTTCAGTAGCCCGGCCCGTTTCAGCAGGCGTGGGAGCAGGTGATGCTTGGCGATGGCCAGCTTTTCCTCGCTGATATAGCCTGACAAGCGGATCACATCCATCCGGTCCAGAAGCGGCCGCGGAATAGTGTCGAGCTGATTTGCCGTGCAGATAAACAGTACCTTGGACAGGTCCATGCGGACATCAAGGTAGTGATCCAGAAATTCCCTGTTCTGTTCCGGGTCCAGAGTCTCCAGAAGCGCGGAAGCCGGGTCTCCCTGATAGGAAGTACCAATTTTGTCGATCTCGTCGAGCATAATAACCGGATTGGCTACTTTGGTATCTTTCAGGGCCTGTACAAACTTGCCGGGCATGGCACCGATATAGGTTCGCCGGTGGCCTTTGATTTCGGCCTCATCTCTCATGCCTCCAACGCTGAAGCGATAGAACTTACGCCCCAGAGCACTTGCAACAGAATGGCCAATTGAAGTTTTACCTACACCCGGAGGGCCAACGAGAAGCAGAATTGATCCACTGATTTCGCCTTTGAATGTACCCTCTGCCAGGAACTCGATAATCCGGTCTTTCACATCATCAAGGCCATCGTGATCACGATCGAGTATGCTGCGGCCTTCTGTCAGATCAAAGCGATCTTCCGAGTGTTGTCCCCATGGCACCTGGGTCAGCCAGTCCAGGTAGTTACGGGTAACGCCATATTCCGGCGAACCCTGCTCAAGGATCTGCAGTTTGTTCAATTCCTCTTCAAAGCGCTCCTGCACGGCCTCGGGCGGGTTCAGCTCCGCCATTCTGGCTTCAAAGCGTTCTGCATCTGCCGTTTTATCGTCTTTCGACATGCCCAGCTCGCGCTGGATGACCTTCAGCTGTTCTTTCAGGAAGAAATCTCGCTGATGCTTCTGCACCTTTTCGTTCACTTCTTCGCTGATCTCGGATTGCAGGCGCGCCACTTCCAGTTCTTTGCGCATCAGCAGAAGCACTTTTTCCATGCGTCTCAGCAGAGGCAGGGTATCCAGGATGTCCTGCAGTTCGCTGCCCGGGGCGCTGGTCATGGATGCGCCGAAGTCTGTCAGCGGAGAGCTGTCTTCCGGGCCAAAGCGTGAAAGGTACTGCTTTACTTCCTCGCCGTAGAGCGGGTTGGTGCGCAATAACTCTTTGATGGCACTGATGATCGCCAGGGTATAAGCCTTGGTTTCGTCTGCATCTTCTTCAGGCTCTTGCGGATACTCAACTTCCACCAGATACGGTGGCTTGCGGCGGAGCCACTGAACGATGCGGAAACGCTGCAGCCCCTGGGCGATAAACTGAAGGTTCCCGTCTTTGTTTTGCGCGTGATGCACTCGCACGGCGCAGCCAACCGGTGCCAGCTCGCTGCTTTCGGGGATATCCTGCCCCGATTGATGATCATCGACAAAGCAGATGCCCAGCATCTTGTGGTCGGTTTCACCTACGCGCTTGAGTGTCTCCTGCCATGGATTCTGGTTAACCATGACCGGTTGGACTTGTGCAGGAAAAAACGGCCGGTTAGAAACTGGCAGTACATATATCCGTTTGGGCAGAGAATGCTGTGGCAAGGCCAGGGCTTTGCTGTGTTCGTTCTTGCCTATGTATTCGGTAACGTCTTCCTCGAATTCTTCCAGCGAGTCGTTTTCGTTGTCGTGATTCATGCGGTAACTATTTCCCGGTAGAAGGAGTGTCTTATCTCTAATTAGAGCCAAAAGTCATATTTTCAAGCATGGGTGCCACGAATACCCTGATCCGGCACTCTTGAATTCCGGGGTAGAGCGCCCCATCTCTACGCATTAATCAAATGAACATTTCAGGTGCCCGACATGAGCAGCTCTCCCTATATATTCGAAGCCACTATGGAAAATTTTCAGCAGGAAGTTATGGATGCATCTGCGTCTGTGCCCGTTCTTGTGGATGTATGGGCCGAGTGGTGCGCGCCCTGCAAGCAGCTTATGCCCCTGCTGGAGAAACTGGCGAATGAGTATCAGGGTGCATTCCGGCTGGCCAAGGTAAATGCAGATGAGCAGGAGCAACTGACTGCCAGCCTCGGTGTGCGAAACCTGCCGACAGTGATCCTGGTGAAAGATGGACAGGCCGTTGACGGTTTTAACGGAGCGCTGCCAGAGAGTGAAGTTCGCAAGGTTCTCGAGAAATACGTGGAATTGCCTGAAGAACCTCCTTATGAGAAAGCTCACCGTATCTGGGAAGAAGGCGATATCGGCGGAGCGATGGAAATTCTTTCTGAACTGAACAAAGAAGATCCTGAGAATCTTAAGGTGTTGATTGACCTTGCCCAGCTGAAAGCGGAAACGGGTGATATTGAAACTGCCGAGCAGGTTCTCGAAAGTCTGCCGCCAGAAGAAAAGTTGCAGCACCAGGCAAAGCAGCTGGCTGCGAGAATAAAATTTCTGAAACAGTCCGCCGAGCTTCCGCCGGTGAAAGATCTGGAAATGGCGCTGGAGCAGGATCCGAAAGATCCCAATGCCCTGCATTTGCTGGCGCTTCACAATGTCCTGCAAGAGAAAAATGCAGAGGCGATGGAATTGCTTATTCGCCTGATGCAGGTAGACAGCAAATATAAGGATGAAATAGCCAAAACGACATTGGTTGAGTTGTTTGAGAAGTTGGGTAGCGGTAACCCGGATGTGCGCACATATCGTCGTAAGCTCTATACGTTGATGCATTGAGCTTATCGATCCTGGCGGACTATCTTTAACCAGATAGTCTGTCATCCTGTCTAAAATCCAGAATATACCCCCTGGCACTACACATTAGCCAAAAGTCTTCTATAGTTTGATTCTATAAAAAACAGGCAAAGCGCCATTTTATACGTCAAGCGAGCAGGAGAACCAATGGAGTGTCGGTTGCCTTATGGGGTGTTGGATCCTCAGAATGTTCTATCCAATGAGCCTGAGCTTATTCAGTGCTTATACGAGTCGTTGCAGCACAAGGCAGGCTTCCATGATTTTCTGGCGATGCTGGCTGAAGCTGTCAACGGCTGTGCGGCCCAGCTCTCCTTTATCCGGAAGTCCCCGGTAGTTATCGAACATATCTGGCATGCCGGGTTATCGGATGAGTTTGTAGACTGGTATCTGGATAACAATATGATCGCACACGATGCGGTAACCAATTATGCCATTACCCAGCAGCCCGGGGTGTTCAGCTCGGCTTTGTCGGTAGTGGGTGATACCTCCCTGGGTGATAACTACGACCGGTGGGAGACAGACCAGAGCATGCTTGATTCTGCATGGCTGGTAGTGGATGCCTCAGACACACACATCATTCTTCTTACTGTGCAGCGCACTGTTGTTCAAGGGCCTTATTTCCCTGAAGAGCTTGAAGCTATGAGCCGCCTTGTGCCATTCATACGGCAAGCGGTTGGCCTGGCAAGCTCGTTTCATCAGCGCCCGGATACTGAACAGTCGCTTTCCGCAATAGTGGAGCTGATTCCTGATGCCGCCTTTGTTCTGAATAACCGGGGTATGTTGGTGCTTGCTAACCAGCGTGGAAGCCAGCTGCAGGAGCAAAACTCCTGTTTTTTTATTCGTGATCAGCGCTTGTGCTTTCAGTCGGATGTAACCCAGAAGGCGTTTTTCCGGACCCTTACGCACGCCTCAACGGCGGCGATTAAAGGTGGGGCCAGTCGCCCGGAAACATTGATTATTAACCGAGAGGCAGCACCGCCGCTGGTCATGACGATCCGGCCGCTTGAGTATAACGAATTACTTACAGGTGGAGTGCTGATAACGATAGTCGATTCAACTTCGCGAGTGCTTCCAGACGCTGCTGTGATTTCAGAGTATTTTTCCCTGGCGCCTTCGGAGGCTCAGGTTTGTGAGGACCTCGTTGCGGGGTTGAGTCTGAAAGAGATTGCAGAGAAACGGCATAAAAGCGAAGCAACGGTTCGGAGTTATCTGAAGCAGATCTTTTATAAAACCGGGCAGTCACGTCAGGGCCAGCTGATCAGTACGATTCTTTCAGCATTATTAAGATAGAGAAGGGTAAGGGGCCGGGGGTGTGATTGCAGAGGTACAGGGCGCACCGCAGAGGGTGTGCCCTGTATCAGTTTTGTCAGTTACCGGTTTTTACCAGGACAACCAGCCCCAGTTCATCCGGATCGCTGCTTGCAGTTTCCGTGTAGCTCAGCGTAAAGACGCCGAGAGTCGCGTTTTCGTTGAAGAAGCCCTCCATAGTGGTTGTGCCTCCGTCCTCTCCCGAAATCGTCAGTGTGCTTACTCCAGAGCCGCCCAGGCTAACATCCACTTCGACGGATTCGGCGGTTTCGGTAGAAACGGCAATCTCGCCTCCCAGGCCGGTTTTTTGAACTTCGAAAAATGCGCCGTCAATAGTGCCGCTGGTTTCCGATGCCATCGTCAGGAAGGTGTTGAACTTGCTTGAAGTCATCAACAGTTCCTCACCAGCGTCCAGCTTCATGGACATCAGCAGCATGCGGTATTTGTTGTTGGTAACCGTCGGGGCAGTTGCAGGCAGTTTTACCAGTAGTGTTTTGTTGGTTTCAGCTTCTTGCTGATTGGTGCCGTCGGCTTCGGCGAATACCAAGAGGTCAAAGGTGTCGTTAATGAAGCCGTCAGATGGCTCGCCACCGGCTGAGGTGATGTCGCCATCAGCGGTGATAACCATAGGCTGGCTTGTCTCGGCAGTCTCTGTGATGGGGGTGTAAGAGGCTCCCCCTGACGCCAGGCTGATCAGGTGGCCTTCGACGGCGCCGTAATCGTAATTCCCTGCACCATCAAAGGTTAGTGTATTGATTTCAGTTTGAACCTCAATGGTGCCGCTTGTTACCCAGGACTCCAGAAATACCCGACCGAATTTGCCTGTCAGGTCGCTATTGGTGAATGCGGTGGGTTGCCGACTGAAAACTTCCAGTGAGCGGAAGGCTTCGTCGCCCTCTTTGGCCTGAGGGTCGATGGCGTCTTTGATACCATCATTGTTGGTATCTATGGTTGCATACCTGACAGCACCTTCGTTTGACACCATGAAAAATATACCGGTGTCAGCCACGCGTTGCAGATTGTAGGTATGGGCGGGATATCGCCAGCCGTAGTCATCGTCAATGTCTTCTTCAAACTCGCCTGTAATCGACAGAATGCCGCTGGTGGTCAGCGTTGCGGGAAGCACTTCGTTAAAGTTTTCTGTTTCTGATTCATAATAAACACTGCTTTGATTCAGCGCGGAACCGGAGAGACTGCCGTAAAAACTGTCTTCCTTGGTATGAGTTATGGAAACGCTGCCATTGCCACTATCTGCAAACGTGAATGTGCCGGCCCAGATGTCGGTGGCATAGGTACCGACATTGTCGTTGTCGCCATCATGCAGTGCGAAGGAAAAGGCGGAGCTACGGTAGTCTCCTGCAATGCCTGCAGCGTCGCCGCTTGAGGAAGCTGCAACAGCTACTTCGCTTTCAACAAAATCTCCGATCTGGTCTTCCAGGACGGAAAACGCAGCATCCAGATTCGCGGCACCGGATAGTGTGATATCAAATTCTTCCACCCGGCCCGAAAGTTTGACGACATCGGATACAACCAGCTGGTCCAGAGCGGCGCCCTGGCTAATGAACTTTTGCAGTACAAACTCTGAAACGGGTGAAATGTCAGCGTCCTGCTCTACTACCTGGGCGCGCAGGGCACTGTTGTTCTGGCCCGTGATTCTGACAATCAGGTTGCCTGCGAGGTTGACGTCTTCAGGAAGTGTGAGGGTGTAGTCACCAGTAATTGACGTAGCCGTTGTCGCCAATACATCGCCTACCTGGTTGCCGTTATTGTCGACCCGGATCAGTTCAACTGTTGCGCCTTCGATCGGCTCAAGCCCGGTAACGGCAGCCGAAAGTGAAGGCACGAAAAAGTTGAGGGCCAGTTCGAATGCATTCTGCTCCTCATAGTATGCAACTGTGCCCGCTGGTGCCGAGGCGGTGCCTGAAATCTCCAGTGAGCCGGTTTGGCTGTTGGTTGCCGAGCTGCTACTGCCTGACGATCCGCCACAACCAGCAACCAGCAATGATGAGGATAGTGCCCCTGCGATAGCTATGTGTTTTATTTTAATCACCGAAAACTCCTTATGAACTGCCAATGATGGTGCCAAAAACGTTAGCATGAGTTCTTTTTTGCGCATGCCCCCATATAAGGGGGGGTGGGATTGCGGTGCCTGAAGGGGGATGTGTGTAAAAAACACGCAAACCCGCGGAGGGCCTGGCTTTGGCCTGTCTTGGTGGGTGAGTCGCCGACATATAAAGAAACACAATTTTACTTGTTCTGACCTTTTTCTTCGGTTTTTTGCACCCTGATATAGCCCCTGAATACGGTCGGAATGGATTCCGAAAAGCAAAAAGGCCAGATGGAGGGGCATCTGGCCTTCTTCTCAATAGCTGTCGCTATATGGCGGAAGCTTTAGTTATTTCCTTTTTGCATCTCTTCAAACTCGTCTTCAAAAAAGAATTTCTCTTCGCCAAAGGCGGGCTCCAGTTCATGCAGCCAGGTTGCTGTCTCGCTGTACCTGGCAAAGAAGGGGCGCTGAACCCAGTCCGGATTTCGGCCCTGCAAAAAGCGTAGTACAAAGACCTTTTCGCCGTTCACTTCGGTAATCCCCTGAATTTCCACTTTGCCCGGGCCGGCGCTCATGCTGGGGCCGCGTGCGGTGCGCGCCAGGCCGCTGACCTTTTTCATGGCTTCGCGGTAAATGTGGAAGGCTTCCGCAAGGGGGACTTCAAAGTAGTTCTTGGCGCCAGTATCTCGCTCTACAAACATGTAGTAGGGGATGATTCCGAGCTGTACTTCTTTTTTCCACAGTCTGGCCCAGGCGTCTGCATTGTCGTTTACATGCTTTATCAGTGGGCCTTGCGCACGGATTTCGGCGCCCGTGGCACGGATGCGGCGAATGGCCTCCTCGGCTATGTCGGTAGTGATTTCCTGCCAGTGGTTGTAATGCGCCATGATGGCGACGTGCTTGCCTGCGTCTACCAGTCTGGCAAACAGGTCAATCAGATCGTCGGCATCCTTGTCGGTCACGAAGCGGTATGGCCAGAATGTCAGGGCTTTGGTGCCGATGCGGATGGTCTGGATGTGGTCGAACTCAGGCTGTAGCAGAGGCTCAAGGTATTGGGCCAGGCTCTTGGTTTTCATCACCATGGGGTCGCCGCCGGTAATCAGCAAATCGGTTACTTCAGTGTGCTCCTGCAGGTAACCGTGCAGCTTGTCTGCCTCGGTGCTCGACATTTTCAGGTCTTTGTCGCCTACGAACTGTGCCCAGCGGAAACAGAAGGTGCAATAAGAGTGGCAGGTCTGTCCCTGAGCCGGGAAGAACAATACCGTCTCTCGGTATTTATGCTGCACGCCGTCGAGAACATTGCCGTCCAGTTCCGGCATATTCATTTCCATCTGGCCGGCGGGGTGGGGGTTCAGTTCATCGCGGATTTCTTTTGCAACGGCCTGAATCTCTTTTTTTTCTGCACCATCTCTGTGCATCCGGGCCATGCGCTCAAAGTGCTCGTCTTTGAGCATTCCTTTTTGCGGAAAAACCAACTGGTATATGGGGTCGTTGGGTACGTTGTCCCAGTTGATCAGTTCATTGATCACATATTCATTTACCCGGAAGGGCAGCACGCTCGCAACCACCTTCATTTCAAACAGGGTGTCTTCGGGGAGGCTCTGTATAACCTCGATCTTGTCTAGCTGCCGGTCTGTGTAAACCTTGAAGCGTCGTTCCTCGAATTCGGTAGCGGGAATCCGGTCTGGAAAAGTGACGATGGAGTTCATGGTTCACCTCTGTGGTGGTTGCACGTGTGAATGAACAGAAGGACAAAATTACTGTCGCTTCGATGGTCAAAAATTAGGCAGGCGAGTATACATAAATTGTTGTTTAGTTTCAGGTCTAATTAAAAAACTCTGGCCGGAGCGCTTTTGTTTGTGCGGGCGCATAATCCAACGCATTGTAACTATTGGGAATTTGTTTATTTTTGGTCTTGGTAAATCGTTCTTATTTAATTTAGCACGGTAATTAAAAAAGGGCTGTTACAGCGACTAAGACGTTGGTCTGAGTCTGGTTGTCGGGTGATCGAAAAAAGGGCACTATTACGTAACTAATCGAAATTATGGTTGTTGTTTAGTGTAATGATCCGATTTTGGGCCGGGATGTGCATTTATTTGTAGTAAAAATACTACAGAATTTATGGCTCTGGTTTGGTCGTTCAGCCGGTTTCTGACATGAAACCGGCCAGTCTGTCTAGCCGGGCGGTAAAAGTATTAAAGCTGTTCTATGCTTGGTGAACGCATGCTATGCCGCTGGCGGGTTGGTTTTCTGGCGGGTTGTTCATAACTGACGAGGCTGTGTTTCACAGCTCATTCATACCGCGAGTGCGGGGCCGGCCTTGGCACCTGCCGCATTTTTTGAAGTACAAAGGGGGAGGTTTGATGTACCAGGATGATGATCCCATTGAAACCGGTGAATGGCTTGATGCACTCGAGTCACTGATAGAGAACGAGGGCATAGACCGGGTAAAGTACATTCTTGAGCGGCTCTCGGAGCGTGCCAGTCGGGACGGCACCGAGCTGCCTTATTCAATAACGACGCCATTCCGAAATACTATTCCTGCAACCCAGGAAGCGCGGATGCCGGGTGACCTGTTTATGGAGCGACGGATTCGTTCGTTAATCCGCTGGAACGCCATGGCGATGGTTGTGCGAGCCAACAAGCGCCCGGGTGATCTGGGTGGGCATATCTCCACTTTCTCGTCAGCGGCCACCCTGTACGATGTGGGCTTTAACTACTTCTTTCATGGTGGTGATGAGAGCCGCGAGTCAGACCTTGTGTATTTTCAGGGGCACGCTGCACCGGGTATCTATGCCCGTTCCTACCTTGAAGGCCGTTTTGATGAATCGCAGCTGGATAAATATCGTGAAGAAGTTGATGGCGGCGGTTTGTCATCCTATCCACACCCCTGGCTGATGCCGGATTATTGGCAGTTCCCCACAGTATCTATGGGGCTGGGGCCGATTCAGGGTATTTATCAGGCGCACATCATGAAGTATCTCGACAGCCGTGAGCTGGTCGAGATGGGTGACCGGAAAGTGTGGTGTTTCCTTGGCGATGGCGAGTGTGACGAGCCTGAAACCCTGGGCTGTATCTCCAAAGCCGGGCGTGAAAAACTCGACAATCTGGTGTTCGTGGTGAACTGCAACCTGCAACGCCTGGACGGCCCGGTCCGCGGAAATGGCAAAATTATTCAGGAGCTTGAAGGTTCCTTCCGCGGTGCGGGCTGGAACGTAATCAAAGTGGTCTGGGGCCGCATGTGGGATCCGCTGTTCGAGATGGATGAAGATGGCACCATGCAGCGCGCCATGGATGAAGTGGTTGACGGCGAGTTGCAAAGCTTCACCAACGCCGGCCCGGCAGCCACGCGAAAGCAGTTCTTCGGCAAGTATCCCAAGCTCGCCAAGATGGTTGAAAACTGGACCGATGATGATATCAACAAGCTTAACCGTGGCGGGCACGATCCATACAAAGTTTATGCGGCCTATAAAAAGGCAGCTACCGAAGCGAATGGAAGGCCCACTGTTATTCTGGCCCACACTATCAAAGGCTATGGCTTTGGTGCGGCAGGAGAAGCCACTAACACAGCCCACTCTCTGAAGAAGCTGGATGTTGAAACCCTGAAATCTTTCCGTGATCGTTTTGCGATTCCGCTGAAAGATGAAGAGCTTGAGGATGTACCCTATTACCGCCCGGCGCCGGACAGCCCCGAGCTGGTATATATGAAGAAGCGCAGGCAGGACCTGGGTGGATTCTATCCCAAGCGTCGCAAAGACAGTCAGCCGCTGAAAATCCCCGATCTGGATATTTTCAAGCAAGTTCTGGAAGGGTCCAATGACCGTGAAATTTCCACCACTATGTCGTTTGTGCGTATTCTGAGTGCTTTGGTAAAAGACAAACGCGTGGGTAAGCGGGTTGTGCCGATTGTTCCTGATGAGGCTCGTACCTTCGGCATGGAAGGTATGTTCCGCCAGCTGGGTATCTATACCTCGGAAGGTCAGAAGTACGTGCCGCAGGATCGTGACCAGATCATGTATTACCGTGAAGATAAAAAGGGTCAGATTCTGCAGGAAGGTATCAACGAAGGTGGCTCGATGGCGGCCTGGATTGCGGCTGCTACATCATACAGCACCAATAATTTCCCGCTGATACCCTTTTATGCCTTTTACTCAATGTTCGGTTTTCAGCGGGTTGGCGATCTGGCCTGGGCTGCCGGGGACATACAGGCCCGGGGCTTCCTGATTGGTGGTACCGCCGGGCGCACCACGCTGAACGGTGAAGGGTTGCAGCACCAGGATGGCCACAGCCACATTCTGGCCAACACCATTCCTAACTGTAAAGCATACGATCCTGCTTATGCCTACGAGATGGCGGTGGTCATCCACCACGGTATGAAGGAAATGTATGAAGACAACAAGAATGTCTACTACTACCTGACTATCGAAAACGAGAACTACGTGCAGCCGCCGATGCCTGAAGGGTGTGAAGAGGGCATTATCAAGGGCATGTACAAGTTCAACTCGGTTGAAGCAAAAGGCAAAAACAAGTTGCGGGTTCAGCTGTTGGGCTCCGGCGCCATCATGAACGAAGTGACTGCGGCGGCTGAGCTGTTGAAAGACGACTGGGGGGTAAGCTCTGATGTATGGAGTGTTACCAGCTTCAACGAACTGGCCCGCGATGGTCAGCATGTGGAGCGCTGGAACCTGATGCATCCGGATGACAAGGGTCGCAAGGCCTACGTTACCCAGTGTCTGGAAAATCAGGTTGGCCCGGTGGTGTCGTCTACCGATTACGTCAAGTTGCACTCTGAGCAGCTGCGGGCGTTTATCCCCAAAACTTTCCTGACGCTGGGTACAGATGGCTTTGGCCGCAGCGATACCCGTGACAAACTGCGTGATTTCTTTGAGGTTGATCGTTACCACGTTGCCGTAGCGGCTTTGTCCGCTCTGGCTAAAGACGGTGAAATCAAGCACGAGCTGGTTCTTGAGGCCATGCGCAAGTACGGAATCGATCGAAACAAACCGAACCCCGCGCACCGCTAAGGAGACCGCTATGAGCGAACAGGAAATCAGGGTCCCGGATCTTGGCGGGGCAGATGAAGTTGAGGTTATTGAGCTTCTGGTCAGTGCCGGGGATTCGGTGGAAGCAGAAGATCCGATTCTGACAGTTGAAACTGACAAGGCCTCTGTAGAATTACCATCCCCCGGCGCGGGCAAGATCATCAAGCTCACCGTAAAGGTGGGTGACAAGGTCAAGGAAGGCGATGTTGTGGGTACCATGGAGTCCAGTGGCGATTCTGCTGGAGATGTTGGTGCTGCGGAAGACTCGGGCAGCCAGCCTCAACAGAAAGCGGGAGGAGAGCCGGAAGCCAGCAAGGAAAGCAAGCCTGCAGCGAAAAAGTCTGGTGGTTCCCGGACGGAAACCGTGCTTGTTCCGCCGCTGGATGGAATGGAAAAGGTACCGGTTATCGAAATCAACGTGTCCGAAGGCGATACCATTGAGGCTGATGATGCGCTGGTGACCGTTGAATCCGACAAGGCGTCCATGGAAATTCCATCACCCTACGGCGGTAAAGTAGTCAGGGTTCTGGTGGCAGAAGGCGATAAGCTGTCCGAAGGTGACAAGTTGCTTGAGCTTATGGTTGCAGGCGACGAGGGCGAAGACGAAGAACGGAATGAAGCGCCTGAGGCAGCTCCCGTTCAGAATGAAAAATCTGAAGCCAAAGCTGAGGGGAAAGCCCAGGTCAAAGAGCCTGCTCCACAGTCACCGGGTTCGGTTTACGAGCCGCCTGCACCGGGCGCCAAGGTTCATGCTGGCCCTGCAGTGCGCAAGCTGGCCCGGGAGTTGGGGGCAGACATGACGCGCATCAAGGGGTCTGGCCCAAAAGGCCGGATCCTGAAAGATGATGTTCAGGCCTATGTGAAGAGCCAGCTGCAACGGGCCCAACAGGGCGGTTCTGTGGCTACGGGCTCTGGTATTCCGGGTATTAAGCTGCCGGACTTCAGCCAGTTTGGCGACATTCAGAAAGAAACCATGTCGCGGATGATGGCTGTTACAGCTGCGAATATGCAGCGTAGCTGGCTGAATGTGCCCCACGTCACCCAGTTTGAAGATGCGGACATCACCGATATGGAGGCGTTCCGCAAATCGCAGAAAGCTGCCGGTGAGAAGAAAGGCGTGAAGATGACGCCTCTGCCGTTCCTGCTGAAGGCTTGCGCAACAGCGCTGGCAGAGTTGCCTCAGTTCAATGTGTCTCTGGATATGGAGCGCAAAGAGGTTATTCGCAAGCAGTACATTCATATTGGTATTGCTGTTGATACTCCCAACGGATTGATGGTTCCGGTGATCCGCGATGTGGACAAGAAGGGTCTCTGGGAGCTGGCGGCAGAAAGTGCTGAGCTTGCCCAGAAAGCCCGGGACAAGAAGCTGAAGCCCGCAGAAATGCAAGGAGCCTGTTTCACTATCACAAGCCTGGGAGGTATTGGTGGCACTGCGTTTACGCCTATTGTGAATGCGCCGGAAGTGGCGATTCTAGGTGTCTCCAGGGCGGCGATGAAGCCGGTCTGGGATGGCAGTGAATTCCAACCAAGGCTGATGCTGCCTCTGTCGCTGTCCTACGATCACAGGGCGGTGAACGGGGCTGACGCAGCGCGATTCACATCGTTGCTTGCACAGCTTCTTGGGGATATTCGCACCTTGTTGCTGTAAGGGGGTGATACTGGTTTCTGATCCGGCTCAACAAGCGGTGGCTGAAACCCGTTAAACTCGTAATCTGAAAAAAGATCAGGGGTGCAGAGCAATCTGCACCCCTTTTTCTATCGTGTCAGCAGAGAGCAGGCAGGGTTTTCCTGTCGGGAGTCCATATGAGCAGGGAACTGAACCTGGCAGCGATTATTTACGACAAGGATGATCAGCCCGTAGATGCCTTGTTGCATACGCTTGCTGCCAATCTGAATCGTCGTGGCCACAGGGTGGCCGGACTGGCTATGGCGATAAATGAACAGGGTTTGCGGCGTGAGCCTATGGCGTTGCAGGATCTGGAGACCGGATGTGAATATCCCATTGCGCAGAACCTGGGGGCTGAATCACAATCCTGCTGCCTTGACCCTTGTGGTCTTGCAGAGGCGACAGGTGTGTTGCGTGCCTTGCTGACTCATCCCCCCGGATTGGCTGTCGTGAACCGGTTTGGGCAGCAGGAGATAGATGGCAAAGGGTGTCGTGCCGAGTTTCTTCAGTTACTTGATGCGGGCATACCTGTGCTGACAGTAGTAAGGCGCAAATTTCTGAAGCAGTGGCAGGAGTTTTCTGGTGGGGAAGCGGTTGATCTTCCGTTTTCTGAAGCAGCAGTGCAGCAGTGGTGTGATGAGGTGTTGAAAAGCTAAGGCCAGAAACAGATACGCCCCGGAAGACCGGGGCGTATCTGTACTAGCTAGCTGAACAGTACGATTTAGAAGTTGTACTGAGCTGCGAACAGCAGGCGGCTTGCATCGCCGTCGTCGCCATTCTGAACTTCGCGCATACCATACTGGTATTCAACGCCCATCATGACGTTCTTGACCGGAGTCCACTTGTAGTTTGCCATAACCGCTGATACTGATTCGGTGTCGCCAGCAGTAATCGCGCCGCCTGAGTCTGCAACAGCGTCATCCAGATCTACTTCAACCATGCCGTAGCCGATGTTGATGCTGCGGCCGTTGCCGATATTGAAGCCAGCACCAATGCTGCCGCCGTAGCCGGAGATGGCTTCTACGTCGCCACTGCCGTCAACATATGCGCTGGCGGTGCCAGAGCGGTACAGGTAGCTGCTAGCGCCATCTGTGTAGCTCAGGGTGCCTTGGATAGTGATCATGTCAGTAACGGCGAGTTTGCCAGCTACGAAGGTTGCAAAACCCATAGTGCTGTCATCGGTTGTTCCAGTGTCATAACCTACTTGCTGGGCCAGGACGGCTGCAGAGTAGGACATTCCGCCAGAGCTATCTTCGATACGCGCAGTCAGAGCTGGCATGCCATCTTTTTTCACGCCGCCAGCAAGTGAGTTCTGTGGTTGCTCTGCAGAGAAAGAGAAAGGTCCGGTGGTATAACGCAGCTGCGCGGTACGGGACTGATAGCCAGCCAGGCCAGGCAGTGAGTCAAAGTCCAGGGTAGAGGTGTTGCCGACAAAGCTGGTGAAGTTAGACCAGGTCTGACCCGCCAGAACGCCGTTGTATGAACCGTAAGCGTGGCGCAGACGCAGAGAGCCGCCGCCGCCGCCGCGGAAATCGCCTTCAACATTGAAAGTAACGCCTTCTGGGCTGGTTGTTTTCACGCCGATACGGCTTTGGAAAGCGTCAGCACCGAAATAACCCGTTGGCTCGTTGTTTTCAGCAGCGCCTACGTTGATGGCGTTGTAGTTGAATGACCGGGTTGATGATGCGGCATTCTCATCAATATCGTAGCTGGCTTTGAGGCTTGCGTAACCGTAAATGCTGGTGTTCCAGCCGCCCGCGTCAAAGCTTACAGCGCTTGCTTGACCTGCCATACCAAATACTGCCACGGCCGCGGTCGCACGAATGGCCATTCTCAATTTGTTGCTTTGCATTGTTGTTGTCTCCACACATTAGACAATTATTTTTGTAGGACCCACGGACAAGATAGTTACCATTGCATGACAATTCAAATAAATTTGTATCACGCTTAGACAAAGGTCTAGGAAAGCTTTCTGTTTCGATACAGGTATCTGCGAGCTTTCTCGGGGATTAACGTCGGTTCATGGCGCATCAAAAATGGTGCCCGGGCGCAAATTACATTCGCATTTTCCACGTTTGCGGCTACTGACTGCGGTGGATTCGTGGGCCGGGTTCGCGAAATCTGCATCTGCCTCGGGCGAGGCAGATGTGCTCGGGCCGTGAGTGACGTATTATAGTCAATCGATCCGAATACCTACGTACTTGCCCACGCCGGCAACTCTACTATTTTGTAGGCTTAACTGCTTTTCTGAGAGAGATCCATGAACAAAGAACCTGTCAGCCGCGAACTGTTTGATGAAGTCATGGTACCCAACTACGCCCCTGGTTCGATAGTTCCGGTGCGAGGTGAGGGTTCCCGGGTATGGGATCAGGATGGCCGCGAGTTCATAGATCTGCAGGGTGGCATTGCTGTGAATTGTCTCGGACATGCGCATCCCGGGCTGATCGGGGCGCTGCAGGAACAGTCGCAGAAAGTCTGGCACCTCTCCAATGTGATGACCAACGAACCGGCCTTGCGACTGGCGAAAACTCTGTGTGACCTGACGTTTGCAGAGCGCATATTTTTTGCCAACTCCGGAGGTGAAGCTAATGAAGCGGCTTTCAAGCTGGCCCGCCGTTACAGCTGGGAGCATACCGGCCCTGAAAAGCATGAGATTATTTCCTTTAAAAATGCGTTCCATGGTCGCACTCTGTTCACCGTAGCCGTCGGCGGGCAGCCGAAATACCTTGAAGGTTTTGAGCCGGCTCCGGGGGGTATTCACCATGCAGACTTCAATGATCTCGAATCGGTCAGGAAACTGATCTCGAAAGAGAAAACCTGTGCTGTGGTTGTAGAGCCGATTCAGGGCGAAAGTGGCGTAGTGCCGGCAGATCCGGAATTCCTGAAAGGGCTGCGCAAGCTATGCGACGACAACGATGCGCTGCTGATATTTGATGAGGTTCAGTCTGGTGTGGGTCGCACAGGTTATCTTTATGCTTATGAAATGTACGATGTGGTACCTGACATTCTCACCAGTGCCAAAGGGCTGGGTGGTGGTTTCCCTGTATCGGCCATGCTGACTACAGCAAAGGTTGCAGCGAGTCTTGAGGTAGGAACGCACGGAAGCACCTACGGAGGCAATGCGCTTGCCTGCGCTGTCGCTCAGAAGGTGATGGATACGGTAAGTCAGCCAGAAATACTCAAAGGCGTGAAAGCCCGTTCTGAGCACCTGCGTAAAGGTATGATGGATATCGGAGAGCGTTACGGGGTGTTCAGTGAGGTTCGCGGGGCCGGGCTTCTGCTGGGCTGCGTGCTGACAGAGGCATGGCAGGGCAGGGCCAAGGACTTCCTGAATGCAGGGCTGGATGAAGGTGTGATGGTGTTGATTGCCGGTGCCAATGTGATCAGGCTGGCGCCTTCTCTCATTATTCCGGATACAGATATTGATGAAGCGCTTGAACGCTTTGAAGCGGCGGTGAAGAAACTCACAGCCTAGGAGTTTTTATGTGGCTGGTACGCCCGGCATTGCCGGATGATGTGGACCAGATACTTGAGATTGCGGGTGCGGCCGGTTCCCAAACGGCCCGCCTCTCCTCCACGCTACCCAGGCAGCGTGATGTTCTTGCGGAAAAAATAGATCATTCCATAGCCTCTCTGGCCTGCAATATCACCTCAGGGGATGGCCGGCCAAAGCGGTTTTTGTTTGTACTGCAATCCACATCTACGGGCAGGATTCATGGCACTGCAGGTATTGATGCCCGGGCAGGTAATAGTCAGCCGTTTTATAACTACCGCCGTGATGCACTGATCCATGCATCCCACGAACTTGGGATTTCCAGCCGGGTTGATGTCCTCTACCCAAGCCATGCGCTGACTGATCAGACTTTGCTTTGTTCATTCTCGATTACACCTGAACTGCGCAACACTGAAGCGTTTGAGCTGCTATCCAGAGCCAGGATACTTTTCATTGCCGGACACCGTGACTGGTTTACATCGAATATTGCGGTCGAGATTCAGGGTGTTCAGCTTGCGGATGGAAGCGTTCCCTTCTGGGACAGTCTGGGGCGTCATTTTTTCAATATGGATTTTGAAACCGCCGATCAGTATTCCGGCCTGCTCAGCAAAACCTTTATCGCTGAACTCATGCCCCCTAACCCTATATATGTAACTCTGCTTTCAGAAGCAGCTCAGGCGGCACTTGGTCAGCCCCATGAACAGACTGTACCGAACCTTGAACTCCTGCAGCGTGAAGGGTTCCGGGCCGGTTGCTACCTGGATATTTTCGATGGTGGGCCCGTTCTTGAAGCGCGCACGGATGCCTTGCGCACACTGGTTACCAGTCAGCCAAAAACGCTTCATGGTGCTTTCGAAGAATGCGGGGATACCTGGCTGATTTCTGCGGGAGAAGGTTCCGGGTTCCGCTGCACTCTGGCCAGGGTTGCGAATACGCTTGAAGGTACACTCAAGGTGCCAGTTGGTGTCTGGGAAGCTCTGGGTAAAACGGCAGGTGATGAAGTGAGGATAGCGCCATGCTGATAATCCGCCCACTTCAGGAAACGGACCTTGACGATCTCTATGCGATGACACAGAAGGCGGGCAAAGGGCTGACAACACTGCCTGCAGACCAGGGCCTGTTGCAGCGCAAGATCAGCCTTGCCCGGGAAACCTTTAACCAGAGCTGTGCTCCGGAAGCGGGCCTGTACCTGTTTGCTCTGGAAGATACGGAAGCCGGGAAGCTTGTAGGTATCAGCGGTATACAGGCGAGAGTGGGCCTGGATGAGGTTTTCTATAATTACAGGCTCAGCGAGACGGTAAATGCGTCCAAAGAGCTGGGCGTTCACGTGCGCACTCCGACACTGCACCTTACAAACGATATGACAGATACCAGCGAGATATGCTCTCTGCTTCTCTCCAGTGACTATCAGGGAGGCGGAAACGGGCTACTGCTCTCTCGCTGTCGTTTTATGTACATGGATGAATTCCGTAAGTATTTCTCGGAGAAGGTGTTTGCGGAAATGCGTGGGGTATCTGACGAGCAGGGGCTGAGCCCCTTGTGGGATGCTCTGGGTCGCAAGTTTTTTGATATGAAGTATACGGAAGCTGACATGCTTTCCGGGCTTGGCAATAAAGCTTTCATTGCGGAACTTATGCCTAAATTCCCCATATATCTGCCCATGTTGCCAGATTCGGCGCGCGCGGTTATCGGCCAGGTTCATGGTAATACGGCTCCTGCACTGAAGATGTTGCAGGCGGAAGGGTTTAACTTCAACGGTCTTGTGGACATCTTCGATGGTGGCCCGGTGGTCGAAGCCTTCGTGCGTACTATCCGCACCATACGCGACAGCAGCAACCGATACGCCATGATCACCAGCAAGGCTGTCAACCTGGATGTGCCGGCGGCAGAACGGGTGATGGTGTCCAATCGCTCGTTCCGCAATTTCCGTGTAACGACTGTGCCTGCCAGTTGCGTTCACACTGATACAGTCACCCTGCCACCGGCTGTGGCAGAAGCCCTGCAGATTGAATCAGGTGATCTGGTCCGGCTGGCTCCCCTGAAAGACAGAGTCAAAACATCGGTAAAGACGACAGGCTGAAATCTTTGCAATTCCAGTAACGGGAGGTGTAGTGATATGGCAAACCTGACAGGCGAACTTTTTATCGGGGGTCTTTGGCTTCAGGGGCACGGCACAGCGTTTGAGTCGGTTCAGCCAGTCACTGGCGAGATTGTGTGGGATGGATGTGGTGCCGGCTTTGCAGACGTGGATGCAGCGGTACGTGTCGCCAGGGCAGGCTTCCTGAAATGGCGCCGGAAAAGCTTTGCCGAACGCCAGGCGGTTATTGAAGCCTTTGGTGAGTTGCTCGACACAAACAAGGAGGAGCTTGCCGGTCAGATCGGGTTGGAAACCGGTAAGCCGTTATGGGAATCCCGCACGGAAGTTGCGGCGATGATCGGCAAGATAGGCATCTCTGTCAAAGCCTACAATGATCGCACAGGGTATTCCGAATCCGATATGGCTGGCGGTCATGCGGTACTCCGGCATCGTCCCCATGGAGTTGTTGCGGTGTTTGGCCCCTATAACTTCCCCGGTCATCTCCCGAATGGTCATATTGTGCCCGCTTTGCTGGCTGGAAATACCGTTGTGTTCAAACCCAGTGAACTGACCCCCGGGGTGGCAGAACTCACGGTCAGGCTCTGGGAAAAGGCCGGGCTGCCAGAAGGTGTGATCAATCTGGTTCAGGGTGCTTCCGATACGGGGAGGTCACTTGCAGGCCATCCGATGATTGATGGTCTGTTCTTCACCGGCAGCTCCACGGTCGGCCATCTGTTACACCAGCAGCTTGGGGGGCAGCCCGAGAAAATTCTTGCTTTGGAAATGGGCGGCAACAACCCGCTGATTGTTCAGGATGTCTCGGATCTTGACGGTGCTGTACATCATGCCCTGCAGTCGGCATTTCTGTCTGCGGGCCAGCGTTGCACCTGCGCTCGCAGGTTGCTGGTTCCCAAAGGCAGAAAAGGCGACGAATTTCTGGATCGGCTGGTGACTGTGTCTGCGCGCATTCAGGTGGGAGAGTTTGATGCCACCCCTCAACCTTTCATGGGGTCGGTTATTTCGGTGCAGGCTGCGGAAAAACTGCTGGCTGCCCAGTCCTCCATGCTGGAGAGAGGTGCGAAGTCCCTGCTGGAAATGAAACAGCTGAAGCCTGGTACCGGCCTTCTTTCACCTGGCATTGTGGATGTGACCGGACTGGAAATGCCTGATGAAGAGTTCTTTGGGCCACTGCTTACGGTCTGTCGCTACAAGAGCTTTGATGATGCTCTGGAACTGGCTAACAATACCCGCTACGGGCTTTCCGCCGGGATTCTTTCGGATGACCGCAAGTTATACGAGCGTTTGCTGGAAGAAGCGCGGGCCGGAATCGTCAACTGGAACCGTCCCTTGACCGGAGCCAGCAGTGCAGCGCCCTTTGGTGGTGTAGGAGCCAGCGGCAACCATCGCGCGAGCGCTTATTATGCGGCGGATTACTGCGCCTGGCCCATGGCCTCCCTTGAAGCCGGTAAAAGCGAAATGCCGGATGGCCTGGCACCAGGGCTGAATTTTGACGCCTGAAATTATGGAACCCGAAGCCATGACAAGACATGCGGTAGAAGCAAATTTTGATGGGCTGGTTGGCCCCACCCACAATTATGCAGGTCTGTCCTGGGGCAATGTGGCGTCAAAATCCAATGTGAATGCGGTGTCCAACCCCAGGGAAGCGGCGCTGCAGGGATTGGCAAAAATGAAGCGCCTGGCCGACCGGGGTTATGTTCAGGGTGTCCTGCCGCCCCATGAGCGCCCTCATGTCCCTTCGCTCAAGGCGTTGGGGTTCCGGGGTACAGATGCACAGATTCTGGAACAGACAGCTGAATCCAGCCCGGCTATTCTGGCTGCCGTATCCTCTGCGTCGGCAATGTGGACGGCGAATGCTGCAACCGTTTCGCCCAGTGCTGATACTTCAGACCACAGGGTACATTTCACCCCTGCCAACCTGAGCGCCAAGTTCCACCGCTCCATTGAGCATGGCGTGACCGGACGAACGCTTAAGTCGATCTTTGCGGATGATGGTTATTTTGCTCATCACCCGGCACTGCCTTCGGTCAGCCATTTTGGCGACGAGGGTGCGGCTAACCATACCCGGCTTTGCGGGCGTTACGGTGAGCCAGGGGTGGAGCTGTTCGTGTATGGCCAGGCGGCCTTTAATGAACAGGCTCCGGCTCCGCAAAAATACCCGGCCCGGCAGACCCTCGAAGCCTCTCAGGCCGTCGCTCGCCTGCATGGGCTGAAAGACGCGAACCGGGTGTTTGCCCAGCAGAACCCGGTAGCCATTGATGCGGGCGTGTTTCATAACGACGTCATTGCAGTGGGTAATGGCAACACTCTGTTCTATCACGACATGGCTTTTCTGAATGAAGAGAAGGTGCTGTCAGATATCCGTGCACGCCTGACAGGAGCTGAGCTTGAGGCTGTTCGTGTAAGTACCGCAGAGGTGCCGCTTGAGGACGCAGTGGCTTCGTACCTGTTCAACAGTCAGTTGCTGAATACGCCTGATGGAATGTTGCTGGCAGTGCCAGGCGAGTGCAGGGAGGTGGAGTCTGTCAGCCGGTATCTTGATAAGTTGCTTGCTGCGAACGGGCCGATTACGGCGGTGGAAGTGTTTGATGTGAAACAGTCCATGCGTAATGGTGGTGGCCCCGCATGCCTGCGTTTACGTGTTGTTCTGAATGATGATGAACTGCAGGCCATGCATCGCGGCGTTATTCTTACCGACGAACTGTATGAGCGCCTGACTCTCTGGGTTGAAACCCATTACCGCGATGAGCTGACGCAGGAAGATCTGGCCGATCCGATGTTGCTGGATGAAGTGCGCAAAGCGCTGGATGAACTGACCGGTATTCTTGGATTGGGTTCTGTCTATGACTTCCAGCTATAGGCGTTCCTGAAGTCTCTCAGGAGGCAGCGAGAGATGAGCTCAGCATATCCATGGTGTGGCGGATAAGACTCTCGGCGGGAAAATCGCTCTGGCTCTCGCTTGTTTCCGACTGGCATAGCAGGATGGTTCCATGCAGTGCTCCGCGCAGGTAAAGAGCGGTTTGCTCCGGGTTTATTATGCGCTGCCGGCTCATGGTTCCGTCTTCAAGCCCCAGTTTGATGGCATCCGTCATCAGCTTCATAAGTTCTGATTTAGAACACAGCATTTCCATTGCCTGGGCCTCGTCCGCCTCTGCCATGGCGGTTGAGGCTTTGGTCAGCGCCGAGAAGTAGTCCGGCTCCTCTGCATAAAAGCGGTAGTAGGATTCTCCCATCGCCCTTATTTGTGCCAGCCCGGTGCCGGCAGTTTTCCTGGCTGCCCGGAAACGCTCACACAGGCTATGGCCAGCTCGCAGCATGATGCCACGCTGGATAGCAGCCTTATCCTTGAAATAGACATACAGAAGCGCCCGGCTCAGGCTGGCATTGCGTGCAATATCGTCCATGGAGGTGCGTTCATAACCCTTTTCCGAGAAGACTCGCTCGGCAGCGTCCAGAATGGCGTCGTAGCGGGCCTGTTTTTCCCGTTCGCGGCGTGTTTTCAGTGCTTCAGTCATCTGGTGTTCTCTTCAGGAGTTTCTGTACTATATTGACATAATGTCAAAGAATGACATTATGTCGCAACCAATAAACCGGATTTCCGCAGGATGCGGTATCAACAAAACACAAGCATGGATGAAAGGACACTCTATGACCTCATTCCGTATCCCTGTTGCCGTGATTTTTTTCGCTGTCTCCGGCCTTTTTCTTTCTGGTTGCAAGGCCGGGGACGCGCCGGTGGCATCAGCCGGGCATGGGGTGTCAGTGCGCGTTGCCGAAGTTACCGGGGGGCAGGCTCAGGAAATAACCCTGCGCTTTTCCGGTGTTGTTCGGTCTACCCAGAGAGCGACGCTGACATTCCAGGTCAGTGGCACTCTGAAAGAGCGTGCGGTTGAGCTGGGCCAGACTGTTGCAGCCGGAGATGTGCTTGCCCGTGTATACAACCCGGCACTGGAACCAGCGCGGGATTCAGCCAAGGCGAAACTGGACGAACTGATAACCGGATACGAGCAGGCCAAACGGGAATGGGACCGCTCCAGCCGCTTGCATGAGCGTGGAGTGGTATCAGAACAGAGCCTGGAACAGCTGGCGGCCCGCCGCGATTCCCTTGAAGCCAGCGTTGCCACGGCCCGGGCATCACTCTCCGAGGCCACACAGCTGCTGCAAGAAAGCACATTGCACGCGCCATTTTCCGGGCGAGTTGAAGCACTGCTGGTAGAAAAGGATGAATTTGTGGCTGCTGGTCAGCCGGTTATGCGTTTGTCTTCCCCCGTGGGTAAGGAAGTCGAGGTGCGGGTGCCGGCTTATCTTCTGGCTCATGTAGCCCTCGATCAGAACCTGCCCGTGTGGTCTGTTCGCGATCGCAATGGGGCTCCGGTGACGGGCTCCGTTGTCGAAATTGCCCAGGCCGGTTCGGTCCGTGGAGAGCTGCATCCGGTTCTGGTCAGTCTGCCTACGGGCACCCTTGATGTCGGCGAGCCGGTTGAAGTTGGCATTACGCCGCTCAGGGATTCAGCCATCACGGTTCCACTGTTGTCGGTCATCCGTGGAGCCGGGGGCATGACGGTATTCCGGGTACGCGACGGCATAGCCCGGCGAGTGCCGATAGAAGTTGAACGTGTGGTGGGCGAGCGTGTTGTCGTACGCACAGGCGAGCTGGAGCCAGGCGACCAGGTAGTTTATTCCGGGATAACCCGGCTGGCAGACGGTGATGCCGTGGAGGTGCGTTAATGACGCGCCGGCTGCTCAACTATCAGCGTTTACTGGGCATGGTGGTTACCATGCTTTGTCTGTTGGGGGTTGCCGCATACAGTACCATGCCGCGCCAGGAAGACCCCTCGTTTCCCTACAGGGCCGGTTTGATCAGCGTGAACTATCCGGGTGCAAGTGCTGATGCCGTAGAGCGGTTGGTGCTCCGGCCTCTGACTGACGAGCTACGCCAGGTGGAAGAGGTGGACTTTTCCCAGGGCACTGCCCGTACCGGTGTGGCATTGGTCAGGCTGCGCCTCAAAGACAACATTTATGATACAGATCCGGCCTGGGACCGAATTCGCCAGGCGATGGAGCGCGCGCAACAGGATTTTCCTGACGACGTTGGTCCTATGGTTCTGGATGACCGGCTGATCGATAACCCTGCTATTGTGCTGGCAATCAGTGGGGCACCGTCGGTGAGTGAACTGTCGGAAGTGGCCGAACGCCTCAAACAGAACCTCTCGGATATTTCCGGTGTGTCCCGCATTGAGCTGGAAGGGGACGCTGATGAACAGATTACTCTGGCTCTGGACGATGCCGCACTTTACCGGCTGGGTATCTCGCCGGCGCGGATTCTGGAAACCCTGGCCCAGCGCAACCAGACCACTCCCGGTGGGTTTGTGGTAGTTGACGGACGCCGGTTATCGGTACTTCCCAATACAGAATTTGCTGACATTGACGCCATTCGCGCGACGCCTATTGAGCTCCCTGATGGCTCCCAGGTGCCGCTGGCGGCGGCCGCAGACGTATGGCGTGGCCCGGTCGAGCCACGCCAGCCAGAAACCTGGTTTGATGGGGAACGGGTTGTATTGCTCTCGCTGATTATGGAAGAGGGTACGACCGACGCCATTCGCTTTGGTAAGCGCGTGCGGGAGCGGATCGCACAGATACAGCCAGACTTTGAGCCCTATGAAATTCGTGAGATGTTTTTCCAGCCGGATAAAGTTTCAGAGCGGCTGGATAACCTTGCCTGGAGCCTGGTGCTCTCTGTTCTGATTATCGTGGCGGTAGTATTTACCGGTATGGGTATCCGGATGGGCCTGCTGGTTGCGTCAATTCTGCCAATGGTGGCACTGATCAGCATCGGGCTTTACGATCTCGGCGGCGGTGTTCTTCACCAGATAGCAGTGATCGGCATGGTGATCTCTCTGGGCATTCTGATTGACAACGCTATCGTGATTGTTGAAAACATTCAGGGCCATCTGGATGAAGGTATGCGTCGTATGGACGCCTTGCGCAAGGCCGTCAGCGAACTTGCCGGGCCACTGGGCGCATCCACCGGCACGACGCTTGCGGCCTTTGCTCCCATGCTGCTTGCTAAAGGGGGCGCCGCTGATTTCACCCGGGGTGTGCCGGTGATGATCATGCTCACCCTGTCTGTCAGTTATCTGCTTGCAATCTCGGTGGTTCCTCTGCTGGCGGCACGGTTCCTGAAACCCCGTCGTAATGCCGAGGCTGACCGGTTGATCGGACTGGCGCGGTTTCTGGGCGGTCTGGTATACCGTCATCCGCGCCGCCTGATTGCGGCTGGAGCTTTGCTGGTTGTCATCAGCCTGGCGATGACGCCCTTTATGGCACAGCAGTTCTTTCCTGATGCCGACAGGCCACGGGTTGTTGTGGAAATCTTTATGCCGGAAGGCACGGATCAGGTGCGTACAGCCGAAGCTGCGGCGAATCTGGAACGGGCGATACGAACCCGTGCTGATGCACTTGAGATTCACCGCTTCGTTGGATTTACCGGCCCTACTTTCTATTACAATCTCCAGCGTGCACCGCAGGCGCCGAATCGCGGCCGGCTGGTGGTGACCACGCCAACGCTTGAGCACACAACAGATATGATCCGCTGGATTCGTGCCCACGTGAATGAGCAGATGCCGGAGCTGGATATAAGTGTTGGGGTTCTCGGGCAGGGGCCGCCGAGGATTGCCCCGGTAGAAGTACGTGTGTATCACGCAGATGATCAGGTTCGTACCCGGGCGGTGGAGCAGCTTTTTGTCGCGCTGCGTCAGGTTGAGGGTACCGTGGATGTTCGTCACGATCTGGATATCGGGGTGCCCAGTATTGCGATCAACGTAGATGATGCTACCGCTGCAAGATATGGATTAACCCGTGCTGATGTGGCGCAGAGCCTCTATGGCCAGAGTTTTGGTGTGGTCGCTGAGCGTTATCGCCAGGAAAAAGATCCGATACCGATGGTGCTGCGCTCCCAGGAAGGAACATCATTGCCCCTGGAGCGTCTCCTCTCAGTAAATATCTATAATGATGGCGGTGAGGCGATTCCTCTTTCTGCTGTGGCCAGCGTGGAAACGACCTGGGAGCCGGCGGCGCGCTATCTGCGTAACGGAACCCGTCTTAATACCGTTACTGCGAATCTGCTTACGGGTTATAGCTTCAGTCAGGCGTTGGATGGCCTGAAAAACGCCCTGGTCGAGAATCCTCTGCCAGAGGGTACCCGCCTGGAAATGGGTGGCGATGCGGAGGGTTCCGGTGATGCCAATGGTGCTCTGTTAACCGCTGCACCCATTGGTGTGCTTTTGCTTCTCTTTTTCCTGCTGCTGCAGTTCAACTCGTTCCGGCGTGTTGGCATCATCCTGCTGACAGTTCCATTGGCGACGGTTGGTATTTTTCCGGGGCTGGTGCTTTCGGGTTCACCTTTCGGGTTCCAGTCGTTGCTGGGAGTAATCGCACTGGTAGGCATTGTGGTGAACAACGCCATAGTGCTGCTCGATGTGATGGACAGAGAATTAGAGCTCGGTGAGGGCATTCACGAAGCCATGCGCAAAGCGGTTGTGCAGCGAACCCGCCCAATCCTGCTGACCACCGCAACAACTGTAGCTGGCCTGCTGCCGTTGGCGTTCTCAAGCTCTACACTCTGGCCTCCTATGGCCTGGGCGATAATCTCAGGGCTGCTGGCGTCCACAGTGCTGACCTTGCTGGTAATTCCGGCTGTGTGCACCCAGCTGATCAAGGCCCGGGTTGCGGAACCGGAAAACGCTCCAGCCTGACAGTACCGGTATCTTTGGTGTGAACTACCTTGCCCTGATCATCAGGCCCACTCTCTGGCCAACCGGCACATCCCTGTTGGGAAATACAATTGCCTGAGGCGAGTGCTCCACTTTGTAGCAGGTATCGTCATCCTCCCAGATGACGGTGCCTGTAGGGTATTCAGTGAAATTGGCAATGTCATCCGGAATATGAAAGCGGAAGTTTTTCCCGGTATTCAGGATCTCATGCACTACCTCATAGACTGTGAAATGCTCCGGCTGAGGCTGCTTTCCCGGGCACGGCTCGCCACAAAAGCGTCTCCGTAAAGCCTTTTTGATTCCCTCAAAACGCGCCAGATCATTTTCTCCAAAAGGCCGGACCTTGCCCAGTTCTATGGTAAAGCTCTCTGCGCCGAGTACAGAGGATGAAAACGAAGAAAACGTAGTGCCAACCTTATGCTGAAGCAGCAAGGTGTCCACCTCTGCTTCCAGCAGAAAATCACACTGCTCCTCCGGCACCTGCCGGCCCTCCACAAAAGGATAAAGTGCAAACCTCTCCCGCCTGGACGGCTTTATAGCCGTATGCAAATCGTAATGGGACAAAGCCTGCGGATGCGTCATGGCAAACTGATGGCACGCCTTCTCCAGGAACTTTGCCCGGGCTGCCTCGGGTAGTCCGTCATATTCCGGTCTGCTATGGGCACCGTTAAACAACCGATTAAGATTTACTTCCAGAAACCGCTCCCCGGCCACCATAGCCGGCGGGTTCCCCAGAATCAGCAGAAGCGGACAGGCTAACCGCCATTCTCCGTTCAACAGTTCACTGACCAGAGCGTTCAGAACCTCAATAGGTGCGGTTTCATTCCCGTGAATGCCGGCGGAGATAATCAGCGCCTCCTGATTAGGGTTGGCGCGACTGGCCGGAGGGGTTAGGTGTAAAACACCAACAGCTTTGCGGCTTATGCGAGTTCCGTCAGAAAGCCTGATGTTAGATTCCGTGAGGTTCGATGTGGCCTTGGCAAGCGTGTGCGACAGCCAGTCAGGGTGGGCATCAAATAAGTGTTTTGGTGCGTTTTCTGTCATGAAGGCTCCCCGAAAAGGTCGAAGGGCGGGCGGTTATAGCCTTTCCGGGAGTGTCTGAAGCCATGGATGGCTTCAGTCAAGCGCACATGGATGTGCTCGTAGCGTCTCCCGGAAAGGCTATAACCGCCCGCCCAGGCTCAATGTTTCAGTCGATGTCTTTAATCAGGAACCCACAGGCCGCTGATGCCGCAACAGATGATTCTCAAGCTTGCGGAAAGCAAACACCAGAATAAACGTCAGCACCATGTAGCAGAGCGCCACAAAGATAAATGCATCAAACGGCGCATAGAACCGTGAGTAAATATTCCGTGCTGCGCCGGTAAGGTCCACGATGGTCACAACGCTTGCGATCGCACTCGAATGAAGCATGAATATAACCTCGTTGGAATACGCCTGAACCGCACGCCTTGCGGCACTCGGAAGCACAATCCGCCGCATGCGCATAAACCAGTTCATGCCGTAAGCCTTCGCGGCTTCGATCTCTCCGTGGGGCGTGGACATAATCGCACCACGAATAATTTCCGTAGTATAGGCGCAAGTGTTCAGGGCGAAAGCCAGCAGGGCAGGGTAGAAGGGCTCCCGGAAGATCTCCCACCAGAATGTCTCCTGAATACCGGGGATCTGGGCCACGCCATAGTAAATGATATAGAGCTGAATCAGCAGCGGTGTGCCGCGGAACAGGTAGGTGTAAAGCCAGACAGGCCCGGACACGAAGGGATTTCTGACCGTGCGCAGAATGGCAAGAGGGACCGCACACACAAGCCCGATAATCAGGCTCACGAATACCAGTTGTACGGTGGTAACCGCCCCATCCCAGTATTCCATGATAGTCATGGCGTTGAATATATCGTTCTGGTCGAGCCAGGAGGCGAGGAAATCAGGCATCATCCATTCTCCTGAATCACGCCAACATTGGCTCGCTTATCGAGCCACTTGATGAAAAGCTCTGAGCCTGCAGTGAGTGCAAGATACACGCAAGCCACTGGGATGAAGAAGTGAAAAGGCATGCGTTCTGCCTTGGCCGCTTCTTCCGCCACACGAACCATATCCGTGAGGCCGATAATAGAAACCAGTGCCGTGGTTTTAAGCAGCACCTGCCAGTTGTTACCGATGCCTGGCAGGGCGTGGCGCAGCATTTGCGGAACCATCACTCTGCGGAAAGTATGCCAGCTACTGAAACCGTAAGCCCGTGCAGCTTCGATCTGACCAGTTTCAACTGCCAGAAAGGCACCCCGGAAGGTTTCCGTCATATAGGCACCAAAAATCAGTCCGATGGTAACCACGCCGGAGATGAACGGGTCAAACTGAAAGAAAAAATCTACCTCGTAGGCCTCCCAGATATAATCCGAGAGCATGTTCACACCCACCTGGCCGCCGTAGTAAAACAACAGCATCATCACCAGATCGGGAACACCACGAATCAGGGTAGTGTAGGAGGTGGCAATTCCGACGGCTATCCGGTTGTTTGACAACTTGGCAGCCGCGCCGATCAACCCGAGGGCCAGTGCAAGGGCAAGAGACAGGAAGGCGAGTTCTATGGTGACAACTGCCCCGTTCAACAGGGCCGGACCATAGCCTTTCAGATCAAGCATGGGAGTGTCCGGTGATCAGGGGCAGCCATTGTGACTGCCCCTGAGGCTCGTTTTATCAGACCTTGATGTCGTAAGCGAAGTACTTTTTCATGATGGCGTCGTAGGTGCCATTTTCTTTAAGCTTTCGCAGTGCCGCGTTGACTTCATCAGCAATGGCTTTGTCGCGCTTGCGCATGGCCACGCCAACGCCTTCACCCAGTTTGACGGGCTTGCCAATTTCTTTGAAGCCATCTTTGGTCAGAACGGTCTGTTCGCCAACAGGGTAGTCTACAAATACTGCGTCCAGACGCTGTCCTTCCAGATCCAGAACCATGTCGTCGGCAGTGGTGTAGCGTTTGATCGTTACAACGTCGGCCATTTCTTCAGTCACGAAGGTGTCCATGGTGGTGCCACGCTGAACGCCTACTGTTTTACCTTTCATGGTGTTCATGTCGGTAACATCAGCTGTGAAGTTTTCAGGGCCGAACCAGCCGCCTGGTGTGTTGTAGTAGGGCTCTGAGAAGAGAACACGTTCTGCACGCTCGGCGGTGATCGACATGGATGACATGATCAGGTCGAACTTGCGAGCCACCAGACCCGGGATCATTCCGTCCCATGCCTGAATAACAAACTCGCAGTCAGCCTTCATTTCTTCGCACATGGCCGTAGCCAGATCCACTTCGAAACCGGTCAGATTACCGTTTTCATCTTTATATTCGAACGGCTCGTAAGGCACATCGAAAGCAATGCGCAGGTTACGGTCTTCCGCCTGGACACCGCTGGCGAACATAGCCAGTGCACAACTCGCTGCAATTATCAGCTTCTTCATGAGTCACTTCTCCAGTATATCGCCTCTATGGGCGTTATTTTTCAGGACGTTGAATGTCCAACACCAGTTACGATAGCACTGGTTGTCAGAACTTGGGAGCCAGGAACTGTTGCATACGTTCCGATTCCGGATTATCAAACACTTTTTCAGGGGTACCCTGTTCTTCGATGACGCCCTGATGCAAAAACAGTACCTGGGTTGATACATCCCGGGCAAACGCCATTTCATGGGTGACCACAATCATGGTGCGGCCTTCTTCGGCGAGGCTCTGCATCACTTTCAGCACTTCTCCCACCAGCTCCGGATCCAGTGCTGATGTGGGCTCATCAAACAGCATGACTTCCGGCTCCATGGCGAGGGCCCGGGCTATGGCTGCCCTTTGTTGCTGGCCGCCGGACATCTGGGCCGGGTAGTAGTCTTTACGTTCGTAGATACCCACTTTGTGCAGATAGGCTTCGGCCCGTTCAATGGCTTCTTTACGGGGTACCTTGAGCACGTGAATGGGCGCTTCGATAATGTTTTCCAGAACAGTCATATGGGACCAGAGGTTGAAGCCCTGGAACACCATGGACAGCCTGGCCCGGATCAGCTCCACCTGTTTGTTGTCTGCGGGAATCCGCTCCTTCTTGCGGTTGGTGGTGAACCGGATTGGGTCACCATGCACGATAATATCGCCGGAGGTGGGGGTTTCCAGCAGGTTGATACAGCGCAGAAAGGTGCTTTTGCCGGAGCCGGAGCTGCCGATCAGGGAAACGACATCACCTTTGCGCGTCTCCAGTGAAATACCTTTGAGAACCTCTAACTGAGCAAAGGTTTTGTGTATGTCCCTGCAGATCAAAGGTGCTTGGTCCGCCATGGATGGCTCCTGAGGCTGTCGTTCAAAGGCGATTGTTTTACGGACTGTGGAAGTGGAAATCAATACCTTACATACACAGTTTTACGATTTTTTTGCATCGATATCCGCAACTTATTGTGGCGTAGTGGATGCTCAAAGCAAGTATTCTGCCAGTTTCATCCATGTGTATCCGTGTGGTCGCCCGAGGTCATTTGTTCAACCGGAACACGGATCAGTGTGCTGCCTTCTTTCTCCATATCGCGCATGGCTTTGCTGACAAAGCGTACATGGGCCATGGCAACCTTCTGGGCGCTGGCCGGCCGGCCTGATGTAATGGCTTCATACAACTGCCGGTGCTGAAGAACAATCTTCTTGCGCATCTCGGCACGGGGGTTGAGGTTGGCAACCGACGCCTGCACGGTCATCAGCATCATGTTTTTGAGACTGTTGAGCACGTGAACCAGAATCGGGTTATGGGACGCTTCCACAATGGCCTGATGAAAGCCGTGATCCGGTCGGGCGTTGCTCAATGGATCGGTTTCTTCCAGAGCCCGGAAGGCTTTTGTTATCCGGTGACGGTCCAGACTGGTCGCCCGTTGCGCTGCCAGGAAGGCGGCCTGGCCTTCAAGCTGCTCCCGGACTTCAAGCAAGTCATACAGGGTGCGGGGGTGCCCTTCAAAGAGGTGCATCAAAGGGCCTTGCGTACCAAGGTCAGCGGATCCCGGCACCATGGTGGATACAAAGGAGCCTTTGCCATGCCGGGTTTCGATTACACCGCGGCCCTGCAACTCATGAAGCGCTTCACGGATAACCGATCGCGACACTCGCAAGCGTTCGGCCAGTTGTCGCTCCGAAGGTATTTTTTGCTCCGGAGCCAAGCCTCCATCGAGGATCATGCGTTCCAGACGGTATGAGATTTCCTGGGAAATAGCCATCAGGGTGCCTTTGTGTGCGCACTGGTCTGACCAGTGTTTGCTGTATTTATTGTTAGCCAGCTTTGGCGTTTGAACAGGCTTCAGCCCTGTAAATATGGCCCATTCAGGGAAGTTCGTCCATTTTTCTGAATTTAAAAACTGGTCTGACCAGTGCTCTGTCAGCTGGACTAAACCGGGACTGCCCACGAATATCTGGGTTGATACCGGGGAATTAGGCCCGTGTTGCTCTGAACTCTATAAAAACAATTATCAGTGGAGACGTTTCGATGAAACCGAGCAAAAACAAAACAAATAATTGCAAAACCGGTGCTGACTCGCCGCGCAGGCGCTTTCTGAAGACCGCTGCTCTTGGCACTGCCTTTGCCGGGGCGTTGATGATGGGGGCTGGTCAGGCACACGCTGCGACTACATGGAAAATTCAGTCCGTATGGGACGCTGGTACTGTCGGTTACGATCTGTTTGAAGAGTGGTGCGAGAGCATTGAAGAAAAGAGTGGTGGCGAGCTTGTTTTCAAACCCTTCCCAGCCAAGGCCGTTGCCGCTGATAACAATGCGTTGTTTGAAGCCGTTCGGAATGGTGTGTTGCAGGGGATGAATCCGTTTACTCTTTACTGGTCTGGAAAGATCCCGGCATCTGTGTTCCTGTCTTCATATCCGGCAGGCCCGGACCAGCCACACCAGTGGGATACCATGTTCTATTCGCTGGGAATGCTGGAGAAGACCCGGGAAATCTATAAAAAATATGGCCTGTTTTATGTGGGACCTATTCAGCACGATGCCAACATCATTCATTCCAAAAAACCGGTTAACAGTCTTGATGACCTCAAGGGCATGAAGATGCGTGTGCCAGGTGGCATGGTCGCGGAAGTGTTCCAGCAGTTCGGGGTCTCGACAGTCAGCCTGCCAGGATCCGATATTTTCCCGGCTCTGGAGAAGGGCACCATTGATGCGGCGGACTATGTGGGTCCGGCAGTGAACTACGAGCTGGGTTTCTCTCAGGTTACTGATTACATCATGTTCGGACCTCCTGGCGTCATGTCTATCTATCAGCCGGTGGATCTGATGGATCTCACAGTCAACCTGCGGAACTGGAACAACCTGGATCCGAAACTGCAGAAGCTGGTGGAAGAGGAAGTCCGGAATTACTCCCAGCGTCATTATCTCACCATTCAGAAACGCAATATCGAAGCTATGGAGAAGTTCAGAAAAGATGGCGATACGGTGACCCGTCTCAGCCAGGCTGATCTTGCTGAGTTCCGCCGCACAGCGATCCCCATCTGGTACAAGTGGGCTAACAAGGATGAGGATGCGCGCGCAATATTTGATATGCAGCTGAAGTACATGATGAACGATACCGTTGGTTATGTGACGGAAGCTGATATAGAAGGCGTGGAAGGCAAGTAAGCCTGCGTTATCTGACAACAATAAAAAACACATCGGGGAAGGGCAGGGAATGCTCCGGAAAGGGCCTCCTCCTTCCCCGTTTTGTGGCTGAGGTAGTAACAACATGTCTGAACTAGAAGGCTTCGGATTTGTAATGCCGCACTGGTTTTACTGGGGTTGGTTGGCGGTGATGCCACTGATAATGATGGCGTGGGACCGGTGGGCCAAAGCCCGGGAGGGAGAGCCTGTAGAGCCGGGAAAGACTCCTGGTGAGCTTCAGGCAGAGGAAGATGACCCTCTGATCTATCTGGAGTTTGAGGGTAACTGGTTCACTCGCGCTATTGACTGGACCAGCGAAAAATCCGGGGAGTTTGTGTCTTTCTGGACGATTAACGCCGTCGTTTTCTACTTTTTTGAAGTGGTTATGCGTTACGTGTTTAACCAGCCAACCATCTGGGTGCATGAAGCCAGCTTTCTGCTGCTGGGTATGCAGTACCTGTTGGCAGGGGCATTTGCAATGCTTCATGGCGCCCACGTGCGTGTAGATGTGATGTACAACCTTTTACCGGTTCGCGGCAGGATTGGCATGGACATTTTTACCTCTATGTTCTTTTTCGTATTTGCTCTGGTGCTGATGCATACCTCATGGACCTTTTTCGAGAACTCCTATGTCATGAATGAAACCACGGTTGAGACCTGGGGCATTCAGTACTGGCCTGTCAAAGGCATGATGCTTGTTGGTTCTACTCTGCTTTTGCTTGCGGGTATTTCCAAACTCATAAAAGACATAGTTCTCTTCGTTCGTCTGGGACAGGAGCGTGTTGCATGACAGTCAATACAGCAACTGCGTCAGGCCCGAATATGACGGGCAAACTTGGCACATGGCTGATGATCCTGGCCACTGTGGGGTTCGGATTTATTATCTGTGTCGAGATGATCAACATTCTTTTCTACGACCCGTTCAGTGATGAGAAATTCCTGTTCAGGCTGGCAGGTAGCCTGGCCAGTGTAGATATAGGTCCGTTGACCTATCTGATGTTCGGCTCACTCCTGGTCGCTCTGATGATGGGCTTGCCGCTGGCCTTTGTGACAGGCGGTCTCGGGGTGCTGTTTGTCTATCTGGTTGGCGATGCGATGATGCTTAACATCGTGCCGAGCCGGATCTTCCCGATGATGACCAACTCCGATCTGGCGGCGATCCCCCTGTTTATTTTTATGGCGTCCATGCTTGAGCGGGCCGGTCTGATCGAGGAAATGTTCAGTGTAGTCTACAAATGGATGGGCGGGCTCAGCGGCGGTCTGGCAACCGCGACCATTCTGGCGTCTACCCTTCTGGCCGCCATGGTGGGAGTTATCGGCGCTGCGGTTGTGACTATGGGTATCATTGCGCTGCCCGCCATGCTCAAGCGCGGCTATGATCACAAGATTGCCCTTGGCTCGATTATGGCTGGTGGCACCCTGGGCATTCTGATTCCGCCTTCCATTCTCGCCATTCTGTATGCAGTTGTGGCGCAGCAGTCCGTAGGCGAGTTGTATCTGGGCTCTGTGATACCCGGGCTTATGCTGTCCAGCCTCTATATTGCCTATGTGCTTATCCGGAGCTGGCTCAACCCTAGCCTTGGGCCACCCGTGCCGGTAGAGGAGCGTATTTCTTTACGGGAAAAGCTGCTTCTTCTCAAAGGCCTCATTGCGCCCCTGATCCTTGTAGGTCTGGTTCTTGGCTTGCTGTTTGGAGGTATCGCAACACCGGTTGAAGCTGCGGGGATAGGTTCGTTCGGCGCCATCGTTGTTGCCATGATGCATGGAAAGTTCTCTGTTGGCGGCCTGCGTGAAGCCTCGGTAACCACAGCTAAAGCTTCTGCCATGGTGCTCTGGATCATGTTTGGCGCCTCGGTGTTCGTCGGGTTTTACATCCTTCAGGGTGGCCAGCAGTTTGTGACAGACGCCATTCTTGGTACTGGAATGTCCTCCTACGGCATCCTGTTCCTGCTGATGGTGTTACTGGTTGTGCTAGGTATGTTCCTGGACTGGGTCGGTATTCTCCTGCTGGCAGTTCCGATTTTTATTCCGATCGTAAAGGCGCTGACGTTCGACGGGCTTTTTGGTTTTCCACCGGTAAACGGTGACGATGTGGTGCTCTGGTTCGGCGTCCTGTATCTGGTCAACATGCAGATGTCCTTCCTCAGTCCACCCTTCGGCTATGCACTGTTTTACATTCGTGGTGTGTGTCCACCCGAGATATCCATGGGCACCATTTTCAAATCCTCCCTGGTGTTTCTCGCCATTCAGGCCTTTGGCCTGATGGTCTGCATCCTCATTCCGGGTGTAGTGACCTGGTTGCCAGGGCTTGTTTACGGCTGAATATCCAGAGGTAGATAGTATGTTAACGATAAAGAGGCTTGATCTTGCCGAGGCGAGGTTGCTGATTGAAGGTGCTGCAGCCAAGGCACGGGATATTGGTGTTCCCATGTGTGTCGCTGTTGTGGATGAGTCTGGCAACCTGATTGCGTTTGAGCGCATGAACGGCGGCAAGACCAGCAGTGTTACTATTGCTCAGGACAAAGCGTTTACTGCTGCGGCCGCAAAAAAGGCTACCCACGAATACAATGCGGCTAACGTGCCTGGCAGTCTGGCCTTCGGCATTCACACAGAAGTGGGTGGTCGCATAAGTTCGGTTGGGGGTGGTCTGCCGGTGATTGTTGATGGCGAGGTTGTCGGCGGCATAGGGCTCAGTTCCGGCACGCCGCAGCAGGATATGGACTGTGCCCAGGCAGGAATAGACTATTTTGAAACTCAACGTGGTTGAGAGAGGCGTTATGACAACCAGACCAGAGATCAGCAAAGCCGAGCTGGCTGATCAGTTCCGGACCTTTATAGATCCGGATTACGTCATCATAGATGACGAAACCATGAAGCCTTACGAATGCGATGGCATGTCCATGTACTGTGAGATGCCATTGCTGGTCGTACTGCCGGAAACCGTTGCCCAGGTGCAGAGAGTAATGCGTATCTGTCACGAACACGGGGTTCCGGTGGTTGCCCGGGGCGCAGGAACCGGCCTGAGCGCGGGGGCTATGCCGAACAAAGAAGGCGTGGTGCTCTCGCTGGCCAAGTTCAACCGGATCCTGGATATTGATCCGCTGGCACGGACTGCCAGGCTTCAGCCCGGTGTCCGTAATCTTGCCATCAGCGAAGAGGCGGCTCAGTACGGCCTTTACTATGGGCCTGATCCCTCGTCGCAGATTGCCTGCACGATCGGCGGTAATGTGGCGGAAAACTCCGGCGGTGTTCATTGCCTGAAATACGGACTGACTGTGCACAATATTCTCAGTGTCGAAATGGTCACCGCTGAAGGTGACCTGGTCACCCTGGGCAGTGATGGCCTGGATAACTGTGGCATGGATCTGCTCGCTGTGATGACTGGCTCGGAAGGCCTGCTGGGCGTAGTAACAGAGGTGAAGGTAAAACTGCTGACCAGACCTGAAGTCGCCCGGGTGGTGATGGCTGGCTTTGACAGTGTTCAGAAGGCCGGTGATGCGGTTGGCGGGATTATCGCCCACGGAATTATTCCCGGTGGCCTGGAGATGATGGATGGCCACGCCATTGTAGCTGCCGATGATTTTGCCGGTGCAGGCTATCCCCGCGAGGCCAAAGCCTTGCTGTTATGCGAAGTGGATGGCACTGAAGAAGAAGTGCACGAACATATTGCCGAGGCTGAGGCTGTTTTCCGCAAGCTCGGGGCCACCTCTGTTCGCACGTCTCAAAGCGAGCAGGAAAGGGCGCTTCTCTGGCTGGGCCGGAAATCCGCCTTCCCGGCGGTCGGGCGTATTTCTCCGGACTACTACTGCATGGACGGTACGATTCCGCGTCGCCATATTGCCCAGGTACTGACAGACATGCAGAAGCTCTCTGAAGAGTTTGGTTTGCGTGTGGCAAACGTCTTCCATGCCGGCGACGGCAACCTGCATCCCTTGATTCTTTTTGATGCCAACGTACCGGGAGAGTTCGAACGTACAGAGGCTTTCGGGGCCGCTATTCTGAAAATGTGTGTGGATGTCGGAGGATGTATTACGGGAGAGCACGGCGTGGGCGTGGAGAAAATTCGCCAGATGGCTGTTCAGTTCAACGACCAGGAGCTCCAGCAGTTTCATGATCTGAAGGCCGCTTTTGATCCGACAGGCATTCTTAATCCGGGTAAAGCCGTACCCGCACTGAAATTCTGCCAGGAATATCGCTCGCTAGAGCACAAACAACACAAGCATGAACATACGGAAGCCGCACATGGCTGATATCTCTCAACAACTTCAGGAGCAAGTGCTCCAGGCCCGCGCCAGCGGAGAAAAACTCAACATCGTTGGTGGTGGCAGCAAAACGTTTATGGGCCGGGAACCAAGCCCGGGTGCCGGTACTCTTGATATGAGCGGGCATACAGGGATCGTGGACTATCACCCTGTCGAACTGGTGATGACGGTGCGTGCGGGCACGCCTCTGGTGGATATCGAAGCCGCACTCGCAGAGCAAGGCCAGGCGTTGCACTTTGAGCCTCCGCACTTTGGTGCGGGTTCCACTATTGGCGGAACGCTCGCCTGCAACCTCTCCGGACCTGCAAGACCCTGGGCCGGCTCCGTGCGGGATCAGGTGCTGGGTATACGCCTGATCAATGGTAAAGGCGAGCATCTGCGTTTTGGCGGCGAAGTCATGAAGAACGTTGCCGGCTACGACGTTTCCCGGCTTCAGGCCGGTGCACTGGGAACATTGGGTGTAATAACTGAGATCAGCCTGAAAGTCATGCCCAGTCCTGCAGCCAGTCTGACACTGGTGCAGGACATGGCAATAGATGAAGTGTTGCACTACATGAATAGCCGAGCGGCTGAGCCCAAGCCGATCACCGCCGCCTGCTGGGTCGACGGTAAGGTTTACCTGCGGCTCTCTGGCGCAAAAACAGCCGTTGAAGCAACCGCTGAAAAGTGGAGCGGCGATGTCATGAAAGATGGACAGGCTTTCTGGCGTTCAGTGCAGGACATGCAACACGAATTCTTTGCTGAGAAAGATGCACCGCTCTGGCGCTTCTCTGTGGGCTCCACTGCTGATAACCCAGGCCTGGAGGGTGACTGGTTCATCGACTGGGCCGGCTCCCAGCGCTGGTTCCGTGGAGCTGGAGAACTCAGCGACATGGAGACTCAGGCTCGCGCCGCCGGCGGGCAGGTGAACCTGTTCCGGGGTGGTGATCGCACCGGTGAGGTAATGCATAGCCAACCCAATGCCCTTAAAACGATCCAGCGGCGAGTGAAAAGCTCGTTTGATCCCGATGGGATATTTAATCCCGGTCGACTGTATAGCTGGATGTAAGCTCGCCAAGGTCAGATGAGTGATCGGGCAGATGTGTCTCTGAAACTGTGCGAAGCCATGGATGGCGCAGCCAAGCGTACAGGGAAGTATTCACAGCGTGTTTCAGAGACACATCTGCCTGATCGCGACACCACCGAACAAGATTCTTTAGCAGGTAAAACATGCAAACTAACCTGGTTCAACAATTTGCCAACACAACGGAAGGGCAGGAGGCAGAATCTATCCTCAGAGCCTGCGTTCACTGCGGCTTCTGCACCGCAACCTGCCCGACCTATCAGGAGCTGAACGATGAGCGAGACGGTCCCCGTGGCCGCATTTACCTCATGAAAATGTTCCTTGAAGGCGCCGAAGTTACTGAAAAAACCCGAGAGCATCTTGATCGTTGCCTCACCTGCCGCAGCTGCGAAACCACCTGTCCTTCCGGGGTGCAGTACGGCCGTCTGGTGGACATCAGCCGAAACCTCATCGATAAAGAGTTGCCCCGGGCTCCGAAAGACAAATGGATGCGCTGGGCTCTGGCACGGGTGCTTCCCAACCGTGCACTGTTCAGCTTCATGCTGCGTCTCGGGCAGGCATTTTCTCCCGTACTGCCCGGTAAACTGCGTACCAAAGTTCCTCCCAGAAAACAGGCAAGCCCCTGGCCGGCGGCAAGCCACAACCGGATTGTTCTGGCTCTGGCCGGCTGCGTCCAGCCATCTGCTACGCCAAACACCAATGCAGCTGCAGCCCGGGTTCTGGACAGGCTTGGCATTACCATGGTTGAAGCGCCGGAAGCTGGTTGCTGCGGAGCTGTGAATTATCACCTTTCCGAGCATGAAAAAGGCCTGGAACGTATGCGCCAGAACATTGATGCCTGGTGGCCAGCTATCGAAGCGGGGGCGGAGGCTCTGGTGATGACAGCGTCTGGTTGCGGGGCCATGGTTCAGGACTACGGACACCTGCTGCGAGACGACCCGGTGTATGCAGCGAAAGCTCAGAAGGTCAGTGAGTTGTGTACGGACCTTGGTGCCTTCCTGCTGCAACAGGATCTTGAGTCTCTCAAGGTCAAACAGAGCCCTGGCAAGGTGGCTTTTCATTGCCCATGTTCTTTGCAGCACGCAATGAAACAGAGTGGCGTTGTAGAGCAGGTCCTGACCAAAGCGGGCATCAATCTGGCTATTACCAAAGACAAGCATTTGTGCTGTGGCTCGGCAGGCACCTACTCGGTACTGCAGCCGGAGCTCAGCCAGAAGCTGCTGGGCAACAAACTCAAGGCCCTGACCATAGACGATCCTGATCGTATCGTAACCGCCAACATCGGTTGCCAGATGCACCTGGAGACGAAATCAAAGGTGCCGGTACAGCACTGGGTAGAGCTGCTCGACCAATAAATGTCATGGCAGTGTCCCGCACTGTGTGTCAGCCTCTGAAAGACCTCATGCCATTCTCTGTTGTGCGCGTTATACTGCTTCGGCAATTAACCTCATCACAGGGAGTGGTTGGTTGTGCCATAAACGCCGCAATATCAGCCAGGCTTTGAGCCGGGAGTGTATTTTGCGTTGATCTTGTGGATTGGTTTCCTGGTAAACACCCTGACAATGTAAGGTTTTTCATGCTTTTTCTGATCTTCCCTGTTCAACTTTCAGTTCGAATACCGCTTTGAAAACAACACCCTTATCTCATTTCCAGCTAGCCATCCTTCTGGGCATGACTGTTGCGCTTGGCCCGCTTGCGCTAGACGCATATCTGCCCGCCTTCCCTCTGATTGCTGCTGAGCTGGGTATTGCCCACGGAAATGTCGGACTGACGCTCAGTGCTTATGTTGGTGCCCTTGGGCTTGCACAGCTGCTGGGCGGCCCCTTATCTGATCGTTATGGCCGACAACAGATTCTGCTCACCGGCCTGGCGGTGTTCTCCTGTGCTGCCTTCATGATTGCCCAGGCCCAGACTCTTCCTGAGATGCTTGGCTGGCGTATTGTGCAGGGGATTGGCGGGGCATTTTGTGCGGTGTCTGTGCCGGCTATCGTGCGTGACCAGACCCACGGGCAGGATGCTGCACGTCTGTTCGGGTTGATTGGCCTTGTGATGTTCATAGCGCCTGCAGCCGCACCCTCAATTGGAACTCTGCTGTTATATCTGAGCGAGTGGCATACTATTTTTATAGCGCTGGCGTGCTATGGCGTGCTGTTGGCTGTTGTTCTTCATTTTGTGTTATTCCGGCGGCTGCCTCCCCGGAAAAAGGAACAGACGCCTTTGTCTACTCTGGTTACCAATTATGGGCTGGTACTCCGCCATCGCGTAACTATGCGGTTTGTTGGCATACAAGCGCTGTGCTTCAGTGCAATGCTCGTATTTATCACGCACGCATCCTTTATTTATCAGAAATGGTTCGGGCTCTCAAACGCCACTTTTTCTACTCTGTTCGCCGCTAATATTGTCGCCATGGCAAGCCTGAATCTGCTTAACCGCCGCTTACTCAAGCGCTATCAGTCGGTACGGATACTCAGAGCCTGCGTGTTTCTGCAGGCTGTTGCCGTCAGCGTGCTGGTGATGTGTGCCTGGGCTGGTGCGCCCTATTGGGTTGTTGCTATCTGCGTGATTATGTCCGTTGGTTTCATGGGGGCAATCGTTCCCAACAATATGGCCAACGCGCTGGAATTCTTTCCCCATCTCGGGGGGACAGCTGCTGCGATGCTCGGGGCGGCGCAGTTCACCATCGCCGGCGCCATTAGCGCCCTATCGACCACTCTGGCCGGTGGAGCGCTGCTGCCCATTGTGATGGTGATGGCTGTCTGTGTGTTTGGTGCTGCCATACTGGCCGCAGGTGGGCCTGGGGCAGTCGAGCGGGAAAGCCGGGCATAGTCAGAACATCACTTCTGGCGCCGTCGGGTTTTTGCGGCATTACTTTGCCTGGCGATTGAAGCCCGGGAGCTGATGCCCTGGTCAATGTACAGAACGGCATCAGTTATCTGAGGGAACATGTGCTCGTTCAGCAAATACTCCCGCAACGCCGCTGAGTGCGTGAGGGTGTCACGAACCGGGCCGATCAGGCTTACAAGGTAAAGCTGGATACCCTGACTCTGCAGGTTTTCGATCACGCTTTCCAGCATGATCAGCGAGGTGCTGTCTATGCTGCTGATAGCCTGTGCATCCAGTATGACTGCCTTAAGGGAGCCCTCTGGACGCAGCTTCATCATGCTGTACAGCCGTGATTTGAAATAGTCCTTGTTGGCAAAATACAGCGGCGCATCAAAGCGGAAAATCAGCAGATCCTTGCGCACACTCACACTTTCAAAACGGTGGATGTTCCGGTAAAGGTCCTCGCCATCGATTTTGCCAAGCTCTGTGATGTGAGGAGTTGTGCTGTTGTAGATAACCAGCAACAGTGATACTGCCACGCCCACAAGCAACCCCTGCTGAACTCCCAGTAACAGTGTGATGAGGAAAGTGACCAGCAGGATCACAAACTCCTTTCTGTCCTGCTGGAACAGGGCTTTCATTTCTTTGTATTTGAACAGTCCCAGTACCGACATCACGATGATGGCTGCCAGAACGGCTTTAGGTAAGGGATAATCGGTAAACAGCGGTGTCAGGCAGACAACTGTAACAGCGATCAGGCCAGACGATACGATTGCAGATACCTGAGTCAGGGCTCCTGCCTCCCGCAAAGCTGCACTGCGGGAAAAGCTGGCGGATACCGGGAAACTGCGGAACATCGCGCCCAGTGCATTGGCCAGACCAAGCGCAACCAGCTCCTGGTTAGGCTGCACGCTATGTTTGTCCTTCGGCGACTCCTGCGATTTGCAGATCGACATAGTTCCCACAAACCCCATAAAGGCCACTGTAAAGGCCACCGGCAGTAACTCTCCAAGCTTCGCAAAACTGATATCCGGTATCTGAAGTGCCGGGAAACCCTTTGGCACAGAATTGATTACTTCTACACCTGCCTGGCCGGCATGAAAAAGCCCTGAGAGCAGCATGGTGCCGACAAGCAGCATCAGGGCGTTAGGGAATTTTGGCGCATGGCGTTTGCAGAAAAAAATAAAGAGTAAGCTGGCCACTGCGATTCCCACCGTAACCGGGTGCCAGTCGCTTATGCTTGTTAACAGCTGCCAGCAGAGATCCAGCACATTGGTACTATCTACATGAACGCCGGTCAGGTTCTGGAGCTGGCTGCCAATGATGATGATAGCTGCAGCAGAGGTATAACCAACAACAACCGGGTAGGAGAGAAAGTTGACAATAAAACCAAACCGAAGAAGCCCGAACAGGAACTGGATCAGCCCTACCAGCAGGGTCAGCTCGATGGCAAGCTGAAGGTACTGGTCTGACCCGGGCTCGGCCAGCACACTGAGGCCGGATAGGATCAGTATGGCATCCAGAGCGACTGGCCCGACGGAGATCTTGTTGGAGGTTCCCAGTAAGGCGTATAAAAGCGGCGGGAAGATTGAAGCGTAGAGCCCGAACTCCGGTGGCAGGCCGGCAAGTACAGCATAGCCCATACTTTGTGGAATGAGCATGACGCCAATGGCGAGGCCTGATATCACATCCCGTTTTAGCGTATGGGTTGTATATCCCTGCAACCAAAGCAGACCGGGCAGCAATTTATAGAACATAAAAGCAGTTTTCGTTTGAGGGCGGGCCGGTCTGCAAGTGTGTGGAAATCAACAGGCTGAATCAAGGGATATCAGTTTCTGTCCGGCCGCCCTCTGGTGAGCTGCGCTCAGTAGGCTTCCCGGATCAGGTTAATTCCCGGTGTCAGTACTTCTTTCCATGCTCTTTCGAGATCCCTGGTATATTCGGGATCATGGCGGCGCACAGTTTTCAATAATGCATCAAGCCACAATGGATACCATTCAGGCTGGATATTATAATTTGAACGGTTGTGGCTTTCACCAAGCGCTCTGAGCTTGCGGTCTGGCATGCCTCTTGCCGTCAGAATCAGTTGCAGTACCCCGTTGCGCAGCAGGTGTCTCTGTGCGGCCATGTCAGTGTTCACAAAGCGTTGTTTGATCGCCTCCGAGCTTGACATGAAATGATCGTAAAAATCGATAAAAAACTCGTCTCGGTTACAGCAGCGGCCATAGCTTTGGAAAACCAGATCTGTGTCGTTCATGTGCAATAAATGTCCTTGCGAAACTAAAAATATTTAGGTAAGCCTCCAAGAATAGTGGTTGCGTGCAATGTCTTCTGTTGAATTTTGTTAACGTGAAGGCAGTCTCTGGCTCCGTGAATATTGAATATCACACATCATGGCCAACTTCCTGTCATTGGCACAGAACCGTGCAGCAACTGTCTCAGTTTGGTGCGTTTCAACCTCTGGTTTAAGTTAATTTCGCAAACTGTCGGCTTTTCCTACAGGCTGCACCTGCTATCAGCGCCCCCTGGCAAAAACTGAACTCTTGGCCAGCTTTTTGCAAAAGACCTTTTGAAGCATTTTCACTTCAGAAACTATCTGAGATGCAATCCGCAAGGAGAAGTTCAATGACACTCAAGTCTGGTCTGGTGCTCGCTGCGATACTGACGCTGCCCACATCTGTTCTGGCAGATGATCCCATGAAAGTTGGTTTTGTTTATGTTGGCCCTATCGGGGATCACGGCTGGAGTTATCAGCATGATCAGGGCCGCCTCGCTCTAGAGGATCATTTCGGTGAAAAAGTTGCAACGACCTACGTGGAGAACGTAAGTGAGGGCGCTGATGCTGAACGCACAATAAGGCGTCTCGCACAGGCAGGTAACGATATCATTTTCACAACGTCTTTTGGTTTCATGAACCCTACTCTACGGGTTGCGAAAGAGTATCCGGACATAACATTCCTGCATGCCACCGGGTACAAAAGAGACGAAAATCTGGGAACCTATCTGTCTGTTACCTATGAGGGGCGTTATGCAACAGGCGTTGCCGCTGGTCTGGTAACAGAGACTGATACCCTTGGTTATATTGCCTCTTTCCCGATTCCCGAAGTTATCCGTGACATCAATGCTGTTTATCTCGGTGCCAAGGAAGTGAATCCGGATATTGAGCTAAAAGTTATCTGGGTCAATACATGGTTTGATCCCGCTAAAGAGGCCGATGCAGCGAATGCATTGATGGATCAGGGAGCAGATGTCATTGTTCAGCATACGGACAGCCCGGCTCCTCTGATTGCTGCCGACAAACGCGGTGCATGGGGAGTAGGTCAGGCCTCTGATATGCGCGGGTTTGGCGGAGATGCACACCTGTTATCTGTTGTTAATAACTGGGGGCCTTATTACATCGACACCGTGCAGTCTGTTATGGATGGTACCTGGGAACCTGCAGATTACTGGGGCGGAATGTCTGAGGGTACTGTTGAGGTTGTAGGACTGAGTGAACGTCTGTCTGCCGAGCAACAGGAGAAGGTCAATTCGGTGATTGATGCCTTGACCAACGACGAGTTCCATCCATTTACCGGCCCGCTCAAAGATCAGTCGGGTGAGCTGCGTGTTCCTGCAGGCGTTTCCATGACGAATGAAGAACTGGCAGGTATGGACTGGTACGTGGAAGGGATGACTGCCACCTTGTCCAAATAAGGCTGGTTGTTAACGGGCTATACGGGCCGGCAGGAGCGAATCCTGCCGGCCTTTTGCGTGTCAGGCTTCTCGTAATAGCCGGGACACGCAGTCCTGAACGTTTCGGGTCAGTTCGGATTCATCCAGACCATTTACCTGGCCTCCTGCTACTATCTGCCGCCCCTGAACGAAGCTGTCCCGCACGTGCACAGGTTCGCCACACATAAGTGGAGCCATCAGAGGGCTGTGGACACCGGCGAAGCGGGGCTGGTCTATGTCGTACAGAACCAGGTCGGCGGCTTTGCCCACGTCCAGAGTGCCGGTGTCGTGCAGCCCCAGCAGTTCAGCGCCGTTGCGGCTGCCCCATTCAAGTACCTGTTCCAATGTGGTGGCCCTTGGCCCTTTCAGCGCACGGTGGATGAGCCAGGCAAGGTTGAGCTCCTGAAGCATGGAGCCCGACTCCGCTGACGCCGAACCGTCCACACCCAGAGTTATCTGTATGCCCGCAGCCTCCATATCAATGGCTGGAGCTATGCCACTGCCCAGCCGGCAGTTTGATGTGGGGCAGTGGGCAATGCCTGTACCTGTGGCCGCAAGACGGCTGATGGCATGGGGATCGCTGTGCACCAGATGGGCATACCAGACATCCGGCCCCAGCCATTCACAGGACTCTGCGTAGTCGATGGCGCTCATGCCGTATTTGCTCCGGGCCTGACTTTCGTCAAAGCCTACCTCAAGCAGGTGGGAGTGCATTTTCAGGTTGTTTTCTCTGGCCCACCGGGCCTGGGCTTTAAGCCCTTCCGGCGAGCTTGAATGAATCAGGCTGGTGGGCGCGACCACCAGTTTCTTCATGGCATCGGGGCCGGCTTGATGATGCTTTTTCCGGGTGGCATCAAGACGGTCAATAATCTGTTCTATGGTCTCTGCTGCAATCCCGTGTTCTATCATGCCTTCATGGGATCCGGCCTCCGTCGCACTGCCACGGCAGAGCACCATGCGAATCCCCAGTTCCTCGGCAGCCTGCCAGACCGCTTCCTCAAGCTCGGGGCTGGTGGTGTTGTGGTAGAGGTAATGGTGGTCGGCACAGGTTGTGGCGCCGGACCGGATCAGCTCATACAGGCCGAGGCGTGCAGCGTGATACATCATGTCAGGCGTTACCCTGGGCCAGTAGCGAAAAGGTACGCTGCTCAGCCATTCCCCAAGGTTGTGGTTGAGGCCTTCCGGAACACCTTTCATGATGGACTGGGCAAGATGGTGGTGAGTGTTGACCAGGCCGGGCCATACAACACAGCCGGAAGCATCAACAAGGGTTTCCGGGTCTTCCGGCGTCGGCGCCAGGTTCAGGCCCATTTCGGTAATTCGGCCGTCGCGAATGCGGATATCCCGGGCGTCCGGGGCTGTTTCGGATGCTATGGCTTTGGCGTTCTGAATCAGGTAGTTCAATGCTTGCTCCTTCATGTTACCAAGAGCAATGTCCCGAGGCTGGCGCTAATCTGCAGCGCCTCTGACCGCTTCTACTCTTTTGCTGGGTATTTGACCCAGATTCGGATGCAAGAACTCTTCCATTTATTGACCGTATGGTCAGGGCAATGCTTTGTGCCCGGGAACCTTTACAGGAGAGTACTGTATTGGGGCAGAAATCCGGGGCCTGCCCTGAATTGGTTCGTTTTTGCCGTTCGGTGGTAGGTGGTTTGTGTGCCGGGTTGGCGCTGCGAGAGGCGTTATCGGGGCAGGCGCTAAATCAATTATGCTGGCATGGATCCTGCTGCATTTCCGGGGTTAGGGCAGGCTGCAGATTGATAGCCTGCCACTCTGAGTAGAAGCTGTCAGGGATCCTCTGTAAAAGGGGTTTCGGGTCATTGCTCAGTCGCTGATCGGATGCGCAACAGGCGTGATTGGCGGCGACGGCTATGAACTTGCCTGACCGCCTGGTTTTCACGCCCAGTTTGCCTCCGGACATTGTTTATCTTCTGATGATGTGCCCCGGGAGGCCCAATGACTAATCCTCAAGAAAAGTACGCACTCAAGGAACTGAACCTGGAAACTACCTTCGGTGGTATGGGGAAGGAGATTGAGTGTGATGTCCCCGTAATTGACCTGACTGACTTCGAGCAGCGCCGGGAAGACATTACTGATCAACTGTGGCAGGCCGCCACGGAAGTCGGTTTCTTCCAGCTGTCAGGGCACGGTCTGGATCTGGCGTTGATAAAGCAGGCTTTTGGTCTGTCTGAACAGTTCTTTGCATTACCTGAGTCAGAGAAACAGCGCTACCCACTCAAAAAGGGCCTCAACTCAGGCTGGGAGTTCAGATCACAGGTGCGGCCTTCCACAGGTACCGCAGATGACAAGGAATCCTTCCAGATTACCCTGCCACACATGGATGACCTGTGGCCAAACCAGACTGTGGTGCCCGAGTTCCAGCGGGTTATGCTGGATTTTGAATACAGGGCCTGGCAGCTGGGTATGAAGATCCTGTCGTGTTTTGCCGAGAGACTGGGTTTCGAGCGGGAGTTCTTCACCCATGCCCATGACCGGAGCTCGGAAGAGTACCAGAGCACGCTGCGTCTGTTGCATTACCTGCCGCTACCTGAAGGCACAACTCCGGACGAATCAATCTGGCGGGCGGGAGCACACACCGACTTCGACTGCCTGACCATGGTGTTTCAGCAGGAGAACCAGGGCGGCTTGCAGGTGAGTCCGGGTAAGGACGCTGAAGGCAAAGGTGATGAACGTGAGTGGTTCACTGTTACTCCGAAGGAAGAGCGTATTACCTGCAATATCGGCGACATGCTGATGCGCTGGAGTGATGACCGTCTGAAATCGACCCTGCACAGGGTGCGGATGCCAAAACCGGGAGACTACAACGGTCCCCGCTACAGCATGGCGTTCTTCTGCCAGGCCAACAAGGACAAGATCATCCAGGGCCCGGAAAAGAAATATCCTCCGATTTCTGCCCGTGATTACCTCTTGCAACGCATTCAGGCCAATTTCGATGCGGCGGAGAAAACAGCCAAAGCGATGAAGCAGCAATAGCCATGAAGTAAAATCATAGTCCGGAAAAGGCCTCCTGTTGGAGGCCTTTTTGTTTTGCTTGCTTACTCAGGCTGGTTGTTCATCAGCCATTGTCCCAGTTGCTGGCGTTCCTCGTCGGTCATGCCGGTAACATTGCCCAGAGGCATATAATGGGAGTCAACGGCCACTTGTTTAACCTTGCCAGCGTGATTGGCCAACAGTGACAGCTCATCAAACATTATACCTGCTGGCGGCGATTGGAATGCCGGATGACTGGGGGCGCTGGAGTGGCAGGCTACACAGTGAGTACTGATGATTGCACTGGCCGTTTCGTCGCTTACAGTCTGACCGCCGGCAGCTTCTGATGTGACCGGAGCCGGGGCGATAACCCAGATTAACGTAGCGGTCAGAATTGCCGCAACAACCAGTATCCATGGCTGGTTGATATCTCTGTGCCGCAGATTGAAGTAATGCCTGGCAAAAGCCGCGATGAATCCTATGGCCGCCAGAACCGCCCAGCCATAGGGGTGACCATACAGCAGCGGGTAGTGGTTGCTGATCATGATCAGCAGGATCGGCAAGGTAAGGTAGTTGTTGTGAGTGGAGCGCAGCTTGGCCAGCATAGCCAGGCGGGCTACCCGCGCACCCGGATCACCACCTTTCTCTATGGCACTTACCAGCGCTCGCTGGGAGGGGACAATCCCCAGGAAGACATTGGCCACCATGATGGTTCCGATTATGGCGCCCACATGAATGTAAGCACCGCGCCCGGTGAATACCTGAAACAGGCCCCAGTCTGCCACTAAAAGAATGGCAAACAGAATCAGGCCAAAGGCCTTGCCGTTGTCTGCCAGCGGGCTGCGAATCAGTGCTTCATATATAGCCAGCACGACAGCAATGGTGCCTAGCCCGATGGCCATCGCAGTGCCCACACTGATGTCTGCTTTTGTCGGGTCAATCAGGTAACCGGGTGAGCCCATGTAGTAGACAACGAACAGCAGGGCCAGGCCGCTTAACAGTGTTGAGTAGGCTTCCCATTTGAACCAGTGAAGTTCATCGGGCATCTCCCTGGGGCTGAGCTTGTACTTGGCTATTTCATAGATACCGCCACCATGGATGGCCCAGAGATCACCCTTGATGCCTTCCTTCTTTTTCCATTCCGGCGGCTCCCGGAGATGGTTATCCAGCCAGACAAAATAGAATGAGGCACCGATCCAGGCGACTCCGGCAATAACATGAAACCAGCGAACGAGAAGAGATAGCCATTCGCTCAGATATGCTTCCATGGGTCAGGCTCCTTGCGTGTGAGAATGGGTGGGCGAAGTTCCGGACTGAGGCAGGGCGGCTCGTTGATACTGAAGTTGTCCGGTCACAACGGTAGCGGCGATGGCCCGGTCATCTCCCAGGATCATCAGGTTGAAGAGTGTTTCTGAAAGGTTGTTGATAAACAGGTTTTTCATGGAGAGCATCGGCGAGGCGTGGTGATCCAGTACGACAAAATCAGCAGTTTTTCCTGGCTCGAAGTTGCCGCATTCTTTATCCCGGTGCAGAACCCTGGCATTACCCAGAGTGGCCAGGTAAAAGGCTTGCCAGGGCGTCATGGTCTGCCCGCGCATGCGGCAGACCTTGTAGGCTTCGGCCATGGTGGCAAGCATCGAAAGGCTGGTGCCTCCGCCAACATCAGAGGCGAGACCAACGGATACATCGGCTTCACAGGCGGCCCTGAAATCGAACAGGCCACTACCAAGAAAGGTGTTGGATGTAGGGCAGAAGGCAATCCTGCTGCCGGTATCTGCCAGTCGCTGGCGATCCTCATCGTTGATGTGAATTCCGTGGGCCAGCACCGTATGATCACCGAGCAGTCCATAGTGGTCGTAGACGTTGAGATAGCTTGTGCGTTCGGGGAAGAGTTCGCCGACCCATTTGATCTCCCCGATGTTCTCGGCCCAGTGGGTCTGCACCATGGCATCCGGGTATTCCGATGCCAGTCGACCGGCCAGGGTAAGTTGCTCCGGAGTTGACGTGGCGGCAAAGCGGGGCGTAATGGCATAACGCTGGCGGCCACGGTGATGCCACTTTTCCAGCAATTCCAGGCTGTCGGTGTAGCTGCCGGAGGTTGTGTCTTTCAGGTTTTCCGGTGCATGCCGATCCATCATGACCTTACCGGCGGTCAGTCCCATGCCACGCTCTTCGGCCGCCTCGAACAAGGCGTCGACCGACTCCGGGTGTGAGGTACAGAACACCAGTGCCGATGTAGTGCCGTGAGACAAAAGCAGGTCGGTGAACCGGCGGGCTTCGACCCTGGCCCAGTCGGCATCGCTGAAACGTGCCTCGTGGGGGAAGGTATAGGTTTCCAGCCAATCGAGCAGTTGTGTTCCATAGCTGGCCATAACGCCAAGTTGTGGCATATGGACGTGTGTGTCGATAAAACCGGGAACAATCAGGCCGTGAGGCCAGCAGGTAACCTGGGTGGAGGCGGGTAACCGTGGGAGCCATTCGCTGGCTGCGCCTGCGGCAAGCACCTTGCCCTGATGCACAACAAGCACGCCGTCCTCAAAGTACTCCATGCTGTTCGGGCTGGGTTCCGGGTTATTGCCGGGATTATCCAGGAAATGGAGCAAGGCTCCACGATGCACTTCGCAGCCAATAGGCAGTGTTGTGTCGGAGAATATACTCATCAGCTTCCCCGGTAGGTTGAGAAGCCCCACTGGTTCAGCAGCAGAGGGACGTGGTAGTGGGTGTCCGGGTCACTGACCTGGAAATCCAGACAGACCTCGGGGAAGAAAGTGTCCAGACCACGTGACTGATACCAGTCGCCGGTGGCGAACCGGAGCCGGTAGTGGCCGGGTTCAATGGGGGTGTCGAACCAGTTCATCACGCGTCCGTCAGCGTCGGTAGTGCCCTGGGCGATGGGAGTCTCGGTCTGGCCTATGATCCGATACAGTGAAACGTTCACGCCGGCTGCGGGAGTACCACTCCCCAGGTCCAGAATGTGCGTGGTCACGGGGCTCTTCTGGCTCATAGCAGTTTCTCCAGTCGTAGTTCGGTAATTTTTGCCTGTTCGTCTGCCGCCGTCGCAAGTTCCTGAGCCCGGGTTTGTGTCAGGCGTGATTCCAGAAGCTCCAGCATTTCCCCGGCGGATTTACCTGTGGCACACACAATGAAGATAAAGCCGAATTTCTCCTGATAGGCATCGTTACCGGCCTTAAGGCGCTGCAGAATTTCCTCCGGGGCCTGGCGGGCACCTGCCTGTTCGCCACTGGCCATTGCCCGCGTACTGGCGTATTTCGCTCGCAGGCTGTCGATATCACCTATTTTCGGGTGTGCGCTGAAGGCCTGGAGCCAGTCCTGTTCAGTCAGCTTCGGCCACAGGTCACGGCTTTGGGTGATCAGGGCGCTTTTGTCACGATAGGGCAGGCCTTCCAGCATACCCTTTACCCAGGTTTCAGCGGCGCAGCAGTTGCGCAGCTGAGCTTCTGCTTCATCCCGGGACATTGTGTTGAGTGTCTCTGTGGTCATTCCGAGATATCTCCTGTCTCAGTATTTTTGATCAATCCCTTGAGCTCCTTCCAGGCCAGGCCCCTGCGTGCTGGTGTTGTCTGAGCATGAGAGGCGGTCAGGCTGAGGAGTTCGGCACTGATGGAAACGGCGACCTCCATGGGGCGTTTTCCGGGTACATCGGCGCGCCCCACCGGGCAGCGAATGCTGTTAATGTCGGCAGCACTGAAGCCCCGGTGATCCAGTCGTTTGCGGAACCGCCCGGCCTTGGTGTCCGAGCCGATCAGGCCAATACCTGCGCAGTCTCCGCTGGTCAGCAGGGTGCGGCAGAGGTCAAAGTCCAGTTGGTGGTTGTGGGTCAGAATCAGCACCTGTTTGCCGGCACACAATGCAGGAGCATCACCGACAGGATCATCTGTGTGGTGAATGCGGATATTCCCCGGGCAATCAGCCGGAAACTGCTCGGCACGTTCATCTACCCAGGTTATTCTCCAGGGTAACCCGCCAAGAATGGTCACCAGGGCTTTTGCTACATGACCGGCACCAAAAATGACCAGTTCCTGTTCGCATCCCGGGTGAGCTTCCAGAAGAACCGAAACACTTCCTCCACAGCACTGGCCAAGGCTCGCGCCCAGAGGGAAGTTGGCCATTTCGCTGATGAATTCCTTCCTGGCCAGACGTTCCCTTGCTTGTTGGCAGATCCGGTATTCCAGGTGTCCGCCGCCAATGGTGTCGTAGCTCTGCGTGCCCGTGACCACCATCTTGCTGGCGGGCTCACGGGGTACCGAACCTGTAACTCCAAGTACCGTCACCAGAACATAGGGTTCGCCCTGGTCTTCACACAGGGCAACGGCCTGGTACCAGTTAAGCCGGCGATCCATCAGGCGCTCTCCCTATGCTGTTCCTGCCATGCCTTGCACGCGGTGATTGCAGCCAGAACCCGTTCTGGTGTTGCAGGGGTATCCAGCGGTGGGCTGAAGCGGTAGCCGGTAAGGCTGGAAACCGCGTCGCGAAGCGCGCTCCATACGGCGATGCCCAGCATCAGCGGGGGTTCGCCCACAGCCTTGGAATGAAATATCGTAGCTTCACGGTTCGGGCTGTCTGGCAGCAACTCGACGCGCAGATCCGGCGGACAGTCGGATACCGCAGGGATTTTGTAACTGGCGGGGCCTGTGGTCAGCAGCTTGCCGTCATCGTTGTAAACCAGTTCTTCGGTGGTGAGCCAGCCCATACCCTGAACGAAACCGCCTTCAATCTGGCCAATATCGATCTCCGGATTCAGCGAACGCCCGGCATCGAAAAGGATATCGGTGCGCATGACCCGGTATTCCCCGGTCAATGTATCCACCACTACTTCGGAGCAGGCTGCACAGTTCGAGTAGTACAGAAACGGGTGCCCCGTGCCTGTTTCGGGATCGTAGTGAATCTTCGGTGTGGCGTAGAAACCGGATGAGGACAAGGGGACCCGGTTCATATATGCCGTCTGGATGAAGTTTGCCCAGGGCATCCTCAGGTCGTTGATCTGCACCTGGTTATCAGTGAAAGTCACCTCCTCTGGCGCTACGGACCAGTGGCTGGCCGCAAACTCTGTCAGGCCCGCCATAAGCTTTTCGCAGGCATCCAGCGCTGCCATGCCGTTCAGGTCAGAACCTGACGATGCAGCCGTGGGCGAGGTATTGGGCACCTTGTCGGTGCGGGTTGCGGATACCTTTACACGTTCAATATCGACCTGAAAGGCTGATGCCACCACTTGCGCCACCTTGATGTACACGCCTTGTCCCATCTCGGTACCACCGTGGTTTACCTGGATGCTGCCATCGGTGTAAATGTTTACCAGGGCGCCCGCCTGGTTGAGATGTTTGGCGGTGAAAGATATCCCGAATTTAACCGGTGTCAGAGCCAGGCCGCGCTTGAGTACCGGGCTGGACTGATTGAAAGCCTTGATATCGCTGCGCCTTTTGCGATAGTCGGAGCTTGCTTCGAGTTTTTCGACAAGTTCCGGGAGTACGTGCTGTTCAATTGTCTGGCCGTAGTGGGTCGTATCCCGCCCCGGCCGGTAAAGGTTGAGTTTGCGGATGTCGAGTGGGTCCCGGCCGAGATGGCGGGCAATGTCGTCCATGGCGTGTTCGATGATCATCATGCCCTGAGGGCCGCCGAAACCCCGGAACGCCGTATTGGAAACCGTGTGGGTTTTGCAGCGGTGACCGGTGACCCTTGCCTGATCCAGGTAGTAGGCGTTGTCGGCGTGGAACATGGCTCTGTCAACGATGGCGTCGGACAGGTCGGGGGAATTTCCGCAACGCCCGGCAACCATAAGGTCAGCACCAAGGATCAGGCCATCGTCATCAAAGCCTATGTCGTAGGTGTTGTAAAAGTCGTGTCGTTTGCCGGTCTGGATCATGTCATCTGCGCGGGACAGTCGGTATTTCACCGGCCGGTTGGTTGCGTTGGCCAGCAACGCTGCGATGCAGGCTACGGGGGCCGCCTGGGTTTCCTTGCCGCCAAAGCCTCCGCCCATTCTGCGAACTTCTGCATGAACTTCGTGGATGGGCAGTCCCAGTACCTCAGCCACCAGTTTCTGAACTTCAGAAGGGTGCTGGCTGGAGGTATGAACGAACATGCCTCTGTCTTCGGTTGGCTCGGCCAGCGACGCCTGGCCCTCCAGGTAGAAGTGCTCCTGCCCACCCACGAACTGTTCTCCGCTGAGGCGATTGGGTGCCTGTGTCAGCGCCTGCTCCGGTTGGCCTCGTTGTTGTGTCTGGCTGGGACGAACAAAGAATTCTTTGTCGAGTGCCTGGGTAACGGTAACGACAGCATCCAGGGCCTCGTACTCAACCTTCGCCAGCTTTGCTGCCTTGCGAGCCGCTTCATGGGAGGTTGCGGCAACGGCGAAGACCGGCTGCCCGATGTATTCAACGATATCGTCAGCCAGTACCAGATCGCCTGGAAAAACCGGCCCTATATCCAGGTGTCCGGGTACGTCTTTTGCGGTAAGCACGGCAATAACACCGGGGTACTGGCGAACTGCGTCCAGATCCATGGACACTATGCGGGCATGAGCCTGTTCGCTATGGCCCACAGCTGCGTGGAGCATGCCCTCGGGGGTGGGCAAGTCATCAATATAGCGTGCCTGGCCACTGACATGCTTCCAGGCGCTGTCGTGCTTCACGCTATGGCCAGCCAGCCCGCGGGCGCTATGCGCCGGAGCCGGTGTGTTCAGGGGGAGTTTACGCATAGTCGGTCACCATCAGTTGTTCGCCGGGCAGAGAGGTAGACGCCAGCATGGCGCGTCTTAACAGGTTTCCAGCAACCTGCAGTCTATAGCCGGAGGAGGCACGAACATCGCTCAGAGGCGAGAAATCACTGTCCAGGGCTGCAATTGCGGTCTCCAGGGTTTCTTCACTCCAGGGCTGGCCGGTCAGGGCGGCCTCTGCCTGAACAGCCCGCGCAGGGGTGGCTGCCATGCCACCGAAGGCCAGGCGGCAGTCACGGACAACGCCCTTGTCGATCGTCAGCCGGAAGGCTCCCAGAACCGCCGAGATATCATCATCCAGGCGTTTGGATACCTTGTAGATGTAGAGACTTTCGTTGGCTTCGGGTACGGGCACACGCACAGAGCGAATGAACTCGCCAGGCTGGAGAGCGGTCTGTTTATAACCCTGGAAGAACGTTTCCAACGGCAGGCGACGTTCGCCTTCGGGGCCATCCAGTACCAGTGTCGCGCCGAGTGCGATCAGTGGAGGGGGCATGTCACCAATCGGCGATGCATTGGCGATGTTGCCACCCAGCGTGCCCCTGTTACGGATCTGAAGTGATCCCAGACGGTCCAGCATTGAGTCAAAAGCCGGCCAGAGTGCGCACAGGGGTTCCCGGAACTGCTGGTAAGTTGTGGCAGCGCCGATCACCAGTTCCTTTCCGTCCAGGGTGCAACCTTGCAGTTCGGGTATGCGCTCCAGGCTTATCAGGTGGTCCAGGGTTCTGAGCTGCTGGGTAATCTCCAGCGTCAGGTCTGTGCCGCCTGCTACCAGCCGAGCGTCAGGGGCTTCGCGGCGCAGGGTGCGAAGCTCTTCCAGACTTACAGGTGAGTCATAGCGTGCACCTTGGGGTGAGCTCAGGGTAAAGCTGTCCTGGTGAATGCCCCCCAGTTCTGGTGCCGGGAGCCTGCTGGCCATTCCCACGGCTGGATGATCCGAATCCGGCTTCCATTCCTCCACCATTGCCTGGTGGCTTGCCTCAATAATGGGCCGGTAGCCGGTGCATCTGCACAGGTTGCCGGACAAGGCCTCAAGAATCTGGCCGTTGCTGGTCTCACTTTCTTTACGGTTGGCGTGCAGTGCGGCCAGGGACATAACAATACCTGGTGTACAGAAGCCGCACTGGGCTCCGTGCATTTCTACCATGTTGCTCTGTACTGGGTGCCCCGGCTCCTGCTGGAAGGCTTCAATAGTGATGAGTTCCTTGCCGTGAAGGCTGCCCAGCAAGGTGATGCAACTGTTTATTGCCTGATAGCGGATGCTCCCGCTCTGGTCAGGTGTACCGGTAATGACAGTACAGGCCCCACAATCACCGGAGGCACATCCCTCCTTGGTGCCGGTAAGTCGCATTTTGGTGCGTAACCATTCCAGGATGCTCAAATTTGGGTCGGCCTGGTCAAGTTTTTCAATTTGACCGTTTAGAAGGAATTCGATCACAGCTCTCTCCGCTAGCAGTCTGTTTGCGGTGTTTCGGGGTGTCCTGCCTTTGGCTACAGGCAGGCTGCTCAATGTGTCCTGTCAGGTTTCTGCAAAAAGCTGACCAATTGGTTTGTTTCGTTGATTTTTGATGTTTATTAATTTTTGGCAAGCATATTGCTGGTACCTCAAATGTTGATTGTTTGGTCAGTTTATGAATTCTGGCCAGGTACATTAGAACGAACACGGGACTGTGTATGACTTCGGCGATACGCCTGAAACTGGAAAACATCGTCAAGGAATACCCGGGGTGCCGGGCCAATGACGGCATTGACCTCACGGTAGGCGCGGGAGAGATTCACGCGCTTCTGGGGGAGAACGGTGCTGGCAAGAGCACTCTGATGAAGGTGATCTATGGCGTGATCCAGCCGGACCAGGGGCGGATTGTCTGGAATGGCCACGAAGTGCGGGTGGATAACCCCGCCCAGGCTCGTCGTATGGGTATTGGTATGGTGTTTCAGCACTTCTCACTGTTCGAGACGCTGACCGTAGCCGAGAACATTGCGCTCAGTCTTCCTCCGGATGAAGCTCGCAACCGCGCCAGGCTGAACCAGCGTATACGCGAAGTTTCCGAGCGCTACGGTATGGCTCTGGATCCCAGACGTTACGTGAGCACTTTGTCGGTGGGGGAGCGTCAGCGGGTGGAAATTGTTCGTTGCCTGATTCAGGAAACGACCCTGCTGATTCTGGATGAGCCGACATCGGTCCTCACTCCCCAGGAAGTTTCCACCCTGTTTGCGACGCTGCGAAAGCTGTCGAAAGAAGGCTGCAGTATTCTGTTTATCAGCCACAAACTCGAAGAGGTGCGTAGCCTCTGTCACACAGCTACGGTGTTGCGTCAGGGGCGGGTTAGTGGTGATTGTCAGCCTGCGGACATATCAGCTAACGACATCGCGCGGCTGATGGTGGGTGACGATACTCCGATTTCTACCCAGGTTACTGCAGCAGAACCGGGAGCCACTCTGATAGAGATCAGAGGTCTTGGCTGGAAGAGTAAGGATCCCTTTGGGACCAGTCTCAGTAATGTGAATCTGGATTTACACAAAGGGGAAATTGTCGGTATTGCCGGGGTTGCCGGTAATGGCCAGGACGAGCTTCTCAAAGCCTTGTCCGGGGAAATCCGCACAGGAACCGGAACTATCACTCTGGACGGGGTGAATATCGCTAACCTGTTTCCGGATCAGCGTCGGAAACTGGGCGTGGCGATTGTGCCGGAGGAGCGCCTTGGGAGAGGTGCTGTGCCCGACATGTCACTCGCTGATAATGCTCTGTTGACTGCCTCCGGGGAGGGTCTGGTAAGTCGGGGCCTGGTTCGTTCTGGCCGGGTCCGGGAGTTTTCCCGTGAAGTAATCCGTCGGTTTGGCGTTCGCTGCACTGGTGAAAACAACACTGCCGGAAGTCTGTCCGGGGGCAATCTGCAAAAGTACATTATTGGTCGGGAAGCTCTTCAGAATCCCCGTCTTCTGGTGGCATCCCATCCTACCTGGGGTGTTGATGTGGGGTCAGCTGTTGCTATCCATGAATCCCTGGTGCGGCTGAGGGATGAAGGCGCCTCCATTCTGTTGATTTCTGAAGATCTGGATGAACTTTATCAGCTGTGTAATCGCCTTGGCGCACTTTGCGATGGCCGTTTGTCTCCGTTGGCCCCCACGTCGGAGCTGAACATTGAGCAGCTTGGACAGTGGATGGCAGGGGAATTTGAATCCGGGGAGGTTGCCCATGCTGTTGCTTGAGCGCCGTCCTGTTCCATCGTCACTGATGCGTTGGGCTTCACCTTTGCTGGCCCTGGTTCTGACCATCATTACCGGCTTTGTGCTGTTTCTGGTGATGGGAAAAGATCCGGTGGAAGGCCTGAAATTCTTCTTTATAACACCGGTCAGTGATCTGTCAGGGCTCTCGGAGCTGGGCCTGAAAATGGCGCCGTTGCTGTTGTGCGCGGCCGGTTTGACGGTGTGTTACCGCGCCAGGGTATGGAATATTGGTGCTGAAGGCCATTTCCTGATGGGGGCTCTGGGTGCCAGCGTGATGGCCATACAACTCTCGGAATCCAGTGGGTTCTGGGTGTTGCCTCTTGTACTGCTGACAGGTGTTCTCGCCGGTATGGTCTGGGCCGCGATTGCAGCAGGGCTGAAAACCCATCTGCACTGCAATGAAATCCTCACGACCATAATGCTCAATTACATTGCATTGAATCTTCTCTTGTTCACCGTGCACGGACCACTCAAGGATCCATTCGGGTTCGGTTTTCCTCAGTCAGTCATGTTTTCCGATTCGGCACTGCTGCCGGCCCTGATTCCGGGTACCCGTTTGCATCTGGGACTGGCGTTCGGCTTGCTGGCTGCGGTGGCGGTGTGGGTTCTGTTTGCCCGCAGTTTTATTGGCTTCCAGCTGAATGTCGTTGGTCAGGATCACCGGGCGGCAGAATTTGCCGGCTTTGGTGTTCGCCGTCTGACCTGGTTTGCATTTCTGATCGGCGGCGCCACAGCCGGGCTGGCGGGAGCTTCTGAAGTAACTGGTCCTATTGGTCAGTTGGTGCCTCAGGTGTCTCCTGGCTACGGCTATACCGCGATCATTGTTGTGTTTCTGGGGAGGATGAATGCTCTGGGCATTGTTGCGGCCAGTGCCTTGCTGGCGCTGACCTTCATAGGTGGAGAAATGCTGCAGATTGCCATGCATATGCCGAAGGCTGTTACGGGGTTGTTTCAGGGGCTGTTGCTGTTTTATCTGCTCACATGCGATGCCTTTATCCATTACCGGATCCGGCGCAGGAAAGCGGCATTGCAACCCCTAAGTGCGGCAGTCACAACTGCGTCGCAGGAGGCTTGAAATGGAACTGATAGTTAATGTCCTTGCCGCAACTGTTGTTGCCGGAACCCCGCTGTTACTGGTAGCCCTGGGCGAGCTGATCTGTGAGCGCTCAGGAGTTCTAAACCTGGGGCAGGAAGGCATGATGCTGATGGGCGCGGTGGCTGGATTTGCAGCCGCGCTGTCCAGTGGGAGCCTGTTGGTTGGGGTTGTTGCAGCCATTGTGGCCGGTATTGGTATGTCCCTGCTGTTTGCATTCATGGCGGTCACTCTGGCAGCAAACCAATACGCAGCAGGACTGGCTCTGACCATATTCGGCACTGGCCTGAGTGCATTTCTCGGGGCGGGGTTTGTGGGCTCATCCATTGAGGGCTTTTCCCGGGTGGCCATTCCGTTGCTGAGTGATATTCCCGTATTGGGTCGTGTGTTCTTCGATCAGGATCCACTGGTTTACGTCTCTTTTATTGCCTTCGCAGGCGTGGCGCTGTTTCTGCGTTACAGCCGGGCTGGTCTGCTTTTAAGAGCTATTGGCGAGGATCCTGAGGCGGCTAACGCCAATGGGCTTCAGGTTTTGCTGGTGCGATACCTGGCAGTGGCTTTTGGTGGTGCTATGGCCGGGCTTGCAGGTGCATATCTGTCCCTGGCCTATACCCCGCTCTGGACGGAAAACATGACAGCCGGCCGTGGCTGGATAGCCCTGGCTCTGGTGGTGTTCGCTACCTGGCGGCCGGAGCGCTTGATTCTGGGTGCCTACCTGTTTGGTGCGGCCAGTATCCTGCACCTGGTGCTTCAGGGGCTGGGCTGGAAAAGCTCCACGGAGTTGCTGGCCATGCTGCCTTATCTGGTGACCATTCTGATGCTGGTTCTACTGTCCTGGAACCCGGCCCGAACCCGACTCAATACTCCACTTTCCCTCGGTCAGCCATACCGGCCGGGATGCTAACAATAATGATCTGAAGAGTTCCAACCCTAACGTAATGAAGAAAGTAACCCTAGAGGATTAACCATGAATGCACTTCGTAAAACATTGATTGCCAGCTGTGTGGCTGCCGCATCTTTCGCTCCTGCTGCTCACGCTGAGAAGTTCTTCGGAGGCTCCAGTATCTCCATACTGCACAGTAACCAGTATCAGGGGGTCCAGTTCGACGCAGGCGGCAATGGTGGTTTTGAATACGAGGCGACTTATTTCACCTTCGAAAATGCCACCGCCCACAACTGGGGCAGCACCTTCTTCTTCATCGACCGTGACCAGGGTCAGGGTTCAGTAGAAGGGGCGGATAACGTATACGGGGAATTCGCGCCCAACGTGAGCGGCAGCTGGCTGACTGGTAAAGATCTCAGCTTTGGTCCGATCAAAGACGTACGCCTGGCGGCCCAGTACGAGTTTGGCGGCGGCACCCAGGTAAATAACTATATGGGCGGTATCGGTCTGGCATGGGACATTCCTGGCTTCATGTATTTCAATACCAGCGTTTACTATGTTGATAATGAGCAGGTCGCTGACGAGAAGCAGCTGACAGTAACCTGGGCCTATCCGTTCGATATTGGTGCTGCCAAATTCCTCATCGATGGTTACATCGACTGGACCTCTGCAGAATCCGATCATAAGTCCGAGTTCCAGTTCACTCCACAGGTCAAAATGGACGTGGGTAACTTCTGGGGCTCGCCTGGCGTTCTTTACGCCGGTGTCGAGTATCAGTACTGGAACAACAAGTATGGTCTGGGTGACACTTTGATGGACGATCAGAGCTCAGTCAGTGCATTGGTGAAATTCCACTTCTGATCCGGTGCAGGAGTCCGGCAGAATCATCCTGTCGGACTCCTGAACAAATGGATAACAAGTGAGAGGCTCATGACTAAAAATTCAGTTGCAGACAGTGTCGCTTCAGATAAAGCAGTTGAGGGCGCAAAAGGTAAAAAATATCGGCCGGGCAGGATCCGGGAACGCAACAGAGAGAAAATTCTGGTTGCTGCCGAGGAAGAGTTTGCACTTAACGGCTACAAAGGCGCTACGATCCAAAGCATTGCCGAACGAGCCGGGCTTCCCAAGTCCAACGTTCTGTATTACTTCAGTAACAAGACACGAATGTATAGCGCCATGTTTGATGACATTCTGGCGCGCTGGAACAAGGTGTTTACGGATATCCGGCCGGAGGATGATCCTGCAGAGGCGTTGGCCACTTTCATCCGGACCAAAGTCGAGATGTCACGAAAGTACCCCTTGTCTTCCCGCTTGTTCGCCATGGAAATCATCCAGGGAGCGCCTTTTCTTGTGGACCATCTGCGCACCAACATGCGTGAGTGGGTCCGGGGCAGGGCTGAAGTCATGCAGTCGTGGATAGACGATGGCCGGATGGCTCCAGTGGATCCGGTGCAGCTGATTTTCCTGATCTGGTCATCCACACAACATTATGCCGACTTCCAGGTGCAGATCCTGATGGTTGAGAACAAGGCCGAATATGAGAAGCGTGATTTTGACCGCGCGGCCGACTTCCTGACTGGCATGATCCTGCGGGGGTGCGGCCTTGAGAGTCCAACATGAATGAGAACGCCTCATATCCGAGAGATATGCGTGGTTATGGTGAGTACCCTCCCCATGCCCGTTGGCCCGGAAATGCCCGGGTAGCTGTTCAGTTTGTACTTAATTACGAAGAAGGTGGAGAGAATTGCGTGCTTCACGGAGACGAACACTCCGAGACGTTCCTCTCCGACATTATTGGTGCTGAAGCCTACAGAGGGCGGCACATGAGCATGGAGTCCCTCTATGAGTATGGATCCCGTGCCGGTGTCTGGCGCATTCTGCGTGAATTCCGCAAGCGTCAGCTACCCCTGACAGTATTCGGCGTCACTATGGCTCTTGCCAGAAACCCGGAGGTGGTGCAGGCCTTTATTGATGATGGCCACGAGATTGCCTGCCATGGTCAGCGCTGGATTCACTACCAGGAGATGGCCGAGACCGAGGAACGCCGCTGGATGGAACTGGCGCTGGAGCAGCACGCCCGGTTGACCGGAGCACCTGCATTGGGCTGGTATACCGGCCGCGACAGCCCGAATACCCGCCGTCTGGTTGTAGAGCATGGCGGACTGGAATACGACAGCGATTACTACGGAGACGACCTTCCTTTCTGGACTACGGTTGAAACCCGTGACGGAGAGCTCAAACCCCATCTGGTTGTTCCCTACACGCTGGAAGCCAACGATATGCGCTTCTGTTCGCCCCAGGGATTCAACTCGGGAGAGCAATTCTTTCAGTACCTGAAAGACACTTTTGATGTGTTGTACGAAGAAGGCGCTGATGCCCCGAAGATGATGTCTGTAGGCCTGCATTGCCGGGTTGTTGGTCGTCCGGGACGCTTCAGGGCTTTACAGAGGTTTCTGGATTATATCCAGCAACACGAACAGGTATGGGTGTGCCGGCGTATTGATATTGCCCGCCACTGGAAACAGGAACACCCCTTTCAGGCGACTGATACCGGAGTAAAAGAATGACTGATGCAATAGTGGCGCCTGTTGTCGAGGGGCCTGACTTCACCCGTAAAGGCCTGAATCTGGCCGATGGTAGCCTGGGAGCGGAAGTGACTCAGGTGACCGATGAATTTTTTGCGTCGCGGGAGCGCATGCTGAGCCCGGATCAGCCTGTGTTTTACCCCGACCGTTTTGATGACAATGGCAAATGGATGGACGGATGGGAAACCCGCCGTCGTCGTACTACCGGCCACGACTGGTGTGTTGTTCGCCTGTCGACACCCGGGATTTTGATGGGTGTGGATTTTGACACCAGTTTCTTCACCGGAAACTTCCCCCCGGCGGCCTCGCTGGAGGCATGCTACTGCCCGGATGGTGAGCCTGGCGAAAACAGCAACTGGCAAACACTGGTGCCCGCAATCGAATTGCGAGGCAACGATCACCGATTCTGTGAAATCGCATCGGATCAGGCGTGGAGCCATGTGCGTGTACACATATTCCCCGATGGGGGGCTGGCGCGCCTGCGAATATACGGCAAACCATACTGTGACTGGTCTGCACTACAGAGCACTGGCCCGGTTAACCTGCTTGCTCTGGAACATGGTGGTGACCAGGTGGCCTGGAGTGACGCCCACTACGGTGAGCCCCGCAAGCTGCTGCGACCGGGCCGGGGTATCAATATGGGCGATGGCTGGGAGACCCGTCGCAGGCGTGAGCCGGGAAATGACTGGTGCATTCTGGCTCTTGGCCACAAAGGTATAGCTGAACGCATCGAAGTGGATACAGCGCACTTCAAGGGTAATTTTCCGGCGGCTTGCTCTGTACAGGCTGCCTGTGTCGAGTCTGGAGAGAGCACTGCCCAGTCTCTCATTACCCAGAGTATGTTCTGGCATACGTTGATGGACGATCAGCCACTGACCGCAGACGCCATCCATCAGTTTACCGATCTGAAGGATCTGGGTGCGATTACCCATATCCGTTTCAATATGATTCCTGATGGTGGCGTGAGCCGGGTGAGACTGTTCGGGAAGCCGGTGTCATGAGTCATCCCCGGACAATCATCGCGGAATTGCACCGCGCATAGCACCGGTACTGCCGGCCAGCCAATGTTTTGCCAATGCCTGATGTTCTCCCTCGAATAAAAATTATAGGGAAATCACAAGCGGGTGTGAGTCTGAATGTCAGATCACCCGCATGACCTTATGTTTGGAGAGAGTGCATGACGACCAAGACAGTATCTTTTGCAACGAAAGTGCGGCGCCCCGGTCGGGTAGCGACTATGTTGATGGCGGCGGGGCTGGCCATGCTGGCAACGCCTGGCTCCCTGTGGGCTGATGATCTTGAGAAGGTGACCTTTCGCACCAACTGGTTCCCCCAGGCCGAACATGGTGGATGGTACCACGCGGATTCCCAGGGTACTTATGAGGACTATGGGCTTGATGTGGACATGGCTCCCGGAGGGCCTCAGGTCAACAACCTGCAATTGCTGCTCGGCGGTCAGGCTGATTTTGTGATGCTCCATTCGAGCGGCCAGATTCTCAATGCTATTGGGGAAGATCTGCCTGTAGTGGCGCTTGCGGCGTTCTACCAGAAAGACCCGCAGATCATCATGACCCACCCGGGGGTCGGGAACGACAGGCTGGAAGATCTCAAAGGCAAACCGATCCTGCTGTCCCAGGATGCTCACCAGTCATTCTGGCCGTGGCTGAAACAGAAATACGGCTACACCGATGAACAGGTTCGTCCGTATACCTTCCAGATGGGGCCGTTTATTGCAGATCCTCAGGTTATCCAGCAGGCCTATGTAACCTCGGAAACTTTTGTTGTGAAGCAGGCTGGTATCGAGCCCAATGTGTTTCTGCTGTCTGATCATGGCTGGGAGTCTTACTCCACTCTGATCGTTACCACTCGCAAAACTCTGGAAGAACGCCCGGAAGTTGCCCGCAAGTTTGTGGAAGCGACCATTGAGGGCTGGTACCAGTATCTGCAGGACCCTGCAGCTACCAATGAATACATTCATGGGCTGAACGAGAACCAGGGTCCGGATCAGCTTGCCCATTCTCTCAGGGAGATGGATGAGCGTGGCATTGTCCTTTCTGGCGATGCCCTGACCGGTGGTATAGGCATCATGACCGACGAACGTTGGCAGGATATCTATAAGCAACTGGTTAGCCTGGATCTGATCGATGAATCCGTTGATCCCACCAAGGGCTATACCACAGAGTTCGTTGGTACTGAGGCCATCCATGACATTATGGCCCGGTATCCGGACGTGTCCGGTGCCGGCAGCGAGTAAGTGGAACCTGTGAACGGCATAGTCAGCGAACGCCAGGCGGTCCGGGTCATGCACCCGGAGTCGCCCCGTCAGGCGGTCAGTTTCGCCAAACGCTTCCGGTCGCCCTACATTGCTGGTGGCACCTGGTTGCAGCCATCCTGTGAACGTGACCGGCAGTGGCCCGTGCAGTTGGTGGCGCTGAATCCTGATTGGCCGGAATTTCGTGGTATTCGGGAGACGGAAGAGGGTCTCAGCATTGGAGCGTTAACCACTCTGGACGAGCTGGCCCGCCACCCTTTGATGGCGTTGTACCTTCCTCAACTGAACGGTTTGATTAAACGTGTAGCAGGACCCGGTGTGCGTCATCTGGGAACAGTCGGCGGAAATCTGTTTGCCGGCGGGGACCTGTCAGCGCTGGCGCTTGCCCTGGACACTGAGGTGGACCTGGTGGGAAGCAAAGGCAGCAACCGCCGGCCTTTGACCCGATGGCTACCGGATCGCCAGGGCGGCGATCTGCTCAGGTCTGTCTCCTTGCCAGACAGCCGTGGCTGGCGTGTTTCTCTGGAAAAGCTTGGCTATCGGGAACGCTTTAGTCCCACCCGCGCCACTGTGGCGTGTGTTCATGATGGCGAGAAGGTGCAGTTGGCAGTGTGTGGTGAAGGAGGCCCGGGACGATTGACGGTTACCGAAGCCATGCTGAGAGATGAGGGCATTCGTGAACTCACGGATCTGGCGATAGTGGTGGACAGTGAGCTGGAAACTCTGGGCTGGCACGACACCCGGTTAAGGCTGGCCGTGCGACGGATGCTGGAGTCTGGACTGATGGAGTTGACCCGTGACGTCTGAAAATTTACAGGGGGCAGTCAGAAAGCTGATGACGCTGGACGGAAACTCCGTCCGTAACGCAACCTCTAAGATGGATCTGGCCCCGCGTATCGAAGGTGGTCTGGCCTATGCCACTGATCAGCGACACCTGCCCGGGTTGCTGCATGGTGCCATTCTTCGTAGTACCTGCGCCCATGCCCTGATTACCCGGGTAGATACCTCCCGCGCTCTGAACATGCCCGGCGTGCATGCGGTGATCAAGGCGGACGATGTGCCGGGTCTGAATCGTTTCGGCATTGTGATTCGCGATCAGCCGGTGTTTTGTGATGACCGGGTCCGCTACGAAGGAGATGCGATAGCTGCCGTGGCAGCAGACACTCCGGAGCAGGCCAGAGCAGCGCTGGATGCCATTGAAGTGGATTACCAGCCACTACCGGTGGTCAGTGATGCTTCCCTGGCTGAGCAGCAGACTGCTATCCACTCCTCCCATGAAGAGCACGGTGGCAGCAACCTGTTGGTCCGGGAAACGCTTGAATGCGGCGACATTGATGACGCGCTTTCCCGTTGTACTGTGATCGCAGAACATCATTATCAGACTCCCCGCCAGATGCATGTGTTTATGGAAACCGAAGGCGGGGTGGCCATTCCTGATGGCAAAGGTGGTGTGCTATTCCGGGTAGGATGCCAGTCCGGTCATCGTGATGTGGAACAACTGGCAGATATTCTTGGTGTTGCCCGTGAAAAGGTGGCTGTCGAGTCCATGGCCACCGGTGGCGCCTTCGGTGGCAAGGATGAACTTACAGTGCAGCCGGCTGCTGGTTTGCTTGCATTGAAAACCGGGCGCCCGGTAATGATCCATTTGGATCGGTTCGAATCCTGCCGGGCCGGCATCAAGCGCCACCCGGTGTCAGTAAAAATGACCACCGGGTGTGACGCGGCAGGACGTTTGCTGGCTCATAAAGTAGAGGCAGTTCTGGACACCGGCGCATACGCCAGTCTGGGGCCGGCCGTGCTTGAGAACTATCTGGACCACGCCACGGCACCCCTGTACCGGATTGAGGCCTATCGTGTGTCCGGTCGCCTGGTTTATACCAATAATGGTGTGTGTGGGGCCTTCCGGGGCTTTGGCGGAAACCAGGCCACTTTCGCGGTGGAATCGCAGCTGGATGAGCTGGCCCGCGGCCTTGGTATTGAGCCCGCGACCCTTCGCCGGATCAACCTGCGTTCTCCGGGTGATGCCGGTAGCCGCAACCAGACTGTTCGCTGGACGGCGCCGCCCGCCGACGTGCTGGCGGCTGCCGTAGCTTCCCCTCTTTGGTCCCGCGGTGACACGGATAATGGCCGTTGGCTGACAGGCACGGGTATGGCTATGGGTGCCCAGGGCAACGGTTTGGGAGATGGTTTACCTGACAGTGGTGGCGGTCGTATCAGCTTGTCACCGGCAGGTCGTATCTGCGTGGAATTCGGTTTTACGGACTATGGCCAGAACATTGTCGAGTCCATCACCCGATCCGTCTGCAATGGGGTGGGCTGCAGGGAAGCCGACGTGGAAGTTGTACTTGGGAGCTCCCGGGGACCGGACTCCGGGCCCACCAGCGCATCTCGCAGCACCGTACTGGTACACGGTGTACTGGCCAGCATTCTGCCCCGCTGGATGGATGCGGTGCGTGGGCATGCCGCCCGCGTGAGCGGCCAACCGGAAAAAGGCCTTGAGTTTGGCCCGGGGGGTATATTTTCTGATGGTCGGCAGGTGTTGAGCTATCGGGAGCTGGCTGAGAGCACCAACCCTGGCGGCATGACGGCCAACGCCAGCCAGGATTTTCCGGTGGCGCCGGACAGTGAACACCCCGTGGGCCGTTATCTGCAGCTGCAGATCGCGACTGTGGCCCGGGTAGAAGTGGATCGTATCACTGGTCGGGTCCGGGTGACGGACCTTCATCACGTTACGGCGGCCGGGCCTGTGATCTACCCTCCCGGTTATCTGGGGCAGATCGAGGGTGCTGCTGTGATGGGGCAGGGCATGACTCTGACTGAAGACATGACAGCCCATGAAGGCCGCTACCAGGCAGACAATCTGGATCAGTACCTGATTCCCACCTTTCATGATGCCCCTCTCCAGCGTGTTGATGTTCTGGACAATACACCAGAGGACGATCCGTACCCGGTAAGGGGCGTGGGTGAACTGGGTATTGAAGCAGTAGCACCGGCTATTACTGCGGCGATCGAAGCGGCAACCGGTGTCAGGGTCCGGCGGCTGCCGGTAGATCCCGGAGACTTGCTGGTGGCAATGGCTGCACAGGAACAAAACCTATGAGTGATCATTATCCGCTGCCGGAAACTCCGGCACAGCAAAACATCAGTTTTGAGCTGAACGGAGAGGCTGTTACCCGATCCGCGTCGGATGCCGGGACCCTGCTGGATATCCTGCGGGAATCTGGCCAGATCACCTCAGCCCGGCCCGGGTGCCGTGTAGGTCGATGCGGTGCCTGTCAGGTACTGCTGGATGGTTGTGCTGTGCCCTCTTGTCTGGTGATGGCCTGGCAGCTGCCTGGACGTCATGTGCAGACCGTAGAGGGGCTGAACAAGGATCCCGACTTTCTCGCTGTACGTGATGCACTGGCAAGTGAGAGTGCCTTGCAGTGTGGCTACTGCACACCGGGTTTTGCGGTCTCTCTGGTTGCAGGGATCAGGCAGCGCCGACAGGGAAGCAAGGTGGATCTGACGGAATGCGTAGCTGGCAATCTCTGCCGTTGTACCGGTTATGGCGGCCTGCGGCGGGCCATTGCTCGACTTGCTGCTCCTGGCTGCGCGGATGAAGCGGATGGCCGGAGTACCTCAGAACAGGAGAAGCTATGATGACTACGACCTTGGCCAGCAAACGCAGGCTCCTGTTGAGCGCAGACGCCGTATTGCCCATGACTGCTGGCAATCCCATAATCCAGGACGGCGCCGTGTTGGTGATGGGTGAAACCATTGAAGCTGTTGGTCCCCGTTCGGTATTGCTGGAACGTGCTCCGGATGCCGAGCTCCGGGATTACGGTCGCGCGGTGCTGATGCCGGGGCTGATCAATACTCACAGCCACTCCGGCCTCTTACGGGGCACCGCAGAGGAATTGCCTGTGTGGGAGTGGCTACAGCAGTATATCGATCCGATGCACCGTGTGCTCAGGCCAGAAGAAGCAGAGGCTGCCTCCAGGCTGTGTTATGCGGAAAGCCTGCTGGCCGGCACTACCACGTCGGTGGATATGTGGCGCTATATGGCCGGTTCTGCCCGGGCGGCAGAAGCTCTGGGGAATCGTGTGGTAATGGTGCCCTACGTAGGTGAGGCACCGGGTTACGATTATTTCGATACTCTGGATGATAACGAAGCTCTGATCTCGCAATGGCATGGCGGGGCTGGTGGCCGGGTTAACGTATGGGTGGGTCTGGAACACCAGTACTATGCTACAGAAGCTGCGTGCCGTCGGGTTGTGGATCTGTGCGATCACTACAGCACCGGGTTTCATACCCACTCGAACGAAAGCCAGAATGAAATCCCCGAGGCTATGCGCCGGCACGGGATGAGCCCTGTGCGTGCTCTGGAGAAGCTGGGTCTTCTGTCGCCGGAACGGGTATTACTGGCTCATTGTGTCTGGCTTGATGATGACGAACTCCAGTTGCTGGCAGCCAACAACATCGGCGTTGCTCACAATCCCTCAAGTAACATGAAACTGGCCAGCGGTCCGGCGCCTGTGGAAGCCATGATCGCCGCCGGTATCCCGGTGGGTATTGGCACAGATGGTGAGAAGGAAAATAACAACCTGGACATGTTCGAGGAAATGAAAATCGCCTCGCTGCTGGCCAAGTTGAGGGCCATGGATGCCGCCGCCTGGAAATCCTGGGATGTCCTGCGGGCGGCTACCATCGAAGGTGCCAGGGCATTGGGCATGGATCGTGAAATTGGTTCTCTGGAGCCGGGCAAGCAAGCGGATGTGATTGCCGTACGTGCCGATACCGCCAGGATGACGCCGTTTATTCCCTCGGGGTCATTGCAGAACCTGCATCATAATCTTGTGCATTCCGTACTGGGTGGAGATGTTGCAATGACCATGGTGGCGGGAAGGGTACTCGCTGAGAACCAGATATTGCTCAGTGGCGATATGGCTGAATATATCGACCACGCCAACCAGGCGGCTGACCGGCTGCTCACACGCCGTGACCAGTGGCTTGCCTCAAACAGAAACGGGGTGGCGACGCCGGTATAAGTTCTTGCAGGGCAAGGGAGGGCGTTTAAACGCCCTCCCGGTGCATTCCTTTCAGTAACGGGGTTTCTCAGACCGAAAGCAGGACAAAGTCATCCTTGGTCACCAGGCATTCGGGGCATACCCAATCATCCGGGATGTCTTCAAATGGCGTTCCTGGAGCAATGCCTGAGTCCGGGTCACCTACCGCCTCGTCGTAGATCCAGCCACACACCTGGCAGATCCATTGGGGAGCTGCGCCTTCATTGGCTTTGGCTGGCGGCTGTTCAGCGGAATCATTGGCCGCTTGTTCGCGGGTTGCGCCAAGGCGGCGTTCGAATGCCAGCCGGCCCTTCTGTTCCAGCTCAAATGCCCGCAAGACCCTCGCTTCAACACGCGCCTGCCGGTCCTGGGTGGTGGCATAACGGTGTACGGTCATACGCCCCAGAGAAACATGGAACTTTTCATCGGGAATGATCTTCTGAAGCATCGCACGGGTGCTTTCGGGGATACGCGGCAGCAGTCCCTCGAAGGCGTCCATGGCGCCCAGTTCTCCGGTGATGTTGTGGGCCGCTACCCGTTCCAGGGTATCGTCGCCGCTGGAGTAAAACTCGCTGACCCACTCAACCCATTCGGGCTCCGGTGACCAGCCCTCCATGGATGCTCCCAGAGACTGCAGGTGGGACAGGATCAGCTTGTAGTGTTTACCTTCGTCGGCGACCTGCTGACAAAGTCCAACAAATACCTCTGGTTCTGGAGTATCCCGTAGCCACGAACCAATAAAACCAGCGGCTTCCTGCTCATACCAGCACTGGAATTTAAGCCACTCAAGCAATTCTGCCCGATCCAGCGGCTGGTAGCCGCCAAAACTCTTTTCCGGCTCGGAGAGAGCATCCCGGCGCTGCTCAAGGGTTCGTACCAGATCATCATAGAAAACTTTCGGATCGACAGCGGTTTTTTGCATGGCAGTAGCGCTACTCATACTGCCTCCTTCAGTTCTGCTGTCTGTTTCTGGTCGTGAACAGCGTCATACCACTTGCCGTTACGCAGGCATCCCACTGCCCGCAGCCGACGCGGAGCAACAAGTTCCTCATTGCCGTCGGACAGGGTGCAAGGCCCCTCCTCGATATCCAGCACGCTGACTTCAGCCGGCCGCCCGATACTCAGCGAGCCATAGGTATCCTGCTTGTTGATAGCGCGGGCCGGGTTAATGGTGGTCATGGCAATGACCTTCTCCAGCGGTACGTCGAGAGCCCAGATTTTGGACATGGTGGTGGACAGCGAGTACACCGGCCCGTCCACGTTGAACACGTTCAGGTCGGTAGAGATGGTGGTCGGCAGATAACCCCGTTCGATCAGCCTCCGTGCCGTGCGGAAGTGGAAATCCCCGGCGGAATGACCTATGTCCATGAGCACGCCCCGCTCGTAAGCGTCTTTGTATGCTTTGGTCGGTTCGCCGTTCTGGTCGAGCTGGCCACCGCCGCCGCGACAGGCGTGGGTGATCATGTCGCCCTTACGCAGCTTGTAAAGCAGCTTTTCCGTATCCAGCACCGGCGTGTGTGGGAAGGCGCCGAGGTGGATCATTATGGGCAGGTCCGGAGCAATCTGATGGGCAGCTTCCAGAAATGGTGAACGGTCCGGGTCGTCAGTAATGGTTGCCCGTACTTTGAAGCCGACGATGACATCGCGGTTGTCATCCACCACTTTTCTGGCAGATTCGACATCGATATTGCGCTCATCATCGGCAATGCGCAGATAGTGGCAGACGAATGTTTTGTTGGCCAGATAGATCTGCGAAGGGTCGAGAAGGGCGAAGATCTTGGTTTTGGTATCCGGGTGGTCAATGATGGCCTTGCGGGCGAGCCCGAAAATGGTGCTGCTGGTGGTTCCTGCGTCGACCATGATCGGCACCCCCGAATCGACCCCCATGAGATCTGTTGGCAGGCAGAAGTCGCCCAGCCCTGTGTAGCAGTGGGTATGAATATCGATCAGGCCAGGAGTCACAAGCTTGCTGGTCATGTCCAGAACCCGGGCGTCAGGGTATTGCTGGCCGGCATCCGGTCCAACGGCAATGATGGTGTCACCCCTGGTGACGACGTCGGCAATGCCGTCGAACCCGTTGGCAGGGTCGATAACCCGGCCACCTTTCAATACCTGCACATCGTTTTGCATGGAAGGCATAGCATTCCTCCAGAATCTCTCGAGAACCGTACGCCGGAGAGGCGTTATGACAGAGGAATGTCATCTTGACTCAGGAGTCTGATCCAGGAGGTTCTCTTGGCCCGGAAATTCCCTGAAAGAAGTTAAGCAGGATATATGCCAGCGATTCCGGAGGAGTCGTTAATGGCCCGGGCACGGAGCAATTAATGATCAGGTGGTCAATAAAGCTGACTGTTTGTGGTGCAAGTTGCAGCAAAGTGAGCGCTTGCGGTGCACCTGAATGGCGGGTTCAGGGTATTTATTGGCGGTTGGCGCTGTCTGAGGCGTGGCATAGCGATTGCTTTCAAAAACTGATCAATTGGTCAGAAAGTATCGGGAGTCAGTATGTCCAGTTTTGCAATCCGCCATGCCGCGATATTTACCGCTGATCCTGGCGATCGGGTGATACCGGTTGGCACCCTGGTGGTGCAGGACGGCATCATTACCCGGATAGGAGAGGATGGGGATGTAAATATCCCGGAGGACTGCAAGGTGATTGATGCCCGGGGGCACGCCTTATTGCCGGGATTGATCGATTGTCACTCCCACTCCAGTCTGATGCGCGGCGTCACTGAAAATATGCCCCTGATGGAGTGGCTGCCCTGGTACCAGCTGGAACACCGGGCCATGACGGAAGAGTTTGCCTACCATTCTGCCCGCCTGTGTTACCTGGAAGCCCTGCAGTCCGGCACTACCTGCGTTATGGATATGTTCCGCTTCATGGATCGCTGCGCTGATGCGGCTGCCGAGCTGGGCCTGAGGGTTCAGCTGGCGCCTTATGTGGCAGACAAGCCTGGTAAGGATTTTTTCTCAACCCGGGAAGAAAACCGCCGGCTGATCCACAGTCATCATGAATCCCTGAACGGTCGCATCCGTGTATGGATGGGGCTGGAGCATCTGTTTTACTGTACCGAAGATGCCTATCGAGAAGCTGCTCAGCTGAGCCGGGAATATGGCGTGGGCATTCATACCCATTGCAGCGAGCAGAAAGAAGAAGAGCAGGCGGTCACCGCCGAGCTGGGTCGCCGGTCGCTGGCGATGCTGGACCACTACGGCATCCTGGGCGAACGAACCCTGCTGGCCCACTGTGTCTGGCTGAATGATGATGAGATTGCCCGGGTAGCTGACACAGGTACAAGCATTGCCCACTGCCCGGTGAGTAACGCCAAACTTGCCAGTGGCGTGGCGCGAGTGCCTGAAATGCTTGCGGCTGGCGTAACGGTAGGGCTGGGCACCGACGGTCCTGTATGCAATAACAGCCTGAATATGTTCGAGGAGATGAAGTTCGCCTCTCTCATTCAGAAGGCTACTCGCCTGGATGCCATCACTATGCCCGCCGACCAGATCCTGCGCATGGCTACCATAAATGGTGCAAGAGCACTGGGGCTGGATCAGGAGATCGGTTCGCTGGAAGTGGGCAAAAAGGCCGACCTGTTATTGCTGGATATTATGACGGCTAACATGACCCCGGTCAGTGTGAATGAAGCGGGCGGTAGCCTGTTGTGGAATCTGGTGTTTTCTGCGGGTAGCACGAATGTGGCCGGAGTATGGGTGGATGGTGTCCGCCTGATCGACAAGGGCGAAGCTACCCGGGTTAACCAGTCCTCAGTCATTGTCGCCGCCCAGCATCAGGGGCTGGCCCTGCAGGAAGCCTGCCAGACGTTTTCACATACCCGAACCACCATGATTTGATGACATCTACAACGATGGAGGAACACTATGTCTTCACTACCAATTATTTCCCTGACGGGTTTACGCAGCAGCGACCCGAAAGAGCGCCTGGCCACTGCGGCGGAACTGGGCCATGCATGCCGTGACGTCGGGTTTTTCTACGTGACCGATCACGGTATCCCCCAGACGGTCTGCCAAGGAGCTTTTGATCTCGCCAGACAACTCTTCGAATTGCCAGCGGACGACAAGGCAGATCTGTCGATCAGGCGCTCACCTCATAATCGTGGTTATGTGGCCATGGCCGATGAGAAGCTGAACCCGGAATCGGGTGCAGACATGAAGGAGGCGTTCAATATCGGGACAGACTTCCCTGAAGATCACCCCGATGTTCTGGCTGGCAAACCCTTTCGGGGTGTCAATTTCTGGCCACCAATCGAGGGCTGGAGGGAGCAGGCCCTGAACTATTTTGATCACTGTCTGGAGCTGGGGCGGACAATCCATCGAGGCTTCAGTCTCGATCTTGGGTTGAGCGAAGATTTCTTTGCGCAGCACCTGACCCTGCCCATTGCGACTTTGCGAATGCTACGTTATCCGCCGACTGCCGGAAGCACGGATCGCGAAGATGGGGGCGCAGGTACCCACTCGGACTATGGCAATATCACCATCCTCGCAACGGATGAGGTGGCAGGACTGGAGGTTCTTAATCGAAAAGGGGAATGGATTCAGGCGCCTTATGTGCCCGGAGCCTTTGTCTGCAATATCGGTGACTGCCTGATGCGCTGGAGCAACGATGTATATGTCTCCACTCCTCACAGGGTCAGGCCGCCGGCCAGGGAACGTTACGCGATTGCTTTCTTCCTGGAAGTGAACCCTGAGTCAGTGATAGACCCGAGGGATGTTGTGCCCGATCAGGTGCCGAAATACGAGCCGGTGACCTGTGCCGACTATCTGGCTGCGCGACTTAATGCCACCTACGATCACCGTCAGGACGAAGCCTGACCCGTATGGTCAGGCTCTGTCGCCGTGTTCAGAACAGGCGTGCAAGGATATCTTCAGAGGTCGTTACTTCCCCGAATTCATAGGCGAATGTTGTGAGTGCGACCTTCTGCACCTCATCAGCAGTTACCTCACCGAACCCGAGATCCGGGTAAGGCATGGCAGCGCTGGCATCACTGAGTGCAATGACCTTGTATTCCCGATGAACGGCATCGCGAATGGTGGTGTCGCAGCAGACGTTGGTTACCGTACCGCAAACAATCAGAGTGTCCACATCTCTGGAGCGCAACACAGTATCCAGATCAGTGCCGTGGAAGCCGCTATAGAACAGTTTGTCCACTACAACGTCGTCGGGGCCGGGGGCAAGCTCATCGATTATCTCAACCATGGGATTGGTGCGGCCCAGTACCTGATCCACATCCGGGTACATATCCTTCATGCGCCCGGTGTCACTGCCATCACCTCGAACAATATGGCGCAGATACACCACAATTACTCCGGCTTTGCGGCAGGTATCTGCCAGCCGCCTGATCTTCGGTGTGATGTTTTTGGTAGCTGGTACGTAAAGATCACCCTCCGGATTACAGAAAACTTTCTGCATGTCCACAATGATCAGGGCAGTCCGGTCCGGGACCACTGGCCAGGCTTGATTAAGTTTCGGCATGCGCCAGTTTTCTCCTTCTAGTGCGGAGCCAGATCACGATGAATGGCATAGGGTCCCCAGGACTGACGTACGGGTACCATTTCAACCCGGTTGATGTTGATGTGGTCGGGCAAATTGGCAATGTGGGCAACCTGCTCAGCCACATCTTTGGCGGACAGGGGGACGGTTCCTTTATAGACAGAATCGGAAGCGGCCTGATCACCATTGTTCCGCACTATCGAAAATTCAGTTTCGGCAATACCTGGAGCCAGGTCGGTCACTCGTACTCCCGTGCCTGTCAGGTCGCACCGGAGGTTGTACGAAAATTGTTTGATGAAAGCCTTGCTGGCGCCATAAACATGGCTGCCCGGGTAGGGCCATTCACCGGCGGTGGAGCCGATGTTGATGATGCTGGCGCCAGCGCCGCTCCGGATCAATGCGGGAAGCAGTGCGTGGGTGACATTGACCACACCCGTGATGTTGGTGTTGATCATGGTGTGCAGATCCGAAAGCTCCACATCCTGCATGGCGTCGGGAGCCAGAGCCAGCCCGGCGTTATTGACCAGTGTATGAATGTTGCGAAAGCTGGCGGGCAGGGATTCAATACCCTGCTGCACCGCATCGGCGTCCTGTACATCCAGTTTTAACGGATGAACCTGCGTTATTGCCCCCAGTTCGTCGGCCAGAATATGCAGCCGCTCTGTACGCCGACCGGCAATGACAAGGTTCCAGCCATCCTGGGCGAACCTGCGTGCGATGGCTGCCCCGAAGCCGGATGTGGCGCCGGTTACAAATAGGGTTTTGTTCAACGTTCTTTCTCTCCTGGGTTGGTTGATGGGCGGGCCAGAACATTTGTCAGGTGCGTTCTTCCCGGATAAAGGGTGCTCCCAGAGCTCCTGGCTGACTGCTGATATCCCGTTTTGATACGGCGACCCAGACCATTACGCCAAGAGTAATTGCATAGGGCGCCATGAATACGAAGTACTGGGGCAGTTTGATGCCCGATGCAGCCAGTTGGGGGATCAGTGCCTCAATGCAGCCAAACAGGAGGGCGCCGGCCAGAGCTTTCCACGGAGACCAGCGGGCAAAAATAACCAGGGCGACAGCAATCCAGCCGCGGCCGGCGGTCATATTGGATATCCAGAGTTTGTTGCTGAGTACGGCGATGAAAGCACCCGCCAGACCAATAAGGGCAGCACCAATCACAATCGCTGCCAGTCGATACCCCAGCACGGAGATGCCGGCAGCGTCGGCAGCCTGTGGGTTTTCTCCAACCGCTCGCAGTCGCAGGCCGTGGGTTGTTCTGTTCAGGGCCCAGACGGAGAATACGAAAACCAGCGGAACCAGATAGACCACAATGTTCTGGATGAAAAAACGGCCCACATAAGGCAGTTCGGACAGGGGCCAGAGTGCAATGCTTCCCAACCCGGAAACCGGCTGGTTGGTCCAGCCCATCAGTGTGCCGGTCAATGTGGTCAGCCCCTGGCAGAAAAACACCAGAACCAGCCCGGAAATGACCTGATTGATACGCATCACCAGAACCATCAGGGCGAATAACAAAGAGACAATGCTGGCTGCAATCATGGCGATCGCCAGAGCCACGGCCGTATTGTCAAAAGTCAGGGCGGCGCCGACACCTATAACAGCGCCCACCAGCATCAGCCCTTCAGCACCGAGTGCCAGTACGCCTGATTTCTCGGTAATGATCAGTCCCAGGGCTGCCAGGGCAAAAGGAACAGCGAATTCAGGGATGTTACCCATCCAGCTGGTAATCAGGTCCATGGTCAGTCTACCCCCTGAACGCGACGGATACGATGACGGATAAAGAAGTCCGAAGATGCAACACAGATCACCAGTACGGCCTGGATGAGTTGCACCATGGCAAACGGGATCTGGTAGAACACCTGAAGGCTGCGACCTGATACGAACAGAGTGGCAATCAGCAGAGCGGCACAGGTGGCCGCGATTGGGTTGTTACGCGCCAGAAACGCGATGAGAATTCCGGAAAATCCATAGCCCACATAGAAGGAGTGTGTAAGACGGCCTTCCTGTCCGGCAGCGACCATCAGGCCTGCCAGTCCGGCGAGTGCGCCAGAGAAGAGAACGGCAATCAAAATGGTTTTTGCCACGGGAACCCCGACAGCTCCGGCTACTTTGGGGCTTTTGTCCACAAAGCGGAGATACAGGCCAGCGCGGGAGATGTTGACGAACCAGAGTACGATCAGTGCGATCACAATGGCGATAGGGATCGAAAGGCTTAGGCCGTTGCCAAGTTCTGGCAGGAGTTCGAAGCTGTCGTACTTGGGCGAATAAGGGAAGGCGTCTTTTGGGTCCTTCCAGGGGCCATACATGAGGTGCAGCAGGACATTGATTGCGATGTAGTTCAGCATCAGTGTGGAGACAATCTCGTTCACCTGCAGCTTGAGCTTCAGCAGTACAGGTGTAACCGCCCAGAGTAGCCCGCACACCATGGCCACAACCATCATCAGAGGCAGGCGCATACCCGGGCTACCGATATCCCATATGGTGACGGCCGTTGCGCCTACAGCTCCAAATATCATCTGGCCTTCCAGCCCGAGGTTCCAGAATCTGGCGCGGAATGCCAGGCAGCCGGCCAGGCCGACCATAATCAGTGGCGATGCCTGAAACAGCACAGACTTCAGGCTTTGGGCATCAAACAGTGTGAGAATGACAAATTCGTTCAGTAGCTCTCCGGCAGGTACGCCTGCCAATACCAGTATGGCGCCAGACAATAACAGCCCCAGAAGCATGGATACCCCGAGGATCAGAGCCTGCCAGGGCCACGCCATCTGTTGGCGGACTTCCAGAGTATATCTGCGGTTCATCAGAGGGCGCTTTAATGCAAAGTCAGACATGGTTCACCATTGCTTGCCCGATTGCCTGGCGGTCAGCCGGCTGTGAAAATTCGGCCACGATACGGCCGGCGGACATGACGCCGATCCGGTCTGCCATGGCCATGACTTCATCCAGATCCTCACTGATAAGAAGCACTGCCGCACCGTCATCCCGCGCAGCCCGCAGTCTGTCCCTGACAGCTTCTGTTGCCTTTACATCAAGGCCGCGACTCGGGCTGTGGGCGAGAACCAGCCTGGGCGGGTGTTTGAACTCCCTGGCAATGACCAGTTTCTGGGCATTACCCCCGGAAAGCAGAGCAGCTTTCTGTTTCAGGGAGCGAACGCCCTGAACATCAAACTGGCGTACCGCTTCTGCGGCGTCCGCTTCAATGGCCCGGGTTTTCAGGTACCAGAATGGGCCATATCGGCCGGAGTGAATGTCTCCAAGAGCATAGTTGTCTGCAATCGAAAGGGGCCCCGCTAAAGCAGCGCCATAGCGGTCGGCAGGTATGGAGGCAATGCCTATGGCGCGCCTTCTGGCGGCATCAAAATCGGCAAGGTCTCCTTCGCCAACTATCTCCATCTGTCCTTCTACTGGTTCGGGAATCCCCATCAGGGCATTGGCGAGTTCGCTCTGGCCATTGCCTCCGACTCCTGCAAGCCCATAGATCTCCCCCTGATTCAGGGTGAGGTTCAGGTTATTGAGTGCGCGTAGCGGTCCCGTGCTGGTGAGGCCTTTTACCTGCAGGTAGGGGGCCCCTGGCTCGCGTTCTCCGGGAGTGGCTGACTGGTCGGGAGCGGATTCACCCACAGTGAGTCTGATCAGTTCATCAACAGATACGGAATCCGGTTTCAGGCTTTTGACTGTGCGGCCTGCGCGCATAATGGTGACCTGGTCCGCGTAGCGCAGAACATCGTTCATCTTGTGCGTCACCAGAATGACGGCTGCGCCTTCCCGGGCAAACCCTTGCACGGTGGTCAGCAGTCGTTCGGCCTCTTCTTCGGTGAGTACCGCTGTCGGCTCGTCAAGGATCAGCACCTTGGCTCCGGCCAGCAATACTTTAAGTATCTCTACCCGCTGCTGTTCAGCTATGGATAGCTGGTCAACGCGAGTGTCTGGGTCAATTTCAAATCCAATGCGTTTGGCCATGGCTCGGATGTCATCAGACACCCGGCGCAGGCGCTCCCGGTAAAGGCCCGCAGTCTGAATATGCCCCAGGTTCAGGAGAATATTCTCGGCAACGGTAAATGGCATCACCAGTTTGAAGTGCTGGTGCACCATACCAATGCCCATTTTTGCAGCTTCTTTGGGGCCTTTGAGTTTTACCGGGTTATCATCAATGAACAGCGATCCGCCTTCGGGGCCATACAAGCCGGCCACAATGTTCATCAGGGACGACTTTCCGGCTCCGTTTTCCCCCAGCAGGGCATGCACCTCTCCCCACTTGGCGGTAAAGTCAGCGTCAGACAAGGCCTTGAAACCGTCAAAGGTCTTGCTGACACCGCTCAGCTGGATCGCGTTCTGTTTACTCATTGCTGTGTAATAACTCCATCCACAAACCAGTCCATTTGCCAGAGATCGCCGTCAGATACGACTTCTCCTGCGGCTGCGCGAACGGTACCGTTCTGATCTGTCAGCGGGCCGGCATAGATTTGCAGTTCGCCATTCATCAGCTTCTCGCGGGCTGCCATGATCTTGGCTTCTTCTTCCTCATCAATGTTCGGTCCGCAGCAGGCGATGTCAGTACCACCTTCTTGCATGGAAAGCAGAGCGCCGTGTGGTGCAGGTACCCAGTTCCCGGCAATGATTTTTTCCAGTTCGTTTTTCAGGAAGCGGTCCCAGACCCAGACTGAAGAACAAACGGTGGCTTCCGGAGCAAACTCACGGAAATCACGATGGTGCCCTGTGCCGTAGACGCCATTTTCCTGGGCAACCAGTTGCGGTGTCGGGGTGTCTACGTGCTGGCCGATGACATCAGCACCCTGATCGATCAGGGCCTTGGTTGCTGAGCGTTCTTTGGTGGGGTCGTTCCAGGCGCCGGTATAGACAACGGTCACGGTTGCATCCGGGTTCATTTCCCGGGCACCCATGGCGTAGGCGTTGATTGTCCAGTTCACTACGCCGAACGGGTTAGCGGCAACGAAACCGAGCTTGCCGGATTCAGACGCTGCGCCGGCGGCCATGCCACAAAGGTACTGGCTTTCGTAGGTGCGGCCATAGTACGACAGAAGATTGGGGCCATTGGTGGTGCCGGAACCGTTCAGGAAGGCTACGTCCGGGTAGTCTTCGGACAGTGACTTGAAGGTATCGGAGTAACCGAATGCAGTACCGATAATGATGTTGGCGCCACGCTTGATAAAGCGTTCAACGGCCGGTCGGATAGCCGAGGCGGATTCAGGAACGCTTTCCACGTACTGGATCTTGATATCCAGGTCTTTTTCCAGGCGCTGACGGGCTTCGTCAAAGGCCTGAGTCCAGCCACCATCATTGGTTGGGGAAATATACAACATGGCGATCTTTGGCGGCCCGTCGAGAGTCAGCCCCTCGGCATTCGCGATGTTCATAAGGCCAAAGAAGCTGGCCAGTGCAAAGCCGGCACTGAGTATTAGCTTTTTCATCGAGTTATTTCCTTTGGGTTGGTAAGGCGCGGTTACATCATGTAGTTGATTCGAAATACGTTACCTTCAGGGTCCAGGAGCACAGCCTGATACCAGTTGTAGTAGGTTTTGTAGGGTTCCTTGATGAGAGTGGCACCTGCGGCCAGCGCCTTGGGTACAAACTCGTCTACCTCTTCCTGGCTGTCTACATCTATGTTGAGAAGAAACTTGCAGCCTTTGGTGTCTGAATAGTCGTCCAGTTTAAGAAGCTCATAGGCATCTATTGCGTTAAAACCGATGCAGGAACGACCTGTATCCAGTCCGCGGAAAATAGGCGAGCGGATTTCAGGAATTTCCTTGAATCCGAACAGGTCCCGGTAAAAAACGCTCAGGCCCTCAATGTCCTCGGCAAAAATGTTTACATAAGAAAGCGTGCTCATTTCAGGCTACCTCCTGGGTGCCGCCAAAAGTGGTCTGTTTAACGAATTTGGATTTCAGGTGATCGCCGGAGCTGACAGGCGGATAGGTTGCCTCGCCATTTTCGCCCAGGCAGCTGGGCAGGCACTCGATCATGGCGTCATAGTTGGGCTGATGGAAAAAGACAATGGACTGGCGTGGGTGAGTGGCGTTTGCGTCCAGAGGTGGGTTGACGACACGGTGCAGGGTAGAAATCCACTGATCGTTGGTCCAGCGCATCATGAGATCCCCGATATTGACCGCGAAGCTGTCCTCAACATAAGGCACGCTTACCCACTCCCCGTTCTGGTTACATACCTGAAGACCGCCTGGCGAATCATCGGGTTTGACAATGGTCAGGCTGCCGTAGTCGGTGTGGGCGCCCGCACGCATTTGCCCTTCTTCAATGTTGGTGCCCATGTTTGGGTAGCTGAGGGTTCGCAACATGCTGATTTCTTTGTCGATCTTGTCATCGAAAAAGTGCTCGTCCAGCTTCAGGGAAAGAGCAAAGATACGCATCAGAGAGCGCGCAAGGCTGCTCATGGCGTCGAAATATTCAGAGTAGGCTTCTTTAAAGCCTTCGATGGTTTCGGGCCAGACATTCGGTGCGAAGTGGGGGCCGGCTGCGGGGCCGCGATGGTAGTCATCATCGGGCACATCGGTAGGCCCGATAGAGAATGATTCCTTCAGATCCCCTGGTGCGGCCTCTTCCATGGAGTAGGACAGGCTTTCTTCTGCGACTGCACTATAACCGCGCACCATATCCGGGCTGGGGCGATCCACTTTACGTTTTTCAGCCATGGGCAGATTGAAAAATTTCTGACTCAGAGAGTAAACGCGATCTACCAGTTCTTTGGGGATGCCATGATTGGTGATTACCAGGAAACCAATGTCTTTGCAGGCCCTGTCGACCTCTTTTGCTACCTGTTCTTTGCCTTCCGGGGTGCCCTCGAAGTACGGGGCAAGGTCAATGGTTGGTACGTGTTGCAACTGCATGGGTCACACCCTCCTTTCAGTACGGTTGTCGCGAGAAGGGCCTGGCTTTGTCCAGGTAAAGGGATCTCGCATGCTGAAGGAGCTAGCAGAATGCGTGCCATCTTGTTAAGTTATTTAAAAAACAGAAGGTTATATTTTTTCGCGGAGTTTTTGCGGATCAAATGGTCTGATTTAGAGTGCATGGTTCTAAATTAGGCACAAAATGAGGGCGGATGATTTCAGAGTGGGTATTCAGCCGATTGGCCGAGGGGTTACACCGTTCAGAATGATGGTCTCGAGGCTGCTCAGGGTTTCCTGAAAGAAGTCGGGGTCGTCCAGGGTTTTCCCGGCGACAGCTTCAACCTGAACGCGAAAGTCTGCATAGTGCTGAGTCGTTGCCCAGAGTGAGAAGATCAGGTGGTAAGGCTCTATGGCGGTAAGTTTTCCCTGGTCGATCCATGCCTGAATAACGGCAATTTTGTTCTCCACAAGATCGTGAAGAGGTTGTTGCAATTCTGTCAGTATCAGAGGGGCCCCCTGCATGACTTCCATGCAGAAAAGGCGGGATTCCTCCGGGTGGTCGCGAGAGAACTCCAGCTTGACCCTGAGGTAGTCACGTATGGCCTCTACCGGGTCCTGATCTTCCGTGAACGACCTGAGTGGCTTTAACCAAAGATCCAGAAGGCTCCGCAATACGCTGACGTAAAGCTCTTCTTTATTATTGAAATAATAGAAAAGGTTGGTTTTGGATACATCCGCCTGGAGAGCGATCTGTTCGATACTTGCACCATGCAGCCCGTACTTGGAAAAAGTTGCCAGTGCAGCTTCAAGTATGACTGCACGCTTTCTTTCACTGTTGCGTAGTCTTCTGTTCAGTGATGCTGCAGACGGAACCCGCTGCCGTTTGCGTGAAGGCTGTCTTGCCGGTTCCTTGCCTTTAATGCTGACACTCACATGACTCTCCGCTGTCCACTGTTTAAATCTGGGGCTCATTCTAGCACCGGAATCTGACATGAATAGATCCTTTTGGCCATTTCGTTGATCTTGCCCCAAAAACGAACGCACCGCACAAACCAAGTGCTCTAAAGCAGACCAAACGGTCTGAAAATTTCATTAGTATTTTTATAACCACTTGAATAAGAAAGGTAATATCTGTTGTGGCCGGCATTATGCTTAAGCTAGTGAAAGCAGGGTGCTCCCTCATGCACCACTAACACTGGAACCGCGAGGTGGAACAAATGAGCGAACAGATGAATATTGGAGTCTTCATTCCTATTGGAAACAATGGCTGGCTGATCTCAAAGAACGCGCCACAGTACATGCCGACTTTTGAGCTGAATAAAGAGATTACTCAGAAAGCTGAAAGCTATGGTTTTGACTTTGCACTGTCGATGATCAAGTTGCGCGGTTTCGGGGGCGAAACGGAGTTCTGGGAGCATAACCTGGAGTCTTTTACTCTGATGGCCGGCCTTGCAGCGGTTACCAGCAAAATCAAACTGTTCGCCACTGCAGCCACGCTCACCATGCCGCCTGCAATCGTTGCCCGTATGGCCTCCACCATTGATTCCATTTCGGATGGTCGTTTCGGGGTCAACCTGGTAACCGGATGGCAGAAGCCGGAATACTCCCAGATGGGCCTGTGGCCAGGGGATGAGTTCTTTGGCTCCCGTTACGAGTATCTGGGCGAGTATGCGCAGATATTGAGGGATCTCTGGGCCACGGGGCGCAGTGATTTCAAGGGTGAGCACTTCCAGATGGACGATTGCAGGGTAAGCCCTCTTCCCAAGGCGGACATGAAGGTTATCTGCGCTGGCCAGAGCGAAGCTGGTATGGCGTTTACCGCCAAGTATGCCGACTACAACTTCTGTTTTGGCAAGGGCGTGAATACCCCGACTGCCTTTGCACCGACGGTAGAGCGTCTGGTAAAGGCTGTCGAAACATCCGGTCGTGATGTCAGCTCCGTTGCCCTCTTCATGATCATTGCGGATAAAACCGATGAGGCTGCGCGTGCGCGCTGGGAGTTCTATAAGGAAGGTGTTGATGAGGAAGCTATAGCCTGGCTGGGTGAGCAGGGTGCGGCAGACAAGAAGTCGAAATCGGACACCAACATTCGTCAGATGGTAGACCCTACTTCCGCCGTAAATATCAACATGGGCACCCTGGTTGGTTCCTATGAAAACGTCGCCCGGATGCTGGATGAAGTGTCCACCCTGGAGGGTGTCAGTGGCGTCATGCTCACTTTTGATGACTTTGTTCAGGGCATCGAAAATTTTGGTAAATACATCCAGCCACTGATGACGAGCCGTGCACATGTGACAGGTCAGGTGGAGCAGGCCGTATGAATATCGCTACCGAAAAGTCAGGTTATGCTCTTTGTACCGGAGGCGAAGCAGTGCTTGAGCTTCCGGCCAGGCCGGAACCACTGCACATGCGTGCAAGTGAAACGGCGCTTGTTGTGGTTGATATGCAGAATGCCTATTCCACCATTGGCGGCTATCTGGATAAAGCCGGCTTTGATGTGTCTGCCACCGGCCCGGTTATCCAGCAAATCAAACGGGCTATATGCACAGCAAGAGCTGCAGGTATGCCCGTAATCTTCTTCCAGAATGGCTGGGATCCGCAGTACGTTGAGGCGGGAGGACCCGGATCTCCGAACTGGTACAAGTCCAACGCTCTGAAGGCAATGCGTAAGGAGCCGGAGCTTAATGGCAGCATGCTCGCCAAGGGCACATGGGACTACGATCTGGTGGACGAACTGCAGCCGCAGGCGGGCGATATTGTTATACCCAAGCCCCGTTACAGTGGTTTTTTCAACACCGCTTTTGACAGCATCCTGCGCAGCCGTGGCATCCGTAACCTGGTGTTTACGGGTATTGCTACCAACGTTTGCGTTGAATCCACCCTGCGCGATGGTTTCTTCCTGGAATATTTCGGTGTGGTACTGGCCGACGCTACTCACCAGGCCGGCCCCGAATTCATTCAACAGGCGGCACTGTACAACATTGAAGTCTTCTTTGGATGGGTATCCAGCACCGACGATTTCTGCAACGCGTTTGGCTCATCATCAAGCGAGACAGCTACAACCACTCAGTCTCAAACCAGTCCTGCATAAACAACGGAGATTTATTATGTCTAAAACATCCATTATCCCAAAAGGCACCGGCAAACCACTGGCGCCCTATGTACCTGGCTCCATGGCCGACGACGTCCTCTATGTATCCGGGACCCTGCCGTTCGACAAAGATAATAACGTGGTTCATGTGGGCGATGCCGAAGCCCAGACCCGACACGTACTGGAGACTATCAAGGGTGTTGTCGAAGCCGCTAACGGCACCATGGATGACGTTACTTTCAACATGATTATGGTGACAGACTGGGATAACTACGCCGCAGTCAACAAGGTCTATGCCGAGTATTTTCCGGGTGAGAAGCCTGCCCGCTATTGCATTAAATGCGAGCTCGTAAAGCCGGATGCCCTGGTGGAGATCGCCAGTATTGCACACGTAGGCAAATGATGAACGGCGCAGCGGGTGCACTCTACTGGGAAACTTTCGGCCCGGAAGAGGGCGAAACCGTCGTGTTGAGTGCTGGTCTGGGCGGCTCAGGTAAATACTGGGCCTCTCAGATTCCGGCACTTGCCGAGCGCTACCGGGTTCTGGTTTATGACCAGTTTGGCACCGGTCGCAGTCCTGGTGAGGTACCGGAAGGCTATACCGTTGCGGATATGGCGGCAGAGCTTGACGTACTGCTCGCGGAAACCACAGCCGGCCCGGTGCATTTTATAGGGCACGCACTCGGCGGGCTCATAGGTCTGGAGCTGGCGCGGCGTTCACCGGAACGGGTAGGGAGCTTGTTGCTGATCAATGCCTGGGCAGAGCCTAATGCCTACTCCAGCCGTTGTTTCTCTGTCCGCCGCAAACTTCTGATAAGTGAGGGGCCAGAGGCGTACCTGGAGGCCCAGCCCTTATTTCTTTATCCACCGGTCTGGATTGCGGAGAACAGCGACTGGCTTGATCAGGAAACTGCTCACCAGCTTGCAGGCTTTCCGCCGCCGGAGAATCTGTTAAACCGTATGCGGGCCCTGCAAGCCTGGAAAATGGCTCCTGAGGAGCTGGCGGAGGTGCAGGCAGGCACCCTTGTTCTGGCCACCCGGGATGACGCCCTTGTGCCCTGGAACTGTTCCCAGAAACTGGCCGCCGGGTTGCCCTGCTCCAGTGTTCAGCTTTTGCCGACGGGCGGGCATGCGGTCAATGTCACGGAACCTGAGCGCTTTGATGCGCTGATGCTCAACCATCTTCGTAAGCATCGTCTGCCCACGACAGTAATAACCACTCAGGAGGCTTCATGAGCCAGGAACTTGAAAGCAAAGCTCTCGACCAGCTATTTACCGGAGCCCGCACTCACAATGGCTGGCAGAGCCGTCCGATAACCGATGATACTCTGCGCCAGCTCTATGAGTTGGTGAAAATGGGGCCTACGTCGGCAAACTGCAGCCCGGCCCGGTTTGAGTTTGTGCGTAGTAGTGAGGGCAAGAAGAAGCTGGAACCGTGCCTGTCCAGTGGTAATCGCGAAAAAACGATGACGGCCCCGGTAACGGTCATTGTGGCTTATGACGAAGAATTCTATGAACGTCTGCCAGAGTTGTTTCCCCACGGTGATGCCCGCAGCTGGTTTACCGGTAGCCCGGAAATGGCCTATGAAACGGCCTTCCGGAACAGTTCCATGCAGGCGGCCTATCTGATTCTGGCCGCACGCTCCCTGGGCCTGGATACCGGCCCCATGTCTGGTTTCGATCCTGCGAAAGTGAACGAGGCCTTTTTCGCCGGAACCAGCTGGAAAGTTAACCTTCTGATCAACCTGGGCTACGGCGACCCGGAAAAACTCTATGACAGATTGATGCGGCTTGAATTTGATGATGCCTGTCGCCTGTCCTGAAAGGAGAAAACCATGAAACCACAGCAGCAAATTTGTGAGGTTATGGCCATGCCCCCCCGGGTGGACAAGCAGACATTCCGGGACGCTATGTCGACACTGGCTGCAGCCGTGAATATTGTAACCACGGACGGGCCAGGCGGTCGTGCAGGTTTTACCGCAACGGCGGTATGCAGTGTCTGCGATGAGCCCCCGACGCTACTGGTTTGCCTGAACCGGAACGCATCTGTATACGATACTTTCAGCGACTGCCAGAGCCTTTGTGTCAATACGCTTGCAGATGGCCAGTCTGACTTGTCCGGTATATTTGGTGGAAAGTCCGATATGGATCAGCGGTTTGCGGCTGCGGACTGGACCACGGCAGTGACAGGCGCGCCCGTGCTGGAAGGAGCTCTGGTCAGTTTCGACTGCATGATCAGTAAACGGGTAAGTGTGGGAACTCACGACATCCTGTTCTGTGAAGTTGCCAGTGTTCGCAAGCAGGGCGAAGTGGGCAGTCTGGTCTATTTTGATCGTGCTTATCACCAGTTGAAATCCCGGTGACAGGTAACGAACGCAGCCAGGTCGGGGCCAGGCTGCGTCAGTGGTCGCCTGAGTAAATGGTTATGCTGAAGGTGTCTTCATCACACTGACGTGGGCGGCCACCACCTTCCAGCCTTCCGCAAAACGGACCCAGGTCTGCATCTGGCGCCCAACCTGATCCGTCTCTCCATCTTGAAACTGAGTGCTCACGGTAGCGAAGCTGTCACCGAAGGTGGTTATTACCGTGTTGTGGAGAGTCCTCCCCGGTCCTACTGGCTGACATTTGCGTCGATAGGCCGCGATGGCGACAGCTCCGTAGAGGTTTTCGGCAACGCCAAAACGGACTGTGAATTGAGAATTCCAGAAATAGCCGTCAAGGATGTCCAGCTTGTTGTCGATCAGAGCCTTCTCATAAGTCTCAAAAGCATACTTGACGCTGGCTACTGTGTCGGGGGCGTTAACGATCGGGTCAGTCATTCGAAGTCTCCTTTGATGGTGGGGTAGAAAGTCTGGACATATACTGGCGCCAGCCTTCGGTCTCACTGATATCTGTCGCGCCCTCGATGCCGCAGGGTTCGCAGATAAAGCCGGTGCACCAGGTGCCGTCTTCAAGTTCCAGCTGGCCAATGCCCAAAGGGTGAGGGATGCCGGCTACAAATGTGCCAAACCTGTCTTCCGGCATCCGCCATACTTCTACCTCAATGGAGCCGCCTGTGCCCTCAGACCGGATCAGCCCGGGTCGATATGGTGGGCCTCCTGCCAGTGCATAGAAGCGGTAGTGAGGAGCTGTGCGGGTTTGTCGGACGAGAACGGCACCTCGTTCGGTCAGCTGGCTGTTCAGGGGGTACCCTTGCAGATGGGCGCCACAGACCGCAACATCCAGTGTGTTCGGGATTCCGGGCAGGCTCTCCTTTGGCAGCGGGTCCGTGGTAGCTCCAACAGTATCCGTCACCCTTTGATGCAGTCCGTTGGCCAGACTGCTTAGCACAGTATCGCTCCAGGCTGGACCAAACAGGGTGACACCCCACGGCATGTTGTTAGCCAGAAATCCTGAGGGAACTGACACCGCAGCGTAGTCCAGCAGGTTCATGAAGTTGGTAAATGCTCCGAGACGGGCGTTGAGTGCTATGGGATCGGCGATCATGTCCGCGATGGTGTAAGGCCCGGGGCAGGTGGGTGTGACAATAAGGTCTACTGACGCGAGAATGCGGTCGGCCTCCTGTTTCAGTGCTGCCAGCCGGTACTGGGCGCGAAATGCGTCGCTGGCGGAGTGTTTGTCACCGTTGGCCACCACATCACGTACCACCGGGTTGATCATTTCCGGGTTATCAATCAGGTCGTTAATGGCCAGTTGGCGCTCATTGACCCAAGGGCCTTCATAGAGAAGGTACGCGGCTTCTTCGAATGGGCGGAAGTCTATTTCTTTGGCGCGTCCGCCGAGAGCCTCCAGATGTGCGATTGTGGCTTCAAAAAGCCCCTGAGCTTCGGGGTATTCTACCAGCCCGAGCTGATCCGCAGCGGGTATACCGAAGGTAAAGGAATCGCTGATCAGCCGGCTGGGAGGTTGACGTTTTTTTTGCCAGGGGTCGTCCGGGTTATACGTGTCCGCCAGAGTCAGAACCTGATTGGCCTGAACCATGGTGCGGGCAAAGATTGATACGCAATCAAGGGTCTGGCAGGCGGGAACAACGCCTTCAACGCTCAGCCTGCCCAGAGTAGGTTTGAGGCCGGCTATATGATTAAGGGCTGCCGGCACCCGGCCAGAGCCTGCGGTATCGGTACCCAGGGCAAAGCTCACCATGCCCAGTGCCACCGCCACTGAGGAGCCCGCTGACGACCCGCCGGAGATCCAGTCTCCATCAAAGGCATTGCCGCAAGGGCCGAAGTCAGAGCGGGTGCCGTTCAGCCCGGTAGCGAACTGATCCAGATTGGTTTTGCCCACGGGGATGGCCCCTGCGGCCAATAGCTGTCTGACCACGAACGCGCTGTCCTCCGGAAGAATGTTTACATGCCGGTTCGCAACTGTAGTCGGAATTCCCTTCAGGTGGATATTGTCCTTGATCGCAAAAGGTACGCCGTACAGTGGTAAAGATTCCGGTGCCTTGCCATCAAGGAATTGCAGAAAGGGTTCCCGCTCGTCCGGTGTCAGGTAGTGAATCCAGATATTGCGGTCGCGGAAAGCTTCCTGATAATCGTCGAGTTTTGCCAGCAGTGCCCTGGGCGTTATATCTCCGGAGCTGTAAAGGTGCTGGAGGTGATCAATGTCGAGCCTCACAGGTGGTGTAATTCGTTGGTTCATAGTGCCTCCAGCCGTTGGAGCAAACTATTGGAATCGGTAACAGCGCCAAATACGCCGCCCTGCATCTGGATCATTTTGATAGCGTGATCATGGTTCGCCTGATCAGTAGCGCCGCAGCAGTCTTCTACCAGCACACACTCGAAGCCCCGGTCGTTGGCATCACGCATGGTGGTGTGAACGCAGACATCGGTGGTGATGCCGGTCAGTACCAGGTTCTGGATGCCCCGGGTTCTGAGAATCAACTCAAGATCAGTGGCATAGAAAGAACCTTTGCCAGGCTTGTCGATGATGGGTTCGCCTGCACGGGGCGCCAGTTCCGGAATAATTTCCCAACCGGGTTCACCCCGAACCAGAATGCGCCCGCATGGGCCCGGGTCTCCAATGCCTGCGCCAATCTGCCGGGAACGCCAGCGCTTGTTGGCCGGCAGGTCGCTGAGGTCTGGCCGGTGGCCTTCCCTGGTATGGATCACCGGCATGCGCAGAGCCCGAAAGCGGGCAAGGAGCCGGCTGATGGGTTCGATAGGAGCCCGGGTAAGGGAGAGGTCATAGCCCATGGTGTCGACATAGCCACCCTTGCCGCAGAAGTCTGTCTGCATATCGATAATAACCAGAGCGGTGTTGGTCTTGCCCAGGTTGTTGTCCCACGGCCAGACATAGGGGCGGGAATTCAGTGTGGTGGTCATGGCTGATTGCTCCATAATTAGTCAAAGGGTTGAAAGGGCTTCAAGGAGTTGGCTTGAGGTAGCCGTAGCACCGAAAAGCCCGCCCTGCATTTCTGTCATGGTGAAAGTGGCATCCCGGTGCCGGGTTTCGGTAGCGGCGGTACAGTCCCTGAGTATCAGTGTCTCCAGACCCCGGTCGTTGGCATCACGGATGGTGGTGTGTACGCACACATCGGTGGTCAGGCCAACGACGATGAGGTGAGTTATGCCTCGCAGTCGCAGAATGTGATCCAGGTCGGTGGCGTAGAAAGCGCCTTTTCCGGGTTTGTCGATCACGATTTCGCCAGGGGCTGGCGCCAGTTCCGGAATGATTTCCCATCCGGGTTCACCGCGCACCAGAATCCTGCCCAGAGGGCCGGCATTGCCGATACCGGGACAGACCTGTTCGCTGCGCCACTGCTTGTTGGCGGGCAGGTCGACCAGTTCCGGTCGATGGCCTTCACGGGTGTGGATAACCAGCGCCTCCGGCAGCCTGCGAAACGCTGCCAGAACGCGCTGTATGGGTTCGATAGTAGCTCTTGCGGGGGTCAGGTCGACCCCCTGGGAGTCGATATAGCCTCCCGGGGCGCAGAAATCCTTTTGCATGTCGATAACGATCAGCGCCAGTTGCCGAGGCGCCACCGGCGCGATGCAAGGCCACGCATAGGGCCTTGCATCTTCTACCGTGAAGGTTGCCGCTTCGTTCACTTGAGCCGCCCCTGGACGCCTTGCACCAGGAAGTCCATCTTCTCGGTTTCTTCAAGGGTCATGGTATCGCCTTCCTCAACGATCACTGTCCCATCCTGGCCAATTACCGGGCCGGCCCAGACCTGGAACTCCTCGTCCATAATCGCTTTCTGGCGATCCAGTACAGTCTGTTTATCATCTTCACTTACGGCGGCGCCGAAATCGCTGAGCATGGCGGCTTCGGTTAGCAGGTCACCCCTCAGATGCTCGGATTTCCAGCTGCCGTCTTTGGCGGAATTGACGATGTCTACCATCATCGGGCCCCAGTTCCAGATTGCTCCGACCAACCAGCCTTTAGGTGCGAACTGGCTCGCATCGGCGTGGTAGCCCACGGAGTAGACGCCCCGGCGCTCTGCGACCTGGACGTAGTTGATGGGAGAGTCCACGTGACCGGTCAGTACATCGGCACCGCCGCTGATCAGGGCTTCCGCCGCTTCAGCTTCTTTGGTGGGGTCCGACCAGCTCGAAGTCCAGATTACGGACGTGGTGACTTCAGGGTTCACGCTCTGGGCGCCTCGGGTGAAGGCATTGATGTTACGAAGTACTTGCGGGATCGGGTGCGCGGCGATAAAGCCAAGCTGGTTGGTCTCTGTGGTCAGGCCAGCGGCGACACCGGCCAGGTACATTGCCTGGTCGATCTCGGCAAAGTAGGTCATCAGGTTATCGGAGGTCTTGAGACCACCGGAGTGGGCAAAGTGGACGTCGGGATACTTCTCGGCCACCTTCAGTGCATGGTCAAGATAGCCGTAGCTGGTAGGAAAGACCACTTCCACTCCTGAGCGGACCATGCGTTCCATGACGCGCTGGACATCTGCGTTCTCCGGGATGTTCTCGAAGTACACGGTTTCCACGTCGTCCATGTGCTCTTCCATATAGAGCCGGCCCTGATCCTGAGCATAGTTGTAGCCGTAGTCAGACTTCGGACCAACGTAAATAAAGCCAACCTTGGTTTCGGCGGCGGCCTGGACACTGATTGCCAGAATAGAAGAAGCGAGTAGCGTGCGGATTACTTTTTTCATGGTGATTCTCCGTTTGATGTTGTCTGGTTGGTTATCGGGCACTTTGAAAAACCACCCTGAGACCGGCTGGCATGCCGCCACCGCTTGCCCGCAGGCCACGATAGCTGAGCATCAGCACGCTCAGAGGGATCATGTAAGGAAGGGTTGCCAGCAGGTAGGGTGAAATGTCCACACCCCATGACTGCAACTTCAGATTGAGGGCCTCGGAGGCTCCAAACAGTAGGGCCGCTGGTAAGGCGTACCATGGGTTCCAGCGGGCAACAATGACCAGACCGACGGCGACCAGCCCCCGCCCTGCGGTCATGCCTTCGACCCAGTTGGCGGTGTAGTCCACCGCCAGGGCAGCACCGGCAAAACCTGACATCAGACCACCAAAGGCAATGGCGGCCAGCTGGTAGTACGTTGGGTTATGCCCGAGGTTGCGGGTGATGTCCTGGGATTCGCCAGTGGAACGCCAGCGCAGGCCGGTACGGGTCCTGAAGAGGAAAATGGATATAGCCGGGATAGCGAGCAGGGTGATCAGAACGGTGGGTGTGATCGGGCCCAGAAACTCACCGAGCAGTGGGATGTCGCTGACGAACGTATGGTTCAGGTTGCCCAGAGCATCGATCTTGTCGCCCACAAAAGGCGTGCCATAGTAAGCACTGAGGCCACCGCCAAGAATCAGCACTGCAACGCCGCTGGCGATCTGGTTAGCTCCGCACCCGAGTACAAGTATGGCGTGAACCATCGATAGTGCGATGCCTGCACAGCAGGCCGCGATGACGCCGAGCCAGGGGTCGCCAGTCACGGATGCTACCGCGAAGCCGGTCATTGCGCCCAGCAGCATCTGACCTTCCACGCCGAGGTTGATCACACCGCTGCGCTGGGTCATGGCCTCGCCCAGTACCACGGCGAGTACCGGTGTGGCACTGCGCAGGGCAGCAAACAGAAGGGTAAGGAGTTCAGTCGTAAAATATTCCATACAGGGTCCTTTGGATTGCTATCGGGCCACGGGCCGTTCAGATGTTGCTGCGCCGGGCCCACAGACTTGCCACGGCGAGTACGATGATGAACAGCAGGGCCTGGAGAATGTCAGCACTGGCCTTGGGGAGCTGAGCATACAGTTGCAGAGAGTCGGCGGAGGCCAGCAGACCACCCATCAACACCGATAGCGGAATAATTCGCAGGAAATGCTGGCCCGCGAGCCACGCCACCAGAAAGCCAGTCATGCCATAGCCGCTGGCCAGGCCATCCTGCAGGCGATTCTGGATCACAGAAGCTTCGGCGATACCGGCGAGGCCGGCCAGCAGACCACCCACCGCCATAACAATGAGAACATTGCGTTCGTAGGAAATACCGGCGGTCGCCCCGACCCGTGGGTTGCTGCGGCTGACCTGAAGGCCAAGACCCCAACGGCTCCGGGTTACCAGTATGTGCAAGACGATGGCGGCTACGATGCCGAACACCAGCCCCATGTGGACCCGGGTGTCAAAGAACTGGGGCAGAATCGCCCCGGCCGGGAACTCAATAGTGGCAGGCCATCCGAGAGAGTTGGGGTTTTTCCAAGGGCCATGAACCACAAAGCTCACCAGAAGGATGCCCACGTAGTTCAATAACAGGGTGGAAATGGTTTCGTTCACCCCGAGGCGGGTCTTGAGCAGCCCGGGGATAACGCCCCATAACGCACCGCCTGCCATGGAGCCGGCCAGCATCAGCGGCATCAATATCCAGCCGGGTTGATCTACTGCGGCCAGCACAGCTCCGGTGCCAAACAGGGCGCCCAGATAGAGCTGCCCTTCGCCACCAACACTGATAAGTCCAAGCCGGGCAGGCAGGGCAACGGCCAGGGCAGTCAGCAGAATGGGAGCGGTTTTAACCAGGGTCTCGCTGAAGGAATAGCTGTCGCCGAAGGCGCCCATGACCATTTCCTGGAACAGGGATACTGCTTCACGGCCGTTGATGGCAAAGAACGCCAGGGTTGCCACCACGAAAATGGCTGTCATGACCAGAACGGCACCGGCCGGGCCTCTTAGCAGTTGCAGGCCAAGTTTTACAACGGGTTGGGTGGCGCTTGTCATGATACGGCCCTCGCGTGTGAGTCAGCAGGTTTCTGCTCGGGTGGCTGTTGGGTACTGGCAGGCCGATGTTCGCCTGTCATGGCCCGGCCGATGTCGAGCCGGTCGCATTCCCGTGGGTCGAAAATTCCGGAAACCCGTCCTCCCTGCAGCACAGCAATGCGATGGGCGTAAGACATGAGATCGTCCAGGTCCTCTGAAATCCACAAGATCGCAGCGCCTTCTTGTGCCTTTGCAAATAAGGCCTGGTAGATGTCATGGGCGGCGCCGGCATCCAGCCCCATGGTGGGGTAGGCGGCGACGACCAGATCTTTGTCTCCCTCCAGTTCCCGGCCTACCACCAGTTTCTGGAGATTGCCCCCGGACAGTTGGCCTGCTGCCAGGGCCGGGTTATCGGGCCGCACCTGATAGCGTTGGATAATTTTTCGGGTCAGTTGTTCTTCCGGCGTCCAGGCGGGGAAAAATCTCAGACTCCGAAAATGGGAAAGGGCTACATTGGTTGTCAGTGACAGGTCCGCCGCGACCGCATTAACGGCCGGCTGTTCCGGAATATAGGAAACCCGGTCTGAAGTGCTCGGTGTGCGGCTGGCGGACTGTAGGACACGGCCATCGATGATGACTTCCCCCCTGGCCAGCGGGGTCAGGCCCACCAGTGCGTCTGCCAGCAGGTGCTGGCCGTTGCCGGAAACACCCGCAACGCCGAGAATTTCGCCGGGCGCAATATCCAGCCGAATATCCTCCACTGACTGGGCTCCATGACGGGCATCGAGGTCCCGGATCGAAATCCGGGGCGGCCGGTTGGCGAAGGCTTCACGGGGAGTGACTTCAATGGCGGAACGCTGGTTGCTGTCGCCCATCATCAGGCTGACGAGAGAGGATTCGGTGCACTGTTCATGGGTTAGCGTCTGAACCATCCGGCCGGCCCGCATCACGACGACCCGGTGCGCACAGGCCATCACATCCTGCATCTTGTGGGTGATAAGCACCACGCTGCGGCCAGCCTCCGCCAGTTTACGGATCAGTCCCCACAGGCGTTCTGCTTCCTGGGGCGGCAGTACCGATGTGGGCTCATCCAGAATCAGGACCTTTGCGTCCAGGTTCAGCACCTTGACCAACTCGAGTAGTTGCCGTTGTCCCACGGAAAGGTCTCGCACAAGAGTGTCCGGTGCCAGCCCGGGTGCAAGCTCATGCAGATAGGTGAGTACGGCCTTGCGAGGAGATGTATGAAAAAGTCTGCGGAAGGTCCAGAAGGGCGGTTTCGGATAGGCCAGCAGCAGGTTGTCCAGCACGGACAGGGCGGGAACCAGATTGAACTGCTGGAACACCATGCCAATGCCCAGGGACATCGCTTTCTGGGGGGATTCAATGGTGGTCTCCCGACCGTCAATCAGAATGGCGCCGTCATCAGGAGGATACAGGCCGAACAGCATCTTCATGAGCGTGCTTTTGCCGGCACCGTTCTCACCGAGCAGTGCGACTACCTCTCCGGCTCGGACGTCGAGAGAGACTCCGTCATTTGCCGTAACGTCGCCGAAATGTTTGGTGATGTTATAAAGCTGGATATCCATGACAACGACTCTTGCTCATTTGCTTCTGTTGTATACAAGATTGCATGGATCATGCCATATGCTGGCGGGGCGTATGGTTGAGGTGTTTTGGTTCAGTTGTGCTCAATAACCATGTGTAATGGCCATGAAAACTGATCTGAAAGTGTTTTTATTTGGTGCAATAAATCAAATATTGCTCAGAAATGGTGCGCGGTATTGGGTGTGGAACTGATTGAAATGTGCCCAATGATAGTTAATGATGTATGCAACCAAAGACAGGAGTTGAAGCATGACTGAATCAGCGCGGAAGTGGACCGCCGATCGCATTTACGGCGAGTTGCGTCATGGGATTATGACTCTTGATCTGTATCCAGGGAGCCGGGTCACTGAGACCGAGCTGGCACAAAGGTTTGGTGTCAGCCGGACGCCGGTAAGGGAGGCACTGCAACGGCTGGCGGTTGAGGGCTATCTGACCATTCGTCCAAAACATGGCTGCTATATTCGCCAACTCGATGTTTTCGAACTGGCGGAATACTATGACGTGCGGGTCGCGCTTGAGTTGGAAGCGGTGGGACTTATGAGCCGTCGGGTGCCTTATCGGGAGCTGGCGCAGCTTGCGGACGACTGGGACCCGAAGAAACTGAATTATGGTTCGGAAGGAACCGAGAGCTTTAAAAATGCCGAAGAGGACTTTCATATCCGGCTTGCCGGTCTTAGTGGCAACGCGGTACTGGTGCAGTTCTTGAAGGATGTGAATGACCATATCAGGATCGTCCGGCGTCTCGGGTTGCCTGACAGGGAAAGCGTGATAAAAACCTATGAAGAGCATTACGAGATCTGTCAGCGCATCCTGGCCAATGACCTGTCTGCTGCTATCGATGTGCTGCGGGCCCATATTCATGAAAGTCAGGCCAAGAGTCGCGAAGTAACCCTGGCCCAGCTGGAAGAGCGCCGTCGGTTGATGGTGATGGAGGGGTAGTCTGGGCGGGCACTCACTCTGCTGGCATGGTTCATGCTCGATAGTTTCCTTTCTGTATTAAACCGACAAGACTGGAGGCAGTATGAGTGGATTAGGTGGGTTGAATAAATCTCCCAATGGCGTTGTGATAGGTCTGGTCCAGTTGCAGCTACCGGATGTGTCCACGCCAGAGCAGCTGGCGACTCAGACCCGCCGCGTGTGTGAGTTGGTAGGCAAGGCTCGCCGCCAGTCTCCGGTTATGGATCTTGTGGTGTTTCCCGAGTATTGCCTGCATGGTCTCTCCATGAACATTGATCCGGCCATAATGTGTGACCGCGATGGCCCGGAGATGGCTGCTTTTCAGGCTGCCTGTCGGGAACATGACATCTGGGGATGTTTTTCCATCATGGAGAATAATCCTGGCGGCAATCCTTATAACACTGGCGTGATTATCGATAACACGGGTGAAGTGCGGCTGTTCTACCGCAAGCTGCACCCCTGGGTGCCGGTGGAGCCCTGGGAGCCAGGTAACCTTGGTATTCCCGTCTGCGATGGTCCTAATGGCAGTCGCCTGTCGCTGGCCATTTGTCATGATGGCATGTTCCCGGAAGTTGCTCGCGAGTGTGCCTATAAAGGCGCCAATATCATGCTGCGCACCGCAGGCTACACCGCGCCGATCCGGCACTCCTGGAAAATTACCAATCAAGCCAATGCATTTTGCAATTTGATGGTGACCGCCAATGTTTGCCTGGCGGGCAGTGACGGTACCTTTAACTCCATGGGTGAGGGTATGGTGGTCAACTTTGATGGTGAGCCGATGGTCGAAGGCAATGGCTTTGCCGACGAGATTATCACTGCAGAAGTGCGTCCCGACCTGGTGGATGAGGCCCGTATCCACTGGGGTGTTGAGAACAACATCTATCAGCTTGGTCACCGCGGCTATGTGGCTGTGAAAGGTGGCGCGAGAGACTGCCCGTACACATTCATGCAGGACATGGTGCGTGGCCAGTACCGGTTGCCCTGGGATGACGATGTGAGAGTGGTGGATGGCAGGGACTTTGGTTTTGAGCCGCCGGAACGTGAATACAAGCCTGGCTGATAGCGGGTGAGCAAGGTTGTTGTCGGGAGGGCATGCGCCCTCCTGATTTTGTGTTGTTCAGATCCCCACTAACTGCGCCGCCATCCGGTTCTGCTCCTCAATAATATGAGGCAGGGACCGGGTGCATAGCTGACCCTCCTCGATCACCACCCTGCCTTGATGGCGCTCCCAGGCATGTTGTTATGTTGACCAGAAGGACAAGAAAGGTATCAGTGCTCTAGGTGCGGATCCAAGGGGGCAAATTAGAGCATGTAGAGGCCGGTTTGCGAATTTAAGCACAAAAATGGCGCGTTAGTTCCCACATCTTTCCCTGTGAAAGGTGCCAACGTTCTGGGTTTTCTGTCTTGGCATCGATCTTGCTTTTTCAAATCTTGCGTAACTGGTCAGGTTATGAGTCGTGTCGTCCTGGACTCGGGTTCGAGGGCTAAACCGGCAGGTCGCATCTTTCCACCGCTACTTGGTGGCGGTGCATGTACCCGCAACAGGAGACACCCATGACAACAGACTTAATACCGGTAATTGACTTTTCTCCCTTTATTGGCGGTGACGCAGTCGCCCGGGCTGAAGTAGCCCGGCAGATGCGACTGGCCAGCGCTGATTGGGGTTTTTTCTACTTATCGGGATGCGGCATGCCCGCTGACCGCTTGGCCGATGCCTTTTCCGCTTCAAAAGCCTTTTTTGCCTTGCCCGACGACGACAAGCAAGTCCTTGCGTGGCGAAATGCTGAGAGTAACCGAGGGTACGTGGGCGTGCGCCGGGAGCGGCTCGACCCGAGTAAACCGGGTGATCTGAAGGAGGCTTTCAACCTGGCGCCGTGCAGTTCTGAGGGTGCTGATAACCCGTGGCCTGCAGCGCTGCCGGGTTTCCGTTCTCAGATGGAGGCCTTTCTTGAGGCCTGCATCATCACCACAAACCATGTACTTGAGGCGTTCGCTGTAGCGTTGAATCAGCCAGACGACTTTTTCGTCAGAGCACACGACCGTCACCATCATGTCTTGCGTTTGCTGCATTATCCGCCGCTACCGTCAGGATATGTACCTCAGGACGGTGAAAGCCGTGCTGGAGCCCATACAGACTACGGCAGCATCACCCTGTTGTTTCAGGATGATGTCGGTGGTCTGCAGGTGTGTACCCGCAAAGGTCAGTGGGTTGCGGCTCCACCCATTCCCGGCACAGTGGTCGTTAACACCGGCGACCTGATGCATCGCTGGACAAATCAGGAATTCTGTTCGACGCCTCACCGGGTCAGCCTGCCGAGCGGGGCAGAACATATCGATCGTTACTCCATCGCCTTCTTCGGCTACCCGAACCATGATGCGGAAATTGCCTGCATTGAAAGTTGCGCGAGTGAGAGCAATCCGCCCCGTTATGCCCCGATTTCGGCAGGGGATCACTTGCTTGAGTGTCTTAATTCAACTTACTGAATTTTCTTGATAAAACATTATTTACAGGGTCTATATTATGCTTTCAAAGTTCTTGAACTTCGTAGGAGTAGTGCTGTCTTTGAGTTACTCGGCAGTTGCCATGAGTGCCAGTGAGCTGACGCCGGTGACGGTGCTGACTAACTGGTATGCCCAGGCTGAACAAGGTGGCTTGTATGCTGCCAAGGCACTGGGAATCTACGAAAAATATGGTCTGGATGTAACCATTCAGATGGGTGGGCCGCAAGTCAACAATGTTCAGTTGCTGGTCGGTGGTAAGGTTGATTTCAGTCTGGGGTATGGCCTGCAGTCACTCAGCGCTGTCCGGGAGGAGGTGCCGCTGGTATCTGTGGCGGCCTGGTTCCAGAAGGACCCTCAGTCTATGGTAGTGCACGAGGGCGTCGGTAATGACAGTCTGGAGGCGCTCAAGGGTAAGGGGATTCGTGTGCCTGCGGCCGGACGTATTTCCTACTGGCCGTGGATGAAGTCGCTCTATGGCTTCAGTGATAGCCAGTTGCGCCCTTATGAGTACACCTATGGCCCGTTTATCATTGATCCGGAAGCGATCATGCAGGGCTACGTTACTATCGATGGCTTTTTTCTCGCTAAAGAAAATGTGAAGGCGAAAAGCCTGTTGCTGGCAGACTATGGCTGGAATGCCTATTCTGCCACCATGGACACTACCCGAGGCATGATCAACAAGCATCCCGAGATAGTGCAGGCTATGGTGGAGGCAACTGCCAAGGGGTGGGCTGAATATTTTGCGGATCCTGAACCTGCAAATGCCCTTATCAAAGAAGATAATCCGGAGATGCAGGATGCTTTGCTGGCCTACAGTTATGCAAGAATGCAGGAGGAAGGTATTCTTTTGTCCGGAGCAGCCAAGGATGGTCGTTACGGGATGATGACAAAGGAGCGCTGGCAGGAGTTCTACGAGGATATGGTTGCTGCGGGGACTTTGCCGGAAGGCCTGGATTGGGAAAAAGCGTTCGACCTCTCATTTATTGAGGCTGTATATAACGACTGACCTATCTGGTTAACTTGTCAGAGAGAAAAGGGCACCCTTTCAGGGTGCCCTTGCTAAAAGAGCCTGTTGCTGGTGGTGTCCCCCCGGACAGTTGGGGAGTTACGCAAGCAGCTGCGCCGCCATCCGGTTCTGCTCCTCAATAATATGAGGCAGTGACCGGGTACATAGCTGACCCTCCTCGATCACCACGCGGCCATTGATGATACTCCAGTGCACCTTTGGTGGTGTGCAGAAAACCAGAGACGCAAGCGGGTCGCTCTGTCCTCCGGCCATACCAATGTCATCGGTGCGGAAAGCGACTATATCAGCACAGTAACCCGGCTGAATGCGGCCAAGAGCATCACCCCTTCCCAGAACTTCGGCACCACCGCGAGTAGCGATACGCAGCGCTTCGCGGGCTGTCATCGCGCCGGGCTGCTGATCCCTTACGCGAGCGGACAGCATGGCCAGCCGGGCTTCATCGAGAAGATTTCCGCTGTCATTGGAGGCGCTGCCGTCTACACCCAGGCCAACCTTTACTCCGGCATCCAGCATTTGCCTGACAGGTGCAATGCCTGAAGCCAGCCGCATATTGGAACAGGGGCAGTGGGCAACTCCGGTACCTGTGTGGGCAAAAAGCTTAATACCTGGTTCATCAAGATGTACGCAGTGTGCATGCCATACGTCCTCTCCAAGCCAGCCTACATCTTCGGAGAATTCTGTCGGTGTCATGCCATAGCGCTCCATGCTGAACGCCAGATCTTTCCAGTTCTCCGCTGTGTGGGTATGCAGGCCAACCTTCATTGATCTTGCCATGGTGGCAGCTTCGCGCATCAGATCTTTGGTGACAGTGAAGGGTGAGCAGGGTGCCAGCGCTACCCGGATCATGGCATCCGGGCTGTAGTCGTGGTGAGTCTCAACCGCTCGTTGCATGTCCCTGAGAATCGCGTGCTCATCTGCTTCCACCAGTTCATCCGGTGGCAGGCCGCCCTGGCTCTGGCCGAGGCTCATTGCTCCTCTCGCGGCGTGAAAACGGATACCCATCTCAATGGCTGCCTGAACACTGTCATCCAGAGTGATGCCATTTACATAAAGGTAAGCGTGATCGGCGGCCGTAGTGCATCCGGACAACATAAGTTCAGCCATGGCGGTTCGGCTTGCCGCCCGTTGCATTTCCGGTGTGATGTTGCGCCAAACGGGGAACAGGGCGCTCAGCCAGTCAAACAGTTCACCGTTCTGGGCTGCAGGCAGAGCCCGGGTCAGGGACTGGAACATGTGGTGGTGAGTGTTGATAAGGCCTGGAATTACCACGTGGCCACTAAGATCGATTGTGCGGCCGGCATCCTGAGGGCACTCATCAATAGTCCCGACTGCTTCAATCCGGTTGTCGCGGACAAGTATGTAACCATTTTCAATTTCACGCTCTTCGTCGTCCATGGTGGCGATGACTCGGGCGTTCTTCAGTAACAGTGTGTCTGTCATTGCTGGCATTTTCCCGTTGCGAAAGTTTGCAGTTTGTTCGCATGCAATAGTGGTGCCTTATTTTATTGCCCAAAACCCTGACGAAATGGTCAGAAAATTGAGAGTTTGCACCTATTTGATGCAAATGTATTTGGTGTGCCCCATATAAACAGAGCATTGTGGCGGTTTCTTATTTGGCATGTCTGTTGCAAATATATTGACCAGATGGGTAGTTAATCATTAATGCAACTGGAGAGAATATGGCGGACGAGGAGCTGGAAATACCTGTAATTGATTTTGCACCGTTCCTGAGTGGAGTTGAAGCCGATCGTAAGGCAGTGGCGGCGCAGATGAAGCAGGCCAGCCAGGATTGGGGCTTCTTTTACTTGTCCGGCTGTGGCATGCCGGAAGAGAAGCTTGCAGAGGCATTCTCCACATCAATGGCGTTCTTTGGCTTACCGCTTGAGGTAAAGCGGCAGGTGGCCTGGCAGAATGCCGAGAGCAATCGGGGCTACGTTGGAATCCGGCGAGAGAAGTTGGACCCGACTCGCCCGGGTGATCTGAAAGAGGCTTTCAATCTGGCGCCGGAGCGTCCAGGCCCGGAAGCGATTAAAAACCTCTGGCCTGCTGGCCAGCCGCAGTTTGAATCAGTAATGAGCGGGTTTCTGGCGGAATGTACGCAGACTGCAGGCCACGTGCTGGAAGCATTTGCACTTGCTCTGGATCTGCCAGCGGATTTTTTTGTGGAGGCGCACAACGAGCACGATCATACGTTGCGATTGCTCCACTATCCGCCTCTTCCTGAAGGGTTTGAGCCGGAAGAAGGCGAAAGCCGGGCCGGAGCTCACACCGATTATGGAAGCATTACCCTGTTGTTCCAGGACTCAGTTGGTGGCCTGGAGGTCCGTACTCGCGGTGGAGAGTGGCTTAGGGCGACACCGATACCCGGAACTGTTGTGGTCAATACAGGTGATCTGATGCACCGGTGGACCAACCATGTATTTTGCTCTACACCCCATCGTGTGAATGTGGCACCAGAAAACTGCCGCAAAGACCGGTATTCCATTGCCTTTTTCTGTCATCCCAACAAATCAGCCGAAATAGCCTGTATCGAAAGCTGCGCCACGGCAGACAGTCCCCCGATCTATGGCCCGATTTCTGCGGGTCAGCACCTGTATGAAAAGCTAACCAATACCTATGGGGCATCCAGCCCAGCAACCGAGGAATCACTATGAACAAACTAAAAAGCCTGGCGGCCGGTATCACCCTGTCGCTTTCTACCATCTCTGGTGTTGCCTATGGGGAAGACCTCATTCCTGTAAGCGTGTCTACCACCTGGTATGCCCAGGCAGAACACGGTGGTTTCTATGCAGCTAAAGCCATGGGCCTCTACGAGGAGCAGGGGCTGGATGTTACCATCAAGATGGGTGGCCCTCAGGTGAACAACGTGCAGTTGCTCATGGGCGGCAAGATGGACTTCATTATGGGGTACAGCCTGCAGTCACTTAACGCTGTGAAGGAAGATATTCCGTTGGTCACAGTGGCGGCTTTCTTCCAGAAAGACCCGCAAACCCTCGTGGTACATAAAAATGCAGGAAATGACTCACTGGAGGACATGAAAGGTAAGCCCATGCGTGTGCCTACGGCGGGCCGCGTTGCCTATTGGCCCTGGCTGAAAACTGAATACGGTTACAGCGATGACCAGCTTCAGGCCTATGATTACAGCTTTGCACCGTTTATCAGAGATGAGCAGGCTATCCAGCAGGGCTACGTGACCAACGATGGTTTCTTCCTGGAGCAGGCGGGTGTTGAGGGCAAGAGCCTGTTGTTGGCTAACTATGGCTGGAAAGCCTATTCAGCAACACTCGACACCACCCGTGAGATGATCGAGGAACACCCTGACGTTGTGCAGAAAATGGTGAAGGCTACTGCCCTGGGCTGGAAAGCCTACTTCGAGAACCCGGAGCCGGCTAATGCGCTGATCAAGGCAGACAACCCGGAGATGCAGGATGAACTGCTTGCCTACACCTATGCGAAAATGCAGGAAGAAAACATGCTGCTTTCTGATGCAGCCGAGGGTGGGCGCTATGGCATGATGACCGTTGAGCGCTGGAAGACATTCTTTGATGATATGGTTGCTGCCGGCACCCTGCCGGAAGATCTGGACTGGGAGAAGGCGTTTGATGCTTCGTTTATCGAAGCGGTCTATGCAGACTGAGATTTAAGGGTATGAATAAAAAGGGCGGCCTGAAGGTCGCCCTTTTTATTTGTCTAGCCCGATACAAATTCTGCAAGGGCGTCGGCTACGGCCTCGGGTGCCGCTACCTGGGGGACGTGGCCTGTATTCAGAGAGACAACCCTGGCACCGGGTACAAGTTGTTGCATACGTCTTTGCACTGGCAAAACCACGGAACGGTCCTGCAGGGCTTCGACATAGAGCCGCGGTAGCTGTCCGAAGCGGGCCTGTGTCCAATGGGGCACCAGTGCCCGGCTGCCCTCGGCTTGAGGGCTGAACCGGCCAATGGCTTGCTCTGCTACCTGTTCACTGACGTCTTGCAGGAAAATGTTCCGGATAGCTGATGGCTGCACCCGGGATACTTGACCATCGGACTCCCATTCCAGAAAAGGACCAATCCCTGAGGCTTCAGGGAAGTCCTTTATCATTTCGCTGACCAGGTCACCGAAGCCAGTGCCTGACGGCAACATCATACCTGCCAGATACGCAACGCCGATTACCCGCTCGGCTATGGATTCAGCGAGTTGGGTGGCCACAGCACCACCGCCTGAATGACCAACCAGCAACAGTGGGCCATCAATCTCATCAAGCTGTTGTTCGAGATCCGCTACACACCTTTCAATAGAGGCCTCCGCAGGGTTTCCCAGCCGTGCGCCGCATCCGGGCAGGTCCGGCGCCAGGATCCGGAACCCGCGTTCCTCAAGGTAAGGTGTAATGGCTTCCCATACCCAGCCTCCGGCCCAGGCGCCATGAATCAGAACCGCGGTAATTTGTGTATCAGGCATAAGTTCTCCGGTACATATCCATCAGGTGGGCTTCCACGGTTGTGGGCGGGTAGTGGGGTTGGTCGCCCTCTGCCAGACAAGTAGGCAGACAGCTGACCTGGTGGTCGGGATTGCCGCTGTAGAAGAAGGGTACCGAGTAGCGTTCGGCTCCGGAGGTATTGACCACGCGGTGCAGGGTGGATCTATAGCGGTCGTTGGTCCAGCGCGCAATCATGTCACCAAGGTTAACGACAAAAGTACCCGGAACCGGGTCCGCATTGATCCAGCGGTCGCCTTTAATGTCCCAGACCTGCAACCCGGGTTTGTCGTCCAGCAGCAGTACAGTGATGCCGCCAAAGTCTGTGTGGGCCCCGCAACCTTTCTCCCCCGGGGCCGGGTTTGGTGGTTGGGGTGGGTAGTGCAGCAGGCGCAGGGTAGACAGGGGCTGCCGGCAAAAATCCTCGAAGAAATCATGAGCTAGCCCAAGCGACAGGGCCAGAGCCTCCATGATCCGGCTGCTGAGCTCATTCAGAGCCTCGAAGTATTCCGTCATGGTGTCGCGGAATGCGGGCAGGGACTGGGGCCACTGATTGGCACCCTGGTTGAAGCGACCGGCTATTACCCGGGGATCTGTTTCATCCAGTTCCTGGCCAATATAGAAGCCTTCTTTAAGATCTGGTGGAGAGCCGGGTTCCAGAGTCTGCCCCTTCAGAGGTTCGTATCCCCGGTTCGCCTTGGAGAAGCTCTTGTTGATGGCCTCTTTCTCTGACTCGGGCAGATTGAACAGGGCCTGGGATTCCTCGAATACCCGGCTGATCAATGTCTCGGGAATGCCGTGGCCGCTGACATAGAAAAAGCCGGTATGCAGGCAGACGTCAGCCAGGGATCGGGCCAGCTGCTGTCGTTGCTGATCGGTTCCGGTTAGTAACGACATGTCGATAACAGGTAGCGAAGCCCCTGATTCGTTGATGGTGCTCATGATGTGACTCCAGGTTCTTTAATAATGCTGTCCAGATGGTCAGTAATTCACAAAGCGTGCCAGTGATGTGCCTGGGCGCAATGCTGGGTAAATCACGTGTGCACTGATGTCTGGACGTTTCTGGAAGTTCTGGTTACGGACTAAAGGCCTCAAATGGGGGCATTTCCTGAACTATTGCACTAGATTCGGGCGCAAGTCTGATCTGGAAAGTGGGAGTTTCTGGGGGTGTTGCCGGTTGTTCGTCTACTGCTATGAAAGCCAGAGCTGGCCCGCTAATTGAAGTCTTTTCAGGAGTGAAAGCCAATTATGGCTACGTTTGTTGAGTCTGAATCGGCAAGCTGGCCTGGCCTTTGCTTTGTCTAATAAAACCTGACCGAATGATCAAAAAAATTCAGAGCATAAATCGCAGAAGGGGAAAGGAAATGCATAAACGTATCACTCGTTCGTTTCTGATTGCAGCATCATTGGCTGGTGGTCTTTTGAGCCAGTCTGTATTAGCCGCTGATAAAGTTGTCTACCAGCTGGACTGGCTGCCGGGAGGTGACAAGTCTCCGGTCTATCTCGGTGTGCAGGAAGGATTCTTTGCCGATGAAGGGCTGGAAGTCCGCATCGCAAGTGGCCGGGGTTCTACCGACGCGATCACCAAGATTGCGACCGGACAAGCCGACATAGGCAGCGCTGATATTGGTGCATTGATGGCCGCCAAAGCACAGGATGACAGCCTGCCAGTGAAAGCTGTTTACAGCATATTCAATCGCGCACCTCATGCCTTTTTTACTCTTGAAGGCAGCGGTATCAATAAGGTGACGGATATCGAAGGTAAAAAAGTTGCTACCTCGCCGTTTACTTCGTCCAATGCATTTCTGCCACTGGTGCTGAAAGATAACGGGTTAGCAGAAGACGCGGTTCAGCTCACCAAGGCGGACCCGGGTGCCCTGGGCCCAATGTTGATGAACGGCGGTACTGACGCCATTATCGCTTGGGTAACCAACATTGCCCTCTTTGACAATCAGGCCAAGACAACTGGTAACAAACTGGTGGTTTTACCCTGGTCTGATGCCGGCCTGGAACTGTATTCCTCTTCAGTTGTTGCTTCCGAGAAATTCCTGAGCGAACGCCCGGACGTGGCCAAGCGTTTCATGCGCGCTTACGACAAATCTCTGAAGCTCACCCATGATGATCCGACCAAAGCAGCCGAAGCCCTGCACACCATGGTGCCCGAGGTGGATGTTGATGTGGCCGTTGCCCAGATTGGTGACTCCATGAAGCTGATTGTGAACGATGTGAGCAACCGTGATGGTTTGGGAGCACTTACTGAAAAGCGTGTAGCTTTGACCTGGACCCGTGTGGCTCAGGCCGAAAAACTGGCTGAGGATGCCCTGGACCCGGAAACCGTTATCGATCGTACTTTGCTTGAGGCGCTGTAAGTATGACTGGATCCGCCACCAACCGCTCTTTTGTCCGGCTCTCCGGAGTCGGACACAGGTACGACCCGGACCCTAAGACGCCAAAGGCGGTGACCGGTGTCAATCTGGACATCCAGCGGCATGAGTTCGTAGCGGTTGTCGGCCCTTCCGGGTGCGGAAAGTCGACACTGTTGCGGATGATCTCCGGCTTGCTGAAGCCGACAGAAGGAGAGGTCACTGTATTTGGCCGGCCAGTTGATGGCCCCAGGGACGATGTGGGCATCGTCTTCCAGAAGCCCACGTTGCTTCCATGGCTGAATGTTCGCAAGAACGTGCTGTTCCCGCTCAAGCATAAGTATGGCCGCTACAGCCATGAAGATGAAAAGCGGGCAGACGAGTTGCTTGAGATGGCGGGACTGGAAAGCTTTGCCGGGAAAATGCCCGACGAATTGTCGGGCGGTATGCAGCAGCGGGTCGGTATTGTCCGGGCGCTGTTGCTTAACCCGGATATCCTTTTGATGGATGAGCCTTTCTCCGCACTTGATGCCATGACCCGGGAGCAGATTGGTTTTGATCTTCTGAAGATCTGGGAAGAAAACCCCAAGACCGTACTGTTCATTACTCATTCAATTGCAGAGGCGGTACTGCTGGCAGACCGTGTTCTGGTGATGAGCAAGCGGCCGGGAACCTTGCTGGAAATGCTGGAAGTGGACCTGCCCCGTCCACGGACCCGGCATACGATTTCCGAGCCCAGGTTCGCGGAACTTACAGAACGTCTGAGGAAGCACATTTATGAGCCTGACGCTGCCTGATCCTAAAGCCAGGCGCCTTCTGCTTGCAGCTGCGCCCTGGTTGTTTTTTGTTGGCCTGATTCTGTTGTGGGAACTGGTATGCCGTGTGTTCTCACTGCCTGAATACGTGTTGCCGGCGCCTTCAGCCATTATAGACGCCTTCTTCAAGGTTGAGTTCAGCCGCTGGATGACCCACTTGTGGGCAACCTTGAGAGTGGCTTTGATGGGTTTCCTGGTTTCCATTGTGGTCGCCATTCCCATCGCGATTGCCATGATGCGGTCAGAATTGCTGACCCGAACGCTCTATCCGTTACTTGTGGTTATACAGTCCACACCTGTTGTGGCGGTAGCGCCGCTGATCATCGTTCTGATGGGCTCTGACGATCCTTCAAGAGTATTGATTACCTGCCTGCTCACCTTCTTCCCTCTGGTGGTGTCTACAGCTACAGGGATTAACGAGACGCCTGCAGAGTTGATAGAGCTGAGCCGGTCACTGGATGCGCCTACCCGACGGGAGACCTGGCAAATCCGTATTCCTTACGCCATTCCGCACATTTTTACCGGATTGAGAGTGGCGATCACTCTGGCGATTATCGGTGCGGTGGTTGCGGAGTTCGTTGCCGCGGAGGAAGGTCTGGGGTACTTCATACAGTTCTCCACATCGTTCTTCCGGATTCCCCAGGCCTTTGCAGGTCTGTTCTTTCTGGCGGTGGTCAGTCTGTTGCTCTTCAAGTCTGTGCAATGGACTCAACAAATTTTCTTCCCCTGGAGCCTGCCTAAGAAATAAGGCTCCGGGATATAAATCGAGATTGATGATATGTCTGAACTGGAAAAACTGAACGATACCGATCTGGCCATGATGCACAAGGTGATCGGGATGGCTGAGAAACTTGCGACAGAAGGCGTTCACCCCTTTGCAGCCATACTGGCTGACAGCGACGGTAATGTTCTTATGGAGCAGGGCAACGCCTACCTGCCAGATCAGGATATGACCGGGCATGCTGAGCGGGTATTGATGACCCGGGCGAGCAAAACCTGGCGTCCGGACTTTCTTGCCAGTTGTACCATGTATGTATCTGCTGAACCCTGCTGTATGTGTGCCGGTTCGGCTTACTGGGCCGGACTGGGCCGATTGGTCTATGGGGTCAGCGAACATCAGCTGAAGATGATTACCGGAAACCATCCGGAAAACCCGACGCTGGATCTGCCCTGCCGACAGGTGTTTGCGTCTGGCCAGCGGGACGTTGAAGTTATTGGGCCGGTACTGGAAGACGAAGCTGCGAAAGTACACCAAACCTTTTGGCAGAACCACGGAGCATAAAGGCGCTATGACTCAAAGTCGTGTCACCGTGATTGTTGATTCCCGGTATGGGAGTACCCTGGCTCTGGCGCGGGCTATTGCCGATGGCGCTGCTTCAGAAGGTGCGGAGGTTCGTCTGTGCCGGGTCTCGATTGTCGAGCCGGAGTTCAGTGTGGATGTAGAGCGGCCCGACTATATCGCCGCCCAGAAGGAATACAGCGAACTGTCCCGGGCTACAGCTGCTGACCTTGAGTGGGCCCAGGGGATTATCTGGGGATCGCCGACCCGTTACGGGCTCATGAGCACGCCGCTTCGTGCGTTTATCGATGAGGTGGCGCCGCTGTGGCGACAGGGAGCCCTGATCGGAAAAGTGGGTGCTGCGTTTACCTCCAGTGGCGGCATGCACTCCGGTAACGAAGTCACCTTGCTTACCCTACTGCTGCCCTTTTTGCAGCACGGAATGGTATTGGCGGGTGTGCCCCATAGTGTTCCGGAGCTGGTACATACAGATAAGGGCGGGTCCCCTTATGGTGCGACCACCGTGACGGGTTTCAATGGCACCCGGGGAGTGGATAGTAATGAACTGGCCATCGCCCGTGCTCTTGGTGCCAGAGTGGCCCGGCTGGCTGGCTGGGTCAGACCTGAGCCATCATCCGTAGAGCTTGCTGCCAGTTCAGTCTGATGCCTTGGCATCTGTCAGATTGTGAGTGTTGTGTTGTGTCCCTTTGCCGCCTTCGGGCGGCTTTTCTTTTGTCTTTTTTGTTTCATTGAGGACCGCTGATGCGGCCTGAGTTCTGAAGCGCACAAAACCAGAGCGGTTGGCTTGGAATTGGTTCAATGTGGTGCGTTCGACATACCTTTAATACTCTTTAACTTATTGAAAATAAATTATTTTACCCTGATTTTTCTGGGTGGCATGAGGGTTGCTTTAAAAGTTGATCAAGTGGTCAATTAAATAAATATAGTCCCCGGACTCAGGAGAGTACCTATGAAGCGTAAATTCAAGGCAGCCTCTGCAGGCTCCCTCTTAATAGCAGGCCTGGTGGCTTTTTCCCCGGTATCCGCTGACGAACTGGACAAGGTGGTGTTTGGAACCAACTGGTACGCCCAGGCCGAACACGGCGGTTTCTATCAGGCACTGGCCACCGGAATCTATGAAGACTACGGCCTGGACGTGGAAATCAAAATGGGAGGGCCTCAGGTAAACGGCACCCAGCTATTGGTGAGCGGGCGCTACGATATGCTGATGGGCTATCCCATCGGCAACATCACCGCAGTTGAGAAGGGGCTGCCTGTAAAAACCGTGGCCGCCGCAATGCAGGGGGATCCCCAGGCACTGATTGCGCATCCGCACATTGAGTCCATAGAACAGATCAAGGAGGAGGGGCTTCCCGTCTATCTGGCGGCCTTTGCACACTCCACGTTCTGGCCCTGGCTGAAAGCTGAGTATGGTTTTGAAGATGATGTGGTTCATGCCTACACCTTCAGTGTGGCGCCGTTTCTGACTAACGAGAACATTGTGCAGCAGGGGTATCTGTCTTCGGAGCCGTTCGCTATCGAGAAAGGTGGCGTAGAGCCTAACGTCTTTCTCTTGTCTGATTATGGTTACCCTCCCTATGCGACCACTATCGAAGCAACCACGGACATGATCGAGGAGCGTCCGGATGTGGTGAAACGCTTTGTGCAGGCCAGTATGGAAGGTTGGAAAAGCTACCTTGAGTCTCCGGCCAAAGGTAACGAGCTGATCATGAAGGAGAACCCGGAAATGACACCGGAGCAGCTCGCTTATGGCCTGGAAAAAATGAAGGAATATGAGCTCGTCACCGGTGGCGATGCCCAAACCAAAGGCATTGGCGTGATGACTGACGAACGCTGGACCAGGATCAAGAACTTCATGGTGGAGGCTGGACTGGCATCTGCCGATCTCGATATGAGCGATGTTTACACGCTGGAGTTCCTGCCTGAGACACCGGTGCTGCCTTAAACACCTGTGAGCTACCAAGCCTGATGCCGGGTGAAAAAGCCCGGCCGTTCGTGGAGAAATTATGATGACAGCCAACAAGGTTACACCGCTGAATCCTGCGCCGGAACCGGAAACTGAAACCAGCGATGCTGAGGCAAGAGCCTCATCTCGTCCGCTCCTTCAGGTGGAGGGCGTTGATAAGGTATATGCCAATGGCACTGTCGCCCTGAAAGGGGCCGCCCTGACCGTGAAGCAGGGAGAATTTGTCAGCCTGCTGGGCCCGTCAGGCTGTGGTAAAAGCACCCTGCTACGCATCATGGCCGGACTGGGTGAAGTGACTACCGGCACAGTGAAATGGTGGGAGCAGGATTACGATGTGGTTGGAAGCAAAGGCTGCAAGCTGGCCTTTGTTTTTCAGAATGCCACGCTGATGCCCTGGGCCCGGGTACGCAAGAATGTGCGACTGCCGCTGGATCTGGAGCATGAGAACAGCGCAGAGTCGGAAAAGAAAGTGGATGATGCTCTGGAAATGGTGGGGCTGAAGGGCTTTGACGAAAGCTTTCCGCGGGAGCTTTCCGGCGGTATGCAGATGCGCGCTTCCATCGCCCGGGCTATGGTTACCGAGCCTGATTTGCTGTTAATGGATGAACCATTCGGCGCTCTTGACGAGATGACCCGGAACAAGCTCAACGACGATGTTCTGAAACTCAAAAAAGAGAATGGCTGGACCATCGTATTCGTGACGCACAGTGTCTATGAGGCAGTTTATCTGTCCAGCCGGGTGGTTGTGATGGCCGCCCGTCCGGGGCGGATAGTGGATGACATCAAGATTGACAAGCCCTATCCCAGATCTCCGGATTTCCGGATATCAACGGAATTCGCCGGGTACTGCCGGCAGGTATCGCAGGCTCTTGAACGTGCCAGCGGAATGGGTGAGAGCAAGGAGAATTGCTGATGAGTACGCCACTGATACGGAATGAACGTTTTGTCCAGATCGCGGCCCCTCTGCTGGTAGGGGTTCTGGTTCTGCTACTTTGGCAGATCAGTGTAATGGCTTTTGATGTACCGAAATACCTGGTGCCAAGCCCTGTGGATATTGCTGAATCTCTGGTTACGGACTTCAGCTCCCTGTTTGGTGCCTTGTTGATGACCTTGAAGGTTACCTTCCTGGCCTTCGTGATTTCCGTGATAGCGGGTGTCGCGGCGTCCCTCCTGTTTGTCCAAAGCAAATGGATTGAGGTCAGCCTGTTTCCATACGCAGTACTGATGCAGGTAACGCCGGTTGTGGCCATTGCGCCCCTGATCATCATCTGGGTAGATGACACCACCTGGGCTCTGACCATCTGTGCGGTGATCGTTGCCATCTTTCCGATCATATCCAATACCACGCTTGGATTGCGCAGCGTTGATCCCAACCTGCTGAGCATGTTCCGTATGTACCGGACCAGCCGCTGGCAGGAACTGGTACGCCTGCGGATTCCCGGTGCGTTGCCCTATTTCTTCGGTGGTTTGAGGATCAGCTCCGGGCTGGCACTGATCGGCGCAGTGGTGGCAGAGTTTGTTGCCGGTACCGGTGGTGCCAAAGCAGGGCTTGCCTACATGATCCTGCAATCCGGCTACAACCTGCAGATTCCCAAGATGTTTGCGGCGCTGATTCTGATCACGCTGACCGGGATTATTCTGTTTGCGGCCATGGTCTGGATGTCCGACAGGGCTCTGCGTAACTGGCATGAAAGTGCACTCAAGGTTGAACACTGAGCATGACGCGCCTCGCCGAATCCATGCCTGCGGCGGGCGCTGGCTACGCCTGGCGTAACGGGTACCTGCTGCTGGCATTCACAGCTCTGACCTGGGGTATCAACTTCCCCATTATGAAAATGGGGCTCGAATACAGCCCGCCGCTCCTGTATACAACCCTCCGGATGTCGATCGGAACAATCACCATGTTCGTGATTGCCGGCGCCATGGGGATTCTCCGTGTGCCGCACCGTGCGGATATGCCTGTGGTGTTTTCCGTGGGAATTCTCCAGAACATGGGGTTTATCACCCTGGTTACCCTGGGCATGCAGTTTATGCCGGCGGGCAGGGCGGCCATACTGGCCTACACTTCGCCAATCTGGGTAGTTCCGGCTGCGGCCATGTTTCTGGGCGAGAGGCTGACGGCCCCGAGAGCAATCGGTACAGCTCTTGGCCTGGTGGGACTGATGAGTATTTTCAACCCTCTGGATGTTGACTGGAGTTCCGAAGGCACTCTGTTGGGAGGGTCGCTGATTGTACTGGCTACCCTGGTCTGGACAGCCGGGCTGATACACGTTCGCAAACACCGCTGGCATGGCAATGTGCTATCGCTTATATCCTGGCAGCTGCTGTCCTCATTGGTCTTTCTTGTACCCCTGTCCCTGATTATAGAAGACACGGCCAGCATACGCTGGGAGCCTGGTTTTCTGGTAAATATCCTGTTCAGCGGGGCTCTGGCTTCGGGGGTTTGTGTGGCTGCGCAAGTGGGCGCCATCCGGTCCCTGCCTGCGGTTACCATGTCCCTGAGCTCGGCGGCGGTTCCGGCAGTAGGGCTCATTTCCTCCGCAATACTGCTGGGGGAAATGCCGGGTTATCACGACGTGTTCGGGTTCCTGATGATTGGCCTGGGAATCGTCCTTGTCGGGCTCACTGACTGGCGGCTGGCGCGAATGCGGGCCTCCGGGCTGCGGAAGTAAAAGGAAGGAGCCTGCCAGACCATTTCAGGCATGGGTGTTACTCCTTACGCTGGTGAAGAGCTCTCAGATGCTATAATCAGAGTGTATAAATCAACAGCCAGAGGAGAAGATAGCCATGGCGAAAAAGAAAGCAAAGCCCACTCAGCACAGTGCGGTGCAGCGGGAACTCAGAACACCGAAATACCAGATGCGTGTAGTTGAAGATAAAAGCAAATACCGGCGCAACCGGGACAAGAGTGTACGGATGGAGGATTTCCGCAAAGCTGCCTGAGAGGCTGTTTTACGAAAATCCTTCATTTGTTTTGCCGCTCTTATGCCGTCAGAGCTGCGAAGCTGAATGCTCAGACAGGCTGGGTTCAGTTGTCGCTAATGATGCTCTGACGCGCCGTTTCATATTCATCTTTTAGTGTTGCAACAGTCTGCGCAACTGTCGTCAGTTCAGTAATCGCTCCAACGCCCTGACCAGCGCCCCAGATGTCACGCCAGGCTTTGCTCTTGCTGCTACCTTTTGAGCCAAACGACATTTTGCTCTTGTCAGAAGTGGGCAGGTTGTCCGGGTCAAGCCCTGCGTTCTCGATACTGCCCCGCAGATAGTTGCCGTGAACCCCGGTAAACAGATTGCTGTAAACAACGTCAGACGCTGAGGACTGCACGATCATGTCTTTGTAGGCCTGGTCGGCATTGGCCTCCTGGGTGGCAATGAACCGTGTGCCCATGTAGGCCAGGTCTGCACCCATCACCTTTGCACTTAGAATATGGTTACCTTTGGTGATGGAACCGCCCAGAATAACCGGGCCATCAAAGAAACTGCGAACCTCGGACAGCAGGGCAAATGGACTTAATGTTCCTGCGTGGCCGCCGGCCCCTGCGGTTACCAGAATCAGGCCGTCAACCCCCGCAGCCAACGCCTTCTTTGCATGCCGCACGTTGATTACATCATGAAACACCAGGCCGCCGTAGCTATGCGCTGCCTCTATCACCATAGACGATGCCTGCAGACTGGTAATAATGATTGGCACCTTGTGTTTTACGCAGACCTCCATGTCGTGTTCAAGCCGGTCATTGGAGCCATGGGCAATCTGGTTGACGGCATAGGGGGCTACTTTGGCGTCCGGGTTTTCCGCCTTGTATGCAGCCAGTTCGGTTTCAATTTCTGTTAACCATTCATCCAGCTTCTCTGCAGGCCTTGCATTCAGTGCCGGAAAGGATCCCACCAGTCCGGCTTTACACTGTTCGATAACAAGCCTGGGGGTGGAAATTATAAACAGCGGTGAGCAGATCACCGGCAGCGCTAATTTATCTTTGAGGGTATCTGGCAGACTCATTTGTCTGAACTCCTGTTTTTGTCTTAAATGAACTGCTGTTTGAGTTTTTTCTTGGAGATTTTTCCGTTGTCGTCCCGTGCAATGCTGTCGACGATATTGATCGTCCGGGGTACTTTATATTTTGCGAGTCGGCTCTCCAGATGAGTCTTGATTTCAGCGACTGTATCTTCAGTTGGGTTGTGGAATTTGACTAACCCGACAAGCGACTCGCCATATTCCGGGTCCGGAATTCCGATCACGGCGCAGTCCTGAACACCTTCGATTTCCAGCAGCACGTTCTCGATTTCAGCAGGGTAGATATTGACGCCGCCGGAAATGACCATGTCCGAGATGCGGTCACATACATACAGATAACCATCATCGTCGAAGTAACCCATATCACCTACGGTCACCAGGCGGCCGAGTGCGGCTTTGTCTCTTGCTTGCTGGTTATTCTGGTACGTGAAGTCCGGGTAGGCGGGCTGTCGCCCGTAGATAACGCCAATGTCGCCGGTAGGGCATTCGTTGCCATCCTCATCAATGATCTTTACCTCGGCGCCCAGGGCCGGCTTGCCCACGCTTCCGGGTTTTTTGAGCGCATCGTCGGGGTGCTGGATGGTGAGCATTCCGGTTTCACTGGAAGCGTATGTTTCGTGAATGACGGGTCCCCACCATTCAATCATTGATGCTTTTAATTCGGGGGCGCAGGGTGCTCCGGTTGATGCAACGAAGGTGACCGATGATATGTCGTACCGTTGCTTTACCTCTTTTGGCAGGCGCAGGAGTCTCACGTACATGATCGGGACCAGATACACCGTCGTTATTTTGTGCTGCTCTATGAGGCGCAGAATATTTTCTGCATCAAAGCCCTGCGTCAGTACCAGCAATTCGCCGTATAACAAAGCCTGCAGTGTCATGTTGTTCGGCGCACTATGATAAAGCGGAGCCGGCATCAGAGTTCTTGCGCTGGGTATAACGCCCCAGGCTTTTTCTGCAAGCTCTCTCATCAATGGCAGGAAGGACGGATCAAGGGGCATACGGCGAACCCCTTTCGGGTTCCCTGTGGTGCCTGAGGTATAAGGCATCATGCCCCTTGGGCTTCTCTCGGGACCGTTGTAGACAGGTTGTTTACTTAGCCAGTCCTCGTAGTTCGTGTGAGTTCCATCGTGAGAATCTATCACCAGAACGGGTATGCCTGTTGGAATGACGGATTCAATTTCCTCCAGGAATTCCGACTGGATTATCAAGGCCTTGGCATTGGAGTCGTTCATGATATGGCGGGCTTCGCCGGCCTTGAAATGCCAGTTGATCGCACAGTGATATATGCCTATCGTTCGACATGCCACCATGATGTCCATAAACACCGGGTGGTTTCTCATCATGACAGCAACAACGTCGCCCTCAGTCAGTCCCAGCTCAGTTAACCCACCTGCGAGTTTCAGCCCGCGTAAATCAATATCAGATCCTGAGAGACGTATGTCTTCAAAAATGAGTGCGGCAGTCATTTGATTTCCTGTTGTTTTTGGTAGCCCGCCTATGCATTCGCATTCAGGCCAGAGCACTGGTATCGGGTAGCGACACTTTAAGGTACGATCCGGATTCTCGACAATGCATCAAATTAACCCCAAACTGTTTCCAAATTGGCAACAATAAGGAGCGTCTTTTGGATATCAAAGACTTGGAGGTACTGGTGGCCATTGTAGAGTCGGGCAGTATGAGTTCTGCCGCCCTTCGTCTGAACACCAGCCGCTCAAACGTCAGCCGCCGATTGAAAAAAATGGAGTCGGATCTTCGTGTGCAGCTGTTGAGGCGAACGACGCGTCACATGGAGCCAACGCAAATTGGCTGGGCCATGTACGAGCACGCAGTGAAGGTCACACAGGAGCTGTCTGCTCTTCAGGCTACCGTTCAGGATATGGGCCGGAATCTGAGAGGTCATGTGAGGGTGAGCATGCCGATCGGCCTTGGGCAGATGACTCTCGGGCCAGCCTTGCTGGAGTTCTGCAAATTGCATCCGGGAGTGACCATGCAGATAACCTTCAATAACCGTATTCTGGATCTGTTGGAGGAAGAGGTGGATATCTCTGTTCGCGTTGCTAACGTGCCTCCGGAAAACTATGTGGCCAGGGAGCTGTCTGGAATTGAGTGGGTTCCCTGTATTTCTCCTGGTTATATTGAGCAGTATGGCAGCCCGAAAGTACCTGCTGAGTTATCTGAGCACTACCTGGTGACACCCCCGGTAAGACACAACCGGCTGATCTGGAGCTTTTTCTCTCAGGATTCAGAGCAGCGACACGTGGTTGAGGTGATACCCAAGCTGCAATGTGCCGACATGAACTTCCTTAAGCAGTCCGTCATCCTGGGGAACGGTATTGGGGTTCTACCCTACTATTTAATCAGTGAAGAGCTGAAGAGTGGGGTATTACTCCGGGCACTGAAGGGGTTTGATTCGGATCCGAAAATGTGGGGCGACAAGATGTTTCTGATAACAGCTCCCAGCTTGTACCCATCGCAAACGGTGAGGACGCTGCTGGACTTTATTAAAGATTCATTTTCGGAAGAGGGTGTTGTGGGCAAGGTGATGAAGGGGCAGTTTGGAGGTTCTTTCTGACTTTGCAGCGTGCCTGTTTTGAAACCAGTGTCGACACAAGCGAAAGATACCGCCGAGCCCTACTGAGTATGAGCGCCTGGTGCAGAAGCATTGGGATATTGGACCCACGCTGGGGTATAGCCATCTTTCGCCACAATTCATGCAGAAAGTTGTCGAGATCAATCCTTTAACTATCGGCTATGGTTGTCAGGCATTCAAAAAAGCAGGAGTGATTTATGAGCAATGCCGCTATGCATGAGAAGTGGAATGAAAAATGTCATTTGGCGCGAGTGGCCCAGGGAAGATACAACCAGGATCCCAGCCCTACGAACTATTCAAAGCTGCAGAGCGCTCTTTATGAGAGAAGCCTTTTTGAGGAAGAAATGGATCCAGGCGCGCTAGTCACACGCACAAGCCAGGGCAGTAATTACGCGTGGACACTTTGTTGATGCTAGAAACAACAAAGCCCGCACAAGGCGGGCTTCATCTGAATTTTTAATGGTGCCCGGAGGCGGAATCGAACCACCGACACGAGGATTTTCAATCCTCTGCTCTACCGACTGAGCTATCCGGGCAAGTTGCAAGACTGCTGTGCAACGGGGCGCTATTAAACCGGTTTCGGTGTATTGAGTCAAGGCCGGCCCGGAAAAAATCCTGAATCTTTTCAGGCTTGGTCAGGCTTTGACCAAACTTGTGTCATTGCTCCGGTGGTACGTAGCCTTCGGCTTTATCGAAAGGTTCGTTATTGAAGTAATGCTCCATTTGCGCCTGCAGGTATTTCCGGGTGTTGGGGTCCATAAGGCTCAGGTGTTTTTCGTTGATCAGCATGGTCTGCTGGTTTTGCCATTCTTCCCAGGCTTGTTTGGATATGTTCTCGAAAATGTCCTGGCCTTTCGCCCCGGGCATGGGTGGGAAAGCCAGGCCTTCCAGTTCTTTCTGGTATTTGCGGCAGAAAACTGTGCGGCTCATGATTGCTCCTGTCTGGGTATGTGAGTGGTCGGATTCGTGAGCAGGGTGCGTATAGGCGCTGGCAGGCCCAGGGTTAGGGCTTCGTGCCGGTGCAGCCATTTGTGTTGAGCATCGTCTCTCACGGTGTTCTGTCTGGTTACATTCAGGCGAGCAGGCTGAATGTGCAGGTGGTAATGGGAAAATGTATGTCGGAAGCCGCCGATCAGTTCAGGTTCTCCGCAGTCAAATCCAAGGCTCTGCTCACACGCCTCCTGAAGTTCGTCTGCACCATAGGCCGGATCCAGCTCGGGCAGGCTCCAGAGGCCGCCCCAGATGCCAGTGGGCGGGCGTCGTTCCAGCAGGATACGGCCTTCCTTATCTTCCAGTATGACCATCCAGGTTGTTTTCTCGGGCTTGGCTTTTTTGGGTTTGGAGCCTGGGTAGAGGCTGACCTCTCCTCTGGCATGGGCCGTGCAGCCCTGTTGCAGAGGGCAGCTGTTGCAGGCGGGGCGGCTACGGGTGCATACAGTTGCACCCAGATCCATTATGCCCTGGGTGTAATCCCGAACGCGCTCCTCCGGAGTGTGGGCTTCGGCATGTTCCCAGAGCTGCTTCAGTACAGAGGTCTGTCCTGGCCAGCCGGGAACAGCGTGGTAGCGGGCCAGTACCCGCTTTACATTGCCGTCAAGAATGGCCGCGCGCTTGCCAAATGCCTGTGCAATGATTGCGGCGGCGGTAGAGCGGCCTATGCCCGTGAGGGTTTCCAGCTCTTCCCGGGTGTCGGGAAATATGCCGCCAAAGTCGTTTACAACGGATTGGGCTGCTTTCTGGAGGTTGCGGGCGCGGGCGTAATAGCCCAGTCCGGACCAATGGCTGAGCACGTCATCAACCGGGGCCTCCGCCAGAGACCGGACATCGGGGAACCGTTCCATGAAAGCCTGGAAGTAGGGGATAACGGTTGCTACCTGGGTTTGCTGAAGCATGATCTCGGAAACCCACACCCGATAGGCGTTGCGGTTGTGATGCCACGGCAGGTTGTGCCTGCCGTGCTGGTCGTACCATGTCAGAAGATTTTCGGCGAAGCAGCCTGCTGTCACTTGAACAGTCCTTTGAGGGCGTCTTTAACTTTCTCACCCTCGCCTTCACCAAACTTTTCAGTGAGCTTTTCGCTGATTTTTTCTTCGGCTTTGTCTTTCACCTTGTCGACTTCTTCTTTGGCTTTCAGGCGCGCAGCGTTTTCTGCAATGGTTTTCAGTGTGTCGCGGAAACGGGAACCGTCAAAGGAGCACAGGCTGGCTGCACCCGCCGAGAAATCACCGCGGCATTCCACAGGAATAACTACGTTTTCAACGTACTCGGTCACCCGGCAGGCGTTGTCTCGGTGGATTTCACCAACAATTCTCAGGCCGAGTTCGTAATCAACGAGGGTCTGCTTCAGGTCGACGGTGCCATTACCTTCCAGCTTCATGCCCGCCAGTGAGGCGACCAGATCGGTGTTGTCAAAGACATTGCCGTTGATGTCCAGTGTGCCGTGCATGTCGTTGAATGGCGTGGTTTCGCCCCAGTCGGTGGTTGTCAGCTGGTCCTGGTTGGCCAGTGCAATTCCCTGACAGGCCATGCGGGTCAGGTTCATGTTGCGGAATTCACCTTCGGCAAGGTTGAAGCTGATCTGTCCATCGGCCTTTTCTCTGAGTACAGATATGCGGTTACCGGAGGTGGTTGCATTAACCTTGAGATTTGCGCCGCCGGCAAGCATGGTGACTTCTGCGAGGTCTGCCAGCAGTGGAAGAGTCTGGACATTGCTTACATCAGAACTGACTGTCCACTTAGGGGTATCGGTGCGGGCATCAATGGTGACGTTGGCGTCAAAGCCGCCTTCATAAAGCTTGCCACTGAATTCATCCACTTTCAGTAGGCCTTTGCTGGCGGTTGTGCTGGCCTTGATGTCGCTGATGGTCAGATTGCTTGCGATCAGCTCTCCCAGCCCGAAATCAATATCGAGCAGCAGGCTGCGCAGGGTTTCCAGTGGGAGCAGGTCGCTTTCAGGGCCTGTTTCAGCAGTTTGTGCCGGTGCATCAGCTGCTGATTCAGTGGCGTCGCCTTCAGTTGCAGGGGGCAGGTAGCGGTCAGCGTTGAGTTTGTCGCCCTGAAGTTCAAATACAACTCCGCCATTGTCGAGGTTATAACTGCCTGATCCTTTGAATGTAGTGTCATCCAGTTTGATCACCAGATCAGACAGTGCGGGTTTGCCGGCAGCGCCACCGATGTTGGTGGAGAATGCAATGGCCTCGAGAACGGCTTCATCCGTTGTCTCAATGGCAGCTTGCCCCAGGTTTTCCATCAGTTCTTTGAGAGAAAACTCATCGATGGCTACCTGGCCTTTGAGGGTTGGTTTATCACCGAAACCATTAACATCGAGCTGGGTCGACAGCGTCAGGTTTGCGAGGCTGGCAGTGAAGTCGCTCAGCGTAGCGGTTTCGTTTTCCAGATTGGCTTTGGCAGAGCCACCGAGTTTTGCTGTTACTGTTTTGCCGCCGAAAGGTTCGCCGCTCATGTCAAAAACAGCTTCCAGCCCGGAAACGGCAAAATCGTTCAGAGCTTCGTTGGCCGCCAGGCGGACTTCTATGTTCCCGTCAACCGAGAATTGTGGCTGGCTGGTTTCTACACGAAAGCCGATTTCCAGCGGGAATTCGGAGCCGAGAGTAATATTGCTGGCATTGACGGTGAAGTCTTCAAGAGTGACTGTCTGGCCGGTACGCTGGTCACTGTAGTGCACCTGCGCATTGCTGATCTGGATGTTTTCGACATTGAAATTCAGGGTTTGGCCGCTGCCCTGTTCGGTTTCCGGAGCGGCAGTTTCCCCGGAATTGCTGGTAACGTCCTGCTTGTCCTGTTGTTCATCAACGGCTGCAGAGTCTGGCATAATGTGGGTCCAGTTGCCTTCTCCCTGTTCGTTAATGCTCAGGTGAGTGTCCAGACCATCCAGTACGAAGGTGCTGACCTGTGGCGACATGGCAAGCAGAGACCAGAAGTCGATCTGGGCAACCAGTTGCTTCAGTGCGATGAAGCGTTCACCATCAAGGTTGGCTTCTACATCATTCAGCTCCAGCCCGAGAGGAATAAAAGACCAGCCGATATCGCCGTCAAGAACGAGTTCGAGGTTGGTTTGATCTTCAACAACCTGTTCGATCTGTGGTTTGTAGTCGTTCGGGTCTATGACTGCCATGGCAATAGCAATCGCGACAATGGCAAGAACGACAAGTGCAACTATGGCGATCAGCGCATAACGTATGGCTTTCATGTTTCAGACGTCCTTTCTTTTGCAGTAGCTTTCAGGATTCAGGGCGAATCCGGGCGTGAATAATCTAAAGGATAACGCAGGGTTAATAAATTAACAGGGTGGGAGTATGACAATGCCGTAGTGTTGGGCCAAAATACATCTATTATTTTCCCGCTTTGTTGTTACGTATAAGCATAAAAAGGAGTTCGTTGTGGCTATTACTGTTTCGATCGAGCTGAGTCGGGAGCTTGAAATTCCGGCTAGCTACGATGACGTGTTTGAATTGCTGGCTGATGTCCCGCGCTCTGCGGGCTATTTTCCAAAGGTAGATAAGCTGGCGGATCTGGGCGGCAATACCTATCGCTGGGAAATGGAAAAGGTTGGCGTCGACAAATACGCTATCCAGGCAATTTATGCATGTCAGTACGTTTCAGATAAAGACGCCGGAAAAATTTCCTGGGAGCCTGTAAAAGAGGAAGGCAACGGTGTAGTGCGTGGGTCCTGGACGTTGACGGCAAAAGGAGACGAAACTACCGCCCTGAAGTTTCACACCTGTGCCGAGCTGACTATGCCCCTGCCAAGCTTGCTGAAGCTTGCCATCAGCCCTGTCATCAAACACGAATTCAACGGTTTGGTGGATACCTACATGAAAAACCTGAAGAATGCTTTTTGAACAACTTGTGTTCAGGCTCACACTATCGTAACGATTAACCCGGCTATGGGACTCCTGCAGGCATAAAAGGTATAATCCGCGAATCAAGTTTTCCGGCGTTGTGCCACCTAATCTGCTACGGAGTCCCCATGGCCGAACGTAAGGCTCGGGTAGAACGAAATACCCTAGAAACCCAGATCACCGTTGAAATCAATCTCGACGGCACCGGCAAGTCCAGTTTTGATACCGGAGTCCCGTTTCTTGATCACATGATGGAGCAGATATCCCGTCATGGTCTGGTCGATCTGAACATTGTCTCCAAAGGCGATCTGCACATTGATGACCACCACACGGTAGAAGATATCGGCATCACCCTTGGTCAGGCTTTCAAACAGGCCGTGGGTGATAAAAAAGGTATTCGCCGGTATGGTCACGCCTATGTACCTCTGGATGAGGCACTTTCCCGCGTGGTTATTGATCTCTCAGGCCGCCCTGGTCTGATTATGGAAGTGCCCTATACCCGCAGTATGGTGGGTGGGTTTGATGTCGATTTGTTTGAAGAGTTTTTCCGTGGGTTCATCAACCATGCGATGGTGACCATGCACATCGACAACATTCGCGGCAAAAACACCCACCACCAGATCGAAACTGTGTTCAAAGCATTCGGCCGCGCCTTGCGCATGGCTATTGAAATGGATGAGCGCATGGCGGGTGTTACTCCGTCGACCAAAGGCCTGTTGTAAACCGCCACTCAAGGACACCGCATTAACCATGAAAACCGTTGCCATAATCGACTACGGCATGGGGAACCTTCACTCTGCCCGCAAAGCGGTAGAGCATGTGGCCCCGGATACCAGAGTTCTGGTAACCGATAACGCTGATCAGATTCGTGAAGCCGACCGGGTAATCTTGCCGGGGGTCGGCGCAATCCGTGACTGTATGGCAGAGATGCGCCGACATGGGGTGGATGAACTGGTGCGGGAAGTCTCCCGTGACCGTCCATTTCTGGGCATTTGTGTCGGTATGCAGGCACTTATGTCCCGAAGCGAAGAAAATGGCGGCGTTGACGGCATCAATCTCTTCCCTTCTGAAGTACGTTTCTTCGGTGAGAACCTGATAGAAAATGGCGAACGCCTGAAGGTGCCTCATATGGGTTGGAACGAGGTGTATCACACCAAAGAGCACCCGCTTTGGCAGGGTATTCCCGACGGTGACCGCTTCTACTTTGTGCACAGTTACTACGCAGAGGCAGAAGGCAATGCGGATATCGCCGGACGCAGCCATTACGGCGTTGATCTGGCTGCTGCGGTGGCCCGGGACAATATTTTTGCTGTGCAGTTTCACCCGGAGAAAAGTGCCCGGGCAGGACTGCAACTTCTCAAGAACTTTACTGACTGGAACGGAACATGCTGATTATTCCCGCCATTGATCTCAAAGACGGAAAGTGTGTGCGCTTGCGCCAGGGCCGGATGGACGATTCCACGGTTTTCGGTGGTGACCCTGTTGATATGGCCACCCGTTGGGTGGAGGCCGGCGCCCGCCGGTTGCACCTTGTGGATCTGAACGGCGCGTTTGCAGGTGAACCGGTTAACGGTGAGATTGTCCAGGCCATCGCCCGTAAATACCCTGATCTGCCAATCCAGATTGGTGGCGGTATTCGCACGGCAGAAACAATCGAGGCCTATCTCGAAGCCGGTGTACAGTGGGTGATTATCGGAACCAAAGCGGTTAAAGAACCGGAATTTGTGACCGAAATGTGTAAGCGTTTCCCTGGCCATATAATCGTGGGCCTGGATGCCAAAGATGGTCGCGTAGCTACAGATGGCTGGGCCGAAGTGTCTGAAATCATGGCGACTGATCTGGCTAAGCGGTTTGCCAGCGATGGTGTTGAGGCGATTGTTTATACCGACATCAACCGTGATGGCATGATGCAGGGTGTAAATGTTGAAGCTACAGCGGCTCTGGCCGAAGAGGGGGGTATACCTGTCATAGCTTCCGGTGGCGTTACGAATATGGATGATCTCAAACGCCTGGCACCCGTTGCCAGCAAGGGCATCATCGGCGCTATTACCGGCCGCGCTATATATGAAGGCACCCTGGATGTTGCGGAAGCCCAGGCATTCTGTGACACCCTGAAAGGCTGAACAAGGTAGATTTTATGGCACTGGCAAAGCGCATTATTCCCTGTCTGGATGTGGACAAAGGGCGTGTTGTAAAAGGCGTAAACTTTGTGGATATCCGGGATGCGGGCGACCCTGTGGAAGTGGCTCGCCGCTATAACGAACAGGGTGCTGACGAGATCACTTTTCTGGATATTACGGCAAGCCACGAAAGCCGCGACACGACTTATGAAACCGTTGAGCGGATGGCGGCTGAAGTTTTTATCCCGCTTACGGTTGGTGGTGGTGTTCGTACCGTTGATGATATCCGTAAGCTGTTAAACGCCGGAGCAGACAAGGTGGCGATTAACACAGCTGCGGTATTTAACCCGGAGTTTGTGCGGGAAGCGGCAGAGCGCTTTGGCAGCCAATGCATTGTGGTGGCGATTGATGCCAAGCAGGTCAGCGCTGAAGGCGAAGCGCTGCGCTGGGAAATCTTCACCCATGGAGGCCGCAAGCCAACAGGGCTGGATGCTGTTGAGTGGGCCCGCAAAATGGTGGAAATGGGTGCCGGCGAACTGTTGCTTACAAGTATGGACAGAGATGGCACCAAGGCAGGATTTGATCTTGGCCTTACCCGTGCAGTCAGTGATGCCGTAATTGTTCCCGTGATTGCCTCAGGTGGTGTAGGTGAGCTTCAGCACCTGGCGGATGGTGTTACCAAGGGGGGGGCAGACGCAGTTCTGGCCGCGTCTATTTTCCATTTTGGTGAGCACACAATTCCTGAGGCCAAAGCCTTTATGAAGGCTCAGGGAATCGAAGTCCGGGATTAGTCCTTTTTAGCGAGAGCAGGCCTTATGGCCTGCTTTTCCCCTTCTGCAAACATCTTCTGGTTGTTGTTACGGATAGCCCAGAGTCCGCTCACTGTGGCGATGGCAACGCCTTGCTCATCCAGTAGCGGAAGATGTTTTTCGAGATAATCGATAGTCACCGTATGCGGATGGCCAATGCCAATCGCACTGCCGTGTTCCTTTGCCCGCCGGACCAGTTCCCTGAATTGCTGGTCGATAAACTCTTCGGTTTGTTCGTGATCCAGAAACACGTCCCGTGTCATGGTTGGTATCTGATAAGCCTCAGCAACGCTGCCCGCTACTGATGAAGCTATGGTGCGGCTGTCGATAAAATAAACCGGGTAGCGGTTGAGTTCTTTCATCACCCAGTCCATGGGTTTCAGTTGCTGGGTCAGCAGGCTGCCCATATGGTTGTTCACGCCCTGTACATAGGGAATGGATTTCAGGGCGCGGCGCAGTGTGGTAGTCACACTCCGTTCATCCATATCTGAGGTTAATCCACCCGGGCCAAGGCTGAAGTTCCGGGTATTGGCCATGGGGGCGTGCAGCATGATCTCTTTGTTGCGGCTGTGTGCCAGGCGTGCAAGAGCATCTGTGTGCCGCCGATAGGGCAGGAATGCCAGGGTCAGCGGCTGGTCGATGTTGGCAAGGCGTTCACCTTCATGCAGATTGTGCCCCATGTCATCAATGATGATGGCAATGGTTGGCGGGACAGCGTCCGTTACCGGATCGGCCGCTACAGCCCTGCCCGCCAGGCTTGTCAGGGCTGCCAGGATAAGCGCCCCCAGTGTCAGGCCAGACATAGACTTCACTGTACTGAGCCAGCTCTTTGGGGGGCAAGAATGTGCAGTCCTTTCAGCAGATTGAGTGCTGAGCGTAGCTGATAGTCGCGGTCTGCTATGGAGCCGGTCTGGCTTTCTGCTTCTGATTGTTTGCCGGTGCCTTCTGCATTGTCCGCTTTCTCATCCTGGCCAATGAGGTGGCCGCTCAGATCCGCTTCGGTAAAGAAGGGGCGGCTGTCCAGCTCCTTGAGCTCTGCCGGGCGGACTTCTATATCAGGCTCAATGCCGGTGGCCTGAATGGAACGGCCGTCGGGAGTGTAGTAGCGGGCAGTTGTCATTTTGATAGCGTGGGTTTCATCCAGCGGGATGACCGTTTGAACGCTGCCCTTACCAAAAGACTGGGTGCCCATGATTACGGCCCGTTTGTGATCCTGCAGGGCGCCGGCAAGGATTTCTGAAGCGGAGGCCGAGCCGCCGTTGATCAGAACAACAATGGGTGTGCCAGCCATTACGTCACCGGCTTGAGCACTGAAGCGAAGACGCGAGCTCTGGATCCGGCCTTCGGTATATACAATCAGCCCTTCATCCAGCAGTGCGTCCGCCGTTGCCACCGCCGCCTGCAGTACGCCACCCGGATTATTGCGCAGGTCGATCACCAGCCCGTCGAGGTCGCTGCCATGATCTTCTTTGAGCTTCTTAAGAGCTTTGGTGAACTGTTCTCCGGTCTCCGCCTGGAACTGGGTCAGGCGGACGTACCCGTAGCCGTTTTCAATCATGCGGCTTTTTACGCTGGTAACCTTGATAACATCCCGCTCAACATCTATCTCGATCGGCGCATTCTGTCCTTCACGCATGACCGTCAGGGTGAGTATGGTGCCTGGCTTGCCGCGCATCAGCTGCACAGCTTCCTCAAGACTCATGCCCTTTACCGGCTTCTCATCAAGTTTGATGATCAGATCCCCTGCCTGAACGCCGGCTTGCTGAGCCGGAGTGTCGTCAATTGGAGCGATAACTTTTACAAAGCCGTTCTCCATGCCGACTTCAATACCCAGACCACCAAACTCTCCAGAGGTGCTTTCCTCCAGTTTTTCATAGTCTTTGGGGGCGAGATAGGTGGAATGTGGGTCCAGGTCCGAAAGCATGCCTTTGATGGCGCTTTCCAGTAACTGACTGTCGTCTACGTCTTCAACGTAGGCGGCCTTGATGCGGGCGAAAACTTCCGTGAATTTGCGCAGGTCATTGAGCGGCAGCTGCTTCTCCGGATCGGGCAGGGTGATTTCAACACGCTCCCCATCCTGAATGCCTTCCAGAGTCCTTGTGGTGTCTGAAGAGCTGTCCTGGGCGAAGGCCAGCCCTGGAAGTGCGATGAAACAGGCCGCAAGAATGGCAGAGCGCAAAGGTATGGCTTGGAGTGTACTTCGGACCCGTTTCATTCACATATCCCGTGGTTATTCCGGTAGTTAAACTGAGAACTGAGCTGAGAACCAGGCAGAATCAGCCGGCTGAATTCTCCGCCCCGACAGTATGGCGTCAGCGGGCGCATTTGTCAGCCCTGCTGCGGGTGCTCACTTGCCCAGCCAGCGCCCCGGATTGTCTGGTTTTCCATTGTGGCGCACCTCAAAATAAAGCGCCGGGTTTTCTGTACCACCTGTGCGGCCTGCCAGAGCAATGGCTTCCCCGGCTGCAACCCAGTCGCCGGGACTGGTAAAGAGGCTGCTGCTGTGGCCATAAAGTGTCATGTAGCCATCACCGTGATCAATAATTGTTATGAGCCCGAACCCCCTGAGCCAGTTGGCGAAAACAACCCTGCCATAGTGGATGGCTTTTACTTCCGCACCCTCGGCGGTCTGGATCAGCAAGCCGTTTCTCCGGAGTTTGCCATTTGCATATTTATCGCCAAACCGGCTGGTAACCTTACCCTGTGCGGGCCATGGAAGTTTGTTTCTGAGTGAGGAGAAGGGTTGTGATTCGTTCGGAGACGGAATGCTTGCAATGGCTTGCTGTACTTCCGAAAGTAGCTTTTCCAGGCGCTTGCGGTCGGATTCCAGCTCGTCTTTTTCGCCGCGACGGTTGTGGATATCCTGTTTAAGCGCGACCAGTGTTTTCTCGCGCTTCTGGCGGGACGCCTGCAGTTCCTGCTGGCGTAGAATGACACCTTTCTCGGCTTTGGCAAGCTCTGCCCGGGTGCTTTGAACGGCTGCCTGCGTTACTTTCAGCTCCTTCAGGTTTTTATGGAAGGTTTCCAGACGCCCGATGGTGTCGCGGCTGAGGTATTCGTAGTAGGTCATGGTCCGGGCAATGTTGTCCGGATCTATCTCGTTGAGCAGAACCTTTACGGCTGGAGCATCACCCTCCATCCAGGCGGTGCGGATCTGTTTCTTCAGACTTTCGCGTTGCTGCTCCAGTGTTTGTGTCAGTTCTTGCTCCTCGCTCTGGAGTCCGGAGAGTCGCTGCTGCTGTTTCTCGACCTGCTCACGCAGAGATCGTCGCTCACGGGTCAGACGGCTGATAGAGCGCTCGGCCGCAGCAAGCTGCTGCTCCAGGGTAGAGCGATCCTTTTCGGCGTCGGCCAGCCAGTCGTCGATATCCTCAATGCGTTCCTTGAGGGCTTCAATCTGGGCTGGTGTAACCTCTTGCTCCGATGCTACCGGCGCAGCACCCACGAGAAGCGTGAGTGCCAGCGCAGCTATTGCAGTAAGTCGCAATGGTATGGCCTGTTTCCGGATCAACCGATTTTGACCAGACTGTGCCCGGTCATTTCCTTTGGTTGCTCCAGATCCATCAAGGTGAGCAGGGACGGAGCCACATCGCTCAGGCTGCCGCCATCCTCAAGGCGTACCTGGCGGTTACCTGTGTAGACAAGGGGAACCGGGCCAATGGTGTGGGCGGTATGAACCTGGCCAGAGCTGGGGTCTGTCATCTGCTCGCAGTTGCCGTGGTCGGCGGTTATCAGCGCCTGCCCACCCACTTCGTCCAGTGCTTCGACTACGCGTTGCACGCATTTATCCAGGCATTCCGCGGCCTTGATGGCTGCATCCAGTTTGCCGGTATGGCCAACCATGTCGCCGTTGGCGTAGTTGCATACCACCAGATCATATTTGCCGCTCTTGATGGCTTCCACCAGCTTGTCTGTGACTTCCGGAGCGCTCATCTCAGGCTGAAGATCGTAGGTAGCTACCTTGGGCGAGGGCACGAGAATCCGGTCTTCGCCGGGAAAGGGCGTCTCCAGCCCGCCGTTAAAGAAGAAAGTAACGTGCGCGTATTTTTCTGTCTCGGCAATGCGAAGCTGGGTTTTGCCCAGCCCTGCCACGTATTCACCCAGGCCGTTAACCAGTTGCTCGGGGGGGTAGGCGCATGAGGCTTTGATATCCGCAGCATATTCGGTGAGCGTCACAAAGTCGGCGAGATGCGGGTGTTTCTGACGTTTGAATCCTTCGAAGTCTTCGTCCACGAAAGTGCGAGTCATCTCCCGGGCACGATCAGCGCGGAAGTTCATGAACAATACTGCGTCGCCATCATTGATGGTGCCTGCCGGTTCGCCCGCATTCTGAATGTGGGTCGGCTTTACAAATTCGTCGTTTTCACCGCGTTCATAGGCCTGTTCCAGGCCGGCAACAGGGTCTGTTGCGGTGAATTCTGACTCGCCGAGAGTCATAAGGTTATAGGCAGCTTCAACCCTGTCCCAGCGGTTATCCCTGTCCATGGCGAAGTAGCGCCCTACAATGGATGCTATGCGACCTACGCCCAGACTTTTGAGTTTTGCTGCTGCCTTCTCCAGTGAGGGGCGAGCGCTGCGAGGCGGCATGTCTCGGCCATCGAGGAAGGCGTGAATGTAGACTTCTTTTGCGCCCCTTGAGGCCGCAAGCTCAGCCGCCGCGAGAATGTGATCTTCGTGACAGTGCACGCCGCCCGGCGATAGCAGACCCATCAGATGAACAGCGCCACCCTTACTTACTGCTTTATCAATGGCGGAGCACAGAACCTTGTTTTCGTTAAAGGTTCCTTCTTCCAGATCCTTATCAATACGTGTCAGGCTCTGATAAACCACACGACCTGCGCCCAGGTTCATGTGCCCGACTTCCGAATTGCCCATTTGCCCCTTGGGCAGGCCGACAAACATGCCGGATGTGTTTATGAGTGTTTTGGGCCTGGTTTCCCAGAGCTTGTCCCAGAAGGGCGTGTTGGCGTTACTGATGGCGTTGTCGTCGGCGGGATCACGATGGCCCCAGCCGTCCAGAATTATCAGTGCTGTCGGCTTGCGCAATGCTGTCATCATTCAGTCCGGAAGTAGAGTAGTGATAAGTTTTCTGAAGTAGGAGTGAAGCTTATCCATTTTTACTCTTTGAGGCCACAGTCGTCGTGTTTAAGGTCGCCTTCTGTCCTGCGAGCAGGCTGTGTATAATCCGCCCAAACTTATTTTCAGGGTTACCTCATGGATCGGTTGTTTGAATTTGTCGTTAACCACTACGTTCTGGCTTCGTTGTTTGTGGCCTTTCTGGTCGCTATCCTGATTCTGGAGTCCCGGCGTGGCGGTGCAAAAGTTTCTGCCCAGGCGGCTGTCAGTCTGATTAACCGGGATGAGGCCATTGTGGTTGATATCCGTGATCGCAAAGAGTTTGGCGAGGGGCGTATCACCGGTTCAGTCAATATTCCTCTGAGCAGTCTGAAGAGCCGGGCTGCTGAACTGAAGAAGTACAAGGACAAGCAAATCATCGTAGCGGACAAGATGGGGCAGCATTCCGCCATGGCGGTCAAGCAGCTCAACGCCGAGGGTTATGCTAATGTGGTGCGCCTCAACGGGGGTGTTGCCGACTGGAGGGCCAGCAATTTGCCGCTGGTGAAGAAATAACCGGCGCTGGACTATTCTGGCCGATGCAAATATATAATGGGCTTTTGGCCCACCCAATGACTCGCTACAAAACCGAAAGGACTGAACATGGCTGAGAATCAGCAAGCCGCCGCAGGCAATGAAAACCAGAACCAAGCCCAGTTTGCGCTTCAGCGTATTTACGTGAAAGATCTTTCTTTCGAGTCCCCGAACTCGCCCGTAGTATTTCAGGAGCAGTGGAAGCCGCAGGTGAGTCTGGACCTGAACACTGCCCATACTAAAGTCAGCGACAATCAGTATGAAGTAGTGCTGTCACTGACCGTTACGACAAAAATAGGTGAAAAGGTCGCTTACCTGGTAGAAATTCAGCAGGCTGGCGTGTTTCTGGTCTCTGGCATTGAAGGGCCGCAACTCGGCCAGATGCTTGGCGCCTACTGCCCGACCATTTTGTTCCCCTATGCTCGTGAAGCAATCGACGGAGTGGTTAACAAAGGCAGCTTCCCGGCATTGATGCTGGCACCGGTTAACTTTGACGCCATCTATGCTCAGGCCCTTCAGCGCAAGCAGGAAGAAGCCGCTGGAGAATCCGGCGCAGAGCAGAAGACGCACTGACAGCTATACTGCAAACCAAACCTGAAACAGCCCGGCATACGCCGGGCTGTTTTGCTTATGACCTGCCACTTCGCCAATCTGCTGTTCCCGATTGACCCTGAATAAAAATAAATCTCATCCTCGGTCTTGATTTAAGTTAAGTATTGAATAAGAATCTATCGCATTAGTATTTATATTTGCGGGGTTCGTTGTGATTAATTCTGTATGTCGATGGTCCGGTTGCATCAACCGGTCTGTGCTCTTCGCTTTGATCGCAGTCTCGATGCCCGCCTATTCTGCCGGCTACCTGGATGAGCTGGTAGTCACCGGGACACGCAGTGAGCGAACGGTTCTGGATACGCCGGTACGCACCGATGTTGTTACCTCCAGGGAAATAGAGCAAACCCACGCCCGAAGTCTCAAAGAAGCTCTGATCAACGTACCGGGCCTGCAACTGCGGGAAATACACGGCAAGCCGGGTTATGAAGTGTGGTTGCAGGGTATTGATGCCGATCGTGTACTCGTGCTGGTGGATGGTCTGCCCGTGAGCGCCACCACAGGATCCGCTATTGATGTGAGCCAGCTGGCGGTGCTGGATATTGAGCGGATTGAGGTAGTGAAAGGTGCTGTTTCGGCTCAGTACGGCAGTGCGGCTATGGGTGGGGTTGTCAACGTGATTACCCGTGATGTGGGCTCAGGCGTTAAAGGAGTTTTCTCGGCGGATGCCGGTACTTACGGTGACCAGAACCCCTCCGGAGAGAAATGGGATGCTGGCCGTTACAGCGGTCGCGCGACGGTCTCTGGCGGCAATGAGCAGTGGGGTGTACGGGTGTCCGGTTCATCGCAGCACTCTGATGGCATAGACCCGGCCCCGGAAACCTGGGATCGCCCTGGCGACGAATACGACCGCAACGATGCTTCGGTGCGTGTGGACTGGCAGCCGGCAGAGAACAACAGGGTTTCCTGGTTTGGTTCGGTATTTGATGAAAACTCCAGTTCCCGTTACAGCACGCTTCCCGGGGGCACCATTAATCAGGGTAAAGACGAAGATGTGCGCCGTCTCAGAACTACCCTTTCGGGCGACCATAGCGACGGTAATGGGTTGCGTGGGCACTGGGCACTGCTGCACGAGCAACTAAGTGATGATACTTCCAAATATTCTGTCACTGGCACCTTTGACCGGCGGGAGGCCGACAGTTCACTTTCCCAGGCTTCAGGGCATATTGAATTTGCTCTGGGTGAGGCGCACAGGGTCCAGACAGGAGTTGACCTGAGGCGCGAAACACTAGAGCAGTACAAGGACGGAGTGTCGGAACTTTCCAGCAATGAAGAGTTTTCCCGGGAGGGTTATGAACTCTGGGTTCAGGATACCTGGTTCCTGTTGGATAACCTGGAAATCGCCAGCGGTCTGCGCGGGCAGAGAGATTCTGATTTTGGTAGTCACCTGGCGCCCAAGATCAACGCCCGTCTGGGCTTCGAAGATGGGGAGGGTTTTGACAGCTTTATTCGCGCTGGTGTAGGCGCGGGCTATCGCGTTCCAAACCTGAAAGAACGCCACTACCGTTTCGATCACAGCCAGCTGGGGTACATAGTTAACGGTAACCCGGAACTCGAAGCCGAATCATCTGTTAGCTATCAACTTGGCATTGGCGGCCATTTTGAAAAGAAGGTCTGGTTTGACGTAAACGGTTTCTTCAATGATATCGATGACCTGATTCAGACTGGCCTGGATCAGGAAGCAACGGATGCACGCACCGACAATGTCCAGGTCTACCACTACAGTAACGTTGATCAGGCTCGCACCTGGGGTGTTGAATCAACGTTAGGCTGGGAAATCGCTGAAGGCTGGCGTGTCTCTGCCGGCTATACCTGGACTGAAACCGAAGATGTAGCAACAGGTGATGATCTCAACAGACGCCCGCAACATCAGCTACAGGCTTCTGTTGATGGCCTGACCGGTATCCAGGGCTTGTCCTGGTCAGTAAGAGCCCGCAACCAGAGCTCTGAATATATCGATTCCACTCTTGGCAGCAAATCTCCCGGTTATAGCGTTGTAGATCTGAAGTTCAATTACCGGGTTCTTCCGGAGCTGAAGTTGTTTGCGGGCGTTGACAACCTTACCGACACTCAGCGCGATTTTTCCGACCCAGATGATTTCCAGCCGGTTGCCGGCCGATTCCTCTATGCCGGTTTCTCTATGACTCTCGGCGACCAGTGATTGCCCCTTTATTCAACAACAAGGAGCCATGAAATGGCACAACAGCACAAACTGAAGTTCCTGGTACCCGCTCTCGGTCTGATGATGACTGCGTGTGGCGGTAGCGACAATAAAATAAGTGAACAAGCGGATGATGGCGGGGCATCAGATAACGACTACAGCCAGCTAGTGATCGATGCACGGACTCAGACCCAGTATCTGAACCTGGCCACAGGAGAGGTGGTTTCCAGTGACGGGGACTGGGATCTGGCCTTCAATCGCACCAGTGTCCTGCTTAACTCGGGTGCTTCGGGCAATGGCAACGTTGCCGGGGCTATGGGTGATGAACAGGCGGAATTTTACGATGCGGACGGGAACCCTGATCTGAACAAGTTTGTCGGCGCGACAGCGGATGGCGAGCTGGACCATCTCAAGGATTCTTTTCCTGCGCCTGAAAGCTGGATATCAGACGATGTGGTCTATGCATTTGGTGATGGCTGGTCAGTATATGGCGACGGGGGCGTTATTTCAGAGGTTCCCGACATAGGGTATCTGGTCCGTTCCGCTGAGGGGGACAGCTATGCCCGCATGCGAATTGTGGATTTTAATTTCCCGACAAGGTCCGGCAACGGAATTGAGAGCTTCAACCTGGAGTTTGAGGTTCAGAGCGCAGGCACTACTCAGCTTTCTGGAACAACGATAAATTTCACTGAGCCGCTGGAATACGATGGTGGTGATGCCTGTTTCGATTTTGATACCAATGCAGTGGTGGACTGCTCGAGCTCGGATACCTGGGATGTTCTGATCGGTTTTTCCGGTCGTGAGTGGTACCTCAAAACCAACAGTGGGCCGTCCGGGGCGGGGCAGGGTGGAGCGCTTGGCCCGATTGACTGGTCAGAGTTGTCGGCTTACACAAGCGCAACAATCGATAGTGCTACAGGCGAATCTCTTACGCAGGCCTACGCATCAGACTCTACTGGCGGCCTGTTCACAGACAACAGCTGGTATGCCTATAACCTTCAGGGTGCCCACAAACTTTGGCCCAACTTCCGCGTATACCTCATCGACAGTGACTCCGAAGATGCCTCAGCGCCGGTCTACGCAATGCAAATTATCAATTACTACGGGGCGGATGGTAACAGCGGGCAGCCTGAAATCCGTTGGAAAGAAATCAGCCTGACAACCGGGGAGAACTGAGATGGAAGCACTTGCGGCTCAATCTGACATGTCGCTGGCGCAACGCTGGCAGCAGCTACTTGAAGAGCAACCCGGGCTTCGCATTCGCAATGCAGCTGAAGCCCTCGGGGTTAGCGAACTGGAACTCCTGCTCAGCCGTGACGATGGCGTCTATCCATTGAAGCCTGCGTTTGGCGCGCTGATGTCTGCAATGGATGATGTTGGCGATGTGATGATCCTTACTCGCAATGACCAGGTGGTACACGAAGTAACGGCCAGGTTCAGAAAATTTACGGTTGCTGCAAAAGGAGCCATGGGCCTTGCGGTGGGTGATATAGATATACGGGTGTTTCTTAACCAGTGGGCCCATGGCTATCTGGTGACAGAGAATGCCGGTAAAACTACCCGGGAAAGCCTGCAGTTTTTCAACGACCATGGCGGAGCCCTGCACAAGATCTATAAAACAGCCACGACTAATACTGATGCCTGGGATCTGCTTCTGGCGAATTATCTGGACAATGACCAGCCGTTTCCGGAGTTGTTAGCTGCGCCTGTGCGTGAACCGCGGGCTGATGCTGATGCGGTCGATGTTGTTGCCCTGCGCAAAGACTGGTCGGAACTCAAAGACGTTCATCATTTCCATGCAATGCTTAAGCGTAACAAGGTAGATCGTCTGACCGCAGTTGAGCTTATTGGTGCGAAGTGGGTTGCTCGTCTGAAGTCCTCCACCCCGGAGATCCATTCGCCATTGGATCAGATTCTGAACCAGGTCAGAACCAGCCGCTGCCCGATAATGGTGTTTGTGGGTAATCCCGGAATTGTCCAGATTTTCACCGGCACCGTAGACAACCTGAAGCGCACCGGCCCCTGGATGAATGTTCTGGATAAGCGGTTCAGTCTGCACGCCAATACCTATGGCATTCGTGACTGGTATGTGGTTCGCCGGCCGTCTGCAGACGGCATGGTGACATCCGTGGAGGGTTATAACGCACAAGGCGACCTGGTGATCACCTTGTTTGGCAAGCGCAAGCCAGGGCAGCCGGAATCTACAGACTGGCAGCGCGAAGTTGACACGCTGGAGAATGCGCTATGCGAATGAGTGTCTTGGTAGCCTTATGTGCTGCCTGCCTGTGGCTTTCCATTCCGGTGCAGGCCGGGCAACCCAGAATTGTCAGTGCCGACGGCAGTATCACGGAAACGGTCTACGCTTTGGGGGCGGAGGACAGTCTGGTGGGCGTTGATACTACCAGCAACTATCCGCCTGAAGTGCGGTCGCAGCCTCGGGTGGGGTATTTGAGGGCTTTGCCCTTTGAGGGGGTGCTGGCGTTGCGCCCGGATGTACTCCTGACCACTGTGGAGGCTGCTCCGGACAGAACTCTTGAACGCTTGAAACAGGCTGGCGTGGAGGTTATCCAGCTGCCTGTTGCGCGTTCGCCTGAGGGTGCCATGGCGCGTATTCGCGAGGTTGGCCGGGTTCTTGGCAAGGGCCCGGAAGCAGAAACCATGGTTGCGGATATCCGGAAAAGAGTTGAGCGCATTGACACCAATACCGAAGGTACGCCGGCGCAAGTGCTATTCCTTATGGCGGCGGGGAATCACGGTGTGATGATTGCCGGCCAGGATACCGCTGCCAGCGCCCTTCTTGACGCCTTGGGTGCCGACAATGCAATGGGCGATATAAGTGGTTATAAACCTGCTGGTCGCGAGGCACTGCTTGCTTCCCGTCCCGATGCGATCGTTGTTGCGGAATCCCGCCCCGGACAGTTCGATATAAACCAGTGGCCCCAGTTGGCAGCGCTGGATGCCTGGAAGCAGGGCCGGTACTACATAGGCGACAGCATGTTGCTGCTCGGTTTTGGTCCCCGGCTGCCTCAGGCAATGGAAGCGGTTGCAGGGGTGCTGGCGAAAGCGGGGCCGGTTGCCAGTGCAGCTCATTGATGGCGCTGGCCGGCTGGCAAAGGGGCCGGCTTTACTGATAATTCTCGGAGCCGCGTTTGCAGTCTCTGCGGTTTCCGTTACCAGTGGCGCCTACCCCCTTTCTGCAGCCGATATTCTTGCAGTACTGAAGGGTGAACTTGATGACGATATTGTCAGCATGGTGCTGTTTGATGTACGCCTGCCTCGTCTGATTCTTGGTTTTCTTGTGGGCGCTGTGCTGGCGGTTTCCGGTGCGATTCTGCAAGGCCTGTTTCGTAACCCGCTGGCAGACCCCGGGCTTATCGGTGTCTCCGCTGGAGCATCTCTGGCGGCAATTGCCGTTATCGTGCTGGGTGGAACCTGGCTGGGAGGATGGCTGGATCTGGCGGGTGTGTGGGCACTCCCGGTTGCCGCTTTTGCGGGTGGTAGCGGCACCGTCTTTCTGGCCTGGCGCATCGCCAGAAGAGCGGGGCAAACGTCAGTAGCGACCTTGCTGCTGGCAGGGATAGCCATCAATGCTATTGCCGGTGCAGGTACGGGATTGCTGACCTTCTATTCGTCGGACGAAGAGCTACGTTCACTGACCTTCTGGACAATGGGAAGTCTGGGGCATGCAGCCTGGGATGATGTGGTTATGGCTGGCCCCTGGCTTTTGTTGTCATTGTGCGCAGCCCCGTTTCTGGCACGGCCACTGGATGCGTTTCTGCTTGGGGAGCATGTGGTTGGTCACCTCGGGTATAACGCTGACTGGGCCAAACGTGCTGCTGTATTGATTGCAGGGCTCGGTGTGGGTGCGGCGGTTGCGGTGAGTGGTCTGATTGGTTTTGTCGGGCTGGTTGTGCCTCATCTGGTGCGGCAGGCACTCGGTGCGGGGCACCGGATTGTCATTCCCGTAAGTGCGTTGGCGGGCGGGACATTGCTGGTGGGCGCGGATTGCCTTGCACGGGTGGTGGTGGCTCCGGCGGAATTGCCAATCGGATTAGTGATGGCATTGATTGGTGGCCCGTTTTTCCTTTTGTTGCTGCTGAGAACGAGGATAGTCTGATGCTGTTACAGGTCGATGGTCTGGGTATTCATCTATCCGGAAAGCCGGTTGTTAAAGGTCTCGGCTTTCACCTGGATGCCGGAGAGTTACTTGTTGTGCTGGGCCCGAATGGTGCGGGCAAGTCCACGCTGCTTAAGGGGCTGGCGGGAGAGCACAAAATAGCTGGAGGGCAGGTGATGTTCGACGGGCAGCTAATGACAGGCTGGTCGAACCGGGATCTGGCGAAGCAGAGAGCTGTTATGCCCCAGAGGGTTGAAGTGAACTTTCCTCTGACGGTAGAGGAGATTGTACGCCTTGGCCGCCCACCCGAACCCCTGGCGCAGAGCATGCCCATTCTTATGGAACTGATGGAGTTGCTGGACATAGCCCATCTGCAGCATCGCCTTGCGCCTGGCTTATCCGGAGGTGAGCAGCAGCGGGTTCAGCTTGCCCGTGTGCTGGCTCAGATATGGGATGCAGAGGGGCCAGTGTTGCTGCTGCTGGACGAATGCACGTCAGCGCTGGATCCAGCCCACCAGCAGCATGTGTTTTCGTTGCTTCGGCGGCTGGCGCGCCAGCGGGGATTTGCCGTGCTGGCCGTTGCTCACGATCTTAATCTGGCCGCAAGGTTTGCTGACCGGTTGATGTTACTTCATCAGGGGCAAGTTCATATTGAAGGGCTGCCTTCGGAGGTACTCACCGAAGGTGTGCTGGCCGAGGTTTACGGCCTGTCTGCGAGAATTCTGGAACTGGAAGAGGGCTATCCGCTGGTCATTCCCCGGGACGACGCGCACAAACCCGGTTATTCCTGGGCTTCGTTTTCAAGGTTGGCGCCCGAAAAACCGAGCTGTCGCCAGGCTTCGTAAACCACCAGAGCAGTGGTGTTTGACAGGTTCAGACTGCGACTTTCCGGGCGCATCGGAACTTTCAGGCAGTGCTCTGTGGATAATCCCTCGCGTACTTCTGCCGGCAGCCCGCGGGTTTCCGGACCAAACATCAGGTAGTCACCTTCCTGATAAGCTACCTGATGGTAGTAACGTCGACCTTTTGTGGTGAAGCCGAACAGACGTCCGGGCTGCTCGCTGTCGAGAAAGGCCTGATAGTTCTTGTGTACGCTTATCGAGGCATACTCGCTGTAGTCGAGCCCGGCCCGCCGCATCTGCTTGTCTTCCAGGGTAAAACCCAGGGGCTCAATCAGATGCAGTCGACAGCCGGTGTTGGCGCACAGCCGGATGATATTGCCCGTATTGGGCGGTATTTCCGGCTCGTACAGCACCACATTCAGCACGCTGTTTCAGCGCTCCACGGCCAGGGCAACGCCCATGCCACCGCCGATGCACAGGGTTGCGAGGCCTTTATGGGCATCGCGACGCACCATCTCATGTAGCAGCGACACGAGAATGCGGCAGCCAGAAGCGCCAATTGGATGGCCAAGAGCAATTGCGCCGCCATTCACATTGACCTTACTGGTATCCCAGCCCATGTTACGGTTGACCGAGATGGCCTGGGCTGCAAATGCTTCATTGGCTTCTACCAGATCGAGATCGTCAACGCTCCAGTCAGCCAGTTTCAGGCAACGCTGGCTCGCGGGAATCGGGCCGGTACCCATTATAGTCGGGTCAACTCCGGCACTGGCGTGAGCCTTGATTGTCGCCAGCGGGGTCAGGCCCAGTTCTTTGGCTTTCTCTGCGCTGCACAGCATAACTGCCGCTGCGCCATCGTTCAGAGATGAGGCGTTGCCTGCTGTTACGGTACCGTCTTTTTTGAAAGCGGGGCGTAGCTTGCTGAGTCCTTCACTGGTTACGCCATCGCGAGGGCCTTCATCTCTGCTGATGACAATTGGGTCGCCTTTACGCTGGGGGATGGAAACCGGAACGATTTCGCCATCGAAGCGTCCGGACTCGCGGGCGGCAACGGCTTTTTGCTGCGATGCTGCAGAGAACTCATCCTGTTCTTCACGACTGATGCCGTATTGCTCAACAATGTTTTCAGCTGTGATGCCCATGTGGTAATCATTGAAGGCATCCCAGAGACCGTCCGTGATCATGGTGTCGATCATTGTCCAGTTACCCATACGCTGTCCGTTTCGGCTGCTGGGCAGAACGTGCGGGGCCAGGCTCATGCTTTCCTGACCGCCGGCAATAATCATGTCTGCATCGCCGCAACGGATAGCCTGAGCTGCCATATGCACAGCTTTGAGACCGGAACCACAAACCTTGTTAATGGTCATGGCTGGTACAGAAGCCGGAATTCCGGCATTGATGGACGACTGGCGAGCAGGGTTCTGGCCAGAGCCTGCAGTGAGTACCTGACCTAGTATCACTTCATTGACCTGTTCACCGGCAACACCGGTTTCCTCAAGCAGAGCCTTGATGACTGCCGTACCAAGTTGATCCGCGCGAAGGCTGGAAAGGCCTCCGCCAAATGTTCCGATAGCCGTACGTCGGGCGGCAACAATAACGACATCACGCATGGTGTTTCTCCGGTTAGATGGTTTTGCTTTCAGAGAGTGGCAAGAAGAAGCCAGCCCTTACTGAGTCAGAAGATGGCGCCTATTGTACGCCGGAAAGGGCTTTCGGCCAAAATGATGCTCTGGATAACTACATATTGAGACTTCGCCCGCCATCAACAGAAATTATCTGACCGGTAATAAACGGTGCTTCCGTCAGCAGAAATACGATGGTTCGGGCGATATCGTCTGGTTCGCCAGTACGCTTCAACGGAGTTTTGTCCAGAATTCGGTTCTGATAGTCGGCATCAATCTCCGCATCGCCGTCTGGCCAGAGTATTGCTCCTGGCGAAACGCCATTCACTCTGACTTGCGGTGCCAGGTCTTTGGCCCAGGAGCGGGTGAGGGCAGCAAGGCCGGCTTTGCTGGCGCAGTAAAGGGGATGTTCTGCCAGTGGTTTTTCGCTGTAGATATCAATCAGGTTAACGACGCTGCCCATACTTTCCTGCAGTGCTGGCAGGCAGGCCTGTAACAGAAAGAAAGGCGCCTTGAGGTTGGTATCCATGATGTTGTTCCAGTCGTTTTCCGTTGTCTCGGAAGTCGGCTTTGGATAAAACACCGATGCGTTGTTCACCAACGCATCCAGCCGCCCCCAGTGAGCGATTGCCTCATGGCCCAGGTTCCTGGTGTCTTCCAGCAGGTTCAGATCGGCCTGTAGTGCGATTGCTGAGTTCTGGCGTTGCTGGTTCATAGTCTCCGCAAGGTTTCTGGCTTGTTCTTCACGGCTGCGGTAGTGAATAACCAGGTTCCACCCTCTGTCGTGGAGTAACTGTGCCGTGTGTGCGCCAAGACGATGTGCGGAACCGGTAATCAGGGCGACAGGAGTATGTGCCGGCATGGGTGATCCTCAAAGTGTTGGGCAGGCGACTGCCTGAGCTATACGGGTCAGGCGCTCTGACCGAATTGCTTCGCCCAGTTCTTTGCCAGAAAACCCTTGTTCCATCAGAGCCTTGGGGTCAACGCCCGAGGCGGCGTCTGCGGCGCTTATTAGCGGGTTCAGGCGTTCCTGCTCAGCAGTTCCAAGGGTACACCCGAGTACACGGACCAGATTTGAAAAACGTTCAGGGCGTCGCCACAGGTCCGCCTTTTCAAGTAATTCAAGCAAAATGCCGGCATCCGGTTGTGCCGGGTCGAGTTGCCTGATTACCGGGATGAAAACCACGGTCAGCCTGGCAAGTTGCTGGCAGTCATTAGGTGCTTTCAGTGCTTTGGCTCTTGCAGAACAGGTGGGCTCGTCAAGTGTGCAAAACAGTGCGGCGAAACGCTCAGCTGTTGAACCCTTGGCTGCATGAACGCATTGTAAGGCATCAAGAGCAGCGCTGAAGTCGGCGTCGGAAGACAATTCGGGAATTAACACAGCAAGTGCGCCGCAGTCCCGTAATACCTGAAAAAAGGTAGCCGGAGACTGTTCGTGCAGGGCTCGCTGGATTTCCTGCCACACCCGTTCGGGTACGAGATGCTCTACCTCGCCCGCAGCAACCATGCTGCGCATCAGCGCCATTGTTTCAGTGCAGACACTAAAGCCGAGAGGCTGGAAACGTGCAGCAAAGCGGGCGGTTCTGAGAATGCGCAAAGGGTCTTCTTTGAATGCTTCCGAAACGTGGCGGAGCTTCCGTGCTTCCAGATCGGCTCTACCGTTAAACGGGTCTGTCAGCTCGCCTTGCTTCGAACGAGCTATGGCGTTGATGGTCAGGTCCCGGCGTAGAAGGTCTTCTTCAAGAGTGACATCCGGAGCGCTGTAAACACTGAAACCGTGATATCCGTGCCCTTGTTTGCGTTCGGTGCGGGCGAGGGCATATTCCTCCCGGGTTTTGGGATGCAGAAACACCGGGAAGTCTGAACCTACCTGAGTAAAGCCCTGAGCAAGCATCTGCTCCGGGGTCGCGCCGACTACAACCCAGTCCCGGTCTTTGACCGTCAGGCCCAATAATTCATCGCGAACAGCACCGCCAACCAGATAGGTTTGCATGAAGCGTCAGATTCCTTTCGGAGAAGTGTCCGGGAATTATCCGTTTCCCGGGCGGATCAGGCAAACCCCGGTTTTCTGGCGGGGTTGCCTGACATCTTGAACAAGGTCCGGGGCTGGATCAGAAAGAGGTGCCGAACTCCAGAGCTGCGCCTGTATCGGCACTACTGAACAGAGCTCCGAGATCAAGGCGAACGCCCATCAGGTTAACGCCAAGGCCGGCGGTAAGCTGGGTTTTTTCTTCAATGCCGTCGTTGTCATCGTTGCTGGCCAGGTTGTGGCGGACACCTGCACGGAGTTGGGCGTAACGCCACAAATCGAATTCTGCACCCAAAGCAAGCCACTGAGTATCATCCTCGAAGCCGAAGGCCTCTTTCTTGGTCAGATCAATTTCTGCGGTAACAACGTGATAGTCGCTTTTGTGAGCGATACCGATGGTCGCCATGGGGTTGAGTTCCAGTGTTCTGACTTCTTCTCCCAGCAGAGGCCTGCTTGCGGCAGAATCCAGCTCCATGGGAATCAGGTTTTTAACTACGATGCCGGCGTTCCATTGCTTCTCGTCACCGAAGGCGTAAGTCGCTCCTATGTCCAGATTGAAGCCGCTTTTTTCAGTTTGGTACTGATCGCTGTCGAATTCATCGTCTTCAAAGCCTGCAACGCTTTCTGTGTATTGGAAGGTTCGCAGTTCAACGTATTTTGGTGAAATGCCCAGTTGCAGTGTGTTGCCATTATTCAATTTCAGTGCATGGGCAAAGGATATTCCAAACTCGCCCACGGCGGATGCCAGAACACGTCCCTGGGAGTCGAAAATAATGTCGCCGTTCCCATCAACGGGTGCGTTGTTGACGATATTCTGTACGTCGGTAGGGGTACCGGTTTGAGCTGTAGTTACAATGCTGTCCAGCAGTGCCCTGTCGTTGTCAGACAACTCGCCTCTTACTGTCGCTGTGAGATTTGCATTGGTGAAAAAGCCGACCGCCAGGGTTTTGCCCGGAACAGCTAATGCGAGACCGAGGCCGATGTTTGCACGCATAGTGTCATTGTCCAGATCGACCAGACGGTCCCTCAGATCCGCAGCGGATACGGCGAGTTCATCTGCATTCGTCTGTGAGGGGGTGTTTTGTATGCTGCTGACAATGCCGTCAAACTGGTCAATGGCATCCTGGATGTCGTCAACCTGATCAACAGTCTCTTCTTCATCCGCAAGCCTTGCATTGATGGAAGGTAGTATCAGGCCGAAATCGTCTGACCATGAATGCTGGTCAGCTGCCATCATCGCGGGGTTTGCTGCGGTGGCAGAGGATGGATGTGCAACGGCTACACCGGTTCCACCCATGGCAAACGAGCGCGAAGACATGAAGGCCTGGGGGCTGGCAAGCGCAGAGACGGACGTAAGGGACAGAGCGATAGTAATAAACAGTCTGGACCGACGATGTTGATGCATATGGATTCCCTCTCAAAAAAAATAAACGTTTTGGAATTAGTGGGTTGGAAAAATGGTAAAACCATATGAGTACTCAAACATTACATAAGCGGTAACGATTTGTTTTTGATATGTAATAAGAGGCATTTTTTTGCCGGTTTCAGGTTTTGTTTTATGGCTATATAGGGGGAACTCCGTTAAATCAGCATGTTAGAAAAGCTGGCGTGAATTTTTCATGGGTTGACCAAAATGATCTCTGGAGACAAGAACATGGCTATTCGCTGGATACTGGTCCCTTTTTTGGCGTTTACGCTGGCGGCATGCGCTCCCGTTGGCAGCCACCGGGACAGCGACAGAAATAAAGAACAATCTGAAATGCAGTTTGAACCCATCACAGTGCGGGTCAGCGGTTTTGGCACCTATGAAGATGTCAGTGCCGACAGGCTGAATACCCGCAAACGCCTGATGGCGCGCAGGGCATCGCAGATGGATGCATACCGGAATCTGGCAGAACGGGTATATGGCACGGTTATCTATGGCAGCGCTACGGTGAATGACTTTGTTCTTCGGAATGATTCGTTCCGTACCTATGTGGACAGTTACATTCGCGGCGCAAAAATGGTGGCTGTAAACGAACACAGCGACGGCGTTGTTGAGACTGTTATGGAGCTGCGGCTGGAACCACGCTTCCGCGCCTGTGTGTCCAAAGTGTCCGACGATCAGGTGCAGGATCTTTGCCCTATACCTATGCCCCGATACAACGACAGTGTCGGAGATGTTCAGAGCAGAAACGTTGACTCGCTGTACTATCTTGATTGAGTTCAGCTTGACTGATTTCAGCCCGACATAGTCTGAGGCACTGAAAATTGAACGAAAAAACGGGTAGGAAATAATGCGCAGGTTTTTAACGCGGTTCGTGCGGCCGGTGCTGTGGTGTGTATTGATACCGCTGATGCTGGTCACGAGTGCTCACGCGGTTATTCTGGAAGGTGTGGGCCATGCCAGCATATATAACGATGACCTTGCTTCTGCGCGTTCTGAAGCCCGCAAGGCTGCCATGCGTGATCTTGCGCTACAGTACGAAGCCCGGGTAAGTACCAGAGACACTATGGAGAACGGTGTCTTGACAGAATCCAGCGTGCGCCTTGCTTCCAGTGCCAGAGCAAAGAATGTAAAGGTTATTGATGAGCATCGCAGTGGCAATCTGCTGCGCGTAACCGTGCGCGGCGATATCTCTGCCGGGCAGTCCAGTTGTGACGGTGGCGAGAGCGGCCGGTTGAAAAAGCGAGTGGCGGTAACGGGGTTTCCGCTTCTGTATCCGGAGCAGGCCACAATAGGGCGCATAGATGACGCAGGCGAAATCCTGCCGCAGCAACTTCAGCAAGGACTGCGTGAAGCCGGTCATCTGCAGGTGTTTTCTGCCTCAAGGTCACGTCTGTTTGCTGATCTGTTGAATGCACCGACGGTTCAGCAAAACAACAACAGGCTTACCAATGTGATTCAGCTGGCCCGGGAAATGGGTGTTCAGTTCGTAGTGTCTGGTGTTATCAGGGATATTGGCGTCGCTGATCCTGCGGCCTGGGGCTCTTCTGTTCTGGATAAGATGAGTCGTGGCATGGGTACTGCTGATATGCGCCGGCGTTTTGCGGTCGATGTGGTGGTTCTTGATGGCTTCAGCGGTTCGCCTGTATACCAGCAGCGCTTTGAAACTGCTGCTGACTGGAACGCCAGTCCTGGAAGTTCAGCTGGTTTTGGTTCCGAGGGTTTTCGTAAAACCCACTATGGCGAGGCGGTTGCCGGTGTTATCGGGGATATGACTCGGGCCGTAACGGAAGCACTTGCCTGCCAGCCGTTTATGACACGGATTACCCGGGTAGATGGCCAGCTGGTTACTCTGGCGTCAGGCGCAACTGCCGGTCTGAGGCCGGGGGATGAGCTGCACCTGTACCGCAGTGCCCGTTATTTCGATTCCCTGGGGGGCACGCCAGAGCTGAGTGATAGCCAGATGAAAGTGACGCTTGATAACGTTCATCCGGATTTCAGTAATGGCACCATGCCCAGAGTTGGTGGGCAGGTAAACATCCAGCGCGACGACATTGCCATTATCTGGTAGCTCACAGTAAACCTGTAAGCTGGTCAGCCAGCTGTTTTAGCCGCGGCTATATCGCGAATTTTCCCTACCATGGCGCGCAGGCCATTGCCGCGCGTTGGGGAAATATGACGAAACAGGTCCAGGCGTTCAAACAGTTCGTCGATGTCGGTTGCCAGCAAATCTCTTGGCGACTTTCCATTAAGGGCCACCAGAATCATCGCTGCAAGGCCGCGAACGATCATGGCGTCAGAGTCTATCAGCAGGTAGAGCTTGTCGCTGGCTTCATCGTAGTAGGAGATCAGCCACACCTGGCTCTGACAGCCGTGAACATAGTTCTCTTCTGTGCGGGCATCGTCAGGAAAGGCCGGCAACTGTTTGCCGAGGTCGATAATAAATGCGTATCTGTCTTCCCAGTCGTCCAGAAACTCGAAACCGTCAAGTACGTCTTCAAGAGTGGTGCTTTTTCCGAGCGGGTTGTCCAGGAAATCCTGTTCTGTAGCAGCCATTTACAACATTCCCAGTTCGAGCTTGGCTTCGTCTGTGAGCATGTCATTGTTCCAGGGCGGATCAAAGGTGAGCTCTACGGTTACCTTGTCCACATTGGGCACATGCTCTACTTTAACTTTCACATCTTCAGTAATGACGGGGCCCATGCCGCAGCCAGCAGCAGTGAGCGTCATCAGAATAAAAACCTGATTGCCTTCTTCTGTGCCGTTTTCGATTCGGCATTCGTAGATCAGGCCCAGGTCGACCACATTGACGGGAATCTCGGGGTCGTAGCAGTTACGCAGGGCTTCCCAGATCTGATTCTCATTGATGCTTCCATCAGCCGGGGTCTCAAAACTGCTTTCCAGCGGCTTTTTGCCCAGGGCATCGGCATTGTGGCCTTCGATACGGGCAAGATTACCATTAACCGCAACAGTAAAGGTTCCGCCCAGTGACTGCGTGATCGTCACAAAGGTGTCGGCCGGGATCATTATTTCCGTTCCGCTCGGAACAAGGCGGGCTTCCACCTCGCGTTTGGTCAGGACGACTTCACGTTCTTGCATTCCTGGTTAAACCTCATTTGATCCGGAGGGGGGAGGGGTCAAGCTACTGTGAAGCTCTCACCACATCCGCACTCGGCAGTTGCATTCGGGTTGCGGAACTGGAACATTGAGTTCACACCTTCGGTGACAAAATCGATCTCAATGCCGTTTACCAGGGGCAGGTGTTCTTCTTTCACGAACACGTCAACGCCATCAATGGTAAAAACCCTGTCATCGGACGAGGCTTCATCTACCCACTGGGTTTCATACTTGAAGCCTGAGCATCCGCTTTTTTTGATTGCCAGCCGGATGCCTTTGGCATCCCTCTTTTTTTCGAGTTGCTTGCGCACGTGTTTGACGGCACTTGGCGTCATGGTAACGCCTACGATCGGAGTAAAGACTTCAGCTGTCATTGTGCCACCTCCATCAGGTAAACAGACGTTGGACTTTCTGTAAGGCGGTAAACAACTGATCCACCTCGTCCAGTGTATTGTAGAACGCAAAGGAAGCGCGGGCTGTACCGGGAACTCCGTAGAAATCCATCAATGGCATTGCACAGTGATGGCCGGTACGAATGGCAATGCCCTGCTGATCCAGTAAGGTGCCTATGTCGCTGGGGTGCAGACCCTCGATTTTGAACGACATGACAGGTACTTTTTGCTTTGCGGTACCGATAATGGTCATGCCTGGAACAGTTTCAACCAGTTGGTTGGCGCGTTCCAGCAAGGCGTGCTCTGCCGCTTCCATTGCTTCCCTGTCGAAGCTATTGAGGTACCTGATTGCCGCACCGAGGCCGACCGCTTCGGCGATCGCTGGAGTACCTGCCTCGAACTTGTAGGGCAGGACATTCCATGTTGTGCGCTCGAAAGAAACCCGCTCGATCATCTCCCCGCCGCCCTGATAAGGAGGCATTGCTTCCAGCATGGCCGTTTTTCCGTAGAGTACGCCAATGCCTGTCGGGCCAAACAGTTTGTGGGATGAGAACGCGTAGAAGTCGCAATCCAGAGCCTGTACGTCCGGCTGAAAGTGCGGGACTGCCTGTGCGCCATCGAGCAGGGTGATGATGCCGCGGGCTTTGGCCTGGCTTACCATCTCTGCTACCGGGTTGATTGTACCCAGAACGTTGGATGCGTGAGTGATGGCAAGCACCCGGGTGCGGTCGTTTAACAGACTGTTGAACGATTCCATGTCCAGCTCACCCTGAGGCGTGATCTGGATTGGTACCACTTTTGCGCCAGTTCGTTCGGCTATCATCTGCCAGGGCACTATGTTGGCATGGTGCTCCATATGGCTCACAAGAATCTCATCGCCAGCCTTGAGGCGTGGTGCCAGGCCATTTGCTACCAGATTGATGGCTTCGGTGGTGCCACGGGTCCAGATAATTTCCTGTGTGCTGCGTGCGTTCAGAAAACTGCGAACGGTTTCCCTGGCCCCTTCAAAGGCCGCTGTTGCACGGTCTCCCAGGGTGTGAGCGCCCCGGTGCACATTGGAGTGCATTTCCCGGTAATAGTGATCCATGGCATCCAGAACGGCGATTGGCTTCTGGGCCGATGCGCCGTTGTCCAGGTATACCAGCGGCTTCCCGTTTACCTGTTGGGAAAGGATGGGAAAGTCCTGGCGAATGGCTTTTACATCAAACGCCTTGCTGGTAGCTGTGTTTGCCACGGACAGATCACTCATGCCGCTCAGGCCTCCTGAAATGCTTTTTCAAAAAACTGATTGAGCCGGGATTGAACGGTTTCTCTTACAGCTTCCACCGGAATCTGGCTTACCAGTTCGTTGATGAATGCCATTGTCAGCAGCACGTTGGCCTCCCGGCGGCCAATGCCTCTGGATACCAGATAGAACAGCGACTCTTCGTCGAGTTGACCAATGGTTGCGCCGTGGGCACATTTGACGTCGTCTGCGTAGATTTCCAGTTCCGGTTTGGTATCGATTTCAGCGCCGGTGGTGAGCAACAGGTTTTTGTTGTTCATATTCGCGTTGGACTTCTGAGCGTCCTGGTGAATATAAATCCGGCCGTTGAACACTGCATGGGACTTGTCCGCAGCGATGTTGCGATAGGTTTCTTCACTATCGCAACGCGCTGCAACGTGCTCGATGCTGGTGTGGTTGTCGTAATGCTGAGTACCCTGGGTAACCACGACACCGTTCAGCTTGCACTCCGCCCCTTCACCTTCCAGCCGTACCTGCAGGTCATGGCGGCGGAGAGGGCCACCAAAGCCAACGCAGTGGCTTTCAAAACGTGAGCTACGTTGCTGCAATACACCAGTGGCTCCGATGTGCTGTACATTGTCGCCATCCATGCTGAGACGGATATTCGTGATGTTGGCGCCCTCAGCAAGGGTGAACTCGGTGACAGCGTTCACCATGACAGCTTCATGCCCGTGGGAAATATACTCTTCAACCAGGGTGATCCGGCTGTTGCGGCCGGCATCCACGAATATCCGCGGGAAGGCAGATCCGCTGGCATCTGCAGTTACTTCATGAATAATGAACAATGGCTGATCAAGAACAGCATCTGGCTTCAGACGAATTACCAGCCCATCTTCAAAACGTGCTGAGTTTACACCTGCAAACTGCACCGTTTTGTTGTCCAGTGTGCTATCCAGTCGTTCAGCGAGTTCACTTGCTTCCGCTTCTGAAAGATCACCAAAGCGCTGGATAAGTATGTCTTCAAGATCCGGATACTCGCTGGCTTCCGGCATCATAACGCCATTGTTGAAAACCACTTTGTACCCGGGGACAGCCAATGCGCTACCGGCTTTGCCCGCTGTTGGCAGTGAGATGGCCATCTCGTCAGTCAGCTTCAGGTACTTGCTGGAGTACTTCCAGTTTTCCGTTTTTCGCGTGGGCAGCGGCATATCGACCAGAGCTGCTCCGCGCTGCCTGCGCAACGCAAGCAGGGGCTCCGGTAATGCCTGGCCCGCAGGGTGCAGGAACGCGGTGGAAAGGGTGGATGCTGGTTTCATTCCGCGATCTCCTTAATTGGCTGGGCTGGCTGCAGTTGCTTCATCCTTGATGCCAAGCCAGCCATAGCCGCGTTCTTCCAGCTCCAGTGCCAGCTCCCTGCCACCGGATTTGATAATCCGGCCGCCGGCAAGTACGTGTACGTAATCAGGCACAATGTGATCCAGCAGGCGCTGATAGTGAGTTACCATCAGAATTGCGCGGTCTTTTGAGCGAAGAGCGTTAACGCCGTCTGCAACCACCTTGAGAGCATCGATATCAAGCCCGGAGTCGGTTTCGTCCAGAATGGCAAGTTTCGGTTGCAGCAATAGCGCCTGCATGATCTCGTTACGCTTTTTCTCACCTCCGGAGAAGCCTTCGTTTACTCCGCGCTTGAGAAACGCCGGGTCCAGATCCACTTGTTTTGACACTTCCCGTGCCAGCTTCATGAATTCGGCAGCATTCATTTCCGGCTCGCCGTTGTGGTGACGCATGGCGTTCACGGCTGTACGCATAAACTGGAGGTTGCTGACGCCAGGAATCTCTACCGGATACTGGAATGCGAGAAACACCCCATCCCGTGCCCGCTCTTCGGTGGATTTTTCAAGCAGGTCTTCACCATTCAGGGTGACTTCGCCTGAGGTAACTTCAAATGCGTCGTTGCCTGCGAGCACCTGGGAAAGCGTACTTTTGCCGGACCCGTTCGGGCCCATAATGGCATGTACTTCCCCGTCTTTGATCTCGAGGTTAATGCCCTTGAGGATCTCTTTTCCCTCAACGGATGCGTGCAGGTTTTTGATGCTCAGCATTTGTAGGCTTCTCTCTGTTTAAACTGTTTTAACCGTCTGAATTCTGTTTGCGTTCACGAAGCTTCAGGTCCGTACTGGATTAGCCCACAGAACCTTCCAGGCTTACTTCCAGAAGCTTGCCGGCTTCAACCGCAAATTCCATTGGAAGCTCCTTGAAAACTTCTTTACAGAAACCGTTCACAATCATGGAGACGGCCTGTTCGGGATCAATGCCTCGCTGGCGGCAAAGAAACATCTGCTCGTCGCTTACCTTGGATGTGGTCGCTTCGTGTTCAACGATGGCGGTTTTGTTCAGGCTTTCGATGTACGGGAAAGTATGAGCGCCGCAGCGGTCACCGATCAGTAGCGAATCGCACTGGGTAAAGTTGCGCGCACCTTCAGCGCGGGGGCCGAATTTCACCAGGCCACGATAGGCATTGGAGCTTTTGCCGGCCGAAATACCCTTGGAGATGATGGTGCTGGACGTGTTTTTGCCCAGATGGATCATCTTGGTGCCGGTATCGGCCTGCTGGTAATTGTGGGTGAGTGCGACTGAATAGAATTCACCGACGCTGTTTTCACCGCGAAGAATACAGCTGGGGTATTTCCAGGTAACGGCCGATCCGGTTTCCACCTGGGTCCAGGAAACCTTGGAGTTCTTCCCGATACAGGCTGCTCGTTTGGTTACGAAGTTATAGATGCCGCCTTTGCCGTTTTCGTCGCCTGGGTACCAGTTCTGTACGGTGGAGTACTTGATCTGCGCATCGTCCAGAGCAATCAGTTCTACTACTGCAGCGTGCAGCTGGTTTTCGTCACGCATCGGGGCTGTGCAGCCTTCCAGATAGCTCACATAACTGCCTTCGTCGGCAATGATCAGAGTGCGCTCAAACTGGCCGGTATTTGCCGCGTTGATGCGGAAGTAGGTTGACAGCTCCATGGGGCAGCGAACGCCCTTGGGAACATATACGAAGGTTCCGTCTGAGAAAACTGCGGCGTTAAGCCCTGCAAAATAGTTGTCAGTGTGTGGCACAACAGTACCCAGGTACTTTTTGACCAGTTCGGGATGGTCACGCAAGGCTTCTGAGATCGAGCAGAATATAACCCCAGCTTTTGCCAGAGGTTCTTTGAACGTGGTGGCAACCGATACCGAGTCGAAAACCGCATCCACAGCCACGCCAGCAAGCTTTGCGCGCTCGTGCAGGGGGATGCCGAGTTTTTCGTATGTCTTGAGGAGTTCAGGGTCGACATCGTCAAGACTCTGGGGCATGTCTTCTTTGCGCTTGGGTGCCGAATAGTAGGAGATCGAGTTGTAGTCGATTTTCGGGTAACCCACATGCGCCCAGTCGGGCTCTTTCATTTCGAGCCAGCGACGATAGGCTTTGAGGCGCCACTCCAACATAAACTCCGGCTCTTTCTTGATTGCAGAAAGGCGGGCGATAACGTCTTCATTCAAACCGGCTTCGAACGTATCAGCTTCGATTTCTGTAACGAAACCGTGCTCGTATTCCCGTTTGATCAGTTCGTTCACCTCTTGATCGGTGGTCGCCATGATCGTCGCTCCGTATTCTCTCATCGGGGGCTCTCGGGCCCTTTGGTTTGCCGGCAACCGGGGTGGGTTGCGGGGGCTGATCTATTGCTTCTGGTTCCAGATTGTACAATACCATACTAAATTAGTCAGGTATTAAATTGTGGGAAAGGCAATTATAGCGTAATACACCTGCCAGAGGCTAAGTCTGGCAGGTGTATTACTGCTTTGGTATGGCTTATACGGAGTTTGAGGCTTCGCAGGGTCTCAGGTCCGGGATGGTAGTATGCGAGTGAGGTAGCTGTGCTCCAGAGTCTCAGGCGTACGAGGCGGTCGGGGGATGCGAACGGTATGGCCGCTGCCAGGGGCGTAACTCATGGATGTGCCGTTCAGGTTTTCCATAACGGGAATCGAGAATATAAGGTTGCCGTCTGGAGTAATCAGTTCAAGCTGGTCGCCGGGGGCGAACTTGTTTTTTACGTCAACGGTCAGCCAGTCGCCGTCGGCATTGCTGATGGTGCCGACTACTTGTTGGGTGCCGAGATAGGAGGAGCCCTGTTCGTAAGTCTGGTATTCCTGCGGCATATGCCGGCGCAGGAAGCCTTCGGTGTAGCCACGGTTAGACAGAGCTTCCAGCTCATTCATCAGGCTCATGTCAAAAGGTTTGCCCTGTGTCGCTTCGTCAATGGCTCGGCGGTAGACCTGCGTGGTGCGGGCTACATAGTAGGTGCTTTTGGTGCGCCCCTCGATTTTAAGGGAGTGCACGCCCATGGCGGCCAGTTCAGCGACGTGCTGAACCGCGCGAAGATCCCTGGAGTTCATGATGTAGGTGCCGTGCTCGTCTTCGTAGGCGGGAATAAAGCTGCCAGGGCGGTTCGGTTCTTCCAGCAGTATTTCTTTCGGCTCCACTTGCTGTACCGCATCGGCAGAAGTCGCGATCAGATCATTGGTCTGGTCGTGGCTGTGTTGTACCGGCTTGTAATTCCAGCGGCAGGCGTTGGTGCAGGCGCCCTGGTTGGCGTCCCGGTGATTCATGTAGCCAGAGAGCAGGCAACGCCCGGAGTAGGCCATACACAGCGCGCCATGAACGAACACCTCCAGTTCCATTTGAGGTACCCGTTCGCGAATATCGCGGATTTCGCCCAGCGCGAGCTCGCGGGACAAGATCACCCGGTTGATGCCCTGTCGTCGCCAGAATTCAACGGTTGCCCAGTTTACGGCATTGGCCTGCACCGACAGGTGAATGGGCTGGTCCGGCCACTTTTCTCTCACCAGCATGATCAGGCCCGGATCTGACATGATCAGGGCGTCCGGCTTGTATTCGAGGACGGGCTCCAGATCTCTCAGATAGGAGCGTACCTTGTCGTTATGTGGCGCTATGTTGGAAACCAGATAGAACTGTTTGCCCAGAGTATGTGCTCTTTGTATGCCGGCGCCCAGCGCAGCAGTGTCCTTGAAGCTGTTATTCCTCACCCGCAATGAGTAGCGTGGTTGTCCGGCGTACACGGCGTCTGCGCCGTAGGCAAACGCAGTTTCAAGGTGCTCTGGGGTGCCGGCAGGTGCCAGTAATTCCGGGATAATCATGGGGTCTCCGGTTAAATCGGTGGTAGGGTATTCTGCCGCAGGCAAAAGCGCTTTCTCTTGATCCTGCTCAAACGTCTTATTGATTCTTTTCAGCTAACATGTGTACGCTGCAACCCGGCATGAGAGAGTTGGTAACCATAATAAAGGAGAGTTGAGGGTGGTGTCAGAGCCTTTGGGACCGGAGGTTGTGCGGGTTTCGTTGAGTAACAGAGTGCGTTCGCTGATCAGCATGCAACTTGCCCGCGGTAAGGTGGGAGTTGAAGTGGTGGCGTCACAGTTACATATGAGCCGCTACACGCTTCACAAGAAACTCAAGCGGGAGGGGTTAACTTTTGCCCGTTTGCTGGAAGACGTTCGCCGTAAGCAGGCGCTGACTTACATGCAGGACAAAACCAAGCCGCTGGTGGAAATCGCCGAGCAGCTCGGGTTTTCGGAACTCAGCGCATTCAGCCGGGCGTTCAAGCGCTGGATGGGCACTTCCCCGGCTGAATATCGGTCAGTCAGGCGTTCCTGACTGACATCAGTGCTTCTTGAAGACCAGTGTTGCGTTGGTGCCGCCGAAGCCAAAGCTGTTGCTCATAACCAGATCAAGGTTCTGGTTGTCCAGGCGTTCGCGCACAATCGGGTAGCCTTCGGCGCCTTCATCGAGGTTCTCGATATTGGCTGAAGGTGCGATAAAGCCTTCCCGCTGCATAATGATGCTGTAGATGGCTTCATGAACACCAGCGGCACCCAGGGCATGCCCGCAAAGGGGCTTGGTGGAGCTCAGCGGCGGTATTTTGTCGCCAAACGTATTTTTCAGCGCTGTCAGTTCCGTCACGTCACCTGCAGGTGTGCTGGTACCGTGAGTGTTGATATAGCTGATCTCGCCATCCAGGTTTTTCATGGCCTGCTGCATGCAGCGCACGGCTCCTTCGCCACTGGGGGCAACCATATCTGCACCATCGGAAGTGGCACCAAAGCCAACCAGTTCGGCAAGAATGGTCGCTCCGCGTGCTTCAGCGTGCTCCAGAGCTTCGAGCACCAGAGTGCCGCCACCGCCCGAGATAACAAATCCGTCCCGGTCTTTATCGTAGGTACGCGATGCCTTCTCAGGGGTGTCGTTGTACTTGGTAGAAAGGGCGCCCATGGCGTCAAACATCAGGCTCAGGGTCCAGTGAATGTCTTCGCCGCCGCCGGCAAGCATGACATCCTGACGGCCAAGAGCAATCTGATCTGCAGCATGGCCGATGGCGTGAGCACTGGTGGCGCAAGCTGAGGTAATGCCGTAGTTAATGCCGGTAATACCAAATGCCGTAGCTATGGTGGCGTTGATTGAACTGCCCATGGTGCGGGGTACGCGATAAGGCCCGACCCGGCGAATGCCTTTAGCGCGGTGGGTATCTATGGCGTCCAGCAGTTCGACAGTTGATGCGCCGCCAGTGCCAAACACTGCACCGGTGCTGTTGGCAGTGAGGTGTTCGTTAGTCAGTCCTGCCTGTTCGATGGCTTCGCAGGCAGCGAGATATGTGTAAGCAGCAGCCGGGCACATGAAGCGCAGAAGTTTGCGATCAATAAGTTCTGGCAGATTCAGGTCGATCTGACCACAAACGTGGCTGCGTAACCCATTGTCACGGGCTTCTTCGCTGAAACCGATGCCGGGCACAGACTCCTTCAGGGAGTGGGTGACTTCTTTCTGATTGGTGCCAAGGCTGGAGACAATCCCCATGCCGGTGATAACAACACGCCGCATCTTGCTAGCTCCTAAAAATCATCAGTGGAAGTGAATACGCCAACCCGCAGGTCTTTGGCCGTGTAGATTTCCTTGCCATCCACTTCCATGCGCCCATCGGCAATGGCCAATGTCAGTTTACGCTTGATTACACGCTTGATGTCGAGGTAATAACGCACTTTTTTGTTGGTAGGAAGGACCTGTCCGGTGAATTTTACTTCTCCGGCGCCCAGGGCGCGGCCCTTGCCTTCGCTGCCACTCCAGGCGAGATAAAAACCTACCAACTGCCACATGGCGTCAAGGCCAAGACAGCCGGGCATGACAGGGTCATCTACGAAGTGTACTTTGAAAAACCAGAGATCCGGATGGATGTCCAGCTCTGCTACCAGGCTGCCTTTACCGTAAAGGCCGTCGTCCGTGCCTACGTGGGTGACACGGTCAACCATCAACATCTCATCGATGGGCAGCCGCGTGGCGCCCGGGAAAAGTTTGCCATGACCGCATTTGATCAGGTCTTCTTTGTCAAAATGATCCGGGTTCATAGTGCCATTGTCTCTGTTACAGAATGATTTACTGATACTTTAGCTGCTTTTTCGCGAGTCGCTATTGACCATTAGTTGATAGTTAACGTTTAAAGGGCGCAGTTGCAAGTTTCAGTGGGCGCAGAAAAATAGAAAAAGGGCAGGTTCCCTGTGAGCCTGCCCTTCTGCGGATTGTGCGGAACCAGCCAGTGACAGGCGCTTTCAGCCTGGGCGACCGTCCGGTCTGGGAGTTGCGAGTATCTTTATATAGCGCACCAGAAACATGCCGTAGGCGAATAACCAGAGAAGGGTGCTGCCGCCAATGCCCGGGTGCCATGGAATAATGTCAAAAGCGGTAAGCACGCGGACCAGGGCTGCCAGCTGCATAGCTATAAACGCGAGAACCATGCCTTTGGGTAACACCAGTGGGCGGCCTGTGTGACCCAGTGTCACGCGGGCAATGACTCCCAGAATGAGGCTGCTGACGGCGCCTGTGCCTGCCGCATGGCTCCATGCATTGGAGGGCCAGCCAAGGAAGAGTGTGCCTGCGAGAAGGTACAAAGCAACTGGAACCCAAAGGATGGACAGGTGCAAAACCCATAAGAGGGGTTCTTTACGAGCCAGCCACCCCTTCCAGTTAGCCAGTCGGATCAGTGTAAGCGTACCGGCAACCATTGCCAGAAGGCCGGTAACAGTTTGCCAGCCGGTAACCAGGGATGCGGTGAGCAGAATCATTGAAATCAGTGTGGCCATATCCAGAGCAGGAATGATTTTTACTGCATTGGCGTCAAGCCCCCGCTGACGTAGCCAGCCTTTTGTAAATGCCGGTGTGATACGTCCACCGATAATGCTGATCAGTGCCATAGCGGCAATCAGTGCACCATGGCTGAAAGCCATGTCCAGACGGGTCACAAACCCGATCTGCATTACCCATAGCAGGCCCAGAACCACCAGAATCATGAGTTGACGCACCTGTCCGGCATGCCAGATGCGCCAGGCCGCATCCAGCATGACCAGCGGCAGGAAGGCCAGATTGACACACTGAACCAGCCAGTCCGGCACATTGGCTCCCAGAGCCAGAAGTAGTCGCCCGGCCAGCCATACACCCCATAGCAACACCAGCCGAACTCCATGGGTGCGTTCGGTTTGAGTCCATACGCAGACCGCCGTCAGCAAAAAACCGGCTATGGCTGCAGACAAAAAGCCAAACAGCATCTCGTGTTGATGCCAGAACAGTCCGGGCAACGCCAGTGGCAGACTGATGATACCGGTTACCTGTAAAAACCAGAGAGGGATAACCAGAAGTGCCAGCAGAGTCATCGACAGAAAGAAAATGCGGAATGGATAACTGAACAGCTGGCTAAAGCTGGCGCTATCGGCTGTAACGGATGTCGGGATGGCCTGCATGCTGGTTCCTGCTAATACATATATTTTAAGTATATGTTATATGCGTAAGGTCAGAAATAACATACCCGGTTGGTGGTATCTTTGCGTACAATGCCGCTATCGTTTTGAATCACAATGGAATGATCTATGAGTACGTACGTGATCCTGAAGCACCTTCACATGACTACAGCCTACCTCACCATAACTCTGTTCGCGTTGCGGCTTCTGCTCGACGCAGTGGGACGGCCCGGTTGGCGTCAGACTCCGTTGCGCTGGATCCCCCACGCCAATGATACAGTGCTGCTTGTTGCGGCCATCAGTCTTCTGTTTGTAGGCGGCTGGAATCCCCTGGAGCAGAGCTGGCTGATGGCCAAAATCCTGTTGTTGCTGGGCTACATCGCCGCAGGGCTGTTTGCGCTGAAAGTTACCATGTCACGGCCGGTTCGTGTTGTTGCTGCTGCTCTGGCGTTGCTTCAGGTGTCATTCATCTTCTACCTTGCGATGAGCAAACCCCTTCTGTTCTGATTTTGTGTGGCTGATCAGCTCTGCGAGCTGGCTCTGCACCTCGCGGAGCTGGCGCGTAATTTCATCACGCTCATCGTGAGCCTGCTGGGCCTGTCTGGCGTTCTGTTCCTCGCTCATTACTTCCAGAATCGCGCCTATCATCATGTTCAGAAAAACGAACGCAGTCAGGAAAATAAAGGTCAGGTAATAGATCCAGCTTAATGGGTACTGGTCCATGGTTGCATACATTACATCCGTCCAGTCCTCAAAGGTGGCGACCCGGAAAAGAGTCAGCATCGAAATAGCCACATCACCCCAGAGGGTTTCATCTACACGGGCAAAGAACATGGAGCCCATGGCTGCATAGATATAGAAGATGATAAACATCAACAGTGCGATGTAGCCCATGCGAGGAATGGCTTTAAGCAGCGAGTTGATCAGAAAACGCAATTCAGGCACTACCGAGATCAGACGAAGCACCCGGAAAACCCGCAGTAACCGTCCGAGCAGAATTGCCTCTGAGTTGTCCAGAGGAATCAGGCTTCCGATCACCACCAGGGTGTCAAACAGATTCCAGCCGTCCATCAGGAAACGCCGTTTCATCGGGCTGGCGGCAAAGCGGAACAGGATTTCGACCAGGAAAAACAGTGTGATGGCATTGTCCATCACACTCAGGGATCGCTCTACAAGAGGCGGCAGGTCGTATGTCTTGGCACCTATGGTGAGGGCCGACAGTATGATGATGGCGATAACGGCGCCCTGAAAGAGTGTGCTGGACTCAATTCGGCGCAATTGGTTGAAGCCGGCAGTGGGCGATATTTCCAGGGACATGTTCTTTACTGCTCCAGATAAAAACGGGTTTCTGGATTCTAATCGCCCGTCCAGCACTGGAACAGCGTTGTTACAGAGATTTCAAAAAAACAGACCCTAGTTACCTCCCTGTGATGAAGAGCTTTTCCCGCCATTCTGGCCAGGTTTTCGGTTTAACGGATAGAACAGTTGCGGAGATGAGAGTTCTGGCAGATCTGTCTGTTCCTGGTTTGCTGCCCATTCAACCCGTTCGGCAGAACGGATGGCATAATGCATCCAGGCCAGTGCGGCAACCGCTATCACGAACATCAGCATGAAACAGCTCTGCCATATGCCCGTAAGATCGTTCAGAACGCCAAAGGTCAGTGGCAGGATAAAACCGCCCAGCCCGCCAATCATTCCCACTACTCCGCCAACAGCACCCACATGCAGTGGGTAATAAACAGGTATGTGTTTGTAAACAGCGGCTTTGCCGAGGGACATGAAGAAACCCAGAGTGAAAATCAGCGCCACGAAAACCGGCAGACTCATATCCAGCCGGAAGCGAATATCACTGTTTATGCCGTGAACAACATATTCTGTAGGTGGGTAGCTCAGCAGGAAGGTGCAGGCAACTGAGGCGATAAATGTCCAGTACATGACGCGCCGCGCGCCAAAGCGGTCAGACATCCAGCCGCCCAGAATGCGGAACAGGGATGCCGGAATGGTATAAAGCGCGGCAATCATACCCGCCGTCCGGATGTCCAGGCCGTATACCCCGATCAGATAGTGTGGCAGCCACAGGGCCATAGCCACAAAGGCGCCGAATACGAAGAAGTAGTAAAGAGCGAAGCGCCACACCCGAAGGTCCTTTAATGGTTCCATCTGCTCCATAAACGAACGTCGCTGTTCGCCACTTTTGCGGTTGGCAGAAACCGGATCTTCTTTTGCCAGCACAATGAAGGCAACACCCATTACCGCCAGCACAGAAGCATATATTTGTGCGGTGGTCTCCCAGCCAAAGGCAACGAGCAGGAAGGGCGCTCCGAAGTTGGTTACTGCGGAACCAACGTTACCTGCGCCAAAGATACCCAGAGCTGTTCCCTGGTGAGCGGGTTCAAACCAGGCTGCGGTGTAAGCCACACCAACGATAAAGGCGCCGCCTGCAAGACCGACCCCCAGCGCACCGACCAGAAGCATCAGGTAGGTCGTAGCAAACGTCAGCAAGTAGACACAGGCGGCCGTCGTCAGCATGAGTATGCCGAATACCCAGCGCCCGCCATATCGGTCCGTCCAGATACCAAGAAACAACCGGCTGATTGAGCCAGTCAGGATTGGCGTAGCCATGAGCAGGCCGAGTTGCGTATCTGAAAGCCCCAGGTCCTCAGCTATGCGAATGCCTATGATCGAAAAAATTGTCCACACGGCAAAGCAGAGCGTGAATGCCAGTGTGGATAGACCCAGTGCTCGATGCTGCTGCTGTTTGGTTGGTGTGATCATTTTGGTGGCCCCGTATGTCTGTGTCTTCTGGCTTGTGTTTGCTGTATTTCTTACCGGATTCCTAAGGGTTCTTGATGTACGCTTCTTTGCGCAGATAGAACCACCAGTTCACGATCAGGCAGAGCGCATAGAACACTGCGAAGCCATACATTGCGACTTCCGGGGTTCCCGCCTGAATCTGCTGCCCAAGTAGCTTGGGTGCGATGAAGGCACCATAGGCTGCGATGGCGCTGGTCCAGCCCAGTACAGGGCCCTTTTGCTGCTGATCAAAGATGTAGCCAATGCTGCGGAAGGTGGAGCCGTTGCCGATACCGCTGGCGGCGAACATCACGATGAACAGAATAAGGAACAGGGCGAAGTAGCTGTTCGGATCGGTGGAGTTATAGGCCAGCATCATCACGTACCCCGTTGCCACAGAGGCAATAACCATCACTACAGATATGATCTGGGTAACGATAGAACCGCCCATCTTGTCAGAAATCCAGCCACCCACAGGGCGAATCAGTGCGCCAACGAATGGTCCCATCCAGGCCCAGGTCAGTGCGCTGGGGGCATCCGGGTTAACAACGCGGGTTACCGTGCCATCTGCAGCAACGTCCATCATGTTGCCGAAAATCACGCTGATAGACAGCGGCAGTGCTGCAGAGAAGCCGATGAATGAGCCGAAGGTGAGAATGTACAGCACGGTCATGGACCAGGTGTGCTTGTTGCTGAAAATCGCAAACTGGTTTTTTATGTTGGGTTTGATATCACCGGGGATCAGGCGTAGCAGAACGACGGTCAGAACGATGGTCAACGGCAGGGCCAGCCACATGTTCATGACGCTGAGCGCCCAGACACCTGCGACGGAAGTGAGAATGCCAACGCCGTAAAGCCCGAGAATTTTGCCGAAGGCCGACATGGGGTTGCCTGGATTCGGAGTAACCACTTTAAGGTTGTTCATGCCGAACCAACCGGCGAACGCCAGGGGAATAAGAAACACCAGCCAGATAAATCCAGCATTCTGGATCCAGGTGTCTGTACCCGCCTCAATGCGGCCGATCAGTGTGCCGCTTGGGCTCTGCAGTTGCATCGGGTCACCAGCCAGAGCACCGAAAACGCCAATTGTCATCACCAGAGGAATCAGAACCTGCATGGTAGTAACACCAAAGTTGCCGAGTCCGGCGTTCATTCCCAGGCCATAGCCCTGCTTGCTCTTGGGATAAAACGAGCTGATGTTGCTCATGGAGCAGGCAAAGTTGCCTCCACCGATACCGGAAAGCAGCGCCAGTGCCTGGAACACGATGAATGGCGTATCCGGGTTCATCAAGGCGATGCCAGTACCCGCAGCCGGGATCATCAACAGGGCTGTAGTCAGGAAAACCGTATTGCGTCCACCAGCAATCTTGATCATGAACGATGCGGGAATCCGCAAGGTGGCGCCAGACAGACCGGCAATTGCCGAGAGCGTAAACAACTGCTCAATACTGAAAGAGAATCCCAGATTCTTCATTTGGGTGGTGATCATTCCCCACATCAGCCAGACGGCAAAACCCATCAGCAGGCTGGGAATGGATATCCACAGGTTGCGGGAAGCAATACGTTTGCCTTCCCTCTCCCAGAACTCATCACTTTCGACATCCCAGTGTTCGATGTCGGCGTTGGTTTTGGCCATAACAATACTCCCTGAGTTAACCTGCCCGGAACTGCTTCGGGTGCGGTTTGCGGGCTTCTTGATGCCATTGTGCAAAGTTGGGTGCGTGTTCATTCATGACATAAATCAAGGTAAAGATCTGGCGAGTAGGGGCGTGTTGAGCGCTATCTGGGGCGGGGTGATCTTTGGATTTTAACCTGTTGTTTTTAAATGGGATATTGTGGTTATATCACTAAATGGGTAAGGATTTTTGTGGGAAGCGCAGGAGAGGTAGCCCCTCATTTCCCGGGTTTTTGGAGGTGTCGGGCGAGAACGAATAGCCTGAAGGTTACCCACAGGTAGGCTAGAGCCCACAAGGTGGCGGATAGCCACAGCAGCCCGGGTTCACTGAAGGGTGACTCACCGGCCAGAAACCGGCTGACTGCCGCTGCAGACAGGATTGCTGCAATCGGGAAAACTTCACCTGCCGCAGGAGGTCTCCGGTGACTTCTTTGCCAGGCCAGCCGGAGCATGACGCTGGTGGAGAGAATGCCCAGTGCTCCGACAGTAATCAGGTGCAGGGATGGAATCAGTGCTGTGCCCATTACCAGCGCCAGTCCGGTTGCCAGTGCGCCAATGGCGAGCCAGCCATATCCCGCCGTCAATACCAGTAAATCCGGGCGCTCCCGGCACAACCATGGTTTCCATCTCAGGATCCGCAGAGTTATCAGCCCTGATGCAAGAATCAGGAGGAAGCCCGTGACCGGATTCATTACCGGGAAGGCTGTCAGGAAAACCGAACATCCCAGTACAACAATCAGCATACCTTCAATACGCGGCTGAACACGGGCATCAAGGGGAATGCCTTTTTTCTCCAGCGTGCCGGCAACCGCTGGCGCGATGATCCTGCCACCCATAAATGTCATCAGCAGCAGCAACCCTGTAATCGCGGAATGCATAAGTCTGAAAGGATCCGGCAGCCAGGGCTCATCCGGCACACTCAGTGCCCCGGATAGTCCGAAGATGACAGCAAGCAAACAAATTAACAGTATCAGCGGCCCCACTATACGGTTCCGCCATTTTTTTGCTGCATGGAAGCGGGGCACAACATACCAGGCCAGGGCCAGAGCAAACACGGGGCTCAGGAGCTGGGCTGAAAAACTATCGGGTAACAGAAGCCAGCTCAACCGGGCCGCCAGCCAGAGGCCGAAAAGTGGATAAAGCAGGGATGCAGGCTGGGGGCCGAGGGTGTAACCGGCTATGAGGGCAAGGGCAAAGCCGAAAATCAGTTCATGCCCATGGCCTGAGCCCAGCAGCCCTGCCGGCCACCCTGTACCCGACCACACTGCCCACACAGAGAGCGGTACGGCCATGGCCGCCAGCAGGCTTGCTGCGGGGAAAAATAGCCAGAAAGCATGAACTTTGCGTGGCTGCCTGTTGACTGACTTGTTCAAGATCATCCAGCTCAATTGACGGTTCAGGGAGGTGCGCCTAAAAAGAGTAATTGAAAACCATCATAATATTGCAAACGCTGTCCTGTGAGGCAAATGCGCTTGCTTGAGAACAAGGAGAACCATCATGAATGTTTCAAGCATGCTTAAACTTCCGTTTTCCAGCAATGGAGGCTGGAGTGAACTCGAGCGCAGGCAGCTATCCATTCCCATGCTTGCATGGTTTGTTGTTGTCCCCATGTCGCTTCTGCCACCGGTGCTGCTCTACTACGCAGGTACCCATTACGGCGATGATTTTATTGCAGGGTTTGGGGGCAAGGAATGGCGTTTTATCACCACCATTCTCTTTCTCGCTGAGCTGTTGACGTTCTTTGTGATGGGCTGGCTTATTCACTCTGTAGTCGAGGGCCATAAGCTGGAGATCAGTTACAACAACGCTTATCTGCTGGCGGCAATTGCGCCCCTGCCGCTCTGGCTGTCATCACTGGCACTGCTGGTGCCGGCAGTGATTGTCAGTGTGATTACGGTTCTGGCTGCAATGGCGTTGTCCTGCACCCTTGTGTATCAGGGCCTGAGGTCGTTGTGCCACCGCAGCCCTGATGATGTTATTACCATGTCGGCCACCTACACCGTTATGGCGGCATCATTGCTTGCATGGGGGGTGTTGATGGCTATGGTCTGGGCGTTTTGAAATATTGTTTTTTGTGCTGATACAGTTATTTCTTGATCGCCCCGGTTTTAAGCCGGGAGAATGTTGCAGGTACAACGCCCAGCCATGAAGCCAGCTGGTTGTCCGGTACCCGCCTGACCAGTTCCGGATACTCTTCAAGCAGAAGCTGATAACGCTCCTTTGCCGGCATGGTGAGTTTGCGAAATTCCCGCATGCTGGTCAGTTCCGCCAGTTCTTCAGTCAGGGCCATTGCGAACTGGGGCCAGAGCCCCTCTCCGTGGGACTGAATGGCCGCCCGGAAGGCAGCGAAATCGGCAACCCATGCAGTGGTGGGTGTTACGGTGGTGAGGCACAAGGTGTTGCGCACTGTGCGGCTGCGGCCAAAAACCGGCCAGACCATGTCCCCCTCGGTAAAGAAATGGTGCACTGCAACTTTGCCGCTGGGAGCCTCACGGAACAGGCGCATAATGCCGTACTGGATCAGATAGACGTTGCTCCAGGGCGTGTCATGTTTTTCCATCTGGGTTTCTGCGTCGACCCGGCGCTGGTGAAACAGCCGGGTGAGGTCTCTCAAAAACCGGGTGTCAGGAGTGTCCAGTTTTTCGCTCAGCCTTATTCCGAACACCCGGCTCAGGCCATTGAGCAGCGCCATTGATTGCGGCGCTGAATCATGATGGATGATGTCCGGGTTGTTCTCTCCCAGCATGCAGGGAGAGGAGGATACGTCTGGCCTGTGAGTGCGAGTCATAGGGTTTTTGCCGTTGAGATATCTGCCAATTATCCTAACAGAAAGATGTTTTGGGAAATGACTTAAATCATTAAGGCTTTTTCACCCGCTCGATATAGGCTCAGTGGCTTGTCCCTTCCTCGTAGTTGATTTTGTTCCAGACGTTGTACTTCCCGGACGGTTTGGTCATGGGTATCCGCTTTTCTTCCTCCAGTGTATCTGCGTTGTAGACGATCACTGCGCCGTCTTCATCCCAGATGCTCAGCAGGAGTTTTTTACCGTAGCGGTCAAACTCGACATGAGCGGCTACTTTTCCGGGAGCAGGTTGCAGGGTTTTGACGATTTCCAGAGTCTGCTTGTCGATAACATGAACTTTGTCTTTGTTTGGGCCAAAGAAGACATCTACCCAGGCGTAGCGTGAATTTTCATGGCTGCGCATGAAGAAACCCGGGCCGGCTGTTTCAAGAGTCTTTATGACTTTCCAGGTGTTCATGTCGATGATAGAAACCGCGTTGGTGCGGAAGTGAGGTGTGGCCATTACCCGGGAACCCTGGTAGTCCCAGGTTATTCCAGAGCCCAGATGAGGCATGCCCGGCAAAGGCAGGTTGGCGATGGTTTTTCCTGTGTCCATGTCGATGACCAGACCATGTTTGCCGTCGCGGGCGGCGCCGATCAGGTGTTCGTAACCCGGGTCGAAGAAGAAGTCATCAAGCCAGGTGTCGGTTTCCATTCTGCGCACCCTGGCCCTGTTGTTTTCGACAGTGATCTCCCAGGCTTCGGGTATGTCTTTCAGCGCTGCTATAAAACTGCCCCTTGGCGGAGCGGCATAAACGGCGCTGACCCGTGAACTTTCTCCAGCATCGTTTTCAACAGGGATGATTTCCAGCAGATCGAGATTGTCTGAATCGAACAGAACCAGGGTGTGGGGCAGATAGTTGGCTGCCAGCAGGTGGTGTCCGTCAGCAGAAACAGCGATGTTGCGCATGTTGATACCAGCCCGTACTTCGGCGACAACTTCGAGGTTGTACAAGTCGTATTTGGTAATCCAGCCGTCCCGGGAACCGAAGTAGACGAAGCGTCCGTCAGGGCTGTATTTGGGGCCACCGTGCAGGGCGTAGCGGCTGGCAAAACGGTGGACAGGCAGCATGCTGTCACCGTCGAGCAGGGTGACGTGGTGATCGCCGATTTCCACCACAAGAAACAGGTTCATCATGTCGGCGTCGTAGGCCGGTTTGTCGGGCAAAGTGCCGGCAGGGTGTGGCAGCAGATGGCTGGCTATGATTTCAGTCCTGCCCCAAACCGGCTCAGTAGCTGGCGGCTGGTAGATGAGTTCAGCCAGAGCGCTGACAGATTCTGCGCTCAGCGTGCTGGAAAAGGCAGGCATCTGGGTTGCTGCACGGCCTTCCAGAATGGCTTTTTTTGCCTGGTCTTTTTTCAGACGGGCAAGGTTTTCCGGCAACAGGGCAGGCCCCATCCCGCCAAGGCGATCGCTGCCGTGGCAACTTGCGCAGTGTTCCTGATACAGAGCTTCAGTCTGCGCATCTGTACTGGCGGTAATCTGGGGTGACAGCAGCAGGCCTGTTGTGAGTATCAGGGCTTTCAGAGGCTGTTGCATCGTGCTTCCTGATTTGAATGTTGGTAGTGGTTCCAGCCTGCCTGGGTTGGCTGCGCCAGCTTTTCTGCGAGTTGTACCACCTCACCTACGATAATCAGCGTAGGTGGCTGGAAGCCTTCAATTTCGATGGTCTTTTCCAGTTTTTGGAGTGTGGTCACTGCCATATGCTGTTGGGGGGTGGTGCCGCGTTCTATCAATGCCACCGGGCAGTCGCCAGACAGGCCATGAGCTGTCAGCTCCCGGACAATCGTAGGGGCGTTGTGCAGGCCCATGTAAAACACACGGGTCTGGCCGGGACCCGCCAGAACTTTCCAGTTCAGTTCAAAGGCCTGGTCGGCTTTACGGTGCCCGGTAACGAAAGTCACGCTTTGTGCGTAATCCCGATGGGTGAGGGGGATGCCGCAGTAGGAAGCACAGCCGGCCGCAGAGGTAATGCCGGGCACCACCAGAAAGTCGATGTTGTTTTCCACCAGGAACTCGGCTTCTTCGCCGCCGCGACCAAAAATGTACGGGTCACCTCCTTTCAGACGCACCACCCGGCGCAGTTTCATGGCTAACTGAACCAGAAGCTCGTTAGTATCTTCCTGGGGTACATAGTGGCAGCCACTGGCTTTCCCCACGTGGATTCGCTCAGCCCGGGGATTCACCAGTTCCATGATCTGGGGGGATACCAGGCGGTCATAAACAATGGCGTCTGCCTGCTGGATCAGCATCAGGGCCCTGAGCGTGAGCAGCCCCGGGTCGCCCGGGCCGGCACCTACTATGGCAACGTCTCCGGGCCGTAAGGGTTGTTCTGCCAGCTGGAATTCCACCAGGCACTTCTTTCTCTGGCTGACTGTCATGATGCTTTCCTTACAGATTGTGAACCGGAATTTCGACAACCGGGGTAGCGATACGCCGGGGCATGTCGAGAATCCCGATCTCTTCGTTGGTCAGGTAACAACCGGGGTCTTCTTCCCAGAAATCACCGGAAATGTTGTGGGCGCGTACCCTGGTGTTGCCGTTGCAGATGGGCAGATACTGACACTCAGCACACCGGCCTTTAACGGGGCGTGGTGTCTGGCGGAATCCCACCATCAGATCGTCATTTGCCTCTGACCAGATCCGTGAAAATGGCTTTTCGCGTACGTTGCCCAGGTTGTAGTCCCACCAGAAGGTATCCGGGTGAACAACGCCCAGGTTATCGATGTTGGAAATGTTTACGCCGGAGGAGTTGCCGCCCCAGTTGACCAGTCGTTGCTCCAGAGCTGGCACCTGATCAGGGTAGTGTTCCGCTGCCCATTGCAGCAGGAAGGGGCCGTCGGCGTCGTTGTTGCCCGTGACGTACTCCCGTTCAATTCCGCGTTTGAGTTCTTCGTGGCAGTGGTTGAATAACAGGTTCATGGCATCCCGGGTCATGTCATACCATGCATCCCGTTTACGGTTGCGGCCACCACGGCCAGAATAGTTCAGGTGGGAGAGGTAGAACTTGTCGATATCATGCTCATCCAGAAGTTTGAGCATGTCCGGCAACTGGGGCGCGTTGTCCTGTGTGAGGGTGAAGCGCAGGCCGACTTTGATACCTGCGTCCTTGCACAGCTTTACTGCTTTCATGGAGGCTGCGAAGGCGCCTTTCTTCTGGCGGAATTCGTCGTGAGTCTGTTCCAGGCCATCAATGCTGATGCCTACGTAATCGTAGCCGGCATCGGCGATCTGCTTTATGTTGTCATCGGTAATCAGGGTGCCGTTGCTGGACAGCCCCACGTAAAACCCCATGTCTTTTGCGCGGCGTGAAATGTCGAAAATATCCGGTCGCATAAGCGGTTCGCCGCCAGAAAGTATGAGTACTGGTACGCCGAAGGATTTGAGATCGTCCATCACGGTATAGACTTCGCCAGTGCTCAGTTCACCTTTGAAATCGATATCCGCCGAAATCGAATAGCAGTGTTTGCAGGTAAGGTTGCAGCGGCGAATCAGGTTCCAGATGACAACCGGGCCGGAAGGCTTGGGGATGGCTCTCACCGGGGCCGGATTCATCAGGCTTTTGATGTAACGGGTCATTCTGAACATAGTGTTCCCCCTTGCGTTAGCTACGCAGCCGCAGACCGGTTTTCTTCAGGATGGCCGAGCTGTAGAGAATGGTGTGCTGCCGGCTGGCATCACCTAAAACACCGCGGATACGGGCTGCTTTGTCCTCCACCTCTTCCCGGGTGGTGCCGTGCACCATGGCAAACAGGTTGAACGACCAATAGGGCAGGTGGCGTGGCCGGCGATAACAGTGGCTCACGAATGGCAGTTCACCTATGGCTGCTCCCAGCTCGGTAATGCGGTCATCGTTTACATCCCACACGGTCATGCCGTTGTATCGGTAACCCAGTCGGTAGTGATCAGGTACTGCTGCAATTCTGCGTATCACACCGGCTTCCTGCATGGACTGGAAGCGGGCAAGCACCTCGTCGGCGCTCATGTCCAGTTGCCTGCCCAGCTCTTCCCAGGGGTCGGAGACGAGAGGCAGCCCTGCCTGGGTGGCAAGGATCAGTTTGCGGTCGAACTCTGTGACAGTGACCTCAGACGGGAAAGTGGAGGTGGACATGGAATTCCTGCTCCTTTGGCATGTTGTAAACCGGATGGCCTGTAGTTTCTTCAATGGCGCGAATGGTGCTCTCGATGGCTTCCGGAGTTTCGGTTGCCAGTACAAACCACATATTCAGATCATGCTCTCGCCGGTAGTTATGAGCGACTTCGTCAAAGCTGTTAACCTGCTCTGCAACTCGCTCAAAATCCTCATCCGGGATGCGCATGGCAGCGAGGGTAAATGCGCCGCCCAGCTTTCCGGCATGAAACATGGGGCCAAAGCGCGTCAGTACGCCTTCAGCGAGTAGCTTTTTAATCGACTCAAGCACCTGCTGTTCGCTCAGGCCGAGCTCTCCGGCAACTGCCGCATATGGCTTCGGTACCAGTGGCAAGCCATGCTGCAAGCGATTGACCAGGGCTTTCTCAACCGGGCTGAGGATGGCAGTCGGCACCTGATGGCGGGTTTCAGTCGTGGCTGACATAGCGTCCTCCCCGTTGCCGGTAGGCTTTATTACTGAACAGTACAGAATGTTGCACATTCTGCAGGTTGTGCTCTGCAATCAGGCTGTCCAGCTGTGCCAGTACACGCACCCGGCTTGTGCCGTGAATCATGCAGAACAGGTTGTAGGGCCAGTCCGGGAGTTGCCGGGGCCGTTGGTAGCACAGGGTAATAAAGGGTATGTCAGCCATGATTTTCCCCAGTGCCTGCACCTGTTCATCGGGGATATTCCAGACCACCATGGCATTGGCTGTGTAGCCCAGGGTGCGGTGCTTCACTACCAGCCCGAAGCGTTTGATAAGTCCCTGTTCCTGCCATTGGGTGATGGCACTCATAACCTCCCGCTCGGAAAGACCGGTACGTTCTGCAAGGGTCTGATAGGGGCGGGCTGTAAGTGGCAGTCCCTGCTCCAGCTGCTTTCTGAGCCGCAATAGACCCCATGCACTTACAACACCTGACTCCCCGGCAACTACATGCAGGTGATCGGCTGATGCACACTGGTTCATGACAGGGCTCCCCAGTCGATGTCGAAGCCCAGGTCAATGTGATAGCCCTCTATCATAGGGAGGCGTAGCATGGGCAGCCTCAGTTCCTGTTCGAGTTTATCGAGATGCTCCTCCAGTGATTCGTTATCGGGAGCAGTCATGACAAACCAGAGATTGTAGGTGTGCTCCCGGGCGTAATTGTGATTCACCCCGGGCGCACGGTTTATGCGGGCGGCTACCAGATCAATCTGCTCTTCCGGAGCCGCCACAGCAGCCAGCAGGCTTGCGCCAGCCTGGCTATGCTCAAACACCGGTCCGACCCGGCCGACGACATCGCGAGACTGCAACGACTGCAACCGTTCAATAACGTCCTTCTCGGAGATGCCCAGTTGCCGGGACATTTCCAGGTACGGCCTCTCACACACTGGCAGATGCCGTTGGAAGTGGTTGATCAGTTGCTGATCCGTATGATCCAGTCTCATCGTTCGTCTCCTCCGGGTCGATGCGGCATACAAGAGCGTTCTAGTAGACGTCGTGCTGAGTGTTGTAGACGTTGAACTTGCCGGTCGGAGTGACCAGACGCTCGTCGTCGATAACTTTCTTCAGCTTGCGGGTCTTGTCATCCACCACCACGATGGCTGATCTATGTTCTTTGCCATTCCACACAGAGAACCAGACTTCGTCGCCTGCTACGTTGTACTCAGGCTGAACAACGCGCTTGGGGCCTTCTCCCAGATTTGCCCATTCGGCGATTGGCAATACTTCATAGCCTCCTTCCAGGTTGTCGATGTCATACACTGCGACGCTCTGGCTGACTGACTCCGCCGGGTTCAGGGCAGTATCGACGTACAGGTTTTTAGACTTCGGATGGGTCTTGATGAACAGTGAGCCGCCGCCCTGACCATTGATAGTGCGAACCACTTTCCAGGCTTTATCCGGATGGCCTTCAGGGTCGGTGCCGATCATCTGAATGGTCGGATCACCCAGGTGGCTTGTTGCCCAGACCGGGCCGTGCTCAGGATCAACAAAGTTGGCACCACGACCGGGGTGGGGGATTTTGCCTACGTCTACCAGGGCTTCCAGTTCTCGGTCTTTGGAGTCAACAACAGCGATCTTGTCGGACTGGTTTGCAGCCGTCATGAAGTAACGCATGCTGCTGTCCCAGCCGCCATCGTGCAGGAACCGCGCGGCGTCGATGGTGGTGCTGTTGAGGTTTTCCAGGTTTTCGTAGTTGACCAGCATGATCTTGCCGGTTTCTTTTACGTTAACAATGAACTCGGGGTGTTCGTGGGACGCGACTATGGCAGCAACCCTTGGCTCCGGATGATATTCCTGGGTATCCACAGTCATGCCGCGGGTGCCCACGATTTTCTTCGGCTCCAGAGTTTCCCCGTCCATGATCACAAACTGCGGTGGCCAGTAGGCGCCTGCAACCGCGTATTTGTCTTCATAGCCTTTGTACTTGGACGTTTCTACCGAGCGGGCTTCCAGGCCAATTTTGATCTTGGCAACTGTGTCAGGGTGCTCCATCCACAGATCAACCATGTTGATAGCCGCGTCGCGACCAATCACGAACAGATAGCGTCCGGAGGCTGACATACGGGAAATGTGTACCGCGTAGCCTGTCTTGATGATTTCAACAATTTCTTTGGACGCGCCATCAATCAGGGCTATCTCTCCGGCATCCCGCAGAGTAACGCTGAACAGGTTTTCCAGATCCAGATTGTTCAGTTGCTTTGTCGGCCGGTCCTCAGGCGCTACAAGCACTTCCCAGGTCGCCTTCATGTCGGCCAGGCCCCACTCCGGTGGTGCAGGTGGCTCATGCATCAGGTACTTGGCCATCATTTCGACTTCATCTTCGGAAAGTTCTCCGGAGGTGCCCCAGTTAGGCATGCCCGCTGGAGATCCGTAGGTGATGAAAGTCTTGAGGTAATCAATGCCTTGGGCCTGGGTAATATCCGGTGTCAGTGGCTTACCGGTAGCACCCTTGCGCAATACACCGTGACAACCCGCGCAGCGTTCAAAGAATATTTTCTTGGCTTTTTCAAACTCTGCATCGGTCAGATCCGGTGCGCCTGGTGAGCGGACAATTTTGGCCGACTTGGGTGAGATAGGGCTGGAGGTACCCTCGTAGGCGGCCTCAGCCGGGTCGCCATTCTTCGGAGCAGCGGTCGCAGTCATCACGCCAAACGACGCGATTGCCACGGCCAGTGCCAGTGGTTTAAGAAATGGATTGGTTGCTCTCATCAGGTTCTCCCGTTGGATTTTAAGAGTGTTGTTAGGTTTAGCTTCTTTGCCCTGATGAACATTGATTAAAATCAGATATATGTTCTGTGTCCAGTGAGTACCCAACCATAGGTATGCCTAAAGAGTTGTTGTGGAAGAGGGTGTTTTTAACAAATATCAAAGATGCGCTTATAGGGTGGCGTCACCATGGTGAAAACCCGCGCAGACGTATGGGAGAAAGCGAGCGGTGAACACTTCCGGAAGGAGTCAGACAGGGCAGAAGGTGAGTGTCATTCTGGTGTTGTTGATGCTCGGTTCCGGGGCTCCGGTAACCCTGGCTGATGAGCCTTCGCGCGGCCCGGCTGATCTCGAAAACCTTGTGGTGCAGGACTGTGGTTCCTGCCACGGGTTGACCCTGAAGGGAGGGCTTGGCCCCCCGTTGCGGCCGGAAAATCTTACCCATCTGCCAGAGGCAGCGATCACTGCGATCATCAGTGAGGGTGTTCCCGGCACGGCAATGCCACCCTGGAAACCCCTGCTGGCACCCGCCGATATTGAATGGATCAGTCATCAACTTAAAGCTGGCGCGCTGGTCTTACCCTGACCTACTAGCCTGGAGGAATTACTGCATGGTCCGGATACCCGGTTTTGTAAAACCACTGTTAACGCTGGTGCTGTTTTCTGCACTGGTGAGCGGTTGTCAGGCGCTCCCTGACGGGGGCTCAGATGACAGTCTGATGGGCACCGGTGATATGGGCCTGGTTGTAGAGCGGGCTACCGGTTCTTTACTGGTTATCAACACGACCAGCCATGGCGTAATTGGCCGCATAGAAGGACTGGGTGACCTGTCTCACGCGTCTATTGTTTACTCCCGGGATGCGCGTTACGGCTTTGTGTTTGGTCGTGATGGTGGGCTGACCAAAGTTGATCTGCTCACTCAATCCATTGCAGGCCGGGTTATTCAGTCTGGTAACAGCATTGGCGGCGCCATATCCCAGGATGGCCGTTACGTTGCTGTGTCCAATTACGATCCGGGCGGGGTAAAGGTTTTTGATAGCGGGACCCTGGAGCTTGTGGCCGATATTCCTGCTACTTACATACTTGATAATGGTCAAAGGGCACAGTCTAAAACCGTGGGTCTGGTCGATGCACCCGGTAACCGTTTTGTTTTCAGCCTGTTTGATGCCGGACAGATCTGGGTTCTCGATATGCCTGACGGAGTAGACGGCGGTGAGCCGGAAGTCACCCGGTTCGATGCGGGTAAAGCCCCTTATGACTCCATGATTACGCCGGATGGGCGGTATTACATCGCTGGACTGTTTGGCGAGGATGGGCTCTCAATGCTGGATCTTTGGAATACAAGTGCAGGTGTTACCGAAATCCTGCCAGATTATGGTAAGGGTGAACAGCAACTGCCTGTGTACAAAATGCCGCACCTTGAGGGCTGGACGGTGGCCGATGGCAGGGCCTTTGTTCCTGCAGTGGGACATCACCAGGTCCTGGTAGCAGATATGAATGACTGGTCTCTGGTGGACAGGATCCCGGTACAGGGGCAGCCGGTTTTTGTGATGGCCAGCCCGGATAACCGAAGAATCTGGGTGAGCTTCGCACACCCGAAGAACGATGTGGTTCAGGTGATCGACTCCCAGACCCGTAAAATCATCCGTACGCTCGAACCAGGAAAGGCTGTGCTGCACATGGAGTTTACGCCAAGGGGTGAGGAAGTCTGGGTCTCGTCCCGGGACAGCAACCGGATCACGGTGTACAACACTGACACCCTTGAGCCTGTTGCTGAGCTGGACGCACAGAACCCAAGCGGTATTTTCTTTACCAGCCGGGCCCACGTACTCGGGCTTTGAATACAACCCAGTCGCAAAGGATTTCTGCAGATGACGTTTTATCAGCCTGTAGGTAACGAAATAGAGCTGTTTCATGCTGCCGCTGACAACGGCCTGCCTGTTCTGATCAAAGGGCCTACCGGATGCGGTAAAACCCGCTTTATCCGCTATATGGCCGAGAAGCTGAACCGTCCGGTTTATACCGTAGCCTGCCATGATGACCTCACAGCTGCTGATCTGGTTGGTCGGCACCTGATCGGCCCGGAAGGCACATACTGGCAGGATGGCCCATTGACCCGTGCGGTGCGTGAAGGTGGTATTTGCTACCTGGATGAAGTGGTAGAAGCCCGCAAGGATACCACCGTGGTGCTGCACCCGCTGGCGGATGACAGGCGGGAGTTGCCCGTAGAGCGTACCGGAGAACTGCTGACAGCAGCGCCGGGCTTTATGCTGGTAGTTTCCTATAATCCGGGATACCAGAGCCTGCTCAAGGGTATGAAACCCAGCACCCGTCAGAGGTTTGTTTCACTGCGGTTTGATTATCCCTCCGAAGAAGCGGAGCAGACCATCGTTATGGAAGAATCCGGTTGCGACCGCGATCTCGCGCAACAGCTGGTAAATCTTGCAACAGCCTTGCGCAACCTGAAGGACCACGATCTGGAGGAAGCTGCATCAACGCGCCTGTTGATACATGCGGCACTTTTGATACGTGCAGGGGTGCCGATGGAGGCAGCCTGCCGTGCAGGCATGATTGAGCCGCTTTCAGACGACGAAGCAACAGTCAGTTCACTCATGGAGGTGGTGTATGCAGTATTCGGGCGCCCGGGTGAAACCCGCTAGTGGAGCTGTAGTGCCGGTTATCTGGTATCTGCTGAATTTATTGGCGATTCCGGTTATCGGCTTCTTAATTCTGCTCTGGCTGTTTGTTAAAAGCGCCGGAACAAATGAGCTGCGCCGGGCCCATACCCGGGCGGCCATGTTCATGTCGCTGATTGGTTTCTCTCTGATCAGCTCGGGCATTGCTTTTGGCTGGATGTTCTTCCGCGATCCGGGGCATTTCGGGACATTTGCCCTGGTATGGGCAATCGCTTTGCACACGGGGTTTGTTCTCTGGGGCATGGTTTCCCTGGCACGGGCAATGTCGGAGAAGATGCCACACTTTCCAGCCAGATGGCTCTGATTCACTGTGATCATTTCGTGATCTTTTCGGGATAAAGTCTTTAGCGCTGCGTTAAGTCTCTGGAAACCGGTGCGTTCATGATGGTTGTCAGAGCCCGGGGCAAATGCCTCTGGCCAATAACAAACACCGGGAGATTTATATGAAGACGCTGACTCGAATGTTTCTTGCTGCTGCGATTACTGTTGTAGGGGTGAGTGTAAACCTGGCCCATGCTGATGAGATGAGTAAAAGTGACAGCATGAATCATAGCGCCATGAAGAAAGACGATGGCATGATGCATGAC
>NZ_QOCH01000015.1:0-602402 GCF_003318275.1 Marinobacter sp. F3R11 | reverse complement strand
CATGACGATATGAAGAAAGGCGATGGCATGATGCACGATGACATGAAGAAAGACGATGGCATGATGCATGACGACATGAAGAAAGACGGAATGTAGCCTGTGCCGGTAAGGGCAAATTATTCGCCCGGCATAGCGCCGGGCGGGTCTTGTCAGCCGGTCAGAACGCCTGAGTGAAGGGCAGTAAAACCAGCGTAATTTACGTAAGTGTATTAAATCCCGCCAATGCAATGACTATCACAGGCGCCCACATTTGTGCTGCCAGTCGCCATCCGCGTGGTGCATGCTTCATCTCCATGAAGTAGTCCACCAGCAACATTGCTTTCACAATCACCATTCCAAAAACCAGCCAGGCCAGAAACCCGGGGCCGATCCCTGCCTGCAGGGCGATCACCGGCAAAGCTGTGCAGATCATTAAAGCAAGATAAACAGCAAGCATTGTGAGCCCTCCCTAGGCCAATACATAAATCATCGGAAACAGCACCAGCCACACAAGGTCCACCATGTGCCAGTATGAGGCGCCGGATTCCATACCGTTCATATCCGAGCCGTCGTAGTCTCCATTGCCGACTTTTACAGCCAGCACGATCAGGATGACCTGCCCCAGAATCACGTGCATGAAGTGAAAGAACGTCAGGAAGAAATAGAACATGAAGAAGGTGTCTGTACCCAGGTTATAACCCAGGCTGTAAAGGTGCACGTATTCGTAAAGCTTGCCTGCGGTGTAAATGCAGGACACCGCAACGGCAAGCCATAACCTCCATTGTGCGCCGGAACGCCCGTGGCGCAGCTCATGAACAGCCGTTGCAACCAGGTAGCTTGCGGTAATCAGGGCAAAGGTATTCAGCAGTCCTGTCCAGGGGTGCAGCACCTCTCTGCCGGCGTGGAAGGTGGCCGGGTCGAGACTGCGGGCGACGGCAAAGCCGATGAACATGATGCCGAACACTGCCAGTTCGGCAAAGATGAAAATCCATACGGCGAGATCTCCAGGGAGCTGGCGCGCTTTCGTTTCTGGTTCAGGTTGAAGTATCAGGTAGCTCATATCACTGTGTCAGGTTCAGGTAGAGTTTGGGGAGCTGCAATGGCAGTTGTGCAGGATCGCGGATCACCACGTAGTTATTGCTGCCGAACACGTAAGGCAGGTACTCACTTGCCTCGTCATCAATGGTTACACAAAAGGGTGTCAGGCCTACTTTGTGGGCTTCCTGAACGGCCATGCGTGTGTCTTCTACGCCGTATCTGCCTTCATAGAGATCCAGGTCATTGGGCTTGCCGTCGGTGAGTAACAGCAGTATTTTCTGATGTTCGTGGCGGGCCTGTAGTAGCCTGGTTGCCTGGCGGATGGCAGTACCCATGCGTGTGTAGAAACCCGGCTCGAGTGCCTGGATCCGGCCTCGTATGGTGCTGTTATAGGGTTCCTCAAAACTTTTCAGGTGATGGAACCTTACGTGGTCGCGTCGGCGTGATGAAAATGCAAACAGGGCGAAAGGATCGCGGCTGGCCTGCAGGGCTTCGCTGAGCAATTGCAGGCCGTCACGGGCAATGTCGATAACCCGTTGATGGTTATTAATGTAGGTCTCGGTTGAGAGCGATGTATCGGCCAGAACCAGGCATGCGAGGTCGCGCTGGCTTTGCTGGCAGCGCCGGAAAAGCTTCTGATTGATTTCTCCCAGGCCACGACGGTTCTGAACCTCCCGTTCCAGGCAGGCATCAAGATCCAGTTCGTCGCCATCCAGTTGCTGTCTTTGCCATTGTTTGAGGGGCTTCAGGGCACTGAACTGGCGTTGCAGTTGCTTGGCAGGACGACGTAGTGCTTCAGGAAGCTCCGCAGGAGTCGCATCCCTGGCCAGCATGGGTTGCACGCAGCAGAAGGCTTCCCGATAGCTCTGGCTGCGCCAGTCCCATTCTGGCAAATGTATGCCCGGGCCAAGGCGCAGGTCATCGTGTTCTTCCGCGGGCAGATCCAGGTCGAACTTGATGGATGATGAGGTTTCCTTGCGATCGTTGGAGACGGAAATCATATCCATATCATCTGCGACAGCCTCTGCATCCTCTTCATCGGTATCATCACCGGCCCGGTCAACCGGAATGAAATCCGTCCAGGAGAACAGGCTTTCCAGACGGAAGATCATTAGCCCCTGATCGCGGTCGAAAGCCTCAACGCGCTCAGCCTGCCTGCGCTTGTTCTTTTTGGTAAGGCCTCCCGGGCTAGACCGGGGGTCGTCATCACCCGTCACCTGGCCGCCGGCTTTGCCTTGTTCCAGAGCCGGGTACAGCCAGAGTATGACTGGCCAGGGGTCTGTGCTTGCGGAGGGCAGGGCTGGAACACTGCCAGGATGAATCAGAGCTTGCCGTATTGCCTGTTCGCGCAGAGCTTCCGGGGGCGAAAGAGTCTCCGGATCCGGGCGCCAGTGCAAAATCTGCTTTACCAGGTGCTGATATACGCGTTCCAGCCCTGGCCAGCGCGCTATGACATCCAGAACCAGAGCCTGATTACCTGTAAACCAGTCATTATCGGCGGGAGCCGGGGAGGCTGCGAGCGCCGCGAGCCAGATGTAGAGCTCACGATTTAGCTGCCTGGAAGGGAATTTTGCTACTTTTTCCGGCAGACGAAGGTTTTGCTCATCTCTCCAGGCCAGTTCAAATTTCCGGTGCGTTCCCGCAATTTTGTGTAAAAACTTTCTGCGCAGACGAAAGTGCCGGGGTTCAGCGGTCACCAGGCTGAGTGCAGGATCACCCCCGAAGGCGCGGAACAGAACGCCAAGGGTGCGCGCCTCATTTTTCAGGTAAACGGCGTGCTCCGGGAATTCTCCCAGAGCCTGGCGGGTGATGTATTCATGCCATTTGTAGCCGACCCACTCTTCCATTTTGAACTCCTGTTAAGCCCGCTGTCTGGCGGGATTGCTCTCAGGTTGGTGGCTGGTGTGTAACTGGTGAACCGGGATCAGCACGGTCTGCCGGCTGGGTTCACCGGGTTGCCAGTGCAGCAGGCTGCCTTCGGGGTTGTTCTTTTGCACCTCGCGGCATGCGCTTACACATTGCAGGCATTGGGTGCAGGAGAATTTTGCGCGTTTGTGGCTGCGGGTGGGCAATCGCATGGGGCAGGCTGCATCGCAGGCTTTGGTGCAATCCCGGCAAGCCGCAGCGCGGGCTGTATCAAAGGTTACCAGGCGCCCGCGGCCGTTGGTCATCCAGGCAATGCTCTGCACAACACCGAAGGCGCAGCCATATTTGCAGAACAGGTGGCGGGCGAACAGGAAATCCAGGGTGAAAACTGTGGTGGCCACGGCCAGAAATACGGCTGGGTAGAAGGCCAGGTTGCCAGTGACCAAGTCGGTGTATAGGGGAATGGGCGGCAGAAGGTATGACAGCATGGCCAGGGCCCAGGAAAAGCCGATAAAAGCACATACAAACATCAGGCCGGCCCAGTGAATGGCCTTGCCGCGCCGACCTTTTTTCAGGGCTTCCCAGAGTGTAGGGCGACCGGTAATGCGGGTCATCAGGTCGTTAATGGTTTCCACTACAGAAAAATGTGGGCATAGCCAGCCGCAGTATATCCTGCCCCATTTCCAGGCAACCCAGAGCACAAGGGGAACCAGCGTCAGAACAGGAAGGATGAACCACAACAGAATCTGGCTGGCGACGTCCATAGACGAATTTTGAGCCACCCAGTCGAGATTCAGATTGAATGAAAGTGGGAAACCAAGCAGAACAAACCGGGTCTCCGTCAGATCATATCGAAAAATATTCAGAACCGGTGCCAGCAGGAAAAGCCCGAAGAAAGCAGAGCGTGTAATCAGCCGCTTGCTCTGGAGTGTGTCTTTTGGGTTGGTTTGCTGCATGGCAACAGCTCCGTACGGGGTGAGCAGGGCCGGAATCAGGTTCCGGCCCTGCAGGTTCTGCGGTTGCGGTTTATGCGTCCTGCATGGCAGGGCCGCGGGCTTCGTCAGCAGGAGAGGCCTGACCCTTGATCAGGAAGCTGCCGAAGTACACGACCAGTCCCGCCATGAAGAAACAGCCAGAAACCAGGCGCATCCAGTAGAACAAGGCTATGTTGTCCTGAGTGGCCATGAACGATAAAGCTTCACCGCTTTCCGGGATACGCTGCAGCCAGATTTGCAGGATACCTGCGCCGGTCAGGAACAATGTGATGAAAACCATGGAGATGGTCATCAGCCAGAAGCCCCACATTTCCACGATCTGAGCCGTGTTGCTGTTGCCATACGGCCGGCCACGCATGATCGGCATGGCATAGGAAATGATAGTGAGCACGATCATTACATAGGCACCGTAGAACGCCATATGGCCATGAGCCGCTGTGATCTGGCTGCCGTGTGTGTAGTAGTTCACCGGAGCCAGGGTATGCAGGAAGCCCCATACGCCCGCGCCCAGGAATGCCATTACCGCAGTGCCCATGGCCCAGAGTGCGGCCACCTTGTTGGGGTGATTACGCTTGCGCCGGTTGATCATGGTGAAGGCGAACAGCACCATCATGAAGAACGGCAGGGGTTCCAGTGCAGAGAACACAGAGCCCAGCCACAACCAGTACTCGGGTGGCCCGATCCAGAAGAAGTGGTGTCCTGTGCCGATAATGCCGGTGATCAGTGCCATGGCAATGATAACGTAGAGCCACTTTTCGATGACTTCCCGGTCTACACCGGTAATCTTGATCAGAACGTAGGCCAGAATCGCACCCATGATCAGCTCCCACACGCCTTCAACCCACAGGTGAACCACAAACCACCAGAAGTATTTGTCGGTGGTCAGGTTGCTGGGGTTGTAGAAGGAGAACAGCCAGAGTACGGCCAGACCAATCAGGCCGGTAACCAGCACAATATTGACCACGGTTTTGCGGCCTCTCAGTGCAGTCATCATGATATTGAACAGAAATCCGACCACGACCAGAGCTATACCGATCTTCGTAATCGTAGGTTGTTCAAGGAATTCCCTGCCCATGGTTGGCAACAGCTTGTTCATGGTGACATCAGCCAGAGTGGCATAATCCACAAACAGGTAGCCAAGGATGGTAAGGGTACCGGCAACGGCAAACACCCAGAACAGAATCCAGGCAAGCAGCGGGCTGTACAGCTCGGTTTGTGCTTCTTCCGGCACCAGGTAGTAGGTTGCACCCATAAAGCCGAAGAGCAGCCATACTATCAGCAGGTTGGTATGAACCATCCGCGCAACGTTGAAGGGAATTTCCGGAAACAGAAAATCACCTACTACGTATTGCAGGCCCATAACCAGGCCGAACACGATCTGGCCGGCAAACAGGACAAGAGCGAAGATAAAGTAGGGCATGGCGACCCGTTGAGATTCGTATTTCATGTCTACCCCCTTAGCCTTCGATGTTGGGTGGCCAGCCGTTATCGTCGATCTTTGATGTCCACTCTAGGAACGATGCAAGATCTTCGATTTCCTGGTCGGTCAGGTTGAATTGTGGCATTTGCCTGCGCCCGGGCACGTTGGTGGGCATGGCGTTCATCCAGGCGTTCATATACGCCTTGAATACTTCGCTGTTGGCCCCGCCTCGGCGGTCGAACACATTGGCAAGCTCCGGTGCGAAGTAGGCACCTTCGCCCATGAGGGAATGACAACCGACGCAGTTGTTGTTTTCCCAGACATGTTTGCCCCGGACTACCTGCTCGGTCAGTTGATCCCTGTTATCCCTTTCGGGCATAGCTCTTGATTGAGTATCAAAAGTCAGGACCAGAAACAGCAGGACGAAGAAGGTGCTTCCTCCCAGATATATGTTTCTGGCCATGCTTTTGGTAAAGCGTTCGGCCATTGGTCTCTCTCCTTGGTCGTTATGGAATACCTGACTGCCCTACTAGGATATAAAGATGCATCTGAAATGCTGTTGATGATTATCAAGCATACGGGGGGATCACACTATTGCGCCGGGGAGTTACCTCCGGAGGGGTAGGTGGTAGACTTCGCACCCGTTTTCTCAATTTGTCTTTTCGGAGGCGTCATGGCCGCAGCGCTGGTGCTGTTTATCAAGCTGCTTCCTCTTTATGTCACCGTTGCCCTTGGCTGGGTGGCTGGCCGATATCTGAATGCCAGTGGTCAGCATATTGCTGGCATCATGCTCTACATTGTCACGCCTTCAGTGGTGTTCTCCGGCGTAATGGCTGCGCCGCTGTCTGCAGAAGTCGTCATGTTGCCGTTTCTGGTATTTGGGCTGTCTTCGTTACTGGGAATACTCCAGCTTAAACTGGCCAGAAGGGTGATTACTGATGGCAGCGCCAGCATCATTCCCTTGTGCGTCGGTTCCGGTAATACAGGCTACTTCGGCGTGCCAGTGGCTTTGCTGCTGTTCGGCGAGGAGGGGCTTGGGCTTTATATCGTCTGTATGCTGGGCACCACCCTGTTTGAAAACTCGGTGGGTTTTTATCTGGCTGCCCGTGGCCGGCATGACCTGAAAGAATCTTTGTTGCGGGTCGTAAAGCTGCCTTCGGTATATGCCTTTCTGGCGGCTGTTGCCCTTAATCTTTCAGGGTTTCGTATCCCCGATGTGTTTGTGCCGCTTTTCGACAACCTGCGCGGTGCATACAGTATTCTGGGCATGATGATCATTGGTATGAGCATTACCAGCTTCCGTGGGCTGGCAGGCAATATGCGGTTTACAGCTCTGGCATTTTTCGGAAAATTCGTGGTCTGGCCGCTGGTGGCAATGGCTTTCTGGTGGCTGGACTCACAGGTTCTGGGTATTTATGAACCGGCGGTACACCAGGCTATTTTCCTTATATCCATTACCCCGATCGCGGCAAATACCGTTGTTATTGCAACCTTGCTGGACACTTCTCCACGACAGGCGGCTGGAACAGTATTGCTGACCACTCTTTTTGCGCTGGCGTTTATTCCAGTAATGATTTCACTGGTCTTATAGCTATACAGCGTTTGTGCAGATCAGGGACATTTGGCCTCTGCGGCGTTAGCGATCCGGCTTCTGGCTTCAGAGATGTCGGTGCGGGCATGGCGCACAACGCTGATTCCTGCTGTGATTGCCAGAGAGCCCATAATGGCGGCGACTATCAGGTCCGGCCAGGCGCTGTTTGTACCAAAAACTCCGAGGGCTGCGGCCATTACCGCCAGGTTGCTGATGGCATCGTTGCGGCTGCATAGCCATACCGAGCGCATGTCGGAATCACCGCTGCGAAACCGGAACAGCATAACTGCAACGCTGACGTTGGCGGCCAGCGCCAGCATGCCAACTGTCCCCATAGTCATGGGTTCCGGGATGGTGCCTTGCTCCATTACCCAGATGGCCCGGGCCCAGACAGCTATTCCGAAGGCTGTCATGGTAAGGCCTTTCACCATGGCGGCGCGGCCTCTCCAGAGCATGCCCATCGAGAGTACAGAAAGAGACAGAATATAGTTGGCACTGTCACCAAAGAAGTCGATGGCATCAGCCATCAGCGACACAGAGCCGGATTGCAGGCTGGCGATGCCTTCCACAAAAAACATGGCCAGGTTTACCCACAATGCTATCCAGAGTGCGCGACGAAAACCCGGAGCCGGGGATTGCGGTTCGGGACCAGAGCAACTGCATGCCATAAACACCTCCAATACGAGTCTGTCTGTATTAGAAACCCTCTAGTTACTACAGGGTCAACACTCGATGGGAGATTTTAGTAGCGCCTCAGGTTTTACCCGGCCTGTGGGTACCCGGAACGTGATTTTCATGGCTGCTGTTCCTGGATTTCAGGCCCTCTATTTCGGTGTTGAGTCCGTCAAGAATGCCGCACTCCTGCACTGTGCCGGCATCTGAGCAGGCTTTTTGCAGTTGTTGCAGGTTCTTTTCTAGGCCCGCAAGCTCTTCCAGGCGCTCGCGCACATGGCTCAGGTGACGGGCCAGAAGGGCATTTACTTCCTGACAATCGGCTTCCGGAGTTTCTGAAAGCCGGATCAGTTCGCGTATTTCATCCTGAGCCATATCAAGGCTGCGGCAGCGTTTGATAAACAAAAGGCGGCCCAGGTGCGAGTTACGATAAGTCCGGTAACCATTGGTATCGCGGTCCGGCTCAGGAAGTAGGCGGATTTTTTCGTAGTACCGAATGGTTTCCACGGGTACGGCCGAGATTTTTGCAAGCTCTCCGATTTTCACGTTCAGTTGCCTCTGTATATGCCCGGGAAGTGTTCTGATTCGTCTCACAACGGGTCGGTGCATGTGGTAGCGTAAGGCCTTTGGAGTTCTTTTCACAAGAAACGGAGGTTCATGTGCTGGAGCGGCTGCAACGTCGGTTGGGATTGCAGACCATACCGGGGGTGTTTTTCACCTCGGCCGGGGTCGCGGCCCTGTTTGTTGCCCTGGCGGTTCCGTTTGATGAAGCCGTTGCAAACAGCTTTGGGGTGCTGACTGGCTGGGTAGCCAGCAACCTTGGGTGGTTCTATATACTTGCGGTCAGCGCCCTGCTGGTCTTCCTGCTTGCGCTGGCCGTGAGCCGCTATGGCAATATTCGTCTGGGGGCCGATGACAGCCGCCCCGATTATTCCAATCTTACCTGGTTCACTATGCTGTTTGCGGCAGGCATAGGCACCATTCTGATGTTCTGGGGTGTCGCGGAACCCATATCGCACTTTTCCAGCCCTCCCTTTGACGGTGTTCAACCCGGTTCTGAACAGGCCGCCAGCGATGCTATGACCATCGCGCTCTATCATTTTGGCCTGCACACCTGGACCATTTTTGCCTTACCGGGCCTGGCGATTGGTTATTTCGCCTATCGGCACAACTTGCCCATGCGTATCAGCAGTCTGTTCTATCCGATTCTTGGGGACCGGGTGTTCGGGCCCTGGGGCTGGGCGGTGGATGTTATTGCCGTGCTTGGTACTCTGTTTGGTGTCGCGACCTCTCTTGGTCTGGGGACGCTGCAGCTGAACAGTGGCCTGAGTTATCTGTTCGGCACGCCGTCCTCTGGTCTGGTTCAGGTGGTGTTGATTGCAATCATTACCAGCATCGCTGCTACCTCGGTGGCCCTGGGCCTGGACAAAGGGGTACGCCGGCTGTCTCAGCTCAATATTCTGTTGGCCATGGTTCTGCTTGTATTTGTATTCGTTGCGGGGCCCACGGTGTTTATTGCTGAGGGAATGGTGCAGAGCGTGGGGGACTATCTCGATGCCCTGCCGTGGCTGGCATTCTGGACAGAAACCTATAAGGAAACAGACTGGCAGCGCCAGTGGACCCTGTTCTATTGGGCATGGACGATTTCCTGGGCGCCTTATGTGGGGATTTTTATAGCCCGTATTTCCCGGGGCCGGACCATTCGTGAATTTGTTGCAGGTGTTCTGTTTGCTCCTACGTTTTTCACTCTGGTGTGGTTTGGGGTTTTCGGGTTATCAGCCATTAATGTGGAGATGAGTGGTGAACTCGCCCTGGCGGAACAGGTGCGGCAGGATCCTTCGGTGGCTATTTTCGCCTTCCTGGAGGCTTTGCCTTTTTCCAGCGTGGCATCGGCGCTGAGTGTGGTTATTATCGTGATTTTTTTCACTACTTCATCTGATTCTGCATCCTTGGTCATTGATATGCTGACCCGCAGGGACGATCAGCCCTCTTTGGTCCGACAGCGCATTTTCTGGGCGGCAGCGCAGGGTGTTATTGCCGCTACCCTATTGTTAGCGGGTGGCCTGGATGCTTTGCAGAACGTTATTACATCCCTGGGGCTGCCGTTTTGCATTCTGCTGATTTTCATGGCCGTGGCGCTGTTCAGGGCGCTTCGCGCAGATTATCGTGGCTACAGTATGAATGAACTGGTCCGCGGCCGGGCCTTCCCCGAAGTGGAAGCGAGCTCTGAAAACAAACAGGAGAGCGAGTATGTACCGGAAACTGTTGATCGCCATTGATCCCAAAGACGATGGTGAGGGAAAACGTGCTCTGGAAGCCGCCCTTGATCTGCTGGCGGAGGATGGAGAACTGCATCTTGCCAGCGTATATAACCCCGGAGGAGGCGGATTTTTTCCGCACGTAGACGAGGACTCTCCCGCAGAGAAAGAAACCGAGGTTCACGACGTGCTGGATCTGCTCGCACGGAAATATCTGCCCATGAATCGCACCGCCACCCTGCATGTGGTGGCAGGAAACACGGGCGAAAAGCTGGTGGGTATGGCCGGTCAGCTAGGGGTGGATCTGATGTTACTGGTTTCCCGGGGTGGCAGTGGCCATTGGCCTATGCGTCGTGCAACCGTTGAGTATGTTGCCGTTAACGCTCCTTGTCCGGTACTTGTGCTTCCGTCGTTGGATAAATGTGAGCAGGAACCGGCTCCGGACGATATCGGCTGACAGGCCCGGAATTCACTCTGAGCCTGTCAGCATACCCACGAGCACCCGGAACAGCCTGGTTCAGTCCATGACGATAGTGGGAAGGGGCGGTTTATGGACTCCTTTTTCTGCAGTACCGGACTCCGGGAGCATTTGTGTCAGTTGAGAGGCAATTGCCCTGTAAGCGTCTGCGATCTGACCGTCAGGCTCTGCGGCCATGATGGGCTCGCCGGCGTCTGATCCGGTGCGAATCCCCAGGTCCAGTGGCAGCTCCCCAAGTAAGGTTGTTCCGGCCTCACTTGCCATGCGTCTGGCGCCTCCCTGGCCGAAAATATGTTCCTGATGCCCGCAATTGCTGCAAATGTGGATGCTCATGTTTTCTATAATGCCGAGCACGGGAACGTTTACTTTCTCAAACATGCGCAGGCCTTTACGGGCGTCCAGTAAGGCAATGTCCTGAGGTGTTGTTACGATTACGGCACCAGAGACGGGCATGCGCTGGGCCATGGTGAGATGGATGTCCCCGGTCCCTGGCGGCATGTCCACAAGCAGGTAGTCGAGATTGTCCCAGCGTGTTTCGTACATCAGGCGGGTCAGGGCCTGGGTGATCATGGGGCCGCGCCAGATGATCGGCGCCTCTTCATCAACCAGAAATCCTATGGACATGGTCTGTATGCCATGTCCGATCATGGGCTCCAGTATTTTTCCATCAGGACTGTCCGGCATGCCTTTCAGGCCCAGCATATGCGGCTGGCTGGGCCCGTATAGGTCTGCATCCAGTATGCCAACGCGGGCGCCGGTGCTGGCAAGCGCAAGGGCAAGGTTGGTTGTGGTTGTGGATTTGCCGACACCGCCTTTCCCGGAAGCAATCGCGATCATATGCTTCACCCCCGGAACCGCTTTCTGCTCCGGAGGCTGGCGTTTCTGCTGTTGAGCGGATAAGTAGGACACAGGGTTGGACATGGCAGAATCTCCGGTTATTGTTCCACGAACGCGCGTTCAATCACGTAATCGCCGGGTTCGCCTTGCTGGGGCGAAGCTTTGAACCCGAGGTCGTCCAGCATTCCGCACAGGTCTTTCAGCATGGCTGGGCTGCCACAGAGCATGGCCCGATCGGTTTCCGGGTTCAGTTGTGGCAGGCCTGTGTCTCTTGCCAGCTGGCCAGACTCTATCAGGGTGGTAATCCGCCCCTGATTGCGGAAGGGCTCCCGGGTTACGGTGGGGTAGTAAATAAGCTTGTCGCCGATAATCTCCGCAAGAAACTCATGATTTGGAAGTTCTTTGGTGAGGTAATCGTGGTAGGCCAGTTCACTGACTTCACGTACGCAATGCACCAGCACGACCTTGTCAAAACGGTCGTAGGTTTCGGGGTCACGTATGATGCTCATGAATGGCGCCAGTCCGGTACCCGTGCCAAACAGGTACAGATTTTTGCCCGGGGTAAGGTCGTGCATGACCAGAGTGCCCACTGGCTTGCGGCTTACAAACAGCGAGTCGCCTTCCTGAAGATGCTGAAGTTTTGATGTGAGCGGGCCGTCCGGAACCTTGATGCTCAAGAACTCCAGATACTCTTCGTGATTGGCGCTGACAATACTGTAAGCGCGAAGCAGTGGTTTACCATTCACCGGCAGACCAATCATGACAAAGTGACCGTTCTCAAAGCGAAGACTCTGGTCTCGGGTTGTTCTGAAACTGAACAGGGTGTCGTTCCAGTGATGGACGCTGATGACGTTTTCGGTTCCAAGTGCAGCCATGGTATTTCTCCTTATTGGCGAATTTCAGACAGTGTCAGAGTGAGTAAGTGGCCATGGATGTCATGGCCGTGATAACGAGCAGGGTGCTAAGCAGTGCCAGCATCGCGAACGGGCGCCAGCCCTGTGCGATCAGGGATGACAGGCTGGTTCGCATGCCCAGTGCGGCCATGGTGACCAGAAGACAGGCCTGAGATGTGTTAGTCAGTGCATGACGCAGGTCTTCGGATAACCAGCCAAGACTGTTCATGCCGAACAGAATGACAAAACCCAGAAGGAACCAGGGGTATTCCGCCTTGCCCACGCTGTTGCGGTTTAACAGAGCCCCCAGCAGGAGTACCAGCGGGGCCAGTAACGCTACGCGCAGGAGCTTGGTCAGGGTGGCAATATCGCCGGCTGTGTCGGACACCAGATAGCCGGCACCTGCGGCCTGAGCCACATCGTGAATGCTGGCGCCTAACAGCAGTCCGGTTTGCGATTCACTGTAGCCGAGCATTGCAAACAGCGGTGGCAATACCAGCATGCTCAGGGTGCCAAGTGCTGTAACGCCCACAAGCACACCCAGCAACCGCCGGTCTTCCAGTTTTCCATGGGGAATGACGGCAGCAACTGCAATAGCTGCAGAGACGCCGCAGATGGCAACGGCAACGCCTGCTACCAGGCTTTGCATCGAAGGTAATCCCAGCCAACGTCCCAGCAGAAGTGCTGCCCCGATTGTGATTGGCACACAGGTAAGTACCACCAGCAAGGGCAGGCTGCCAACGGTCATCAGTTGCTCTACGCCAATTCCTGCACCCAGCAGGGCGATGCCGGTGCGCAATACCTGGCGGCTGCAGAATTCCACTCCGGGTTTCAGGTTTGAATCCGCAGCCTGACTGGCAAAACCAAAACCCAGCAGCAATACCAGCATCAGTGCAGGCGCTCCGTACTGGCTTGCGAGAAAGCTGCCAGCCAGTGCCAGAACAACGCATAAGGCGGTTCCGGGGTAGCGTTGCCGGATGGGCGTCCACCACAAGGTGTACGTAGACTGCTGAGCCTGGTTCATGATAACTGCTCGCTGAGTTCCCGTAGAAAAGCCCAGGGATAGAGGCCCCGGTAGTGACCGTCGCTGAAGTGAAACTGCAGGCCACTAACACCTGACAACTCCACACTTTCCACGCGAACATCGGCATCAATGAGGCTTAGCCGGCCCGTTCGTTTGGCCTGGGTACAGTGGGAGCAGGCGCAGGATTTGCGCAGCAACAAGCAGCTCAGCTGTGTGGTCAGGCCGTCTGGCCAGCTCAGTTCCAGCGCGTTTAGCTTGCGCTTCAGGCGAACTTCCCTGGGAGGTTCAACCATGGTGTGTATGGACATGAAGGCCTCCTCCTGCCTCGGACAGAATCACCAGTTCTGGCGTTTCGGGCGGCTGGACATGGCGATCCGGCAGCTCCATCGGGCGAGCGCTTCCCATAGCGGCGGCAGAAATCCCTACCAGCAACACGGAGAGCACCCGGAAACAACTCGTTATGACAAGTCGGGGCATGCTTCAGCGCTCCAGATACTGCATTTTGTCAGGACGATCGACCCACTCTTCTGCGTCAGGCATGGGCGTTGAGGTGGCGTCAATGACAGGCCAGATTTGTGACAGTTCGGCATTCAGTTCTATGAAATGGCGCTGATCCTCCGGAAGGTCTTTTTCATCGAAAATGGCATCCGCAGGGCATTCAGCGACGCAGAGGCTGCAATCAATGCAGCTCTCCGGGTTTATTACCAGAAAATTAGGCCCCTCATGGAAGCAGTCTGTAGGGCATACATCGACGCAGTCCGTGTATTTGCAGCGGATGCAATTTTCAGTAACGACAAAAGTCATGGCAGTCTCCTGGTTTATGGTCGGCGAGTAAGGGCCAGCCTGTTATGCCTCAGGCTGGCCGCTTGGTCAGGCTGCCGCGTCCAGTTTAGAGATGGCCCAGCGGGCCAGTTTGCGGACGTCCGGATCCGGGTCGTCCAGAGCCGTCACCACATAGGGGCGGCCATCTTTGTGTGCAATGGTGCCCAGGGCGCCTATTGCCGCTTTACGCAGGTTGCTCATGGTGTCTTTCGAGCACTCTCCGAGAACCGGGATAGCCTCTACTACGCCCAGTTTTCCAAGAGCATCCACGGCTTTCTCGCGCACCTGCCACAGATCATCTTTGGTGGCTTCCATCAGAGCGGGTGCGGCCGCCTGATGGTCCAGCTTGCTGATGCTGTTGGCGGCTTCGCAGCGCACCTGCCAGTGTTCGTCATTGAGGAGGCTGACCAGGGCCTGGCCCACCTGCTGTGGGTTGGCATACACCAGGGCGCCGGTAGCGGAGCGGCGCACGTCTGGATCCGGGTCATTCTTCGCGGTTTTTACCAGTGCGGGCAGGTTTTCCGGTTGCTTTAACCAGCCAATCACACCCACGGCTTCACGGCGAACCTGTGGGTCGGGATCATCCAGCCGCGCAAGTGCCGGGCTCTGGGCCCCCAGATTGCGCAGTGGCTTGAGTGCGCGCAGGATGCCAGACACCACGAAACTGTCGGTGCTGCTCTCCAGGGCTTTCAGCAGTGGTTCTGCGGCAGCAGGATCTTTGAGATCGGCCAGGGCATGGGCTGCGCTGTTGCGTACAACTTCATCGCTGTCATTCAGGGCAGAAATCAGCGCGTCTGCCATATCTTCGGCTTCGAATTCGTCCACTACTTTTGCCGCTTCCTGGCGCACTTTGGTGTCCGGATCCTGGAGTGCCTGAATGACCAGTTCGACGGCTTCCGGTTCTCCGGAGTCGACCAGATCCATGACGGCAACCCGGCGTATACCCGGGTCGTCAGAGGTTAGCTTTATGGCAATGGCCTGAAGTTCGGGGTCATCGTAGGTTTTCATGGCTTACCTCAGCGCAGCAGGTAGGGAATGTTGACGGTAACGGCGTCGGTGGGGCAGTCCGCCTCACAGGGCATGCAGTACCAGCACTCGTCGTATTTCATGTGTGCTTTGCCTGTCTCTTCATTAATCCAGAGAACGTCCAGTGGGCATACGTCGATGCATACGGTACAGCCCTTGTCGGCAATGCATTTATCCTCGTCTACGATGACGGGAACGCTTGAATGGTGATTGGCGATAGGCATTTTGGTGTTCCTCTCTCGTAAGGAAATTCGTTGTGTACGGCAGCATCAGATGCTGCCGTACGGTTTTGTCAGGCGTTGGCGGCTTTCTTGACCCGCATTTTCTGGTAGGCGTCTTTTTCCTCGCCCAGAGGTACCAGGTAATCCGCAACAGGGCGTTTACCATGAGCCATCTCGCCGTTTTCATTCTTGAACAGGCGGCTGTGGTAGAACCATTCGCTGTCGTCCTGATCCGGGTAATCCACCCGGTAGTGGTAAAGACCCCAACGGGATTCGGTGCGGTAGAGTGAGGCCCGGGCAGCCATTTCGGCGCAGTCGATGATGGACTGAACTTCCATTGCCCTCAGTAGTTCGTGGGGATCCCGTGCGCACAGTTGTGGTACGTCTTCCCTTACTGCGAGAATGCGCTCCAGACCTATCTCCATTTTTTTGGTTACTTTCGGCGGTTGCAGATAGTCGTTTACCAAGCGGCGTACCTTGTATTCCATCTGCTCCGGAGGGATGCCGTCGGCCCGTTTCATGGGTGCCTGAATCCGTTCCAGTTCCTTGGTGATGAAGCTTTCGTCGAGCTGAGGCTCAGTCCGTGATTTCGCGAATTCCACGGCGCTTTCGCCGCAGATCTGGCCGTATACAAAAGCACCCAGCATGTAGTTGTGAGCCACGCTCGCCATATCGCCGGCGCAGAAAAGTCCGGGCACGGTGGTGGCGCCGGTTTCATCGGTCCAGACCCCGGAGGCGGAGTGCCCGGAGCAGAAGCCGATCTCGGATATGTGCATTTCCACCATGCGCTCCCGGTAGTTCACTTCCCGGCCTTCATGGAAGCGACCGCGGGTAGGGCGTTCGTTGGTATGCAGTACGGTTTCGATTTCCTGGATTGTTTCTTCGGCCAGGTGGTCCAGTTTGAGAAACACGGGGCCGGTGCCGGATTCCAGCTCTTTGAAAAACTCCAGCATCATCTGGCCGGACCAGTAGTCGCATTCGATGAAACGCTCACCGTAGGCGTTAGCGGTAAAGCCGCCCAGGGGGCCGGTCACATATGCGCAAGCCGGACCGTTGTAGTCCTTGAGCAGCGGGTTTATCTGAAAACACTCAAGGTTCGCCAGGTCAGCACCTGCGTGATAGGCCATGGCGTGGCCGTCACCGTTGTTGGCCGGGTTTTCATAGGTGCCGAACAGATAACCAGAGGTTGGCAGGCCGATGCGTCCTGCTGCTCCGGTGGCCATGATTACGGCTTTGGCACGAATGATGATGGGCTCGGCGGTTCGGGTGTTGACGCCGATCATGCCGGCAATGTTGCCGTCCGGATCTTTCAGCAGACGTGTTGCGGTAAAGCGGTTCTCGATTTCGACACGGTTACGGCGCAGGCGACGGTAAAGGATCTTCTTGACGTTGTGGCCCTCCGGCATGGGCAGAACGTAGGTGCCCAGATGGTGAACCTTTTTCATGTCGTAATCACCGGTTTCATCTTTCTGGAAATGCACACCCCAGGAGTCCAGCTTTTCAATCATCGGGAAAGAGCGGGTGGCATAGGCCATGAGTGCGGGCTGGTGCACAATGCCATCGTTGGCAATGGTGATTTCCTTGACGTACTGCTCTGGTGTGGCGTGGCCTGGCACGACGGCGTTATTCAGGCCATCCATGCCCATGGAAATGGCGCCAGAGCGTTTAACGTTGGCTTTTTCCAGCAGTATGACTCTGAGGCTCGGGTCTTGCTCTTTGGCAGTGACGGCTGCCATGGGGCCAGCTGTGCCACCGCCAATGACCAGAACGTCGGTGTCGATTACAGGGATGTCGTTAATTTTCATCGTGCACTCCTATTTCCGGTCAATCCGGAACTGGTATTTGAATGAATCACCGCGGTAGCAGAGATACTCGAAATCAATGGGCTGGCCGCTTCTGTTGTGGGTCAGGCGTTCGACCCTGAGAATGGCTTCGCCGGGTTTAAGGTTGAGGTATCGCTGGGCTTCATCGTCAGCCAGAATCGAGTCCAGGCTGATGTCAGCACCACCGAGGGGGATGCCGAAAAGGTTCTCCAGCATGGGGAAAATGTCCCCGGAAAGATCCAGGCTGAACATGCGCTGCCCTATGAACATCGGGAAGTAGCTGTTCTCGATGCATACCGGAGAACGATTGAGATATCGCACTCGTTTGACTTCGATGACCTCGTCTCCCTGGTGCAGGTCCAGAGAGGCGGCGACAGCTTTCGGGGGCTTCATTTGCTGGATGCTGAGTACCCGTGCCGAGGCTTCATAGCCCTGGGCGGCCATGGCTTCCCCGAAGCCTTCAAGGCGCTGTACGTTCTGAACGGCTTTGGGTTTGCTCACGAAGGTGCCCTTACCCTGGGCACTGAACACCAGGCCTTCGTTGTGAAGGTCGCGGAGCGCCTGGCGAATGGTGATCCGGCTGACGCCAAAGGCATTCATCATTTCGTTCTCGGACGGCAGACGTTCGTGAACCTGATAGGTGCCGTCCAGAATCTGACGCCGCAGGCTGTCCCGTATCTGGACATAGAGTGGCAGGGGTGAGTGTCCGGCCACTATCTGAGTCGCATTGTTCATCGCTCATCCTCCTGGTTGTTATGACAGGTCATGGCGAGTTTGGGTGAGATCGAAAAAGAACTGGCCATGGTTTACCCCACCTTGTTTTGCTGCTGAAAGGCATTGAGAGTTTCCTTTCGGATCAGGTCCAGGCACTGGCGTTTGAGCGCCATAAAGTCGGGACTGGTCAGCAGGGATTGCTCCCGGGGCCGGGGCAGATCAACTTTTATGTCAGCGATGATTCGTCCCGGGCTGGCACTCATAACCACGATCCGATCAGACAGGAAAACGGCTTCATCAATGTCGTGAGTAACGAACACCACGGTGTTATGGAACTCGCGCCATATTTCCAGCAGGTTCTCCTGCATCATGATTCGGGTCTGCGCGTCCAGGGCGCCAAAAGGTTCATCCATCAGCAGCACGCTGGGATAGTTAGCCAATGCCCGAGCGATACCCACTCGTTGCTGCATTCCTCCTGACAGAGTGTTGGGATAGGCATTTTCAAACGCAGCCAGTCCCACCAGAGAAAGGAATGTCCGTGCAACGCTGTTGGCTTCGTTCTGACCTACGCCTGCCATTAATGGTCCGAAGGCCACGTTTTCCTTTACCGTTTTCCAGGGAAACAACGAGTGCTGCTGGAATACCATGCCGCGATCAGGGCCAGGTTCGGTTACTGCTTCACCATCCACGGTAACGTCACCACGAGTCGGTGGCACAAAGCCGGCAATGCTGTTCATCAGGGTTGATTTTCCGCACCCGGATGGGCCAAGAAGGCAGACAAACTCGCCTGGCCGGACAGTCAGGTTGGCGTTCTGAACCGCAATATGAGAACCAGTGGGGGTGTCAAAAACGATGTCCACGTCCCTGACTGATATCCGGCCCCGGTCTGTTCCGGGTTTGCCCGCTTTGGCCCTTAACCGGCTATGGTCCAGTACGGCCAGTCGGTTGTCGTTCATTAGTACCTCGCTCATGACCGGCCTCCTTTAGCTTGCCACTTGAGCAGTGGGTTACAGCCTTTGCGAACCAGCAGCGTGCATAGCGTGCCAAGGCCGCCGATGGTCAGCATTCCGATGATGATCTGCGGGTATTGAATGAGGGTGTATGAGTTCCAGGTGTAATAGCCGATGCCGTACTGGCCGCTGATGATTTCTCCTGCCAGCAGGGAAAACCAGGCCACACCCATGCCGATGGCAAGTCCGGCAACAATGGAAGGCATTGCCCCGGGTAATACCACATGCCAGAGGATCGCTGTGCGACTGGCACCCAAACTGCGGGCGGCACGAACCAGTACACTGCTGGTTTGTTCCACACCGTGAACGGTATTCAGGATGACCGGGAACAGAGCTCCCAGAAAGGTGATGAAAATGATGCTGGACTGTTCGGTTGGCAACATCAGAATTGCCAGGGGAATCCAGGCAACCGCCGGGATGGGGCGTAATAGCTCAATGTACGGGAGAATGATGTCTTCAGCCCACCGGGAACGCCCCATGGCTACGCCCAGAATTACGCCCACTACCACTGCAAGCACATAAGCAATCGCAACGCGTTCCAGGCTATGCAGTATGTGCAGATAGAATTCCTGGCCAGACAGTTCCGCTACCAGCGCAGTACCCACAACCGACGGTGCGGGGATGTTGTCGAAATTGATGTAGAAATGAAAACCGTTTCTGGACGCGAATTCCCAGAGCACCACGGCGACAATCAGCGCCATGATCCTTACCAGATACCTTACTCCAATGGTTTTCATCCAGATGCGCGCAGGCAGACGAGCGTTGTCGCTTGTTTTTTCTGCCATGGGAGATGCCATCGTAGCTTCCTTTCGAATGATCTGTTCAACCCCCGGACTACCGTCTGTCTCCTCCATGGGCGCGGTCAGCAGGGCTGCATTGCTATGGTTATCCATTTATTCACTCCTCAGACTGTTGCAGTGCAGACACTCAGTGCCTGCACTGCTATTCGTCAGTACGCCATGGCAACGGCATTTTCCGGTGTGACCGGGGTGCCGCCGTGATTAGCTATATATTTCTCGGAGTCGGCTTTCTTGAGAAAAGCCACCACTTCACCGTCGCTTCCACGCACCATGTACGCAGCCTTGCCAAACAGTTTCAGGCCGGTGAGGTTGTCGTAGACATAGGTTGCGTTGATGGGGCTCCCTGCTGCTTCTTTGGCGGCAAGCATGTCAGCTACGCTGTCGTAGGTGACAATGCCTTTGTCCTGAAACCAGATTTCAGCGGGCTTCAGCGCAGGGTTGTTGGGCTGGGTATCAACAACAGATGAGACCAGAGCGTCGTAATCGAGATCCATGGCTTTGTAGGCCGCACGCAGGTAGGAATCGTCCACCCAGCGGTCGAAATCAAGATCAGGTACGCCCACTTCCCGTTTGAGAAGGTCGAGGTCGTACTTCATGGCGTCAACCCATTCGGTTTTGATGCTGGCTTCGGCGGTAGTGATGCCACCGTTGCTGAAGTAAAGGTAAAGGACTTCTTTCTCCACGCCCGTCCATTCGGAAACCTTCATTGCCGCTTCCATCGGGTTTTCCTGAATCCATTTCTGGGCTTCGAGAGTGGCTTTCAGTACGCCTTCCACAATTTCCGGGTACTTTTTGGCATAGCTCTCGCGGACTACGATGCCGTGGAACGTGGGAACGCCTGCTTCGCTGCCGTCATAGATCTTGCGCCCGGTTTCCCGGAACTCCATGATCTCGGACCAAGGGCAGAAATCCGCGTGAGCATCTATGCGGCCTGCCTGGATATTGGCTGCGCCGACCGCAGGGCTCTGGTTAACAATCTTCACCTTGTCGCTCAGGCCTGCTTCGCTCAGGGCTTTAAGGGTCATGCCCCAGGCTGCGCTGCCTACGGGAACAGAGAGGTTTTTGCCTGCCAGATCAGAGAGGCTCTGGGTGTCGGAATCAATGGGAACGACGATACCGTTACCGGTTCCACGGAGGTTGTAACCGGTTACGCCAATAAAACGGGTTTCCTGTTTGCCTGTTTCCTGAAATTTGGCTCCGTTGACGATCAACGGATAATCACCCATAACGCCGAATTCGAGTTTTCCCGCCAGCATCTGGTTTGTGATAGGGGGGCCGGAATCATAATCCCGGAACACAATGTCGTATTCGACGTCTGCGTATTTGCCTGTGGTAGGTAAGTGCTTTTTAAGCAGGTCCAGCTTTTCCAGCACAATTCCGCCAGAAACGGTGTTGGTCACCATACTTTGATGCCCGATACCAACCTGGATGGTCTCTGCGGAGGCTATACCGGCAAACATCGCCAGCGATCCGCAGAGTGTGAGTGTTGCAAGGGTTCTTGTTTCTCTCATCGTTATCACCTTCCTAAGTAGTTCACTTGTACTAACAGGCCATGACCCCTGCTATAGGTGTTGCATCTGCTGTGCCAGATGTGAACGAATGTAACTGAGCTGCTTGTTTTTATTGGGGTTTGAAAATTTCAGGAGAGAAATGCACAGAAAAATGAAATTCAGAAGGGCGCCCGTGTCTGGTGCGGTGGCCTATAGACGGTTCCACAACAGCGCAAGTGAACATCGTGGTGTTATAACAAGTAGTGCAAGTCAGGCAGGACAATAGCCGGGGCTTGTTCTGTTACCCGAAAGAGGTAGCCGGAATACGCAATGTGCATAAGGGTAGTTCAGGCACCAGGCTGGTAAAATCCGGATATTCGTCAAGATGACTCGCGTCAAGATGCGTGTTGCTCACCTGGCATACAATGCCTCGCATCTCGGATGACACTCCACATCACACGTTCAGAGTTTTTTTATTATGGCTTCCAACTCCACACTGCAGACAGATGAATCCACTCTTCCGGAGTTCATCTGGGATGACGCGTTGATCAAACGCTATGACCTCAGCGGACCGCGTTATACCTCTTATCCGACTGCGGTGGAGTTTAACCAGAATTACCCGGTGACGGAGATGGTGGATGCAGCTGCGCGCAGCAAGGCCAGTGGCCGCCCGCTTTCGCTGTATACCCACCTGCCGTTCTGCGCGCATCTTTGTTACTACTGCGCCTGTAACAAGGTGATTACCAAAAAGCGCGACAAGGCCATGCCCTATGTGGAGAGGCTATTGAAAGAAGCGGCCATGCAGTCGAAGCTGTTTGGCGCGGACCGGCCGGTAAAACAGTTGCACTGGGGCGGAGGTACGCCGACCTTCCTGCCTAAAGATGTCATGCAGCACCTGATGGAAGGCTACGCCGAGCTGTTCAATCTGCAAAGCGGTGATGAGCATGATTACAGTGTGGAGATTGATCCGCGAGAAGTGGATCAGGATACGCTGCCCACACTCTGGCAGCTTGGTTTCAACCGGATCAGCCTGGGGGTGCAGGATGTGAACCCGGAGGTTCAGAAGGCCGTTAACCGTATACAGCCACGGGAAATGACCGAGACAGTGCTGAACGAAGCCCGGCACCTGGGGTTCCGTTCCATTAACCTTGATCTGATCTATGGCCTGCCACACCAGACACCGGAGAGCTTTGCCGAGACTCTGGAAGCGGTGATTGAAATGTCTCCGGACAGGCTGTCCGTATTCAGCTATGCGCACCTGCCAGACCGCTTTTATCCGCAAACCCGGATCAAGAGCGATACTCTTCCATCGCCACAGCAAAAACTGACGATTCTGCATAACACCATCAACAGGTTGCTTGAAGCCGGTTACGAATACATTGGTATGGATCACTTTGCCAAACCGGACGACAGCCTTGCTGTGGCTCAGCGGGCAGGGCGATTACACAGGAACTTCCAGGGCTACACCACTCATTCGGACTGCGATCTGGTATCTCTTGGCGTTTCTGCCATAGGCCAGACCGACGATGCCTATTTCCAGAACAATCACGACCTGCCCGCCTGGGAAGCTTCTATCGACGCAGGTCAGCTGGCGATTACCAAAGGTGTAAACCTGAGCCGGGATGACCGAATCCGTCGCTGGGTTATTGGTCAGCTGATTTGCCAGTTCCGGCTGGATCGGAAGCAATTCTCGGCGGAGTGGCAGGAAGACTTTGACCATTATTTCGCAGACGAACTGGCGCGGCTCCGGCCGATGATGGCCGATGAACTGATCGGCGATGATGGCCGGGTACTGCAGGTGGAGCCTGCTGGCCGGTTGCTGATCCGTGCTATCTGCCAGATCTTCGACTTCTACCGCAAAGAAGGCGCCAGCCAGCGGTTCTCACGCATCATCTGATGTTTTCTTTCTCCGGGGAGCACCTGCGTGAGCCCCGGAGCCAGCAACCCTGGGTTCAGGTTGCTGACAATTTGAATCCGTTAGCCAGATCCTGCAGTTGTCTCGCGAGTTGGGCCTGCTCCCCGGTAACCTGAGAGATTTCCTGGGATCCTGTCAGTGTCAGCAAGGCTAAGCCACTGACATCTTCCATATTGTTTGCCAGGTCCCGGGTTAATGTAACCTGCTGTTCGGATGCCGAGGCAATTCTGGATGCCATTTCGGATATACTGTGGACGTCTCCCAGAATGGCAGAGAAGGTCTGTTCGAGCTCGGATGATTGCTCGCTGGCCTGATTTGCCAGTTCGTGGCTGGCAATGATGGAGCGGCTGGCATTTTCAGTGATCACCTGAAAGTCATTGATGATTTCTTCGATCTTGGTGGTGGACTCATGGGTCTGTCGAGCCAGGGTACGAACCTCGTCTGCAACGACCGCAAACCCACGACCATGTTCTCCTGCACGTGCGGCTTCAATGGCAGCGTTCAGGGCCAGCAGGTTGGTCTGGTCAGCGACTGTGCGGATCACATCCATAACTTCCACGATACTGCTGCTGCGCTTCTCCAGTTCTTCAATTACGTCGTTCACGTTTTTTACCGAGCTGGCCAGCGAGCGTATGCGCTGAACGCTTCCATGCAGAACTTCTTCGCCAGCTTTGCTTTGCTCCATTACATTTCTGGCCGCATCTGCAACTTGCTGTGTATTTGAGGAAATCTGCTCAGATGTAGCCGTCATTTCTTCAGTAGATCTTCTTACCTGTGCTATCTGTTCTTGCTGGTTCTTGGCCTGAGCAGCGTTATGGTCTGCAGTGGAGCTGGTTTCTTCCGTGGCAGTTGCAAGCTGGACACTGGCCTTGTCGATTTGCTGCAGGGCATCGCAAAAGCGGCCAAACAGTTCGTTGAGCGCCCGTCCGATAGTCCCGACCTCGTCCTTACTCGAGATATGGATTTGTTGCGTAAGATCTTTGTTATCCATGGCAAAGCGGACACTATCGAGCAAGCTATTAATCTGCCGGTTGATGGCGCTGACCATGAGCAGCATAAGAGCTATGGCTACGATGATAGCCGTGGCTGCGATCGTGGATGCGACTATCAGGCCATGACGGGCTTCAGCGACGCTATTCAGGACGGACGCCGAAGCAATATCAATCAGTGTTTTTCGCAGGCTGTTCAGCCTGGCCAGCCGCTCGGTAGTGATATCAAACCACTCCGCCGCATTCAGTGCATACAGGCCAGATGGGCTACGGAATAAGGTATCGCGCTGTTTTTGCAGGCTTTGACTCTCGGGTGCGTCCGGCAGGCTTTCAAGTACAGCAAGCAGATCAGATTCTTCGGTGAGCATAGCACCAGCTTCATGGATGAATGCTTCCTGACGGCCCCCGAAGGAAGCAATTTTCTGGGCGGCGGGAAGGTCAAAGCTTCCTCGGTTGATCAGAGCTGCGCCGGCGGCGCTTTCACGACCTGCGGCTTCGGTTGCCTCGGCCAATGCGTAGTAGGCATTGAGATCACGGGTCAGTTGTGAATCGGTTGCGCTGGAGATAACCAGAGGAATCCGGTTGATCAGCCCCGTTACCAGTTGTGTGTACCGGATCTCCGCTTCAAGGCTGTTAATCGAACGTTTATCTGCATCGTTGCGCAGTTCATCCAGAGTGTTCAGTTCTGTCTGTACCGTCTCAATACTGTTCATGATGGCAGGGCTGAATTTAAACGTTTCGTTCAGGCTGGATATCTGAGACCGGTAATCGGCGAGTCTCGTATCAGTCTGGTTGCGTTGATCTGTCAATGCCTGCTCTGCCCGTTGGGCGGCTTCACGATCGACGCCACGTGAAAGTACGACTGCAGATCGCCCCCGCTCCAGTTGCAGCGCCTCAATCAGAGGGTCCCCCGTATCAGCAAGCTGAACCAGTGATTGCAATCGGCGCATGTCGTCGAGTTCTGCTGAATTGAGCGTAATGCTTTCAATGGCAAAGTAGATGATGACAAGCAGGGCCGGCGCCACAAGCGTGATGAGCTTTCCACGCATGGAAAGATTGTTGATGACGTTTTTCATCCGGAGGTCTCTTATTATTAGTTGAAGACATTGCGAGAAAGTGTAGCAGTTTGAGACAGAGAGATTTGTGGGCTCCCTGAGATGGTGGGTGTTTTTCTGTATCGGTTTGTCATCAAGTGTTGTCTGCATATTTTATGCAATACAGCTCATCGTTCCGCTGACAAAGGTCAATGTCTGGTGCATGGGTCAGGAGTATGGTTTCCCGAACTTTCGTGTGGAGATAGCCCATGGAACTTGTTTGCCCGGCCGGTAGTCTTCCGGCCTTGAAAGTGGCGGTTGATAAGGGTGCCGATGCCGTATATCTGGGGTTTAAAGACAGCACTAACGCCCGTCAGTTTGCTGGCCTCAACTTTAACGACAAGCGTGCAGCTGAGGGCATTGAATACGCCCACAAAAAAGGCGCCCGGGTATTCTGCGCCATCAACACCTACCCGCAGCCGGATGGCTGGAACGCCTGGAAATCCGCTGTTGACCGCGCAGCCGCTCTGGGTGTGGATGCAATTATTCTGGCAGACATGGGTCTGTTGGAATACGCGGCCAGCAAGTACCCGCAGGTTAACCGGCATCTTTCGGTTCAGGGCTCTGCGACCAGTTACGAAGCCCTGAATTTTTACAAAGACAACTTTGACATTCGTCGTGCTGTATTACCCCGGGTATTGTCCATTGACCAGGTGCGCGGTGTTGCAAAACACAGCCCGGTAGAGCTGGAGGTGTTCGCCTTTGGCAGCTTGTGCATCATGGCGGAAGGGCGTTGTTATCTCTCTTCTTATCTGACCGACGAATCTCCCAATACCCGTGGTGCCTGCTCACCCGCTAAAGCTGTGCGCTGGCAGGAAACGCCTCACGGTCTGGAATCCCGCCTTAACGATGTGCTTATCGATCGATACGGTAAGGGTGAATCTGCCGGCTACCCCACTCTGTGTAAAGGCCGTTTTGAGGTAGAGGGTAGTGTGTATCACGCTATTGAAGAGCCGGTCAGCCTGAACACTCTCGATCTGCTGCCGGAACTGAAAGAACTGGGTATCAGCGCGGTGAAGATTGAGGGTCGGCAACGTAGTCCCGCCTATATTGCGGATGTTGCCCATACCTGGCGTCAGGCGCTGGACCGGTTGGATGCCAACTCCAGTGACTTCCGTGTTGAACCGGTCTGGAACAGCACACTGGCCGGTTTGTCCGAGGGTGGCCTGACTACCATCGGCGCTTATCACCGCAAATGGAAATGAGGCTGAACAACCCATGATGAAACTCTCGCTGGGCCCGATTCTCTGGTTCTGGTCCAAACAAACTGTTTTTGATTTTTATGCCAAGGCAGCGGAATGGCCGGTTGATACAGTGTATCTGGGCGAAACAGTATGTTCCCGGCGGCGTGAGCTGAAGCTGGCGGACTGGCTGGAAATTGCTGGCGTGTTAAAAGATGCCGGCAAGCAAGTGGTGCTCTCAACACAGACATTGATTGAGTCCGAGGCGGATTTACGGTTGCTGCGCAGAATATGCAGCCAGCAGGAGTACCTGATAGAAGCCAATGATCAGAGCGCTTTGCAACTGGCCACTCAGAACAACCTGCCGTTTGTGACTGGCCCTTCCATGAACATATACAACAGCGCAACTTTGAAGCTGCTTGCAAAACAAGGGCTAAAGGGCTGGAGCCTGCCGGTCGAGCTGGGCCGTGAAACCCTTCGCCAATTGATTGATGAACTGGAAGCCGAGGGGCTGGATTTACCTGCTGAAGTGTTTGCCTGGGGGTTTCTGCCCCTGGCCTGGTCGTCCCGGTGTTTTACAGCCCGGCACTACAACCTTCCGAAAGATAACTGCGAATTCCGTTGTCTGCAGCACCCCGACGGCCTGGAGCTGCGCTCCCGGGAGTCCCGGGAACTGTTCCGGCTGAACGGTACCTCCACACTCTCTGGCGCTCGTTATGACCTGATGCGACAAATGCCGGATATGGCGCAAATGGGGGTGGCCACTGTGCGCCTGAGCCCGGAGCATAAGGGTATGGATGAAGTGGTTCGTCGTTTCGATCAGACCCGCCGTGGTGAAGCTCCGGAGGTTAACCCTCTGCAGCTCGTTGAGGCGCCCCCCTGTGATGGCTACTGGTATGGCAGGCCAGGTATGGACCGGGTGCAAGTGTAAAACCTGTGTAAGTTGCTGGCCTGTTTGATGAAAATCAAAATTTCCTAACCGTGCTGAGAGTACCTTGCTGATCAACAAAGACTCGTTCAAGGATGTCTCATGACTCGCATTTCAATGTTTTTCTGGGGTTTGATTGGGCTGGTTACGGGGAGCTGGCTGCTTTCAGACAGCCTGTGGGTCAGCCCGTTTGCGTATTTTCCGTTTCGCCATGTGTTTGTGCAGTATTCAGGGCTGCTAGCGGTATTCATGATGTCTGCGGCTCTGGTGTTAGCGTTGCGGTTACGAACTCTGGAGCGCTGGCTGGGTGGTCTCGACAAGATGTATCGCCTGCACAAGTGGCTGGGGATTGGCGCATTGGTAATGGCAACCCTGCACTGGTGGTGGGCGCAGGGCACTAAATGGATGGTGGGCTGGGGTTGGCTGGACAAGCCGGTTCGCCAGGGTGCAAAGCAAGAGCTTGCCGGCCTTGAGGCCTGGTTTCGAGGCCAACGGGGACTGGCGGAAACTCTGGGCGAATGGGCATTTTACATTGCGGCGTTACTGATCATTCTCGCTTTGGTTAGAGCCGTCCCTTATCACCTGTTCCGAAAAACTCACAAACTGCTCGCTATTGTGTTTCTGCCTCTGGCATGGCACAGCCTCATATTGATGGAATTCCGGTACTGGACTGGTCCGATTGGCTGGTTGACCTTGATTGTGACAGTGGCTGGTTCGGTGGCAGCTGTGCTGTTATTGATGGGCTGGCCGGCCCGGGCGCGTAGGGTAACCGGAGAAATTGTATCGATTATCCATTATCCGGAGCTAAGGGTGTTCGAGTGTTCAGTAAGGGTTGGGGAAGGCTGGCAGGGTCATAAGGCAGGCCAGTTTGCTTTTGTCACATCCAATGAGTCTGAAGGCGCCCACCCTTACACCATCGCTTCCGGCTGGGATCCCGGGTCACGGAGCCTGAAGTTCGTGGTCAAGGAGCTGGGGGATCATACCCGCCGGGTTAGCAGGTCTCTGCATGAAGGCATGAAGGTGGCGTTGGAAGGACCCTACGGTGGCTTTGACTTCGAGGATGACTGTCGTACCCAGATATGGGTGGGTGGCGGTATTGGCATCACACCGTTCATTGCCCGCATGAATGTTCTGGCCCGGAAGCCGGATGGGCGCAATGTGTATCTGTTTCATGCAACGCCGGATATTAGCGAGCGTGCGCTGAACAAGCTCCGGGCCGACGCCGAATCAGCGGGCGTGAACCTGGTTGTTCGTTGCAGCAAAACCGATGGCAGACTGACGCCACAAGATATCCGGGATGCCGTGCCTGACTGGTCCCAGTCCAGTCTGTGGTTTTGTGGTCCAGTGGCGATGGCTAATAGCTTGTTCAGTCAGTTCCGGAAGTGGGGTGTTCCGAACAGGCGGCTGCATCGGGAGTTTTTCGATATGCGATAAATGCTGTCGCTAAACCATCGCACAGGGCTGCATGATGTATAGGCGCAAGGCTTCAGTATCAAGGCAGCTCTGGTAGTTTGAGGCCCCACTCAAGGCTATCCAGCAGGTTTTTCAGTGCAAGCCCCAGCTCGGTATCCCCTTCAATTACCAAGCGGCGTTGGAAGAATAGCTGGTCAGGGTCCTGTTGGCGTTTAGCCAGGGTTTTGAATGCAGAGAGGGAACCTCGAATGGTAGCTTCCCCCGGACCTTCCAGTACCCGGAGCCGGCCTGCCCAAAGACCGAAGGTAATCCCCGGTTGACCACCGTTTAATTCCAGACGGATACGGCGCCCTTCAAAGTCGTCAAATTCGCCATCTGCAATGGCGGCTGCAAAGATCCGGTTCAGGGGCTCCTCAGCCAGGAGTTGTTTTACGGGCATGGGGATAGCGCGGTCTATAGTGCCAAGCAAAGGCGAAGGTGATGGCAGATATTCAGTAAGCAGCGCCAGAGTGTCGCTGACCAGGGGACTATTGCGTAGTGGGAGAGTAGCAAACAATGGAAAGGTCATAACCAACTCCGGGCAGTGAATTCAGTCTGCCCAGAGTAACCAAAACCTGCGCTGCTTGATTTGATATAGCTCAGCCCTTGTGCAGGCCTTCTTCCACTGCCCACACAGCAACCTCGACCCGCGAGCGCAGGCTGAGTTTTTTCAGCAGGTGTTTTACATGAACTTTTACTGTGCCATCACTGATATCCAGCTTGCGGCCGATCATCTTGTTGGAGAGACCTTCTGCAATCAGTCGCAGAATGTCTTTTTCCCTTGGTGTCAGGCTGTCAAAGTCAGGTCGTGACGTTTGCTGCGGTTTGTTGGAGCGCAAAGCCTCTGCCAGTAGTGTGGTCAGCCTGTCACTGATAACCATTTTACCCAACGCAGCCTGGTGGAGTTGGGTGATCATGTCTTCCGGTTCCATGTCCTTCAGCAGGTAACCATCGGCACCGGCACGCAGAGCAGCTACGACATCGTCCTCCTGGTCAGAAACGGTAAACATTACAATACGGGAGCTTACGTTCAGATCCCGCAGCTTCTTGAGTGCGTCAATGCCACTGACTTCCGGCATGTTGAGATCCATCAGGATAAGGTCAGGTTCAAGCTCGGTTGCCAGACGAATCCCGTCCGCGGCATTACTGGCTTCGCCAGCCACCACCATGTCATGCTCCATTTCGACAAGTTGCTTTATGCCTTGGCGCAATAATGGGTGATCGTCGATCAGCAATATACTTGCAGGTGTTTCAGACATGGTGCTTTGCTTCCTCTCTCAATTGCCATCGCGACATAATGGGGCTGCCGTTTGATTTTATAATCAGGTGTCCGAGGTTTCGGTCGGTATCAGATGCCGGCTTTTGGGTACGAATGTCAGGCCGACCTCAACGCCGCCCTGGTCATGATTTTGTACGGTAACCTGTCCGCCCAGTGTGAGGGCGCGATCCTGCATGATAATCAGGCCGTAGTGATTCAGCGGCTGACCATCTTCAGGTAAACCTTTGCCATTATCCCGTATTTTTACCTTTACCTGGGGGGATTCAAAAACTACTTCCACAAAGATTTCCGTAGCATCGGCATGCTTGACTGCGTTTGCAAGACTCTCACGCACAATTTGCAGGGTATGAATTTCCTCGTTGGGAGACAGTGTCTGGGGCGGCAGATTGAATTTCAGATTTACGGGCTTTCCCAGCCGCCCGGAAAACTCCTCAATGGTCTTTCGCAGAGCAGTGGCCAGGTCCGGCGTATCCAGTTTCAGACGGAAGGTGGCGAGCAGCTCTCTGAGCTGGCGGTAGGCGCTGTTCAGCCCCGTACTCAGCTCGTCCAGTATGGCTTCGTGGGCGTTTTTCTGTTCACCGTCGATATTCAGCCGGCGCAGCCGGGCTACCTGCATTTTCAGATAGGACAGTGACTGGGCCAGTGAATCATGTAGCTCCCGGGCGATGACTGTGCGCTCTTCGGCCAGCGTGAGTTGTTGCTCCTCGGTAATCTGCCGTTCAAGGAAAATAGCCGTGGCTAACTGGTCGCTCAGGGTTTCAAGAAGGCGGCGGGCAGTATCCGAAAGACCTTTCTCAGCGGGGTACCATACCTCCAGAGTACCCAGCAGAGTGCCCGGCGTACGGATAGGCAATAACAATCTGCGCCCATCATGATCTTCGATGGGCAGCTCATCATAGACTTCCTGGGTGGCCAGGCAGGCATTGCAGTGGTGGTCGCGGCAATAGAAGGGGCGTTCAACAGAAGACGTTGTAACCGCCTGAACCGGCTCTGTGGATTCCTTGTCGTGTAAATAAAGCCGGATCGGGCCTATGCCCAGCAGCTGCTCGAGTTCTTGCAGCATGGGAACTGCACCACTACACAGGTCATGAGTGGCGAACAGGTTACGGCTGGCAGCGTGAAGCAGCTGGAGCGCTGAATGGCTTTTTTTCAGCTCTTCGGTTTTACTGCGAACGCGCTCCTCAAGCTCGTAGTAAGTTAGCGCAAGCTCACTGCTCATCTGGTCAAAAGCGCTGCCAAGTTGCGCCAGCTCATCGCTTCCCTTCAGGTTTGCTTTCCGGGTGAAGTCCTGCTCACCCACTGCAGTTGCAATGCTTACGAGCTTGCGCAGGGGTTTAAGTACCCGGTCTCTGAGATCAACGAACAGAGCAATGATAATCAGGATGGAAAACACCATACTGATGATCTGAATAAGGTGCAGCAGGTCAATCCGTGCTTCGGTTCGCTGTTCAAGCATACCGACAAGCTTGTTTACAGAGCCCACATAGTGTTCGGTCGCTGCCAGCATATCCACGCTGATCGGCATTCCCTGGGTGTGATTTTGCAGAGCCGGACGCAGGGTCTGTTCCCAGTAGGTTGTGATATACCGGTACTGTTTTGCAAGCGGGTGATCTTCAGTGATCGGGATCGCCCGGGTAATGTTGTTGTCTTTGAGGCTGAACTCGTACTGAGAGGCAAGGTCCGCAATATTGTGTCCGCTGGTACTGCTCACCCCGGGGCCGGCTACATGGGACAGTAACCGGAATGCGCCCATGCGCAAAGCTCCCGCCAGATTGATAGCTGTGGCGTTACCTTCAATGCTTTTTGAAACCGCAAGTGTTGTAGCCATGCTGACAATGGAGGTCAGTACAACAGCGCTTACAACGATAGCAATCCGGTTAACAAGAGGGCTTCTGGATTTCATCGAATCTCGTCTTTGCAGTCGCCGGGCTTTGATACCTCCTTGAGGATAGTCAATTACCCCAAAGGTTATTCTCCCATCATAGTCTTTGACCTGCTTCAGGGCAAAAGCTGAAACTGAAATGCAGCTTTGAAATTGTTCAAAAGGGCGTCAATAGATGGGATCAGATGCGGACTTTGAGGATGAGCGGCTGGTATCACTGGCTGTAATTTTGCCGCTTGCGGTAACCGGATTTGTTATCGCGGCTGGTTGTTGGACGTTGTTCGCTGTTGTAGGTATACACCTTCGGGCAGAGTTAAACCTGAGTAACCTGCAGTTCGGGTTGCTGCTTGCCATGCCTATGGCAGTCAGTGCCTTGTTAGCGGTGCCGGCCGGGCTTGCGGCCAGTAAATTCGGCGCCCGCCGTATCATGCTCGTATGCCTTGCGGGGCTTGCAGTCTGCATGGTGATTTTATTGATAACAGATACTTTTTCTGGCTATCTTCTGGCAGCCGGAGGTCTGGGCCTGGCCGGCGGATTTTATAGTGCCGGTTTGCAGTTTGTAACCAGTAACTGCAAACGCAGCCGGCTTGGCCTGGTGCTTGGGATATTTGGCGCAGGTGTTACCGGAGCGGGGTTTACCTATTACCTGGTACCCCTGTTCCATCAAGCTTTTTCCTGGCAGGGAGTTCCACTTGCTTACCTGATCGTCCTGCTGCTTGTCATTGCGCTTCTTTTACTGCTCACCGCGCCGGAAGATACAGCGACAGACTCGGAATCCCAAACCTCTGTAACCGAACTGCTCGGGTGTCTCTGGCAGGGGAGGATCTGGCGACTGGTGGCTTATTTCGGAGTGGTTGCAGGGAGCTTTTTTGCACTGGCGTTGTGGCTTCCGGATTACTTGTCTTCCCAGTTTGTGCTGCAGGTGGACTCTGGCGCCAGGCTCGCGCAATGGTTCGTTATCCCTGGTGCACTGGCACAGATTATGGGAGGAGGCTTGTCTGATTACTATGACAGCCCCAAAGTGGTCGGGCGCTCACTCGTGATTGGCCTGCTGGCGTTGCTGGTGCTGTCTTATCCGCCCATGACACTGTTTATAAGCGGAGTGGATGCAACCATCACCTTTGAATTCGCTTTGCCTGTGTATGCTGAAAGTGTGTTTATAGTTGTGCTGGGGCTGGCTCTTGGGTGTGCTATGGGCAGTTTGCAGCGAATGGCCATTATTGAAAGTCGCCAGAATGTGGCTTTTGTTGCCGGGCTGCTGCTCGTGAGTGCCTGTTCAGTGGCTTTCCTGTTGCCCATTGTATTCGGGGCGGCCAATCACTGGCTGGGTGTCCGCAGTGCCGTGTTCATGATCCTGTTTTTTCTGCTTTGTATCTGTCAGCTTGTGTTTTCTTTTTTCTGCCGCCGTGATGAACGCCGGAACCTCCTCTATCCCCTTGATATAAGCGGTCTACCACCTCGGTGGTAGACCGTGGTTTTGTGGTAGTAACCATGCAGATTTCAGGGTTGTTCTCCCACACAATGGTCTCAAATCGGAAAACGATCCGGTAGACGGGTAGATGGAGAGTGAGACCATGAGTCATTTGATCGACAAGCTGAGTTACTTCAGCAAAAAGCGCGAATCCTTCGCAAACGGCCACGGCGAAACCCACGATGTAAATCGCGACTGGGAAGACAGCTACCGTCAGCGCTGGCAGCATGACAAGATTGTGCGCTCCACCCACGGCGTAAACTGCACCGGTTCCTGTAGCTGGAAAATCTACGTCAAGAATGGTCTGGTCACCTGGGAAACCCAGCAGACTGATTATCCCCGTACCCGTCCGGACCTGCCTAACCACGAACCCCGGGGCTGCCCGCGTGGTGCCAGTTACTCCTGGTATATGTACAGCGCCAACCGTCTGAAATACCCGTTGATGCGCAAGCATCTGATGAAGCTTTGGCGCGCTGCCCGTATGCAGTTCAACGATCCGGTTGAAGCCTGGGCCTCCATCGTGGAAGACCCGAAGAAAACCGCCGAGTATAAACCCCGCCGAGGTATGGGGGGCTTTGTGCGTTCTGACTGGAATGAAGTCAACGAGCTGATCGGTGCTGCGAACGTTTACACCGCAAAAAAACACGGTCCGGACCGCATCATCGGATTCTCTCCGATCCCTGCCATGTCTATGGTGTCATATGCTGCCGGCAGTCGTTATCTGTCGCTGATTGGCGGCGTATGCCTGAGCTTCTACGACTGGTACTGCGATTTGCCGCCAGCCTCTCCACAAACCTGGGGTGAGCAGACAGACGTTCCTGAATCCGCAGACTGGTACAACTCAGGCTACATCATTGCCTGGGGCTCCAACGTACCTCAGACCCGTACTCCGGACGCCCACTTCTTCACCGAAGTTCGCTACAAGGGCACCAAAACCGTTGCCATCACTCCGGACTATGCTGAAGTTTCCAAGCTTTCAGACGAGTGGCTGAACCCCAAGCAGGGAACTGACGCGGCTCTGGGCATGGCCATGGGGCATGTCATCCTGAAAGAGTTCCACGTCGATAACCCCAGTGAGTATTTCACCGACTACGTGCGCCGTTACACCGACATGCCGTATCTGGTGAAGCTGGACAAAATGGAAGATGGCCGTTACGTCCCTGGCCGGTTCCTGCGTGCCAGCGATCTGGTGGGTGGCCTGGGTGAAGAAAATAACCCCGAGTGGAAAACCATTGCCATTGATGAAAATACCAACCAGCTGACCGCGCCTAACGGTTCTATCGGTTACCGCTGGGGTGAGAAGGGCAAGTGGAACCTGAAGCAGACTGCGAAAACTGGTTATGTAAACCTGCAACTGTCGATGGTGGAAAAACATGACGAAGTTGTCGATGTTGCCTTCCCGTATTTTGGAGGCGTCAAGCACGACCATTTCGAATCGGTTGAAATCAGCGATACCCTCACCCACAAGCTGGGCAGCCGCAAAGTAGAGCTGGCTGATGGTGGCGAAGCTCTGGTAGTAACCGTGTACGACCTGATGGTGGCCAACTACGGCATCAGCCGTGGTCTGGGTGACGATGACGGAGCTACTGCTTATGACCAGGTAAAACCCTACACCCCGGCGTGGCAGGAAAAAATTACTGGCGTACCCGCCGAAAAAGTCATCCGTATTGCCCGTGAATTCGGTGAGAACGCCCACAAGACCAAGGGCCGTTCCATGATCATTGTGGGTGCCGGTATGAACCACTGGTACCACATGGATATGAATTACCGTGCGCTGATCAATATGCTGATCATGTGTGGCTGTATCGGCCAGAGCGGTGGTGGCTGGTCCCACTACGTTGGCCAGGAAAAACTGCGCCCTCAGACCGGCTGGCAGCCGCTGGCATTTGGTCTGGACTGGCAGCGCCCGCCGCGCCAGATGAACGGTTCATCCTTCTTCTACGCGCACTCTGGCCAGTGGCGCTACGAGAAACTTGGTGTCGATGAAATTCTGTCCCCTCTGGCAGATAAATCCAGATTCGGTGGCAGCCTGATCGACTATAACGTGCGCGCCGAGCGCATGGGCTGGTTGCCATCTGCACCGCAGCTTAACCGCAACCCGCTGGGCATTGCTGCCGAAGCAGAAAAAGCCGGCATGGAGGTTCCTGCGTACGTGACCCGGTCCATGAAGGATGGCTCACTGGCATTTGCCTCGGAAGATCCGGAAGCTCCGGAGAACCACCCGCGCAACATGTTTATCTGGCGCTCTAACCTGCTGGGCTCTTCCGGTAAAGGCCATGAGTACATGCTGAAGTATTTGCTGGGCACCACCAGTGGTGTGCAGGGAAAAGACCTGGGTCACGATGGAGGTCTCAAACCGCAGGAAGTGAAATGGCACGATGAAGCGCCGGAAGGCAAGCTGGACCTGCTGGTTACGCTTGATTTCCGTATGTCCACGACCTGTCTGTACTCGGATATCGTTCTGCCGACCGCGACCTGGTATGAGAAGAACGACCTGAATACCTCAGACATGCACCCGTTCATTCACCCGCTGACGGCCGCCACCGATCCTGCGTGGGAAGCCCGCAGTGACTGGGATATCTACAAAGGTATCGCCAAGTCCTTCTCCAAGGCGGCGGAAGGCCACCTGGGTGTCGAGAAAGACGTGGTCACCCTGCCACTGATGCACGATGCGCCCGCCGAACTGGGCCAGCCGTTTGACGTGAAAGACTGGAAGCGTGGTGAGTGTGACCTGATTCCCGGGAAAACTGCGCCAAGCTTCATTACCGTAGAACGGGATTACCCGAACACCTACGCTCGCTTTACCTCACTGGGGCCTCTGCTGGATACGCTGGGCAATGGTGGCAAGGGTATTAACTGGAATACCGAGAAGGAAGTGAGCTTCCTGAAGAACCTGAACTATACCCATCTTGAAGGTGCTAACGCGGGCCGACCGAAGATTGAAAGCGCTATTGATGCGGCTGAAGTAATACTGACCCTGGCACCTGAAACCAACGGCCAGGTTGCCGTTAAGGCATGGGCTGCACTGTCTGAGTTCACCGGGCTGGATCACTCCCACCTGGCGCTGAATAAGGAAGACGAAAAAATACGTTTCCGGGACATAGTGGCGCAGCCGCGCAAGATCATCTCCAGCCCGACATGGTCTGGCCTGGAAGATGAACATGTGTCCTATAACGCCGGCTACACCAACGTACACGAGCTGATTCCCTGGCGCACACTGACCGGCCGGCAGCAGTTCTATCTTGATCACGAGTGGATGCGTGCCTTTGGCGAAAGCCTGCTGGTGTATCGCCCGCCCATTAACACCAAGGCGGCTGCACCGCTGCTGAATGCCAAGCCGAATGGCAACCCGGAAAAAGCGCTGAACTTCCTGACACCGCACCAGAAGTGGGGTATCCACAGCACCTACAGCGACAACCTGCTGATGCTGACCCTGTCTCGTGGCGGCCCCATTGTATGGCTGAGTGAAGACGATGCCCGCGATGTGGGTGTGGAAGACAACGACTGGGTCGAAGTCTTCAACGCCAACGGTGCTCTGGCCGCGCGTGCGGTGGTCAGCCAGCGGGTTATGCCTGGCATGATGATGATGTACCACGCCCAGGAACGGATTGTGAACATCCCCGGCTCGGAAGTAACCGGCAGCCGTGGAGGCATTCATAACTCGGTCACCAGGGTATGCCCCAAGCCCACTCATATGATTGGTGGTTATGCGCAGTTCTCCTACGGCTTCAATTACTACGGCACCGTAGGTTCCAACCGCGACGAGTTTGTTGTGGTGCGCAAAATGAAGAACGTTGACTGGCTTGATGGCGAAGGCAACGACACTGTTCAGGAGGCTGTAAAATGAAAATCCGTTCCCAAGTAGGCATGGTGCTGAACCTGGACAAGTGCATTGGCTGCCATACCTGTTCAGTGACATGTAAAAACGTGTGGACCAGCCGTGAAGGCATGGAGTACGCCTGGTTCAATAACGTCGAAACCAAACCCGGTATTGGCTACCCGAAAGAGTGGGAAAACCAGGACAAGTGGAAGGGTGGCTGGATGCGGGAAGCAAACGGCAAAATCCGCCCTCGCATCGGTGGCCGCTTCCGGGTTCTGGCGAACATTTTCGCTAACCCGGACCTGCCTGAAATTGACGACTACTACGAACCGTTCGATTTTGATTATCAGCACCTGCACACCGCAGGTGACAGCAAGCATCAGCCGGTTGCACGGCCACGCTCGCTGATCTCAGGCAAGCGTATGCAGAAAATCGAATGGGGACCGAACTGGGAAGAAATTCTGGGCACCGAGTTTGCCAAGCGCCGGAAGGACAAGAACTTCGACCAGATTCAGGCCGATATATACGGCCAGTTTGAAAGCACGTTCATGATGTATCTGCCTCGCCTCTGCGAGCACTGCCTGAATCCTGCATGTGTAGCAAGCTGCCCGAGCGGAGCCATCTACAAGCGTGAAGAAGACGGCATCGTACTGATCGACCAGGACAAGTGTCGCGGCTGGCGGATGTGTGTATCCGGCTGCCCCTACAAGAAGATCTACTTCAACTGGAAAACCGGAAAGTCCGAGAAGTGCATTTTCTGCTACCCGCGTATTGAAGCCGGTATGCCGACGGTCTGTTCAGAAACCTGTGTCGGCCGGATTCGCTATCTGGGTGTGCTGCTATACGACGCTGACCGCATTGAAGAAGTGGCCAGCACTCCGGGTGAGCACGAACTGTACGAAAAGCAGCTGGAAATCTTCCTGGACCCGAACGACCCGAAAGTGATCGAACAGGCAACGAAAGACGGCGTGCCTATGAACGTTATCCAGGCGGCACAGCGCAGCCCGGTCTACAAAATGGCGGTGGACTGGAAACTGGCTCTGCCTTTACACCCGGAATACCGCACCTTGCCAATGGTCTGGTACGTTCCGCCTCTTAGCCCCATCCAGTCTGCTGCAGAAGCGGGCAAGGTGCAGTTCGACGGTGTTCTGCCCAAGATCGAAAGCCTGCGCATTCCTGTGAAGTATCTGGCCAACCTGCTTACCGCAGGGGACGAGAAGCCCATCGTTCGTGCGCTCAAGCGCATTATGGCGATGCGACTGTACAAACGTGCAGAAACCGTTGAGGGCGTTGAAGACCTGCGGGCACTGGAAGAAGCCGGCCTTACCAAGGCCCAGGCGGATGAAATGTACCGCTATCTGGCCATTGCCAACTACGAGGACCGCTTTGTTATCCCTACCAGCCATCGTGAACTGGCGAAGGAAGCCTTCCCTGATGTGCTTGGTGAACGCGGCGGTTGTGGATTCAGTTTCGGCAACGGCTGCAGTGGCGGTGACAGCGAGTTCAGCATGTTTGGCGGTCGTAAAAATACCTCCACCATGGTGCAGAAGCTGACAACCGTAAAGCAGATCGATCCGAAACAGTTGCAGGAATAAGGAGGCCGCTATGAGGTTATTAAAAGTACTGGCAAGAATTCTGGAGTATCCCACAGCAGAGCTCCAGGCCTCCAAAGACGCCCTGATTGCCGTTGTTCTGGAGGACAGCCGGCTGCCACGGAAAAATAAAGAGCAGTTGCTCCAGTGTATCGACCGTTTGTGCGACACCGATCTGCTGGATCTTGAAGAGGCCTACACAGGCACTTTCGACAAAGGCCGTGCAACCTCGCTGTTGTTGTTTGAGCACGTGCATGGTGAATCACGGGATCGCGGCCAGGCCATGGTAGATCTGATGGAGCAGTACCGCGCCAACGGGCTGGAAATCGATGCGAAAGAATTGCCCGATTACCTGCCGTTGTTCCTTGAATACCTGTCGACCCGGCCCTGGAAAGAAATACAGAACTGGCTTGAAGATATCCACCACATTCTCGGGCTTCTGGGTGAACGCTTGTACCAGCGTGAGAGTTTTTACCATGTGGCAATGGACTCACTGCTGGAGCTGTCCGGCCGAACCACAGACCGTCAGGAGCTGGCACAGATCGTAGCCTCGGAAGAGCGTGATGATACGCCTGAAGCTCTGGATAAGGTCTGGGAAGAAGAAATGGTGAAGTTCGTGGACGATCAGGGCAGCTCTTGCAGCACCGGAGGCGTTGTAGGGCAACGCCGTCGAGAGCTGGAACAGACCCAGACCATCCATCTCAGTGATCATCTGATGACAGATGTAACGCCCGCTCAGGCGCGTGCCGCCGTGAGAGACGCCTGAGGGCGCAGGAGGAGACCAAAATGATGTCTTATCTTAATACACTGATTTTCGGGATTTATCCGTACATCGCTCTGGTGGTGCTGTTTGTTGGCACCTGGGCAAGATACGACCATGGGCAGTTTACCTGGAGGGCCCAGTCCAGCCAGATACTACGCAAGAAAAACATGGTCATGGCAAGCGTGCTGTTTCATGTGGGTATTCTGGTGATCTTCTTTGGCCATCTGGTTGGCTTGCTGACGCCGCACTTTATGTACGCGCCTTTCATGAGCGCGGGCACCAAACAGGTGATGGCGATTGTTGTGGGTGGTATTGCCGGGGTGATGTGTCTGGCAGGCGGCCTCATGCTGGCCTATCGCCGGCTGACAGATCCAAGGGTTCAGGCCAGCAGCACCTTTGCTGACAACATGATTATCGTTGTTCTGGTGGTTCAGGTGGCACTGGGCCTACTGACTATTCTGCCAACACTGGGCCACCTGGATGGCGGCACTATGATGCGGCTGGCAAGCTGGGCACAAAGCATCTTCACCTTTCAGGGCGGAGCCGCTGATTACATGGTAGGCGTTCACTGGATCTACAAGCTCCATATGTTTCTGGGTCTGACAATCTTCGTACTCTTCCCCTTCACCCGCCTTGTGCACATGCTGAGTGTGCCTCTGGAATACTTCGGCCGGAAGTATCAGGTCGTGCGTAAGAGGGCGTAACAGAAAAACTGCCCCCTTCCACGAAGGGCAAGGGGGCAATGAAGACATATACGGAGACTGACCATGCAACTGATTCCCACCGGTGAAGCCGAAAAACCCAGAAACCAGTTCCCACCGGTTTATGTGGGTGAAACCCTGATATCTGAAGAGGATATCGCCCGGGAAATGCAACACCACCCGGCTGAAGAAGTTGTTGAAGCCTGGCACGCTGCGGCCAAAAGTCTGGTTATCCGTGAGCTGTTGTTGCAACAAGCCGGAAGGCTGAAACTGCCGGAAGAACTGGATGAGGAAACCACTATTGCCCGGGTGCTTGAGCTGGAGCTTGATGTGCCAGAACCCAGTGAGGAGGACTGCGAACGCTTTTACGCCTCGAATCCTGGTCGTTTCCGTAGCCCGACACTGATGGCTGTCAGTCACATTTTGCTTGCTGCTGCGCCGGATGATGTGCAGGAACGTATGCGCCAGGAGGAGGTAGGCAGGCAGCTGTTGCTTTCCCTGCTTGAAGGTCGTGCGCAGTTTGCTTCTCTCGCCAGGCAATACTCTGCATGTGAATCCCGCCATCAGGGCGGCAGCCTTGGCCAGATCAGCAAGGGACAAACAGTTGAAGAATTTGAACGCCCGGTTCTCAGGCTCAAAGAAGGCCTTAACCCGGAACTGATTGAGAGTCGTTACGGCTGGCACCTTGTGCGTGTGGATCAGAGAATTGATGGTGAGCAGCTGCCCTATGAGCATGTGAAGCCGAAAATCCGCCAATATCTGAGTGAGAGCGTAACCCGGCGGGCATTCCGGCAGTATTTGCAGGTTCTGGCCACTGAGGCGGGCGTCAGTGGAATTGATCTTGAACTCCCGGATTCACCGTTGATGCAGTAAGGCATCAACCTTGGTGCATTAGCTGTACTGTAAGTAGTTAGTAAAGCTAATTGTTGCGTTAAGTCAAATTCATGGGAGTAACAGCGATTCTACCCCCATGGAGGGAGGGCTTTTTCGGGTTTGATCTCCTATTATTTAAAGCATTATTTAGAATGCATGATTATAAGAGGGATATGACAATGGTGGCGATGCAATCTGCAGAAACCCGATACGCCAAGCCGGTTCTGGTCGCAGTCAATACACTGACAGAAGATGAGAGCGGGCTGGAGCCACTGCGCAATCATTCCCTGTTCAACGCTCTCAGTGCTGTGGATCTGCAAAACCTTATTTTGCAGTCACGCCGCCTTCGCCTGGGGCATCATCAGCTGCTTTACCGGCAGGATATGCCTGCTCATCACTTCTTCTTTGTCATATCCGGCCGTTTGCGGCTGTACAGGCTGGACTCATCCGGCGTGGACCGGACGCTCGACAGTATCGCTCCCGGCGACTGTTTTGCGGAGGTCATGATTTATGCCGACCCGGCCCGCTATGCCTGCTATGCAGAAGCACTGAAATCCAGTGAAGTCCTGATGATCCCGGTTAAAGCCTATCAGGAACTGCTGGATAGTAACCCGGAATACGCTCACGCGGCGCTCCGGCACTATGCCATGCGCGCTGTGTCCCGGTTTCATGACCTTGAGATCATGACCGTTCAGAACGCCCGCGATCGCCTGATTCGCTATCTGATTGATTTGCTGCCTAATGGCGCAGCAGAAGGTGGAGAAGTTGAGTTGCCTCTGCCGAAGTGTCTGGTTGCCTCCAGGCTGGCGATGCAGCCAGAAACCTTCTCCCGGATTCTGGCAGATCTCAAATCCAACGGGCTGATTCGTGTTAACCGGAGCAAATTGTTCATCTCCGATCCCAAACGATTGATAGATATCAGCCAGTAGATCAGCTGGCAGTTGGCTCAATCGGCAATCAGGCCTGCGGGCTCTGTAAAAGGAGGGTGTGTGAAAGCAAGAAAACAACGGCCCCTGATCTATTCCTGTTCCGGCTGTTCCGACGTGGCGCAGCTTGCGAACAATGCAGCGGTAAAACTGGATCACGCCGGTGAATTTGAAATGTCCTGCATTTCCGGTGTTGGCGGCAAGGTGCCTTCTCTGGTGAATACTGCACGTTCCGGACGGCCTATTACCGTCATTGATGGCTGTCCTCTGCACTGCGCCCGAACATGCCTCGAAAATATCGGCGTAGTGGCTGATGAACATGTGCGTTTATACGAGTTCGGTTTCAGGAAGCATTATGGCCAGAGTTATGGTGAAGAAGCCGTAGAAGAAGTCTGCGAAGAGGTTCTCCGACGCAGAGACGCCCAACTACTGATTGTCCGCCAGGCGTAATCAACGCTTGCCAGCTATTTCTGAGGATGTTGCGTTCATGATTAGCAGTTACAACGATTTGATCAAGGCAACTGAAAATGAGCATCAGCCCCAGCGCCTGCTGTTCGTTTTCTGTCGGGCAGAACTGCCAGAGGAAGCCTCCGCAGAAGAAATAGCTGCGTTCGAAAGAGGTGAGGGCGGAGCGCTTACTCCGGTTATCTGTGTTGATAAAACCCCGCAGGAAGCTCCCGAGTTTTCCACGCTGACAGAAGAATCCCGAAGCACTGGTCAGGCATGGGATGTTGTATTTGTCGCCGCAATGTCAGGCCGGGGAGGCACGCCTCCATCATCGGATGAAGCCCAACAACCGATGACCATGATGGTGGAGTCCATCCGTCTTGGGCACGTCAGTAATTATCTTCCTCTGGACAAAAGCGGAAACGCAGTAAGCCTGGGCTGATTCAACCCGCCTCTCTGGCTTTCTGGCAGGAAGATATATCCATATAGAGGTATTTGATTTACATCTGAACTCCCCGGGTTGTCCTATCCGGAGTTTGGTGATTCGCCGCTTCTGTCGAGGTTTTGCTTTGAACGTTTTTTTCCGCATTGCGCTCTGTTTTTGTGCCTTTCTCTTGTCCATTGCCCCGTCGGTTCAGGCAGAACCGGTGAGTCAGTATGAGCCGGTCGCCGGGCGTCAGATCATCCAGAAAGCATTTCCAGACGTTACGCGATTTGAATTCAGGGAAGGTCATCGGGCCATTCAGAAGCTGTATGCAGGCGATGAACTGAAAGGCTACGCTTATCAGTCTCTGGATTTCGTGCAGACCCCTGCCTATTCCGGTAAACCGCTGAACGCCATGGTGGTTCTCGATACGGAAGGCACCATTCGCTTTGCCAAAGTCATTCAGCATCATGAACCCATACTGCTGGTGGGTATTCCTGAAAGCAAGCTTCACGACTTTACTGACCAGTACGCAGGCCTGAAGGCCGATCAGCGAGTCACAGTGGGCGGAACGTCCTCTGATCGCAAGGTGGCTGTCGACGGCCTGTCGGGAGCAACAGTGACCGTGATGGTGGTTAACGAAGTGATTATGCGCACAGCTCACCGTGTAGGTGTTGAGCTGGGCCTGGTCGCCGGTAGTGGCACCAAACGCCCCCCTAAAGCAGAAATTATTGCAGACGGCTTTCAGTCGCGCACCTGGGAAGATCTGATGGGCGATGGCTCAATTCGCCGCATGCTGCTCACCAGAGGCCAGGTTGATGATTCATTCAAGGGCACGGAAGCTGAGTGGATAGAAGCCGCTGAGCCCGACGAGCGTGATGAGGCGCTCATTGACCTTTATGTGGCTTTTCTTGATGCACCCGCTATTGGTCGTAACCTTCTTGGTGAGAAACAGTACGAGTGGCTTGCTTCTGAACTGCTGGAAGGGGAGCAGGCCATTGCCGTTATGGCCAACGGCGAGTATTCCTTCAAAGGTTCTGGCTATGTGCGCGGTGGTATTTTCGACCGGATCCAGATCCGTCAGTACGGGGATACCTTCAACTTTCGTGATCTTGATTTTTACCGGCTCAGCGATGTCTACGCCCAAGGCATGCCCGAGTTCAGGGAAATGGCCATTTTCATTATCCGGCAGCAGCACAACTTTGACCCGGGTACACCCTGGACTCTTGAGCTGACCGTGAAACGCCAGACCGGCCCCCTGGACAGTGAGTTCCAGGTATTTCCTCTGGAGTATCAGCTCCCGGATCAGTATTACACTCGGGCCGAGCCGGTAGTTACCGAAGAAGAGTGGCTTGAAGAGCAGCCTCTGTGGGTGCAGGTGTGGTATCAGCGCCAGTTTCAGGTCATCGTTCTGGGTGCGGGTATTCTGGTGCTCCTGCTGATTCTGTTCTTCCAGGACTGGCTGGTAAAGAAACCCGGAATGACACGCTGGATCCGCCACGCATTCCTGACTTACACACTGTTCTTTATCGGCTGGTTTGCGCTGGGTCAGCTATCCATTGTTAACGTTCTGGCTTTTGTGCATAGCCTGGTGAGCGGTTTCACCTGGGAAACCTTCCTGATCGATCCGATTGTGTTTGTACTCTGGGCCGCCGTGGCGGGCATCGTGCTGCTCTGGGGACGGGCTGTTTATTGCGGCTGGCTCTGCCCTTTTGGTGCTCTGCAGGAACTCATCAACGAGATCGCGCGCAAGTTCAAAGTGCCTCAGTACACCGTGCCATGGGCCATACATGAGCGCCTGTGGGCTGTGAAATACATTGTCCTGCTGGTGCTTTTCGGCGTGTCGCTGGACTCACTGGCAACTGCAGAAAAGATGGCGGAGATTGAACCATTCAAAACCGCGATAACCCTGCACTTTGACCGTAGCTGGCCCTTTGTAACTTACGCAGCCCTGCTGCTGTTCGTGAATCTTTTCACCCGTAAAGTGTTCTGCCGTTATATGTGCCCGCTGGGAGCTGCGCTTGCGCTACCCACAAAACTGCGTGTTTTCGACTGGTTAAAGCGCCGCAAGGAGTGTGGCAACCCATGCCGGCTGTGCGACAGAGAATGTGAAGTCCAGGCCATTCACCCTGACGGCACCATCAACTATCAGGAATGCCATTACTGTCTTGATTGCCAGATGACTTACTTCGATGACCGTAAATGTCCTCCGCTGATCGTCAAGCGCCGGGGCAAGCGTCGTGGTCATAACGCACCGGGCCATCCGGAGGAGATTCCGGTGGTCCAGATAACCTAGCTGTACAAAATCAAAAAAAATGAAAAACAAAATGCCATTACCAATAACGGAGTTGGATGCTATGAAAAAGACAGATGAGTGCGAAAAGGACGTGCCCGAAAACGGCGAAAACAGTCTGAGCCGTCGCCGCTTCCTTGGTGCTACTGCGCTGGCTGGAGCGGTCGGTGCCGCAGGCCTTGGTGGCACAGTTATGACTCGTGAAGCCTTTGCCGCTGCCGCCAAAGAAGCCCAGAACAAGATCCACGTGGGCCCGGGTGAACTGGACGAGTACTACGGTTTCTGGAGTGGCGGTCACCAGGGCGAGGTTCGTGTTCTTGGCGTACCCTCCATGCGTGAGCTGATGCGTATTCCGGTGTTTAACGTTGACCCGGCAACAGGCTGGGGAATAACCAATGAAAGTAAAGACGTTCTTGGCCACGACAACAAGTTTCTGAACGGCGACTGTCACCACCCGCACGTTTCCATGACCGATGGTCGTTATGACGGTAAGTATCTGTTCATTAACGACAAAGCCAATACCCGTGTGGCCCGCATTCGTCTGGATATCATGAAGTGTGACAAGATCACTCACATTCCGAACGTACAGGCCATTCATGGTCTGCGCCTGCAGAAAGTGCCCCATACAAAGTATGTGTTCTGTAATGCCGAATATGTAATTCCTCATCCGAATGACGGCAGCGACTTCTCCATGGAGAACAGCTACACCATGTTTAACGCACTGGATGCGGAAACCATGGAAGTCGCCTGGCAGGTGATTGTAGACGGCAATCTGGATAACACAGATGCTGACTACACGGGCAAGTATGCGGCTTCTACCTGTTACAACTCTGAGAAGGCTTCGGATCTGGCCGGTACTATGCGTAACGATCGCGACTGGGTTGTGGTGTTCAACGTTGAGCGCATAGAAGCTGCCGTTAAAAACGGCGACTTCAGGACTCTGGGTGATTCCAAAGTGCCTGTGGTGGATGGACGCTCCGGCTCAAAGCTGACTCGCTATATTCCTGTGCCGAAGAATCCGCACGGTGTGAACACCTCTCCGGATGGCAAATATTTTATCGCTGCCGGCAAGCTGTCGCCTACCTGTACGGTTATTGCGATTGATAAGCTGGACGATGTGTTTGATGACAAAATCGGACTTCGTGACGTGGTCGTTGCTGAGCCTGAACTGGGTCTTGGGCCTCTGCATACCACTTATGATGGCCGTGGCAACGCATACACCACACTGTTTATCGACAGCCAGGTGGCCAAGTGGAATATCGCTGATGCCATCAGGCATTACAACGGCGAGAAAGTTAACTATCTGCGCCAGAAGCTGGACGTGCACTATCAGCCGGGCCACAACCATGCATCACTGACGGAATCCCGGGATGCTGATGGCAAGTGGCTGGTTGTGTTGTCCAAGTTCTCGAAAGACCGCTTCCTGCCTGTAGGTCCTCTGCACCCGGAGAACGATCAGCTGATCGATATCTCCGGCGATGAAATGAAGCTGGTTCACGATGGTCCTACCTTTGCCGAGCCACACGACTGCATTATGGTCCGTCGTGATCAGATCAAGACCAAGAAGGTCTATACCCGCGATGATCCATACTTCGCCAGTGCCCGTGCGCAGGCAGAGAAGGATGGTATTACCCTGGAATTCGACAACAAGGTGATCCGCGACGGTAACAAGGTCCGCGTTTACATGACGTCGGTTGCGCCCATGTATGGTCTTACTGAGTTCAAGGTGAAGCAGGGTGATGAGGTGACTGTGTATGTTACCAACCTGGACACCATTGAGGACGTGACCCATGGATTCTCTATGGTAAACCACGGTGTGAGTATGGAAATCAGTCCTCAGCAGACTTCTTCGGTGACGTTTGTCGCGGATAAGCCTGGGGTTCACTGGTACTACTGCAACTGGTTCTGTCACGCTCTGCACATGGAGATGACTGGCCGGATGCTGGTGGAGAAGGCCTGATTCAGGTTTGGAATCGGAGCTCTGTACAGGGCTCCGGTTTTGCTTGATTTTGAGAAGCAATACACAGGAAGAGCCTCTACCAAAACACGCTGTGAATACGTCCCTGTACGCTTGGCTCCGCCATCCATGGCTCCGCACAGTTTTGGTAGAGGCTCTTCCTGTGTATTGCCCAATTTTGGCAGTAGCTTTCTTCGAGAACTCATGTGATGCACCAGATTTTGCGTTTAGGGGTGGCCCTGACCGTCGCCTTTCTATCGCTGACTGCCCGGGCCGATGTACAGCAGCAGCTGGATGATCTGGAACCCGGAGTTACCTTCGAGCTTCCTCCCGAAAACCTTTCGTCGCTGGCTATCAGGGTGCCGGGGGTGACTGTTGCCTGTGCTGCGGAAACTCTGATTGACGGTGGAGGCAATGGAAATGCTGTTGAGATTCAGGCGGAGGGTGTGACCTTGTCTGGCTGCCGTATCCGGAACTGGGGTACGGATCTGAACAAGTTGAATGCTGGTGTTTTCGTTCAGCGGGAGGCCCGTGGCGCGACGGTGGAGGACAGCGATCTGCAGGGTACTGCATTTGGTATCTGGCTGGATGCGACGCCGGGAGTGACAGTGAAGAACAATACTATCCGTGGTGATGCGACTGTTCGTCCGAACGATCGGGGTAATGGCATCCATCTGTTCAATACCACCGGTGCGTTGATTGAAGGAAATGATATTCGTCAGACGCGGGATGCGATTTATATAGAGACTGCAAACGGGAACAGGATTCGCAATAACACTATGGCGGATCTGCGCTACGGAATTCACTACATGTACTCCATGGATAATCTCCTGGAAGGCAATGTGACCCAGGGAACCCGGACGGGTTATGCGTTGATGCAAAGCAAGCGTCTTACGGTAATCAATAACCGCTCCGAGAATGATGAGAACTACGGCATTCTGATGAACTTTATTACCCAGTCGGTACTTCGGGGGAATGTGGTTTCAGGGGTGTCGCAAGGCCAGACCGCCGGGGTGTCCGTTTCCGGGGCTGAAGGCAAGGCCGTTTTCATTTATAACTCTTTATACAATACCTTTGAAAACAATGTGTTCCGGGACAGCGGCGTGGGCATTCATCTCACCGCAGGCTCGGAAGACAATGATGTGGTTCGTAATGCATTTATCAATAATCAGCGCCAGGTCAAGTATGTAGCCCAGCGAACACAGGAGTGGTCGAAGGATGGTGGGGGCAATTACTGGAGCGATTACCTGGGCTGGGATCGTAACCAGGATGGCATTGGTGATGTGCCTTACGAGCCCAACGATAATGTTGATCGCTTGTTGTGGACCTACCCTGAAGCAAAAATCCTGATGTTCAGCCCGGCGGTGGACACGCTGCGCTGGGTTCAGGAGGCGTTTCCTGTCGTTAAGGCCGCGGGTGTCACCGATTCACACCCGCTGATGAGCCCTCCTTCAATGTTAAAACCGGAGTCCTGATGAGCTGTTTTCATCTTGAGAATGTGAGCTACCGGTACGATAAGGCACTGGTATTGAATGGCGTTGATCTGCGCCTTGAGCCCGGAGAGATTCTCGGGTTGTTTGGTCACAACGGAGCAGGCAAAACCACCAGTATCAAACTGATTCTGGGGCTGATGAGGCCAACCGGAGGCAGGGTGTCGGTGCTGGATGGCGAGGCGGGTGACCCCGGAGTCAGCCAGCATATAGGTTACCTGCCTGAGAATGTGATGTTCTACCCGCAGCTTACCGGCCGGGAAATTCTTGCTCATTTTGCCCGGCTCAAAGGCGCGAGCCTGCGCCAGGTTCCGGAGCTTCTGGGCCAGGTCGGGCTGGACGATGCCATGGATGCCCGGGTTAAAACCTATTCCAAAGGTATGCGTCAACGACTTGGTCTTGCCCAGGCATTGCTCGGAAAACCCCGGCTACTGATGCTGGACGAGCCCACTGTCGGGCTGGACCCGGTAGCGACGGCTGATCTATACAGGTTGCTACGCAAGTTGCGTGATAAGGGTACAGGCATCGTGCTCTGTTCCCATGTACTTCCCGGGGTGGAGCCTTATATCGACAGAGCTGCGATTCTTACGGATGGCAGTCTTAAAGCTGTTGGCGACCTTGGCGCTCTGCGTCGACAGGCACACATGCCGGTAACCCTCTCTCTTGAACCCGAAAATAGCGTGGAAGCGCTGGAAGCTGCAGTAAACAGCGCGCAGGCAACGGAGGGTCTGATGGTGCACCACGATAACGGCCGGTTGCATGTGGATGTCCAGCCATCCGGAAAAATGGCACTGGTCAAAGCTCTGATGGCATCCGGCGAGGTTCGTGACCTGGGTATCTATCAGCCCACGCTGGAGGATGTCTACGTGCACTTCATTGGTTCTGGGGGACTTGCTCACCGTGGAGGTGCCCAATGAACAGCATCTGGACCATCGCCCGTAAAGAGCTCAGTGATAGCTTTCGAAACCGCTGGCTGATTGCGATCGCTCTGGTATTCGCAACACTAGCGCTGGGCATTGCCTGGTTTGGAGCAGCGGCATCGGGGCAGGTGGGTTACGCATCCACGCCAGCAACGATTGCCAGCCTGGCGAGCCTGGGCATTTTTCTTATCCCGCTTATCGCACTGCTGCTGGCATACGATGCCATTGTAGGGGAAGAAGAGGGCGGCACACTCCTGTTGTTGATGACTTACCCACTGAGTCGCGGGCAACTGCTGTTCGGCAAGTTTCTTGGTCATGGGTTGACTCTCGCACTGGCCACCCTGGCTGGCTTTGGCGTAGCCGGTATAGCCATCGCCATGCTGGTAGACGACATCGCGGTTGGCGCGCTCGCCATTGCCATGTTGCGCTTTATTGCGTCAACCACACTGCTTGGATGGGGCTTCATTGCACTGGCATATGTGGTCAGTGTGCGGGTGGGAGAGAAACCCGTTGCTGCGGGGCTGGCACTTGCGATCTGGTTCTTTTTTGTTCTGGTTTTCGACCTGCTGTTGCTGGGAGTCCTGGTTGCCAGTCAGGGCGAATTCAATCCCGATTTACTGCCCTGGCTATTGTTGCTGAACCCCACGGATATATACCGTTTGCTCAACATTGTTGCCTTCAGCGATGGCGCACAGCTCAGTGGTGTTCTCAGCCTGGGCTCTGATTTGCCTGTCGGCCCGGCCGGGCTCTGGCTGGCACTGGTTCTTTGGTTTGTTATTCCCTTAACCGGCGCATGGGCTTTGTTCCGTAAGCGTCGTATCTGATCTGGAGATTTTCATGAAACCTGTTTGTTCAGTCTTTTTACCCGCTGTGCTGATGTTTTTGGCATTCCTGTCAGGGTGTTCCGGAGAGAAAGAAACGGTCGCTGAAAAGCCGGCACCTGTGCATATTGAATCCGGCGATGAGTGCCACGTGTGTGGCATGGCGATAACCCGTTTTCCCGGACCCAAAGGCGAAGTGATTACTGAAAAGGAGCAGACTGTCCACAAGTTCTGCTCCACCCGAGACATGTTCTCGTGGGTACTGCAGCCTGAGAACGTAAACCGCAACCATACCCTGTACGTTCATGATATGAGCCAGACTGAATGGGACAGCCCGGCAGATACGGCTCTGATTGACGCCCGCGAAGCCTTCTATGTGGTTGGCTCTGAACGTAAAGGCGCTATGGGTCCGACTCTCGCATCTTTCTCAACGGAATCGGCTGCCCATGGCTTTATGATGGAGCACGGTGGTGAGGTGATCAGGTACGAAGCCATTACCCTGGAACACCTGAACACTGAGATGCCCATGGGTAATATGCATGGAAGCATGCATGGCGGTATGCACCACTAAGGCCGCACTTTCCTCCAAAGGGCGCGCCCGACAATCCTCACCTTGTCCCGGGTTTCCATCCGGCCAAGGTTTGTTTTGACCACGCCCTTGGTAAACCGTGTCGACTTGGAATAATCAATTCGCACGTCCACCAGAACCGGATGCCCTGCGGCTGACTTTTGCAGGGCGGTTGCCATACTTTCAGAAATGTCGTGATTTCCCGCCATTGATACAAACTCAACACCACAGGCTCTGGCAAAAGCTTCATAGTCTACTGTGCCCAGCACTGTGCAGGTTTTCTGGTTGTAAGGAATCTGTTGTGCCTGGGCAATCTGTGAAAGTTCGCCATCATTGAATACAAATATCATGACTCCGGCCTGAAGGCGTGCGGCTGTTACCAGCTCCATACCGGTCATCAGCAATGCGCCGTCGCCTACAATACCTGCAACCTGACGCTCCGGATTAGCCAGTTTGGCGCCGATGGCACCTGGAACACAGTAGCCCATGGCATTGAAGTCGCTGGGTGACATGTAATTCCTTGCCCCCAGAATGGGCATCAGCTCGGCTACCAGAAAGGTATGGTTGCCATCGTCAGCAACGATGATCGCATCGTCCTTCAGCTGCTCACGCAGGTGGCTGAAAAACAGTTCCGGGTTTACGCGATCACCGCTGTCGTGCTCCCGCCACTCTTTCTTGTAGGCGGCTTTGTCTCTGGCAATCTGTTCCCGGATACCGGTATTGGCAGGAACGGATTTTATGGCTTTTACAGCTTTCAGGAGCGCGGGCAGGGTAACTCTGGCGTCGCCCTCAATCGAGTGGCTGGCGGGGTAGTTGGCGTTGAAAACCTCGGGGTTGATATCCAGATGAATCAGGCTCTCAGGGGGATTGATGCCATAGCTGCCGGTGGGGATTTCGGAGAATCGCGTGCCGACGGCCAGCAGACAGTCTACTTTGGCAAAGGCATTGGTTGCCGCCGGTATGGCATAATTGCCCATGCCCATTCCCGTGTGCAGCGGGTGGTTTCCCGGGAAGGCGCTGAGCCCCTGAAGTGTGGTTGAAACCGGAGCGTCCAGCAGTTCGGCCAGCTCAATCAGGTCTGCTTGCGCGTCGACAGAGCCCCAGCCTGCAAAAATACCCGGTTGCCTGGCGTCTGCGAGAGCCCGGGCGGCAGCATCAATCAGTGCCTGTTCCGGTTGTTTTGGCGCAGGCGGAGCCTGGTAAAGGGGCATGTCGTCCACATCGCCCAGAAAATTACTGATATTGAACGGAATCTCGATAAAGACCGGGCCCGGCTCGCCCCCCATTGCTGTGTCATAGGCTTCGTAGAGCGTGGGTATGATCTGCCGGTGGCTGGTAATGCGCCAGGTTTTCTTGGTGATCGGCTTGAGCAGGCTGTGCTGATCCATCTCGTGGAGCTGATAACGGTGCCCCGACTCCGAATGGATTCCGCCAGAAATAATCAGCATGGGAATGCCATCAATGCCGGCCTCGCCGATGCCGCTGGCGGCATGCGTAACCCCTGCTGCAGGAACGATAAGCATTGTGCCCAGTTCGGCACCGGTGCGGCTTACGGCATCCGCCATGAAGGCACCACCACCCTCGTGGGTGACAAGCGTAGGCTCAATGCTTTCAGAGCGGTTCAGCTCGTCATAGATTTCAGTAGTGTGTACGCCCGGAATGCCAAACGTGCGGCGAATACCGAGTTGCTCCAGTGCATGGCGAACGAGTGTGGCGCCGGATTTCTTCATGGGTATACCCTGAGACTTATTATTGTGGATGCATGGTGATCTTTACGGGCGACAGGCAATGCTTTGAGCTGCCCGCCTGCCGTTGAGAATACAGTTAGACAGAAACGTACCCTCCAGCGATCTTATACCGGAGATTCCGCCGCCGCCAAACCCTGTGGCTTCACCCGCAGCATAAAGCCCGGGAATGGCGTTTCCGGCCTGATCGAGCACCCGGGACTGGGTGTCTGTTTGCATGCCGCCCATACTTTTCCGGCTGATCAGTTGTTCACGGATAGCGATCAACGGGCCTGCATCCGGGTCGAGAACAGATTGCAGGTTGCAGGTGCGAAAATGATCTGGCAGCCAGTTTCGAAGCTGTATCAGCCTGCGTATCTGGTCATCATTATGAAGCCTCTTGCCTCGGGCGATATTGCTGTCATAGGTGCGGATATCACGAATCATCTGATCTGCGTGAACATCCTGGGTGCCAGCGGCCTGGTTCATCTTTACCGCAAGTTCCTCTGGTGAGTTCGCGCTGACAACGTCCGGGCAAGAGTCCAGAAGCCAGTCCACCAGAGCCGGGTCGCCGCCACGAAGCGTATTCCAGATTACACGATGCAGTTTGCCATCACGAAAATCCGGATTGGTGTCAGTGCCCGATACGGCCAGTTCCCGCACGGCAATCCGGTAGTTCATCACCTGCCAGGAAATCTGGCCGGGGAGGTTGCCAATCTGTTTGCAGAGATCGTGTGTGTCGAAACCGGTAATCAGTGGCATGGGGCCAATCCGGCGGCCATGGCGATCCATCCAGAGCGCGGAGCGTGGCGGTATCAGGCTCAGACCGTGGTCGGGGAACGCAGGTTCCGGATGACGAATGCCTGCAGCGTAATTCCACATCTGATTAAGGTTGACGACCCGCCCGCCGGCTCTGGCAACTTCATCATGCATGGCGCCGTCTGCATCCGGGCTGGAGCCGCTAAGCAGGTTGTCCGGTGCCGGGCCGTAGCAAGGGTCCCAGTGCTGGCGAACCTTCTGGAGATTGCCGTTAATTCCGCCGGTACAAACCACTGTGTGAGTGGCAGATACAACAAAAGTGCCGGGGTTGTTGGTGATGTTTCCCTGGCACCCGGTGATTTTTCCATCACTCTGGTCAAGGGTATTAACCCGGTGATTTTTAAGAAAAGTCAGTTGCTTCCGGTTGGGGTGAGATTCCAGTTGCTGCAACAAGGTTTGCACCACACCCCGGCCGCAGCCCCAGGCGATGTGGTAGCGGGGAACACTGTTACCATTGCCATACAGGCCTCGTTCAACCCACTGCACAGATGGGAAGAAGCGGATGCCTCGTTGCTTCAGCCAGTCATAGATCATCGGCCGGTTTTGCTCAGCATAGAGTTCCGCCCAGAGCCTTGGCCAATAGTCTTCGTCGCTGAAGCAGGCTGCATTGTGCCAGTCGGAAAGCAGTAACTCGGGGGAGTCTTTGATCTTGTTACGGGCCTGCTCAGCAGTGTTGCTCAGCAGCATGCCACCGAAAGCATCATTGGCCTGGCCGCCGGGTTTACCGCCAGGGGCGCCGTCCAGCAACACTACAGGTATGTTGAAATCCAGAAGCTCCAGCGTTGTTGCCAGTCCAGCGAGGCCTGCACCAATAACGGCAACTTCGGTTTTATAGGTATGCATGGGGTATTACCGGCTCATTTTTATTGATTATTGGTATAAGAGCTTAATACTTGGCGATCCATCAAGCCAGAACAATGACGCAGGTCAGAGGTGTGACTCAGCCTCCCGTCATATTCATGAACCGAAGAATCTGGACATCGCCGTTTGCGGAAAAGTGATGGCGCTCCGGTTTAAGATCCATGGAGTCGATAATTGTTTGCCGGAGTCTGTCGTCAGTTTCCGGATGGCTGCGCAGAACCCGGCGCAGATCGACAGAATGCTCATTGCCCAGGCAAAGCAGTAACCGGCCCTCAACAGTTAATCTCACCCGGTTACAGGTAGAGCAGAAGTTGTGGGAGTGAGGTGAAATAAAACCCACTTTGATAGGGCTGTCTGACATCCGGTAATAACGGGCCGGGCCACCGGAGTCTTCCGGTGTCGGAATCAGATCGTGTTGCTGGCGGACAATGTCACGCACTTCTTCACTGGTACACAGAGCCTGCCCGCGATCATGCTCGGAAATCTCACCCAGTGGCATCTCTTCAATGAAGGTAATATCGATGTTCTTTTTGCGGGCAAACTCTACAAGATCCGGAACCTCATGATCGTTCCCGCCTTTCATCACCACCGTGTTCAGTTTGATGCCTTTGAAACCTGCGTCTCTGGCAGCGTCTATACCCTCAAGTACGCGAGACAGCTTTCCGGTGCGGGTGATACTTGCGAATTTTTCAGGATCCAGGGAGTCCAGGCTGATATTCAGTCGTTTCAGGCCTGCTTTGCGAAGAGGGGCTGCCATGGTGGGCAGCTGGCTGCCATTGGTGGTCATGGCAAAGTCGCGCAAACCGAAGGTGCCGATTTCTTTAACCAGTTCGATAATGTCTTTGCGAACCAGCGGTTCCCCGCCGGTAAGACGAATTTTTTCCGTACCCAGAGAAACGAAAGTTCTGGCCACCCGGGCGATTTCCTCAAGTGTCAGGACCTGCTGTCTCGGCAAAAAGGTCATCTCCTCCGCCATGCAATATACGCAACGGAAGTCGCAGCGGTCGGTAACGGACAGACGCACGTAATTGACGGTTCGGCCAAAACGGTCTGTCAGTTTACTCTGGGACATCTGGTTGCTTCCTGTAACGGCTGATTATGCGTTTACGGATTGATAATAGCTCAAGTATCGCAGAATAAAACGGTGAATCCGATACCCCACGCGGGGTAAGCCAACCGGGCCAGAGAGTTTTGATCGTCTTGCAGGATCTGCTCAGTGAATAGATGTATAATGGATAAATGATTAGGCAAGGCTGAGGTGTGTGCTATGGCAGCGCAATCCGGTAAAATTGGTTTCAGAATTCTCGCGTATGTATCACTAGGGCTCGCGGCAATCGGAGTGGTTTTACCTTTACTGCCTACGACCCCTTTTGTCCTTTTGGCGGCTTTTTTTGCCAGCAAGGGTTCACCGGCATTTGCCAGCTGGCTTGAGGGACACCCCTCGTTCGGGCCTGCCATCAGAGACTGGCGCCGGAACCGGGTTATACCGGTAAAGGCCAAAGTGCTCGCATGCAGCATGATGATACTGAGCTGGGGTCTTCTGTTCGTTGCCGGAGCTGCTGCTGCGGTGCTTGCCGTCTCGGGAATATTTTTGCTTGGTGTCGCGAGCTATTTGCTGACCCGGCCCTCTTACTGACGGCGTTTACTGAACAATTGGAGTTTTGAATGCACATTACCCGCTACACGGATTACTCTCTGCGCGTGCTTATATACCTGTCGGCACAAAGGGATGGCCTGGCTACGATTCAGGAAATTGCAGATAGCTATGATATTTCCAGGAACCACCTTATGAAGGTGGTGCACCAGCTCAACAAGAAAGGTTATATCGAAACCGTGCGGGGTAAAAAAGGCGGAATGAGGCTGCAGATGGCGCCGGAAGATATTAACGTTGGTGTTCTTGTGCGCGAAACTGAACAGGATCTCAGTATCGTTGAATGTCATTCCGCCAATAACACCTGCAAAATCACTTCGGTCTGTGGCCTCAGGCCTGTTTTCGGAGAAGCCCTGCAGGCATTCCTGTCGGTGCTCGACAAATATACCCTGCAAGATGTCATAAAGGATCAGTATCAGCCTCAGTTGCTCAGGCTGCTGCAGATCGCCTGACCTTCCCTGGCCGCGATCTTTTTTATTGGTATGGTTTCAGGTTCAGGCTGTTCCGCCTTTGTTGGTCCGCACTTTTTTGGGCCTGGGTTTGGGCGGCGGAAGAATCAGTTTTTCCAGATCATCCAGTGCTTCGCCCGTATAAACTGCCAGTTTTTGCATGCTGGGCAAGGTGTCCCGACACCCGGTGAATCCAAAGTTCAATGATCCCGCGTAGCTCAGGCAGGTGATATTAAGGGCACCCCCGTGGGCAATCAGCGAAACCGGGTACATGGCCTCAAGCCGGGCACCATCGTAATACAGCCTCCTCTGGGGCCCGGGCACGTTGGATATGGTCACGTTGAACACAGGGCGCATACGCCCTCCAAGGCCAGACATCAGCTGCAGGATATAAGGCGACATCAATAGCATGGTGTATTGGTTAAGCGCGCTCTTTGGCATTTTTTGCAGGTGTTCCTTCGCCCGGCGGCTGGATGATTTTATGTTCTGCAAACGGGTAAGGGGGTCCGCTTCATCTGTGGCGAGGGAGGCAATAATGAAACTGATCTGGGTGCCCATGCCCTGATCATCCGCTGGCCGGATGTTGACAGGAATGCCCGCCGTCAGGGGAGTATCCGGAAGGTCGTCCTGCTCCAGCAGGAAACGCCTCAGGGCTGTACCGCAGAGGTAGAGGACGATGTCGTTCATTGAGGCGCCGGATACTCGTGCCAACTCTTTCAGTCGCTCAAGTTCATAATGCTGAGTGGCAAGCCGGCGCTGGCCGGTTACCCGGTGGTTGATTTTCGAGATGGGCCCGGTGAATGGCGCTGTCAGGCCGTCTTCCGGATGGCGCACCGAGTGCACGAGCCGGCTTCCGGCCCGCCAGAGCGTAGGGGCCATGTCGGCCTGCACTTTGAGGGCATCCAGAGCCTGGGAGAATGCTGCAGGAACCGTGGCTTCTGAATCGGTTTTGCTTCCCCTCCGACTCTGTGGCTTTACCGACCAGGGTGGTGGCATATCCCGCTCGTCAGGGTTGGTGCTCAAGACCCGTTGCAGCAGACGCACGCCACTGATGCCATCAATCATCGAGTGGTGCATCTTGGTGTAGAGCGCAAACCGGTTGTTTTCCAGGCCTTCTATAACGTGGCATTCCCAGAGCGGTCTGGAAAAATCAAGGGGGTTGGAGTGCAGTCGCGAAACCAGTATACCGAGTTCCCGCTCTCCCCCTGGCTTGGGCAGCGCAGAGTGGCGTACGTGGTAATCCAGGTCGATGCTCTTGTCGACTTTCCAGGACGGGACCAGCAACCGGCCGAGGAAACCGGACCATGCCAGCTTGTAGCTCCAGGGTGGAGCAACATCCCCGGTTTCTTTCATTCTGCTGACCATGTCACGCAGGAAGGTTTCAGGGGCGCCTTCCGGTAATGAAAAAATCTGCAGAGTGCCCACATGCATCGGCGTATCTTCTGATTCGACAGCCAACCACGAGGCGTCGAGTGTTCCCAGGCGTTTCATTCCTTATGTACCTCTTCCCGATATCATGCTTGAAAGTGAGGCTTTATAATTGTTGATTGAAAGTATACGGGTTACTTTCGCTGCAAACGATCACCGATGTGAAAAAAATGTGGGAACTGCAGATTTCGCGGGCTCCGCTGGCTATGTATTTTCTGGTTTCAGGAAAGCCAGTTCTGCTGTTTTGAAATAATAGGAGGGAAGATTTATGCAGTTTCTCAACGGAATCACCTTGCTACTGGTGTACCAGTTGGCAGGGGAGATTATCGTACGCCTGTTAGGGCTGCCCATTCCCGGGCCGGTGTTGGGCATGGTGATGCTGTTTGTCACCATGATGATCCGGGGGCGGGCAGCAGAATCTGTTGAACAGGCCTCTATAGCGTTACTTAGTCATTTGTCATTGCTGTTTGTTCCCGCGGGTGTTGGCATGATGACCCACTTTGGCCGGATTGCTGAAGAATGGCTGCCGATAACACTTGCTCTGTTGTTCAGCACCGTGATTACGATGGTTGCCACGGCCCTGATCATGCAGCAGACCAGTCGCTGGTTTGTAAAATTATCGGCGGCGCAGGGGCAGAGCCATGAATAACCCCGGACTGCAGGACATATGGGTTTATCTTTCGGAAACTCCGTTACTGGGGCTTACGGTGACACTGGCCGCTTACGGGTTGGCGTACCGGCTTTACCTGAAAGCCAAGGGTAGCCCGCTGGCCAATCCAGTCATCACGTCGGTAGCCATGCTGATCGCATTACTGCTCGCATCCGGCATATCCTATGATGACTATTTTGCCGGAGGACAGTTTGTTCACTTCCTGCTTGGGCCTGCCACCGTGGCTTTGGCAGTGCCCCTTTACCAGCAGTTTTCAAGGTTACGACAACTGTGGCTGCCGGTTCTGGTATCGCTGATTTGTGGTGTTGGTATTGCTGCAGGCAGCTCTGTTTTTCTGGCAAGACTCTTGGGGGGATCGCTGGAAATCCAGATGTCTCTGGCTCCCAAATCAGCTACTGCGCCTGTGGCCATGGGCATTTCCGAAAAAATCGGAGGTTTGCCCTCGCTGACGGCTGTACTGGTGGTGGCTACTGGTATTATCGGCGCTGTATTGGGCACAAAACTGTTTGAGTGGATTGGTGTAAAGGATGATGCGGTAAAAGGAATTGCCATGGGCGTTTCAGCCCATGGCATAGGTACCGCGCGGGCCTTTCAGGTCAGTAGCCGGATGGGCGCCTTCTCCGGACTGGCCATGGCACTATCAGCATTTGCGACCGCGCTTATAGTGCCGTGGATGGTGGACTGGATAGAGGTACTGTTTTAATCCACCTTGACAGGCTTCATGCTGCCGGTACGGAAATCGATTTCCAACTCCCGGCCGTCGGCATTGTTGCCTTCCACTTCAATTTTGCCATTGCCCTTGATCTGGATTTCTTCTATCCGGCTCATGCCGTGATTCACGCTGGCTTCAATGTAGCCCAGTGTGTCGGCGGAGGACATGCCCTGTGGGCCGTCTTTACGCTTGCGCCGCTCCTCCTTGCGGATGGAGCCATCGCTGCTAACATCGAGTTCAACGTACCACTGGCCATCTACCCAGCCTTCAATTTCCATGCTGTCATCATCATGGTGGTCGTCTTCCAGTTCAATACTGTGGAAATGTGAAATACCGTAGTCTGTTCCGATCTGGACAGCGCGCCTGGCATCATCGATGGTGCCGGATGCATGAACCAGGGGGGCCGCAGCCAGGCCGATTGCGAGTGTGGTTGCAATGATCATTTTCATGGTTGTTACTCCTGAGTTTTCGTTGGTTCTTCGCAAGTCTCTGGTTATCTGAATGCGTCCTTTGAGGATGGTTACAGATGAACCTTCCCGGACGTTGAGAGCATCATATGCAGATGCGGCTTGCAGAAGGGTGAGGGTTTCGTTCATGGTTCATTCATGTTGGTTCTGACAGAATGAATCCATGAAAAGCCTTCCCTGCTATCTGTTGAAACTGGTCATTCCTACCTCCGCATTCATCGCACTGACGTTTGCAGCTGCCCTGTGCTTTTTAGGGGCTGCGCCGGTATCCGCTGACGACGACTGGCGCAAGCTTCATGAAGAAGTTCAGGCCGGGAGAATAAAGCCTCTTGGCGATATCCTGGATAGTCTGCTGCGCGACTGGGTGGGGCAGGTAATCGATGTGGATTTTGAGGAAGATGATGGCCGGAAGTTGTACGAAATCGAACTGCTCGGGCCAGAGGGCCAGGTGGTCGAGTTTGAAGTGGATGCGGTAACCGGGGAGCTTATCGGTATTGAAGGTAGCAACATCAACAGAATGAAACGCCAATGAAGATTCTATTGGTAGAAGACGATGAGCCGCTTGCACTTGGGCTTGCTGCGTCGCTTGAGGATGCCGGCCTGCTGGTGGAGATTGCAGGTGATGGGCGCACGGCAGATTTTCTGGTCAGCACTGAACGCTACGATGCGATTGTTCTGGATCTGGGATTGCCCGATGGCAAGGGCACTCAGTGGCTGTCAGCCTGGCGCGAGCAGGGTATCGAATTGCCTGTGCTGATTCTGACGGCCCGGGAGCGTTGGTCAGATAAAGCCGCCGGGTTTTCTGCCGGCGCAGACGATTATGTCACCAAGCCGTTTGAAACAGCAGAAATCCTGTTCCGGTTGAGGGCGCTGGTGCGCCGTGCCCATGGCCACGCCCATCCGGTTATCCGGGTCGGGGATATTTCTCTTGATACTCACAGTGCTCAGGTAACCCGGGCTGGTATGCCGGTTTCTCTGACGGCCCAGGAGTTCAGGTTGCTCTCCCATCTCATGCATGCTGCACCGCGCGTTGTCAGCCGGGCAGAGTTAACCGAGCATGTGTATGACGGCGATGCAGAACCGGATTCCAATGTGATTGATGTTCAGGTGAGCCGCTTGCGGCGAAAGCTTGGCAGCAAATGCATTGAAACCCTGCGGGGGCAAGGCTACCGGATGGTCGCGGATAATGAGGCCTCATGATGCTGACTGAGCGGCTGCGCCGGCTCCCTGTTGCGACGCGTATGCTGGTGTCGGCTCTGGTTCTGATTCTGCTGGTATTGCCCGCAGCAGGAGTTCTTTTATCGTGGAATTTCAGGGAGGCGGTGAACACGGCCTTCAACGAGCGGCTGGAATCCCTGCTCAATGTTGTGATTGCCGGGGTCAGCTACGATGTCCGGCAGGATGCTCTGGTGACTAGCCGGCAGCTGGGCGATTCGCGATTCGATCAGGTGTTCTCGGGTTGGTACTGGCAGATCAGTGATGGTAGTGAGCGTGTACTTACTTCGCGTTCACTCTGGGATCAGCGGCTTGCGGTTTTTCATGAACCCGGTATGGTCTTTCACAGGATTACCGGCCCCAGAAACAAGCCACTACGCTTGCTGGAGCGGGATATCCGGCTTCCCAATCTTGATGATGTTCTGCATGTACAGGTTGCTGCCGATCTGGGTGAAGTAGAGGCTCAGGTCGCGCGGTTCCAGACGCTGTTGTGGTTGTCGATGGTGACTCTCGGTGGTTTGCTTCTTGCGCTGATCGGATTGCAGATCCGCTGGGGGCTGGCACCCCTGCGTCGTATTGAACAAAGTCTGAAAGCGGTTGAGCAGGGCCGGCAGCCATTCGTTGAAACCGGTCTGCCCAGAGAATTAGCCAGGCTGGCGGAAGCGATCAATACGGTACTTGAAAGAGACCAGCGTTTGATTGCACGGGGCAGGACCGCCGCAGGTAATCTGGCCCATGCACTGAAAACGCCGGTCGCTGTGCTCACCACTCTTGCGGAGCGTCTGCCAGAAGACCAGCAGGCGGCCATGTGGTCAGAGCTTAAACGGCTGGACGAAGCAGTAAGGCACCATCTTGCCCGGGCTTCTGCGGCAGGGCCTGTGGCGCTAGGCGCTGAACAGGATATTGCCGCTGTGCTGAAGCCCGTAATTGAGGGCGTCCGGCGCCTGGCCGGCAGGCGTGGCCTGGTGTTTCAAAGTGAGTTACCGCCGGGACTCCGGGTGAGGATTGACGCCCAGGACTTGCAGGAGATTGTGGGGAACCTGCTGGAAAATGCGATCAACTGGGCCAAAAGCTCCTTCCGTTTGACGGGCAGGGTTGAAGGCAAGTCACTGTTACTCAGCATATCCGACGATGGGCCTGGTATGTCTCCGGAAACCCGTCAGGAGGCCATGAGCCGCGGAGGCCGGCTGGATGAGGTGAAATCCGGCTCCGGGCTGGGCCTGGCGATTGTTGCAGAACTGGCAGCTTTGCACGGTGGCAGCCTGAGGCTGGACCTCAGCGCCGACGGAGGTTTGCTTGCGGAGGTTACTCTGCCCCTGATGTACCCCGAGTCAGGGGCCTAGCTCTGGTTTCGGCGGGCAGTGGTACTCATCCGTCAGGGTGCCTTCGTCCACGCTCTCAAGATGCACATCAAAGCCCCAGAGCCTGTGCACATGGCGCAGAACTTCTTCCGTATCCTTGCCTAATGGCACCCTGTCTACGGGGACATGCCTCAGCGTCAGAGAACGGTCTCCGCGTACATCCACGTTCCACACCTGGATATTGGGTTCCCGGTAACTGAGATTATACTGGCGGGCCAGCTTCTCACGAAGTTCCCGGTAACCTGGTTCATCGTGGATAGCGGTTACCTTGTAACTGTCTTCCCGGTCATCGTTCTCAATGGCAAACAGTTTCAGGTCTCGCATGACTTTGGGTGACAGGAACTGCTGGATAAAACTCTCATCCTTGAAGTTTGCCATGGCGAAGTGCAGGGTTGTCAGCCAGTCAGAGCCGGCAATGTCGGGGAACCACATGCGATCTTCGTCGGTGGGTGACTCACAGATCCGGCGCAGGTCTGTGAAGATGGAGAACCCCAGAGTGTATGGATTGATACCGGAATACCAGGGACTGTTAAACGGCGGCTGATACACCACGGCGGTATGGCTTTGCAGGAACTCCAGCATGAAGCCATCCGTTACCAGGCCTTTCTCGTACATCCTGTTGAGCAGGGTATAGTGCCAGAAAGTTGCCCAGCCTTCGTTCATGACCTGTGTCTGGCGTTGCGGGTAGAAGTACTGGGCGAGCTTGCGCACAATCCGGATGATCTCCCTTTGCCAGGTCTCCAGCAGGGGCGCGTTTTTCTCAAGGAAGTACAGAATGTTTTCCTGAGGCTCTTCCGGATAGCGCTTCTTGCGGTTTGCCGGATCTTCGTCATTGTCCGGTTTAGGAATTGTACGCCACAGATCGTTTACCCGTCGTTGCAGGTATTCCTCGCGCTCTTGCTGACGCAAGGCCTCTTTATCGGCAGAAATCGGAGCGGGTCGTTTGTAACGGTCAACGCCGTAATTCATCAGCGCGTGGCAGGAGTCCAGTATTTCTTCAACTGCATCTACACCGTGGCGTTCTTCGCAGCCAGAAACGTAATTCCGGGCAAACACCAGGTAATCGATAATGGCGCTGGCGTCTGTCCAGGTGCGAAACAGGTAATTGCCTTTGAAGAAGGAGTTGTGGCCATAGCAGGCATGGGCAATGACCAGTGCCTGCATGGGGAGGGTATTTTCTTCCATCAGATAGGCAATGCAGGGGTCGGAGTTGATGACAATTTCATAGGCCAGCCCCATCTGCCCGCGCTGATAGCCTTTGGATGTGCTGAGGAACTGCTTGCCGAACGACCAGTGGTTATAGCCCACTGGCATGCCAACGGAGCTGTATGCGTCCATCATCTGCTCGGCACTGATCACTTCAATCTGATTCGGGTAAGTGTCCAGACCGAACTCGGTCGCGCATTTTGCAATTTCCTCATCGTACTGGCGGATCAGGTCGAACGTCCATTCAGATCCGGTGGATACAGGTTCACGCAGTGCCGGCCCAGGGCTGTTCCGGGTGGTGGAATGATCGAGTGTATTGCTCATGCCGCTTTCCTCTCAAAAAGCTGCCGGAATACCGGATAGATTTCGCTGGGGTCAGCAATCTGCTGCTGGGCGAAGCTCTCAGGGAAACGTGCCTGTACCTGCTCGTATTCATGCCAGAGCATCTGGTGATCCTGAGGTGTAATTTCCACATAGGCGAAATACTGCACCAGAGGCAGAATGCTTTCGGTCAGTAGCTTGCCACACACAGGAGAGTCATCGTTCCAGTTGTCGCCATCGGAGGCCTGTGCTGCGTAGATGTTCCATTCTGCCGGTGAATAGCGGGTTTCGATAATCCTGTGCATCAGCTTCAGCGCACTGGATACAATGGTTCCGCCGGTTTCCCGGGAATAGAAAAATTCCTCCTCGTCCACTTCCTTGGCACTGGTGTGGTGACGTATGAAAACCACGTCGATTTTTTTGTAGTTCTTTTTAAGAAACAGGTACAGCAGCAGGAAAAAGCGCTTGGCAGTATCCTTGTGCATCTGGGTCATGGAGCCGGATACGTCCATCAGGCAGAACATAACCGCACTGGTTGCCGGTTTGGGCTGCTTCAGGTGCTGACGGTAGCGCAGGTCAATTTCATCAATGAACGGAATTCGCTTCACATTGGCCTTCAGACGTGCAATTTCGTCTTCCAGCGCCTTGATCTGATCTTCATGACTGAACGCCGCATCCAGCTCTTCAGGTGCAGCTCTGAGGGCGTCGAGTTGTGCCTCCATCTCGCGTATTTTCTTCTTGCGAGCGCCACCCAGACCCAGGCGGCGGGCATGGGCGCCGCGTAACGAGCGCACTACATCCAGTTTGGCGGGAACACCCTGGGTACTGAAACCTGAGCGTACATAGTTAAAGGTTTCAGTGTCTTTTAGCTTTTTACGGACGAGGTTCGGGAGCTCAAGATCATCAAACAGGAAATTCAGAAACTCTTCCTGAGTAATCTGGAAGGCGAACTCATCCATGCCTTCACCATCGGGGCTGGCCTGACCTTGCCCCTGGCCCTGGCCGTCACCACCTTCGGGCTTGGGCAGGCGGTCGCCAGCGACAAACTCCTGATTGCCCGGGTGCACCATTTCACGATGCCCGCCCTGGCCATGATGAAATACAGGCTCGTCAATATCCCGCGAAGGAATGCTGACCTTTTCCCCATGCTCGATATCGGTTATCGAACGTCGGTGCACCGCATCTGAAACCGCCTTTTTTATATGGTGGCGGTAGCGGCGTAAAAACCGCTCCCGGTTCACCGCACTCTTGTTCTTTCCGTTCAGCCGTCGGTCGACGATGTGGGTCATGCCCATAATTTATACTCCTGCAAATCCGGGTTCTGCTAGTGAGACTTGCGAACTCGCAGGTACCACTCTGCAAGCAGGCGCACCTGCTTCTCTGTGTAACCCCGGTCGACCATGCGTTCAACGAACTGTTTGTGCTTGTTCTGATCTTCCTGGCTGGCTTTGGGGTTGAACGAAATAACCGGCAGCAGGTCTTCGGTGTTGGAGAACATTTTCTTCTCGATCACGCTGCGCAGTTTTTCGTAGCTGAGCCAGGACGGATTCTGGCCCTGATTATTGGCCCTGGCTCGCAGCACAAAGTTGACCACCTCGTTGCGGAAGTCTTTGGGGTTGCTGATTCCGGCCGGCTTTTCGATTTTCTCCAGCTCCTCATTGATTGAAGAGCGGTCGAGAATTTCGCCGGTTTCCGGATCCCGGAACTCCTGATCCTGAATCCACAGATCAGCATAGGTTACATAGCGGTCGAACAGGTTCTGGCCGTATTCGCTGTAGCTTTCCAGATAGGCTGTCTGGATTTCCTTGCCGATGAACTGAACATAGTGCGGTGCCAGAAACTCTTTGATGAAACGCAGGTAGCGTTCCTGAATTTCCGGAGCAAACTGCTCCTGTTCAATCTGCTTTTCAATCACATAAAGCAGGTGCACCGGGTTGGCGGCTACTTCTGTGGTATCGAAGTTGAACACCTTGGAGAGAATCTTGAATGCAAACCGGGTAGAGAGCCCGTCCATGCCTTCGTTAACCCCCGCTGCATCCCTGTACTCCTGAATGGATTTGGCTTTGGGGTCTGTGTCCTTTATGTTCTGGCCATCGTAGACCCGCATTTTGGAGAAGATGCTGGAGTTTTCCGGTTCCTTGATACGTGAAAGCACTGAAAACTGTGCCAGCATGTCCAGGGTGTCCGGGGCGCAGGGTGAGCCGGCCAGCGAGCTGTTTTTCAACAGTTTTTTGTAGATCTCGATTTCTTCCGTCACGCGCACGCAATAGGGAACCTTGACGATATAAACCCGGTCAAGGAATGCTTCATTGTGCTTGTTGTTGCGGAAAGTCTGCCATTCAGATTCATTGGAGTGGGCAAGAATCACACCGTCAAATGGCACAGAACCCATGCCTTCAGTGGTGTTGTAGTTGCCCTCCTGAGTAGCGGTCAGCAGAGGGTGCAGCACCTTGATGGGCGCCTTGAACATCTCCACAAACTCCATCAGCCCCTGATTTGCTTTGCACAGGCCGCCACTGAAACTGTAGGCATCCGGGTCGTCCTGGGAGTAATCCTCCAGCATACGAATGTTTACTTTACCCACCAGGGCTGAAATATCCTGGTTGTTGTCGTCTCCCGGTTCGGTCTTGGATACGCCAATCTGATCCAGAACTGACGGATATTTTTTCACAACGCGAAACTGGCTGATATCGCCGCCATATTCATGCAGGCGCTTTACCGCCCAGGGTGACATGATGGATTTCAGGTAGCGGGAGGCTATGCCAAATTCTTCTTCCAGAATGGCTGCATCTTCTGCCGGATCAAAAAGCCCGAGGGGCGATTCGTTTACCGGAGAATCCTTGATCGCATAGAAGGGTACCTTCTGCATCAGGTACTTGAGTTTTTCGGCCAGTGACGACTTGCCACCGCCAACAGGTCCCAGCAGGTATAAAATCTGTTTCTTTTCTTCCAGGCCCTGGGCTGCATGCCGGAAAAACGACACTATATTCTCCACGGCTTCTTCCATGCCGTAGAACTCCGCAAACTCCGGGTATCGTTTGATGATTTTATTGGAAAAGATGCGTGACAGGCGTGTGTCACGGGAAGTGTCGATGAATTCGGGTTCGCCGATGGCAATCAGTAATCGTTCTGCGGCCGTTGCATAGGCCGTGGGGTCCTTTTTACAGATCTCGAGGTACTCCTCAAGACTGTACTCTTCTTCCTGGGTGCTCTCATACCGGTTTTTAAACTGCTGCAGTATGTTCATGGGTAGCCCCTCGCTCGCTGTTCTTCAGTTTTCAGTACACGCAATATCCCCGTCAAAGATACGGTCGCCATACCGGCGATTCGTTTTTTTATTAATGGAAGGAATGGATGTTTTCAGCCGGTCACGAACTGTGTCGGATTTCGGCCTGTTCAACCTGAGCTTAGTTCACGGTTAGCTGGTTGGACAGGCACTGAATGGTTAAGGTTCATTAAATTATGTTACCGCCCGGGTTCCGGACCTACCGTTTGGTGAGCCGGAATACGCTCTCGGTTGCGCCGATCAGGCCTTTGCGCTTGGTGAACATGTGGTCATTGGGGAGAGTGTTGGTAAGGACGTGCTCAATGTCATAATCGGCAGAATAGAGCTCCCGGACTTCTTCGTCGCTGACATTGAACGGCGGTGGCGTGATTCTGGTTTTATAGTCCAGAGTAATTAGCAGGATTCTGGTGCCCTCCGGAATAATTGCCGTAAGATGCTCAACATAATCTTTGCGCATAGGCTGGGGAAGAGCGATGAGGGCAGCGCGGTCATACACCAGACGGATATGCTTCAGATCGTCGGGAACCAGCTGGAAGAAGTCGCCAGCCCAGAGCTCCAGGTTATCATGCCGGAATGTAGTAAAAGGCTCGCCCGGATGAACCATGGCTTTTTCGCCGGCTTCTTCAAAGAAATCCTTGCAGGCGATCTTGCTCAGTTCCACGCCCAGGACAGGGTGTCCGCGGTCATTCAGCCACCACATATCGTGGGCTTTGCCGCATAGAGGGACAAATACGCTCTCAGTGCCACCGCCGGACAGTTCTGGCCAGTGGTCATAAAGATACTTATTGACGGTGCCTTCGTGGAAGCCGATTTCTTTTTTGCTCCAGCGCTCGTGCCAGAATTCGTGTTCCATGTTTCCGCTCTCTTGTATTTGGATGTTTGATTTAGTCTACCTTAATCCCGGGCGGTATTGATGAGGAAGAGAAAGTATGAAAGCTGTGTTTCTTGATACGGCCACGTTAGGCCAGGATATAGATCTCGCACCTCTGGAGCAGGTTACCGGCCCCATGGTGAAATATGATGCAACCGCCCGGGACCAGGTGGCGGAGCGCATCCGTGGTTTTGATACCCTGCTGGTCAACAAGGTTGTGCTTGGGCGGGAACATTTTGAGAATTGTCCGGAGCTGAAAACCATCGCTGTAGTGGCCACTGGACTGAACAACATAGATCTGGCGGCGGCGAAAGAGCATGGTATCCGTGTGCTGAATGTGACGAACTATGGCCGCTCAACGGTGGCGCAGCACACTATGGCTCTGATACTGGCGCTGGCAACCCGGCTGCTGGATTATGACCGTGATGTGCGGGCCGGGCGCTGGGCTGAAAGTGATATGTTCTGCCTGATGGGCCACCCGATCATGGAGCTGGAAGGTCGAACCCTGGGTATTGTCGGTTACGGGGATCTCGGTCAGGGTGTCGCAGAACGGGCCAGAGCTTTCGGCATGAATATATTGCTGGGCGCCCGCCCGGGACAACCGGCAGGGGAGACAGACGGCTATCCCAGAATCCCGCTGGATGAACTTTTGCCTCAGGTGGATGTTCTCTCACTTCATTGCCTGCTTACCGATGAAACCCGTAACATGATCAGTACCAGAGAGTTGCAGATGATGAAGCCCGATTCCCTGCTGATTAATACCAGCCGTGGTGGATTGGTGGACGAAGCAGCCCTTGCAGCGGCACTGCGCACTGGTGTTATTGGTGGTGCCGGGTTTGATGTGCTGACTGAAGAGCCTCCACGCAGAGGCAACCCTCTGCTGGCCGGTGATATCCCGAACCTCATCATTACACCGCACTCTGCCTGGGCAAGCCGGGAGGCCCGGCAACGGATCGTGGAAATTACAGCGCGAAATCTTGTTTCGGTTGCCTGACGCATCAGCGCGGGACCCCGGGGCAGGGTATGGCGGTTTGCAAGGAATGGTAGTTTGAAGCATCCGTGGAATGTGGTTTTTGCAGCGGTCGTGACGATCCTTATCTCCGGGTGTTCGTCGTTCCAGCAGCGTGATCAGCTGGCATCGTTTAATTCAGCCTACACAAGCGGCGACTACAATTCCGCGCTGAAGGCCATGAGCTTCAGCGTGTCAGACAACAAGCCTGTTGATTCCCGCAAACACTTGCTTGAATTATTGCATCAGGGTGAAATGTATCTGCTCACAGGTCGTTTTGATGATGCTGTAAAAGCGTATGATCTGGCTGAAGAAGGCATGAAATACCTGGATACCGAGGGTGCACTGGCCAGCGCTACGGAAGGGCTGATGTCGGTCATGGTTAACGACTCAGTGCGGGATTATGAAGCGCTGATGTCTGAGGCTGTTCTGGTGAACACCTACAAAGGGCTGGCGTTTCTGGCCTCGGGCAATACGGAATACGCCCGGGTAGAGTTTAACCGGGCCAACGACCGGACCCGCCGCGCTGTTGATTTTTTCCGCAAGGAAATTGCAGAGCAACAGGCTGCCCTGAAACGTGATGCCCAGAGCGGGAACCAGAAAGCCTTGCTGGTTCGCAACAGCCTGAACAGCAGCAGCCTTCAGTCAGCGGTTAACAGTCAGTATGGTGCGCTTTCAGGCTGGTCTGTTTTCCCCGAATTCATCGTGCCTTCAAGTACCTATCTCCACGGTATCTACTTCCTGGCCAACGCTGAAGATGGTGCGGATTATGAACGGGCAGTTACGTCACTTTCCCGTGCTGCACAGATGAACCCTGGGAGCGGCGTACTGCAGGCTGACGCAGAACTGGCGACCCTTCTTGCCTCAGGAACACAGAGGCTGAACGACCTGCCGCCGCAGGTGTGGATTGTTTATGAAAACGGACTGGGTCCGGTTCTGAAAGAGGTGCGGCTGGACGTACCCTTGTTCATCGTGCGCGGAACCCGGCGGGCACCTGCGTATGTCGGTATCGCATTACCGGAGTATACTGAGCGCTCCGCTGTACCTGGCGGTCTCGGTGTGGTCGATGCTTCCGGCCAGGTAGTGCGGAGTGAACGAATCTCGGATATGGGTAAGGTTATCCGTACCGAGATGCAGGAAAGATTTACAGGAATACTCGCCAGGGCGGTGGCATCCGCCATAAGCAAAGCGGTACTCCAGAACGAGGCTGCGGATCAGTTTGGCCCGTGGGGGCAGTTGTTTGCAGCGGCCTATGCTGCAGCAACAACCCAGGCTGATCTTCGCAGCTGGCAGGGGCTTCCGGATCACTGGGAAGCCATGCGTATCAGGCGTCCGGATGATGGAAAGCTGAGCTTGCTGGATCACCAGGGGAGTGTATTGGGTGACCTGGATATACCAGAACAGGCATTCACGCTGATCTATGTTAAGCGACCGACGCTGAAGGCTCCGGCCACAGTGATCACCCTGGATTTGCAGGGAAAAAACAAAGCCACATTAACGCGCATGCCCGAATGAGATGAGAGAAAACATTTTTACAGATTTTATCGTCAACACAGCGAAAGGCAGGATGCACATTATGAAAATTCTTCTGTTGGCCAGCTTGCTGGTTCTGGGTCTGGCCGGTTGTGCCTCTCAGCCGGAAACCCGCTCACTGAGCGAGAGGCAGAACCTGAAGGTGGATCCGGAAGTGATCTACACCATGGCTGTTACTGAACTCTTTGAGGAGCGCCTGGCGCAACCCGATGGGACCAGCCTGCTGCACGTACAGTTTGCGGTAGAGGCCAGATCAGACACCGAACTTGCGTGGAAAGTGACCTGGTTTGATGCCAATGGCATGGTTGTTAAAAGCGTTGGTGAGGGTTACCGGAAAGCAACTCTGCTGACCGGGCAGGTGCGATACTTCAGCGCCACAGCCCCGCATGCCCGCGTAACCAGTTACCAGTTGCACCTCCGTGAACCCAAATTATAGAAGGAAGTTCCCATGTTGATACGTGCTCTTGTCATCTCGGCCGGTATCGCTGTTATCGCCGGCTGTGCCGCGCCCACCCGTTATATTGATCCAGCGGCCGACGATGGTCCGGTTGCCATGACCATGGACTACAGGGATTTTGAAAAAGCAGCCTCGGATGCTGTCGAAGACATGCTAGCAAGCGGCGCGGTGAATAACCCTGACGGCGGCCGTTATGTCATGGTGGTCAGTCGTATTACCAACGACACCATGCAACGCATCGATACCGATCAGCTCACCAAGAAAATCCGCGTATCCCTTCTGCAGTCAGGAAAGGTAGTGACCACAACAGCGGTTGGTCTAAACGGTGCGGAAGATGAAATGACCATGAAAGCACGTGAACTGCGTGATTCTGAGGAGTTCGACCAGTCCGGAGTGCAGCGCAAAGGCACACTCCAGGCCCCGGATCTGAGTCTTTCCGGAAAAATTATCCAGCGCAACCATAAGGTGGGTAAAGAACAGCAGGTGGAATACTACATCCAGTTGTCGCTGACCGATCTGGTGTCTGGCCTGGCCATCTGGGAAGGCGAAACACCCATCATCAAGCGTGGTTCTGACAGCTCCGTTTCCTGGTAGTCCGGGAAGGAGCTGTCAGCGCCTGTGTTGACGGCTACAGTCAGAAAGCCCAGCCCAGGCTTGCGGAAGCGCCAACCTGATACATCTCCAGGCTGATGGTCTGGTTTGGTGCCAGCGGGTTGGTGCCGGTAACTGTTTTTGCCGGTGAGAAGAAGGCCATGCCCGACAATTCCAGGTTCTCGCTGAAACCGTGGGTAAAGCCGCCCGTGAAGTGCCATTCCTGAACACCCGGGGCGAGGATGTTTAACAGAACATCCTCATCAGATATCGGGCTTTCTCCGTAGCTGACTCCAGCTCTCCATGCGTGGTCAGGAGATTGTTGCCACTGCCATCCCAGCTTCACAATGGTCATGTTGTCCCAGCCGAACCCGGCCCCTTGATCTGTTCCCAGGGATCCGGGAGAGATAGGCATTACAGGGTTGCCTACACTGTTGATTTCGCTGTATCGGATATGCTGGATATCCAGCAGGATCCAGTGGTCCTGAATACCTGACCAGGCGATACCCGCATTGAACATTTGCGGAATGTCGAAATCACCCTGCTCGGCGAACAGACCCCGGTACTTGTCAAACTCTCCCATTTCCAGGATGTTGCGCCAGCTGATACCGCCGCGCAGTGTGTCGGTGATTTCGCCCTGCCAGCCGATCTGGTAGCCATAACCCCAGGCGTCATCGGTGCCGTTGCCTGAGAGGGCGCTGGCGTCGGACGAAAATGGCGCAAAGCTTTGCAGACCCTCAGCTGAAAAGCGCTGGTAGGCAATTATTGGTGAAATGCCGATAGCCTGATTGTCGGCGAACTCCCAGGCCAGTGTTGGTGCTATGAACAATTGTTGAAGGTTAACGCCAGCGCGGCCACCATAGAAGGTGCCGCCGTTCTCGCCGGAATAATCTGTGTTCATGCCCCCGTTGGCAAACACGGAAACACCAAAGGTTGTTGTGTCTGAGAGTTCACGGTTGAAACCGAAGTGGGGGATGAGAAAGCCGTTCTTGCTGCTTTCATAAGTGCCGGGCTGCAAAGAAAATGCGGGCGGCGGCGAAAGTGGGCCATCAACGGAATATTCTCTCCTTGGAGAAAATACCTCGATACCCCCATCGACCCGGTTACCCACAAAAACCATACCCGCCGGGTTGGTAGCCGCAGCCATGCTGTCCTGGGAGAAAGCCGAACCCGCGCCCGCCATGCCCATGCTGATAGTGCCGTACCCATGGCTCAGGTAGCCATTGGTTGCCAGTGCAAGGGTTGGGGCGAGTGTGGTGAGAGCGAAAACTCCCAGAGCCAGTTTGATGCGCATGTAAAACCCATTCAGTTAAGCGTCATATCGTTTGATAGCTGCCTTTTTACAGGCGTTTAGTTATAAGAGGAAGTAACTAATATCCATATGGTTATATTGAGTGGGTTGTCTCGCAAAAAACTGTCAATCAGTCATACTTGGCATATATCGGATATCTACCTGATAATCTGAACAAAACAGGAACGACAGGATCTAAAGTGGCTTCCTTCCAATTCAAAGAGCGGCTCCAGGCTGCAGAAACCTGGATTCTTGCAAACCCGAACCCGCCAAAGACCTGGCCCTGGACCTGGCTGTACAAGGTAGGGCGCTCCGCTTACGCGCTGATCCGCGACGTGATTAGCGGGCAGCTGACCCTTCATGCCATGAGCCTGGTTTACACCACCTTGCTCAGTATTGTGCCTTTGCTGGCTCTGAGTTTCTCCGTGCTGAAAGCCCTGGGCGTTCACCAGCGCATGGAGCCATTCCTGTTCCAGTTCTTTCAGCCCATGGGGCCGGAAGGCGTTGAAATGGCTGAACGTATCCTCGGCTTTGTGGACAACATGAAAGTGGGGGTTCTGGGTTCGGTAGGCCTGGCGTTACTGGTTTACACTGTGGTTTCACTGGTACAGAAAATCGAGCGATCATTCAACATGATCTGGCGGGTGCCGGAGATGCGCTCAGTGGCTCAGAGATTCAGTAATTATCTGAGCGTTATCATGGTCGGGCCACTGCTGATGGTATCGGCCATCGGCGTCAGCGCGACGATTTTCTCATCGTCCTTTGTTCAGGCGCTCATAGCCATTGAACCATTCGGGTCACTGATCCTGGTGGTGAGTCGTTTTACCCCCTTCTTTCTCGTGGTGGGGGCCTTCACGTTTGTTTATGTGTTCATGCCCAATACCCGGGTAAAACTGAGGTACGCCTTTATTGGCGGACTGGTTGCCGGAGTTTCCTGGCAGGCGGGTGGAATGCTGTTCGCGTCTTTTGTGGCTGGTTCGGCCAAGTACGCCGCTATTTATTCCAGTTTTGCGATTGGTATTATCATGCTGATCTGGATTTATCTGAACTGGATGATTCTTCTTCTGGGTGCAAGCCTTGCGTTTTACCTGCAAAACCCCGGGGCAGTTGCCAAGCGCACCCACGTTCAGTTAGCACCAGAACTGCAGGAAAAAGTTGCTTTGGCCATGGTCTGGCTGGTGGCCCGCCCTTTCAGCGAAGGAGCCAGGGCGCCGCAGCAGGAGGCTCTGGAGCAGGCGTTGCGGGTGCCAGGTGAAGTGACACGCGGTGTCAGTGACAAGCTGATTCGCGCGGGCTTGCTTTCACTGGCAGGCAAACAGGGCGACCAGCTTGTGCCTGGGCGTGCTCTGGATCTTATTACGGTAGGTGATGTGCTTCAGGCGGTGCGCCGTGATGAGGATCGTGTTGTTGACAGACTGCCACCCGTATTTCCAGCCGGGTTGCTTGAGGGTGGCCACAAGAATGAACTCACGACCTTCGCAACACTACTGAAAGACAGCAGGAGCGAAGAGCTCAGCCCCGAGCGCCCTCACTGAGAACCGCTTTCAGTGCCTTGCGCACCTGGTCTGTCTGTTCCGGGGTCAGGCGAATAATTTTAGCGAGATCTTCCTCTGGCAGATTTCTCTGGTGGGCATGGCGCAACACTTCGCGGCTGCCAATCACCATGCCGTCACTCAGAGTTGTCTGGTCCTGATCCGGGGCAGGGCGCTCTGCAGCCATCAGGTAAGCGTGGTACTTCGGGGGCAGGTTCCATTCCGTTGCGATCAACTGGCAAGCCATCCACTGATAGCGCTTGAGTGCTTTAGCAATCAATGTAGTGTCGGGCTCTCCTGCACCGCGTTGCGCCCGGCAAATACGCTGAAGTTCCCTGTTGATGGTTATGTAGGAGAGCGCCGGCAATAACCCCGTAGTAAAGAGTGCACTTGCATCCTCTTTGCGGAGCTTGCCTATAAACTCGGCAGCACGTGCACAGGTCAGACCCCAGCGCCAGGCCCTCTGGGCAAACAACGCTTCCCGGCTGTTGCGGGCGGCCATCATCGGACGCATCACAGCAGCAGCGATCACACTCCGGATGCCATCCATGCCGAGAATAAATACTGCCTGGTCTACAGATTCGATTGTGTTCTCACCTGTCCGGAAGTAAGGGCTGTTGGCAACCTGCAGAATCTGATCTGTTAAGGAGGGATCACCGAGAATAATCTCGGTCAGTTTCTGGCGGTCGGCCCCATCGTCCGAGAGCGCTCTCATCAGCATGGGCAGAGTCATCGGCCGCCTGGGGACTTCTTCCATCGTGTTGTTTATAAGACGTGAATGAAGTTCCTCGAGTGCAGCGGTCGACGAGGGGCGCTCCGTATGCAGGTTGGTAGGCCCTGTATCGAGAAGCCAGCAGAAAACGTTTTCTTCAAGGTGCAGTGTCAGGGCTTGTACTACATCGGGATCTTCGCCAGGCTCGGAGGTTTTTGCAGGGTTGAATAGCCTGGCCTCAGAAACCGGAGGAAGTGATGGTTTTGCTGTCTTGAAAAAGCCTGAAATCCAGGAAAAGAAGCCTGGCATCCGTCGCCTCCGGGTCAACCAGCCGTGAAAAGTACGTGCCCACGAATACTTTAGTATAGAGGTCTGCCGCAGCCTTGCACAAACTAAAACCGCTATGGTTAGCGGCCGGTTCAGAGCATTGTTCCGCCAAAAACAAAGACAAGCTGGCAGATACCGGCAGCAAAGCCAAGAGTTGCACCTACCAGAATCAGTTTGATCTCGTCCTCCTGAAAACAGGGTCGGAGCAGATCCTGAAACTCTACCGGCGAAAGGGCAGCCATGCGCTCCACCATAATAGACTCAACAGCGCGGGCCCGATCTGTCTCGAACACCGGGTTGTTAAAGGAGGTTTTTGACAGTTCTACGGCCTTCTCACCCACCTGATTCTTGAGTGCTGCAAAGCTGGCTGGACCGATTGCGACCTGGGTAATTGTCTTGCCGAGACCCACGGTTTCATCTACGAGTGGCTTGATGTGTTTTCTTACCATGTTGCGTGCGCGATCACCTTCCGGGCCTTCCAGTATGGCATTAATGATGTTGCCGACAGTGAGGATCTCATGGGTCACTATATGGCAGAAAGATTCCGCAACTTCAGGTTGGCGCTGCAGAAACAGGCCCTGGATACGGAAGCCACCGAATTTCAGTGGGCGTAGCGGGCGGAAAATAACGTTCAGCGCAATCCAGTTGGTTGCCCAGCCAACCATCAGTCCGAAAACAGGCAGTACCCACCAGTTCTGATAAAAGTACCAGACAACCATTTGAATCAGGCCGAACAGGAAGCCGAAGTAGAGGCCGGAATTCACAATAAAGCGGAATTCAGCTTCGCCACACTCCAGGAAAATGCGATTCAGCAGTTGTTTGTCGGCAGCAAGGCGTTCAATCACCATGCTTTTGATATCAAGAAGTTCTTCGACGTTGTCAGCGATCTCGTCAACCAGGTTGTCCACCAGTTTTGGTGTGGATTTCCGCACCCGATCGTAGATGAGCCTTCTGCCGGAAGCAGGGAGGTTTTCCCATAATGTCGGGTACTCTTTGAGCATGAGTTCGTCTACGTATTCTTCGATGCGAGGGTCGACAGAGTAGACGATGTGCGTAGCGAGAACTTTGGGATCAATCTGTTGGAAGATCTCCCGTACGGTGCCGATTTTCGAGATGGTAGCATCGACGCTGATAGCGGCCATTTTTCTGGCTTTAGACGGAATAATGCCCTGCCAGCCCAGCAGCGGCGGTTTGCCCACGAACTCCAGAGGGTAGAAAGTCATTCTGATGGCAAGCCAGTTAGTGGTCCAGCCAATGAGTGCAGCAATTACAGGAATGCTGAGGTATTGCCAGAGTTCCATGCTGGTGAGCAGGTTTGTCATTCCTGGCTCCCGATATCCCCCCACAGCCACTGACACAGTGCCAGAGTGGCGACAGGAGCGGTTTCAGTTCTGAGCACTCGGGGGCCCAGAGCAACAGCCATGAATCCCTCTTTTTCCGCGAGGGCAATTTCTTCTGCTGTCAGGCCGCCTTCGGGGCCAATCATCAGGGCGATGTGTGCAGGCTTGTCCATGGAGGCCAGAGACTGTTCGGTACGGTGATGCAGAACCAGGCGCAGGTCGCAGTCACGGCTGTACTCAAGCCACTGTGCCACCGTCATGATCGGCAGAATCCCGGGCACCCGTGCCCGGCCACATTGTTCTGCGGCGCTCACCGCAATGGATTGCCAATGGCGCAGACGTTTTTCTTCACGGTCACCTTTGAGTTTTACCTCGCTGCGGTCGGTCGTGAGCGGCACAATGCAGGAGACGCCCATTTCAACAGCTTTCTGAATGGCATAATCCATGCGGTCACCCTTGGAAAGGGTCTGGCCAAGAGTGATCTGCAAGGGAGATTCGGTGCGATTTATCTCAGGTGCACCTACAAGCACTTCCACTCGCTTCTTGTTAGCGTCGGTAATGGTAGCCGGGTAGTCCTGGCCATCACCGTTGAATAGTCTCAGAACCTGCCCGGGCTGCATGCGCAATACGCGGCCCACATGCTGGGCAGCGTTTTCATCCAGATCTGTGTGGTTGCCCTCGCTAAGTGGCGAGTTGGTATAAATTCTGGGGATGCGCATGCGTGTTTACCCTGGTCAGTCCCGGACAGCGATGTTGATACCCTCGGTCGCGACCTGGGCCAGATGACGAATCTGGTCTTCGGTGATGACGTAAGGTGGCATGAAGTAAACCACATTACCCAGGGGTCTAAGCAAGGCCTCTCGGGTCAGAGAGTGCTGATAAACCCGAACTCCCCTGCGTTCCTGCCAGGGAAAAGGGGTTTTGGATGCTTTATCTTTGACCATTTCCACTGCGAGAGTCATGCCGTGCTGACGGATATCCCCCACGTTGGGGTGGTCAGCAAGGTGAGCGACGGACTCTGCCAGGCAGGCCGAAAGCCTGCGATTTTTCTCGATTACATTGTCATCCCGGAAAATGTCGAGAGTTGCCAGTGCGACAGCACAACCGATCGGGTTGCCAGTGTAACTATGGCTGTGCAGAAAGGCCTTCAGGGTTTCGTAGTCATCGTAAAATGCGTTGTAAACATCGTTGGTGGTGAGCACAACTGAGAGCGGCAGGTAACCTGCCGTCAACCCTTTGGACAGACACATGAAGTCTGGTGTAATGCCGGACTGCTCGCAGGCAAACAGAGTGCCTGTACGGCCAAACCCGACGGCGATTTCGTCTGCGATCAGGTGCACGCCGTAGCGGTCGCAGGCCTGGCGCAGTTTGGTGTGGTAAACAGGATGGTGCATGCGCATGCCACCCGCACACTGAATCAATGGCTCTACCACGACAGCACAGATTTCCTCGTGCTTCTCCTCCAGCAGCTTTTCCATAGCTTCAAACTGGCGAAGGGCATAGGCTTCATCGGTTTCGCCTGCTTCCTTGTTGTAAGCATCCGGAGAAGGGGCAGTGAGCACTTCCATCAATAAGGGCTTATAGGTTTCCTTGTACAACGCGACATCGCCCAATGCCAGAGCGCCAAGAGTTTCCCCGTGGTAACTGTTGCTCAGGTTTACAAAGTTCTTTTTGCCCGGGCGCCCCTGATTCTTCCAGTAGTGAAAACTCATCTTCAGTGCAGCCTCAATTGCCGACGAACCATTGTCGGCGTAGAAGCACTTGTTCAGTCCCTTAGGGGTCACTTCGATGAGCCGCTCAGACAGATTCACCACAGGCTCGTGGGTGAATCCCGCCAGAATGACGTGCTCCAGCTCGCTGATCTGCTTCTGAATCGCCGCATTGATCCTGGGATTTGCGTGGCCGAACAGGTTGACCCACCAGGAGCTGACCGCGTCGATATACCGGTTGCTTTCAAAATCTTCCAGCCAGACGCCTTTGCCCCGTCTGATCGGAACCAGGGGCAGGGTTTCATGGTCTTTCATCTGGGTGCAGGGGTGCCACACGGATTTCAGGCCGCGGGCGACAAGGTCAGCATTGCGCATGGTGGGGCTCCGGTAAGACGATGGTTCTGTAATGACAAAATCTGGCTGTTAACCTGTGAGGATATTACAGTTAACAGCGGGGTGTGGCTATGGGTTCTGCTTAGGTGGCCAGGAACTGATGTTCCAGCGGCAGTCTTTGTGCCCGTAGCGGCCCTGTTCGTATCTGACGGAGCAACCACAGACACGCTACAGAAATACTACATAGTTTTCGTTTATTCCTGCGTATTGTTAGATCGTTGTATACATTGCCCTTGAATCGCGAATAGCTACGCGTGATTTAACTAAAAAACAAACAACAATGTGAACAGGCAGGTCGTATATGTATCCCGCTAAAGTTGGAAAACTAAGTGTGCTCGTTGTTTTTCTGGTGATGTCAGTTCTGCTCGCTGGCTGTAATGACGCTGACCCCAAAGCCGCCGCTGTAAAAGCTCCTCCCCCTGAACCAACGGTTTACAAGCTGCGTCTGGCCCAGACCTGGGCTGAGAATGCCCCTATTTTTGCCGACACCACAGCCAATCTGGCGCAGATGGTAAATCAGCTTTCAGATGGTGAGCTGCAAATTGAAGTGGTTTCAGCTAATCAGCATAAGAAGCCTTTCGGTGTTTTCGATATGGTGAAATCCGGAGAGTACGATATGGGGCACTCGGCCTCTTATTACTGGAAAGACGTCGATTTCAATATGTTGTTTTTCACCACCGTCCCTTTCGGAATGCTGCCCCAGGAGCAGTACGCGTGGTTTTACCATGGCGGAGGGCTGGAGCTGACGCAGAAGGTGTACAGTAAACACAACATGTTGTCGTTCCCTGGAGGAAACACCGGCAATCAGATGGGGGGCTGGTTCCGAAAGGAAATTAATACCCTGGATGATCTTAAGGGGTTAAGGATGCGAGTTCCGGGCTTTGCAGGGGCAGTTCTGCAGGAGCTTGGAGTAGAGCCCATCAACTTACCGCCAGGCGAACTTTACCAGGCCATGAATGAAGGGCGCATCGATGCCCTTGAATGGGTTGGGCCTTCTCTGGATCTGGGTATGCGGTTCCATGAAATCGCCCGTTTTTACTATACGGGCTGGCATGAGCCCGCCACCGAATTGCAGTTCCTGATCAATCAGGACAGCTGGAAGCGCCTGCCTGAGCGGCTTCAGAAGGTGCTCCAGATTGCCATGCGTACGTCAGCATACGATATGTATATACAATCAACGTACGAGAGCGCTCAGAACTGGTCGACCATCCAGGTTGAGTATCCCGGCGTTCAGATTCGTACGTTTTCTCCGGAGATTCTCCAAGCGTTGTATGACGTGACTGAGGAGCAGTTGAAAGCCCGGGCCAACGAAGATCCGCTTGCCAGAGAGGTATTGGATTCACAGTCCAGATTCCTGTGGAAAGCACGTCGCTGGACCCGGATATCTGATCAGGCTTACCTGAACAGCCATCCCCGTGGCGGGCTACGTAAGTAAACGAAGTAATGCCTAGGCCAGCTCCGCTTGTCCGGTTCACAGTGTGAACCGGACGACTTGGTCAAAGTGTACAGACGGTATAAGATGTAAGTGTCACTTGCCGGAGCCTGAGTTGCCCGATCACAGGTGATGATTCATCAAGGACGAAAACGACGCAAAGGATGCGATATGAGTAAAGCTGTTGTGCTTCTCGGAGACATGGGCTCCGATCACGAGGGTTTCCCGCCTACGCCGGTAATCGCCGGTTCCCCGGATGTTCTGATTGATGGCAAGCCCGTAGCCCGGGTTGGTGATCCGCTGGCGCCCCATTCCAAGCCTAAACACTCTTCGCACCCGCGCGTGATTGCTGCCGGTTCTGCCTCTGTGATGATTAATGGCATACCGGCTGCGGTGACCGGTAGCAAGATTTCCTGTGGGGGTGTGACTATTGGCTCGGGGTCAGTGGTTATTGGCAGCTAATGCTGGCGAAAAGGGTAATGATTTATGGCGAGCGAGGTAGTAATTAAACCCCCGGAGCGAGGGCTTAATTACTATGGCTTAGCGACATCAGTGCGCCAGCACCCTCGATAGAAACGCCTGAGTACGTTCATTCTGAGGATTATCGAACACGTCATCCGGCTTGCCTTCTTCCACAATCTGGCCTTCGTGAATGTAAATCACGCGGTCAGCCACTTCCCGGGCGAAGCCCATTTCGTGGGTGACGACCATCATGGTCATGCCTTCTTTGGCCAGTTCGCGCATTACGTCCAGCACTTCACCGATCATTTCCGGGTCCAGCGCCGAGGTGGGCTCGTCGAACAGCATCAGTCGCGGTTCCATGGCGAGGGCACGGGCTATGGCAACCCGTTGCTGCTGGCCGCCGGAGAGATGGCCGGGGTATTTGTCAGCCTGGCTGCCGATGCCTACACGCTCCAGCAGGCGTTCTGCGGTGGCGTTGGCGACAGGTTTAGGAGCGTTTTTCACTTTCCGGGGCGCCAGCATGATGTTCTCTTTCACCGTAAGGTGAGGGAACAGATTGAACTGCTGGAACACCATGCCTACTTCTTTACGGATTTGCGAAAGAGCCTGCTGATTGCCGCCGTTCGGAGCAAGCTCCTGGCCTTCGACTTCAAGGTGGCCGGATTCGAACTCTTCAAGCCCGTTCACGCAGCGGATCAGGGTGGATTTACCTGATCCGCTGGCACCGATAATAACGACTACTTCGCCTTGCTCTACGGTTAAATCAATATCTTTAAGGACATGCACCTTGCCGAAGTACTTGTTCATGCCCTTCATTTTTACAATCTGAGTCATGGGTCAGGTTCCTTCAGACAGAAGCCAGTCCGCGCCGTTCAACAAGGCGAAGAATCAGTGACAAGGAGAGGGTGATGGCCAGATACATGATTGCAACCACGAAATACACCTCAAAGGCAGTGAAGGTGCTGGCAATGTAAACCTGACCCTGGCGTACGAGTTCGCCGACGCCGATAACCGAAAACAGTGAGGTGTCCTTGATACTGACAATGGCCTGGTTGCCAAGCGGCGGGATCATGCGCCGGAATGCCTGGGGCCATATGATTGACCAGAATGTCTGAGTACGGGAAAGGCCCAGAGAAAGCCCGGCTTCGGTCTGTCCCTTGGCGATGGACTGAACGCCACCACGTACCACTTCAGAAATGTAAGCGCCCGAGTTCAGGGCAATTGCGGCAACACCTGCAGTCAGAGGGTCTATGGGCCCGCCAATCAGATCGGGCAGGCCGTAAAAGATAAACAGAACCTGAACCAGGATCGGAGTACCACGAAAGATTTCTATGTAGGCCGTCGCGGGCCACTTCAGAAACCACTTTTTGTTGATGCTCAGCAGACCAAAAAGGATGCCGAGGGCAAAGCCTATAAGCAGGCCGCCAAATGAAATCATCAGAGTGTAAGGTATTCCCTTGAGCAGAAAGGGAATAGAGTCGATGGCTGCTTGCCAGTCAAACTGGAACTGGGATTCCACAGTGTACGTCTCCGCCGGGGTTGGAGTCAGAAGCAGCCGGGGTGAAGCCCACCCCGGCGCAACAAGAGGAACGGGCCACGTGAGCCCCTTCGGCTGTTACTTGCCTTCCGGCATCGGGCCAAACCACTTCTCGTAGATGGTTTTGTAGGTTCCGTCTTCTTTCATGGAGGCAAGAGCCTCATTCACCTCGTCGACCCATTCGCTGCCACTTTTCAGAGCGATGCCATACTGCTGGCCTTCGTAAAGCGTGCCAACGGTTTTGACTTCACCTTCACCCTTGGTACGGGCGAAATAGCCAACGTTCGGGGCGTCGTAGAATACCGCGTCGACTGCACGGGACATCAGAGCCATATACATATCAGAGCTGCCTGGGTAGGGCGTTACGCCGTCGTTCTTATCCAGGTTTTTCTTCAGAAAATCATAACTGGTACTGCCGATTTTTGAGCCAATCTTCAGGCCTTCAAGGTCGGACAGTTCTGTTACTTCATTGTTGTCCTGACGAACCAGAATCCGCAGGCCGGAATCGTAGTAGGGGTCAGAGAAATCGACGATTTTTTCACGCTCTTCGGTGATGGTAATACCGGCAATGGCGATATCCACGTTGCCTGTTTGCAGGGCAGGGATGATGCCGTTGAAGTCCATGGTATTAACGTCGTATTCAAAGCCGGCGCGCTGAGCGACTTCAGCGATTATCTCCATGTCGAAACCGATCATTTCTCCGGTTTCCTGGTCCAGCATTTCGAACGGAACGAAGCTTGGGTCTGTGGCTACTCGCAGGGTTTCAGCGCTAACCGTGCTGACCGCAACGGTAAGTGCCAGGCCAGTGCCCAGTGTTTTCAGCCATTTCGTGCTCATGCTTTCTCCTTCTCTTTTTATGAGGCTCCGTATGCCCGGTAAGGCAGGCCGGAAGATTCACTGTTGGTGACTGTTATCTCCGGGGAGCGTTAGTGGAACTGCACCACGTACACTTTAGACTATTACTCAGGAGCGCACCCAATATCAAATGCGTGACTTGATTACTGTGGCGGATGACGGGAAGTGTGGAGGCCGGGTTATGGCTTTGTGGCATAACCCGGCGAGGTGCCTGGTGTTGTGGAATCTGATCAGAACGCGATTTTTTCCCGTTCACTGATTCCAAGGTTCTTCCAGATGCTGATGCTGGGCTCAGCCTGGTTCAGAGTGTAAAAGTGCAGCCCGGGTGCGCCGGCTTCCAGCAGCTTTTCACACATGCGGGTGATCACTTCCTCACCAAACTTACGGATACTGACACTGTCATCTCCGTAGGCTTCCAGCTGCTTGCGGATCCAGCGCGGTATTTCTGCACCGCACATGTCAGAGAAGCGCACCAGGCTGGAAAAATTCACGATCGGCATGATGCCCGGTACCACCGGAATGGTAACTCCCATCTTTTCCAGCCGGTCGATGAAGTAGAAGTAGCTTTCCGGGTTGAAAAAGTACTGGGTAATGGCGCTGTTGGCGCCGGCTTCTACCTTGCGGGCGAAGTTTTTCAGATCTTCTTCGGCATTGCGGGCCTGGGGGTGGAACTCCGGGTAGGCCGCTACTTCGAGGTTGAAATGGTCGCCACTGTGCTGGCGGATGAACTCAACCAGTTCGTTGGCGTAACGCATTTCGCCAGAGGCACCCATACCGGAAGGCATGTCACCCCGAAGGGCGACAATCCGGTTGATACCATTCTCTTTATACAGATCCAGCAGCTCCGCAATTTCTTCCCGGGTGCCACCGACGCAGGATAAATGTGGTGCTGTAGAAATGCCCTGTTTATGCAGGTTGAGCACGGTTTCAATGGTGCGGTCCCGTGTGGAGCCGCCCGCACCGAAGGTGACGGAGAAAAAATCCGGATTCACCCCGGCAAGCTGATCGCGCACCACCTGGAGTTTCTCTTTGCCCTGGTCGGTCTTGGGCGGAAAGAACTCGAAGCTGAAACGGCGTTTGAACTGTTTCTGGGATTGCATGGTATTACCTGATCAGTATTTGTAGCTTTCTGGCTTGTACGGGCCTTCGACCGGTACGCCAATGTATTGTGCCTGTTCCGGGGTCATCCTGGTGATCACACCGCTGAAACCCTCAACCATGGCGCGGGCCACTTCTTCGTCCAGTTGCTTGGGCAGAACCTGTACATAAACACCTTTTGAACGGGCTTCTTCCGGCAGATCCGCGAACTTGCGCTCAAACAGGTACATCTGAGCCAGAACCTGGTTTGCGAAAGAACCGTCCATGATCCGTGAAGGATGGCCAGTGGCGTTGCCCAGATTCACCAGGCGACCTTCAGAAAGCAGAATCAGGTGATCGTTAACCGCCTTGTCGCGATAGATAACGTGAACCTGAGGCTTAACTTCATCCCATTCCCAGTTCTTGCGCATATAGGCGGTATCGATTTCATTGTCGAAGTGACCAATGTTGCAGACAACCGCGCCGGATTTCAGTGCCTTGAGCATATGCGCGTCGCACACGTTCATGTTGCCGGTGGTGGTTACAATCAGGTCGGTAGTCTGTAGCAGGGCCTTGTTTATGCAGGCTTCAGTGCCCGTGTTGATACCATCGATGTACGGGGAAACCACTTCGTAACCGTCCATGCAGGCCTGCATCGCACAAATAGGATCAGCTTCGGATACTTTGACGATCATGCCTTCCTGACGCAGGGAGGCAGCGGAGCCTTTACCTACATCACCGTAGCCAATTACCAGAGCTTTCTTGCCCGCCATCAGGTGATCTGTGCCGCGTTTGATGGCGTCGTTGAGGCTGTGACGACAACCGTATTTGTTGTCGTTTTTCGATTTGGTAACCGCATCATTTACGTTGATGGCCGGTACTTTCAGAGTGCCTTCGCGCAGCATTTCCTGCAGACGGTGTACGCCGGTGGTGGTTTCTTCAGTCACACCGTGACAGTTAGCCAGAACTTCCGGGTATTTTTCATGGAGCAGGGCTGTCAGATCGCCGCCGTCATCCAGAATCATGTTGGGTTCCCAGCCTTCCACGTCGGCACCGATAGTGCGCTCAAGGCACCAGTCATACTCTTCGTCGGTTTCGCCTTTCCAGGCAAACACAGGGATGTTCTGGGCCGCGATGGCTGCGGCGGCCTGATCCTGGGTGGAGAAGATGTTGCAGGATGACCAGCGCACATTTGCTCCCAGCTCGATCAGCGTTTCGATCAGCACTGCTGTCTGGATGGTCATGTGGATGCAGCCCATGATATTGGCGCCTTTCAGCGGCTGCTCAGTTTTGTACTTTTCACGCAGAGCCATCAGGGCGGGCATTTCGCCTTCGGCGATCTTGATTTCTTTGCGGCCCCAGTCGGCCAGGTTGATATCGCGGACTTTATAGTCGTTGAAGTTACTCATTGGTGTTCTCCGATTAGTTCTGTTTTGGCCAGAGAGTTTATTTCTGTGGCCTCTGAAATCTGAAGTATTCGGAGATGGGGGCAGCTTCCGTGGAACCGCTACGAGCACATCCATGTGCACTTGTCTTCGGCCGTCCTTGGCCATCGACATTCCACGGAAGCTGCCCCCCATCTCCTTGTTCAAGCTTCGGGCGCATGAGGTCATTCATACGCCTGAGAATTGTTCAGATACCTGCGGCGCCTTTCAGAGCTGCTGCGCGGTCGGTTTTTTCCCAAGGGAAAGCCGTGAAAGTTTTACCGTCAACGGTCATCTCATATGGCTCGCGGCCGAAGTGGCCATAGGCCGCTGTAGCCCGATACATGGGGTGCAGCAGGTCGAGCATGTTGGTGATGGCGTAAGGGCGCAGATCAAAGTGCTGGCGGACCAGCTCAATAATTTTGTCGTCGCCGATTTTTCCGGTACCGAAAGTGTTTACGGAAATGGATGTGGGTTGCGCCACGCCGATGGCGTAGGAAACCTGAATCTCGCACTTGTCAGCCAGGCCGGCGGCGACAATATTCTTGGCCACGTAACGGCCTGCATAGGCAGCAGAGCGATCAACCTTCGAGGGGTCTTTGCCCGAGAAGGCACCACCACCGTGACGGGCCATACCACCGTAGGTGTCGACGATGATCTTGCGGCCAGTAAGACCGCAGTCACCAACCGGGCCGCCGATAACAAACTTGCCCGTGGGGTTGATGTGGAACTGAGTGCCCTTGTGCAGAAGTTCGGCCGGCAGCACATTTTTCACGACCAGTTCCATAATGGCTTCTTTCAGATCAGCCTGGCTGACATCCGGGTCGTGCTGGGTTGAAAGTACAACCGCATCAATGCCCACAACCTTGCCGTTTTCATAGCGGCAGGTTACCTGGCTTTTCGCATCGGGACGCAGCCACGGCAGTACGCCGTTTTTGCGGGCTTCTGCCTGGCGTTCAACCAGACGGTGGGCAAAGGTGATCGGTGCAGGCATCAGCACTTCAGTTTCGTTGCTGGCATAACCAAACATCAGGCCCTGATCACCAGCGCCCTGATCTTCCGGTTTCTGACGGTCGACACCCTGGGCGATATCCACAGATTGCTTGCCGATGATATTGATAATGCCGCAGGTGTCCCCGTCGAAGCCGACGTCTGAGGAGGTATAGCCAATGTCCTTGATCACACCGCGAACCAGATCTTCCAGATCTACCCATGCGCTGGTTGTGATTTCACCACCAACAATGGCTACACCGGTTTTTACCATGGTTTCGCAAGCTACGCGGGCGTGGGGATCATCCATAAGAATGGAATCCAGAACCGCGTCGGAAATCTGGTCGGCCAGTTTGTCCGGGTGGCCCTCGGAGACCGATTCGGAGGTGAAAATGTTGTAGTCGGACATAGCTTGCTCCTCTGTGAGCGTTTCGAAATCTTGTGGGTTATAGCGTGTAAGTAATACTACTTACACCAATATCAAAGTTTTTGAATATTCCCTGGGAGGCATTGCTATCCCTGGGTTCCGTTACCTCAAGGGTAGCTGGGTTTTCCAGAATTCTCTGACCTGAATCTGGAAACCGTTACGCAACCCGATAAACAATTGCTCACCGGATTTAAGGCCCGCAGCTATTGCCCAGGCGGTGAGCTCTTCCGGTTCGAAACCAAGCCAGAGGTCGCCGCAGTTATCCTTTGCCCAGTTCTGGTCGTGGCGGCACAGGTCGCTGATAACCAGGCAACCGCCGTTATTCATCAAGGCCGCAGCATCCAGAAAAATGTCTGCAGGGCTGGGTACGTGGTGTAACACCATATTGGCCACTACAAGATCAAACGCATCACCGCGGGCCAGCAGTGTGTCGGTTATGCCTTCTATCAGATCGACATTGTTGAGGTGCTGGTCAATGCAGGTTCGCGTTGCCTTGGCCAGCATGTCCCGGCTGTTATCCAGCGCCACAACATGTTCACTAAGCTCTGATAACACCGGCAGGAAGCCGCCTTCACCCGGCCCGATTTCCAGAGCCGTCTGCCAGTGGTGTTTGCGTGTCCGCTTGCGAATCATCTCGGCCACAGGCACCGCGTAGAGGTCAAACGCCGCAATCAATTCCTGCTGCTCCCGGAACTGATCTGAATGCCGGGAGAAAAACGCCTGCGACTGATCTGCGCGCTGGTTACGGATAGATTCAATTTTTTCCTGCAGATGCGCGGGCAAAGGTGCGCGGTCTACAGCTTCAAAAATCTGCCGGATCGTCAGATCTGTCGGCTTGTCGTTATCCAGGTGCAGCGGGCGCCGATAAAAAATCGAGTTGCCTTCACGCTGCGGCTCTACCAGCCCTGCCTTGTGCATTACTTTCAGGTGGTGGCTCATGCCGGACTGGCGCATATCGAACAGTTGGCTGAGTTCCAGCACACCAAAGGTATCGCGCCGCAGCACACGCAAAATCTCCAGGCGCAGAGGGTCGCCGCTTGCCTTGAAGATAGGGGCAAGCACGTCCACGGAGGATATTTGGTTAGCCTGTGCATTCAAACTTGTCATGGTTGCGGAGTGTAAGTGGGTTTGGGTGATCAATCAATAGCCATATCAAAATATTTTGATATAGAATTATCACTCTTTGAAATCAACCTCTTTCGGGAATCTGCGCCAGGATATTTGCACAGAAGGCGCATCATGATTTGCCCCGGCACACCCTAATCGGCGAAAATACGCGCCTTATTTTTGAGCAGCTTTTTATCGCCCCATTAAAAGCCCTGGGTTGCTCCCTACTTTCCCTGAAAAACATTGGAGAAACGTTAATGCCCTCTCGTAAAGATCTCGCCAACGCCATTCGCGCGCTGAGCATGGATGCGGTTCAGAAAGCCAAATCCGGCCACCCGGGTGCGCCCATGGGCATGGCTGATATCGCCGAGGTACTGTGGAACGATTACCTGAGCCACAATCCTGCTAATCCACAGTGGGCCAACCGCGACCGTTTTGTACTGTCCAACGGCCATGGCTCCATGCTGCAGTACTCACTGTTGCACCTGAGCGGCTATGACGTTTCCATTGACGATCTCAAGAACTTCCGCCAACTGCACTCAAAAACGCCTGGCCACCCGGAATACGGTTACACCCCGGGTGTAGAAACCACCACTGGCCCACTGGGGCAGGGCATTGCTAACGCAGTGGGCTTCGCACTGGCAGAGAAAACCCTGGCGGCACAGTTCAACCGCCCGGGCCATGAAGTTGTTGACCACTACACCTACGCATTCCTGGGCGATGGCTGCCTTATGGAAGGCATCTCTCACGAAGTCTGTTCGCTGGCGGGCACTCTGGGCCTGGGCAAACTGATCATGTTCTACGACGACAACGGCATCTCTATTGATGGCGAAGTTGAAGGCTGGTTTACCGACAACACACCGCAGCGATTTGAAGCCTATGGCTGGCAGGTAATCCCCAGTGTTGACGGCCATGACGCCGATGCCATCCGTGCCGCTGTTGAGGCTGGCCGTGCCAACACCGAACAGCCCACACTGATCTGCTGCAAAACCATCATCGGCTTCGGCTCACCCAATAAACAGGGTAAAGAAGATTGCCACGGCGCCCCGCTGGGTGACGATGAAATTGCACTGACCCGCGAAGCCCTGGGCTGGACTTACGGCCCGTTTGAGATTCCTGCCGACATTTACGACGCCTGGAATGCCAAAGATAAAGGCGCCAGCGCCGAAAGCGCCTGGAACGAAGCCTTTGCTGCATATGAAAAAGCGGAACCGGAACTGGCTGCTGAACTGAAGCGCCGTATGGCCGGTGATCTGCCTGCAGATTTCTCTGAAAAAGCCCAGGCTTACATTCAGGAATGTCAGGACAAAGGCGAAACCATTGCCAGCCGTAAAGCCTCCCAGAACACCCTGAATGCCTACGGCCCGTTACTGCCGGAACTGCTTGGCGGTTCTGCCGACCTGGCCGGCTCCAACCTCACTCTCTGGAGCGGTTGTAAAGGCGTAAGTAAAAACGATGCCAACGGTAACTACATCTATTACGGTGTGCGTGAGTTCGGCATGGCCGCCATCATGAACGGTGTTGCCCTGCACGGCGGTTTTGTACCTTACGGCGCGACCTTCCTGATCTTTATGGAATACTGCCGTAACGCCGTGCGCATGGCCGCACTGATGAAACAGCGTGCTATCTACGTGTTCACTCACGATTCTATTGGTCTGGGTGAAGACGGCCCGACGCATCAGCCGGTTGAGCAACTGGCCAGCCTGCGCACCACTCCGAACATGAGCACCTGGCGCCCGGCCGACGCAGTTGAATCCGCGGTTGCCTGGAAAAGTGCTCTTGAGCGCAAAGACGGCCCCACCGCCATGATCTTCTCCCGCCAGAACCTGCCTGCACAGGCTCGTGACGCACAGCAACTGGCGGATGTGGCAAAGGGCGCCTACGTGCTGACAGACAGCGAAGGCACTCCAGACCTTATCCTGATTGCCACCGGCTCAGAAGTAGGCCTGGCACAGGACAGCGCTGCCAAACTGCGTGAGCAGGGCAAGAAAGTTCGCGTTGTTTCCATGCCATCAACTGACGTATTCGATGCCCAGAGTGCCGAGTACAAGCAGCAGGTGCTGCCGCTGGAAGTTACCAACCGCATTGCCATCGAAGCCTCGATTGCGGATTACTGGTACAAGTACGTGGGCCTGGATGGCCGCGTTGTGGGCATGACCACCTTCGGTGAATCTGCCCCGGCCGGCGAACTGTTCAAAGAGTTCGGCTTTACCGTAGAAAACGTACTCGAAGTAGCTGCGGAATTGCTGGACGCCTGATGACAGTACCTGCGCCCTATCGTATTGCGATCAACGGGTATGGCCGTATTGGCCAGTGCGTGTTGCGTGCTCTGTACGAAAACGGTTTTCGCGATCACCTTCAGGTGGTCGCGATTAACGAGCTTTCCGATATCGACACGATTGCACACCTTACCCGATACGATTCCACCCATGGCCGGTTTTCCGGAAGCATTGCGGTGCAGGGGCAGGATCTGATCATTAACGGTGATCCCATCCGTGTGCTCAGCCATTCAGACCCGGCCGAGTTGCCGTGGAATGAACTGGGCATAGATCTGGTACTGGAATGCTCCGGCTCCTATTCCGACCGGGCCACGGCAGAGCGACACCTTCAGGCGGGGGCAAAACGACTGCTGTTTTCCCAGCCTGCTGAATCGGATGTGGATCGCACCGTGGTTTACGGCATCAACGAGTCTGAAATCACAGAAACCGACCGGATAGTGGCAGCAGGTTCCTGCACCACCAACTGTCTGGTTCCGGTGATCTGTGTACTGGATAAAGCTTTCGGCGTGGAGCAGGGTTGTACCACCACCATTCACGCCGCCATGAATGACCAGCCAGTCATAGACGCCTACCATCAGCAGGACCTGCGCCTTACCCGCAGTGCGCTCCACAACATAGTCCCGGTAGATACAGGGCTGGCACGCGGTGTTGAGCGCCTGCTTCCTCACATGGAAGGCCGTTTCAGCTCCGTGGCTTTGCGCGTGCCCACCATGAACGTCTCTGCTATCGACATGGTGTTCAATGTGAGAGAAACCACGGATGTAGCCGCAGTAAACCGCGTGTTGAAAGACGCAGCAAATGGCCCGCTGAAAGGCATTCTCGGTTACACCGATGAACTGCTGGCCAGCTCCGACTTCAACCACGATGCTCATTCCGGTGTTGTGGACGGCGGCCAGACCCGGGTAACCCGGGGGAATATGGTAAAACTGCTGGTCTGGTTTGATAACGAATGGGGATTTGCCAACCGCATGCTGGATGTAAGCCAGAGTTGGCTGGGTAAAACCACAGAGGCTCAAGAGTGAAAAGAGGCTTGGCCAGAGAGCCTGCCTCAATCTTCATGATTTAAACGTTAAGGATATTAGTGTTATGGCCATCAAAAAAATGACCGACCTGAACCTCGCTGGTAAGCGGGTTCTGATCCGCGAAGACCTCAACGTGCCGGTAAAAAACGGCGTGATTTCCAGTGATGCCCGCATTCGCGCGTCCCTGCCCACCATCAAAGCTGCCAGAGACGCCGGTGCCAAGGTAATGCTGATGTCCCACCTGGGCCGCCCGGAAGAAGGTGTATACGACGAAGCTTCCTCCATGAAGCCGGTTGCTGATTACCTCACCGGGGTGCTGGGCCAGGAAGTGCGCCTGATTAAAGATTACCTTGGTGGCGTTGACGTGGCCGACGGCGAAGTGGTGCTGTTCGAGAACGTTCGCTTCAACAAAGGCGAAAAGAAAGACGACGAAACCCTGGCCAAACAATACGCTGCCCTGTGCGACATCTACGTGATGGATGCCTTCGGTACAGCCCACCGTGCCCAGGCATCTACCCACGGCGTAGCCCGCTTTGCACCGGAAGCCTGCGCAGGCCCACTGCTGGCTGCGGAACTGGAAGCCCTGGGCAAAGCCCTGGATAACCCGGCCAAACCGGTTGTAGCCATTGTTGGTGGCGCTAAAGTATCCACCAAACTTGACGTGCTCAACGCCCTCGAAAAAGTGTGTGACCAGATCATCGTAGGTGGCGGCATCGCCAACACCTTCCTGGCCGCAGCCGGCCACCCAGTTGGTAAATCCCTGTGCGAACACGAACTGCTGGATACTGCCAGAGACATCGCCTCCCGCGTTAAGATCCCGCTGCCGGTCGACGTAGTGGTTGCCAGTGAGTTTGCGGAAGGTGCTACAGCCACCATCCGGAATATTTCCGACGTGACTGAAGACGACATGATCCTCGACGTAGGCCCGGAAACCGCAGGCCAGTTCGCGGAACTGCTCAAGAACGCCAAAACCATCCTGTGGAATGGCCCCGTAGGTGTGTTCGAGTTTGATCAGTTTGGCAACGGCACCAAAACCCTGGCTGAAGCCATCGCCGAGAGCGATGCATTCTCACTGGCCGGTGGTGGCGACACAGTTGCAGCCGTTGACAAATACAATATAGCTGACAAGATCTCTTATATTTCCACCGGCGGTGGAGCCTTCCTGGAATTTGTGGAAGGTAAAGTACTGCCGGCCGTTGCCGTACTGGAAGAGCGCGGAGCATAGAGTTCTGAGCCGGGAAAAAAACGCTCCTGCGTGCTGAATATGATTTCAAACTTATGTGACTTTTTTTAAACCAAGGAGACAACCAAATGGCCCTGATTTCGATGCGGCAAATGCTGGACCACGCCGCCGAGCATGGTTACGGTGTGCCAGCCTTTAACGTAAACAACCTGGAACAGATGCGCGCCATCATGGAAGCCGCCGACAAAACCGATTCTCCGGTTATTGTTCAGGCCTCTGCCGGTGCCCGTAAATACGCCGGTGCTCCGTTCCTGCGTCACATGATTCTGGCGGCTATTGAAGAATGGCCACATATCCCGGTAGTTATGCACCAGGACCACGGTACCAGCCCTTCAGTGTGCCAGCGCTCCATCCAGCTGGGCTTCAGTTCCGTTATGATGGACGGCTCACTGGGTGAAGACGGAAAAACCCCGACCAGCTACGAATACAACGTAGACGTAACCCGCCGCACCGTTGAAATGGCGCACGCCTGTGGCGTATCCGTAGAAGGCGAACTGGGCTGCCTGGGCTCCCTGGAAACCGGCCAGGCCGGCGAAGAAGACGGCATCGGCGCCGAAGGCACTCTGGACATGGATCAGATGCTGACCGACCCGGAAGAAGCCGCCGACTTCGTGAAAAAGACCCACGTAGACGCACTGGCCATCGCCATCGGCACCAGCCACGGCGCCTACAAGTTCACCCGTCCGCCAACAGGTGACATTCTGGCGATCAACCAGATTAAAGCCATCCACGCTCGTATCCCTGATACCCACCTGGTTATGCACGGCTCCAGCTCTGTGCCCCAGGAATGGCTGAAAGTGATCAACGAATTCGGTGGTGAAATTCCGGAAACCTACGGCGTACCGGTTGAAGAAATCGTTGAAGGCATCAAGCACGGCGTGCGCAAGGTAAACATCGATACCGACCTGCGCCTTGCCAGCACCGGAGCTGTTCGCCGTTTCATGGCCCAGAACCCGGCAGAGTTTGACCCGCGCAAATTCCTCAAGGCCACCATGGTAGCCATGACCGATATCTGCATCGCACGCTACGAAGCCTTCGGCTGTGCCGGCAACGCCAGCAAGATCAAGCCCATCAACCTTGAGCGCATGTTTGAGCGCTACGAGTCTGGTGAGCTGGATCCGAAAGTTAAGTAAGACTTGCAGTACAACAGCCCTGGGCGCCTGCCCGGGGCTGTGACTCCCCCTCCGGATTCCCTTCTCGATAGCCCCATACATTCCGATTGCCGCATAAACAGACTACAAAACACCTTTCTTCACCCGACTTAACAAGCTTTTGCAAAGAGCTACGGAAGATAGCCTGAGAATGGATTAATGTAGAGGGTAGCAAGCTATGAATGTTGCTCTGTTTGCGATTAATGCAATGCCGTTAGAAAGAACTCAGTGCGACTACCGGTTCATGGAAAAGTGTTGAGGGGGCGGTGTTATTGCAATAATTAAGCGTTCTATCTAATACGCTGTTAGCCATATAGGAGCTTTAGAAGTAATGGGAATCGAATTTCCAGAAAATGATCGGAAAGAACTGCAATCGGCGAAAAACATTTTGGAAAACCCTGGTGTTGCAGCGAAGGTTACGAATCTTATTGGTAGTCCAATAGAAAAGGGGCTAGGTCAGCTTCCAGTGGAATGGAAAGGGAAAATTAGCGATGTCACTCAAACTGCCCTAATGAAGGCTTCCGATGCAGCTATTTTTACGATGAAAGATATACCGGGCGAATCATCTTCAAATAATTGGCATAAATTAGGGGTGGCCATTTCTGGCGGAATTGGAGGCTTCTTTGGGATTTCTGCTATTGCAGCAGAGTTGGCACTATCTACCACCATTATGCTTAGATCAATTGCAGATATTGCAAGAAGTGAAGGGGAATCAATTTCTCAAGTAGAAGTTAAGCTCGCTTGCCTTGAGGTGTTCGCGCTCGGAGGTGCTAGCGAGTCAGACGATGGCGCGGAGAGTGGCTACTATGCAGTACGAGCTGCATTAGCAAAGTTAGTTGCAGACGCGGCTGACTTTTTGGCGACCAAAACATTAACTCAAGAGGGGGCGCCTGTATTGGTCAGATTTATTGCTGAGGTCGCAGAGAGGTATAGCATACAAATAACAGATAAGGCAGCCGCTCAGGCTGTGCCAGCAATTGGTGCTGCTGGTGGAGCAATTATTAACACTGTTTTTATGGACCATTTCCAAGACATGGCTAAAGGGCATTTTGTTGTGCGACGTTTGGAGCGAAAGCATGGAAAGGAACTTGTGCAGCGAATATATCAAGAACTTCCCACGCTTGGCTAACAAATCAAAGCGCTCGGACATGGACTTACCCCGTTCCACTAGACATTCCTAGCCTGTGATTGGGCGTGTCCATTTTATTGGGGGAAGTCCATTCCGTCGGCTTAGCTGGGCGTTAGAATTTCTGGAGGCGTCATGCGACTTTCGTTGCTGTTTCTGATTATTTGCATTTCAGGCAAAGCATATTCGGATTATGGAGTGCCGTTTATATTTAGAACCTGTCACCCCGAACTTGATTACGCCTCGTTTGAATTTGACTATGTGAATAATCCTGAAACTATTTTCAAAGAAGGGACGCGAGAGCTACGTGATGAGATTAAAGCCAGTTTGTTAAGTGAAGGGGTTATTTTTCCTGGAATCATAGAGTCATCAGAGTGTTCGTTAAAAGGGGCAAGTATCCGTGTTTGGACTGAAGGGGAACATTTTTTATCAGTTTCAATTGATGGTAAGGTCTATGTCGATAAGATAGATTTAAATAATAGAGGGTTTTCTTTTGAGAAATTTACTATCGATGGCGATCAGTATCCTTCTGGTTCTGAGTCAGGCTTCTTGAAGCTATGTTACTATCAGAAACCCGAGGGTTCCCCCATGAAGGAAATGTTTTCCATAACATCAAGGTATCCTAATAAGAATATATTAAATGCCAAATCTCTTAGTGAAAACACAGAAAACCAAAATGGCAACAATAGTTCGGTTCCGAAAACCTGTTCACTTTTTGGCAGATTCTAACAAATATTGTAGTTTGTTCCGGCCTGCGGGCTCCACCGGACGCCCCTGTCGGGGCACCGCTAAACAAAAGCGTTAGACGCGCGAACAAGGTTCCTGGTGTTGACCGCTATGCCGTTGGGAGGATCGAGACTTGACCAGGGTGTATGAGAGGGCCAGAGCGCTGGCCGTCAAGGTCGGAGTGGTTGGCTTCCCGCTCGTATACCTCGGCTGGGCATACCTGTTCTGGTCTCCCATCTTTGCATCAGGTGAGTCGGTGTGGTCCTTCCCCAAGATCATCCTGTTCCTTGTTGGGGGAGCAAGTCCGCTTATCGCAGGCGTGGTGCTGGCGGGTCTCACCGGCGGCAGGCGACGCCTCAGAGACATCGGTTCTCGACTCGTCGACATCCGCCGCATCAGTGTGCGCTGGCTCACCGTCATCCTTCTGTTCTGGCTTGTCTTCGACTTGCTCATGGCGGGAGCAGCGCTCGTCTTTGGCATCACGGACCGCCCCCTGGGAATCGCCTGGGACGCGGTCTTGTCGCCTCAAGCCCTCGCGTTCGTGCTACTGCTCTCGTTCGTCTTTCCGGCCGTCGAGGAGATCGGGCTTCGCGGCTACTGGCTCGACGAGCTTCAGGAGCGGTTCAACCCGGTGGTTGCCGGTCTTATCAACGGGGCCACGTGGGCTGTCTGGCACGCGCCTTTCGTGTGGTTCCCGGGCTACTACGCGAACACCTCGTTCAACCCAGAGCTGTGGTGGTGGCTGCCTTCCATAGTCCTGCAAACTCTGCTAATCGTGTGGGTGTACAACAGCACGAACCGTAGCATTTTGGCGGTGCTTCTGTTCCACGGCATGATGAACTTCACCGGCGAGTTCCTGGGCCTGGCACCGGAGATCTTCCCGTTCACGCTCATCGGCAACATCCTTGTAGCGGCTGCAGTTGTTGCTGGGTCACACGTCATGCGGCCGGGGCTCTCATCATCGAAAGCACACTTGGATTTTTCGTAGGAGCGCCGTCGAAAAGATTTCGAGGGCTTTCTAGAGCCTCGTTCAATGGCAATGAGGAATACCCCAGATATTTGAGGCGTGAAAAATATGATCGATACGGTGCTCAGGGGGGTGGTAAATCAATTTATATCAAAGACCCCGATAGGCCTCCGCCAGACGGCCTTAGTCACGATAGTGAGCGCCATCATTCTCAATGCGTTCCCAGGCTCAGGGTCAGAACGCCCGATTGTTGAGAGAAGTTAAGCTGTCCAAGTACACTCATGCCCAGCAGGACCATGTCCGGGTCCATGTCCGGGCTGATGGTGCCGGGTACATTATTGAATGTGATATCGCCCAGGCGGAGTTCTGGAATGGTTGTATTCCAGACACGTACTGTGCCCGCAGCAGTACGTGCAAGGCTGGGCTGCATTCGGACAAGGCCTGCTTTTTCGGCGATGTGTTCTGAGACAGACACGGTTGTCGCGCCTGTATCCAGAATGAAGGTCACATTTTGGTTGTTGATGGTGCCATTTGCCAGATAATGGCCCTGGCGGTTTGCCTGTAGTTTGATTTCGGTGACGCCGCCGCGGCTGTGACTGATCAGTTGCTGGTTGGGGTTGGTTTTGTGGGAGTCCCAGCTACCGAGTAAATAGGTTGCAGCGGAGAGGAACACAACCCAGAAAACAGCGAAGTAAAGAAGGTATCGGATTTCGGGTCTGATGGTGCCAGGTTTACTCATTCTGTTCCTTGTAGTGGGTCGTCCGACAGGTTGTTTGAAGTCTAACCCATTCCAGGCGCCCCACCTGATTTTTATGGCAGGGTTAAGAGGTTATCGGGCATCAGCTTTTGTAGAGCCGCAAGCATTGAGGCTATAGAAAAAGGAGAAGATGTAAATGGATGAGTCAAAGCAGAAAATTGCGCTATTCATTGATGCGGACAATGCTCCGGCGGGCAAGTTCGAGGATGTTCTCAGTGAAGTTGCGAAATACGGTGTGGTAACCATCAGAAAAGCATACGGAAACTGGAAAAAAGCGTCTCTGAAAGGCTGGGAGGATCTTCTGCATGAATATGCTATTCAGCCAGTGCAGCAGTATGACCTCTCGAAAGGAAAGAACGCATCGGATATAGCCCTTGTGATTGATGCCATGGATGTGATGTACACAAAGGATATAGACGTGATGTGTTTTGTGTCGTCTGATTGTGATTTCACACCAATGGTCACCCGTGCGCTGGCTGAGGGTAAGGTGGTTTTAGGCTTTGGCGAACGGAAGACTCCTGCGCCATTTGTTAACGCGTGTTCCAAGTTCTTGTTTCTGGATCAAAAGCCAGAGAAAAGTGATACAGACGAAGCTCCAACGAAAAATATAAAATCGGATACCAAGCTGATTAATCTGCTTCGTCAGGCAATTGAAGCGACGGAAGAGGATGATGGCTGGGCAGCATTAGGGCCAGTCGGGTCGCATATTTCGAATAAAACCTCGTTTGATACCAGAAACTACGGCTATAAAAATTTGAGCAGTCTCATCAAGGCAATAGACTTGTTTGAGCTGAAGCGCGGCCCGGGTAATTCCTATCTGGTGAGGGATGTCCGGAAGAAAAAAACAGGATAATTATCTATCCCGAAAGGTGTCAGCGCAAATAATAACGAGAGGACCATGGTCACCATCCATGTAAACGGCCAGAACAAGACCGGGCAGATCAGCGACTGGAGAATACGGAATGCTCGCCAGGGCTTGGAGCTGACCTGCTTTTTCCCCTCAGGAAAATCCTACACTCGTCCTCTCAGTGAATGCGATATCACGCCCACCGAGGTGGTGGAAGACGCGCTCCTTGTGAAGAAAAGCGGTAGCGTGTTCGGTCACGTGGATAAAGTGGTGGTGTATGGTAACAAGCAAGCAGTTGTCCAGTATTCAGAGAATTCCAAACCCTACGTTATGAATATGGACAACATCCGGCTTGTTAAAAAAACAGAGCTCAAAGATGGCGACATCTTCCGTTACTTCGTTTCTGTGGCCGAGGCCAGGCTGGAAAGGGCGAAGGCGAACCCCAAGGAAGATGCAGCGATTGCGGACAATGTGCTGCGTCAACTGAAAGCCTTGCCTGCAAATCCAGAGGTTGTATTGAATTCATACTGCACAGGGCATAGTCGGCCAAGGGAAACTTCAGAAAACATTATTTTTCCTTTCGGCATCAATGAAAGCCAACTAAAGGCCGTGGCGGGCGCTTTCTCCTCACAGGTCAGTGTTATTGAGGGGCCTCCCGGCACGGGAAAGACCCAGACGATATTGAATATCCTTGCCAACATTCTGCTACGGAACGAAACCGTTGCCATCCTTTCCAACAATAATGCCGCCGTTGAAAATGTCTATGAGAAGCTCGGCGAAGAAGGGTTGGACTTTCTTGTCGCCAAACTCGGCAACAGAGAGAATCGTAAAAATTTCTTTGCCAACTCACCTAAGGTTCCAACAGGTGAGTCTCCGCCTGCGCCGCTATTGCAAGAAATTGAGGACCAGATAGAGCATTTGAAACAGTTTCTGCATGCACGGAATGAAGTAGCGAAACTGCAAGCTCAAATAAATGAGCTCAACATCGAGCGGAAATATCTATTGCAATGGCGGCAGGAAAGTCTGGAATCTCACCCGCACTCACTCAAAACCGATCCCCTGGAAAAATACCGGTTATCCAAGCAAAAGATCACGGACTTGATGGCCTATCTGACTATGCTTGATGACAAGCCCATCACCCTGAGGACCAGAATAGAGCTGTGGCTGAATTTCCGGATTTTGCGCACCAAACCTTTTAGCGCATCCGATAAGCGCAACGCTATGATCCTTGCTTTGCAGCTGGGCTACTACGATAAGGCATTGCAGGAAAAGGAAGCTGACCTGGCTTCCTGTCAGGAGACTTTGAAGAATGGTGATTTCGACGCGCTATTAGCGGGCGTAACCAATGCATCGATGACCTACCTGAAATACCAGCTTCAACAACAAAAATGGTCTGAGGACGGCTTCACTTCGGAAGATTACCGGGGCCGGATCGATGCGTTTTTGAAGCGCTATCCAATTATCGGCAGCAGTACGCATTCCATCATTAACTCGCTTAAGCCCGGAACGGTTCTTGATTACGTCATCATTGATGAAGCGTCCCAGCAGGATATTATCCCGGGAATACTGGCGCTGGGTTGCGCCCGGAACCTCGTTATCGTTGGTGACAGAAAACAGTTGCCCCCAATTTTCGCGAAGATTGGCAAAGCAGCGCCAGATGAAAGGTATGACTGCGAAAAATACAGCCTACTGGACTCTTGCCTTAGTGTTTTTGGCGAAACCATTCCGGTGACTCTTCTGAAGGAGCATTATCGGTGCCACCCCAGAATTATCCAGTTTTGTAATCAGCAGTTTTATGACAACGAGCTTATTCCGATGACCCTGGATACGGGCGAAGATGCCTTGCAGCTGATCGTAACCGCCAAAGGAAATCACGCTCGACTCTTTAAAAACCAGCGAGAGCTGGATTCGTTGCTCCACGTGCTGGAACGGGGCGAAAGCAGCCAGTGGGATGAGGGGGCCAAGCGAGGATTTATTGCTCCATACAATGCGCAGATCGCACTGTCACACTCGCATCTTCCTGCCAGTTTCATAAAGGATACTACCCACAAGTTCCAGGGCAGGGAGTGTGATGAGATTGTCTTTTCAACGGTATTGGACAAGAAAGCCAGTAACCAAAAAAATCTGAAGTTTGTGGACGACCCCCATCTGATTAACGTGGCAGTATCCCGGGCAAAGAAACAGTTTACTCTGGTGACCGGTGAAGAGGTGTTCAGCGCTGAAAACGGGCCTGTTGCGGCCTTGATTCGCTATATTGAGTATTACTCGAATGAAACAGCAAATGTTCATCGTTCACCAGTGGTGTCGGCTTTTGATTTGTTGTACGCCGAGTATGATCAGTCTCTGGAAAAGTTGAGGTCTTCTTTAAGAGCGAGCGATTCACAATTTAAGTCAGAACAGATCGTGGCCCAGATACTGCGCGAACGGCTTTCTCGGCCTGCCAATCAGGCGGTAACCTTTCATACACAGATAGCCCTGAATCAGTTGGTGTCACTTGGAAATAAAACTCTGACAGCAAAAGAGCGCGGGTTTCTGAACGGCAGAAGCCGCTGTGATTTTGTGCTCTATTTCAAGGTGGGTAAAAAACCTCTGGCGGTCATTGAGGTGGACGGAGGTGATCACGATAAGCCGCAACAGAAACGATGGGACGCCCTGAAAAATAGCATCCTCCACAAAGGAGGCTTGCCTTTGCTTCGCCTGAAAACGGTCGAAAGCCATATTGAACAAAAGATCACAGAGTTTTTGCGTACAGTGACCGGCACTACTCGCGATTTCAGCTTATCTCAATACGATTCAGTCAACAGTATCGAATCATTTCGAAGAGACCAGAAATCTTCAGATGACTCCTGTAACCATTGAGTATGAGGGAACGACGGTCTCTTATCAGCACCAGCTTTGGCGGTTGCGTCCGGTGAGTGTCTGCGCGAATTACCGGCATAACCTCAGCGAGTTTTCTCCTTGCACAGTGAAGGCTGCTCAGTTGTTCAATGCTTTGTGTATGGAGGTGGCGCGTCAGGCGCGTAATGCCGCTACAGTTGCAGCTATGGGGAACAGCGATCCTCGCCTGGCTCGTGAACGAGATAAAACCTGTGAGGCATACCGGAGTATGAAAGCGGGTACGTGAGACAGATGGACCAAGGTGCCGCAGCAACTCAGTGGAGTAAGTCCTAACCACCCTTCCGCCCAAGCTTCTCCAATACCATCAGCGTATCCGTGTAGTTCACAAAATGGTTCAGGTACTCCGGCGACAGTTTCTGCATCTCCGCAATAGCCCGGCTGACCAGCCTGTGGGCATTCATGGGGCCGGCATCTTTCGGGGTGCTTTCGATAGCCTGTTGAATACGCTCCTGCAGCGCGTGAGTGCTCTGGTCTGCTTTGGCTCTGGCCATGGCTTTCAGGGGTTGGGGGGGGGCTGTGCCTGATGCTGGTGAGGGTTCCTCTGTTGCCCCGAAAATTCTCTGCTCAAGGGCTGAGCGGGGCGTTGTGGCGGGTGCTTCTGTTGTCTGGTTCAGAGCATCCAGCAGGGTGGACATAAGCGAAGGTTCGCGGGGCGCAGGGGCAGGCTCAGGTTGCTCTGAGGGTTTGAGTCTGGCCTGGTATTCGGAGACTGCCTGTTCCAGTTTTTGCCAGTGCGGGCCATGTTGCAGTGCTTTGCTGCGAAGCCGTCGTTCGCAGGCTTGCAGGTAGCGGAAGCGGACAGGGTCAAACCGGTCGGCGCCGGAGTGCCTGAGTTCTTCCAGAGCTGAGTGCAGGGTTGTATCCGCAGTCATCAGTTGCCGGCCCCGCCTTCTTGTTCGTCCGTCGTGGATGGCGCCCGTGGCACTGTGCTGATTTCTACCCGCCGGTTCTGGGCGCGGGATTCAGAATCTACATTGGGCACGGCCGGGTGATGTGGGCCGAAGGCAGCGGCAAACACGCGGTCATTGGGCAGGCCCAGACTGGTGAGGGTTCGGGTAACCGTCAGCGCCCGCTGGGCTGACAGCCCCAAGTTATCCCCATAACGGCTGCCGGGGTGCATGGGCAGGTCATCGGTAAAGCCGCTTACCATGAGCAGTTCATCGTGCTGTTCAAGATAGGTTTGCAGGGGCGGGACCAGTGATTCCAGCACTTCCTCACCCTCGGCCTGGAGCTGGTCGGAATTGAGCTCAAACAGCACGTTGCCGCTGATACCAATGCGGCCATCATGAAAGGTCACCAGCCCTTTGGTAAGCGGGTCTTCCAGAGCCTGTTCCAGCGCCATCCGGCGTTGCTCTTCGGCTTCCCGTTTTTCAATTTCCTGGTCCAGCGACTGGCTGAGTTCCAGTTGAATGCCTATTACCCATACCAGCATCAGGGCCAGAATGCCCACCAACGCAGCCATCAGGTCCGAGAATATGGCCCAGACCGGTGCGGATTGTTGTTCGCCGCCTTCCAGCTGTTCCATCAGCCGGCCTCGCTGGTGTCAGCCCGGTGCAGTGCTGCAGCGGCATCAATGACATCCTGCTGGGAACTGACACTCAGGTCGATGATTTCCCGCGCCTGGGCAACGTAGTAGGCCAGTTGTTCATCATGGCGGCTGCCGGCCTTGTCCAGAGCTTTCTGGATATCCGCCAGGCTGGCGACCACCTGCTGGTTGGACTGGCTGAACAGTTCAATGGCTTGCGCGAAGGCATCGCTCAGTGCGCCCACTTCCTGGCTGCTGCCGGTGATGTCGTTCCCAAGCTTGTCCAGTTGCTGGCTTTGTTCCTGAATCAGTGTGTTGAAGCGCTCGCTGATGTCAGTGAGGGTTTCCTTGGCGCCGCTGATGAGTGAATCAACGGCACTCTGCTGGCTTTCGGCGCTGTTGCGCTGGTTTTCCAGCAGGCTGTCCAGCTCCTGAACCAGCCGCTGGCGTTCTTCCAGCAGTTCGTTTTCCCGCTCACTGTTACGGGCAATTTCTGTTTGCAGTTGGCGGATAACCTCTGCGGCGGCTTTCGGGGTTTCAGACGCGGTTTCAATCAGGCGGGTCATGGGTGTTTCCAGCGCCGTGCCAAGTTCCGCCAGATGTTTCGCGGCTGTGGCTTCCAGGCTCTCCAGGCGGGTAGCAACCGCATCGGCCCGCACAGCTTCCTGATCCCGCAGCCCGGACAGTTGCTGGCCAATGGTGGCCAGCAGTTCATCGATGCCGGTTTTCTGGTTGTTCACCAGGTCTGCGCTGTTGCGCCGGAGGTGTTCCTGATACCCGGTCAGTGACTGCTGCAGGCTTTCAATGAGTTCCCGGGACTGGTCTTGCAGTCTGGCGTGGTGTTGCTCGCTGTGTTCCTGCAGCCTGGCCTGATGCGCCTCAGTGCATTCCTGCAGCGTTCGGGCAGAAGCAGCACTGGTTTTTTGCTGCTCAGACAGGTTCTGCTGCCAGCGCGCACTGGCCTCAGTGGTGGTTGCCTGAAAGCTGGAGGTCAGTTCAGCCAACTGCTGACGAGTGTCATCAGACCAGGCCTGGTGCACTGTCTGTGCCTCTTTTTGCAGGAGTTCCATGGCATTGATGACTATAGGTTCTACCCGTTCGGCGGCCTGCCTGGAACTGTCATCCAGTGCCTTGGTCAGTGATTGAGCGACGGAGTTGGCCAGAGTCTGGTAATGGCTGCCGACTGTGCTGTGGAACTCCTGCTGATTGCGGGTGAGGGATTCTTCCAGTTGCTGACCGAGTTGTTCCATTCGTGCGGTCATACGCTCCATGGCTGATGCCATCTCCGGCAGAGCTTTGGCCTGGCTTTCGAGAGCCTGGAAAGCTTGCTGGCGTTGATGGTCGGCCGACAGGTGGTGCAGTTTTTCCCGCAGAACCGCATCGAGTGTCCGGGATTCCTGTAACCGGTCCCGGCGGCTCAGGGTTGATGCCAGCCCCAGCATGGCCGAGGCGGCAACACCGGCTATGGATGTTCCAAATGCCAGGCTCAGCCCGGCGATGGGGGCGGCCAGAGCGCTGCGAATGGCGCTGAGTTCGGTGCTGTTGTCCAGTGCCGACGCTGCGCCGCCCAGGGTTACGATCATGCCGGCGAATGTACCCAGCAGGCCCAGCATTACCAGCAGGCCGGTCAGGTAGGGTGTCAGCTGGGGCGCAGGCAGGCCTGCAGCATGGCCTTCAATTCGGCGCTGCACAGGAAACTGCATGGGCTGGGGCAGGGCGTCCAGCCAGGAGGATATCTGATCATGGGCTCCGGGTAGCTGGTTAACTTTGTCTGCAAGTTGGCGGGTTTGCCGGCGGAAATTCAGCAGCTCACCAAAGCCCAGGCAATACACCACAGCAATAATGCCGGTGAAGGCCAGTGCCAGCCTGTCGGATCCGATAAAGCCTGCGCCAACCCAGCACACTGCTGCAAGGCCGATGGCGAAAGCCAGGGTAAAAAACAGTCTACTCATCATAGGGTCTTGTTAACCTCGTTGTGGCAGGCTTCAAGCAAACCAAGCACCGGTTCCAGCCGAACATCCAGTTCGGCGAGTAACATAATCTGCGTTTCCTCGCAGTAGCGGTGGAACCAGTGTCCGGTTTGCTGGTCTGATGCCTGGAGTTGCTCAGAGGATGTCTGTAAGGCCTGGAAACGCTGTTCCAGCACCCGGGAAAGCTGGGAAAAGCACTGGCTGGTATAGCCCGTCATGGTGTGGTCGAACACCGAATCCAGTTCGGCCAGCCGGGCGAGGGTCTGGCCCTGTGTTTTCATGGCTTTGCGTACCTTGTCCCGGAGTTGACGGCTGTTTGCGGTGATTCTGCGCCTTAGTGCCAGACAGGCATCCTGCACAGTCTCAAACTCCGGCTCACCTTCAAATTCCAGCTCATCCGCCCAGGCCTGAATGCGGCGAACCAGCGCCTGGCGGGTTGTGGCCAGCTCGTCGGTCAGCCTGTCTGCCATCGCTCCCTGCACCTCGCCCGGTTGCCTTGTACGGTAAGCGGTCGCGGCATCCAGGTTCATGGTGTCACCCAGCCCGAACAAACGGCCGAGCCGCTCGGAAATGCAAGGGAGCTGGCTGTATTCAGGCAACACGGCTGATTTAGCCAGTTGCTGCAACAGTCTGTCCCTGGGGCCTGTCTGTGCCAGAGGTATAGATGGCATTGGGTGTTCTCTCACTCGCGGTTCCGGGCAGGTGATATTTGAGGCCGCTATTCTACTGGCTAAGGGGAATGAATGATAATGACCGTGCGGTGAGAAAATGTCTGTCACCAAACCATGAGCCTGCGGGAAGGAATATGGGCCACAATTGTTTGGCGCAGACAGAAGCATAGATGCCCGATCTGTTGAGTCAAATGGAGAACCTGATGAATGAAATAAAGCGTCCTGTTAATTCTCATAAGGCTTACCATGCGCACGTATATTTCGAGAAAGAGACATTGTCGTTTGCGACTTCCTTATGTGAGCAGGCGGGGAAAAAGTTCGGTCTGAAGGTTGGCCGTGTTCATCAGCAGATGGTCGGCCCCCATCCAGAGTGGAGTTGCCAGATTACATTTGGTGCTCAGCATTTTGATGAGTTTGTCAGCTGGCTTGAACGACACAGAGAAGGTCTCACGATTCTGATTCATGCTCTGTCCGGCAATGATCTGGAAGACCACACAATATATGCCTACTGGTTGGGAGACAGCGCTGAGCTCGATTTGTCCATGTTTGAGCAGGCAATGTGACGGCCGTTAAACAACTCTTGGGCTTGTTGTACCACTTTGATAGTGCCTCGTTATTCCGGTGAACGTAAATGTGGTAGAACAGGATGCTGCATGGTACGCAATAAAAATGCATCAGATGGAGTCTGATTGATGGCCAGCCAAAAACAATTACCCATGATTCTCGCCCTTGGCTGGATGTCGGTCGCCAGTGCTGATGAAGCTTGTCTGGCGTCAGCCCAGACGGACCTGGAACGTATTTACTGTGAGGTTGTAGAGAGTGGTGGAGGTGCGGGCCTGCCTTCCATGATGGATTTCAGGCGTAATGATCAAAGGGTGCAGGCACTGTTGCTGCGTCGGCCGGCCAGGAGTCTCGGGCTGACATTGCCCGAGGTTTCTGTTGCTCCTGAACCGGCGGCGGTCACGCAACCGGAGGCGACTGCACCACCGCAAGAGCCCCTGAGAGAATCCGCCCCCGGGCTTTCCATTGCTCAGGGGTTGGCGGGCTGCGAATTGCAGGGAGAGCTCATCCAATGCCCGGGCCAGACCTATGAACTGGCCGCCAATCGCGCACTGGCAGCGCTGGATGAGGGGGTGCTGGAACCGGATAACCGCCTCGGAATAGAGCCTTTCGATGGTGAACGTAACGATGATGAAGCCGTACGAACCTATCTTTCGGCCGCTTATGATCGTTATATTCCGAAAATGCTGACTATTGGCCTTGGCGCAAATACTATGAGTTTCACGGCATTTCACAACGCCTTTCACACTCTGGAAAGCGGCGGCGTGGATTTTTCCGAGCGAATGGAACAGACCTACGAACTGCTCAAGCAGGACCGGAAAACTCTGGGGCTGAAAGCCCGATACCACGATGAGTTGCCAGAAAGCCTGTCGCTGTGTGACACCATCAATCGAGATGTCATCGTGTGCGACAACGTTGGAATAAACTGGGTTTTTGTCCGGGCGGATCAATAATCTCCGGTCAGCCCCGGTAGGCTTGTTCAGGCTTCGGTGATCCGGAGGCCTTACCGCACCCGATAGCGCCGTTCCGGCCGGCCAACGCTGCCGTAGTTAACCTCGGCCACCAGCGTGCCTGTGCCGGTCATGTATTCCAGGTAGCGTCTTGCGGTGGTGCGTGATGCTCCCATGGCGTTGCCCACTTCTTCTGCACTCCAGGGTTTCCTGTCGGCAATCAGCTCCCGGATCTTGTCCAGCGTAATCACATCTATGCCTTTCGGCAGCCGGTGCGTGCTGTCATTGCCGGCGTCGCCGGCATTGCGGGGGAGCAGGGCATCTACTTCGTCCTGCCCCAGATGTTTCAGTGCCGACAGGCGTGCAAGGTGATCGCTGTAGCGGTTGATGGCTTCTTCCAGACGCTCGAACACCAGTGGCTTCAGAATGTAGTCAAACACGCCGCCGCGCAGGGCCGTGCGCAGTGTCTCTACTTCTTTGGCGGCGGTAATCAGAATCACGTCGCTGCTGTTGTTACCGGCACGCAGCTCTCGCAGTAAGTCCAGGCCGCTGCCGTCGGGGAAATACACATCAAGAAGAATCAGGTCCGGCTGCAGCACCTCGGCCTGTTCCCGCGCATCGGCAAGAGTGTGGGCAATGCCGCATAGCTCCACCTGGTCCAGGCGCTGGATAAAGCGGCGCTGGATTTCCGCAATCTGGCGGTCGTCTTCGGCGATCAGCAGTCGGATGGGGGGCACGGTTGGCTCCTGACTGTGGGTTTTTTCGGTAAGTATAAAGTAAAGCGGCTACCGCCTGCTTCCCCCAGGTTTTCCACGGTTACAGAACCTCCCCAGCTGTCCAGAAACTGGCGGACCAGATGTAGCCCGAAACCGTGTTCGTGGCCGGATTTGCTGGTTACGCCTTTTTCAAAAATCCGGTTCTGTACCTCTGGCGCGACCCCAGGGCCCTGGTCTTCCACTTCGAAAATCAGTTCCTGGCCGAGGTCGGTCATCGAGAGCTGTACCCGGCCGTTTGCGCCAGTATGGCGACGAGTGGCTTCCAGTGCGTTATCAATCAGGTTGCCCAGTACACTTACCAGTTGGTCCCGTGGCAGGTTGTCGGGCAGATCGGCCATCTGGCTGTCAGGGTCTATGTCCAGGTGCAGGCCCATTTCCCGGGCCCTGTTGTGTTTGCCAAGCAGACAACCTGCAATGATGGGGTCTGGCACCGCTTCGAGCAGCAGGTGAATCAGCGCCTGGTGGCTGCTGACTTCATTGCCGATAAGCTTCAGCGCGTCCTTGTAGGCGCCCAGCTGGATCAGCCCGGCAATGGTGTGCAGCTTGTTGGAGTATTCATGGGTCTGGCTGCGCAGAGTGTCGGCGTACTGCTGAATGTGAGTCAGTTGCTGGCTGACCTGATCCAGCTCGTTGCGTAGCCGAAAACTGGCCACCACGCCGATAATGTCGTTGCCCTGGCGCATGGGTAGCCGGTTGACCACCATCTGACGGTTGCGTAGCCACACCTCGCGGTCAAAATCCGGCGTGCCTGTGCTCAGAACCGACATAAGGTCGCTTTCCGGCAGCACTTCGAGAATAGGGCGCCCTGCAATCTCGCGGTCTGCACTCAGGTCCAGAGTGGTCAGAGCTGCACGGTTAACGGTGGTAATAATGCCATGGCGGTTGATGGCAATAATGCCTTCACGTACTGATTGCAGTGTGGCATCGCGCTCCTGAAAGAGTCCTGCGATTTCTTCCGGCTCCAGGCCGAAAATGGCACGCTTGAACCGGCTGGCGATGACCACGGCTGCCAGAATGCTGACCAGCAGGACTACGCCCAGAACGCCATACAGCACAAAATTATAGCGCTGCACAGTAGCCTCCACCTGGCTCACGCTGTATCCCACCGACACAATGCCGATAATGTCGCCGCTGTCTGGCTCGAACACCGGCGCTTTGCCACGCATGGATTCGCCCAGGTTGCCCAGCGCAAGAGCTACGTAGCCCTCTCCGTCTACCAGTGCGCGGCGGCCATAATCTCCGTCATCGTCTGCCATTGATTGGCCGATACGCTCTGCCGAAGGGTGAGCCAGGCGGATAGCGTTGTGGTCGCCAATCACGATAAAAAGGGCTTCGTTGGTGGTGGCCATTGTGCGGGTGAGGGCGTTGAGAGCCTCAATGTCACGCTGCTGTATACCGCGGATTATGGCGGGGCTGGCAGCAACGGTTTTGGCTACCATCAGCGCGCGCTGGCCAATTTCATTGTAGAGGGATTCGCTGAGGTAATAGCCGGCAAATACGCCGATAAATGCCGCCTGCAGGGCGCTCACCAGGCCCAGGGTGATAATCATGCGGGTTTTGAGTTTGGTGCGTCGTTTAACAGGCATAGGCTTCAGTCAGAATCGTCCATCGGTTGGATGGCTAAAGGGTAAGACACCGTTGGCCGGTTTGCTCGTGAACTTTATGAACAAAAAGCACATTAGTTTCTTTAAACGCGTTACGCCCGCAAACTTCAGGAACTACGCATTGCCTTTTACTCTGACCGCTCAACAACAAAGAGGTAATGTGTATGTTTATTAAAAGAACAATCGCATTTGCGGCTGTGGCCGCCTTCAGTATGTCTGCCATAGCCTGGCAGCCCAGCGGCAAAGTTGAGTGTCTGGCACCGGCTGATCCGGGCGGCGGCTGGGATTTTACCTGCCGCAGTGTGGGCAATGTCATGCAGCAGCTTGATCTGGTGGATGGATCGGTACAAACCGTGAACATGGCCGGTGCAGGTGGCGGAGTGGCCTACGCACACACCGTCAGTAAGCGCAAAAACGACGATAAACTGATTGTCGCGGCGTCCACAGCCACCACTACCCGGCTGGCGCAGAAGCAGTTTCCCGGTATGGATGCCTCCATGGTGAAGTGGGTCGGCGCGCTGGGTGCAGACTACGGCATCATTGCAGTAGGCAAAAACTCCCGATATGAAAACCTGAATCAACTGATGGACGCATTGAAAGCAGACCCGCGTTCGGTCAAGTTTGCCGGCGGCAGTGCCCGTGGTGGCTGGGATCACCTCAAAGTCCTTATTGCCGCAAAGGCTGCAGGCGCTGAAAACCTGCCGTCCATTCCTTACCTGTCCTACAACAACGGCGGCGAAGCCATGACCCAGGTCGTAGGCGGCCAGGTAGATGCCTTTACCGGTGATGTGTCGGAAGCCACCGGTTTTATGGAATCCGGTGATCTGCGCGTGCTGGCGGTGCTGTCAGAGGAGCGCCTGCCGGGTAAGTTCAGCGATATTCCGACCGCCCGCGAGCAGGGTGTTGATGCGCTCGGCCCTAACTGGCGTGGATTTTATATGCCGAAAGACACACCGGCAGAAGCTCAGCAGTACTGGGTAGACGCAATCGACACCCTGTACGCCAGCGACGAATGGAAAGCGGTGATGAAAAGCAACGGCCTGATTCCCTTCCACCCGAAAGCCTCAGAGTTTGAAAGCTTTGTGATCAATCAGGTACAGGAGATCGAAGATCTTTCCCGGGAAATAGGTCTGCTGAAATGACTGGCATGGGCGATCGTATTCTGGGCTTGTTCCTGCTGGTGCTGGCGGTTGCCTATGGCTGGGTGGCGCAGCAATGGCCTGAACCCTTCGGCGGTGCCGAGGGTGTAGGGCCGGAAACCTTTCCCACCATACTGGCGATCGTGCTGGTGATTGGCAGTCTGTATCTGATGATCAAACCGGATGCCGATGCCAGGTGGCCGGTGGGCAAGTCTGCGCTGGAACTGGTGATTTCGGTCATTGTGCTGGTGGTTTACGCGATGCTGCTGGAGCCACTGGGCTTTATTATCTCCACCACCCTGGCGGTTGGCGCCTTGAGCTGGCGTATGGGCGCACCGGCAACCAAGTCGTTTGTAACCGGCCTGATCAGCGCGGTTGTAGTGTTTGGACTGTTTAACTATGGGTTATCGTTAAGCCTGCCCAACGGCTTGCTGGGAGGCTTTTGAATATGGAAACCATAGGCTTTCTGATGGAAGGGTTTGCGGTGGCGTTGACACCGTACAACCTGATGTTTGCGCTGTTTGGTGCCTTTGTGGGCACTTTGATTGGCTGTCTGCCCGGTCTGGGCCCGGCGAATGGTGTTGCCATTCTGATACCGCTGGCCTTCACTCTGGGTCTGCCGCCTGAAACTGCAATGATCCTGCTCACATCGGTATATGCCGGTGCCATGTATGGTGGCCGTATTTCGTCGATCCTGCTGAATATTCCGGGCGACGAGCCAGCCATGATGACCTGCCTGGATGGCTATCCCATGGCCCAGAAAGGTCGTGCCGCAGATGCTTTGGCCATTTCGGCGATTGCGTCTTTTGCGGGGAGTCTGATCGGTACCATAGGGCTGATCATGCTGGCGCCCGTGCTGGCGCGTTTTGCGCTTACTTTCGGGCCGGCAGAATACTTTGCGCTGTTTTTGCTGGCCTTCGCCACACTGGGTGGTATTACCGGCAAAAACCCGATGAAGACGGTCATTGCAGCAACACTGGGCATTATGATCTCTACTGTGGGTATCGATATTTCCACCGGAACCCAGAGGTACACCGGAGGTGTGCTTGAGCTGTATGAAGGCATCGACTTCATCCTGGCGATTGTTGGCCTGTTTGCCATATCCGAGCTGCTGTTTTTTGTAGAAGCACGAATGGGCAGAGGCCGCAGTAAAGTGAACGTGGGCAAGCTGACACTGAGCTTCAAAGAGGTTGTATCCACAATCCCGACTCAGCTCCGTGGTGGTTTGCTGGGCTTTATTGCCGGTGTGCTGCCGGGAGCGGGTGCTTCTCTGGGCAGCTTTATCAGCTACACACTGGAGAAGTCGGTACTGGGCAAAAAAGGCCGCTTTGGCGAAGGTGATATTCGTGGCGTTGTAGCGCCGGAGGCAGGTAACAATGGTGCCGCATCTGGTGCTCTGGTGCCAATGCTGACCCTGGGTGTACCGGGCAGCGGAACCACCGCAGTGTTGCTGGCCATGCTGATTTCCCTGAATATCACACCGGGGCCGCTGATGTTCACCCAGAACGCGGACATTGTGTGGGGCGTGATCGCAGCACTGCTGATTGGTAACGTACTGCTGCTGGTGCTGAATATTCCGATGATCGGCGTGTTTGTGCGGCTGTTGTCTGTGCCACCCATGTACCTGCTGCCGATTGTGACCATGGTGGCGTTTGTGGGTATTTACTCCATAAGCCACAGTACCTTTGATCTGTACTTCATGATCGTCTTCGGGGTTGGCGGGTTTATTCTGCGCAAGCTGGAAATTCCCATGGTGCCCATTATTCTGGGTCTGCTGCTGGGGCCGGAAATGGAGAAGAATCTTGGCCACGCACTGATTCTGTCTGATGGCGACTGGACAACTCTCTGGTCCAGCCCTCTGGCCATAGGTTTGTGGCTGGTCGCCGGACTTGGTCTGGTGTTGCCGACTTTGTTCGGGCCTATACTGCGCCGGCGCATGCGCAATGCCATCAAGGAGGGGCCGGTAAGCGATTAAGCCGCTCTGGCGAAAATATAAAGGAACTTGCACCGGGCTTTGCCCGGTGTTTTTTTGGGAAAACCGTTACACTTGGACAAATTTCTCTCCTTGCTCCGGAAGTTATGTCAGATCTTTCCTTAATTCAGTACGTCCTGATTGCCCTTATTTTTATCTGGAGTGGTTTTGTGCGCTCCGGGCTGGGCTTTGGCGGCGCGGTTCTGTCATTGCCATTTTTGTTGCTGGTGAAAGACGACCCGCTGGTATTCCTGCCCATAATCGCAGTGCACCTGCTGGTATTTTCATCCTTGACCATCTGGATGAACAATCGCAGTTCCCGGAACAAGAAAGCTGGTAAAAGCCGCGAGAAACTGACCGGGTTCGGGCCAGATGCTGCCGCGAACGCGCCGGAAGGCACGGTCGACTGGCCCTACCTGTGGCGAATTCTGCGGATTATGATCGTGCCCAAACTGATTGGCGTGTTTGGCCTGTTTACGCTGCCGGCAAATGTGCTGAGTGCGATTATTTTTGTGATTGTTGCGATTTATTCGGTGTCGTACATCCTTAACCGGCCGTTTCGCAGTAAGAGCAAAAGCGTGGATGTAGCCCTGCTGATGGCTGGCGGCTATATCAGCGGCACCTCGCTGATAGGCGCTCCTCTGGTTATTGCCGTTGCCGCGCAGCATCTGGCGCGGGAGAAGTTGCGGGATACACTGTTTGGCCTCTGGTTCATTCTGGTGCTGATAAAGCTGGCAGCATTCATCTGGGTGGGGCTCGACCTGCAGCTTATCCATCACCTGTGGTTGCTGCCCTGCGCTGCCATAGGACATGTGATAGGCCTGCGTTTTCACGAGCGAATTGTGAAGGCGGAAACACCGGTGTTTTTCCGGTTGCTGGGAATAGTGCTTTTGGTGGTCAGCAGCGTAGGGATGGTCAGCGTGCTGCTTTGACCGCAGAAGAAAACCGGTTGCGCACCCCCTGAAGTTAATTTAGTTTAATCAGCTTCTACTATCAGGAAGCTTAATGTGATGCAGGAACTAATCGACAAACTGGATATCAACCAATACCTTCCCGCTGCCCTGGACTGGGCAACCAATATTCTTCTGGCTCTGGTCATCCTTGTAGTTGGCTTCTGGATTGCTGGCAAGGCTTACAAGTCTGTTGTCCGTATCTCTGCGAGTTACGACCAGCTGGATGACACTCTGTTCAAGTTCTTTGGCAGCGTTGTGCGCTATACCATCCTGGCGTTTGTCGGTATTGCCGTACTGAACCGCTTTGGTGTTCAGACTGCCTCCATCATTGCCCTTCTGGGTGCTGCTGGCCTGGCCGTGGGTCTGGCATTGCAGGGTACGCTGTCGAATCTGGCGGCTGGCGTAATGCTGCTGATTTTCCGCCCTTACAAGGTGGGTGATTTTATCGATGCTGCCGGCAAGTTCGGAAACGTAACGGAAGTGGATATGTTTACCACCATCCTGCAAACCTTCGACAACCAGCAGATCATCATCCCCAACAGTCAGATCTGGGGGCAGCAGATTACCAATCATTCCCACCATCCGGTGCGGGGTGTGGATATGCATTTCGGTATTGCCTACAACGAAAGCATCGATGAAGCCCGCAAGGTGATCGACAGCGTTCTGGCGAAGCATCCGCATGTGCTGGCCGATCCGGCGCCATTCGTTGAAGTTGAAACCCTGAATAACAGTTCGGTGGACTTTCTGGTCAGGCCTTTTTGCGAAGGCGAGCATTATTTCAGTGTGCTGTACTCGGTGCCTGAACAGATCAAGAAAGCCCTCGATGAGGCTGGTATAGAAATTCCGTATCCCCATCGGAAAGTTATTCTGGTGAACGAAAAGGAATAACGGCAGATCAGGGAAGGGCGATAATCGGGGAATGTTGAAGCCCCGATTATCGCTTTACTGAATCAGAGCTTGCTGAAAGCTGCGTCGAAATCCTTGGCCGCAGCATCTGTGAACTCGAAGTTGTTACGGATGTATCCCAGCGTAGCTTTTTCGGTCTCAGTCACACTGGTTCCATCCTGGGCTGATTTGAAAAGATCGGCGACCTCATCTTTGGACAACTTGCCTTCGCCTTGCCCTGTCGTGTGTTTACGGGCCAGATCCAGCAGTTCTTTTTCGTATTTTTGACCATCAATTGTTTCATAAGCCATAACAATACTAACTCCGTTTAATAGTGATTCTGTGCCGCTTGAGACCGGGAGATCTCGCTGCAGATTGAACGGTTCAAAGGCAGAGTGATTCCTTTGATCCGCCTCTTTCTATACAAACACAGGGCGTGGGATTGCGCAACGCTTCGCGTCAAGTCAAGTGATGGTCGCAGACTCAGAGCGTTTGGTCAGGTGGGTAATCGTATCGAGCAATGTATCTGGTGGAGCGGGTTTGCCCAACAGATAGCCTTGCAGGGTATTGCAGCCAAGTCCTGTCAGAAGTTCCTGTTGATCAGTTGTTTCAACGCCCTCTGCAACAATCTTCATACCCAGCGTTTTCCCCAGGGCGATGATTGCCCGGATGATTGCTTCGTCATCATTGCCCTGAGCCAGTTCGGTAATAAAGCCGCGATCAATTTTCAGCTCATTGGCTGGCAGGCGTTTCAGGTACAGCAAACTTGAGTAACCTGTGCCGAAGTCATCGATGGAAATGGACACGCCAAGAGCAGACAGGTCGTTCAACACTTTGAGGCTGGCTTCGGCATCGCGCATTGCCGTTGACTCTGTAATCTCAAGTACCAGGTGAGAGGGGGCAAGCGAGTGTTGCGTCAATGCTGAACGGACAACATCTACCAGGCTATCGTGTTCCAGTTGCACTGCGGAAAGATTTACCGCCACATTCCAGTCCTTATGACCCTGATCGTGCCAGACTTTCATTTGCCGGCAGGCTTCGTTAATTACCCAGTTACCAATAGGTACGATCAGCCCTGAGCTCTCGGCCAACGGAAGAAAGCGATCCGGTGACAGGAGGCCGTGATCAGGGCTTTGCCACCGCAGTAGTGCCTCCAGCCCGGTTATGGGGCCGCTCGGTGCGATCAGTTTGGGCTGATAGTGCAAAACCAGTTCGTTGCGGTCTGCCGCGTGTCGCAGGTTCTGCTGCATCTGCATTTGCAGATGTACATCGGTGTTCATGCTGCGCTTAAAAAAACAGTAGCCGTTGCGGCCCTGCTTTTTGGCGTGGTACATGGCTGCGTCAGCGTGGACCATCAGTTCATGCTCGGTCTGGCCGTCCTGGGGGTAAATGGCGATGCCGATACTGGTTGATATTTGAAGGTGGTGGTTTGCAGCCTCATAAGGCTGTTCAATTTTATCAATCAAACGTTGTGCAAAAATCGCTGAGTTTCCCGGTGTGACAGGCTCTAGAAGCACTACAAATTCATCTCCGCCAAGCCTTGCCGCCGTATCTCCTTCCCGCTTGCTCCCCAGAAGACGCTGCGAGACTTCTTGTAGCAAAAGGTCTCCCACATGGTGCCCGTGGATATCATTAATAGTTTTGAAGCCGTCCAGATCCAGAAAGAGCACTGCGAATTCACTGTTATTCCGCTCGGCCCGGTGTATCGCTTGTTCCATCCGGTCGTTCAGCAGAACACGATTCGGCAAATGGGTCAGGTTGTCATGAAGGGCCAGCTTGATCAGTTCATTGTTGGCGCTATCAAGTGATTCCGACAGCCGGTTCGTGCGAACGTCGAGCATTGATACAATAAGCGCAATGGCAAACACCGCGATGCTTACAATGATGACCAGTGTGGCCAGCCATTTTGTATCTATGCCACTGTTAGCCGCACCACAGAAACTATTGAGCGGAAACCTGGATGCGGCCATTCCTGTGTAGTGCATGCCTATGATGGCGCAGCCCATAACAAGAGCTGCACCCATACGGGCAAATGTGGCCTGCTTGTCGACTTCGCGCAGGCGGAAAGCAAGCCAGAGCCCTCCCAGAGAGGCGGCTATGGCGATAATGATGGATAGCACGACCAGTGAGGGGACATAAACAATATGAGGGTTCATGAGCATAGCGTCCATGCCGATATAGTGCATGGCAGCAATGCCCAGTCCCATAAGAATACCGCCGGATACCAGGCGGCTAAACGGAAGCTTCTCCTGGCAGACCAGATAAAGTGCTAGTGCAGAAGAGGCAGTGGCAATGAGTAATGAAAGTACCGTCAGGGGAACGTCATACCCCTGATCAATGGGGAGGCTGAAGGCGAGCATCCCTATAAAGTGCATCGACCAGATGCCAAACCCCATCGCGAAGGAGCCGCCAATCAGCCACAACACAGCGGCTTTGCCCGAGGCGCTGGATACACGGCTGGCCATATTCAGGGCGGTGTAGGCTGCGAGAACTGCAACCAATATTGAACAGGCAACTAACACTTCGTTGTAACTGCTTTCTAACATTGAAAACCTGTTTTATATGAGAAGGCAGTCTGGGGGGGGGGCGATGAAGATCAGCCTGTTCATTATTACCCGATATAACTCATTTTATTGTAGGTAATTGATGGTTAGATAGTGCAAATATGTTTTATTGCGTGAAGAGAATGTTTGTTTTGTATGACATTACATATTACGGGTATGCGCCTAGCAATCCAGCTGCATGGTTTCCCCGCTCTTTACATCGAGATATTCAATCTTCACCGTTTTGAAGTTCAGCTCCGCGAACAGGTGGCAGTAATAATCGCCGTGGCGCCAGGCCATGGCAACACTCGAGTCGTTGGAGTAGTTCAGCTCGAACCGGCCATCAAATGCCGGATAGTTGCTGCGGAACTTCATCAGGCTCAGCAGGCGTTGTACCACCGGTTTCTGCATCTCCTGGTCCACTTCTTCCAGGCTGTAATAATGCCGGTTGATATCGCGCAGTTCTCCTGTTTTCTCCATCAGTTCCTGGTCATTACAGCCAGCCAGAAGCCCCACGTAATACACCTGCGGAATGCCCGGTGTGAAAAACTGGATAGCCCGCGCAGCAATGTAGGCGTCGTCATTCTGCATCAGGGCGTCGTAGAAGGTGCAGGTAAGCTGGTAGATAGCGCCCACGCTGTGAATATTTGCTGCGGAACGGCGCAGAATCGGGTCGGCACTGCGGGCGTCGATGTTATTGATCAGTACTTTGATTTTATCGTCTGGCAGTACCCCCTCTACATCGGGTATGCAGATGCCGTCGTGTGTATCCAGCACAGTTACCATGTTGCGCGGGCACATACGGAGCCAGTTCTTGAGGTACACGCTGTTGGCATCAAGCAGTGAATACAGCAGCAGTGGTGGCAGAGCAAATCCATAGGGGTGCATATTGCGGCGGCTGATGGCGTACTGATAACTGGTGTGGTCGTGCACCTCTGGCAGGCATTCGGCACCGTGCTTCAGGGCCACTTCGTTGATCCAGTCGAGAATGCGGTAAACCTCTGGTTCAACCAGGAAACAACTGGTCCCGATGCGTTTGGTGGTGTAGCCAAAGGCATCCAGCCTGAGCAGGTTCACGCCTTTGGACGTAAGGAAGCCTATGTAGCTTTCCATTAACTTGTAAGCCAGGTCTGAGTCGTAGTTCAGATCGACCTGCTGTTCGGTGAAGGTGCACCACACTCTTGTTTTCGTGCCATCGGCAAAGGTTACTTCCCGAAAGGGTTCTTTTTCCTTTCGAATGTGGATCCTGGCCAGATCGTCGTGGGAAATTTCGCCGAACTTGTCCACATGCACGAACAGATCGGCATACCTGGAGTCGAATCCCCTGGCGATGAAATCCTGGAACTCCGGTGACTCATCGGAGATGTGGTTTACCGTCAGGTCCACACACAGGTCGTACTTCTGGGTGAACGCTTCGATGTCGTCCCAGGTTCCGAAAGCCGGGTCGACTTCCTTGTGGGTTAGTGGCGAAAAGCCGCCGTCAGCATTGGACGGAAAAAACGGCAGAATGTGCAGGCCGCCGATGGCATCCGAAAGGTGTTTTTCCACCACGGTATGAAGGTCTTTCAGGTCTTTGCCAATCCGGTCCGGATAGCAGATCAGCTGCACTGCATTTTTGAGCAGCATGGCTCGGCTCCTGCGTTATCATTTTTCAGGTGAATGAAGATCAGGCGGCGCTCTGGCCCAGCGATACAACTTTTTTCAGTTTGCTGATCCGCCGTTGTTCCACTGCCTCGATGAATTCGTCTCCCCAGTAGCCAATGTCGTAACGGCACACGATTTCGAACGCCTCGCTCAAGCGGTTTCTGGCTTCGTCCGGACTCATTGCCAGTGCGTAGTAGCAGGTGTCCGCCAGGTCCTGTGGGTGGTGTGGGTTGGCCAGAATGGCGCCCCGGAGTTCGGCTGCAGCTCCGGCAAACTCGGAAAGCACCAGTACCCCACAGCCTTTGGTAAGCCCCTGGGTGGCAATATATTCCTTGGCAACCAGGTTCAGGCCATCCCGCAGTGGCGTAATCCACATCACATCGGCCATGGTGTAATAGGCCACGAGTTCCTCGAAGGGCAGGGCCCGGAAGAAGAACTGCACGGGGGTCCAGCCCACCTGAGCAAACTGGCCATTAATGCGGCCTACTGTCTGCTCAATCTGCGAGAGCAGTTCCTCGTAAATGGTCATACCCTTTGCCGCAGGTACGCACACCATCATAAGCGTGACTTTTGTTTCCAGTTCCGGGTGCTCCGTCAGCATTCGCTCGTATGCCTGCAGCTTTTCCAGAATACCTTTGGTGAAATCCAGTCGCTCTACGGAAAGGATCAGCCGTATACCTTCCAGTTCCTCACGAAGGCTTTCCATTCGCGAGATAACGTCGGTATCGGCAAGGGCGTTGCGAACACGGCTCAGGTCGAGCCCGACCGGGTGCGCGCCAAGGCCGATTCTGCGCTCGTTCACTTTGATTTCGGTGCTCATCTCATCCAGACCCACGGCACAGCCATATGTCAGAAAGCGGGGAGCACACCCGGCTCTGCGGGTAACTTCCAGCGGTGTAACCCCCCGGGCCACATCGACGAAATTCTCAGCCTGCCGGGGAATATGGAACCCTATGTGGTCGCATTGCAGCAGACTACTGATGATTTCCCGGCGCCAGGGCAGTACGTTGAAGACATCGGCAGACGGAAAGTAGGTGTGGTGGAAAAAGGCTATGGTCAGATCCGGGCGCAGTTCCCGCAGAAAGGCCGGAACCATCCACAAATTGTAATCGTGGATCCACACCACGGCATTGTCTGCTGCCTCCGCCGCCGTGCGTTCAGCGAAGAGTTTGTTGACCTTGAGAAACACCTGCCAGTGGTCATCCCGGAAGGTAGCGCGCTCCCAGAAGGTGTGCAGGGTCGGCCAGAAGGCCTCTTTGGAAAAGCGCTTGTAGAAGATGTCGACTTCTTCGGCGGTTAATCCTACCCGCGCCGCTACGAGCTTTTCATAGCGGCTGGTGTCCACTTCGGTGTGCGTCTGGAAGGGGCCCAGCTCCGGGTCATCAATCGACCAGGCAACCCAGGAACCGGCTTTGCCATCGGCAAAAAAGCTCAGCAGTGTGGGAATGATTCCATTGGGCGACCGGGGCCGGCGCCGGATCAGCTCACCGTTCTCCACTACCTCTTCGTAGGGCAGGCGGTGATAAACGATGACCAGGTCCGATTTGCCTGATCGCATGGTATCGGGGATCTCTGCGTCTATGCCGGCGTGACCCAGAAAACCGAAATGTTCAAATGCTTCCAGAATGCCGCCGCAGCCAGTGGCGTCTGCATGATACACGCGCGCCTGTTGCTCGGTTTCCTCCAGCAGAGCGAGTTCGGAATCCCCGACACACACGCCTTTGAAGTTCTGCTGGTACATCGACAGATCATTCAGCGTATCGCCCGCCACCAGAACCGCTTCCGGGTCGGCACCCAGATACTCGATCAGCCGGGTCAGCGTGCTGCCCTTGTTGACGCCACGGGGCAGGATGTCCAGATACTTGCCCCCTGAGAAGAGGACGTCGCAGGAAAGCGCCTCTGCTTTGGCTTTCAGGCCATGGCCCACCGCTGTGCTGTGGCAGAAATAGGATACGCGGCGCTCCTGGGGAACCTCCTGGCGCTGGAGGCCTTCGAATGAGGTCAGTGCGGCCTCAATGATCTGTTCCCCTGGCCAGATTTCGTCAATCTCTCCCTGTAATGGCTGTATTGCCTGTTGGGAGTCCCCGTGTACTACGGTGCAGCCTACGTCGCAGATGATGTAGTCAGGTTGCGGAATGGTCGGGTCAGAGAGCAGAGGCAATACTGACTCCAGTCCGCGACCGGTTACGAACACCAGTTGGATTTCCGGGTGGGCTGCAATCAGCTGGTACAGTCTGATGCGATTATCCGGGCTACCCGCGAGAAAGGTTCCATCCAGATCGGTGGCTAGTAGCATGATGGTGCACTCCTGTCTGAGCTATTTTCTTATGCTGCCTGCAGGATCTGTACCGGGCGATGGAGAAAAGGCACGAATTTGGTGCATGAACTCCCTGAATAGTTTCATAAAAACAAGGAACTGCGGTCACTCATTAAATATCCGTTTTGTTGGATAAAACTGGGCTGTGCCGGGCCAGGATGGTGCAGTATGGTGCGGGCCGCATTATTTCGGGGCTTCAGTCACCCTGCTCATTTCGCTCCATATTCCCGTGAGTATGCTAAGTTTAAGGGAGATGTGTTGGCCGACGAATTGGCGCAGTAACGTCGAGCCCATTCCGGGATAGGAAGGGGGGAGAGTGACATGCCAGGGATATGCTATCCGCGCAAAGTGGCAGATACAGGTTCACTGGGAATCTACAGTACTATCATCAGCCGTATTGGCCTGGTAGTCATCCTGATCAGTGTTCTGGTTGTGCTGGCATGGATCTTCGATGTCCAGATGGGCAAGCGTGTACTACCCGCCCTGGAAACAATGAAGATCAATACGGCGCTCTGCTTTCTCGCCTGTGGCTTCCTTTTCTGGCGACATCCGCACTTGGAGCGGTCACCTGCAGGGGTGGCCACCACCGTGTCTCTGGCACTCTTCCTGTTGGTAGTATCTGGCCTTACGCTTCTTGAATACGGGGCAGGCTGGCGGCTGGGCATCGATAACTTTGTGATTCCGGATACGGAAACGCTTCCTGAAAACTCGCCCGGGCGCATGTCGGCGGGCACGGCTATATGTTTCAGCCTGTTGAGCATCGCATGGCTGGCCAAGGTTACTTCGTTACGCCACGCCACAACCGTATTGCAGCTTCTTGCCCTGGCCGTGATCGTCATCAGCGGCGCGGCGCTGATCGGCTATATCTTCGGCGTGCGCCAGTTCAGGCTTCCTGTATTTTCTACCATGGCTGTGCACACTGCGGCGCTGTTTGTGCTCTGCGGTACCGGCATGCTTTTGGTCCGGCCTGGTGCCGGTGTGGTGCGTACGGTTGCCAGTTCCTTCGTTGGTGGTCGCTCCATGCGGCGCCTTTTGCCAGTTATTATTGTGACTCCGGTATTGATGGGTTGGCTCAGTATGCAAGGCGTGGTTGCCGGTTATTATGCTGAGGCATTCGGCTTTGCACTGAGTAGTCTGTCCAGTATTCTGGTGCTGGTTTTTGTCGGCTGGCTTGGTGCCAGCGCCCTCAACCGGGAGGAAGAGCGTTTCCTCTCGACGATGGATTCCTCCCCTGTGGCTACGCTGATGGTTGATGCGAATGGCACCATCCAGATGGCTAACCAGTTCGCGCACTCCATGTTCCTATGCCCGGAAGGTCAGCTCGTAGGCTCGCAGATAGAGCACCTTATGCCCGCCCGATTCCGCGAGAGCTATATGGATTTCCGCCGCGAGTATCTGAGCGGTCCGGAGCAGCGGTTAATGGGTGACAGCGAAGATCTGTTCGCCTTACGCCGGGACGGTACTGAGTTCCGGGCCGAGATTGCCCTGAACCCGGTGCAGACAGCTGAGGGGCACTATGTAGTAGCGGCGATTCTGGACATCACCGAGCGCGTAGAGGCCGAGCTGAAAATTCGTCGCCTCAACCGCATTCATAAAGTTCTGAGCGGGATCAATACGCTGATCGTACGGGCCCAGACCCTCGACGCGCTATACGAAGAGGTCACCTGGATTACGGTTGAAGAAGGTGGTCTGCCCGCAGCACTGGTTGTGGAGCACGACAGGAGCTCGGGCCTGCTCAGAATTCTGCACGCCCACGCTAACGACAAGCAATTCCAGATGCGGCAACTGTCCGGTTACGAAATTGATGCTGTCCATGAATGCCTGCAGACACACAATGTTGTTACCCGGGATAACCTGGCAGAGGAGCATGACAACCCGGACCTGACGGACCTGATCGATCACGGAATACAGGCCATGGCCAGTTTCCCGCTGACGGCGAGAGGCAAAACCACGGACGCGGCTCTGGTGCTTTACCAGCGCGAGCCGTTTTCATTTGATCATGTCGAAATGAAGCTTCTGTACGAGATTGCCGACGATATCTCTTTCGCGATCGCCAATCTCGAAAATAATCAGCAGCTGGAGTATCTGACGCATTTCGACAAGGTCACGGATTTGCCTAATCGACTGCTGCTGGCCGACCGGCTGCAACAAGCCATGTTTCAGGCCGACAGACAGCAGGGTCTCGTCAGCATCCTGTATGCAGACATTGACCGCTTCAAACAGATAAACGGCAGGCTGGGGCATGCGGGCGGCGATGCCGTGCTCTGGCATGTGGCCCAGAGGATAAATTCATGTATTGGCAAGGCTGATACCGTATCCCGTTGGGGTGGGGACGAATTCATTGTGCTGCTTCCCGGCCAGGGCATGGCATACGCCGCTGAGGTTGCAGATCGCATAGTCAGCGCGCTGCAGTCAGCAATCGTGCTGGAAGATGGCCAGGAACTGGTTGTGTCATGCGGCATTGGTATTGCCGAGTACCCCCGCGACGGCCAGGAGCTGGACCACATCATCAATACCGCCAGAAAAGCTTCCCGAAAGATATGCTGATCTCCTGAGCCTGAAGCCTGTCGCACCACGTTGGGGCGGGCATATTTCTACCGCACCATTTTGGGGCTGTGTCGCTCAAAATAACCTGCCCCGTGTTGTTTGGTTTCCCTGTAACAATCTGAAATATAAAGAAGCTTCCATGGTTTGGAACGGCTCATGCAGAGCATGGGTTGCGTTACTGACGAACTGCGCAACCCACTAGAATGCAAAGGACGATGACATGGGAATTAACAAGAACGTAAAGCTGGGCCTTTCTGCACTGGCAGTCTCAATATCTCTTAGTATCTCTCTTAATTCTGTTGCCGCCGAAGATCCTATTAAAGTCGGTATCCTGCACTCCCTTTCCGGCACCATGGCGATCAGTGAATCTACCCTGAAAGACACCATGCTGATGCTGATCGAAAAACAGAACGCAGCCGGCGGTGTGCTGGGCCGTCAGTTGGAACCGGTGGTTGTAGACCCGGCCTCCAACTGGCCGCTGTTCGCAGAAAAGGCGCGTGAGCTTCTTGCAAAAGAAAAAGTTGATGTAATCTTTGGCAACTGGACCTCGGTTTCCCGCAAATCGGTGCTGCCGGTTATAGAAGAACTCAACGGACTGCTGTTTTATCCGGTTCAGTACGAAGGCGAAGAGTCTTCCGAAAATGTGTTCTATACCGGGGCAGCGCCCAACCAGCAGGCCATTCCTGCCGTTGATTACCTGATGAACGATATTGGCGTTGAACGCTGGGTTCTGGCAGGTACAGACTATGTTTATCCACGCACCACCAACAAGATCCTGGAGACCTATCTCAAGGATAAAGGCGTGGCCGCAGAAGACATTATGATCAACTACACGCCGTTTGGTCATTCCAACTGGCAGACCATTGTTTCCGATATCAAGGCATTTGGTAGCGCTGGCAAAAAGACTGCGGTGGTTTCAACCATCAACGGTGATGCCAACGTTCCCTTCTACCGTGAGCTTGGTAACCAGGGTATCGATGCTGCAGACATTCCGGTAGTAGCCTTTTCAGTGGGCGAGCAGGAGTTGTCTGGTATAGATACGGCCCCACTGGTAGGCCATCTGGCGGCATGGAACTACTTCATGAGCGTTGATAGTGACGCCAACTACGATTTCATTGATGCCTGGACTGAATACACAGATAACGAAGACGCAGTAACCAACGACCCCATGGAAGCCCATTACATCGGCTTCAATATGTACGTTGAAGCGGTCAAGAAGGCAGGCACTACTGATGTGGACGCAGTGAAAGACGCCATCATCGGTGTAGCTGTTCCCAATCTCACCGGTGGCTACGCCACCATGATGCCTAACCATCACATCACCAAACCCGTGCTGATTGGCGAGATTCAGGATAACGGCCAGTTCTCCGTTGTCTGGGAAACTGCATCTACCGTGGCGGGCGATGCCTGGTCTGATTTCCTGCCAGGTTCCAAAGACCTGATCAGTGACTGGCGCAAACCTATGTTCTGCGGAAACTTCAATGTGGTTACCGGAACTTGCGGTGGCCAGGCAAAAGCTGCGGAGTAAGTTTTAACGGGTTCGTAAGTACCTTTTGCGGGCGGGGGCCTTTTCCTCGTCCGCTTTTTTAACTCGATTGTTTTGGCAAAACCCCATACCTACCAGGACAGGACGCAATCATGGGCATCTCCCGACTGCTCAACCACCTGCTGCTTACCTTCCTTTTGTTGTGCCCCGGTATTTCTCTGGCACAGGTAGAAGATTCGCAAGCACAGCAAATGCTTACCGCTCTGGGGGAATCCTCGTTTGCGGAAAAGATAAAGGCTGTTAACCAGATTGCCGGCAGTGGTGATGAGCGCGCGCGTGGCTGGCTGGAAGCATTCGCCAGCAACAAGCTGGCCTACATCGAATCCACAGGGCAATTCGTTATCGTGCTGAAAAACCGGGGCCGGAACTGGACCGTGGAAAACGCACTCACCGGTGAAAACCTGGGCGAAATCTCCCGTCGCGACATAGACACCCTTCGCGTTAACAACGCACTGCGTAATGAACTGGCAAGTATTCTGTCGGTTATAGACCTTAAAAGTCCGGATGAGGACAACCGTTTATCCGCCGCCCGCGCCCTCAAAGGCAGCGTGGATGGCACCCTGGCAGAGCGACTGCCGGAACTGATTGAAGCTGAAGAGAGCAAGCCGGTTCAGGCGGCTCTCACAGAAGCTCTGGCCATCTATAAAGTGAAAGAGCAGGGCGATATCGCAGCTGTGGCAATGTTGTCTGGCAGCCTCAACTCAGAAGCACGCGCTGCACTGCAGCAAGCTATGCGCAGTGACGATACTGCACTGGTAGCCGCGGCAACCAGGGCCATGGCAAGTATTGAACAGAAACTGAAACTGAACAGTGCCGTCGAGACCCTGTATTTCGGGTTGTCTCTTGGTTCGGTGCTGGTGCTGGCGGCTATCGGCCTTGCCATCACCTTCGGCGTGATGGGCGTTATCAACATGGCCCATGGCGAACTCATCATGCTGGGTGCCTACACCACCTGGGGCATGCAGCAACTGCTACCGGGCCAGCCCGGCCTGGCGCTGATCCTGTCTATCCCCGCCGGATTTCTGGTGTCGGCACTGGCGGGCATCGCAATAGAACGCAGCGTTATCCAGCACCTGAAAGGCCGTCCTCTGGAAACCCTGCTGGCCACCTTTGGTGTCAGCCTGATCCTGCAGCAACTGGTGCGCACGCTTATCTCGCCGCTTAACCGGACCGTCATCACTCCTGACTGGATGAGTGGTTCGCTGATGATCAACGAAGCATTGTCTTTAACCCTTAACCGCCTGTACGTGATCGGTTTTGCGCTTGTCGTGTTCGCAGGCCTGATGCTGATCATGCGTAAGACCCGGCTTGGGCTGGAAGTACGTGCAGTTACCCAGAACCGTGCCATGGCGCGCTCTATGGGTATCAAAGCGACCAGGGTGGATATTCTCACCTTTGCCCTTGGTTCCGGCGTGGCAGGCCTTGCCGGTGTTGCACTCTCCCAGATCACTAACGTTGGCCCCAACCTTGGCCAGAGCTACATCATCGACTCCTTTATGGTGGTGGTGTTCGGCGGCGTGGGCAATCTCTGGGGTACTCTGCTGGCGGGTATGGCGCTGGGCACCCTCAATCAGTTGCTGGAACCCTGGGCCGGCGCTGTGCTTGCCAAAATCATGGTGCTGGTTTTCATCATTCTTTTCATCCAGAAACGCCCCCGGGGACTCTTTCCCCAAAAGGGCCGTGCGGCGGAGGGTTAAATATGTGGTTCACAAGACCTCTGCAGGAACGCTCTACCCGTATCTTTCTAGGCGTGCTCTTTGCCGCCCTGGCGATTGTCAGTGTGCTGCATGTGCTCATGCCCCAGGACAGCGCCCTGTATGTAAGCTCATACACGGTCACTCTGCTGGGCAAGTACCTTTGCTACGCGCTGCTGGCTGTGGCAGTGGATCTGGTGTGGGGGTATCTCGGTATTCTCAGCCTCGGGCATGGCGCCTTCTTTGCCCTGGGTGGCTATGCCATGGGCATGTATCTGATGCGCCAGATTGGTGATCGTGGAGTCTATGGCGATCCGGTCCTGCCGGATTTCATGGTGTTCCTGAACTGGCACGAGCTGCCCTGGTACTGGCTGGGCTTCGACATGGCCTGGTTTGCTTTCATCATGGTGCTGCTGGCGCCGGGGCTTCTTGCTCTGGTGTTTGGTTTTCTGGCTTTTCGCTCACGGGTGACAGGGGTATATCTCTCTATCATCACTCAGGCGCTGACCTTTGCCCTGATGCTGGCGTTCTTCCGCAACGAAATGGGCTTTGGTGGCAACAACGGCCTGACCGATTTCAAAGATATTCTGGGCTTTGATCTGCGCACAGATGCCACCCGGCTCGGGCTGTTTATCGCAACGGGTATTGCTCTGGCGATTGGCTATGTGATCTGCCGTGGCATTGTTACCAGCAAACTGGGCCGTGTGAGTATTGCCTGCCGGGATGCCGAGGCGCGCACACGCTTTCTGGGTTACAGGGTAGAGCGGGTACAACTGTTTGTGTTTGTGGTTTCTGCCATGCTGGCTGGTGTGGCCGGGGCGCTCTATGTGCCTCAGGTAGGCATCATCAACCCGGGTGAATTCTCACCCCTGTTCTCCATCGAGGTGGTGGTATGGGTGGCCCTGGGTGGCCGCGCTACGCTATACGGCGCAGTTATTGGTGCCATACTGGTGAACTACGGCAAAACGGTATTCACCGGCATCATGCCGGATGCCTGGCTGTTTGCTCTTGGTGGCCTGTTTGTTCTGGTGACCGTGTTCCTGCCCAAGGGGATTGCCGGCCTGGTATTCAAACCCGGCAAAGCGGGAGGCCCCAGTAACACACCCTCAGCGCAGGAGACTGCCGCATGAGCTTTCTTCAGGAAATGACCAACAGGGACCGGGTGTTTGAATTTCTCGCGCCGGCAAAGTCCCCCGTAGATGTGCGGCACGGCCCCATCCTCTACCTGGAAGACGTGAACGTAAGTTTTGACGGCTTCAAGGCCATCAACAACCTTAACCTGACCATCGACGACGGTGAGTTACGCTGCATTATCGGCCCGAACGGGGCAGGTAAAACCACCATGATGGACATCATTACCGGCAAAACCCGCCCGGATTCGGGCTCTGTATGGTTTGGTAGCCGCCATAACCTGCTTACCCTGAACGAGCCGGATATTGCCTCCCTCGGCATTGGCCGTAAGTTCCAGAAGCCAACAGTATTTGAAGCGCTGACGGTATTCGAAAACCTGGAACTGGCCATGGCCGCAGACAAACGGGTGTTCCCGACACTCACCGCATTGATGACCCCGGAATACAGGGAGCGCATTGATGAAGTGCTGGAGATGATCGGTCTTAAGGAATTGCGACAGGCCCTGGCGGGCATCCTATCCCACGGCCAGAAACAGTGGCTGGAAATCGGCATGTTGCTGATGCAGAAGCCGCGCCTGCTGCTGGTGGATGAACCGGTTGCCGGCATGACAGAACAGGAAATGGAACGCACAGCTGAACTGCTCACAGGCCTTGCCGGCAAGCAGTCTGTGGTAGTGGTCGAGCACGATATGGGCTTCGTACGCTCTATCGCCCGCAAGGTGACTGTGCTGCATCAGGGCAGCGTGCTTGCGGAAGGCACCATGGATGAGGTTTCTGGTGATCCCGAAGTGATCAAGGTGTATCTCGGGGAGGAAGCCTGATGCCAGATGAAAGCCTGATGCCAGATGAAAGCCTGATGCTCAAAGTCGACAAACTCAACCAGTATTACGGTGAAAGCCACACCCTCTGGGATCTGGACCTGGACGTACCCAAAGGCCAGTGCACCTGCGTGATGGGCCGTAACGGTGTAGGCAAGACCACCCTGATGAAATGCATCATGGGTGAGGAAAGCGTAAAAAACGGCAGCCTCACATTCGCCGAAGGCATTGAGCTCACCAAAAAGAAAGTTGAAGACCGCTCACGCCTGGGTATCGGTTATGTACCTCAGGGCCGGCAGATCTTCCCGTTGCTCACCGTAGAAGAAAACCTGCGCACGGGGCTGGCGGTCAGAAAAGACGGCAGCAAGAAAATCCCCGAACGCATCTACGAATTGTTTCCGGTACTGAAGGAAATGCGCCATCGCCGGGGCGGCGATCTTTCCGGTGGTCAGCAACAACAGCTCGCCATTGGCAGGGCCCTGGTGATAGAGCCACGCCTGCTGATTCTGGACGAACCCGGAGAAGGCATTCAGCCCAACATAGTTACCCAGATTGGCGAGGTTATCCGCAAACTGATTGAGGAAGACGGGCTCACCGTGCTGCTGGTGGAGCAAAAACTGCCATTTGCCCGCAAATATGCAGACCGTTTTGCCATTCTCGACCGGGGCCGCCGTGTGGCTGAAGGTGAAATCGCCGGTCTGACAGATGAACTTATCAAGAAGCACCTGACGGTATGACAGTTTTTCAGCGGTTAGAACCATTCCGGCAACCAGCGCGCGTTTCGGGTCATCGATTTGATCTGGAGCGACACTGGGCGGCCGGCCTGTCTCTTGGCTTTGAAGCAAGAGACAAAGACAAGGGCCTTCCCGTAACCCGGCTGGTACGCCGCAAACACCATGGCCCCTTAAGGGTTCAGCGGCCGTTCTACCCGGAAGGCCGGCACGGCTGCTGCCACGTTTACCTGTTGCACCCGCCCGGCGGGCTGGTCAGCGGTGACGAACTCCGAATTGAAGCCGCAGTTGGTGAAGGTGCCCACGCGCTGTTAACCACGCCAGCTGCCGCCAAGCTCTATAAAGCCGACAGCCACGGCGTTGCCTGGGGCCAGCATACCCACCTGCAGGTGGCAAGAAACGGCATCCTCGAATACCTGCCTCAGGAAACCCTGGCCTTTGATGGCTCCCGGGGCAAACAGAGCACCACCATAGAGCTGGAAACCGGTGCCAGGTGCATTGGCTGGGAAATCCTTGCTCTCGGTCGCCCGGCCAGCAACCTGCCGTTTGTTTCCGGTCACCTGGAACAGAGTTTCCGGTTGCAGATGAACGGCCGCCCGTTGTGGCTCGAACGCCAGCCCATGGATCCCACGCACAGCCGCTTCAAAGGCCACTGGGGCCAGGGCGGCGCCACAGTACAGGCCACCCTTTGGGTTGTCGGGCTGGAAAACGAAGCCGCAGCCATTGAAATGCTCAGAGAACACCTGCCCGCTAACCAGCGCTGGGCCGTTACCTGCCGCCGTGGCGTGTTGCTGCTGCGTTATCTGGGGCAGGAAAGAAACGAAGCCTGGGCCTTATGCCAGCAAGCCTGGGAATTGCTCAGGCCAGAACTAACCGGCCAGCCAGCCAGCGTCCCCCGCATCTGGCTGACCTGAACACCCTTTGAATTGAGTAGCGATAACCGGAGTGATACACCATGGAATTAACGCCCAGAGACAAAGACAAACTGATGTTGTTTACGGCCGCCCTGCTGGCTGAACGCCGCAAGGCCAAGGGCCTGAAGCTGAATTACCCGGAAGCCATTGCCCTGATCAGCGCTGAAATCATGGAAGGCGCCAGAGCGGGGATGTCCGTTGCCGAACTGATGAGCAGCGGCGCCGAAATTCTCACCCGTGACGACGTGATGGACGGCATAGCCGAAATGATTCCGGAAGTGCAGGTAGAAGCCACCTTCCCGGACGGCACCAAGCTCGTCACTGTTCACAACCCCATTGTTTAAAAGGCCAATGAGAAGCTACCTGCCTCGCCAACGCTTCTCATCGGCTTTTAAAGGAGGCTATTTATGATTCCCGGAGAGTACAAACTCAAAGACGGCGATATCGAACTTTGCGCAGATCGCCCGCGCATCACGCTGGACGTTGCCAATACAGGCGATCGCCCGGTTCAGATCGGCTCTCACTACCACTTCGCCGAAGCCAATCCCGCCCTTACGTTTGATCGTGACCAGGCCAAAGGCTACCGGCTGGACGTAGCTGCAGGCACGGCCATTCGTTTCGAGCCGGGCCAGTCGCGGCAGGTCACTCTGATTCCTTTTGCCGGTGGTCGTGAGATTTACGGTTTTCGTGGCGATGTGATGGGTAAACTGGAGGCGCAGAAATGAAGATTACAAGGCAGGCATACGCCGACATGTACGGCCCCACCGTTGGCGACCGCGTACGGCTGGGCGACACAGAACTGTGGATTGAAGTCGAAAAAGACCACACCCATTACGGCGACGAAGTTAAATTCGGCGGCGGTAAAGTTATCCGCGATGGCATGGGCCAGAGCCAGCGTTGCGACGATGCAGTGATGGACACTGTCATCACCAACGCCCTGATTCTTGACTGGTGGGGCATCGTAAAAGCAGACGTGGGCATCCAGAAAGGCCGCATCGCCGCCATCGGCAAATCCGGCAACCCGGACACCCAGCCAGATGTCGACATAGTGATCGGCCCGGGCACTGAAATCATCGCAGGCGAAGGCAAAATCCTCACCGCCGGCGGCGTCGACCCCCATATTCACTTCATCTGCCCGCAGCAGGTGGAAGAAGCCCTCATGAGCGGCATCACCACCATGCTGGGTGGCGGCACCGGCCCGGCAACCGGCACCAACGCAACCACCTGCACACCCGGTGCCTGGCACATGGGTAAAATGCTGCAGGCGGTAGACAGCCTGCCCATGAACATAGGTTTTCTGGGCAAAGGCAACGCCAGCCTGCCAGAAGCACTGGAACTGCAGGTCAAAGCAGGCGCCATCGGCCTCAAACTGCACGAAGACTGGGGCACCACCCCGGCCAGTATCGACAACTGCCTGACAGTGGCCGATAAGTACGACGTACAGGTAGCCATCCATACCGATACGCTGAACGAATCCGGCTTTGTGGAAGATACTCTGGCCGCGTTCAAAGAGCGCTGCATTCACACCTTCCATACCGAAGGTGCCGGCGGCGGCCACGCGCCGGATATCATCACTGCCTGCTCCAAACCCTATGTACTGCCGTCATCCACCAACCCCACACGGCCGTACACGGTGAACACCATCGACGAGCATCTGGACATGTTGATGGTCTGCCACCACCTGGATCCCAACATTCCGGAAGATGTGGCCTTCGCTGACTCCCGTATCCGCCGGGAAACCATAGCGGCGGAAGACATACTCCACGACATGGGCGTGATCTCCATGATCTCCTCCGACTCACAAGCCATGGGCCGGGTAGGGGAGGTTATCTGCCGCACCTGGCAAACGGCCCACAAGATGAAAACCCAGCGCGGCCTGCTGCCGGAAGATGAAGAACTGGGTGCCGACAACTTCCGCGCCAAGCGCTACATCGCCAAGTACACCATCAACTCCGCCATTACCCACGGCATAGCGCACGATGTGGGCTCGGTGGAAGTGGGCAAGCTGGCGGATCTTGTGCTTTGGAGCCCGGCCTTCTTTGGCGTGAAGCCTGCCTGCATCCTCAAAGGTGGCATGATCGCAGCCGCCCCAATGGGCGACCCGAACGCCTCGATCCCTACACCTCAGCCCGTGCACTACCGGCCTATGTTCGGTGCCTTTGGTAAAGCTGCCAGTGCCACCCGCCTGACATTTGTCAGCCAGGCCGCAGTGGATGCCGGTATTGGCGAAGAGCTGGGCCTGGACAGCCCGCTGTCTGCCTGCAAAGGCGTGCGGGAAGTCCGCAAGAGCGATATGAAACTGAACGACGCGTGCCCACATCTCACCGTGGACCCGCAAACCTACGAAGTGCACGCAGACGGCGAACTGCTGACCTGCGAACCGGCTTCTGAACTGCCGCTGGCCCAGCGCTACCACCTGTTCTGAGCCGGATACCGGAGAAACTTATGCTGGAACTTATCAAGCGCATTCCCCACGTGGAAACCGCTGAAATATTCGACAACCTTACCTTGCCCTATGAACTGCGCATGCGGGGCCGGTTACGCACCACCACAGAAACGAGCAAAGACGTTGGCCTGTTTCTGGACCGTGGCCCGGTATTGCGTGACGGCGACCTGCTGCAGGCAAAAACCGGAGAGATCATCCGCATCCGCGCAGCGGAAGAGCCGGTAGTAACCGCTTACATCGAAGCCGGCCTGCCGCTGGCGCGGTTGTGCTACCACCTCGGCAATCGCCATGTTTCACTCGCCATTGGCGAGAACGAACAGGGTGGCTGGGTGCGCTTCCCGCCTGACCATGTTCTGGAAGAACTGGCCGAGCATCTGGGTGCAGAGGTTGTTCACCACACGGCAACCTTTGATCCTGAACCGGGCGCTTATGCGCAGGTGGGGCAAGCCGGCAACGGCCATGATCACAGCCATAGCCACGGCCATCACCATGCTCACTCCCACTGACACCCCGGCTGCTGCATCAGGCGACCTGGCATTGCTGGGCCTGATGCAACTGGTAAGCCCGGCGCTGCCCATTGGAGCATTTGCCTGGTCCCAGGGGCTGGAAAGCGCCTTTGAGCTGGGCTGGGTAAATAACGAAGCAGACTTGCAGGAATGGCTGGAAGGCGTACTTGAAGATGGCCTTAGCCGCTGCGAACTGCCTTTGCTGGTGCGCCTGCAAACAGCCTGGGCGGCCGGAGATGCCGAAGCCATTGCCCAGTGGAACGATTGGCTGCACGCCACCCGGGAAACCGCAGAACTGAGTGATGAAGACACCCGCCTTGGCGCGGCTCTTGTCACCCTCCTGCGCAGCCTTGGCCTGCTACCGGAAGCGAACCTGATTCCAGACGAACCCGGATACATAACCATGTTCGCCTGGGTGGCCCATTACCGGAACGTACCCGAGCGCCAGACATTGCTTGGCTATGCCTGGGCCTGGCTGGAAAACCAGCTGGCGGTTGCCTGCAAAGCACTGCCCCTTGGCCACACCGCAGCCCAGCGAGTAACCGAACACATGCGCCCCTTATTGGTAACCGCTGTAGAGATTGCCCTGCAGCGGAATGACGAGGAGCTTGGCCCCATTCTGCCCGGCCTGGCCCTTGGCAGCGCCTTACACGAAACCCAGTATTCACGGCTTTTCAGAAGCTGAAACATAAAGACATGCACTCCGGAGTATGGAGCAGTGGTCAGTAAGTCCTTCCGGGACTGTCTGCAGCATGGATGCTGCAGTCAAGCGTACAGGGATGTATTTACAGCGTGTCCCGGAAGGACTTACTGATCAACGCAGACGCGGAGTGTTACGAAAGAGGATAAAGCTATGACACATTGTTTGAGAGTTGGAGTCGGCGGCCCGGTCGGTTCCGGAAAAACCGCCCTCTTGCGCCAGTTGTGCAAGGCCCTGAAAGACCACTACGACATCGCCGTAGTAACCAATGACATCTACACCCGTGAAGACGCCGACTTCCTGCTGAAGCACGACGCCCTGCCAGCCGACCGTATCCTCGGCGTGGAAACCGGAGGCTGCCCGCACACGGCTATCCGCGAAGATGCCTCCATGAACCTGGCGGCCATCGACGACCTGCAAAGCCGGCACCCGAACCTGGAACTGGTACTGGTGGAATCCGGTGGCGACAACCTTTCTGCCACCTTCAGCCCGGAACTGAGCGACCTCACCCTCTACGTGATCGACGTATCCGCCGGCGACAAAATTCCCCGCAAAGGCGGCCCCGGCATCACCAAATCCGACCTGCTGATCATTAACAAGATCGACATTGCCGAACAGGTACACGCCTCCCTCGACGTGATGGAGCGGGATAGCAAAAAAATGCGTGGTGAACGCCCCTTCGTGTTCACCAACCTGTACGACGGAGTAGGGTTGGAAACCATTATCAGCTTCATCCTTGAACGCGGAATGCTGCCGGAACGACGCACGGAAAAACTTGCCGAAACCGCCTGAAGGCCCGGTGCACAGAATTTATTGAGAACCAGGAGAAAAATACTATGAAAGCAATCACCCGAGTACTAATGGCCACCGGCCTGATGGTAACCGCCACTGCCGCCTCCGCCCACGCCGGCCACGACGCAGGCACCGGCTTCGCCAGCGGCCTGTTGCACCCCATGCTGGGCCTGGACCACCTGCTGGCCATGGCCGCCATCGGTTTCTGGAGCGTGCGCCAGTCCGCCACTATGAAAAACAGCACACCCCTGTTTGTGATCGGCGGCATGATCCTCGGTGCAGCCATTGCCTGGGGAGGCATGAGCCTGCCCGGCGTTGAAACCGGCATCGCACTCTCTGTGTTGCTGGCCGGTATTCTTATAGCCACCATGGCCAAACTGCCTACCGCGGTAGGCGGAACACTGGTCGCCGCCTTTATGGTATTCCACGGCTTTGCCCACGGCACCGAAATGCCTGCTGGCTCCGCGCTTGTGGCATACCTGGCTGGCTTCTCCATTGGCACACTGGCCCTTACCTTTGTAGGCCGGGGGCTTGGTGCTTTGATGCAGAAAACCGATAGCCGCTTCGGCCGGGTGCTGGGTGGTGTGGTTGCTGCAACCGGAGCTTTTCTGGCGGCTGCATAAATAACTATTTAGTTTAAAACCTGAATTAAAAAGAAAGCTGTGCGGGAGACCGTGCAGCTTTTTTTGTGGCATAAAGATATGTATTTTTGTAATAGGGGGGAGACAGAGAGTGCTGAGATGGTTTATCTTCAGTAGTAAAACAAGACAGAAAAAAGCACCAACTGTTATGGATAACGGCCGATGGAAACCCCCGTACTGACACCGCATTTTTTTGATTTCTCGTATTTCATACTGCTAATTTTGCTGGCTATTATCCTGTGTGCGCTCTGCTTTCACGACAAGTCGGAAGGCTTGATCGATAGGGTTTCTGCGAGCCTGTTTTTCAGGAGAAAGTCAGAAGAGGTAAGGGGGAAAGCGACGTCAGCGCTTCGTTATTGCAATATTGAAGACGTCAAATTATTGCAGGGTGTGCAAGGTCTTAATGTATCTAGGTGTTTGATTTAAAATGATTAATTTAAGGTTTTCAAACTGTGGTATGCGTGTTTCATGGCGGTCAGTTTTTCGGTAATAACGAAGCGCGCTCTCTAACCACTGTTACCTTTTTAAGGAAGAGGTTTTATGGATTGGGAAAAACTCCTGTCAAAAAGAAGATTGAACAAAGCAACTGCATCAGATGAATCTGATATTCGGAGTGAATTTCATAAAGATTATGATCGCATTGTATTTTCTTCAGCGTTCAGAAGACTGGGCCGAAAAACTCAGGTACACCCCCTTTCGAACAATGATCATATTCATACTCGTTTAACGCACTCAATCGAAGTCGGTAGTGTCGGAAGGAGTCTTGGGCACAATGTAGGTACCTTCCTTGAAGAAAACTCTGAACTGCCTCAGGGCATCCAAGCTCAAGAAATAGGTGCGATTGTGCAAGCAGCCTGCTTAGCTCACGACATTGGAAACCCACCATTTGGTCATGCGGGTGAGTTTGCCATACGGCATTGGTTCAAAGAAAATGGAGACAAGCTAGTATTACAATCAAAACGTGAGAGGAATGACTTTGAAATATTTGAAGGCAATGCGCAGGGATTGAGGGTCGTAACAAATATAGAAAACAACTATGGAAAAGGTGGCTTGAAGCTCACGTTTGCAACACTAGGTACGCTTATTAAGTATCCTTGGTTTTCCGATCATGCGCTAGCTGAAAGCAAAGGGAAATTTAATTTCTTTCAGTCAGAAAGGAAGATTGTTCAAGACTTAATGAGAGATTTAGGTCTTGAATGTTCAAATGGTCAGCAGTACTTGCGCCACCCACTGTCATACTTGATGGAAGCAGCTGATGATATTTGTTATAAGATTTTAGATATTGAAGATGCCTTGGAGCTAAACATACTTAAATTTGAAGATGTTTCGGTTATTTTTAATAACTTAGCGGGGATTGAAAATGATTACTATTCAGATATGGGCGATGAATTTAGCTCGCGCCGCCGGGTTTCAACAATACGCTCAAAAGCGATAGATAATCTGATTAAAAAAGTAACGGATATTTTTAAGTCAAATTACGAAGATATAATGTCTGGAAATTTTAGTGGTGACCTAATTTCTAGAATGGAGGGGGTTGAAAATCGAGGAATAGAAGAGGCTAAAAGAATAACTAAGAGTAATATCTTCCTGCACAGAAGGAAGATTGAACTTGAGCTTGGATCATATGAAACTTTAGATAGAATACTGTCAGCCTTTGTTTGTGCAGCTAATGAAGTCAAGAGAGGCCAGGTTTCATTTAAATCCCAAAGAGTTATGGATTTAATGGGTGTAAACAAGTTTACGGATAGTATGGATTATCATGAATGTTACCTGCGTATAACTGATATGGTCTCAGGTATGACTGATAATCATGCAACACATGTGGCCAATCAGTTGCTTGGTCGAGCTTTGTGAATGTAACAAGGCCAGGCATCGCGACGCCTTTTTCGTTGCGGCTCCGCCTCCACTGCAAAGCCGCGCATGCTGGCTGGCGTTAAAAGGTGAGTCAATGACTTCTGAAAAGCTGCAAGGCACTCGGATTATGATTATTTCAGGCTGCCTGATGCTGCTGACGCTACTGCTTTCTGACAACACCTTCCGATGTCAAGCATGACTTTGTATAAGAATTTTTGGACAGTCGATGTAAAGGTTAAAGATCCACACTGTTTTGAAAGAAACAAGCCCCACATGCTCGTACCACAATACCGGTGTGAACGGATTGATGAATCAATTTATCGAATACAAGCCGAGCCTCAGTCGTTTGTTATATATTCGAAGTATTTGCTATCTCTATTAGTGATAGTTTTTTCATATGGGGCATTGCGATATCTAGATGTGGTTCCTGATGTTTTCAAAAAATTACGAGACAAGTCTCAAGGAAACTCTGGTGACTGTTGGTAAAACTATCGACGTTTTAACAAGTCGCAGCAGCACGTGGCCTGCGGCCACCGGATGGCTTTCAGCCGCCGCTGTGCTTCGGCGTCAACTCCTTCTCGGGGAATATCAAATATTAATTGAGACTGAATTATGAATTTTCAAGAGTACCAATCAATAATCGTCGATGATATCGAGAGCTGCTTGGAAGGGATGGGCGTCCAGCCAATACTTTTTTTTGGATCTGGCATGTCTCAAAGATACATTGATACACCTACCTGGAATGAGTTGCTTGAAATCTTAGCGAACCAATGCCCAAAGATCGATAAAAATATTGCTTACTATCAACAAAAACACAATAGTCCTATCGCTATCAGTAGTGAGTTCGCAGAATACATACGTGAGTGGGCCTGGAGTGACCAAGATTCATTCCCAGACAATTTATTCGAATCCGACCAGCCAGCTGACATATATATTAAGTATGTGGTTTCGGAAATATTCAGAGGTATAGAGTCATCATCTGAAGCGGAAAATAAACTGGCATTATATTCAAAAGAATTGGCGTCATTAAAAGCTATAAATCCATACGCAATAATTACAACTAACTATGATGGATTGCTAGAGAGTTTGTTTGCGAACTACACCCCGGTCATAGGACAGGAAATACTTCGAATAAATTACGCATCAGTCGGTGAAATCATAAAAATACATGGGTGTTCATCAGTGCCTGAAAGTATCGTTTTAACGCAGAAAGATTACGACCATTTTTCAGCCAAGAAAAAATACTTAAGTGCAAAATTGCTCACATTTTTTGCGGAGCATCCATTGATTATCATGGGCTACAGTGCTCAAGATCCAAATGTAAGGGCGATTCTCTCCGATATAGATGAGATTCTATCTGCGAACAATGAGTTAATACCAAATATATACTTGGTTGAATGGAAGGAGGATGCTGAACTTACTGGGAAGCATGCTTTGGAGAGGTTAATACCGATAGATAATGATCGAAGTGTTCGAGTGAAAAGTATTTCCGCAAACTGTTTTAAATGGGTTTTCGATGCTCTGGGATCAAACGATGCGCTAAGCTCAATTAACCCAAAATTACTCAGATCTGTTCTGGCTAGAACCTATAATCTAGTCAGGCATGATATACCCACAAAGACCATTGAGGTTGATTTTCAAACTCTAGAGCATGCTGTGTCATCAAATTCTGAGTTCGCAAAACTATATGGTATTACTAATTTAGATAACCCATCTGCGTTGAATGCAATGTATCCTTATTCGCTTACCAATGTTGCTTCTGAGCTCGGGTATAATTACTGGCACTACGCGAATGAATTAATCAAGCAGCTTGCAGAAGAGAGTGGTGAAAACATTAAAGTTAGTGATAACAAATATCACATTGCCATAAAAGCAGGTAATAAAGTTCAAGCACATAAATATTCACAAGCATGTGTTGATTTGTTGAAAAAAATAAAAGGTGGTAATGCTTATCAATTTGAAATGTAGGGTTAGCAAGCGCGCCAATTAGGACGTGGAGTTCCCCGGTTTTGCGAAAACCGGAACAGATCTATTTTTGAACCGACTTAGGAAGTTGAGTAATGAAATGGGCTTTCATCGACTACGAAAATGTAGGTAATCTAGGCAAGGTCAATCTCTCAGAGTATGAGCGCGTCATCGTGTTCCCGCCAAATTTCTGAAGCTGTCTGATACAGGTGTTGAATACCTGGCTTGATTATTCGGCCCTCAACCATGGTTTATTTTGGAGTATGAAATTTTGGACCCGGTGAGTTTTGTGTTTTCCGCTTACCTCAATACCGTGCAATCGACGGTATCGAATCATTTCAATGAAACCAGAAACCTTCAGGTTACCCCCGTTGTTATCGAATACGAGGGCGTATCGGTTGCGTACCAGCATCAGCTTTGGAGGGTGCGTTCTGAGAGTGTTTGTGCCAACCATCAGCAAAACCTTAGTCAGTTTTCCAGATGCACTGCTAAGGCTGCCCGGCTGTTCAATGCGCTGTGTTCGCAATTGAGAGCGTCGGAGTCAGACGACTGGCAACAGGTAAAAATCCAGAATATGTACTGCAATGCCGCTGTCTCTTTCAAACCAACGGTTGCCAATATAGGTTCCGCACCAACGCCTGATCCTTTGGATGAGGCGCGTCGGGCATGCAATGCGGCGACAGTTGCCGCTATGGGCAATAGTGATCCCAGGTTGGCGAGGGAGCGTGAAAAGGCGTGTGAGAATTATCGCGAGTTGAAGGAGCACTAGGAAAACCGGGACAGATCTATTTCCCTTTCTTGAGTTTTGCTTTGCAATTGCCGCTCATGCACATCGTATAGTAGTGCTCACGGCCCTCGTGTTTGGAGCCCTCGGTGATGAAGATGCTACAGTCGTTGCAGCGTCTCTGTAAAACCGCGTAAAACCTGAACGGATTGATCATTCACTGTGGACCCACCGCAAATATCTTCGGTAAGCTTCCTAATGGTTTTCAATGGAGTGCGTAATGTCCTGGTTTAAGGTTTTCTCCGCAGTAGTTGTTGCCAATATCGTATCGTGGATCATCATAAGCATCATTGGTTGGTTTATCTTCTTCGTGGTCTTGGATTCCTTCAACGATACGCTGACTGAAAGGCTTTCTACAAACGGCAAGTCTGGGTTTCCAGAGATTTCTGTCCCTTCATACTCACCGGCGGCGCCTACGGAAGAAGAAACAGGGGCTCAAAAGGCGCGGGAGGAGCGGTTAGCGGCTGATCAGCGCCGTGCGAGAAACCAGGCAGAGCAGAGGCGAAATGCGATTGCGAGCAGCAAAGAAATGTGTGACTTCTGGACTTCTGAGTACCGCAAAGACGGAAACCCCAAGAGTCAGGCATATAAAGAAATGGCTTGCTCTCGTTACCGCAACCTACTTAATTGAGTTATTGCTCGGAAACCCCAAGAGCAGTTATCTGCTGTAGTGAGCCAAGAAAACGAAAAATGCCGGTATTACGATACGGCTTTGAGAATGATTGATCTTTTGACTCGGAAGTATTCCGAGGACGAGCTTAAACGGACCCTGAGCTGTACCAGCCCTGAGTGCGAAGAAATCCTGATGTCCAAGCATCAAGCTTACGAAGTCTGCACTTGATTGGAAATCGGGACTGCGAAAATCTGTCCCGGTTTTCCTTTTCCATGGATCAAGCTCTGAGAAGGGTTTTTCTACAGCCTCGTTAAACATAGGACGAGATAGTGTTGAGAAAACTGTTTGAAGAAAAGGTTTCGCGGAATCGCTTCGAGATCATGAAGGTGTCCCGCGAGCCTGTTGCCGCAGTCGTTTGTTCTCCGGAACCATTCAGCATGTCTCGTCTTCTGGGCGGACGACCCGCGCTATTCCTTAAGCCGCACAAGCAACCGGCCATCCTCAACCTGGATATGATCTACACCCGCTGCAAAGGATTGCCAGAATCCCGGGTTGGTGCCGAACTCGTTAACAAGGTCCACGTTCTTGAGGTTACCCAGCCAGGCATTCGGAATGGGTACACCCATGAGGCTGACGCCCCTTAACTTAACCAGGGGGCGACCGTTGGCAAAGGACAATTCCACACCGGCATTTACTCGCAGGGTTCTGCCGCCGAGTACAGGGAAGTCTTCTTCAAGAGGCACCAGAAGCACGGCGCTCACCAGATCGTCCGAAAGGTCTACTGCGAGTCTCTGAGCCAGATCGGTGTTATTGGCCAGCATGCCGTTGAGTTCCCGCTCGCTGAAACGTACCTCCCGGCTGGCGCCTTCTTCACTATAGGGTACCGGCTGCAACGGGCTGCCAGGTTCACCGCCTTGAGTATCAATGCCCAGAGTATTGAGTTTGTTGTTGAGTGAATCCTGTTCACTGGCATTCAGGGTTACGGGCTCGAAGTTCTCAGGAAACACATAGTGGCTTAACCACCAGTAACCAGCGCCGACGGTGGCAACGATAGTGAGCAGCACAATGCCGAAGACATGCAAGCCACTGAAGCCCTTCTTTTCGGGCTGCGGAGCTGATGCTGTTTTATCCTCGGTTGCCATACTCATTGCCAGTGTCACCTGATTGCAGTTTGAATTCGCTTCGTTGGGTCCGTGGAGCAGTCGGCTCATCTCCCACCGAGGATGGTTTGAAAAGGTTTGGTTTCTTGGGTTGCTCTAGTGCAGTTTATACGGGGTGGAATGATTATCCCAACCGTAGGAGCGTTCGAAACTCGGGACAGGTTTATTTTTGCGGCTTCTCCGGCGGCATATTGCCCATGAGAGTTTCAAGAAAGAAATCGATGCTCAGACTATTCTTCGGCCTGGAGATCCCCTAACACCCGCAGAAAACCATCGGCATCAAGAAAGTCGGATTCCAGTTTGATCAAGTTGCCGTTATTCGACTGGAAGAAAACAAAGGAGGCACCCTGATCAGACAGGAAGTGGTAATAGGCTTTATCTCCAATTTCCCAAGTGCCGGAGTCTCCACCTTCAATGAACACTTTCTGGAAAGACTCTACACTGGCTTTATCGCAGCTGTGGGCCTTATCCTTCGACAGTGTCGCTTCGAAAAAGTCAGACCATTTGCAGCCTCCTGTTTCGAGCGTGTTTTCTGTCCCGAAACTGATGTATTGCTTGCCGATGGTATGGGAATATTTGACCAGCAGAATGTCGTTGTCGGCGCCAAGCGATCCGACGATAACGGGTGATTCTGGTACCTGAAACTTCATACCATCATAGGCGGCTGTAATGAATTGATCGGTTTGCGCGCAGGCCGGGAGAGAGGTGCAGGCCAAACCTATTAGCAGGGCGGTTTTCTTCATATCACAGTCCTTGTTTTGCCATTTCCATTTGGTTGCGAAAGTTTATCGCTACACGCTGCCGGCAGGCTTCGTAGAGTTGAGTGTCGCCAGAAGCAATTCGTTTACCAATTTTTGAGACTTGCTTAATGATGTATTTGCCGTTCGGGCGGCCAGAGATATGGCGAGGCACCAAGTCCATTGTTGCTGAGCAGTTTTGTGCTTCTTCCAATGCCTCGTAGGCGATGGATGCCATGCCTTCATTTACAGATTCAGGAGAAGTTGTCCCTTCGCCCCAGAAATAATTTATGACTGCAGATATGTGCTCGCGTTGATCAGAGTCCATAGTTTCGTTCCTTTTAAACACGGCCCTTCCTAGGCTACGAAGCTGAAGATACAACGAATTGTGGTTGTCGACAATGACCCCACCCCCTCTTCCTGGCCCAAGATAAGCTGGAGCCCCATTGGCGAGGAGTTACAAAAATCCTAAGGCATCGAACCAAAGACTGATTTATGGTCCGCGCTGGGTTGATTCAGGATTGCACAACAAGGATGTCTGAGAAATGGATTTGAGCCCGGCTTTCCAGCCCCTTATTACTGCACTTTATTATCTGTTAGCTTTTTTAATCATTGCAGGCCTGCTCAGATCCCCTTGGCTAAAGGGTAAGTTTGGGGAGTTCCTGGTCAATTTCTCCGCGCGGAGGTACCTGGATAAATCCCGCTACCATCTCATCAAGAATGTGACCCTCCCCACGGAAGATGGCACCACGCAGATCGACCATGTGCTGGTTTCGGAGTTTGGCGTATTCGTTGTCGAGACCAAAAACATGAAGGGCTGGATCTTCGGTGGCTCTCATCAACGTTCCTGGACTCAGAAGATTTACCGTTCCAGTCACAAATTCCAGAACCCGCTGCATCAGAACTACAAGCATGTGAAAACTCTGCAGACCCTGCTTGGGCTAGGTGATCACCAGATATATTCATTGGTGGTGTTTGTGGGGGACAGCACATTCAAAACGCCCATGCCGGAAAATGTCACGCAAGGCCTGGGGTATGTCCGTTATATCAAGTCGAAAACGGATCCTGTTCTTAACCAGGAAGAAGTGGAAGAGGTCAGGGAAAAGATCGCCTCCGGCCGCCTCAAGGCATCATTTGCAACCGACCAGGCGCATGCCCGCCACGTGAGGGAGTTGGTGGCCGAGCGTAGTGGGAGTGTGCCCCGTAGCCGGGGTCCTGGGCTTTTCAAACCGCTGGTTTTTATAGCATTGATGCTGGGTGCCGGTACGATTGTGTTGAACGCGTATTCGGATTTCGTTTCAGGTGCGTTGGCGACTGGCACTAAAAGGAACGTTGAGCAACGGGTTGAAGAAGTACCGCAGCGCACTCCACGGCAACCGGAAAGCGAACTCAAAATAGATTCGAGCCCTATTACGCAAGCGTCCTCCTCAGGGGTAGTTGCTCGGGATATTCACCAACCGCCTTCTGAGTTGTTTTTGGCAAGGCAGGAATGTAACGCCCTTATTGCTGCCGCTATCGGCAATCAGGATCCGCGTATTTTGAGAGACAGAGATAAGGCATGTGCCCGGTACGAGGCCCTGCAAGGAGAAGTGAATTGAATCAGAAAGGAGTTCTCACTGTCTGGGATGATGCCAAGGGATTTGGGTTCATTACTCCGGAAGGCGGTGGTGAGCGGGTCTTTGCTCATATCAGCAGCTATGCAGGCCGGGGGCGGCCGGTTTCTGATCGCAAGGTGACTTACAGCATCTCGAAGGATGACCGGGGCCGGCTGAGGGCTGGGCGCTTTCAGTATGCGGGAGCAGCAAAGATTGGCGCCAGTATTGCTCCGGGAGTCTGGGTGGCGGCAGTTGTTGTGCTGGGGTTTTTCACGACTCTGGCAGGTCTGTTCCATCGGGGTTATATGCCTGTTTCTATCCCGGCTGCCTATGGCGGGGTGAGTCTGGTGTTGTTCGTGATGTACTGGATTGATAAGCGGGCGGCGCAGCGGGGTGCACAGCGTACGCCTGAGAACAGGCTGCATTTCTTTGAACTATTCTGTGGCTGGCCCGGTGCGCTTATGGCACAACAGGTTTTTCGGCATAAAACGCGAAAGGTGAGCTATCAGGTTGTTTTCTGGCTGGCGGTTTGCGCCAATCTGGGGGCTCTTGGCTGGCTGCTTGTTGCCCCGGAAGCGGGCACTTTGCGGCAGCAATTGGACTTTGATTTATTGAATTCTTTGCGGCCGCTTATCTGGTAGCAGGGCAATGAAAATAAATCTGTGCCGGTAAAAACATGGAAAAGGCCCCTTTGGAGCCTTTTCTATGAAAAGGTAAATCTACAGGAAGTGGTCTTCTTCAAGGGCGTTGATAATTATGCTGCTCATGGCAGGGGTAGACTGGTCTACGTATTCCTTGTGCTTATCCCTTAGCTTGCCAAAGTAAAAGGGATGGGCCAGTACCTTGCTGCTGCCATCGAAAAAATACTCTTTTGCAGGAGTGCCGAATTCATGTGCCTCTACACGAACATGATATTGAGTTGTTGTTGTGATGGGCAGGATGAAAAAAGAGATAAAGGGAAGGATGGCAGAAGCCATGTCCGCGCCGTTTTGCTCTACGCGACATTCTGATTCAAGAAACAGCGCCAGATCAGCATTGCCTTTGGTGCTTGCCTCAATGTAGTCCAGCGATTCAAAGCGTTTTTGCAGCTCTTCGATAAGTGTTTCGTCATGGCAAGAGGGGTTGCTGTCGCTGGTGCTGGCAATGTAGAAGCTCTGCTTGGCTGTTGTTGCTTGTGTATTGATGCCTTCGTCACTGGGCGGGAAAGCTACCGCGCATCCGAGTAAAGACTGAGTCAGAATTACGAGTAGCAGATATTTCATAAAGGCAGCCCTTTTACTGTGTGTATTCGCAAGTGTGGGTGATCTGAACCACGCAACGGTATTCGTCGTTACGGTTTGCTGTGCATTCTTTTCTTACCATGTTCGGGTCGCTAAGCGTGGTTATTTTGCCCCGGTGATTTTCCCGGCACTGCTGTCTGGCCAGAGTGTCAGCATTGGTGGTAGCCAGGTTCAGTGCCTGGTCATAAGGAAAGTGCATGTTAGTGGTGCCACTGGTCTGGATTTCCGTTGTCACCGTTTTCGGCGCAGGTTTGGTCGCTTTGGGTGCGGGCTGCGTTTGCGGGTTGCTCTGTGTTGCCCTGACGGAAGACGGGCTTTGTTGTTGAGTGGGCTCAGTCTGGATAGCCGGCGTGGGCGTGGGTGAGGGCGGGCTCATGGTATAGGCTGGCGTGCTGTTGTTGATTGCCAGTGGGTCATAGCTTGCGGCCGGCAGGTTGCTTGCGGCTTTCGCCGCCGCAGAAATGGTGTCGCTCCAGTCGGTTTCCGCGATGGTTTCAACGGTTACTCCGATGGGCACAACCACGGCATAAAGAGCTCCACTGAACACCCTCATAACGATGGCGCTGCCCTCAATATCCTCGTCGCTTTTCACTTTTTCCAGGTCATGGGTTACGTCCATGCCATTGGCTTGCTTAACCAAAAGGTCAAATATTCGGATGCTTCTGGATATGGCGTCTGTGGCAATGGCTGTCTGGGTTCCGCAATTGACGATATTTTCGATATCAGACATGACTGAGGTTTCGTGATGGCCTTTTGTCTCGATATCCACATCGAATAATGTGCGGGGATGGCGTTCCAGTGTCGCAAGAATGTAGTTGGTCGTAAGAGTGCCCTCGGTGGTATAACTGAGCTTGGTTCTTGTGCACTCAATGCCGCTTTCTGCAACTGAGGAGTTGATTTTCAGTGTGTATAACTGGTTGCCGGAACCACTGAAAAGGTTTTTGTTTGCCTGGAATTTTTCTTTGGCGATGGCCTGCAACTTATCGAGAGTTTCGTCGTCGGTGGCACCGTGACCGTCAGAAATTCCGAAAATAGAGACGCGAGCCAGAGTGCCGTCATAAGCAGGTTTTTCGAGGTCTTCCCCCTCGAACTGAATGTTCTTGTTGCTGCTGCAGCCGCCAATTGTTAAAGCCAGAGCCAGGACAAAGGGAATTCGCTTGATTGCGGTCATTAGCGGCTATTTGTAATAAGGGAAAACCGAAGTATTACATGAAAAATAATTTAGATCAGTGTTTTTAGGTAACAAGAGACATTCATTGAAAAAAGTGCCGGTTGAAGCAGTCTGGCTCCAGCAGTAACAACATTGAGCACACTGGATTAGCGGATGCAGGGACATACTTATTTTCCCGGCTTTATCTCGACAGGGTATAGGTAAGCGCCTGAACACAACGGTGGAACAGTTCTGCGGAGAAAAACGGGTGTTCGCCTGGCTGCTCAGCCACAAAGAGTTGACCTCCGGACTCACGGATACCGCCCTCAATCATCAGGTTGTCACTCAGTTCAAAGTCTTCAATGCTATGGCCCATGTCGTCCAGACCGGTGGCACCTGCCCGTTCCCGGTAGTGTCGGCTATCCAGGGTGAACCCGAATGCGGGCTTGCCCTGGGCTATCATGTATCCCACCTCGTACACGGTACCCGGGTCGGCGCTGATGCCGCGAAAGGGTGTCAGGTTGGCGATGATGGCGTCGCAGCTGTCCATCAGTTCACGGTTGGCCTTGTAGATGTTATGCCCGCGATCGGGCTTTGCCTGGTCATCTGAAAACACCAGTTCGGTATCCAGTGGGTCTATGCCTTCAAACCCGTATTCCCGGAGGATGCGTTTTTTCTCGGCTACGATGAGCTGGTGTTCGCTGGCGGGGAAGAAGACTTCCGGCCCGGCGAGGTAGATGCGTTTTGGCTTTGCCATAGGGGCCTCTTAGGCTGGTATATAATTGGGACAGATTTATTTTCTAGTCTGAATGGTAACAGCTGTCCATGGTAGACCCGGGTACGGCTTTGTTTCCTTTTTATGGATGCTCAAAATCATGCGCCGACTATTCTTTGGTCTGGAGATTCCTGCTCACATCAAAGCCCGTCTGTTGAAGGCCAGGGCAGAGGTATCCGGTGCCAGATGGCAGAGTGCTGAGCAGATGCACCTCACCTTGCTGTTCCTTGGCGACCTTGAGGAGGAGTGTTTGCCGGCTGTGTGCGAGGCTGCCCGCCATATTCGCCCGGTGCCTTTTGAGTTGAGTGTTACGGGGTTGGGTTGTTTTGGTCCACCTTCTGCTCCCCGGGTTCTCTGGGCCGGAGTCCGGCCGGAGGTTCCCGTTGCCAGTCTTCATGGCGCGATTAAAAGCAAAATGGACGGGCTTGGATTTACAACGGAAGGTCGCGCATTCCGCCCACATATCACTCTGTCCAGATTCCGGCGTCAGCCCGGTTCGGTTGAGAGTCTGCTGGCTGATTATGAGGGACGGGAATTCGGGGTGTTTCAGGTGGATGAGTTCGTGCTTTTTGAGAGCAGGCAAGGCGCCGAAGGTTCTGTGTACACGGTGATAGAGCGCTTTCCTTAAAGTCAGATTCCAGTCTGATCAGGTGGACGGTTTAAGCAATTCGGCTTCAGACTTTCAGGATGCCCATTTTGGGTATAGAATTACCCAAAATGGGTTTTAAGAGTGCCGTCAGCATGCCAGCAGTAAAAACATCTAAATGCACTGGATTGGCGGATGCCCTGTTTTCACAAACCCGCCAAAAGGTACTGCGGCTGTTCTTCGCGCGTGAAGAAAGGGACTTTTCCATAAAAGAGCTCATCGAGCAGGCGGAAGCGGGTTCGGGGGCGGTGCAGCGGGAACTGGCGCGTCTGGTGGATAGTGGCCTGGTGCAGGTGACATTGCAGGGGAGCCAGAAACGATACAGGGTCAATCCGGACTCGCCTGTTTTTCCGGAGTTATCTTCTCTTGTCTCCAAACTGCTCGGTCCGGAACAGCAGGTTGCAGATGCTCTCAATTCGATCAGTGATAAGATCGATCTGGCCCTGATTTATGGTTCGGTGGCGAAGAAGACCGATCATGCCAACAGCGATATCGATCTGATGCTGGTATCGGACTCCCTCACTCTGGAGGAGGTCTTTGAAGCCTTGGAGCCAGCAGAGGCCAAGCTCTCCCGTACCATCAACCCAACTCTCTACAAGCAGGAAGAGTTTGAGAAACGCCGGGCCAACAATAACCCGTTTTTGAGGAAAGTCCTGGATGGACAGTACATATTGTTGAAAGGAAGCATCAATGAATAAAGAAGCACTGGATAACCTGGTCCGGATACACAAGCTTCACCATGAGGCGGTAGATGCCGATGAGGTTCAGGGGCTTATCCAATCCGGTAGCCTTCGATTAAAGGATGCGGGTCTGGAAACACTTAGTCTGGAGAGCCGCTTTGATTTGTCCTATAACGCTGCGCACGCGCTTTCTCTGGCTGCACTTAGACATTGCGGTTATCGGTCGGACAATCGATACCTGGTGTTTCAATGCTTGCAGCATACGCTCGACTTGCCGCCAGCCAAATGGCGGGTTCTTGATCAGGCCCATCGCAAGCGAAACCTTGCAGAATATGAAGGCAATATCGACGTAGACGAAGCCTTGGTGAAAAGTCTCATGGAAATAACTGAAGAAATCAGGCGAGCCATGGTTGCACTTGCCACAGGATAAAATGCAACTTACCCATATTGGGTAAGTTAATGCCCAATATGGGTAAATGAGTAAGCGGGGCGGGATCGCACCTTCTCATAACCCCAGCCAGTAACTTCGTGAACCTCATAGGTGGATGTCTCGCGCTCCTTGGTTGCAATCCAGGTGTGGACCGCAAAATTGCCGCGCCAGCTCTGGCCAGAGGAGCTACTGCAGGCCGCAATCATTGCGGGGCCTGCCAGCAAAACCAACAGAAATACTGTGGTTCTCATGAGCCATCGAAGGGGTTTGATCAGTTCAGGGGTGCCTCGGACTACATGCATTGGTTGGCAATCAAAACCCGTTCAGTATAGGTTTTATCATCACCTTAGCGCGAAAACCTGCTATTTTTAAATCAGGTAATTTCGAAAGGATGCACTCTTTGTTTCAATTTCGTTCGCGTACCAATACCCGTTTACGCCGTACCTTGATGCTGATGATTTTTATGGTAATAGCTGCCAGTTCGAAGGCTATGGATAGCCTTGATGTTCGAGTGGGCAACTTCTACCCCAACTATTACAAGAATGCAGAGCAGCAATGGGAAGGCATTGATGTCGAGATGGCCGTTGCTCTGGCTGAGCGCGCGGGGTTCAGTCCAAATATCGTTGAAATCCCCTGGTCGCGAGCTCTGATCATGGCCCGGCGGGGGCAGGTCGACCTTCTGGCAAATGTAAACATTTCTGATGAGCGGTCTGAGTATCTGCACTGGATTGGCCCGCAGCGATATACCCAGATGAGCCTGATTGTCACCAGGGAAAATGCTGAGTTGCCGATCAATTCTCTTGATGATCTGGTGGCTCAGTGTAAGTCGCTTGGTCTGAAATTTGGTATTCAGCCCAATGTGATTTACGGGGATGAGTTTGCTGAAAGGCTGAGAAGCGACAATGAGTTCAGGGCCTGCGCTGAAGAGTCGACCGGTCCCCAGAATGACGACAAGGTTTTGTTTGGCAGGCTGCTTGGTTATTTCGATGAGCCACTGGATGTGCAGGCCGAAAGAAGGCGCAATCCTGACTACGGTCTGGTGGTCCATCCTTTTACTGTGATCAAGGAACCCGTGTTCTTCGGGGTCAGCAAGGCGTCGGTCAATGCTGATGAGCTCAAACGATTGCTGGTGGCCTACCAATCATTGGTGGCGGATGGTTCTCTGGATGCTATTGCCAGGAAATGGACCTTTTGATCAGAAAATTGTGCCGGTTACCCGAGCATTACCCTTAGTGCCAGCGGGTGCTCGTCGCAGTTGTTTCCTTTGCCTCCGCGATCCACTACCAGAAAGGTGCCTTCGCGCTCCAGTACAGACTGAATGGCATGCCATGTGCCGGCGTGGTAGTTGACGCCCTGTTGGCCGTCGGTAACGAAAGCCCGCACCTGGTCTGGGTTTATCACGTCTCCAGGGGGAGCTACTACAACGACAAAGCGCTCACCGTTCAGCGGCACAAAAGCCTGACTGCCCAGCGGGTGGCGTTCAAGAAAGCTCAGCTCCAAAGGTATTTGTACTGGCTGGCTGACGAAGATACTGATCAGCGTTCTCGCGTCTTCACCTAATGTCTCGACTTTTGCCAGATCATGGTAGCGCCGGGTGCGCCCGCTATTGATCATGAAATATTCCGCACAGCGGTGATCGATCACCTCGCCAAAGTCAGCGAAAGCTTCGGGGGTCAGCGGTTCGGCCGTCAATTGCAATAACTGCTCACTCATATGAGGTCTCCGCTTAACCATCGCAGGTCGGTAATTTTATGGTTAGATATCGTCATCGCTCAAACCACCACGCAGTACTGTCGATCGGATGTGACAGGCCATGGCCGCAGCATAGAGCCAGCCACAATGATCTCACTATAGCATCGGCCAACTCCGCAGTTGTAGCTGTACCTTTCATATCCGGCATGCAGTTGTCCTTGGTGTTCAGCAGCTTCGTCGGTTTTTTGTGCGATTTCTTTGGCAGACTGTTCGGCAATCATGGCAGGGTAATTGCCTCCACCAGGGTTTAGGTTCTTCTGGTGTAGAAGCAGTGTTTTTTGTAGTATTTGTGTGCACATTTGCGTCAGAACCTGGTTTTTCTGACCTCCAGAGATCACTACGAAAGTTTCCGAATTCTAAAAAAGGCAGTCATTTCATGGGCGATTCACCCCAGTCTCAACTGGATGCGGAACGAGAAAAAAACAGGTTGTTGTCTGACATTGTTAATGCAATACCAGAGCCCATCCTGGCCAAAGACTGGGATGGCAATTTTGTTTTTGCCAACAGTTACGTTGCCAGACTATATGGCACCACACCCGAAGAAATGATTGGTAAAGAAGACTCCTATTTCACTGGGAATAAGGAGCAGGGCAGGTTTTTTAAGGAAAATGTTCAGAGCATTATGAGTCGCTTCGAGCCTGAGACGGTTTATGAAGACTCTACTGATAATAATACTGGCGAAATTCGTCATTATCAGTCGCTGAAGATCCCGTTTAAAAACAGAAATGGTGATCTGAACATTGCGGTTATCGCGCGTGATATTACTGATATTACCGAGTTGAAGAATCTGGCGGAGTTTAACTCCAAGCGATTGGAGTTGGTGCTGGCAGTTTCCCGGGAAGGGATGTGGGACTGGAATACCGAAACCAACGTGGTGTTGTTCAGCAAAGGCTGGGAAAAGATCACAGGTATCAATCGTTCAAAAGGTTCGTTCTCATATTTTATGTCTCGTATTGTTGAGGACGACAAACAGCGGGTTAGCGATGCTCTTGAGGCACTGTTAGAAAAAAACATTCCTTACGATATTGAGTTCAGGTTCAAGCGCCCCGACGGCGAAGTAATATGGCTTTGGGACCGGGGAAGTATTGTAGAGCATGATGAACAAGGCAAGCCGTTATTGCTGGCAGGGATAGTTCAGGATGTTACCCAGCAGAAAATTAATCAATCCAAAATAGAGTCCTTGGCCTTTTATGATTCCCTGACCAAACTCCCAAACCGTGCATTATTGAATGACAGGTTGGGTGTCGCGCTTGACCGTTGCAGGCGTTCCGGGAAATGTGGTGCAGTTCTTTTTGTAGACCTGGATAATTTCAAGAACTTGAATGATACCTATGGACACCAGGCGGGTGATGATTTGCTGGTGGTCCTGGGGGCCCGGCTTAATTCGTTGGTGCGTGGGGATGATACGGTTGCCAGGTTTGGTGGCGATGAGTTTGTCATTGTTTTGAATGAACTGGCCTCTGATCCGCGCAAAGCAGCAGCTAAAGCAAAATCAATTGCCCAGGATATCCAGTTTTCAGTCGGTGAAAAAGTAAGCATCGAGCTGAATAACAACCGCCCCGCTATTGACTATGCGATCACAGCGAGTATCGGTATTACTATTTTTGAGCCTGGTTTGAATCAGGCGGCCGAATTACTCCAGTTGGCTGACCTGGCACTGTATCAGGCTAAAAGTAATGGCCGTGATGATTGTGCAATATTTGATCCGGTCATACACGAAGAAATTGATAAGACTACGCGTTTAGAGAATGAATTGCGGCTCTCACTGGTCCAGGGGGATTTTGTTCTGCACTATCAGCCCCAGTACGATGCAGACCGGAATCTGGTGTCTGCCGAGGCGCTGATACGTTGGGCTCATCCTGAGCGAGGATTGGTCAGGCCAAGAGATTTCATCGCTGCTGTTGAGCAGTCTAACCTGATACTACCAGTGGGTGACTGGGTGCTGGCTGAAGCTTGCAAACAACTGAAGGCCTGGCAGTCTGATTCGCGATATCAACATTTGTGTATATCCATTAACACCAGTGCCAGGCAGGTTTGGTCTGGGGATTTTGTGAAGAATGTGAAAAAAATTGTTTCTGAATCGGGTATCGATCGTTCCAGGTTAAAGCTGGAGATTACAGAAACAGTTTTACTGGGTGACACCAATGAAATGATAGAGAAATTAAATGAATTGGTGGCCTTTGGATTGTCGTTTTCTCTGGACGATTTCGGAACGGGCTATTCATCGCTAAGTTATTTAAAGCACTTACCGATTAGTGAGATTAAGGTTGATCACTCTTTTACTCGCGACCTGCTCGACGATGAAATGGATATGATTATGGTTAAATCCATTATCGATTTAGGCAAGAATTTTGGTATTAGCGTTGTGGCCGAAGGCGTGGAAAAAGAGGCTCACTTCGAAGTTCTCAAAGGGCTCGGCTGCGACCTTCATCAAGGGCACTATTTTAGTCGCCCGGTACCGGTTTCGGAGTTTATTTCTCTTGTGGATGGCACGGCAGGAGGCACCCTTGGTGGGCTATCTTCACGCGGAAGAAGATAAGAGGCACAGGTTTGTTTTTTGCCGCAAAACCATGCACCTGATCGTTGTTTTTTTGCTGTTTATGGTCGCTGCAAGCACCGGTTCTGCAGAGATTTATAAATGGGTAGATGACGACGGAAAGGTTCATTTCAGCGACCGCAAAGACCACAGAGTCAAACAGGAAGTTGTCAGCGTGAAGCCCGGGGCGTCGAAATGGTCCCGGTTCAATATCGATATTAAAACCGTAGATGTAGAGCTGAGCGCCGGGGAAAAACAGCAGATTGTTGACGGTGTGAACAACGTTTACGAGTTTTTTGATCGGGTGCTGTCCTTCGACATGTACAAGACTGTGCCCGTCAATATCCTGATTTTCAAGAACAGCGAGGAATACCGGAATTACCTGATTCGCAATGACAGAGGTATGGCGGTTGCTTCATACGGCCTGTATATACCTTCTGAAAATCAGATCGTCGTTTATGTGCGCGAAAACAGAAGTCTCACCTTTAAAACGATCAAGCATGAGGTGAGTCATGCGGTTGTTGATACCATCGTCCCCTACGCCCCTGCCTGGATAAATGAAGGGCTCGCTGAGCAGATGGAGGTGCTGGAGCGTGATGAATCAGGCTTGTATTTTGAGCGTCACGCTGAAAACCGGTGGATCGTCGCACAAGCCCGTGACCAGGGTCGTTTGGCGGACATTGATGAGCTTTTAAAGCTGCCCAGTGATAAGTGGCGACATTCAGATATGTCGCGGCAGGGGAGCATGAGGGCTCAGTCCGGCCAGTTCATCTATTTTCTGCTATCCAAACCGACCGGGCGTAACTTTATTGCCCGGTTGATGCACACCTTCAACCGGGGTGATCGCACCCTCTCTTATTACCTTGTCGATGAGAATTACATTGGTGGTGTAAGAATGCTGGGGTTGGACTGGAGCCGCTGGTTGCACAACCAGGGTGACGCGATTATCAGGCTTTAGGCGTCTGCCGGGAGCAATCCTGACCGAAAATGAGACTAAAGTTCAATATAAACCGGTCGATAATACTTCTGGTAGCCCTGATTCCAGGGCGACCCCACCCCGACAGACTCAAGCGCCCGCTTCAAGGAATGATAGTTCAATGAACGCAAAAATCGGTTTACGACTTGCTATTGGTTTTGCCTTTGTCATTATCCTGATGACTCTGTTGACTATGTTTTCGGTTATGAAGATGTCTCAGGTAGGTAGCGCCCTGACGACGATCAACGATATCAACAGTGTTAAGCAGCGTTACGCCATCAACTTCCGAGGAAGTGTTCACGACCGGGCCATTGCGTTGCGGGATGTGGTGATGGTTCCAACGAATGCTGAGGTCCAGGCGTCGGTGCAGGAAATTCGTTCGCTGAGCAGGGATTATGTTGACTCAGCTGAAAAACTGGACGCTCTTCTTGCCGGTGAAACTGACAGTGATCCGGTGGAAATAGCGGGGCTGAAAAAGATCAAAGCGATTGAATCCCATACCTTGCCGATAATCGAAGAGGTGATCTCCCTGAGAAACTCGGGGCGGGGTGATGCTGCTACCCATGTGATGCTCACTGATGCTAAACCGGCATTTATTGAATGGCTGAAGCTGATCAATGAGTTTATTGATCTGAAAGAAAGCCAGAATAACGTCATAACACAGGAAACCCGTGAGCTTACATCCGGTTTTTCCATGATCAGCTGGGTGATTACGCTGGGAGCGGTGATCCTTGCTGCAGTCGCAGCGCTGCTTATTGCCAGGTCGATCACTACTCCTTTGCGCCGTGCTGTGGCTGTTGCCCAGTCCATTGCCAAGGGTGATCTGACACAGCCCATTTCTGCCAAAGGCAAAGATGAAACAGCGGATGTGATGCGCTCTCTCGAGAGCATGCGCCAGTCATTACTTGCAACGGTTAGCGACATTCGTGATTCTGCGGATCAATTGAACAGCTCGTCCGACCGGATTTCCGAGGTGACCACACGTGGTGCCGAGTTGGCGGACCAGCAAAACAAACAGCTGCAGGAAGCCTCCCGTGCGGTGAACGAAATGAGTAGCTCGGTAAATGAGGTGGCGCAGAATGCAGTGGCTACATCAGAAGAATCTGAAGCGTCACTCAGATCTTCTGAGGCGTCCAGTGAACGCGTTGAGCAGACAGTAGTTTCCCTGCGTAACATGCTGGAGCAAATTCAGGAGACATCCGGACTGATTCAGGCTCTGGCAATAAAAAGCCAGGACATTGGAGAGGTGTTGAATGTCATCCGCTCCATAGCCGAGCAAACGAATCTGTTGGCATTGAACGCTGCGATTGAGGCTGCCAGAGCAGGTGAGGCAGGGCGAGGTTTTGCCGTTGTAGCGGATGAAGTGCGGAATCTGGCGAGCAAAACCCAGTCTTCGACTCTTTCTATCGAAGAAATGATCAGTGCCATTCAGCAAAATGTGCAGTCTGCTGTGGCGTCTATTGAAAGTTCTGCCGAGCAAGGGCAGGCAACCAGTGAGCTGGCTGGAGAGGCAGTAGAATCACTGCATAGTGTCAAGCAGGACATACAACTGATAACGGCTCGTAATCACAACATCGCCTCAGCTGCAGAGCAACAGGCTCAGGTTGCCCGGGATATCGATGAGGGTATTGCCAGCATCCGCTCGCTGGCCCAGGCGGTCGATGAAGTTGCTGAGTCCACCAGACAGGAAGGACAGAACCTGCAGTCTCTTTCCTCCAGGTTGCTGGGGAATATTCAGATTTTCCGATTGTAGAAGGAGGCTGTCGATCCGGAGCCGCTGGTGTCCCCTGTATCCAGGAAACACTCAGCGGCCGGTCTCCGGTTATTGCGCGGTGTAGGCGCCGTCTACCGTGTAGTGACTGCCGGATACAAAAGACGCTTCGTCGGACAGCAGGAAGGTGACCACATTAGCCACTTCTTCAGGCCGGCCCAAACGGCCGATCGGGTGAAGAGATTTCAGGGCATCATAGGTCTCTTTGTCGAGGCTGCTCAGCAACGGGGTGTCGATATAGCCAGGATGTACCGAGTTGATGCGGACACCTTTAGATGAGTATTCCAGCGCCGCTGTTTTGGTCAGCCCGGACACTGCGTGTTTTGCAGCAACGTAACCAGCCAGGTTTTCTGTGCCGATCAGCCCGAGAATGGATGCTGTGTTGACGATGGCGCCACCACCAGCTTTCAGCATGGCGGGAATCTGGTAGCGCAAGCCATAGAATACCCCGTTCAGGTTGATGCTGATGACCCTGTGCCAGTCTTCGATGCTCAGTTCCCCGGTGGGAACGGTGGCGCCAAGAATGCCGGCGTTGTTGAAGGCCAGATTCAATGCTCCGAATTCGGAGCAGGCAAAGTCCACTGCTGCCTTGACCTGTTCATGATCAGAGGTATCTGCAGTGAAGGCTGCTGCCTTACCTCCAGCTTCCTTGATAGCCTGAACGACTTTCTCTGCAGCTTCGGTGTTTATATCGGAAACAACAACAGCTGCACCCTGTTTTGCCAGTCGCAGTGCGACGGCTTCGCCAATGCCTGAACCTGCGCCAGTAACTAGTGCTGTTTTTCCGGAGAAATCACTCATGATTTGTACCCTCGCAATGGTTGGTTAACACACTCGTTCATCGGCAAGAGCAGTGATGGAACAAAAAGGCTGGTTTACCGCCAATCCATATGCGTGTCGACATATTTAAAATATGGCCTGGCAGCATGAATGAAACTGATACTTCTACTTATGTGTGGGGAGGCTGCATATAAGGTTGTTGATTTTTATTATGTTTTTAATTGTTGTGCTGTTTTTAGGTATTATGCAGGTCAAGTTGCGGCTTTTTCGCCGCTTTAGTGACCAGATTTTCGAAGGATCCTTTGATTATGACCAGTGTTCCCATCGCCTTGCAGGATATGGCCGCCCCGGACGGGGTTTGCTACGGCTGCGGAAGTGCCCACCCTGAAGGCCTGCAATTGAAGAGTTATTGGCATGAGGACGGTGTTCACGTGGTGTGTTCCCACACTCCGGATCCGAAATTCCACGGTTGGCCGGAACTCGTTTACGGTGGTTTGCTGGCCATGCTTGTGGACTGCCATTCCAACTGGGCCGCTATGGCCTATCATTATCGCGCAGAGGGCCGTGAGCCCGGTAGTATGCCGCGCATTGAGTGCGTCACAGGCAAGCTTAATCTCACCTTCATCAAGCCGACTCCAATGGGTGTGGAGCTAACGCTCAAGGCCTGGGTAGAAGGCGAAGTCGGCCGCAAGAGCCGGGTGATCTGCGAAGTCTGGGCTGGCGATGTTCTTACAGTGACCGCTGATTCAATCTTTGTCCGGGTAGATACTGGACAGCTGCAATCGCAGGCCCACGGTCGCGCATAGAGAATTGGGAGCAGTTCAAATGAATGCTCCTTTCGAACTCCGGCCCTACCAGCAGGAAGCCGTTGATGCCACTCTGCATCATTTCCGCAAATCCGACGATTCTGCGGTTATTGTGCTGCCCACCGGTGCCGGAAAAAGCCTGGTCATTGCCGAACTGGCCCGGCTTGCCCGGCGCAGGATTCTGGTGCTCACACACGTCAAGGAGCTGGTTGAGCAGAATTATGCAAAATATCAGAGCTATGGGCTGACCGCTGGTATCTTCTCCGCCGGGTTGAAGCGCAAGGAAAACCAGCATCAGGTTACCTTCGCCAGTGTGCAGTCCGTATCCGCCAATCTGGAGCAGTTCAGCAATGAATACTCGCTGCTGATCATCGATGAGTGTCACCGGGTCAGCGGTGAGGAAACCAGTCAGTACCAGAAGATCATTGAGCAGCTGCGGCAACAGAACGACTCCCTTAAAGTACTTGGGCTGACCGCCACCCCCTATCGCCTGGGCATGGGATGGATCTATCGCTATCACTACCGGGGCTTTGTCCGCAGTGAACAGGACAGGCCTTTTGTGCACTGCATTTATGAGCTGCCGCTGAGCTATATGATCAACCGGGGCTACCTGACCCGCCCCGAACTGGTGGATGCGGCTGTGGCCCAATACGACTTCTCCGCACTGCCCCGGAACAGCTTTGGTGAATATGCGGAAAAGGACGTGAACCAGCTGCTGGGCAAACATCCGCGGGTGACCCGGGCCATTATCGAACAGGTGATGGAGCTGGCCGCCAAGCGCCAGGCGGTGATGATTTTTGCGGCCACGGTGGATCATGCCCGGGAGATCACCGGCTATCTGCCGGAGCAGCAAACGGCTCTGATTACCGGCGCCACCGACCAGAATGAACGGGATTCGCTGATCCGGCGTTTCAAGCAGCACCAGCTCAAGTATCTGGTGAATGTTTCCGTACTCACTACCGGCTTTGATGCGCCCCATGTGGACTTTATTGCCATTCTTCGTCCCACCCAGTCCGTGAGCCTGTATCAGCAGATCGTGGGCCGGGGCCTGCGCCTGGACGAAGGCAAGAAGGACTGCCTGGTGATTGATTACGCCGGCAACCGGGTCAACCTGTACCACCCGGAAGTGGGGGAGAAAAAGCCCAATCCCGATAGTGAGCCTGTGCAGGTGTTCTGTCCGGCCTGTGGCTTTGCCAATATTTTCTGGGGCAAAACTGACGGTGACGGCCATGTGATTGAACACTACGGGCGCCGTTGCCAGGGGCTGCTGGATCCTGAGGAAGAGGATGGGCTGGCAGCGCAGAGCGAACGCCCTGAACAATGCGACTATCGCTTCCGTTTCAAGGAATGTCCCCACTGCGGCGGCGAAAATGACATAGCCGCCCGCAACTGCCATCAGTGCGGGAGAGCCATTATCGACCCGGATGACCAGCTGAAGGATGCCCTGAAACTCAAGGATGCCATGGTGATCCGTTGTGCCGGAATCACCCTGGCCCCCCACAAAGACAAACCCGACAGCAGGCTGAAGATCACCTACCACGGGGAGGACGGGGAGGAGCTCAATGAGTCCTTTGATTTCAGCCGCCCGGCCCAGCGCAGCGTTTTCAACCGGCTGTTTGGCAGGCGATTCGCCAACGGCCAGGAGCCGAAAGAGTTCAGCGGGATACAAGAGGTACTGGAAGTACAGAGCCTGTTGCCGGCACCTGACTTTGTCATTGCCCGTAAACAGAAGCATTATTGGCAGGTGCAGGAAAGGATTTTTGATTATCAGGGTGCCTATCGTAAGGCGAATGAAGCCTGAAGCCTTCTTCCTGTGCTGATTTGTTGATTGACTATAAAACTTTCCCGGAGACTGCGATGAACGAAGCCTGGCTGAAAGCCCTGCCCAAAGCGGAGCTGCACCTTCATCTGGAAGGTGCTCTCGAGCCTGAACTGATGTTTGCGCTGGCCCGGCGTAATGGTATTGAATTGCCGTGGAAGGATGTGGAGGCGCTGCGACAGGCCTATGCCTTCAATAATCTGCAGGAATTTCTGGATCTGTATTACAAGGGCGCCAACGTGCTGCGCACCGAGCAGGATTTTTATGATCTCACCTGGGCTTACCTGCAGAAGTGCCAGGCCCAGGGTGTGGTGCACGTTGAACCCTTCTACGACCCCCAGACCCATACCGGGCGTGGAATTCCCTTTGAAGTGGCTATCAATGGCATTCGTGGGGCCATGCGCGATGGCCGCGAACAGCTGGGAATTTCCGGTGGGCTGATTCTCAGCTTCCTGAGGCACCTGTCTGAAGACGATGCTTTCCGGACTCTTGAGCAGGCGATGCCGTTCCGTGACCAGTTTTTTGCGGTAGGTCTGGACAGCTCCGAACAAGGCAACCCTCCGGGCAAGTTTGAGCGGGTATTTGCCAAGGCACGGGCCGAGGGCTTTCTGGCGGTTGCCCATGCCGGTGAGGAAGGCCCGCCTGAGTATATCTGGCAGGCACTGGACCTGCTCAAGGTGAGCCGGATTGATCACGGGGTTCGTGCTGCAGAAGACCCGAGGCTGCTCGACAGGCTGGCGGAACAGCAGATTCCCCTAACGGTTTGTCCGCTGTCTAATATCAAGCTGTGCGTGTTCCCTGACATGGCTCATCACAACATTCTGGAGCTGCTGGAGCGCGGCCTGAAGGTCACCGTGAACTCCGATGACCCGTCCTATTTCGGCGGTTATGCACTGGAGAACTTCGTGGCGCTGCGTGATGGTCTGGGGATGACCGAAGATCAGGCCCGTCGGCTGGCCCAGAACAGCATGGATGCCCGGTTGGCGTGACAGCCAATGGAGAATCCGAGCTGTTCTGACAGCCGGTCAAAGTACTCACATCTGACCTGTTTCCTCAAACCGCTCGTGCCAGCTCAGTGCTTCACCCAGCAGGTGTGGTGTATGCATCCCCCGGCCACTGGCGCAGGCTCGCTCGAAATAGCTGAGCAGTTGTGGCCTGAAGTCCGGGTGGGCGCAGTTCTCAATGATTTTGAGGGCACGCTGGCGTGGCGCCAGGCCGCGCAGGTCGGCCAGCCCCTGTTCGGTTACCACGATTTGCACATCGTGCTCGGTGTGGTCTACGTGGGAAACCATGGGAACGATGCTGGAGATAGCGCCGTCTTTGGCGGTAGACGGAGTCATGAACACGGAAAGGTAGCCGTTGCGGGCAAAGTCGCCGGAGCCACCGATGCCGTTCATGATCCTGCTACCCATGACGTGGGTGGAGTTCACGTTGCCGTAGATGTCCGCTTCGATCATACCGTTCATGGCGATGACGCCTAACCGCCGAATGATTTCAGGGTGGTTACTGATTTCCTGAGTGCGCAGGATGATGCGGTCCCGGTAGAAATCGATGTTTTGTGCAAATTCCTCGACAGCTTCCGGGCTCAGGGAAAAGGCGGTGGCGGAAGCCATTTTCAGCTTTCCTGATTTAAGCATGGTGAGCATGCCATCCTGCAGTACCTCGGTGTAGGCTGTCAGGTTTTCGAACGGCCCCTCGTTCAGGCCCGCGAGTACCGCATTGGCGATGTTACCGACACCGGACTGCAGCGGCAGCAGGTCCTTTGGCAGCCGGTTATTTGCCACTTCCATCTCGAAAAATCTGAGCAGGTGTTGGGCGATGCGTTGGGAGTTTTCGTCCGGGGCGCTGAAACGGGAGTTGCGGTCGGGGGCGTTGGTTTCCACCACGGCGATGACTTTTTCCAGCGGGCACAGCAGGTATTTCTCTCCAATCCGGTCTTCTGGTGTTGTCATCTGGATCGGCTTGCGTCGTGGCGGCAGGGCGGTGCTGTAGTAAATGTCGTGCATGCCTTCCAGGCCTGAAGTCTGGCCATAGTTCACTTCCAGGATGACTTTGTCTGCCTGATCGATCCAGGTTTTATTGTTGCCGACGGATGATGAGGGAATCAGTCTGCCATCCTCGGCTATGCCAGCCACTTCAATCACTGCCACATCCAGTTTACCGAAGAAGCCGGACCAGGCGTGCTGGGCAACATGAGAGAGGTGAATGTCGATATATTCCATTCGTCCCTCGTTGATCTTCTGCCTGCACACCGGATCGCTCTGGTAGGGAAGGCGCATTTCAATGCCATCCACTTCGGCCAGGGCTCCGTCCAGCTCTGGTGCGGTGGAGGCGCCAGTCCAGACACTGATCCGGTAGTTATCACCCCGGGCGCGATGTTCCCGAATATGCCCGGCCAGAGCTTGCGGAACGGCCTTCGGGTAGCCGGCGCCGGTGAACCCGCTCATTCCGACATTAACGCCGGACGGGATAAGGGCGGCAGCCTCCTTGGCGCTCATGATACGTTCACGCAGTTCGGGACAGAGAATTCGGGGGGCTGTAATCACGGGGTCTCCGGTTTTCTTTATGCGGGTAGTGGTTTTAAAAAAGCTGGTAATAATACCATGATAAATAGGTGTCTATACCTAAAACCTATGGCTAATAGCCTCGACACTTACTCTCACGAACGGAATAAATGCCTCAGGCTACAATACGCCAGGGTGTGAAGAGGTTGGTCTTCTTTTAGGGCGCTCTGTCTCTCCAGGCACTGATCTGGTGCGGCTGGTGCGGCAAAAGCCTTTGGTTGCTTCGGTTGCTGATGGCACCCTTCTTGCGTTGAGTCCTGTCCAACGAGTCAGATTTTATTCAGGGCTGGAGAATTATGCTGTTCTTGCTTCGAAACCTTTCAATGCGCGGCAAACTGTTGCTGCTTATTCTGCCCGCGTTATTGGGCATCCTCTATTTTTCCGTCTCGACGGTCAGTGAGCGTTACGCCAACCTGCAGAATACCCGGTCGCTGCAGACTCTGTTTAATCTGGTGCTGGTGGCTGATCCGCTGGTGACAGATCTTCAAAGGGAGCGCGGGCTCTCTGAACTTTATTTGTCGAGCGGTGGCAGTGACAGCCGGGTTGTGGAGCGTCTGGAACTGCAGCAAGAGGCGACTGCTGTCCGCCTTGCGGAAGTCCAGTCGTTTATCGACACCATGCCAGCAGAGGATCGGCAGATCGTCGCTGTTCAGCTGAACAGGGTGGATGATTTGCTGACCACGCTTGCGGGCCTTCGGAGAAACTTCATGGACGACAGTGACCTGCTCATTGAAACCGTGCGGGCCAGCTACACCGATAGCATCAGAGGCCTGATGGACTTGCTTCCGCCGATTCTTCAGCGTGCCGATGAGCCGCATTTGACTCGCCAGTTGAGTGCTTTCCTGGCAATGACGGAAGCAACAGAATGGGGCGGGCAGGAAATGGAAGCCGGGGCCCAGGTGCTCAAAGAAGGGGACACAACTCTGGCTCTGGCCTCCCGGGTCAGTCGTGCGGCGGGCCGCCAGGATGCGCTCCTTACTCAAGCTGGTGAAACCTTGGGTAATGGCTTCTATGATGCGCTTCAAACCATGCGGGAATCGGAACCGGTAGTTGAATTCAATGCGCTGCGGGACAGATTGATCGGGAGTAAATACGGTTTTCTGGGCATGGCCAATATCGAATGGTTTGATCGCGCCAGCCAGTCAATTGAAGCGATTAGTCAGCTCAAGAGTATGGTTAGCCAGGATATGGCTGCAGGAACACAGGCAGTGCTTGATGAGGCTGCAATTGAGTTGTGGGAGGCAGCCATTGTCGGAGTGGTGGTCATACTGGCGGTGACTCTGCTGGCAGTGATGATTATTCGTGGAGTGAGTGGGCAGGTTAATCGGTTGCTGGGAGATTTCCGCCAGATCATGGATGAGAAGAATCTGGGGGTTCGTACCCGTGTCAGTTCGAAAGATGAGATGGGGTTGATTGGCACTGCCCTGAACAGTCTGATGGAAAGCTTTGCCGGTGCATTGGCCCAGATTGACCAGACCAGTGTTGAACTGGCCTCTGCCACGGAACAGACACGGGCAACCGCTGGGAAAAATGCTGACCAGGTGAGTCAGCAGCAGCAACTGGTGGAGCAGGTAGCCACCGCTGCGGAAGAAATGACCAGTACCTCCGAGGATATTTCCCGCAACACTCAGAATGTGGCAGAAGCTGCTGCCAGCGCCTCCGGCAAGAGCGAAACCGGGCGTCAGGTGGTGCAGACCAGTGTGAGCCACATTCGCAGCCTGGCAAGCTCGATTGAACAGGTCAGTGACCAGATGGCACGCCTGCAGGAAAGCAGTGCGTCTATTACCCGGGTAACGGATGTGATTCGCAGTGTTGCGGATCAGACCAATCTGCTGGCTCTGAATGCCGCCATTGAAGCCGCCCGCGCCGGAGAATATGGCCGGGGTTTTGCGGTGGTAGCAGAGGAAGTGCGTACGCTGGCACAACAAACGCACCAGTCTACGGTTGAAATCGAATCCATTATTGCCGGCCTGCAGACGATCACTGCCGATGTCCACGGGGCGGTAACCGAAAGCCATGAACTGGCTAACCGCAGTGCCGATGAGGCCGGGGCTCTGGAGGGAACTCTCGCCGATGTTCTCCGGGATGTGGACCGTATCTCCGGCATGGCTATCCAGATTGCATCAGCGGCAGAGGAGCAGGTGTCAGTCACCCGGGATATCTCCCGCAACATGGCGACTGTGCGTGACACTTCGCTTCAGACGCTCTCTGGCTCCCAGGAAATTTCTCAGGTTACCGTGAGCCAGGCACAACTGGCTCACGAGCTCCAGGCTCTGGCTCAAGGTTTCCGGGTGTAGCAGCGGGTGGTGTTATACCACCCGCTTTCTTGTGTTATTCAAGCCCCGTCAGTGCCTGATCGAGCACGCTGACAATCCGGTCGATCTGCCCGGCAGTGGCGATCAGCGCCGGGCTGAAGTTGAGAATGTTGTTGAAGCGCTCGAAGCTGCGGTTGGTGCGGCCGATCAGCACGCCCAGCTCCTTGCACTTGCCGGCGATGGCGATGGCCACGGATTCGTCAACCGGTTCCTTGGTATCGCGATCCACAACCAGCTCCAGCCCGGCGAACAGACCCTTGCCGCGGACATCACCGATGACGGGGTGTTTCTCCTGTAATTTGCGCAGGCCTTCCAGAAAGTATTCGCCCAGCACGGCGCTGTTCTCCACCAGTCCTTCCCGCTCCAGAATTTCCATATTGGCCAGGGCCGCGGCGGGGCCTGCCAGGTTGCCGGCAAAGGTGGAGATATCCCGGAAGAAGCCCAGCTTGTCGTTCGCGTCTTCTTCCTGCAGCAGGTCGTATACCCGTTCAGTGGTCACGGTGCAGGAGATGGCGGCGTAGCCGGAGGCCACCCCCTTGGCCATGGTGACAATATCCGGCTGGATGTTGAAATGCTGGTAGCCGAACCATTTGCCGGTGCGTCCCAGGCCGCAGACCACCTCGTCGATGATCATCAGGATGTCGTAGCGGTCGCAGATTTCGCGGACTTTTTCCAGATAGCCTTCCGGCGGCAGGATCACGCCACCACCGGCGGTGATGGGCTCCAGAATGATACCGCCCACGGTATCGGCACCTTCCCGCAGGATCACTTCCTCAATAGCCGCAGCGGCGGCTTCGCTATAGTTGTCCACGCTGCCAAACTGGTTGCGGTATTCGCAGCAGTGGGGTACTTCCACAAAGCCCGGGGTGAAGGGGCCGAACTGGGCGCGGCGTTCTGCCTGGCCGGAAGAACTCAGGGCGGAGATGGTGGTGCCGTGGTAGTCCCGTTCCCGGTACAGAATCTTGTGTTTTTTGCCGCCGAAGTGCTTGTGGGCAATCTGGCGCACCATTTTGTAGGCTTTTTCGTTGGCTTCAGAGCCTGAGCTGGAATAGAACACCCGGCTCATGCCCGGCATTTTTTCCAGCAGTTTGCCGGCAAACAGGGCGGCCGGTTCACTGCCCATGGAGCTGGCGAAGAAGTTGAGCCTGGTCAGCTGGTCACGGACCGCATCGGCAATTTCGGTGCGTCCGTAGCCGGCGTTCACCACCCAGACACCACCGGCAGAGGCATCCAGATACTCCTTGCCGTTTGAGTCCCACACAGAGAGACCTTCTCCGCGGACGAACATGGGAACCCCTTTGGCGGCGGCAGCACCCGGAGTCAGGTGATGCCATACATGCTCCCGGTCCAGGGCTGCGACGGTTGCTTCAGGTTTTACTTGGCTGTTCATGATGTTTGTTTCCTTGTCTTGATCAGGATTTGCGATGAATGGAAAACGGGGACCAGGCCTGGGAAACCGGCATGATTTCCAGCTGGTTGACGTTCAGATGGGCCGGCAGGCTGGCCAGCCAGTAGACGGTCTCGGCGATGTCTTCCGGCTGAATCGGATCGGCGCCCTTGTACAGCTGGTCATAGGCGTCCTGGTTACCGCCGGTGCGCACCAGGGTGAATTCGCTTTCCGACAGCCCCGGCGCCAGGTTGGAGACGCGCACGCCGGTGCCGGACAGGTCACAGCGCAGGGCATAGGAGAACTGTTCCACAAAGGCCTTGGTGCCGCAGTAGACGTTACCGCCCGGGTAAGGCCAGTGGCCGGCAATGGAGCCCAGGTTGATGATGCTGGCTCCGGCACCCTTGCTGATCAGTTTCGGCAGCAGGGCGTGGGTCACGGTGGTCAGCCCCAGAATGTTGGTATCGATCATCTGTTTCCATTCGTCCGGGTCACAGTTCTGGGCCGGTTCCGTACCCAGGGCCAGACCGGCGTTGTTGAGCAGCAGATCCACTTCGTCGAAGGGGGCCGGCAGACTGTCTACACACTCCTGCACGGCGCTGGCGTCACGCACATCCAGGGTCCGGGTCAGCACCTGGCACTGGCTGCCCAGTTCATCCTGCAGGGCATCGAGACGCTCCTGACGGCGACCGGTCAGAATCAGGTTCCAGCCGGCCTGGCCCAGGCGCAGGGCACAGGCACGGCCAAAGCCGGAAGTGGCACCGGTGATAAAAGCAGTTTTTGACATGGTTCAGACTCCTGTAACCGTTGTGGAAAGAAGTGACCGGAGGCTTAACCAGAGTCCGCTTATGGACAGCATGGCCAGAATCGGCAGGGCCACCGGATGGAATGATTTGGGTCGGAAATGGTGAAAGGCGATTTTGCCCAGATGCACGCCCAGCAGTGTGGGAACTAACAGAAGCAGTATGGGTAGCACCAGGTGCAGGCCCAGCAATCCGCTGCCGGCCATGAGAATCAGGGCCACCAGATCTGTTGCCGCGAGAAAAACCACCATGGAGGCCCGTTGGCTTCTGGCGTCCAGCGGTGTGCTCATCAGGTAGCAGACAATAGGTAGCCCACCGATGGATGCGGCGGAGGTAAAGGCACCGGAAATACCACCCGCGATCCGGGTCAGCCAGGGGTATTCCCGACGCGCCGGGCTCGGGCGTAAAAACAGGAAAAGGGTCATAACCAGAACGCCGGTATTGATGGACAGCTTGAGCAGGGTTTCTGGTAGCTGGATCAACAGAGTCAGTCCCAGGGGAATGCCCAGCAGGGCCCCGGAGGACAGGCGGCCGATCAGGGCCCGGTCAGACTCAGGCCAGGCGGAACGGAGCAGGCCAGCGGACCCGATCAGGTCCAGCAGCAGAATTACAGGTACGCTGATCTGTGGCGGCCACACCAGGTTGAGTCCGGTGATAGCAACCGCAGCAAAACCGAAACCGGTATAGCCGCGGACCAGTGCAGCGCCAAGAATCAGCAGCATGGCCCAGCCAAGTTCCGGGTTGAGGTATTCCGTAAGGTTGTCCACCTGGCTCCTGTCCTCGTCCGCTGGTGTCCGAATAGACACCATGAGATGACACGTTAGGAGGCGGGACCTGAATCCTTATAGATCCAGTTACGGGAGATTATGGAGCCAGAGTGCTGCTAAAGGTCAGTGAACCGGTCAAGGATGGTTTTTAGTTTTGCGATTCCGGGTTCAATCTTGTGGGTTGGTATGGTGGAAAATCCCAGGCGCAGGTAATTGCGGGGTGGTGATGTGTTGAGGAAATGTACGGCCCCCGGCTCAATAAGCACACCCTCGCGAGCGGTAGCCCAGCTCAGTTGTTCGGTATCAATCCCCTCCGCCACCCTGAGCCAGAAAGAAGATGCACCGCTTCTGACATCGCGGGTCATCAGGTCTGGCAGGTGCTCTTTCAGTGCAGCTTCCATACGTACCAGTTTATTGAAATACAGGGTTCGTAACTTTCGCAGGTAAGAGTCGTAATACCCCAGCGACAGAAAGTAAGCGGTCTGTCGCTGGTTATTGCTGGCGGGATGACGGTACATCAGACGCCTCAGTGCCCGGGCTTCAGCGATGAGTTGTTCGTCAGCCACCATAAATCCAATGCGAAGGCCGGGGGACATGGATTTGGACAAGCTGCCCAGATAGATAATGCGATTGTCCGGGTCGTTGGATTTCATCGCCGGAATCGGGTTGTCCTGCATATTGATTTCCGCATCGTAGTCATCCTCGATCAGAACGGCATTGCTGCGGCGGGCCAGGTCCATCAGTTCTATACGCCGGCTCCGGCTCATTTCCACTCCGGTAGGTACCTGATGGCTTGGCGTAACGTAAATGTAGTTGCAACTTGCGAGCTGGTCATCAACCACGATGCCTTCCTGGTCCAGTGATTGCAGCACAAGGTCTGCATTGAAACTCTGAAAGATACTGTGGGCATCCCGAAATCCCGGGTTTTCAAGTGCCACGCGGGTATTGCCATCGAACAGCAGGTTAGCCAGCAGGTACAGGGAATTCTGGGTTCCTATGGTAACCAGGATTTCTTCCGGCTCGGCGTAGATTCCCCGCTTGGGCAGTAGTCGGGTGCGCAGTTGCTCCACCAGCATCGGATCGTCGATATCAATGCGATCATGCAGCCAGTCCGTGAGCCCCGTAGTACTCAGCGTACGGCGGGCACAGTCACGCCAGTGTTCTATCGGGAAATACTCTTGCTGGATCTGGCCATAGTTAAAGGGATACTCATACTGCTGCCACTGATTTGGTTTGACGATTGTCTGGTACTGGCTTGGTTGGAGCCTGAAGCGTTCCGGCCATTCCGGCGAATCATCACCATTCGACGGTTTGTCCCGAATATCGATCATGTCCGGGTTGTGGAACGCTGGCGCAATGAAATACCCACGCCGTTTGCTGGGCAGAAGATAGCCGGCGTCAACCATGCGTTCGTACACCAGAACAATCGTATTGCGTGAAACCTTCATTTGCGCTGCCAGCTTACGCGACGAGGGCAGAGGGGTGTCGACCGGAAGATGGCCTCCCAGAATTGCATCTACCAGCCGTTCCTGAATTTGCTGTTGCAGAGGGCGATCATCCGCGAAAGGGGTGTTCAGGTAGTGATCGTTCATGGGGCGTTTGCACCTGAAAAAGACATCGATGCTTCACAATGAAGCAATTGATATGCCATGCCAGGGACTGGCCCCATATTCCCGCGAAACTGGATCTACTTACCCGGCTAACGCCAAGTCTAGTGTGAATACACGACAGGCACACCCAAGCACCTTAAATGACCCCATCGGGAGAAACCTATGCACAACGTGACAATTACCAAAGGTCTGAAATATCTGCTGGCAGGCCTCGGAACAAGTCTTATCCTCAGCACAGCTGCAGCGGCAGACACTCTGACCATCGGATATCAGGGCATGATGAATCCCTGGAAAACGGTTATCGATAGTGATGCCCTGGAGCAGGCTACTGGCCTCGACATTGAGTGGCGTCGTTTCGATTCTGGCGCCAAAGTGATCACTGCCATGGCTTCCGGCGATATCGATATTGCATCGGCCGGCTCCAGCCCGATAGCGGCGGCTATCAGCCGTGGTGTGGATGTCGAGCTGGTGTGGATTCTGGAGAATATAAATGAAGCCGAGGCTCTGGTTGTGCGAAATGGCTCCGGTATTCTGGCGCCACAGGACCTGAAGGGAAAAACTCTCGGAGTACCTTTTGTTTCCACAACCCACTTCCATGCTCTGTTTGCTCTGGAGCAGTTTGGCCTGGACGAGGGGGATCTGAAAATCTTGAACATGCAACCCAATGCGATATCAGCCGCCTGGACTCGGGGCGATATTGATGCTGCTTTCATCTGGGATCCTGTTCTCGGCAGGCTCAAGCAGGACGGACAGGTGCTGATCAGTTCCGGTGAACTCAGTCGCTGGGGCAAAGCCACATTTGACGGGATTGTCGCCAGCCGGGAGTACGCCGAACAGAATCCTGAAGTCGTGGCCCGCGTTATCAAGCTGATGAGCGATGCTGATGAAGACTATCGCACCAGCAAAGGCAGCCTGACATCTGAGTCACCTATGGTTATGAGTATCGCCAAGATGACCGGAGGCAAGGCTGAAGGTGTTCTGGACGTGCTGGCGCTGTATGAATTTGTACCTCTGGAAGAACAGTTGACCTGCGCATGGCTGGAGTGTGGGAAAGAGGGTGGTGCAGCCCGTGCATTGCTCTTTACGTCCGAGTTCCTTGAGGCGCAGGGCAAGATTCCTGCTCTGAAGGATGACTACAGTGTTTTTGTAAATCCCTCCTATGCCCGAAAGGCGCAGGAACTCTGAAGATATTTTTCAGGTGCCCCCTCGGGGGCACCTTCCGGATACAGGAGCTATCTCCATGAGCAAACTGCAGATTCATGATGTCTCAGTTGTCTATCCTGGCCTGAACGGCGGTGAGCAGGTGCGCGCGTTATCGGATATTAACTTCACCATAGATCCAGGTGAGTTCGTTGTTGCCCTGGGGGCTTCCGGTTGCGGAAAAACCACGCTGCTGAGCCTGATGGCCGGTTTTATCTCTCCAACCGAAGGCTTTCTGACCCTGGGTGACAGCCAGATCAGCGGTCTGCCACGAGTGGCTTGTGGCGTTGATTTACAGGATCAAATTGACGGGCCGGGCAAGGAGCGTGGCGTTGTGTTCCAGAAGCATGCCCTGCTGCCCTGGCTGAACGTGGTTGAAAACACCGAATTCGGTCTGAAACTTCAGGGTGTTGGCAAGAAAGAACGCAGGGAGCGTGCAGCACGCTTCCTGAAGCTTGTCGGCCTCGAAGATTTTCATCGCCACCCCGTCTATCAGCTTTCCGGCGGGATGCAACAACGGGTCGGGATCGCCCGCGCCCTGACCAACGATCCAAAAATGCTTTTGCTGGATGAGCCTCTGGGGGCTTTGGATGCGCTCACTCGTGAAGTGTTGCAGGAGCTGCTTCTGGATGTATGGAAAGAGACGCAAAAAATGATGTTTTTCATTACTCACAGCGTCGAAGAAGCCCTCTTTATGGCCTCTCGTCTGATCATCATGTCCCCCCGTCCAGGGCGTATTACCCATGAGTTCAGACTGGACTTTAACGAACGTTTTCTGGAGTGCCGGGATGCACGCAAGGTGAAGTCGATGCCTGAGTTTATCACCATGCGTGAAGAGGTTCTGAGCATCATCCACGGAGACGAAACGGTTGGAGGGTTGCACTGATGATAGCCACGAAAGCACTGACTCCAAAGGCAACCATGGGCGGGGGAAAAACGGCCGCTCCTGCCTTCAGCAAGGAAGTCCGGCCCCGCGACAAGAAATCCCCGACACTGCCGCAGCGGATCAGGAATCTGTTCTCGGCCGGGCCCGTTATGCCAGGAGAGTCCTATGGAGCTCCGGGGCGTGGCAAAAGCCTGGCTATCAGTGTCGTAACAGCAACTGTTTTGTTGCTGCTCTGGTACACAGTCACTGCAGCCGGCTGGATCAGTCCGCTGTTTCTGCCTTCACCCGTTGCTGTGGTAGAGCGGTTCTGGGAAATACTGACCGACGGTTTTGCCGGTGCCTCGTTACTGGAACACACAGGGTGGAGCATGTACCGGGTGTTCGGTGCCTTTGCCCTGGCAATGGTAACCGCCATTCCTATCGGTATTCTGATGGGCGTCAACCGGGTTGCCCGGGGCCTGTTTGACCCGATCATCGAGTTTTACCGGCCATTGCCGCCGCTGGCTTATTTGCCGCTGGTAATCATCTGGCTCGGAATCGGCGAGGTGTCAAAAATCGTGCTGATCTATATGGCAATCTTTGCGCCCATGGCGCTGAGTGCCCGGGCGGGTGTTCGTTCAGTGGCCATCGAACAGATTCATGCTGCCTACTCGATGGGTGCGTCACGATGGCAGGTGATCCGTTACATCATTCTGAAGAGCGCTCTACCGGAAATTCTTACCGGCATGCGTATTGGTGTTGGATTCGGGTGGACAACTCTGGTAGCTGCGGAAATGGTAGCCGCCCAGGCAGGCCTGGGATTCATGGTGCTGAATGCTGCTGAATTTCTCGTTACCGATGTGGTCATCATGGGGATAGTCGTCATCGGCATAATCGCCTATCTGTTTGACATGCTGATGCGTTATGCAGAGCGGAAGCTGGTGCCCTGGAAAGGCAAATAGCCGGAATCCGGGTTCACGTGGGGCACCACAAGGTGCCCCTTGTCAGTGGAAGTCAGGGCTGTATGGCGTTCTGATCCAGTGGTAATGACAGGCTTTCTTTCAGCTCTTCCATCACGATATAGCTCTTTGAATTCTTGACCCCGGGGAGAGTCAGCAGCATGTCTCCAAGTAAAGCACGATACTCGGAAATCCCCCTGATCCGTGCCTTGATCAGATAGTCGGAATCTCCGGACACCAGATGGCATTCCAGAATATAGGGCAGTGTTTCCACGGCTTCACTGAATTTCTTGAAGGAGTCCGGCGACTGGTACGAAAGGGAAATCTCCACGAATACCAGCATGTTGTACCCGAGTAGTTCGGGATTCAGTCGGGCGTGATAGCCCTCAATATAGCCTTCTTTTTCCAGTCGCCGTACCCGTTCAATGCAGGGTGTTGAGCTAAGGCCCACCTTGTCGGCGAGATCCACGTAGCTGATCCGTCCATCCTTTTGCAGGGTTCTGAGGATGCTGATGTCCAGTTTGTCGAGAGGGCGCTTTCTGTTGTCTGGCATGGTAAATGTTTCCACTGGATTGAATAGAATATTTAGGTTTTTACCCTGCAAAAATTAAAAAATCAAAGCTTTCCTCTGGCTATTTGATAATAGACTGGGGATATCAAATTAATTGCTACCACCGTCATTGAGGGGCTGTTTATGAAAGTTCTGGTATTGGGCAGCGGCGTTATCGGGGTGACTACCGCATGGTATCTGGCCAAGGCGGGCAATGAAGTTACCGTGGTTGACCGGCTGGACACTCCGGCCACTGAAACCAGTTATGCCAACGCCGGCATGCTGTCTTTCGACTACTCCACCCCCTGGGGCGCTCCGGGTGTGCCGGTGAAGGCCGTCAAGTGGATGATGCAGGACATTTCACCCCTCTATTTCAACGTCCGGGATTTCGATGCCAGAACCATTGGCTGGATGATGAAAATGCTGGCCCAGTGCACGCCCCAGGCATTCGATGTAAACAAGGAGCGTATGCTGCGGGTGGCCCGTTACAGCGCCGAATGTTTCCGGGAACTGAACAGCGAGCTGAGTCTGGATTATGACGTGCGCATGAAAGGCACCCTTGAGGTATTCCGCAGCCAGAAGGAGCTGGACGGTGCCGCCAGTGATGTGGCTATTCTGCAGCGCTGTAACGTGCCCCATGAGATGGTGGATGTGGAAACCTGCATCAGGCACGAGCCGGCCCTGGCTAATGTGAAGGAAAAAATCGTCGGCGGCCTGTATCTGCCCGGCGACGGTACCGGTGATTGCCACAAGTTCACCAAAGGCCTGGCGGAGGAGTGCAAGAAGCTGGGTGTGAGGTTTATGATGGAAACTGAAATCCAGGCCATCGAAACCAGCAAGGGCAAGGTCACCTCGCTGAAAACCACAGCCGGTGAGCTCAAGGCCGACAAGTATGTGGTGGCACTGGGCAGCTATGCGCCCCATCTGCTGGACAGAATCGGGATCAATCTGCCGATCTACCCGCTCAAGGGATACTCCCTGACCATGCCGATCCTTGATGAAAGCAAGGCGCCCGTTTCCACGGTTATGGACCAGAAATACAAGGTTGCCGTGACCCGTTTTGATGACCGTATCCGGGTTGGCGGTATTGCGGAAATCGCCAACTTCAACAAGGAACTGAATCCCAGGCGCCGGGGTGCCATTGAATTCTCTGTCAAGGACCTGTTCCCGGGAGCCGGAGATGTGGACGGTGCCGAGTTCTGGACCGGCCTGCGCCCCATGACACCGGACAGCGTGCCTATTCTGGGTGAAACCAGATACGACAATCTGATCCTCAACAGTGGCCACGGCACCCTGGGCTGGACCATGTCACTGGGTACCTCAAAATACATCGCCGACATGGTTAACGGCAGGAAACCGGACATCAGTCCGGACGGCCTGTCTGTTGCCAGATACCACTGAGGCTGAATCATGGCCAGAGCAGCAACCGTAACTATAGATCTGGATGCTATAGCCCATAACTACCGGGTCGCAAAATCCCAGGCGCCTGAGCAGAAAGCTCTTGCGGTGGTCAAAGCCAATGCCTATGGCCATGGTGCCATTGAGGTGGCGAAAAAACTGGAAGCTGAGGCAGACGGTTTTGCCGTTGCCTGTATTGAAGAGGCAGTGGAGCTTCGTGAAGGGGGCATTCTCAAGCCCATTGTCCTGCTGGAAGGCTTCTTCACCGTCGATGAGCTGGACTATATCTGCCGCCACAATATCTGGACGGCGGTGCACAATGAGTTTCAGTTGGAGGCCATTGCGGCATCGCATCTGGCGGTGCCGGTGAATGTCTGGCTCAAACTGGACACTGGAATGCATCGTCTGGGCTTCAGCCCGGAAGAATACAAGGCGGCATACTGGCGTCTTGAGGCCATGCACCAGGTTAACAGCGTTACCATGCTGAGCCACTTTACCTCTGCGGATGATATGGGTAGTCCGGTGACACAGCATCAGATGGAAATCTACGACAGCGTTAACCGGGAATGTCCGTCGGCCATGAGCTTTGCCAATTCGGCGGCTACCATGAAGCATTCCGGAGCTCACCACGACTGGCAGCGACCGGGCATCATTCTGTACGGGGCCTCGCCCTTTGCCGGTGAGCCGGATGTGCAGGCTCAGCTGAAACCAGCCATGACCCTGACCTCGGAAGTAATCGCAGTGCACAACCTGAACCCCGGTGATGCCATAGGTTACAACGGTACCTGGACCTGCGATGAGCCAACCCGCGTTGGTACCGTGGCCATGGGTTATGCAGATGGTTATCCCCGTCAGGCCAGAAACGGTACTCCGGTGCTGGTCAACGGCCAGCGCACCCGCATCATCGGCCGGGTATCCATGGATATGCTGACAGTGGATCTGACCGGTATCAATGCCGGCCGGGGTTCCTCTGTGGAGTTCTGGGGTGAAAACCTGCTGGCAAACGAAGTGGCACCCTGGTGCGACACCATCTCTTATACGCTGTTCACCGGCGTTACCCGTCGAGTGCATCGCAGGGTAAAAGGTTGAGTTTCAGCATAGTGATTGCTATCTCATCTGACAGGGTTTCATTAGGTTACAATGTCGTCAGGGACATAAGGGAAGAGGTGGATTAGAGTTCATCACATCTGGGCTGTTTTCCCAAGCAGTATTCGCAACCCTTGGAATTTTCTGGTGAACCTGATGTATCGATTGCCTGTCATTATGATGAGCGCGCTGCTGATTGCAGGCTGTGGTAATTTAAAGACCAGTGACGTTCTGAGTCGCACAGGTGAGGCGCTGAGTAAAATCGGACAAAAGGTTCCTGCTGCGGATCTTGATCAGGAAATCAAACCGCTTTTTGATCAGCCATATATTGATCCGCTAACTGAGTATCTCCATCGCTACGCAGGTGATCCCGCCCGGACAGCCCAGCTTGAAAAAGTCAGGGAGGAGCGTGAATCCCGCTGTGCTGCTATCGCCCGGCGTTATAACGCAGATGAAATTACCGAAACAGGTCTGGAATCCTATCGTCGGGGGTACAGCTTTTCCTGTCCGCAGGATGTAGCAGCCTATGAGGCGCGCCTTGAAGCCATGCCCAGGGCACAGGCACCAGAACCCTCCCGGCCGGCCGCCAGTGAATCCCTGAAGGGTGAAAGCGGGGGGCATGATGAAAACCTGGCCGTGTCCGGCCAGTTGAATGACTGCTACCTGCTCACCCGGATTCGCAACTTCAGCGGTGCTCTCGAAGCCTGTCGCGGTCTTGCTGAAAGTGGCGTTGCGGGGGCGCAGGCAAGCATGGCCCAGATTCAGAACGCTCTGGGGGATCATGAATCCGCCTATCGCTGGGCCCTTAAAGCCGCGCCTGAATCCGGACAGGCCGCATATCTGCTGGGCGAAATGTACGCTCAGGGAGCCGGTGTAGCACAGGACAAGAGCAAGGCTGCCAAGTGGTTCCTGACTTCTGCCGAACTCGGTCATGCCGGTGCTCAGGATGCTCTCGATAATCTGGTTTCATCCTCTGCGGGCGCGAATGCCAATTAAACGTAAGCTCTGGTCAGCCCTGTCCGGGTGGACACGGCCACATCTGGGTTTCTGGAGAAGCAGCTATGCCATGCACTCCATTATGGGGTTGCTCCTCCTGCTGGTTGCCCTTTTTGCTATTGGCATGATCCTGCTGTCCCATTTAAACCTGAGCTACTCCCAACGGGCGATGTATGAGTTGCGCCGGGAGCAGATCAGGGATGTTTTTTTCACCGGACTGGTTCGTATTGATGCCCACCAGGTGGCGCTGGAACGCGAGGTGGCAACCCTTGCAGCTATGGGTGAAACATTCTACCGCTTGTCGCGGGTACAGCCGGATTCGGCAGCAGCCCAGCATCAACTGCAGAACCAACTTGAAAAAACACTGAAAAGCCTTCTTGAAGGTGAGACAAGCGTCTCTGGCGCCGGTCTCTGGTTTGAACCAGGCATTGTTGCGCCATCCGCTGAACGCTATGCGCCCTATCTGGTCAACACCGGAACGGACGGCCCCAGAATACAGTCACGATCAACTGATTTCCGGCAAACACGCTGGTTTGATCTGACTCTGGGAAGAGGTGGCGCCAGTGAACCGGTATCAGGCGTGTCTGTCTACTGGTCACCCGTGTACTTTGACATGGCAACCGAGCGTGCAGTTCTCACGCTTGCTCAGCCGGTGATCAGTGCTGAGGGTAAGGTCATAGGCATAGCGACTATTGATTGGGCTTCGGATCAGGTTGTTGACCTGGTCAGTCGCATGGAAGTCACGCCAAACAGTTTTGCGTTTCTCAATGACCGCAACAACCGGAACCTGTCCAGCCTCAGTCAGAACGAAGATCCGGTTCAGGAGCAGAAGCTTATCGATGCGATTCTGGCAGCGAAGCTTTCCGGAAAAGCTCCGAAAATGCCGTCAGTGACGGGTGATAGCATTCCCACTGAAAAACGTATGCGTACCCGACAGCTTGATGTCGGGGGGCGGCTCTATGAGTTGTATTACGCCACAACACCTGCAGGTATGGTCTATGGCGCAGGGGTTCCGAAGGATGAGATCGACAGGGTATTGGTGCCTATGCGCGATACCAACTACCGGATACTGTTGATAACAGGGTCGGTTTTATTGGTGCTGAGCCTTTACCTGCTTTATCGGATCATACAGCTCATGCGTGAATTGCAGGCTTCCTACACGGATGTCCTGACCGGTCTGCCAAATCGTGTGCGTTTATTGAGAGATTTGAAAGACCGGCAGGACGCCTGCCTCATCCTGCTGAACCTGGACCGTTTCAAGGAAATTAATAGTCTGTTTGGCAACGAATGTGGTGATGCCGTGCTGCTGGCCATGCGCAAGTACGTACGTTCATTTTTGGGCACCCATTCCCATCCCTTTGGCCAGCCTCCTGAACTTTATCGGCTGTCCAGTGACGAATTTGCCCTTCTGGGGCCGGGTGTTGCTGAGTCCCGCGTGCGCACGTTTGCCAGTGAACTGACCAACTACCTGTGTGGCCAAAAGGTTGTCTGGCAGCAGCAGGCGTTAAGCCTGGATACCAGCGCAGGTATTGCCTTCCAGAGAGAACGAAAGGACGACGCCGCACCGGATCGCCTGCTGAACCACGCAACTATTGCTGTTTTGCAGGCTCGGGATCAGATGCGTCAGTACCTGTTTTATGACCAGAGCCAGGAAGTTGAAAAAGGCTACGAGAAAAATATCTATTGGGCGCAACGCCTGAAGAGGGCCATCGAAACTGATTCACTGACTCCTTACTTTCAACCGATTCACGATAATTCGAGGGGCTCATTTACCAAGTACGAGTGCCTGGTGCGAATGGAAGATCCCCAGCACGGCGCGATCGCAGCAGGGCAGTTTATTGAAGTGGCGAATAAACTCCGGCTTAACCGTCAGATCACCCGGATAATGGTGGAAAAGGCGTTTGCCGCATTTGCCACCGAGCCTTACGAGTTTTCCATTAACCTGTCCTATGTAGACATCACTGATCCGGAAACCCTTGCTCTGATCCTGGAACACCTGCAGGCGGGTAATGTTGGCGAACGGGTGATCTTCGAGATTCTCGAATCCGATAGTATCGGCAGTTACGGCGATGTTTTGCACTTTATCGATAAAGTGAAATCCTTTGGATGCCGGATCGCCATTGATGACTTCGGTACCGGATATTCCAATTTTTCCCATCTACGCAAGCTCAATGTGGATTTCATCAAGATAGACGGTAGCCTGATTCGCTACCTGGCGCAGGACCACACGGCGTTTCTGGTGACAAAAGGTATTGTGCAGTTTGCCCGGAGCCTGGGGATCAAGACCGTGGCGGAGTATGTACATAGCGAAGCGGTGCAGGAACGAGTTGTGGAGCTGGGTATTGATTTCTCCCAGGGAGAATACTTTGGCATGCCTGCGCCGAGGCTATTGAGCCGGAACAGTCATGTGGTTAAAAACCCAACAAATTGAAACATAAAAAATTAACTTTTGGTTATGAAATCGGCTAGTATTAGTCCCGCCGCAGTAAACGTAGTCGTGGTTGTTGTTTGATGTCGCCACCTCAGGTACATAGGGAAACGAACGGGTTATATGGATAGAGCTAACTGCGGTTACTTGAAAGCAGGGGGCAGAGTACTCGTGCTTGCCGCACTGTTTTTCTTTTCCCTGCCTCTCCTTTCGGCACCAAAAGTCATACTCAACGATGATGCGGAAATCACCAGGCTCGATTCTGCCTATCTGAGCCAGATTTTTGCGATGCAAATCCGTAAGTGGCCAAACGGACTCGCTATCCAGGTCTTTACTCTGCCAAGCGACAATGAGCTTCACCGGGAGTTCGTCGTTAACCGGCTGCACATTCAGGCTCACCAACTCGATCGCATATGGAACCGGATGCTTTTTACCGGAACGGGCAAGGCACCAGCTGTCGTCAAGTCTCAGGCTGAAATGGTTGAAATGATTCAAAGCACACCTGGTGCTATCGGATATACCTCCGCAGATTACCCCACTGGAAACATTGTGACCCTGGGAGATAAGGAACAATGAGAAAACTCTCCTCGACAGTCCTGGGTCTCACCGCCGCAATGATAATGGCGCCCGCAACTGCACTCGAACTGGGAAATTCGTCTGAACTCCATGGGTTCGTGAACCAGTCGTATCTGTACAGTCCGGACAATCCATACTCGGGAACAGAGTCCCTGGATGGCTCCTTCAAATTCCGTGAGCTCGGTCTTAACGGCTTTACCGAGATATCGCCGGAGTTTCGCCTGGCAGGGCAGGTCATCAGCCGGCAACGGGACGAGACCGACGACGGTAATGCACGGATTGATTTCCTGCTTGCCGATTACCTTTATTACAGTGATATGGACGTAACCGCCGGTGTTCGTCTCGGTCGTGTCAAAAATAATGTGGGCTTCTATAACGCCACCCGTGACATACCGTCCGCACGGCCTGGCTTTAACGTGCCTGATTCAATTTATTTTGATTCTTTCAGGGATAGCATTCTTTCTACTGATGGGATCAACCTCTATGGCTCCCTGTTGTTCCAGGACAATCAACTGAACTGGGAACTCTTCGCAGGGCGGAAGAGCGTAGAAAGTGAGCGTGTCGAGTACTACCTGTTCGGGGTCCCTGTAGGCGAGGGCGAGTTTGATGAAATCGCACTGCAAGGTCTGAATCTGAATTTCGTGCCTGCAGCCCATAGGGGTGTGAAGTTTGGTTTAAGTTTGCTGGACGCGAGCTTGGATCTGGACAACCCCATGAGCGTTACAGACGCGCAGATGGCTTTGTTTATTGCGGGTCCTGCAGATGTTGTCGCGAATCCACAAAACTACGTCACAGGGACGAGGATTGATATTCTGTTTGCCATTCTCTCCGCCCAGTACAGCTACGACGACTGGGTAATAACGGCAGAGTACATGAACCTGTTCACAGACCTCGAACTCCAGGTCGCAGGCGTGTCCCGCAACCAGAGCACGACCACCGAAGCCTATTATCTGCAGGTTGAATGGCTTCCGACGGTTTCTACTTCATGGTTTGCCCGTTACGAAGAACTCTATCTTGATAAAAGCAATCGTTCCGGAGGAGATATGATAGCTTCGGCCAGCAATCCCCACCGGGGGTATGGTAAAGGCTGGAGTCTGGGGGGTAAGTGGATGTTCTATCCGCGTTGGACAGTCACAGGTCAGGCCAGTTTCAATGAGGGCAGTGCCTGGCTGCCCAGCTACAAAGGTATGGAAAACGATAGCATAGACAAACACTGGAATTATTATGTCGTCTCGCTGACCTTTCAGTTTTAACGGCGCGGGCGCACAGCGATGTTTGTTAGTATCAAATGGAAGGCTGTCGTATTTCTCAGCCTGGTACTGGTTGTCATTATTGCAGCCTGGGTTGCCCAGCAAGTTTTCAAAACACTCGATCACTATGAAGATCGGGTAACAGATCTTCATCTGCAACAAGAGCGCGTAATTGATTGGCAGTTGGAGGAAAACGTACTCCGTCTGTCACAACTTGCCCAGCTGATCGCAGAGAGCCCGCGGATTCAGACGGCCGATAAGAATCATCAGCAGGAGGAGATGAACAGTTTTCTCCAGCGCGAGTGGTTCAGGCTCAATATTAATACCGGAGTGGATTACCTTGCGGTCTATTCGGCAGCGGGAAACCGATTGGGTATAGCAATGAATCCGGTGTTTTTCCAGGACCCGGGCGCCTTGATTCAGGCAACCGAGCAACTCGTGCAAGCGAGCGATCCAGGAATGCCCCAATCTTTTCTTTACTGCGGTTTTGGCTGCTCCCAGTTTGTTATTGAGCCGTTTGTTTTGGGCAATGGCGCAGAAGCTGTGATGGTGATTGGCCAGAACATTGCCGACGTAATCCAGCAGTTTCAGCAGATATCCTCCGACGAGCTGGCCATTCTTCTCGACGATCTGGATAGATACAGCAGCGATACGGAGAATGAGCGTTCGCTTGGCAACTGGAACAAACGGGTGTGGGCCGCAAGTAACTTCCCAAAGACCTTTGCCCAGCTCCAGGGAATTGAAGCAATAGTGCCATTCGACACTCTCAGTAGTGACCAGGCCTTTGAGTATGAATCCCGAAGGCTTCTTTTCAACAGGCTTGACCTGACCCGCTTCAAAACCATAGGTGCTGTCCCACACTTCGTAGCTATTATCGACGAAACCCCTGAATACAATAATCTGGTCAGTTCTGTAACAGCGAGCTTGTTGACGGGGGTGATGGCACTGGTCATTGCCGAAGCCCTTCTTGTCATGCTGATACTGAGTCCCCTGAGACGACTGATTGCAGTTGTTGAGGCACTTAATCTGTTACCAAAGCATGAGTATGAGAAAGCGCAGCAGAAGATACGGAGTCATCAGGGTTATATCAGTGACGAACTCACATTGCTTGAGAACAGTACGCGATTTGTCACTCAGGAGCTGGAAACCCTGCATATTGAAGTCAAAAAGAAAAATCATTCTCTCAAAGGTCAGATTGCCATCATTTCCCGGTCCCGTGCTTTCCTCGAGCGATTGATCGATAGTTCGCATCTGTTTATTGTCACCCACACTACAGACGGCACCATCCTCACCACTAACTCGAGCTTTGAGAAAGAATTCAGCCGGCCAATTACCAGATTCTCACAGATTTTCAATTCAGACGTCGCCTGTACGGACTACGACAACAAAATCAAACTCCTGCAAAATGGCAAGCGTGATGTCATTCAGCTGGACACGCAGTTTACCAATGGCCACGGCCACACAGTATACGCAGACTGGACGTGCTCCCTGGTTGAAGACGAAAACGGGCAGTCTGTTGTTCTCGCCACCGGTGTCGATCTGACTCAGCGTAAACGGGACGAACAAGCGCTGGAGTGGCTGGCAAATCACGATCCTTTAACCTGCATAGGAAACCGTCGGGCGTTTCAGCATAACTTGGCAAAAGTTCTCGAAACTGAAGAAAGAGGCGCCATCATCTTCATCGATGTTAATCGATTCAAACAGATCAATGACCTTTATGGCCATGCGGTCGGTGACAGTGTGCTTGTCCAGATTGCCAATTCCCTGACCGCGAGCGTACGAGCCAGCGACGTCATCAGCCGGCTTGCTGGTGACGAATTCACCGCTATCCTGCCGGGGATTACGCGGGCCCAGCTTCAGACCGTGCTCGCCAAACTTTCAACTCAGCTCAATGGCGAAATTGCTATCCCGGCAGAGAATCGCACAGCCGAGTATAGCGTCAGTATTGGAGCATCCCTGATTCCTGACCACGGCACCACCGAGCAGGAACTGGTGGTACATGCGGATATGGCGATGTACCGGGCCAAGAAAAAAGGCGTCAACCAATGGCAGATTTTTGATCCGGAAGACAGCAACCTGGAGGGGCTGCGCCGGGATCACGATCTGACGGCGTTGTTGAAATGTGCTTTGGCCGAAGATGACCTGTTTCAGCTGCATTTTCAGCCAATTCTGTTCCTCAGGGAAAACGAGATTACCCATTATGAGGTCCTGCTGAGACTGAACGACAACTCTGGCAATCCGGTTTTTCCCGGTGAATTTATTCCCACTGCAGAACGTATGGGGCTGATCCGGCTGATTGATGACTGGGTGCTCGAGCATGCTATCCAGCGGTTGGCCTCCGAAAATGCCAGGGGCTGCCCGGTTTGTTTTGCTGTTAACGTGTCTGCACCAACGCTGCAGTCTGCAGATTTGCCGGCGAGACTGGCTGAACTGATTAGTAAATATCGCATCTCACCCAGTCAGCTGATTCTGGAGTTGACAGAAACTGCCTATATTGAAAATTTCCAGATGGTTCTGTCGAATCTGGAAGAAATCGATGCCATGGGGGTCATGGTTGCTCTGGATGACTTTGGTGTTGGCTTCTCATCGTTCAGTTACCTCAAAAAGCTGCCTCTCAGCTATGTCAAACTCGATGGTTCATACATTCTGGACCTGGACAAGAATCCGGATAATCAGGTGTTTGTTGAAAGCCTGACCAATATGGTTAACGCTTTCGGTATGAAGACGATTGCCGAGTTCGTTGAAGACGAGGTAACGCTGATTAAGCTGAGGGAACTGGGCGTCGATTTTGCACAAGGCTACTACATTGGCAAACCATCACCGGAGTTAATGAACTCGCCAGTAAGCGATTGATAATACATAGTGGCAGTGGTGGTTGTCCCCTTCGATTATTGCGAGGTTAATCCTCATAACTTTTGGAGCAGGAGTTCAACAATGACGGAATTATCACTTAAGGAACAACTGAGCAGTGCTGTAAAAAACGCGATGCGAAGCAGGGATAAAGACCGGCTCGTTACATTGCGTATGGCTCAGGCCGCGATCAAACAGATCGAGATTGATGAACGCCGTGAGTTGAATGATGAAGATGTTCTGAAGGTACTGGACAAAATGCTCAAGCAACGCCGGGATTCTGCCCGTCAGTACGACGATGCCGGTCGTGAGGAACTGGGCGACAAGGAGCGGGCGGAAATGGCTATTATTGAAGAATTCATGCCCGTCGCGCTCACTGAGGAAGAACTGGATGGCCTTATCCGTGCAGCAGTCAGCTCAACTGGAGCTGTAGGTATGCAGGATATGGGGCGTGTGATGAACGAGTTGCGGCCAAAAGTACTTGGCCGTGTCGAAATGGGGCACCTGGGCAAGAAGGTGCGAGCCGTGCTGGCGGGCTAAGACTTGCCAGCCTGAAAAATGATCTATCCTTAAGCTGTAAAGCCCAGAGAAGGTGGTAATTTGTGGTCGGGCATTGCTCTACCACTGATAACCATTTGGGAGGCTCAGAATGAGCGACAGATTGTTTGGCGAGGATGTGCTCTTTTTTCAACGCCTGTTGAAGTCAGAAGGCTTTTATCGCGGAGCACTGGATGGATTGTGGGGTCGCCTCTCCGAGGCTGCTGCAACCGCTTTTGATATCGAATACGAAAAGCTGAAGAACGAGCTTGGCACCTTTGACCGCCGTACAGAACAGATGATTTCATCCCTGTCGATCCGCGCCCAGCGGGAGGCCCGCAAGTTCATGGTGCGGGCCTTGAGCCGGGGTGTGAATGTGAAAATTATCTCTGGAACCCGTACCTACTACGAGCAGAACCAGCTCTTTCGTCAAGGGCGCTACGGCAACCCTGGACCGGTTGTTACGAAGGCGCGGGGAGGGCAGAGTAATCATAATTTTGGCATTGCCTGGGACATTGGTGTTTTCAGAGCAGACGGATCCTATTCAACGAGTCAGAGCGATTATGATGCTGTGGCTGAATACGCGAAAGGAGGGCTGGTCTGGGGGGGTGACTGGCGTTCGTTTAAGGATTCACCTCACTATCAACTGGCAACAGCCCACCCCCAAATCACTTGGGTGCGGACTCGCTTTGAACAGGGTGAGAACTATGTTGTCTGATTTTTATTCCAGTACAGCCGGGGCAGGGAATGGCTCAGTGACGCGGGTTGTTGTCACCCGATGAGGACGAATCATCGGACGGGGTATCATCCGGTGTGAGGTAGTAATCTTTCTCCTCAATGGTCTTCATATCAGGGTCTTCAATGCTGTTCTTGCGACGGCCCTGATAAAGCCAGAAAGCTACTGCGGCACAAATAATGATCAGTACGATCCACTTCATATCCGTTCCTCCGCCCATTGATATGCCTTATATTCAGGCATGCCGCAGGGTGATTCGTCAATGTTGATCGTGCCACAGCGCTCGTTCTGTAATGTGCGCAAGCTCAGTCGGCTGGCGTCCAAAGGCCCTGCAACTGGCCTAGCAAGGAAGAGCCAACACCCTGGTCTCCCAGGAAACTCATAACAATCGGTACGAATTGCTGGATCATGGAACTATCCATGCCCAACGCAGAGAAAGCCGATGTTACTCCGCTCATAGATGAAATATTGGAAAGTACGCTTCCAGTGAGACTGCTGCCTCCTCCCAGCAGGCTGGACAGGCCTGAAGCGTTGCTGGTGAGTGAGCTCATGGCGTCTGTGCCAAGTTCACTTTGGGCCAGTTGCAGCAATGCACTGGTCCCGCCAATTGCCTGGGTTTCAGTGACACCGAGTTGGCCTTCAAGCTGCCCCAGCAGTTGCTGGGCTTCACCGGTGACTTCTGTTGTTGAGGTGAGTGCTTGTGTGCCGCTGGACAGCGCGCTATCCAGACTGAAAGCTCCAGCAGCAGGCGCTAAAAGATAAATGCTTGAAACAAAAAGGAATTTTTTTAGAATGTCGTTCATTTTAGATCCTGCTGGGTCGAGAGTTAGTATCCTAATAATATATGGGGATTCAATGGGATAATGAAAGTGCGGGAAACCGAGACGCCAGGGCCAGGTTGCCGGTGTTTCGATTAACTGGCCCCCGAAAGTTCGTTGTGTGCAGGGTTATCCGGGCTCAGGCGGTTCAGTGACAGGCTCTTGTCCAGCCGGTAGGTGTCAAAATCGCGAGCCAGAAATAACTGGCCCTGGTAATGCTGCATTGCTTCTGCTGCCAACTGGTTGATGCTGGGAGTGCTACCTGGCGCGGACTGATAGCGGGAGCTGAAATGGGTAAGTATCAGGTTGGGTAGTCGTGCCTGTTTGGCAAACCTTGCTACTTGCTCAGCGGAGCTGTGTTGGGGCCAGGGGCCAACCCGGTCGGCAACTTCCTGGGTGTAGGTGGCTTCGTGAATCAAAAGGTGGGTGCCATTACAGGCGTCCGTCAGCAGAGCTGGGTCATCATTGTCGCCGGCGATGATCAGGCGGCGGGCCTTACGGGTTATCCGGGTGTAATCGTCACTTCTCAGTAAATGGCCATTTTCCAGTGTTACGTCCTTGCCTTTTTGTAATTCGCCCCAGCAGGGTCCGGCTTCAATCCCATCCTGTCTCAGCCGGTCCTGCAAAAGTTGTCGCTCGATATTTCTTTCAGTAAATACATACGCCCGGCAGGGTACCCGGTGGGATAAAGCTACGTTTGTCACGCCAAAATGATTATCCTGCCAGCAGAAATCCGGGGCTTCGGAATCGATGAAGTTGAGTTTGTAGCCGAGGCTGGAGTCGCTGGTTGCAAGCGTTGTGTTGATAAACTTCCATGTCAGGGCCGGGGCGATGATGTCCAGGGTTTCGGTGCGCCCAAGCATGGACGCACTGGTGAGCAGCCCTGGAAGACCAAAGGTGTGGTCACCGTGTATATGGGTGATGAAGATCGCTCGCAGCTGCATTACCGAGTACCGGGTGCGTAACAGCTGGTGTTGTGTGCCTTCGCCACAGTCCACCAGGTACCAGGCTTTGTGTCCGGAAAGCGATAAAGCCAGAGCGCTTACGTTGCGCGACCGTGTCGGTGTTCCGGCAGAGGTGCCCAGAAAGGTGAACTCCATAGTGCCTCGTTTCTGTTCGCAATCATGATCTATAGCCCTACCGGACGGGATCTTCTGATCTCACACATGTCACTCGCCGGGGGCGCAACGTACTCTATAATGGTGCCTGTGCCCGGATCTTCAATCAATGTTACGAGAGAACGTTTCTTTAATGCCTGTCTCTAAAGCGATTCCAACCAATATCATTACCGGTTTTCTGGGTGTCGGAAAAACCACGGCCCTTTTGCATCTTCTGAAACACAAGCCTGAGGCAGAGCGATGGGCGGTGCTGGTCAATGAGTTCGGCGAAGTGGGTATAGATGGCAGTATTTTTGCCGGCCACGAAAGCGGGCAACAGGGGGTATTCATTCGAGAGGTGCCCGGTGGCTGTATGTGTTGCGCAGCCGGCTTGCCTATGCAGGTTGCTCTGAATATGCTGATTGCAAGTGCGAGGCCGGATCGTCTGCTTATTGAGCCTACTGGTCTGGGCCATCCCAAAGAGGTGCTGGAGGTGCTGGGCTCAGAGCACTATCGGGAAATACTGGATCTGCGTGCAACAATAACTCTGGTTGATGCCCGGAAAATTCATGATCACCGGTATGTAAACCACACAACATTTAACCAGCAGTTGAGTGTCGCTGATATTATCGTGGCTAACAAAGCTGAGCAGTATCAATCTGCCGATTTTCCAGCGTTATTGGATTATCTGGACAGGGCATTGAATGCCGGAAACAAATCAGTTTTTCAGGTGAGCTGGGGTGAGCTGGAGCCTGGCTGGCTAGATGCTTCACCCGGTGATCACAATCTTTCCGGCCCCCGTAATGATTCCGGCCGTCCCCTCTCCTTTGTCAGAAAGATCGACGTCCCGGCACAAGGTTATCTTGACGTTGGTAATAAAAATGAGGGCTTTTACAGCCAGGGCTGGGTGTTCAGCGCGGACTGGGTTTTCGATGCGCACAGGCTTTCGGCGCTGCTGACAGGTGCGGACGCCGAGCGCATCAAAGGCGTGTTCAGAACCGATCAGGGTGTCATTGCCTATGACAAAGCGGATAATGTGCTCTCGGAAACGGAGCTGGAGAACAGCCTTGATAGTCGTCTCGAATGCATCAGTGCTGACAAGCATGCACTTGAGTATCTGGAAGAGGCTGTGATTGACTGTGTACTGCCCGGTTAAGCTCTGTCGAGAGTGAGAAGTTACGCCACTGAACAACTGTTTCCTGCCCGGAGAATGAGTTATGGCTTTTTTTGACAACCACTATCATCGCCCTGGCACGGCACCCGGAACTCTGGTGGCCAATCAAAAACCTGTAACACCGGTTACGATACAGTTGATTGATTATACGGACTCCCGGATTGAGGAGCACCGCCTTGCGTCAGCGCGTGACTGTCAGAAGTTTCTGGCCCGCGAAACCAAAACCTGGATTCAGGTGAATGGGCATGTTGATGCGGACACACTAAATGGTTTTGGTGAGATGTTCGATCTCCACGATCTGGCGCTGGAAGATGTCATCAACCGTGGTCAGCGCCCCAAAACCGAAGTGTATGATGATCAGGTTTTTATTGTCGCGGCACTGCCTGCATACGATGGCCGGAACCTGGAGTTGGTTCAGGTTAGCCTGTTCGTTGGCGAAAATTATCTGATCTGTTTTTGTCCCTTGGCGGAAGATCCTTTTGAACCGATACGCAAGCGCATGCGACAACCCGGCAACCGTCACTTCTCAAACCGCGGTATCGATTACCTGCTTTATGCCCTGATGGATTTCATCATTGATGCCGGTTTCCCGGTACTGGAACAATTCGGTGCCCAGCTCGAAGCTCTTGAGGAAGACTTGCTGGATAGCCCGGATCAGGACACCTTGTCGTCATTGCATAAGCTGAAACGGGAACTCCTGACATTGCGAAGGGTGCTCTGGCCCCAGCGAGATCTTGTTGCAACACTGATGCGGGGCGAGGACAAACTGATCCACATGGATACACTGGTGTATTTCCGGGATTGTTACGGCCACAGCATTCAGATTATTGAATTACTTGAAAGCTTCCGCGATATGTCCACAGGCATGCTTGATCTTTACCTCTCCAGTGTGAGCCAGCGGACCAACGATACCATGAGGGTTCTGACGATTATTGCAACGGTTTTTATTCCACTCACTTTTGTAGTGGGGGTCTATGGGATGAACTTTAATCACTCTGACAGTCCTTGGGCTATGCCGGAACTGAACTGGTATTATGGCTATCCCATGGTATGGGGCGTGATGGTGATGACAGTTCTGGGTATGGTCTGGTTCTTCCGGCGCAGGCACTGGATATAGCGCCTGAGAACTCAGAGTGGCTTCATGGTCTTTATCAGGAACTCTTCGAACTCGGCAGCGGGGAGCGGTCGGGAGAAAAGGTAGCCCTGGCCATGGTCGCAGCCAATGCTCAGTAACAGTTGGCGCTGTTCTTCTGTTTCAACACCTTCAGCAGTGACTTTCAGGCCGAGTTTGTGAGCCATGATCACTATGGCTTCGGAAAGCACCAGATCGTTCTGTTCAGTTTCGAGGTTTCTGATGAAGGACTGATCAATCTTGAGGTAGTCAATATCGAATCGCCTGAGGTAGGACAGGGCGGAGTAGCCGACACCGAAATCGTCAATTGCTACCTGAATTCCGGCATCACGAAACCTGAGAAGCTTGTCTGTCACATCCTTGCTTGCGTTAAGCAGCAGGCCCTCGGTAATTTCGATGCTCAGGTGTTTATCACCTAGCCCTATAGTCTGCAGGTATGTCAGCCAGTCGGCGATATTCAGAGCGTCACTCTGGAACTGCACCGGCGACACGTTGACAGACACCTGTGGCTCCTGATCTACCAGCTTGCTCCAGTCTTTGGCTTTTGTGACAGCCTCCCTGAATACCCAGTCGCCGATTTCGACGATCAGCCCGGTTTCTTCCGCCAGGGGAATAAACTCAACCGGGCTGATGATGCCGTGCCTTGGATGATTCCAGCGTATCAGTGCTTCCGCTTTGACGACGCCTCCGGTTTCCAGATTAATAATCGGCTGGAAATACAGTTCGAACTCGTTATTTTCGACGGCCACGCGCATATCGGATATCAGAGACAGGCGTTTCTGGGCGGATTCCTGAAGAGCGCGGGTAAAATAGCTTATGCGGTTTCGCCCGGAAGTTTTAGAGGCATACATGGCCTGGTCGGCGTTGCTGATCAGTTGGTCGACATCTGATGCATCGTCAGGGCAGAAGGTGATGCCGATGCTGGCAGGTGCATAGATGGTTTCTCCATTGATGGCGTAGGGGACGGCCAGCTCACTGATGATCTGCTCTGCAACCTTTTCGGCGTCTATGGTCTGGCTCAGATCACGCAGAATAACGGTGAACTCGTCACCGCCCATCCGGGCCACGGTATCGGCACCTCTTACGCAACGGTTGATTCGATCTGCTGTTTTGATCAGTAACTGGTCGCCCACCGGGTGCCCCAGAGTGTCGTTCACATCCTTGAAGTGGTCCAGGTCGATAAACAGCAGCGCCAGCATGGAACCCTCGCGATGGGAATTGCGGATTTCCTGTTCGAGGCGGTCCTGGAACATGTACCTGTTTGGAAGGTTGGTCAGGAAATCGTAGTTTGCCTGGCGCCAGATGACTTCGTCGGAACGGATTTTGTTGGTGATATCCGAACCCATAGACACGTAACACTGTACGTCACCGCTGTTGGTGTAAATGGCATTGATGGTGAGCCATTCAGGAAAGGTTTCTCCATCCTTGCGACGATTCCAGACCTCACCTTGCCAGAACCCATGCTCCTTTATTTCTTGCCACATAACCTTGAAGAAATTGGGATCGTGGCGGCCAGAGTGAAGAAGGACCGGGTCTTTGCCCTTGATTTCTTCAAGGGTGTAACCGGTTATTTTTTCAAAGGCGGGGTTAATGGCAATTATTTTGTTTTCGGTATCTGTCACCATCACGGCTTCGGAACTGTTGCGATAGATGGAAGCGGCGAGGAGGAGTTCTTCCTGGGCACGGACTCTCTCGATAGCGATACCCATCAAGTTACTGGCGCTTTCTATCAATGCAATTTCGTGATCATCCGGCTGGCCCGGTTCCCGGCGATAGATGGCAAAGGTACCCAGAACCTTGCCTGATTTGGAGAGAATAGGTTCAGACCAGCAAGCCGCAAGGCCGGCCCTGGCCGCAATGCTTCTGGTGTTTTCCCAGTAGGGGTGAGAGGCGATATCTGCGACAATGGTGCGCTTGCCTGTGTAGGCGGCGGTTCCGCATGAACCAACCCCGGGGCCGATCTTCAGGTGGCAGGTAACCTCGGTATAAAATCCTGGCAGGCTCGGCCCGGCGCCATTCTGGAGGTGTGTGCCTTCGTTATTCATGAGTAAAACGGAGCACATGGACCGAGGATAAATTGTTTCAGCGGATTCGATAACCTGCAGCATGATTTCATCCAGAGAGCTGCCCCTGGCGACCGTCTCAAGAACCAGTTGCCGCATATGTTCCCGTCGTTCTTCCATCTTTCGGCGTGTGATGTTCTCAACCAGCACGACGATATATGCCAGGTTACCATCTTCGTTGCGAACGGCACGGGCGGCCAGGAGCCCGTCGACAACATCCCCGGATTTCCGGATATACCGCTTTTCAATCATGAAGTCGTTAACTGACCCATCAATTAACTGCCGTAAAAAGGTCTGGCTGGTTTCCCTGTCTTCGGGGTGGGTTAGTTCGAACCAGGTCTGCTTTTTAAGTTCATCGGGGGTGTAACCAAACATGTCGCACAATGCCTGGTTAACCTCTAGCCAGGTGTTGTCCGGGAGGATGGCAGCCATGCCGAACATGGAACCTTCAAAGTAGGCCCGGAACCGTTGTTCGTTAGCTTCCAGAGATGCCAGTGCGCTGCGGCGTTCCTGATCCCGGTCGAAGATGTCGAGTGCGAAGGTAAGGTCGTAGGCCATTTCATCGAGAAGGTTGATCGTATCCACGTCGAAGAAATTCTCTTCCTCGTGATAGACCGACAAAACTGCAAAAGGTAGCTCTTTACGCGGGATGGGAAAGCTGCCGCAGCTTCCCCAGTGAACGTGTCTTGTGCCATTCTCCTGGTGAGTCGCCGCTGGGTTGTCGGCCCAATCATTGATGACTACTGAATGGTTGTTGCTATAGGCCACTGTTGTTGGCATCAGCGCGCTTGCCTGGCCCTTCCGCGTCGAGATCCGGAGAGACATCAGGTAGTCTGTATTTGCGCCATAACTTGCTATTGGGACAATCTGCTCTGATTCCGGGTCGGCAATCCCGACCCAGGCCATGCTGACTCCACCGAATTCGACGGCGATCTTGCAGACTATAGGGAACAGTTCTTTTTCATCACTTATACGAATAATGGCGTGATTGTGCTCGCTGAGCGTCCGGTATATCTGTGTTAACCGGTGGATGCGGGCGTGTGTTGATTCACCTCTGGGCGCAGCTTGCGGGCCTGGGAGGGGCCTTCTTTTCCGTTCGGACTCATTGTCCAGGGGGGGCATCAAAGTGCTGCTCTCTGTGGCCAAAGGGTGTGTTATGAGTGTTGGTTGTTTTTGTGCAGAATTCAAGCTGGTCGCGAAGATAGTTTGGGCAGCCTGGCCGCGCTGACTGGGAGGTAGTTACTGGCCCTTGTTTTATCTGGATTTATATAGCTGTTTAAATAGGAATTACTATGAAAAAGATACAGATTGACATCGTTTCCGACATCGCTTGCCCATGGTGTGCCATCGGTTACGCGCGTCTGGAACTGGCGATGGCGCAACTGGCTTCAGAGTATGAATTTACTGTTGAATGGCATGCGTTCGAACTGAATCCGGAGCACAGTGGTGAGGGTGAGCCTATTTTGCCTGCTTTGGCTCGAAAGTATGGGAAGAGCGAGGAAGAGGCGCGTGCGACCCAGAATCAGATGATGGCGATCGCGCAGGGTCTCGGTATTAACTTTGAGAAGCTGCAGGAGCGATTAACCTGTAATACCTTCGATGCTCACAGGCTGGTCAAGTGGGCTGGCGAACAAGGTCGGCAAACCGAACTGAAGCAAGCTCTGTTCGGCGCCTATTTTGGCAAAGGAAACAATGTTTCCAGCCAGGATACGCTTCTGGAGTGTGTTGAGGCCGTGGGACTGAGCTCAGAGAAAGCCCGGGAAGTGCTGGATTCAGATCAATATGCCCGTGCGGTGCGTGAGGATGAGGCTAATTATCAGAAAGCAGGTGTTACGGCTGTACCTGCTTACATAATCAACAACAAGTACCTTATCGCCGGAGCTCAGGAGCCCGATGTTCTGGTGCAGGCATTGCGGGAGATTGGGGCGGATTGAGGTGGAGGCTTTGCGGCTTCCTCAAATTCTCAGCCAAAATAATCCTGCATCCAGCAAAACAAGGTGTCTGTATTTAAATCAGAAATTGCCATTTGTTTAAAGTCGTTTCCGACTTCATTCTCAATGGTCACAAACTGATAGAGCAGCAGCCCCGGTTGGTTGTCGTGCAGAATAAGTGTGATGCGTCTGCGGGTGCGTAAACAGTCGATGGTCATCACGTCAGCGGGAATGCCGGCATCACGCATACCCCGGCGTACTTCTACCACCGGGTTAATGTGCTGGTGTGCTGTCTGAATGCGGGCGTGGGCGTCGCTGGCCATGTCGGACAGGACTTTGAGTGGATCTTCTGACATTCGAATCTGGCCAGCCTTAGGGTGAATTAGGGGAATACCTGCCATGGTACTCAACCTTTGCCTTTGACGCGACTTGCAAGGCCTGACCTCCCGGCGACGTGGTACACTGCGCGCCAATAGACCTTTCCCAGCCTGGCAGGATCCCGATGAAGAAGACCTTCAACTTAGACCACCCGAAAATCAAAGTGCCGCGTGTCGTTGACTCGGTAAAGCACGAGATCAGAAAGTTCCTCAAAAAAGAACGCAAGAAACCTCTGCCCTCAGATACTAAATATTGGGGCTTTGATTGCAGGTGTGGGCAGTCTGAAGAGGCGGCTGCTGTGGTGGAGCTGCCATTGTTAATGGAAACAATCGATGACCTTGTTGCAAACAACGTTATGACCATTTATGTGGAAATTACAGCAAAAGCTGTAAAGGTAGAGGACTCACCCCGATAACGGTACTCAAGTACCATTGTCCGACGGAGCCGGCTGACTAGAATTGCACGGATACTTATCCAGAGGGTCGCGCTATGCCCAGACTCTTGCGTATCCAATCAGCAATAGAGGCCGCCAAATGAAGCTCGCAACAGTATCCCACCCATTCGGACTGGACCAGCTTACAGTAACCGAGGGCAAAGACCCTGGCGCACCAGGTCCAGACGAGATCCTGGTGCGGATCCACGCCAATTCACTGAACTATCACGACTACGCCGTGGTTGTCGGAGCCCTGCCAACCGCAGATAACCGCATTCCCATGGCGGATGGTGCCGGCGTAGTTGAAGCTGTCGGAGAAGGCGTGAGCGAGTTTGCTGTAGGTGATCATGTAGTCTCAACTTTCTTCCCCCACTGGCTCGACGGGCCAGCACCGATCGATAATTTCAGTACCACCCCTGGCGATGGCGTCGACGGCTATGCCCGGGAACGGGTGGTCGGCCCGGCCCAGGGTTTTACCCATGCCCCAAAGGGTTATAGCCATGCAGAAGCTGCCACGCTTACAACGGCCGGGCTTACCGCGTGGAGGGCGCTGGTGGTAAACGGTAATCTGAAAGCCGGCGATACGGTTCTTACTCTGGGTACCGGAGGCGTTTCCATTTTCGCCGTACAGTTTGCAAAGATGATGGGAGCCCGGGTGATTGCTACTTCATCGTCCGATGCAAAACTCGAACGTCTGAAGGCCTTGGGTGCCGATGACACCATCAACTACAAAACGACACCGGCCTGGGGTCAGCGTGTGCTGGAGCTGACTGGTGGTCAGGGAGCTGATCACGTTATCGAGGTGGGTGGCCCAGGTACCTTGCCGGAATCCATTGACGCCGTGCGTATCGGTGGCCATATCTCACTGATTGGCATTCTTACTGGTGTCGCTGGCGATGTTCCCACCCTTAAACTGTTGGCCAGACAGGCGCGTCTGCAAGGCCTGATCGTTGGCAGCAGGGCGCAGCAGCAGGAAATGATTCGCGCCATTGAGGCCAACGACATGCGTCCTGTAATTGACCGCTCATTCTCGCTGGACGAAATTGCTGATGCTTTCCGCTATGAAGAGTCTGGCACACACTTTGGCAAGATTTGTCTGGAGTTCTAGAGGGTACGGGCATCCTCACGGCTTTTCAGATTTCCGGGGCGATAAAATCCGGAACTATGCCTGATGTCGCAATGCAGGCATTCACATCCATGCCTTTGAGCGCTCCGTGGGCTGTCACCAGCATTGTGCTGATACCTGCGCAGCGCCCGCCGAGAATGTCCGTGTGCAGGGTATCTCCCACCATCAGTAATCTGGAAGCAGGTATGTGAGCCAGTCTGCTTTTAGCTGCATCGAACGCATTGCTGAAGGGCTTGCCGAAAAACACCGTGTCCAGGCCTGTGGCGTCTGTAAGGTGGTGAGCATAGTGCCCCGGTTCCAGAGAGAGGCCGTTCTCACGGGGTGCCACCAGATCGGGGTTTGCCACCCAGACCTGTCGTGGTCGGCGGCGCAGGCTGTCGATCAGGCCGTGCTGTAGTTCCTCGGTCCAGTCCTGAGCGCTCAACATCAATATGGCATCGGCGCTATCGAGTTTCTCGCGGCTGGTTTGCACAATCTGGCTGGTAATGACAAAGCTACGACAGGGCAGTTGGTCGGCGTGCGCCGATGCAGGCGCCATAACGGCCCATGTTTGTTCAGGTGCGGATGCCAGGGCATCGGTTACCAGCATGCGACTGGAGATCAGCTGATCCTGTGTGAGGGGAAAACCGAGGTTACGGTATTTCTGCACCAACTGCTGCTGTGGCGCGGTAGCAGCGTTGGACAATACCAGGCAGTGCTTGCCCATTGCCTGCAAGTCATGAAAGCGGGCAACCGCCGTAGGTAGAGCCATATCGCCAGCGTTGAGCACACCGAAGGCATCGAAGATAAAACCATCAAAGCGATCTGCAATGGCCGCCAGCGATGGCACCAGTTCGGGTGTAATAGAGGTTGAAACAGGTTCCGGAAGCCGCGGACGAATACGCTGATAGGCATCAAATGCCCAAAGTGTTGAAGGTGATTTCATATATGGCTTTGGATATGCCATCAGAGTACGGCCTGCCGGACTTTAGCAGACACCCACTCTGAAGCGATCACTGTGGCCAGAATAACAAGGAATATCACGGTTACCTGATTCCATGCCAATGTACTCAGGGATGACTGGAGTTGCAGGCCCAGGCCTCCTGCGCCTACCAGACCGAGAATAGTAGACTCGCGAATGTTGATGTCCCAGCGAAAGACCGAAATGCCGCAAAACGCTGGCAGGATCTGCGGGACAATCCCGTAGTCGATCACCTGTATACCTGAGGCCCCCGTTGCCCGTATGGCTTCCACCTGATTCTCGTCAATCTCCTCAATGGCCTCGTACAACAGCTTGGCAACGAAGCCTACAGAGCGGAGGGCGATAGCAATAATGCCGGCCAGAAGGCCGGGACCGATAATGGCTACCAGTAGCAGGGCCCAGATAAGGGAGTTGATTGAGCGTGAGGTCACGATGATCAGCAAGGCCAGGGGGCGCACGAAGTGACGGCTTGGCGTTGTATTACCTGCGGCCAGGAAGGCTACGGGTATCGCAATGATCACGCCGATCAGTGTTCCAAGGGTTGCTATGTTCAGTGTGTCCCATAGCGGTTGCCAGAGATCACTGAGGTAGCCCCAGCGTGGGGGAAGCATGCGGCCGCCGATATCTGATGCCTGACGCGGTGCGTCCGCTACGAAAGCCCATATGGTGTTTTCGGTCATCAGGTTCCAGCAGAACACCGTTAGCGCTATCAGCCAGAACCAGCCAGTCCAGCGCATCAGGTGCTGTTTCGGGCTGCGGAATCTCCAGGTCTGTGCGTCTGCTCCGGGCATCATTGTACCCACCGTCGGATGTAGGATGATGAGTATTCCACTACCAATACAATAGCGATGATGATGATCAGAATGGCTCCTGCCGAATCGTACTCGTAGCGATCAATGGCCGTATTCAGGGTAGCTCCCACTCCGCCGGCACCTACAATGCCGATGACAGAAGATTCCCGGAAGTTGATGTCTAACCGATACAGGGAAAGCCCGATCAGCCGCGGCATCACCTGGGGCTGGATAGCATAGTTGATTACCTGCCACCAACCTGCGCCGGTAGCGCGAATGGCTTCAATCTGGGCGCTGTCGCAATCTTCAATTTCTTCCGCCAGCAGCTTGGAAAGGAACCCGATGGAGGCAAATGTCAGTGTAAGAAACCCGGCAAATGGCCCGAACCCGAACATGGCGACCAGCAGGATCGCGATAATGATTTCCTGAAATGAGCGCGAAACTGTAATGATGCTCCTGCAAATCATATAGACAGGCGCCGGAGCCAGATTGCGAGCTGCACCAATGCCGATCGGCACAGAGATCAGTACGCCTGCCACGGTGGAGGTAAGCGTCATGGTCAGGCTCTCAATCAGACCGGTCTGTATGTCCCGCCAGCGAGAGCTGAAATCCGGAGTCAGAAACCCCTGGATGAATCGCCAGCCGCGCTCAAGGCCTTCATAAACCCGAAACCAGTCGACCTCCACTGAACTGATCGCCAGAAACAGATAGATGGCGGTGCCGGACAGAATGGTCCAGCGCCAGGCCGGGTTTTTCAGCAATACCGGGGGGCGCTTCCAGGTTCGGGAAGACGTGACTTCACCGCTCATGATCGTTCCGGCACTCTGGTGTTGCTGAGCTGAACTTCGTCATTCTGTGACTCATTGTTCTGTTGCACCTGGTCCCAATCTTCGGCGCCGTAGATGCGGGTCAGTGCATCGTGGGACAAAGCTGAGGGCAGGCCGTCAAATACCACCTGGCCGGCCTGTAACCCGATGATCCGGTCAGCAAAGTTTTGTGCCAGTACCACATCGTGGATATTGATGATGGCCGGCAGGTTCATTTCCCTGCAAACGCTCTGGATCAGCCGCATGATCTGGCGGGAGGTTTTCGGATCCAGCGAAGCGGTGGGCTCGTCTGCCAGCAACAGTTCCGGATTCTGCTCCAGAGCCCTGGCAATACCCACACGCTGCCGTTGTCCGCCGGAGAGTTCATCTGCACGTTTGTTGTAGTGCTCGCTGAGCCCCACCCGGTCCAGCAAGCCGAAGGCCTGATCAATGTCTGTCTGCGGGTACCGGCGCAGGAAAGACCTCCAGCCGGAGACATAGCCGAGCCGGCCCGATAACACGTTCTCCATCACTGTAAGGCGTTCAACCAGGGCATATTCCTGGAAAATCATACCGATACGCCGACGGGCCTGACGTAAAGCCCGGCCATTAAGAGTGGTCAGTTCTGTTTCACCGAGACAGACGCTGCCGGAACTGGGTTCAACCAGGCGGTTGATGCACCGGATCAGGCTGGATTTGCCTGCGCCAGAGGGACCAATCAGGCCTACAACCTGACCTGCAGGCACTGAAAAGCTGATATCACTCAGTGCCCGGTCTCCGGTTTTATAGGTTTTTGACAAGGCTTTGAGTTCAAGCACAGTTTGCTGCCATCGCTGATAAAAAAAGACAGCGGGGCGGCCACATCTTGCGACATGGCCAGCCCGCTGACGAAGGGGTGCGCTCTGAGCCTTTAACGGCAGTTGTAAACCACGCCGTTGGCATCATCGATCTTGCGAATGACTTCCCAGTGCTCCTGGAATGTAATCGGGATGAACTGAGCCTCACCAGACTTGGAGAACTCCTCCTCCAGGGATGTGCCTTCCCAGTCAAAGGAGAAAAACGCCTGCTGGATCTTTTCCTGCAGTTCCGGCGTCAGGTTGTGTGCGACGCCGTATCCGGTAGTGGGGAAGGTCTGGGATTTGTACAGAGATACAATTTGGTCTTCACTGATAACGTCCCGGTTCAGCATCCGGGACATAACAGAGTTGGCAACCGCGGCGGCGTCATAATCCTTGTTGGCAACGCCGAGGATGGAGTTATCGTGTTTGCCGGAAAATACCGGAGTAAAATCCCTGTCGGGCACAAGGTCGTAATCCGCTTTCAGTATGGCCGAGGGTGCTTTGAAGCCCGAATTCGAGGTTTCAGAAGTAAAGGCCAGTTCGCGACCTTTCAGCCCTTCTACATTGGTAATGCCTGAGTCTGGATGGGTAATGATTTCCATCTCGTAGCCGAAGGAACCATCCGCGGACGCCATAATAGTGAACGGGCGGAAACCGCCACATGCTACGGCTATCGGGTTCGAACCGGTATTGAAACCCGCAATATGGAGGCGACCGGCACGCATGGCTTCGATTTGCGCAGCGTTGGACTGAACCGGGAAGAACTGGATTTTTTTGCCGGTTTCTGCAGACAGGTAATCGAGAAAATCAGACCAGGCTTCAGCGTAAACTGACGGGTCTTCCACCGGTGTGTAAGCAAAAATCAGCGTGGAAGGGTCGACCTGTTCCGACCTGGCAGGAATGTCTGCAATCAGATCGCCGTCCTGATCCGCGTATCGGGAGTCCAGTTTGAATGCGCCCTGCGCGAGCACAGGCGTCATAAGGGCTGCGCATGTCAGTGTTACCAACTTCTTCATGTTTGTATTCCTGCGTCATGAATTCATCATTTACAGGAGATTAACTATGGATTGTTATGGTTACATGACAGCGTCGAGAACTCCGGTTTGAGAATGTCTCATCTCCAGGTTTCAATCGCTACGCTTGATCGCCTTATGGCTTTGTCCTTTCCTGGTGGAGCACCAAAAAGTTTTCGATAGTCACGACTGAACTGAGATGGGCTTTCATAGCCCACTTTGTAGCCGACACTGGCGACTTCCTGTTCCCCCAGCAGTAGCCTGCGGGCTTCCTGCAGGCGCACCTGTTTCTGAAATTGTACGGGTGTCACCTGGGTAATGGTTTTGAAGTGCCGGTGAAAAGAGGCCGGGCTCATGTTTGCCATTGCTGCGAGCTCTGCCACCCTGATGTTCTGTTGATAGTTTGTTCTCATCCAGGCCGTTACCCGGCCAATGCGTGCAGTTTCGCTGTCGCTGGTGCCAGTTTGCTGCAATGCCGGCCCCAATGGTGAGCGCAACAAACGCCAACAGATTTCCCTGCGCACCAGCGGTTCCAGTACCTGGCGGTCATGTGGCTGGTCGAGAAGATGGAGTAAGCGGATAACCGGGCCATACAGCTCATGTGGCATAGGTGCTGTGACAAGTGCAGGCTGCTTTCCCCCGCGATATGCCATTTCCGGTTGTGCCAGCAGCAGCTCGGAGATCATTACTGGGTCAATGGACAGGCTCAATGCCAGATAGGGCTTGTCCGCACTCGCCTCAACAATGCGTGAGGTGACTGGAACATTGACTGATGCAAACAGGCATTCGTCCTGGCCGTATTGAAAGGCTTTATCCCCAATCGTACTGACCTTTGCCCCCTGTAACACCATACAGAAAGAAGTGTGGTACAGCGCCCTGATGGTGCCGCTGGGCTCCTGTGACCGGGTAAGGCACAAGCCATCAATCGCACACTCAGGGCCATCAGCAAGCCACTGTTTTTCAACAAGGTCGCGGAGCTGGTCCCTTGGCGGGGTATTTGAGGTTGATAGGATCATGCAAGAGCCTGAGAGTTTTTGTCAGCTGAACCTTGTCTGTTTCACCGTACCATGAATCCAGTGTTTTGCATCGCCAGTTTTTCCACATTCATGAGACGATCGTTTATGACAACTCCAAATATTCCCCAGACCATTAATGATACCCCTATGCACCTTCGCACCCTTGGCCGGTCGGGCCTGTTTGTCTCCGGCTTATGTCTTGGCACTATGACTTTTGGCGGTGGAGACGATATGTGGGGGCTGATAGGAAAACTGCAGCAGGAGCAAGCTGACGATCTGGTGCGAATCGCGCTGGACTCCGGTATCAACTTCATCGACACCGCGAATGTATACGGTGGTGGTGCCAGTGAGCGCATTGTTGGCCAGTCATTGAAAAACCTGGGTGTCCCCCGTGAAGATGTTGTGATTGCCACCAAGGTTCTTGGTCCCATGGGGGCAGGGCCGAATGCCCGCGGCGCTTCTCGCGTCCACATCATGAATGAGTGCAAGGCCAGTCTGCAGCGTCTCCAGACAGACTATATCGATCTGTACCAGATTCATGGCTTTGACCCGGCTACGCCAATAGATGAGACCCTTGAGGCGCTGAACACCCTGGTGCAGCATGACCATGTGCGCTACATCGGACTGTCGAACTGGGCTGCATGGCAAGTGATGAAAGCTGTTGGCATTACTCAGGCCCGCAGGTTATGTCCGATTCTGTCGTTGCAGGCGCACTACACCATTGTGGGCCGGGACCTTGAGCGGGAAGTTATCCCCATGCTCGAATCCGAAAATATCGGACTGATGGTCTGGAGCCCGCTGGCGGGTGGTTATCTTTCCGGCAAGTATGAAGGGGCGGGTGTTTCGGAAGAAAATCGCCGCGCGAAGTTCGACTTTCCTCCCGTTAACCGTGAGCGTGGCAGCAGGGTTATCGCAGTTATGCGAGAAATCGCTGCTGGCAAAAACATCGATGGCGACCTGGCTAGTGTTGCCCAGGTCGCCATCGCATGGTTGCTGCATCAGAAGGCTGTAAGTAGCGTGATTGTGGGTGCCCGGCGGGAAGACCAGCTGCTGGATAACATTCAGGCGGCACGCATCCGCTTTTCCGCCGATGAGTTGGCGGCGCTGGATAATGTGAGCCGCCTACCCGCGGAATACCCTGGCTGGATGTTGGCACGGCAGGGCGAGTATCGGGCGCTATAGAGCCATCTTTGCGGGGACCGACTGCTACTTGTTGCTGGTACTTTTCAGGTAGTGATCAACGAGTTGATGAAGGCGGGCCTGGCCAAAACTTGGGTCGTGCCCACCGTGGACCACCTTGACGGGCAAGGCGCGTATGCGCTCCATGGTCTTAATGTAAGCCTCGATGTCGGCGCCCGGGATAGCATCCAGCAGCGGACCATCGTATATGGCATCGCCTGAAAACAGCGTACCACTGGACTTTTCCCACAGGCCTATACTGCCAGGAGAGTGTCCTGGCAGATGTAGCACCTCAAAGGCTGTATTGCCGAGGTCCAGCACGTCGCCTTCATCAATCAGTCTGGTGGGCTCGGCTTTTTGTGTGCGAAAAGCCATTGGATCGAACCCCTCGTGCGGGTATGCATCGATGAGTATATCGGGAACTTCGTAACCCTGGCTCTCGATTGCTTCGCGCATACCAGCGGGCCAGTGGCAGCTGCACAGTACAGGGTAATCTTCCGGATTGCGTAATTGCTCAGCTTCCAGAGGATGAACCAGACGCTGGTCAAATTCATGCAGGCTGCCAACGTGATCCATATGAGTATGGGTAGCAACAGCTATTACGGGCTTGTCCAGCAGCTCGGCCATTGCCTTCTTCAGGCTGCCGATGCCCATGCCCGCGTCGACCAGAAGGTCAGCGTCGCGGCCTCTTATGTGCCACATGTTGCACTGTTCCACACGTGCAACATGCGGCTCCCACAGCAGGGTGATGCGATCGTCAATGCGCCTGGTTTCGAACCATCGATTAGCAATTTTCATCGTTGTGCTTCCAACATGTAGCTGGTTGGGAAACGCAGTTTCACGTTCTGTTCGTTGCCCTGGGTGCTGCCATCATCAAATTCGATGCCGATGAAATCAGCGCTGGTTGCAGAAGGCCCCAGGAGGCCTTTGTCCCAGGCAAAGCTGCTGATCTCTCCAAGGATCGAGGAAAATTCATCGCTGGTAACCAGTTCGGCAGCTTCTTCACGGGTGTAAAAATCGATGGTTTTCATTTGCTTCAGGAATCCGGCCCGGTCGGTTCCGACTGCTGCGGCCATGTGTGCAATAACTTCATCCCGCTTTGGATGGCCCGGCTCCAGCATTGATACAACTTCGAACCATGCCCCTGCCAGAGCGTAGCCGAGCTCTGGGTGCTCTTTGAGTGTTTCAGTATGAACCAGAAGAATGTCGGTTATTTCATCTGGAATGTCGGCGCTGTCAAAAAGTAAAGTGGAGTCAGGATTTTGCTCGATAACCTGGCTGAGTTGCGGTTTCCAGGTGACTACAGCCTGAGTCTCCGGGGACTGAAACGCTGCGATAATGTCCGCATCAGAGGTATTAACAACGGTGACATCTCTTTCGCTCATTCCATATTTATCGAGCGCACGCGCCAGGAGATAGTGAGAGCCTGAAAACTGTACCAGGTTAATGCGTTCCCCCGTAAGATCTTCAATACTCTTACCGCTTCCTTTCATCACTATGCCGTCACTGCCGTTGGATGCAGTGAGCATTACCGCTGCCGTGGAATCGACACCGCTGGCGGCGGGGATAGTCAGGGCATCAAGGGTGATAGCAATCACACCATCGAATTCGCCAGAGGTGTACTGGTTCTGAGCTTCTATATAGTCATTCAGCTGAACCGCAGAGACGTCAATCCCGTATTTGTCGCCCCACTTGTCCAGTATTCCTGTTTCCTCGGCATAACCAAGAGGCATGTTGCCAGCATAAATGGTCCAGGCAATGCGAAAAGAAGGTGTGTCTGCAGCGAAGGCTGTATGACTCAATAGTGACATTAACAATGCAGAAGCAAAGATTCCCGCAAGTCTCATATATTTCTCCTATGTGGGTATGGTCTATGGAAGATAGTGTTGCCCAGATACCGACATAGAAGAATGACTGATTATGCAGGTTTACCTGACGCGGGATGCAGGCTTGCCACATAGTTCGAGTGTGGCGAAAAGGTCTTCACGGAAGGCATTGACTGCGGGCTTCTGGGTTTCCCGGCCGCGTCGGAAAGCGACCTCTATGACAGATTTACGGTGAAAATGGTCTGGTCGTACGGCAACCATCTGCCCGCTTTCAATCCAGTTTCGAACGTAATGATTGGGTAAAAAGCCGACGTGGGTTCCCGCCAGAATCAGCAGGGCCTCGGCTTCGAGATTGGCTACCCAGGCGGTGACGTTGGAGGGGTCTCCACCCAGATGCCTGGTTCCCTTGGCGCCCAGGAAATTCCTTGCGACTTTGGCGCAAGACTGAAGCTTGCTACGAATCTGCTCTGGTGTTTCCGCTTCGGCAAGAGGATTTGAGGGAGCACATACCAGCCAGTCGGTTTCTTCGTACATGGGTTCGTAGTGAAGTTCTGGCAGGTGAGTCAGGAAAATGCCTATACCAAGATCTGCCTGGTGATCAAGCAGGGCATGCTCTATTCGTGGTGGAGACATGATCTCCATGTGCAGGTGGGTTTTATTGTCAGAGCGTGCGCCATAGCGAGCGAGTACCGCGCGCAGCGGGCAATTCGGATCGGTAATGAGGTTGTCTATAATCGCGAGCCGAACCTCGCCTGACAGGTGTCCTTTAAGGCTCTCTGTCCGGTCTTCAAAGGCGTGTACAGCTTGTTTGAGTTCAAGTGTGCTGCGGAATACTTTTTCCCCGTCAGGAGTCAATTGAAAGCCGCTTCTGCCGCGCTCGCATAAACGAAGCTCCAGCCGCTCCTCCAGCTGTCGGAGTTGTCGGCTGATTGTTGAAGCGTCTCGGTTCAGAAGTGTCTGGGCATTGGCAATGCCCTGGCTCTCCACAACGGCTATAAATACGTCAAGTAGACGTAGTTCGATGTCGCTTAGCTGCATCTTTCAGGCTTCTTGGTTCCTTACCTGCTCGGTTGGAGTTGTCATAACCCAATTGTAGTATTTCGCAATGATGAGAGCAGCAGTTTGCTGTATTCGTATGTAGAAGACCAGCGTACCTGGGGCATGTTTTATACTGAACTCATAGCTCGTAACTCATGGCTCCCTTCGGTTCCTGAATGAAGTACCCCTGGAAGTTGCGAATACCATGCTCCCAGAACCAGGACAATGCTTTGGCATCTTCTACACCGGTGACAACAATTTTCTGGCTGGAGTTGAGGGCAGTCTTGAGCTGGTGCAGGAGGTCTTCCAGCTCCGCAGTATGCCGGGCGCTGGCACCGAGTGTTGGCTCCAGCTTGACGAAGTCCACGGGGCTTAGTTCTTTCAGGAGCTCCACAGAGGCCGTTGCGGAGTCAATGTGCTCTATGATCAGACCACAGCCCATTTCCTGAATCAGATTTGCGATTTTTCTGGCTCTGGGCACATCTTTTAAGACAGTCGGACATGACAGGGCCAGGTAAATACGGCGCTCGCCCTTGATTCGGGCGTTGCGAATCGCCGTGCTGAGCGTTGTGAGCAGGCGCTCCACATCTACCATGGGTGAAGACAGTTTAACGCTTATGGCATGGCTGGCGGACGCTTTGCCTTCCAGATGTGCAAGGTCTTCAACAGCATGTTGAATGACCCAGTGGTCCAGCTCATAAAACGGGCCCCGCCCGTTTTGAGACAGCCCCGGCAGGAACTGCCATGGTAGATACACGGCTTTATCTTCATCCACCAGCCGCACTTGAGCTTCAAAAATGGTGTGGTCGGTTTCCATGTTTACTATGGGTTGGTAGTGAAGCTTGAAAGACTGTGCTGCTACCAGTTCCTGAATACGATCGTCCCGTTTCGATTCGGACGGCTGTTCGGTCGCCTGTTGCCATACCAGTTTGTTACTACCGGACTGCATGGCCTCGCTGCAGGCCTTTTCCACCTCAAGCAGCGCCTTGTCTTCATCCATGGCCGGGCTCAGGGTCAAGGCACCCAGGCTCAGAGTGATGGGGGTAGTGGAATCTTCGAACGTCCATTCGGGGTTGTTAAGTCTGTGGTGGAAGCGCTCAAGGACGGCTTTGCCTTCATCGGCAGCAGGAGCTGTAATCCGGAACAGAAATCTGCCGCCGCCAAGGGCACAACCTGAGTCCTCAACGGCGAGTTGCTCCGCAAAACGTTTTCCCATACGTGTGTTCAGGTTGGCCATCGCTCGGGCTCCATATTGCGCCCGCAGATACTCACGCCTGTCTATGCCTGCCTGAATCAGGTAGTGCACATGGTCTTCCTGCTCGTTTGCCAGTCTGGCCAGCAGGTCCACGAGTTCGGTCAGAAAGTAATCATAGTTCTGAAGACCGCGGGATTCTTTACGCTGGCTGACCAGACTGATACGTGCAGCAATAAGCCTGGCGTTCATCAGGTGGCGATGCAGTGAACTCAGGAACAGCTCTTTGTTCAGGGGCTTCTGAAAGTAATCGTTTCCAGCGATACTTTGTTGCTCGAACAGCTCTCTGCATGCGGGCACGGCTGATACAAAAAGAATAGGTATGGTCATGTACCGGGCATCCTGCCGAAGCACTTTTGCCAGCTCCATTCCCTGGCAGCCGGGCATATCGTGATCCAGCACTATAGCATCCGGCTGGAATGCTTCGATGCGCTCCAGAATGCGTACGGGCTGGCTCAGCCCTTCTACTTCATAGCCTTCGCCGGTCAGCATCGACTGGTAGTAGGCGAGAAGGTCGGTATCGTCATCTACCCATAGCACTCTTGGCGGTGTTGAGGTGGAGTTTTCCAGCAACTGCTGAATGCGCTTTTCAAGTACACCCATATCAATAGGTTTGGTCAGGTAGATATCAGAGCCTGCTCTGAGTGCACGTAACCGGGCGACCATATCGCTCCTGGCAGACATCATTATCACCGGGGTGTTGGCGCCAGCCCGGGATTTCATGCGCTCCAGCCAGCCGATGCCTTCCAGCGGGCCCTGGGGAAAGCTGATGTCCAGCAGGATCAGTTGATATGACTGATCGTCGCAGCGCTCGGTGAAGGTGTCCGGGTTTTCAAATGTTTCGGCAGAATAACCCTGTTGTTCCAGCCAGTTTTTCAGATGAGCAGCCTGGTCCGGGTCATCTTCAATCACAGCAATGCGATAGCTTTTTCGTTTCTCCAGGACGGTTGTTGGCACAGCGGCGGGCATTTCGTCCTGGTCCGGGGTAGCCTGGCAAGCCACGTCAATGGCGCTTTCCAGAGCGTTCAGGGCAGCGTCGACTTCCTGGCGTTCGGCGGCAGTGGCACCGGGTTTTTCCAGTAGCGCCTGTAACAGTTCTTCCAGTGTTCGTGCTGTATCGGTTATGGCTGGAAACTGGAAAGTAGAACCGCTGCCAGTCAGTTTATGGGCGCTTTGATACATGGATTCCAGCGTTTTCGGATTCCAGCTAACGTGCACGAGCCGGCTCCATGAATCTCTGAGCTCTCCCATTCGATCGGGCAGGCCGTTAATGTACCGGCGTCTGAGTTTTTGAAGCTTCTGCTCAGGACTGGTCCCTGTCATTCTGCACCTCCGGTATCATGGGTTGCTCCCGGGCCAGACGAGGAAATTATCAATCAGGGCTACTTTTTTGACGGGAGTACTGTGAAGCGTATCTCAAATTTCCTCTCTTGGTTACCCCGCAGCGGCGACACTTTTTGTATTTCTTTGATGATCTTGCACCATTGGTGCAGTTGATGGTCGGGCAATGGGTGCCGGCGGGGAAAAAAGTTTAGAATACGAATGCTGTTCCAGAGGTGATCAGACTCTGCAGGAAATTGAGTTCAGTGAAACGGGGGTTCTGAACGCTTCTATGAAGTTTTGTAGCTCAGTGGCTAAGGGGCTCTCTCCTTACGCAGCTTATCAACAGGCATTGTCTTCAGGCTTTACAGATGACCCTGCTCAACATCAGTCGGCTCTTTGCCTGGAACGCTGTTATGAACAATTGCAGGCAGCTGAGCCGGATATTCATGGAGTGTATCTCTGGGGGCCTGTGGGGCGGGGCAAAACCTGGCTTATGGATCGCTTTCACCAGGCCCTGACCGTACCTGCACGACGACAGCACTTTCATCATTTTATGCGCTGGGTGCATCGGCGTCTGTTCCAGTTGACCGGGCAGGAGGAGCCGCTTCACTTGCTGGCACAGGAACTGGCGGCCGAGGCCCGGGTATTGTGCCTGGATGAACTGTTTGTCAGTGATATCGGCGATGCAGTGCTGCTGGGAGGTTTGTTTCAGCAACTCTTTGCCCAGGGCCTGGTGCTGGTGGCTACGTCCAACCAGTCACCTGATGACCTCTATAAAGATGGCTTCAATCGTGAGCGCCTGCTGCCGGCGATTGCCGCACTCAATCAGAATATGCAGGTTCTAAGTGTTGATGGTGGCCAGGACCACCGGTTACACCCCGGTGAGCGTCGGCAACGTTATTGGGTCAAGGATCCGCAGGCCCTGAAAGCTGAACTGGACAAACTGCTCAGTGATGGTGAACGGCTCCACAGCGAGCCCTTTGTGCTCGGGCATCGTGAGATCAGGGTCATAGGACGCAGCCGGCATGTATTGTGGTGCCGTTATGACGACCTGTGTGAACAGAAACTGGCCGCGCAGGATTTTATTGAACTGTGCGATCGCTTTTCACATGTTTTTTTGAGTGAAGTACCCCGGTTCACAGGTGGCGGACAGCAAACCGCGATCGCCCGGGGTACTGAGGATGGCGTAACTCAGGTGGCCGCCGGAGATCGCCAGTTGCCTGCGTTAACCCATCTGGATGACGGTGTGCGCCGGTTTATTGCGTTGGTAGATGAGTGTTATGACCGTTGCATTCCTCTCTATCTTGATGCGGCTGTGCCCCTGAACGAGCTATACAGGGAGGGAGCCTTGGCGTTTCCATTCCGCCGAACCCTGAGCCGCCTGCAGGAAATGCAGTTGCGGCGCTTCGGTTCAGTGACCAATAGGGGGCAGCGACTTGTCAAAAATCTGTAACACACTACATTTAAGGTCATGAATTCCCCGAGATTGCTTCTCGTCGCATACAAGGACAGACCAGACCATGAGACCGCTCCGTAAATTCAGATACCTGACGATTATCACTGCTGCAACCGCAGCGTTTTCTGTTTCTGCCCAGGCCGAAACACTCCGGCTGCTTACCTGGGGTGGATACGCGCCGCAGGATGTGGTTGAGCAGTTTGAGAAGGAGACCGGTATCGAGGTCAAGGTAACCCTCTCCAACAACGAAGACATGATTTCAAAGCTGCGAGCTACCCGTGGCGCAGGTTTCGATCTGGCCCAGCCAAGCCAGGATCGGATTGTAAGTGCTCAGGCCGATTTCAATATTTATAAGCCGATGGATATGAGCAAGATCAAGACGGCACAGATTATCCCGTCCATGCTGGCAGCAACCGAGAAAAATACTCAGTTTGAAGGCGAGGTTTATGGCGTTCCACACGTGTGGGGAACCAGTGGGTTGATTGTTAACCGTAAGGCAGCAGCCACGGTGAAGGATTACACCGACCTGTGTGATGATTCGCTGAGCGGTTCTGTATCGTATCGCCTCAAGCGGCCAACGCTGATTGGTTTTGCTTTCGCTCTCGGGGAAGACCCCTTTGCAGCCTATGGTGACACAGAGAAATACCAGCGTATTCTTGATAAAGTTGAAGAGAAATTAGTGGACTGTAAAAGCAATGTTAAAGCCTACTGGTCTGGCGGTGATGCGCTGCTGAACCTGATGCGTTCAGGTGAGGTGACTGCGGCAATGGCCTGGGATGCCGGTGGCTGGAAGCTTAACTCCGAAAACCCGGAGATCACTTTTGTCGCACCAGCGTCTGGTGCGCTGGGCTGGATTGATACATTTGTCCTGCCCCGCAAAACCAAAGCTGAAGATGCGGCTTACAAGTGGATAAACTTTGTTATGCAGCCGGAAATTGCTGCCCGTATTACGGAATCCGCAGGTAACTTTACTGCCTCTCAGGGTAGCGACGATTTCGTTAATGACACCCTGAAGGCTCAGTTCAAGGAGAGTTTTCCGCAGGCTGATCTCGACAATATCAACTGGTACCCGCCTGTTCCGGCCGGCCTTGAAGAAATGGAAGGCAAGGTACTTGATCGGGTAAAAGCCGCTAAATAATCATGACCAGGGTTGCAGTCTATGTCGGAACAAGCATTCGTTTCGGATGCCAGTGCAGAGGAGCAGGAAGATCTTGCCTGCTCCCTGCTGAGCAAGCATTTCGGTGATTTTGCCGCTGTTGATAAGGTATCGTTCAGTATTGCCCGCGGTGCTTTCTTTTCCATCCTCGGCCCCTCTGGCTGCGGTAAAACCACATTGTTACGGATGCTGGCAGGTTTTCAGGAACCGGATTCCGGCGACATTCTGATCAAAGGCCGTTCAGTACTTCATACGCCACCGAACAAACGCCCGGTTAACATGGTATTCCAGCATCTGGCGCTGTTTCCCACTATGTCTGTTGCCGGGAACATTGCCTATGGGCTTAAACGTAAGGGTATTCCCAAGCGCGAGCACGAGGCTCTGATTAATGACGTGCTGGATAAGGTTCAGCTGCCAGGCTATGGCAACAAGCGCATTGATCAACTTTCCGGCGGACAGAAGCAGCGTGTAGCAATTGCCCGATGTCTGGTACTGAAACCAGCGGTGTTGTTGCTGGACGAGCCTTTGGGTGCACTGGACCTGAAGCTGCGTGAGCAAATGAAAATTGAGCTCAAACGTCTGCAGCAGGAGTTCAATACCACGTTTGTGTACATCACTCACGATCAGTCTGAAGCGCTGGTGATGTCTGATCAGGTGGCGGTGATGAATAAGGGCCGGTTTGAGCAGGTGGGCACACCACAAGAGCTCTACTACCAGCCTGCAACAGCCTTTGTGGCGGGTTTTATCGGTGATAGCAACCAGTATGTAGGGCAGGTGCAAGAGCAGTCGGGTGAAACCATTACCCTGGTAACCGAGCACGGAGTGAGACTGTTGAGCCATAGCAGCCAGCCGATGCCAGCAGGTGCGCCCATTACCGTGTTCATCCGGCCGGAAGTGATGCAGATCAGCATGGTGAAACCGGAGACCGAGCAGGATAACTGTCTGCAGGTCACCATATTGCGCACGCTATTCGACGGTGCGCGCAGTCAGCTTCAGGTAGAAACGGCCGAAGGTGCTGTTCTCACGGTGGCACTGCCTCAAACGGCGGACTTTCACGCCCTTGAACCAGGTCGTTCAGTGTATGTAAGCTGGCAGGCGAATCAATGTCTTTGCTTTCCGGTGCCGGCGGAGACAGAGGCACAACCAGAGGTAGCGCAATGAGCGCCGGACCTGGAGGCAGCTTCAGCCGGACACAGTATCGCCTCGGTTTCTGGCTGCTGCTTGCGCCTGTTGTGCTCTGGCTTGGCTTACTGATTATTCTGCCACATATCGATATGGTGCTGGTGTCCCTGCGAGAGCGCGTTGCATCGCGGCAATATGAATTCAGCTTCAGTAACTACATTACCTTTTTTGCCGAACCTCTGTATTGGAATACCTTTGTTCGCACTGCTGTCATGTCCATTGTTGCCACTTTGCTCACGCTGATGATTGCCTTCCCCGTGTCGTTTTATATTGCGAAGGTGCTAAGTGGCAGGCCTAAAATGGCGTTGTTTATTCTGTGCCTGATTCCCTTCTGGGTAAGTGAGCTGGTGCGCACCTACGGCTGGATGATTCTGTTGCGGGAGACCGGGCTGATCAGCGGAGCCTTGCAGTGGCTGGGGTTCATCGACCAGCCGGTTGAGCTGCTCTATAACGATGCAGCTATTATGGTGGGGCTCATCTATACCTCCATGCTGTTCATGGTGGTGCCACTGGTGACCACTCTCGACAGCCTGGATAACAGCCTGATTGAAGCCGGTTACGACCTTGGCGGAAGCAGCTGGCATGTAATGAGGAGCATTGTGATCCCCCACGCCATGCCAGGCATAATGAGCGGCTGCATTGTGGTGTTCATGCTTACGTTAGGGAACTACCTGACGCCAACCCTGTTAGGGGGCAAGGACAGTTTGTGGTTTACCGAGCAGATCTACACCCAGTTTATTACCCGCTTTAACTGGGAGCAGGGCGCAGCTTTTGGCATTCTGTTGCTGGTGCTTTCGTCGCTGATTGTCTGGGCAGGCCTGAAAGTTACCAAGCAGTCGTTTACACGGGTGATGTCATGATCCCCTCGATATCCAGCAGTCGTTTTTATCGGGTGTCTTACCTGTGTTACGTGTTACTGTTTTTTATCTTTCTGATTACGCCTCTGGTGGTGGTTGCAGCGTTCTCCTTTAACGATTCGCTGTTCCCATCATTACCGTGGAATGGTTTTACTCTGGACTGGTACTTTGGTGAGCATGAGCCACGGTTGGGTTTGTTCCACGATGACGCATTGCTTGAGAGTATAGGTGTGAGTGTTCAGGTAGCGACTGTAACCACATTGGCAAGCCTGGCGTTGGCGACGTGCAATGCTTTTTTGTTTGAGCGGGAGCAGTTTCCGGGGAAAAACTTTCTTTATGTGCTTATGCTGATGCCGTTGGTGGTACCGGGTGTGATTCTTGGTGTTTCCATTCTGGTGTTCAGCAGTACCGTAGCTAACTGGTTTGAGGTGACGTTTGACTATGATATCGAAGCTCTGCGACCGGGTCTGGTGCTGGTTGCGCTCGGTCAGTTTGCGTTCATTACGACCATCGCGACTCTGGTGATTTCCGCACGCCTGAGGAAATTTGATGTTACCCAGGAGGAGGCTGCAATGAACCTTGGTGCCAGCCGGCTCACTGCTATCGCCACTGTGACTCTGCCATTCCTGAAGCCTGCACTGTTGGGAGCTGGCGTAGTGGCATTCCTGATGTCGTTTGAGAACTTCAATACCACCTTGATGCTGGTGGGCTCGGACGCCCCTTTAACCATTGCCATGTTTGACCGGCTGCGGGAAGGTTCCACGCCAGTGCTCAATGCGGTTTCAGTATTGCTGATGGTGGGGTCTGCATGTCTGGCGCTGATCTCGGTATTTACGCAGCGTCCGGAGAAAGAGTGATGGGTTCTTGCAGGCCCCGGTATGGTTGAGGGCGACCAGTTCATAAAAACCATCGTTGACAGTACGCCGAACATGATGGGGTATTGGGACACGGATTTGCGCTGCCGCTACGCCAACAATGCCTTCAGTGAGTGGTTTGGAATGCCGCCTGAGAAGATTATCGGGATTCGGTTCCAGAACCTTGTAAGCGAGCAGTTATTTGCTTTGAATGAACCCCACATTCAGGGAGTTCTTGCTGGTGAACCGCAACGGTTTGAGCGCACTCTGACCAAAGCCGATGGAAGCGTGGGGCATATTATCGGGCATTACATCCCTGATATAGATGCTGATGGTAAGGTCAGAGGGTTTTCGATACAGGCCAGTGAAGTGACCCTTCTCAAGGAAACCGAGGCGAAACTCAAGCTGGCTGCGTGTGTTTTTGAGAATACGCTTGATGGTGTTCTGATCAGCGATGTCGACGGGAAGATTCTGTCAGTTAATCCGGGTTTCGTTGAAATAACGGGCTATTCGCCTGAAGAGGCCATTGGGCAAAATCCCCGTATTCTGCGCTCTAACCGCCATGACCCGGCATTTTATGAAGCTATGTGGCATGAGATAGAAACCTGCGGTCGATGGAAAGGCGAGATATGGAACCGCAGAAAAGATGGAGAGCTGTACCTGCAGCGGATGACTGTCAGTATGGTGCCCGATGAGAGCGGCGAACCTGTGCGCTATGTATCGGTATTCAGTGACATTACAGCCCTCTGGCGTAAAGACGAACATATCAGGCACCTGGCGTTTCATGATGCCCTGACGGACTTGCCCAATCGCACATTGCTGATGGATCGGATTGATCAGAAGCTGCTCAATTCTGACCGTAAACCCAGCCAGTTTGCATTGATGTTCCTCGATCTCGATGGGTTCAAACTCATTAATGACCGGCTTGGCCACAATGTCGGAGATGAGCTTTTGAAAGATGTGGCGAAACGGCTGCTGGCTTTGGTGCGCAAGTCAGATACTGTGGCCCGTGTCGGCGGCGACGAGTTTATCTTCCTTGTTAATAATCCGCAGGGAAAGGATGAAACTGCCGAGGTGGCGAACCGTATTGTCAGTTCGCTCAGTGAGCCCGCTGAGGTTCTTGGTGAGATGCTTCAGATAGGTGTGTCCATCGGTATTGCCATGTTCCCCTCTGATGGACACTCGTCCGTTGAGCTTATCAGAAATGCAGACACCGCAATGTATTCTGCTAAAAGCATGGGCAGAAACAATATCAGTTTCTATTCAACGGATGGCGCTGGTCCATAACCGACTGGCTTTACGTTGGGCAATCCCGCACATAAGCCCCTGGCGCAGGTTCAATAAGGGGTAGCTTCCCTTTTGCGGTATCACGGGCTTTTACCTCGCCACCACTGAATTGTTCGGCCCAGGCAACCCAGTCAGGCCACCAGGAACCTTCGAGTTGTCTCGACCCCTCCAGCCAGTCATCCGGGTTCAGATTGCTGTCTTCGTTAAGACGGTAGCCATATTTTCTTCGTTCCGGTGGATTGATTATGCCGGCGATGTGCCCTGAACCACCGAGTACAAAACGCACAGGACCGCCCATACACTGAGCGCCTTTATAGCATGAGGTCCAAGGGGCAATGTGATCTTCAATGGCCGATGCGAAGTAAGTTGGCACCATGACTTTTCCCAGATCGATGGGCGTGCCTCCCAGTTCAATACCACCTGGCTCGCGCAAACGGTTGTGCAGATACATGTTGCGCAGATAAAAACTGTGCATGGCTGCTGGCATTCTGGTGGCGTCGGAGTTCCAGTACAAAAGGTCGAAGGGCGCTGTATCATGGCCCAGCAGATAGTTGTTGACGAAGAAGGACCATATCAGGCTGTTGGCCCGCAGCATGTTGAATGCTGTTGCCATTGAGGCACCCTCAAGATAGCCCTGTTTGTTCATGGCTTTTTCAAGTTTACTGATGGCATCTTCGTCGATGAACACCTCAAGGTCACCGACGTCTGAGAAGTCCATCATGCTATTAAGGAACGTAGCGCTCTTGACCCTGTCGTCATCCCTGGCCGCGAGCCAGGCCAGGGTGCAGCCGAGCAGGGTGCCGCCAATGCAGTAGCCGACGGTGTTGAGTTCACGCTCGCCAGTGGTCTGCTCAATGGCATTCATGGCGGCGACAGGTCCCTCAAGCATGTAGTCTTCAAAGCTCTTGTGCGCCATCTCCGGCCCTGGATTAACCCAGGACACAACGAACACCGTATGGCCGTGTTCTACCCAGTAGCGTATGAAGGATTTTTTTTCTCCCAGATCGAGAATGTAGTACTTGTTGATCCAGGGCGGAATCACCAGCAACGGACGGCGATGCACGGTTTTTGTGGTCGGACGGTATTGAATGAGCTGCATCAGTTCGTTCTGGTAAATGATGTCGCCAGGCGTGTTTGCCAGGTTCTCACCGATAGTGAAGGCGTCCGGATCAGACATGCGGAAGGGCATGGGGCCTTTACCTTCATCCAGATCCCGCAGTAAGTTTGCCAGGCCCTTCAGCAGGTTTTTGCCCCGGCTCTGTATGGTTGCCCTCAGTACCTCAGGATTACTCAGGATGAAGTTGCTCGGTGCGAGAGCGTCGGTCATCTGACCGGTGAAGAACCTCAACTTGCGTCTGGTGTGATCGTCAAGGCCACGGACGTCGTTGATCGTGTCCATTATCCAGCGGTTTGATAACAGGTAGGCCTGTTTTATGACGTTGAATGCCATGGCCTCACTCCAGATCTGATCACGGAAGCGTCCGTCACATGGATCTGGTTCTGCCACGGCCAGTGGCTTATTGCCTATACCGCTGGTCAGTATGCCCCATCCTAATCGGGAGCTGTCCCTGAGCAGGCGAATCTGGGCAAGGATCAGGGTGTCCGGTTGGGTTATGAGCTTTCCAGTCAGTGAAACAAAGGGCTTTGCCATACTCCTGAAACTGGCCGGGTTGGGCTGGCCACCACGCAGCCGGCGCATAATCGAGCGTTTCAGAAGGTTTCTGCCATGGACGCCTGCGCGCATCAGTGACTGCGGTACGACGTCGGGATCGGATTCGTAGGAGGGCTGGGTTATAACCGGTTTTTCAGACATGGGCTCAGTCTCCACTCCGCGCTCATTCAGGGCGCGGATTTATCAGAAACAACGGCAGGTGCCTGAACTGGATGCACCCGCCGCGACGCGGTATTACATATACACGCCGCCGTTGACGTTAATCTGTTGGCCGGTGATGTAGTCTCCTTCCGCTGCCAGGAATACAACTGCCCGGGCGATTTCCTCAGGTTTGCCAAATCGGCCCATGGGTACTCGTGCAATAATCTGCTCGCGGATATTCTCCGGTACCTGAGCCAGCATCTCGGTCTCTGTGAAGCCTGGAGCAATAGCATTGACGGTTATGTTGTACTTTGCCATTTCCAGTGCGAGGGTTTTGGTAAATGCAATGATCCCTCCCTTGCTGGCTGCATAGTTCGCCTGTCCGAAGTTGCCGGCCTGGCCGACGAACGACGTGATATTGATGATGCGGCCGTACTTTTGTTCCATCATGATGTTCAGCACTTCCGAACATGTGGCGTAGACACTTCCCAGGTTGGTATCGAGAACGGCATTCCAGTCGTCGTCGGTAAGCTTTCTCATGGATTTGTCGCGGGTAATACCGGCATTGTTCACCAGAATGTCGATGTGTCCCCACTGATTCTGGACTTTGCGTATAAGGTCACGTGCTTCTGGCATTCCGGAAAGGTCGGCCTGGAATGCCAGGGCCTGGACGCCTGTCGCCTCAATTTCGCGGATGACGTTGTCTGCATCGGATTGACGGGAACAGTAGTTTATTGCGATGTCTGCGCCACGCTGGGCAAGTTGTAGCGCGATATGACGGCCGATGCCACGAGAGGCACCTGTTACGATGGCTACCTTGCCTTTGAGGTCTTTCATGACGCTCTCCTTCGAGTGATGTAATCACTGCGATCTGGTTAATTATTATTGTCCATTGAGAGTGCCACGCCGGCGGTATGGGGTCGGTGCAAAGAGCACTCATAATTCAAGCTAGCAGAGCACCAGAGGTGCTACAAGAAATTAGCTCAAAGCAACCGTTCAGGCTGCGCGGATGAATGCCTTCAGCCGGGGAGAAATATCGTTGCGCCAGGCACTTCCGTTAAAAACGCCGTAGTGGCCAGCACCCGGCTGGAGGTGGTGTATGCGACGGGAGTCCGGCACATTAATGCAGAGGTCCTGGGCCGCCCGGGTCTGCCCAGGGCTGGAAATATCGTCTTTTTCACCTTCGATGGTCATCAGCGCGGTATTACGTATGGCCGCCGGGTTTACCAGGCGGCCGCGGTATCTGAAGCAGCCACGGGCCAGATGGAATTCCTGAAAGACTCGCTTAATGGTATCCAGGTAATAGGTCGCAGGCAGATCCATCACGGCCAGATATTCGTCATAGAACTCTCTGTGGCGGGAAACCTTTTCCGTCTCATTGTCACGAATGGATCTGAACAATTCGCGGTATGCAGCAGCGTGGCGTTTGAGGTTCATGTTCACAAACCCCGTGAGTTGCAGGAAGCCGGGGTAAACCTTGCGAAAGGCGCCAGGGTAGGGGGCCGGCACCGGGTGGACGAGGTTGCGTCTGAACCATATCAGTTTATGTTTGGTAGCCAGTTTGCAGGGTTCTGTCGGGTCAACGCGCGCATCTATGGGGCCGCTCATCAGCGCCAGAGAACGAGGTGTCGCAGGGTGGTTATCCTCTGCCATAATGGATGTGGCAGCCAGCACGGCTACCACTGGTTGGCAAACAGCCAGTACGTGGGTGTCCGGCCCCAGGTGGTCGATAAAGTCCATGACATAATCGATGTAATCGTCGAGGCCAAAGTCGCCTTCCGACAGCGGAACCTGGCAGGCGTTGCGCCAGTCGGTGATGTAAACGTCATGGTCTGGCAACATCGCTTCTACGGTGCCGCGTAGCAGTGATGCATAGTGCCCGGACAGAGGTGCGACTATGAGCAGTTTCGGGTCTTCCGGCCGTGTGACATCTCGCTGGAAGTGTTTGAGCTGCGCAAAGGGTTTACGCTTGATAATGGCTTCGTGTACGTCGACTTGCTCGCCATCGCAAATGGTTGTGTTCAGATTGAAGGCTGGTTTCGGATAGCGACGGGTCAGATCTCCGAATACACTATAGGCGGAGGCAATGCTGCGCGCTCCCGGAATCCTGGACAAGGGGCTTTTGGGGTGTCGGAGCAGGGTGCTCTGGGCACTGGTCAGTATGCGCATGGGCTTTAACGCGGCGCGACCTATCTCGTGGGCAAAATACATCATTGCATTGTCCTGCTTGAGTTATGGCTGGGGGCGTTGTCCCGGCACGCCTGTCGGGGATCTGTAATCGATACACTAGCATGTTTTTGGTGAATCGAAATTCCAGGCTGTAAATGTCTGTGCAATGAGCTTTTGGAGACTTCCGCTCTATGCAAACCGCTAACCTGTTTTGGGGGCTGATTTTCAGCTCCATTGGCATCGGTTATTTTATCTACGGCCGCCGGCAGTCGAACCTGGTTGTCCGGTACTGTGGTATTGCTCTGATCCTTTATCCTTACCTTGTCACGAACACCTTTGCACTGGTGGCACTGGGTATCGTGATTATGCTCACCCCCAGGTTCATTGATATCTGACCCCTATGACCACCTATTTTATTCAGGCTTTTATCTATCTGCTCGCAGCTGTGATTGCTGTGCCATTGGCAAAGCGTTATGGCCTGGGTTCAGTGCTGGGTTACCTGGTTGCCGGGGTGATGATCGGGCCGGTTATGGGTCTGGTGGGGCAGGAAACCAACACTATTCAGCATTTCGCGGAATTTGGTGTTGTCATGATGCTGTTCCTCATTGGGACGGGAATTGATCCGAAGAGGCTATGGGCAAGAAAGGTGCACCTGTTCGGGCTCGGCGGCTTGCAGGTAACCCTGACCTCTGCGGCTGGCATGACAGTGGCCACCTGGTTTGGTCTGCAGTGGCAGACGGCGCTGACGGTAGGTCTGATCTTCGCGCTGTCGTCTACTGCTATCGTGTTGCAAACCCTGGAAGAGAAGGGCCTGTCAAATACCGAAGGCGGGCGCAACGCTTTCTCAGTGTTGCTGTTTCAGGATATTGCCGTTATTCCGATGCTCGCCCTGATCCCTCTGCTGGCGTTGCCTGGCCTGAATGCGGGCGAAGGTCCTGTTGCCAGCACGGAATCGGGGCTGAGCCTGGTCGATGGGCTGCCAGGATGGGGCCATGCCCTGGTTGTTGTGGGCGCAGTCGCTGCCGTTATTATTGGTGGTTACTATCTGAGCCGGCCGTTGTTCCGTTATGTGGTGCAATCCAGGTTGCGTGAGATCTTCACTGCCACGGCATTAATGTTGGTTATTGGTATTGCGGCGCTGATGAGCGTTGTGAATCTCTCGCCCGCCCTGGGAGCTTTTCTCGCTGGCGTGGTATTGGGCAACAGTGAGTTCCGCCATGAGCTGAAAGCCAGCATTGAACCCTTCAAGGGCCTGCTGCTGGGATTGTTTTTTATCACCGTAGGTGCGGGAATTGACTTCGGGGTATTGGTAGCCGAGTGGGGCATCGTTGCTGGTCTGGTCGTAGCGGTGATTGTGATAAAAGCGCTCATTTTGCTCATACTGGCGCTGGTGTTCAGAAATCGTGGCAGTAACGGCTGGCTGTTTACCCTTGGGCTTGCACAGGCAGGCGAGTTTGGTTTTGTACTGCTTACCTATGGTGTACAGAATTCCGTGATTCCGGCAGATATCGCTCAGATCCTCTCGCTGGTTGTAGCGTTGTCCATGTTCCTTACGCCTTTATTGTTTATTGCTTACGACCGGATAGTCCTGCCAAGTTACCGGCGTGCACGGAATGATGAACGGGAAGCAGACACGATTGATGAGCAGGCTCTAGTTATTGTGGCAGGTGTGGGGCGTTTCGGGCAGGTAATCTGTCGCTTGCTGAGAGCCAACGACATTCCTGTTGTGGCACTGGACCACGAATTTGAGCAGATTGAAAATCTCCGCAAGATTCACATCAAGAGTTTCTTTGGTGATGCAAGTCGCCCTGAGTTGCTTGAAACAGCCGGTATCGGGCAGGCCCGCTTGCTCGTAGTAGCGATCAATGACCGGGAGCGCGCCGTAGAGATTGTGCAACACGTGAAGAAGTTCTACCCGAGTGTATGGGTATTGGCCCGGGCATTCGATCGTGGTCACGGCTACCAGCTTCGGGAAGCGGGTGCTGACGATGTGATCAGTGAGACCTATCACTCTGCACTGGAACTTGGTGGCTACACGCTTACGGCTCTGGGGGTTCATCCTATGCGGGCGCGGCAGATGACCTGGGCGTTTGTCAATCATGAGCAGGCCCATAAAGATCAGTTGTTTGAGGCCTGGAAAGAAATTGAGGGGGGGATCAACTTCAGTCCTCGCTATGGTGAGCTTTTCATGAAGCTGGAAGAGGCACTGAGTACTGCCATGCACAGAGACTGGGAAGAGCCAAAACCTGAGGATGTCCCTGTCTGGACGCCGCCGGAACATCATTGATCCGGCGCTGGAAGCAGGCCTGTGATTTATCCGGGCCAGTACACCTGAAACTTTTATGCTGCGCCCAGCGTAAAGTCGTCAAGAGGGCCTGCACATCGCATTACGGGTTCTACCGCAACGTGGGCATGGTGCTGATGCTCACTCCTGGTTTGTTAAGGTGTGGCATTTATTGCTACACATATTCACCAATACTTTCACAAAAAGTTAAAACGTTAAGTTTTGTTAGCTGAGCAGGCTTTGTCAAAACAGTTGACGTACAGTACCTGTGTGCTCGGCCAGAATGTCGGGTTGGCGAGCTTGAGAAACCAGGCGATAAGACCATTGCTGAAATGCGTTTTTAATACTCTACTTGACCGATAAGTAAATTAAAGGATGTATAAATGAGTAAAAAGGACGCATTGTCCCAACTGCGCCAGGCAAAATCGGCTCATATTCGCTGGCGGTCATACGCACAGGCACTTGTTGCGGGTATTCCTGTTGAACAGGATCATGTTCCTGTTATGCATACAGATTGTAAATTTGGCAAATGGTACTACGGAGAGGGACAAAAGCTGTCGTCGTTGAGTTCATTTGAAGCAATTGAGACTTCGCATCAAATACTTCATCAGATATATATGGAAATATTCAGATTACTTTTTGGCGAAGATGACAGGTCCGCCCTTAAAAAGCTGTTTGGTTCCAAAGCCAGTGCAAAATGGAAAAAGCAGGAACAAGCCGGACGTTTAATGGAAAAGCTGGTAGCTGTGTCGGCAACCCTTTTAGAGGCAATTGGCCTTCTAGAGCAAGAAATCCTTGATGTATATGAGGGGACGGAATAAAAGAAAACACAGGAGAGCCTGATGGCTCCCCTGGTTATGCTTGTCAGCGTGGCAACCGCTCCCAGACTGTAACCTCAGACAAGGTGTGCTGATGCTTGTGCCGGGTTTCTCGGATAACGAAGGGAACCTTTCTGGGTTCTCCCACTAACCGGAAATGGTTGGAGAGGTGATCTCGCAGGCCATCCAGCGTTGTGTAGTTTTCCCCGTCTTTCTTGAAGCCACCAATCCATTCCTCTTTTGGCGTATGTTCTTCCAGCCAGGTGTAAGGTGAGGCAATAATCAGCAGTCCGCCGTCATTAATACGCTCATGAATGCTGTCGAGGAAGCGCCTTGGCCGGTATAACCTGTCAATCAGGTTGGCAGCAAGAACCAGGTCGTAACCGGTGAATGTGGGTTTGAGATTGCAAGCGTCACCCTGGTGAAATGAAACCTTGTCTGCATAGGTGTCGAGGCCGAGTCCTTTGAGCGTTCGCGTATGGTAACTCACCAGATCACCTTCCTCGGTGAGCGAGTACCGCACGGAGCCCCGGTTAGCCATTTCAACACCAAGATTGATGAAGTTGGCTGAAAAATCGACGCCTTCCACCACATCGAACTTACGTGCCAGTTCGAAGCTGGAGCGACCACAGGCACATCCAAGATCCAGTGCTTTATGTGCAGTCTTTCCTTGCATGGCATCCAGTGCCAGATCTGCAAGAGCTTTGGGAAAGTTCCCCACACCAAACGACGGGTCACCGAAGTGAAACTCTGCGTATTCAGCTAGCAGTTTGTTACTTTCATAATAAGCGTTGGGTTCGACTACTTCGGAATCAGATGTGATGTACCGGAACCCGGCGTGCTGGAAAAAATGACGCCTGAAAGCATAGCGGGAAGACAAGCGTGCCTCGTTGCCGCACGAAACCCATGATCCTCCCTTGATCAGGTTGTGCTGGCCATCGAATGTCGGCGCAGTGAAGTCGTCGTACAGTGGATGAACCTTGAAGTTGTCAAAGGGGTAGATAGGCGTCTCTGTCCATTGCCATACGTTGCCCACGACATCAAACCATTCACCATGCTGGTAACGTGTTACGGGGCAGGAGGATGCAGCGTGGTCCAGGTGCAGGTTGGCGCTGGCAGGGGCGTCCCCGACTTCTTGCACTCCTGCTTCCGAGCACAGCCGGTACCACTCGTCTTCTGTGGGCATGCGCACGGGTTGACCTGTCTGCTCTCCCTTCCAGTCACAGAAGGCTTTTGCTTCGTGGTAGTTCACTTCTACAGGCCAGTCCCAGGGCATGGGTACTTCTTCGGTCATCAGGCGCAGGTGCCAGCCATTGTGCCAGCGCCAGAATGTAGGGTGTTTTGCCCCGGCGAAATCACGCCAGGAGCGCCCTTCATCGCTCCAGTACCTGTCCTGTTCATAGCCGCCTGCCTCAACAAATGACAGGAATTCCTGATTGCTTACCAGATACTGACTGGCTTTGAACTTTTCGACCTCCGCCTGGTGTTCTCCGTATTCGTTGTCCCAGCCGTAATAAGCATCTTCGTAAGGTTTGCCGATGTGAACTGTGCCAGCCGGAACGCTGATCAGATTGTTGGCTGGCGCCTCTCCGGTATGCTGGCATGGGCGCCAGTCAGGGTGCGGACGGACTCTGGCAAGGTCGTGCTGCCGGATCAGAACGGAGGAGGTTTCAAGATGAATTCGTTCGTGCTCAATACCCATGATCAATGGCCACCAGGGACTCTCCCAGTTAATGGGCATGGTCAGGGGTAATGTATCGATCAGATCGAGCATTGTTGTCCGTACCTTTGCACGATAGTCCATTACCTGGGACACACTTGGCCAGTCGTAATGATCGTCGTTCAGGTCGTCCCAGCTCATTTCATCCACGCCTATTGCAAATATCGACTCCATATGTGGATCAACGCGTTCGCGGAGGAGCTTTGCCAGTACGAGTTTGTTAACAAAAAAGGTTGCAGTATGTCCCAGGTAGAAAATAAGTGGATGTCGCAATGGAATAGACTTTTGATAGAACCCATTATCATCGGCCAGGCAATTGAAAAGGCTGGTGTATGTGTCAAATGTGTTCAGGAAATACTGGGCTATTTCCTGGCGCTTTTCATCTGGAATACCACTGTCCAGCCTGGGTGTTCTGAATAGCGCAGGTGCATTCGGCCGCGTCGTGGATGTTTTTTCCGGGAGTTTAGTACCCTGGATTGGTGAAGTCATGCTCGAACGCGTCCCTTTTTCTGTGTTGGTTCAGCTATGAATACGGTTGCGGGCACCGTGTGCCAGTGTACTCCGGCTATCACATAAGCCGAATGCCGGGTGCCCCGCCAGATTATTTGCAGCAAAGTGCGTCAAGGCATAGCCTATCGTTGTTCCTGCCTGATTCAAATCAATTGATTGGAATAGTGTCATTTGCCAAAACTATCAAAGGATTGTTGTGATGCCATCAGCTACACCTGATTTCCGTCCATGGCCGGCGCTTGTTGCGATTTTCATCGGGGTTGCGATCTGGTTTATCCCCACGCCTGAGGGTGTGTCAGCTCAGGGCTGGCTGATGCTGGCTATTTTCGTGGCGACGATTGCAGCCATCATTGGCAAGGCGATGCCGATTGGCGCTATTTCCATAGTGGCGATTACGGTGGTAGCTGCCAGTGGTGTGACCAGTGACAACCCGGGTACGGCAATTCGTGATGCTCTGGGTAGTTTCAGCAACTCGCTGATCTGGCTTATAGCTATAGCCATCATGATTTCCAGGGGGTTGATCAAGACCGGGCTCGGAGAGCGGATTGGTTACTATTTTATTGCCATGTTTGGTAAACGGACGATTGGTATTGGTTATGGTCTGGCCCTTTCGGAGCTGGTTATAGCGCCGGTTACGCCCAGCAATACAGCTCGTGGGGGAGCCATTATTCACCCGATTATGCTGTCCATTGCAAAGAGTTTTGGCTGCACGCCGGACGATGGCAATACCAATAAGATTGGTAAGTATCTTGCGCTGGTTAACTACCATGCCAACCCTATAACCTCTGCTATGTTCATTACCGCCACTGCGCCTAACCCGCTAACCGTGAAATTAATCGCTGATGCTACGGGAGCTGCAATCAGCCTGAGCTGGACGACCTGGGCCCTTGCGATGCTTTTGCCAGGCGTCGTGGCTATTGCTCTGATGCCACTGGTGATTTACATGATGTACCCGCCGGAGATCAAATCGACTCCGGATGCGGTGAACTTTGCCCGTGAGCGCCTCGAAAAACTGGGAAAGCTCACGCGCGATGAAGGCATCATGCTCGGTGTATTTGTTGTTTTGCTATTGTTATGGGCAGATGTACCGGCGTGGATTTTGGGTGCTTCGTTCAAACTGAATGCAACCACGACAGCCTTTGTGGGTTTGTCGATCCTGTTGGTTACGGGTGTATTGAACTGGAAGGATGTACTGTCCGAAAAAAGTGCCTGGGATACCCTTGTCTGGTTCGGCGCACTGGTGATGATGGCCTCTCAACTTAACGAGTTGGGGGTAATTGAATGGTTCTCGGGCGCTATCCAGAGTGGCATCGTCAGCACGGGGCTGGCGTGGCCTGCCTCCACCGCGCTCCTGATTCTGGTGTTTCTGTATTCCCACTACTTCTTTGCCAGTACCACAGCCCATATTACCGCCATGATGGGGGCCTTTCTGGTGGTTGGCCTCAGCCTGGGTGCCCCGCCCATGGCTTTCGTGCTGATGATGGCTGCCACCTCATCCATTATGATGACGCTAACCCATTACGCCACGGGCACATCGCCAGTTATCTTCGGCTCCGGCTATGTCGGGTTGAGTGAGTGGTGGAAAGCCGGATTTATAATGAGCCTGGTCAATCTGACCATTTGGGTAGTCGTTGGCGGCCTCTGGTGGAAGTTGCTGGGTTACTGGTAAATTGCCTGAACCGGAACAGCTTCGCCAGAATCAGGTCCGGAAAGGACTGGATGCGGGTGTTGTAGATCATCACGCTTTCGGTGTAGCTGTTCCTTAGCAGCGCCAGATAGTTCTCTGTCTCATTCATTATGTTCATAAACCTGCTGATCACGGTGTTGTTTTTCAGGTCCGGGTAGCCCTCTATCCGGGCCAGTAGCGTTGTGGTTACCTGTTTTTCAACACGTATCAGTTTGTCCATCTGTTCTACAGAATTCACTTCCACAGGGTTGGCGTTTCGCAGGCTGGCAATGGCCTGGAGCAGGGTTTTCTCATGCGCCAATGACGCTGTTACCACTTTTTCAAGGTTGGGCCACAGGTCATGGCGTTGCTGGAGTATGGTGTCGATGTTGGCGCGGGCCCTGTCGACACGGTTTTTCAGGAAAACGATATCGTTATAGTGCAAAACGCCCAGGTAAGCACAGAGTACCAATGGCACAGCCAGAGCAGAAAACATAAGGTTGTCCGGGCTGAAACTGCCGTCAGCAGCCAGCAGGACAGTAGCGGAAAACAGGAACAGGCCAAGGCTCACGGCTGTGCCCGTCAGGCCGCCGGCACCTTGTGAAAGTATGATGTCTTCTTCCTCTTTCGTGGAGATAAGAAAGGGGGAGTCTCCATCCTTTTGCATGGCCAGACGGTCCGGCTGCTTACGGTCGAGTCCCGCAAACCCAAGGCAATAAACATTGACCAGCGTGTCCAGAAACCGGACGGTATAGCGTTTATTGTCACGGATTTCTGAGTGGTGTTTCGGATAGGCGATGCGGGCACCCTCGGGATAGACCAATACCCGGCCTTCGTTGTCTTCCAGCCAGAAGGGTACCCGTTTTTCCTGGTGTTCTACGGTATGCCACTTTGCGTCTTTCCCGGAGCCCCGTTTCTCTTCAACTGTGTAGTCGTAAGCCACGCATTTCTCGTTGCGAAGCGGGTCACGAATCGGGGGGAATGCATCATCCACATCTACCATCGCCTTCAGTTCAGAAAGCCCGAAACTCAGACCTTCGGTGCTTGAGGTAGGTACAGCTTCTATCAGACGCTTCAGTTTGACAGTGCGTAATGCGACCAGAATGAGCATGATGGCCAATACTGAACTTGCCGCTGAAAGCCCCATGCTTGTCCACGCATGTTGAAACCTGATATCCGGCTGGCTTTCAACGATTTGTCTCGCTTTTTCTGCAGTGCTGGTATCCAGTTCCGGCATGGGCAGGCGCTTTTCGACAAGGGCTCTGTATTTCCACCGGTCAAGCCATCCGCTGGTACTTTCTTGAATTAGCTGTCGCAAGGCGCTTAGATCCGCAAGTACAAGTGGGGTGTTCTCGCCTTGGTCCGCGCCAGCGTTGAGGTATTGATAGCGGGATTCGTAAAGTGTGGCGATTCCCTGCCATTCCTGGTTCAGCCTGGTTACGCCCAGAACAGATAGAGTTCCCGAGACGGCCAGGCTCATTATCCACACGTACACCCAGAAGCGGTGTATTTTTACGGCTATCAGCAGCAGGGCCACGCCCAGAGCCAGCAAGCCGGTGGCAATGGAGATCCTGATAGCAGCACTGAACAGTCGGCCCCCTCCGTCAATATCCAGTGTGAAGCCTGAAACCAGCGCTGGCAGACTGAAGTCTTCCAGGCCGGTAAACACCATTTTCTTGTTCTCGTGATCATAGCGCCCGATTACCCGCAGGTTCTCGCCAGGCCTCAGTGCCCATTCCGAGTAGATCTTGTTTCCGCTCCGCGAACTGTAGGTGCGTTCAAGGTTCCACTCAATCTCTGACAGGTCATGGCCTGGTGCAATGGTCACCTTGCCGCTGGGGTCTTGTATCAGAAAGTCCACGCCCTGCTGCCCGGATTCGAGTGTTCGCCTGCGTAAGTCGCCGTCTGAATCCCTGTATTCCTCCTCAAGCTTGTAGCGATAGTAAAGGGCTTCGGAGCCGGAGTAGGGTGTGATCAGTATGTCTGGAGCTTTTTCGGCTTCGCCGGCAATGACATAGGGCCCTCTGGTCAGTGCTGCAATGGGGGTTTGTGGCATACGTTCCATCTGGCGCGCATGGCTAAGCTCGTCGAGCCCGGTTTGCATGAGGTAATACGAACCCGCCAGACAGGCCAGCCCCAGCAGCGTTATAATGATTTGTTTACCACTTAGTCCCATAAAGGCTTTCATGAAATTCCCGGTTGTTACTGTCGCTCTGGTTTCTGCCGCACTGGTGTTTGTTCTCTGGGATCAGTCCCGTGAGCAGCCGCAAGTGGCTGGTGCTGAAAGGTTCACCAACCTGGAATCCAATCCCGTTGAGCTTGGTATGGCGGCGGATTGGATTATTACGCAGGTGCCTTCTCTTTGCGAGAAAGCCACAGGTCGGGCAGATGGGTCTGAAGCATATGCCACTTGTGTCAGGAAGGCTGAGACGCGCACATCCACTTGCAGGCGAGGGGTATACGACCGCTTTCCGGACACAGTATCTTCGGATGCAGTTTTCCGGGACCTTTCGATCACGTTGATTAACTGCCTGGTGCCTGATGCGTTGAGCTAACCTCCCCCCCCCGGGTATCAGAGAATACTGCACATTCGAGGTGTTTATGAGTAACGATTTTTTTGCCCACAAGGCTCAGGTATACGAACAAAGCCCTGCCCGTGTCGATAATGTAAGCAACATCGCCAACACCATCCTTGAAAAGGCGGAGCTTGTGCCGGCTATGCACCTGCTGGATTTTGGTTCCGGAACAGGATTGTTGCTGGAACGCATTGCGCCTCATGTGAAAAAGATCACGGCAGTGGATATCTCGCCGTCCATGAACAGGCAGCTGGCGGAGAAGCAGGGCAAGCTGGCTTGTGAGCTGGAGATTCGGGAGCTGGATCTGGAGAAACAGACGATGGAGGAGCGTTTCGATGGTGTCATATCCTCCATGACCATGCACCACGTACGTGACGTAGAATCCATGTTCAGGCGTTTTTATGAGTTGGTAAAACCCGGCGGGTTTATTGCCATATCCGATCTGGATAAGGAAGACGGCTCTTTCCATACCGAAGACACAGGGGTATTCCATTTCGGGTTTGACCGGGGGGAGATTGCCTCTGCTGCCAGGCAGGCCGGCTTTGACGATGCAGAGGTGGTGTCTGCGAGTATGATTGAGAGGGAAACTGGCAACTACCCGGTGTTTTTGCTGATCGCCTCAAGGTGCTAGCCGGTGGTATTCTAGTCGCTCCTTTCCTTCTCCCATACCTCGGGATCCCAGTATGTCAGACAAATTTTTTTTCAAGGGCCGGCAGGATGCGCGCCAGCATCACACGGCCTATGGCGGCTTTCAGACTAACGCCAGCAAGAAAAGTGGTAGCAAGAAATTTCCGTTGAAGCTTGTGGTTACCAGTAAAGCCCGCAAACAGCAGATTGAAGCTTTGGTAGCAGATGCTCAGTTGTACGCAGACATTACGCTTGATACCAGCGAGGGCTCTGTTGAGTCTGTTGCTGAGCTTACGGCCATGCTGAATAAGGGTGGCACAGTCACACAGGTAAAGCTGCCCTCCAGGAACGATCCCTGCAGTTGCGGTAGCGGTCTTAAATTCAAGAAGTGTTGTGCCTAGAGGTGTGGCTATGCTTATTTGTGGTGTTGAACTGAGCGGCAGTGATGCGGTGGTGTGTTTGCTGAGCCTGGATATGGGGCAGTTCACCTTGCCGGAGACCAGGGTCCGCAAAATTACGCTCAGGAAGAATCACTCGCGCGAAGACCTGCAACAGTTTCAGGCGTCTTTTGCGGAGTTTCTGGCCGGGCACGGTGTAAAAAAAGTTGCTATCAAAGAGCGCATGCCTAAAGGCAAGTTTGCTGGCGGCGCGATCAGTTTCAAGATGGAGGCCGCTATTCAGTTAATGCCTGATACTGACGTTGAGGTTGTTCTGCTTTCGCCAGCTACCATCAAATCGACGCTGGCCTCCAGTCCCATGCCTGTTCCATTTTCAGAGACTGGCCTGAAGGTGTTTCAGGAAACCGCGTTTGTTTCAGCTTATGTTGGCCACCTGGCGAAATAGCAATTGCTGCTATTTCACCAGACGGCCGGTCTGCTCTTACTGTGCTGTTGTAATGTACTTCAGAATCTCAACAACCTGCTCGGGAGTCTGTGCCCAGGCCATGGCGGATGCGTCTACTTCCTTCAGCGGGTGGATAATGTCATCGGCGTGCAAAGTGATGTAAGGCGTGCCCATAGCGGCACAGAAGCCGGCATCAAAAGCAGCGTTCCACTGTTTGTACTTGTCGCCGAAGCGGATAATGGCCAGATCACACTGCTCCAGTAGCGTTTTGGTGCGAATGCCATTGACTTTGGATGACTGGTGATCCCGCCAGAATGCAGTTTCCGGTTTGCCCAGTATGTCCCCCGCCGCATCGCTGGACTCGTGATCGGTGACAGGCGATGTGAATTCCACAGGCAGCCAGGCGTCTTTTGCCCCGGCCTGAATCTGCTCACGCCAGTCGGTATGGATTTCGCCAGAGAGGTAAACAGTCCAGATCATGGAGTTTTCCTGAAATTAGATGGATAAGATAGGTTCGAGCTTTGGAACCCTATCACAGCTCGCCGGTTTACAGAATCTCGGCAGGTTGAATGCCCTCGTTAACAGCCATATTCGCCAGCTCCGCCGGTGTTTCCGGTTACCCTTTTCTTCGAATATCTGCTTTAGCTCAAGTCAGGGCTATTATATCTGCGAAAGCACAGGCTTAAGCTTGTATTTCCACCATTTGCGCCGATTATATATAACCAGGGAACAATCTTTGACTAGATGCGAGGAGTTCAATGGATTTCAAAGACTATTACGCCGTGCTCGGTGTGAGCGAGTCTGCCTCCCCCGAGGAAATCAAAAAATCCTACAGAAAACTGGCCCGGAAGTATCACCCGGATGTCAGCAAAGAGGATGATGCCGGCGAGAAGTTCAAGGAGCTTGGCGAGGCCTACGAAGTATTAAAGGACCCGGAAAAGCGTGCAGAATACGACCAGTTGCGCAAGTACGGTCCCCAGGCTGATGGCTCCTTCCAGCCGCCTCCGGGCTGGCAGAGCGAATCCGGATTTGGCGGTGGAGGTTACACCGATGCGGATTCCCGGCAGTTCAGTGACTTTTTTGAACAGATGTTTGGTGGTGGTCAGGCTGGCAGGCATAGTGCTGGTGGTTACCGGCGCAGCGTGCGCATGCGCGGTGAAGATGTTCTCTCCCGGTTGCCATTGTTTCTGGAAGAAGTATTTAATGGATGCGAGAAGCAGGTTTCCTTCACTGTTCATGAGGCCGATGACAAGGGCCGCATAATTGCACGTAAGAAAACCCTGAAAGTGAAAATTCCCGCTGGCATGCGTGAAGGGCAGCATCTGCGCCTGAAAGGACAGGGTTCCCCGGGTATCGGCGGTGGTGAACCCGGCGATTTGCTGATTGAAGTCGAGTTGGCGCCTCATCCGCTGTTCAGTGTTGAAGGCAGGGATATTGTCCTGACTGTTCCGGTGACTCCCTGGGAAGCAGCTTTGGGTGCGACAATCATGGTGCCGACTGTCGGTTCCAGAGTGAATGTAAAAGTGCCAAAAGGAACCTCCTCCGGTCGCAAGCTTCGACTCAAGGGTAAAGGGCTTCCTGGAAAACACCCGGGTGACCAGATAGTTGTTCTCCAGATTGCCATACCGGAGCAGCATTCCGCGGAGGCAGAAAAACTCTACGAACAGCTCGCAGAAGCCGAGAAGAACTTCGATCCACGCAGCAAACTCCATCTGTGAAGGGGAGAGTAAGGGATGAGTGATAAAGACAGTATTCTGACCGTTGAGGTAATGGACTCCGATGGCAGCACCTATACCCTTCACGAGGTGTGCGAGCGGGGAGAGTGCCACGCGGAGTTTGTAATCAAGCTGGTGAATTACGGCATTATTACGCCGGTAGAGCCTTCAACCGAGGCCCGTCAGTGGCAGTTTGATGTGGCGGCACTTGCCCGCCTGCATAAAGCCCGGCGCTTGCAAAGAGACCTGAAAATGAATCTTCCAGGGCTGGCCATGTCACTGGAGCTTCTGGATGAAGTTCAGGAAATGCGCCGGGAAGTTGCACGACTCAACCACCGGTTGCAGCAACTGATAGACTAACTCTTGGCCGGGGGAGCCGCTCCCCCGGTTTTTTGCTTTTGCCGCCCCCGGCTTTTCGCAACTCTTCTCTGTTCTCTCCGTCAGTATTCCATGCATTCCGGGATCGCCATTGCGTCGCAGTCAAAGACTTTGGCTTGCCTGTCTTCCTGGGCATTCTGAAGTTTTCCCTGGATTACCTCGCACCATCTATGGCTATATACCTTAATATGGGAATATAATCCCAAATATGAGTGAGCCGCATAACACGACACTACATAAGGCCTTGTTCCGCATTTTGCGACCTCTTGCGAGGTTGCTATTGCGAAACGGTATCCCGTATGGGGAGTTTGCCGAACTGGTAAAACGAGCCTATGTGGAAGCGGCTATAGAGGATTTCCCTGTCGGGAGGCGGAAACCTACAGATTCCGGTGCGGCAGTGATGACCGGGTTGACGCGCAAGGAAGTCAAACGTCAGCGCGAGATTCTTGCAGGCCAGCATCTGGAGAAACTCGAGGTTCTGCACACCAACCGTGCGTCCCGCGTTGTTTCTGGTTGGGTGCACGACCCGGCTTTTCAGGATTCGGATGGCCTCCCCGCAAAGCTTGCACCTGACGGAGTTCAGGGTTTCAGCGAACTGGTGAAAAAGTACAGCGGAGATATGCCCCCGCGTTCAGTGCTGGACGAGTTGGTGAGGGTTGGGATGGTATCGATGGATAGCGATACCGGCAAAGTGATCCTTATAAAACGAGCTTATGTGCCGGCCGAAGACAGCAAGGAAATGTTGCAGTTTTTTGGTGAGGATGTATCAGATCTCATAGCCACAGTGGATCATAACCTGGTGTGTGGTCAAGACGGCGGACAGCCCTTATTTCAGCGCACATTGACGTATAACAACATTCCTCCGGAAGTCATGGATGAGTGGCGTGCGCATGCAGCAGAGCAGTCGCAGGCTTTACTGGAAAAAATGGATTCCTGGCTCGGACCAAAAGATCGCGATGTGTCAGGTAGTCAGGTTGATGGATCAACAAAGGAATCGTTCAGAACAGGCGTCAGTGTTTTTTATTTTGAAGAAGCTCCTTCAGTAGAAGCGCGCTCAACCGCTTCAAAAAAAGAGAGGTCAGTATGAAGCCCAACAGCCAGCCGCAATTTGTTTGTCGTTGGGAGCCTACCGAGCTTGCGAACGCTGTGTTATCCGCTGCTGGCCGAGAAGTTGTGAGCTACTGGATCAGTGCCTTGGCGTTTCTTGATGAAAATCAGCATCCGGTTTTGCTGGCGCTGTCCGGCCAGAGTGAACCCACCTTCCGCGAACTTGTGCAGTCAGTAAACCCGGATTTCGCTCCATCGGTAGTTCTCAATGAGTTGCTGCGCAAAGGCGTTGTCGAGCAGTTGGACAGTGGCCATGTTCTGCTCCGACGAAGCACCTATGTTCATGATGTCCCCGGGGTGGACATATCGCCTGGCGTCAGACGCCGCAGGCGTGGTTCCGAACGGGGTTCAGACGGGCGACATAGAGATGAAACCTGATGTCAGCCCAGGCTGTCGTGAAGCTACCCGAAACGGAGAGAGTAATGCAACCAATACCCCGTAAACCCCAGGTTTCCATCTTGGCAGCTACACTGACTTTTTGCCTGATTTCTGCCTGTGATAGCGGTGGCCTCAGCATTGCAGATGGCGGGATTCGAGGCACAGGCTCCAGTGTCGGGCCGGTTTCCGGGTTTGGTAGTGTGTTTGTGAATGGCGTTGAGTTCTTTACTGATGGTATTCGGGACAGAAAAGTAGAAAGCAATGACGGTATTGATTCTGAAAGTGACCTCAGGGAGGGGATGATTCTCAGGATAGACGGTGAGTGGGGTCTGGATGGAACTGGTACAGCGAGTTCCATGTCCTACGATGACACATTGCGAGGCACGGTTTCGGAGTTACAGCTGGATTCTAAAGGCAGGGCTACCTTCGAGATACACGGCCAGCAGGTTATTGCTGATCGGCAAACAGTCTTTAAAGACCAACCCCGGGCCAGGCTGAAAAACGGGGATTTCGTGAGAATAAGTGCATGGAGGACGTCTGATGGAATTTTCCGTGCGAGTTACATTGGTTTCAACCCTTGGGCGTTTGGTGAAAACGCTATAGAGCTGGAGGGTCTGGTGGATTCCGGTTCACTGGAGGCTGATCAGTTCACAATGAATGGATTGGTCATCAGGTTCGATGAGTCCAGCTTTACAGAAGGTTTTACGTTACAGGACCTGAAGCCCGGTATGTATGTTGAGGTTGAAGGCAGTTTGGATTCCTCGGGTGATGCAGTCATAGCTGCACAAATTCAGGATGATGATTTCCGACTCTATCTGCCGTCAGATCATAGTATTGATATGGCAGGGCCTGTGTCGTCGGATTTCAGTCCCGATGATAGAACCTTCGGGCTTAACGGACTGACTATCCGGGTAACGGATGAGACCAGGTTAAGTGACGTTGCGCTGGAAGAGCTGAATCAGGGCTTGCTTGTTCAGGTTGAGGGAGACTTTTCCGGGGGCGACCAGGTTCTCGCTGACGAGATTCATACTCTGGACAGCGATGCGGCAATCTCCGGCAGTGTTGATACAGTGTCTGTAGACACAGGCCGTCTTTCCATCGGTGGAGTAGAAGTTCGTATAACGCCTAGAACCATAATTACTGATGATGATACCGAGAATACGTTGACTATTTATGATCTGGTGCCGGGTACAGGTGCAGTACTGGTTGACGTTTCGGGGCTTCAAAAGGTGGATCGCAATGGTGTTGTTTATGTTGAGGCCATTCAAATAGAGCGGGAACTCCAGGTTGAGCCGGATGGTACGTATGGGATTGAGGGCATCTTGACTCAGGACGGGCTGTTGTATTCTTCGGTTACCCTTCTTGGTGTCACTATCGATGCAAATGACGATGTGTTTGAGACTGTTTCCCGTGACCAGTTGGAGGCACTTCTTCAGAGCGAGGAAACGGTTGTCGTTGAGGTCGAGTACAGACTAAAAGACGATACTACTGATCAGTATGAAGCATCCAGTATTGAGCTGGACTGATTACAAAACCAAATATAGATGTGTCCTTTCCGACTCGGGTTGTGCCATACATATGAGCCCCTTGCTTCGCAGGGGGCTGCGGCGACCAACCGGCTGACATTGAACGCCGCAACAGCGGCGGCTGGTGAGAGGAAAGGAAAAGCGTCAAACGTCCGGATGTAATCGGGACAGAGCGCTACGGTATTCCTCCGTCAGGCGGGTTACAAGATCACTGACTGTCAGGATATCGTGGATCTGGCTGACCCCCTGGCCGGCGGACCAGACGGTTTTCCATGCCTTCGCTTCGTCAGCCACCGGCTTGAGCTTTTCTCCGTAGTTGATTTCGCCAGCCTGGTTCAATTTGTCCATGGCGAAGCCTGCAGCCTCCAGGCTTTGCCGCATGAAGTTCGCAGGTATGCCGGAAACTGCCGGGGTATGGATGATGTCGTCGGATACCGATTCAATAATCATATTGCGATAGGCATCTTCCGCCCGGGATTCGGTGGTGTTGATAAAACGCGTACCCATATAAGCCAGATCTGCGCCAAGGGCTTGCGCTGCCAGAATGTCTTCGCCGTGGGAGAGGCCGCCGGCCAGCAAAATGATGCCATCAAAGACTTCACGTAATTCATGAACCAGAACAAAGGGGTTGATGGTGCCTGCATGCCCCCCGGCTCCGGCAGCAACCGCGATAATTCCGTCTACACCGGCCTCGGCCGCTTTACGCGCGTGTTTCTGGTTGGTTACATCATGGAATACTACTCCGCCGTAACTGTGTACGGCATCTACCACCTGACTGGCAGCGCCCAGTGATGTGATGATAATGGGCACCTGATGCTTTACGCACAATTCAAGATCGGCCTGCCAGCGTGGATTGGAGCGGTGTACGATCAGGTTGACAGCGTAGGGTGCGATACTGGATTCCGGGCGTTCTTCTTTCAGCTTCCCGATATTCCCATTCATTTCAATCAGCCAGTCCTCAAAACCTTCGCTCGTACGCTGGTTCAGAGCCGGGAAGCTGCCAACGATACCTTCCCGGCAACAAGCAAGTGCAAGCTCGGGGCCAGAGATCAAAAACATTGGAGCTGCGACCAGGGGGAGGCTGAGAGAATCCTTGCGAAAAGCGGGAAGTGACATGAGATCGCCTTTTTTTATTGGAACTTTTGTAGGGTATAAAGGATCTTAGACTGCCTGAGTGATGGTGGAAACGTCCACCTGCATAAAATTATCGAATTATGTCGTAAAACAAAAGGAATCAGAGGATGGGTGAAGCAAAGCGTCGCAACCGGACCGGAGTCCCGCAGCCGCGAAAAAATAACTCGCGAAAGCCGGTGGTAATCGGTATCAGTGTGCTGGTTTTGGCGGCTATTGTTCTGGGGGCCTTTTTTCTTACAGCCGGGCCCACGCCAACCTCCGGCGATCTGCCGGTAGCTGCGCCAAATGCGGAGCCGTTTCCTGAGCAGCTGGATCAGTATGGCGTTTCTGTGGGTGCTGAGGATGCCCCGGTGGTTGTGCGGGAATTTGCAGATTTTCAGTGCCCGGCCTGTGGTACGTTTTCCAAGGCCAGCAAACGCCTGAAACAGGAATATGTAGAGACAGGGCAGGTTCGCTTTGTGTATTTTGACATGCCGCTGCAGCAGCACCAGAATGCGCTTCCGGCCGCCCAGGCGGCACGCTGTGCCGGTGACCAGAACGCCTATTGGGAAATGCACGAACGCCTTTATGATTCCCAGTCTGACTGGAGTGGTTCAAACGACCCTGTCAGTACCTTTACCCGTTATGGTAATGATCTGGGGCTTGAGGAGCGCCGCTTCCAGCGTTGTATGACCACGGAGTTGCATCGTGAGGCTGTTGAAGAGAGCCGTCGTGTGGCCATGCAGTTGCAGGTGACCAGCACACCCACTGTGCTGGTGGATAACATTCGCCTGACCCGTCCGGGCTGGGGCCAGCTTTCTGCTCTTGTGGAGCGTGAACTTTCCCGCATCGGTCAGCCCTGACTTGAACATAAGCCAGAGTGGGTTAAAATCGGCGCCTTCTCTGGCTTAACCCCTCCAGATACATAAACCCATGCTCCGGATTTACGATCCGGCCTGCAGGAGAATCCTCATGAGCAACAATATTGTTGTCTGCGCACTCTATAAGTTCGCCGTTCTGAATGATTACAAAGACCTTCGCCAGCCGCTGCTGGATACCATGTTGGCCCAGGGTGTGCATGGCACTTTGTTGCTGGCCCGGGAAGGAATTAACGGTACGATTGCCGGAAGCCGCAGCGGTATCGATGCGGTGCAGGCATGGCTGGCCCTCGACGAGCGTTTTGCCGGCATTGATTACAAAGAGTCGTTTGTCGATATTCAGCCGTTCAAGCGCACCAAAGTGAAGCTAAAGAAAGAAATTGTCACTATGGGTGTTGAGGGTATTGATCCGAAGCGCATCGTCGGCACCTATGTGGAGCCCACTGAGTGGAACGATCTGATTTCGGACCCCGACGTGATTCTTGTGGATACCCGTAATCAGTACGAAGTGGAAATCGGTACCTTCAAGCACGCGATTAACCCGGCGACAGATACTTTCCGTGAGTTTCCGGAATACGTGAAGCAAAACCTTGATCCGGCAAAACATAAAAAAGTTGCCATGTTCTGTACCGGAGGTATCCGGTGCGAAAAATCAACGGCCTACCTCAGGGAGCAAGGGTTTGAAGAGGTTTATCATCTCAAGGGTGGCATTCTGAAATACCTGGAAGAGGTGCCGGAAGAACAGAGCCTGTGGGAAGGTGAATGTTTTGTATTTGACGACCGGGTTACGGTCAATCATCGTCTGGAGCGGGGCGGCTATGATCAGTGCCATGCGTGCCGTCGTCCAATCACCGATGCTGATAAACAGCACCCCGACTATCAACAGGGAGTTAGCTGTCACCGGTGTATTGATTCTCTGAGCGACGAGCAGAAAGCGCGCTTTGCGGAGCGGGAGAATCAGATGCGCCTGGCGGAAGCTCGCGGGGAAGCCCATGTAGGCAGTGAGGCCGCCCGTATTATCGCCGAACGCAAAGCGCGGAAAAAGTTGGAACGTGAACGCCAGGCCGAGAAAAGCCTGAAGGGTGAGCGTAAGAACGCTGCCATTCGTTAACCAGTGTAAAAACGCTTAAACCAGTTAGTAAGGAGCTTTCATGAGTTTCAGAAAAACCATTGCTTTTATTGCCATTGCCGCATCACCACTGGTCTACGGCCAGGAAGCGAAAGACTGGGAAGGCGAGGCGGAACTCGGCGTACTTATCACCTCTGGCAATACTGAAGAGACCAACGTCAATGGACGTCTGGGCCTGGTTCATGAAGTGGTGGACTGGCGTAACATTGCCGAGCTCAGCTCCAATTACTCCGAAGCTGAGGATCAAACCACGGCGGAAAAGTATAAAGGTTCTGTGGAAACCAACTACAAGTTTGACGATAGCCAGTACTGGTTTTTGCGTGGCAGTTATGAGAATGACCGTTTTTCCGGATACGATTTCGAGTCTGCTGTAACCACTGGTTATGGGAACCGTGTCTGGCAACGTGGCGAGCGTTCATTTCTTGATCTGTCGGCGGGTGTTGGTTATCGCTACAACAAACTGGAAGTCGTAAATTCTGATGGTGAAGACGCCGAGAAGGAAGCTATCGCACGGCTGGCCGCCCAGTTCGACTATGAACTTTCTGATAATGCACTGTTTCACCAGAAACTGAGCACGGAAATTGGGCTCGAAGAGAACAATGTGATCAGCCAGTCCGAGACTGCAATCAAAGCCAACATCGTAGGCAACCTCTCGATGAAAGCTGCCTACCGTGTGAAGCACGTATCTGATGCTCCGGCAGGCACAGACTCTACGGATACCGAGACAGCTATAACCCTGCTTTACGGTTTCTGAACAGAATCTCTAGACTTTGTTTCTGAGCCCCAGCTTATCCGGGTAGGGGCTCAGATACTGTTGCAGCTTCAGATAATCCGCGGGTTCCCTGCGCTGGGCCATTCTCAGTAAGGTCATGGGCACAACCAGTGGAACTTCCTCGCGGCCATAGGCTTCAATCTGTTCCATCAGTACCTTGCGATCCTCGTCTCCTATGGCGTCTCGCAGGTAACCCATCAGATGTTGCATCACATTAATGTGAGAGCCCCGGCTTACTGTCTTCGTCATAGCCTCCATAAACGCTTGAATATAGCGGCCGGAGATGGTTTCGAGTGCGTCCGCTTTAAGATCGCCAAGCATGGGGCCTAGCTGTCTGTAGATCTTTTCAGAGTGCGCCAGCAGCTGGAATTTGTGTCGGGTATGAAACTCGATAAGCGCTTTTGCCGTGAGGTTTTCGCCCGCAACGTTCTGGGCCCAGTCGTCATAGGCGAATACCCGCTCAATGAAATTCTCCCGGATTGCGTCGTCGTTCAGGCGGCCTTCTTCTTCAACAGGCATCAACGGGTAGTTGCGGATCAGCGCTTCAGCAAACATGCCTCGGCCGTCACGTCGCACCACCTGACCCCCGGGATTGTGAACCTTGATACGTTCCATGCCGCAGCTGGGGGATTTGGCCATGAGAATGTAGCCCCGAAGATCGGACAGGTCCGGCAATATCCTGGCTGTGAATTCCTGCATGGCATCTGTGTGATCTGCAGAGCCCTTTACTTCTGTCAGGCGGATGCCGTCCGGGTATTCCCGCAAATGAATAGCGGGGCGGGGAACGCCCATGCCCGCTTCCAGCTCGGGGCATACAGGACGGAAGTCAAAATATTGTGCCAATACCTGTGTGCAGTATCGTGAATGTTTGTGGCCGCCGTCATGGCGAACTTCTTTGCCCAGCAGGCAGGTGCTGATTCCTACAGGAATGCCGCTCACGCATCTCTCCGTTATGATGGCTTGTTGTCCCGGTGCTTATCCCAGAGTGCCAGAGTAGTAGCGTAAATCTCGCGTACATCCATAGCAAACTGTTCAACAGAAAAATCCCTGGCAAACTCCATAGCCTGCCTCGAAAGCGTGTGTCTCAGGTCATCATCTTCCAGTAAGCGCTTTACATGCAGGCACCACTGATCCTGTCTTTCCGGGGTTTTGAAACCGTTGTATCCGTGGCGCACCACATCGTCAATGCCGCTGGAGCGCACTGCGACCACAGGAAGGCCTGCGGCCATGGCTTCCAGAATGACCATGCCCTGGGTTTCAGACTTGGATGCAAACAAAAAGGCATCGCCGAGCCGGTACCAGACAGCTATATCATCAGGCGATACTGAGCCTGCAAGTGTGATATGCGCTCCCAGTCCCAGCTCCCGGATCTTGTCCTGAAGGCGCTCTTTCTGATGGCCTTCGCCAATCATCAGGAAGTGAAACGGTTTGCTTGTTTGCTGGCGTAGCGTATGGATTGCATCGATCATGAAGTCGATATTTTTCTCGTTCGACAAACGCGATACGCTGATGAAAATCACCTCGTCTTTCAGTTTCAGGGTTTTGCGAAGCTCTGCAATTTCACCGGCTGTTACAGCCTGAATACGTTTGAACTCGATTCCGGTGGGCTGGATGAAGGTGGGCGTCTTTACGCCGATCATCCGGAGGTATTCCTCGGTTGAATAGGTGGGCACGATAACGCCATCGCATTTATTGGCGAAGCGCTTTATCAAAGCATGGGAAATGAAATTCCGGAAGATCATGCCCGGCAATGGCACAAAGTGAGCGTAGTGTTCCAGCCTGGTGTGGTAGGTGTAGATGGCTGGTACTTTGAGCCTGCGGGCCATGAACAGCCCGAGAGAACCCAGCCAGAAGGGGTGATGCAGATGAATAATATCCGGATGGAACGCTCGTACCCGTTTGCGAATACGGTAAAGAAAAATGTTGGCCAGCCGGAATTCACGTTTTTCGCCCAAGGCCAGCAGGGACGGCACCCGTAGTACATGTTCCTCAACTTCTGGCTGATCCTTGTAACGTGGCGCCACGATTAACAGCTTATCCCCCAGGTTTTCAAGGCCTCGCCGAAGACGGGCGATGGAAACAGGGACGCCGCCAATAAACGGCAGATAGTTGTTGGTGAACATTGCGACTCTTAACGGTTTTTCCAGCCAGGGTGCCGGGTCAAGATCGTAGTCGGGGTAGTAGTCCTTGCCGACAAAAATAAGGGTGTAGAGTTTGATCGTTATGGCTGCGAATACTGCCACAATCAGAAGGAAGTTGAGGTACCCCGTATAGAACAGGGAATAGACAAAAAACCAGAGGCTTTCCAGACGTTTGAGGGCCGGATGCTGGCCAACTTCAAGGCGCTGAAGACTGTGGCTGACCTTGCCATCAGGGCTTACGCTCACCTGCACGTAGTGATAAAAACTGGTCTCATTATTCAGTATCAATCCGCCCGCACCGCCTGTGGTAACGAACACTGTATTTCCCAGTTGCCTTTCTGAGTACAGTGAGAGGTTGGCAGAGAAAACCATGTCGATACTGTGTTTTTCGGTGGCTTGCAAAAGAGCGCTTCGGAACTCCGGCGGCGCCAGATAATCTCCAGGCTGGTCAAACAGAGCGTTTTGTGAGGGTTTCAGTGGAGGATGCCCTATAAACAGGATTCTGGCTTTTGAGGTGTCCTGGCTAAGCAGGTCATCCAGCCACCGGATCTGCCACTGCCAGGGTGTTTTCCCGGTACTGTCGAGAAAGATGAGCCTGCTGCTACCTGCCTGAATACTGAAAAAGTGGGGGCCGAAGTGATCGTAAAAGCGGTAGCTGCCAAAATCCTCGTATTCGTGGGCGCCGAATGTCAGTAAGTAAGGAATGCTGAGGTGACTGAGCGTCCCGTAAAGGGCCCGGTATTTGTCTTCGCCGCCGCCACTGACCGCATTGCCGGCAGAAACCAGGAAATCCATTCCTGAAGCATTCAGCTCCGGAATAATGCGTTCTTCAAAAATGCCCACAGAGTTGTTGATGTTGCCCACTACAGCGAAGCTGAACGGCTCTGTAGCTGATATATCATGATGAATGCGTTCCACTTGTCCTGTATGGACGCCAGCGAAGTCTTTGATGAAAAAGTTCAGGTAAGCCTTGTAACTTACCAGCAATATGACGATCAGCAGGCAAAGATAGAAGAGTAGCTTTAACGGGTTGCGGAATGTCATCCTGGTTTCCTGCGGTTCTTAATAAGTTCTCTTTGCAGAACGACCAGGCCGATGATCATTCCAAGGTAAATAGTGATCAGGCGCCAGCTTACGATAACCAGAATCAGGTGATTTCCTGAAAGCATACTGCTGAAAAAGCTGCCGAACACACCTTCGGAAATACCAGAAGCGCCGGGTGTCGGTGAGAAGTACATAATAAATGTTGTCACAACCAGCAACCCGACTGATACCAGATAATCAACATGGTAGCCCAGGCTATAGATGAGCAGAGCGGGAAAACTGAACAGGCTGAGAAGGAATACAGCAGTGAACACAACTGACAGAATTACAAAAACCGGCCCGCCCCTGAGATAATCGCTGAAGCTGTATGAAAACCGCATCATTTCCCGTTTTGCCTTGAACTGCCAGTGTTGATGGCGGGTGTCGCTTATGAAATGCCATCGGTTAAATGTCCTGAGCAGGAAATTGAGTGGGCATATCAGCCAGTGGGTGCGGAACAGCAGAATTATGAAAAAGCTCAGGTACAGCAGAATGAAAATGGCCAGCGCAAAGCCGATATCACCTGTAATCGTCTGGTCATCAAAGGCATCCAGAGTGAGCAGGAAGACCGGAGTAAGTGAGAAAATGAACAGCACCGCCAGAACCGTGCGTATGGTCGTAGCGGCTGTGGCCCGGCCCACTGGAACTCCATGGCGGTGCAAATACCAGATCTGTGCAAAGCCACCGCCGGTTGCCATAGGAGTAATGTTGGAAAAAAACAGGTTGATAAAAACCAGACGAAATATCACGACGAACGAAAGCCGGTGGCCCAGGGCCCTGAGGGTGAAGTACAGGCGTAAACCATCGGAAATCAGGTACACGAGCAGCAGGGCAGTAATTGCAAAAAGAGTCCGGGGAGCTACCAGTCGGGAATCGAAACTGATACTGCGGCCGGCGAACTGATCGTACACGGCGTAAAGTCCTGCTGCAGTGAGTGTTATAAACAGCAGGCTGAACAGTGCAAGACGTCGAGCGGAGGCTCGTTGCTGGTAGCTGGTGTCTGTATTATCAGTCATGGGCTTCCCGTCAGAATCAGATGGGCAGTCTACAGGACATCAGCAACCATAAACCAACATGCAGGCCGATGGCTGGCATCCAGTTCCGACGCAGATATACTGTCCGAATTTTTAACACCGAGAAAGGAAAATTCCATGCCCAAGCATTTTGAGCAAGCACCAGGCCTGTATGAAGAGCCTGTTCCGGAAACGGAAGGTTACGTATTTAACCAGACCATGTTGCGTATCAAGGACCCTGAACGCTCCATGGACTTTTATACGCGGGTAATGGGGATGAGGCTGGTGCGTAAGCTGGACTTCCCGGAAATGAAGTTCACGCTCTATTTCCTGGCTTACCTTGATGACCAGCAGGCAGGGCTTGTACCGGCGGACAACGCTCACCGAACCACTTATACGTTCGGGCGCGAAGCGATGCTGGAGCTGACTCATAACTGGGGTACGGAAAATGACGCCGGCTTTGCGTATCACAATGGCAATGATGAGCCCCAGGGTTTTGGTCATATTGGTATTGCAGTGCCTGATGTTTATGCAGCGTGCGAGCGGTTTGAGAACCTGAAGGTTGAGTTTGTCAAAAAGCCTGACGACGGCAAAATGAAAGGCCTCGCTTTTATCAAGGATCCGGATGGGTACTGGATCGAGATATTGCAGCCGGACATGCTGGAAAAACAGCGTAAGAACAGCTGATCAGACGGACTATGCGGCGTCGTCTTTCGAGGCGGCATCGGGCGTTCCTCCATAGCGTGAAGCCACAACTACCGCTACTGTGAGTATCAATGCACCGGCAATGCCAACCGGCCCAAGGATCTCATCCAGAAAGATCCAGGCAAGCAAGGCAACAAACAGTGGCTCCAGCGTGACGATAATGCTGGAAAGCGTGGCTGGAGTTGTTTTCATACCGGCGAAAAAGCTCACGTATCCGATACAGGTGGGCACAATGCCGATAAAGGCAACCATCAGCCAATGCTGGAGCTTGAGCTTGCCGATGCCTTCGAAACCACCGCCGAGTAGCACTACAGGCAGCAGGATCAGCGCTGCTGTGAAAAAACAGATAAATGCGGTGGTAAAGACCGGTGTGTCCATGGAGCTGTAGCGACTGGTCAGGGTGAATCCTGTATAGACAACGGCTGCGAGGAGCGCCATGAGTATCCCCGCAAGGCGCAGGGTACCACTGGTATCCATGTCGCTGAGCACAAGCATGGCTGTGCCGATCACGGCGGTGATCAGTGCCATGATGGTCAGCAGCCCGGGCTTTTCTCCCAGTAGCGGAGCTGCAAGCAGAGCTACAAGAACCGGAGGCAGGCACAGCGCAATGAGCGTGGCGATACCTGCACCGGTCAGGTCCACCGCAAGCAGGTAGCTACCCTGATAAATCGCCTGAAAGAATCCAAGTGCAGCAAGTGGAGCGAAGGATTTCAGGTCAAGTTGCCTGAAGGGTTTGCCTGGAGCTTTGGTACCGAGGTTGTCGCCCAGCCGTTGTTCTCTGCGCATCAGCAGCCAGAAAAATGGCAGGGCTACAGCCAGCCTGAGAAAAGCCAGAGTGGTGGCTTGCAGCTCAGTTCCGGTAAACAGAAACTTTGCAACGATCCCCGTGGTCGCCCAGAGCAGGGCTGCCAGGGCGATTAGCAGGGCGCCTCGAATCATTCGATAACCAGTACGATCAGTTCTTTGGGGCCGTGAACACCGTATGCCAGAGTCTGTTCAATGTCGGCGGTTTTTGATGGCCCGGAGATTAACAGAGCGTTTGTTGGCATGCCAGACATCCAGTTTTGCACGCGCATTGCCTCATGAAATGTTGTGTAAAGCTCTGAGGCTTTCAGTACGGCAACATGGATGGGAGGGACGAGGCTCATGAGGCGGGGTTCGTCTGGTGTTGGCCAGAGGATCAGTGAGCCTGTTTCGGCAATGCCGCCCCGGGTGGAGGTGATGCTGGCATCAACATTGTTGAACAGATGGGCCTGCCAGCTTACAACGGGTTCGTCATAGATGAGCAGCTCGGGCAGGTCATCCTGCCCGGAATCACGTAATGCGTGCCCGATCTGGTGGGCTGCGGGTATGAGCAGGTTGCGGGCACCACGGGATGAAAGAATTCCGGCAAGCTGCGCGACCCAGGACTCTGGTGTGCACCGGTGAACCTCTCCGTGCACCGACTCTATGGTTCTCTGAAACTGCTCAACGCGTTCTGCTACTGATGAAGATGGTCGCTCCAGCACAGAAAAATCGCAGTCCGGTCTGTGCAGTTTGCCGCCGCTGCGCTCGCGCAGGCGCTGTAAGATGGTGTCCCGGGAATTCATTGGCTGCGCTCCTTCATGCGTTCGTGGAGTGTTCTGGCAGCAAGTTTCGGTGCTGTCCGGTAGCGCGTCCAGCCACCAAGTTTTCCAGGTTGTAGCTTGCGCAGGCGTGATGCCACTGTGGTGCCGAACCGGTAGGCCCCGGGGCGGGCATGCATCCAGCTCCAGCCCTTCCAGACCAAGGCTTCCAGAGCGTTACGCTTTGCGCCGTGGCCACGCACTTTGGCAGGGTTCAGTTTGTCGCCATCTACAGATTCCTGGCGCAGGCGAACCAGTAAATCCGGTATCGGAATTTTGACAGGACAGACTTCACCACAGGCGCCGCACAGACTTGAGGCGGAGGGTAAATGCCGGCCCTCATCCAGACCTATAAGATGCGGCATCAGAATTTTGCCGATAGGGCCGGGGTAAGTGGTGCCATAAGTGTGCCCACCCACGCGGGTATATACCGGGCAATGGTTCATGCAGGCGCCGCAGCGAATGCAGCGCAGGGTGTCCAGCAGTTCGTCATCCTGATAGATCGATGACCGACCGTTGTCTACCAGCACAACATGGACTTCTTCAGGGCCATCGAGCTCATCCGGTTTGCGGGAGCCGGAGATCATGTTGAAGTAGGTGGTGATGTGCTGCCCTGTTGCCGATCGCGTCAGTAGCGCCAGAAGAGGAGCTACGTCTTCGAGGTAACCTACTACTTTCTCTATCCCGGTAACGGCAATATGACAGGGTGGGACTGTGGTCGTCATACGCCCGTTGCCTTCGTTTTCTACCAGGCAAAGAGTGCCGGTTTCGGCGACCGCAAAATTCACACCTGACACACCTACATCCGCATTCATAAACTTCTCACGCAACTGCTGGCGTGCGCTGGCGGTCAGGTATTCCACATCGTTAGAAAGATCGGTGCCGGTTTTTTCATACATCAGCTCAGAAATTTCACCGGTATTCTTGTGAATCGCAGGCATGATGATATGGGAGGGCGTTTCGCTGGCAAGCTGCACTATGTATTCGCCCAGATCTGATTCCAGAGCTTCAATGTCGTGGTCAGCAAGGTAATGGTTCAGCTCCATTTCCTCGGTGACCATGGATTTGCCTTTGATCACTGTTTTGGCATTTCGGGCGACGCAGATGTCCCGAATAATCCGGCAGGCTTCATCACCGTCGATCGCCCAGTGTACGTTGACACCATTGTCGGTAAGTTTTTTCTCAAGCTGTTCGAGCAAGTCGGGCAGGTCAGCCAGTGCCCGCAGGCGGATATTTGCGCCCAGCTCTCTCAGCGCTTCCAGATCCCAGCCTTCGAAGGCATCCTTACGCTTGACGATCAACCCGTCCATGGCCTTGCGGAAGTTCTTCCGTATTTTCGGGTCTGCAATAGCTGTGCGTGCTCTGGAGTGAAACTCCCTGACGTCTATATGCTGAGGAGTCCGGGTTGTCTGGTTCATGACTTATCCCCTTGGCCTGGATTCGTTCGCTCCCAGAGAAAACTCAGGATATGCTGGCCCGACAGGGGTTTCTGGTTTTTCTCGGCAAACCCTGCAATGTTCATCAGGCAGCCGCAGTCTGTTGTCACGAATGCTCCGGCGCCAGTATCGGTTAGCGTGTCCACTTTCTCGCTGACCATTGCCCCGGAAATTTCCGGATGGCGTACCGCGAAGGTGCCTCCAAAGCCACAGCATTCTTCTGCCCGCACCTGTTCAATCAGGTTTACGTTATTTAGCTGACCGATTAACCGGGGACCTACCTCTGCAATGCCCATCTCACGACGGGCGGAGCAGGAAGTATGCATGGCGACATTGGTGGGCTCGCCCAGATCTTCCAGTCTGATGTGACAAACATTCAGAAGGAAATCTGTAAGCTCCCAGGTTCTGGCGGCAATTCCGGCAGCTTTCGTTTCCTGATCGGTATGTTTGAAAAGGCCAGGATAGTGTTTGCGCATCATCCCGCCGCATGAGCCGGAAGGCACTACAATGGGCCAGTCTTCCGGAAACAGGTCAAGCTGGGCTCTGGCAACGGCCCTGGCGTCATCATGATAGCCGGATGTATACGCCGGTTGACCACAACAGGTCTGGTCTTCGGGAAAGATAACCCGGATGCCTTCACGTTCCAGCAGCTGTATGCCGGCCATGCCCGCATCCGGGTAGAACATGTCCACCAGACAGGTCGCGTAAAAATAAACGTGGGAGGGTTTTGGCGGGTAAACCTTGATGAGATCAGCCATGTTGTGCCACTCGAGCCGGTTAGAATTGTTGTCCGGTAATCATAGGGTGGCTGATGGAAGGTTGCCAGACGATTTTTATGAGGGCGTGGTGTGCAGCGGCAAAAGCGGCAGCAGAAGGCCGCCGCTTTATTAGTGGTGGAGGAGTTATTGTCCTACGACACCTACTTTACCGTTATGCGTTCGGCGTTCTTTTCAACCGTGCGCTCGCCAATGCCTTTTACCTTGGCCAGATCCTCTGGCGTTTTGAAAGAACCGTTTGCCTCGCGGTACGCAACAATGGCTTCGGCTTTGCTATAGCCGATGCCTTCAAGGCTGGTGAGGGTGACAGCGTCTGCGCTGTTGATGTTTACGACCGAATCGTCCGCATGGACAGCCCCGGTTGCCAGAGCGAACAGTAATACGAGTGTAGCGAACAGAGATGTGTGCTTCATGTGAACATGACTCCTGATGCTGAAATGCGTTGTTATGATTTTGAGTCAGAGCGCAAGGCGGCAGGAGCAAGGCTTCTTTGGTGTGTGCGGGTTCAGAAAGAAAAGCGAAGAAAGTATAACGGCGGTAATATGCAGTGCACGGGCAAGGACCACATTCCATGTGATCCCCGATTCCGTGGCTGACCCCGCCTGTTCCTTCAGGCTATGGCTCATCCTGAGCGCTTCATCCCTGTGCCAACGTTCCTTGCTGGCTTGTCATCCCTGACACCAACCATTCTAGCCAGGGTGGGCTCTGGGCATATCGGAGATTGGCTATCGGGTATGTGCGATATTTCCTACAAGGAGCGTACGCTACTGACTAGTCGCCGGGCGCGACACGTCAAAGCGAGTATCCCAGCAATCCCAGAACACCAAGAACAATCAGATAACCAGCAACAATGTATTTGAGCAGTCGTGGAACCACCAGAATGGCAATCCCTGCACCCAGACTGATGAGTGGAGCAAGCTCGAGGTGAAGTGTCATATCTGTCCTTTTGGGTAGTTATTTCTGAAGCGTCGTTATTTCCGGACACTCTGTCTGGCTGCCCGGTCAGTTTTTATCTTACCCAAAAAGGATAGTGCTTTTAAATTAAAGTGTTATCCATGTGGCATGGTTTTTTCTTGTTATTCAGGTGCTGAACAATAAATCCAAGAAGGAGCACCTCATGTCGAACATTACGTTCAACTGGTTACGTCGTGTCGCCACACCGGCGCTGGCGGTATCCATTACTTTATTGCTGCTGCCATCGCTGCCTGCCAGTGCAGGCCAGACCACCTCCTATACTCTCCCACAGCAAGCCTATAATCAGTCCCGCGCCAGAGATTATAAAGTATACGTTCCGGACAATATCCAGTCGCCCGCGCCCATGGTGATGGCTCTGCACGGCTGCAAACAGACCAATGACGATGTCCTGAGTGACTGGGGGCTGAAGGCAGCCGCCGATCAGTACGGTTTTATTCTCGTTGCGCCCTATATCACCAGTTATGACGGGTTGCGCAATCAGAACTGCTGGGGTTTCTGGTTTGATCATCACCGCCACCAGGGTGCCGGGGAAGTAGAGGATCTCTATCAGATCGCGCTGGAGGTGGAAAGCAACTACGCCGTAGACCCTCAGCGTCGTTACATCACCGGGTTGTCATCTGGCGGGGCCATGACAGTTGTAGCTGCGGTCACGCACAATGAATACTGGGCGGCAGCTGCACCGGCCGCCGGTATTCCCTATGGCGAGGATGCATCTTCAGTATCTTTGTCTGGCCAGTGTCCGGGGAGTGCAACATTCCACAGTGTGTCTCAGGTCGTTTCCGATATGGAAGCTGAACTGGACGAGGCCTATCCAATTCCTCTGATGGTGTTGCAGAACAATAATGATTGCACGGTTATAAAAACTTCTGCTGATCACATCCGTGATGCCCATCTCAAAGCATTTGGTGATCCGGCTTTTGATACCCCTGATGAAGCCCGGGCAGAGTCTGCTGCCTGTTCTCCGTATTACCAGAATAACTACGGCTGCATTCGTACCCGTTATACCCAGGATGGAACCAGTGGGTCCCGCTCGCTGGTTGAGACGGTTTATCTTGATGGTCCTCTGAGCACGCCGGATCTGCAGGATACTGATCACGGCCATTACTGGGTTGGTGGTGAGGACGGCAACAATGGCAAGTGGGCCATACGTACAGGGCCGAGCTATCCGGATATTATCTGGAGCTTTTTTGCCGCACACAGTCGTGACGGCACTGCTCCGGAAGGCTTTCCTGTTATCACTCTGATCGGTGATAACCCCATGTCTGTTGCTTTGAATTCGTCGTTTACTGATCCAGGTGCTACAGCAGAAGATGCGGAAGATGGATCTGTTGCAGTAACAGCGGACTGTAGTTCCGTAAATGTATCGGCTGCAGGCACCTACTCCTGCATCTACACGGCAACGGACGCTGATGCCAATGTCACCACAGCAGAGCGTCAGGTTGAGGTATGGGACCCGACTGCACCGACCGAAACCTGCGAGCAGGTGAGTGCGTCGCCCAGTGCTCATGTATCTGCGGGCCGCGCTTATGCTGGCGGCAACTACAATCTTCGGGCCTATGCTAACGGTGACGATGCGGATATCGGGGGCTCGTTTGATAGCTGGAGCAATGTGGTTCTGTATGAAGGTGATCCGGGCCGGTGGTTTGCCAGTGAGCCTGCCGCATGCGGCGGAAATGATAATGCTGGTGGAAATGGTGACGATCCATTTTCCTGTCAGGACTGGAATGCCAGTAATCTGAGCCACAACATGGCCGGTCGTGCCTATTATGCCGGTGGCTACTACAGCACCGGAGGTGATGATTACCTTGGAGCCATTCCCGGTGGTTATGCCTGGGTCAAGGAAACTTCGGAGGGCGTTTTCGAGCAGGGGCAGTGTCAGTAGACGTTGGTAACAGACTTAAAACAGCCCCATCTGGGGCTGTTTTTCGTTAAAACGAAGAGCTTCAATGCCGTCCACGCGCTCGCTTAGCAGACTGGTCCAGATCTCGGTGAGAGATAGCGCATCGCTAATGTCTGGCATGTGCAGAAAAAAATACGGTCGCTGGCCTTGCTCAATCCAGGTGCCCACCCGCTCAACCCAGGGCGCGAGATAGCGTCGGTTTGCTTCCAGCTCCGGGTGGCCGATGTAGCGGATTACCGGAGTGGCATCACCGGGAAGCAAGTGTACGGGAACCCGGGGTTTCTTTCGTTGGGCTTCAATGGTGGTTTCGTTATCGGGAATTGCTGCAAACAAAGCCCTGGTATCCATACATATGCGTGCGACATTACGTTCCCGAAGTCCACGATTCAGGGTTTTCTCGGCTTCGCCCTTGCTGAAAAAAGCGCTGTTGCGGACTTCTACCGAGCATCCAGGCAGCTCCGGCAGAGCGTCAATGAAGCGCCAGAGATTGTTCAGGTGCTCCGGACCGAATGCAGCAGGGAGCTGCAATAGAAAAGGGCCGAGTACGTCCTGCAAAGGTGCAATAACGCCCAGGAAATCCCGCACAGCCATATCGACACCGGAAAGCAAGCGGTCATGAGTGATGTCGCGGGGAAACTTGAGCAAAAAACGGAAGTCGTCGGGTACCTGTAGGCGCCATTGCTGACACTGCTCTTTGCTCGGTGTGGCATAAAACGTCGTGTTGCCTTCCACACAGTTAAAAAAACGGCTGTAGCGATCCAGTGGGCTCTTGCCTGGAGGCAGTGCGCTGTTCCACGCAGGATGTTGCCATTGCGGGCAGCCAAGAAAGTAGGAAGGTGCCATTGCCAGTGGTTCCGGTGTGCAGGGGTTCAGGGTTGTATTACAGCTTACCGTATCCGGAATGACGATGCCGCCTGCCGCTCATGATCGCTACAAGATGACTGAGAGTACGCAGCAGGCCGACCAAAAGTGGCGCCAGTAACCATAAAAGCCAGCTGCCTATGTAAAGCGCGGGGATAAGCAAGAGCAGCCAGCCCACAAACTGAACGGCCATCACGGGATAGCCGAGTACGTCCGCCACACCAGCAAACAGGTCGTTGATAATGCCGGGGTGGGAGACAACGAGATAGCCCGCTCCGATTACTAGGGGCAACCTGGCATAACGGGCGCTATTCAGGACCATTTTCCCGCTGCGGGTAACTCTCGCGGCCAGGGCGGCAGAGCGGGTGCCACGGCTTGCCGTTTCGGAGGCGATGGCAGCTGCGCGACCAATGCGCAGTACTTTCACTGCACTGGCAAACACCAGTACGTCCACCGACGCCCAGCCAAGGTCACTGGCGGCAATCTCATTGTCCAGCCGGTAGTTCCGTTCCAGGTCACGTATGCCGCTGGCGAAAAACTGATTTACGCCCTCTAGTACCCGCTCCGTACTGATCCACTGAGTCGCGCCCTGGCTGTCTACAACAAACTGGCCCAGGAAGTCGTGGCCCTCTGATTGAATGAAATTGACAGCGTACCAGCCTCGTTCTTCTGGCGAGAGATCCTTGACCGGGGCTGTTTGCGGGTTGCCTGTTTCGGGGGTGTCGATAAAGCGTTGCCTGAAAGCCTGATAGGAACCGGCGATCCTGTTCATCCACTCAATTGTACTGATTGGGTGGGTTACAAAATGCTGGATGGGGGGCAGAATTTCCTCGCCATACCGTTTCAGAATTTCCCGGAATTCAGGTTCCTCAGCGTAAAGCGGAAACAGATTCCGGGCCATGTCCGGGTAGCGCATGAACGCAGCCCGGGCTTTCAGAAGCAGAAGCGGGTCGTCCGACATATCCAGGAGTATGGCCTGAATCTCAACGGATTCCTCCTCGATCTCCGGGAAGTTTACAAGCAGGTCCCGGGCCTGAATGTTAATCAGCTTCTCCTCAATAGGGACCGGTTCAGCAATGGTGCTGAAAACAGCCGCCATCAGCAGGGCTATGCCGGAAATCAGGAGTAGCTTTTTCAAATGATCACCACCGCGTATCGATTGTTCATTCTGGTCAGTCTAGCGCGAATGGAGTGGGTTGTAGTCTTTGCACCGGCTGGTTATCAAGGTTTTTACAGCACGCCGTGTCCTGTTGCTTTTATTGTGCTGCCAGCAAACGTATGGCGCTGGCTGCAGCAGATGTGCGGTTTTCGACGCCCAGCTTCCGGAATACCTGCTCCAGATGCTTGTTCACTGTGCGAGGGCTCATGTCCAGTATCTGTGCAATTTCCCGGTTGGTTTTGCCATTGGCTATCCACAAAAGCACGTCCGATTCCCGCAGGGTCAGCTGGAACCTTTCTCTCAGAGCTGCAGTCGCACTGGACTGGCTTTGTGGTGTTTTCAGCCGTAACAGGTACTCCCGGCCATCCACCAGCGTCAGGTATTCTACCGAGTGCTGGATGTTCAGTGCCTGTAAGGGCATCACGTGCCCGGGCTCCGGATTGCGGCTGATCCATTCTGCAAGCCCGGTGCGAATTGTCTGAAAGTCCGGATGTGAGGTGTCCGGAAGACGTTCACAGACTTGCGGTGTACTCCAGAGCAGGTTGCCATCATGATCAATGGCAAACAGATTCTGACCTGTACTGTCCAGGGCGTTACGGGCACTCCGTGACATTCTGGCGTTAGCCAGGTGTACGTCCATTCGGGCCAGAAGCTCAGCTGTATTGATGGGTTTTGTTACATAATCGACGCCACCTGCTTTCAGGCCCATCACCACATGTTCGGTATCACTCAGACCTGTCATGAAGATAATGGGAATGTCGGCGAAGGCCGGATTTTCCTTCAGACGCCGGCAGGTTTCAAAGCCATCCATATGAGGCATGAGTGCATCCATGAGCACCACGTCGGGCGTGATGTTCTGGCTGATTGTGAGTGCCTGATTCCCCTCAAGTGCGATCAGTACGGTCATGCTGGCCTCTTCCAGGGCATCTCTGATCATTCGAATGGAATCTATTGCGTCGTCCACCACCATCACGACCGTTTTACGGTCATCATCAAGCTTCATTATCCGCGACCTCAATTAACTCAAGTATTTGTTCAAACTGAAAATCATTGGCAAGTCGTTCAATTTCATCGGTAAACCGGACGTCTGCCTCACCATTGCACCGGAGTTCGTACAGGGCCTCCTGCAGGCCCTTGCGATGCCCGATCCGGGCCAGGTTGGCGAGGGTATGGCAGCTTTCCTCAGCGGGCAGAGGAATGTCGCCAGTCGGCGGTGGCGGCACAACCGCGACAGGCTCCGGGTTTTTTTCAAAGCGCCATTCCAGTCCGAGAGTCCTGGCCATGGTGTCCAATAGCAGGGTCAGCCTGACTGGCTTGATAATGTAGCCATTGTGAAGGCATGGAGACTCTGCGGAGTGGTGGCCTTCGTTAGCATCGGCAGAAACCATGATTACCGGCATCTGATGATTGTCGTCCCGTAACTGCTGAAGGATCTCCCAGCCGGTATAGCCCGGCATGGACACATCCAACAGTACAAGATCGGGCCGCTCACGCTCGATCAGCCCCTTAACTTCCAGTGAATTGCCGGTACCTAAGACTTCGAAACCCAGGGGCGACAAGAGGGCTCTGATGACCTGGCGGTGGGAGTCATCGTCATCTGCCAGCAGCACTTTTTGTCGTCTGCCCTGATAACCATAGATACGCCGGGCAGGTGCTGAAACAGAATTCGGGGAGGCGGTGTGGAGTGTCGAGAGCATCAGGCTGACCCGGAAAATACTGCCTTTGCCCGGTTCACTCTCGAGATTGATGTCGCCACCCATGATTTCCGTCAGAAGCCGTGTGATGGTCAGCCCGAGTCCTGTTCCGACACGGCTTTGCCCAGGCGTACGAATACGCTCGAAAGGCCGGAAAATGCGCTCTGCATTTTCCGGGGATATGCCTTCACCGGTATCCTCAATGGTAAATTCCGCAACCTGACTGCGGTATTTCAGGGTCAGGGTGACGGAGCCCTTGTCGGTGTATTTAATAGCGTTGGACAGCAGGTTGATCAGAATCTGCCGCAGGCGTTTTTCATCGGTAGTAACAACGTCTGGTAGCGGGTTAGGGCAGTAATAGTTAAAGGCGAGCCCTTTTTCCTCGGCTTGCAGGCGGAACATGGTGACAACCTGCTCCATCAGCATGCCAATGCGCACCCGGTCCCTGCGCAGGTCGAGCCTCCCGGCCTCGATCTTGGAGATGTCGAGCAGACCTTCGATCAGATCTGCCAGGTACAAGCCGCTGCGCCGGATTACCCCCAGTGCTTCCCGGCGATGGGGTGGTACTGAATCATCGTTTTCCATCAGTTGTGCATAGCCCAGGATGGCATTCAGTGGTGAGCGAAGCTCGTGGCTGATGCCGGTGAGATAACGGCTTTTTGCACCATTGGCAGCTTCTGCGTTTTCCTTTGCCTCTTGCAGGGCTTTGTCCGTTCGTTCATGGGCCTTAATTTCTTCGGTCAGGCGCCGGGTCTGGCGCTGGGATTCCTCTTCCGCCACCAGCCGGCTTGCCTGGGCGAGAACAAAGAGCCAGCAGAAGACTCCGGTAACAATTATCAGAATGAAAAAGACTTTCCACAAAGTCACTGCCAGCAGTTCGGCTTCGGCCAATGAACTGACTGGTGTCTTGGCGTAAATCAGAGAAAGAAGTGCTGCAGACAGTCCGTTGACCAGAAGCAGCAAGGACAAAAATGATCCGAGACGGGAGTGCATGGTGTCCAGCAGCAGCTTGGGCATCAGCAGGGCCAGGAATTGCTGGACCTGATCCCGGAAACCTGCACCAGGTTTGCAGACATCACCGCAGCGGGCGTCGAGAGAGCAGCATAGTGAACAGATGGTGCCTTCATAGGCCGGGCAGTCCGTCATATCTTCCGACTCGAAACTGTTCTCGCAAATAGTACAAAGAACCAGCTGGTGATCTGTAGCAATAGGAGTGAACTTTCGTGCGGTATAAAAACGACCACCGGTATACCACGCGATAAGTGGAGCCGTTATCAAGGCTACTATCAGCGCGATGAAATGGGAGAGCGCCTGAGGGATGACTCCCATTACCCCTGTATGGCACAGAATGCCGATGACAGAGGCTGAAATCATGGCGCCAACGCCAACAGGGTTGATGTCATACAGGTGTGCCCGTTTGAACTCGATATAGGCAGGACTCAGGCCCAGGGGTTTGTTGATCACCAGATCAGCCACCAGGGCTCCGACCCAGGCAATGGCTATAATGCCAAAAAAGCCCAGGGTTTCTTCCAGTGCCTGATATACCCCCAGCTCCATGACCAGCAGTGCGATAGCGACATTGAAGAATAGCCAGACCACCCGGCCCGGGTGGCTGTGGGTCAGTCGGGAAAAGAAGTTGGACCAGGCAATGGAACCGGCATAGGCATTGGTCACGTTGATCTTGAGCTGGCACAGGATGACAAACGTCCCGGCAACCACGATGGACAGCTCCGGAGAGTGGGTAATGTAGTTGAAGGCCACCACATACATGGCACTGGGGTCGGCAGCGTCAGTAGCCGATACCCCGTGGTTGATTGCCAGAACCGCGAGAAAGGAACCTCCGAGAATTTTCAGCATGCCGATCACGATCCAGCCGGGCCCTCCGGCCATAACGGCTATCCACCAGCGCCGTTTTTCTTTGGCGTTTGCCGGCTCAGGAATGAATCTCAAAAAGTCTACCTGTTCGCCGATCTGAGCAATCAGTGACAGCACCACGGCGGAAGCCGCACCGAACATCACCACGTTGAGCCCCGGCTCGCCTGAGGATGGGAGCCCCTGGAACTGTGTCCAGTCATTGATGGAGGATGCGTCGGACCAGATGATAAAAACAAAAGGAGCGAGTTGCAGTACAACCCACAAAGGCTGAGTCCAGAGCTGAAACCGGCTGATGGTTGTGATGCCGTGGGTGACCAGCGGGATGATCACTACCGCAGAGATCAGGTAACCGATGGTGAGAGGGATATCGAACAGCATTTTTATGGCCATGGCCATAATCGCTGCCTCTATGGCGAAAAACAGAAATGTGAATGACGCGTAGATCAGTGATGTGATGGTGGAGCCGATATAACCAAACCCTGCACCACGAGTGAGCAGATCTATATCCACCCCGTACCTGGCTGCGTAGTAGCTGATGGGTATGGCGGTCAGGAAAATAATCAGGCAGGCGACGATAATGGCCACGATCGCATTATCAAAACCGTAGTGCAGTGTTATGGAGCCACCAATGGCTTCCATAGCCAGGAATGATATGGCACCGAGTGCGGTATTACTGACCCTGACAGCTGACCAGCGCCGGGCGCTCTTGGCGGTAAAGCGCAAGGCATAGTCTTCCAGCGTCTGGTTTGCGACCCACTGATTGTAGTTACGCCGAACCCGGAAAATAGTCTGTCGTGTTGTCATTGTAACTGTGCCTTTCGTACTTGCCTGCACCGTTGTGGGCCGGAATAGAAGTTTTGGCACCTGACCTGAAACCCGCAACAAGATTCATGCCACTGTCAAATGCCATCAAAAAACAAATAAAAAAGTAGCCCCGTGTGTTTCTACCGAGATCGTTTCTGATCAGGAATGCGTCAAATGACGTAGTTCGCTGGGGCGATTGCCTAATGGGCACTGGGGAGTGGACTGAGCAGACTGTTTGGGTGGGCGCTTTGCTTTCGTTAGGACGAGCGGCACTGGGTTTCAAATACTGCGAGGAATCACTATGGATAACACAGATAAAACAGCCATCGGGCGACCGGCGGGAAAGGGACTGGGCTTTCGAAAGAGTCTGATGACTCTGGCGGCATCTGTCGTGTTTGCGGCATCGACGCACGCGGCTACACCAAGCACGGCTGAGGTAAACACTACCGGGCTGGCCGTCACTGACGACACCGTCACGGTAGGCATTCTGCACTCAATCACCGGAACCATGGCCATCAGTGAAATCGGCTCAGTGCAGGCCGAAAAGCTGGCTATCGACCAGATTAACGCTTCCGGCGGCGTTCTGGGTCGCCAGATCGAATTTGTTCAGGAAGATGGCGCCAGTGACTGGCCAACTTTTGCTGAAAAAACCCGTAAGTTGCTACGCCAGGACAATGTTGCTGCTATTTTCGGCGCCTGGACTTCTGCGTCCCGTAAAGCCATCCTGCCGGTGATCGAGCAGTTCAATGGTATGTTGTATTACCCCACCTTCTATGAGGGTCTGGAACAGTCCCCCAACGTTGTCTACACCGGTCAGGAAGCCACCCAGCAGATTCTCGCAAGTATCGACTGGGCAGTTGAAAACAAAGGTGCCAAGACATTCTATCTTCTGGGTTCGGATTACATCTGGCCACGTACCTCCAACAAGATTGCCCGCAAGCACATCGACAAACTGGGCCTGAAAGTGGTGGGTGAAGAGTACTACCCACTAGGTCACACCCAGTTCAACTCGGTTATCAACAAAATCAAGCTCCGTAAGCCGGACGTAATCTTCGCATCAGTTGTGGGCGGCTCCAACGTAGCTTTCTACAAGCAGATGAAAGCCGCCGGTGTGGATTTCACCGACGAGAAACCTCTGCTGCTGACCATCTCCGTAACCGAGGACGAAATCCGCGGTATAGGTGGTGAGAACGTGGAAGGTATCTACGCGTCCATGAAGTACTTCCAGAGCCTTGATAACCCCAACAACAAAGAGTTTGTTGCGGCGTTCAAGAAAGCCTACGGCGATGACATGGTTATCGGCGACGTAACCCAGGCGGCCTACCTCGGCCCATGGCTTTGGAAAGCCGCGGTTGAAAAGGCAGGTTCCTTCGATATTGACAAGATCCGCGAAGAGTTCGCTGGTATTGAGTTCGACAAGGCGCCTGAAGGCTACGTGCGTATCCACGAGAACCATCACCTCTGGTCCAAGACCCGCATCGGCCAGGCTCAGCTTGATGGCCAGTACAAAGTGGTTTACGAGACAGAAGAGCTGATGGAGCCAGATCCATTCCCGGAAGGTTACCAGTAAGTCTGGACAGCCGGCGCCTCTGGGCGCCGGCGTCTATTGCCTCCAGAACGTTAAGTATATTGGTTTGAACGGGGAGTAAGAGTCATGTTCGATGGCTACACCAGCAGTGAATTGATGTCGATATTTGCCATGCAGGGGTTTGCCGGGCTCTCCCTGTTTTCAGTATTCGTACTGATGGCCCTGGGTCTGGCGATCATCTTTGGCCAGATGGGGGTGATCAACATGGCCCACGGGGAGTTCATGATCCTCGGCGCCTACACAACCTACCTGACATCCGGTTTTTTCCAGTCCTATCTGCCAGGACTCTTTGGCGGGTACTTTTTTATCGCCATGATTCTCGCTTTCCTGATTTGTGGCGCGCTCGGAGCACTCGTTGAGTGGCTCATGATACGGCACCTCTATCATCGACCACTTGATACCCTCCTGGCCACATGGGGCCTCAGCCTGATTATGCAGCAGGCATACCGATCCATCTTCGGTGCCCGGGAAGTGGGTGTTGATCTGCCAGAGTGGATGATGGGTGCAATCCCGGTAACCGAGATGGTCGATCTGCCAATCAACGGACTGTTCGTCATGGTCATTGCACTTTCGGTCGCTGTGGGTGTGTACCTGCTTATGTATCGCTCCGGCTATGGCAAGAAGGTTCGGGCTGTGGTTCAGAACCGCCCCATGGCAGAAGCCGTGGGCATCAACAGTGCGGGCATAGACAGGGCGACGTTTGCTCTGGGCTGCGGCATTGCCGGTATTGCCGGTGCAGCATTCACCATGATCGGGTCGACCGGCCCTTCATCTGGCCAGGCTTACATAGTGGATACCTTCCTTGTTGTGGTGTTTGGCGGAGCTCAAAGCCTTATCGGGACGATTGTATCTGCCTTTGGCATCTCTCAGGCCCAGTCCACCATGGAGTTTTTCCTCAGCGGATCCATGGCCAAGGTACTTACCCTGCTGGTTGTGATCGGCATTCTGATGATACGTCCGGAAGGACTCATGGCCCTCAAGGTCCGTCGCTAGGAGATTGTCATGAAGCATTCACCCCTGATGAAATGGTTTGCCTCCCGTGAGGGAATGTATTACCTCGCACTGGCTTTTCTGCTGGTGGTTCTTTTGCCCCTTGTTCTGGAACCCTTCCGTCTGAACATGGTGGGCAAGTATCTGACCTACGCATTCGTAGCGATTGGTCTGGTCATGTGCTGGGGCAAGGCCGGCATTCTCAGTCTGGGCCAGGGCGTCTTCTTTGGCCTGGGCGGGTACTGCATGGCCATGTTCCTGAAACTGGAGGCTTCCACGCCGGAAGCCACAGCTATTCAGTCCACGCCCGGCATTCCGGACTTTATGGACTGGAACCAACTCACCGAGCTGCCCTGGTTCTGGGAACCGTTCCACAGTTTCTCGTTTACCTTGCTGGCAGTTATCGGAGTGCCGGTTCTGCTGGCGTTCGTCATTGGCATTGCCATGTTCACCCGGCGGGTAGGTGGTGTGTATTTCGCCATCATTACCCAGGCTATTGCTGCGGTCCTGACCATCCTGATTATCGGACAACAGGGTTACACCGGTGGCGTGAACGGCATTACCGATCTGCAGACGCTGATGGGCTGGGACATACGCACTGACGAGGCCAGGAACATCCTGTACTTCATCTGCGTTGGCATGCTTTTTCTTTGCCTGTTTGCGGCCCGCTTTGTTCAGAACCGGAAGCTGGGGCGTATTCTCGTGGCCATGAACGCCCAGGAAATGCGTGTGCGTTTCTCTGGCTATGACGTGGCGGCATTCAAAATCTTTGTTTTCTGCCTGGCAGCTGCTTTCGCCGGTATCGGCGGCGCACTGTTCACCCTTCTGGTGGGCTTCATGTCGCCGTCGTTCATCGGCATTGTTGCGTCGATAGAGATGGTCATCTTCTGTGCTCTGGGGGGGCGTTTGTCAATCCTTGGTGCTGTCTACGGTGCCCTGCTGGTGAATGCGGCAAAGAGCGGCTTCTCCGAGTCCTTCCCTGAGCTTTGGCCTTTTGCCATGGGAGCCCTGTTCATTGGTGTGGTGCTGGCGTTCCCCGATGGTCTGGCGGGACTCTACAAGAGCTACGTTATGCCCCTGGAAAACAAGGTCTTCAAGCGTAACAAGAGTGAGGCAGTGCCTGCGGTGAGTACGCCTGCCGCAGGGACAACCGATGGCTATAGCCCGATGACTGAAACCTACAGCCCGGAGAAATCGTGATGAGCGCAGCCAAAAGCAATAAAGGGGATTTCCTGCTGGCAGTTGAGGGCCTGACCGTTTCCTTTGATGGTTTCAAGGCGGTGGACGATTTGTCCTTCTATCTGGATCCCAAAGAGATCCGGGTCATCATCGGTCCTAACGGCGCCGGTAAGACTACGGTACTGGATCTGATCTGCGGTAAAACCAAAGCCACGTCAGGGTCTATCAAGTTCGCAGGTAAGGAGCTTACCAGGCTCAAGGAGCACCAGATCGTCCATTCAGGCGTGGGCCGGAAGTTCCAGACTCCGTCTGTGTTCGAAGATCTCACGGTGTTCGAAAATCTCGAGGTGTCTTATCCGAAGGGGCACACAGTGATTGGGGCTTTGGCGTTCAAACGGGACGCAAAGGTTATTGAGGCAGTGGAAGACGTTGCGAAAACCATCTTCCTCACAGAGGCCCTTAACGAACCTGCCGCATTGCTCAGCCACGGTCAGAAACAGTGGCTGGAGATTGGCATGCTACTGATTCAGAAACCGGATCTGCTGATGCTGGATGAACCTGTGGCCGGTATGTCCGTTGCAGAACGGAAGAAAACGGCGGAGTTGCTCCGGGTGATCACCAAGGACCACACGGTTCTGGTTATTGAGCACGACATGCAGTTTGTCGGCGACATTGCCGATCGGGTAACGGTTATGCATCAGGGCAAGGTCCTCTCTGAAGGATCCATCGATCACGTGAAGTCGGATCCTAAAGTCATCGAAGTCTACCTGGGGCACTGATCATGCTAAGCATCAAACATCATTTGGTGGCCTACGGCCAAAGTACCATCATCCAGGACCTGAACCTGGATGTGCAAAAGAATGAAATTGTGGCTGTGGTTGGCCGCAATGGTATGGGCAAAACCACGTTGATGAAGTCCCTTATTGGCATGACCCCTACCAAAGGGGGTGAAGTCACGCTCGACGGCACGGATCTGAGCAGCCTCAAAAGTTTTCAGCGTGTACGCGCCGGGCTCGGCTTTGTTCCCCAGGGACGGATGATTTTCCCGACTCTTACAGTGAGGGAAAACATTGAGACTGGGCTGGCAGCCGTGGGCGAGAAAAAAGTGCCGGAAGATCTGTACGAGATGTTCCCGGTACTCAAGGAGATGCAGAACCGGCGTGGCGGCAACCTTTCTGGTGGCCAGCAGCAGCAATTAGCCATTGCCCGGGCATTGGCTACCAGGCCCAAGGTGCTGTTGCTCGATGAGCCTACGGAGGGCATTCAGCCCAACATTATCAAGGAAATCGCGCAGACTCTGCGGCGTATCCGCGATGAGCGAGGGTTGTCGATTGTGGTCTCGGAGCAGGTTCTGAGTTTTGTAATGGATGCTGCGGACCGGATTCTGGTGATCGAGAAGGGCGCGATCGTCCATGAAGAGAGCCGGGCTGAGGCAGATCAGGAGAAGATTGCCAGTTATCTGGCTGTTTAATTTTGGAGGAAAGCCGCTGAGGCGGGTGACTTCTTCCGAAACGCGCCGTGAATACATCCTTGTAGTCTCGGATGCGGCATCCTTGCCGCATACGGTTTCGGAAGAAGTCATCTGCCTCAACGGCCACGGACATTTGCAAAATTTCCAGGAGAGTAGTCTATGAGACACGGTGATATTTCCAGCAGTAACGATACCGTTGGTGTGGCGGTAGTGAACTACAAGATGCCCCGCTTACACACCAAAGCCGAGGTGTTGGATAACGCCCGCAAGATTGCGGACATGATCAAGGGCATGAAAGTCGGCTTGCCGGGTATGGATCTGGTGGTATTCCCTGAATACAGCACCATGGGCATCATGTATGACAATGACGAGATGATGGAAACCGCTGCCACGATTCCTGGCGAAGAAACGGCCATCTTCTCTGCCGCCTGCCGTGAAGCCAATACCTGGGGCATTTTCTCCCTGACCGGTGAACGCCATGAGGATCACCCTAATAAAGCGCCTTATAACACTCTGATTCTCATCAATAACGAAGGTGAGATTGTCCAGAAATACCGCAAATGTATTCCATGGTGTCCGATTGAAGGCTGGTATCCGGGTGATACCACCTACGTCAGCGAAGGCCCCAAGGGCATGAAAATCAGCCTGATTATCTGCGACGACGGCAACTATCCGGAAATCTGGCGGGACTGCGCCATGAAAGGGGCAGAGCTGATTGTGCGCTGTCAGGGCTACATGTACCCGGCCAAGGAACAGCAGGTCATGATGGCCAAGAGTATGGCCTGGGCCAACAACTGTTATGTGGCGGTTGCGAACGCATCCGGTTTTGATGGTGTGTATTCATACTTTGGCCATTCCGCGATTATCGGCTTTGATGGCCGTACCCTCGGTGAGTGTGGTGAGGAAGACATGGGTATCCAGTATGCCCAGCTTTCTGTCAGCCAGATTCGTGATGCCCGGGAAAATGACCAGTCCCAGAACCACCTGTTCAAGCTATTGCATCGGGGCTACACGGGTGTTCACAACTCTGGCGACGGCGACAAGGGCGTGGCCGACTGCCCGTTTGATTTCTACCGCACCTGGGTCATGGATGCCAAACAGGCTCAGGAAAACGTTGAGGCCATGACTCGGAGTACCATCGGTGTGGCGGAATGCCCGGTTGGTGAACTGCCGGTAGATGGCAAAGAAAAATCGGCCGGCGAGTAACTCCTGCCGCCCTGGAAGAGAGCCTATATGCCTTTTATTAATGATCAGCTTGAGGCCAACCGGCGCGTCATTGCGGAGAAGGAAACCCCAAAGGGTCTGAGGCAGACCCGTTTTACCTTTGATCCTGACCACCTGTCCCGGGTGCTTAAAAAGCGGATCGTCGGGCAGGATGAAACCTTACAACGCCTGGACAGCCTGCTTCAGGTTGTCCGGGCGGACCTTGGTTCAAAAGACCGGCCACTGGGGGTGTGCCTGCTCATGGGGCCTACCGGAGTGGGTAAGACGGAGACGGTCCATATCCTGTCGGAACTGATTCACGGCAGCCGACAAGCATTGTGCCGCATCGACATGAACACGCTTGGCCAGGAACACTATGCATCTGCGCTTACCGGCGCGCCCCCGGGTTATGTCGGGAGTAAGGAGGGACATACCCTGTTTGATGCGGACAAGATTCAGGGAAGCTACAGCAAGCCGGGTATTGTTCTGTTCGATGAACTGGAGAAAGCCAGCCCGGAGGTGATCCGGAGTCTATTGAATGTCCTCGACTCCGGGGTGCTGACCCTGCCGTCCGGCAACAGGACGATCCATTTTCACAACACCCTGATATTCATGACCAGCAACCTGGGCGCAGCGGAACTGTTGCAATACCAGAATCGTTTCCGACGAGGTTGGCGAAAGCTGCTCAAGCCCCGTCAGGCCTCAGAGTCGCGAATTCTGGATGAGGCACTGAACCGTCGCTTTGACCCGGAGTTCGTCAACCGTATTGACCTTATCCTGCAGTACCAGCGTTTGCCTGCAAGCGAGTCGGCAAAACTGCTGGACCTTGAACTGGAAAAACTGCACCGGAGATTGCGGGACCATCATGTCGAACTGGAGCTCACTCCGGCCGTCAGGGATTTCCTGTGTCGTGATTATGATGCCCGCTATGGTGCCCGCGATCTGGCCCGCCTGGTTCGCCATGAACTGGGGCCGGTAGTTGCCAGGGCAATGCTGGCGAATCCTGCGGCAACGGAGTTTGTGGTGGACTACACGGACCTTCAGTTGATTGTCCGGCCAGGGGCTTGATTCTTCGTGTTGTTCGTCTTGTGATCAGCCTGTAATCCCTATTATCACACACTTTGAAAGACTACGTTATTTGACGTAGTCAAAGAACGTTATAACGTTGCAATAATGCCGTTGCAACTGCTGAGAACTTCATCAGGCATTCATCAGGAGTCTTAAAATGGTGAGTGCAGGTAGTTGCCGAGGGCAATTACAAGCTTCCCTGGGATGACAAGGTCAAGGTCCGGGATGGTTGGAAATACTATCCTGACGGGGTGAAGTTAGGGCCTATGCCTAAGTAACTATCCGCTCCACGTAAAAGCCTGAAGGTAACATCAGCCACCACCCGCCTACGTTAAATGACGTAGGCGGGTGGTGTTATTAACGAATGTTCGCTCCAGGTGGATTCATCAATAGTGTCCATGTTGATGTTTAGTCGACCACCATGATTCGCTGAGGAGTTACCACAATGGCTGAAACCCTTATCAAGATAGACAGAACTAAATCCGCTTACGAGAATGAGCAGATCCACAACCGCTGGCACCCGGATATCCCCATGGCGGTGACGGTCAAGCCGGGGGACGATTTTGTTCTGGAATGTTACGACTGGACCGGTGGGCAGATCAAAAATGATGACAGCGCGGACGATATCCGCGACGTGGATCTTACCCAGGTGCACTTCCTGTCTGGACCTGTTGCCGTTGAAGGCGCTGAGCCCGGCGATTTACTGGAAGTGGATATCCTGGATATTGGTGCATTTCAGGACAGCCAGTGGGGTTTTAATGGCTTCTTCGCCAAGAAAAATGGTGGCGGCTTCCTGACGGAGCATTTTCCCGAGGCTCAAAAATCCATCTGGGACTTCAATGGCATGTTTACCAAATCCCGCCATATTCCCAATGTCGAATTCGCCGGCATGATTCACCCTGGCCTGATTGGCTGCCTGCCTTCCAAAGAAATGTTGACGGAGTGGAATCGCCGGGAGAAAGAGCTCTACGATACCGAGCCGAACCGTGTACCTGGCCTGGCCAACATGCCGTATGCCGACACTGCGCACTTGGGTAAACTGGCCGGTGACGCTGCCAAGGAAGCCGCAGCAGAAGCGGCCCGTACCGTGCCTCCTCGCGAACACGGTGGCAACTGTGATATCAAGGATTTGTCCCGGGGTTCCAAAGCTTATTTCCCTGTGTATGTGAAAGGTGCCGGCCTGTCGGTGGGCGATCTTCACTTCAGCCAGGGCGACGGTGAGATCACCTTCTGTGGTGCGATCGAAATGGCTGGTTGGATTCACCTGCGAGTAAATCTGATCAAGGATGGTATGTCCAAGTACGGCATCAAGAATCCGGTGTTCAAGCCCAGTACCATCAAGCCTCGTTATGAAGACTACGTGATCTTTGAAGGCATTTCGGTGGATGAAGACGGTCAGCAGCATTACCTGGATGTACAGGTAGCCTATCGCCAGGCCTGCCTGAACGCCATCGAGTACCTGACCAAGTTCGGATATACACCGGCTCAGGGTTATGCATTGCTCGGCTGCGCGCCTGTGGAAGGTCATATCAGTGGTGTTGTGGATGTGCCCAACGCCTGTGCAACCCTGTGGCTGCCCACGGAAATCTTCGACTTTGACATTAATCCCACAGCGGAAGGCCCGACGAAGATGGTTACCCCGGGCACTGACGTACCCCTGTCGCCAGACAAGGAGTAACAGACCATGCCATTGTATGACTACAAGTGCAGGGAGCACGGTTTGTTCCAGGAGCTGGGCACCATGGAGGAAGCCGGACACCCGGCAAACTGCCCTGAGTGCAAGGTGCTTTCACCGAGGGTGATTGTATTGCCTCCGGAGATACTGGCTATGGATCCGGCTCTGCGCAAGGCTCAGGCCCGGAATGAGAAAGCCAGGCACGAGCCGATTATCTCCACCGCTGATCAGCGTGCACGGGATGCGGAACATCGGAAGAGTTGCGGTTGCAAGAAAAAAGCAGACGGCAAACACATGCTGTTTTATACCGCTGACGGGAAAAAGATGTTTCCATCCATGCGCCCCTGGATGATCAGTCATTGATGGAGCGTGTTTAATCGATCTTTTTTTAGCCCCTCGCTGGGCTTTGAAAAGATCGATGATTTCGCCTGAAAGCCCGGAGCGCTGCGGCGCATCCGGGCTTTATAGGCTCAGCCCCGGTTTGCTGTTTCCTGAAGGGGGACTTCCGGAAAGTCGATGGGAGGGCGAGCCACATTGTTGATCCAGTTGCTGAATGAATTCAGTCCGACCAGTCCGACCACTTCAACCACCTGGGCTTCCGATACGCCCCGTTCCCGAACCGATGTGAGCAATTCTTCAGAGACATGCCCACGGCTGTCCAGTACCTCCAGAGCAAGATCCAGCAGGGCCTGATCAAAGGGGGCGGATGCCTTGCCTTTCTGCGCCTCCCGGGCATCTTCCGGGCTGACTCCGGCATGTTTTGCCGACAGTGTGTGGCCGCTGACACAGTAGTGGCAGCCATTGGCATTGGCAATACACAGGGCGATGAGCTCCCGCTGGGCTCCGGTCAGCCGGCTATCCTGTTTCATGGATTCCTGGAATGCCAGGTAACCAGCCAGTGAACCATAGTGGTTGGCCAGTCCGGCAAAAAAATTGGGCAGCATACCCAGCTGTTTCTTAATACCCTGGAGTACCGGAGCACTCTGTTCACAGGCATTTTCGATTTCTTTCAACGGCAATCTAGACATGGTTTCTCCAAATTCGGGGTGTACAGATCTGTAGTTCTTCAGGATCATAGGTGTACAGATCTGTATCATCAAGTCCGGGATAACTCTGATAAGCTATGGCAATTGTTTGGTTTTCTGTCCGGATTCCTTGATGCATTCCCCGAAAAAACAGTTACTGATTGATATTGCTGAGGGCCTTTTCTACCGCCAGGGCTTTCACGCCACCGGTGTCGACCGGATACAGGCGGAATCCGGTGTGGCCAAAACCACCCTGTACAAGCATTTTGCCTCCAAGGAAGATCTGATTCTGGCGGTGCTGGTGCGGGCCGATGAGCGCGAACGGGATGCCATAGAACAGGTGATCTCAGGGCACCAGGGCAGTGGTTTTGAGCTGTTCAGAGAACTGTTTCGGCGCATTGCCGAGCGGTGTGAGGACGATCATTACAACGGCTGCCTGTTCGCCAATGCGGCCGCAGAATTCATGCAATCCGAAGGACCCGTCAAGGAGGTTTTCAGAGACCACCTGAACTGGCTGTGCCAGCGTTTCCGGGAAATACTGATGGATTCAGGTGCCGATGCCACAGGTGCGACGACGGTTCTGGTGCTTTACGAAGGGCTTCTGGTGGTTGGCCGGCAGATTCCGGGAGAGCAGCTGCTGGCGGAGCTGGAGCCGACGCTCCGGGTGTTGGCCCGCTCCGGGACTATTGAAAACTCTGCAACTCTTCTCTCAGATACATGACAAAATGGTTCGCCAGTGTGGAAAGAGGGCGGTGGGATGGTGTGATGATGGATATGGAAAATGTGATCGACGGATGGAAGGGTAAAAACACAATTCGGTCATCTGATTTGTAATTGGAGTAGTAGCTGTCCACGGTAATCGGATCCACTATGGCATAGGCCAGACCCCGTTCAACGAACACCAGCTGAGGCAGGAAATACTGTGTCTCGAACCTGCAGTTCATAGTCAGTCCCTGCTCTTCGAATACCCGCTTTATCTCTTTGTGGATGCCATGGGTTTCTGCCAGCATTGCCAGTGGCTTTCCGTCCAGGTCCCTTGCGGTAATGAATTCCCTGCGGGCCAGGGGGTCATTTGCCGGAACGGCGCAAACACAATGGTAATCCAGCCTTTCGTGGTCAACCAGGGATAGACCTGAGTCCAGATCCGGTGTGCCTTCATCGACAATGCCCACATCATAACGCTGGGCAGACATTAATTGCTGGGTCTGAAAGGAGCTGCTTGAGAAAAGGGATATGTCTACATGCTTCCGGTCTTTTACAAACTTACTTATAAGGTTCGGTAAAAAGAATATTGAGGGCCCGATCATGGCGACGATATTGATTCTGCCGGTATTGAGATTTTTAACGCTGGTCAGGTTTTCCTGAAGATTATCAACTTTATCCAGAATTTCGACAGCCTGGGAAAGAAGGTATTCAGCTTCTGGAACTGGATGCAACCGGCCTTCGCGGCGTTCAAAAAGCTTGAGTCCAACTTCCTTTTCCAGGCCGGCGAGCTGCGCACTGATGGCTGGCTGGGTACGGAACAGGTTCTCTGCTGCCTTGGAAACCGAGCCGGTAACCATGACTTCCCTGAATGCCCTGAGCTGTTTCAGATTCATTGTCTGTACCCGTATAACCTGAACCGGAATTGAGCAGGCATTGTATCCGGTTTACCCTTGATAATCCTGCGGTTGCAAAGGAACAGGCAGCCTTCAGGAGCTGGTCAGTAAATTACAAAAGCCTTCAAGGTATAGACGCCATATGTGGCCGTGGTTATCAGAACCACGGCTGACAGTGCCTTCTTGGCCAGAACCTCCGAATGCCCAACTGCCATGTCATCGGAAAAAGGTCTGGTAAACCGTTTTCTGATGTACAGAACGCCGGCCAGGGGCGATATCAGCATTCCGGCACCGACAATCCACAGCGCTATTGCCGAGTGATAAAGCCCTATTTTTACCAGTATCAGACCTACCCAGAGCATCAGCAGACAGGTCCGGAACCAGGACATCATGGTGCGTTCGGGCTGCAGCCCCGGATCCCTTTCAATGCTGCTCACAGCACTATGACCAGAATGACCAGGAGACTGAAGCAGAACACAATAAAGCTGATAATCTTCAGGAAGCTGGTGTATTTCAGTTCTTCGTTTTTCCGCATCGAGGCTTCATTGGCCGCCCATCGCCGGTAGGCAAATATGGCCAGAAGCCCCGCGCAGGCACACAGGAATGCGGAAAGCACGCCACGTATGGCCGGGTTGGCCAGGTCCGGTGTCAGCTGGTCTATTCCTATTGCCCCCACCAGCAGGGCCAGCGCGGTGCGTGTCCAGGCCAGATAGGTCCTCTCATTCGCCAGAGAAAAGCGATAGTCCGGGGCTTTACCGGACTGCCGCCAATCCACCCTTCGTTTGCCAATCCTGTTGTTCATCACAAAAATCCGAGACCTTATAGGGTTGCAGGGCCGGGGTATGGCTTTCCCGGCCCTGGAGGCGGTCGATGGCATACCTCGGAAGAGCTTTCAGCTTCCTATGGCTAGCTCATCTGCGATTTCAGAGACAGACCTGACCATGGCCTGAATCATCATGTCGCATTCTTCGGTGCTTATGTTAAGCGGCGGATTGACCCGGATGATTCCATCGGCTGCAGCGACAATACAGCCGTTGTGCTCGCAGCGTCTGGCCACGTCCGCAGCTATATCGGCAGCTGTTCTGCCGTTGAAGTCGCAGAACTCCAGTCCCCACATATGACCAAAGCCGCGAATGTCTCGGAGCACAGGGCTCTGGGCTATGGCCTCAAACCCGGCCCGGATCCGATTCTCGTTTGCGGCAACCTGATCGCAGAGTCCATCCCTTTCGACAATCTCGATCGCTTTCAGGGCGATGCTGCAACCCACAGGATGGCTGGCCATGGTGATGACCATCTTCAGTGGCACCTGGTGCTGGCGCAGATCGTTGTAGATGGTGCGATCGACCGCCACTGCGGCCAGCGGGAAATAGCCGGCGGTAATCCCTTTGCCCATGGTGACCATGTCCGGGCGGATATCTTCGTGCTGGAACGCGAACCAGGTACCCGAGCGCCCAAATCCGGTGATCACCTCATCAACGATAAGGGTGATCTCGTACCGGTCACAGAGTTCACGCAGGAGCTTCAGATATCCCCTGGGCGGAATGATGACCCCGCCGGCGAAATTCACCGGCTCAACAAACAGGCACGCTATGCGTTCGGCGCCTATTGCAGCGATATCGGCTTCCAGCCGTTGCCGGAGTTCATCCAGGGAGAAGGTGTCGCCGGTTTCCGCATTCCGGGCACTGGTAATGTGCATGAAGTCCGGACTGTCCGGGCGCCCCTCAACACGGAAAGCCTCGAACCCGGTTACAAACTGGGCCTGCCCGAGATTGCCGTGATAGCTGCGATCCAGGGACAGGCAGATTTTCTTTTCAGGACGCCCCAGGGCAGACCAGCGCCGCCGGGCAATGCCCAGTGCAACTTCATTGGCCGAGCCGCCACTGAGTGCGTATTTCACCATGTAGTTACCCCCGAGCAGTGAGCTCAGGCGGTCTGCCAGCGTCATACTGGCTGTGCTGAGATGCTCTGGGGAGCAGTAGGACAGGCCGCTCATGGCTGTCTGTGCTGCATCAACCAGTTCGGGATGACCATGCCCCAGGTTCAGGCAACTGTGGCCGGATACGGCCTCGTAAGCCAGATCCCGTCCCTCGATCTTGACCCAGCCCCCCTGACCGGAGGAAATGATCAGTTCGGGTACGTCCTGGCCCTCGAAGTCTTCAACCCATTGTGAAGTGTTGGTACTCATTATTGGTCCCGGCCTTATTTCATCTTTTCGGCAGTGTCTTTCATGATCTGATAGGTGAGTTTCATATCTGAAATCCAGTCATCACCGTATCTGAAATCAACAATCGCACCTATGTTCTGGTAGGACTGAATCACCTTGGGGTCTTGCATGACCTTTTCAGTAACGGCCACCAGTTTGTCGACAACTTCCTGGGGAACCCCTTTGGGTGCAAAGATGCCAGACCAGCCTTCAAAGCTGCCTTTTATGCCGTAATCGGCGAAGGTGGGTACATTCGGGAATTTCTCCATTTTCTGATTCATGGCCAGGATAGTTGCGCGGCCGGCTTCCACATGGGGGCCGAAGGCCGGGGGCAGGGAAATGGCAGAGTCAATATGGCCACCAATCACAGACGTCATGGACTCGGAAGTGGAGTTGGCATGTACGAATTTCGGCTTGTAGCCCGCCTGATCGGCAATAATTGTTGCCAGAACTGTGCCTGAAGAGGAGGCCCCGAAGGAGCCCTGAGTCATTGTTTTGGTTTTTGCCGCAGCAACAAATTCCTCAAATGTCTGATAGGGGCTTTCCTTTGAGACAACCACCGCAAAAGGCAGGGAAGTCATTTTGATGATGGGGGTGAAACTGTCGAAGTCGTAAGGAGTACTGCTGAAGTTCGGCGACACCAGCATGGTGCTGAGTCCGGCGTTAACCAGTGTATAGCCATCATTCCGGGCGGCGGACGCAATACCTGTACCCACGACACCGCCGCCGCCGGTCTTGTTGATCACCACAACCGGGACGCCAAGCTCGTCCTCGACGGCATCAGCCCAGATACGGGTGGTCAGGTCGGAATCACCCCCGGCTCCGTAAGGGACGATGACCTTGATCGGTTTGTTGGGGTAATCAGCAAGTGCTGGCGTAGCCGATGCACCGATGGCCAGTGCCCCCATGAATCCCAGTAACGATTTTTTTACGATGTTCATATTAAACTCCCGTGCATTTTAAAGGTCTTTCGATATCAGTTATTTCCGGCAATCAAACTCTTGAATGGCCTGAGTGTTCAGCAAACGGCCTCCCCCAAAACCTTTTGCTCTTTTTCAGTTTTTGGGCTGGTCTTCTTTCTCATGCGGGTGCTTGAGTAAACGAAGAACACGGACAGCGCGATAAATACAAGTGAGAAAGGCTTGGCAAAAAGAAGGTGGTAATCCGTCCCGACTATGGCCATGGCCTGGTCAAGGTTCTGTTCGAGGAGCGGGGTCAGAATAAAGCCCACGATGAAGATGGCGGGGTTCAGGCCCACAAGGCGCATCATGTAACCGAAGACCATGAAGGAAATCAGAATCAGAATGTCCGTCATGTTCTGGCCGGCGGTGAATGCACCGGTAAAGGCAAATGCAGTGACACAGGGAAATATGTAATAGCGCCTGAGAGATGCAATTTTGACAAAGGCCCTGAAGCCGGATTTGGCGATGCCCAGCAGGAACAGGTCGGTAATCAGGAAACCGGCGAAAATGGCGTATATGGTCTCCGTGTGCTCCATAAAGATCATGGGGCCCGGAGTCAGGCCGTGTATCAGGAAGGCGCCCATCAGCAGGGCGGCGACATCATCCCCCGGAATGCTCAGGGTCAGCATGGGAATCAGGCTGGAACCGCAGACCGCATTATTGGCGGATTCCGCAGCGGCAATACCTTCTACAGAGCCCTTGCCATATTCCTCCGGCTTGCTCGTGGTACGTTTTGCCTCACCGTAGGCAATAAAAGCTGCGGTGCTGGAACCCAGTCCCGGCAGGGCGCCAATGACAGTGCCAATGCCGCTGGATTTGAGAATCGTGAAGAAATTCTGGCGGTATTCTTTCCAGCTGATCCGGTTGTCTGACGGCACAGGCGATCTGGTTATGGCGAGCTTGTCGTGGGGAATCTTGCGTTGCCTGATGGTATTGAGAACCTCAGGCATCACCAGAATACCCAGCAGCATGGGGGTGAAGGTGAAACCGGCCATGAGTTCAGGAACACCAAAGGTGAAACGGGATGCTCCGGTAATGGTCGACATACCCACCATCGCGAACAGCATACCAAGGCAGCAGGAGAGTAGCCCTCTAGGTATGGATTCCCCCGCCATGGAGCCGATGACGGTAAAGGCAAACAGCAGCAGAAATACCTTTTCTATGGGGCCGGCCTGCAGGGAAATCATTGAGATGGGGGCTGCGATAAAGATAAGGACGAGGGTTGCCAGGGCTTCTCCGGAAACCGATGCATACAGGGACATGTCCAGGGCTTTACCTGACTTGCCTGCCCTGGTCAGAGCGTGCCCATCCTTTGCGGTCAGAAATGAAGCAGCGGCGCCCGGAGTATTGATAAGGACCGCCGATATGGAACCTCCATAGATTCCGGCCTTGTACACAGCCAGCAGCATACATATGCCAATCACCGGATCCACATAGAAGGTGAGGGGCAGAATGATGGCTATGGCCATGATGGCGGAAACCCCGGGAATTGCACCGAAAACAATTCCTATAACTATGCCGGCTATGATCCCCAGAATAGGCCCCACAGCGAGGATGGAAGCAAATCCGTTGAGTATATTGTCAATCATTTATTTATCCTCTCCGCCAGCTTATGAAAGGTTCCAGACTGGAAGGTAAACCCGCAGAAAATGAAGGGATCCATAGTAAATAATGACCGGAGTTACTACAGACATGGTAATGATCGGGATCCAGTTCCGGCCCCCAAGAAGTAATGCTATGGCAAACATGACAAATGGAGTTGTGATCAGAAATCCAGCCAGGGGGACCAGAAACCAGTAAGCAACAAAAATACCTATATATAGAAATATCCCGGAAAATCCGGCGACATCAAGTCGTTCACAGTCGCTGGCTTCCGCTTTCATTAAAAGTCCACGAACCGAGCTGATGCCAATACTTGCCGAAAATATGATGATTAATGCTGCGATAACGCGCGGCAAAAACATCGACCCCAGTTCGGATTCAACGCCGCCTTCAACCAGGCTGTCGTTTGTCAATATGATTATTGATGTCGTTATTAATACGGCGGACAAAATGACGTCCAGTTTTCTTCTATCCATAACTCCTCCCCTGCATCCCCACATTCAATGACCGAAGTGTGGAAATATGTCCGGTTTTGATGAAAATGCCGGCTTGAACAAACAAATTAAGGCTTCGGATGTATGCAAAAATGCTATTAAAAAGTTAATTTGATGGCGCGCAATGGTATAAAAATGTCTGACATTCACTGTTTTGGTGCGCTCGGTTAAAAATCTATATACTTCTTTATTGCGCAAGTCGTGCCATAATATGTAAAATCTAATAAAAACAGATAGTTAGGTCGATTTAAGTGTTTTTCTTTATTTGTAATTGCACTGTTTTAGGGATTTTCTTGATGGTACTGCACCACTGTGTAACCTGCTCATATGTAGAGGCTAATGAGGTGGTGTTTTCTATGTGTAAATGTAATATTTAAATTCATCAAAAGTCAGGGTTATCTATAAGAAATAACTTTCAGTTTATAATATTGTTTTGATGTTTTTTTATGGAAGTTGGTCAGGTGTATGGAGTCGTTCCTGGTGTGTCGTCCTGGCTAGATTTGTTGTTGGTTGGTATGGTTTTTGTTTGTTGAGTTGGACGTGTGAAAATGATATCCGGTTTCGGAGTAGATATATTTAAGAAGATAGAAAAATGGTGTTTGTTATGCGGGAATCAGATGTGAAAAAAGCGCCCAAATGATTATTTAAGGGCGCTTTCTTATAGCAGGTTATGATATGTGGCAGGGATTTGTCATCCCTGTTTCTGACCGACCGTTTCCAGGAAGTATTCAAGGCCGGCCTGGGCACAGGCCATATCCTGTTGGGGGGTGCCGGAACTCAGCCCGATTCCGCCTACCACCTCAGCATTTATTTCAACGGGTAAACCACCACCGACCACACATAACCGGCCTCCCAGCGCTGTGTGAATTCCGAAGCCCAGATTTCCAGGTATACAGGTTTCATTGTATTGGTGTGTGGCCTTGCGTGCGGCGGCAGCCGTAAATGCCTTGTCCTGAGCGATAGTAACACTGGTGATTTTGCCTCCATCCATACGCTCAAAAGCAATCAGTGAACCGGATTCGTCAGTAATCGCTATGCACATGGGTACCCCGATTTCCTCTGCTTTTGCCCGGGCGCCCTTGATCAACAATTGAGCATCATTCTGATCGAGACGTTTGATTGACAGCATTTTGAGTTCCTTAAAAATGATATATCGAAAATTGGCACCGGGAGTTTCCGGTCTTATGGCCTATAAGGCCGGTCTGCTATGAAAACTATGTCTCTTGCTTTCAACCACAAACGAAAATGCTCAGGCTACCGACCGTTGCTGGCTGAAGCGGAGTGGAGAAAATGCTTCCAGATCCACAGAAGGTTTGGTCCCCTGTATGGTCTCCGCAACCAGTTTTCCTGTTACTGCACTGAGGGTCAGGCCGAGATGGCCGTGCCCGAAGGCCAGGGTTATCCTTGGTTGTCCCGGCAGGGGCCCGATGACCGGCAGGGAATCGGGAGTCGACGGGCGGCTGCCCACCCAGGTTGACTCAATGTTAAGGTCATCTCCCAGCATGGTATGGGCATGACGTTTCATGCACTCGACCCGGCCCCGATTGGGCATTGCGTTTTCATCTGCGAATTCAGCGGTACCCGCCATGCGGATGCTACCTTCCATCGGTGAAATGAACACGGATTTGTCCAGCCAGGCAATGGGGCGGCTCAGCTGCTTTCCTTCCGCATCAATCATCAGGTGATAGCCTCTTTCGCTCACCAGAGGGATGCTCAGCCCAAGCTGGGCAAGCAGGGGTTTGGAGGCAACACCCGCGGCAATGACCAGCTGATCAAACTGCTCGCACTGGAGGGATGACTGAACCGCTACCCCGTGATCCTTAACATCGATGAAGTTGACCTTGTCGCGGATAATCCGGCCCCCTTGGGCCTCGAAATAGCGTGCGTAACAGCGGCTCAGTTCAATCGGGCTGACGGTGAATCGTGTATCCGGGTAATAGACACCACCGGCATAAAAAGGCGCCAGCCCAGGCTCCAGATCATGGACCTGGAGAGCGTCCAGGAATTCCAGGTTAACTCCTTGCTGCTGTCGCTCACGCATCTCACCTGTTTTTGCCTGTGCAATACTACCGGCATCGGCATACAGGCCCAGACTGCCTTTGCTCTGGACAAGGTGCTTGCCGCCGGTGAGGTTCAGAAGCACCTGGTCGGCATCAAAAGCACTGGCTTGAAGCTCGGTGAGGGCGGACCTCATGGTTTTATAGTTGAAGCAGGACCTGAAGTAATGCCAGCCGTAGGGCATCAGGTCCGGAACATAATGACCCGCCACCGACAGGGGGCTATCCCGGTCCATCAGCAATCTGGGGATTTTGCTCAACATTGAAAACCGGGTAAAAGGAAGCCGGGCAAAACCCGCCAGAACCCCGGCATTTCCAAAGGACGTTCCTTCACCCGGCTGGCCCCGGTCAATAACGGTTACCCTGTAACCTGCCTGAAGCAACCACAGTGCACAGGACAACCCGACGATACCGGCGCCAATAATGCCGACGTGGGTTTTTTCATGGGTGGTGTCGTGTGCAACTGATGTCATGGTCATATCCTGGTTGGTGCAATCCTGCTCGGCTTCTATCAGCGGGCCGCTTCGATTTTCATTTCCACGCGAATTTCAGGGCGGGCCAGCCGTGACTCCACACAGGCGCGGGCGGGTGTGTTCTCAGGGGCGATCCACTCGAACCAGGCCTCGTTCATGGCATCCTTTTCATCGATATCGGCAAGCCAAATGATCACGCTCAGCAGTTTGGATTTATCACTCCCGACTTCCGCCAGCAACTTGTCCACCTTGGCCAGAATCTGACGGGTCTGGTCTTTGACGTCCTGGGTGGTGTCATCAGCAACCTGTCCGGCCAGATATACGACGGAGTCGGTAGTAACGATTTTGCTCAGTGTTTTATTGGAGTGATAGCGTTTAATCATTGTGCGTCCTCAGATATTCAGGCCATTGGATATAGACTGCGTGATTTTGTCTGGTTCACGTCCGGCATCTCTGGATGCGCTGGTCACGGGGCAGGGCTTCTTTTTCTGCCGCCAGACGAACTTACTCCCAGAGTAAAAGATCAGACTCTATAAGATCCAATCGATAATATGTTTATATGTATCAGAATTTGTTATGGCTTGGCCCGGTGTACCGGTGAGCCAATGCTTCTTCGTTTCGGGTGAAAGGCTGTCAAACCGGGTTGGGGAATGGAATCTGAGGTAGGAAGGTATTTGGATCCGGCAGCTATACGCTGGTCAGACTTCTGACGTGGCCTGCCAGGGCATGATGTCTGTAATGGATCCTGTCAGATAGCACATGACAGATAGCCGAGCAGTGTCGGGGCCCATCTCCTGAATCGACCGGTGGGGCCTGTTTCGATAGAGTTGTTCGAAATCCGGGGCGTTCACCCAGGCTGCAGATCTGCTTTGGTGCGCCCAACGGAGCTTTATCTATAGGCACATAAAGTTTGGATTCGCTTTTCTCCGGTTTTTCTTCAGGGCTACTATCATGCCCTGACCTCACAAGGACAGGGGTTGAAGCTGCAGCGTCCATCAGGTTGTTTACCGCATGGCTTGCTTAGCAGTGCATCACTCTTTGCAGCTTCACGCAGTTTAAAGTCCGGGCCGGGCTGAGGATTAGCTACTGCTCGTGTACCGGTTACGGGCAAACTGTCGGAGTTTCCTGCCGCCGGATCGTTTTCAGCAACTAAAGCAGGCTTTTGTGGTTTCTGGGCAGCCACTGAACGCCCGCTCCCCGGTCCCCCCCCGGAGTTCATCCTCACCAGCGGCCCGGAAACGGTTACGCCACTCGGATCCACCTTTACAAAGCTGCCACCGGCCTTCAGGGTCACTTCTGCACCAGCTTCGATTACTATCTTCATTCCCGCTTTATGGTGGATTTCATTGCCGGCTTCGATGAGCTGGCCTTTGCCGGATTTGCTGTGGTGGCTGCCGTGAACTGTATGGCTGTAGTCGCCGCCGATAGTTTCCCTGTGCTCTCCATCGACCCTGGCGTGGTCGTTCGTTGTTACCTGGCTGAACCGGTCATTCTCAACGGTCAGGTGGCTGTCGTTTCTGATGACTTCGGTACGGTTGTTCTCGGTAAGCAGGTCCAGGTCCTTTTGAGCGTGGATGTAGATATGCTCTTTATCTGCTTCGTCCTCGAAACGTAACTCGTTGCTGCCTTCACCCTTGTGGGTTTGGGTTTTCAGGGTGGTCCGGGTTTTATGCTCTGGCAAGGGGTAGGGTGGTGTGTTGGTAGCATGATGGGTTCTGCCGGTGATAAGGGGTTGGTCCGGGTCGCCATCAAGGAAAGACACAATCACTTCGTGGCCGATTCTTGGCAATGCCATGAAACCATATTGGCCGCCCGCCCAGCCCTGACTTACCCGCAACCATGCGCTGCTGTATTCGTTATTTTCAGAGTAGCGATCCCAGGGAAATCTGACCTTTACCCGGCCAAATTCGTCACAGTGAATTTCTTCACCTTCGGGACCGGTCACAATCGCAACCTGCGGCCCTTCCACCAGCGGGCGGTGATTGCACAGTGGGCGCCAGGTTTTGCTGGCGGGAACAGCACTGAACAGGTTGTGATATGTGGTTGGTTCAGAACCGCTTTCTTCTTCCAGCGCCTGGGGTTGCTGGCCTATATGGGTAATGGCGGTGAGCAGCCAGTCCCGGTTCAGTTTGTCGCTGTCATGGTTCCTGAGTTCTACTTTGGCGCCGCAGCTAAAGTCCGGGCGATTACTTTCCCCACTGGCGGTACTGGCATCGTTTCTGAGGGCGTCCAGTCGAGCCTGTGTGAATGGCTGGCCGCTGGCATCGCTTTTGAACCGGCCAGGGTAATCAAAGTGTTGGTAATCCTGACGCTGGTTGATGCTGGCGGCACTGTGTTCATGAACCAATGAATAAGCGGGATTTCTGAAGGTATAGTCCTTTGTGACAACGGATTCAGTGCGAACCCGCTCTTGGTAGTGAAAACGAAACACCGCAGGCTGCTGGGTGCTGCCACCGGCTTTGCCGTTGTATTCTGCGGTTTTGAGGCGAGGTGCATTGCCATGATGGTCGGCGATGATCAGGCCGGGTTCATCATTGCTATTTTGATCATTGCCTGCATTGCCATGATGATACCGATAATGCCAGCCTTCCTCAGCGGCCATGCGCTCAATAAATGCCAGATCGCTTTCCTGATACTGAACACAATATTCCCGCTCTTCGGGCGCACGTTTGAGATCAAATACTGTGTCTACGATCCCCCTTTCTTCCAACAGGGTGCGCACGATGGTATCTGTGGGCTGGGTCTGGAATATGCGGCTGTTGTGCATCATTCCTAAACGCCACAAGGGGGGCTGGATTACCAGTTCATATCGGGTGCGGCGGTGGCCGCTGTCGCCCCGGGCGAACTCATTGACCACGCCGGTGAAGCGCCGAAGCGGACTGCCATGCTGCCAGACTATCAGATCTGCCGGTTGTTCCAGTACCTCCGAGGCTTCAATAGAGGAGACTGCACTGGCCAGAACCAGACGGCCATGAAAAAGTGTTGAAAGACCTTCGGTCAGTGCGAAGCTGACGACAGAAAATACGTCTTCGGGAAGCCCACCGACACGTACGGTGAACTGCAATCCATTTGCCAGGGGCATATCTTCAATCCTTGAAGGTATGTGTTTAACGGTTGATAAATCTGTAGGGGAAGTTACCAGTGCTGGTTCGGGAAATCCAGTAACCAGTCTAAGCTTTCACACAGACAAAAATGGCGTTCCCCGTCTCATTGTTCCAGGGCATGATTTTCTCATAATCGTGTTCGAAGATATGGACGTCAAAGTACTGCTGCAGAATTGTCGTCAGTTGCTTAAAGCTCAGTGCCACCATGGAATGTTCATCATCCCAGCATTGAGTAACGCCATCGGCTGTCTTCCTTATTTCGAGTTTAAGGGATTGTTTTTCACCTTCCCCGCAGTAGTGCCAGGCAGAGCTGAAGGAGAATGCACTGCTCCCTTTGTTTGCAGTATGTCTTTCAAACAGGCGGTTATCTATTTTGTTTTTATCAACGGAGTTGAAGCAAAATACGCCACCAGGTTTCAGTGCACGGTACACACTGGCAATGCACTGCTTCAGCTTTTCAGTGCCAGCGCTGTAGTGGATGGAATACAGGAGGCAGGTGATCAGATCCAGAGGCTCATCAGGTTCAAAGTTGCACATATCCCCCAATAAAAACCGGGCTTCCGGACACCGGCTTTGAGCGATATCGAGCATGGGCTGGTTTATATCCAGACCACTGCTTTCATACCCGAAATCGATAAAGTGGCGTAGGTGAGGGCCTGTACCGCAGGCCAGATCCAGGTGTGTTTTGCCATGGTTCCCGAATAGCTGGTGCAGCCTCTGAACGCTGTGGCTTTGTGCGTGGTAGTTGATATCCGCGCATAATAAGTCGTAATAGCCAGACAGGTCGGTATACAGGTGATTTGAGGACATGGCAGGCCTGATGGTTTTGGCGGAAGGAGTCGGAAGGGGCGCATCGTAAACCAAACGGCGGCATTTACGAAGCAATAAAGCGTTAGCCTACTGCGGCTCTTCAAATGGCACTTCCTGTCTTGGGTTTCTGGGGTAATACCGCTCCGGCAGGCGTTCGATATGAGGGAAGAAGCGGGTGTCCTTGTACGGCATTTTCATAAAGCCGGACACGCCCAGCCCGGTAATCTGGTCTACTGCCGCCAGAATTTCATCCAGCCGCAGGCGGAATTCATCTTCTTTCTCCGGATCCAGTAATCGATACTGACTGTGGATTTTCAGGTGCAGAGGCAGGGCTTCGAAGATGATCATCCCGGTGTGGCGAATGGTATTGAGTGCCTCGAGGGATGTGATGATGGTTTGCGGCAGTACCAGAAATTCTTCCGGATCTGGGCCGTCTTCGAAGTAGGAGTGTACCCGTGAGCGGTCTTCTACTTCCGGTGCCGAGCTTACCTGGTAGGGTATTCGCATGTCCGGTGGAGCCACGAACGGCTGGTCGGGCTTATCGCGCTCAATGTGTAAAGTGTCCCGGGCATTGAACAGGCAGCTTTTGAAGATACCCTGTCGGTAGATCGCCTGAGCCAGATTCACCATGTTGTTCACGGATGTGGTGAACGCTTTTTTGAGTGCCGGGTCATGCAGGTTCAAAGACGTATCCACGTATATCCCATCGGCTTCCCAGCGTACAGCAAGCCCGCCTTCAACCGGGTATCGGCCGAGCCGGCTGACCGCTGCCAGGAATGCTTTTTCGGTCTCCCCCATACCCTGCATGAAGTTCTTGTAGTAGCGGTCAAGCTGCACGTCGTTGACATCGTTCAGGGTTTCCGGGGCACCTTCCTGGCGGAGAAAGGATTTGCGGGAACTGTAGACCACTGTGTCGATCTCTCTCCCGGAAAGCCGTGTCCACACTGGCACCAGTGGTATGGGATCGGGTTCGGGTAAGTCGATCATCACCGTTCGGGCCATGCGTGGCATCTCCTTCAGGTAATGGTCACCGGCACGTAAGCGCAGAGCTGGATCCGGCCCCAGCATGCCGTCCAGCATGCGTGCAAATTCCATGGGTAAACCGAGGGAGGTGGCGGGTATCGCCTGGTGTCCGAACCTGCAGGATTGCCCCGAGGCCAGTGCATAAAGAGTGGCCGCTGCACCCTGCTCATCGAATCTTGGCGATGACAGGCCGCCATACAGTTGTTCTTCGCCGATGAAGTAAACATCGCCCAGACGTGCGTTGGTTTGTTGCAGGTTATCAGACATCAACTCCATCACATTGGGGCTGAGAAACTGCTGGTTGGCGTCCAGTTGGGCAAACACCGAGGAGCCCCAGTCGATCAGGGCGATGTTTTCGTTCTCTTCATCAAATACCAGATTGGAAGGTTTGATGTCTCCATGCACGATAGGGCGCTTTCCAGTATCGGATTCGCGCCGCAGGTTGCGCAGAATATCGGCAAGCTGGTCGGCAATGTGGATGATCAGGCGAGGGCTCAGACGGCCTTCCCGCAATGAAACTTCTTCCAGGTTAAAGCCTGGTGCGCGTTCCATCACCAGAATTGGCTGCTTTCCGGCGCGGTAGAAAGCGATCAGGCGAGGCACCCGGGGGTGCTCTACCTGTTCCAGAATATAGGCTTCGTCTTCCAGCCGGTCGTGGAGGTGTTGGGGCAGAGTTATACGGGTGAACTTGAACACATGCTCGAGGTCCCGTGCTCCCTCCAGCGGCAACCTGCCGGAAAACACGAAGCCATAGGCACCTTTGCCAATCATCGCGATGTCCACATAACCCATCTGTTTCAGTTGGGTTGTACAGAGTTCAACCCAGTCTTTCAGCTTTCGCGCATCGTTATGGCTGAGCAGGTAAACCGACTGTTCTTCCGGGATGTAGAATTGCTGCAGCTGCGATGGTTGCGGCATCGGCGATGACTGGTTCGGGTGCGCCATTTGATCAGCCCATGTGAAGTAACATGGATTGTGGTGACTCCAGGTAGCTCTTCCACAGATTGTTGAAGCGGGCTATGGTGCCGCCATCAATAATGCGGTGGTCGCCGGCCCAGCTGATGGTCATGATCGCGCGTTCAACTACTTGCCCGCTGGCATCAAAGCGCGGCAGCTTCTGGGTGCGCCCGAGAGCCACAATAGCCACCTCCGGAGCATTGATAATAGGTGATGCGTAAGTGCCACCCAGTGCGCCAATGTTGGAGATGGTAATGGTGCCACCTTTGAGATCCTCGGGGCTTACCCGGCCTTCCCTGGCGGCTTCGGTCAGCCGCGTTACCTCGTCGGCAATCTCAAGCAGGGTAAGCTGGTCCACGTTCTTAACATTCGGCACAAGCAGCCCGATTTTGCTGTCCACAGCCATACCAACGTTACAGCCTGGCAGGTAGTGGATCTCGGTAACATCTTCATTGATCTGGCTATTGAGTATCGGGTATTCCCGCACTGCAAGTGCAATGGCTTTCATGATGAACGGCATGAGAGTGAGGCGGGAGCCCCGGGCTTCCGCCTCCGGCTTGAGCTGCTGTCGCAGACTCAGCAACTCCGTGACATCAATATCTTCGCTGAAGTTGAAGTGCGGAATGGTCGATGCGGATGCCACCATGCGTTTGGCCATAACGGCCTGCATGCCTTTGATGGGCTCAATGCGGGTTTGCTGATTGCGGGACCGGGCTTCCGGTCTGCGCGGATTGCTTTCCGGTACAGGTTGCTCCAGGTGTTCGAGCACATCCTCTTTGAGAACCCGCCCATCCTTACCTGAGCCTTCAATATCCGCCAGTGCCAGGCCGTTCTCACGCACCAGACGGCGCACTGCGGGGCTGGCAGGAATCGATTGCTGGTCCGGCGATGTGGTGGGTCTGGAGCCTGGCTCCGCTGCCGGCGCCGGGCTTTGGGCAGGCTCAGGTTGTTTTGTCTCGGATTCAGGGGCGTCGTTTTCACCACTTTCATCCACCAGCTCGAACAGAGGTGCATGAACTTTGGCAATATCGCCTTCTTTCCAGTACAGGCGGGTAACCCGGCCTTTGTAGGGGGCCGGAATTTCCACCAGTGCTTTATCGGTCATCACTTCGGCGACTGGCTGATCTTCTTCGATCAGATCGCCTTCACTTACCAGCCATTTAACCAGTTCACATTCCACGATACCTTCGCCGATATCGGGCAGTATAAAATCACTCATCATTGTTCTCCTGTCCGGATATCCGCTTAGAATTCGATGCTTTCCCGAATGGCTTCATAGACCTTCAGGTGATTGGGGAAGTGCTCTTTCTCAAGCACCAGAGGGAAGGGTGTATCCATTCCCGTGACCCGCGCGATCGGTGATTCCAGATAAAGGAAGCAGCGTTCCTGTATCGTTGCGGCTATCTCGCCGGCGAAGCCACCCGTAAGAGGTGCTTCGTGGGTGATCACCAGCCGCCCGGTTTTAAGCACCGATTCAGCAACCGTGTCTATGTCCCAGGGCAGAATTGTGCGCAGGTCGATGACTTCGCAGGAGAAACCTTCTTTCTCTGCCATTTCGACGGCTTTGTCGATCACTTCCATCTGTGCACCCCAGCCCAGTACCGTTACATCTGTACCCTCTTTCAGGACCTCGGCTTCACCCAGTGGCAACCGGTATTCACCTTCCGGGACCTCGCCTGTGGAGGCGCGGTAAAGACGCTTGGGCTCAAAGAACAGGGTGGGGTTTGGGTCGTTAATGGCGGCCAGTAGCAAGCCTTTAGCCTGATGCGGGTTGCGCGGCACGACAACTTTCAGGCCCGGGGTGTGGGCAAAATAAGCTTCTGGTGACTGAGAGTGGTAAAGACCACCGGCTATGCCTCCGCCGTAGGGTGAGCGAATGGTTAAGCCTCCAACGTTAAACAGGTTGCCCGAGCGGTAGCGGAACTTGGCTGACTCGTTAACAATCTGGTCGAAGGCCGGAAAGATATAGTCAGCAAACTGGATCTCGGCCACCGGAAATGAGCCCTGAGCAGCCAGACCGTTGGCGAACCCGATAATGCCCTGTTCTACAAGGGGCGTGTTGAAACAGCGGTCTTTACCGTACTTCTGTTGCAGGTTGCTGGTAGCCCGGAATACACCACCAAAAATACCGACATCCTCTCCAAAACACAGAACACGGTCGTTGGACGCCATCGCTATATCCAGAGCATCGTTGATGGCCTGCAGCATGTTCATTTTCGCCATATTATGCCCCTCCCTGAACGTAGCCTGCCGACTTGGGATATTCGTCCGGATATTTACGGATGTGGGCTTTGAGGGTTTCAAACTGCGCGTTCAGCGCAGGTGGCACCTCGTCGTACACATCTGTGATCAGGGTATCCAGCGGGGGAGGGGGGCGCTTCTGGGCTCGCTTCATGGTTTCGAGCACTTCCCGGCGCAGACGCTCCTGTAGTTCTTTCTCCTCGCTCTCGCTCCACCACTTCTGCCGGATGAGCCAGTTGTACATGCGCAGGATCGGGTCTTTCTCGCGCCATACGGCTTCTTCGTCTTTGCTGCGGTATCCTGATGGGTCATCGGATGAGGAGTGTGCGGCCAGGCGATAGGTCATGGCTTCAATGAGTACCGGGCGATTCTCTTCTACCGCCAGTTTGCGGGCGGCTTCGGTAGCCTGGTAGACCGCAAGGGTGTCGTTCCCATCAACCCGGATGACATCCATCTTGTAACCATACGCGCGGGGAGCCACGCCATCGGCAGCGAACTGTTCGGTTGCCGGTGTGGAAATGGCGTAGCCATTATTCCGGCAGATAAAAATCACGGGTACGCGGTGCACGGTTGCCATGTTCAGGGCGGCGTGGAAGTCACCTTCTGAAGCCGCTCCTTCACCGAAATAGGCCACAGTACAGTGCCCGTCGCCGGCCATTTTCTGCCCATAGGCATAGCCTGTGGCCTGGGGGATCTGTGTGGCCAGTGGCGATGAAATGGTCATGTAGTTGAGTTTGCTGGAACCGTAATGAACCGGCATCTGGCGACCTTTGCCGTAGTCCAGTTCGTTGCCGAACAGTTGGTTCATGAACTCATCAATGGTGAAGCCGCGATAGGCCAGGGCGCCTTGCTCACGGTACTGGGCCATGATCATGTCGGCATCGTCCAGAGCGGCAGCACTGCCAATAATGGAGGCTTCCTCTCCGGTACACTGCATATAAAAGCTCAGGCGACCCTGGCGCTGGGCACCCAGCATGCGTTCATCCAGTACGCGGGTTGTCACCATTGCATGGTAGATTCGCAGAGCTTTGTCTTTATTGATATCAGGAGCTTTTCCGCCTTTGTAGAGCGAGCCGTCCTGTTTCAGAAGTCTGAATGTTGGAATGCGGAATTCCCCACCGTCTGTAAAAACGGGGGTATAAACGGTTCTGGATTTTGTTGTTGTCATAATCCTCTTCCTGGGTAGTGGCTTGAGGAACAGATTGCCCCTTGTGAGGGCCTCGGTTATATACGGAGCGGTGCTCTGACTACTGGTGTTTCCCAGAAGTATAGAGCGCATTATGCAACCCTGCCGGTGTCGCGGTGGTGCTCCCGTTGCCAGTCTTTCCGGTTTGGGTAAAACCTGTTCAAGTCTGGCAAAGTTGACCTTAACGTAAAGTGTGCGCTTTGGGTAGTGTGCTCTTTCAGATGAGCTGTCGCCTGAGAGAGGATAGACTAGGCACATAACATCGGTGGCTCACCCACCATCTGACTGGATTCTCGAAAAAGGTAAAAGGATTTGGAAGCAATACTGATTCTTCTTGGTGTGGGCCTCGCGCTGTTTATACCTGTGGGTGCTGTTCTTGGCTTTTTGGCATTTTGTAAACGAAATGAGCAGGTTGCCCGTATTGAGTCACTGGGGCGTGAGGTTGCTTCCCTGAAGCTTGAAGTTGCCGGGTTGCGCCGGCAAGACGGACAAGTTTCGTCACCTTTGCAGGTGCCGTTGCAGGAAGAGTCGGAAGAGATCGTTTCTGACCGACCGGCTGAGCCTGAGCGTCAGGCCACAGAAGAAGTTACGGTGGCACAGTGGTCGACTCTTCCGGAGCCGGAGCCGGAACCGGAAACAAAAACAGAAGCCGATGACTGGGTTGAGCCTCGCGAGCCCTCCCGCATTTTCGCTGCCCTTAAAGAAAACTGGATGGTCTGGCTGGGTGGTCTGAGCGTAGCCCTGGCTGGCATTTTCATGGTCAGCCATTCCATAAATGCCGGGTTGATTGGTCCTGTTCAACAACTGCTGCTTGCTCTTGCCACAGGTCTTGCCCTGCACGCAGGTGCTGAGTTCCTTCGCCGGCGCCATATGAGTTCCGATCAGGTGTTTGCTGCACTGGCGGGTGGCGGCAGCATTACCCTGTACGCAGCAGTGCTTGCAGGTGTTCACCACTATGAACTGATCAGCGCTGTCGTCGGGTTAATCGTCCTGGCTGCTGTGTCCCTGATGACCATGGTATTGGCGCTGGTGCATGGACCCTTGCTCGCTATCATGGGTTTGAGCGGGGCCTATCTTGTGCCTCTTTTGATTGGGGGTGAGGGCGGCAGTGTTGCCTTTGTGCTTTCGTACAGTTTCCTGATTACACTCAGTTCACTTCTGTTAATGCGCTACGTTTTCCGCGACTGGCTTTGGTACGCCACGCTTGCAGGCGCACTATTGTGGTGGGCCGTTACCCTGGCTGCAGCTCCCTCAGAAATGGCAACGGCCTGTTATCTTGCCGGGCTGTTTATGGTCTTTGCCTTTTTACCGGGTCAGGAGCAGGCGCCGTCGTCGCGTTTGCGTGAGGCATTCCTGCCGCTGCTGGCTATCTGGGGTATCTCGATTGCTCATCAGGCTGGGGATAACTCATCGTTATGGGGCTGGTTGCTCATCCTGCCTGCGGCCTCGCTGATTCCCCAGAGCCGGGGGGCTCTCTGGTTTTTACCCTGGTGTGCGGTTTTAGCGAGCGCTGCGGGCTGGCTGCTCTATATGGGCGGGATTGAAGGAGATTTTGTATATCTGCTGCAGATTCCTCTGAATCAACAGGCCGGTTTTATCAGCTACCTTATCGCCGCGGCCATTATTACCACCGGTATTGGTTTGTGGCAGTGGGGGCGCAATGCTGATCAACGGCGCTGGGCGTCGCTGACGTTACTTTCCTCACCTGTGTGGCTTGTGCTCGGCTGGTTACTGCTGCATGGCTATGGCGAAACGTCGGTGGTCTGGGCTGTCATCACTCTGCTGTCGGGCGCTGTGTATGGTGTTCTGGCCTGGAGGATGGAAGGGAATGCACGCTATGAAAATGGAGTGGTCTGGGCGGTGTTGGCCGCACATGTTTGCTACTCTCTGGCCACGGTTATGGCCTTCCGTGAAGCGTCGCTAACCCTGGCACTTTCCGTCCAGTTTGTCAGTCTTACCTGGCTGGCCCGGCGTTACCAGATGCCCGAGTTGTACATGTTGCTCAAAGGTGTGTTGGCACTGGTTGTTGCTCGCCTGACCTTTAATCCCTGGCTGCAGGGTTATGATGCCAGTGTTCACTGGTCACTCTGGACATACGGTGGCGCCACGCTGCTGGCAGCGGTAGCAACCAGACTTGCGGACAAAAATCACTCGATTCGTCCCTGGCTGGAAGGCGCGACCCTGCATCTTCTGGTGTTATTCATGGGGACAGAGTTGCGTTACTGGCTGTACGACGGGGATATATTCACTCACGAATACAGTCTTGTAGAAGCAACCCTGAATACCCTGCTATGGGGTGCCCTCAGTGTGACCTATGCGGTTCGCGCCAAAGCCAGCCAGTCTCTGGCCTGGCTCTATCGGATATTCTCATGGATCCTGCTGGCGCTCTCGGGGATCAGCTACGTGACTCTGGTGACCCTGCACAACCCCTGGTGGAACGAGAGTGCTATTAGCGGTACGCCTGTTTTCAATATGTTGCTACCCGCTTTTGGTGGCCCGGTGCTGCTGGCACTTGTTGTCAGCCGCGTCCCGGAGATTGTGCCCAGGCTCTGGTCACTGTGTGTGGCGGCAGGAGGCTTTCTCCTGTTCACTGTTCTGGAAATCCGACAGTTCTGGCAAGGCAGTGATATGGCGCTGTGGTTTGGTATGACCGAGGGGGAACTATATACCTATTCAGTAGTTGGCATGCTATACGCTATCGCAGCGATTATTTACTCGACGGTTTATTCGGCGAAAAGTGCCCATATTGTGTTGTATAAGGCGGGCATGGCGTTGCTGGGCGTAGTGATTGGGAAAATCTTCCTGATCGATATGGCTGGCCTGCAGGGGTTTTGGCGGGTTGCCGCGTTTATGGGGTTGGGGCTTGCGTTGTTGGGGCTTGCATGGATGTATCGAAAAGCGCAGCGTGCCAGTACAAAGACCCTGTAAATCTAATTGTTAAACAGAGACGTATATTATGACCGATGAGCAGTTGGCGAGCGTGCTTGAGATGAGCGGCGAAGAACGATATGACTACTTTCTCAGCGAAGTGCTGGAGGAGCGGGAAATCTGGATACTCGTCAATGCAGAGAATCGGTTTTTGACAATCGTTTCGGAGGATGACGGGCTTACACACTTGCCGGTCTGGCCCAGCTCTGAATTTGCCGTTGCCTACGCCAGGGGTTCGGACGACCTGACTTCGAGAAGTATTTCATTGCCTGACTTCTTCAAGAAGTGGGTCCCGGGCCTGTCGAAAGACGGTTTGCAGGTAGGCGTGTTTCCGGGCCAGGATAAAACACTGTGGATAACTGAAGCGGACGAATTGAAAAAAGACCTGCAAGACGAACTTTCCGGTTTTTAGATTGATGGATTTAACCTGCGGTGAGGTGCAGTCATGAGTGATGACGTTAAACATGTCGTTTGTCCCCATTGTAACAAGACAAACCGTGTGCCGGCGGACCGGGTGGAAGCGGGGGGGAATTGTGGAGCCTGCAAGCAGCCTTTATGGCCAGGAGGTGTGCTGGAGCTGACCTCGCAGAGTTTTTCTGCTCATACGGGAAACAGTGATTTGCCCGTGCTGGTGGATTTCTGGGCGAGCTGGTGCGGCCCCTGTAAAATGATGGCACCGCAGTTCGAGCAGGCGGCCGGGGGCTGGCGGGGCAAGGTCCGGTTTGCGAAGCTTAATACGGAAGAGCATCCGGGCCCCGCCGGGCAATACAGCATTCGCAGCATTCCAACATTGATTCTGTTCCGGAATGGTCGTGAACTGGCGCGCCAGAGCGGTGCCATGAATCAGGCCCAGATAAATCAGTGGTTGCAGAGTAACGGATGCTGAGACGTGCCGGGCCCAATGCTTACGATTGACAGTGAAGAGGCACTGGCGGACCTTGTCAGTACGAGCCGTGCTGTTCTTGTATTGTACGGTGGGGAAAGTTGCGGTGTATGCCAGTCCGTTAAGCCCCAACTGGAAAAGTTGGGGCGGGATGAGTTTCCTGAGTTGTTGATGCTCTATGTTGACTGCCAGGTATCGGGGCCTCTGTGTGCTGCACGCAGTATTTTTTCCTTGCCAGTGATTCATCTCTGGTTCGAAGGCCAGCGTTTTGGAGAGTTCGCCAGAGTGTTTTCCATTGGTGAAGTACGAGCTGCCCTGGAGCGGCCGTATAGTCTGGCAATTCAGCAGGGTGCTGCTGAGTAATAAATGATCTGGTCACTTAACGGTCATATATAGCGAGTACCCGTTTTCACTGGCCTGAGCTTGCTTGTCCCGCACCTTTTCACAAAGTTATCCACAGATTTGTGGGATAAGTTTTTTCGGGAGTTTGTTCAATGGACGATACCAATGTCAGCGCTTCTTCTGGCGAAGAGCCCCGTTGCCCTCGCATGCGCCGCCGGTATTTTTATCTGGCACTTGTGGCCGCATTGGCGGTCGGCTGGGCTATGGGTCGCAATACTGCGCCTGTTCACGGAATGGAAGTCACATTTCACAACCGGAGTGAGGTCCCTGTCGAGTCCATAAAACTGGACTTTGGAACTGCAGATACTCAATCATCGATACAGGCTTTCCGCCTTGCACCCGGCAGAAAGCGGGTGCTTGTGCTCAACCATACGCCTGGTGCAGGCTTCAACGTGAAAGTGCGATACAAGGGTGGAGCAACCCAGGAGTTCTGTGCCCTGCGCAGTGACAAGCAGCAACGGCCGACGATTGAACTGAAGCCTTGAATGGCCAGCCGGCCTTTAGAATAAGGAGCTGACTATGGAAGCCTTGCTGATTATTCTCGCTGTTCTTTTCGTGGCCTTGATCGTTATTCTGCCTCTGGTTGAGAAATATGCTCCGAAAGGCGAATCGCGGAATTACGGCAACCTTACGAGGTTCATTTTCCCTTTGGTTGCCTTGCTGATCGTGGCTCAAATGGTTCGGCATTACTTTTTTTGAGCATGGAGGTTAAGCAACCCGAGGTGATGTCTGGGGCCGCTCTGTTCGTCAGTCTTTTTTACACTTCTACCAAGCCAATCTAAAACGGCTCGAACCGGAGCGGTCCAAGTGCTCGCAGCTTCATCATAAAGGCGTTTCCGGAACGAATATCGCATGCGTATATGGCAGGATCAGCCTGAAAGGAAGCATGCATCATGAGCCAGTTCCATCCCATCATATATGTCCGTGGCTATGCCATGACCGACAGTGAGATTGCCGATACTGTATCCATGCCCTATATGGGCTTTAACCTGGGCGCGACAAAGGTTCGTCAATCCTGGGATGGGACTGTCTATAAGCAGGTTTTTGAATCACCGATGATGCGCCTGATGAAGGATTACGGTTATACCGATGCCTTCTCCGATGGTGCAGAGATTGATCGGGATATTACCCGGAAGAGTGTCATTATCTACCGTTATTACGATCAGGCAGACAGAGACTTTGGAGAAGGGAAGCCACTTTCCATCCCCGCTGCAGCCTTGCAGCTTCGGGATCTGATACTCAATATTCGTGAGCGCTTGTGCGGCGATAACCCGCAGCTTCTGGAAGAATTCAAGGTTCACCTCGTGGCGCATTCCATGGGCGGCCTGGTGTGTCGGTGCATGCTGCAGAATGACGGGATCAGTACACCGGAAGTACGGGAAATGATTGATAAGGTGTTTACCTACGCTACGCCACATAACGGTATAGAGATGGCCGGAATCAATGTGCCTTCGTTTCTCGGGCTCTGGGACATCAACAACTTCAACCGTGAAACCATGGCGGGTTACCTGGGGCTGGCCGGCAGGCCGGAACGGGTGGATTCGCTGGATGGCAAGTTCAGCCCGGACCGGTTTTTCTGCCTTATCGGAACTAATCAACAGGATTACGGGGCGGCCAAAGGCGTATCGAAGTGGCTGGCAGGCAAGATGAGTGACGGCCTGGTTGCCATTGAGAATGCCAGTGTCCGGGGTGCTCCAAGAGCCTTTGTATACCGGAGCCACAGTGGTCCCTACGGGATTGTTAATTCCGAAGACAGTTACCAGAACCTGGTACGGTTCCTGTTTGGTGATGTTCGCGCCGATGGCGTGATGAAGGTTGAATCGCTGCCACTACCACCGTCTGTTGAGAAGGCACGGCAGGAGGGTAGAAGGGTTCGGGCGTCCTATTATTTCGAGGCGACTGTATCGCCCCGGGGAGCACGCAGCTATAGGTTGACGGAGAGGCGCCGGGAAACCTTCAGTGCAGTGCTTCGGAAATTTGATGAAATGATGAAACCAAAGCAGGCCGGACTGGATACTGCTCGTTCCCCGGTGCTGTTTTCTACTTTTCTCGATAGCTCGAAGATCACGGTTGAGCGCGGGCGAACTCTGGTAATGACAGTAGAATTAGCGGTCTCAGCGACGGATTATTTTGTTGATGGTGCATTGTGGACCGAGCACAGGGTAGAAGGTGAATACCTGTACCGGGACACACTCACACTGAAAATGACGCCTGTCGGAGATGGCTGGAATCTGCGTTATGTCACCACGGACGAACAGTGGAGTGAACGTGGTGGAAGCAAGGCGGAGTTCGATGGTGACAGCTATCTGATACCCCTGTCATCAAAGAAAGGTTTTAGCGCTCAATTGCGCATGAGGCTTCAGCACCGTAACTGATCAGTCATGAAAGAAACCGGCAGTTGGTGAAGAATAATTTGTCGCAGGCGCCATAAGCTGGCAAAGTTCTGCGAATTCAGACCTAACTCCACCAAGAGGAAATGCTGGTGACGAACTTTGTAGATTACTCGCTGAACGATGGTGTCGCGACAGTCGTGATCAATAACGGTAAGGCGAATGCCCTTGGCCATGAGGTGTTTGAAGAGCTGAACAAGGCTCTGGATCAGGCGGAACAGGACAAGGCAGTGGTTATCCTGACCGGGCAGCCGGGTATTTTTTCCGGTGGCTATGATCTGAAGGAAATGCAGAAGGGCATGAAGGAAGCGGCTGCTCTGGTCAATGTTGGCTCAAAATTCACCCGTCGCCTGGCTGCGTTTCCGTTGCCGGTCATCGGTGCATGCAGCGGCCACGCTATTGCCAAAGGTGCGTTTATCATGCTGTCTGTGGATTACCGGATTGGCATTGAAGGCAACTTCAAACTTGGGCTTAACGAAGTAGCCATCGGAATGACCATGCATCACGCGGGTATAGAAATTGCGCGCCACCGCCTGGCACCTGCCCATTTTTACCGCGCGGTCATCAATGCTGAAATCTACAACCCAGAGGGCGCAGTGTCTGCAGGTTTTCTCGATGAAGTTGTAGCGCCAGACCAGCTTCTGAACCGCGCTAACGAACTCGCTCAGGCCTTCCGGAAGCTCAACATGAGGGCGCATGCTCAGACCAAGCTGAAAGCCAAGGCCGGTTACCTGGATCTGCTGGATCAGTGTATTGAGAAGGATGCGGAGAGCCTGGGCCTTACTGCCTGACTGACAGGTCAGCGCGGAGCTAATTCGCCAGGATCAATTCTGTAAAAGTCACAAAGCAGCCCATAAACTGCCGGTTGTTGCTCTCTCAGATATTGCGGTTGCTGAAAGAAGGCCTCTGTCAGCACCGCAAAGAACTCTGCCGGCTTTGTAGCACCATAGGGGTCTAGCCAGCTGTTACGGCGATGCCTCAGTGAGTGGCGAAGGTTGTCATAGGCTATGGTCATGGTTTGCTGCCACTCCCTGGCTTGTTCTCCTCCCAGGGGTGGTGCACCATCCGCGCTGCCATCCAGATAGTCCAGTTGGTGAGCAAACTCGTGGAGGATCACGTTGTGAGTACCTTCGGGGTGTATTGCTCCATTTTCGCATTCCGACCAGGCCAGTACGACTTGTCCCAGAGAGGACGCCTCACCAGCCCGCACCTGATCGCTGATGCCCACCACCATGCCGTCACGTTCGGTAGCCTGTACCCGGTAAACATCCGGGTAGACAAGAATACTGCGAACCTCATCGTAATCCGAATATGAACGGTTGATCGTCAGAAGGCAGGCGTGTCCTGCGATAGCTACCCGCACGCGGTCATTCACTTCAAATCCGGCACATCCATAGAAATTCTTTTCTGTGAGGAATAGCTGGACCTGTTTTTCCAGGATCTTCTGAAGGTGTTTCGGTAACCGGCGGTACAGAGGTACCGTTGATCGCATATGTTTTCGCCAGACCTTCGGGAAGGGTTGCTTCAGCTCACGCTCCCGGCGCCAGGATCTGTAGAAGAAAAGATAGAAAATAGCCAGGGCTATGAAGGCTGCGGCAAAGACGGCAAATACGGTGGCGGAGGACATCCTTTATAAACTCACGTTATAAATACAGCGATCACTCTAGCATATACAGATTGGCCAATTGCTCCACCTGCATCTATGATCAAGCGCTTGACAGCAAGTCGTTCGGTGTTTCTTCAGGAGGCCGTGCGCTATGCGCTTTCTTTCAAGGCTGAAATGTCTGGTGGCAGGGTCACAAGCGTCGGTAGCAGGGGTGATATGCTTCATGAGATGAGTATTGGTGGAATGCTATTCAGTCCGCTGCTGGTGATTGCGCCTCTGGCGTTTCTACTTGCAGCTGCGACGAGAATGGTACTGCATTATCTGGAACTGCGCCGTTATATCTGGAAGGAAGCCTGGTTTGATGTGGCTGTCTTCGTTTGTTATCTGGCGGCTATCGTTTATCTGTTTGGAGATTAGGGCTTTCATGGGAAAACCGGGGCGTATTGGGCTTACATTACTGGTGGTGGCTGTCGCCGTCGCGGCCGGAATCTGGGTGTGGAATTACTATCTGTATTCTCCCTGGACCCGGGATGGCCGGATTCGGGCCGATGTTATCACTATTGCTCCTGATGTATCCGGGTGGGTAACGGGCCTGAGTGTCAGAAACAATCAGACTGTCAGTGAGGGTGATATTCTTTTTACAATCGATGATACCCGTTACCAGGCGAAGTACGCAGAGGCCGCTGCACGGCTGATGCAGGAGAAGATAGCCTGGGAGCTCGCCAGACATCAGTATGAAAACAGGCAAGAGGTGGCTGATCGTCAGTCCGTCAGCGACGGCAGTCTGGAAACCTTCCGTATCCGCGCTGAATCTGCCAAAGCCAGCTACCAACTTGCTCAGGCGGAACTTGATACGGCGCGGATCGATCTGGAGAGAACGAAGGTGCTGGCACCGGAGAGCGGTACTGTAAATAATTTTGCTTTACGCCAGGGCAATTATGTCTCCCGAGGGGCTTCGGCATTGTCGTTGATCAAAAGCGACTCTTTTTATGTGACCGGATATTTTGAAGAAACCAAACTGCAACGGGTGAAGGTAGGGCAGAAAGCCCGGATTACCCTGCTTTCTGGCAATGAGAAGCTTACAGGGGAAGTGGTCAGCATCGCGCAGGGTATAGCTGATTCAAATACCCGTAGTGACAGCCAGATGTTGCCTCAGGTGCAACAGGCATTTAACTGGGTGCGTCTTGCCCAGCGTATTCCGGTCGATATCGAGCTTGATCCGCTCCCTGAAGGCGTAAATATCAGCGCAGGCATGACAGTTTCCATTTATCTGGAAACCGAGTGACGGAGCTTCCTGCATGATGCTCCACCCGCTGCTGGCCCAGCTTTTGATGCCTGACAGAAGTGCTGTGATATTTGCCCTGAAAGGGGTGATATCTGTGGCGCTGGCATTGTTTGTGGCCATGTACCTGCAGCTTGATCGCCCATACTGGGCACTGGTATCTGCCATGTTTCTGCAGATCCGCCCGGAAAGCGGGCTGGTGACGGAAAAGGCTGTTTGCCAGATTTTGGGATCGGTGGTGGGCGGCGGCGCAGGAATTCTGATCCTGGCGTTTTTCATGCCATACCCATTGCTTGCTCTTGCCTGCCTTACCATCTGGATCGGTCTGAATTCCGCAGCATCGTCCATGGTGCATAACACCAATTTCATCTATGCCTTTGCCATGTCGGGCATGACCGCCGGGCTGGTAGTCCTGTTGGTGATGCTGACCCCTAACCTGGCAGATAGCCGTGCGGTGTTTGACATCGCCCAGTCACGGATTAGTGAAATCACTGTAGGCGCCCTCTGTGCAATGCTGGTCAGCCAGCTATTGTGGCCCGTTACGGTAAAGGACAGCCTCCGCAGTCATGCCCGAACAGTCATCAATAAAACCCTCGAATACCTCTCCCTTGAACTTGATCCGGACAGCACTCACGAGCAGCGTCACCAGCACGCGGATCAGATTCTGGAAAACCTGATTGTACTGAATGATGATTCCAGTGCCGTTGCTTATGAAGGGCCTGAGGGGCCGGGGCGGAGCAGGGCGGCAAATTTGCTCTGCAACAAAGTGATGTCGTTGCTCGCCGTTACACAAATTATGGGGCGCTTCCCTCGTAACCACCCGGACCTGGTTTCGCCGGCGTTTAGCAAGTTGCTGGAGGACATGCGAACCCAATTTATAAAAGTCGCTGAAGCGGACAGTTTTGAGGAATCCTATATTGAGGCCCAGGCCCTGAGGCGTGCGTTGCTGGAGCATCGGGCTGCGTATGTAAATGAATCCGCTATTGTGATTCGCCTTACCCAGACCGCTGCAGAGCTGGTGGCGGATCTGGCCATGGTATTGCGGGCCTATAACGCCCTTGAAAACCGTGATCAGACGCTGCTGAAAGCTTCAAGGTTGAAAACTCACCGGGACCCATTGATCGGTGCCGTTAACGGTTTCCGGACGGCGATGGTTTTCATGCTCGGGGCGGCGGTATGGTTGAGCACCGGCAGCCCGGCGGCCATTATGCTGATGATTATGCCGGTTGTATTTTCGGTGATGTTTGCCCGTTTTTCCCGGGTTGTACTGACCTCAATCCTACGGCGCCTGCTGCTGGGGGTTGTGGTTGCAATCCCGCTGAGTCTGTTTTTTGGGTTGGGACTGTTGTCTGGCAGCAGCGGCGACTTTGAGTTGCTGGTGCTTATACTCGCGGGCCCTTACTTCGTCGCGTTGCTGGCCATTGCGAACCGCAAGACCCTGCCTTACGGTCTGGGTTTATGTATCCCTTTCACGCTGATTGTACAGCCAGGCAATCACATGACATTCAACATGGAGGTCGCCACCAGTAATGCTTTGGGGCTGTTTGTTGGTATGAGTGTACTCTACTGGGTGTTCAAACTGATCACGCCCCCGGACAGCCAGCTGATGCAGCGTCGTTTACTCAAGGCAACGGCTCGGGATCTGGTAGGCATTGATTACCACCGCAGGCCGGAAAACTGGTTTAATGGCCGAATGGGTGAGCGCCTCTTGCGGCTTGCCAATTATGACCAGAGTTCGGGCAGTCTCAGTCGCAATATGACAGATCTGGGGTTTACCGGGCTTAACATAGGTCACATGTCCATTCGTTTGCGAAAACGTATCAAGAACCACCGCAGTGCCGCTGTTGATGCGAAACTGGCAGAATGGCAACAGGTGTTGGCCGACACCTACCTGTTGAGCTCCAAGGGCCAGATGAACTCCCGGTTCCGGGAAGTGAGCTCGGAGCTTCTCAAGGCGCTTCACTCAGTGAAAGAGCCGGATTCGCAAACAGTAACCATCGAGGGGATGTTCGAGCGTATTGCCCTGACGCTAGAGCGTACCGCTCGTACAGTAGCGCAGAGCTGAGTTTCATCTGCCTTAACCCCGGACTCTCCCGTGGGATTTCATCTTCAGAGGTTTTGTATGGCTCGTTTCGAATTGCTTGGCACTGCGATTATTCCGGGCAAGGGCACAGAACTGCGCCTGTTGCAGCGTAACGATGAGTTCTCCATCCGTATTGCCGGCACAAGCGGCGAGCTGATGAATACCCGCCTGCACGGCTCTGAGGACGCACTTGCCACGCTGGCCTGTGAACGCATTGCAGATCATCCGGCGCCAAAGGTGCTTATTGGCGGGCTGGGTATGGGCTTTACCCTGGCGGCCGCTTTGCAGTCTCTGGGGGAGACTGCAGAGGTAACCGTTGCAGAGCTGGTGCCTGAAGTAGAACAGTGGAATCTGGGGCCGCTGGGCAATGCGGCGGGTTATCCGCTGAAAGACCCTCGTGCGCGGGTGCATATTGGTGATGTAGTGCAGCTGATCAAGGATTCTCCGGCCAGTTACGATGCCATTATGCTGGATATCGATAACGGCCCGGAAGGCCTTACACGTAAAGAAAATGACTGGCTGTATTCTTCTGCGGGCATTGCTGCCGCGCAGGAAGCACTGCGGCCAGAGGGTATCCTGGCCTATTGGTCTGCAGGTCAGGATCCAACCTTTACCGAATGCCTGAAGCGGGCCGGGCTCTCTGCAGAGGCGGTGACTGTTCGGGCTCATCGCCCCGGGAAGGGCGCCAGACACGTTATCTGGCTTGCATGGTAAGTGTCCGGAATGACGGGGCGGAATCAGTCCTCGTCGTCTTCCTGCATGCGTTCCTGCCGATCCCTTTCTTCCTCTTTTGCAGCGTCAATCACCGCCATTAGCTCGTCGACATCAGCACTGTGGGTATCGTGTTCGAAACACCCGGTCAGTTTGCTGTCAGGATGCAGGTTGCCGCTCTCGTACAGCGCCCAGATTTCCTTGCCATAATCGGTAATCAGCAGATCGGGTGCGAACTTGGCAAAATAGCGGCGCATGTTGTCCACATCCCGCTCCAGCATACGTTCGGCGTTGTTGTTGCCGGCAGCATTCACTGCCTGGGGAAGGTCGATGATCACTGGGCCGTTGCTGTCTACCAGTACGTTGAACTCTGACAAGTCGCCGTGAATAAGCCCGGCACTCAGCATTCGAACAATCTCAGCGATAATCCGTTCGTGATAATCCCGCGCCTGGTCTGGAGTGAGAGTGACATCATCGAGGCGCGGAGCTGCTTTGCCATCGGCGTCGGCAATCAACTCCATCAGCAGCACACCATCCACAAAGCCCATGGGGGCAGGTACGCGCACCCCGGCCTCAGCCAGCCGGTACAGGGCATCCACTTCGGCATTGAGCCAGGCATCTTCCTGTTCTTTCTGGCCGTAGCGGGTTTTTTTGCTCATTGCCCGGGCCCGGCGGCTGTTACGTACTTTCCGGCCTTCCTGGTATTCAACGGCCTGCTTGAAGCTCCGTTTCTGCGCTTCCTTGAACACCTTCGCGCAGCGCACATGCTCACCACACCGCACCACGTAAACCTGTGCCTCTTTACCGCTCATGAGCTGGTAAAGCACTTCGTCCACCATGCCGTCGTCGACCAGGGGCTGCAATCTCTTGGGTACTTTCATAAAACCTTTCAGTTTAGCCGTATGCGTGCCGACCAAGTGTATGCTTAAACCTGAAATCAGGAGAAGGCCGACAGGATGGTCACAATGAAGCATAGCTTACATCAAATTGCTATTTCTTATGTGAATCCGGTTATAGGGCCGGGAAGCTTTTTACAGAATGACCTATAGTGTCCGCCTGCCCCGTATCGGCGGGGCTGATCTGCGGGTAGAATTGCCGGGTGTGAAATCCGCCGGCTGATACCCGGTATGAACGCGTTTACGGTATTGTTTCGGAGCTTTAAAAAATGCCAAGAGCAAATGAAATCAAGAAGAATTCTGCAGTTGAATACGAAGGCCGGGTGTATTTTGTAAAGGACATTGAGCGCTCTGTTCCTCAGGGCCGGGCCGGCGGCAGTCTTTATCGCATGCGTATGTACGACGTGGTAACCGGAGCCAAGATCGACGAGACGTTCAAGGACTCCGATATGCTGAACCTCGCCGATCTCGTGCGCAGGCCAGCGACCTTTTCCTATTCTGATGGCGATGAATATGTCTTCATGGATAGCGAAGACTTTACCCAATACAGTCTGAGTCGTGATGCAATTGCAGATGAGTTGCTATTTATCACTGAAGATACTCAGGGTGTTATGGTGGTTCTGGTCAGCGACGCGCCTGTAGCCCTGGCGCTCCCTCCAACTGTAGAACTTGATATTGAGGAAACCGACCCATCTGTAAAGGGTGGCTCTGCAACAGCACGTACCAAACCCGCAAAAATGAAAACCGGTTTGGTGATTCAGGTTCCTGAGCATATTTCTACCGGTGACCGGATCAAAATCAACGTGGAAGAACGCAAGTTCCTTAGCCGCGCCTGATCCGAAGTTGTTCTGAACCAGGGAAGCCCCGTGAAAACAATAGAAACAATAAGGGTACTGGCGGCTAGTGTGATCACTGTAATGGTCACGGTCGGTGTTGCACGGTTTTCATACACGCCAATGATCCCCGAGATGATGGAAGCGCTTGGGTTGAGCCAGTCTGTGGTAGGTATGCTGGCGACAGTAAATTATGCAGGCTACCTTACGGGCGCGTTGCTTATTACCCGGATCAGTGATCTTGATCTCAAGGTAAAGCTGTATCAGCTCGGGCTTGTTGTGGCGGTTGTCTCTACTGTTCTCATGGGGTACACCACGGAAATCTGGTTGTGGTTTGCCCTGCGTTTTGTTTCAGGCCTGAGTACTTCTGCAGGCATGCTGCTCGGTGCCGGCCTGTTGATGAGCTGGCTGATCAAAAACAACGAAAAATCCGAACTTGGTGTGTTCTTTTCAGGCATTGGACTCGGGATTGTTCTGACGGCGGTTCTTGCGGAGCTGATCAAAGGGCCCTTCAGCTGGGATCAGCAGTGGGTGATATACGGGCTTGTGGGTCTGGCGTTGCTGGTTCCTGCCTGGCGCTGGATGCCGGATTATCGTGCCTGTGCCTTGCCGCGAACCGGAAGCTCGGCAGCCAATGATGAGCGCAGCCGGTTTGTTGTGATTCTGCAGATAGCCTATTTCTGTGCCGGAGTAGGGTATGTGGTAACTGCGACTTTCCTGGTGGCTATTGCCGAGTCCATACCGGCACTCAGTGGCCACGGCTGGCTGATCTGGCTGGTTGCCGGCCTTGCAGCCACGCCAGCCTGCTGGCTTTGGGATGTGTTCACGCGCCGATGGGGGCAGTGGATGGCTCTCTACCTCGCATACTCGCTCAATGCGCTCAGTATCCTGATGCTGATCATCAACACGAGCATGGTCAGCGTCATGCTTAGCGCCGTTATTTATGGTGCCAGTTTTATCGGTATCGTCAGCATGATGTTGGCTATGGTGGGGAGGGAGTTTCCCGAGAATCCTTCCCGGCCCATGAGCCGGCTAACCTTCAGTTATGGTATCGCCCAGATGCTGGCGCCTGCTGTTGTGGGTTATCTTGCAGATGTCGAGGGTAATTACACCAACGGCCTGTGGCTTACGTTATTGGTGATGGGGCTTGGTGTGTGGGTGCTTCATCTGGCGCGCCAGACCAAGAGCAGGGAAGCTGAGCCTGCTGTATGAGCGCTCTTGGTGCTATGGTAGCCACATGTTCAAATGGGAGTGTCCGTCAGCATGTTGATATCAGAAGGTGCGCAGCATTACGTCCTGATGCTGATTCCCAGTCTTTTGCGGGATATAGAAAAGCTGGGGCTGCGGCGAATTATTCGCACGTCTGATTTTTCCGAGCAGGAAGTAACAGCCCTGTATTTCAAGTTTGTGTCTGCAAAGCGTGTGCTGCCGGATGATCCGCATTCAATCGGGGCTGCTGACTGGCAGCACCTGCTCCATTGCGTGCGCGTGATGAGTTCACTGGTGAGCCTGGCGACGACTGAAGACCTGGAGCGGGCACGGGAGGCGGCAATCCGCCGTTATCTGCCCCACGCAAAAGAAAGCCTGAACAACGAATATGAGCAGATGCGCAGCGAGGGTAAAGTGGATTTCCGGCTCGCGGGCCTTCTGCGCGGCGGTAGTACCCCGGAAAACTCCGGTCAGGTTTGCATGGAGGCTATCAGGCGGGAGCGGGAACAGCGTGTTGAATCCATTAAGTGCCTGAGTTCCGAGCATCTGACAGACCACGAAGCCTTTGTGGTAGAAGCCGCCAAAGCATACGTGATAGCTCGCATCGGTGACGCGCCAGAAGATTTCGGTATTCTGGACCTGGTCATCCGCCTTCTTGATTTGCTGCGCCTGGTACTCGTTCTGGAGTCCCGCTCCATTGGTGGTGCCAGTGCAGTGTCCTCTAACTTCACGGTAGAAAATATTGTGCTTGGTATCGGTAATGCGCTGTACCGGAGTGAGCTTGGTTTGCATGTATCTACTCTGGGACTGGCCCGGGTCAACAACCCGGCTCCTTAGAGCCCCGCATCTTTTACACTTTCCATTACTACAAACGTACTTGTTTGCAATACGTGGGGCAGTGCTGAAATCTGCTCACCCAATACTTGCCTGTATTCTGCCATGTTGCGGGTCCGCACTTTCATCAGGTAATCGAAATTGGCAGCCATCATGTGGCACTGCTCAATCGCAGCAATTTGTCTGACGGCCTTGTTGAAGGCCTTCAGCGCATCGCTGCTGGTATCACTCAGGGTAACCTGCGCGAAAGCAATGTGGCTTTGCCCCAGCTTGGTCTGATTAACCAGTACGGTGTAACCGGTGATGAACCCCTGCTCCTCAAGCCGCCGCATGCGAACCTGACACGGAGTTTTCGAGAGGCCGACACGAGAGGCAAGCTCGGTGATTGTGATCCGCGCGTTCTTCTGTAATTCACGAATAATTGAGAGGTCGATCCGGTCGAGTTCGTTCATGGTCCTGGGCCTTATATCTTTTTTGTACCTGATTTCCCCCGTTATTCCGGTCGAAAACTCCCGGTAAAGCCCGGGTTTGTCACTTTCGGGCAAGTCATCGATATGGACGCTATGCTTTAGATTGTAAACGCCAGATGCTACAGGGTTTTTGGTGGGTAAAGGTTAATGGGAAGGTCAATTTTCCCTTTATTTTGTTATACGAAAGGTCATTTATCAAATTTTATAGATTAATAAAGTCTTAATTGTTTGTGGTTATGTTTTTTATAGTGAAACCGACTTTGATGTTGTAGGTAGAATGCGAAAAAGGCAAACAACTGAGCAAACAACCGAGAGAGTGCAGCTATGTCAGCACAGCAATCAGTGACTCCCGAAATTTCTGAAAGCCGGCAGGCGATTCGCGATTATTATCTCGAAGATGAACATAAAGTGATTCACGAGTTGATTGCTGACGCTCAGTTGTCCCGCGAAGAGCGTGAAGCAATATCCGCCCGGGCCGCAGACCTGGTGCGTAGTGTCCGCGCAAATGCGAAGTCCACGATCATGGAAAAGTTTCTTGCGGAATACGGCCTCACCACCAAAGAGGGTGTTGCGCTGATGTGCCTGGCCGAGGCGCTGTTGCGTGTGCCTGACAACACCACCATCCATGCTTTGATTGAAGACAAGATCACCTCCGGCAACTGGAGTGCTCACGTTGGCAAGGCGACGTCATCGTTTATCAATTCCACAACTGTTGCGCTGTTGATGACAAGCAACCTGCTGAAAGACTCTGAGCGTCACACGGTAGGGGATACACTGCGCAAGCTGGTCAAGCGTCTTGGTGAGCCGGTGGTTCGCACAGTTGCAGGCCAGGCCATGAAAGAAATGGGCCGGCAGTTTGTTCTGGGCCGTGATATCGAAGAGGCCCAGAGTGAGGCAAGGTCCTATATGGCCAAGGGATATACCTATTCCTACGACATGCTTGGCGAAGCCGCACGTACCGATGCCGATGCCCGTCGTTATTTTGAATCCTATTCCAACGCCATCGATAGTATCGCCAAAAACTGCAAAGGTGATGTTCGCAAAAATCCGGGTATTTCCGTCAAACTCTCGGCGCTGCTGGCCCGTTACGAGTATGGCCACAAAGAACGGGTGATGACCGAGCTGTTGCCCCGTGCCCTGAAACTGGCCAAGAAAGCAGCGGCTGCGAATATGGGGTTCAATATTGATGCCGAGGAACAGGATCGCCTCGATCTGTCTCTGGATGTCATTGAAGGACTTCTGTCCGATCCGGAGCTTGCTGGCTGGGACGGTTTTGGCGTTGTTGTTCAGGCTTTCGCCAAACGCGCTTCCCATACCATTGACTGGTTGTACGCACTTTCTGAAAAGCTTGACCGTCGTATCATGATTCGCCTGGTGAAGGGCGCCTACTGGGATGCTGAGATCAAACGTGCTCAGGTGATGGGGCTGCCTGATTTTCCGGTGTTTACCCGTAAGGCATGCAGTGATGTTTCCTACCTTTCGTGCGCCAGAAAACTGGTGCGCATGAGCGACCGCATATACCCGCAGTTCGCTACACATAACGCGCATTCTGTTTCCGCAGTCCTGGAACTGGCTAAAGCTGCCGGCCTGAAGAATTATGAATTCCAGCGTCTACATGGCATGGGGGAATCGCTGCACAATCAGGTTCTCGAAGAGAGTGGTGTTCCCTGCCGAATATATGCGCCCGTTGGTAAACACAGCGATCTGCTGGCGTATCTTGTTCGCCGGCTGCTGGAAAACGGAGCTAACAGCTCCTTTGTTAACCAGATCGTAGATACGAGTATAACCCCGGAGGATATTGCCCGGGATCCCATTGATGTCGTTCAGGCGTTGGGTGACAACCTTTCGAGCAAAGTAATTGTACGTCCGGAGAATCTTTTTGGGGCTGAACGCCGTAACTCCAAAGGGTGGGATATTACCGATCCGGTGACAGTAGAGAGAGTCAATAAGGGCCGCGGGGAATTTCGCAGCTATCGTTGGGTGGGTGGCCCGCTCATTGCTGCGGACAGCAGGGGTACAGAAGTGCTGGAAGTCAGAAATCCGGCGAATCCAGATGATCTGGTCGGGCATATTACCCAGGCTGATGAAGCCGATGTGTCTGCCGCTATTGGCGCAGCACAGCAGGGTTTTGCAGGCTGGTCCGCCATGCCGGTGGAAGAGCGCGCAGCCTGTGTTCGCAAAGTTGGGGACCTGTTGGAGGAAAATGCCCACGAGTTGTTTGCTCTGACAACCCGGGAAGCGGGTAAATCCTTGCTGGATGCCATTGCTGAAATTCGCGAGGCTGTAGATTTTTCACAGTTCTACGCTAATGAAGCTCTGCGCTACAAAGACAGCGGTGAAGCCCGCGGCGTTATCTGCTGCATCTCACCCTGGAACTTCCCGCTGGCAATCTTTGCCGGCCAGATTCTTGCCAACCTGGCTGTGGGCAATGCAGTTGTTGCCAAACCTGCGGAGCAAACGTCGCTGCTGGCGGTTCGTGCTGTTGAACTGATGCACGAAGCAGGAATCCCCGAAGATGCGATACAGCTTCTGCCAGGCTCCGGCGCTACAGTCGGGACCGCACTAACTTCTGACCCACGGGTGGCAGGTGTGTGCTTTACCGGTTCCACGGCCACCGCTCAGCGCATCAATAAGGTAATGGCAGAAAACATGGCTCCGGATGCACCATTGGCGGCGGAAACCGGTGGCCTGAACGCCATGATTGTGGATTCAACGGCTCTGCCTGAGCAGGTAGTCCGGGATGTGCTGGCCTCGTCGTTCCAGAGCGCTGGTCAGCGTTGTTCGGCGCTGCGCATGTTGTACGTGCAAACGGATATTGCTGACCACCTGCTGGAGATGCTCTACGGCGCCATGGAAGAGCTCGGGATTGGTGATCCCTGGGAACTTTCCACAGATGTCGGTCCGGTCATTGACGAGGCGGCGCGCAAGAAAATCGTGGATCATTGCGATAAGTTTGAACAAAAAGGCCTCCTGCTTAAAAAACTCCCGGTGCCGGAAAAAGGCCTGTTTGTCTCACCCGCTGTACTGAAAGTCAGCGGAATAGAAGATATGGAAGAAGAGATTTTCGGCCCGGTACTGCACGTGGCGACCTTTGAGGCCAAAGACATCGATAAGGTTGTTGATGCTATAAATGCGAAAGGCTATGGCCTGACTTTCGGTATCCATAGCCGGGTTGATAACCGGGTGGACCGGATCTCAAGCCGCATCAAGGTTGGCAATATTTATGTGAACCGCAACCAGATTGGTGCAATCGTGGGATCCCAGCCGTTTGGTGGTGAGGGCCTTTCCGGAACCGGGCCGAAAGCGGGAGGCCCGCAATATGTTCGTCGTTTTCTTAAAGGCGCCACAGCTGAGCGCCCGGCTGACCCCGGAGCTAAAGTGATCGATGGCAAGAAGCTGGAAGAGCTGATCGGCAGCCTGGGTAAGTGTAAAGTTCTTGCTCCAGCACCCAGAATTCAAGCCCTGGAGCCTGTTTTCGGCAGGGTCCCCGAGCCGTTGGACGCCCACATTGAAGAACTGCCAGGGCCAACGGGTGAGCTTAACCGGCTCTCCAATCACGCCCGTGGGACCATACTTTGTCTTGGCCCGGATAAAGACACAGCATTGGCTCAGGCCGCTATGGCATTGTCTCAGGGCAACAAGGTGGTGGTGATCGCGCCAGGTATTGCTGACACTGTGAGCCGCGCTGCGCACGCCGGGCTGCCTGTTGTTGGCGTTGAAGGCAACCTCGAACCGGAGGCACTAGTCAGAGTGAGAGGATTTGAAGCAGTGGTCAGCTGCGCTGAACAGCCACTCCTGAAAAAGTATCGCCTGGCTCTGGCCCGGCGTGATGGAGCATTACTACCGCTGATTACCGAGCATACTCTTGATCAGCGTTTTGTGATTGAGCGTCATCTTTGCGTGGATACAACTGCTGCAGGTGGCAACGCCAGCCTGATCGCAGCATCCGAGTAGACCTGTCCGGCCCAGGGAGGGGCTGTTGGTCTAGTGGTCAGTTACTGGCATATCGCTCGCGCAGTATGCCCACTCGCTCAACGTAAGCTTTGGTTTCAGCATAGGGGGGAATCCCGCCGTAACGGCTGACGGCTCCCGGGCCGGCATTGTAGGCTGCTGTTGCCAGCCTGGTATCACCTTTAAATCGTTTCAGCATTTTTGCAAGGTAGGTGACGCCTCCGCGGATGTTGTCTGCCGCCACCATCGGATTTTTGACACCAACTTCCTCTGCTGTTCCCGGCATCAACTGCATAAGCCCCTGTGCACCCACCGGAGATAGCGCCTTTTCGTTGAACGCGGATTCCGCGTGAATAACCGCGCGCACCAGTGCTGGGTCAACGCCATTCTCTTCGGCTGCTGCTTTGATTTCTTTGTCGTAGCGGCCAGAGTACAACGGCGTTGTGCGCCAGTTAACACGAGAGTCCGGGTCGCAGGCGTAGCAGTAGAAACTGATAACCTCGAAATCTGCTACAGAAGGCCGGGTTCCGCTGTAAGCAACAATACCGTTATCGTCTTTGTAACGGAACACAGTCTCGTTTTTGCTGGAGGCGCGTCCGGGGTTGTTGCTTTTAACGTTGGTATATTCAACGCGCCCGTCGGGGTGCACAATCCGCTTGATACTATCTGCCGAAGCCGGAGCAGAAAGCCAGATCAATACAATCAGTGCAATGTGTTGGGGGCGTATCATTTGCTACTCACGGAAAGCTCAATCAACAGTCGTGTTGCTGTTCATGTTAAATGCAGGCTGTTGAAATTATACGGCCTTAGCGCACAGAAATGACATTATGTCTTGTCGGAGAAATGTTACCGGGAAGGAGGCCCGGGCATGTAGCGGGGTGCCCGGGCCAAAACACTGATTAAACTCTCATGAAGCTTAGAGTTTGGGGCCTTTTCCGCGCACTGCATTGGCGACGAGAGAAATGACCAGCAGAACGAGAAAGATAAAGAACAGTACTTTGGCGATGCCTGCCGCAGTTCCTGCAATGCCACCAAAACCAAGGACACCTGCAACAATAGCGACGATAAGGCAAACAACAGCCCAATAGAGCATAATCTTTCCTCCATATTTGGATTCCCTTTCAACGTGGCACAGGCGATCGGAATGTACAAATTCCGTTCATGTCAGCAGCTTTCCTTTTCAGATTTTTTCGCTGGTTTTATTTTTTAAAGTTTTGTTTTTATTGATATAAATCGATTTTATTGGCGATTGATTACGCTTTTATAAGGTAAGCTTCAGCTCGGGATATTGTTATTGTTGTGCTACTGCTATCCTTGAAGAACCAGGTCCTGGAGTAATTTATGATCCTGAAACATACAATTTGTACTCTGCTTGTTTTTGCGTCCTGTGCATTTGCAGCGCATCTTCAGGCGGAATCAAACGATTCGTCAGTGGACAGGCTCAAACAGGAAAGCCAGGAGCTCGGGAAGGCGTTGCAGGAATACGGATCCGATCAAAAAGATCAGGCAGAGGAGTCAATTGACCGGACGCTCACCGCACTCGATAAGCGGATTGCTGAGCTCGAGCAAGAGCTTTCGGAAAACTGGGATGACATGAGCAACACAGCACGGAAGCGCTCGCAGGATAGCCTGGACTCTTTGCATGAGCAGCGGGAACGGGTACAGACCTGGTATAACGAACTCAAAGCCAGCTCAGCGTCTGCATGGGAGCGGGCCAAAAAAGGCTTCTCGGATGCGTATGAAACATTTTCCGGTCAGTGGAATGAAACTGAGCGGGATATGACCCTTGATAATGACAAAAAAACTGAAAGTATCTGACAACCAAAACAGCCAAGGAATAACAATGCCATTTTCTCCAGATCATATTGCCGAGCTCAATCTGCTGTCTCAGTTTGAATCCTCTTCAGGCCAGGCCGGTATAAAAGTGCACCGGCACGACGCGGCACCCGAAACCGTTGAGGCCGCACAGCGCCTTTTTGCCAAAGGCCTGATTACTCAGGATGACGGCGGCTACCTGACACCTCTTGGCAGTGAGGCCGTAGAATTGACCCAGAAGCTACAATCCATAATCACGACCTGATCAGGCACTTGTTCTGATCTTGAGTGCCATCTGTAATGGTTGTCAGGTCGGGTGTCTGTATCTGTTCTGCATGCAAGTTAGTCTCTAAACTGACGGACTTTTCAGATACCTGATTCTGGCAGCTTCATATGCAATCCTTGTTCTATTCGTTTTTTGTCCCCGCTCTGTTCGTCTGGTTATGGAGTACCGGTTTTATCGGTGCCAAGTACGGTTTGCCCTACGCGGAGCCCTTTACTCTTCTGCTGATTCGCATGCTCCTGACGCTTGCGATACTTCTTGGTTTGGCCTGGTTGCTTAAAACCCGCTGGCCGGGGTGGAAGTCTGCGGGACATCTTGTGGTGACCGGGTTACTGGTCCATGGCTGTTATCTCGGTGGCACTTATTACGCTATTCATGGCGAGATGCCCGCGGGTATTGTGTCTTTGGTGGTGGGCCTGCAACCTTTAGTGACGGCGGCTGCCGCGGTTCTCGTTCTTAAAGAGTCTGTTTCCGGCAGGCAATGGCTCGGGCTCGGGCTGGGATTGTTGGGTGTAACACTGGTGTTGGTCGAGAAGTTTGGCGGCAACAGCCCGGGCTCCGGCTTTCCGCTCTGGACACTGGCCTGGGCCGTGCTCGCTCTGACCGGCATTTCTGTTGGTACCGTATATCAGAAGCGCCACGGCACCGGCGCAGACCTCGTGGCTGGCACCATTATTCAATACGGCGCTGCATCTTTGTTTTTTGCCGTTGCTGCTTTGTTGATGGAGACCCGTGAGGTTGTGTGGTCACTGCAGCTAAAGCTTTCTATCGCATGGCTGGTTCTTGGTGTTTCCGTTGGTGCGATACTGCTGCTGATGTGGTTAATTCGCCGTGGAGCGGCCTCGCAGGTTGCCAGTCTGTTCTATCTCGTGCCACCGGTAACGGCTCTGCAAGCCTTTTGGTTGTTCGATGAGCGATTGGGCGTGCTGGCAATGACTGGTGGAATTATTTCTATTGCAGGAGTTGCTCTGGTGGTTTCTCACAGACGCCCCGGCTAAGGCTCCCCCTGTGTCATGACCGTAACATCAGCAGCGGCCTGTTTGAGGTATCTTGGAGGCAATGGCTTTCCGGAAACTATGCGGGCCGATGCAGAGAAAAGATGATATGACTTATTGGCTGGTTGCGAATCCAGGCGCAGGTGATGGCCAGAAGGACAGGGCGTTCTGGCTCGAAAAACTGGCAGGCGCTGGCATCAGTAACCCGGAGTGTTGTGATTTCCAGGAGCAGACCTGGGAGGCGCAAGTGCAGCCGGGTGATGTTGTTATGGTTGCGGGTGGCGACGGTTCGGTCAACGCCGGTGCCCGTCTATGCCTTGAGCGCAATGCAATACTGGCGGTACTGCCATCGGGTACTGCCAACGATTTTGCCCGTAACCTTGATTTACCGGAAGAGCCTGCAGATGTGTGCGAACTGGTTCAGCGCGGCGAAACACAGATGGTTGATGTGGCCGAATTTGGCGGCGGCTTGTTCCTGAACGTTGCCCATGTTGGTTTGGGCACACTTCCGGTCAGAGAGTCTCAGGGCACCACAAAAAAGATGTTTGGCCGATTCAGCTATGGTTTTGAGTTGTTGCGCCGAGTGAGTGCCAAGAGAGGATTTCACGCTGAAATAACATGCGATCAGGCATTTTTACGCGGGCGCTGGCTATCGATTGCGGTGTCCAGTGGTGCCTTTTTTGGTGGCGGTAACGAGATCCCCCAGGCTATGGCTGATGACGGGCTTCTGGATGTTATTGCTGTGAAACCCCGGCCTTTGGTGCAACTGCTTCTGACATTTCTTATGGTTCGGTTCAGCGGCAAATCCCCGGAACGCACCAGTACGGTTGTACATCTGAAGGGTCAGCGTTGTGAGATTCTGACCTCGAGACCAAAGACAGTAACTGTGGATGGTGACGAAGCAGGTACTACGCCTTTGCGCGTAGTGTGTCGCAAGCACTGTCTCAGGGTTATCGGAACTACAGTGGTGAGCACCGGCGAAACTGCATCCAGGCAGCCGGGACTCGGGTAAGGGAATTTATGGCGCGAAAATCGATAATAAAACGGTTTGTGCGTGCGGTGGCCTGGGTGCTGTTTGCTCTGATCCTGTTATTCGTCTCTCTGTTGCTTCTGTTCCGGTATGTTAACCCGCCCACTTCTGCGTTTATTCTGGGTTACAGCATCGCGCACCCGGGTCAGGAAGTGCGGCAACAATGGGTCAGTTTTCCGGACATTTCTCCATGGATGCCGCTTGCGGTTGTTGCCAGTGAGGATCAGCGCTTTCCGGATCACCGGGGTATTGATTTTCTTGCCATTCGCCAGGCGCTGGCTGAATATCGCGCAGGAGAGGGGCTCAGGGGTGCCAGTACAATTACCCAGCAAACGGCAAAAAACCTGTTTCTCTGGAATGGGCGCAGTTTTGTCCGTAAAACTCTGGAAGCGGGTCTTGCGCTTGCTGTTGACGGACTTTGGCCGAAGCGGAGGATTCTGGAAGTCTACCTCAATATCGCCGAGTTCGGTCCCGGAATTTATGGCGTGGAAGCTGCGAGCCAGGTCTATTTCGGTATTTCCGCCCGCCACTTGTCTGCAGCGCAAGCTGCGCGACTTGCGGCGGTTTTGCCCAACCCTGCGGTACTGAGTGTTGCAGTCCCTTCAACCTATGTCCGGGATAGGGCATTCTGGATTCGAGGACAGATGGATCAGCTTTCCGGATTGCAGTATCTGAAAAATCTGTAGGCATGAAACTGCTGTCTGCTCAGATTGCTTTATCTCCGGCCAGAATCCACTTCGCTGCTTTCTCCGCAATCATCAAGGTCGGTGAATTGGTGTTGCCGCTGGTAATTACGGGCATCACGCCAGCGTCAACCACTCGCAGACCCGCTACGCCTCTTACCCGCAGGTGGGAATCTACAACTGCCATTTCATCGTCTGCTTGTCCCATGCGGGTGGTACCCACAGGGTGAAAAATTGTGGTGCCTATGTCTCCGGCCAGACGGCTTAGCTCTTCGTCGGTCTGATATTGTGTCCCGGGCCTGTATTCCTCAGGCTCATATTTTGAAAAGGCTGGCTGGCCGGCGATGCGGCGAGTCACTCGCAGTGAGTCGGCCGCAACCTTTCTGTCCTCCGGGGTGCTCAGATAGTTGGGTGCGATTGCCGGTGCCTCCAGAGGATTGCGGCTGCGGATACGTACAGTACCCCGGCTGGTGGGGTTCAGATTGCATACGCTTGCGGTAATGGCCGGAAAGTTATGCAGGGGTTGACCAAATGCATCCAGGCTCAGAGGTTGAACATGGTATTGGATATTGGGGTAGTCGTATTCTTCGGAACTGCGGGTAAACGCACACAACTGTGAGGGTGCCATGCTCATGGGGCCCGAACGTTTAAGCAGGTACTCGATACCAATCCGGGCCTTACCCATCAGCGAGTTGGCCATGGTGTTCAGGGTGAGAGCGTTGCTTACCTTGTATACGGAGCGAATTTGCAGGTGATCCTGCAGGTTTTCACCTACGCCCGGCAAATCTGCAACTATCGGAATCTTCATCTCCCGGAGCAGGTCGGATGGCCCGATTCCAGATAATTGCAGGAGTTGGGGTGAACCGATCGAACCGGCTGAGAGAATGACTTCGCGACTGGCCGATGCGAGCCTTTCACTGCCTGAGTCAGTAGCCACGCGCACGCCGGTGCACCTTGGCCGCTCTCCACCGGTATCCATTTCCAGCCGCAAGACCTGTGTGGAATGCCAGACCGTGAGGTTGGGTCTTTTCGAGGCGTGTCGCAAAAAGGCTTTGGAGGTGTTCCAGCGCCAGCCAGCACGCTGGTTTACCTCAAAATAATCCACACCTTCATTGTCGCCGCAGTTGAAGTCTTTTGTGCGTGGTACGCCTGCCTGGACTGCCGCCGCCGCAAAGTCTTCAAGCACCTGCCATTTCAGGCGCTGGCGTTCTACCCGCCATTCGCCACCATGGCCATGGAACCGTCGGTGGGTGCTATCTGTCTGGTCTTCAGTATCCAGACTATGATGATCCTCATGGCGCATGAAGTCTGGCAGGCAATTGCTCCAGCTCCATGCGTCATCGCCGGTTATCTCTGCCCACCGGTCATAGTCCCTGGCCTGACCACGGATATACAGCATGCCGTTGATGCTGGAGCAACCGCCCAGAGTCTTGCCCCGGGGGTATATCAGTGACCGGTTGTTGAGCCCCGGTGACGGCTCTGTACGGAAACACCAGTCGGTGCGTGGATTATCGATACAGTAGAGGTAACCCACAGGGATATGAATCCAGTGATAGTTATCACGCCCGCCTGCCTCGATCAGCAGAACCCTGTTTTCAGGATTTGCGCTCAGTCGGTTGGCAAGGAGGCAGCCGGCTGTACCGGCTCCGGCTACGATATAGTCAAACTCAAACGGACCCGCTGTTTTGTTATTGTCGGGCAAGGTAGTTTCTCCATAGCGATTTAACGCATCATCCCAGTGTGGCATCCAGAAACATCATTACAACAAAGCCTGCCATAAGTGAGAAGGTTGCCAGCGTTTTGTAACTGTTCCGGTGGGTTTCCGGAATAATTTCATTGCTGATAATGAAAAGCATGGCGCCGGCAGCAAAGCCCAGAGTCCACGGCATAACCGGTTCTGCCAGCCATACCATAGCCGCGCCGAATATGCCGCCGACAGGCTCGGCCAGGCCTGTCAGCAGGGCAATTGTGAATGCTTTGGTTCTGGAGTACTGAATAGCCATCAGTGATACGGCAACGGCAAGACCTTCGGGAATGTTCTGGATACCGATTCCTATTGCCAGAACATAGCCGTTGCGTATATCTCCGCCGGCAAAGCCAACGCCTACAGCCATTCCTTCCGGGAAGTTGTGCAGGGTTATGGCAATAATAAAGAGCCAGATGCGACGGATGTGCGAGGCGTTAGGGCCTTCTGGTCCGAGATTAAAATGTTCATGGGGTAGTCTCTGGTGAATATAGTAAAGAGCTCCCGCGCCCGACAATATCCCGAAAATAACCAGCAGCGCTGCCGCCCAGGTAGAGCCAAGCAGTGCCTCACCGTGCTCCAGCCCAGGAAGCAGTAATGAGAAAAAAGAGGCTGCAAGCATTACACCTGCGGCGCAGGCCAGCATGCTGTCCTGCAGCCGGTCAGACAGGGTTTTTACGAAGAAGACTGCAAGGGCCCCGATGCCGGTAGCAAGGCCGGCGGACAGGCTTGCCAGAGCACCAAGCCAGACTATGCTGATATCGGATGTCATGATGGCCGGACTCTTTGGGTTGGAGGCATGTCTTGCGAATATTGCAGAAACTGTTTCAAGCTGTCAGTCCGTTTTGTATGTCGGTGTCGTAGAGCGGGATAGTGTTGGTACGCAGCCAATCACCTGTCTTGCCTTGGTGTTTGCATGCAGGTACCAGCGTTTTCCCGGTTCAGTAAACGTCTGCGGTGTAATGCTGAATTCTGTCGTTTCCATGGTTAGGGGAATAGGTGACCCGTCTGCATGGCGGTACACGCAACTAACGCCAAGGGTCAGCGAAGTGGCTATGGGTAGTGCTATGAAACCATCATCCCGGACCTGTGGTGTTTTGTCGCCCACACTGATGATTTTAAGGCAGGGTCCATAATGAACTCTGCTCTGGTCGCGCACATACTCGCTCAGGCAATGCCGGGCACTGAGTAGCACCGTGTTTTGATCGCTGTTTCCAGAGCCTGACGGCAGATTTTCGTTGTCGGGCTTGTTGGCCGGGGTTTTATCTGGCAAAGACTGGCAGCCCGCCAACGTAAGAAGGCAGGCCAGCAGAAACGTGAAGGCAGGCTTCATCAATACTCCTTGCTGCATTAAACGAATACAGGTTTATCGGGTAGCAAGGAGTTAGTCTAGCGCAGCTTGCCTATCCGAACATCCTCTTGAAAAAGCCTGCTGACTGTACATCCGGAATTGGCAACTGGTCCAATTCATCCATGGCTTTACGCCAGAAATATTCCGGAATGTCCAGGTCCGCGACGAGGGCGCGCTGTTCGGCGCTGTAGTGGTTGTGCTCGCCTTCCAGCCCGCGTTCAATCAGTGCCTGCGTCCATAGGTGAACGGCGCCCCTTACGGTTCTGAGCAGGCCAGAGTACACATCGCGGCTGAGGTTAATGGCCAGCTCTGCACTCAGGTTGATCTGTTTTTGCAGGATGGCCATATCTTCTTCGTCCAGCAATAGACGGTTTCCATCACCTTTTTTGCTGTTGATGCAGACTTTTTCGAGAGACTTGGTACCTTCAATAAGATCGATATGCCCAAGCTCAAGCTTCTGCTGATCATCGGCCACAGGCGCGGGAATCCATCCATACTGTGGGGATTTTGCCACTATATGACCGGATAGATCCAGGCGATAGGGAGGGGCGGCGTCACGATCCTGATAGCCATCATATTCGCAGCGTAGCCATGCAGCCATTTTTTTGTGACGCAGCATCATGGCAAGAGTGATAGCTGAAGGCATGATGCCTTCGAGCAGCTCATCTGAATCCCGTGTACGTTCTTCGAGATGATTGGTGGATGCAGACATGGTTTCTCCTTGGTGGAGGCAACTTGAGTGCTTCCTCCACCACATTTTTGTTGTTGTATCACTTCCGGCAGTATCCGAAACGTATTCGTGTCTGAAAGGTAGACAATGATGACGGGCCGTACCGTTGTAAAAAGGTTATCCCTTTGTAAGTACTGGTAAGCGATATGTATTTCAAAACTTCATGAAGCTATTGCGTACTGAAATTAGTGCTTTCGAAGATCTTGTCTGCTGAGGCTGCAACAAAGCCCATATAGCGGTTGCCGTCAGGTTTGTTATAGCGCAGTGCAAACTCATAAAAGCAGCTGGGAATGGTGGCATTCCGGTCCCTGAACTCTACCGGGACCTGGTCAGCCATGGTGGACGACTGCTCAAGAAGGTCTTCAGGCGACCCTTTCACTTCACCGCCAGCAGAGTTCACCCTGAACCCTTTGTCTTTCAGGAGCTGATTCACATCGGCGACAGTATGAAAGTGCTGCAGGTGGTTCACACTCACGGTGAAATGGTTCGCGCGGTAGCCCCAGGCAGCAAGCCAGGCGGCATATTCGTTTTCTTTCAGCAGATTGCGGTAGGTGTCGTAATCCAGATCCCAGTGCCGGCCCGAGTATAGGAAATTGTCCGCTGCAACCTGCTCCTGCGTTACTCCGGCTACCAGCTCATTTACTCTGGCCTGAAGTTCTGGCGAGCACTGCTCAGTCAACAGCTCCGAAATGAATACTTTCGGAGCCTCCGGGTCACTGTGTTCATAATGCCGGGCATAGAGTTTCTTGTTTTTGAAGTGGTACTCGCCCCCTTCGCGATACCCCAGTGCAAGAAAATGCTGTGCAAGAGCGTTCAGGCCAACGGGAGCCAGGTTAAACGTTCGCAGGGCGATATGGTCGTTGACGATCGCCTGGTTTTCTTCGGCTCCCAGAATCTGGTGGATTTGCGCAGCCGAAGGTGTGACCTCACGATAGTTCTGCCAGAGCTTCTCGAACAAGGTGTTCCGGTCAGTATGCATAGTTTAACTCCGTGGCTGTATTTCGGGAGGTCGCCGATGCCGCCTGGTTAAAATGCAGCACGCGGGCGGGGTCGTCATTGCGCAAATGCAGTTTTTCCGCAAGGGCAGGGGGAACAGTCAGCGTATCCCTCAGGGCAGGTACGTCGGATGTAAGGGTCGCCCGGAAGTCTGTTGTGCCTGTGTTTGTAATCAGGGCTGGTTCATTCTTCTGTAAAAAACCACTGTCTGCTTTTGCATTCGCTTTATCAATTACGACGGTGCATGCAGAAGAGAGTCTCACGCTGCGAATGTCGGCCAGTGCACACTCAACAGTGGGTCCGCCATCAAACAGATCAATGAAACCCTTATGCTGAAATCCTTCAGACTTAAGTATCTTCCAGGCTGCCCGGGTATTCTCGTGTACCTGGCTGAGAACCGCTCGTGCTTCCGGGCTCATCAGGCAAGTGTAGAGTGGATGGGAAGGCATCAGCTTGTCGATGAAGTCTGTAAAGCCGGTGCCAGCAAGCTGGGTTGCCTGATCGAATTCCATGTCAACGAAATGGGTTTTCAGCCAGTTCCAGAATGGGGATTGGCCAGAGGTGTCCGATACTCCTCGCATTTCAGCTATAACCTTGTCTGAAAAACGTTCCGGGTGCTGTGCCATAAACAGGAAACGTACCCTGGACAGTAGTTTGCCAGCTCCAGCCCGACGGAACTCCGGTCGCAGATAGAGGGAGCAGATCTCGGAATAACCTGTGTAGTGATTACAGCGCGTGAGCGTTTCCACACATCGACGAAGGTTCAGATCCCGGGAGTGATGGGTGACCGTGTTGCGCCGGAAGTGATAAAGAGGCCGGGTGTGCCCTGCATTTGCTTCTATGCCTGTAGTGCCCAGAATATCGCCGGTTGTGCCATCTTCCAGAACGAACAGGTAGTGCTCGTTATCAGGACGGGTAACGCAGCGTTCAAAACTGGCCATGGAATGGGCGATTTTTTGCGCCAGCGCATCCCTGTCGGGCATGAGGGATGTGAACCCCGGGCCGGATTCACTGGCTATTTTATACAGGGTATCCAGATCTGTGTCGGTAATCGGGCGAATGATCATGGGCTGCAACCTGCCGTTGTTTCAGGACAGTATGAAGCTATGTGGTGTCAGATTGCAGATGCACTTTGTTCAAAGTGGCCTATAATTTTCACATATTGAATAGCTGGATGAGCAAAATGACCGGAAGCAAAGACAAGCAGCTGCTTATGCTGTTGCGCCAGAACGCCAGAATCAGTATTACGGATATGGCGAAAGCCCTGAATCTGTCGCGCTCGACGGTGCAAAACCGCATTGCCCGCCTGGAAAACAGTGGAGTGATCAAGGGGTACTCCGTGCAGTTAGGTGAAGCCTTTTTGTCCAGCCAGGTAGAAGCTCATGTTTCAATAAAAGTTGTCCAGAAGCTGACTGCGCGAACAAATGCCGCGCTGGAGGGTATCAGCCAGGTGTCCCAGCTGTTCTCGGTAAGCGGCGAATACGATCTCATCGCAATTGTTGCGGCACAGACTCTGGAAGAGTTGAGTGCCGTATTGGATGAGATAGGTAATCTTGAGGGTGTTGAGCGCACTAACTCGGCAGTTGTTCTGGAAACCCGCTTTCGGCGTTAGGCGCTTACCAGAGAGATATTATCTCTGAGTTGAATCAAGTATCAGGACCCAAGCATGCCTGTGTAAGCGCTGTAAAAGAAAGCTGCCGAACCCAGCAGGATAATGGCCCAGGCCGGGAAAATCAGGAATGAGCGAGTCGACTGTCTCATGGCAATCTCCTATGAGTTATGGAATTCGATACGCGTCATTTTTCACTCTAGACCAATATTGATTAATGTCACAAAAAATAATCTGTTTCAGGCGTCCGCTTACATCCTGTCATCAGGCAGATATCGAGCGCTCTAATAAAAACGCGCTACTATGAAGTTGATCCTGAATTGGTTATGACACAGGTTCCAGGCTCATAAATGATAACAACAATAAGGAGTTTTTCATGGCTGTGGACACTCTCAGGCAGACCTCCGTGCATTGCCTGTATTACTGGGCGGCGCAGATCCCGGACAATATATATCTGACCCAGCCTTATCCTGATGGCACAGTAGAAGACATCACCTGGAAGCAGGCGGCCGATCAGGTCTCACGAATGGCGGCCTATCTCCGGAGTCTTGATCTTCCGGCACCTGGCAATATTGCCATTCTGGGCAAAAACAGCGCTCACTGGATTCTGTCGGATCTCGCCATCTGGGCCGCCGGATATGTCTCTGTGCCCCTGTATCCCACCCTTACGGGTGAAGCTGCCGCTTATATTCTTGAACACAGCGAAACAAAGCTGCTTTTCCTGGGAAAGCTCGATGGTACAGCGGATGGGTGGCACGATATTAAACATCATATTCCCTCGAACCTCCCGGTCATCTCCCTGCCCATGTCGCCGATGTCAGATTGTCCCCGGTGGCTGGACATCATTGCTGAAAGTCCTCCTGCGTTACCGAGAATGCCAGATCCTGATGCGCTGGCTACCATTGCCTACACCTCCGGAAGTACCGGACGCCCGAAAGGGGTTATGCACAGTTTCCGAGCCATGATGTCTGTTGCTGATGGTTTGCAGCAGGTTTTTAACGTGTCGGCAGACGACCGTATGCTGTCTTACCTTCCGCTGGCTCACGTGGCAGAAAGAGCAGCGGTGGAAACTCAGTCACTGTATTTCGGCTTCCATGTGTATTTTGCCAACACGCTGGACACCTTTCAGCAGGATTTACAGCGTGCCCGGCCAACTCTGTTTTTCTCGGTCCCGCGTCTATGGATGAAGTTCTACCAGGGGGTTAGTGCCAAATTGCCCCTTACGAAACAGAAACTGTTGTTCAGCATTCCGTTTGTAAGCTCGATGGTGAAGAAGAAGGTGCTCCGGCAACTGGGGCTGGACCATTGCCGTGCTGCGTTGACCGGCGCTGCACCTTTATCGGAAGAGGTTATCACCTGGTACCGCAACCTTGGACTGGAGCTGCTGGAGGTCTATGGCATGACGGAGAACTTCGGATACTCCCATGCCAGCCGGCCAGAACAGGCCAGAATCGGTTATGTGGGTGTGGCAAGCCCCGGCGTTGAGCATCGTATCGGTGATGGTGGTGAGTTGCAGGTGAAAAGCCCGGGAATGATGCTGGGCTACTATCGGAATGAAGAGAAAACCCGGGAGGATGTAACTGGCGACGGCTTCCTGAAGACGGGGGACATGGGCGAAATCAGCGCCGACGGTTATCTGCGGATTACCGGACGGGTGAAAGATCTGTTCAAAACCTCTAAAGGCAAGTATGTGGTGCCTGTGCCTATAGAGAACCGGTTTAACCACCCATCGGTGGAAGTTGTATGCCTGGCCGGTGCAAACCAGCCTCAGCCCTGCCTGATGCTGTTGCTTTCGGAAGAAGTACGGGAGGAACTTGTCGCAGGGGTAAACCGGGAAGGGCTGGAGCGGGAACTGTCTGATGAGCTGGATGCGGTTAATAAAGCTTGTGAAGCACATGAAAAAATCGAATTTGTGGTTCTGGTGAAAGAGCCGTGGACAATGGAGAACGGGATGCTTACACCTACCATGAAGATCAGGCGCAATGTGATCGAGGATGTTTACAACCGTAAAATGGATGAATGGTTTGAGCAGAAAAGAAAAGTAATCTGGGAATTCTGACCGCGTAATGCAAAACGCCGACGATCCTCATGAGAATCGTCGGCGTTTTCAGTCTGACTTGCGTTCACAGGGCTGCGCTATGAGGCGCAGCTCTTTACGTTTGTCCTACCGGAATTCAGTGGCCACCCTGCATCTGGGTGATATCCGCTGCGGCAACAGCCCTGCGGTTAAAGGAGCGTAGCTTGCGGCTCACGAAATTTGCTGCCATCTTTGCAGCCGCACGAGTGTGCTGACTTCTGACTCCAGCACTGTTGTGGAGGATGCTGGACGGTAGCGGGTGAACGGTTGCAATGTGCTTTTGAGCCATAGCGACTTCCTCCTTGGCTGGTAACTTGATGTTAATGAATAAAGGGATTGACCCGAATTTATGAAGAATACTAAAGGTATTTTTTTGCAGCTTAAATACGTTAAAATCCGTACTCACGTTGCAAATATGCAGTAGCTATGGACTGGGATTATCTTCGATATATACATGCTTTGGCAATAGGCGGAACGCTCGCGAAAGCAGGAGAATTATTGGGTGTACACCAAACCACGGTTTTACGCCGTCTGGACCAGATGGAAGAGTCGCTGGGTGTGCAGTTTTTTGAACGAAATCGCGATGGGTTACAGCTCACTCCCGTTGGGGAAACCGCCTTTCGCAATGCCGAAAAGCTCGCTGTCGAGATGGAAAATCTCGAACGTAAGCTGGTCGGACAGGACTCTGCACCTGTAGGCAAGGTGCGTGTGGCAGCCGAAGACACGATGATGAGCGAACTGCTCGGGTCGGTGCTGGCTGAACTGGTGCGTGAGTTCCCGGATATTGAGCTTGAAGTGCTCACCGATAACGACGTCACCAACCTCACCCACAGGGAGGCAGACCTGACCCTGCGCCCTGAGAACAAACCTCAGGCAACCCTGGAAGGTGAACGTATTGCAGCGATTGAGTCCGCGGTATACGGCTCAGCCAGTTATTGCCGCCGCCATCGCAATATGGACATTGAAAATCAGCCTGAAGACTGCCTCTGGATTATTCCGGATGAGACCTTCAGCCATCTGGCGACAGGGCGCTGGTATCGCAAACAGTTGAAAAACATTACTTCAGTCATTCGTTGTAACAGTTTGCATGCTATGTACTCTCTGGCCCGGGCTGGTGCGGGACTGGCCGTTTTGCCCTGCTATCTGGGTGAGGGCACAAAAGAGTTGCGCCGCCTGTCAGATCCGATTGAGGGTGAAAGCGTCGATTTATGGGTGCATGTAAATCAGGATACTCAGCAAATGGCTAGAGTACGAATTGTCATGGAGTTTCTGGTTGAGCGATTGCAGGCTCAGGCTTCGATGATTGAGTTTAACCCTTCAGCGTGATTGCTGAGGGGTCAGAGTTCAGCTACAGAATGGCCAGAACTGGTACCAGCGCCAGCACTGGAACTCCTGCTCACAGGATTTGAGTTGGTTATCGTACCGGAATGCCCGGTTCTGAACCCGGGAAGCCAGAGCCATTACTCCTGGCTTGCGGGTGTATGTTCTGCGGGCGTAACCGCCGCGCCCTTCGTGGTATGCGAGGTATAGCCGGTGTGGGCTGTGATATGGAATACCAAGCTGTTGATGGGTCAGATGGTTGTACCAGCCTACGAAGTCCAGTGCGTACGCCATATCGGTACGTACTGTAAACCAGCCATCGCCATTCGCTGTAAGGTATTCTCCCCATGCCGGATCCAGAGCCTGGGCATAGCCATAGGCTGTGGTCGGCCGTGTCCAGGGAATTATCCCCCATAACAGGGTCCTGGGTGGCTTGGCATGGCTGCGGAAGGACGATTCGTAGTATACAAAAGCCATCTGCGTGGCTATGGGTGTCCCCCACTTTTCCTGAGAGCTGCGTGCGTAGTCGTACCAGACCGTATGCTCACGGAAAATGTCACAGACATTGTCGGGGTTTACAGGTGGTTCTGGAGCTAACAGGCTGAAGCGCAGGGTTGCCCAGGTCCCGATAAGTACACCGACAACTGGAAGGCCGTACCATTTCAGGCGGGATTTCCATCGATTACGGCGTGTCTGGCGCCGTCTCCTGCGAGGACGTGCAGGCTTCCAGAATTTTCCTACCAAACTGTCATCTCCGGAACCCATGGATTACTTGCTCAGGGGAGGGTGTGCGTGTCATAAACGCAGCATCCACCAAACAGGATGATAGTTAAATGAAGCTTGGCACCCTAGTTAAACCTCTTTTATTCAGTGGTCTGTTTCTGGCTGGTCCAGTCATGGCAGCGCCCAGCGCCCAACAGGTTCTGGCTGCATCGCCTGTTGACGATATTGTTGAACGTTACCCCGCGATGATGAGTGAAGGTATCCGTGAAGGGCTGAAGCGCAATCAGCAGTTACCGCCCATGGTTGCAGACACCATCGGGTTTGTGGTCACGAACAGCTTCAGCGCTGTGGACATAGAACAGCAGATTGTAGAAAACCTGGAGCAGGATCTATCCGGAAATCAGCTTGAGGAGGTTGAGAACTGGTACAAGACTCCTGTTGCGCAGAAGATCTCGGCGGCAGAAATTGCAGCTTCTGATCCCGCTGCATGGCAGCAGATACAGTCCAGAGCGATGGAGCTGAACAGGAAGTACAATGGCACTGACCGTTCAAGGATGTTTGAGCGGTTTGACCGTGCATCCCGCGCCACCGAAAGCACGGTGGATACCACAATTGCTGTACAGCTGGGGCTGGCAAGCGCCATGGCTGCGTTCAGCAGTGATTCAGATAATTACGATCAACTCAGACAGAGCATAGAAAACCAGCGCGAGACAATACGTGGGGTTGTGGAACAACAGGTGTACGACAGCTACCTGCATACTTATGAAAACATCAGTTCCCAGGAAATGGGGCTGTACATCGATTTCCTGGAAAGCGGAGCAGGGGCGGCGTTTTCAAAAACCGTTACCGGGAGTATTCAGCAGGCAATTACCGAACCGGTTGAATCTATCGGAAGCCAGCTTGCACGTTTCCTGTCCCCACAAAAATAGCACGCCGGATTTGAAGGATCCGGCATTTGGGCGCACTCTCCAATAACAAGCCACACTTGAACCGCTTTCAGGAGAGTGCTTATGGACTTCAATGCCTACCAAAAGGTTCTGGCCGGTCAGCTCAGGGGAAGCGAATGCCCGTTCCCGGCAGCCGAATTTGAGCAGCGCCTGCAGCGTCTGAGGGCTCTGATCGCGGCCCGGCAACTCGGGGCGCTGCTGGTTACCGATCCATCCGATATCTACTATCTCACTGGCTACAGCACCTTTGAAGTCTCAGTTCATGTTGCCCTGGTGGTCAGCCCTTCTTCGCTTCTGTTACAGGTGCCGTCAATTGAAATGGGGCCGGCAATGGTAACCACTCGAGTGGATCAGGTGGTGGGCTATCGCTGGGAGAGTGTGAGCGAGGTGCTTGATCCTCTTGCTGAGGCGCTGGCGAGTGCCGGGGCTGGTGTTGGCATTGATTGCTGGCATGGCTCTTTGCGATATGGCGTCATTGAAGGGCTGCGCCAGCGGCTGCCCGGTTGCGAATTTGCAGATGCCTCAGCTCTGCTGAAACAGCTGCGTATTGTGAAATCGACCGCCGAGATGGAGTGCCTGCAGCGCAGTGCAGATATCACCAGCCTTGGTCTGGATGCTGCGGCTGCTCTGGTACGGCCGGGTGTTACCGATAGTGAGATTGCCGCTGCCGGTGCTGAGGCAATGTTGCATGCTGGCAGTGAGTTCATGAGCATGCAACCGATAGTTGTGGCAGGGCGCCGCAGTAGCGTGATCCATACCAATCACAAACGCTTTGAAGTGCAGGAGGGGGAACCTGTATTTCTGGAATTCGGTGCATCCTGGCAGCGTTATACTGCACCGATGATGCGTACGGTCATCGCTGGTAAGCCCACAAAGCGCATGCAGGAAGTTTTTGATGGTTGTCGGCGGGTGGTGGATACTCTGGTTGGCGCCATGCAGCCGGGGCGAAGTTTTGACTCAGCGGCTATAGCTGCAGACAAGGTACTGGAGCCTTTGGCCGGAGATGTGTTTTTTTCCGGGGTGTTTGGTTACGCAGTTGGCGCGCAGTTTCCGCCGTCATGGGTGGAAGGCTCGGGCTACATTGCCCGCCGGCAGTCAGCCGTGTTTGAACCGGGTATGGTGTTTCACTTACCTGTTTGTCTGCGGATTCCAGGATGCTGGGGAATCGGTTGTAGCGATACAGTCCGGATAACGCAACAGGGCGCAGTAGTGATGACCTCCAATCCCTGGACTCTGGACTCGCCGCCTGGCTGAGCTGTTTAACCCTCCGCCATGGTTCAGCGGAGGGTTTTGTCATTCAGCAACTGCGGCTGATCAGCTGCGGCTTGTGACTTCCAGCAAGTGATAGCCGAACTGGGTTTTTACCGGCCCGAGAACTTTGTTCACTTCTCCACTGAAAACCACCTTGTCGAATTCCGGAACCATCTGGCCGGGGCCAAATGAACCGAGATCGCCGCCGTTGCGGCCGGATGGACAGGAGGAATGCTGCTTTGCAACTTCAGCGAAATCCTTTCCACCTTCAATTTCTTTCTTCAGCTCTTCACATTTTGCTTCGCTGTCTACCAGAATGTGGCGTGCGGTTGCCTGTGCCATGGAAATTATCCTTCTAGAATGAATGGGTACTTCAGAAAGGGAATGCTGCCCGTCCCCTTTGCCTGAGGCAAGCCTTTTTATCGGTGTTTGTGCGGTCTCACGGTTGTCACTACAAACCTGTACAATGCCGGCTTTCTTTAGCCGGCCCGGCGCCGGCCCTAACATCTATAGGTTTTTTTCTTGATCTCTACTGCCAATATCACCATGCAATTCGGGGCTAAACCCCTGTTTGAAAATGTTTCCGCCAAGTTCGGTAACGGCAATCGCTACGGCCTGATCGGCGCTAATGGCTGCGGTAAATCCACCCTGATGAAAATCCTCGGTGGCGACCTTGAACCCTCCGCGGGTCAGGTCATGCTGGAGCCGAACGTCCGTCTGGGCAAACTGCGACAGGATCAGTATGCCTATGAAAACTGCTCGGTTATGGACACCGTGATCATGGGCCATGAAGAGCTGTGGGACGTCAAAAAAGAGCGGGACCGTATCTATTCTCTGGCAGAAATGAGCGAAGAGGACGGTATGGCAGTTGCAGATCTGGAAGTTCAGTTTGCTGAGATGGATGGCTACACCGCCGAATCCCGTGCCGGCGAACTGCTGCTGGGTCTGGATATTCCGCTGGAACAGCACGATGGCCCCATGAGTAATCTTGCACCTGGCTGGAAACTGCGGGTACTGCTGGCGCAGGCGCTGTTTTCGGATCCGGATGTGCTCCTGCTGGACGAGCCTACCAACCACCTTGATATCAATACCATCCGCTGGCTGGAAAGCATTCTTGTTGCTCGTAACAGCACCATGATCATCATCTCTCACGATCGCCACTTCCTGAACAGCGTATGTACTCATATGGCGGATCTGGACTATGGTGAACTGAAACTGTTTCCGGGCAACTATGATGAATACATGACGGCCGCTACCCAGGCCCGTGAACGCATGCTTTCGGATAACGCGAAGAAAAAAGCCCAGATTGCAGAACTGCAGCAGTTTGTGAGCCGTTTCTCCGCCAACGCCTCCAAAGCCAAGCAGGCCACCTCCCGTGCGCGCCAGATCGACAAGATTCAGCTGGATGAGGTTAAACCCTCCAGCCGCGTCAGCCCGTTTATCCGTTTTGAACAGGGCAAAAAACTGCATCGCCAGGCGGTTACCATCCGTGATCTGACCAAGGGTTTTGATGGAAACACTCTGTTCAACAAGCTGAATCTGCAAGTCGAAGCCGGAGAGCGCGTAGCGATAATTGGCCCCAACGGTATTGGTAAAACTACTTTGCTGCAGTGTCTGGCCGGTGCTTACGAGCCTGACAGCGGCGAGGTGAAATGGACTGACAGCGCTGAAGTAGGTTATTTCGCTCAGGATCACACGGCGGACTTCGCTGCAGATGACACGCTGACGGACTGGATGGCTCAATGGACAACAGGGGGAGAGCAGCTGATAAGAGGTACTCTCGGCCGTATGCTGTTTTCCGGTGATGATATTGGCAAATCGGTGCGGGTTATTTCCGGTGGTGAGCAGGGGCGCATGCTGTTCGGCAAGCTGATTTTGCAGAAGCCTAATGTGATGCTGATGGATGAGCCAACCAACCACCTGGATATGGAATCCATCGAGGCGCTGAACCTGGCCCTTGAGAACTACCCGGGTACGCTGATTTTCGTGAGCCATGACCGTGAGTTTGTTTCCTCACTGGCGACGCGGATTATTGAATTGACGCCTGAGGGGGTTACGGACTTTAGTGGCTCTTACGATGATTATCTTCGCAGTCAGGGATACCTCTGAGTTATAAAACTCATAGGCTGGGCAGTCGGGCGAGACTGTCCAAAAACCGCTGTTAATACGTCCGTGTACGCTTGGCTCCGCCATCCATGGCTCCGCACATTTTTGGACAGTCTCGCCCGACTGCCCGATCTGACCTTGGTGGGTTGGACCAACAATAGGGGAGTTTTCCGTGAGCGAAGAATCAGTAGTTCAAGCAACCCGGAATTGGGTCGAAGACGTCGTTGTTGGCTATAACCTTTGCCCGTTCGCCAAACGGGAACTGGTCAGGGATCGCGTTCGATTTGTGGTTACTGCCGCCGATAACGAAGACTCTCTGCTCCAGGCTCTGCAAACTGAACTCCTGCGGCTGGATGATGAACCAGAAACCGAAACCACGCTTCTGATTCACCCTCATGTTCTACAGAACTTCGCGGACTACAACGAGTTTCTGGATGCAGCCGACGGTTTGCTCGCGTATCTGGATATGGAAGGCGTATACCAGATCGCCAGTTTCCACCCGGACTATCAGTTTGCAGACACCTCGCCGGACGCGGCGGAGAACTACACCAATCGCTCGCCGTTTCCAATGTTGCACCTGCTGCGGGAAGCGAGTTTGGAAGCTGCGATTGACAGCCATCCGGATGTAGACGGTATACCACCGCGGAATATTGAGCTGATGAATAAGCTAGGTGTAGAGAAAATGCGAGAGGTGGTTTTCGCTTGCCATCAAAATTCGCCTGAAGCAGGGGAGTAGGCCAAAGAGCCGGTGGGTAACCCACCGGCGACTGCACTGAGTCAGGATTGTCGCAGGCCCGGCGATAGACAATTTAACGACGTTAGAGAGGAACCAGAGTGGCACGACTATTCGAACAACTAGATAGCCAACCCTCCGAAATCGGCGAAATCACTCTCCGCCGTCGCCGCATTCCGGCACTGGGCGACAGAGACATTTTCGAGGTAAAGCTCGGCGAAGAGTTTCTCATGTCCAGTATGTTTGTGGACGCCGAAGTCGCTCTCTCTGATCTCGGACTAGCTGAAACCGAAGGCGACAATCTCAGCGTTGTCGTTGGCGGTCTGGGGCTCGGTTATACAGCCGTTGCAGCACTGAGGCATGAACGCGTCGGTGAATTGCTGATAGTTGAGTATCTGGAACCGGTTATACGCTGGCATCAGCAGGAGTATGTTCCTCTCGGTAAAGATATTAATGCGGATGCCCGCAGCCGCTATGTTCACGGCAGTTTTTTCGATCTCGCAGTTGCTGATCCAGTGACTGGAGGTTTTGATCCTGAAGTTCCCGGTAGGGAATTTGATGCTATCCTGCTGGATATCGACCACTCGCCCCGTGCGCTGCTGAACGAGTCTAATGCAAGCTTCTACACCACCGAAAATATCAACCGCATGGCAGGGCAGCTCAAACCCAGAGGTATTTTCGCCATGTGGTCCAATGAGGGGGAAGACCCCGTATTTATGGACATATTGCGGGATATGTTTACTGAAGTGGTTTGTCACGTTGTGAGCTTCTACAATCCATTCCAGAACAGAGAGTCGTTTAACACCGTTTATGTGGCCCGCAAACCGGGCTGACCCTGCCGGAGTGTGTATGCCAGTTACGACTTACCGTACCCGTCCTTTCAGTGCCAGCCAGCGCCTCCCGGAGCTGGATGAACCTCTGGTTTTGCACGAGCCGGAGCAGGCCGGCGAGCTGCTGGCGGACTTCATTCGCCAGAATCCTAAACTTCTGATTCTTACAGGCGCTGGCGTGAGCACCGATTCAGGTATCCCGGATTATCGCGATGGTGAAGGTGCATGGAAGCGAAAGCAGCCTGTGCAGCACCAGGAGTTCATGGAGAACTTTGAAATCCGCCAACGGTACTGGGGGCGTAGCCTTATTGGCTGGCCGGTGATGCGTAACGCCGTGCCTAACCCCTCCCACTATCACATTGCTGATCTCGAATTACGGAATCATTCCAGCCTTGTCGTAACCCAGAATGTTGACGGGCTGCACCAGAAAGCCGGCACTCAAGGCGTGAGCGATCTGCACGGGCGTGCGGATGAAGTGGTGTGTATGACCTGTGGCTACCGCTGCCCCAGAGATGATGTACACGAACGCTGTGCTGATCTTAACCCTGATTTCGGACACTACACGGCTGATACAGCGCCAGATGGCGATGCAGATCTGGAGGTGGATTTCTCAGAATTTCGCCTGGCAGATTGCCTCCGGTGTGGCGGTATCCTGAAACCGGACGTGGTGTTTTTCGGGGACTTTGTGCCTAAACGGCGAGTGCAGTCAGCGGTAGAGGCACTTAAAGCCAGTGATGGTTTGCTGGTGATTGGATCATCGCTGATGGTCTACTCGGGCTTTCGCTTCTGCCGGTATGCCAAAGAGCTCCACAAGCCCGTTGCTACTCTTAACCTGGGCCGGACCCGGGCGGAAGAGCTGGCCGATCTCAAACTCAATGCCAGAATAGGGGAGGCCCTGGAGGCCTCTCTCAGGTGTTTATAGCCAGCGGCCGGTTGATCATTCGTACAATTCCTTCTGGCCGGTCGGGTCGTTCACACAAGTCTCTGCTGTGGCCTCTCCATCCAGAATCATACGTGCCGCTGCTATGGCCGCATCGCGGTAGGGCATCAGTACAATGTCTGCTTTTGCCCGGATGAGCGCAGCCGCCGCCTGTTCCCTGTGTGCCGCAACGGCGACCTTGCCCTGATAGCCAAGGTCCTGAACGCTCCTGAGCAGCGTCCGGCGCGGGTCGTCATGGGTCAGCCCGGTGTCGTGCTCGGGTACAGCCAGCACCAGCCATTTGGCGGAGCCAAGCGGCAAATGCGCAAGAAACTCCGGGTCGGTTGCATCGCCAAAGATCACATCGTACCCCTCCATGCGGGCATTGCGAACTGCTGCCGGGCTGAAGTCGACGCCAAGTACCCTCAGCCCTGCTTCCCGAAGCACCCCGGCGATGCCAAGCCCATAACGCCCCATCCCGAACAGGATTACATCATGCCCCTGAGAGCTTGATGGCGCATCCTCTCGTTGGGTTGCGATCATCGGGCGGTCAAAGATCCTCAAAAGCGGTTCTATCCGGTCATAGATCTGATGTGAATAGGTAATCATGTAGGTTGAGGCTGCGATGGTGATAAGACCGACCAGAGTCACGAGCCCCAGCGCCTGTTCGTTGACGTGGCCGATAGATACGCCCATGGCCATGAAGATCAGGGAAAACTCGCTGATCTGTGCCACGGTAAGGCCCGCAAGGAAGCCTGTACGTTTGCGGTAGCCCATTGCCACCATAATGACCAGTACGATCAGCGGATTACCGATCAGCACAAAAAGCGACAGGACAATGGCTGGCCCGACGCTGGCGCCGAGTACCGACAGATCCAGAGAAGCCCCGAGCGCGATGAAGAAAAAGAGCAGCAGGAAGTCCCGCAGCGATGTCAGGCGCGCGGCAATTGCCTCGCGATAGGAAGTGGAGGCCAGAGAAACACCAGCCAGAAGCCCGCCAAGCTCCTTGCCAAAGCCCAGGTAATGCCCCATGGCCGCCAGCAGTACTGCCCAGGCGATGGCAAATGACACCAGGAGTTCCGGGGCCTGCGACAGGCGGTCGACCAGAGGGTTTGATACATAGCGGATAAATAATGCCACGGCTCCCAGCATGGCCAGACCGTAGCCAAGAACCACCAGAACGTCGCTAAATGCTGCATCCTCTCCGGCACCCACCCCAATGGCAGACAACACAATCATCGCAACCACAACTGCCAGATCCTGAACAATCAGGAAGCCAAGCGCGATTCGCCCATGAAGCGAATCGATTTCGCGTTTGTCGGATAGAAGTTTGACGATGATGATGGTCGATGAAAAGGTCAGTGCTACTGCAACATAAGTGGCTGTGAGCATATCCAGACCAAGCGCAATGCCTATGGCGAAACCGAAGACAGTTGTGAAAATGACCTGGCCTAGCCCCGTAACCAGGGCTACAGGCCCCAATGTTCGCACCAGATTGAAATCCAGCTTCAGACCGACCAGAAACAGCAGAACCGCGATGCCAAGTTCGGCCAGAAGATCGATTTGCTCATCGGACCGGGCGATATCCAGCACCGAAGGGCCAGCGACAATGCCCACCGCTATGAAACTGACAATCAACGGCTGGCGCAGAAGAAGTCCGGCGAAGCCGACGCCAGCGGCGAGCACGAGAAGTGCTGCGAATTCGTAGAACATATAGCCCTGAAGCGCTTCAGTCACTGGGTCGTCCTTTTACTTTTGATTGTCGAAGGGAGCGCTGCGGTGCACAGGATTGATGCTGTCGGTAACGCAGGATACGTTTTTCTATTTCCAGAATCACAAGTAGCGCCGGCCCGACTGCAATGATAGCCAGACCCTGGCTTATGGTCAGTGGTCGGGTGTTGAAAAAAGTCTCCATAAAGGGCGCGTAGGTAAAAAGGAACTGTAGTGCGGTGACTGCAGTTATTGCGATAAGCACTGGCCGCGTTCCAAGTATTGCTTTGAATGACAACGAGGTTGTATTCAGGAAGCGCACGGAGAAGAGATAGAATATCTCCATAACCACCAGAGTGTTGACTGCAATAGTGCGAGCTTCCTCAATGCTTGCCCCCTGTCTCCGGGCCAGGATGAACATCCAGAATATGCCCGTGCAGAGCAGCATCGACACAAACACGACGCGCCATATAACGAAACGGGACAGGATTGCCTCTGAGGCTGGGCGTGGCGGACGATGCATAATGCCGGGTTCCGCACCCTCAAAAGCAAGTGCCATGGCCAGCACGACCGAGCTGACCATATTGACCCACAGGATCTGTACCGGCGTAATCGGCAGCGTAAGGCCCAGAAGGAGAGCTGCAATCAGTGCCATCGCTTCACCGCCATTGACTGGCAGCAGAAAGAGAACGGCCTTTTTCAGGTTATCGTATACGGTGCGGCCCGCTTTGATGGCGGCTGCTATGGTGGCGAAATTATCGTCAGCCAGCACAATTTCGGCCGCTTCTTTAGCGGCTTCGGTTCCGGTTTTGCCCATAGCAATGCCAATGTCGGCGCGTTTCAGCGATGGAGCATCGTTCACACCGTCCCCCGTCATCGCCACGACGAGTCCATCTGCCTGCAGTGCCTCAACCAGCCGCAGTTTGTGCTCAGGGCTTGTACGTGCAAAGACGTCAATGCGGGCAGCCTGTTCCTGCAGTTCTGTGTTGTCCAGTCCGTCAATCTGTGCGCCTTCCAGCACATCATCGGTGTTCTGAAGCCCCAGTTGCCGCGCGATGGCCAGAGCCGTACCCCCATGATCGCCGGTAATCATTTTTACCTGAATGCCTGCTGACTGGCACTCGGCCACCGCGGCGATGGCCTCTTCACGGGGTGGGTCGATCAGACCTACAAGCCCGAGAAGTGTCAGCCCGTTTTCCACTTCATCGAATGAGAGTGTTTGCGCATCCTGTGGTGCGGGCTTTGTAGCTATAGCCAGAACGCGTTGTCCCTGAGCTGCAATTCCAGACGCGATGCGCTGCCAGTATCCGGCATTTAACGGGCTGGCCCCGTCTTCATCCTCGTGCTGACTGGTGCACATGGCCAGGATGCGCTCGGGAGCTCCCTTTACATGGATAGTTGCGTTGCCGTGATGATCATGATGCAGCGTCGCCATAAAGCGGTGCTCGGCGTCGAAGGGAATTGCGTCGGTCTGTGGGTTGGCAGGGCGCACATCGCCAGCTACCAATCCGGCCTTGCAGGCGAAAGTGACCAGGGCGCCCTCCATCGGATCGCCCTGAACAGTCCATCCTGCCTCTGTGTGCCGCAGTTCAGCGTCGTTGCAAAGCATGGCGCCAAGAGCAAGATCTTGCAGGAGTGGATGGGTGCCGGGTTCGACTTTCCTGTCGTCAAACATAATGTCCCCGTGGGGGGAATATCCTGATCCTGTCACGGTGAAGTGTTGCCGTGCGGTAGCAACGGTGGTCACCGTCATCTCATTGCGGGTCAGCGTGCCTGTCTTGTCCGTACAGATGACGGATATGGAGCCCAAAGCTTCTATGGCTGGGAGTCGACGCACGATAGCGCTGCGCCTTGCCATCGCCTGTACGCCGATGGCAAGGGTCACGGTCAGAATAGCGGGCAGCCCCTCGGGGATCGCTGCAACCGACAACCCAACCACCGCGATAAAGGCTTCGGAAAAACCCATCCCGGCCACGCCGTAGCCAAAGGCGAGAATGATGGCCGCCAGAGCAAGGATCACACCGGTTATGCGGCGGGCGAAGACTTCCATCTGCTGCAAAAGCGGTGTGGTCGTTGTCTGAACACCGGTCAGAAGCCCGCTGATGCGTCCGATTTCGGTCGAGGATCCTGTTGCCACAACAATGCCACGACCGGTACCTGTGGCGACCAGCGTACCGCTATAGGCCATTGACCGCCGGTCGCCAATGGGTGCGTCCGGGGAAACCGGGTCTGTTGCTTTGTCGGCCGGAACAGATTCGCCGGTCAGCACTGCTTCCTGCACACGCAGGCCTTTGGCGGTAACTAACCGAAGGTCGGCGGGTACCCTGTTTCCCGCGTCAAGAATCACCATGTCCCCAGGCACCAGTTCCTCAGCAGGCACGGTTGCCCGGCGCCCGTCACGGAGCACCTGCGCCTCCGGAGCCAGCATGTCGCGTATCGCCGACAGGGCCTGTTCGGCGCGGCCTTCCTGTATGAAGCCGATCACCGAATTGACTACTACAACGGCCAGGATGACACCGGTATCGACCATGTGCCCAAGTACCGCCGTTACGACAGCAGCGGCCAGGAGCACATAGATAAGAAGATTTCGGAATTGTCTGAGGAACCGGCGAAGGGGGCCATCCGGTGGAGTTTCCGGTAGCCGGTTAGGTCCATGGCGGTTAAGTCGTTCTGTTGCGTCAGTGGTGCTCAGGCCTTCAGGGCCTGAGCCTACGCTCCTGAGAACCTCTTCCCCCTCAAGTGCGAACCACTTGGGGGAAGTAGGGTCCTTGACGGGGCGAGTGGTCATTTGGGCCTCTCCTTAGATCAACACAGGCCCATCATACACTGCGATATAGCCCAAATATATTTGAAGGCTACGTCAGAATTCCCTGATTTTCACACCTTGTCTCCAGGTTTGATGTAGCTCAAGATCCGAACAGGTTATAGATAAATACTACCCCCATAGTTACAGGTCGCCGAATCAGATTAACAACTCAGATTGGTGGAAACTACTTATACGCGCGCCCGGAAAATTTCCTTAGCTTGCGTAGATGACAAACACCACCTATCCCTACCAGTTTCAGCCCGCGAAAGTTCGTTCAGAATTTGTCCGGATGTTTCCTATTTCATTATTTGTAGTGGCATTCGGTGCTGCATTTGGCCTTGCAGCCGTACAGAAAGGGCTGGGGCCTCTTGAATCCCTGCTCATGAGCACCCTGGTATTTGCCGGAGCTTCGCAGTTTGCCGCCATTGATATGTGGGGGGCGGAAGTCTCGGTTATCCCCGTCATGATCGTGGTATTTGCTATCAACTCCCGCCATCTTCTTATGGGCGCCTCGCTTTATCCCATGCTCAAAGATGTTTCTCCCGGAAAACGCTACGGCCTTCTCCTGTTTCTTACTGATGCTAACTGGGCTGTATCTGCTCAGGAATACCAGGGGGGCAGGCGCAACCTTGAGGTGATTCTGGGCGGAGGACTGGTGCTCTGGCTTGCATGGATTGTGGGCACCTGGCTGGGCGTTTATTTCGGTGGTTTTTTGCAGAATCCGAAAAGCCTTGGAATGGATATGGTGCTGGGCTGCTTTCTGCTTTCCATGGCGCTCGGAGGAAAGAAAAATCCCCGGGTGCTGGTTGCCTGGACTCTGGCTGCGTTTGCTTCCCTGGCGGCGTGGAAATGGCTGCCTGCCAATACCCATGTGGTAGCGGGTGCCCTTGCCGGTGGTGTGGTCGGGTTCTTCTGGCTTGAAAAAAAGCCGGATGACGCCGGCGCCGGGGAGAAAGCTGCATGACCATCGAAACCAACACGGTGGGTGTTCTTGCCCTGATCCTGATTATGACACTGGTTACTCTGGTAACCCGGTTTGGTGGCGTTTTTGTTATGTCCTTTGTGAAGATAAGCCCTCGTATTGAGAGCTTTATCAACACCATGGCCAGCTCTGTGCTTATCGCTATCATCGTACCCATGGCATTCAGCGGTGATGCGGGTGCGGTTGCGGCCCTGTCGGTTACTGCCGGCACAATGCTGATTATCAGGAAACCATTGCCATCCATAGCTGCGGGTATTCTTGCGGCTGGGCTTGTCCGGTATCTGTTTTAGTTATTGGGGGTAGCTGGCGGAGAGACAGTGTGTGCGGAAAACTCTCAAGTTTGCTTCCTGCTGGCCGATATGCGGGTATTGAGCCGAGGTATCGAGAGGCAGGCCCGCACCATGATTGTGTCCAGTCAGATTTCTTTTCTTCAGGGGAATTCCCGGCAGGTTACAGGTTTCGACCAGAGCCAGTTGCGGATTAACCAGCAGCAATTGTCTGGCACCGGGACAGAAGGCCAGGGAAATGGCTCACAGTTGAATATCGCCCGCGATGCTGCTTACCGATACAGTAGCCAGGAACAGCTCGGGTTCAGCAGTTCCGGCACTGTAAGCGGTGGTGACCGTAATGCGGCGTTTTCCAGCGCCGAGCTGGTGGAGAAAACCTCTGAGCTGTTTCTTCGTGGCCAACAGGCCATCAGCGTAGGCCGCGCTGCCCTGGGTGGTGAGTCCGGTTCTCACGCAAGCGGCAGTATATCCGTTGAGGCGAGCCGCTACATGTTCTATTCCGAGAGCGAAACCCGTTCATTCGCGTCGAGTGGAAGCATTACGCTGGAGAATGGTGAAACCATTGATTTCACACTCTCCCTGCGTCAGTCCCAATCCCGGAGTTACGAGTACTCTGAAAATCTTCGTATTGAAGAACGTCCGATGACTGACCCTCTGGTTATCAACTTTGGCAGCTCGACGGCGCGGCTTACAGATACGTTGTTCGAGTTTGATCTTGATGGCGATGGAGAAACCGGTCAGTTCGCAACCCTTGGCAGCGGCAGTGGTTATCTTGTCTTCGACCGCAATGGAAACGGCGAAGTGGATGATGGCACCGAATTGTTCGGGCCCCAGAGTGGTTCCGGTTTTGGCGAATTAGCCAGGTTTGATGACGATGGTAATCAGTGGATCGATAGCAACGACGAGGTGTTTTCATCGCTCTCCGTGTGGGTGCAGACTGCCGGTGGTTCGCAGGCGCTGAAGACCCTGGGAGAGGTTGGGGTCCAGGCTCTGTATGTAGGCAGCGCTGAAGACAGTTTCACATTAACGAATCATCAGGGTATACCCCTGGGGCAGGTTCAGGCTTCAGGCATATACCTGACCGTCGACGGTGAGGTGCGTACCCTGGAAGAGATTACTCTGGCTGAGCAACACCCTGAGCAGGTGTTATCCGCAGAACAGTCCCCCGAAGGCAATGGTAGCGGAAGCGGCGGGTTACTGGATGCCCGGACTGAGGCAATCCGTGATGCGCTGACAAAGCTCAATGAGATCCGGGAAAAACAAAAGGCGTTTATTGAAGAAACCAAAGAGTCTGGAAAATCAGAGTCGCCGCTGGATAAATATATGAGCATCATCGACCGGTTGCGGCTCGAACTGTTGAGCAGCCAGGATGAGAAAATGCAGGCTGCGAGCCGGTACCTTGAGTTTGCGAGGGTATGATCCAAAGCTACACGGCAATGGTACCCGGGGGTGCTGCCCGCTTCATATTCCAAAGGCGCTTGAGCTCTTTTACAAACTTCTTGTCTCCACCGGACTCCGATGAGACCCATAGCTCGAATTCGTTGCCATAAACATCCGATATCGTGATGACAGTATCTTCAAGCAAGGATGTTGACCACTTCACATCTACTCTTTCAATGTCTTCATACGCCGCAAAAGCGCTGTAGACGATACCGTCTTCCGGATCCATCCCGTAGGAGGTGACATAGTCCTCGCTTATAAACTGCCCATCTTCCTTGATCGACAGTACGCCGCCGGAATAGAAGTAAATGATATCTTCATCTTCCGCCAGAATTTCCTGATTGCGTAAATAGCGCAAGTCACGCTCCCATAATGAATCGCCGGTAACCACCATTGTGCTTGGGAAGAAACCGATACTGAGCAGTATGGAAAACACCATTATTGGCCCACCGATCAGATAAGCCACAAAGTTAAGCGGTTTGTGCCCTGCACGCTTTTTCACCTCTGGCCGGGCGCCGTTAATTTTTGATATTGCGAAAACGGCGGGCAACATGGGCACAAAGGTAAAGATAGAAAGAAGCCAGTATGGATCGGGAGCCTTCCAGATATAGCTTAAAATAAGCAGGCCGATAGCCAGCACAACCATGTATGCTTTGTTGCTGATGCCCTCTGGTGCATGATTGCGGGCGAGGTCAGAGAGAAAGGCGTAATACCAGAAAGGGTAAAACACAGACCTCCAGACGGGCCGGATTCCGGAACCGTCGCGGGTCTTGATGTATTGCCAGTTCTTGTAGCTCCAATAAAACTCGTACAAACCCAGGGTGCAGATCGACATCAAGCAGAATTTCCACGGCGTTACCGGGAAGTAGCAATAGTAATCCTTAAGTTCTGCCTCGGTGTTGTTCATTTCAGTCCTTGTATGGCTTGGCCGGTCATTATCAGGCTCCGTCATTATTCCGGAACGGAAGCGCCGTTTTGGCGTCCTCATAGTAATTCATAACCTGATCTGCCTCTTCCTGTGTAAACGCTTCAATAGCCTCCCGAAACCCCGGGTGGGCGATTCCATGCCATGAATGCGTCAGCTCTGGCTCAAAGCCCCGCACCAGTTTGTGTTCTCCCTGAGCGCCGGCGTCAAAGGTCTGAAGTCCCAGTTCAATGGCTAATTCTATTCCCTGGTAATAGCAGGTTTCAAAGTGCAGGTGGTTGTACTCTTCAAGGCACCCCCAGTAGCGGCCGTAGAGAGTCTTGCCGCCGCTCAGAAACAGAGCGCCCGCAATCATTTCACCATTTTTCAGCGCCATGATCACGTGCAAGTGGTCGGGCATTGTCTCCCGAAGTTGCTCAAAGAACTCCTGGGTCAGATAAGGACGTTGCCCGCGCTTCAGATAGGTGGCCTGATAAAAAACATAGAAAGCAGCAAGAACATGGTCGGGAATCTCCCGGCCATGAAAGCGTGTGAAACTGATGTTCTGCTCTGCCACCAGACGGCGCTCTTTGCGTATGGATTTGCGTTTGCGGGAGGTGAGTTGGCTCAGGAAGTCGTCGAAGCCTTCGTATTGGCGATTGTGCCAGTGGAACTGACAGCCAATCCGGTGCAGTTGTTCTTCGCGTTGTAACAGCTTCTGATCCACTGCATCAGGAAACAGAAGGTGCCAGGAGTGTGCGCCAAGACGCGAGATCAGAGAGTCCAGAAGATCATGAATCTGATGGGCGTTCAGTGCACTGCGTAACGCTGGATCAAGCAGCAGCCTCGGCCCTTGCGAGGGTGTAAAAGGGACGGCGATCAGCAGCTTCGGATAATAATCCAGGCCATAACGCTGGTAAGCGTCTGCCCAGGACCAGTCGAAGACATATTCTCCCCTGGAATGGGTTTTCAGGTAGGCGGGTGCAATTCCGGCAATCTGGCCGTTCAGGCGAAATAAAATGTGGCTGGGATTCCATCCGGTTGCTTTGCTGGTGCAGCGGGAGGTTTCCAGTGCTGTGAAAAATTCATGCCGGAGAAACGGATTGTCGATGCCAGCCAGCCGTGTCCATGTTTCCCGGGGGATATCGGATACGGACTGGCAGGTATCGAGGGTTATGATCGATTCTTCGGTTTCTGACATACAGGTACGGACTCCTTGATGGCTCCCGTTACCTTACGTCAAAAAAACCGAATCGTGATCACTCTGGTGCCATATCGCAGCGCTTTTTCATCTTTTCCATCATTTTTTCCATGCGCTTTTCGTGTTGCTGGCGTCTTTCTTCGTGAATCTCATTCCAGATTTCGCGCTGATCGTCGTTTAACTTCAGGCGATTGGCCATGGCTTCCTCGCGCTCGGCCATCTTTTTCTCGCGTTCGGCATTATTAAAGGGACCTTTGCCTTCACGCAGGTGTTCGCACATTTCCTTCTTGTCATGGGGGCCGTCGCCGCGATGATGTGAATGATCGTCGGCAAACACCGCCGGGCTGGCAGCAAGGAGGGTCGAGGCCAGAAGGCCGGCTGCAATGATAGAAGTTTTACGTTTGCTCATGATAATTCCTTATACAGTTGAGTAGCTGCTTGGCCGGTTTCGGCATAAGCATGATTCGCCCCCATAGTACTGCGAGTCTTGGTAAAGGAGCGTCAAGGGCATGTAAAGGTTCTGCAAAGAACACTTGCGTGGCGCCGGCAGGTTGCAGGGGGCGTGTTAAACTGCGGGCAGATACATATTGTATACACCTATTGAGTAAACCCGGGTAGAGACAAACAATGCAGAACAGAGTCTTGCTGGTAGAAGATGACGACGAGCTTCGTGAATTGCTCGCCCGCTATTTAGGCGGCCAGGGATTCACCGTACGCGAAGCAGCCAATGGTAAAGATGGCCTGGCGCTGGCTCTTGGGCAGCACTGCGATATTGTCGTCCTGGACATCATGCTGCCGGACATTAACGGCCTTGAGGTATTGCGTGAATTGCGTGCAGAAACCCACCTGCCGGTGGTGTTGCTGACTGCGCGGGGTGACGAAACAGATCGCATTGTGGGATTCGAAGTGGGTGCAGACGACTATATTCCGAAACCCTGCAACCCACGGGAACTCGTCGCCCGGCTTCAGGCAATTCTGCGTCGGGTCGCCTGGGACCAGAAAACGGATGTGAAGGCCGAGAGACATTATGGGGATTTGCGTGTGGAGCCTGACCACCGGCGTATATATCACCATGGTGAACCCCTGGATCTGACTGCCACCGAGTACGAAATTCTTCAGGTACTGCTGGCCCACGCTGGTAGTGTTGTGCGTAAAACGGACCTTATGCAATGGGCGCTGGGGCGCCGCCTTGAGGCCTTTGACCGCACGCTGGACATGCATATCAGCAATCTCCGAAAGAAACTGGGCAACGATGATCCTCCCAGAATTGAGACGGTGCGGGGGCTGGGCTACAGCTACAGGGTGCCAGAATGAAGCGCCGGCTGATGGTTCCGTTATTCTGGAGGATATTCCTCCTGATCTGGCTGGCCATGGCTGTAACCGTGGTTGTGAGCAGTCTTGTCTCCCAGGTGCTGCTGGATCGTGAGCGAGCCGGGATCGAACGCCAGCTTGAATTACGGGATCTCGGACTTGAGGTTGCGGCCATCAGAGATAGCCGCGGACGCCGGGAGGCGTACAAGTTTCTCAGTGCTCAGGGGGACGAGCTGGGTCTGCACCTGATGATGATCACGGCTGACGAAAATGAGCGTTTACCACCGGCTATTCGTTCACGAATTGAATCAGGCTGGTATCGGCAGAAGCCTGCAATTGTTGATCTGGACGGCGGATACCGCCTGATCGCCTGGCCTAAAATGAACGGAGAGGGCTGGCTGGAACCCCGGGTTTTCAAGTATATAGAGATGGGGTTTGCATTTGTTCTGATTACTCTCGCATGCTGGTTGATTGCACGTTTTGTGTCACGGCCCATGAGGCACATGGAAAGCACCGCACGGGCCATAGCCAGTGGTAATACAGAATTACGGGTCAACGAGGGTATAGCTGCACGCCGGGATGAAGTGGGGCAGCTGGCAACGGCATTTAATGCGATGACCGATCAGCTTTGCAACCTGCTGGAACGGCAGAAACACCTGTTGAGAGACATTTCCCACGATCTCAGAACGCCTCTGGCGCGTCAGCGAATTGCTATTGAGCTTGCCAGTGAGGGTGGTGTTGAAGACGAACTGATGGCCAGTATACTCCGTCAGAATGAGCGCCTCGAAACCATGACCGGGCAGATACTGACCTTGTACCGGGTAATCGAACAGGGTGGGGACATTGCCCGGGAGCCAATACGGCCGCTGGAATTGCTGAATCATGTATTACGGGATGCCGCAGATTATGCGGAACACCAGCGTGTGGATTGCAAGCTGCGTTCAACGCCTGAAAGCTCCGGAGTATCCGTGCTTGGCGATGCCGGCCTGTTGCAGCGGGCGTTTGACAATATCCTGCAGAATGCTCTGGATCACACTCCACCGGGTAAGGCAGTTCATGTTTCGCTGGCACTGTCCCCAGGCTGGATAGCTCTTACTTTTGCGGATGAAGGTCCGGGTGTTGCGGACGACATTCTCGAACATCTTTTCGAGCCGTTTTTCCGGGCGGATAAATCCCGTGGGGGGCAGGGCTGGGGGCTCGGTCTTGCGATTTCCAGGGATATCATCCTGGCTCATGACGGCGAAATCGCTGCAAACAATGGCGAAACGGGTGGCTTGCAGATCCAGGTCCGGCTCCCGGTGTTCGCCATCGACTAACGATAACCTCAGGCGAGTCCATGAAAAAAGATTACCCGGTACCAGCCGGCTATCTGGAGCGGGAAACAGAAGTAAAGAAAAGCCGCTTTATTGCCCGGGTTGTCCCTGTGGCTGACCGGGAGGGGGTAAAAGACTGGGTGGAAAAGGCGCATCAGGATCATCCCGATGCACGGCATATATGCTGGGCCTACCAGATCGGGCGCCCCGGCTCTGCAGCGGAAGCGGGAATGAACGATGACGGCGAGCCTTCAGGAACTGCGGGCAAGCCCATCCTCAGCGTGATTCAGCACAAGGATATGGGCGATGTTCTGGTCATGGTGATCCGCTATTTCGGTGGCATCAAACTTGGTGCCGGTGGTCTTGTAAGGGCCTATGCCGGTGCTGCTGAGAGTGTGCTTTCGGAAGTAGACAGGGTTTTCCATAAACCGCTCAATCCGGCAAACGTAACCATGGGGTTTGCAGGTGAACAGCCGCTGCGGCACTGGTGTGACGTTCACGGGGCTGAGCTGGATTCGGTTAACTATGGCGTTGATGTAAGTGCACGCGTTCTTGTTCCCGAAGACCACGCAGAAGCCTTTTGTGCTTTTTGTGATGCGCACAAAATGGATTACAGTTTTGAAAAATGACCCGGCGATATCGCATCGGGTAACCGTCTTTTGCGTATACTGGTACCAGAACGCTATAAAACCAAGGAGTATGCAATGGCTCGTCTTCTGATGGCAGCTCTGGTGACACTGGCAATGAGTGGCTGCGCCAGTAATGTGGTAACTGACTATAATTCCGCCGTGGCCTTTGATGACTATTCCTCCTGGGCCTTTGCGCCAGATTCCGGCAGCTCCTCGTTTGTGAGTCTGGATGGACATCGCGTTCAGAATGCCGTTGAGCGAGAGATGAACGGCAAAGCTATGGACAAGGTTGATGTGTCGGACGCAGATCTTCTGGTGAGTTGGCAAATTGTGGAAGAGGATCGCCTTGAGCAGTCTGGCGTCGGGCTTGGCTTTGGCTTTGGTACAGGTAACTTTGGCTGGGGGCTTTCTGCACCACCTCCCGTGCGCGAAGTTAAGGAAGGGAAACTGGTAATTGAACTGGTCGACAAAGGCTCTGAAAAAGTTGTCTGGCGCGCGGCCAGCCGCCGTTACCTGAATGAAAGCCAGTCTCCGGAAACCCGGAGCAAGCTGGTTGACGAGGTGGTCACTGAGATGTTCACCAAGTACCCTCCCGATAAGGACTGAACAAAGCTCCCGGCTCATACAGACCTAAGGTTATTGTGGTGTTCAGGTCCTTCAGGCCTGATATTACGGAGGATAAATGGCAAAACGATCGTCAGGCGGGCTGGTCTTTTCAACCGAGCAGGGGCGTATGTGTCCTGAGTGCCGTAACCCGGTCGCCGACTGTACCTGCGGCAAGGCCCGGCGGTCAGAGGGTGACGGCATTGTTCGGGTCGGTCGGGAAACCAAGGGGCGCAAGGGCAAAGGCGTAACACTGGTAACCGGCATACCTATGGATGAGAAAGAACTTAAAGCCTACGCCAAAGAGCTCAAAGCAAAATGTGGTACGGGTGGCACAGTAAAAGAGGGAGTGGTTGAAATTCAGGGAGATCAGCGAGACATTCTTGTGCCGCTTCTTGAGCAAAAAGGCTGGGTTGTAAAACGCTCAGGTGGCTGATGGTATAAGTCACAGGTGCTGTAGCCTCAGGCTACAATCAGACACGCGAACAGATATATCCTTTTCTGAATACTGACCAGAGCCCGGCTGGAATCCCCTGAATCATTTTCAGCGTTGCGGGCTCTCTTTGAGCGGAGTCAAGTATGCATATTCTGGTTTTGGGTGCAGGGGTTGTTGGTACAACCACCGCCTGGTTTTTACAAAAGCAGGGCCATCAGGTAACGGTTATTGACCGACAGAGTCAGGCCGGCCTGGAAACCAGTTATGCAAATGGTGGTCAGATCTCCGTCTCCCATGCAGAGCCCTGGGCTAACGCTGCTGCACCTTTGAAAGTGCTCAAATGGTTGTTCCGGGCGGATGCACCTCTACTGTTCCGCCCCAGGCTCGATCCGGCCCAGTGGCGATGGGCATTGTCTTTCCTTGCCCAATGTACGTCGGCGAAAGCTGCTCACAATATCCGTCAGATGGTTAATCTCGGCACATACAGTCGCAGCCAGTTGCAGGCGTTGCGCGAGGAAGCCGGGCTGGAATATGACCAGATGGAAAAGGGCATTCTGCATTTCTATACCAATCCGGCTGAGTTTGATGCGGCACTTGAGCCAACCCGGATTATGTGTGATCTCGGGTGTGAGCGACAGGTAATTGATGCCAGCAGGGCGGTGGAGCTGGAGCCAGCGCTCAAGCATATCCAGCACAAAATAGCGGGGGCAACCTACACTGCGGAAGATGAATCCGGTGATGCCCGCAAGTTTACCCAGGCACTTGCCCGACGATGTGAGGAAGCGGGTGTTGAGTTCTGTTATGGCACGGATGTGCTTGGTTTTGAACACGCCGGTGAACGTGTTCTCGGTATACAGGTTCTTAAGGCCGGCCACCATGAAACCATGCGGGCAGATGCTTATGTGCTTAGCCTTGGAAGCTTCAGTGCGGTGCTTGCCCGGCAACTCGGGCTGTTTTTGAATATCTATCCGGCAAAAGGTTACTCAATAACTGTACCGGTAAAGAATAAAGAAGCTGCGTTCAGTGTCAGCCTGACAGATGATGAGTACAAACTGGTGTATTCCCGGCTTGGTGACCGTATCCGGGTGGCAGGCACAGCTGAGTTGAGTGGATACAGTCGTAACCTCAATTACACTCGCTGTCGTTCCATTGTACGCAGAGCTGCAGAAATCATGCCGGAGGCCGGGTATTGGGATCAGGCAGAGTTCTGGACGGGGTTGCGTCCTACTACGCCGTCCAATGTGCCCTACGTGGGGAAAAGTCATTTTGCCAATCTCTACCTGAATACCGGACACGGTACTCTTGGCTGGACTCACTCCTGTGGTTCAGCGGCCGCCCTGGCCGATATTGTTGCAGGCAGAAAGCCCGAAGTGGATTTCACGTTTTCGGACGGGAGATTATAGGGTCAAAACAAAAATGGCCCGCAGGAAACCCGCGGGCCATTTGGGGTATTACTTCTGATTACTGTAACTGATCACGAATCAGTTTTTTGTTGATCTTACCTACACTTGTTTTCGGTATGTCTTCAACAAAATCGATCTGGGTAGGTATTGCCCATTTATTGATATCGCCGCTATCCACATATTGCTGCAGGTGGTTCTGTATATCTTTCAGGTTTATCTGTTCGCCCGGCTTGAGGGTGACCAGAGCATAGGGACGTTCACCCCACTTCTCATCAGGAATGCCCACAACAGCCGTCGCGGCTACCGCCGGGTGTTGGCTGATCAGGTTTTCCAGATCAAGAGATGACAGCCATTCACCGCCCGTCTTGATCACGTCTTTGATACGGTCCTTGATGGTGAGCGTGTTGTCTGGCTCCATGGAAGCAACGTCGCCCGTATGCAGCCAGCCACCTTCCCAGAGCTCTTCTCCTTTAGCCGGCTCCTTGTAGTAGCTCTGAGTGAGCCAGGGTGCCCGCGCAACAACCTCGCCCTTGGCTTCTCCGTCGTGTGCCACCGGGTTACCGGATGGGTCAACAATCTCGAGTTCCACCATGGGCACAGCTACGCCGGTTTTGATTCTCTTGGCGGTTTGCTGTTCCAGTGGCAGTTCAAGGTCTTCCGGTTTTAGATAGGTTGCGCTGAGCAGCGGGCAGGTTTCTGACATGCCATACCCTGTGTACATGCGAATCCCGAGTTTCGCCCCTGCATTACACAGGGATTCGGTTAAAGCGCTGCCACCAATCAGAACGTGCCAGCTGCTAAGATCCGCTGTTTTGATGGATTCGGTGCCCATCATCATCTGCATGATGGTTGGAACACAATGGGAGAGGGTCACCTTGTGTTCCTTGATCAGATCAACCAGTAACTCCGGCTCATAGCGGCCAGGATAAACCTGTTTGATGCCCATCATGGTGGCTGCGTAGGGGACGCCCCAGGCGTGAACGTGGAACATTGGTGTAACCGGCATGTAGACCGACGACGAGCGGAGTAGCGGCACTTCATCATAGGCTGCAAGTGAGCCGCACATAGCCAGAGTGTGCAGTACAAGTTGACGGTGGCTGAAGAAAACGCCCTTCGGATTACCGGTGGTACCGGTTGTGTAAAAAGTCGTCGCAACGCTGTTCTCATCGAAATCCGGGAAGTCGAATCTGGTCGCAGCGGCAGCAAGAAGAGCTTCGTACTCTCCGGCGGTGTCGATTGTTGTATCTGCCGGCGATTGTTCATCGGTGAGCTGAATATAGGTTTTGACGGTTTCAATCTCGTCCCGGACACCCTCCAGGATGGGAATGAAATCGTCGTGCACCAGTACCACGTCGTCTTCAGCGTGATTCATGGTGTAAACAATCTGCTCCGGTGACAGCCGCACATTTACGGTATGCAGTACAGCGCCCATCATCGGAACTGCAAAAAAGCACTCAAGATAACGGGGAGTATCCCAGTCCATAACCGCGACTGTGTCACCTGGTTTTACGCCGGCGTCTTTGAGTGCATTAGCGAGGCGGTGAATACGCTCTACAAGGTCGGTATAAGTGTACTTGCTTCGGTTAGCAAAAATAATTTCCTGACCGGGAGAATATCTTGGCCCCGAAAGCAGCAACTGTTTGATCAGAAGAGGGTACTGATAGGCATTGTCGGCGGCAGGTAAAATTCGTGTCTGTACCATGTATGGAATCCTCTTTCCTGTTTTATAGTGTTATCTGAGACCCTGGCTCAATCTGACATACAACGAGAAAAACCGAAAGTATGCTGCTTGTCGTTGTTAACGTCCGATAAGATCCCGGATCTTGCGTCAGCTACTGTTCCCAGGGTTTACCTTTGGTATCTTTCGTGGTCTGTACGCCGATGTGCATGGCCGCTTTGGCCAGCATGTTGGCGCTCACCGGTGCGGTCATCAGCAGAAAGACCGTGATCAGTATTTCGGAAATGCCGATTTTCTCGCCAATGGCACTGAAGTAGATAACCGAGCTCAGCATGATGGAACCCACTCCGACGGTGGTTGCCTTGGTTGGTCCATGCAGCCGGGTATAGAAATCCGGCAAGCGGGCCAGACCTATGGCGCCTATCAGAGTAAATGCACCACCAAAAAGCAGCAGAGCGGAGATGGCATATTCTGCAAGCGTGCTCATGAGTTGTCTCCTTTGCGCATGGGCTGGAACCGGCTTCCGTGATGGCTGAGGTCGTTATTCAATGACACTACCCCGCTTCAGGTACTTTGCCATGGCAACGGTGCTGACAAACCCCATCACTGCAATCAGCAGGGCAGACTCAAGATACATGCGCGTGCTCAAAGTGATTCCCAGTAAAATAATCAGAGCAATAGCATTGATGTTGAGTGTATCTATCGCCAGAACCCGGTCTGGCTCATCCGGCCCCTTGACCAGGCGATATACATTGAGCAGGGCGGCAAGGATCACCATGGCGATGGTGAGATTCAGAGCAATGGTAATCATTGGAACATCTCCATCAACGGCTTCTCATAGCGGTTGTAAATGGCATCAATAACTTCCTGATCATCAGTGGCATCCAGCGCGTGGATCAGTAAGGTCTTGTTGTCGTCGCTGACATCGGCACTCACAGTTCCTGGCGTTAGTGAGATGGTGCTGGCGAGAATGGATATGGCCAAAGGGTGTTCAAGTTTCAAAGGGTAGCAAACGAACGCCGGGCGAGGAGGGCGCGGACTGAGTATAAGCCAGGCCACTGAAAAGCTTGCCACCACAATATCCATCAGGACTCGCAGTATATAAGCCGGCATGCGCCAGGTTTTTACGAAAGCGGGGCGCTCAGGCCAGAACCCGTGAGTGATCTGGGGGATCAGCCAGGCGAGGAACAGGCCGAGAGCGATGCTGCCACCGGACAGGCCATCGCTGAGGATCTGCCAGGTAAGGAAGAGAATCAGGCTTAGCCAGGGCTGAGGAAAACTCAGGCGATCAAACATCAGTTTATCTCCCCTACTATCGGATTCTGCGGCACATGTACGGGAGTCTGCAGAATATTGATGTATCCATGGTTATCATACAATTGCTCAGCAGTGGCGCGAGTGTAGTCACTCAAAGGCTCTGCCAGTACAACGATCACCATGGTCAGGCAGGTAAGGATGCCGGTTGATATGGCCATTTTGTTGTTAATTGGCCCCGGCGATTCTACGTAGCCGTCTACGTTCCTCCAGAAAACAATACTGCCGGCCCGGCTGTATGCGATAAGCGTAATGAAGCTTCCAACCATGAGTACGCCCCACAGCCAGGCCATTTCTACACCTGGTTCAACGGACTGAAGAATAAGCAGCTTACCGAAAAAACCACTGAGGGGCGGCAGGCCGGCTGCGGCTACTGCACCAATGAGGAACAACACGCTCAGGAATGTCCGGTAGTGCATCTTCGGCGCAGGAACAATGTTATCTGCAGCCAGGCCCCTCTGGCTTGCTACCAACTCGGACACGAGAAACAAGGCTGCGACCGTCCAGGTAGTGCTGACCAGATAGAACAGGGCTGCCGAAAGACCAGCCACGGAGCCAAGTGCGATAGGTGCAAGCAGTGTCCCTACGGAAATAATAACCTGCCAGGCTACAAGTGTTTTCAGGTTGTTGGCGCCAAGAGCTCCGATAACGCCCATGCTCAGGGTTATCAAGGCCAGGGGGAAGAGCCAGTCCATCCCCAGGTTCGCCAGCTCTCCGGCACCTTCACCAAAGATCAGCGGGAAAACTCTTACGATGGCGTAAATCCCCACCTTGGTCATAACCGCGAAAAGAGCCGCAACAGGGGCGGTTGCTTTTGCATAGGCTTTGGGCAGCCAGAAACACAGGGGAAGAATTGCGGCTTTCAGGCCGAAAACTACCAGAAGCATCATGCCGCCGGCCTTAACAAGGTTGACGTTACTGCCAGATACCTGTGGGATTTTTACAGCCAGATCCGCCATGTTCAGTGTGCCTGTGGCACTGTAAATCATGCCAACACCAATCAGGAACAGTGCTGAGCCCACCAGGTTCAGAACGACATAGTGGAGGCCGGGAACGGTTCGCGCGGTGCCGCCGCCATGCATGAGTAGCCCATACGACGCGATAAGAAGAACTTCAAAGGCTACGAACAGGTTGAACAGATCGCCAGTCAGAAAGGCGATATTCAGCCCCATCAACTGGAACAGGAAAAGAGTGTGGAACTGCCTGTTGCCCTCATCGGCGCCACCACTGGCGTAGATATGACAGAACAATCCGAGAATTGCTGTCAGTACCAGCATCAGTGCGGCTAGCCGGTCAAGAACCAGAACAATGCCGAAGGGCGGTTGCCAGTTACCAAACCCATAGATGCGGTAACTGTCATCACTGGCGAGCACCAGCAGTACAACCGCAGACACCAGCATCAGCACGGTGGTGGCGATAGCCAGAGTCCGGCGCAGGCCAATGGGCGCATAGCCCATGAAGACCTGAAGAATGCCGCCGAGCAGCGGTATCAGAATCGGAGCAATAAGCCAGTGAGTCATTTACTGGTTACCTCCTGTTCCTGTTCTTCTGAAGTGGGCGATGTGTTTTCATGCTGGCCGTCCACATGGTCGTTTTCGTTGTCGGCCAGGTTACGCAGGGCCAGAACCACCAGGAAGGCTGTCATGGCAAAGCCAATAACAATCGCCGTGAGTACCAGTGCCTGGGGCAATGGATCAGAATAACTGGCTGAGGTTCCTATGACTGGTTGTTGGCCGGTCGCCAGACGCCCGGTAGCGAACAGAAACAGGTTTACGCCGTATGAGAGCAGAGTCAGCCCCATAACCACGGGGAAGGTACGGGCGCGCAGCAACAGATAAACGCCGGATGCCGTCAAGGCACCGATAACCAGTGCAAATAGCAGTTCCATTACACGCCCTCCTTTTGGCTCTTGATGGCAGAGTGAGGCGAGAGTCGGCCAATGCTGACAAGTGCCAGCAGGGTGGCACCAATCACTGCCAGGTAAACGCCCAGATCAAATACCATGGCCGAGGCAACTTCGAATTTGCCTACAACCGGCCAGGTAATATAGCCAAATGCTGATGTCAGGAAGGGATAGCCGAAGGCCAGGCTGCCGGCGCCGGCAATGGTCGCAAACAACAGACCGAGACCAATAACGTTATGGTAGCGGAACGGAATGCGATCCTGAGTCCAGATCATGCCGCTGGCAATGTACTGAAGAATCAGTGCGACGGAGGTAATCAGGCCTGCAATAAAACCGCCGCCCGGAAGGTTGTGTCCGCGCAGGAAAATATAGGCAGATACCATAAGCGCCAGTGGCAGCATGGGCCGGGCAATCTGCCTGAGCATTAGCGGGTAATGATCCCGTGTCCACGCATGGCCCAGACCATCTCCCGGGGGAGGGGTCAGAGCCGTGTTCTTGAGCATCGAGTAAATGCCAAGCGCGGCTATAGCCAGTACGGTAATTTCGCCCAATGTATCGAAGCCCCGGAAGTCGACCAGGATCACGTTGACCACATTGGTTCCGCCGCCGCCCGGTTTGCTGTTCTCCAGGAAGAATTCAGAAATGGTACTGAACGGCTGGGTGAGCATGGTCAGGGTGATCAGGGTCATCCCGCTACCCGCCACAAGAGCGATCAGTATATCGCGGAAACGTTGCGGCCCTGAGCTCTCCATAGGTGTCCAGGATGGCATGTAATAGAGCGCAAGCATCAGAAGAACAATGGTGACAACTTCTACCGAGAGCTGCGTCATGGCCAGGTCCGGTGCGGAGAAGCGGGCAAATGCCAGCGCTACTATCAGGCCGACAACACTCAGCAGTACCAGAGCAAAAAACCGCTCCCTGTGCCAGACGACCGTTGCCAGCGCAGCAATGATTAGTACGCCGGCAGCAAACGCAGTGGGCCAGTCAACGGGGCTTAACCCGTTCTCTCCGATATAAAAGCCGTTACCAGCCAGGGGCAGGGCGGTGACTGCGATGACGCTCAGCACCAGAAGTATGGCGTAACGCTGCAGAGAGCCATTCTCAACCCACCCCGTAAAGCGGTTTGCGAGACTAACGACCTTTGATACCACGGCCTCAAACACCGCTTTTTCATCCACTTCCCGGAAGCGGGCGTGGAAAGCGAAAAAACGCCGGCGCTGGCTGTACATGAGCAGGCCGCCGAAAAAGGCCATAAAACTCATCAGCAGGGGCAGATTAAAGCCATGAATAACCGCCAGCTGATAATCAGGTACATTGCCGCCCAGAGTTGCAGATGCAGCTGAATACAGCAGCGGGCCTACGGACACAGTGGGGAATACGCCCACCATAATGCAGGCAAACACGAGAATTTCCACCGGGATTTTCATGTAACGGGGTGGTTCATGGGGCGGATATTTAGGCAGATCCACAGGTTTGCCGTTGAAGAAAACGTCGTGAATGAATCGGGCCGAGTAGGCGACCGCAAAGATACCCGCCAGAGTAGCAACAACCGGTGGAAGCCAGGCCCAGAGCCCGGGGAGATTGAGCTGCAGGGATTCGGCAAAGAACATCTCCTTGCTGAGGAAGCCGTTCAGCAGAGGGACACCGGCCATGGAGGAGGCGGCAACCATGGCCAGAGTGGCTGTGTGCGGCATGTAGCGCCAAAGCCCGTTGATCCGGCGCATATCCCGGGTGCCGGTTTCATGGTCAATGATACCCGCTGCCATGAACAGTGATGCTTTGAAAGTGGCATGGTTTATCACGTGGAATATCGCCGCGACGGCCGCCAACTGGGTCCCCATACCCAGAAGCAGGGTGATCAGGCCCAAATGACTGACGGTTGAATACGCGAGCAGCCCTTTGAGGTCATGCTTGAACATGGCGATATAAGCGCCCAGCAGCAAGGTTGCCATGCCGGTAAAACTGACCATGTAGAACCATTGCTCAGTTCCTGCCAGCGCAGGATAAAGGCGCGCCATCAGAAATATACCAGCCTTGACCATAGTGGCAGAGTGCAGGTAAGCAGAGATCGGCGTGGGTGCCTGCATGGCGTGGGGCAGCCAGAAGTGAAACGGGAACTGAGCGGATTTTGTGAAGGCTCCGAGCAAAATCAGGGTCAGTGCAACAGGGTAAAGAGCGTGGGCTTTTATCTGATCTCCCGCGGCGAGCACATCATCCAGTTCAAAACTCCCGACAATATTGCCGATGAGCAGAATGCCCGCCAGCAGGGCCAGACCGCCGCCGCCAGTTACCGCCAGGGCCATCCGGGCACCGCGGCGCGCGTCCTGTTTGTGAGTCCAGAAACTGATCAGCAGGAATGAGGTCAGGCTTGTGAGCTCCCAGAAAATGAGCATCAGCAACAGGTTGCCAGAGAGGACTATGCCCAGCATGGATCCTTTGAAGCACAGAAGCAGGGAGTAGAACTTGGCGACATTCTCTTTCGCTTTCAGGTAATAGTGGGCATAGAGAATAATCAGGAGGCCGATGATCAGTATCAGCAGGGCGAACAGCAGGGCCAGTCCATCGAGCCGGAAACTGAAAGATAATCCGAGGACAGGAAGCCACTCATAGCTGTGCAGTACGGTGCCGCCAGCTGAAAGGACAGACCAGTGTGGAAACAGCGCTGCCAGTGCAATCAGCGCAGGAACAGATGATGCTATTGCAATAGCGGTTCGCCCACCCTGGGCAAACAGGGGCGCGGCTATGGCGCCGAGAAAGGGCAGTAGTACAACCAGCGGTAGCGACATCGCAACCTCGTTAGCGGCTTTCTTTTTTATGAATGGATATGGCGTATAAGCCTGAGTCTAGTCCTCGCTCAGTCACCTTGCATAAGTCGCAACCAGGCGGTCATGGAGGATGACAGCAGTTGGGTCAGCGAGAGGCCGGCGGGTCTGGAAAATACGGTAAACGCCCGCGATGCCGCGCGATGTCAGCGGTAATAGGGGGGCGGTTGCTTTGCATGCAGCCGAAGGACCTGACGGTCATGGTTGCTCCGTTAGTAAAACCTGGAAACTGATGATACGTGCCGGGGCTCGCAGGTCAAGTCAACTTGCGATGAATCAAGTGCAAATGTGATAGTGAGAAGTGACGCGACGGGGCACTATGAGGCAATTATATGCAGTTTTATTGTCATCGGGCCGATTTAAGCGCTTTGAAAATAGCCTCAGCTTCAGCCTCCAGTACCTGATTTCTCAGGCTGTGGCCCTGGTGGCTGGCCTGCTTTATCTGTTCAAGCTTCATGTTGTACAGACGGTTAAGCACTTCAAACTGTGTTTGTTGAGCTGATGTGTTCATGGACTTCTCTCCCATATGACACCTGTCAGTATATTTTACGGAAACATCCGGACAGTGGCCCTTTGGACAATATGATGCATAACCCGGGCCAGAAGAGAGCTGGCAGATTTTGTCATGGGTATGTCACAAACGCCGGTTCCCACGAAAACCCGGTTATGAGAGCCTGTACGCAACCAGAAATGCTCCAGCCAGCCACAAGGAAGCTGCATAAATGACCGATACTCTGATTGATCGCCGCGATCTGGCGTTCCAGCTCTACGAAGTTCTTGATACCGAAAGTCTGACAAGCCGTGCCCGCTTCAGCGAACACAGTCGCGATACCTTTGATGCTGTCATTGAAACTGCTGATAAAATGGCCCGTGAGAAGTTTGCCAGCCATAACAGCTCAGCCGATAAAGACGAGCCCAGATTCGTTAATGGCCAGGTAGAAATGCTGCCTGAAGTGAAGCAGGCGTTTGATGCATACGCCGAAGCGGGTTTTATCGCAGGTCGCTATGACTATGAGCTGGGGGGTATGCAGCTTCCTGAATCCGTGATGGCAGCCTGTAATGGCTTCTTCACCGCTGCTAATCCGGGTACCGCAGGCTATCCTTTTCTGACCACCGCTGCTGCCAATCTTATTCGTGTTTTCGGGAATGACACTCAGAAAGCCCGCTTCCTGCCCAACATGCTCAGTGGTCGTTATTCCGGAACCATGGCCCTGACTGAACCCCATGCCGGGTCATCGCTGGCAGATATCCGCACCTCTGCTACACCAACCGATGATGGTCACTATCTGATCAAAGGTGCGAAAATTTACATCTCCGGTGGTGAACAGAGCATTACTGAAAACATCGTTCATATGGTGCTGGCCAAAATCAAAGGCGCTCCGGCCGGTGTAAAGGGAATCTCCCTGTTCATCGTTCCCAAGTTCCGCGTAGACAGCGACGGTAATCCGGTGGACCGCAACGGCGTCAGTCTTGCCGGTTTGATTCACAAACTCGGTTATCGCGGTACTACTTCCACAGCGCTTAGTTTCGGTGACGATGCGCCCTGCCATGGCTATCTGGTGGGCGAGCCCCATCAGGGTTTGAAATACATGTTCCAGATGATGAACGAAGCCCGGGTTGGTGTTGGCTTTGGTGCGGCAGTGATCGGCTATCGCGGATATATGCATAGCCTGGAATACGCAAAAGACCGGTTGCAAGGCCGCAAGGCTTCCGAGAAGAACCCGGAAAGCCCTCAGGTGCCGATTATTGAACACGCCGATGTACGCCGGATGCTGTTGGCCCAAAAAGCCTACAGCGAAGGTGGCCTGGCTCTATGCCTCTATGGTGCCAGGCTGATGGATGATCAGCACACCCACCCGGATGAACAAAAGCGCAAAGAAGTTGGCAAGCTGCTCGATCTGCTTACGCCGATCATCAAGACCTGGCCTTCCGAGCATGGCCCGAAAGCCAATGACCTGGCTATTCAGGTATACGGTGGTGCCGGTTACACCCGGGAATACCCGGTGGAACAATGCTGGCGCGACAACCGGCTGAACCCTATCCACGAAGGCACCACCGGCATTCAGGGACTGGATCTGCTGGGCCGCAAGATCTGGCAGGATCAAAGCCATGGCTTGCAACTGCTGATGCAGGAGATGCAGGTGGATCTGGAGGCGGCGAGGACCAATCGCTGTCAGCAATGGGCCTTGTCCCTGAGCGAGACCTTGCAGCAGGCTGTTAAAGTTACCCAGAGTCTGGGTAAATCCCTGATGAGCGGTGAAGTGGATAAAACCCTTGCCAATGCGTCCTGCTATTTACATTTGTTCGGCCACATCATCGTAGCCTGGATGTGGTTGCGCCAGGCCAATGCGGCCGCCCGGGCGCTCGCTTCGGCAAATAGCGATGAAGAACGCAATTTCTATCAGGGCAAGCTGCAGGCTGCCCAGTATTTCTTCCATTGGGAGTTGCCAACAGTGGCGCAGGATTTAGTGCTGTTGCGGAATATGGATGACACTTGTCTGAACATGAAGGCGGAGTGGTTCTGATGGCATTGGTAAATCTTGAAAAGAAAGGACATATCCTGCTCATCGGGCTGAATCGCCCGGATAAAATGAATGCCATGAACCGGGCCATGTACCACGAAATCGCAGCTGCCTATTATCAGCTGGAGCATGATGATGATGATTTGAGAGTGGGCCTGATGTATGCGGAGGGTGCCCACTTTACCAGTGGTTTGCAGTTGGACGATTGGGCAGAGGTGTTCGCAAAAGGTAAGGGTATAGAGCCGGGTGAAGGCGAGCTGGATCCGTTCCATATAACCGGCGATGGTCTCGGTAAACCAGTGGTCTTTGCTGCTCAAGGCATCTGTTTCACCTGCGGTGTCGAGATGATGCTGAACACAGACGTCCGTGTAGCGGCTAAAGGCACCCGCTTTGCACAGCTGGAAGTCAAACGCGGCATCTTCGCCTGTGGTGGAGCTACTATTCGCCTGCAGCGTGAAATCGGCTGGGGTAACGCACAGCGTTATCTGCTGACAGGCGACGAATGGACGGCAGAGCAGGCCTATGACTGGGGTCTGATACAGGAATTGGTTGAGCCGGGCCAACAGTTCAGCGCAGCTCTGGAGATTGCGGAGAAGATAGCCAGTGCCGCACCACTGGGTGTGCAAGGTAGTCTGAGATCGTCAAAAATTGCTGTAAGCGAAGGCCAGGAAGCGGCCAAGCAACGGTTGTTTCCGGATTTGCAACCGGTGATGGCAAGCGAAGATGTTAAAGAAGGTATTCAGTCATTCCTGGAAAGACGAGACGCAGTCTTCAAAGGAAGATAAGGCCAGTCACCCGAACTCCACGCTGCCGAATGCCCCCTTATAGGCTCCTCGGCAGCATTGTCTGAATGCTTCCCCATAAGCTCTGCCTCTGAAGACTGGTACAAAATGATAAAAAGCAATTAATTGGCAGAGTCCCGGGATCTGGGCCAGACTTCCAGAGCAAAACAATAAATATAAGGGTGAACAGGTCATGACAGCTCCGAATACTTCGTTTTCTGCAGCTCCCGGCGAGGTCCTTGAGAAGCTTCGGGAATATGTGTCCAGTGCGCAGCTTCTGGAGGTTGTGTACCGCGATGGCGCAGGGCAGGTCTGTATGGCTCATGATGTAGTGCGTGATGTCTTCAGCCGGGCCGGGCAGGATTTTGTTCTTCTCGGTCGCGGTGTCATGTTGCCGTTTGACCGGGTGCTGATGCTTGATGGCCAGAGGATTTCTGGAGAGGCCGGTTAAATAAAAGGTAATCGGCAGGTAATTGTGTGGCACCGGACATGGCCGTACCCTGTGCACGGTTACACACGTTTACCAACAGAGGGATATGTTATGAACAAGTTAACTCTCAGCGCACTTCTTATGTTTTTGACTTTGGGGCTCGCTGCCTGCAGCTCCGAAGATAATGAGGGAGCCGATTTTGATAAGGCCGCTGATAACGCAAAAGAAATGATGGACGATGCCGGCAATTCGATTGAAGAGACCTATGAAGAAGCCACCGGCCAGGACGAAGGCGTAATGGGTGAAATGAAAGAAGGTATTGAAAACGCCGGCGAAGAAATGGGCGACGCTGCTGAGGATGCGGGCGACGCTATGGAAGAAGGTTATGATGAAATAACCAAATAAGCTTCTCTGGTTTTACCTCCCGGATGAGGGCAGCCATGATTCGGTCAGGCTGCCCTTTTTATTTCGTGGGAATCAGAACAGCCATATTACGGAAAACTCGGATCAGCCAGCGTAGAAGAATGTGGCCAAATCTACGCCGGCATAAGTATTAACCACTATGTCTTTTTAGTGTCTCTACACTGTCATGTTTCTCGTCAACACTGTCCTCTCGGAAACACACCCGTTTGTTAAGAATCGAGAGACAGAGAGAGACATAAGATGGCCAAGCATGACCTGGATTCAAATTATCTGGACCCCGACTACGAGCCGGTAGTTAACCATTCTGATAACACACCTTTCCATGAAGTTCTGGCTGCCCGTATGCAGCGACGTACTGTTATGAAGGGTGGCGTTGGCGCTGCGCTGGCCAGCATCATGGGTGTTAGCCTTGCTGGTTGTGGCAGCAGCGACAGCAAAAGCTCCGGCACGACTACTGGCAGCAGTTCGCTGTCGCCCGAGCTGGGTTTCAAGGCCGTTCCGGTTTCCACTGAGAACGCAGTTGTTGTTCCTGAAGGATACAGTTCTGAGGCTTTCCTGCCCTGGGGAACACCGATCACGGGTTCCTATCCCGAATACCGTGCCGATGGTACCAATACCGGTGCTGAGCAAGAGCAGCAGGTAGGCATGCATCATGATGGCATGCACTTTTACCCGATTGACCTGAAGACTGGCGGGAATGACTCTACCGAAGGACTCCTGGTGATGAACCACGAGTACATTAACCAGGGTGCATTGCACGCCAATGGTCCTACTGATTCGGGTGACAACGGTGGTTTCCGCCCGGCCGATGAGGTTCGTAAGGAGATTGCGGCTCACGGCGTTTCGGTAGTACACATCAAACAGGACAGTGACGGCAGGTGGGACGTCGTTTTCGGCAGTGCTTATAACCGCCGCATCACCGGTGGTACAGCTATGGATATCCGCGGGCCTGCTCGCGGATACAGCAAGCTGGTAACCCCATACAGCCTGAATGCCACGGAAACTCGTGGAACTCTGAATAACTGCTCAATGGGGCCAACGCCCTGGGGCACATACCTGGCCGCTGAAGAGAACTGGCACGGCTATTTCGCAACCAGTGCGGCAGACCGTCCTCGTGAGTATGTCCGTCACGGGGTGGGCAGTAGTTCGCGGTACGATTGGGAATTGGCGGATAGCGGTCTGGATCAGTACGTGCGTTTCAACGTAACGCCACAGGACGGTGGCTCATCCGAGACCGACTACCGCAACGAGGCCAACACCTTTGGCTACATGGTTGAGATCGACCCGTTTGCACCGGAGAGCAAGCCTCAGAAGCGCACAGCCCTTGGCCGTTTTGGTCACGAGGGTGTGATCTTCGCACCTGTCACCGAAGGCCAGCCGGTTGTCTGCTACTCAGGCGATGACTCCCGCTACGAATACATCTACAAATTCGTGACTTCCCAGCCTTACAATGCAGCCACGGCGAGTGGTTCGCTGTTGGATGATGGTACCCTGTACGTAGCGAGATTTAACGACGATGGGTCTGGTGAATGGCTATCACTGTCTCTTGATGATGCAGACTTTGCCGCCAAGGTAGCGGCAGCGGAAGGCACCGAAGTGGGCCGCAGCGGAATATTGTTCGAGGGTTTCGAGAGTCAGGCTGATGTGATCGTCAATACCCGTCTTGCAGCTGATATTGCAGGTGCCACTCCGATGGATCGTCCTGAGTGGGGTGCAGTTGATCCAAACTCAGGTGAAGTCTACTTCACCCTGACAAACAACAGTCAGCGGACGGACGCGGAAACTGACGCTGCGAACCCGATCGTAGAGAACCGCAACGGGCACATTATTCGCTGGAAGGAAGCCGGCAACGATTATGCTGCTACCGCATTCGAGTGGGATATATTCGTGTTCGCCGGTGAGCAGGGAACGGAAACCACTGTCGATGGTAATGTGGTTGTTTCTCTGACAGACGACAACATTTTCAACAGCCCGGATGGTCTCTGGTTTGACTACAATGGTGTCCTCTGGATCCAGACTGATGGTTACAGCAATGATACCTATGGCAACCAGATGATGCTTGCAGCAAACCCGGAGACTCGGGAAATCCGCCGGTTCTTTGTTGGACCGTCTGGATGTGAGGTTACTGGTGTCGTAACCACGCCGAATAGCAAAACCATGTTTGTGAACATTCAGCACCCGCGTGGGAATTGGCCTGATGCCAGTGAAGATCGTCCCCGTGATGCTACCGTGATCGTTACCCGTGACGACGGTGGTGTAATCGGCGCCTGATGTTCACCGCCAGATAGCCCGAAAAACCCGCAAACCCGGCCCGCATCGTAACGATGTGAGTCGGGTTTGCGGTTTTTTGTTTCAGAAACGCATTTCCCCGCCGATAAGCATGATAAATGCACTAAAGTATGAGTTATTTCTTCTTGCCCGTTCTTTAGTCTCCGTTAGTCCGTTATGGCCTTAGATAACAAAATGTTTGCAAAAGCAACGATAAATAAGAGGTTGATATGGTGTTGTTGGATCGTGCTTCAATTTTATGGGGAGTGGCGATTGCGGTTGTTGTTGCAATTGTCTGTGCGGTGGTGGCGCAAGTGTTAGGCCTTGAACTTGCGTCAGTACTGATCGGGTTTGTTGTCGGTCTTGTAGTCGCCTGCGGTTTCATGATCGTTCGGGTTCTGGAGCCAGCGGAGCGTGGTCTCAAAGCTCTTAATGAGGGTGCTCTGGCGGATGATCATCCGCTTCAGGTCCAATGCCAACAACTGATTTCCGATGCCAAAGCCGGACGCGCGCTGATAGGAACGCTCTCGGGAAGCGCTGACAGAAACGCCATTTCTGCGGCTCAGGTATCCCACGCTGCGGACCAGCTCAAGTTACGCCTGGATCTTCAGGTTGAGGAAACCGCCCAGATGGCGGATTACGCAGGACAGATTACTGAAACTGTCAGGGAGTCCTCCGAGCAGGCAACCAATGCCGCCACTATGGCTCTGCAAAACAGGGAGGCGAGCACCGAGGGGCGCGAGGCACTTACGACGGCGATTGACAGCATACGGGAAGTGCATCAGCAATCCAGCGAAAACCTTCGCCTGATTCAGGCTCTGAATGAAAAATCCAACAAAATTCAGGGTGTGACCACCACTATCCAGAGTATTGCGGAACAGACCAATCTGCTGGCACTCAACGCAGCCATAGAAGCTGCCCGGGCTGGAGATCAGGGCCGGGGCTTTGCGGTGGTTGCGGATGAAGTAAGACAGTTGGCAGGCCGCACTGCCCAGGCTACCGGCGAGGTGGCTGAGACCCTGCAGGAAATCCGGTCGGATACTGTGTTGATCGTCAGTCGCATCGAAGACCTTGCTCGCAGTGTTGAGGATGGACTTGCGTCGGTTGAGACGGTGGGAGAGCGGCTTGACCAGATACGGGATCAGTCAGATCGTGTTCAGCAGCAGGTGGCGCGCATCGCTGAAATAGATCAGGCTAACGAGGTCAGCCTTACGCACGTATTTTCAGCCATTGAAACCGTCAGGGACCAGATCTCGGAGAGTGATGAGAGTGTTGCGTCACTGGCGGAGCAGGCAGCTACATTGATGGAGCTTGCGGAAGTGGCGAATGCGGCGTTTGCCCTGAACAGCGGTTCCAGTTACCACCGGTTCTTCTACGATCAGGCACGGAATGGTGCAGAGCAGATTGGCCGGATATTTGAGGAGGCAATCCGTGAAGGTAAGCTGACGGAAAGCAAGTTGTTTGATAAAACGAGAACGCCGATCCAGGGGACTCAGCCGGCGAAATACTCAAGCAGCTTTGACGCATTTACCGATAAGAACCTGCCTGTTGTTCAGGAGCGGGTAAAAGAGTCTCACCCGGCCCTGGTGTATGCGGCGGCTCAGTCACCGGACGGTTATATACCCACTCATAATCGTGAATTCGCCCACGCACCTACCGGTGATCCCGAGGTTGATCTCATGCGCAGCCGAAGCAAGCGGCTGTTTAGCGATCGGACGGCTATCCGCTGTGGCAGCCACAAGGAGAGTATGCTGCTGCAAACATATCGCCGGGATACAGGCGAAATCATGCATGATCTTTCTGTTCCGATTTATGTAAATGGCAAGCATTGGGGTGGTTTCCGGCTTGGATATCGTCCGGACAATCACCGACTGTAGCGGTGGAAAACCAAAGCCAGGGGCTGTGTTAAACTTTCGGCTTATATTGAAAAAGGAGAAGTGCCTTGGCTGACTCGGAATTCATTCCTGCCGGAGTAAAGGCAGACGAGGTGTCACGCAAGTCTGATCCCGCGCGTAATCTCGCTGTTGTTGTTTATATTCTTCAGGGGTTGTCATTTTTTCTGGGCGGCATTACCGCACTGGTGGGTGTGATCATTAATTACGTCAAGCTGGACGATGTCCGCAACACATGGGTGGAGCCACATTTCCGCTGGCAGATCCGTACTTTCTGGATAGGGCTGTTGTGGAGTGTTATCGGTATTGTGACCACCTTTCTGATCGTCGGGTGGTTCATTCTTCTGGGTATCTCTATCTGGTTTATCTACCGTATTGTGAAAGGTGCCCTGGCGCTCAATGATGGCAAGGCACCTTTCTGAAACGGCTTCCCGGTGACGGGAGAATCAGTCGTCGGTTACCTCCTTTAACCGAAGTGCGCTGACTGTCCCGGCCAGCCCCATCAGTCCGAGTACCAATATGACTGCGGCGTCTGATATGAGTGAAATTAATGCCGTAAAGCCTCCTGTCACCAGCAATAAAATGCCGATCACTGTGTTGCTGACCGCGGTATAGTCCGTACGCTTGTTACCACCTGCCATATCCACCAGATAGGTCTTTCTGCCCAGCCTTACGCCCGCATGGGCGATACTTAACACAAAGAAGGCCAGGGGATAGAACCAGCCGTTGCCAAGGCCGGTACCCGCAAACATGGCAGTAAATCCAACTATCAGGCACACAGTGCTGGCGATAGCTGCCCCGCGAATCATGACCCTGCGGCTGGATGAATCGGCCATCCAGCCCCAGAAGCTGGCAGATACAGAGCTGGCCAGACTGCTTGCAAGAAGAAATACCCCCAGCAGCAAGGCTGTATCGGATTCTTTCTGGGCCAGAACAACAAAATAAGGTGAGGCAAGAGCCGAGCATAGCAGGAGCGCACGGGTAATCACGAAGTTTCTGAAAGGCGCGTCGTCGCGTAGTAACGACAGGCTTTTGAATGCTTCCCTGATGGCGTTGCCGCCACCACCGGTTTCGCCTTTTTGTTCTTTCACGCCGGCAAACAGAAATCCCGCAATAATCCAGAGTGCAGCCGCAAGCAAAAGAAGAAGGCTGTAAAAGGCGAGGGTGGGATCGCCCCGTTCCCAAAACAGTAATACCGTCAGAATAACGGTGGCAGTGCCGCCAATGGTGGTGGCCAGGCCCGAAAGCCTGCCGCGGCGGGTTTTTGGTACGCATTTCCCCTGAACGTCCTTCATGGCTACAGAGCAGAAGCCACGCGACAGGGAGAACAGAATCAAGGCGCCTACAATGCCGCCACCTGCGGTATAGCCTTCAAGAAACCAGACGCATGCAGCCATGCCCGTAACGCTTACCGCCTGTCCAAAACTGCCGAGGGTCCAGAACCATTTGCGCACAGGTTTGCGACGAACCCAGGCAGCAATCATCATCTGCGGCACCATGGAACCGGATTCCCTGATGGGGACAAGCCAGGCCACCAGTGCAGGTGCTCCAACGGCACTCATCAGCCACGCCAGCACCGTTTTGGGGCTGATCAACAGGTCGCCCAGCTTGGTCAGTACGTTGGCCGCAAGAATCAGGAAAAAATTTCCAGGTACAGCACTGCAGGCTTCTGTCGGGATGTCTTTGCAGACCCGAGCGTCTTCCTCGTTGGCGATCAGGCTGTAAAGCCGCTCAACAGATTGTTCAAGCGGGCGGTTTGATGTTTGCGTACTTTCTTCCGAGGGTGTGTTATCTGGTGTGAGGTTCTGTTGCTGCGACAAGCTGTCGTCCTCCGGAAAATGGAGAACCAAGGATACCAGCCCTGCCGGCACCCCAGAACCCTAATGTACAGATCACCATCTGGTTATACCAGGTGGTGATCCCAAAGCACTGACATGCTGGCGATTTCTCTGGCTGGCTGACCTTTGCCAATGCGAATCAGCTTGCCGCGACCGGAGGAGACCAGGAAGTCGCCACCCGCCAGGGCTTCAACGCCGGCGCAGTCTGCTATAGACGCTTGTTCCAGCACTTTTCCTGAGCGGCCATTAAAGACCAGTGCTGTGCCGCCAATAGGGGAGGCTATAGCAACCAGGTCATTTTCAGGGTGCGCAACAATGCTGGCAATATAGTTGCCCAGTTTCCGGTGTACTGATTCCCCGAGGTCAATCTCTTCGTAGCGGCCCTTGCGGTAGCGTGCGATGAGTGGAGGCAGTTCATGGGCCGGGCCCTGATACTGATACGCAGCATAAATGGTACCGTCTGGTGCGACATCCACATGCCGGGTACTCAGCTGGTGGTGGGATGGGCTGAAACTGCCGATAGTCGCACCAGATAACCTGTCCACCAGAACCAGCGCGGGTTTCATGGAGTCCAGATTGAGCTTGATGCGATCGTAATCCGGGTGGGTCAGAATTCCCCCTAACCCTACAACCAGCGTTTGTCCGTCCGGGTGGAGAGTAATTTGGTGCGGGCCTGTACCGTTCAGTTCAAAAGTGTTTACCCGTTGATAGCCCTGCCGGCTGTCATAGACGGCAACAATACCTTCGCCAGGGTCGTAGCGGCTGGCTGTGGCGTAAAGAAACCGCCCATCCGGAGAGAATATGCCATGCCCTACAAAGTGCTCTCCTTCGGAAGCCTTTATGTGATGCAGGCGTTCGCCGGTTTTGCTGTCGAACACATAAAACGACCAGCCGGGTCGGCGCTCAAAGAACAGCACCTCGGCTGTTCCGGGGCGATTGCAGCCACTGTGGCAGCGCGTGCTTACAGGGGACTGCCAGAGCATTGTTCCGTCTGGCGCAATTGCGCCTACGGCGAAATGACCGCCGGGTAAGCCTATGGCGCCGGTATATTGCTGCGCACCTTTGCCGGAGGCTTTTTCGGGTAATATGCCGCATCCGCTAAGTGTGACTGCTGCGCTGCCAGCCAGCGCAGCCTTCAGAAGGCTTCTGCGAGTCAGTTCTGGCATGGATACAGCTCCTTCAGTCGCCGTCACTGGAATTGAAGCCGCGTACGATGCCGAGCTCAACGGCGGCTTCATCGTTTACCAGAGCCGTTAACTGGGTGATATCGATATACAGGCTTTGCAGTGATCTGAATGCATTATCATCAACCAGCAATGGTGCCATTGGCTGGTCGAGCTCCGGAAAGTTGGCCAGCACTTCATCAAACTGCTGTTCAATGTTCCGGGCCAGTTCAGGTAGCTTCCTGTCATTGAGCAGTCTGGAAAACGCCGGAAGGAAGTAGTGTTTCAATCCCCGAACGCTGGCCTCGGCGGCAATCAGGCTTGTTCCGCTGCGCCAGGCATCCGCGTTGTACACCGAACGTTTTCCGTTACCACGCAATCCCATAGGAGCGGCAAGGCGACGTTCTTCAAGAATTTCCAGTCCAGCCATCGCCGCCTTGATTGTTGTTTCTGTGTACTGGGCATTGCCAGAGTAGTTGCTCTGAAAGTCATTCCAGTCGCGAGCCAGATTTTCACTGTTATCGGCAATGTGATTGGTTACCGCAACCAGGAGCTTGCAGGTGTGGTCTGCAGGAAGCGCTCTGTCACTGGTATTGAATGTCTGGTCGTACAAAATAAATTCGACCATTGGAAAGCCTTGCACGGCGACGCCGGATTGGCTTATCAGCTCAGGTGTAAGCGGTGCATCATCTTTCAGCAGGTACGATGCCTTGCGGGCCACCAGATTTTTCGGATCCGGCCAGAACTGGAACTGCCAGGCACGATTACCCAGTTCCACTGGGCCGAAATCCACAAAGCGGACTTCCTGCCAGGCAAGAAACGCATCCAGCCAGGCTTGCTTTGTTTGCCTGAGGCCCTCTGGAGAAGGTGTCTGGCAGTAGGTTTCTGCCTGGTTTGTCAGTGTCTTGCTCTGTGTTGCCAGGTTCTGATACCCGGTATAAATGTCGCTGTGCCACTGCTTTCGGTAGTCTGCAGCCTGATCGTCAGCAGGGCTGGTAACTGCCGCAGCCAAAGGTGAAGCGACCAGTGATGAGGCGAGGCAAAGAGAAACAGAAAATGTCAGGCGCTTCATATCAGGTTCCGTTAAAGTGAGTTCAGGAAGTCGAGCAGGGCCCGACGGTTTTCGGCACTGAGTTCGCTGAAACGAGCTACGGCCGGGGCTGCTTCGCCGCCATGCCACAGTATCGCCTCTTCCAGAGTTCGTGCCCGCCCGTCGTGCAGAAAGCCCGCTTGCGGATTTACGGTCTGTGCCAGGCCAATGCCCCAGAGTGGCTGGGTGCGCCATTCATTTCCGTTGGCCAGGAATTCATCGCGGCCATCGGCCAGGGCTGGCCCCATGTCGTGCAACAGCATATCGGTATATGGCCAGATAGTCTGTTCGCTCAGATCAGGACGCTCCAGGTCTGTTCCCGTGGTGTGCATGGGTGTGTGGCATGCTGCGCACCCTGTTTCATTAAACAGCTGTGCGCCTTTTTGTACGGATGGATCATCCATATTGCGTCGAGCAGGTACGGCGAGGCTCTTGGCGTAGAAAGTAACAAAATTCGCAATCTTGTCGCTGACTTCTGGCTGGCCTCCATCCGTGAAACGGTCACATTTTTGTTCCGGAGTGCAGTCAGTGGCGGGTTTCAGGCTGGAAGTAAGTCCCATGTCGCCGGAAAATGCACCCATACTTTGTTGATGCACATCTGGCTCGGCTGCTTTCCAGCCGAAACGACCGGGTACAGTTTGCCCTGTTGCCAGATCCCAGACCTGGTTGAGTTTTCCGGATATACCATCACCGTTTGTATCTCGTGGGTCAGCCAGAGCCTCAATCTCCGAAATCGGGATAGTCTCCAGTAGTCCCATACCAATCATGGGCGGTGCGACCCGGGGAGAGATTAAAAGGTCTTCCGGCAGAGGGCCGTAGTTAGGGTTCTCGATAGTGTATATGGGCTCTCGCAGCTCTACATGTGTTCCGTCTGCCAGTGTTTTGGTCTGGGTCTTCCATGTGAGCACCAGATCGGCTTCTGGTTTTGCCGCAGGCAGGGCTGCCGTCTGCAGTTGAGTGCCATAGACAGGTGCCGGCTTGAAGCCGTGAGTACGCAGAACCTCTGCATCTGTCTCCGGGTCAGCCGGAACAGCCAGGCGCAGGAACAGGGACACTGCGGTTTCATCAGGGCTTGGAGGCTGGCCGCGACCATCTTTAATATGGCATCCCTGGCATGAGTTGGTGTTAAACAGCGGGCCTAAACCGTCCCGTGCAGTGGTGCTTGCCGGTGCTTCAACCCAGGGATTGCGGAAAAAACTGTTGCCAACGCTGAAATCCAGGCGTTTGGTCATGGACAGATTGCTTTGTGGAAGGGAGTAAGCATTGGTGTCGGATTGCTTAACCGTGCCATCTCCTCCGGTATCTGCGCTTTCCTGCAGCGGAAAACCCGCGTGGGTAGCGGCATGAGCTGAAAGGCTAATGCCGAACAGCAAGGGCAGCAGCGCATTCGGTAGTCGTTTTCTGGTCATTATTTCTCACCGCACAATTGAATAAGCCATGGAGAAACTGCTCTTTTCAAAGCAGGCTATCCATGGCTCGTTCTTATTCTATGAATACCGGGGGCGGCTACGCCCCCGGATAGTCACCCTGTTTCAGGGCTTATATCGATCAGAAAGCGTGGCCGGCATCGTCCGGTGACAGAGCTTCAATACCCAGTTCGCGGGCAGCTTGTTCAATGGAGCCGGTCTGCTCGACGAGAGCCATAATAGCTCCATTTACAATGCTTGAGCCTTTTGCGTTACCCGGTGCAATCATCATATCAAATGCCATAGGGGCCTGGCTTGATTCTGCCCTGGATTTCATCACACTCAGTGCTTGCATTGAAGCTTCAAGCTCGGCCTTGAGGCGCGTATCCAGTTCCGGGTTGCTCTGTGCTACCAGGTCAGACAGGGACGGGCCGGATACCAGGCTGCCGTCTACACGGCGATAGTTTCCGGTATATACGTTCTGTATGCCCTGGCCGTTGTAGTAATGGGAGTTATGAGTGTTATCGCTGAAGCAGTCGTGCTCGTCTTCGTATGAGTTGGCTTCAAGAGCTACTTTCATGCGTTCGCCCGCGAGTTCGCCCAGCGAAAGGGATCCCATACCAAACAGCATTTTCTGTACACCTTCGTCAGCGTCTGCGCTCATAAGCTGGCTACGGTAGTTGTCAGAGGCACCTGGCGCCCATTGGGCAACCATCCACTCCAGGTCGGAGATCAGAAGGTCAGTGACTGCGTCGAGGTACTCTCCACGGCGCTCACAGTTGCCATTTGTGCAGTCTGCTCCGGTGGCGTAGTCGGTTACCGGGCGCTGACCGTTACCGGCTTCAAAGCCTTGCAGGTCCTGACCCCACAGCAGGAATTCGATGGCGTGATAGCCAGTGGCTACGTTTGCTTCTGAACCGCCGATCTCATTCAGGCCGGCAAGCAATTCTGGTGTCAGGGTTGTCACATCAAGGGTTTCACCACCCACATTGATGCTTTTGCTGGCAATGATATTGGCAGTTGCGCCAGCGTTGCCCAGTTCATACTGGTAATCATCGGCTTGTACATAATCGATCAGGCCTTCGTCCAGTGGCCAGGCGTTCAGTTGACCTTCCCAGTCGTCGACAATGGTGTTACCAAAACGGAATACTTCAGTTTGCTGATAGGGTACCCGTGCCGCCAGCCAGGCTTCTTTGGCCGCCTTCATGTTGGCTTCGGTCGGGTTGGCAATTAATTTGTCCGTGGCTTTATCAAGTGCTTTGGCTGTGATAAGTGCGTCTTGATAGCCCGCGTAAGCCAGATCTGCATAATGCTCGACAACTGAAGCTTTGGTGGCAGTTGCCGTTGTTGCTGATTCTGACTGGGCTGTAAGGGCGCAGCCAGCGCTCATGACGGCGGCAATGGTGAGAGCCAGGGGCGCTGGACGGAACATTGTTTTCATTGAAAACTCCAGGTGAAATAAAACTGTTATGGAAATAGGATGTATTATCGTTCGTATTATGTTGGCTAAAACGTCACAACGCAAGACTGCTTTGTCCGCGAGAAAACATGGGCGGGGGCGATCAACACAAATAAATAATAAAAATTAATGAGAATCATTTGCAAATAAAATTGGAAATGCTAGATTTTAATCTGAACATGGTCTTGTTTCGGGGAGAAGCAACATGAGTAGATCAGCGATTCAGCTAGCAGGCTCTTCAAAAAGTGTTTTCTCGGCGTGGCAGTCGATTCGCAAATCCGTTGACAGGAACAGCGGGCAGCGTGGGAATCATGATGGGGATAGTGGCGCCCGGTCGCCTTCCGGTAATAGCCGGGCAGGTTGAAGCCCGCTCTGATCTGCCTGTCCCTCAGGAGAGTGTTTTCAGGTGTTCCCTTGCACAGTGGGCGTGCGCTCGGGCTTAATGGTTCCTGATTAAGGGAGCCTTTCTATGCTGAGTTACCTCCACGCTTTCCATGCGGGAAATTTTGCTGATGTTCAGAAGCATGCGGCGTTAACGCTTGCGCTTTCGATGATGCAGGCCAAACCATCAGCCATTGCCTGTTTCGATACCCACGCTGGTAGTGCTATCTACGATCTTGAGAGTGAGCGCGCCCGGAAAACAGCGGAAGCCGATGCGGGCGTGCAAAAGCTCTGGGCCGGCCGGCAGGGGCTGGCATCCGGGGACTGGCAGCCGGTTATACAGATGTTGTCGCGCCTCAATGCGGGCGAGGGTCGGCTCACTGTTTATCCCGGTTCTCCTGTCTGGATTAGCCGGTTTCTGCGCCCGGGTGACTCCTTGACAGCTTTTGAACTCCATCCCAATGAGAATGGCCAGCTGGCTGGCTGGGCACCGGAGCATGGTGTCCGGGTGCTGCACGAAGATGGTTTGAAAGGGCTGCTGCGGCGGTTACCTCCCTCGCAACCCAGATTGCTGACGTTGATTGATCCTTCCTACGAAATTAAATCCGAGTACCTGGATGTTGCAAATACCTTGCACAAAGCATGGCAGAAATGCCGTCATGGGGTTTATCTTGTGTGGTATCCGGTGCTTACCAGTCATTTGCAAACTGCCCTGAAACAGGCTGTTAAAGATAGCCCGCTGCGCAAGGTGTGGTGCAGCGAAGTACATCTGACAACGCCACCTGAGCGTGGCATGACCGGCTCTGGCATGCTGGTGGTCAATCCGCCATGGGGGTTTGACGATCGTTTTTCTGCCATGATTGAAGATATTGTGGGTGAGCAGAAACTGGGCCTTTCCCATGAATGCAGTTGGTTGATACCGGAATAAGCCAAGGAGTCGTTTTTGAAGGACAAAACCAGCGAGAATATGGACGACCCCTGCCTTCCCGGAGGGCTGGTTCCCCTGGAACAGTGGGTGCTGCCGCAGACATCTGTGCGGCGTTCACTCAAGGATGCCATTCGTCATGCCCTCGAACAGTTGCGTGTCGGAGTGTCTCAGGCTGAGGAACCCTTCGAGAGTATGGATGAATTGCCGGAGCTGTCGGCTGCCCAGAAACGACGGCTGGCGCCTGAGCCGGACTACGCAGATCAGGCTGCCGCTATTGCATGCGGGCTTGAAGACGCACGAAAGGATGGTTCGCTCACCCGAGAGGTTGTTTGTCTTGTCGCACCGCCTTTTTCTGGCATACAGCAGGCCCTGGCGTGCTTTTCAGAGCCAGGACAGTCAGGTTCAGTTGAAAGTGGCGGTGAAGAGTGGCGCATTGTTTTACCACCGGACGCACTGTCATTTGATGATCAGGAAGCCTGCGAATGGTGGGACAGGCAGGATTTGTCGCGACCCTGGGTGATTCCCGAACTTGCAGACTTCTGGCTCCGGTGTCTCTCCGGCCTGGCACTGGTCAAGGAGTTGTTTCGCCGGATTGCAAATGGCGACACGGGCAGGGGCATCGTCGGGTGCTCGAGCTGGTGCTGGCGATACTGGGGGCAATATCTTGAAAATGCCCAGATGTCACCCTGGACGCCTGCACCTATGGACGCAGAGAGACTGGGAGTCTGGTTCGCGCGTCTGGCATCAGATAATGGTAAACGTGTCGTGACGGCAAGAATGACCAGTGACGGCGAGTACGTGCTGCCTCTGGCGAAACCGGACGACACTGAAAAACGAAAATACAGCACTTTTTTGCGTGATCTGGCCGCAATGGCCCGGGGTAACCCGGGTGTTGCTCTGGCTATCTGGCAGAGATCCTTGCGTGCCCGGCCAGACGATGATGCCAAGCTGGAGGAAGCAGATGAAAAGCCGAAGAAGCAAAGCGGCGCAGCTGATTGCTGGGTGGTGCCGCTGGCCCGGCTAAGCCTCCCTGCTATGCCGCAGAGTAAGGAGAGTGTCACTGGCTTTGTGCTTCATGGCCTGTTATTGCATAACGGTCTGGATATGGACTCACTGGAGACGGTTACCGGTGTTTCCGTTTACGAACTCAGCCTTGTTCTGTCACGCCTGAAGCGGGCAGATCTGGTGGCCTGTGACCAGAGCAATAAACGCTGGAGCGTAACACCCATCGGTTATCCCACTGTCAGGCGTCACCTGCAGAGCTGGGGATTCCCGCTTGATCAGTTCTAGGAGCCCTCATGATTGATGACCTTGGAATCAAGGATGCATTTGCCTCCATAACCGGACAGGCACTGTTACAGGCTTTGCTCGTTGTCCTGATTGCCTCACTGATCATAATGGTAATCCAGAAGGTGTTTCCCAGAGTAGCTGAAAAGCTCGGTGGCAAGCCGCGTCTATACCTTCTGGCATCTGTGCCTTTGCTGCGCCTGCTGATTATTCTCTCCACGATTGTCATTGTGGTGCCTATTCTGGTTGAGCCATCATTTGAAAACATGGTTGCGATCTTCGGCGCTCTGGCTCTGGCTCTTGGCTTTGCTTTCAAGGATTACGCCAACAGTCTGATTGCCGGTATTGTGACCCTTTATGAGATGCCTTATCGCCCTGGCGACTGGATTGAGGTAGACGGGCAATATGGACAGGTGCGCGCCATAGGTACACGTGCGGCTGAGATTGTTACGCCCGACGATACAGTTGTGGTCATTCCCCACAACAAATTGTGGAACTCATTAATTGCTAACGGAAATAACGGCACGGACAACCTGATGTGCGTGGCTGACTTTCATCTGGAAGCGAATCATGATGTCGGTCGGGTGCGGGAGTTGCTCCGGGATGTGGCGTTTACCAGCCCACGAACAAAGACCTGGCTGCCTGTGCTGGTGATCGTATTCAACAAGCCCTGGGGTATGCACTACCGCCTGAAGGCTTATCCGTTTGATCCCAAAGAGCAGTTCCAGTTTATCTCCGAACTAACGGCACGGGGTTCGGCCGAGTTGGCGCGACAGGGAGTGAAGTTTGTTTCCGTGCCCGTTGCTGCTAACTGACCAGTGGCAACTGCCTTTGCTTTCCCGCAAAAAGCCCCGCAATTGCGGGGCCAGGTTAGCAAACAGCTTGTCCGGTTCTGACTGGTTTTACATCAGTGCTTCGATACGGTTCCGGACCTTTGGTTCGCTGCTGTAGGCAGTTGCAATGGCATTATAGGTAGGGATATCCATGCCCGAATCCTCAATGACCGAAACCATCTCATCGTTAGCTTCCATCTGCAGTTCCTGTGCTTTCTCTTGAGAATCTGCGGACTCGATTTTCTCAATATATTCTTCCCGAACTTTTGTGATGCCTTCCTGAGCACCAATAAACTGCTTTAACTCTGCGTCGGTGTAGTCAGTTTTCTGGGTGCCTGCTGCAGCCGGATTCGAGTATCCGGCGGAGTCCCCGGTCATCGCGGGGCTTTGCTGGCTTTGTTGCGCCAGGACCGGGCCCGCGGCAAGCAGGGCAATGGATGCAGTAAGGGATATAAGTAGTTTGTTCATGGTCGTTATCTCCTGTTTCATTGTCACTCTTCCGGGACCAATCAATCCCTGTGCCATGTTTTAGAAACTCGAAAAATCCATAAATAACAAATAGTTGTGTTTGTCCTCGGGTTAATCTCAGGTAATGATGGTTGTGGCTAATTGCCACATGTGGCAGAAATGTGTGGCAATTATGTCGCTGGAGGCAAAATGAAAGCTTCTCTGAGAAGCGCGGGTCAGGTTATCGGGTCGATACAGTTAACTCTTGTATTGAGTATTGTGGTGCCTCTGCTGGTTATCAGTGGTCTCGCGATTTATCTGGGGGTTGGCACCGTCGAGAAAGCCCTGAATGATCGCTTGCAAGAGGATCTGGAGCTGGTTGCCCGGGCGGCCAGAGGCCCGCTTTCACGGGCTATGCAGGAAAATGATGAGTTGGTAATAGGTGATTCCCTTAAGTCGATATTCAGGATTGGCCGCGTGTCGGGAGCGTCCGTTTTTGATAAAGATGGCGCAAGAATAGCCAGCCTTGGGCTTGCAGATACCGATGTGGGTAACAGTGCCAGTGCTGAGCAGGTCATAAATAGTGGTGAGCTGGGAGGAGCTTTTCGTTGGGTAGATGGGCAATCCGTGTTTTCGCACTTTACACCTTTGGTGGCAGATGATGGCAGGATTCAGGGCTTGTTGCAGATAACCCGCAGGCGCAGCGATTTTCACGAACTGCTGGCTTCAAGCCGCCTTTGGGCTGTATCTATCTGGTCTGCGCTGGCGGTAACAATCATTCTGGTGGTGGTTCTTGGTCACTATGGTGCGGTTGGCCGTCATGTCAGCAAGCTGTTGAATAATATGGCTGCATTGGCTCCGGGCCATTGGCGGCTTGATGCGGAGCCATCCGGTCCGCGGGAATTGCGGCAGATATACGGTGGCGTGCGGGATATGGGTGAGCGCATGGCCCGGGCGGAGGAGGAAATACAGCAACGTGTAGCCAGGGAGCGAGAACTTGCTGAGCGCCTGGAATACCAGGAGAAGATTGCCATGATCGGGCGTGTGGCTGGCGGGGTTGCTCATGAACTGGGCGCACCCCTGAATGTGATCCAGGGACGTGCAGATATTCTGGCCCGCCACGAGCTCACGAGTGAGCAGCGCCGGCAATTGGATGATATCGGCTACCAGGTAGGGCGTATGACCACCATTATCCGGCAATTGCTGGATTGCTTCCGTCATGTGCCTGACTCGAGAAGGCCTGTCTGCCTGAACACAGTTCTTGAAGATGTTCTGGATCGTGCCCGTGAGGATGAAAAGTGCCGTGGCAGGCGTTTATTGAGTCAGGGGCTTGATGTGAGCGCCTGCGTGAAAGCGGAACCCGTAAGGCTGGAACTGGCGTGTCTGAACGTGGTGCGAAATGCGTGTCAGGCCGCAGGCTCGGAAGTTGTTTTATCCCTGCATCGTAAATCTGGTGAGTGGGAGGTTCGGGTAGACGATGATGGTCCGGGCATAGCAGTGGAGAAACGGGAAGCGGTTTTCGAACCCTTCTACAGCACCCGGGCGGCGGGTGAAGGCACTGGCCTTGGGCTGGCTGTGGTCAGTAGTGTATTGAAAGAGCATGGCGGCCGGGTTGAAGTAGGAAGTAATAAAACCGGAGGCTGCAGGATAAGTCTTTTCTGGCCAGCGGAGACCATAACATGAGTGAGTACAGTGCAAAGATTCTGCTGCTGGAAGACGATAGCAGTCTGGGCCTTTTGTTAAGTGAAGAACTTGAACTTGATGGTTATCGGGTAACCCGGGCGGGGACTATAGAGGAGGGATGCCGGCTGCTCTCCGAAAACACGCCGGACCTGATTGTTTCAGACCTCCGACTTCCGGACGGGGACGGGCTTGAGCTCCTGAAAGAGGTTCAGGCTAAAGGGCATAGCCTTCCTTTTATTGTCATTACGGCATTCGGAACAGTCGATCAGGCCGTTGAGGCGCTGAAAGCCGGGGCGGATGACTTCCTCACCAAGCCATTATCTACGGACCACCTGCGCCTGAAAATTCGCAGGCTACTGATTCAGGCTGAGCAGGGCCGGCAGTTGGAGACGTTTCTTTCACAAAGTGGGACTGATGAGACTCATGGCCTTATTGGGGAGCACGAAAGCATGGTTCGGCTCCGGTCTGAAATCCGGCAGATTGCCCGGAGCGAAGCAGCAGTACTGATCTGTGGTGAAAGCGGAACGGGTAAGGAGCTGGTTGCCAGGGCGATTCATCGGGCCAGCGAAAGGAACTCCGGATCTTTTGTAGCAGTGAATTGCGCAGGTATCCCGGGTGAGCTCATGGAGAGCGAATTCTTTGGTCATGAAGCTGGCGCCTTTACCGGAGCACGCCAGGCACGAAAAGGGCTGTTTACAGAGGCTCATGGTGGCACTTTGTTGCTGGATGAAATAGGAGAAATGCCACTGGCTCTGCAGGCGAAGCTGCTCCGGGTTCTGCAGGAAGGCATGGTCAAACCGGTGGGGTCAGACCAGGAAGAACCTGTGGATGTGCGGATTCTGGCGGCAACCCATGTGGATCTGCTCAAAGCGGTGCGGGAGGGAAGCTTTCGTGAAGATCTGTACTATCGGCTGGAAACCCTGAGTCTTCGTATTCCTGCTCTGCGGGAGCGGGGCGATGATGTTGATCTGCTTGCCATGCATTTCATACGGGAAGCTGCCAGGCGTCATAAGCGCGGATTCCTGAAAATCAGTGAGGTCACCTCCCGTATACTGATGGATTATCCGTTTCCAGGGAATGTCCGTGAACTGGCCAGTGCGATCGAGAGGGCAGTCACCTTTTGTGAAGGTGATACCATCCAGCCAGATCACTTACCTGAGCGGATCCGGAAGCGACAAGGCGGTGCTGCGAGCCTGCGCTCGACCCGGCCGGATGACAGAATTTCTGAATGGCCGACACTCGAACATCTGCAGCAGGATTATGTGCGTGAGGTGATGCAGGCTGTGAATGGCAACAAGCGTCGCGCCGCACAGATTTTAGGTATAAACCGGCGGACCTTGTACCGGTGGCTGGCATCCAGTGAGTCGTTCAGTGAAAGAGGGCTGGTGGATGGATAGTAGCTGGTTTGTCTATATGGTTCGTACTGCCAATGGTTCGCTTTATACCGGGATTAGCACCGATGTACCCCGCCGTTTTGCAGAACATCAGGCTGGCGCCCCAAAGGGCGCGCGAAGCCTCAGGGGCAAGGGCCCGCTGGAACTGGTTTTCTGCTCGCCGGTGGGCGATCGTAGCCGTGCGTCGAAGCTGGAGTGGCATATCAAGCGCTGGCCGAAACAACGCAAAGAAGCGCTTGTTGTCGGCAAACTCAGTCTGCCAGATATGCTCTGATATGCTCGCCTGCTGTTTTCACAGCGGCAGTGGCTCTTTCCAGCTGGCCGCTATGTATCTGGAACACGTGCCAAAGATTGTTGAATACCTCGAGTTGTGTTTTTACGCCAGCCATACGGGCTGCCTCTGCAAGCCGCTCCGCATCGTTCAGCAGGATTTCCTGGCTTCCGACCTGTATCAGTATAGGAGGCAAACCTTCAAAATTGCCGAAAACGGGTGAGATCAGCGGGTTGCGAAGGGATTCCTGGGCGGCGTAAAGCTTTGCCGCTTTTGCTGTCCACTTTGCTTGCAACACAGGTTCGCACTCCGGAGAGTACAGCGCTTCCTGAGTAAGATCTGTCCAGGGAGAGAAAACGGTAAGGGACGCAGGCAGGGGCTGATTTCTGTCACGCAAACGCATGGCTAGCGCAATAGCCAGGCCACCCCCGGCCGAGTCGCCGGCAATGGCTATTTGCCCGGGCGTAAACCCTTCCTCAATAAGTGCCAGCCATACGGCTTCTGCATCGTCGAGTGCCGCCGGGAAAGGATGTTCCGGGGCAAGACGGTAGTCCGGTGCAACGACCATGCAACCACTGGCCCTGGCCAGATGGCCGGTAATACCTCTGTGCGTGGCGGCAGATCCGATAATATAAGCGCCACCGTGGAGATAGAGTACCGCACCGCGTGTCGCCTGGCCGAAGGAGCTCCTGATCACCGGAATATCTGCCAGTGTATCTGACTGAAAGCGGCAGCCTCGGGGTGGAACCGAACTCCGGTATGCCTGGCTGATCAGTGTGCGCTGAACCGAAACCGGTACTGCCGGGTGGAGTGTTGGCCTGACCAGGCGATTCATGGTCTGACGCAGTCCGGTTTCAAGAAGATGTTGCAACATCTGTGTTATGCCCCCGCTATGGGTTAGGATTGTGCATCTGGATTCATATTATCTATTCATGACAGGCGTTTAACTCTACGTGTACTGGAAAACGGATACCATAGAAATACCGGACTGGAATCGCAAGTCTTTGCTGAGCAGGTTGGAGCCATTTGCTCCCGGAGAGCAACGAGAGCTTAGCGAGGAAATGGTGGCCTATTGCCGCTTTTATGGCCTTGACCTCTGGGTGGAGCATCCGGAAGTTGCTTATCATCAGGGCTATGTAAAAGCTGGCCAGCATGAGGTTATGGTGCATTATTTCCGGCTGCCGGAACCTTCTGAAGAGCGGGGTACTGTGTTTATTCTGCATGGCTACTTTGATCATGTGGGTTTATACAGCCAGTTGATAGACCGTTGCCTTAGCGCCGGTTTTGACGTGCTTGCCTATGATCAGCCGGGCCACGGGCTTTCCAGTGGGACACCTGCAGCCATAGGCAGTTTTCTGGAATATCAGGGGGTTTTGTCAGAAGTTCTCGCCAATGTCCGTGAACAGGTTCGCGGGCCATGGTTTGCTGTGGGGCAGAGTACGGGTGGCGGTATACTGATTGATTATTTGCTGTCGAACCACCATACCCGGCAGACGTCGGAATTCCGCAAAGTCGTTTTGCTGGCACCGTTGGTACGTCCTGCCGGCTGGCTTGGCGCCAAGGTATTGCACTCTCTGGCTAAGCCGTTTCTCTCCCGGTGGCAACGCGTGTTTTCAGCCAACAGTGGCAATACCCGTTTTTTGCGCTTCCTGCGAGAACATGATCCACTCCAGGCCAGGTCGGTTCATGTGGACTGGGTGAGCGCGTTACGCATCTGGATACCGCATATTGAATCTGCCCGGCCCGTAGACTTTCCGGTTACGGTTATTCAGGGTGAGAAAGACCAGACGGTAGACTGGCAGCACAACCTTAGAATTATCCGGAACAAGTTTGCATCGGTAGAAGAAGTGAGAATTGCCGACGGCCGCCATCATCTGGTTAATGAAGCGAAAGATTTGCAAGCAACCGTTTTCAATACGATTATTGACACCTTTGAACATCCGACGGCAGATGCTATTACCAGTTCCTGACGTCATGATGACAAGATCAGGGAGTCTGAAGGCTTGAAGCTGAAAGGCATCTGCAGAAAAACCAGCTACAGGAGAATGCTGTGAAGAAAACCATGCTTGCATTAGCAGTGACGACTATGGGCCTTGCCGGCTGTATGACCTATGACCCGTACACGGGTGAGCAGAAAACCTCCGATGCCACCAAAGGCAGTATTATTGGTGCTATTGGTGGTGCAGCCATCGGCGCTGCAACTTCCAGCAAAAGCGATCGTGGCAAGGGTGCCCTGATTGGTGCGGCAGGCGGTGCGGCCATTGGTGGTGGTATTGGTTATTACATGGATCGGCAAGAAGCCCAGTTGCGGCAGAAGCTGGAGGGGAGTGGTGTTCGAGTTGTCCGCAATGGTGACCAGATCGAGCTCATCATGCCCGGTAATATCACTTTCGACCTGAATCAGACTTCGATCCGGGGTGGTTTCACCGATACTCTCGAGTCGGTTGCTCTGGTACTGAAAGAATTTGACCAGACCATTATCCAGATTGAGGGTCATACTGACAGCTCGGGTTCAGACAGTTACAACCAGTTGCTCAGTGAACGCCGTGCTGGCTCAGTGCGGGATTTCCTGCTTAATCAGGGCATTGCATCCAGCCGCACCCGTGCGGTGGGTTACGGAGAGCGCTACCCTATTGCATCCAATGATACCGCTGCAGGGCGTGAGCAGAACCGTCGCGTAGAGCTGACGCTGGTACCTATGCAGTAATGGGCCAGAAACCCGGGTTCCGGCACTGCCGGCCATAAAAAAACCGGAGCAAAGGCTCCGGTTTTTTTATGGGCTGAAGCTTAAAACAGCACGCGACAGCGAATAGTGCCTTTTACCTGAAGCAGTTTCTCCAGGGCCAGCTCACCGTAAGCTTTATCCACATCGATTACGACGTAACCAATGTCTTCTTTGGTCTGAAGATACTGACCGCAAATGTTGATGCCATTCTCGGAGAATACCTGGTTGATTTCGGACATCACTCCGGGCACGTTCTCGTGAATGTGCAGCAGGCGGTGCTGGTTCGGATGCGAAGGCAGTGCCACTTCCGGGAAGTTGACAGACGACACGGAGGTACCGTTGTCGCTATACATGGTCAGCTTCTCCGCCACTTCTCGCCCGATGTTTTCCTGGGCTTCAATGGTAGAACCACCCACATGCGGAGTGAGGATCACATTATCGAATTCCCGCAGCGGGGACACGAATTCTTCGTTGTTGGATTTGGGCTCAACGGGGAATACGTCAATTGCTGCACCCAGCAACTTGCCACTTCTGAGGGCATCGGCGAGGGCGTCAATATCAACAACAGTGCCCCGTGATGCGTTCATCAGGATAGAGCCTGGTTTCATCTGGGCCAGTTGCTCGGCTTTGAACATATACTTGGTAGCCGGCGTTTCAGGAACGTGCAGGCTCACAACATCAGCGATGTTGAGCAGTTCCTGCATGGTTCCTACCTGGGTGGCATTGCCGATGGGCAGTTTTGACACCACATCATAGAAGTACACGTCCATGCCCAGGCCTTCAGCCAGAACACTGAACTGGGTGCCGATGTTTCCGTAGCCGATAATGCCCAGTTTTTTACCACGAATTTCGTAGCTGTCCTTTGCCGACTTCTGCCATTCGCCCCGGTGCGCCTTGGCACTCTTCTCAGGAACACCACGCAACAGGAGGATAGCTTGCGCCAGAACCAGTTCTGCAACACTGCGGGTGTTGGAGAATGGCGCATTGAAGACTGCGATACCGCGACGAGTCGCTGCTTGCAGATCCACCTGGTTAGTACCGATACAGAAACAACCCACGGCAACCAGTTTTCTGGCTGCCTCGAATACTTTCGCAGTCAACTGAGTGCGCGAGCGGATACCGACAAAGTGCGCGTCGGCAATCTTCTCAATAAGGTCTTCCTCGGCCAGAGAGTGACTGAGGTACTCAATGTTGGTGTAGCCTGCAGCATTCAGGGTGTCCAGTGCGGACTGGTGCACGCCTTCCAGCAGCAGAATGCGGATTTTGCTCTTTTCGAGAGACGTCGTTGACATGGGCTTTGCTTCCGAACCTTTCGTCGCATGAAGTGACCTGTAACCAGTCATCGTCTGGGCTGGCTCACAGAACAGGGGCGGTATGATACCATAAAAGCAACTTTTCACAGTGTGCCGGTTCGCCTGGATCAACTGAGCTTGGAATTTTCTGTCCAGAGCTGCCAGCCCAACCTTGATGAGACTTATGCCTTCATGAAATCCGAACAGATCATTGCTTCCCTCAAAGAGCTGGTTGCCACTGACTCAGCGCCTGGAAAGGTACTGACTGACGCAGCTGATCTCGAAAACTACGGCAAGGACTGGACACGTATCTACGCGCCCAATCCCCTGGCTATTGTTCTTCCCAAAACCACTGAGCAGGTTCAGGCACTGGTGAAGTTCGCCAACGAACACGGTGTAGCCCTGGTTCCTTCGGGAGGCCGCACGGGCCTGAGTGCGGGTGCAGTGGCCGCCAGCGGAGAAGTCGTTGTTGCGTTTGACAATATGAATCAGATCCTGGATTTCAATGCCAGTGACCGTCTGGTTCGCTGCCAGGCCGGTGTAGTGACGGAACAACTTCAGAATTTTGCAGAGGAAAACCATCTCTATTACCCGGTAGACTTCGCTTCTGCCGGTTCCAGCCAGCTTGGCGGTAATCTGTCTACCAACGCGGGCGGTATCAAAGTAATCCGTTATGGCATGAGCCGCGACTGGGTTGCAGGTCTTAAAGTGGTAACCGGAAAAGGCGACATTCTTGAGCTGAACAAGGATCTGGAAAAGAATAACACTGGCTACGATCTTCGCCATTTGTTTATCGGTGCCGAGGGCACGCTTGGCTTTATCACCGAAGCTACCATGAAGCTCTCACGTCAACCGGATAACCTCACGGTTCTGGTGCTTGGGCTAAGTGATCTTGGTAACACCATGGATGTGCTCAAAACCTTCCAGGGCGGGCTCGACCTGACCGCCTATGAGTTCTTTTCACATCAGGCTATGGGGCATGTCCTGGCCCATGGACAAGTGCCGGCTCCGTTTGAAACCGAGGCCCCTTATTATGCGTTGCTGGAGTTTGAGGCAACGTCTGATCAGGTCATGGATAACGCCATGGGTCTGTTCGAGCAGTGCATGGAAAATGGCTGGGTGCTGGACGGAGTCATCAGCCAGAGCGAAACCCAGGCCCAGAACCTGTGGCAGCTGCGTGAGCGTATCTCGGAATCCATCGCACCACGTACGCCCTACAAAAATGATATTTCCGTTGTTGTTTCCAAAGTGCCTGGATTCCTGCAGGAAATCGATGAGGTGGTCACCAGGCACTATCCGGATTTCGAGATCATCTGGTTTGGTCACATTGGCGACGGCAACCTGCACCTGAATATCCTCAAGCCGGAAGATATGGCTAAAGAAGACTTTTTCGAAAAGTGCCAGCAGGTTAACAAGTGGGTATTTGAGATCGTTGAGAAGTACAAAGGCAGCGTTTCTGCTGAGCATGGCGTAGGCATGACCAAAAAGCCTTACCTGCAATACACCCGCAGCGAAGCAGAAATTGCGTACCTGAAAGGGATCAAAAAGGTATTTGACCCCAATGGAATTATCAACCCGGGCAAAATTTTCGACTGATGCAAAGACACATAGTAGTACTCACCGGTGCTGGAATCAGCGCCGAAAGCGGCCTCTCTACATTTCGCGATAATGGCGGTCTCTGGGAGCAGCACAGTGTATACGACGTTGCCACCCCGGAAGCTTTCGCCCGTAACCAGGAAATGGTACTGCGTTTCTACAACGAACGCCGGCGCCAGCTCGCCGCAGCCCAGCCCAACCGTGCTCACAGGCTGCTCGGTGAACTGGAAAAGCACCATCGCGTAACCATCATTACCCAGAATGTAGACGACCTGCATGAGCGTGGCGGCTCCAGCTACGTAATTCACCTCCATGGTGAACTCACTAAAGCCAGAAGCTCATTGAACCCGGAGCTGGTATACGACATTGGCTACCGGGATATAGAGTTGGGGGAACAGTGTGAACTCGGGCAGCAGCTGCGTCCGCACATTGTGTGGTTTGGCGAAGAAGTTCCCATGCTGGAAACCGCGGCTGATCTGGTTCGCACTGCCGACGATCTGCTTATTGTAGGTACCTCGCTGCAGGTTTACCCGGCAGCCGGTCTGGTGCACGAGGTGAAAAGAGACGTACCGATTACGGTAGTAGATCCTGGTGAACCAGCAGGCGTTTCCCGGGCCAGAGTTATCCGGAAAGGAGCCAGTGAAGGTATTGCTGAGTGGGCTGCAAACTACCTGGCTCGATAGGTATCGGACCTCATTGAGCCATGGCTCCGCACAGTTTCAGGCGCAATGTCCTGACGCTGCCGTCAGCACCAGGCGCAAATCACTGTGTGGTGCTCAGATATTTCCGAAGCTCTTCACCAAACGCCGCCTGTACTCCCAGCCGCTTCAGCATCCAGTAGTGCCCTGCGATCATCCGGTCAATAAAAATACTTTCAACCGGCGGTTTGAACGAATCCAGGTACTTGAACACTGTGCTTGTTTTGGCGGCTACATCCTTGTGAATACTGGACTGGCCAAAATCATAAGGCTGCTCCGAATCAAAGGGCACAATCAGAATGTCCCGCCACATGGCGTAGTAGGCTTCATCAATGGCCGGTTGGCTCCCAACCCGGGCACCCAGATCAACCAGGTACGCATCCAGCGCCTTGTAATCTTCTTCCAGCGCTGCAGTAACCGCGTTGCGGTAGGCTTCGACTATTTCGGGTTTCAGCTTCTTCACGCAGCCGAAATCGTACATAACAATGCTGCCATCCGGCCTGTACGCAAAGTTTCCGGCGTGGGGGTCACCATGAATGCATTGGAAACGGAATAGCTGGTCCGCCATGGTCGTAAACATGCGATGACCAATCAGGTTGATCGTCGTCTGGTCGTAGCGCTCCGGAGTGACCTCACTTACATGGTCACCTTCCTCCAGTTCCAGTGTAAGCACATGGCGAGTGGAATGGCTGGGAATAACAGCAGGAATAATCACCCAGGGATCCTTCTCGTGGAACTCCCGGAACAGATCGATATTTCGGGCTTCGTTTTCGTAGTCCAGCTCTTCCCTGAGCCGTTCACGGATTTCCGTAAATAACTGGTCGACCGATTCCTTGGGCATTTTCAGCAAACCGCCAAGCTTCAGAGCAAGGCGTAACTGTTTCAGATCAGAATCGCAGGATTCATCAACACCCGGATACTGCACCTTTACAATGACATCTGTGCCGTCATGCAGTCTGGCGCGGTGTACCTGACCTATTGATGCCGCGGCGTAGGGTGTGTCCTGCAGGTATTCAAACAGCTCACCTACCGGTTTTCCCAGTTCGGTTTCTATCTGTTCCAGAATAATTTCGAAGGGCATGGGTGGCGCTTCTTTCTGAAGCTTCTGAAGCGCATCGGAAAACTCCCGGGGGAGGAAATCCTGAGTCTGGGAGGCAATCTGGCCCAGCTTCATGGCCGCACCTTTCATTTCACCGAGTGTATCGGTGATGCGGTTTGCCATGCGGGTATAACTTTCGCTGCGGGCACCGTCGTCGTTTTCGCTGCTGAACATGCTGCGGGCTTTCTGGCCCGCATACTGCCCAGCTACCGAGGCCGTCATACCCGCAAGCTTGAAGAATCGTCCACTGCGTGAGGTAACCGGTTTTTTTGCCATGGCTGACTATACGTGCTCTTCAGAAAGAAAGATTGTGTCGGCCCAAGTTAAACCACATTAGTGGAAACAGACAACTGGTCTTCCAGTTGCAGTGAAAGTGTCTGCCCTGAGGAGAGAGGGCCGACACCCTTCGGGGTGCCTGTGAGCACGATATCACCGGGCAGCAGTGTGAAATGGCTGCTTATGTGCGTAAGTAATGGAATGATCGGGAAAAGCATATCCCGTGTATCACCGCTTTGCTGGCGTTGCCCGTTGATATCCAGGCTGAAGGTGATGTGATCGTCAGTGAAACGTTCAGCTGCCACAAAAGGGGACAGGGGGCAGGCGCCATCAAAGCTTTTTGCCAGTTCCCATGGATGTCCCTTTTCTTTAAGCCGGCTTTGCAGATCCCGGAGCGTCAGATCCAGTGCCAGGCCGTAGCCAAGAATGGCCGCCTGGGCCTCGCCGGGGGACGCGTCAGTGAGGGGCTTGCCAATCAATACCGCCAGTTCAGTTTCAAAATGCACCTGGCCCCGGTTTGCCAGGAGCTTGAGAGGGCGCGTTACATGGACTGCGGCGGTAGCGGGTTTAATGAACAGCAAAGGCTCAGCCGGTACCGGGTTATTGAGTTCTTTCGCATGTTCCGCATAGTTGCGGCCAACGCAGACAATCTTTCCCAAAGGCAGATGCACCGGTGTGCCGTCTTTCCAGTAGTGCTGATATTGTTCCATAAAGCAGCTCCCAATGCCGTTTTGCGTACTCGCGAGGATGACGGGGCGTCAGCGTCTATTCGCCCTCAAACGAGCATACAGTATAGACCTTGAGGCCTTCTTCCTGCAGTTTGGCTGAGCCTCCAAGGTCGGGAAGGTCAATCATGGCTGCGACCTCCACTATGTCTGCACCAATGCGTCGAATCAGACGACTGGCTGCCAGCATGGTTCCGCCGGTAGCAATCAGATCGTCTACAAGCACGACCTGGTCACCGGGCTTGAAGGCATCCTGATGCAGTTCCACTGACGCGGTGCCGTATTCGAGCTCGTAGTCCTCCACCAGCGTATCGAACGGTAACTTGCCTTTCTTGCGCACAAGAACCAGCGAGGCATTGAGCTCATAGGCCAGTGCTGAGCCAATGATGAAACCCCGGGCATCCACCGCTGCCACAGCATCAATCTTCTGGCCGTGGTAGCGATGAACGAATGCATCAATCAGCTTCCGGAAGGCAGTCTTATCCTGTAGCACAGTGGTGATATCACGGAAGGCGACGCCGGGTTTGGGCCAGTCCGGCACAGTGCGAATGGCTTGTTTGATGCTCTGGGAAAAGTAATCCATAAAAGTCAGCCCCTCCGTCCGGGCGCAGCTCAGGCTGCGTCCAGAAAGATGAATTTCAGGATGAATACGGCGGAGATCACCATCACGCTTGGGCTCAGATCAGACCAGCGTCCGCTCAGCGCCTTGATGACAGCATAAGTGACAAAACCCATGGCAATGCCATTCGCGATGGAGAAGGTCAGTGGCATCATCAGCGCGGTAACAACCGCAGGTGCGGCTTCGGTAATGTCGTCCCAGTCTATCAGTTTAAGGCCGCTGGCCATCAATACCGCAACGTATAAAAGTGCAGGAGCTGTCGCATACGATGGAATAATGCTGGCAATCGGGGATAGCAGCAGGCACGCAAGAAACAGAACAGCTACAACTACGGCGGTCAAACCGGTACGGCCACCGGCAGAGATGCCCGCAGTGGATTCGATATAGCTGGTGGTTGTTGAGGTACCCAGTGCTGCGCCGGACATGGTGGCAACGGAATCAGACATCAGGGCTTTGCCCAGACGCGGAAGCTTGCCGTCCTTGTCCAGTAATCCACCACGGTGGGCCGCACCAATGAGGGTGCCGGAAGTGTCGAACAAATCGACAAACAGGAAGGCAAACACAATGCTGATCATGCCTAGGTTCAGTGCGCCGGCAATGTCCATTTGCATGAATGTGGGCGCAAGGCTTGGGGGGGCTGCGAAGAAGCCTTTGTATTCAACCATCCCCAGCATCATGGCGATCACGGTTATAGAAATAATGCCGATCATCACAGAGCCGGTTATACGACGGAATGACAGTGCGCAGATCAGTACAAACCCGCCAAAGAACAAGAGGCTTTCCGCGGATTTCAGATCGCCCAGACCTACCAGGGTGGCGGGGTGATCTACTACGATGCCGGCATTTTTAAGAGCGATCAGAGCGAGAAAGAACCCTATGCCTGCAGAAATGCCGAAGCGTAGCGACATGGGGATGCTGTTAATGATCCACTCCCGAACTTTGAAAATGCTCAGCAGGAGGAAAATAAAGCCTGAAAGGAATACCGCCCCCAGAGCTATTTCCCAGCTATAGCCCAGGCTGCCCACCACAGTGAAAGAAAAGAAAGCATTCAGCCCCATACCCGGAGCCAGAGCGATAGGATAATTTGCCAGCAGCCCCATGATCAGGGAGCCAATAGCCGCCGCAAGACAGGTGGCGACAAACACCGCGCCGAAGTCCATACCCGTTGAGGACAGGATGTCCGGGTTGACGACAATAATATACGCCATGGTCAGGAAGGTTGTGATGCCCGCAACCAGCTCTGTACGTACATTGGTGCCGTGGGCCTGAAGTTTGAACAGTCGTTCGAGCATGTGGGGAGTCTGCCTCTAGGGATGTCAGAGTGTAGGGTGAAAAAACGGTAATCTTACTGGCTGGGATGTCCCGGGCCAAGAGATGATTGGCGCTTGCCCGCTATTGGCCTTGTGCAGGGTCGCGCTGTAACCGGATATCGAAACGTACCGCAGCCATTCGCACAATGACGATAAATAACAGGCCAATCGTCAACGACAGGGCTTCACTTTGCAACGCCCATTGGCAAAGGAAATAAAGCCAGCAGCCTGCAAAGGAAATGGATGCGTAGATCTGGTCCTTGCGGAAAATGAAGGGCACCTCGTTACAGAGCGTATCGCGAAGGGCACCACCGAATGTGCCTGTCATAACGCCGAGCATTGACGCGATAAACCACGAATGTCCCAGGTCAAGAGCCAGCTGTGCTCCCAGTATGGAGAAAGTACCTAGCCCGATGGCATCCGGAAATACAATCCAGGACTCGCGAATACGTTCGGAATGTTTCCAGTAACTGAAAACAATCGCCATTGCGAGAATAAGAATGGGTTGCTCCTCGTGCTTTATCCAGTAGACCGGATGGTTATCCATGATGAGATCACGCAGGGTTCCACCACCGAGGGCCGTGATAAATGCGATGGTAAAAACGCCGACCGGATCCATATTCTTGGAGCGCGCAACCACCATGCCTGATATGGCAAAGGCTACAATTCCAATCATTTCAAGGGAATAGATGACATCGAGCATAGTTGAACCCTGAGGGAAAGGCGGATGGCTGCCAAGTGGCTCGGATCAGGAGCGGGAAGAATAGCGGAAAATGACGCCCGATTCATCTCTGGAAACCTGCCCGTAATAATCAGGCTATAAGCCCTGTTTATAAATCCGGATAAAGGTTCTTTATTTGCTTCGCGGGTTGAGTCTGTTTAGCTTGATGCAAGTCAATAACAACAGAACCCATCAAAAGGAGCCCTAATGAAAGCGATCCTCTGTAAGGAATATGGCCCTGCGGAAACACTTGTCATCGAAGATGTGCCCAGTCCTGAAGCTAAAGAACACGATGTTAAAGTCCGGGTGAAAGCCGCAGGTCTGAACTTTCCCGACACGCTGATTATCGAAAACAAGTATCAGATCAAGCCGGCCAGACCCTTTTCACCTGGTGGCGAAATGGCCGGTGAAGTGGTTGCGGTGGGTGATAAGGTAACCCGTTTCAAGGTCGGTGACCGGGTTGCGGGTCTGACGGGCTATGGCTCATTTGCCGAGGAAGTGATTGTTCCGGAGCGCAACCTGCTGCCAGTGCCTGATGGCATGAGTGATGAGAAGGCAGCGGCGTTTACCATGGTTTATGGCACCTCTTACTACGCCCTCAAGCAGCGAGCCGATATCAAGCCCGGAGAGACTCTTCTGGTTCTGGGGGCCAGTGGTGGCGTAGGGCTGGCAACGGTTGAGCTGGGAAAGGCTATGGGCGCGCGCGTTATCGCTGCAGCCAGCTCCGCTGAGAAACTGGCAGTGGCCAGGGCAGCCGGTGCCGATGAGCTGATCAATTACTCAGAGGAACCTTTGAAGGACGCAGTAAAGCGTCTGACTGATAACAAGGGTGTGGATGTCATTTACGATCCTGTGGGTGGCGATTTTACAGAGCAGGCATTGCGGGCCATGGCCTGGAATGGCCGCCATCTGATCGTTGGCTTTGCCGCAGGCGATATCCCCAGGATTCCGGCAAATCTCACGTTACTGAAAGGCTGCTCTGTTGTTGGTGTGTTCTGGGGCAGCTTTACCCGGAATGAACCCGAGGCGAGTGCCCAGAATATGATGGAGCTGATGAAGCTCTATAACGAGGGCAAAATCGACCCGGTAATCAGTGAGGTTTTTGAGTTTGAGGATTACGTAAAAGCCCTTGGCGCGCTGACCGGCCGCAGAGCTACAGGCAAGGTAGTCCTTAAAGTCGGAGCCTGATTCAGCGCCCCGGAATGGCTTCCCCTGAGGAGACTTCGGCGAGCACCTGATTGCGCTTCACCTGGTCGCCTTTACGTGTCAGAACCTGGGCAATAATGCCGTCACAGCCGGCTTTAACCGGGTGCTCCATTTTCATGGCTTCCAGTATGATCAGGGGGTCGCCCTGGCTAACTGGCTGGCCGGGCTCAACCAGCACGTCGATAATGGAACCGTCCATCGGGGCCTGGATGTGTCCGTTGCCAGGCCCGCTGGCAATGGCTGCGGGCTGATGAGTAAGGTCTCTTACTGCCCAGGATTCTCCGTGTGCCTGTAAATACAGCGAGTCCCCTTCATGGTGATATCGGCAGCGCTGGCGAACCCCGTTGTCGTTGGTGCATAAGCTGCCGTTGTGAATGCTGATGACTGCTATCTCATGATGTTTGTCGTTCAGTGTGCAGGAAAGCGTATTGCCGCTTCGCTTCACCAGTAGTTCAACGGTTTCATTCCCAGTGTCGAGTTTCATGGGAATGTAGGTGGCTGGTGCGTTGCTCCAGTATTCCTCCCCGGTAGTGCCGTGAGTCAGTATGCAGGCTGCGAGGGCAAGCTGGCGGATCTCTGGTTTGGCTGGTTGCAGCGACGGGTCTTTGTTGAATCTCGTCTGCAGGAAGGCGGTGGTTGCCTCGCCAGCACCAAAGCTGCTGTCTGAAATAATGCGGCTGAGGAAGTACCGGTTGGTGCTTACACCAAAGACGCAGGTGTCTTCCAGGGCCCGGATCAGCCGCCGGCGGGCCTGATCCCGGTTTTCTCCCCAGGCGATAACTTTTGCGAGCATGGGGTCGTAGTGAGGCGTAATCGTATCGCCGGAGCGGACGCCTGTATCAAAGCGCAGGCCTTCGCCTTCTGCGGGTTCAAACACATGCATCAGGCCTGTTTGAGGGGTGAACCCCTGAGAGGGATCTTCGGCGTAGAGCCGGACTTCGATGGCGTGGCCGTTCAGTTCAATGTCATTCTGAGCTATCGGCAGAGGCAGGCCTTCAGCCACCATCAACTGCCAGGCGACCAGATCTTGCCCGGTAATCAATTCGGTAACCGGGTGTTCTACCTGCAGGCGGGTGTTCATTTCCAGAAAATAGAAGTTCCGGTTCTTGTCCACGAGAAATTCGACGGTGCCAGCACCTTCGTAGTTGCAGGCGAGGGCTGCTTTAACGGCAGCTTTGCCCATGGCAGCCCGGAGCTCGGGGGTCACGAAAGGGGAAGGAGCTTCTTCCACGACTTTCTGGTGCCGGCGCTGCACTGAGCAGTCTCTTTCGCCCAGGTACACGGCGTTGCCGTAGCGATCGGCAAAGACTTGTATTTCCACGTGGCGAGGTTCGATAACAGCTTTTTCGAGGATCAGTTCGTCGTCGCCGAAGGCTTGCCTTGATTCGGATCTGGCGCGCTTGATGTTGCTGGCCAGTTCTGACTCTTTCTCGACCAGACGCATGCCTCGGCCACCGCCGCCGGCGGAGGCTTTGATCATCAGAGGGTAGCCAATGTCGGCTGCAGCGGAGATGAGTTCATCATCACTGGCGTTGTCGCCTTCATATCCGGGAACGACGGGGACTCCGGCTTTGTGCATGGCGATCTTTGAACGGCGCTTGCTGCCCATGAGTTCAATGGCGCTGGCTGGAGGGCCTACGAATACGATACCTGCGTCTTTGCAGGCGTTGGCAAAACCGGCATTTTCGGAAAGAAAACCGTAACCCGGGTGTATGCAGTCAGCGCCTGTTTTACGGGCAGCATCGAGTATGGCCCCGGTGTTCAGGTAAGACGCGGATACCTGAGCTGGCCCTATGCATACGGCTTCATCTGCCAGCCCGGTGTGCATGGCGTTGACGTCAGCCTCTGAGTATACGGCCACGGTGCGGTATCCCAGGGCTTTGGCAGTGCGAATGACGCGGACTGCGATTTCGCCCCGGTTTGCTATTAGTAATTTCTTCAACATGGCGTATTTCTCTTAATCGGTGCAAGGCCGTAAGTGAGAGGGAAAGAGGCTTCCAGAAAACCGCTACGAGCACATCCATGTGCGCTTGTTTCCGGCCGTCCTTGGCCTCCAACACTTTCTGGAAGCCTCTTTCCCTCTCACTCGCTCCGCAATCAACGGTTTTCGTCTGCCCAGGCTGGTGGGCGTTTTTGCATGAATGCCATTGTGCCTTCGGAACCTTCACTGCCGCGGACGGCTGCTGTGAACATTTCAGCTGCACTGTCGAGCAATCCGCTCATGGGCTCGCGCCCAACACTGTGGAGCAGGGCTTTGGTTTTCGCGGTGGCGCCTGGTGCGCAATGGCGAATGCATTCCAGCGCTTGAGCCAGCATGCCGTCCAGCTCAGCATCGGATGAGGCGACCTGGTGCACGATGCCCAGCGCACAGGCTTCTTCTGCTCCAATTCTTAACCCGAGCAACGCAAGCCTGCGGGCCTGGGTCAGGCCGATGCGTTCAACTACAAACGGAGCGATCTGGGCTGGGATGATGCCGAGGGAGGTTTCTGGCATGGCGAATCTGGCAGTCGGGCCCGCAATAGCGACATCGGATACGCAGGCCAGACCAAAACCGCCACCCATCACAGCACCTTCGGTGATGGCGATGACTACTTTGGAGGATTCGTTTACCTGCAGGATCATTTGACCGAATGCACGATTGAGACGGTAGAAGGGGTCGGTTTCGCCTTCACCGGTTTTCTGGTTGTGGGCACCGACGATGTCTTTGATGTCACCGCCTGCACAGAAGTGACCGCCAGAGCCCCGGATTACCACGGCGCGTATGCTGGCATCAGATTCCACTTCGGTAAAGATCCTGGATAACTCCGCCACCATTTGCAGACTCATCGCGTTCCGGGTGTCTGGCCGGTTGATGGTGATGTGCAGGGCTGGCCCCTGTTTTTCCAGTACCAGTGTTTTGCAGTGAGGCAAGGTTTCCATCGATAGACTCCACGAACATTATTTGGGGCCGGTAGTGCGATCGAGCCCTACAAGGACGTACTCGCGGGCGTGTCCTGAAGAGTTCAATCGCATTACCGGCTTGGCATCTAGGTTCAGCTTTAGCGCTTGCCTGGCAAGGTTCCCATCATTTTGCAGATGATCCCCAGCATGATTTCATCGGCACCGCCGCCGATGGATACCAGACGAACATCGCGGAATGCACGGGATGCCGGGTTGTCCCACATAAAACCATTGCCCCCCCAGTACTGCAGGCAGCTATCAGTAACCTCGCGGCCCAGACGCCCGGCTTTCAGCTTGGCCATGGAGGCGAGCTTGGTGACTTCCTTGCCTTCGATGTGCAGTTCACAGGCCTGATAGGTAAGGGCGCGCAGGGCCTCTACTTCAGTCTGTAGTTCGGCCAGACGGAAGTGGATCACCTGGTTATCAATCAGTGGTGTGCCGAATGTTTTGCGTTCCTTGCAGTAATCGATAGTCTGGTTGATGCAGTTTTCCAGCGCTTTGATAACATTTGCAGCACCCCATAACCGCTCTTCCTGGAACTGCAGCATCTGCATCATAAAGCCCATGCCTTCAGCGCCAATGCGGTTGCGCTGTGGAACCCGAACGTTGTCAAAGAAGATCTGGGCAGTTTCCGAGGAGCGCATGCCCAGCTTGTTCAGACTCGGACTCATGGTTATGCCCCGGGAGTCCATGGGGACCATGATCAACGATTTGTTTTTATGTGGCTTGTCGTCGCTGGTGTTGGCTAAAAGGCATATGAAGTCTGCTCTCGGGGCGTTGGTTATCCACATTTTAGAGCCGTTGATAAGGTAGTCGTCGCCGTCTTTTTTTGCGGTAGTTTTCATTCCTGCCACGTCGGAACCGGCGCCGACTTCACTCACACCAATGCAGCCCACCATGTCACCGGCAATGGCCGGAGCCAGGAAGGTACGCTTGAGTTCGTCGGAGCCGAAGCGGGATATGGCCGGGGTACACATATCGGTTTGCACACCAATCGCCAGAGGTACACCGCCGCAGTTGGCCATGCCCAGTTCTTCAGCTGCTACAAGGTTATAGCTGTAGTCCAGCCCCATACCGCCGTATTCTTCAGGCTTCTGAATGCCCAGCAGGCCTAGGTTGCCCATTTTTTTGAATATGTCATGAATGGGGAATTCCCCTGCTTCTTCCCACTCATCGCAATATGGGTTGATTTCTTTCTGTACAAAGTCGTGAACTGTTTTTCTCAGGGCTTCGTGTTCGGCTGTGAATTTCACGTTGTTGTTCTCCTGATATTTAGTTCTTGCTTACATCTATTGGCGCTGGTTCTTTGACTTGGGTCGCGGCTGTGGGGACAGGCTTTCAGAAAACCGCTACAAGCACGTCCGTGTGCGCTTGACTCCGGCCATCCATGGCCTCCGACATTTTCTGAAAGCCTGTCCCCACAGCCGCTTATGTCTGCAACTGCACCGCCACCAGCTAACTATTTTCTGTTTCAATATTTGTTCGGTGCGATAAATCCAGGTTGATCGGCACCGGGGCGAAGCACCACCCAAAAACGTGGAGCGCCAGGGATGGCGCGACCGAGCCCTACAGGGACGTATTTACGGGCGCTTTTTGGGTGGTGCTTCGCTCCGGTGCCGTCCGCCTATTTACAACCCCTAGAGGCGGGCCACACCAAATGTATTAGGCCGCAACTGACGGATCTCCGCTTCGCGGCACACGTCCAGAACCAGGGCGACTACGCGCCGCGTGTCTCGTGGATCAATCAGACCGTCGTCCCAGAGCCGGGCTGTACCGAACAGAGCCGTGGAACCATCCTCCAGCTTTTTGGCTGTGGCCTGCTCCAGAAAATCCAGGGTTTTCAGGTCAGGCTCTATGCCGTTGCGGCGTTGTTTGTCTTCCGCCACTATGCGCATTACCTTACCGGCCTGTGCAGAACCCATGACGGCTGTGCGGCTGTTGGGCCAGGCAAAGATAAAACGCGGATCCAGGCCGCGGCCACACATGGCATAGTTGCCTGCGCCATAGGATCCGCCGATTACGATTGCGACCTTGGGTACACGGCAGTTGGCGACCGCCTGAATCATTTTCGATCCATGTTTTATGATGCCGTTCTGCTCGGCGTGTGTCCCCACCATAAAACCGGTGGTGTTGTGCAGAAACAGCAGTGGCGTGCCGGCCTGATCGCAGAGCTGAATAAACTGGGCTGCTTTTGCACTGCCCGCCGGTGTAATCGGCCCGTTGTTACCGATAATCCCGACAGCGTGCCCTTCAATGCGGATGGTGCCGCATACGGTGTGATTGTCGAATTCATTCTTGAAGTCCATGAACCTGGATCCATCAGCAATTCGTGCCAGAATTTCCCGAACGTCCCAGGTTTTTTTTGCATCAGATGGGATGACGCCCAGAAGCTCTTCTGCCGGATAAAGCGGCTCATCCCATTTCAACTCGCGCTTCAGAGGTAGATGCTCATTCCAGGGCAGGGCTTCAAGAATGTTCCTGGCCATGCGGATGCCGTCAGCGTCGTCTTCGGCCAGGTATTCTGCGGTGCCGGCAATCTGGGCGTGCATTTCTGCGCCGCCGAGTTCTTCGTCATCGGCTATTTCGCCGGTTGCGGCTTTCAGTAGTGGAGGGCCTGCCAGAAACATTTTTGCCTGGCCACGGATAGCGATTACATAGTCAGACAAGCCCGGCTGATAGGCTCCGCCAGCAGTAGCGTTGCCGTGCACAACGGTAATCTGGGGCAGGCCTGCTGCAGACATCCGGGCCTGGTTGGCAAAGCTCCGTGCACCCTGCACGAATATGTCGGTGGCGTAGTTCAGGTTGGCGCCGCCGCTTTCTGACAGGGAAACAACCGGTAGTTTGTTTTCTTTGGCGATCTGTTGCAGGCGCAGGGTTTTATCCAGGCCTGCAGGTGTGATGGTGCCACCTTTGATGGCGCTGTTGCTGGCGACCACCAGACAGCGTATGCCACTGACTGTTCCAATACCGGCGATGATGTTGCCGCCGGCCATGCTGCCGTCTTTGTCGTCATGCATTTTGTAACCGGCCAGGGAGCAAAGTTCCAGGAAAGGAGTGCCTTTGTCCAACAGGCGGTTGATGCGATCCCGGGGCAGGAGCTTTCCCCGCCTGGTGAACTTTTCTCGTGCGGCTTCAGCCAGGTCCAGAACCTTCTGCTCCAGGTCGCGGAACATCTGGATATGGGTGTTCATGGCCTCGGTATTGCTCCGAAACTCTTCAGATTGTGGATTAACCCTGGATTCCAGTGTCTGCATAAAGCTTTCCTTAATCCTCACTGAGAACTTTGGGTGTTACTGCACGGTGAAAGCCATTAAAGGGTGTGTTGTTCTTTGCTTTGGGCAGAGGCCACACGCGGGTACCCTGTGAGGCTCCACCGTCAATACGCAGACAGTCACCGTTGATAAACGCAGCCCCGGGGCTCAGGAGAAAGCAGATAGCAGCGCTGATTTCAGATTCTGTCCCCATGCGTTTGACAGGAACATTGTCCGCGAGCCCGCGAATCCACTGTTTCATGTGCTCCGGGTAGCTATCCATGCCGCTCGAAGCAATCCAGCCGGGTGCAACGGCATTTACGCGGACGCCGGAAGCTCCCCATTCCACCGCAGCTGTTTGCGTGAAGTTCACCATGCCGGCTCTTGCTGCGCCTGAGTGCCCCATGCCGGGCATGCCTCCCCACATGTCCGCCACTATGTTTACGATGGCCCCACCGGTTTTTATCAACGCCTGGGTGTAGGCTTCTCTTGCCATCAGAAATCCGCCGGTGAGGTTGGTACGCACCACGGTTTCCCAGCCTTTCTGATTGATGCCGGCGAGGGGTGAGGGGAACTGACCTCCTGCGTTATTAACCACGCCGTTCAGCCCTCCATGCTCTTCGATGACCGCTGTCACCGTGGCTTGCACTGCCTCTTCTTCACGGATGTCGCACACATGAGCCGAGGCAATGCCGCCGTCTTCAAGAATTTCTGCTTTTACTGCTTCAACCTTTTCGGACTTGCGACCAACAAGCGCAACTCTTGCCCCAAGGGAGGCGAGTTCGTGGGCCGTGCAGCGGCCGATACCGGAACCGCCACCGGTCACGATAAATATCCGGCCCCTGAACAGGCCGGGGTGGAATACAGATTGATAGCTCATGGTTTAAAACCTTATTTAACGTTCAGGCACGAACCAGTGTTGAAGGTACGGGTACCGGAAATTCAAGTAATTGCTGGGCAAACGCTTTGCCTTGCGGATCAATCCGCAGGCTCGCAATACCGCCTCCGCCCAAACTGTGCTCCAGAAGAAAATTAAACGCATGAAACCCGGGTAGCGACCAGCGTGTGACTTTTCCGGTTTCGGGATTCAGGGTATGACTCATCCATTCGGCAACCGCATCCGCGGTCAGTGCGGCTTCGATAAAGGGAACAAACTCGGGCTTGCGCGCAATAACACCAATGTTGCTGTGATCCCCCTTGTCGCCACTGCGGGCCCAGGCCAGGTCAATCAGACGCACGGTGGTATCTGTAGCTTGCGCCGGTTTGCCTTTCGGCTGGTCTGTGATCTGCCCGGGGTGGAATCCACCGCCGGAATCTATATCAACAAATGTCACCTTATTGTCGAGATCAACTGACACGGCCACTTCTTCTTTGGACACCAGGCAGGAGTAGAGCCGGATTTTCGGCCACACCGCTGGCCGTCCCCCCACAATGCCGGTAAGACCTGGCGCCATGCCCGTTGCTGCCTGTGCAATCTCCCGGGAGAACAGCACGAGCGCTCCTTTATTGCTGTGAGCCGTAGCAATCTTGACGACTACTTCACGGGTGCTCTGGCCCCGGCTCTGTTTGCCATAAGTGGTTTCGGTACCCAGAAGTTCGATACTGGTCTCGGTGTAGTCGGGCAGGCCTCGCTCCCGGAACAGCCGAGATGTTTTGGTCAGAATTGCTTCAGCCACGGCCCGGGCTTTTTTCGGGGCATCAATGCCTGCGAGCAGAAAGGTTGCGGTGCACTTGAAACCGTCCGGCCAGGTGCCGGACACCTTGTAGCTGCCGGTTGGCGGAAGGCCACGAGCACCGCGCACGGTGACACGATTTGTTCCGCTTTCTTCCAGATCAACACCGGTAAAGTCGCAGGTGACATCGGGTAGCAGGTAGGCGCGTGGGTCGCCGATTTCATAGACCAGCTGTTCCGCCACTGTGCCCCGGCTCACAAGACCACCGGTTCCGTCGGGTTTGGTAATGACAAAAGTGCCGTCTGCACCGACTTCGGCAATCGGGAACCCCATATCAGCGAAGCTTTCGGCAACGTCTTCCCAGTCTGTAAAGTTGCCGCCCGTTACCTGCGCGCCGCACTCCAGAAGATGACCCGCAAGGCTGCCCTGGGCCAGTTTGTCGTAATCTGCCCAGTCCCAGCCAAATTCGTGAACCAGCGGGGCGAGTATCAGTGCGCTGTCTACGACCCGGCCGGTAAGGACAATGTCGGCTCCCTGTTTCAAGGCCTCCACCAGGCCCGGTGCGCCAAGATAGGCGTTCAGGCTTACCATCATGGCCGGCATAGGCGCACCAGTACTCAACTCGGTTGTTCCGGCTTCGCTCAGAGCCTGTTTTTTTGGTAGCAGGTTGTCACCCAGCACCAGTGCAATGTTCATCTTTACACCGGCTTTGTCGCACAAAGATTGCAGAGCGTCTCGGCAGGCCACCGGATTGACTCCGCCGGCATTCGCCAGCACGCGGATGCCTTTTGCTTTGATATCACCAAGCAAAGGCCCCATAACCGTTTCCACAAAGTCCCGGGCGTAGCCCTGACCTGGATCCTTCATCTTCTGGCCAGCCATGATCGACATGGTGACTTCGGCAAGGTAGTCGGCAACCAGATAATCAATGTTGCCTTTGTGAACCAGTTGAGCTGCCGCCGTTTCGGTGTCGCCCCAGAATGCAGAGGAGCAACCGATGCGAACGGGTTTCCGGGAATCAGGCATGGTTTTGCATCCAGTTGTTGTGCTGGCCCGGGCTCCGTACTCGTGGGCAGGCCAATATCTGATCCATACGTCAGACGATACCAAGCAAGCGCTTGGTTTGTAAACATATAAATATCAGATAGAATGTCCACTCTTTTAAAGCCAGTGGATCCCCCGCCCGTGAACCGAGATGACATTCTTCAGTCGCTTATTGCTGACAACCTGGTTTCTGCTCCGGACAGTGCCCGGGGCCGTCTGCTCAGGGAGGCGGCGCGTCTTTTTCGGGATAAGGGTTATGAGCGAACGACAGTCCGGGACCTGGCCGCGGCAGTAGGCATTCAGTCGGGAAGTCTTTTCCATCACTTCCGTACCAAAGAAGAGATTCTGAAAGCGGTTATGGTTGAAACCATCAGGCTGAACACAGCTGTCATGCAGGCAGCTATGGATGCTGCGGATTCCAGCCGTGAAAAGCTGAGGGCACTGGTAAGGGCAGAGCTGGAGTCAATAAACGGCCAGACTGGTGAGGCTATGGCTGTTCTGGTGTACGAGTGGAGAAGCCTCTCTGAAACGTCCCGGGCTGAAGTGCTCAAGCTTCGTGATATTTATGAGGCTTTGTGGCTGGAGGTACTAGGCAGTCTGAAAGATGAGGGCGCTCTTGCGGCCGACCCGTTTGTTGTTCGCCGCATGTTGATGGGCGCACTGAGCTGGACGGTCACCTGGTATCGCCCCGAGCGTGGTGGCCTGACTCTGGACGGACTGACTGATCAGGTGGTCGCGATGCTGGGCTTCAGTCAGTCATAACCTGCTATCCGGGCATAGAGTTGTGTAGTAGTCGGTATTTCAGTGAGGGAAACCTGTCACGAATCCTCAGTATAGTGGCACTATAGGCGTTCAACGGCTGATGTTTCGGAGTGCGTATCATGGATTGTGTAAACAACCGGGTTGCTGGTGTCCTGGTACTTTCGCTGGTCATGGGTGGCTGTGGCAGCGGGTCGTCCTCGTCTGGCGACAGCGCAGACGGTGGAGGCAATACCCCGGTGTCTCTGGCGCCGGTTGTTGTAAGCGGCTCCATCGGGATTGAAGCCAATTCCCGGGTTGACGGTGATTCGGCGGATCGCCTGGTGGTCGGCAGGCTCCCGTTGACACAACCCCAGTTGCTACCCGCCTCTTTTATTCTCGCGGGGTATGTCAGTTATAGTGAAGATACCCGGGACACCGTCGACCCTTACGATGACTTTCCTCTGGATCCGGAAGACCGGTTTCAGGTTCCGCTTGTGCCCGGTGAGCGAGTGTATTTGCGCACTTTTCTTGTTGATACCGACCAGTCCGAGCAGGTTGACGGACCCTTGGTAACGTTGAAGCTGCAGCGCATGGACGGAACCGCTGTGGAGTCGCAGATCACAGACCCGGCTAACGGGGTATTCTCTGCCAGTGTGGCGCTGCCAGTAACGGAGGCTGCGGGTGGTTATCTTGTTGTGGTTTCCGCTGGTGATTTTGATCCTCCTCCTATTCGTTATGTGCTGTCAAAAACTGCGGGTGTCCAGTCTGCGGCCCTGAATCTGGACTGGCCCAGCCACCTTTTTGTTCCGGGGCGGGCGATTGTGACCATGTCGGACACGACCAGCCAGCGGATGTTTGTATCCAGCCTGGCGGTGGGGCAGGCTGTTCGGGAGTTGGATCATAAGCACTGGTTAATGGCCATGCCGGCCAGTCGCGTGTCGGCGCAGGCAGCCACCAACGACCTGGATACTCTGGACTGGATTGATACCCTGAGGCAGCAGCCCGGGGTTGCGAGTGCGGTACCTGACTATATTGTATCGGCACAGGGGCCGCTCGATGAGCCTCTGTATCCAAAACAGTGGCATTACGACCTGATAAACCTTCCCGCTGCATGGCAGCTGGATGCAGAGGGCGGTTCTGATGTCACAGTAGCAGTGTTGGATACCGGGCTGTTCAGAGATAGTTCGGGTTGGCATCCGGACCTCGCCTCGGCTGTTGTTAATCCGCTTCCCGTCGATCCATCCTCTGAATCACCCGGAGCTGATTTCGTCTCAGCAGAATTCGACAATGATAGCTCTCCAGGCCGGGATGATGATCCACGAGACCCGGGAAATGCTGCGGGCACCAATGTATTTCACGGCACCCATGTTGCGGGTACGGTTGCGGCCAGCGCTACGAACCTGTTGGGCGGGACGGGTGTGGCATTTGGCAGTAAAGTTTTGCCTGTGCGGGTGCTGGGTGAGGGGGGTGTCGGATCGTCCACAGATCTGATTGATGCAATCCGCTGGGTGGGCGACAGCTCACCGCCCAGGGCTGACATTATCAATCTAAGCCTTGGTGGCCTGCCTGAAATAGAAGCGCTGCAGGATGCTATAACCGACGCCGTCGACAATGGCGTGATTGTTGTGGCGGCTGCGGGCAACCAGACAAGTTCACTGCTAACATACCCGGCCGCCGCAGAGGGTGTGTTTTCTGTCAGTGCGGTGGATGGTGGAGGTAATCTCGCCAGCTATTCCAACTTCGGCTCCTGGATTGATCTTGCGGCTCCCGGTGGCGATGCACTCAGGGATGCGAACCTTGATGGCCTGTCGGATCTGGTGATCAGCGCCAGTGGCAGTTTAGGCACAACAGGGTTTGAGCCGGATTATTCCGGGCTTCAGGGCACCTCCATGGCATCGCCTCATGTGGCCGGCGTGTTTGCAATTATGAAAAGCCTGAAGCCAGACCTGGATACTGGGGACTTATTAGGCTGGCTTGAGGATGGGAAGCTTACTTTGCCGGTTTCTGGCGGACGTTCAGATGCCCTGGGGTATGGGGTAATTGATGCGGCCAAGGCGGCACTGACGGCGATCGAGAGCCCTTCGGTCACGATTCTTTCCGCATCGCCTTCAATCGTCAGCCTGTCGTCGGAGACCCGGGAATTTCAGGATATTGACTTGCAGGTGCTGGGTGACGAGAGTAACAGCCTGACGATTGATCCGGTCATTGTGAGCCCCGACTGGCTTGATGTGTCTCTTTCTTTGGGACCGCCGTTCACATTGAGGGTTTCACTCAACAAAGACGAGCTGGATCCGGGTACTCCTGTGCGCACCAGGCTGGAAATTAACTACACCACCGACAGTGACAGAGTGCTTGAGATTCCGGTAGTTGCCGAACTTGTAACCGATGAAAGCGCCCGGGATGCGGGCAGGCATTTTGTGTTGCTGGTATACACTGAGCCGAATGCATATGGGGAACTTGAAGCTGCCGCCCAGACTTCAATGACGGCCGTTAACGGGACATATGAGTTCAGTTTCCGCCTGGATGACGGGCGTTCGGACGCCAGCTTCTCAGATGTGCCTCCAGGTGACTACTATCTTGTAGCGGGCACGGATCTGGATAACGATGGCATTATCTGTCAGTCCGGAGAGGCCTGTGCGGAGTACCCGGTAACAGGTGTACGGGAGGTGATTACCATCGACGAGAACACCGACCTGACCGGTATTCGTATGACTACAAGCTATTCCCGTCCCACTATCTCGGTGGCAACGCCAGATGTATTGCCTCGCCCTGGATTCACGGGTTACAAACTCAAAACGCTACAGTCGGCTGATACGACTGCACCCAAAACAATCGGAGCAGAGCGTTGATTGCAGTATGCAGGAAAGTATTCGCAGGCCTGCCTGTGGTGTCTTTGTTGATCAGTCAGGCCTTGTTGGTTGGTTGTGCCTCGTCAGAAGTTCAGGAAGACAAGCCGCCAGAGCCTTTGGTGCGTCAGGTTACCCAGTCTGCCCACTGCGGGCTGACGGGCCCCGGGTTGGCTTATGTCCAAAACGCCGAGCGCTTGCAGCAACTGTTGGATCTGCCAGCTCAGAATATGGCGGTTCAGCAGTTGCGGCAGGTGGACCTGACCAGGGAGCACCTGCTGTTTGTCACCTTGGGCGAAAAGCCTACAGGCGGTTACAGTGTCAGCCTGGCTTCCGCTTCAGTTGAAAACGGGAACAATACCTTACGTCTTGCCATGACTTTACGGGTGCCTTCGCCGGAAACAATGGTCTCACAAGTTATCACCTCTCCTTGTGTTGTGCTTGCAGTGCCGGCCTCGAACTGGCCGGAAATCCGGGTGTCGGGTGTTCGGGAACGGGATCTTGTTGTTAAGCTTTAAATATTTCGCTGTTCGCAGGATGTCCATACAAACAGTAATCAGCCGTTGATCTTTGGCGACGAATCCCTAAGCTATGGGAACGATTTTTCATTCTTCGGAGTTTCTTCCTGTCTATGAGCCAGCAACAATATAACGCCGACGCCATTGAAGTACTGAGCGGCCTGGACCCGGTGCGCAAGCGCCCCGGGATGTACACTGACACCAGTCGTCCTAACCACCTGGCCCAGGAAGTTATCGACAACAGTGTGGATGAGGCCCTTGCAGGTCATGCCCGTCGTATTGATGTGGTGTTGTACGCTGATGGCTCGCTGAGTGTTGAAGACGATGGCCGGGGCATGCCGGTTGACCTCCATAAAGAAGAAGGGCTGCCAGGTGTTGAATTGATCCTGACCCGGCTGCATGCGGGCGGAAAGTTCTCCCAGGGCAACTATAATTTCTCCGGTGGTTTGCATGGTGTGGGCGTTTCTGTGGTGAACGCGCTATCTACCCATCTGGAAGTAACAATCCGGCGCGACGGCCAGCTTCATCGCATGACCTTCGCAAATGGAGACAAGGCTTCTGAGCTGGAGGTTATCGACACCGTCGGGAAGCGCAACACCGGTACCCGCATCAAGTTCACACCGGACCCGAAATACTTCGATAGCCCTAATTTTTCGGTCAGCCGTCTGCGCCATAACCTGAGGGCCAAGGCCGTGCTCTGCCCCGGGTTGGCAGTGACTTTTGTGCAGGAAAAAACCGGAGAGAAGGATGAGTGGCTCTACGAGGATGGTTTAAAGGACTATCTTCGCACCGAGTTGGCCGATATTGAGGCCGTTCCTCTGGAACCGTTTACTGGCAGTTTCTCCGGCAACAAAGAGGCTGTTGACTGGGCAATCCAGTGGCTTCCTGAAGGCGGTGAAACGGTCATGGAAAGCTACGTCAACCTGATTCCCACAGCCCAGGGCGGCACCCATGTAAACGGTCTACGAACCGGGCTTTTGGAAGCCATGCGAGAGTTTTGTGAATTCCGGAGTTTGTTGCCCAGGGGTGTGAAGCTGTCCCCGGAGGATGTCTGGGAGAGGGCTGCCTACGTTCTATCGTTCAAAATGCAGGAACCGCAGTTTTCAGGACAGACCAAAGAACGGTTGTCTTCGCGGGAGGCCGCAGGTTTTATTTCCGGGGTGGTCAAGGATGCCTTCAGCTTATGGCTGAATCAGCATACTGATGTGGCTGAAGTGCTGGCGGAACTGTTTATCAGTAATGCTCAGCGCAGGCTCAAGGCCAGCAAGAAAGTGGCCCGTAAAAGGGTAACCTCCGGGCCTGCCTTGCCCGGTAAGCTTGCAGATTGCTCCGGGGGCGACACTGCCCGTTCGGAACTGTTTCTGGTTGAGGGTGACTCGGCTGGTGGTTCCGCCAAACAAGCCCGGGATCGTGAATTTCAGGCGGTTATGCCGTTGCGCGGGAAGATTCTGAACACCTGGGAAGTAGACTCTGGTGAGATTCTGGCCTCCCAGGAGATTCATGATATTGCTGTTGCAATCGGAGTTGACCCCAACTCGGAAAAGCTTGATGACCTGCGCTATAACAAGATCTGTATTCTTGCCGACGCAGACTCTGATGGCCTGCACATTGCCACGCTTCTCTGTGCTTTGTTTCTCAAACACTTTCGCCCGGTTGTTGCGGCAGGTCATGTGTTTGTTGCCATGCCACCTTTATATCGGGTGGATGTCGGCAAGGAAACGTTTTATGCCCTCGACGAACATGAAAAGCAGGGTATTCTTGATCGCATAGAAGCCGAAAAGCGTAAGGGCAAGATTTCGGTAACCCGCTTCAAGGGGTTGGGCGAAATGAACCCGCTGCAGCTCAGGGAAACCACTATGGCACCGGATACCCGCCGGTTGGTCATGCTGACTATTGAGGATGGTGACGATACCGACAGTCGGATGGATATGCTTCTTGGCAAGAAGCGTGCGTCTGACCGGAGAGCCTGGCTTGAAGCCTATGGCAATATGGCCGATGTTGCTGTTTGATCGTGCAGAGGCGTTTCGCTTACCAGTTATTCGATAGCACTCTATAAAAAGAATTTGTTATTCTTTTTAATTATTTTTAAGACCCGTTATTCTGCTGGTTTTACGAACGGGAAAACCGCAGATGGACTGGCAAGGCTGGTTTGCGCTCGGCCTCGCAGGGGGCGCGCTGTTGCTCATGAGCTCAGGACGCTACGCGCCTCATTTGGTTATGATGGGCGTTCTTGTCGTTTTGAGTGCCAGCGGCATTATTTCGGCGGATCAGGCGCTGGCAGGTTTCAGTAACACCGGGTTGATGACCGTTGTCGCTTTGTTTGTGGTGGCAGCAGGTATTCACCATTCCGGTGGCGTTGATCTGCTGGTAAGGCACTTGCTCCGGAGCCCGAAAACGGTCCGTTCTGCTCAGGCAAGGATTACGCTTCCTGTTGCTCTTTTAAGTGGCTTTCTCAACAATACCCCCGTCGTAGCAACCATGATTCCGGCCATTCATGCCTGGTCCCGGAAGATCGGAGTTTCACCTTCCAAACTCATGATTCCCCTGAGCTATTCCGCCATCCTTGGTGGCACGCTGACCATGATTGGTACCAGTACCAACCTGGTCGTCAATGGCCAGTACGAGCAGTTGACCGGCGAAGCCGGGCTTTCCATCTTTTCCATCACAGCCGTGGGCCTGCCAGTAGCGATTCTGGGCGTCGCGGCCATTTTACTTTTCATGCCCAGAGCTTTGCCAAACAGGGAGGATCAGCACAAATTCGGTGCTATGAGAGAGTTTACACTGGAGGTCGCTGTGGCATTTGGCGGGCCTTTGGTCGGCAAAACGGTGGGCCAGGCCGGCCTGAGGGAGCTGGAACGGCTTTATCTGGTAGAGATTGAGCGTGATGGCAGCGTTGTAACGGCGGTTCCTTCAGAGGAGCGTTTGTGCGGTGGCGACAGGCTTGTGTTTGCGGGCGACACCCAGGCGATTTCGGACGTGCTGCGTATTAACGGTATTGTGCCCTCTGTACACGCGGATGAACCAAGCCTGAGTAAGGATCGTGCAGAACGGTGTCTGGTTGAAGCTGCCCTGTCTCCACAATCTGAAGTGCTTGGTCTGACGATCCGGGATGCAAGGTTCCGTGAGCGTTATGGCGCGGTTGTGCTGGCCGTTGCCCGCGGTGGTGCGCGGGTGTCGGGAAATCTTGGAAATATTCGCCTCAAACCTGGAGATGTGCTTTTGCTCGAAGCCCGGCCTGCGTTTGTGAGCCGCCAGCGCTACAACAGAGAGTTTTTGCTCATAAACGATTTGGGGACAGAGGCTCCCAGGCACGATCGTGCGTGGCTGTCCTGGGGAGTGCTGATTGTCCTGGTGGGGCTTGCGGCTTGTGGTGTGCTCAGCATGCTCAATGCGGCCTTGCTGGGGGCTGCTCTGATGATACTGAGTGGCTGTTGTTCTGTGGGACAGGCGCAGAAATCCGTTGATGTGCCTGTGGTGATGACTATTGGTTCTTCTTTTGCCCTGGGGGCCGCCCTGCAACAGACCGGAGCAGCAACCTATGTTGCCGGCGCCATCCTGGGGCTCAGTAAGGGTGATGCATTGCTGGCTCTGCTTCTGGTTTATTTTTCGGTGTCTGTTCTTACGGAAGTTATTACGAACAATGCGGCTGCCGTTCTGGTTATCCCTGTGGTGCTGTCCATGACCAATGCCATGGGTGTGGCGGCTGAACCCTTTGTCATAGCGGTGATGATGGCTGCATCAGCCAGTTTCGCCACCCCTCTGGGCTATCAGACCAACATGATGGTCTTTGGTCCCGGGGGCTATCATTTTTCGGATTTTGTACGGGTTGGTCTGCCAATGAACCTGTTCATTGGCCTGGCTTCGGTTACGGTAATTTCTCTGGTATATGGAATCAGTCCGGGGTAACAAAAGGTGCAGATGTGTTGGCCAGAACATCGCAGCAGAGTACACGGAGGTCGCTTCCGTGAGTAAAGCAGAGCGACAGGGTGACACACATGTAAGCGCCGGTTACGCAGAGGTAGGGTGTGGAAACCTGGAGGTTTCCTGGCTGGGCCAGTGCCTGGCGAAGATACTGTTGCCGGAACCAGTCTGCGTGGCTGGTGCTTTCAAGTGGCTTGAAACGTGGATCCAGATTTCGGGATCCGGCATCCGATATCAGCGTGTCCTCAATCTGAACGCCTTTGTCATCCGCCAGATAGCAGCGCGAAACTGTGGGGTGGCTCAGCAGCTTGCTGCACGCCTGGGCCATGGTGGCTCCACTCTGTAGCTGCTCGGTCGCTCTATGAAACCCGTCCTGGAAAAATTCTACCAGCAGATGGGTGGGGTCACGGGTTATCTGGTGGCTGGCTTTATATTTTTGCAGTAACTGGTCAAAGTCTGTCGATATATTGCTGAGCTGGGTCAGGTCTGTGCTGGGGCGGCAGAAGAAGAACCCCTGAACAAAATCCACGCCGGCATCAATCGCAATCATGGCCTGATCGCTGGTTTCCACACCCTCCAGCAGAACCAGACATCCCGACTGATGCAGCAGTGAAACGATGCCGTTCAGTATTTGTCGTGCTTTATGATCTTCTGTTGCCCGTGTCAGCAGTTTACGGTCAAGTTTGACTATGTCAGGTGACAGGTTCCAGATTCGCTCAAAGTTGGAATGTCCGGCGCCAAAGTCATCAATGGCAGTCAGGCATCCCAGCTTCTTATAGTAGGCAACTGTCTCGCGCAGGCGTTCAGCGTCATCAGTTGGCTGTTCGACAATCTCGATAACGATCTGGTGTGGCGGTAGCTTGGTCTTTGCAAGCAGTTCGCCGAAAAATGAATCTGTCCGGTTGCCTATGGTCACAACCCGCGGGGAAACATTCAGAAACAGCCAGTTCAGCTGATCTTCGGCGATGCTGTAGTTCTGCATGTGGAGATACCGGCACAGTCGATCCAGAAGGAGCGTCTCGGCATCTGATGCGGGCAGCTCAAAAAGGTGTATCGGCAAGACGTTGGCGTTATCCGGGTCAAACGCCCGAATCAGGGCTTCGTAGCCAATGATTCGTTTGTGGGAAATGCTGTAAATGGGTTGAAGGGCCGTGCGCAGGCTCAGGCCACGAAAATCCGCCGACCAGGAGTTGCCGTTTCTGTGTAACATCGGCGACAGCACATCCAGTTCGGGGTCTGTCGGTGTTTCCGGGAGGGCGTGCCGCATAGTGAGTGTCGGGCCATTAAACGAATGCATCAGGTGCGATTGAAAGCACGCGCCTGTACGATCACGAATCAGTCCTCTCGAAACCGGAAAAACCCTGAGTAAACTGATGGTTGGGATAGAGATTGCCAAAAACCGGAGAACATTGCCACTGTTTCATGAAGAAACCGGAAGCGACTGGTAATGTTTCGGCAATTGGTACGGGCTGCGGACGACAGGGAGGCCCCGTACCGGGGCCATGGCAGATCAGTTGTTGCTTGGGATTACAACGGATTCGTCGAATTCAAGTTCCATGTTTTTTCCTCTCGTTCAATGAGGCCCCCGACGGGGCATTTCAGCATGGATAGAGTCTATCGTGGCCATGGTTTTCAACAATCCGTAGAACCCGCATGCGACCAAAGCCGAACGCCTGAGGCCCGGAGAAACTTGATCAGAATTTCTGATCATAGCGGGCAAAACATTCCGGTTTTTTTTGCGTAACAGGGTTTTTATACTTCTTGCCTCGAATTACAGGCAAGGGAACAAGAGGGCGTGGCTGTCATGCAATTAAGCAATACATCTTCCGGTTATGGGCTGATGGCTATTGTTGTCCACTGGATTGCTGCTTTTGCAGTGTTTGGAATGTTTGCTCTGGGTTTCTGGATGGTTGATCTGTCGTACTACGATGACTGGTATCGTCGCGCTCCGGATACTCACCGGAGTATCGGTGTTCTGTTGTTTGCCTTGATGGTGTTCAGGTTATTCTGGCGCTTTTTTACAGGCTCGCCAGACCCGATTGCGGAACATAAGCGTTGGGAGACTGTCACTGCTCATGCCGCTCACGGCTTATTGTATGTACTTGTTTTTGTAGCGCTGGTGAGCGGATTTCTGATTTCAACCGCAGACGGCTCGTCAGTTAGCGTATTTGGCTGGTTTGAGGTGCCATCGGTGACTGGTCAGGTGAAAGGTCTGGAGGATATTGCAGGGCAGGTGCACTACTGGAGCACATGGGCTCTGGTCGTCCTGGCTCTGATTCATGCAGCCGGTGCGCTGAAGCATCATTGGATTGACCGTGATATGACCTTGCGGCGGATCCTGATTCCAGTACACCGGGATAACTGATTTGTGTAATCCTGCTCTGATTTGGCGTGTTTTTGTTTGATAAAAGGAGAGTCTTATGAAGAAGCTGTTACTTGCATCTGCTGTGTCCATGGCATTGGTAGGTGGTGCTGCACAGGCTGATGAACACTCAGGGACCTACGCGTTTGACAGCAAAGGTGCGCACCAGTTTATTACGTTCAAGATTTCCCATCTGGGCTACAGCTGGCTTTATGGCCGTTTCAACGATTTTGATGGTCAGTTTTCCTATGATGCTGATAACCCTGAAAACAGCTCGGTAAGTGTAACGATTGATACCTCCAGTGTGGATTCGAATCACGCTGAGCGGGACAAACACTTGCGTGGCGAAGACTTCCTGTATGTGGATGAATACCCGGAAGCGAGCTTCAAGAGCAAACGTGTGGTTGTTGATGATGACGGAGAGGCGGATATTGTAGGTGACCTCACTCTTCGCGGTGTCACCCGTGAGGTTACTCTGGACGTTGAAATGCTTGGCTACGGCAATGATCCCTGGGGCGGGTACCGCATGGGCTTTGAAGCCGAGACTGAGCTACGCCTTGAAGACTTTGGCATTCCCACGAACCTGGGGAAAGCATCCGAGACTGTAGAGATCATTATTTCGGTTGAGGGCATCCGTCAGTAAATCCGGTTCTCCTGCCAAAACAGATTCCGGGGTTAAACCCGGAATCTGCCTGTCTGGTTCTCAAGTTCTCGTGCATAGCCATCCAGGGATTGGCTGATACCGTCAATTTGTTCCGACCTGGAGGCGCTTTCAGCTGCAAGGTCATTGATTTCTGTGATGCTGCGGTTTATTTCGTCAACAACCTGAGTCTGTTCCTCCGTGGCGGAAGCAACGCTGATGTTCATGTCAGCAATCCGGGTCATGGCCTCAAGAAGGGCGTTCAGTTCCTGTTCGGCTTCTGTTGACAGCTTCACTGTTTCAGACGCTTCCTGGCTTCCGGTTTCCATAACTGAAACAATATCTGAAACACCCGTCTGCAGTGTTTCAATCATGGCCTGAATATCTTCCGTAGACTGCTGTGTACGTTGGGCCAGTGTTCGGACTTCATCTGCGACTACGGCAAACCCCCGACCCTGATCTCCGGCCCGGGCTGCCTCTATAGCCGCGTTCAGAGCGAGTAGATTGGTTTGTTCTGCAACGCCACGGATAACATCCAGAACCGATGTGATGTTGTCGGAGTCGTCGGAGAGCTTGCGGATAACTTCCACTGCTTTCGTAATCTGGGCTGAGAGGCGGTGCACCTGTTCTGAAGATTCGCGGATTATTTTCGCGCTGTTGCTACCTTTGTGCTCGGCTTCTCTTGTGACATCTGCCGCTTGAGATGCATTTCCGGCTACCTCTTCTATAGCGCTCTGCATTTCATTGATAGCAGTTGCTACCATCGAGATAGCGTCGGTTTGCCGGCTTATGCCCTCGTTATTGTCATTGGAAGCCTGGCGGAGACTGTTTGCACCTTTGCCCAGCTCTATGGTCAGTTGCTGGATTGACGCGACCATTGACTGCAGGTTTCCAAGAACCTGGTTGAAGCTTCCGGCAAGAGCGCCCAGATCGTCATCCAGTTCAACCGGAACGCGCTGGGTCAGATCCCCTTCACCCTGTGCAATGTTGTCCAGCTGCTCTTTGAGGGTTGAAATGGATTGGATGATCATCCTCAGGAATATGACAAAAAGCGCTATGCTGCCGAGAATGGCAACCGCTGTGATGACCAGAATTGTTACGGAGCTGCTTTGTCCTTCAGAGGCCAGGGCCAAAGTGCGCGCTTGCGCTCTTTGGTCTACATGAGCGCCGACCTCATCAAAGTAGTTACGCAGAGAGTCAAAACGGGGGGATGTTTCAGTCGTTGCCAGTTCCCGTGCCTGTTCCGGTAAATTCCTGTCCGCCAGACTGATTACTTGCATGGCAGATTTGTGCCAGTTTTCGAAGGCAGCATCAAATCCTTGCGCTACCGCTGAAACGCCGGTGCCTTCTAGCTGTTTTACCGTTGTCTCGAAGCGTTCTCTTGCCTGGCCGGCGTTCTCCCTGAATTCTGAAAGAAAGCTGGAAGCATCTTTATTCTTTGCGCTGGCTTCCACATAGGATGTCTGGGCGACGAGCGCCTGATAGAGATCCCGGTCGCCGTTCAGGATAAGGCTGACCGAGGTCAGGTAGGTGTCAGCTATATCTTCCGTGCCTGAAACCAGATTGCGGGTAGTGTTAACGCTGAATAATCCAATAAAAACCAGGGCAATAGAGGTGATGGCGAAGGGGAGTGCGATTTTGGATCGAAGTCCGAAGCGTTTGCCAATTGTCATAGTATGCTCGTGTCCGTGTCTGCTTGTTTTTTTTAAAAGCATAGCAGGATAGAGCAGGTTTTAAGGAATTTATTGTGGTGGTGTTTATCCCACCATGACGTTCAGACGTCAGTGTGCAGGTTTTGGTGTGCTGTGTTGGTGGCATCCTGGTGGGTTTCGCAGGCACGGCAAAGATGCCGTTGGCGCCAGAACTGAGCGGCGAAAATAACCAGCCATATCAGTAAACCTGCCACAAGATAGGCTGCAGGAACCTGAAACGTGCCACTGATTGCAAATTCAACCAGAAGCATCAGTGCCACGGCCAGAGCTGCATTCACCATTGCTGTAGCCATGGCTTGCCCGCAGGCTTTGAGATTAGGTTTCATAGTGTTCCGCTTGTTTGGAGGGAAAACGGTCTTCTATTCATCACTGAAACGAGCATACGGCTCAGCTTACAGACTCTCCATGCGGGAATTCCGCTATTGGAATTGCAGGATACAGCTTTCTATGAACAGTTTTTGCCAATAAATCCGCAGGTTGTTGGTGTATCCGCCCGGTGCTCCATATAATGTGTCACTTCATAAGTTCGGTGATTATTCGGGGTGCACAGGTTAGCATCACGAACTCCTTCAAAATCAGGTAATACAGGCAAAAAAGAGGCATCCATGCCAGAGTTTCAGACAACGGATGAAGGCTTTGAGCGGGTATCACTCAGGGACTACACGGAAAAAGCCTATCTCGACTACTCCATGTACGTCATTCTTGACCGCGCACTTCCCAATGTCGGCGACGGACTGAAGCCGGTTCAGCGGCGAATTATCTACGCCATGTCAGAGTTGGGACTCAAGTCCACGTCCAAATACAAGAAGTCTGCCCGTACGGTGGGTGATGTTCTCGGTAAGTTCCACCCTCATGGGGACAGTGCCTGCTACGAAGCCATGGTGCTGATGGCGCAGCCATTTTCCTATCGTTATCCGCTGGTAGACGGCCAGGGTAACTGGGGTGCGCCGGACGATCCCAAATCCTTTGCGGCCATGCGGTATACGGAATCAAGGTTGGCCCGTTTTGCTGACGTGCTGCTGTCGGAACTTGGTCAGGGTACTGTGGACTGGACGCCCAACTTTGACGGTACCATGGACGAGCCGTCCGTGCTGCCGGCAAGGTTGCCCCATGTGTTGCTCAACGGTACCACGGGCATAGCTGTGGGCATGGCAACGGATATCCCGCCCCATAACGTCAGAGAAGTGACTGCCGCCTGTATGCGGCTGCTGGACGACCCGGACGCAACCGTAGATCAGTTATGTGAACATGTAAAAGGGCCGGATTTTCCGACCAGCGCGGAAATTATCACACCCCGGAAAGATCTTCGTCAGATGTATGAAACCGGCCGGGGCTCGCTGCGTATGCGTGCCCGCTGGGTACGGGAAGCAGGCGAGATTGTGGTAACAGATCTGCCTCACCAGGCCTCTGGTAATCGTGTACTGGAGCAGATTGCGCAACAGATGCAGTCTAAAAAGCTGCCTATGGTGGCTGACCTTCGTGATGAGTCTGATCATGAAAATCCGACTCGCCTGGTCATTGTGCCCCGCTCCAACCGGGTCGATCTCGACGGCCTGATGGCCCACCTGTTTGCCAGCACTGATCTTGAAAAAACATACAGGGTGAACATCAACGTCATCGGTAACGATGGCCGTCCGGGCGTTAAAGGGCTGCGTCAGATGCTGACAGAATGGCTGGCGTTCAGGCGCTCCACCGTCATTCGCCGTTTGCAGTACAGGCTGGATAAGGTGCTGGCGCGCCTGCACATTCTCGAAGGCCTGTTGATTGCCTATCTGAATATTGACGAAGTTATCCATATTATCCGCACCGAAGATAAGCCCAAGGCGATCTTTATGGAGCGGTTCGGATTGTCTGCAGATCAGGCTGAATCCATCCTTGAGTTGAAGTTGCGGCACCTGGCCAAGCTTGAGGAAATGAAAATCCGCGGTGAACAGGATGAGCTTGCCGCAGAGCGGGACGAGCTTCAGGCGATTCTCGGATCTGAAGATCGTTTGCGGGAATTGATCAAAAGTGAATTGCAGGCTGACGCAGAAACCTACGGCGATGATCGTCGTTCCCCGATTGTTGAGCGGGAAGAGGCGCGGGCTTTCAGTGAGAACGACCTGGTTTCAAATGACCCGGTCACTGTGATTCTGTCTGATAAAGGCTGGGTGCGTGCGGCCAAGGGCCATGATATTGACCCGGATGGACTGAGCTACAAGGCAGGAGACAGCTTTGCACTGGCAGCCAAGGGGCGCAATAACCAACAGGCGATCTTTCTGGACTCTACCGGCCGGGCCTATTCACTTATGGCCCACAGCCTGCCTTCAGCCAGAGGCCAGGGTGATCCTTTAACCGGTAGGATCAATCCTCCTCCGGGGGCAACTTTTGCTGGTCTGCTGATGGGCGATCCCGCACGCAAAGCACTGCTGGTGACGGATGGCGGATACGGATTCGTGACTTCGCTGACTGACATGATCAGCAAAAACAGAAACGGAAAGGCTGTGGTCAGTGTTCCGAAAGGAGCGAAGATCATGCCGCCGGTGGTGATTCCTGTTACGGACAAAACCCTGTATCTGGGGGCGATATCCAATGAAGGGAGAATGCTTGTTTTCCCGCTTAGCGAACTGCCGGAGCTGAGTAAGGGCAAGGGCAACAAGATTATCAGTATTCCCTCAGCCCGGGTCCAGAACCGTGAAGAGTATGTGGTGGCAGTAGCAGTATTTGCAGAGGATGATCAGCTAGAGGTTCGTGCAGGCAAGCGCAAGATGGGGCTGCAGTTCAGCGATCTTGAGCATTATCTGGGTGAGCGTGGCAGAAGGGGGCACAAGCTGCCCCGAGGTCTGCAGCGGGTAGATGCTATTGATGTTATTCCTTCTGCGGCCAGGGCGAAGGAAGAGGAGAGTTCCGACAGTGAGTGAACTTGTTCTGATCAACGTATCCGGACGCGATAAACCCGGACTCACGTCGGAAATTACCGGCATCATGGGACAGTACGATGTACGGATTCTCGATATAGGTCAGGCGGTTATTCATGACCATCTTACCTGGGGGATTCTCATTGAAATCCCGGATGAGTCGAAATCTTCTCCAGTCATCCGTGATCTGCTGTTCCGCCTGCACTCGCTGGATCTTCAGGTAAGATTCGCCCCGATTACCATAGAGGAATACCAGACCTGGGCCGAAGGGCGTAACAGAGCCTGTTACATCGTCACTTTGCTTTCCCGCGATATCAAGGCAGAACAGATTGCCCGGGTTTCTGCAATCACAGCCCGTCATGGTCTCAACATTGACAATATCACCAGACTGTCGGCAAGGCCTTCGCTCAACCCGACCAGTAACGGAATCGCCTGTGTAGAGTTTTCAGTCCGCGGTACACCTTCTGACCTGGGGCAGTTGAGAGCTGATTTTCTGCACATTGCGGGTGAGATGAATGTAGATATTGCGTTCCAGGAAGATTCTATCTTCCGGCGCAACCGTCGGCTGGTAGTGTTTGATATGGACTCGACTCTCATTGAAGCTGAAGTTATTGACGAGCTTGCCCGGGAGGCCGGAGTTGGTGAGCAGGTTGCGGAGATTACTGAGCGTGCGATGCAAGGGGAGCTGGACTTCAGCCAGAGCTTTGCTGAGCGCCTTGCTCTGCTCAAGGGTCTGGATGAATCCGTGCTGGAGCGGGTTGCAGCACGACTGAAGATGACTGAAGGAGCGGAGCATCTGATTCTGAGCCTGCAGGCGCTCGGGTACCGTACAGCGATTCTTTCTGGTGGCTTCACCTACTTTGCCCGACACCTTCAGAACAAGCTGGGCATTGATTACGTGTACGCTAACGAGCTGGAGATTCGCGATGGCAAAGTGACCGGTGAGGTTTCCGGCCAGATCGTGGACGGCAAGCGTAAGGCTGAGCTGTTACTGGAAATAGCCGGTAAAGAACATATTTCCCGGGAACAGGTCATTGCGGTAGGCGATGGAGCCAATGATCTGCCTATGCTTAGCCAGGCGGGGCTTGGTGTTGCCTTCAGGGCCAAACCGCTGGTCAAGGAATCCGCCCGTCACGCTATTTCGACTCTCGGGCTGGACGCTATCCTGTACCTTATCGGCTTCCGTGAGAGTGAAACGAATCAGGGCTTGAAGAACGCCGGTTTTTGAACCGGCGTTCTCTCTGGGTGCATCCGGGTTTCAGTTATCGCCAAATTCGTAATTCATCTCCGGTAGCGGAGCCTGCAGATAATATCCCTGAATGTAGTTCACCCCTGCCTGCCAAAGTGTGGCAAGAACCGCGGCATTTTCCACCAGCGGCATAATGGTCAGCTTTCCGGCACTGTGCAGGCTCTTCACCATTTCTTTCACCTGTTCCCTGGCTTCTTCGTTTTTCTGGATCTCTTCCGTGAAGGAGCCGTCAATTTTCACGTAATCCGTATCGATGTGTTTCAGGGTGTTGAACGGATTCAAAGCGCAGCCAAACTGGGCTATGGACACTTTGCAGTGAAGCTGGTGCAGGGTTTTGGTGAAGTCTTTGGCCTGCTTCATATACTTGTTGGCATCGCCTTCGCGGATCTGGAAAATCAGTGCGTCGCCGGGCAGGCGAGCCGCTTTCAGCGCAACGCTTAACCAGGATGTAAAGGTTTTGTCCTGCAGGGTTTCTGCCGTCACATTGAGGAACATGCGTGTATCGTTGCCTTTCGAGCGATGGCTGGATAGCTGTTTGATTGACTGCAGAATAACCCAGCGGTCGATCTTGATGGCGGTATCACTTGGACCCATGGGTGGCAGGAAGTCGTAAGGCGAAACTTCTTTTTCATCCTGATCCAGCATTCGCACGAAAGCTTCGTAGTGCTCTTCACCTTCACCGCGCAGGTTGATAATGGGCTGGAACAGGAGCTTGAAGCGGTTTTCGTCCAGCGCCTTCAATATTGCATCTATGGCGCTGCCATCATCCAGAGTTTCATAATTTGCAGGGTTGTAGGTGCAGATACCATTGCCCTGAGCGTGGCCTTCCAGTTTGCGCACGTCGGAGGATGCATTATGAGCCCGGGCCATCAACTCTTCAGCTTTTGGAGAGTTTTCGGTGATTGATGTAATCCCGATACTGACGGTCAAAGGAACTGTAGTGCCGTTGATATCGAAAAGGTACTCATCTACTGCCTTGCGGATTTGCTCACACCGGGCTGTCAGGGTTTTCTCATCACCAGGCATGGACAACAGGCAGAATGCATCATCGCTGAGGCGTGCCAGTACCAGGTCATCTGCGGCCTCTTGCTTCAGCAGGGTTGCGAGATCGCCAAGCAGCAAGTCTGCGCCGGCAATTCCTACCTGGCCCTTCATGGCAATAAAATTATCGAGAGCGATGTACGCCAGGGCCCCGGTCTGATTGTTTTTGCCGGCGTTGGCGATAGCTTGTTCAAGCTCTTTCATCAGGTATTGTCGGTTATACAAACCGGTAAGGAGATCCTGGCTGCTGATTTCGCGTAACTTCTCTTCCAGTTCCGCATCGCTGTGCTCTGGCTGCATTACGATCTGGGTGCAGACCTCGCTGTCGTAAGTCGCAGCTGATACTGAAATGGTCACCTTCAGTTCCTGATCATCGCTGCGCTTTGCAGTGCAGTTGATGGTCATGCCATCTTCACCCTTCTCCGCGAAGGACTTCATGAACGCCTTGTAGTCGTTCTGGCTTTCGGCTGTTAGCGTATCGAGCACAGGAACGCACATCAGATCATCAATGTCTTCGTACCCCAGAAACTCCAGGTAAGACTGGTTGGCATAGATATGCATGCCGTCGTTGATATAGGCGATGGCATCCTTGGAGCTTTCAAGCAGCAGCTGGCAGCGCTGCTCTGCTTCACGCAGGTGGGATTCCAGCGCTCTGCGGCGGCGGCGATCTTCAAGGGCTGCAAGTTCGCGCTTGGCCTTGAGAACCAGTAGATCATTATGGCCAGACTGAACCGTACCCTGACCGCCGGCTTTCATGACGGCTACCGTTCGTTCGCGGCTTTCTTCCTCGGTCAGAAACAGGCATGGAATGTCCTTGTCCATACGCCGGATCATGGCCAAAGCGCTGTCCGCTGAGAATTCCTGCTCGACATCGCGAGCCAGAAGCAGGTCCCAGTTGCTGTTCTTCAGAGCTTCTTCCAGATCCTCTTCGGACGTAATGCGGTGTGCACGGGTGGCCCTGCCGGCATTTCTGAGCAGGCTTACCAGGGACTCGGCATCGTTCTGGGAAGGGTCGAGGATAAGCAGGTGTACGGTGGCGTTCTGTTTCTGCATTCCTAAGGCGTCTCGTAATACAGGTTGGCTGAGCCGGCCCCGGCAGAAAAAACTCTACCTTAACTACAGCATCTTGCAGGAAACTGTGAACTGGTACTGCGAGACCGGACTATCACTACCGATGAATGATGCAGGGGTTGAGGCGTAATAACAAGCCTCCGGCAAATATACAAAGTTGCCGGAGGATTTTCAGAGCGATGGCCACAGGGAATCAAAGTCGTCTTCACTGGTGCCGACGGACAGTGAGGCGTCCTCAGGAGATGGAGCTGTGATGTTGCTTTGTAATTTCAGCTCGAACTGGCTGATACTGCCTGTTGACGATATCTTTTTCAGTAATTGCCCCTGTTCTTCACGGCCGCTGTGCAGCATGGAAATACGACTGCCTTCCTGAAACGGAAGTCGCGGTGTGATCAGTGTGGCGGCCTGATTAACGACGCTGATTTCGGGAAGCAGAAGCCCGCGCAGGTACTCACTGCTGTTGCCAACTTTCTGGATCAGGCGGACACCGCAGGGTGAGCCGCTGGGTGCCAGAAGTTCTATGCCGACCTGAGTGCCATGATTTTTGATCTGTCGGATCCAGCGAACAACCGCGATACTCCACGGGTGTGACCGCTGCTCTCGCACTCCAAGTATCTCTCCGGCCTGCATCGACGGCGGAACATTGGACTCCCATGAGACGCAATAGCCACCTGGGCTTGTGTTAACCAGCAATGTGATGTGGGATCTGGGACGGTTTCTGTCGGTTGCGGTCGTTGGTGTGTTCCCGAAGCTGCCACGAAAGTTGATTGGGGTGTCTGCAGAGTGCAGATGATCATCTGTCGGAGACGCATCAGGAGCACCGGCCCAGGCGTCGCTCCGCTTGCGCGATGTACGGATAAAAAGGTTTTCTTCGTCCGCATTGCCATTGTCATTGCCCGTGACAAACTCAGTAAACGATTTCTCCCCGGCAATGAAATAGTGCGCTGCCGTAAGCCCTACGCATATTTCGAGCGTGCCCTGACTGGCAATACGGTTGAAATTCCGTTTTGCCAGAATCCCCAGAGCCTGGCTCAGGTGAGTGAGCAGAGTATCGTTGACATTGCCTGGTAGAACCAGCGTATCGGGAACTGGCAGCTGACGAAGCCTGGCGTTGAGGTTCTCGGAAATTGTGGTTGCCAGTTCTCGGGTATCAAATCCGAAGCTTTCATCTCCTGGCTTGGATTCAAGCAGGCTCCTGTATACCGGAGCGCTATCCCGCTCCATATTTACGACGAAGAGGGTATCTTCGCCGGTGTCGGGCCCGCAGTGGGTTTGCTCAGTCCAGGATTCGAACAGGTCATATGCCTGGAGTAACTCAGACTGTCGGAGCTGGTTTGGCCGTGCGCAACCCAGAAGCAGGAGGCGCTTATAGCTGTCTGCCACGGTGCTTGCCTGTCTTTGCTTCAGGGTGTCGTCATCCACGGCTGTCCCTGCAAGCTTGTTGCGGTATGCAAACCGGAACATGCGGTGGCATTCCAGCCAGCTTTGTGCCGGGCTTGGGCAATAGAGCTGGTGAGATCGCAGGATTGTTGAAGCAAGTTCGGATATGGCCCGGTGAATGGCCGTAGTAATCAGCTTGCGGTTCTTGTCCAGGCCGCCGTCGTCCAGTGCCTCTAAAATACAAAGCTTATAGCCGCTGGCAAGATGCAGTTGGAGTGCCTGGGACAGGTTGGCAATTTTACGCTGTTTCTCAGGTAAGGCTACGGCATGGCCGAGATAGTGACGGGAGAGTTCGTCGCAAACAAAATGAATTTTTTTGCGAATCAGTTCAAGAAACTGAAAACGTTGCTGTGGCGCCAGGAACAAATGGTTGAGTTCTATGATAGCGTGATAAAGCTGGCGGGAGGACTCGCCAATATTGGCCATGGGAAGTTGACTGATCCATGTCCTGAACGCTTTGGGCGTAGTATCGCAGAACGACAGGCTTGACGTTTTCTGCTCGGGAACACGGAGATCTGGTTTAAGGGTCATTCCATCCATGAGTATGCGCCAATATCAGGACTGGGTTTCGAATTCCTGGCTCTCTTGTCCGATGCTGCGGACACTGTTTCAGTTTGCCGGTTTACCAGGAAAACACCGTAAATACATTTTTTTACAAAATAGACGGTACTGGACTTTAAGGTAGCAATCCAGCGCAAGAATGCGAGAAAATTCTGCGTTAACAATGTCTGACATGTGAAACCAGTACAACTTTTCATAATCTTCATATTATAGAGCTTTCGAGTACAGGTCGATGGGAGTCTTGGCTGTCTTTCCGGGAACTTCACGAACCAGCCGTGGAACCAGAAACCCCGGTAACCTGGACAACAGATCCCGAACCAGCAAACGGGCCTCTTCATCGGAGACGTCAAAATGCTGAGCCCCCGCGACCGGATCAAATGCATGGAGGTAGTAAGGCAGGACTCCGGCATCAAAAAGCGCCTCACTCAGATCCTCCAGCACGCCAGCATTATCATTGACGCCCCTGAGAATAACACTCTGGTTCAGCAAGGTTACGCCCGCCGAACGGAGGAAGCCCAGAGCGCGCCGGGTCGGTTGGTCAATCTCCGCTGGATGGTTGATATGAAGCACAATCACAACCTGCACCGGAGTGTTAGTGATCCACTTTAACAGCGCGTCACACACACGTTGCGGTATCACTACCGGAAGGCGGGTATGCAATCGTATACGGCGGATATGGGGGATGCTGCAAATGGCTGATGCCCACTGGGACAAAAGCTGATCATTGACCGTCAGAGGGTCGCCACCGCTGAAAATGACTTCATTGATTTCAGGGGAGGCCGCAAGTGTATCCAGCACCTTTTGCCGGCTGGAGGGGCTCAGGCGCTGTTCTGCGTAAGGGAAATGACGGCGAAAACAATAACGGCAGTTAACGGCACATTGTCCGGTCACCATCAGCAAGGCCCGGCTTTGGTATTTGCGAATCAGGCCGGTAGTTTGTATTGCACTGTCTTCCTGCAGCGGGTCGGTTACAAAACCTTCAGCTGTGTTGCCCTCCAGGCCCAGGGGCAGTACCTGTCTTAGCAGGGGGTCGCTGGGGGTTCCCTTCTCCATTCGTGCCAGGAAGGGCTCAGGGACTCTGAGAGGGAATAGATGGTGGCCTGCCTCGGCACCAGCCAGCCAGGTCTCGGCTGGCAAGTCCAGCCTCTTCAGTAATTCCTGTGGTGAAGTTATCGAATCGGAAAGCAGTTGTTGCCAGCTCCGGTTATCATCGCCTGAAAGCCGGGCTTCTATAGAGATAGGGGTTCGCTGTATCATAGCGGCCTTCGAATTTTAAACAGCATTTTGGCAGGTGGACATTTCATGGCTTCATATTCTACCAACGAATTCCGCAGCGGTCTTAAAGTATTACTGGATGGAGACCCCTGTATTATTCTTGAAAACGAAATCGTAAAACCAGGTAAAGGCCAGGCCTTCAACCGGGTCAGGCTGCGCAATCTGACCAGTAACCGGGTATGGGAGCGTACCTTCAAGTCTGGTGAAAGTATCGAAGCTGCAGACGTAATGGACCATGATATGGAATACCTCTATACCGACGGGGAATTCTGGCACTTCATGCTGACCGACGGTTCATTCGAGCAGTTTGCTGCCGACGCAAAAGCCGTGGGGGATGCGGTTAAGTGGCTCAAAGAGCAGGAAGTTTACACTGTTACCCTGTACAACGGCGCACCTCTTACAGTCACGCCGCCAAATTTTGTTGAGCTGGAAGTTGTTGAAACTGATCCGGGTATGAAAGGTGACACAGCTCAGGGCGGTTCCAAACCGGCTACCCTGTCTACCGGTGCCGTTGTCAGCGTGCCTCTGTTCATCACCATTGGCGAAGTACTCAAGGTGGATACCCGCTCCGGTGAGTACATGAACCGGGTAAAAAGCAGCTGAGCCTGAAATGAAAAGCCAGCCCGACTGGCAGCCTGCCAGCTCCCGGTCAGCCCTGGAAATCCGCGCACAACAGTTATCTTACGTGCGCGGTTTTTTTGCGCAGCGGGGTGTGCTGGAGGTTGAAACCCCGGTACTTGGTCGTTGCAGCGTAACTGAGCCCAACCTTGATAGTATATCCGCCGGAGTATGCGTCCAGGGCGTTGAGGGTGGCTGGCTGCAGACCTCTCCGGAGTACCACATGAAACGCCTGCTGGCCGCGGGCTCCGGCTCCATTTACCAGATCTTGAAAGTCTTCCGTAACGGCGAGCGTGGCAGCCGCCACAACCCGGAATTCTCCATGCTGGAATGGTACCGTATCGGTTTTGACGAAAACGACCTGATGGCAGAGGTTGCCGATCTGGTCTGCGGTTGGCTCAATTGCCCCCGACCACAAATTACGAGCTACCGCCAGGCTATGATTGACTGGGCTGGCATCGACCCCTTCGTGGTGACAGAAAATGACCTGCACCAGCGCTGCCGGCAATGGCTTGAGCCCGAACAACTCCAGGGCCTCAGCCGCGATGGTTGCCTCGACTTGCTCATGAGTTTCGCCGTTGAACCAAACCTGGGTACTGAAACGCCGGTATTTATAAACCAATACCCGGCCTCCCAGGCCTCTCTGGCCAGAATTTCCAACGTAGACGGCTTTGACGTAGCGCACCGCTTCGAGCTTTATATTAATGGCCTGGAGTTATGCAACGGCTACTGGGAACTCACTGCCGCAGACGAACAGCGCGCCCGCTTCGCGGCAGACAATCGTCTACGAAAAGCAGCTGGAAAACCTGAAATGGCGATTGATGAGGCTTTTCTGGCAGCTATAGAGCAGGGTTTGCCAGACTGCGCTGGGGTGGCGCTAGGGCTGGATCGTCTATTGATGATAAAAACTGGTACTCGTGATATCGCAGATGTATTGGCGTTTCCGCTAGAACGAGCGTGAAGTTTTTATAGAAGTGCCGAACTTCGTTTCAGGCAGGGCTAAACACAATCAAGCGCCAACCGTACCAAATGCCTCACCCATACGAACCCGCTTTCCTGCAACCTGCTCATCATTCCAGCTAACACTGCCCCTGGGCATAACCATCACCACCGTAGAGCCCAGGCGGAAGCGCCCCATTTCCTCGCCTTTGGCAAACGAAACTGGGCTCTCGCCTTCGTAGGTGATCGCTTTAACGCCGCTGTTGCTGGGCACCACAACGCCTGCCCAGGGCGTTTCAACGCTACCCACAATCATGGCGCCTACAAGCACCAGCGCCATAGGGCCTGCCTCTGTATCAAAGATGCAGACAACACGTTCATTTCTGGCAAACAGGTTAGGAACATTCTCCGCTGTTGCCGGGTTTACTGAAAACAACTTGCCCGGAACATGAATCATTTCCCGAAGCGTGCCCGCCAGCGGCATGTGAATGCGGTGATAATCCCTGGGGGCGAGATAAATGGTTGAAAACTGACCTTCCGAAAAAGTATCCGCCCAACGTGTGTCGCCGCCAAGCAGTTCTGTCAGGCTGAAGGATTGTCCCTTGGCCTGGAATACCCGGTCACCGGTGACCTGGCCAAGTTGACTGATAGTGCCATCCACGGGGCTTACAAGTGTATTATGTCCTTCGGCAACCGGGCGGGCGCCGGGCTTCAGGGCCCGGGTAAAAAAAGCGTTGAAGCTGGGGTAGGCTGTCGGATCTGGCTCGGCGGCTTCGCTCATGTCAACGTCGTAGCGTTTTACGAACCATTTGACTACCCGGTTTTTGAGCGCAGGAGCGCGCTCATTGTCTGCCAGGCGGCCAGCCACGCTGGAAACAGTATGCTGGGGCGTGACGTACTGGCTCAGAACAAACAACTTGTCGAACATTAAGGGATCCTGTGCGTTCTTCTAGAGGTGCGGAGTTTAACAAATAGTACGACAAGAGTGTTGTGCATGCGTCTGTATGTATAGAAATTGTTTCATGGCTTCGCGGATAACGCAGAGGCTTGCTATGATCAAGCCTGAAAACCCGTGACCAATACCGGCACCGGCCGACAACCTAAATATAAAGGCTTACATTCTTCCCATGTTACTTATCATTGGCGCAGTGATTGTTGTTGCCAGCGTTCTTGGCGGGTACACCCTGCACGGCGGCAACTTGATGGTGTTGTGGCAGCCGACAGAGGTTCTCATTATTTTTGGTGCGGCCATAGGCTCTTTCATAATCGCCAACCCCCTTCATACTGTGAAGGAAGTTTTTTCCGGTGTGTTGCGCCTGCTGACAGGCTCTCCATTCAACAAATCCTATTACATGGATTTGCTGAGCATGCTTTACGAGATCTTTGATAAATCCCGAAAGCAGGGTGTTATGTCCATCGAAGAAGATATCGATAACCCCGAGTCCAGCCAGATCTTCAGCCGCTACCCGGCCATCCTTAAATCAAAAGAACTGCTCGCCTTTATTACGGATTACCTGAGAATTATCAGTGCCGGAAACATGGCAACCCATGAGCTCGAAGGCATGATGGAAAACGAAATCGACAGTCGCCAGCACGAGCTTGAAGAACCTGCCCATGCGGTGAATAAAATTGCCGATGCGCTGCCAGGTCTCGGTATTGTGGCGGCGGTTCTCGGTATTGTTATTACCATGAACTTCCTTAGTGAAGGGCCGGAACGCATTGGTTTGAGTGTGGCGGCAGCGCTGGTGGGAACCTTTCTGGGTATCTGGATGGGCTATGGTTTTGTTGGTCCGACATCCATTGCCATGGAGCATGCTGCCAAATATGAACTCAAGGCCTACGAGTGCGTTAAATCCGCTATTGTTGCCACGGTTTCGGGGCAGGCTCCCCAGATGGCCATTGAGTTTGGTCGTAAAGCACTGCCAACCGATAAGCGACCTGGTTTTCAGGAACTGAACGATCATGTGCGCGCCAAATAGCGTAACCTGAGGCCGGAGCCGAGTTGTGGAACAACAGCCGATAATCATAAAGCGTAAAAAAGTTGTCGCCGGGGGGCACCATGGTGGTTCCTGGAAGGTGGCCTTTGCTGACTTCGCAACGGCAATGATGGCGTTCTTTCTCGTGCTCTGGCTGACCGCCACGGCGTCTCCGGAACAGAAAAAAGCTGTTGAAGGTTATTTCCGCGATCCGGTCGGATTTACTGACGGTGGATCACCTAACCCTGTGGATCTTGAGGGCAGTGCTTCTGTAATCAATGAGGCAAGCATGGATGTTGATCCAAGCCAGATTCCGATCAGTGATAATGTGGTGGATGCACTCTCTGAAACCCTTGAGCAGCGCCGCATGAATGAGTTGTTTCAGGAGCTGAAGCAACGCATTGAAGAGAATGAAACGCTACAGGAATTCAAAGACCAGCTGTTAATCGATATCACGGATGAAGGCCTGCGAATCCAGATTGTTGACCGCTCAGGTCGCCCCATGTTCGATAGTGGTAAAGCTGAGTTGAAATACTATTCTCAGGAAATTCTGTTTGAACTTGCGAAAACCCTTGGGACTGTGGATAACAGACTCAGCATTACCGGCCATACAGACGCGACCCCTTTCGGCGGTCGTCCGGGATATACCAATTGGGAACTTTCAGCCGACCGTGCTAACACTGCTCGCCGGGCTCTGGTCGCAGGTGGTGTTAGCGCCCGGCAGATTGCAAGAGTGGTGGGGTTGAGTGATTCCGTACTGTTTAATCAGAGCGAGCCGACAGCGCCCGTGAATCGCCGGATTTCTATTATCGTGCTCAACAAGAAAACCGTGAACAGTATCCAGAGCAGCGCCAGCGCAACGGGCGAGCCCCTTATCGACCTAACGGCGCCATCGGAAGAAGAGCAGAAAAAAGCACGCGAAAATCTGGAAAGCGGAGATTGGCTGAAGGAAAAAGCGGAGCCTGGTCCCGGCGAGCTTAACTGGTAAATCGCCGGGCAGGGTGATATCAGGTGGCCTTCAAGCCCCGTGACTGCTGCTCAGCCATATCCTCCAGAATGCGATGAAAGCTTCGAAGCCGTTCCGGGCTGAGTTTGCCCGCTTCCGCTGCCGCATCAATGGCGCAGCCGGGATCACCCATGTGCCGGCAATTGCGGAATTTGCAGTAGCCAATCACATCTCGAATCTCGCGAAACCCATATTCGATTTCCTGCGGTGACATATGCCAGAGGCCGAACTCCCTGATTCCTGGCGAGTCAATCAGATCACCGCCCATGGGCAGGTGAAAGAGCTTTGCTGTCGTGGTGGTATGAACCCCTTTGCCAGTGCTCTCTGAAACCGCGCCAACCCGAATAGCTTCGTCCGGCATCAGTGTCTGGATAATGGACGATTTTCCTACCCCGGACTGGCCCACGAATGCGCTTGTTTTGCCTTTTACCAGTGCCTCAACTTCTGGAGAAGGTCCGCCATCGTACTGAACTGCCGAGGTGCGGACTATCTCGTAGCCCAGCGCGGCATAGCGTGCCAGAAGAGCATCAATCTGTGCCCGGTTGCGGTCAGTGATCAGGTCAGTTTTGTTCAGGAGAATAACGGCAGGAATATCCGTGATCTCAGAGGCCACAAGATACCGGTCTATAAGATTGTCGTGGGGTTCCGGTTCCGGTGCGATCACCAGAATAATGTGATCAATATTCGCTGCTACGGGTTTAACAGCACCAAAGTTATCCGGTCGCTGCAACAGATTGTCGCGATCACAGCGAGCAACAATCACCCCTGTTTCGTTCTTGCCAGGCCTCCAGACAACCCGGTCACCTGTTACCAGACTGTCGATATTCGCCCGGACAAAACAGCGAACAACATCACCTTTGCGTTCACCTTCCAGAGCTTCCACATCAAGCTGCTGCCCGTAGTGCGCAATAATCAATCCTTCCTGTTCAGGCCCCAGCTCCCCGGCGTCAGCCTGCGCCTGAACCAACTTCTCCTTGCGAGCTGCGCGGGCTGCTCGTTCTTCCTGAACCTTCTTGATCCGGAATTGCTGTTGCTTGTTCAGTTGCCGTTTTGCCATAAAATCTCAAATAACACGGATGAAAGTGGTGACGTTGCTGTGACATCATACGGTAATTAATTATGTGTGGCTTTAATATGGCTGTTTCACCAATGGTATAACAGCTCCGCCTACCCAGATGTTTGGTTAACGAGGAAAGTAGAATGTCAGCAGGCAATCACCTGGTTTGGATTGATCTGGAAATGACCGGCCTTGATCCGGAAAAAGAACGCATCATCGAAATGGCCACCATCATCACGGATTCAGAACTGAACCTGGTGGCCGAAGGCCCTGTTATAGCAGTGCACCAACCCGACAGCTTGCTGGACTCCATGGATGAATGGTGCACCCGCACCCACGGTGAAAGCGGGTTAACCAGGCGTGTCCGGGAAAGCAAAATCTCCGAAGCCGAGGCCGAGCAACAAACACTCGCTTTTCTCAAAGAATATATGGAGCCCGGAGAATCCCCTCTGTGTGGTAACAGTATTGGTCAGGACCGCCGTTTCCTTGTGAAATACATGCCCCAGCTGGAAGACTTCTTCCACTACCGAAACCTTGACGTCTCTACCGTAAAAGAGCTGGCCCGCCGTTGGCGCCCGGATGTGCTGAAAGGCGTGAAGAAACAGGGTAGTCATCAGGCGCTCGACGACATTCGTGATTCCATCAACGAGTTGCGCTACTACCGGGAACACTTTTTCAAGCTATAAATCATGCTGTGCCAGAGCCCAGTGAACATGCTCGCGGACCATTTCTGAAGGATAGTCCGCGCGCTGTTTTAAGGCTTCAATGACCGGGATTGTAGAAGGCGCATTGCCCAGCCCCACCGCGAGGTTGCGCAACCATCCCTCATAGCCTGTGCGGCGAATTGCCGAACCCTCGGTTCTCTTTAAAAACTGCTCTTCAGTCCATAAGAACAGTTCTGCCAGTGAGCTGCTGTTCAGGCCGTGTCTGGGCTGAAAGTCATCCTCTCGGGTGGGCTTTTTGAATTTTTGCCAGGGGCAGACAAGCTGGCAGTCGTCGCAGCCAAAAACCCGGTTACCCATCAGCGGGCGCAGTTCTTCAGGGATGCTGCCTTTGAGTTCAATGGTGAGGTAACTGATGCAGCGCCGGGCATCCAGCTTGTGTGGCCCCACAAAAGCGTCCGTCGGGCACAGGTCGAGGCACGCGGAGCAGGTGCCGCAATGGTCGGTTTCAAAGGCCGGGTCTACAGGCAGAGGGGCGCTGGTAAATATCTCACCAAGGAAAAAGAACGATCCTGCCTTTGGGTGTATCAGCATGTTGTTTTTGCCGATCCAGCCCAGCCCGGCACGTTGCGCCAAAGCCCTTTCCAGTACTGGGGCGCTATCAACAAAGGCACGATGATCATAGCCGCTTACAGCATCGTCAATTTTTTTTGCCAGAGTTGCCAGCCGCTTGCGGATCAGTTTGTGATAGTCACGGCCAAGCGCGTAGCGGGTAATGTAAGCATTTTCACGGTTAGTAAGCGCTTCTTTCGGGCTGTCCGGTGTGGGCATGTAGTCCATTCGCACCGAGATAACCCGGGTTGTGCCGGGCACCAGCGATTTTGGGGTGTAGCGTTTATCCCCGTGCTGAGCCATATACCCCATCTCACCCTGATAACCTTCGGCCAGCCAGTCCTGCAGGTGCTGGGCATGTTTGCCGGTGTCTGCGGTTGTGATGCCGGCGGCGGAGAATCCGAGTTCTCTGGCCCACTGCCGGATAAGTGCTGGCAAATCAGTCAGTTCCGGAATGGGAGAGGTGTTGGTTTCAGGTGTGCTCATAGGTTCCGTTGTGCCAGTTTCCCGGCAGGCGTTGGCAGTAAGTATATTTAATTTGATTAAGTTATGACCTTTTCTTCGGTTTTGCTATGCTTTACAGATAGCTGGCCAATTTTCTTAAACCGGTTTCTTTAACGGGAGCAAAGGCTCATGCCACCGCACGCTGGAGGCAGTTTATCAGATGCACTGTTTTCCGCCGATTCTGTGCGTCGTATTGATCAGTACATAATCGAGCGGCAAGGTGTTGACGGCTTTGAATTGATGCAGGCCGCTGCTCGTGCGGCATTTCGCCGTCTGGTCGGGCACTGGCCCGAGGTAGAGCGGTTACTTGTGCTTTGCGGCGCAGGTAATAACGGCGGGGATGGTTATCTTGTCGCAGCCAAGGCAGTGAGCCAGGGTTTGACTGTGCGCTGTATTGCGGTTGCACCTACGGAAAGACTCGGTGGTGACGCCCGCAAGGCCTGGCAGAAGGCAGTGGCGGACGGGGTGGAAGTGCAGGAGCTGGCAGACTTAGACGAACCCGGGCTCGCGTCTGTGTTTGAATCGGCGGAACTGATTGTTGATGCCATGTTGGGGACAGGTGTTTCCGGGGCCCCCAAAGAACCCTTTGCCAGTGTGATTTCGCGCTGCAACCGCTCCGGGTTGCCGGTGCTGGCAGTTGATTTGCCATCCGGACTGAATGTTACCAGTGGAGCTGCCGAGGGCGAGGTAATACAGGCAGCCCTGACGGTCACATTTATCGGCCGAAAACTCGGACTGTATACCGGTCAGGGTGCTGCGGTGTGTGGTGATGTGATTGTTGAAACGCTGAATGCGGATGCGGGGGTTGTGGAAAGTGGTGAGCGCCCGATAGCCATGCTTCAGCGCTGGAACTCGGTAAAAAAGTTGCTGCCCGCCCGCGCGGCTAATGCACATAAGGGCAGGTTTGGGCACGTACTTGTGGTTGCCGGAGACCGGGGGTTCGGTGGAGCAGGAATACTGGCTGCGGAAGCTGCGGTGCGCTCCGGTGCCGGGCTGGTTTCACTGGCAACCCGCCCTGAACACGTCACTGCGGCCCTGGCGAGATGCCCGTCAGTCATGGTTCAGGGGTTGATTCATGGCTCGGAATTGCCGGCTATGCTGGATTCGGCAACGGTCATAGTGTGTGGCCCGGGTTTAGGCCGGAATGCCTGGGGGCAGCAAATGCTTCAGCAGGTGGTTGAAAGTGGTAAACCCCGTGTTCTGGATGCGGATGCTCTTAACCTGCTTTCGTCCCGGGTAACCACGTGTGCCAGCACTCAGATTCTTACACCACATCCGGGCGAGGCTGCCAGGTTACTGGGTTGCACGGTTCCGGAAATAGAGGTGGATCGCATAGCTGCCGCCAATAAACTCCAGTCCCTGTACGGGGGAGTAGTATTGCTGAAGGGGGCCGGAACGGTTATCGCGTCCGGAATGGATGTGGTGGATATTGCCGGCGGCAGCAACCCCGGAATGGCTACCGGAGGCATGGGAGACGTGTTATCGGGCATCATCGGTGCGCTCTACGCCCAGATGATTGATACGCCTGCGCATGCAGCAACAATCGGAGCGGTTGTGCATCTTGAAGCTGCCTGCAGGGCATCAGCCGACAAAGGACACATGGGGCTGATACCGACCGATGTAATCGATGCATTGCCGCAGGTTTTCAAAGAAGCAGAGCCGGGCGGTGCTTGCAGTTGGGAGGACGGATGAGCATTTTCGGGAATGAGCGGAGGCTGTTTCTTGAAAGTGAGGCCGAAACGGAGAAACTGGGTAGTGAACTGGCTCGCCTGGCAAAAGAGTCAGGCCGTGGACTGACAGTGTTTCTTGAGGGCGATCTCGGGATGGGTAAGACCACCTTCAGCCGGGGAGTTATCCGTGGGCTGGGGCATGAAGGTGCGGTGAAGAGCCCGACTTATACGCTTGTTGAGCCCTACGAAGATCTGTCGCCCCCAGCCTATCATTTTGATTTGTATCGGTTGGGTGATCCCGAAGAGCTGGAATACATGGGTATCCGGGATTACTTCAACGGCCAGAGTATTTGCCTTATTGAATGGCCGGAGCGTGGAGAAGGGCTGCTTCCGTCACCGGATCTTGACGTGCACCTGGAGCACCAGGGTGAAGGTCGTTCGGCGGTGGTCCGGGCACGTTCGGAACTGGGTGCATCATTTTTGAACGAACTTGAACTGATAGGGCCGGACCATTGACGGACCGGTGCTGGATAAACAGGCAAGCTGTATGACGAAACTCAAGCTTATGATGAAAACAACGATCGCGCTGGCATCTTTGTGGCTGCTTCTGTCGGGCCTGCCCGCGCAGGCTGGCACTGAGGTGGAGGGTATTCGTATCTGGCCGGCGCCGGATCACACCCGGCTGGTACTGGATACTGCGGGCAAGGTTGAACACAATATGTTCGCGTTGAAGAACCCCGCACGCCTGGTGATTGATCTCAAGAACACCCGCCTGAAAACAGATTTCTCCAAACTTGATCTGTCTGGCAGCCCTGTCCGGCGTATCCGTAGTGCCACACGTAATGGCACAGACCTGCGAGTGGTTCTTGATCTGGCCAGTGACATCAAACCCCGCAGCTTCCAGTTAGAACCCAACCAACAGTATGGTCATCGCCTTGTGCTTGACCTTATTGATGAAAACGGAAGTCGTTTGGCGAAGGCTGCCAAGCCTACTGTTACCCATGATTCAGCCGGCAAACGCGATGTCATTGTGGTTATTGATGCGGGCCACGGCGGTGAGGATCCGGGAGCTATCGGGCCCAGAGGTACGCGCGAAAAAGATGTGGTTCTGAAAATGGCACACATTCTTGCGGAGATGATCAATAAACAGCCAGGCTATACCGCCAAACTCACCCGGACGGGAGATTATTACATCGGGTTGAGGAACCGGACGGTTCTCGCTCGCAAATACAGTGCGGATCTGTTTGTTTCTGTACATGCAGACGCATTTCGTACGCCCCAGCCCAAGGGTGCTTCAGTCTTTGCGTTGTCTCAGCGGGGCGCGACGAGTGAAACAGCGCGCTGGCTGGCCCAGAGTGAAAACCGCTCTGACCTGATCGGCGGAACCGGCGGTGTTTCTCTGGATGGGCGTGATGATATGTTGGCCGGTGTATTGCTCGATCTGTCCATGACGGCGAGTATCAATGCCAGCCTGGGTGTGGGCAGTTCTGTGCTGGGTAAGCTCAATGGTGTGGCTCAGTTGCATAAGCCTGGTGTGGAACAGGCGGCGTTCGCAGTGCTTAAATCACCTGATATCCCGTCTATTCTCGTGGAGGCGGGTTTTATCTCAAATCCCCAGGAAGAAAAGAATCTGGCTACAGACTGGTACCGCCGCAAGTTGGCTGGTGCGATCATGAAGGGTATTGACGAGTATTTTCGTAAAACACCTCCGCCCGGGACCTTGCTCGCATGGCAGAAGCAGAATGGCCAGGGGGGCAGTCGTGTCAGTCAGTACAGGGTTCAGAGTGGCGATACGCTTTCAGGCGTGGCCAGGGAAAATCAGACTACTGTCAGCGAGCTCATGCAGTTTAACGGCTTGAGGGACGACCGTGTTATGGTAGGGCAAACCATTCGCATTCCCTCATCCTGAGCAACATTCTGAACAAGAGGTAGTCCCGAAATATGCCCTCCATCCGATTGCTCTCGCCGCGGTTGGCAAACCAGATTGCTGCGGGCGAGGTAGTTGAGCGCCCTGCTTCTGTCGTCAAGGAACTGGTAGAAAATGCGCTCGACGCCGGTGCAGACCGTATTGATGTGGAAGTGGAGCAGGGTGGCGTCAAGCTGATCCGGGTACGTGATGACGGCAGCGGTATCGCCGAAAGTGATTTGCCCATGGCGCTCAGCCGCCATGCCACAAGTAAGATTTCCAGCCTTGATGATCTGGAATCCGTATCTTCCCTGGGATTCAGAGGCGAGGCTCTGGCCAGTATCAGCTCTGTATCGCGCCTGGCACTGACCTCTCGTACAGAAGATCAGGAGGCGGCTTCCCGTGTAGAGGTCGAAGGGCGTGATATGGATGCACGAATTTCTCCGGCGGCCCATCCGGTGGGAACCACTGTTGAAGTGCGTGACCTCTTTTTTAATACCCCTGCAAGGCGCAAGTTTCTGCGCACAGAGAAAACTGAATTCAATCACGTTGAAGAATGTGTGCGCCGTCAGGCTCTTAGCCGGTTCGATGCAGGTTTTACGCTGCGTCATAACCAGCGGGTTGTTCAGAATCTGCGGCCAGCTGAGTCTGTGCAGGACAGGGAACGTCGTATTGGTGCCCTGTGCGGGCAGAAGTTTATCGACAACGCCGTGGTTATCGATGCCGAAGCCACAGGGTTGCGGCTCTGGGGTTGGGTCGCTTTGCCGACATTTTCCCGTAGCCAGGCCGACCTTCAGTATTTCTTCGTGAATGGCCGTGTCATCCGTGACCGGCTGGTAGCTCATGCGGTGCGTCAGGCCTATCGCGATGTTTTGTATAATAATCGCCATCCTGCGTTTGTGCTTTATCTTGAGGTTGATCCTGCCTCGGTTGATGTGAACGTGCACCCAACCAAGCACGAGGTGCGCTTCCGTGATGGTCGCCTGGTTCACGACTTTATTTTCCGGACTTTGCACAAAGCTCTGGCCGATGTGCGGCCGGACGATCATTTTCGTGGTGCGACAGCCCAGTCTTTCAGCCGTGAGGCTGCAGGGCAGGGCGAGCTTCCGGCAGAAGGGGCTCCTGTTCCGGCTCAGCCCTGGAACGGGCAGCCTGAGATGCCGGCAGCGGGAAATTATGTGCCGGGAACTGGTTTTGGTGGACAGTCAGCGCCACAGCAGGAGTGGCGGGCCAGTGACCAGATGGCTTTTTACAAGTCTCTCGGCGGGGGTGGTTCAAGTTCTCCGCAAACGGCCGCACCCTATGGGAGTGCGGGAAGTGTGGATGCCTCCCGGACAGATTATCCGGGGAGTGCCGACGATCAGGCAGAGCCGCCTCTGGGGTATGCCATTGCTCAGTTGCACGGCATTTACGTGCTGTCCCAAAGCAGTGCCGGGATGATCGTTGTCGATATGCATGCTGCCCATGAGCGGATCACATACGAGCGCATGAAGCGCGCGCTGGCAGAGCAGGATCTCAAAAGTCAGCCGCTGCTGGTGCCTGTGTCCCTCGCGGTGAGTCAGAAAGAGGCTGCTCTGGCAGAGACCCATGGGGACGAATTGCAGCAGCTTGGGCTTCAGATTGAGCGCATCGGGCCGGAAACACTTGCTATCCGCCAGGTACCCGCGCTGCTGCGGGGAGCGGATTCAGAACAACTTGTCAGGGATGTTTTATCTGACCTGATCGAGCATGGCCAGAGTGACAGGGTTGAGGCCGTTGTCCACGAGCTTTTGGGGACCATGGCCTGCCATGGCTCGGTGCGGGCAAATCGCCAGCTGACCATACCGGAAATGAACTCCCTGTTGCGGGATATGGAGGCGACAGAGCGCAGCGGTCAATGCAACCATGGCCGCCCGACCTGGACTCTGGTTACTCTGGCGGAACTCGATAAACTGTTTTTGCGGGGGCGGTAGAGTGGAATCAAAAATGCCACCTGCCATTTTTCTGATGGGGCCGACAGCCTCCGGCAAGACCGATCTGGCCATGGAACTCTGTGACCGCCTGCCTTGTGACATCATCAGCGTTGATTCGGCGATGATCTATCGTGGTATGGATATTGGTACTGCAAAGCCGACGGCTGAGGAGCTGGCACGTGCTCCGCACCGTTTGATTGATATCTGCGATCCTTCTGAAACCTATTCTGCCGCCGATTTCCGGCGGGATGCACTGGCTGAAATGGAGCGCATATCCGGTGCCGGGCGTATTCCGTTGCTCGTTGGTGGCACCATGATGTATTTCAAGGCTTTATTGCACGGTATGTCCGGGCTGCCGGCTGCCAGCCCGGAGCTGCGCAGAACCCTTGAGGCTGAAGCGGAAAAGCTCGGCTGGAATGCACTCTATGAAGAACTGCAGGCCGCCGACCCGGTGGCGGGACGACTGATTCACCCCAATAACCGTCAGCGCCTCTTGAGAGCTCTTGAGGTAATTCGTCTGACCGGTCGGCCAATTTCGGCTTTCTGGGAGTCTGAAGGTGGTCGGCGGGCTCAGCAACAGTCGGGCCCGGAGGGTATTGAGGATTACCCTTATTTTACTCAATGGCAGGCAGACGAAGCTTCATCGCTTCCGTATACTGTAGCGCAGCTTGCCATGGTGCCTCCGGAAAGACGCGTGCTTCATGACAGAATACATCGGCGCTTTCTGAACATGATCGAAAAGGGCCTGTTGAGTGAAGTCGGTGCTCTGATGGGCAGAGGCGATCTGAACCCGGATCTTCCGTCAATGCGTTGTGTCGGTTATCGCCAGGCCTGGAGTCATCTGGCTGGCGAAGACGATTATGACGTATTTGTAAGTAAGGGCGTTGCGGCCACCCGTCAGCTTGCCAAACGGCAGCTCACATGGCTCCGTAAGTGGTCTGATTTGAACTGGCTGAACAGCGAAGATGGTTTTATCGTTGAAGCGGCCTTGAAAAAAATCAGATGTCACACCACATTTAGTTCTGAATAATGACTATCTGCATTTACTAATAAACAGGAGAATACACATGTCAAAAGGGCACTCGCTACAAGACCCTTACCTTAATGCCTTACGCAAGGAACGTATTCCGGTTTCCATATTTCTGGTTAACGGCATCAAGTTGCAAGGGCAGGTAGAGTCTTTTGACCAATTCGTAATTTTGCTGAAAAATACTGTCAGCCAGATGGTCTATAAGCACGCAATCTCTACCGTTGTGCCTGCCCGGAATGTTCGCATTCCACAGCAGAACCCGGCGGGAGAGGATGAGTCCGAGGACTGATCTGCCCCGGTTTTCGGTATTACCACCCGCGTCCCTGACGAGCCTCCGGGTTCTGATGGTCGCGGGTGTTTGTTTTTGTGATGTAAACAAACAAACTGATTGTTGCGGAGTTGATGCCCATTGTTTGAACGCCCTGATGTAGGTGAGCGAGCGATACTCGTCCACATCGATTTTACCTCCCACGATGGCTCTGAAGATCCTGATGAGTTCCGGGAGCTTGTGTCGTCGGCCGGAGTCGAATCGGTTGGAATTGTAACCGGATCCCGTAAGCAACCCAGTCCCCGGCTGTTTGTGGGTGAAGGGAAGCTTGAGGAAATTCGCGATGCAGTAACCTTGCACGAGGCTGATGTGGTTTTGTTCAATCATGCACTCAGCCCCAGTCAGGAGCGGAATATTGAGCGTGAGCTCAAATGCCGCGTTCTGGACCGCACTGGCGTTATTCTGGATATTTTTGCTCAGCGAGCGCGTACACACGAAGGTAAGCTGCAAGTGGAACTGGCCCAGTTGGAGCACATGTCAACGCGGCTGGTTCGTGGCTGGACCCACCTTGAACGGCAGGGAGGGGGAATTGGTTTACGTGGTCCTGGTGAAACCCAGCTGGAGACCGACCGCCGACTCCTGCGCGAACGTATAAAGTCGATTCACAAGCGCCTTGAGCGAGTTCGAAGGCAGCGCAATCAAGGCCGCAGAGCGCGCAAGCGTGCTGATATTCCGACCGTATCTCTGGTAGGTTATACCAACGCTGGCAAGTCCACGTTGTTCAACCGGATCACCACGTCTTCCGTATACGCCGCAGATAAACTGTTCGCAACGCTGGATCCGACAATCCGGCGTCTGGAACTTCCGGATATCGGTGCGGTCGTAATGGCGGATACAGTGGGCTTTATCCGGCATCTGCCTCACAAGCTTGTGGAGGCATTCCGGGCAACACTGGAAGAGACCACCGAAGCCACTATCCTGTTGCACGTCGTTGACAGCCACGACAGTCGTCGTGATGAAAACATTGAACAGGTTGAAGAGGTGCTGGCAGAAATTGGTGCCGATGAGATACCTGTGTTGCAGGTTTTCAATAAAATCGACCTGATGGATGATTTTGCACCCCGGGTCGAGCGTAATGAAGATGGTGTCCCTGTTCGGGCCTGGGTTTCGGCCGTTACGGGTGAAGGTCTTGATGGCCTGTACGATGCTATCGTTGAACGGCTCGCTGAGGATGTTGTTCACCATTTTGTTTTGCTCGGGCCTGCGGACGGCAAGCTCAGGGCGCTCCTGCACGAGGCGGGTTCTGTGCTCGGCGAAGAGCATCGTGAGACCGGAGAAACTGTACTTGAAGTCCGGCTGCAACGCCGGGACTGGCTGCAGCTTCTGAGCCGCGCCGGCATGAGTGAAGAAGAGGTGAACCTGGAAGACAGGTAAGCCAGAAACCATAGCAGCTATTGCCGGGACGATGATAAATCCCTAGTATTTGCAACCATTCGACACGTTAGGAACGGAGAGTACTATGGCCTGGAATGAACCGGGTGGAAACCGCAACGACAATGACCCCTGGGGAAATGGCGGTGGTCGTCGCGGTAATGATCAGGGACCACCAGACCTTGATGAGGCACTGAAAAAAGGTCTCGATAAACTTAACAAGATGCTGGGTGGTAAAGGTAAGAAGTCCGGCGGCAGCGGTGGCAGTTCTGGCGGTGCTGGAAGTTTCGGTGCCGTGGTCGCGCTTGGCGCCATACTTTTAGTTGGATATGTGATATTCCAGTCTTTCTACACGGTGGACGAGCAGGAACGCGCAGTTGTATTGCGTTTTGGTGAGTATTCGAAAACTGAAAGCCCGGGTCTGAGATTCAAGGTTCCCCTGATTGATGACGTGACCAAGGTTCGCGTTACCAGCGTGAGAACCGCCCAGTCCAGCGGCCAGATGCTGACTCAGGATGAAAACCTGGTTACGGTTGATCTGCAGGTGCAGTACCGGGTGGGTGATGCCCGTGATTATGTGCTGAATGTACGGGATTCCAACCAGGCGCTGGCATTTGCCACTGATAGTGCGTTACGTCACGAAGTAGGTAGTTCGTCACTGGACGACGTACTCACCGAAGGACGTGCCGAGCTCGCTGTTCGTGTTGAACAACGGCTTCAGGGCTTTCTCAAGGAATATGGAACCGGTCTCGAAATTGTACGGGTTAACGTTGAAAGCACTCAGCCGCCAGCGGCAGTGCAGGACGCGTTCCGTGAGGTTCAGCGCGCCCGTGAAGACGAGCAGCGCGTGAAAGAAGAAGCTGAAACCTATCGCAATAAGGTGGTCCCGGAGGCCCGCGGTCAGGCTCAGCGTATGCTTGAGGAAGCTAGCGCTTACAAGCAGGAAGTTATTGAGCGTGCCCGTGGTGAAACAGCCCGATTCCTAGAATTACTGGCTGTATACCAGATGGCACCTGAGGTAACCCGCGAGCGGATGTATCTGCAGACGCTCGAATCGGTACTTTCTAACAGCAGCAAGATTCTTGTGGATACGGAAAGCAGTGGCAATATGATGTATCTGCCTCTGGACCGCCTGACTCAGGGCTCTTTGCCGCGCAGCGGAAGTCAGTCTTCCGGCACTGGTGGAGAGATGGATATCCAGTCGGTCACAGATCAGGTTATCCAGGAAATTCGAACCAGGCAGGAAGCTAATACACGGAGGAGCAGATAATCATGGGACCTAAAGGCATAGTGGGTCTTGCAGGCGCTCTTATCGTTGTCCTGCTGGTAATGTCGAGTGTTTATATTATTCCGGAAACCCATCGCGGGGTGATGCTGAGATTTGGTGAGCTGGTTGAGACCGATATCCGGGCTGGTATCCACTTCAAGGTGCCGGTAATCGATCAGGTCCGGGAGTTTGACATCCGCGTACTGACTATGGATTTGCCATCGCGGCAGTATCTGACCGTCGAAAAGAAGCCGCTGGATGTTGATTCCTATATTGCCTGGAAAATCCGCAATGTGGACCAGTTCTATCGGGCTACAGGTGGCGATGAGTTCCGTGCTCAGTCTCTGTTGTTGTCACGAGTGGACAACGGCCTGCGGGATGAATTCGGTGTCCGCACCATGCACGAAGTTGTCTCCGGGCAGCGTGATGAGTTGATGCACACCCTGCGAGACCGTGTGAACGAAACTTCGACAACAGAGTTCGGTATCGAAGTAATGGATATCCGGGTCAAGGCGATTGAATTTCCGGGTCAGGTCAGTGAAAACGTATACCGTCGTATGGCGACAGAGCGTGAAAAACTGGCTCAGGAGTTCCGCTCCCGGGGGCGTGAGCTGGCGGAAGGAATTCGTGCCGATGCAGACCGCCAGAAAACCGTTACCCTGGCTGAGGCTTTTGCCGCTTCAGAGACAACCCGGGGTGAAGGGGATGGTGAAGCAGCGCGGATCTACGCAGATGCTTATGGCTCCAATCCTGAGTTCTACAGCTTCTACCGTAGCCTTCAGGCATACAGGAATACCTTCTCAACCAAAGACGATATAATGGTTATTGACTCCAAAAGTGAATTCATGAAGTTCATGAAGGATTCGAAGGGCGGAAGCTAATTTCTGTTCTGTACGCCGAAAAACCGGAATACTCAGTATTCCGGTTTTTTTGTGTCCGCCAACAGTGTAAAATCCGTCAGGTTTTGGTTCGGGTTTTTCTGCCCCGGATTTCACCTTAAAAAAACCTGCACGCTTCTTCTGCCTCATAGGCATGTGTTTGCAGGATGGACAACGGAATCTCATGACAGTATCTGATCGCTGGTTACTGCCGGACGGGGTGGCGGATATCTTGCCGCCACTGGCCGGACAGATAGAATCCCTGCGCCGGGATGTAATGGATACCTGCCAGCGTTGGGGCTACCAACTGGTAATCCCACCGCTAATCGAATATCTCGAATCCCTTTTTACCGGAACCGGACACGACCTGGAGTTGCAGACCTTCAAGCTGACCGATCAGCTGACCGGCCGCATGATGGGTGTTCGTGCCGACATGACACCCCAGGCAGCGCGCATTGACGCCCATACCCTTGGGCAGGAGGGGATAACCCGCCTGTGTTACGCCGGCCATGTGCTGCATACTCGTCCCAAGCATATGCTGGCCGGGCGTACACCTATTCAGGCGGGCTGCGAGCTGTTTGGCAGTGCCTCTGAGGCTGCGGATCTGGAAATCATCAGCTTGATGCTTGAGACGCTTCGCGTCGCTGGCTTGCCTGGTGTCCACCTTGACCTGGCGCATGTGTCCATCTATGAAAGTCTTATCGGCGAAGCCGGGTTTGACCGCGACACAAGTGCGGCAATCTTCGACGCCATGGGGCGCAAATCAGTACCCGAACTGGACCAACTGCTTGGTGATTGCGCCTCTGGATCAGCGGGTGCACGTCTGCGTGAGCTCGCCCGTGTTAACGGAGGCCCGGAAGCACTGACAGAAGCGCGCAGAATACTTGACGGAGCTTCGGATAGTCTTGGCACTGCTCTTGATCAGCTGGGTCGGGTCGCCGAAAAGCTTGAGAAAGACTACCCGGAAGTCAGCTTCGGCTTCGATTTCTGCGAGTTGCGCGGTTACAACTACCACACTGGTCTGGTGTTTGCTGCTTATGTACCTGGCTGCGGTGATTCCATTGCCAAAGGTGGTCGTTACGACTCCATTGGCAGTGATTTCGGTCGGGCGCGCCCTGCTACAGGCTTTAGTCTGGACATAGGGGCACTGGTAACTCTGGGCAGACGTCCGGCCCGCTCCGGCAAAGCCGTGTGGGCACCTGCAGACAATGATGCAGAGCTGGAACAGGTTGTCTCAGAGCTGAGGCTGACGGATGCGGTCGTCCGGGCCTTGCCGGAAGACAATGGAGTGGATCCCTCAACCCGGGGTTGTGACCGGGAGTTGGTAAAGCAGGGTAGTCATTGGGTTGTTCAGACGCTGGGCTGATATCAGTGAGCTGCGGTGAACTCGTTCAGGTACATATGCCAAATTTGCAAGACGCACACTCTAATCTGTGCGCATTGAGAGAGAATCATGGGTAAAAACGTTGTTGTGCTGGGCACCCAATGGGGTGATGAAGGCAAGGGTAAAATCGTCGATCTGCTGACCGAAAAAGTCGCAGCGGTGGTGCGTTTTCAGGGCGGCCACAACGCGGGCCATACTCTCGTTATAGAAGGTAAGAAAACAGCTCTTCACCTGATTCCTTCCGGTATCCTGCGGCAGGACGTTCAGTGCCTGATCGGTAATGGCGTAGTTGTGTCTCCGGAAGCTCTTCTGAAAGAAGTCCGGGAGCTTGAAGCATCCGGCGTTGCGGTTCGTGAACGGCTGCGCATCAGCCTGGCCTGTCCGATTATTCTGCGCACTCACGTGCGTATTGATCAGGCCCGTGAACGCGCCAGGGGTAATGACAAAATCGGTACCACCGGCAGAGGTATTGGTCCTGCATACGAAGACAAGGTTTCCCGCCGCGGCGTTCGTCTTGGCGACCTGTGTAACCCGGCAGATTTCGAATCGAAACTGCGGGAAATTATGTCTTATCATAATTTTGTACTGACTGAATATTTCAAGGAAGAAGCTGAAGATGTAGATGCGGCTCTGGAAGAGCTGAAGCAGATGGGCGAAGAAATTCTGCCGATGGCGGCAGACGTTACCGATTTGCTTCACGACTACCGCAAGCGCGGCGACCATATTATGTTTGAGGGTGCACAAGGCTCCCTGCTGGACATCGATCTTGGCACCTACCCGTATGTAACCTCCTCCAACACCACGGCAGGAGGCACGGCTACCGGCTCTGGTTTTGGTCCCCTGTATCTGGATTACGTACTGGGTATTACCAAAGCCTATACCACGCGAGTGGGTTCAGGCCCTTTCCCCACAGAGCTTTTTGATGATCTGGGGCAGCACCTGGCAGTTAAAGGAAATGAAGTTGGTACGACTACCGGTCGTTCCCGCCGGTGTGGCTGGTTTGATGCGGTTGCGCTGCGCCACGCAATCCAGATCAACAGCGTGTCCGGCATATGTCTGACCAAGCTGGATGTTCTTGATGGTCTGGAAACCGTCAAGGTCTGCGTAGGTTATAAAACACCGAATGGTGAAATTACCCGCCCACCGATCGGTTGCGATAGTTTCAAGGATATAGAACCAATATATGCCGAATTGCCGGGCTGGAATGAAAGCACGTTCGGGCTGACCACGCTGGAACAGTTGCCGGAAAACGCCCGAGCCTATATCCGGTTCCTGGAAGAGCAGATCGAAGCCCCGATCGATATTATTTCCACTGGTCCGGATCGTGTGGAAACTATCATCCTGCGCCACCCGTTTGACAGCTGATCGTCAGCCAGGTCGGATGCCCGCCCTGCCTTGAACGGCACGGCGGGTTTTTTATTATCAGGGTTTCTCGGCAATGAATGTGGCCCGTTTGGGGCCGGGGTAACCTTCGATGGTTCTGGTGGGGTCGTTGGGATCCAGGAAATCCTGAAGGGAGTTGAAGCGCATCCAGTCTGTGCTGCGCTGTTCATCTGTGCTGGTTTCAGACACATCTACAACGCGGACATTGCGGAAGCCGGTACGGTCCAGCCACCGAAGCAGTGTGTCGCAGCTTGGCAGGAACCATACGTTGCGCATCTGCCCATAGCGATCTTCGGGCATCAGGCTGTAACCCTCAGGTCCATCCACCACCAGAGTTTCCAGTACCAGTTCTCCGCCTGGGCGTAGTGTACCCTTGAGCTCCAGCAGGTGGTCAAGTGGTGACCTGCGGTGGTAAAGGACGCCCATGGAAAAGGTGGTATCGAAGAGCTCAAGTCCGTCAGGGAGGTCTTCCATTCGTATGGGCAGAAGATCAACCGCAACCTCGCCCAGATAGCGTTTTACGCTGAGAAACTGGAACATGAACAGCAACCCGGGATCAATACCAATTACACGCTTTGCACCCTCGCCCAGCATACGCCAGCAGTGGTAGCCTGAACCACACCCCACATCCAGAACGCGCCGGCCCGAAAGGTCTGAAAGGTAAGGTGATACCCGATCCCACTTCCAGTCGGAACGCCATTCTGTATCAATGTGAGTTCCGAAAAAGTCAAAAGGCCCTTTGCGCCAGGGCATAAGCCCTCTGAGCCCACTTTCAAGCATATGCTGCTGACTGGAGCTTAGAGGGGTTTCTGAACTCAGGGAGATCGCTGAGGTGTTCAGCTCCGAGGTAGCTCCGGGAATATCCGGGAGACTGTCGAGAGCTGATTGCCAGCGGCTGAGGTCGCCGTGGGGGTTCTCATCGAAGCGCTGTATGAGCTGACTTCTGATAATGTCTGCCCACTGGCTCTGGCCAATGTCGTGCAAGTCAGTCAGAAGCTGGCCGAAACAGGTTTTCCAGTCAAAATTTGACATGGGGGCGTAGTCTCCGTCTGGGGTTCAGGCGGCCTTGATAGCCAGCATGGATACGAAGTTGAAGCACTGATACCAGACAAGCACGCGGTCAAAGCCTGCGTCTGTAAGACGCTGCTTGTGAGCATCCAGTGTTTCCGGGATGAGTACCTGCTCGATGGCGCTGCGTTTCTGGCTTATTTCCAGGTCGGAGTATCCGTTAGCACGCTTGAACTCATGGTGAAGGCAGGTCTGAATATCCTGTTCATCTCCTGAGTCAAAGCGGATTTTTTCAGAAAGAATCAGTACGCCTCCAGGAAGGGTTGCTTCGGAAATCCTGCTCAGGAGGCTGCTCCTCTGCTCAGGAGGAATAAACTGCAGCGTAAAATTCAGGGTTGTCACCGAGGCGTCCGTAAGCTCTGTGTTCTGAATATCCTCACACCGGAGCCTGACCGGCAACGAATGATCATCCAGAGCGATGTAGTGTTCGCAACGCTCGATCATGGCGGCGGAGTTATCTACGCCGATCAGTGAACAGTTATCAAATGAAATGCCATGACGCATAGCCAGAGTGGATGCGCCCAGTGAGCAACCAAGGTCATAGCAATTGGAACCCGCCTGGGCATATTGCTCAGTGATCACTTCAATCATCGGAATGATCGTGGTGTACCCAGGTACCGAGCGGCGAATCATGTCGGGAAATACGCGGGCAACCGCTGCATCGAACCGAAAGTCTTCTGGCTGCCGTTCGGTGGCGAAAAGCCGGTCTGTCAGTTGTTCTGGTGAGCGATTGGCTTTACTCATCGCTGGCAGGTCCCTCTGGTTGCACGGGCATTTCTGGCTGAGGTATCGCTGCAGGTGCTGTTGGAGAGGGGCGGTAACAGCGGACACCGCGGTTTTTGTAATCTACCAGGATGCCGCGAAAAGATGGATCCACGTCTGCCGCAATAGCGAGATAACCGTTTTCACAGGTTGCATGAAGTTCAGAGGCCTTGGGTGACATCCTGAAGGGTTCTCCGGGAGTTACATGAATTGCCTGGAAGTCGCCGACCGGTACATTGTCCTTGTTGTCTGAGTGCTTGATGCTTCCGCTCACTTCCAGCACCAGTACCGTGCCGATGATGGCTGCCAGGGCGGTTAAAAACAGGCTGCGGATAGTGTAGCGGGTCTCGTTCTGGCTCATGCCTACCTCAATTTGCTATAAATGAATGATCAGTATTGACCGGGAAGTACAATAGAAGGCGCCTGCAAAGCCGCCAGCTGTTCTCTCAGCGACAGTACCTGGTCAGACCAGAACCGTGGTTGGGCAAACCATGGGAAAAAGCGTGGAAATGCCGGGTCATCCCAGCGTTTCGCCAGCCAGGCGCAGTGGCTGATCTGCCGGTAACAACGCAAAGGTTCAATCAGGTGCCTCTCCCGGCGATTAAAATCCCGGAACATTTCATAGCCTTCCAGCAATTCGCCCAGTTGTGCCCCGCGTTCGTTGTCCTCGCCATTCAGCAATAACCACATGTCCTGAATGGCCGGACCGGAACGGCAATCGTCCAGGTCCACAAACAGCATCTGCTCATCACGGCACAGTATGTTGCCGGCGTGGCAGTCCCCGTGTAGCCGCAGTGTTTCAACTTCTCCGGCATCTTCCATCCTGGCCCGGCAGTGTGTTAGCAGATCCGGTATCAGACTGTCCCAGGCTGGCCGAAGGTCTTTGGGAATCCAGTCTCCTTCAAGTAACAGATGATTGCTCGCTTCAATACCATCCATCAGGGATAAGGCTTCACGATGACGGAAAGGTTTAAGCGCGCCAATATTATGAATCTGGCCGAGCCATTGCCCGAGCCGGTAGAGCGTATCGGTAACGCTCGTATCGGGTGCCTGCCCGCCACGCTGGTCAAAAACGGCGAAAAAAAAGTCACCGTGTTTCCCCAGGGTGTCTCCCGATGGCATCACCAGGGGTGCGACCACGGGAATGTCCGCTGCCAGCAGCTCCCGGGTAAACTCATGTTCTTCCCGCACCTGCTCTTCTGTCCAGCGGCCGGGGCGATAGAATTTGGCGATTACCGGAGCCCCTTCATCCAGGCCAATCTGGTATACCCGGTTTTCGTAGCTGTTCAGGGCAAACAGGCGGCCACTTACCGCGAAACCAGCCTCTTCCATGGCGTCCAGAATGGCGTCTGGTGTGAGGGCGTCGTAGGGGTGGGTTGAAACGTTCATTATAAAGCGCAGCCCGGCTGGTAAATGTGGGCCCAAGTATACCTGCTTGGCGGCTCTCCCGTAATGCAAGCGAGGTATGTTTCCATGGTTCCGGACTGTGCAGGATTGGGTTAACGTAAGCTCTGGAGGTTTTGGGTTATCCAACAGACGCATATGGCAGGTGTTCTCGTGACAGGTGATTTTCTCGAACTGGATACAGCGGTTATCGGAGCAGGTGTTGTAGGGCTGGCTGTTGCCCGGGCTCTTGCCCAGAGCGGGCGGGATGTGATTGTTCTGGAAGCCGGAGATCGCTTTGGCGAAGGTATCTCGTCTCGGAACAGCGAGGTTATCCATGCCGGAGTCTATTATCCACAAAACTCGTTGAAAGCCCGCCTTTGCGTTGAGGGACGCAGGCAGTTGTACGAGTACTGTGAAAGTCACAAGGTAAGGTATCGCAAGTGTGGAAAGTGGATTATTGCGTCCAGCGAAGCACAGATTCCCATACTTGAGGGCGTACAGTGCCATGCGGAGGCAAACGGTGCCCCGCTGGTTTTTCGGGATGGGACTGCAGTCACCAGCCAATTGCCGGAAGTCAGCGTAAGCGCAGGGCTTTGGTCGAGTGAAACCGGCATACTGGATACTCATGGTCTGATGCTGGCTTTGCTGGGGGACCTGGAAGACGCGGGAGGCTCGCTCGCATTGCGCTCACGGGTTGAGAGCATTGAGTCGGCTAATGGTTGTCATGTGCTTCACGTTGCTGGCGATATGCCGTGCAAGCTCAGGGTCCGGAACCTTGTGAATGCTGCCGGCTTGGGTGCTGTGCCCTTGACCCGTCGCTGGGGTGGGCTTCCCGATGAACAGAAACCGGAGCAATGGTTCGCCCGGGGTGTTTATTTCAGCTATAGCGGCCGCCATCCGTTCACCAGTCTTATCTATCCGGTTCCCGAACCAGGCGGACTGGGCGTTCACCTTACGCTTGACCTGGCCGGACAGGCACGTTTTGGCCCGGATGTAGAATGGATTGAGCGGGAGGACTACACGGTTGATCCCGGGCGGGCACAGGACTTTGCTGCCGGTATCCGGCAATGGTGGCCGGGCCTGGAGGTTGACCGTTTACAGCCGGCTTATGCCGGCATCCGGCCGAAGCTCAGAAATGCAGAGGGGGGCTTTTTTGATTTCCGGGTCGATGGTTCCTGTGAGCATGGTGTTCCGGGGCTGGTAAACCTGTTTGGTATTGAGTCGCCGGGACTGACCTCCTGCCTGGCGATTGCCGACCTCGTGAGGAGCAAGCTGGCATAGGCCTGGCCGGCTCAGCCCGGGGTCCTCGCCAATGCCCATATCTGGACCTCCTGTGCTCCCGCCTCCCTTAATACCGACGCAAGTACCCGCACAGTTGCGCCGGTTGTCACCACATCATCCACGATGGCAACTCTTTCTGGCACCCTTGAACACACTTTAAAAACGCCGCGCAGGTTCGCGAGCCTGGATTCTCTGTTCAGCCCACGTTGCGCCTGAACTTTGTGTACCCGGCGAACTATGCTGATGCCAACCGGGACGTCGATTGCTTGTCCAATGCTCTCGGCAATGTCCCGGGCCTGGTTGAAACCGCGTTTTCTCCGGCGTGAGGGGTACATGGGTGAGGGGATCAGTATATCCGGCTTCTCAGCTCCGTACGCCTCAAGGGCGGGTCCGATAAAATCCGCAAAGCCGGTAACCAGTGGTCGTGCGAACTTTCTCTGCCCCTTGTATTTGTAACGGCTGATCATGCTGTCGACCGGATATTGATAGCGCCAGGGTATGAATGAGCAATCAAACGGGGGTGGTGATGTCAGGCAATCACCGCAAAGGTGCTTGTCTCCGGGGTATGCCATAGGCAGAGCGCAGCAGCGGCAGTGCCAGTGATTTACCGGAAGGTCTGCCCGGCAAGGTCCGCACAGACCATTGGTGGCGTTGGTGGACAGGCAGCCCACACAAGTGTTCCTTTTGTCTTCTCTGTTAACCTTTATTTTATTTAAGGTTGACAGCAATCTCAGTCTCTTTATCATCTGATTCATCCGTAAACCCAGATTAACAAAAAGGTTAACAGGACTTCTGTATGACTGCCACAGCATTACGCCATGACTGGACGCTCCAGGATGCCCGGTCACTTTTTGATCTTCCGTTCAATGATCTTCTGTTCCGGGCACAGACTGTGCACCGGGAGCATTTTGACCCCAATGAGGTGCAGGTCAGCACTTTACTGTCGATCAAAACCGGTGCCTGTCCCGAAGACTGCAAATACTGCCCCCAGAGCGGTCATTACAACACGGGTCTGGAAAAGGAAAAGCTCCTGGAGCTGGAAAAAGTAGTTGCAGAAGCCCGCGCGGCAAAAGAAAAAGGTGCTTCGCGATTCTGCATGGGTGCCGCATGGCGTAGTCCCTCCGTCAAGGATATGCCCTACGTGCTGGATATGGTCCGGCAGGTAAAATCTCTCGGCCTGGAAACTTGTATGACTCTGGGCATGCTGAAGCCGGAGCAGGCGGAAGAGCTGGCCGAAGCCGGGCTTGATTACTACAACCATAATCTTGATACCTCCGAGAAGTATTACAGCCACATTATTACCACGCGCACCTATCAGGACCGACTGGATACGCTTGATCACGTTCGCAATGCGGGTATGAAGGTGTGTTGTGGCGGCATCATGGGTATGGGCGAGGATGAAGATGACCGGGTTGGTCTGCTGGTTCAGTTAGCAAATCTGCCGCATCACCCTGAAAGTGTGCCCGTGAATATGCTGGTCAAGGTGAAGGGAACACCCATGGAGCATGTGGAGGACCTGGACCCATTCGAGTTTGTTCGCATCATAGCTGTGGCCCGGATCATGATGCCGGCTTCACACGTTCGTTTGTCTGCAGGTCGGGAGATGATGAATGAGCAGTTGCAGGCATTGTGTTTTCTTGCCGGTGCGAATTCCATTTTCTATGGCGAGAAACTACTGACGACGGCGAACCCGGAAGCTGATGCAGATATGGCGTTGTTCCGTCGTTTGGGCATCCGTCCCGAGAAGCGGGAACAGTGTATTACTGAGGCACAGGAGGAAGAGTCGATTGCCGACGATCTGGAGTATGAGGCAACTCGTCACATGTTTTATGACGCAACCCGGGAATCCGCATAGATTTTATGGGTGGAAGCAACTAACGTGCGTGACTTTACATCTGAATTACAAGAACGAAAACAGTCCGGCCTCTACCGTACCCGCCGGCAGATTTCCGGCCCCCAACAGCCGGCTTTAACGTCTGACGGCAAGCGGTTACTGTCGTTTTGCAGCAACGATTACCTTGGCCTGGCCAATCATCCAGCGAATCTGGAAGCCTTGCGAAGAGCTATACCAGAAACCGGTCTCGGTGGAGCATCATCCCATCTGATCTGTGGGCATCATGAGGCTCATCACCGGTTGGAGCAGCGCCTTGCAGCATTTACCCGGCGCAGTTCGGCGTTGTTTTTCTCCACGGGTTATATGGCTAATCTGGGCGTGATTTCAGCGCTGGCAGGTCGTGGAGATACTGTTTTTTCAGACCAGCTTAATCATGCATCCATTATTGACGGTTGCAGTCTGAGCAGGTCGAGGGTGTGCCGGTATGCACACGGGGACGTAACGTCACTTGAGGGCATGCTTTCACAGACTGCCGGACACAAACTGGTGGTCACCGATGGCGTATTCAGCATGGATGGTGATGTTGCTCCATTGCGGGACCTGGCGAAGGTTTGCCGGGATCATGACGCATTGCTTGTGGTTGACGATGCGCACGGTTTTGGAGTTCTCGGACCGCAAGGACGGGGGAGCCTGGCGGAACTTGGCTTGTCCGAGAAGGATGTGCCAGTCCTGGTCGGAACGCTTGGTAAAGCCGTAGGTACCAGCGGGGCCTTTGTGTCGGGGCCAGCTGAACTCATGGATTACCTTGTGCAGAAAGCCCGAACCTACATTTATACTACCGCAATGCCCCCGGCACTGGCTGTGGCAACCTGTGCCAGTCTCGACCTGATCGAGTCTGCCGACGGCCTCCGTACCCATCTGCGAAGTCTCGTTGAACGGTTCCGGGAGGCGGCTCGTACCCTGGGCCTTGCACTTATGCCGTCCTGCACCCCCATTCAGCCAATTCTGATCGGTGATAACCACTCAGCTTTGGCGTTGAGCCAGGCTCTTGAGGAGCGAGGCATACTGGTAACTGCAATCCGGCCACCAACAGTACCGGCAGGTGAGGCACGTTTACGAGTTACCTTTAGTGCGGCTCACTCCCACAAGGATCTGGATTGCCTGATTGAGACCCTGGCGGACTGCCGGCATCTGTTGGCTGGAGGGAGTGTTGGTCCATGAATGTCCCGAATGAGGTGAAACATTCTCCCGCCCGTAAAATCGATATTGCCCGTGGGTTTGGCAAGGCGCGGTCTTCCTATGAGAGCGCATCCCGATTACAGCGCGTAACGGGTGATGCCATGCTTGAAAAGCTGAAAAACCGGGTAGGCGCGGATGGTTTGTCTGGCTGTGTTCTGGATCTTGGCTGCGGTACTGGCTGGTTTACACGCAAGCTGGCAGAGGCAGGGCATGATGTATCCCTGACAGGAATGGACCTGTCGGCAGGCATGATCAGGCATGCCAGTGTATGTGGAATCCCGGGTGTTGCGTGGGTTGTTGCGGATGCTGAAGCGATTCCTCTGCCGGATAAGAGCTGTGATCTGATATTCAGTAATCTGATGATTCAGTGGTGCGCAGGCCCGCAGCGAGTGTTGCGAGAGTGTCGGAGAGTGCTTCGGCCGGGAGGCAGAATAATGCTGTCAACGCTTCTTGAGGGTACGCTTAACGAACTCGCAAAGGCGTGGCAAAAAGCGGATCCTGATCATAATCACATAAACCGGTTTGAGTCGGAGGCAGGGTTTCGGAACACTGTCTTGAAAGAGTTGGCGGGAGCCAAAATAGAAACCAGAACCTTAAGGTTGGCTTATACTTCACCGCTCGCTCTGGCGGCAGAACTCAAACAGCTGGGCGCCAGCTACAAGGGAGAAGGGAAGCGCCGGACGGTTACGGCCCCGGGCCGCGCACGGGCTATGTGTCAACATTATCCCCGGGAATCTGATGGTGGGATTATGGCTAGCTACGAGGCTGCCTGGGTTTATTGGGTGTGCGACGGCGCTGAAGACTGATAATCAAAGTGGTGCAGAACGGTCAACATGGCAAAAAAAACATTTTTTGTGACGGGCACGGATACAGGTGTGGGCAAGACCATGGTGTCGGCCGCAATCCTGGAGGCGGCTAAGGCGGCCGGCAAGCGCACGCTGGGAATGAAACCCATTGCTTCAGGTTGCGAGAATACCCCAGAAGGTTTGCGCAATGAGGACGCTCTTATTATCCAGGCGGCTGCCAGTGAACACCTTGCCTACGATATGGTGAACCCGGTTGCCCTGGCTCCGGCTATTGCACCTCATGTTGCTGCCGGGCAGGCTGGCCGGGCTGTTTCGGTCAGCCGGTTAGTGGGATTCTGCCGGGGAATGCAAATGCGTCCGGCCGATCTCTTGCTGATTGAAGGCGCTGGCGGCTGGCGGGTTCCGTTGAACGGTCGGGAGGTATACTCGGCGCTGCCTCGTGAACTCCAGATACCCGTGATACTCGTGGTTGATCTCAGGCTGGGCTGTATCAACCACGCGCTGCTGACAGCGGAAGCCATCCTGCGTGACGGCTTAGTGCTGGCCGGCTGGGTTGCAAACCGTACCGGATCAGAGACCATGAGCTGCGAACCGGACACCCTGAGTTATATCCGGGAACATATTTCAGCTCCGTGTCTGGGCGTTTTGCCTTGGGTTGAACAGGTGGGGCCAGAAGTTCTGAGTCGCTATATCAATATTGACGTGTTGTTTGAAAATTGAACAATAATGTGGCTTAATGGTGTCAATTAATGGTCACTGGAAGCAGCTGTTATGATCAATAATACGCTCGCGATTGGCGTTCAAGGCATTCAGGACGGCATGTACGGCATGGAAAATGCCGCCCGGAAAATTGCCCGTGCCGGTGTTGATGGCCCTCAGGGTTCCGCTCAAACCGGAAGCAGTCTTGTGGAACCCATTGTGGACCTCAAGCTCTATGAGCGCAGCGTGGAAGCCTCAGCTCAGGTGGTCAAGGTGGCCGACGAGACCCTTGGCTCGCTTTTGGACATAATGGTCTGAGCTCTGGCTTTGTGAGCCCTCTTTCGTCGCTTCCTGCAATATCTGCTTTTTCTGCTGTGACTGGTTCGGCCAGTTCTTCTGCTGGTTATCAGTCAGAATTCCCTCGAAACTCTTCATCTAGCCTGGCCGCACCTGCTCTCCGTGAATCGGGCAATACCGATGATTCGAATGCTGAGCAGCCTTCAGAGGCTGGCAATCAAGCCGTTCCCGCCGGGGATGGAAGTGAAGCTGCAGGAGAAAACCGTAAAGCTGGTGCGGCGGACGTGTCAGGCCAGGCCGCTGGCGGGCTGGATGAAGCCGAGCTTGAAGAGCTTGCTGAGCTCAAAGCCAGGGATCTTGAAGTGCGCGCTCACGAGGCGGCGCATCAGGCAGTTGGTGGTCAATACGCCGGTGCCATGTCATTTACCTATCAGCGAGGGCCTGACGGAGCGCAATATGCCGTAGGTGGAGAGGTATCTATCGATGTCTCCTCCGTCAACGGCGATCCACAGGCCACGATTGAGAAAATGCGGGTGGTCCGTGCAGCTGCCATGGCCCCGGCTGAGCCTTCTGGTCAGGATCGTGCCGTGGCTGCCCAGGCCATGCAGGTTATGCTTCAGGCTCAGTCAGAGCTTGCCTCGGAGCAGGGTGCTCAGGCAACAAGCCAGGCTGGTGACAGTGAGGATTCTTCTGTAAACGCCCGGAGCGATACCCGGTTGCAGGAAAGCATTTCCGGGCTGTCTCCCAGAGCCATTGAACAGGCCCGAAATGCCTATCAGGATATTGCGGGCTTCGGGTCGGCCTCTGTATCTTCCTCTGCTGGTTTTCTACCTGTTTCGGCCTGACGGCTTCTGACCTCGCTCGCGGATTTTTGTTTTCAGTGTTGAATTATTCATGCTGGCACAAATCGCTTCAAACCTCAGCGGATGATTAATATATACACAAAATTGTGACCTCGGCTATTGACAATTCTGTGCCTCTAAACGTATGTTTCAAACAAGTGTTTAAATAATGCTGCAGCGGTCAGTGTTGCAGCGTCTGAGCAAACCCAAGGCCACAAGCTGTTACTTTTCTTTTCAGCCAAGACCGAAAACCGAGGTGGTTTACATGCCTGAGTACAAAGCGCCCCTGCGTGATATCAAATTCGTAATGAACGAGCTGCTTGACAGCGAGGCCCACTACGCCAATCTGGAAGGTGCGGAAGATGCAACTCCGGATATGGTTGATGCCATTATCCAGGAAGGTGCAAAGTTTGCTGAGCAGGTACTGTCCCCGCTGAACGCAGTTGGCGACAGAGAAGGCTGTATCTGGAGTGAAGACGGGGTAAAAACACCGACAGGCTTCAAGGAAGCTTATGACAAGTTTGTGGAAGGTGGCTGGCCTTCGCTGGCTGCAGACCCCAATTACGGCGGCCAGGGCTTACCCGATTCTCTTGGCATCGTGATGAGCGAACTGAATGGCACTGCCAACTGGTCATGGGGCATGTACCCGGGCCTCAGCCACGGCGCAATCAACACGCTTGAGGCACATGGTACAGAAGAACAGAAGCAGACCTATCTCACCAAGATGATCAGCGGTGAATGGACGGGGACCATGTGTCTGACCGAGTCCCATTGTGGATCGGATCTGGGCACCTTGCGTACGAAGGCAGAACCGAACGCGGACGGGTCATACAGTATTACCGGCACCAAGATTTTCATCTCTGCCGGTGAACACGACATGACGGACAACATTATTCACATTGTGCTGGCGCGTCTGCCGGGTGCACCTGAAGGGACCAAAGGGATTTCCCTCTTTATCGTGCCCAAGCGCCTGCCTGCAGAAGACGGGTCGGCTGGTGAGCGCAATGCGGTTTCCTGTGGCTCTATCGAGCACAAGATGGGTATCCACGGTAATGCTACCTGTGTGATGAACTTCGATGGAGCCAAAGGCTGGCTGATCGGGCCTGAGAACAGAGGCCTGAACTGTATGTTCACCTTTATGAACGTAGCTCGTATCGGTACTGCCATCCAGGGTCTGGGTGCTGCTGAACTGGGATTCCAGGGTTCACTGGCCTATGCAAAAGAGCGTCTGGCAATGCGCTCACTGAGCGGCCCCAAGAATCCGGAAGGCATTGCAGACCCGATCATTGTTCATCCTGACGTTCGCCGTATGCTGCTGACACAGAAGGCCGTTGCAGAAGGCGCTCGTGCGCTGATCTATATGACTGCACAGAAGGCTGACCTTGTCGCGCGCGGCAAGTCGGAGGAAGAGCGTAAGCAAGCCGATGAACTGCTGGGCTTCCTGACGCCAATCGCCAAGGCATTCCTTACCGAAATGGGCTACGAAGCCGCCAACCTGGGTATGCAGGTATTTGGTGGTCACGGATTCATTTCCGAGTGGGGCATGGAGCAAAACGTACGTGATTCCCGTATTGGCATGATCTACGAGGGTACAACCGGTATCCAGGCTCTGGATTTGCTGGGACGCAAGGTGCTGATGAGTCAGGGCGAGTCGCTCAAGGGATTTACCAAACTGGTACACACATTCTGTAAAGAAAATGCTGATAACGAGCAGATGAAGCCGTTTATCGAGCCTCTGAATGCGATCAACAAGGAATGGGGTGAACTGACCATGAAAGTGGGTATGGTCGCCATGAAGAATCGCGAAGAAGTGGGAGCCGCGTCCGTTGATTATCTGATGTACTCCGGATATAGCGTCTTTGCATATTTGTGGGCCCGTATGGCCAAAATTGCCCAGGACAAGCTGGCGGAAGGTACCACGGAAGAATTGTTCTACAACGCCAAGTTGCAGACTGCCCGTTTCTACTTTACCCGCATGTTGCCGCGTACCAGAACCCATGCAGTAACCATGCTGGCTGGAGCGGATACCTTGCTGGATATGCCGGAAGAAGCCTTTGCACTCTGATTTTTCAGAAAGGTGAAGGTTTACCGGTAAGCTAAAGCCCGCGCTCTCAGGAGCCGGGCTTTTTTCATGAGTTGATGACGGTTTTGCGTTAGAATGGAAACCAATAAAAATTAACAGAACCGGACACACAGCCCGGGCCGGCGATCAGGCACAGACCTTTTTATCGCCTGCATAGACAGATTGATTTTGGAACCTGGAGAGTTTAAATGGCCGATTATCAGGCACCTTTACGTGATATGCGTTTTGTATTGAACGAGGTATTCGATGCCCCTGCGCTTTGGGCTTCTCTGCCCAAAGTAGCGGAGAACGTGGACCCTGAGACCGCCGATGCGATTCTTGAAGAAGCCGGAAAAATCACTAGCGGTGTACTGGCACCCCTGAGTCGTGAAGCAGACGAACAGGGTTGCAAGTGGAACGATGGCGAAGTTACTTCACCGGATGGCTTCAAAGAAGCGTACCAGACGATTGTGGAAGGCGGCTGGAATGGTTTGGGCGGTAATACCGAATTTGGCGGTATGGGTATGCCCAAAACTCTCGTCGCCCAGTTTGAGGAAATGATGCAGGGCGCCAACATGGCCTTTGGTCTGGCTCCGATGTTGACTGCCGGCGCATGTCTGGCACTGGACGCACACGGCAGCCAGGAGTTGAAGGAAAAGTACCTGCCCAATATGTACTCCGGTGTATGGGCCGGAGCCATGGATCTGACGGAACCCCACGCAGGAACCGATCTGGGTATTATCCGTACCAAAGCTGAACCTAACGAAGATGGCTCGTTCAACGTGACAGGCACCAAGATTTTTATTACTTGGGGCGAGCACGATATGGCGGAAAACATTATTCATCTGGTTCTGGCGAAACTGCCGGGCGCGCCAAAAGGGCCGAAAGGTATATCGTTGTTATTGGTGCCTAAATTCCTTGTGAACGAAGATGGATCTCTGGGTGAGCGCAACAGCTTCAGCTGTGGCTCCATTGAGAAAAAGATGGGGATCAAAGGCTCTGCGACCTGCGTGATGAACTTTGACGGAGCCAAAGGCTGGCTGGTAGGTGAGGAAAATAAAGGCCTGAATGCCATGTTCACCATGATGAACTACGAGCGCCTGGGTGTGGGTATTCAGGGTATCGGTGCTGCGGAAGCCTCCCTGCAGAGCGCGCGTGAATACGCTATGGATCGTATCCAGAGCCGCGCGCCTACCGGTGCACAGCAGCCGGAAAAAGCTGCTGATCCGATTCTGGTACACCCGGATGTGCGTCGTATGCTTCTGACCATGAAGGGCTATGTTGAAGGCGGCCGCGCTTTCTCAACCTACGTGGCGCAATGGCTGGATATCTCCAAGTATGCAGATGCCGCCGAAGAAGATCGCCGCAAGCATGCCGAAGGCATGGTTGCATTACTGACTCCAGTTGCAAAAGCCTTCCTGACTGACCGCGGTCTGGATGCCTGCATTATGGGTCAGCAAGTGTTTGGTGGTCACGGATTTATTCGTGAATGGGGTCAGGAACAACTGGTACGGGACTGCCGTATTACCCAGATTTACGAAGGTACCAACGGTATTCAGGCGCTGGATCTGATGGGACGTAAGGTGGTTGGAAGCCAGGGCAAACTGTACGAGTTGTTTGCAGGTGATGTGGCAAGCTTCATTGAAGAAAACAGAGGTGAAGAAAGTCTGCGTTCATACCTGGAACCACTTGCGGCGGCATTTGAGCGTCTGTCGGATGTTACTGAGCATGTGATCAAGCAGGCGTCGGTAACTCCTGATGCAGTTGGGGCTGCGTCAGTAGACTATCTGGACCTGTTTGGTCTCACAGCGCTGGCTTATATGTGGGCACGTATTGTGAAGGCCGCAGCACCCAAGGCTGGTGATGACACCTCCGGCTTTTACACCGGCAAGCTCAAAACCGCTCGCTTCTACTATGATCGTCTGTTGCCGAAAACCGTGTCTCTCGCAGAGAGTATTCGTAGCGGTAGTGACTCTATGATGGCGCTCACTGCTGAAGAGTTCTGACGGGAACTGGTTCCTGAAAGCAAAAAAGCAGGCCTCAGGGCCTGCTTTTTTTTGGTGTTTCGGTGGATGCCCGTAATCGCAAAAGAATCATGTGTCAGAGGTGTTCCAGGCGGCTGGGGTCGGTGATATAGGGGTTCTCGTTGCCCTGGATCTCAGCAATTCTGTTGTGACGGGAGATTTCTCTGTCATCCGGTGGGTCTATTCGGTTCCAGCCCTGGAATACTCTGGCTGATCCCAGCCAGGGAAGACCATAGGTGTTGACCATGTAACCTATGCCACGAGCTATATCGCCTTTCACTCTTGTGGGTGGTTCGAAGAAGGGGGCGCTTTCCCGGATGCCGCATTCGTCTTCTTTAACGGTTGGTCCGAGCTCTTCGTAGCGGGCATTGCGGCGCCGGAGTTCGGTGCGGTTACGTACAGGAATCATATTATGAAGGTCGGATGCTATCTGGCGGTAACGGTTGTCTTTCCCGCACTGGCGGGCGGTACCGCATGACAGCGCGTCACGCACATCTGCAAGAGGGTAAATATAGCCTTCCGTCAGTACAAACCCTTTGCGGGAAAAGGGTATATCGCAAAAAAATGACTGGCCGCCTTCCTTGTAAAGGTTGCCCCAGAACTGGTCCCTGATAAGGGTTTCGGGATCACCGGATCGAGCGTTCTGGCCGGAAACAACCGTCGCGGTCAGAAGTAAAACAAGGGCGGTTGGGGTGAGATACAACTTGTTCATATGCCATTTATTCCTCTCAGCGTCTGCAAGCGCTTCAGCGCAACGGGCCTGGTTAAATCGTACGGAGAGTACGACTCAGGCTGAGTCGTCAAAAAACGATGAATCGCAGTTCACTTATTAGAGAAACTATGGCACAAGGACCCCGGAGCAGGGGCCCTTAAAGGCAGATATTTGTAGTATTCTGTTAACGGCTTAACGATTTCACTTCATTTTATCGCGAATATTCTCATAACCTTTTTTCAGATCTTCTCCAAGTTTTCTGGCTGTCTGACGTGCTTCCTGGGATGCTTCGCCTGCATCGTCCATTACCTGGTCAAACCGGGTTCTGAACTTGCCCCATTCCTGCTCCAGCTCATCGAACTCATCTTTTACATCCTGGTGAGCCAAATGGAGCTGCACACGAGCCTCATCACGATACTGTTTGATTTTATCCGAGAGAGTTTTGAGCTCATCTTGAAGACCCATATCAGAAACCTCTTTGAGTTACTGGAATGCTCACAATGCCTTTGATTGTGAAAAACTGTCAAGTGAGGGAGGTGTAACAACTGGCGGTATATATAGCCGGTTTGACCCAGGTCAGGATCTGGCTGCGAGAAGTGCCGACATATCTCTCAGATAATGCCAGGGAGAGAGTTCTTCAAAACCTTTTGCAGCGCGATCAATCTGGCTGCAAAGTTTCAGGGCTTCGTGAAGCTGATGTGGATTCAGTCGCCGTGCTGCCTGTTCCAAGGCCCGGGCCCGCTGTGGTTGAAAGACTCCGCGCTTTTTAAAAAATGCAGATGGGCTCTCCGACCTGTTCTGGCCTGTTTTCAGTTCAAGTAACAGATTGAGGTCACGGTTTAACACCGAAAGAAGCCCCAGAGGGTTCTCGCCCTCCTGCTGCAGTACGCCAATCATCTTGCCAGCGTGCTGCGCGCGGCCCGAAAGCAATTCGGTAACCAGTTCAAAACCATTGAAACGAGAGCTGTCCTGTACTGCTTGTTCAATGGTTTCTTCGTCTATGGTGTTGCCGTTGGTCAGCAGAGACAGGCGGTCGAGTTCCTGGCTGGCTGCTAGCAGGTTGCCCTCCAGCCGCTCGGCAAGCATCGCCAGGGCTCCGCGGGTGAGGCTCAGGCCCTTATTTCCTGCTCTTTGCTGAAGCCAGCCCGGAAATTTGTCTGCATCCACGGGCCACACAGGCACGTGGACGCCTTTGCTCTGGAGTTCTTTGTACCATTTGCGCCGGGTTTCAGCTGCGTCCAGCCGGGCGCTGATCAGCAGGACAATTATGTCTTCGGGAGGCTGAGCCAGAACCCTTTCCAGAACCGCACGACCATCCCCCAGCTTACCTGTCGGCAGGCGTATCTCTATTCGGCGTCGTTCAGCAAACAGGGACATGGCATTGAATTCATCCGCAACCATATTCCAGTCAAGTTGCTGGTCTGCATGAAAGGTCAGGCGATCCTGAAAGCCCGCATCTCTGGCCGCGCTCCGGATCAGGTCGCAGCACTCCTGAACCAGCAAAGGTTCGTCTCCTGAAACCAGATAGACAGAGGCCAGGCCTTTACGGAGCAGTTGCGGCAGTTGACCCGGGTTGGTCTTCATAGGGCGTCAGTTGGCGTGTTGGCCGGGGTGCTTGTTTTCTCGTGGTTGTCCCTGATTTCCTGTAACCGTTCCGGAGAGATGGGTGTCAGCCGGAAGATGATCTGGTGCGCCAGACGGTTATTAAGCTGTTGCCGGACGCCTTCTTCTTCGCGCTGCTTGGCGAGTACGCTGGTTTCGTCGTACAGATAACTTTCAACCGTTGTAAGGGGGGTTCTGGCGATAACAGGGATGCCATCGTTACTGATCAGTTCAAGATTAACCGAGTGCCTGAGGGTATATTCTGCAGCTGCTGCCTCACTGGTGATAGCCGACACCCGGCGATCTTCCTCAAAATCGTGAATCCTGAGGTGGTATTTCGCGCCGTCTCCCGATGTCAGCTCAATACCGTTGAGCTCAAGCTGTTCACGCACGGACGAGCAGAGAGAAGTGGGAGCAGGGGGCTGGCAATCCAGCTCAAGGGGCGCAAGGGCCGAAGAAACCTGTGGTGCACTCCGTAACTGAAAACCACAGGCCACAAGGCTGGCAGCCATAGTGCTTAGGGCTATCAGTCGGGTTGTGTTCAGATACAGAGTGCCGAGCCTCATGTCAGTTAGCCACCACGTTGACCAGCTTGCCGGGTACGACAATAACTTTACGAATTGTAGCGCCTTCGATAAAGCGTATAACGTTTTCGTTTTTCAGGGCAAACTCTTCCAGATCGGCTTTGCTTATGTCGGCTGGAACTTCTGCTTTGGCCCGCACTTTGCCATTGACCTGAAGAACAACCTGAATCTCGCTACGTACCATGGCGGATTCGTCGGCTGACGGCCAGGGCGCATCAACCACCGGGGTGCTGTGCCCCAATGCCTGCCAGAGCGTATGGCAAATATGTGGAACGATCGGTGACAGCATCATGACGGCTGCTTCCAGTGCTTCCTGGCGCACAGCTCGGGTCTGAGGCTCTTCACCATTCAGACGGCTGACCTCATTCAGAAGTTCCATTACGGCGGCAATGGCGGTGTTGAATGTAAGGCGCCGGCTGATATCGTCGCTCACTTTGGCAATGGTTTCATGGGTTTTGCGACGCAGGTCTTTCTGGGCCTGATTCAGGGTGCTCACATCCAGGGCAGGAGCGGTTCCGCCAGATATTTGCTCGTTCACCAGGCGCCAAAGGCGCTTGAGGAAGCGGTGAGCCCCTTCCACGGCACTGTCTGACCACTCCAGGGACTGCTCGGGTGGTGCTGCGAACATCATGAACAGGCGCACCGTATCAGCGCCGTGTGCATCAATGATGGACTGAGGATCTATGCCGTTGTTCTTTGACTTCGACATTTTGGTTACGCCACCCGCGATGACGGGCTGCCCGTCATCCTTGTGAACCGCACCGATCGCGTGGCCTTTTTCATCCCGCTCGACAATCACATCTGCCGGGGAAATCCAGACCTTACCGCCTTTGTCATCTTCACGGTAATAGGTGTCGGCCAGAACCATGCCCTGAGTCAGAAGTTGTTTGAAGGGCTCAGAACTGGTTACCAGGCCTACATCCCGCAGCAGTTTGTGGAAGAAGCGCGCATACAACAGGTGCAGAATGGCATGCTCAATGCCGCCGATGTACTGGTCTACAGGCAGCCAGTAGTTTGCTGCTGCCGGATCCAGCATACCCTTGTCGTAATTCGGGCTACAGAACCGGGCGTAATACCAGGACGACTCCATGAAGGTGTCGAAGGTATCGGTTTCCCGCGTTGCCGGCTGGCCCTGGAAAGAGGTTTTTGCCCAGTCGGGATCAGCCTTGATGGGCGATTGAACTCCGTCCATTTCAACGTCTTCGGGCAGGAGAACCGGTAGCTGATCATCCGGCACCGGGCGCTGAGTGCCGTCTTCCAATGTCATCATCGGGATGGGGGCTCCCCAGTAACGTTGGCGCGATACGCCCCAGTCACGAAGACGATAGTTTACCGTGCGCTTGCCGATGCCCGTGCTTTCCAGATAGTCGGCAATGGCTTCAAAGGCTTCGTCGCTGGTCATACCGGAGTATTTACCGGAGGACACCAGTACTCCCTTGCCAGTGAAAGCCTGCTCTTGCACGTCAATTTCGCGGCCATCGCTGGCGGCAATAACCTGTTTCACGGGCAGGCGATATTTGAGTGCAAATTCGTGGTCGCGGTCATCATGGCCAGGTACCGCCATCAACGCACCGGTTCCATAGTCAGTGAGTACAAAATTTGCGATCCACACAGGAATCTCTTCCAGTGTGAGCGGGTTTATGGCTTTAAACCCGGTATCCACACCTTTCTTTTCCATCGTGGCCATATCAGCTTCGGCCACCTTGCTGTTACGGCACTCTTCCACAAACGCCGCGACATCCTGATGGCGTTCAGCTGCAGCTTTGGCCAGAGGGTGTTCGGCAGCCACAGCCATATAGCTCACGCCCATCAGTGTATCCGGGCGTGTGGTATAGACGGTGAGGCCTTCATCACTGTCTTTCAGGGGGAAGGTAAGCTCTGTGCCGACCGACTTTCCGATCCAGTTGCGCTGCATGGTTTTGACCTGCTCCGGCCAGCCATCCAGATCGTCCATGTCGTTCAGTAGTTCTTCAGCGTAATCGGTAATGCGAATAAACCACTGAGGAATTTTTTTCTGTTCAACCAGCGCGCCTGAACGCCATCCGCGACCATCAACAACCTGTTCGTTGGCCAGAACTGTCTGGTCGACAGGGTCCCAGTTCACGGTAGACATTTTTTTGTACACCAGGCCTTTTTCATAAAGGCGCGCAAAAAACCACTGCTCCCAACGGTAGTAATCCGGTTTGCAGGTGGCCAGCTCCCGGCTCCAGTCATACCCGAAACCCAGCTGTTTAAGCTGGTTTTTCATATATTCGATGTTGGCATAAGTCCACTTGGCGGGAGCGGTCTTGTTGGCAATGGCGGCATTCTCGGCAGGAAGGCCAAAAGCATCCCAGCCCATGGGTTGCATGACATTTTTGCCTTGCATGCGCTGGTAGCGGGAGATGACATCGCCTATGGTGTAATTCCTGACGTGCCCCATATGGAGCTTGCCGCTAGGGTAAGGGAACATGGACAGGCAGTAGTATTTCGGCTTACCCGGTTCTTCCCTTACTTCAAAGGTTTTATTCTCTTCCCAGAAGGTGCGCGCATTGAGTTCTACGTCACGGGGATTGTACTGCTCGTCCATACCTGCCATTACCAAAGTTACCCTGTATAAAAGTGATGTGCGGAGCGGCCGGACATTCTAACGCACAGAAGGCGTAACAGGTAGTCCGGCGCTCTGTTGTAAATGCGTATGCCCCCATGCTTGTCCGGCTGCAGATGATGGCCCACAATAAAATAACGGCATTCATAAAAGGAAAGTGCAATGACGGCCCAGGAAAAAGACCATCTCTCGGGAAAGGCTCTCGAAGCATATGACCGCATGCTTGAACAGGTGCAGAGCCGCCTGCGAACCGCTCAGGAAACTACGCTGGAAACCCTGGAAGAGGAGGTTGATAAGGCGATAGAAGTGGAGCAGGAACTGGAGGAAATGACCCGGGATGAAATAAGCCTTCTCGGTACATACCTGCAGCGGGATCTTGAGCACCTCATTCACTTTGTGGATGAAACCGGAGAAGGACTCGCTGAATGGCTTCAGCTTGATCTTTCACTCCTGGAAAACCGCCTCACTGAGCGCTTGCTGTCGGTTGCTGATCAGACTTTGGTGGACACACTGGCGTTGCGGCAAAAACTCGAAAGCCATGACGCCGGGAAATACATAGCCGGTGAGGTTGCGACGGCCGGTATGTTTCAGTGCCTGAACTGCAAACACATGCTGTGCCTGACGTCGACCAGTCACCTGGAACCCTGTGAAGCCTGTGGTTCAAAGTATTTCAAACGTGTGACCAGCCGGTGGCCGCGAAAAGAAAGCTGATGCTGGCCTGAAAAGCGGGAGGTTTGGGAGCACTGTGTTAAGTTTGGGCACCAGAGCCTGAATCGAATCAGTTTTCAGGAATAACCCGCTCGCGAACAAAAACGATCAGAATCAACGCCAGTGTCAAAACCGGCCAGGAAGCGGTCATCATATACGGCGTACTTCCACTTGCCTTGAATACCTCGCCCGTAAGCACCGCGCGCTCAAACTGCGGAATACGTGATGTGATCTGCCCTTTGTTGTCAATGATTGCGGTGACCCCGTTATTCGTGCCGCGAATCATATATCGACCGGTTTCCAGCGCTCGCATGCGTGCAATCTGAAGATGCTGCAGAGGCCCTACCGAATCTCCGAACCAGCCATCATTGCTGATCGTCAGCAATAAATCCGAATTTACGGCGTTACGAGCCAGAAAATCCGGATATGCTACTTCGTAGCAGATGAACGGCATCACCCGGGAGCCGTTGGCAATTAATGGCCCCTGATTCTCCGGACCACGTGTAAAGCTCGACATTGGCAAATCAAAGAATCCGATCAGCCCCCTCAAAACGCCTTCGAGGGGAACATACTCACCAAAAGGTACCAGTTTCTGCTTGTGATAAATGCCATTGCCGTTGCCAATGGCTGTAATGCTGTTGTGATACGTAAACTTGCCAGTTCGTGCGCTTACGCCGTACCAGGGGATACCCGTGATAAGGGTGCTGTCATCCCCGAGGTTCTCCTTGATGTGATCAATGATTTTTCCCGCCTGGTCCTGTGGTATGGGGATGGCGGTTTCGGGCCAGAGAATAAGATCTGTATCCCAATAGGGTTCTGTCATGCCCAGATAGGCCACAATCTGATCTTTCAGAAATTCCGGGTCCCACTTGACCAGCTGTGGAATATTCCCCTGCATGGCTGCAACAGAGACGGGCTCGGTGCTCATGTCTGTCCAGTCGATACGGTTCAATGCCGGCGCAGTGACCCAGGGAATCAGCGTAGCTGTCACCAGTATTCCGGCACTGATCAGGCGGTGCCGTGATATAAGCCAGCCGGCTGCAAAAATTGCAGCTCCGCTTGCTGCCACCCAGAAGGTGATGCCGTGAACCCCGATAACCGGCGCGAGGCCTGCCAGCGGGCCGTCGGTGTGCGCTGTTCCCAGATATAGCCATGGAAAACCGGTCAGCAGCCAGCCTCGCAGCCAGTCTCCGAGGATCCAGATAGCAGGGAAGAGAATGAGCCGCCGCACAGCGCTGTTGCTGGCCAGTTTGCTCCAGAACCAGAATGCGAGAGCCGGGAAAAGGGCCAGTCCGGCTACAAACGCCGCTGTAAGTAGTACCGAAACGGGGAGAGAGGTGTTTCCGAATTCGCTGATGCTGATATAAACCCAGCTTGCTCCCGAGCCAAACAGACCCAGCCCCGTCAGCCAGCCGGCGGCGAAGAGCCGTTTGGCTGCCAGTGGGATGGTGACCAGCAGAACAAGCAGTACGGAAACCGGGCCGAGCCACCAGAGATAAAACGGTGAAAAGGTGAGAGTCTGCAAGGCACCGGCAACCACAAGGGTCGCCGCGCCTGACCAGCGATTGGAGAAAAATGAATGAGCCGGGGTGATAAGGGGTTTTGACTCGTCACTGCTCACTACGGGTTACCTGTAGCAGGCGGATGACACGATTATCTGCATTGGCAATGGTAAAGCGTAAACCGCCGAATTCAATCGTCTCGCCTCGTCTGGGCAGGTGTCCGAACTCCTTGAGTACTACGCCGCCAATCGTGTCGAACTCTTCCTCATCCAGCCCGGTCTTGAAGAACTCATTGAAATCGTCCACCGGTGTTACCGCTTTAACAGCGTAAGAGCCGTCGCCGTGGGCCTTGATGTGGGTTTCTTCATTGAAATCGTGTTCATCCTCGATCTCTCCGACGATCTGCTCCAGCACATCCTCAATGGTAATCAGGCCGGCCGTTCCACCGTACTCATCCACAACGATTGCCATGTGGTTGCGGTTTTCCTTGAACTGCTTGAGAAGCTGGTTCAGGCGTTTGCTCTCGGGCACAAACGTTGGTGGACGCAGAATTTCGCGGACATGGGACCAGTCCATATCGTTATTGAGTGCCAGCGGCAAAAGATCTTTTGCGAGAAGAACACCGATGACATCATCCTGGCTGTCGCCAATAACCGGGAACCGGCTGTGGGCAGATGAGATGACTTCATCAAGAAATTCTTTCGGATCCTGGGAGGCCCGTACAGTGACCATCTGGGAACGGGGGATCATGATTTCTTCCACCCGCATGTCCACCACCTGCATGGCCCCTTCGATGATGCTCATTGCATCGCCATCGATAATGGCCTGGGATTCGGCATCCCGCAGTATCTCCAGAACGTCTTCGATAGACTCTGGCTCGTTGGAGAAGGCATGTGATATACGCTCCAGCCAGGACTTGTGAGAGCCCTGACTGCGACTCGACTGATCGTCGCTCATGAGTCTTTTACCGTTTCCTCTGCTGTATAGGGGTTGCTGAACCCAAGCTGTGCCAGCAACCGGATTTCCAGGGCCTCCATGGCCTCTGCGTCTTCATCATCAATATGGTCATAACCCTGAAGATGCAACATACCGTGCACCACCATGTGTGCCCAGTGAGTTGCCGGTTCTTTATGCTGCTCCCTGGCTTCATCTTCCACCACCGGGGCGCAAATAACGAGATCTCCTGCCAATGGCATTGTTATACCGGCTGGGGCTTCAAATGGAAAGGACAATACATTGGTTGGTTTGTCCTTTCCCCGGTACTGATGATTCAGTGCCTGGCTCTCATCAATGCCGACAATGCGGATGGTTACCTCGGATGAATCCGGCGCAAGCCAGGCTGCCTGAGCCCAGGTCTGAAACAGGGACTCCGCCGGTACTCCGGAGCCTTCGAAGACATTCTGGAAATCGACCGTCAGTTCACTCACTGCCTGTGGTCACTCCCTTTTACGTTTGATTCATCAAACGAGTCGTAGGCTTCCACTATCCGCTGGACCAGGGGGTGCCGGACAACGTCTTTGGCCTCGAAACGGGTAAAACCAATGCCCGTAACCTTACTGAGCACGCCTGCTGCGTGTGTCAGCCCGGAATTCTGGCCGCGGGGCAGATCCACCTGAGTGGTATCGCCGGTAATCACGGCCGTAGAGCCAAAACCAATTCGCGTCAGGAACATCTTCATCTGCTCGCGGGTGGTGTTCTGGCTTTCATCAAGAATAATAAATGAGTTATTCAGGGTCCGGCCGCGCATGAACGCCAGAGGTGCGATTTCAATCACGCTTTTCTCGATAAGCCGGGTGACATGATCAAACCCGAGCATTTCATAAAGTGCGTCATACAACGGCCGAAGATAGGGGTCCACCTTCTGGGCCAGATCCCCGGGCAAAAAGCCCAGTTTTTCACCTGCTTCAACTGCCGGGCGAACCAACAGAATCCGTTTTACCTGCTCATCTTTCAGCGCTTCAACTGCACAGGCCACAGCCAGCCAGGTTTTGCCCGTGCCAGCAGGGCCAATGCCAAAGTTGATGTCGTGGGAGCGAATGCTGTGGACATACTTCTGCTGATTCGCGCCGCGGGGTTTCGCGGTAAGTTTCGGGGTTTTGATAATCGTAACCGAACCATCGAACGGAACATCTTCGGGGAGCCGCTCAAATCCGGTTTCCCTGATATACAGATGCACGGTGTCCGGCGAAATGTCATCAGTAGCCTCAGTTTCCCGATAAAGGTGCCGGATTACTTCCACTGCTGCGGCAACGTGTTCGGTTTCGCCTTCCACCCGGAAGTGATGGCCTCTGCGGCTGATTGATACCTGCAGGCGCCGTTCGACGTGCTTCAGGTTCTCATCAAACTGCCCGCAAAGTGTGGTCAACCTGTGTTGATCTATCGGATGTAAATCAAATTGTCTGGAATCGTTGGTGTTCAATCTTACTCCGTTTCTTTTCAGCCGGTATACGGCTTGAAGATTATAGAATGCCGGGGGTGAGGCTCAGTGCAGCTCGGAGTCAACAGGCACGCCGCGTAAGGAGTTTGCGTAGGCCTGGACAATCTCGACGTCTATGAAGTGCCCGACAACCCCGGGATTCTCATGCCGGAAATTAACAATCCGGTTGTTTTCGGTGCGTCCGGAATACTCCCCGGGATCTTTCTTTGACAGTCCGGTTACCAGGATACGCTGGGTTGAGCCTACCATCTTGCGGCTGATGTCCATAACTGTCTGGTTGATCCGGTCCTGCAGGATTTTCAGGCGCTTTTTCTTGACGTCCATTTCAGTGTCGTCCGGTAAATCCGAGGCTGGCGTACCGGGGCGAGCGCTGTAAATAAAACTGAACGACATGTCGAAACCGATATCATTGATCAGCTTCATTGTGTCTTCAAAATCCTTATCGGTTTCACCCGGGAAACCGATGATAAAATCAGAGGAAAAACTGATGTCCGGGCGAATCTTGCGCAAACGACGAAGCTTGGATTTGTACTCCAGCGCCGTGTGGCCGCGTTTCATGGCCGCCAGAATGCGGTCGGAACCGCTCTGTACCGGCAAGTGCAGATGACTGACCAGTTCAGGTACCTGGTTGTACACTTCAATCATCGCATCGGTGAACTCAACCGGGTGGGAGGTGGTGTAACGGATGCGATCGATGCCGTCGATGGTGGCTATCAGGGTGATCAGCTCCGCCAGATCCATAAAATCGCCATCATGGGTTTCACCACGGTAAGCATTCACGTTCTGACCCAGAAGATTGACCTCGCGCACGCCCTGGCTCGCAAGATGAGCGACCTCAGCGATCACATCATCAGCTGGCCGGCTGACTTCCTCGCCTCGGGTGTATGGCACCACGCAGAAGGTGCAGTATTTGCTGCAGCCTTCCATGATGGAAACAAATGCGGATGGCCCGTCTGCTCCCGGATCAGGCAGGTTGTCGAACTTTTCGATCTCCGGAAAGCTCACATCTACAAGCCCCACGCCGTTACCTTTTACGCGCACTTCGGTAATCATATCCGGCAGGCGGTGCAGGGTCTGTGGACCGAAGACCATGTCAACATAAGGTGCCCGGTCGAGAATAGCCTGACCTTCCTGGCTGGCCACACAGCCGCCGACACCGATGATCAGTTCCGGTTTCTTCGTTTTCAGTTTTTTCCAGCGTCCCAGTTGATGGAAAACTTTTTCCTGAGCTTTTTCACGAATGGAGCAAGTGTTCAGCAACAGAATGTCGGCGTCGTCCGGTGAGTCGGTCATTTCTACCGCTTCGCCGGTTTTAAGCAGGTCGGCCATGCGGGATGAATCGTATTCATTCATCTGGCAACCGTGAGTTTTGATGAACAGCTTTTTGGCCATGGTTCTCAACATAACTGGATGTATTTGGCGCCTGGAGCCTTGGGCAGTCAGGACCGGACGCACTGAAAAGAAGAACTGCGCATTATAACGGCGTGATCATTCTGCAACCAGCATTGTCTCGGTAAACTGCCAGTTTTGCTGTGGTATTATTTCTGCGGTTTAAATTTCGGAGTCTGGAGCAATTGGTACAGGACTCTCCAAAAAGCGCCCGTAAATACTTCCCTGTAGGGCTCGGTCGCGCCATCCCTGGCGCTCCACGTTTTTGGAGAGTCCTGCACCAATCGCTTCGTCGAGCTTCGGCGTATCAATCACTTACCACAAACATCACAAGATTATGACTCCCGAACGCCTTGCCCGTATCAAGCAGGTTTTACACACCCGCCAACCTGATCTGAGCGTCCTGACTGACCAGGTTCACAAACCGAGAAACCTCTCCGCCATACTGCGATCCTGCGATGCCTTCGGGCTTTCCAGTATGCACGTGGTTTGGCCCAAAGAAGGTTTTCGTGCCTTTCGTAAAACTGCTGGTGGCAGCTTCAAATGGGTAACACCCCACACCCATCGCACCATGGATGATGCTATAACGAACCTGAAAGGGCAGGGGCATAAACTCTACGCGGCACAGCTGTCAGACCGCGCCATTGATTACCGCTCCGCAGATTTCACCGTGCCCTGTACCATCGTCATGGGCAATGAAGTGGATGGTGTCAGCGCCGGTGCAGCCGAGCAGGCAGATGAACACATCGTCATCCCCATGATGGGTATGGTGGAATCCCTCAACGTATCCGCCGCCTGCGCCATTATCCTCTCGGAAGCACAGAGGCAGCGAAAAGAAGCGGGGTTATTCAACTCCCGACGCATACCGGATGACGAATACAACCGCCTGTTGTTCAGTTGGTGTCAGCCCGTTGTAAAACGCTACTGCGACGACCGCAATCTGCCATACCCGCCACTCGACCACGAAACGGGCGAACTGGTTGACGGGGTTGGCTGGATGCAGGATGTGAGGGAGCTAAGAGCAAACCGCCCGAGGTGGACCGATAAAAAACCGGAAGAGATAACCTAACCAGATAAACCCCTCAGCCTGATCGGCCCGTGGTGTGGTGGATCTTTTCTGCCGGAAAAAGATGTCTGAGCGCAGCGAGTTGCTTTTTCCAGAAGAAAAGATCCACCGCGCCCCGGAGCCAGCCATCGAAGCGCCAGGTAAGTCAGGCCGATACATGGTTCCGAAGAATCAGTCCTCGCGACTCTCGAGATACCGCTCCAGCTGCTCCCGCAATGCCTTGGGCAAACGGGTAATAGTAAGTGCATCCTTATCCCGGTCGTAGTACACCGCCTGGTTTACCAGGTCCGAAGAAAAAGAAACACTCATGCCACCACCAGAGCCGGCAATACGCACCAGCTTCTTCACCTTGCGATGATCCGGATGCAGAACACCGCTTTCCGGCAGCTCAGCCGACTTGCTTGCGAACTCCCGGAAGCGCTCGGGCTGATCCTCGTCCAGATAGCCAGACAATGCCTCAATAGCAACCGGCTCGCCCAGCGCATGCTGCTCCTTGCAGAATTCGTATGCTCGCGTACGAACCTCTCCAGCCTTTTCGGGTTCTGACGACTTTGCAAATGCCTCCACCGCATCCAGAAACGTCAGGGTTTCCTTTTCCACATCCACCTGATTGGTGAAACCACACAAGCGGATGAACAGGTCGCCAGGTTCACCAGTGCCACGGGCATGAACCAGGGTAAGGTAGTTCTCGGCTGCGTTGTCTCCCAGCCAGTCGTCCAGCTCAACCCGCATCGCAAGGTTCAGGCGCGACGTACTCAGCACATCTGTTGTGTCCAAGGCCTGGTTGCCATCGAAACGCAGAGCACCATCGCTTTCGAGAATCATTACATAAACAACATCCGAGTCCGCAAGCGCTTCGTGAACAACCATAAGCTGCCCCTGAAACTCCTCCTGGGATCCAGTCAGCAATTCCTGCCACTGCCCGAACAACCTGTCAGTGAACGATGCAAAACTCTGCTTGTCCTCAAGGTAATCCTTCAGCCAGCCAGCAAACGGGCTTTCACCAATATCCTCCGAAAACCGCCCATATTTTTTACCGGGCTTGCTGTTGAACAGCCGCTTCATCTGCTTGTGCAGGGCTTCATAGTCGCCACCCGGTTCCTGCAGTGATTCACCACTTTGGAGGCGAGCAGGCTGCCCCGGCTGATATTGACTGGAAAAAGCAGTGCGCAGGTGTTTGATGGCCATAAACAGAAATTTCCTGAATTAATAAGCAAAAAAAGCCCCGAAGGAAACCTTCAGGGCCACAGATTTTGCCACGTACAACGATTACATTCACGACTAAAAGGGAGAATTACTGCATAGCCTGATAGCCGTGGGGCGGGGAGTCTTTTCTGCCGGAAAAAATGTCTGAGCGAAGCGAGTTGTTTTTCCAGAAGAAAAGACTCCCCGCCCCGCGGCCTCCATCTAAACAGCCATGCCTGGTTCCCGGGTTAAATTCTCTTATCGCGAACCAGTTCCTGCACCAGAGCAGCAGCAATGTCGGATACTTCCTCTGTGCTATCAGCCGATACGGAAACGCTGGCCACATCAGTGCCTAGATTCACTGCAATCGCAATCAGCCCATGGGCTGTGAGCAGCTGGGCAGTACGACGGCGGTCGTCAGCATTGCCCGCATTGTCTTCGCTCAGGACCACTGCAGTCTTGCCCTGGTCAAAAAGTGCACGCTCCACCGCCAGTGCAAGGGCTGGAGCTTGTTTGCCGGAGCAGCCGATAATCGTCGGCTGCTGAGCCAGTCGTCGTTCACGCTCTTGCGGGCTGACCGGTTCCAGATTTCCTGCAGTTTCTGCCAGTCCGTCAATCATACCGGCGCCAACGGTTACGTTGGTCAGCCTGTCGATAACGATGAAGCTACCTGTAGCATGGTTGCGCTTGTATACATCAAACGCGATTGGCTGGCTCAGTGTTACGTCACACAGCCCGATTTCATTTACTTGCAGCAGTTCAGGATTTGCATTCTGCTCCAGAGTGTTCACGTCGGTCTGATAGTGGATTTTCCGAACCGTGCCCGATGTGAAGGTGGGGCCCAGTTTGATGTCATACAGACGGCCGGTTTGCAGGGGGGCGTCAGCCATCCACACGATGTTGGCCTTGAAGCGATTGCTTACTTCCGGCTCGTCTTCAGGTTTTACCAGCATGTCGCCACGGCTGATATCAATCTCGTCGGCCAGAGTCAGTGTTACCGCCTGGTCGATGTATGCTTCATCCAGGTTACCATCAAACGTGACTACTTCCCTGATGGTACTGAGGCGCCGGGAGGGCAGGGCCATAACCTTGTCACCCGGGCGAATCACGCCAGAGGCTATGGTGCCGCAGAAGCCGCGGAAGTTCAGGTTTGGGCGGTTTACATACTGAACCGGGAAGCGGAAGTGCTCCAGATTCTTGTCACGGCCCACTTCGACCGTTTCGAGGATCTCCATCAGCGGCTGTCCGTTAAACCACGGCATGTTCTTGCTGTGGTTGACCACATTATCCCCTTCCAGGGCCGAGATCGGCACAAAGCGGATGTCGTTCAGCCCGAGTTTTGCGGCAAAGGCCAGGTATTCCTCTCTGATTTCGTTAAAGCGGTCTTCGCTGAAATCCACCAGGTCCATCTTGTTAACGGCCACTACGATGTGCCGTATGCCAAGCAGGGAGGCAATGTATGAATGTCGACGTGTCTGGGTAAGTACGCCTCTGCGGGCGTCGATCATCAGAATAGCGACCTGCGCTGTGGACGCGCCCGTGGCCATGTTCCGTGTGTACTGCTCATGCCCTGGCGTGTCGGCTATGATGAACTTGCGTTTGTCGGTGGAGAAGTAGCGGTAGGCGACATCAATGGTGATGCCCTGTTCACGCTCCGCCTGCAAGCCGTCTACCAGCAAGGCAAGATCGAGCTTTTCACCGGTGGTGCCCATTTTTGCACTGTCGGTTTTCAGGGTGGCCATATGATCTTCGTAGATCATTTTTGTGTCATGCAGCAGGCGGCCGATCAGGGTGCTTTTGCCGTCGTCTACGCTGCCACAGGTGAGCAGGCGCAGCAGCTCTTTGTTCTCGTGCTGTTTGAGATAAGCCTGGATGTCGTCGGCGATGAGATCAGATTGGTGTGACATATCAGAAGTACCCTTCCCGCTTTTTCTGTTCCATGGAGCCGGCCGAGTCGTGATCGATCACGCGGCCCTGGCGTTCTGAACTGGTCGCCAGCAACATTTCCTGGATAATCTCCGGCAGAGTGTCCGCCTCAGATTCAATGGCGCCGGTCAGTGGGTAGCACCCCAGAGTACGGAAACGGATGGACTTCATCATCGGCTTTTCACCCTCCTTCAGAGGCATGCGGTCGTCATCCACCATAATGAGTGAGCCGTCTCTCTCTACCACCGGGCGTACCGCAGAGTAGTAAAGAGGAACGATTTCGATATTTTCAAGATAGATGTACTGCCAGATGTCCAGCTCAGTCCAGTTTGAGAGCGGGAAAACCCGAATACTCTCGCCTTTGTTTACCTTGCCGTTATAGGTGTTCCAGAGTTCCGGTCGCTGGTTTTTGGGGTCCCAGCGGTGGTATTCATCACGGAAAGAGTAGACGCGCTCTTTGGCCCGGGATTTTTCTTCATCCCGGCGGGCGCCACCGAAAGCTGCATCAAACCCGTATTTGTCCAGAGCTTGTTTGAGCGCCTGGGTTTTCATGATGTCCGTATGCTTTGCGCTACCGTGGGAGAAGGGGCCAATACCCTGTTCCACGCCGTCCTGATTGATGTGCACTATCAGATCCAGCCCGTATTCCTTCACCTTGCGCTCGCGGAAATCAATCATGTCCCGGAATTTCCAGGTGGTATCCACGTGCATCAGGGGGAAAGGTAATGTTCCCGGGTAGAAAGCCTTGCGGGCCAGGTGCAGCATAACGGCGGAATCTTTGCCGATGGAATAGAGCATTACCGGGTTATCAAACTCGGCGGCCACTTCGCGAATAATGTGGATGCTTTCCGCTTCCAGTTGCTTCAGATGCGTGAGGTTGTATGTGGTCATGATAATCCGTGCCGCAGCGGGCCTTGATGGCGTGCAAATATGAACGGCAATCATATCAGAGGCAATATGGCTATAAGAAGGCCTGCTATTAGAGTTTTAAGTTATAGCAATATAGCGCTCAAAGGAGCGCGGCCTGGAGCGGGTTTGGGGCTGTTGTTGTGTCGATCGGTTTCAGGCGGGGTTGCGTGAATCGGCCAGAAGTTTGCGAACATAGAGGTCTATATAATCGAACCCGTTACCTTCAAAGTCCGCAAACTGAATGCCGAGTTGGAATTCGTCTCTGGCCATTCTTCGCAGGTGAATAATGTTCCCGTTGGCTAAAATGGACACTGGCTGGGTTGCGACGACCGGTACAGAGAACTGGGCTTTTACGGTCAGCCAGTTTCCCGGTGCGGGGGCTTTCAGGTCGGGTATGAGCTGGCCTGCCGTCTCCTGATCACAACGAACCATTACGCCGGAGCGGGAAAGGTTGGATATTTTACAGGTGAGCTGGCGACCATCCGGCTTCTCGATGACGATATCGCTCTCGACATCCACACGCTGTTGGTTGCGCAGGTTGGGCTTGATTGTGGCTGCTTTCATGGGGACTCTTGAATAAGCTCTTCTAATTGGTCGTTCTTTATAAACGCCCGTTATAGGCGCTTTGATGGCCCTGATGGCGTGTGCCCGGATGTAAATAATGTTTCAGAACAAGGCGTAACCGGTAAAAAGTGTAGTTGTTTGTTTTCTGATCAGCAACTTTTGTGTCGTACATTGTTGCAGATTTAATGTATTTTTCTGAACAAGGCGTCACAAATTTGACTTAAGCCGGGAACATTTAGATATCAGGTCGGCTCGGCTTTTGCTGCAGAGGGGGGCTCGACTGGTGTAAAATTCCGCCTCCATTCATTTGTGTGCTCTCGCCGGGCGCCAGGAATCCTGAAACGTTATATGACAGAAAAAACCGAGAACACAGTGGCCGGTAACGGCAAAGTTGGTTTTATCAGTCTGGGCTGCCCCAAGGCTCTGGTTGATTCCGAGCGCATCCTGACCCAATTGCGGCTGGATGGTTACGACGTTGTTCCTACTTACAACGATGCTGACATAGTGGTGGTGAATACCTGTGGTTTCATTGATGCTGCCAAGCAGGAATCTCTCGATGCCATTGGCGAAGCGATTAGCGAAAACGGCAAAGTGATTGTTACCGGCTGTATGGGGGTGGAAGCCGACAAGATCCGCGAGACCCACCCGGGTGTATTGGCGGTTTCTGGGCCCCATGCGTACGAAGAGGTGGTCGGGGCGGTACATCAGTTCGTTCCGCAAACCCGCGAGCATGATCCCTTTACAGATCTGGTGCCGCCTCAGGGCATCAAGCTGACTCCCAGGCACTTCGCCTACCTCAAGATTTCTGAAGGCTGCAACCATCGTTGTACCTTCTGCATTATCCCCTCCATGCGCGGCGATCTTGTGAGCCGGCCTATTGGCGACGTAATGGACGAGGCTCAGCGCCTGGTTGATGCTGGCGTAAAAGAGTTGCTGGTGATTTCTCAGGACACCTCGGCCTATGGCGTTGACACAAAATACCGTACCGGGTTCTGGCAGGGGCGCCCCCTGAAAACCAAAATGCAGTCACTTTGTGAAGCGTTGGGTGAGATGGGTGTCTGGGTGCGCCTGCATTATGTGTATCCATACCCCCACGTGGACGACATTATTCCGCTGATGGCCGAAGGGAAGATTCTGCCGTATCTGGATATTCCGTTTCAGCATGCCAGTCCGAAAGTGCTGAAAGCCATGAAACGCCCGGCCCATGATAGCAAGACCCTGGAACGTATCCGCCGCTGGCGGGAAATCTGCCCGGAGCTGACCATCCGTTCCACCTTTATTGTCGGCTTTCCGGGTGAGACCGAGGAAGACTTCCAGTATCTGCTGGACTGGCTGGATGAAGCTCAGCTGGACCGCGTGGGTGCCTTTACCTACAGTGCGGTTGAGGGTGCCAAGGCCAATGAGATTGAAGGCGCCGTGCCGGAGGAAGTCAAAGAAGAACGTCTCGCCCGGTTTATGGAGAAACAGGCCCATATCTCAGCCGCTCGCTTGCAGGCAAAAATCGGCACAACGATTGATGTGTTGATTGACGAAGTGGACGAGGAGGGGGCCATTGGTCGCTCCAAGGCTGATGCGCCAGAAATCGATGGTATGGTGTATCTGAACGACGTCACCGATCTTGAGCCGGGGCAGATGGTGCAGGTCGTGGTGGAGCATGCGGATGAGCATGACCTCTGGGCCCGTCTGGCCTGAGCCTTGCCCTGACGCCGGCCCTGAAGAAAAAAAGGATCGCCCCCGGTAACCGGTGGCGATCCTTTCTGTTTCTGGGCAATCAGGCCTTGCTGATACGTTGGATCACTTCGGCGTAGAAGTCATCGAACTGCTGGAACTCCAGGCTGTCCTGGCCGCAGCAGCGGATTGCTCCGGATTCTATGTCGTAGATCCAGCCGTGGATCTGGATTTTCCGGGTGGCCAGCTTGGCGGCCACTACCGGGTGTGTGCGCAGGTGCTGCACCTGCTGCAGCACATTTTCCTCGATGGCCTCACCCATGTGCTGGTGGTCCAGGCAGGCGCCGGTGGCTATGCCGTGCCGTTCCCGTACGATTTCCATGGCTGACCGACAGTGCCCCAGCCACTCCCGGACATGGGGCAGGCCGTCCAGGGCTGACATATCCAGGGCGCCTTTGATGGCGCCGCAGTCCGTGTGTCCGCAGATAATGATATGGCGCACCTTCAGCACCGCGACCGCATACTCGATGGAGGCAGTCATGCCGCCGGTATCATTGCTGTGTGGCGGTATGATGTTGCCCGCATTACGGCAGATGAACAGGTCTCCGGGGTGGGAGCCGGTCACCAGGTTCGGATCTATCCGTGAGTCCGAGCAGGTGACAAACAGCACATCCGGATTCTGGCTGTCGGCCAGTGACCGGAACAGATCCTTGCGGCTGGGGTAGATGTCGCTGCGGAATTTCAGTACACCCTGAACAATATGATCCATGTCCGCTCCCGTTATTCGCTGATTTCGATCAGGACTTCACCGGGAGTCACCCGGTCGCCCTTGGTCACATACACGGCGCGCACTGTGCCGGTAATGCTGGTGTGTACTTCCGTTTCCATTTTCATGGCCTCGGTGATCATGACCGCCTGACCGGCAGCGACTTCGTCTCCCTCGCTGACCAGCACGTCCACCACGGAACCGGGCATGGCCGGCGTGATATGTCCGGGCTCGGTGGCCCGCTTGCGGCCGCTGCTGCCTTCGGCGATAAATTCGTTCAGGGGCTCGAACACCACTTCTTCAGGCATGCCGTCCAGTGACAGGTACAGCTTGCGTTTTCCGGCACCGGCGTCACCCGCTCCGGTGACTGCCACTTCGTAGGTTTCCCCGTGTACGTCAATACGGAATTCGCTGGCCACGGCGGTAGTCATCTGGCCCTTTCGGCCCTGATCGGCGGGCAGCAGGGGTTCCGGAGTCAGGGTGCCGTCCTGGCGCTGCTGCAGGAATTCCCGGCCCAGATCCGGGAACATGGCGTAGGTGAGCACATCTTCCTCGTTCTTCGCCAGGCTGCCGATTTCATCCCTGAGCCGGTCCAGTTCCGGCGCCAGCTGGTCGGCGGGGCGGCCTTCGTCCACGGTTTCGCTGCCGATGGCCTGCTTCCGAACCTCGCTGTTGACCTCCGCCGGAGGCTTGCCATAGCCGCCCTGAAGGTAGCGTTTCACCTCATTGGTAATGGTCTTGTATCTTTGCCCCGCCAGCACGTTGTAGACCGCCTGGGTGCCCACGATCTGGGAGGTGGGGGTGACCAGGGGCGGGAAGCCCAGGTCTTCGCGAACCCGGGGAATTTCCTCGAAGACTTCCCGGATCCGGTCCAGGGCATTCTGTTCCTTCAGCTGGTTGGCCAGGTTGGACATCATGCCGCCCGGAACCTGGTTGATCTGAACCGACACATCTTCCCGGGTGAATTCGCTTTCAAACTGATGGTATTTTTTCCGGACCTCACGGAAATAGTCGGCAATCTCGCTCAGCAGATTGAGATCCAGTCCTGTGTCATAGCCGGTACCCCTGAGGGCGGCCACCTGGGATTCCGTGGCAGGATGGCTGGTGCCCGAGGCAAAGGAGGAAATGGCGGTGTCGATACGATCGGCACCGGCTTCTATGGCCTTGAGCTGACACAGGGGGGCCAGTCCAGAGGTGGAATGGCTGTGTACTACCAGCGGCAGATCTACCTCGGCCTTGATGGCCTGTACCAGCTCAAAGGTGGCGTAGGGGGTGAGCAGTCCGGCCATATCCTTGATGGCGATGGAGTCGGCGCCCATGGCCTGCATGTCCCGGGCCTGGCGCACAAACAGTTCCGGGGTATGCACCGGGCTGGTGGTGTAGCAGATGGTGCCCTGGGCATGCTTGCCGGCTTTTTTCACCGCTTTCATGGCGGTTTCGATGTTACGCAGGTCGTTGAGGGCATCAAATACCCTGAACACATCAATGCCATTGTCTGCGGCTTTCTGGACAAAGGCTTCCACCACATCGTCGGCATAGTGGCGGTAACCCAGCAGGTTCTGCCCCCGCAGCAGCATCTGCAGCCGGGTGTTGGGCAGGGCCGCACGCAACTGGCGCAGTCGTTCCCAGGGGTCTTCCTTTAGGAAGCGTACACAGGCGTCAAAGGTGGCTCCGCCCCAGACTTCCAGGGACCAGTAGCCCACCTGATCCAGCTTGTCGCAGATGGGCAGCATGTCTTCGGTGCGCATGCGGGTGGCGATCAGGGACTGATGGGCATCCCGCAGGATGACATCGGTAACTTCGATTTGCTTGATGGTACTCATGGGTGTTCCTCCTGATTACCAGCCGGCGTGGGCGGCGATGGTGGCGGCAATGGCCAGGGCGATCTCGCTGGGATGGCGCTTGGTTGAATAGTTCAGCAGTTCCGGATGAGAGGGCACAAAGCTGGTGTCGAATTTTCCGCGGGCAAAATCCGGGTGTCCCAGAATCTGCTGGTAGTAGTTGGCGGTGGTCCTTATGCCGTGCAGGCGCATGTCGTCCAGGGCGCGCTTGCTGCGGGCAATGACTTCTTCCCATGTCAGCGCCCAGACCACCAGTTTCAGGCACATGGAGTCGTAGTAGGGGGGGATTTCATAACCGGTATAGATGGCGGTATCCACCCGTACCCCGGGGCCGCCGGGCGCATAGTAATGGGTAATGCGCCCGAAGCTGGGCAGAAAGTCGTTTTTCGGATCTTCCGCGTTGATGCGGAACTGCAGGGCATAGCCCCGGAACTGTATGTCTTCCTGGCGGTAGCTCAGGGGCAGGCCGGAGGCGATACGCAGCTGTTCCCGGACAATGTCCACGCCGGTGATGGCTTCGGTAATGGTGTGTTCCACCTGTACCCGGGTGTTCATTTCCATGAAATAGACTTCGTTGCCGGACAGCAGGAACTCCACGGTTCCCGCATTCTCATAGCCAACTGCCCTGGCAGCCCGGACCGCCAGATCGCCAATGTACTGGCGCTGTTCCGGAGTCAGCTGCGGGCTGGGGGCAATCTCGATCAGCTTCTGGTTGCGGCGCTGGATGGAGCAGTCCCGCTCGAAGAGGTGGATGGCGTTGCCCTGGCGGTCTGCCAGTATCTGTACCTCGATGTGCCGAGGGTTCACGATGCACTTCTCCATAAACACTTCGGCCGAGCCGAAGGCTTTGGTAGCTTCGGAAATCACTCGTGGGTACTGGGCCTTCAGCTCTTGAGGCGTGTCACAGCGACGGATGCCGCGGCCTCCACCTCCGGATGTAGCCTTCACCATTACCGGATAGCCGATGTCGTTTGCCAGCTTCAGGGCATCTTCAAGGCTGTCCAGATTGCCCTCGGAGCCAGGGGTAACCGGCACACCGGCTGCGCGCATACTGTTGCGGGCCTGGGTTTTGTCACCCATTCCGTGGATTACGCTGGATTCCGGGCCGATAAAAGTCACGCCTTTCTGTTCACACAGACGGGCGAAGCCAGCGTTTTCCGATAAGAAACCGTAGCCGGGGTGAATGGCGTCGCAGCCGGTTTCTACAGCCAGGTTCACAATGCGAGCCGGGTCGAGATAGCCAGCCAAAGGGTCTTCGCCCAGGGAATAGGATTCGTCGGCCCGCTTGACGTGCAGTCCATAGCGATCCGGTTCGGTGTATATGGCCACCGAGCGTATCCCCATCTCTGCGCAGGCCCGCACGATGCGGACGGCAATTTCGCCGCGGTTGGCGATTAACACTTTCTTCAGCATGGGGGATTCCTCGTTTCGTCGTCCCGAATGAAGGTGTGAAAAGGTTAGCGGGATAGATCTTTTTCGGATAATTGATATTATTTTGTTTATCTATAAGTAATATCTTATGAATAGAAGAGGAAGGAATGCTATGCCCCTGAGCACTCAGAAACTGGCCAGTCGCCTGACGTTCAGACAGCTTCAGGTGTTCAAGGCTGTTAATGATCTGAAAAGCTACAGCAAGGCAGGAGAACTGCTTGGGCTGACTCAGCCGGCCGTTAGCAGCCAGGTACGCCACCTTGAGCAGGCTCTGGGTCTGCCGATGTTTGAGTATGTCGGGCGTAAGCTCTATTGCACCGCAGCGGGCGAGGAAATGGCAGGCTGCGTGCGTTCGGTGTTCCGTGAGCTGGAGCGGGTACAAAACAGTCTGGCTGCGCTGGAGGGGCAAGTGGCTGGAGAATTACGGCTGGTGGCGGTCAATACCGCGCAGTATGTGGTGCCCTATATGCTGAGCGCTTTTCTGCAACTGAACCCTCAGGTGACTGTGTCAGTGGCGGTTGTTAACCGGGCGGAGGCTCTCCGGCGCCTGAATGATAACGCGGATGACCTGGTGATTATGGGTATGGTTCCGGCAGAGCGGCCTCTGGCATCACTGCCATTTCTGGATAATGAATTGGTACCGGTAGTACCCAGTGGTCACCCGTTACTCCAGCAGCAGAATGTGACCGCTCAGGAGTTTCTGGATAGTGGGTTGTTGGTGCGGGAAAGTGGGTCAGGTAGTCGGCTGGCTCTGGAACTGCATTGTCAGAATCAGCGTTTACGGGCAAAGCCAGGCATTGAGCTGGGCTCTAATGATGCTCTGAAGCATGCGGTTCTGGCAGGGCTGGGTGTGGCCGTTTTGCCAAAGCTGGGGGTGGCGGCGGAGCTCGCTTTGGGCAGCCTGCACATCTTGGATATCAAGGGGTTTCCGCTGAGACGGAGCTGGTGTGTAGTCTACCCGCAGGCTCGGCACCCTACGCCGGCCATGCGGGCATTTATTGATTACGTTCAGCAGAACATCCGTCAGTTTGAGACGATGTTCCTTAACCCTTGAGCTTTTTCAGCAGAATTTCGTTGAAAAGCTTCGGGTTACCCTGCCCTCTGGATGCCTTCATCAAAGGCCCCATAAAGCCGCCGAGCATCTTCTTCTGCTTCTTCGGATCGGTTTCCTGCTGATACTGGGCTACCTGGTCAGGCATGTTTGCCAGAACCTCATCAACCATCTGTTCCAGTGCGCCAGTATCCGAAACCTGTTTCAGGCCCTGTGATTCGATGATGGCATCGGCATTGTCGCCTTCACCATTCCAGAGTGCTTCGAATACCTTTTTGGCTCCGGATGACGAAACCGTGTTGTCGGCAATGCGCGTAACCAGCTGGCCCAGCTGCGTGCCGGTAATAGGTGCCTGAGTGACTGTTTTATCTTCTGCGTTCAGGCGAGCGGAGAATTCACCCAGTACCCAGTTTGCCGCCAGTTTCGGGTCTTTGCCGTGGCTGGCGGTTTCCTCGAAAAAGCCTGCAAGCCGGGCATCTGCGCTCAGCAGGCCTGCGTCGTAATCATTCAGGCCAAACTGCTCTTTGAAGCGGGCTTTGCGGTCGTCTGGCAGTTCTGGCAGGAGTACGCGGGCACTTTCAATAAAAGCGTCGTCTATCTCAACCGGCAGCAGATCCGGGCAGGGGAAGTAGCGGTAGTCGTTGGCTTCTTCCTTGCTGCGCATGGAGCGTGATTCATCACGGTCGCCGTTGTAGAGGCGCGTTTCCTGAATGATTCTGCCGCCGTCTTCCAGAATGTCCATCTGCCGCTCCACTTCGTGGGCGATGGCCTGCTCCATAAAGCGGAACGAGTTCAGGTTTTTGGTTTCGGTGCGGGTGCCAAGTTCGTCCGAGCCTTTGGGCTTGAGTGAAATGTTGACATCAAAACGCAGGGAGCCCTGGCTCATGTCGCCGTCGCAGATGCCGATGGAGGATACCAGGCTATGCAGTTTTTTGGCGAAGGCAACGGCCTCTTCCGCGCTGTTCATATCCGGCTCGGTAACGATTTCGATCAGCGGCGTGCCTGCGCGGTTCAGGTCTATGCCTGTCATGCCATGGAAGTCTTCGTGCAGGGATTTGCCGGCGTCTTCTTCCAGATGGGCGTGATGAATGCGTACACGCTTGCTACGGCCATCGGCCAGGTCAATATCCACAAAGCCCGGGCCAACAATGGGGTGGTCCAGTTGTGTGGTCTGGTAGCCCTTGGGCAAATCCGGGTAGAAGTAGTTTTTACGGTCAAATACCGAGCGTCGACCGATTTCGGCATTTACCGCCAGGCCAAACATTACGGCATAACGGAAGGCTTGTTCATTTGGTACAGGCAAGGTACCTGGCATGGCCAGATCAACGGCGCTGGCCTGCGTATTGGGTTCGGCGCCAAAGGCGGTGCTGGAGCCGGAAAAAATCTTGGTCTTGGTGGCAAGCTGAACGTGAATTTCCAGCCCGATCACAATATCCCATTGCATAAACGTTCTCCTGATTCGGGCTTACTGGGGAAGCTTCTGGTGCCAGTCAGTTACCTGCTGGAACTGATGAGCTGTATTTAGCAGGCGGGCTTCGTCAAAGTAGTTCCCGATAATCTGTAACCCCACTGGCAAGCCATCTACAAAACCTGCCGGTACCGACATGGCAGGCACGCCCGCAAGGTTTACGGCAATGGTGAAAATGTCTTCCAGGTACATAGTGACCGGGTCGCTGGTTTTTTCGCCCTGCACAAAGGCAGGAGAGGGTGAAACCGGGCTCATCAGTACGTCCACGTCTTTGAATGCGTTAATAAAGTCCTGCTGGATCAGACGACGGACTTTCTGCGCCTTCAGGTAATAAGCGTCAAAGTAGCCGGCGGAGAGAGCATAGGTGCCCACCAGAATACGGCGCTTCACTTCGCTTCCGAAGCCTTCGGCGCGGGTACGGGTATACAGATCGCTGAGATCCTGAGGATCCTCGCACCGGTATCCGTATCTAACGCCATCAAACCGCGACAGGTTGGCTGAGGCCTCAGCAGGCGCAATGACGTAATAAGCGGCAATAGCCAGATTTGCATGAGGCAGAGACACTTCTTTCACGGTCGCGCCGAGCTTTTCGTATTCTCTGACCGCGTTGCGTACCTGTTCTTCCATCGCGGGGCTGAGCTGATCCGAGAAATATTCTTTTGGAAGGCCAATGCGCAGACCCTTCAACGGCTCGTTCAGAGTTGCCGTGTAATCCGGCACGGCACGATCAGCGGATGTGGAATCTTTCGGGTCAAATCCGGCCATTATATTCAGCATCAGAGCGTTGTCTTCTGCGGTGCGCGCCATGGTGCCGCCCTGGTCAAGGCTGGAGGCAAAGGCGATCATGCCGTAGCGGGAGACTCTGCCATAGGTCGGCTTCAGCCCTGTTATGCCGCATAGCGCCGCCGGCTGGCGGATGGAGCCGCCGGTATCTGTGGCTGTTGCAGCTGGCACGAGGCGAGCTGCGACGGCTGCTGCGGAGCCACCGGAGGAGCCACCGGGAACGCGTTTTCCGCTGCCACTCAGGCCCCAGGGGTTGGTAACCGGGCCGTAAAAGCTGGATTCGTTGGATGAGCCCATGGCGAACTCGTCCATATTGGTTTTGCCCAGGCACACCGCACCGGCAGTGCGGAAATTGGCGGCTACTGTGGCATCGTAAGGGGGTACAAAGTTGGCCAGCATCTTCGAACCAGCGGTGGTGGTTACGCCGTTGGTGCAGAAAATATCCTTGTGGGCAAAAGGTACGCCGGTCCAGGGGCTGGCGTTACCGGCTGCACGCTGTTCGTCAGCGGCTTTGGCATCGGCCATCGCCTGGTCTTCGGTGATGGTAATGAAGCTGTTGTACTGGCTGTCTTCAGCCTTGATACGATCGAGGAACTCACGGGTCAGTTCCACGCTTGAAATCTTGCCACCTTCCAGTTGCCGGGAAAGCTCTGCTACGGATTTGTTATGCATGTTCAATCCTGATGATGTGGTTCGTCAGATCACTCAATAACGCGGGGTACGAGATAGAGGCCATTCTCGGTGGCTGGTGCAATAGCCTGAAAAGCCTCGCGCTGATTGCTCTCGGTTACTTCATCCGGACGCAAACGCTGAACCGCATCCAGCGGGTGAGCCAGCGGTTCGACGTTATCGGTATCGGCGGCAGTGAGCTGGTCGACAAGGCTGAGGATATTGCCCAGATCTTTCTCCAGTGCCGGTATCTGCTCTTCGTCGAGACGAATACGGGCCAGCACGGCGACTTTTTCAATGTCTTCGCGGGAAATGGTCACGTTGACTCCAAAGTATAAAACAGCGTTTTTATGAAGGCCGTTATGGTAACAGATTCATGGCTGTGCGGGAGAGCTGAGGGTGCAGGATCCTTCAGTCTTTGTATCAGCCATGAATCTTGTGAGATCAGCATCTATTCAATTGGCCGGGCATCATCCAGCAGATCTTTGACTGCGGCATCGCTGCGCTCTTCACGCACTTGTTTCGATATGTTGGTATTCGGGCGTACATCCAGTACATCGCCCGGCGGTAGTGTGAAGGTGCGCGAAGCAGTAACGGCACCGGTATCCGTTTTCGACGCTTCCGCTGGCAGTTTTTGCGTGTCTGTTGCTGCCAGAGCTGCCTGTGCCGATGACTGGTCGAAACGTAGCCGGTAGATGGGCTCGGGCAGGGTGAAGCCCTTGGCTTCCAGCGCATTCTTGGTGGCGCGAATGGAAAGGCTGCGGGCTTTACCGTAGTCTGACTCACGCTGGTCAATCCAGGCCAGGAATTTGATCAGAATGTTGGAGTCGCCAACGGAATCGATGATCCCCTGGGGTTCCGGATCCTCCAGTATCCATTCCAGTTCTTGCAGGACGGCCAGGCCTGTCTGGATGGCTTGAGCCGGATCGTCTGCAGCGTCTACGCCCAGAACAAAGTCAAAGCGGCGTTGAGGGTTGCGGGTGTAATTCAGAATAACGGCTTTGAAGACTGTCGAGTTGGGGATGCGCAGGTGGTTGCCCTCCAGAGTCATCAGAACGGTCGAGCGCGATGTCAGCCGGACCACAACCCCTTCGTATTCATTGATGGCTACATGCTCCTGCGCCCGGAAAGGCTGGCGGATACTCAGCATGATGCTGGAAATGTAGTTTTCCATGGAATCTTTGACCGCAAAACTGATGGCCAGGCCCAGGACGCCTGCACCGCCCAGTAATGTACCCATCAGCGCTGTCGCTCCAAGTATATTCAGCGCAAGAAGCAAGCCTGTAAGTATGGTTATCAGCCTGACTGCGTGGCCGGCCAGTTCCGCCAGGAACGGGTTTTTAGTTAACCGTGACCAGAGCGGGTTGTTGTCTGCCAGTCGGTGCCCTGCGAAGGCCACTATGGCAAAAACACTGAGCGCTACCAGTAATAGTGGCAGGGCTCTTGCCCAGCCCTGCAAGGTATTTTGCAATGAATCCCACAGGGGGTTGAGGTTGTCTTGCAGGCCCAGAGTGCGCACAATCCGGTCATCAACTGCAATGGCCCCTTCCACTCGGCTGGCCAGTTTCAGGGCTCGTTGGGCCTGGGATTCATTGGCAACCTGTCCCGTCAGGGACACCACGCCGCTTTGAACACTGACATGCAATCCCTCGAAGTGCGGAATCTGCTTGAAAATGCTGATGATGCGCTCGGCGATCAGGGCATCACTGTCGGCCCGGGGTTCCAGGGCGATAGTGCCTGCTGGCTCGGTTCCGTTTTGCTGGGCCTGAGTCAAGGAGGGAAGTCCCGCCGCGACAATCAATGCCAAAATCAGAAATAAGTGGCAGGATACGGTTTTTGTGCAGTTGTGCTGCGGCAGGCTGATTGCTTGTATTCTCAACTGGGGCCTCGATTCTGGCAGTTTGAACAGGATGGACCGGAAATTTTCAGGTCGTCTTTTCAGCTCTCTTTAAATATGGACCAAAGATCCACTCATTGCCCACGCCAGCGTGCAAATTGTTGCCTGAGGGCGGGTTATCCCCTGGTTGCATGAACAATTGTTCACGCCGATCGCAATATCATTTGCCTTTACAGCAGGCTGTGCCTTGCCTGAGCGGGGGGGCACTGCTAAAGTTGCCGCATCTTTCTGCAACCGCAACTCTCAGGTTGAAACTACACGAATGTTGATTAAAAGACTCCGAGGCTTATTTTCCAGCGACCTGTCCATTGATCTGGGCACCGCCAATACCCTTATTTTCGTGCGTGACCGCGGGATTGTGCTGAACGAGCCTTCCGTTGTAGCTATTCGTACCACCAACTCCCAGAAAATGGTTGCCGCCGTAGGTGCTGAAGCCAAACGCATGCTGGGCCGCACGCCAGGTAACATTACCGCTATTCGCCCGATGAAAGACGGTGTAATCGCGGATTTTGTCGTTACTGAGAAAATGCTTCAGCACTTTATTCACAAAGTGCATGAGAACAGCTTCATAACTCCTAGCCCAAGGGTGCTGGTGTGTGTGCCCAGCAAATCCACACAGGTCGAACGTAAGGCTATCCGCGAATCGGCCCTGGGTGCCGGCGCACGGGAAGTGTTCCTGATTGAAGAGCCCATGGCTGCGGCAATTGGTGCGGGGCTACCGGTTGAAGAAGCCAGTGGCTCGATGATTGTGGATGTAGGCGGTGGTACCTCTGAAATTGCAATCATTTCCCTTAACGGCATTGTATACGCAGATTCGGTCAGGGTAGGTGGTGATAAATTCGACGAAGCTATAGTTACCTATGTGCGTCGCAACTATGGCAGCCTGATTGGTGAATCTACCGCCGAGCGCATCAAGCATGAGATCGGCTGTGCGTATGAAGGCCTGGAGATTCTAGAAATCGATGTTCGTGGACGTAACCTGGCGGAAGGTGTGCCGCGGGCGTTTACTCTCAATAGTGAAGAAATTCTGGACGCGCTTCAGGAATCCCTTGCGCAGATTGTTCAGACCGTTAAAAGCGCGCTGGAACAATCCCCGCCGGAACTGGCCTCTGATATCGCAGAGCGCGGCATTGTTCTGACGGGCGGCGGTGCACTGTTGCGAGGCCTGGATAAGCTGATCAGTGAAGAAACCGGGTTGCCAGTCATCATTGCCGAGGATCCGCTGACCTGTGTTGCCCGTGGTGGTGGCAAGGCGCTGGAAGTCATTGACCGGGGCGGCATCGGAATGTTCTCTCCGGAGGGATAATCCTTTGGGGAGGGATCGTTATTAAAACCATTTTTGTCCAGGGGCCAATGCCTGGCCTTCGGCTCCTGCTGGTTATTATCGTATCGGTAACACTTATTGTTGCCGATCACCATTACGACCGTCTCACGCCTGTCCGAAGCACTCTGGCAACTGGTCTTACTCCTGTTTACTGGCTTGGTAACGCACCCTATCAATTCAGTGACTGGGTTGCCAGCCTGTTTACCACCCGCGAAGACGTGAAGCAGGAAAACGAAGATCTGAAAGCCCGCCTGCTCATTCTTGAGCGGAGAGCCCTCAAGTATGCCGCTCTGGCCTCTGAAAACAACGAACTCCGTCGTCTGATGAATTCTTCGGAACTGCTCGATGACAGGGTTATTGTCAGCGAGGTGGTGAGTGTTTCACCGGATCCGTATTCCCATGAAATCATTATTAATAAAGGTCGCAGTGACGGCTTGCAGGTAGGGCAGGCCATACTGGATGCCCATGGTTTGATGGGGCAGGTAGTGCAGACCAGTCAGGTAACTTCCCGTGTGCTCCTCGTTTCCGACAGCAGTCACGCGGTGCCGGTTGAAGTTGTGCGAAACGGGCTGCGGGCCATTCTTCTGGGCACCGGCGATTCGGTGACCCTTGATCTGGTCCACGTTCCGGATACAGCGGATATACGTGAGGGAGACCTGCTTGTCAGCTCCGGGCTTGGCGGGCGTTTTCCGAGAGGGTATCCGGTGGCTGAAGTCAGCCTTATCAACAAAGAACCGGGCGAACCTTTTGTATCCATTCAGGCTACGCCAAAAGCGCAACTCAGCCAGAGTCGTCTGGTACTCGTGGTTTTTCCACCAAATGACGGAGTGAAGGCGCTTCCTGCCAGTGATAATGACCAGGGTAAGCCGGAGTCGTCCGTTACCGGTGATGTGCAGGAGGGACAGGGCTGATGTTATCCGTAATCAGTTATCCGGTGTTTGCGCTGTCGGTGCTTGTATCGCTGGTGTTAAGCATCTCTTTGTTTCCTGTTGGCTGGTATGAGTTCCGGCCTGAATGGCTTGGTCTGATTGTGTTTTACTGGACGTTCCGGGCCCCGGCACAGTTCGGTATTCTTTTTGCGTGGTGTCTCGGTTTGTTGCTTGACGTTCTGGAAGCGACGCCGCTGGGTGTCAATGCGCTGGCTATGGGGCTTATCGCTTTTCTTGTTCTTACCGTCCATCAGAGGCTGCGCATGTATCCCATGCCGCAACAGTGCCTTATGGTCTTTCTCCTGCTGGGTATCAACCAGATGCTGGTGCATTTTCTGAAACAGATGCTGGGAGGCGAAGATGCAGGGTTCAGTTATCTGTGGCCTGCACTGACCAGTGCCCTGGTCTGGCCCGTGTTGTCTATTCTGATGGACAATATTAATCGGAAGATGGGATAGCCATGGCCTCTATTATTCTTGCCTCTGCCTCTCCGCGTCGCTCGGAGCTGCTAGAGCAGATCGGCGTTGCGTTCTCCGTGCAGCCTGCTCATATCGATGAAACACCAGGATCTGCTGAGGTGCCTGGTGATTACGTTGAGCGTCTGGCCCGGGAGAAAGCGCTCGCGGTTGCTGTCGACTTTCCCGGCAGGCTCGTTCTTGGTTCAGACACATCTGTGATACTGAATAATGTCATTCTTGGTAAACCAGCCGATGAGCACGAAGCCAGATCCATGCTGGCTCAATTGTCTGGCGCTACTCATCAGGTCATGACCGCTATTGCACTGGCACAGGACGGGCACTGTGAATCCCGCCTGGTGACTACGGAGGTGAGCTTCCGTTCCCTGGCTCCGGCTGAAATTGCTGCTTATGTAGCCACGGGAGAGCCCATGGACAAAGCCGGAAGTTATGGAATCCAGGGCCTTGGTGGTATTTTTGTTCAAGAACTTAAAGGCAGCTACAGTGCGGTAGTGGGCCTGCCATTGCAGGAGACAGCTGTCTTGCTGGCCAATGCAGGCTGCCCTGTATGGAAACACTGGCCAAGTAGTCGGGAGAGCCAATCATGAGCGAAGAAATCCTGATCAATGTAACGCCGGTTGAAACCCGGGTCGCGCTGGTTGAGAACGGTATGCTGCAGGAAGCCTATATCGAGCGTGCCAGTCGCAAGGGTATTGTCGGGAATATCTACAAAGGCAAGGTTGTACGCGTGCTTCCCGGTATGGAAGCGGCATTTGTAGATATTGGCCTGGAGAGGGCTGCGTTTATTCATGCCTCTGATGTTGTTTCAAACCAGCCTGCCTCAGTAGATCCCGCCGAAGGGCCGAAAACAGTTCCGGATATCCGCAGCCTGCTGCGAGAAGGCCAGTCACTGGTGGTGCAGGTGACCAAAGACCCCATCGGAACGAAAGGCGCCCGGCTGACCACCCAGCTTTCCATCCCGTCCCGGTACCTGGTCTTCATGCCCGACGTAAACCACGTGGGTATTTCCCAGAGAATTGAAGACGAGACTGAGCGCAGCCGATTGAAAGCGCTCGTAGAAGAGGGCGCTGCAACGCACCCTGATGTGCAGGGTGGATACATCATTCGCACTGCGGCAGAAGCAGCATCGGAAGAAGAGTTGATGGCTGACATGAGCTACCTGCATCGTCTCAGCCAATCCATCCATGACCGGATTGACAAGGTTCAGGCGCCTGCAGCCGTTTACAAGGATTTACCGCTTTTCATTCGCACCATCCGTGACCTCATTAGGCCACAAACAGAAAAAGTGCGCATCGACAGCCGCGAAAGCCACCAGAGGGTTATGGAGTTTGTCGAGGAGTTTGTTACCGAGTTTGCTGACAAGGTGGAATACTATCCGGGCGAGCGGCCAATTTTTGATCTTTATTCAGTGGAAGATGAGATTCAGAGAGCGCTTAGTCGTAAGGTCCAGCTCAAATCCGGCGGCTATGTAATTATTGATCAGACTGAAGCCATGACCACCATCGATATTAATACCGGTGCATTTGTGGGTCATCGAAATCTGGAAGAAACGATCTTCAAAACCAACCTGGAAGCGGCCCGGGCTATCAGCCGGCAGCTGCGGCTGCGTAATCTGGGTGGGATCATCATTATTGATTTTATCGACATGGAAGATGTCGAGCACCAGCGTCAGGTTCACCGCATGCTGGAAAAAATGCTCGAACGGGATCACGCAAAAACCAAAATTACCGGCGTTTCTGAGCTGGGCCTTGTGGAAATGACCCGCAAGCGAACCACGGAAAGTCTGGGGCAGGTGCTATGTGAGCCTTGTCCTGTCTGTGATGGCCGGGGTTTTCTGAAAACCAGTGAAACGGTGTGTTTTGAAATTTTCCGGGAAATCCTCAGGATTAACCGGGCCTACGATGCCGAAAGCTATCTGGTGATGGCTTCCCAGAGCGTGGTTGATCGTCTGCTTGATGAGGAATCTGACAACGTAGCGGACCTTGAAACCTTTATAGCCAAGACCGTCCGTTTCCAGGTAGAGCCGTTTTATAGCCAGGAGCAGTACGATGTTGTTTTGTTATGATCCCGGGGCGGGTTACCGGCACTGGGTGTGACATAAAACGATGCCCGGAACGTCTTCTACTGAACGCTCACCTATCCGTTTGATGGCGCTGCTTAGCGGCGCTGTCTGGTGGTTGTTGGTGATTATTCTGGTGTTGTTTGCGCTCTATGCGGGGATTGGCCGGCAGCTTACCCATAATATCGACACCTTCCGGGATGACCTTTCCAGCGAGCTTTCCGCCCGCCTGGGCCATGAAGTAAGCATTGGCAAGCTCTCCTCTCGCTGGTTCTGGCTCGACCCGTCTTTTACTGCCCAGGATATAGAAGTTACCAACCCTGATTCCGGGGTGCGAGTGCTGAGTCTTCAGCATCTGACCATTCGGTTTGATGCTTTGGCCTCGCTAATGCGTTTCCGGATTGTGTTTGAGGATTTTGAAGCCGAAGGGCTTGAACTGACGTTGAACCAGAAAAACAGTGGTGACCTGGGCCTTCGGGGGGCTGATGTGCCGGCGTCGCTCAGCAACCGGTTCCGGTATTGGCTCGAAGCTGCCCGTAAATGGCTGTCGGACCCCTACATAAAAGTAACCCGTGTAAGCCTGGGAATCCGCGATCATAAAGGTCAGCTCCGGCACCTGGATATTCCCCAGCTCGACCTGATATACCACCAGGGCCTGTTCCACGCGTCGGGGCGGGCCATGCAATCAGCAACAACCCAACAGCTTGCCAGCTTTACTCTGGTGGGAAAACACTTCTTCCGTGGTGACTTTACCGGTCAGTTGTACCTCGATGTGGATTCCGGACGCTTGTTCGATGGACTCGTTGACGAATACAAGTGGCGGGATATTCGCGTAGAAGGGTTCGACCTGGGTGGCGAAGCCTGGCTTACCTTTCGTGAAGGAACCTTGCAGCAAGTCAGCGGAACGGTGAGAACGCCTTATCTTCAGCTGGGTGTTGGTGCAGAATCTCTGGCGCCGCTGGAAGATATCAGTGCCCGTTTTGGATGGCGTCGACATTCTGCTGTGATGGAGGTGGCGGCTGAGCCCGGAAACCGCCAGGAAACCATTGGTGAATGGCATCTCAAGCAACTTTCATGGACCTGGAATGGGGATGAGGTTTCGCCATTCAGTCTGAGGTTGCTGCCTGACACGGGTGGAATTACGATCACAGCCGACGCTTTGCCGCTGAACCCGCTAAGGAACCTGGTTGGTGCGCTACCCTTGTTGCCAGATGTCGCAGCTGAGGCGCTCGAACACTACCAGCCTTCTGGCTTTCTCGATGATATGAAAATCAGTGTCCCCGGGAAGGGCGAGAACAGTTTTGAGTTCTCGGGAAAGCTCCGGGATGCTGGAGCTGTTGCCTACCAGGGGGCTCCTGCAGTGAGTGGTGTTAACGGCTTTATCTATGTTGACCAGAGTACTGGATATGTAATGGTCCGGTCTGGAGAGGAGCCGGTTACTCTCGCCTTTCCCGAGCTGTTTGGCAGCGTGTGGTCAATGTCCGAGGTTGATGCCAGCGTGGCCTGGAAGCTGGATGGTCCCGTAACCCGCGTATATGCAGACGATATACGCATGAGCTATCGCAATGGCGAGAACGACAGCACCCGTCTGACCGGTGCATTTGATCTGAAACTGGACCGTCAGGGAGAGGACAATCTCGGGCTTCGTGTGGCCGTTGAGAATGGCGACGCTTCTATGTTGGGTGCGTTTGTTCCGGAAAAGGTCGTGGACGATAGATTGTATGAGTGGCTGACCACCGCTATCCAGAAGGCTGATATTACGTCGGGCGTGTATTACGGCCACGGCCAGATTGGCAGAGATGCGCCCTCGGGTTCTTTTGTTTCATCCATGTGGTATGAGTTCGGAAATGGCACTGTTTTATATGATGAACAGTGGCCCGAGGTGACGGAAGCCAGAGGGAGAGTCTCCATACAGAATGGGGAGACTCTGGTGTCCCTTGAGTCCGGTAAAACCGGTGGGCTTTTATTGAATCCAGGTACCGTAGCGGTTATTCCCGGTGATGAAGGTGCCCTTGTCCGGGTAGACGTATCAGCTCCCGTTCCTGGTGATTCCATTGCATTCTGGATGGCAAATAGCCCATTTGGAGATATTGCCGGACCTCAGGCTGCAAGCCTGAAATATGGCGGTGATTACGAGCTTGATCTGGACATTGATCTGCCTCTTGCAGGCGCTGGCGATGTGGTTGTGGCAGCTGAGGTCAGTACCTCGAATGGCTTTATAGAATATTCCGAGGCAGACCTGAACTGGGAGGCAATTTCGGGGGCCGTAAAATTCCACTCAACCGAGGGCTTTTCTGGTCCCCCTCTGGATGCAAGGTTTCTGGGCGAGCCCGTCAAGGTTAGTTTCAGCCAGCCACCGGCAGGCAACAGTTCCGGCAAACGTGCACTTACTATCCGCCAGACCGGTTCTCTATCTGTCCCCGAAGCTCTTCGTCAGACCGGCTTGCTGGATTCAGATACTGAACACAATGGCGGGGCAGAAGAGGGCGGTTACGGGCTGAAAGGCAGAACTGGCTACTCTGCAGAGCTCAATGTGGCTGAGGAGGCGAGGTCGCGAATTGTCGTTCGCTCAAGCCTTGAGGGGTTGGCGATTGACTGGCCCGGCCCGTTTTCGAAGAAACCGGAAGAAATCTCGCCTCTGGTTGCGGAAATCAATCCCGAGGCAGCCAGCGGGATCAGCATTAAGGGAAGCTGGGAGGATCGGGCGATTTTCGATCTTCTGCTCAAAAGCTCAGGCGTGGAGCTGACGTTTAGCAAGCTGTATCTTGGTGAAGAGATACTCTCGGATATTCATCTGGAGGCTCTGGAGCTGGCTGATCGCTGGATTGTCACGACCCGCTCCGAGCGAGCGGTTGGCCGGGTGGTGTTCCCGGACGATGACCGACCGATAACCGCAAACTTTGAAGTACTACGCCTTACCCGGGATAACTCCGCGGGAACCGAGACGCCGGAACTGCTGACGATTGATCAGCAGCTGGAGGCTTTCCGGGCAATGGATATCGCGAACTGGCCCGATGTTGATATAGCCATTTCCGAGCTGCAGCTTAATGAAGACAGCCTGGGGAGCTGGTCGTTCCAGGTGCGCCCAGAGCCTGATCAGCTGAATATCACCGGGATTGAGGGGCGCCTGAAGTCTCTTACGCTTTTGGGTGATATGACATGGAGTGTTGTAGATAACCGGGAGACCAGCCAGTTTTCAGGGTCCGTAGCCGGTGGAGCGGTGGCGGATCTGGGTGAGTTGTTCGATACCGATATTCCGCTCTCCAATAAGCAGACGGACATTCAACTGGAACTGGACTGGCCCGGTAGGCCGGACGAGTTTGACATAGCGGAGCTCAGCGGCGCCGTCAGTCTGCGGCTTGATGATGGTGTGATTCTGGAACGAAACAACAGTGCCCAGGTGTTCCGGGTATTCAACCTGCTCAACGCAGACACTCTATGGCGCAGGTTAAAGCTGGACTTTTCCGACCTGTATGAACGCGGTGTTGCGTTCGATGCTATCTCGGGTAAGGCACTGCTGGAAAAGGGCCTGCTGACCATGGACCCGGAACTTCAGGTAGTGGGACCATCAGGAGCATTCAAGCTCAGTGGTTCCACAAACCTCACCGACGGGGTGCTTGATATGCGTCTGGTAGTCGTTTTGCCACTGACCCAGAACCTGCCTCTGGCTGCATTGCTGATGGGCGCCAGTGCGCCGATAGGCGGAGCCCTGTTTGTGCTGGACAAGGTGCTGGGTGATCCGTTGAGCAAACTGACCAGCGCAACCTACAATGTCACCGGCTCCTGGGACGACCCCAAAGTGGACCTTCGACAGGTTTTTGATACCGGTAACTAGCCTTTTGCCTCAGGCAGAAAATCAGGCTTCCGCTTCGTCAACGCATTCTCGCAGGTAGCGGAACAGTTTGCGGGCCTGCCCGGTATTTTTCTGTTTTTCCAGATCTTTACGGGCGTTGCGAACAAGGTTGCGCAAGTGTTGTATATCGGCACCAGGGCAATAACTGAAGAACTCACCTGCCACGGAATCCCCTTCGGTAATCATACGATCACGCCAGCGTTCAGCCAGGTGATGGCGACGGGTATGTTCCACGCTTCCTGAGTCGAAGGCATCAATAGCCCTTTGAACTGCTTCAGGATCATCTTCCTGACGGATGATTTTGCCTATGTACTGAAGATGGCGTCGCCTGGCTTCATTCTGCCGGATTCGGCGAGATTCCTCGATAGCGTTTCTCAGGGTGTCGCTGATGCTGAGTGTATCAAGCTGCTCATCGCTCAGCTCCATCATGCGCTTGCCAATATCCTGGAGTGCGTGCATGTCTCGCTTGAGCTGGGATTTGCTGGGCCCCGAGTATTGCGGAGCCTCATCTTGGTTACTGTCGATCATTGTTCATTCCAGATTAGTCGGATCAGGCGTAGAAGAGGGTGGCCAGGCCGAGGAAAGACGTAAAGCCAACCACATCTGTGACTGTTGTCAGTATAACGCTGCCGGCCAATGCCGGGTCTATATTGCGGGATTTCAGGAACAACGGCAGTACCGTGCCCACTAAGGCGGCCGCAACCAGATTGATAATCAGCGCAGCGGCAATGATTGCACCAATCGTCAAATCCTGAAACCAGATCATGGCCGCAGCAGCTACCAGTCCTGCCCAAAGCACGCCGTTGAGGATGCTTGAAAGAAACTCGCGGTTCAGCAGCCAGCCCACGTTCGCCGCACTGATCTGCCCTACAGCCATCCCCCTGATAACGAGGGTGAGAGTCTGGCTGCCAGCTATGCCTCCCATGCTGGCGACGATTGGCATCAGTATGGCAAGGGCGACAACCTGGTCAATGGTATCCTCAAACACACCGATAACCCCGGAGGCAATAAAGGCAGTGACGAGATTAACGCCCAGCCACACAGCCCTGCGCCGGGTGGTTTTCCAGACCGGTGCAAAAGTATCCTCGTCGTCATCCAGGCCCGCCATACTCATCAGTGAGTGGTCAGCATCCTCACGGATAACATCCACCACGTCATCGATGGTAATTCTGCCCAGCAGCCGTCCCTCTGAGTTTACCACCGGCGCAGAAATAAGATCATAGCGCTCAAAAAGGTGGGCCACTTTGGTGTCCGAAAGAGTGACGGGTATAGGTTCTATATCGGTGTCCATGACCTCCCGCACTGTGGCGGTCTGATTGGATACCAGCATTTTTGTGATGGGAAGCACGCCGATAAACTCGTCACGGCGGCTGACCACAATCAGGCTGTCGGTCATTGGTGGCAGCGCTCTGTGTCGGCGCAAGTACCGCAAGACTACATCAATGCTCAGGTCCGGGCGCACGGTGATGGTGTCCGTGTTCATCAGACCGCCAGCGGTATCATCCGGGTAGGACAGTACCTCTTCAACCCGCCGCCGGTCCTGCTCATCCATGGTGTCCAGAACTTCCTGGATCACTGTATCCGGCAGCTGTTGCAGAAGGTCGGCGACATCGTCGGACTCGAAGTCCTCGATGATATCCGCCAGTTCCTGAGCGTTCAGCCGGCTCAGATATTCGGCACGAATGTCCTCGTTGAGGTACTGGAGAACTTCGCCTTCGAGTTGTTTATCTACAAGATTCCATAGCAGGGCACGCTGCCGTGGCGGAGAGGATTCGAGTAGGTGAGCGATATCGCTGGGGCTCAAACCACCATTGAGGATACGGGCGACCTGTTTCAGGGCACCACTGTCCAGCGCTTCACTCAGTGAGCGTAAACGTTGGCGGGCCTGACTTTTTTCCAGAATATCGGACATGAATCACCTACGCTCAGAAAACGCCTGCATTATAACGGAGTTAGCCGCTGTACGTGAGAAAGAGTTGCAGGGGCGTGCTTTGAAAAATGGCGGGCTACTCGCCTTCCCCGAAGTAATCGTTTATCAGCGCGACCAAGGCTTCAACAGCTTCCTGCTCACCCGGGCCGTCAGCCACAAGCTCTACTTCGGTACCCTTGCTGGCCGCGAGCATCATGACTTGCATAATGTTTTTTGCATCGACCTCACGGCCTTTGCCGCAGATCCTGACGGAGCAATCGAAAGCCGATGCAGTTGCAACCAGTTTTGCTGTGGCCCGGGCATGCAGCCCAAGCTTGTTAATGATAATAATCTGCTGGCGTATCACTCTGGGTCAGACCTCGTTCCGGGTCTGCAAGTGCGGCAGTTCTGTATGACGTACCTGTGCATTGCTGCTATGTTCGCGAAAATAACGTCCCAGCTGTTCACAGACGTAAACCGAGCGATGCTGACCGCCAGTGCATCCAATGGAAATGGTCATGTAGCTGCGATTGCTGTCTGCAAAAGAGGGAATCCAGTTTTCCAGAAACGCAATAAGGTCGTTTACCATTTTACGGCTTGCTGGTTCTTTCTCCAGAAACTCTGCTACCGGCTGATCGAGGCCTGTAAATTTACGCAGACTGGCATCCCAATAAGGGTTGGGCAGGCAGCGCACATCGAATACGTAATCAGAATCCAGTGGTACGCCGTGTTTGAAACCGAAGGACTGAAACAGCAGGGCAAGCTCCTGACCTTTGCGGCCTGCTACTCGCTGCTTCACCATATCCCTGAGTTCGTACATCGACAGCCCTTTGGTGTTGATGTAAAGATCTGCAAGCTTTGATAGTGGTTCCAACAGAGCTTTTTCGTTGCTGATAGCTTCTCGGAGTGAGGTTTTGTCATCGCTCAGAGGGTGCTTGCGACGGGTGGCGTGAAAGCGCTGTAAAAGGGACTGCTCATCGGCATCCAGATAGATAACCTCAACCTGAATGTCATCTCGGCGGAGCTTTCGATAGATTTCTTCGAAATTGGCCAGTTCCCCGGACAGGTTACGGGCATCAATACTGACCGCCATCTTGTCGAGCCGCCCCGGTGCGCTCTGGTTGGCCGCCTCCCGGGTAAGCGGGAACAGGAGCCCGATAGGCAGGTTATCAATACAGTAGTATCCCAGATCTTCCAATACGTGAAGAGCGGTACTCTTGCCGGAACCGGACCGGCCACTGACGATGATAAGCTTCATGGTGAAACAGCCTGTTGCCAGAGTGGATATCAGCCGTTTGCGGCCGTCATGCGTTGGTATAGTGTCTGTGCATTTTCGCATTGCCTGAGGCTGTCGCAAAACGTCCTTTCATTGAACTTCTCCGCGAGCTGGCTCAGCAACTCCAGATGTTCGCTGGTAGCTTCTTTCGGCACAACAAGTGCAAAAACCAGGTCCACCGGCTGGTTATCAATAGCATCAAACTCTACGGCTTCTTCCAGCGTTATCAAAACGCCTATCACGTGTTCAAGCCCTTCCAGGCGGCAGTGGGGGATGGCGATCCCCTGGCCGATTCCGGTACTGCCCAGCCGTTCACGAGCAATCAGATTGTTGAAAATCTGGCTCTCGCCGAGTGAATCATTATGCTGACGGATCTGCTCGGCAATGAACTCCAGAACCCGCTTTTTACTTGATGCGGGTACCTTGCACAGGGTCAGTTCCGGCGCAAGAATGTTGTCTATTGTCAGGGATGTGTCGCTCATGAATCGACCGCGCTTCCGTTAAAAAAAACTGCGACACGTTGTCCGCGTCGCAGTCTGATTAGATGACTTGCCTGAAAACAGCCGCCTAACGGGCGGTGTTTCCCTGCATCCTGTCTACACTCTTTTCTTTATGCTTGAGGATCTGTCGGTCAAGCTTATCGATAAGGCCATCAATAGCTGCGTACATGTCCTCGCTTTCCGCCTTTGCGTGAATCTCACCGCCAACCACGTGGAGCGTTGCATCTGCTATCTGACGAACCTTGTCTACTTCCAGTGTCACCTGGCAGTTACTGATGTGGTCGAAGTGCCGCTCCAGTCGTTGAAACTTTTCAGACACATAATCCTTCAGGGCGGGAGTCAGTTCTACGTGATGGCCTGAAATATTGAGTTGCATAGACGTCTCCTGTTGTTATCCGTTCCGGCTCTGGGAGCCGGCCTGGGTACTGACACCTGTAGCTGCGCCAGTGAAATCTGTAAGGCGTGCCCGAATTAAACCAGGCGTTTGCGTTCGTTCGAGGGCGGAATGTGCATCGCCTCGCGATATTTTGCAACCGTACGTCGAGCTACCTTGATTCCCTGTTCTCCAAGCATGGCCGCAATCTTGCTGTCGCTCAATGGCTTTTTCGGTGTTTCCGCTGCAATCAGCTTTTTGATCATGGCGCGAATAGCGGTGGAGGAGCATTCACCGCCTTCGTCTGTACTGACGTGGCTGGAGAAGAAGTACTTCAGCTCAAAGATGCCACGTGGTGTGTGCATATATTTCTGTGTAGTCACACGGGAAATGGTGGACTCATGCATTTCCACAACCTGGGCAATATCCGAGAGAATCAGCGGCTTCATAGCTTCTTCCCCATAGTCCAGAAACCCCTGCTGATGTTCAACAATACGTGTAGCAACTTTCAGCAGGGTTTCATTTCTGCTTTGCAGGCTCTTTATAAACCACTTGGCCTCCTGAAGCTGGTCGCGAAGATAAGTGTTATCAGCGCTGCTATCGGCACGTCTTATTAATGAAGCATAGCTCGCATTCACGCGTATGCGTGGAGCAATTTCAGGATTCAGCTCTACGCGCCAGCGGCCGTTGTGTTTGCGCACGATAACATCGGGAATGACGTAATCCGGCTCGGTTCGGTCGATGATGTCGCCGGGCCGCGGGTTGAGGCTGGTGATCAGCGCAAGCACATCGCGCAATTGCTCTTCTTTAAGGCGGCTGCGGCGGAGCAGCTGGGCATAATCACGGTTGCCCAGCAGGTTTATGTAGTGGGTGATGACGAGCCGCGCCTGGGCAAGCCAGGGGGTTTCCGGTGGTAGCTGGTTAAGCTGGATCAGCAGGCAGTCCTGAAGGTCCCGGGCAAAAACTCCCGGTGGATCGAAGTGTTGCAGCCGGCGTAAAACAGCTTCGACTTCGTCCATCTCAAGAGGGTCTTCATCGGTATCGTCGGTCAGGCCGGCGTAGATGTCCTCGATTGGGCTGGTGAGATATCCGCGCTCGTCTACCGCATCCATCAGGGCGTGGGCGATTGCCTGATCCCTATCATTCATGGGTGTCAGGTTGAGTTGCCACTCAAGATGATCTCTAAGGGTTTCGGTCGGAGAGTTCCGGGTTTCGAAATCGTGGTCGTTCTCGTCGTCATTCCGCGCAGCGGGAGCTGGTGCGGACTGGTAAACATCTTCCCAGGCAGTATCAACGGGAAGATCGTCGGGAAGCGTGTCCGGGATCTCATTTTCAGATTGCCAGTCCGGGCCGTTTTCGTTTTCATCCCAGTCCGGGCTGGATGTATCAGTAACCGCTTCGGCAGACGTTTCGAGGGTGGCCGTGTCCTGATTCTGATCGCTATCGGCGGAAGGCAGCTCAGCCTGCTCGTCATCCTCCGAATTTTCCAGCAGGGGATTGGACTCCAGGGCTTGCTGGATTTCCTGCTGGAGATCAAGAGTTGATAACTGCAGAAGCCTGATTGCCTGTTGCAGCTGGGGCGTCATTGTCAGGCTCTGACCCAGCTTTAATTGTAATGAGGCTTTCATAACCATTGCTCAGGATCCGTCACACTTACCTGCTCTGAATTTCTTGCATTGGTTAAAAAATCTATGTATGCCGGCTACTTGCCGCCATAAACAGAATACCCTAGCAAGTTCTTTGCCGAGTTTACTTGCTCCGGCTCAGCAAAACAATCGAAGGGTGCTGTCGCAGGTCGAAAACAGGTCCTACAGGCGAAACTCATTGCCAAGATACACTTCTTTAACTTGCTGATTGGCAAGTATGGTTTCGGAGTTTCCGGAGGCAATAATGTGGCCACCAGAAACGATGTAAGCGTTTTCGCAGATATCCAGTGTTTCACGAACGTTGTGGTCTGTGATCAGAACGCCGATGCCCTTGTCCCTGAGGTGGCGAATAATCTGTTTGATGTCACTTACCGAAATGGGATCTACTCCGGCAAACGGCTCGTCCAGAAGAATAAAAGCGGGTTCCATCGCCAGGGCGCGGGCAATTTCAACCCGGCGCCGTTCACCGCCAGAGAGCGCCATACCCAGGCTGTCGCGGATATGGGTGATATGGAATTCTTCCAGTAGTTGTTCAAGCCTGGTCAAACGTTCGGCACGGCTGAGGGCTTTGCGGGTTTCCAGAATCGCCATGATGTTATCCCGCACTGAGAGTTTGCGGAATACAGACGCTTCCTGAGGAAGGTAGCCGATACCTTTGCGGGCCCGACCGTGCATGGGTAGTGGAGTGATATCCTGGCTGTCTATGGTTATACGGCCATTGTCGGCATTCACCAGCCCCACAATCATATAAAAACAGGTGGTTTTGCCCGCACCGTTGGGGCCGAGCAAACCAACGATCTCGCCGCTGCGAATTTCCAGCGAAACATCAATAACCACTTTTTTCTGTTTATAGCTTTTTGCCAGGTTACTCGCTCTGAGAACTGCCATTGGATCCCTGTTTTCCGCTATTTGGTGGAGTCAGTGCTGTTTCGGGGCTGAATGACCATTTCGACCCGGCCCGGGCCTGTGCCGGTATCTTCACCGCCCTCTGCGGTGACCACTCTTTGCTCGGTATCGTAATGAATAATGTCGCCGCGAAATACGTTGCCATTCTGCTCAATTACGGCTTCCCGTTCAAAGGTGAGTTGCTTGTCAGTGGCAGACCAGGTGATGTTCCGGGCCTTGGCGTCGGTTTCGCCTTCTCCACTGGTGACCGGTTGCTGGTAGCGGGCAGGAGAACCCTTGGCTTCAATGCGGTTGAGGCCTTCGGAACTCCTGTACAGCACCACCCGTTCCGCCGTCAGGCGGGTTTTCCCCTGCACCAGTTCAACCGCTCCGGTGTAGGTGGCAATGCCCTTGCCATCATCCAGGCGGGCACTGTCAGCACTGACGGTGATCGGCGTATCAGAATCGAGATCGAATGCCAGAGCAGGGCTGGCAAGGCTCGCAGCCAGAATGGCAGCCAGTACCCTGCGTGATGAGTTATCTGACGGTGTCATAGCGTCCTTCCACCTGGGAGTTGAGTTCCAGAATGCGTTCATCAATCCACGCGTTCATGCCTTTAGCCCGGGTAGTGCCCACGCTATCAGTAATTTCTACAAGGTCATCGGTGTAGACTCTGCCCTGATTGTTATCCAGGGTCAGGCTCTCAGTGACCAGCGTTGCTGTACGGGCGCCAATTGTACGCACTACACGAACATTGCCAGTCAGATATAGCAGATCTGCATCTCGCAGAAGGCTGCCATTCTCGGCTTCAAGGAGCCAGGGCTCTGCGTCATCTGCGCTGAACACTTCTGCGCTGGGTGACTCCATGGTGGCCAGGTTTTCTTCTTCAAACTGCTCGATGCGAGGGCTTGTAAAGACAATTTTCCGATGGCCCGTTTCATCATAAGACGTATAGTTGCCATTGATTACAAAGCCGTCGGGCTCTGCGTCGCCTCTGAGCTGTCTGGCATCGCTGTAGCTGGTTATTGCGGGCTCGTCGCTCTGCCACAACAGAAAAATGGTGGCTGCAATGGTGGCTGCGAGCGCCAGCATGCGAAGCCTTGGCCTGTTTGCCATGGCTACCAAGGACAGCAGGCTTTGTGTTTCGCTCTGTGCCATGGTTATGGTTCCAGATAGGGCGTCAGGGTTGTCTCAAGGTTACCTCCGGCTGTTAGCAGAAGATCACAAAGCTCTCGTACTGCGCCATGGCCTCCGTTAACCCGGGTGCAATAATCTGCATATTTTCTCACCAGCCAGTATCCGTTTGGAACTGTCACCCCGAGGCCAGCGTAGCGAATTGCCGGCAGATCCGGCAAATCGTCGCCCATATAAGCAATTGTGTCTGGTTGGATATCCAGAGTACTCACCAGTTCCTGCAAGGCGGTTTTTTTGTCTTCGCGCCCCTGCATCAGATGGGGAATCCTCAGATCTCTCATGCGTTTTTCGGTAAGTGGTGAGCTGCGCCCGGTAATGACGGCTACCTCGATTCCTGTTGCCATGATTTGTTTCAGCCCCAGTCCATCGAGAATGTTAAAGCCTTTAAGTTCATCGCCTTCTGCACTGAAGTAGATTTTTCCGTCGCTCATGATTCCATCAACATCCAGAGCAACAAGTTTGATGCGTGCAGCTTTGGCCAGCAGGGTTTCCGTCCAGCTTTCTTCCAGGGGGCTATGCAGGCTGGTCATTGAAATGGCTCCTCAGAGCACGCCGGCGCGCAGCAGGTCGTGCATGTTTATTGCGCCAACCAGAGCGCCGCTCTCGTCAACAACAGGGAGTGCATTGATTTTGAGTTCGTCCATAATGTTCAGTGCTTCTGCCGCCAGCTGATCGGACTGTATGGTTCTGCCGTTCCGTGTCATTACGTCCCGCATAGGCGTGGTGTGAACATCGATGGATTTGTCCAGTGTGCGGCGCAGGTCCCCGTCGGTAAAAATGCCGGTCATTGCGCCTGTGGCGTCTACAACGGTGGTCATGCCCAGGCCCTTGCGGGAGATCTCGAGTAATGCGCCGCTGAGCGTGGTGTCTTCAGTTACGGTGGGTATGCGATCGCCAGTATGCATGATGTCGGCTACACGCAGCAGAAGTTTCCGCCCCAGGCTGCCGCCGGGGTGAGAGAATGCAAAATCTTCTGCACTGAACCCCCGGGCTTCCAGTAAGGCGACCGCCAGGGCGTCACCCATGACCAGGGTTGCAGTTGTACTGGATGTCGGCGCCAGACCGAGCGGGCAGGCTTCAGCTTTAACACTCACGTCCAGGTTTGCTACAGCTTCTTGTGCCAGTGTGGAGTCCGGGTTGCCGGTCATGCTGATCAGCGGAGCGCCCATACGCTTGATAAGCGGGAGAATGGTAACCACTTCGCTGGTGTTGCCGCTGTTGGAAATGGCAATCACAACATCCTGGCTGGTAATCATGCCCATGTCGCCATGGCTGGCTTCCCCGGGATGAACAAAAAATGACGGTGTTCCTGTGCTGGCAAAAGTAGCCGCGATTTTGTTGGCAATGTGGCCGGATTTCCCCATGCCTGTCACCACAACCCGGCCGCGACATGCCATGATCACTTCGCAGGCTCGTATAAAATGGCTGTCGATACGGTTTTCCAGGGCGCTGATCGCATCGCGCTCAATACGAATGGCCTGGAGTGCGGGAGTTCGGAAGTCGTAAGCTTTAAATTCAGTCATCGGACGAATGGCCTGCTTTCTCGTTGACGCTTTGTATTTAAAAAACGGGATTGCGCTTGGGTTGGCGGAGTATAACATTTCCCGCGACCTGAGCAGTCTGGTTACGGCATGTTCATCAGAGAGTTAATGAGAGAATTGTCAGGGTAGTTCAGTGAAACTGATCATTGCTATCAATACATTTTGGGCTCAGGCGATTGAGCTTACGAGCTCCTTGGCATAATGTAGCCGCTCTCTGAGAGCCAAGGGCCATTTGTGATATTCCTGCACAATAGCGCCCGGGGCACCGGGCTGTAAGCTAAAGGTTATGGGCTGAAAGGTAAGAACTATGGGTCTGCGCTCGTATATTTCATTGAAGGACGTTGTATTCTCCCGTTCCGGGCGCCGCATTTTCAATGGCGTTTCCATGGAAATTCCCCGTGGGAAAATTACCGCCATCATGGGGCCCAGCGGTACCGGGAAGACGACACTGTTACGTCTGATAGGGGGGCAGCTGCGGCCGGACTCCGGCAGCATAATGGTGGATGGCCACTCAGTTCCGGATCTTCGCCGCAAGGAACTTTACTCGTTGCGGGAAAAAATGGGCATGCTTTTCCAGAGCGGGGCCTTGTTCACAGATTTGAGTGTATTTGAGAATGTGGCTTTCCCCATGCGGGTGCACACCAAGCTGCCGGAAGACATGATTCACGACATAGTTCTGATGAAGCTTGAAGCTGTTGGCCTCAGGGGGGCACGCAATCTGATGCCATCTGAGCTGTCTGGCGGTATGATCCGGCGTGTTGCTCTTGCCCGCAGTATTGCGCTGGACCCCGAGCTGATTATGTATGACGAGCCCTTTGCCGGGCAGGATCCGATAGCCATGGGTGTGCTGGTGAAGCTGATCCGTGATCTTAACAGCTCTATGGGGCTCACCAGTGTGCTTGTTTCTCATGATGTCAAAGAGTCCCTGAGCATCTGTCACTACGCTTGTATCGTTGCGGATGGCAGAATAATTGGCGCAGGTACTCCGGCCGAGTTGGAGAACCACCCGTCTGAACAGGTGCAGCAGTTTTTGCAGGGGCATCCAGACGGTCCCGTGCCGTTCCATTATCCGTCCCTGGCCGCAGCTGAAGATTTCGGGCTTGCAGGAGGTGTTTCTTGATGGACAAAATTGCGGCCCTGGGGCACAGCGGAATCAGTATGGTCATCTCTTTTGGTCGTGCGGGCCGCTTTCTCGCCGGGGTGCTGTCAGGAGTTCCGCGTCCGGTAACCGGTTTTCCGCTATTAATGCGACAGCTTTATTCCGTAGGCGTGTTGTCGCTGGCTATTGTCGTTGTGTCCGGTTTGTTTATCGGCATGGTGTTGGGCCTTCAGGGTTACACCATTCTCAGTGATTTTGGCTCCGAGGCCGCCATAGGGCAGATGATTGCGCTAACCCTGGTGCGTGAGCTCGGGCCAGTAGTCACGGCTTTGCTGTTTGCCGGGCGTGCAGGTTCGGCGCTGACAGCCGAGATTGGGTTGATGAAAGCGACCGAGCAGCTGTCCAGCATGGAAATGATGGGGGTGGACCCCCTGCGAAGAGTTATTGCTCCCAGGCTTTGGGCCGGCTTTATTGCCATGCCGGTACTCGCGATCATTTTTTCCATGGTCGGTATATGGGGTGGCATGCTTGTGGGAGTGGAATGGCTCGGGGTATTTGAAGGTTCATACTGGGGAAATATGCAGGCCTCTGTCGACTTCCGGGACGATGTGGTAAACGGCGTTATCAAAAGCGTTGTGTTCGGTTTTGTCTGTGCCTGGATTGCGGTTTACCAAGGGTACGACTGTGTACCTACATCAGCAGGAATCAGCTCAGCTACCACGAAAACTGTCGTGTATTCTTCGCTGGCTGTACTGGGCCTGGATTTTGTACTTACCGCCGTAATGTTCGGCAACTTCTGATCAACGATTGACGAAATAACACCGGGAGCCGGTAATGAAACAAAGAACAACGGACATCACAGTTGGCCTGTTTATGCTCGCCGGGCTGGCTGCGCTGCTCTTTCTTGCGCTGCAGGTAAGTGGCTTGTCACCGAAAGCAGCCGAAAGCACCTATACCGTATATGCAGACTTTAATGACACGGGTGGCATTACACCCCGGGGCAGGGTGTCTATGGCGGGCGTCACGATTGGCACTATCGACTCGGTAACCCTGAACAAGGAAACCTTTCAGGCGCGGGTTGCCATGTCCATACACAGCGATGTGGATAACATTCCTGCGGACAGCGCAGCAGTAATACGTACATCCGGACTGCTGGGCGAACAGTACATTGATATATCCATTGGTGGTGAAATGGAATCGCTCAAGCCGGGCGACACATTTTATTCCACTCAGTCCGCCATGAACATCGAACGGCTTATCAGTAATTTTGCGTCAGGCAAATAAGCCGGTTTTGCGAAAGAACAGGAGAACTCAGGTGATTGCGTTAACACAACGATACTTTCTTGCTCTGACATTGATGGCATTTTATGTGACATCGGCACAGGCGGGGCCGGAAGAAGACCTGCTGCACTATGTCGATGACAATACCCAGCGACTGGTAAAGCAACTTAATGCTGAGCGGGGGCTATATGAAGAGGATCCCGAAACTTTTTACCGGAATATGGACGATGCTCTGGACGGTTTCGTTGATTTTCGCCGGATCGCTGCACGGGTGATGGGGCGATATGCGCGCCAGGCGACACCGGAACAGCGGAATGAGTTTGTGGGCAGATTCAAGCGTAGTCTTTTTGACAGTTACGCTCAGGCACTTGTGAACGCGGAAGATTTCAGCATCAATGTCAACGATGCCACCATCAACCCGCAGGACGATAACCGTGCCTCGGTGGCTATGGAAGTGGTAACAGCCTCTGGTAACCGGCACGCAGTTACCTATTCCATGTACCGGAAGAACGGTGGCAAATGGATGATGGAAAATGTGATTGTTGAAGGGGTTAATATCGGTCTTTCGTTCCGGGATCGTTTTACCCAGGAAATGGAGGCCAGTCGGGGGCAGGTTCAAGTTGTGATCGACGGATGGAGTGATGCGGTAAAATCCCTTAATCTGGAAGATGAAGTGAATAACTCATGAGCGCGGAAGCTCCAGCCGTTCAGCTACAGGATGGGGTGCTCATGGTTTCCGGACCAGTCGATACCCGTTCAGTCATACAGCTCCGGGCAGAAGGGGAGCAGCTGATATCTGCTGCCAGTGGAAGCCTTGTGGTTGATCTCAGTGGCTTATCCACGACTCATAGCGTTGCCCTTTCCATGCTCTTGTGCTGGAGCCGGCTGGCTGAAAAACAGGGCCTTTCCCTGTCTTTCAGGAATGCACCTGCCCGTCTTGTATCTCTTGCTGCTTTGAGCAATCTCGAGGATTGGTTACAATCCCGCCCCTGATTTAAAAAATTTCCGAGGAATTACTATGGACGCCACCGAAGTCACCGAGCTGGTCAAAGAAGCACTGCCCGATTGCGAGGTGCAGGTACAGATCGACGGTAGCCATTATATGGTGGTTGTTATAGGTGATGTTTTCGAAGGCCTGTCGACCATCAAGCGGCAGCAACTGATCAACAAAGCGCTATTCCAGAAAGTTATGGATGGCACTATTCACGCCCTTCACCCTAAAGCGTTTACTCCGGCTGAGTGGGCTGCGCGCCAAGGCTGAACTGCTCGCACACGACAGGACTACTATTGTGGACAAACTCTTGATCCGAGGCCGTAAGCCTCTGGACGGCGAAATCCGGATTTCCGGTGCAAAAAACGCAGCCCTTCCAATTCTTGCTGCAACCTTGCTGGCGGATGAGCCGGTTACCGTAGGCAACCTGCCGCATTTGCACGACGTTACAACCATGATCGAACTTCTGGGTCGCATGGGCGTTGAACTGATGATTGATGAGAAAATGAGCGTTGAGATTCACGCCAATACCATCAAGCATTTCCACGCTCCATACGAGCTGGTGAAAACCATGCGTGCATCTATCCTGGTGCTTGGGCCGCTGGTCGCGCATTTTGGCGAGGCTGAAGTGTCTCTGCCAGGAGGCTGTGCTATCGGTAGCCGTCCAGTAAATCTGCATATTCAGGGCCTTGAGCAGATGGGCGCGGATATCAGAGTGGAAAACGGATACATCCGGGCGAAAACAAATGGCCGCCTGAAAGGCGCGCACATCCTCATGGATACGGTGACGGTAACCGGCACTGAAAACCTGCTGATGGCAGCAACCCTGGCTGATGGCAAAACCATCCTCGAAAACGCTGCCCGTGAGCCGGAAGTAGTGGATCTGGCCGAGTGCCTGATTGCCATGGGGGCGAAGATCACCGGGCACGGCACCTCGACCATAGAGATTGAAGGTGTTGAACGCCTGCATGGCTGTCACTATAACGTGCTGCCAGACCGTATTGAAACGGGCACCTATCTGGTTGCTGCCGCCGCGACCGGCGGCCGGGTCAAGCTGAAAGATACTCGTGCAGACCTTCTCGATGCAGTGTTGCTCAAACTCGAAGAGGCTGGTGCCCGGATCACTTCGGGCCCCGACTGGATCGAGTTGGATATGAAAGGCCAGCGTCCGAAAGCGGTCAATATCCGAACGGCACCTTACCCTGCTTTCCCGACGGATATGCAGGCTCAGTTTGCTGCGATGAACGCAGTAGCAGAAGGTACCGGCACCATAATCGAGACGGTGTTCGAGAACCGCTTCATGCACCTGCAGGAACTGACCCGCATGGGCGCGGATATAACCCAGGAAGGCAATGCTGCGATTATTAAAGGCGTTGATCACCTGACAGGCGCACCTGTTATGGCAACTGACCTGCGAGCTTCCGCCAGTCTGGTTATCGCAGGTCTGGTGGCAGAAGGCGATACCATTATCGATCGTATTTACCATATTGATCGTGGTTACGAGTGTATCGAAGAGAAACTGCAGTTGCTTGGCGCGAGTATCCGCCGCCTGCCAGCCTGACAGACACAAACGGGAAACCGGAAGGACGCATGACAGACTTCATTACCATCGCCCTGTCGAAAGGGCGAATCCTGGATGAGACATTGCCGCTGCTGGCGGAAGCCGGGATTGAACTGATAGACGATATCAAGAAATCCCGTAAGCTGGTGTTTCCCACCACAGACCCGAACGTGCGGGTACTTATTATCCGCGCGACGGATGTTCCGACCTATGTTCAGTATGGCGGTGCTGATCTGGGTGTGACGGGTAAGGATGTGCTGATGGAACACGGCGGGGAAGGACTGTACGAGCCGCTGGACCTCAACATCTCCCGCTGCCGCCTGATGACCGCTGGCCCCAAGGGTGAAACCCCGCCTGCCGGGCGAATCCGTGTAGCTACCAAGTTTGTGAACCTGGCCCGCCGGTATTATGCGGCACAGGGGCGACAGGCAGATATTATCAAGCTATATGGTGCTATGGAGCTGGCGCCGATACTCGGGCTGGCCGATGAAATTGTCGATATTGTGGATACTGGTAATACCCTTAAGGCCAATGGCCTTGAGGCCCGGGAATTGATTGATAACATCAGTACCCGGCTGGTGGTGAACCGGGCATCCATGAAAATGAAGCACGAGCGTATTAACCCCATCATTGAGAAGATGGCGGCTGCCGTCGAAAAACGCAGATAGAGTTCGTAACCCAAAGCAGGACGTGAGAAATGACCGTTAACATCAAACGATTGAACGCTTCCCAGAGTGACTTTGACAGCGCACTGGCCACATTGCTGGCATGGGACGACAGCGTTGATCATCAGGTGAACGAGACGGTGCGCCATATCCTGCACGAGGTGAAAACCCGTGGTGACCGGGCAGTACTGGAGTTCACGGAAAAATTTGATCGTCTGGACGTTACCAGCGTTGCGGAACTGGAAATGAGCCAGAACCGCCTGCAGCAGGCCCTGAAGGGAATTCCGGAAGATCAGCGCATCGCGCTTGAACACGCGGCCGCCCGTGTTCGTGACTATCACGAACGACAAAACCAGAAATCCTGGCAGTACCAGGACGAAGACGGCACAGTGCTGGGCCAGAAAGTAACCCCTTTGGATCGCGCCGGCCTTTATGTGCCTGGTGGGAAAGCAGCTTATCCATCCTCCGTTCTGATGAACGCTATCCCTGCGAAAGTTGCCGGTGTCAGCGAAGTCATTATGGTGGTTCCCACCCCGGATGGCGTTGTGAATGATCTGGTACTGGCTGCGGCAGCCATTGCAGGCGTCGACCGGGTGTTCACGATCGGCGGTGCCCAGGCTGTTGGTGCTCTGGCTTACGGTACGGAAACCATTCCGGCTGTAGATAAAATTGTTGGCCCGGGTAATATCTTTGTCGCAACAGCGAAACGCGAAGTCTTTGGCACTGTCGGTATAGATATGATTGCAGGGCCGTCGGAAATCCTGGTGATTTGCGATGGCAAAACCGATCCGGACTGGATTGCCATGGATCTGTTTTCCCAGGCAGAGCATGACGAACAGGCTCAGTCCATTCTTGTCAGCCCCGATGCGGGTTTCCTTGACGCCGTCGAGGCAAGTATTAACAAGCTACTGCCAACCATGGAGCGCGCCGATATTATCCGCACCTCCATGGCCGACCGGGCGGCCCTGATTCAGGTTGCCGACCTCAGCGAGGCCGCAAAGGTTTCGAACCGGATTGCTCCGGAGCACCTGGAGTTGTCGGTTGAAGATCCGGAAACCCTGCTGAAAGAAATCCGCCACGCTGGCGCCATTTTCATGGGGCGATATACCGCCGAAGCTCTGGGTGACTACTGCGCTGGCCCGAACCACGTGCTGCCTACCAGCGGAACGGCCCGCTTCTCATCACCATTGGGCGTCTACGACTTCCAGAAACGGTCATCTATTATCGGATTCAGCGCTCAGGGTGCTGACCGGATGGGGCGCGTTGCATCGGTTCTGGCGAGAGGCGAGGGGCTAACAGCTCACGCACGTTCAGCGGAATACAGGGTTAAAAGCGATGAGTAAGTTCTGGAGTCCTTTGGTCAGTAGCCTTGTACCCTATGTGCCCGGCGAACAGCCCAAAATTGCGAATCTGGTGAAGCTGAACACCAACGAAAACCCGTTCGGCCCCTCACCAAAAGTCATAGAGGCCATACAGGCAGAGCTCAACGATAACCTCCGCCTCTACCCGGATCCGGAGGGGGAAAGTCTGCGCAAGACACTGGCCGACTACCACAGCGTAAGGCCTGAGCAGGTTTTCCTGGGCAACGGCTCGGATGAGGTTCTGGCCCACATTTTTCACGCCTTGTTCCAGCACGGAGAGCCTGTTCTGTTCCCGGACGTAACCTATAGCTTCTATCCGGTTTACTGTGGCCTCTACAACATCGAAGGCAAAACGGTTCCCCTCACGGACAGTTTTGAGATTAATCCGGAAGATTACAGGCAGCCAAATGGCGGAATCATCTTTCCGAACCCCAATGCGCCCACTGGTCGTTGTTTGGAGCTTGAACACATAGAGTCGATCCTCCGGGCTAATCCGGACCGCGTTGTAGTGGTTGACGAGGCCTACATAGACTTCGGTGGCGAAACCTCTATATCCCTTGTGGATAAATATCCTAATCTTCTGGTTTGCCAGACACTCTCCAAAGCCCGTTCACTGGCTGGTCTTCGCGTGGGGTTTGCCATTGGTCACCCGGATCTGATTGAAGCCCTGAACCGCGTTAAAGACAGCTTTAACAGCTACCCGCTGGACAGGCTTGCACAGGCAGGCGCAAAAGCCGCTTATGAAGACGAAGCCTGGTTCCAGAAGTCCTGTAAAGGCGTGATTTCTGAGCGGGAGCGCGTGACAGAAAGTCTGAAAGGTCTGAACTTTGAAGTTCTGCCCTCAAAGGCCAACTTTGTTTTTGCCCGTCATAGAGAAAAGTCTGGTGAAAGCCTGGCGAAGGCGCTCAGGGAGCAGGGCATTATCGTTCGCCATTTCAACAAGCCCAGAATCAGCGATTTTTTGAGAATTACCATTGGTACTCCCGACCAGAATGATGCGTTGATTGCAGGGCTTGAGTCTCTGTAACCAATCGAAGTCCGAGAGAGGCTTGCGGGAAGAAGCGTNNACGCTTCTTCCCGCAAGCCGGTAACTCCGAAATACAGGTTTTGTCAGGAGGGAAACGCAAATGGCTCATCGTGACAGTATTCTTGCGAAGCTGAATGAGTGGCTACAGCCAGAAAACTTTCAGGACTACTGCCCGAATGGATTGCAGGTTGAAGGCAAGGGCGAGGTAAAAACCATCATCACCGGTGTGACCGCCTCCCGCGCGTTAATCGAGGCAGCCATCGCCGCCAATGCCGATATGGTAATTGTTCATCACGGGTATTTCTGGAAAGGTGAAGACCAGCGCATCCAGGGGATGAAGCGCGATCGTCTCAAGCTGCTTCTGGATAATGATATTAATCTGCTCGCTTATCACCTTCCTCTGGACGACCATCCCGAATACGGCAATAACCGGCAGTTAGCTGACATTCTCGGTATCCGGAATCCGCGCCAGTTAAACGGCCTGGTCTGGGAAGGTGAGCTGCAGGAAGCGATGAGCCCCGAGCAGTTCGGGTTACACATCGCCAGAGCACTCCACCGTGAACCGCTGGGAGTTGGCGAGGGTAAAGCAAGGATTGAAAGGGTGGGGTGGTGCACCGGCGCTGCCCAAGGATTTATTAATACAGCGATAGATGCAGGCCTCGACGCCTATATCAGTGGTGAAATTTCCGAACCGACTACCCATACAGCACGAGAGTGCGGCATCCACTACTACGCTGCAGGCCACCACGCAACAGAGCGTTACGGGGTGGCGGCAGTCGGTGAAGCATTAAAAAGGGAGTTTGCTGTTAACCACCGGTTTATCGATTGCGATAACCCGGTGTGATCAGGCCTCAGTTGCCTTATCGCCTTTTTTAAGCCCGAAGTCTTCAGAAAGAGTCCCGGAAGTCTTGGGAGCATAGTCCCTTGGTGGCTCTACGCCATCCTCACTGACTTCCTCAAGGCGCTTGCGGGAAGTTTCCTCTGCCAGTTCGGCCATCCAGTCTTCATCATTACACAGGCGATTCGCTCCACGAGCCATATGCTGGTTAACGTCGCGGTATGCATCATTAAACCGGCGCAGCAGGTGGGCCGATTCCATAAAGTGTTCGTTCACCTGGGCCTGGTAACGGGTGTATTCGTTGCGCAGTTCCTCTACTTTCTGTTCCGCACGGCGCTGTCGAAGGGAAGACCCTTGCCCGGAGCGGCCAACGAGTGCCCCGATGACAATGCCAACAATCAGTGCGGCAATCGCTGCCAGAATCAGGTTTGTCATATGCTGTGTCGTCCTGTTGCCTGAAAAGTGAACCAATCCGTGAGGAGCAGTATAACGCTCGTAGCCTCATCAGCCCATGCTTGCGTGTTGCGCCAATCGTCGTATTGCCCCTGTGGCCCTTCAGCGTGGCGAAAAAACCGGAAATACGCGATAATACGCCGCCCCGAAATCAACGATCAGACCCTGGGATTCCCTGATGACAGCTTCTATGCCTTCTGAAACGACTGCACTCCAGACACCCTGGCAGCGCTACCAAGCGGATCTTGAACGCCCGGATTTTCACAGGGATGCCGCGCAAGCTGATGCCGTTCAGCGTCTTCAGACACTTTACGACAAACTCGTGGAGGCGGAAAGCGAACGCGGAAAAGCAATGGCGAAATTGCGGCGCAAGTTGAAAAACGGAAGAGAAGAACCCGTTAAAGGTCTGTATTTCTGGGGTGGAGTTGGCCGTGGCAAAACCTACCTGATGGATACTTTCTTTGAGTCTCTGCCCTTTAAACGCAAAATGCGCGTGCATTTTCACCGCTTCATGCAGCGGGTTCATCAGGAGCTTGAAAATTTCAAAGGCGAAAAAAATCCGCTGAACCTGGTGGCGAAAAGATTCGCCGATGAAACCCGGGTGATCTGCTTTGATGAGTTCTTCGTGTCAGACATCGGTGATGCCATGATTCTTGCAACCCTTATGGATGGGTTGTTCAAGCGCGGTGTTACTTTGGTGTGTACGTCCAATATTGTTCCCGATGGCCTCTACAAAGATGGTTTGCAGCGGGCGCGTTTTTTGCCCGCCATAGCGCTGGTGAAAAAATATACCGACGTTGTTAACGTCGATGGCGGTGTCGATTATCGCTTGCGGAGCCTGGAGCAGGCTGAGCTCTACTATTCACCTCTGGGTGAACATGCGGATGCCTCCCTTCGAAAAAGTTTTGACGCGCTGGCACTTGAAGCAGGCAAGCACAGTAAATCCATGGAAATTAATGGCCGTAAGATTCCGGCACAGGCCCATGCAGACGACGTAGTCTGGTTTGATTTTAAAGATGTGTGCGACGGCCCCCGTAGCCAGAACGATTACATTGAAATGGCACGTCAGTTTCATGCGATTATCATCAGCAATGTTCCTGTGCTGGGAGGAGATAAGGACGACCAGTCACGCAGGTTCGTGAACATGATTGACGAGTTCTATGACCGCAATGTGAAAGTTATTATTTCCGCAGCTGTCCCTATACCGGAGCTCTATTCCGGCGGTCGTCTGAGCTTCGAGTTTGAGCGTACAGAATCGCGGCTTCTGGAAATGCAGTCGCAGGAATATCTTGAGGCTCCACACAGACCCTAGCGAAAAAAAGCTATCAAAAGCAAAGTGGTTGCATCCGGAATTGTTGTCTATAGTGGTTTTGAGCGAGTAAACCCGGCATTGATCGGGGTGGTGAGCGGGTAGTGAGCGCAAAATCATACTTTTGACTGATCAAAGCGCTGGACAGCGTTAGCTATAGTGCCTACATCACGAGCACTGTGCATGAAGCCTCCAATACTTCGTGAATACCAATAATCAGAGCAGCGACTCAGAACAACAATGGAGTAGCCTTCCAATGACAAGAAAAAAACATCAATGGCAGCGTTGGACAAGATTACCGCTTGCTGTGGCAGTGGCGGCCGGAATGTCCGGTCACGCATCTGCATATTCTTTTTACCTCGGAGATGTCGAAGCCCAGTTCAATACCACGCTCTCCGCAGGCGTAGGCTGGCGAGTTTCAGATCAGGACAAGCGTCTGATCGCCCAGGGCAATCTGGGGTCTCAATACGCCAATACTACCCAGGGTTCCTCCACCAACAACTACGATGATGGCAACCTGAACTTTGACAAGGGCGACACCTACTCCAAAATTGTCAAAGGCAACAGTGAGCTTTTCCTTAACTACGATGTTGACGGCGACATGCTTACCCGAGTTGGCGCATTGGTCCGGGGCCGCTACTGGTACGATTTTGAACTGAAAGACGAGAGTCGCGCTGTTGACGATGTGGGGCAAACCCGTGAGTTGAACAGTCAGGTAAAAGACAATGCTTCCGGTGGTGAAATACTGGACGCCTATATATTTACTGACTGGTATCTGGGTGACGTCCCCCTGAGCGTTCGCTACGGTCAGCAGGTTCTGAGCTGGGGTGAGAGCACCTTTATTCAGGGCGGGATCAACACAATCAACCCTGTGGATGTTCCAGCGTTCCGGGCCCCGGGGTCCGAGTTGAAAGACGCGCTTCTGCCGGTTGAAATGTTTTATATGTCCGCAGGTGTGACCGAAAATATTACGCTGGAAGCCTTTGTTCAGACTGACTGGGCTCCGGTCCGTCCGGATGATTGCGGTACTTTCTTCTCCACTAATGATTTTGCAGGAGACGGCTGTGGCCCGGTGCTTCTGGCTGGGCAGTTGTCAGATTCTCAGGCTTATTCTCAGGGTTTTATAGCCCCGCGACTGGGTGATGTAGAGGCAGACTCAAAAGATCAGTTCGGTGTGGCCATGCGCTGGTATGTGCCGGCCCTGAATGATTCCGAGCTTGGCTTCTACTACATCAAGTACAACAGTCGCCTGCCGTATGTGAGTGGAACCATCAAGGAGGCAGGCGGTAACTTCCCGTCATACTTCATTGAGTATCCGGAAAATATCAATCTGTATGGCATCAGCATCAACACCAACACCCCGGGGGGCTGGTCTCTGGGAGCGGAATACTCCTATCGTGACAATGTGCCACTGCAGTGGAACGCATTTGAGCTGATTTACGGTGGCCTTCAGCTAGCCAATCCGCTTGACGGCACTCCCATAAGTAAGCTGGAACAGCAGCGCCTTGAAGAGGCCGGCGGGGTGCTTGCACCGGGTTCGAGAGTATCGGGTAACGACCGTTTTGGTGTCTCCCAGGCTCAGTTCACGCTGATCAAGTTCTTCGATCAGGTAATGGGCGCAAGCCGCTTGTCTCTGATCACGGAATTTGGTGCAACCTATATTCACGACCTGCCAAGCCTGGATGAGGCCCGTTATGGTCGTTCGGGCACCTTTGGCATAGGGACTCTGCCAACGGAAGTTGGGGGGACTATCGTTGATGTGTGTACAGCAGTGAACATTAACCCCAGTAACTGTACTAACGACGGGTTCACAACAGACTTTTCCTGGGGGTATCGTACCCGCCTGGTCTGGAGCTACCCCAATGCATTTGCCGGTATAAACCTGTCTCCTCAACTGGCATGGAGTCATGATGTGGAGGGGTATAGCCCGCAGCCTGGCGGAGCCTTCAATGAAGGTAGCAAGGCGCTTGGTTTATCTCTTGAGGCGGTCTACCAGAACCGAATTACCGGTAATATCGGTTACACGAACTTTTTCGGCGGCAAACCATATAATGAGCTGACGGATCGTGATTTCGTGACTGCCAGCGTTTCTTATTCATTCTGAACCGCCGAGAATTCGTATAACGAGGTAACGTAAATGAAACTAAACAAAAAAATACTGGCCACGGGCATACTGGCGGCGAGTCTTGTTACAAGTCAGGCATGGGGTGCGGTTTCTGCCGAAGAGGCAGCCAAGCTGGGTGATTCACTGACTCCTATGGGGGCTGAAAAGGCGGGTAATGGTGGAGCTATCCCTGAATGGACAGGCGGCCTTACAACTCCGCCTGCGGGTTACAAGGGTGATGGTATCTATATAAACCCTTTCCCGGATGATAAGCCCAGCTTCACCATTGATCAGAGCAATGTTGCGGAATACGCTGATCATCTGTCGCCAGGACAGGTTGCAATGATCAAGCAGTATCCAACCTATGTGCTGCCGGTCTATGACACACGCCGTACTTCGGCTTACCCGAAAGACATCATGGATCAAACGGTCTCGAATGCCACCACTACCGAATTGATCAAAGACGGTAATGGTCTGGCCAACTACGAGAATGCAACGCCGTTTCCGATTCCACAGAATGGTCTGGAGGTAATCTGGAACCATATCACTCGTTATCGTGGAGGCTCTGTACAGCGTAACGTGGGGCAGGCAACTCCGACGCCGAACGGTGCTTTTTCCATCGTCAAGTTCCAGGATGAGTTGAGCTGGAGAAGTTATCTGCAAGATTACAGTCCGGATGAGGATGCCAACGTACTCTTCTATTTCAAACAGGCCATTACAGCTCCTGCCCGCCTGGCCGGTAACGTGCTGTTGGTTCATGAGACGATCGATCAGGTAGCTGAGCCACGCCGGGCATGGGTTTACAACGCGGGCCAGCGCCGTGTGCGTCGTGCCCCTCAGGTAGCATACGATGGGCCGGGTACCGCCGCTGACGGCATGCGTACCTCTGATAATTTCGACATGTTCAACGGTGCACCTGACCGGTACAACTGGGAACTGCTTGGCAAAAAGGAAATGTATATCCCATACAATTCCTACAAGCTGGTTGATCGTAGCCTGAGCTACGACCAGATTATCAAGGCAGGCCATATCAATCAGGACTATACCCGCTACGAACTCCATCGCGTGTGGCATGTGCGTGCAACCCTGAAGGAAGGTGAGCGTCATATCTACGCCCAGCGCGACTTCTACATTGATGAAGATACCTGGCAGGCGGCGGTTGTCGATCACTATGATGGTCGCGGTGAACTCTGGCGTGTGGCGGAAGCTCATTCCATGCAGTTTTATGACCAGATTGTTCCCTGGTATGCCATTGAAACCCTGTATGACCTTCTGTCTGGCCGCTACCTGGTTCTGGGCCTGACAAACGAAGAGGTTGACCCTTATCAGTTTGGTGTTCAGCGCCAGTCCAGAGATTACACTCCGGCTGCTTTGCGCAGAGCGGGCACCCGATAGACGGGTAAACTGATTGACTGAAACGGCGGGCCCTGGCCCGCCGTTTCTTTTTTTAGATAAAAAACTGCCGCCGGATAAACACCTTTCACGTCAAAACTTTGCAGCCAGCCCCTCAATTGGTTTAACCTCCTCATTATACTAAAGGCGTATTCGGGGCAGTCTGTGAAATCAGTCCATGATGGCTTTGCAGCCAATGACGAGTTCCAATCAGCAAACAATGGGCTCAAGCGGGGTGAACTCGTAAGAGATCTGCTCAGACAGAGGTTGCAGGTACCTGCACTTCCGGCTCAGTCGCTGGAGCGTCCTCATCTGAATGCATTGATAGCTGACGCATTAACTCCGGGAGGTGTGATTTTCGTAGAAGCCCCTTGCGGATATGGTAAGACCCATACGGTAGCTATGGGGATTCAGGCAGCTGGAATCGCCGGTGAAAATGTCCGGTGGCTGACGCTGAATTCTCAGGATAACGGGCCTGCCAGGTTTCTCAGCCTGCTGTCAGTTGCGCTGGATATTCCCGAGTCCTCGGAGAGCAGTCTGCAAGGAGGAGCTACATTCCCTGACGCCCTTGCAATCATGCTCATGGGGCTGAAAAACAAGCCGGTGCAGAGTCGCTCCGTACTGGTCCTCGATGGCCTTCAGCATATTACAAATCCGGCAGTCATTGCGTTACTGCAACAGCTTATAGCTGATATACCTCGTGATTTTTCGATCGTCATGCTTTCAAGGCAGTCATTGCCCTATGAGACACACGCGCTGGAACTGGAAAACCGGTTTACCCGTATTGGTGCCGAAAAACTGGAGTTCAGCCGAAGTGAAACCTTTGAATTATTCAGTGATATTCTGGGGAATCAGCAGCTAACCAGTGTCGCAATTGATCATTTGTACGATCTTACCGAGGGCTGGCCCACTCCGCTGGCGCTCTACCGCCGGGATATCCTGCAAAGTTCTGAAAGGTACACTGTTGCAGAAACGCCCGGTGTTGAGCGGTTTCTGAAAGAGTCCGTGCTGGGCAGCCTGGCGCCTGGCCAGATACGTTCCCTGAGGATCATGTCTGAGCTTGGGCTTTGTTCTGATGAGCTGGTTCAGGCACTAGACTCTTCTTTGATTCCTGATGGCGTTATGTTGCCTTCCGAGGCCTGTGAGCGGGGCTTGCCTGTCAAGATCCTGCCGGGTTGGGGGCGTTGGTATCGCCTCAACCCACTGTTGATGGAGTGGCTGAAATCCCCGGTAATGGCGGGTTATGCTGACAGGATGCTGGCAGCGAGTCGCTGGTTTGGTAGTCGCAATCAGTTCCCCGAAGCCTTGAAATACTCGTTATTGGCTGGTGATGTAGAAGAGGTGATCCGTATTGCATCTGAGGGTTCTGAGGCACTTTTGCTGGGGCAGGATACGGCTTCGCTGCTGCGTTTACGTAAAAGCCTTCCGGCGCAGCTACTTGAGCGCAGCGCCAGATTGAGGATTGTTTATAGCTGGGTGCATGCCATTGGAGGTCAGTTCCGCCAGGCTCAGGCGCTGATTGACGGTATGGATCCTGCCAGCCGCAAAGAGCATGAAGCACGGATCTGTGCTCTCAGGGCGTTTATTGTGCGTGGTGAAGGTCAGGTCGCGCCAGCTCTTGAGCTGGCGGAACGTGCTCTTTCTGGCCGGGAGCTTTCAACTCAGGGGCAGCTGGTCACGCAGATGGTTCGCGCCAGCGCGTTTTGTGCATCCGGGCATTTCACAGAAGCCAGGGAAGCCAATCGCGCTGCAGCCCGACTGGCCAGAGAAGCGGGTGACTCGGGTTCAGAAGCGCTGGCGGTCTACGCCCATGCCCGGATTGAGCTGGGAAAAGGGGCTCTCAAGCACGCGGAACAGTTGCTTCGAACCGGTCTGGACACCGTAGTGCAGGAACTGACACGGCCCGCCCGCATAGGTGAAACCCGGCTTCAGCTAAACCTGGTTCTTGTGCTCTGGCACCAGGGCCGGGACGCGGAGGCGGATCGCTTGTTGATGACCTGCGGGCGCCATGCGGAGCAGACCCGGGATCTCGGGCTCTTACTGGCTATGGCTATCCGGGTGTTGATGTGTCGCTCTCAGGGGCGTCTGGAAGACGCGTTTGTATGGATTGGAAGAGCCGAACGCACCATGCACACCTGGCAGGTAGATGAATCGCTTTATGTTCCAGTTCTGGAGGCACTGAAAGCCAGTTGCTGGCTGGCTCAGAATCAGCTCGAAAGTGTGGCTCAGGCTCTGGCAAAACTGCAGCCATACCGTGACGCCGGATGTGTGCCTGAGCTGTTCCCGATGATGCCCGGGTTGCTGGATTGCCTTCAGGTGCGGCTGGATCTCGCGCGGGGTGAACCTGTAAAAGCCCGTGAAACCCTTGCTGACGCTCGGAAGCGTCATAGTGAGAATACTCCATGGGTTGTTGATATCCACATACGATTGCTGGAGGCCATACTTGTCAGTGAGGAAAAGGGCCTGGCGCCAGCGCAGAAGATTCTTGCATCGGTAGTCTCGGAGGCAGAAAAGGAACACTTCGTTAGTCCATTTGCTGAACTGAAGCTTGAGCTGAAGGATCTTATGGAGAAGGCGTACAGCCAGTTACCAGAGACACCCTTCAGGGATGTGTTGGGCCGGCTGTTTGGAATATCCATAGGAACGCAGCCTGCGATGCTTGCGGAGCCGATCAGCGACCGCGAGCTGGGAGTGCTTGAACTCATCGCTAAAGGACTATCAAATCAGGAGATCGCGGATACGCTGCATATCTCGCTGCATACCGTCAAAACTCACGCCCGGCGCATAAACGCTAAACTGGAAGTGCGTTCCCGTACCCAGGCAACAGTCCGTGCCCGGGAGCTGGGGTTGCTGTAGAGCTGGGTATGGCCTGCAATTGCGTCAGGCAGCACTCTCGCTTTTGATTTGTTCGATGCGGGCATCCTTATCTTTCCAGAGCTCTCCCACCCAGCGCTGGAATTCCACCCGGGTTTCCCGGCTGTTCTCATAATCCATTCCAAGAAATTGCTTCGGAATTTCCCGAACCTGAATATCGATCACAATCCTGCGGATGCGACCGCACAGATAATCCCAGATGCCTATACGCTGCTTGCCCGGGTAAACAATGGTTACGTCCAGCATGGTATGCAGCATCTCGCCCATGGCTCCCAGAACGAATGCCGTGCCGCCTGCTCGTGGTTTGAGCAGGTGTTTGTACGGAGAGTTCTGGCGCTGATGTTTGGCCGGCGTGAAGCGGGTTCCTTCCATAAAATTAAATATGGTTACTGGCGTATAGCGGAACTTTTCGCACGCAGCCTGGGTGGCGGCAATATCCTTACCTTTCAATTCAGGCTTCCGGGCAATTTGCTCTTTGGTATGGCGGTGCATGAATGGAAAATCCAGTGCCCACCAGGCAATACCTAACAATGGAACCCAGATAAGTTGCTTTTTGAGGAAAAATTTCAGTAAGGGAACTCGGCTATTGAGCACATATTGTATGGCGGGGATATCAGCCCAGCTCTGGTGGTTACAGGTAATGAAGTACCATTGGTCATGGCTGAGATATTCGGCACCCCGCACGTCCCAGTCCAGCCTGTGGAGCAAGTCCATCACCATGTTGTTGACCCCTATCCATAGCCGGGCAATGTTGTTAAGTACCACTGTGCAGGCTTTGCGGGTGGCTGTTACCGGAACCAGGAGCTTAAGCAGCGCAAACAGGATAAGGAACGGAAACAGCACGAGGGTGTTCAGCAGTATAAACAGAGCCGCCAGGATTCCCTTCAGCGGCGCAGGCAGAAAATCAAGCATGCGGGAATGTCTCAGGTTATCAGGGGTTAATCGGAGATCAGCTCTCGGCCGAAGCGTCAGTGCTCTGGCCTGGCAGAAGGGCATTTTCGGCATTTGCGGATGCCAGTTCCTTCAGGTGCGACGGGCTGCGATCGCTTAAAATTTTTCTGAACTCAATGTCGTAGAATTCCAGGTTGTTATAACGGATCATCGAGCGAATTTCATTAACATATTCTTCGCCGCGCTCAGAATAACTGATTAACCCACGGGCAAGGGCAAGCCCGGAAAGCGGGGTGCCGGCTTCTCTGTCATCCAGACGAGTGTCCCGGAGCCCCTGATAGCTTGCATGTCGGTTCAGGTTCTGAATATAGGCTCGTACAGAGTGGTATGGCGATGCGAAGGAGGCTACTTCGTGGCTGGCACCGTCTACGCGACTCTGTGGCACCAGGCCGCAGCCTTTGGAGAAGCACCACTGGCCAAACAGGTTGTTTCCGTGACGAGCAAAGCGAGACGTTCCCCAGGCAGACTCGTTTGCAGCCTGGGCCAGAATCAGAGAGGGAGGGATAATGTCCAGGCGCTTTCTCAGCAGGAAAAGTTGTTCCGGGCTGCCGGGCTCTTCCTCAACACGCAGTCGTTTTGCTTGGGCAGCGAGCCAGGCATATTCTTTTGCCGACAGCGAATCTTTTCTGGTGAGGCTGTCCAGATAATCCCGCTCAATGAGGATGCGGGAGTTGGCAAGTACAATGCGTGGGTACAAAAATGAAAAGAAAGCTACCTTCTTTTCAGTGGCGTCCTGGTAGTCAGAAAAATCCGGCAGATCCTCACGGGCCCAGGCAGGCAAAGGAGGTAACGAACTCAAGGCTGGCTCCGAGCCGGTGTTGTCATCATTCACCGAAGGCACATGAATTCCCCCTCCGATTGCAAAGGCAAGCAGCGGAACGGCAAATATGAGCGAGCGCATTGCGGCAGACATAGAGCCTCTCTTTATAGCCTGTCAGTGCCCGGCAGACAGGTATATCTGAATAATGTATGAGTGATTATAACAGGTTGTACGAATGGGGCTGTGTAAGGTTGTGAGTTTCAGGAAAGTGAGAGAAGGACAGGAAAAGGGCGCCCCGGGGCGCCCTGTAAAGCTGACGAACAGGCCTTAGAAGAAAATCTTCATGCCAGCCATAACGCCTTCATCAAGGTTGATATCACCCCGGTACGGCTCGTCAAGTTCGGTGTTCAGGTAGCGGTAACCGGCAAAAAGTTCAGCGTTGCGGATAACCCGATAGCTGGCGCGCAGCTCAAGGCTGGTCAGCTCTTCGGAGTCTCCAAACGAGAGAATTCTGGGTGCATAGTGCAATCCGCCGGTGAACGAAAGGCCCGGAACAGCCGGGATGTTCACTGTGGCAAAACCACCCAGGCCCACTGCGCCGCCATCAACATGGTCGTCATCCCATCCTATGGCGCGCAAGCCGATACCGGCGGTAGTGGGCAGGTTGCCCAGGGCGGTACGACCCTGAGCATGAAAATCCACGTTGCCAATATGACGGCTGCCTTCATGATAGGTGTAACCGGCGCCAAGCTGAAGATCGTTGTTGGTGCCGAAGAAGTTTACCTGGCCTTTTACGGAATCGCTGGTCAGGCTCAGATCCACGTCGCTGGCAAAAGCAGGGGCAGCAGCGAGGGAAAGAACCAACACGGAAATACGGGATGCTTTCATTCTTTTACCTTCTTGATTGCGGGGCGGTATTGATTGTGAGGGAATGGTAACGGGCTACCCTGGGTACCACAACTTACAAGCGTGTAAGTCCATTGTAAGCTTGCACGGGGGTGCTTGTGGTATTCAGTGACGCGTTGTTTCGCCACCCTGGTCCAGATCGTCCGGAGACGCATTTTCCGCAGGAACCCGGTACTCCTCGTTGGCCCAGGCTCCAAGATCAATCAGTTTGCAGCGTTCTGAACAGAATGGTCGAAAAGGGTTTGCATCCGTCCATTCTACGGTTTTTTTACATGTGGGGCATTCTACGTTCATGGAGACCTTTCGAATCCGTGTGTCGAGTCGGCAACTGCCGCGGGCAGCTTTGTGGCGTTATACAGGAGCCTTTGCAGGAACTCCGTGAGCGTATTGTTCCAGTACTGCACGTAGCATTTCAATATTGACAGGCTTGGCAACAAATGAATCCATGCCAGCCTGGCGGCAACGCTCTTCATCTTCTTCCATTGCGCTGGCGGTAAGGGCGACGACAGGCACCCGTGATCGCTTTCGGGTTTTCTCCCATTCCCGTAAGCGGCGGGTGGCCTCAAAGCCGTCAACTCTGGGCATCACGCAGTCCATAAATATCAGATCAAAGGGATGCCATTGCCATAGGCTGGAGGCTGCCTCACCATCATTTGCCGTCATCACATCGCACCCCAGCTTTTCCAGTAGCCTTCGGGTCAGCGTACGGTTTACCGGGTTATCTTCTACCAACAGCACCTTCATGCGACGAGATGTGAGTTCGCGGCGTTTTTCAGTATCGTCACCGGCCTGCAGAGAAAAACGGGTAAGAAAACACCGTTCATCTTTAGTGGCATCTTCAAAGAGCTTGTTCAGAATTGGCGTCAGGCAGGATTCTCGCAGGGACTTACTCAGAAACGCATCCGCTCCGGCCTGTCGGAAATGTTCCGCATCGCCGCGTTGAGGGTTGGATGAGAGAATCAAGAGGCGCATGCCGGCCCATAAGGGGTTACTGCGAATCTGACGACACAGCAGGTCGCTGTCCATGTCTGGTAAAAAGCCGTCGAGGATAATGGCGTCAAACGGCTCCATATTGTCGAAGGCCAACCGTAGCGATGTGAGGGCCTCCCCCGCAGATTTTACAGCTTCGATATGTGCATCATGGCGGGATAGCATTTCCAGCGTTATCTTGCGGGAAAGCTCGTAGGAATCGGCTACCAGTATGCGTTTGCCTTTCACCAGACGTGTATCCGGGCGCAGGCGGGAGGTGTTTTCCGGGGCTACCGGCAACGTCAGTTCAACCCAGAATGTGGAGCCGCCGCCAGGTTGGCTTTCCAGGTCCAGAGAGCCTTGCATGAGGTTGACGAGTTGCCGGCAGATGGTCAACCCAAGCCCTGCGCCGGGAAGCTGGCGCTGGAATCTCTGGCCTAGCTGCACATAGGGTTCATATACCAGGGGTATATCTTCCGGGTTGATGCCAATGCCTGTGTCTTCAACTGCCAGGCGCAGCCGGACTTTCTCCTCCCGGCGCCCCAGCACTTCAATGCTGATCAGCACGTGCCCGGAATCAGTAAATTTTATGGCGTTGGAAACCAGGTTCAGTAAAACCTGGCGTACCCGGACAGGGTCGCCCCGTAAAGCCCAGGGAAGCTCTTCATCAATACGTAACTCCAGTGCCAGCCCTTTTTCCCGTGCCCGGTCGCCCAGCATGTGTACCAGATCGTTCAGGGTTTCTCTCAGGTTGAAGGGGATGTCTTCAAGCACAAGTTTCTCAGCTTCCATGCTGGATATATCCAGCAGGTCGTTGATGATGGCCGAGAGGCTTTCCGAGGCATTGAGCAGCGTGTGTACGTACTCGCTCTGCTCCTGATCCAGCGGCGTATCCGTCAACAGATTGGCATAGCCGAGAACGGACTGAAGGGGGGTGCGTAGTTCATGGCTTACATTGGCGAGAAACTGGTTCTTTGCGCGGTTGGCCCGGATGGCCTCATCCCGTTCGCCCTGGGATTGAATGGTGGTTTGCCGGAGGGAGCGTGTATCTTCCAGAATCTGCAGGCGCATTTTGTTCAGTGCATGCTCCAGCTCTGAAAGTTCATCTGGTTTGCGCGGTGGTTTGCGCCTTAGCTTCAATGGCTCTACCAGTGCATCCAGATTCAGCCGGGCAGCATAATCTGCCATGGTTTCCAGATGGCGTGAGAGGGTGAGGCGAACAATGACGACCAGCCCGAGGGTACCCAGCATTACCACAATCGACTGGAACAGCAGGTTTATCAGGGCGCCGTTACGCAATTCTGAATAAACCTGCTCGATTGAGGAGGTGATGGTCAGGGTGCCCATATCTTCCGGGCCGTGAAAGGTGGAGCGGTTGAACACCAACGGGAAGGTTTGAGAAATAACCCGGCCTTCAGGATGGCTGCCAGTGCTGAACTGTTCCCCGGTGGAGGTGGTAACGCTGGCGTAATCAATGGCTTCAACCGTACGCATGTCATCCAGGCTGTTAGCCACTTCGCTGAAATTCATCAGCCATATGTTGTTGCTCATAGCTCCAGAAACAAGCCCGGCGGCACGCTTCTGGGTTTCCTGGAGATCAGCCTTGCGGCGCTCAAACTCGCCGATCATCTGTACGCCGGTGGCGACCAGAGAAATTACCAGGCTGAACATCAGAACATACGCAAGCAACCGCATAGCGAGCGGTCGAATACCTATGCGTGTGAACATTCGATTTGAAGGCAATGAAGGAATTCCCCGTTTTGACTACTTAATCGTCAACGAAGTCTAACAGACCGTCAGCACTTCGACACTTTTCTGTGAATGATCGCTCATGAACCGGAATCGAACGTTGAGATCGTACAGATGAGCACCATATATGCGCTCCTCGTCTCGGCCTCGCCGGAAGGAGGGGCGGGGGTCGTAGCTCACAATGTCCGTAATCAGTAGTTTCAGGTCGGGATACTGCTCCGGTGGAAGCCTGGCAAGCTGAGCCTCGGCTTCTGGCAAAAAACTGACTTCCAGGCGTTCAGTGGGTGCCGATTCAGCCCAGCCCAGCCCAGCGTCCGCTACAGCATCTGCAAATGGCAGATACGGTTTGATATCCAGTACTGGCGTGCCTTCAATCAGGTCATGATCACTTATCTGGAGTGCTAGCTGGCCATCTTTGCGGACAAGCCCCTGGTTACGCACGACAGATAACCCGAGGCTGTTGGGCCGGAAAGGCGAACGGCTGGCGAATACGCCAACTTTACGGTTGCCTCCCAGGCGCGGCGGGCGAACTACAGGCCGCCACTCGGCCCGGACAGCTTCGTGAAACTGGAATATCAGCCACAGATGACTGGCTGTTTCCAGACCGCGGAATGCGTCTTCCCGGTCATAAGGCGGCTGGATAAGCAGATCGGCTCTGGCATAACGGGTCAGCCCAGGCTGGCGAGGAACCCCGAATTTGTCTTTGAAACAGGAGCGTGTGATGGCTATGGGAGCAAGGGTCAGAGCGTCTTCGGCAGGAATAGAAGGGTGTCTGGGCATGGGTCCTGGTTCACACTGAGTGGTTGAGGTTTAAAAGCGGGTTTTTATGCTAGAAGTCGCGGTTAATGCTACCGGAAAAAAACATTTCTACTCGAAAAAGAACTGAACCCTGATCTTTAAAACTCTCCTCTCTGGGGAAAGTCAAAGCCGGGATTACTTCGGCAAACAACCAGTCGCTATGTAGCCTGTAACGCCAGGTAAGATCGGCGAATACAGACGTGGTCCGCCAGCCAGGTTTGCTCTCGCCGAGAACGCCTATGCGTGGGGTAAGCGTTGATCGATTGTTGAGGCCTTTGCTGGTGCTGAAAATTTGCGAAGCAACAAATTCGCTATCGCTGTGCACCCATTCAAGTTCAGAAGAAGACCAGAAGCGCCAGCCATTACCAATATCCCTGCTGGCGCTGAACCAGGTGCGGGCACCCCAGCCATCCTGATGGTAGTAGTAAAAGCGCTGCTGCACACGCACTGACCAGTCAGCATTCGCTCGCCAGCGTTTTTCAGCAGTGGCACGCCAGAAGGCATCCGGAGGAAAGTGGAGGCGGACACCTATGTCGTTTGACAGGTTAATGGCATCGCCTATTTGTGAGAGGTACCTGAAAGCACCTGTCATAGTTCCGGTAGTGCGGTCAGGCTCCGTGAGTTGCCGGTCACGCTGGCGTTCTTCCAGAGGAATGAGTTCGTCGCTTTCACTTTCAATAACCAGGCGCAGTTTGCGCTTTGTGGTCGGTACATCCAGGCGGAAACGAACCTCCGGCTCGAACTGGGCTGGATCGCCGTATTCAGATTCAGTAGCGAAGCCCAGGCGCAGGTAGCTTTCGTTATGTGGGAGATCATGGGTCTCGCCGGAAAGGGTTCTGTCTGCCCACTGCCCGAAGGACTGCACTTTTGGGCCCTGAATACGCTCCTGGCGCAGAATGAAATTGCTGAAGCCTATCCAGTAGGAGTCGTCAGGTTCAGCCCAATACTCTTCAGGCTCGAACGTATAGAACGACAGCGGCAGTTTTGCCGGGGCCAGAGTCTCCGGTATTGAGTGTTCCCGTATCCTGAACACAGGCTCCATGCCGTAACTGTTTGCGCTGATGAAGAAACATGATGCGGTTGTGATCCAGGCAAAAGCAGAGCTACTTTTCAGGCGAAAATGTTTAGCCAAAGTCCACCATGAACTTTTCATGCAATGCGCGAACCTCGGCAGCAACTTTATCTGTGGGTTGGCTGTTATCAATTATGGCATGAGCCTGAGCGATACGTTGTTCCCTGGGCAGTTGCGCGGCAATAATCCTTTCAACCTGCTCCCGGGAATTCGTATCCCGTGCCATGGTGCGCTCAATCTGCACATCCACCGGAACATCCACTACCAGTATTCTATCAACCAGTTTGTGCTGGTCGGTTTCCAGCAGCAGGGGAGACACTAACAGAACATAAGGCAAACAATAGTCGGTGGGGTGAAGCTGGCGGATCAACTCTTCACGGATGATTGGATGTAACAGTCTTTCAAGCCAGGCTCGTTGCTCAGGCTGCTCGAAAATAATCTGCCGGAGACGTGCCCTGTCGAGAGCTCCTTCTGCGGTGAGAATATCCTGCCCGAAGTGGTCGGCTATAGCGGCCAATGCTGGCATGCCAGGCTCTACCACTTCGCGGGCCACATCGTCTGCATCCACCCAGTGGACGCCAAGATCTCCGAACAGACGGACGATCGTGGATTTACCAGATCCTATTCCACCTGTGAGCCCGATAATGTTCATTCAGTCCCTCAAACTCCCAGTAGTCCGTACCAGAATTCCTGGATCTCACTTCCAAACCATAAACATAACAAGCCTGCGGTCGCGAGGTAAGGCCCAAAGGGAATAGGTACTTCGCGGCCATGTTTTTTGAACACCATCAGGCTGATGCCTACAACTGCGCCGACCACCGAGGATAAAAGAATAATAGCCGGTAAAAGTTCCCAGCCCAGCCAGGCACCCAGGGCAGCCAGCAGCTTGAAATCGCCATGCCCCATACCCTCTTTCCCAGTGGCAAGTTTGAACAGCCAGTAAACAGACCAAAGGGAAAGGTAACCGAAAACCGCACCCAGGAAAGCGCTGTTGAAATCGCCTGAATATCCGAAGTAGCTCAGTAGCAGCCCTAGCCACATCAAGGGCAGGGTGATGCTGTCTGGCAGAAGCTGCGTGTCGAAATCGATCACGGTAAGGGCGACCAAAGCCCACACCAGCAGCAGGGTAAGCAACGTTGTCTCGGTAGGGCCGCCGGCTGCAACAGTGATGACAGAAAACAGAGCGGTTACTGCCTCGATAACCGGATAACGGGCAGATATATGAGTTTTGCAGTTGCCACATTTCCCGCGAAGAATAAGGTAACTGATAACCGGAATGTTTTCCCAGGCCCGGATTTTATGGCCGCAGGAAGGGCAGGTGGAAGCGGGGCTGGAAAGAGTGATGCGCTCTTCCTGCTTGTGTTGGGCTTCCGGTATCTCCAGAAAAGTTTCGCACTGGCAGCGCCATTCCTGATGCATCATCTTCGGCAGTCGAAGGATGACCACATTCAGAAAGCTGCCAATGCAGAGAGAAACTAAGATTACTGAGGGGTACAGGAGCCACGGCGTTGCGAGGAAGACGTTTAATGTAGACATTCAAAAGCTCTGAGTGATTCTCTTGCATTTCTCCCTGCTCCTTCGAGGGAGCAGGGAGGGGCACAATGATCTGCGCGCGGTGGGATTTAGCCTACAACCTGCCCCATTTGGAAGATTGGCAGGTACATTGCAACAATCAAACCGCCCACGAGAACCCCTAGTACGGACATGATCATCGGCTCCATCAGCGCTGTCAGGTTATCAACCATATCGTCAACCACCGCTTCATAATGTTCGGCAACTTTCTGCAGCATTTCATCCAGGTTACCGGATTCCTCACCGATCGATGTTAACTGCACCGCCATAACAGGGAAGATATCCTGCTGTCGCATAGATGCCTGCAACTGGGTGCCACTGGAGACATCATTTTTGATGCGTTGAATGGCATCCCTATAAACAGCATTGCCAGTGGCGCCGGCCACTGAATCCAGGGCATCTACAAGGGGGACACCTGCGGCAAAGGTAGTAGAGAGAACCCGGCCGAACTTGGCTACTGCTGATTTGTCCAGAATTTCGCCGACAATTGGAAGTTTGAGGACATATTTGTCCACAAAGTCCGAGAACTTCTGGGAGCGGCGATTGACCTCTTTGAACAGGAATATTGTGGCCACAATACCCAAAAGTACGATAAACCACCATGATTGCATCCATTCGGAAAGCTTCACAACCATCTGGGTAAATACAGGAAGCTCTGCGCCAAATCCTTGGAATAAAGCTTCAAACTGAGGAACAACCTTTACCAGAAGAATTGCGGTGACAACGATTGCAACAACAATAACTGCAATGGGATAAGTCATCGCTTTTTTGACTTTTTTCTTGAGAAGCTCGGTTTTCTCCAGATAAGTGGCGATGCGATCCAGCATTTGCTCCAGCGCACCGGCTTTTTCGCCGGAATCCACCAAGTTGCAGTAGAGGTCATCGAAGTGTTTCGGGTGCTTGCGGAGTGCTCCGGCAAAGCTGGTGCCGGACGCAATATCGTTCCGGATTGCCATAACCAGTTCCTGCAAGCCTTTGTTTTCAAGGCCATCGGTAACAATGTCAAAGCTTTGAACCAAGGGCACGCCAGCTTTCATCATTGTCGCCAGTTGCCGGGTAAGCATGGCAATGTCGAAAGCCGTGATCTTCTTGCTGCCACCAAACAACGGCTTTGGTTTTTTCTTTACCTTGTCCGGAATGATCCCCTGCTTGCGTAGCTGGGCTTTCACCAGGGCAAGATTGGAACCGGTAAGTTCCCCTTTGGACTTGTTGCCTTTCCGGTCTTTACCTTCCCAGATGTACGATTCCAGCTTTTGCGCTTTCTCTGCCATGCTTAATCCTTCGTCACGCGGTTGGCTTCCTCAAGGCTGGTTACGCCCTCAATCACTTTCATCAGTGCGGATTGGCGTAAGTTTCGGAAGCCTTCGGCTTCAGCCTGTTTTGCAATTTGAATGGAGCTGGCCTCTTCCATAATCATGCTCGCCAGCTTATCAGTAACCTTGACCACTTCGTAAATACCGACGCGGCCTTTATACCCACCATTGCATTTATCACAGCCCTTGGGGTGGTACAACTTGAAGCCTGTATCAATTTGTTCCTGTGTGAACCCTTCGGTCAAAAGTACGTCTTTTGGCACATCGCCGGGCTGTTTGCAGGCACTGCACAGACGGCGGCCCAGCCGCTGGGCAATGATCAGGCTTACGGATGTTGCAATGTTGAAGGCGGGTACGCCCATGTTCATCATCCGGGTAAGGGTTTCCGGTGCACTGTTGGTGTGTAGTGTGGATAAAACCAGGTGGCCCGTCTGTGCAGCTTTGATAGCAATGTTGGCTGTTTCCAGGTCCCGGATCTCACCTACCATGATTACATCGGGATCCTGCCGGAGGAAGGCGCGTAGTGCTTCAGCGAAACCTAATCCAACTCGGTTATTCACGTTTACCTGGTTGATGCCTTCAAGGTTAATCTCGGCCGGATCCTCCGCTGTCGAGATGTTGATATCTTCAGTATTGAGAATGTTCAGGCCGGTATACAAGGATACGGTTTTACCCGAGCCGGTTGGGCCGGTAACCAGGATCATACCTTGCGGCTGGGCGAGTGCGTCAAGATACAGCTGCTTCTGGTCTTCTTCGTAGCCTAGTGCATCAATACCCAGTTTGGCTTGGCTGGGATCCAGAATCCGAAGTACAATTTTTTCGCCCCAGAGCGTAGGGAGGGTGTTCACCCGGAAATCAATGGCTTTGGTTTTGGATAGCTTCATCTTGATCCGGCCATCCTGAGGTACCCGGCGTTCGGAAATATCCAGTTGTGCCATGATTTTTATACGGGCTGAAATCTTTGGTGCCAGCTTGATTGAGGGGCGGGACATTTCCTTCAGCATGCCGTCAGTTCTGTATCTCACCCTGTAGATTTTTTCATAAGGCTCGAAATGTACATCCGAGGCCCCGCCGCGAATAGCATCCAGCAACATCTTGTTTACATATTTTACGATCGGGGCATCGTCTATCTCATTCGCAGAAACGTCGCCTTCATCATCCTCCTGTTCGCCACCTTCGGTTTCAATACCCTCCAGATCCGTATCATCGAGGTCTCCCATGCTGGTGTCATGGGACTCAAGATACTTGTCGATCGCTTCACGAAGTCGTTCATCATCAACCAGGACCGGGTCTGTGCTGAGGCCAGTGTTGAACTTGATCTCGTCCAGTGCCTGAATGTTTGTGGGGTCGGACACAGCAATGAAAAGACGATTTCCCCTTTTGAAGAGCGGAAGGGCATTGTGCTTTCGCACTAGTTTTTCGTCGACTATCTTCTCTGGCATCATTTCCGGGAGGAATGATGAAAGGTCCAGAACGGACACTCCAAATTCCATTGCCGCAGAAAATGCCAGCTTGGAGCTGTCTGCCAGTTTGTTCTGGGTGAGATAGGTGATCAGAGGGATCCGGTTCTGGGAGGCCTGAACGAAGGCGTCCTTGGCGATGGCCTCGTCCAGGAGTCCGTCGTCTACAAAGCGCCGGGCCAGGCCGGTAAGCGTGATATTACTTTGGTTAGTAGCCATAAACTGTATAAGGAATGCCGTCTAAGTGACTGAAAGAAGGTTTTCATGATTGAGGAGAGTTTAGATGGCTGGTGTTGGTTTGGAAAGGTGTCTAGTTGATTTGGGGTTCCATTTGGGATTGGGTTTGCAAATGAGCAAGCCTGAGAGTGGCAGAGGGGTGACAAATTTTGTCAACGAATGACGGGGGGCGGCTCCAGGGTCTCTGGATTGATATGTCGCGTTAGGTAGTTGGATTTAATATAAGCTAATGATTTATATAGATTTAATTATTTTTCCGTTTGGTTGGCATGAGGAATGCTTGGGCTAGGTAGGCTCAAAAAAACCGGTTTTAGGGGCAAGGCTCCACCGGCCCCGGGCCAAACTGAGTTGGTCAACGACAATCATAGAGGTCATATATGAAGAACATGAAAATCAATCACGCCCAGAAGGGTTTCACACTGATCGAGCTTATGATCGTTGTTGCGATCATCGGTATTTTGGCTGCAGTTGCAATTCCTGCATATCAGGATTACATTGCTCGCTCTCAGGTTACTGAAGCAGTCAACCTGACAGCAGGTCTTAAGGCGCCAGCTGCTGAATTTTTCCAAAGTACTGGCAGTGTTCCGTCACTTGCTGACTTGGGCGCTACAGACTCAGGTCGCTACGTGGCTTCGATGACTATAGGCACTGCTTCTACAAACACTTGGTACATTCAAGCAACCATGAAGACCAGTGACGTGAACACCAACATCTCTGGTGGTACGTTCGCAATTTCTACCACTGATGGTGGTTCTTCGTGGGAGTGCGGTGAGTCTGGTGGTGAAGCTGCCAATCAAACTGACATCGGTGTAGCGTACCTGCCTTCCTCTTGTAAGTAAGACAAAGCTTGATGATAGGCTTGCCCGGTGGTGACGCCGGGCATTTTATTTATGAAAAATAAACAAACAGTACATTTTTTTTACGCACTTCTTTTTCTTCTCCTGACATTTATTATTTATCTGATTTATTCTCCAGGATTGAATGGCGCTTTTCTTCTCGATGATCTTGGCAACCTTAGAGGGATGGCAGAGCTTGAGGGGGGCACCTTAAGAGATTGGGTGGCGTTTATTTTCGGGGGAATAGGCTCTCTCGGCCGTCCCTTCTCCCTGCTGACGTTTGCTCTTCAATACCAGTCCTGGCCAGATATTGTCTCTTTAAAATTGTTTAACTATGCCCTTCACATAGTTAATTTTGCGCTTGTCCTCTTTTTGTTAATTGCCACTGTTCGACGGGTTAAGCCTAATTGGGCACGTGATAATCCAATTTTATTGGTTGCACTAGGGGTTGGACTGTCATTTTTTTGGGCGTCAGCGCCAATTCACACCACAGCGGTTCAGTATGTCATTCAGCGAATGACACTTCTTGCAGCATTCTGGATGTTGCTTGGGCTTAATGTGTGGGTTTTACTGTTGGCTCGGATGGAGAATGCCCAAAATCCTAGGAAGGTTTTTTTTGGCGCTGCGCTTGCTGTCTTGATCTGCACGACATTCGGCGTGCTCTCGAAAGAAAATGCCATTTTGTTGCCGCTTTTGTGCCTTTTGTATCTTTTCATTGATAACTCTGTGTTCCAGCGACTCCGGGCTTTCAGGGTTCCGCTGATTCTATTCATGATGTCACCTGTCATTGCTCTCATGATCGTAATGATCATCGATTTTGATGGATATTTTATTACAGGTTTTAACTTTCGCGATTTCAATTCTTATGAACGGATGCTGACGCAGTTTGAAATTGTGCCGGGTTATATCTTTAAGTTTTTTTACCCAGTCGGACAGGATTTCATCCTTTTCTACGAGAACTATCCTGTTGTCAGAGATTTTTTAGAATCTTGGGTGGTTATTGTTAGCTGTATAGCTTTCACAGTGTTGCATTTTTTTGCTTGGCGATTCCGTGCGAGATTCCCCTTGTTTTTCTTGGGTGCATTCTTTTATACGGTAGGCCAACTTCTTGAGTCTAGTTTTCTGTCGCTTGAATTGTATTTTGAGCACAGGAACTACTTCCCGTCGATTGGGTTGCTTTTCGTCGTGCTAGAAGGGCTGATCCGGATACCGCAAAAAATCCAGTTGCCAGTGGTTTTGTCCGTGTTTGCAGTGCTTGGCTCAGTTAACGCGTTTATTACGTTTCAGGAAAGCAAGATTTGGGGTCGCCCGCTCCAGCAGGCAATCATTTGGTACCAGAATAATCCCACTTCAAACCGCGCGCACGGGCATCTGGCGGTTGAGCTGATTGCTGGCGGTCATAGCAAGAAAGCATCGGAGTTTTATGCTCAGACGGTTGATCAGTTCGAAAATGATATAACAAAACCGCTGCTCTGGCTCGAGGTCCAATGCACACAGGGGGAAGATTTCGGAGACATTAAAATCAGAAGGTTTTTACTGGAGTACGCGCGCGAGTCTGAGTATTTTAAGGAAGCCAAGAATATTATTGGAGCCATACTCCGGAAGTCCGAGTCGGGACAATGCAGTGGGAAGATTATTCAGGACCTCGAAGATACCGTTGATGCTCTGATAACTAATGATAATTTTCGTAGAGATCGCATTGATCTATTGATTTCTATGGCCAAAATTAATTTTTACCAGGGTGAATTGGGAAAGGCCTACGAGTTTATGACTATTGCGAATGAAAGTTCTGACCGGGTGGATGTGAAGCTATCTTTAGCCCAAATCGAAATTACCAGACAGAATTTTGACTCCGCTCGCGATTATTTGGTTAAGGCTGAAGCGCAATGCGCGAAAGCGCGGTCGGTTAAGTGTTTGCATTTAAGAGAGGACTTCGAGTCAGTGACAAAGAGTTTGTCTAGTCAGGAACACGCCAATGACTGAATCAATCAGTGTGGTTATACCAGCTAAAAATGAAGCCCGAAATCTTGGGAAACTGTTACTCAGCATTCGAGAGGAATTGCCGGGTGCAGAAATCATTGTTGTTAATGATGGCTCCACAGACAATACAAGGGAGGTTGCCGAAGGGGCCGGTGCACGGTGTGTCAATCATGAATACAGTGTTGGGAATGGTGCTGCAATTAAGAGCGGGGCCCGTGCCGCAAAGGGTGAAGTGATTGTTTTTATGGATGGTGATGGTCAACATGATCCCAGGCAAATCAGGCTTTTGCTTGAAAAAATTGATCTAGGTGCCGATCTTGTTGTGGGTGCTCGACACTCTGGGGGGCAAGCCAACATAGGAAGAAGCTTGGCGAACAAATTTTACAACTGGTTTGCGTCCCTTGTTACGGGATTTAAGATTCAGGATCTTACTTCCGGCTTTCGCGCCGTAAATGCGAACAAGTTCAGACAATTCCTCAACCTTTTGCCGAATGGCTTTTCCTATCCAACAACAAGCACGATGGCGTTCCTGCGGAGTGGCTACAGCGTCAGGTTTGTGCCAATTGAGGTCGCTAAAAGAGAAGGAAAAAGCCATATTCGGCCCATTAGGGATGGAATTCGTTTTCTTCTGATAATTTTTAAGGTTGCAACCTTATACTCTCCGCTCAAAGTTTTTGTTCCATTGGCGGCGATTTGTTTCGCGTTGGGACTGTCTAGGTATGGATATACGTATTGGTATTTCGGGACGTTTACCAATATGTCTGCTCTTCTGATGGTCGCTGCAGTTCAAATTTTTCTCATAGGACTTGTCTCTGAGCAGATAACGTCCCTGATATATAAAGATCGTGACTGATGTCGAGCGTGAGCTCTTAATGATGCGTAAAAAGCTTTTGGTGCTCTCGTCAACCTATCCCCGCTGGAGTGGCGACACCGAGCCCTCGTTCGTGCACGACCTGTCCAGACGGCTTGCTGAAAACATGGAAGTCACGGTCTTATGCCCAAGCGCTAAAGGCGCGAGCAGAGTTGAGACGATGGATAATGTGAACATTGTCAGGTACCGATATGCTCCGAATGCATGGGAGACGTTGGTGCATAACGGTGGCATAGTCAACAATATTCGCTCGAAGCCGTGGAAAGCCGTTCTTTTACCCTCATTTGTGCTTTCTCAGATTTTTACTGCGCTTTGGTTGTGCCTTCGTTCTCGGCCAGATGTTCTGCATGCACATTGGCTGGTTCCTCAGGGTGCGGTTGCTGCATTGGTATCGATGTGTTTCCGTTGGAAGATTCCATTTGTTGTTACTTCTCATGGAACAGACCTCTGGTCTTTCAAGGGTCGCATTTGGTGTGGGATTAAAGGATGGGTCGCCCATAGAGCTTCTACCGTGACCGTTGTTAGCAGGGCTATGTTAAAGGAGTTGGCCAATCAGGTGGGCGCGGTCAAAAACGTTGTTGTTGCGCCGATGGGGGTTGATTTGGAAAACCGTTTCCGACCAGCAACCAACGAAGAAGGCGGGGCGCGCCGGATTATCACCGTAGGTCGTCTAATTGAAAGTAAAGGTGTGGAGTATCTAATCGGGGCGCTTCCTGAACTGTTGCAAAGGTTTCCTGATTCCACTGTTTTGATTGTAGGCGATGGCCCAGATAAAACTCGGTTGCAAGACATGGCCAAGAAGCTTGGCGTGTTAAATTGCTGCGAGTTCGCGGGCAAGGTCTCACATAATGAACTTCCAGAGCTATACCGTTCCAGCTCAGTATTCGTGGCGCCCTTTCTGCAAGAAGGTTTGGGTTTAGTTTGTATCGAAGCTCTAGGATGCGGCTGTCCAGTAATCGCTTCAGATATACCAGCCCTCGCCGATATTATAGAGCATTCCGGGAATATCCACTTAGTGCCAACCAGGAACAGCGGAGCTATCGCTAATGCCATTACCACCGTGTTTTCAGATGTGGATATGGGGTTGACTGAGGTCAAGCGCTCCCATTCCAAGCTGTGTGATAACTTTGGATGGAATGTTGTGACCGAAGGTTACGTCGCAATCCTTAATAGGGCAATCGTACAGAAGGCGAAAAACTAGTGTGTACTTCATGTTGGGGGGCGTTTTGACTATTTCTATGAGCTTTGAAAATTATAGCGCTGACATAGTAATCCCTCTCTACAATAATTGGTCAGCGCTAGTTGCCTTATCATCCGAGATCGAACGCTGGCTAGACGTATACCCTTTGTTGAATGTGTTCGTTATCGACGATGGTTCATCAGAACCTGGATTCGAATGGCCCCCCGTGTTTAGCGGGAATTCGCGTTTGACTTTGATTAGACATATGAAAAATCGAGGTAGAGCGTCAGCGCGCAATACCGGTTTTCGCGCAGGTAACTCAGAGTTCGTTATTTTTCTCGATGTGGATTGCGTCCCTCAAGACGGTTGGTTGGATCACTTTTTTTGGGGTGCGCAGTCGGGTGCAAATTGTATCTTTGGAAACCTTAGAGCTGATGGACGATCCTATTGGTCACGATATCTCAATGAACTTTACGCAAAAAAAGCCAGCGCGTATTTGAAAGGGTCGCGAGATTTTAATACGCCCTTTTGTATGTTCCGCCGGGAGCTGCTGGACCGCATTGGCGGGTTCAGTGAGGAATACACACGATATGGGTTTGAAGATCGAGATCTGATTCAAAACCTTATCAAATCGTTTGGAATTTCCCCCCTTTTTCTTGCAGATGTTTATGCGACGCACTCTCCTCCCACCAGCGTGGAAGCTGTCTTGACAAAGGCTTCTGAATCGGGAGCCTATAGTGCCAAGGTGTTCTCTCAGCGCTTTCCAGCTTGTTACCGTAAGACAGGCTATTGGTATTTTGATGCGCGTGAGCATTCGGTGGCTTATTGCTTTCCTCTGTCTGTTTTGTGGCTTTCGATTGATAAAAATGTATTTGCGTTAAAAAAATTGATGGACAATGAGTTTTTACCTTACCTGGTTTGGAAGTCACTCGTTAAAGTGAGCTCTGCATTGGCTTTTTTTCACGGCACAACCGGAGCATTAAGATAACGAGTTACTTTTATGTAAGTTAAAATATCATTTATTTTCATTTAAATGCATTTCTCAGGCATTGGAGGTTCAAATGGTTCCTGAGGTCAGTGTCATAATCCCAGTTTTTCAAAATCAGATAGGCGTGGAGCGCTGCCTCGCGGCGATTGCTCGGCAAGACGGCATAGCTATGTCTGATATTGAAGTGATCGTTATTGATAATGGTTCAGAACCTAAGTTGACTGTATCAAAGAGCCTTCCTTTTCCAGTTAAGTTGCTGATTTGTAGTAGAAAAGGTGCCTACTCCGCGAGGAATGCCGGTGTAAAAATGGCGAACGGCAAAGTTCTTGTTTTTCTGGATGCTGATTGTTGGCCAGAAAAGCTTTGGATTCGTGCTGGGTTAGACGCTTTATGCAGGAACGGGAAAGATAGCATTGTTGGTGGGGATGTCCGTTTCGAGACGGCACCGCACCCGAGTGTTGTAGAGTCTTATCAGGTTTTAATGGGATTCGGACAAGAGCGCTCTATTAGTGAGTTGCAGTTTTCTGCCACGGCCAACTTATTTGTCTCTCGGCAGGTATTTGAGCAAGTGGGGGCATTTAATGAAGACCTTTTGTCGGGCGGTGACCGAGAATGGTCGTGGAGAGCCGGGAAGCTTGGTGTGCCGATTTATTTCTCTAAGGATGCAATGGTATGGACTAAGCCTCGAACGACCTTGAGAGGCGCTCTTATCCAGGCTCGAAGAGTTGCTGGTGGACGCATGAGTTTGGAAGATAATGCGGAGATTGTAGCTGTTGTTGGCTTGGAGAAAATTCAGCCAAACAAAGGCCTGTTGGATAAGATTAAAGTCATCTTGTGTGCACGTAAGCTTCCTCTCACGCGTCGGCTCTTGATTTTTGGTGTAGCTGTAATTGTGAGGCTGGTGCATGATTTCGAACGGATACGCATTGGAATGGGTGGAGAATTTGAACGAAGGTAAATCGATGAATCAACTCAGTTGAAGCATATTGATGGAAGTTTCTCCAAAGCAGAAGGTCAGGTCGACGGTGGAGCTATCCGGGGAACCCCCCATTTATAACTGGGGTAATAAGTGGTGTCGTTCAGACAGCCAAAGCACCCAGCAGGCCCTGTCCACCGGATGCCTTCAGTGCAGTTTGTGAAGATTCCGCCTGAAAGCCCGGATCTGCCAGATAGCGTCAAGGGCTGTGCCAGTGGCGATGAAGAGTAAGAAGAAGCCAAAGAAGAACCCAGTAAACCTTAAATCTCAACCTCCTGATACAAATCCGGTACCTCAGCGTCCCATCCAAACTTCTCTGTGATCCGCTTGCGCATGATGTCGCTGGCCAGCATTTCACCGTGGGTGACATACACTTTCTCTGGCTTCAGGGTTCCCTGCTCGAGCCATTGCAGGATTTCGTTGTAATCGCCGTGGGCGGAGAGTGATCCTATGTTGTGGATTTCTGCTTTCACAGGCCAGTATTCCCCATGGATTTTCACGGAATCTACGCCGGCAACCAGTCTGTCGCCCCGGGTCCCTGGCGCCTGGAAGCCAGCAAAAATAACGCTGTTCCGGTAGTTTGGCAGCAGTGTTTTCAAATGGTGGAGAACCCGGCCTCCGCTGGCCATGCCGCTGGCTGATACGATGATGCAAGGGTAGCGGGCAGAATCCAGTTTTATGGATTCATCTACAGTGCGGACGAACTCGGTGTGGTTATCGATCATCTCGCACTGACTGGCGCTCAGCTTGTGTTCTTTATGATGCCTGCAAAATATCTCTGTAGCTTTGATAGCCATAGGGCTGTTAAGGAAAACCGGTAACTTGGGAATTCGCCCTTCTTTCATGATCTTATGAATTGCGTAGAGCAGCATCTGAGCACGCCCAACCGCAAAAGCGGGTATTAGTACAATACCGCCACGGTTCGCAGTGCGGGTAATGATCTCCGCCAGTTCGGTTTCCGGGTCGGTTTCCTCATGCAGCCGGTCTCCGTAGGTGGATTCGCACACAAGCACGTCGGCTTCTTTGATAGGCTCCGGTGCCCGCATGATCATGTCATTCTGCCGGCCCACGTCACCGCTGAATACAACTGTACGGTTGTCGGCTTTGTGGTGAACGTGTACGCAGGCAGAGCCCAGAATATGGCCGGCGGGGGTAAAGGTTACTTCAAAGTCCTTCACCGGCTCAAAGGTCTCGTGGTAGTGAAGGGGCTCGAAGTGTTTCAGGGCTTCCCAGGCATCCTTCTCGGTAAACAAGGGTTCCGGATGCTCATGTTTTGAGAATTTTTTGCGGAACGCGTATTTTGCGTCTTCTTCCTGGAGATACCCGGCATCCGGAAGGAGCACTTTGCACAAGTCATGAGTACCCTGGGTGCAGTAGATCTTGCCCTTGAAGCCATTTTTTACCAGCGCAGGCAGATAACCGGAGTGGTCGATGTGGGCGTGAGTGAGAACCACCGCATTTATAGTGCCCGGGTCTACAGGAAACTTGGCCCAGTTCCTCCGGCGCAGGGTTTTAACGCCCTGATACATGCCGCAATCGATCAATACGCGATGGTTGTCGTCAGATAACAGATAGCGTGAGCCGGTTACTGTGCCAGTGCCGCCGAGGAAACGAAGTTTCATACACAAAGGACCTTTTCAATGCTTGCATTGGAACGCGTTTTAAACAGGTTATGCCAGAGTGCCTGAAAGCGCTGACACAAAAAAGACTGAATACGGACAGTTGACAATATTTGCTACTATTCCAAAAATATCAAAGACGCAGGATGCAGACTATGCACTACAGTTCCATACTTCCGGAAGTGATTAAGGTGGCGGATGAGGCCAGTACGAAGGTGCTTCATGTCTACCAGTCTGACTTCAAGGTGAGCTACAAGGAAGATGAATCTCCGATTACGGCCGCAGATATTGCAAGCCATGACATCATCGTCAAAGGATTGCGTGCCATTAGTCGGGATATTCCAATTCTTTCGGAAGAAAGTGCGCTGGCTCCATGGGAGGAGCGTAAGCATTGGCGTCGGTTCTGGCTGATTGATCCTATTGACGGGACCAAGGACTTTACCCAGCGCACCGGCGAGTTCACGGTAAATATTGCCATGATTGAAGATGGAGTGCCGGTAATGGGTGTGGTCACAGCTCCTGCCTTAAAAGAAGCCTTTTGGGGGATTAGAGGGGAGGGCGCTTACAAGCGCGACCGCACCGGGCAGATTCATCGCATCCGGGTGTCGGAGCCGAGAGAAACCAAGCGTGTGGTTGCCAGTAAAAACCATCTGAACGATGAGACGCGAGCTTATATCGAGACGCTTGGCGAACATGAAACTGTTCAGGCCGGTAGCTCGCTCAAGTTCTGCCGGATAGCTGAAGGTCACGCCGACATTTATCCGCGCATGGGGCCCACCTGCGAATGGGATACGGGTGCTGCCCATGCAGTGCTGCTCGCCGCAGGTGGGAATGTGCGCGCTTTAGATGGAAAGTCTTTGCAATATGGCAAAGAGGACGTTCTGAACCCGCATTTTATTGCTGCGGGAAACGGATACGTGCCAAGCCCATGACCTGGTATGCGCTTCAACACAAGCCCGCCCAGGGTGACCGGGCAGTTGCCCACCTGCAGAATCAGGATATCGTCTGTTTCTACCCGAAGATCCAGGTAGAAAAAATTAAAGCCGGAAAGCGTTCTCAGAAACTTGAGTCGCTTTTTCCTGGATACCTGTTCGTGAAACTGGAGCAGACAGACCCAAGCTGGGCAAAGCTCCGCTCGACTCGTGGAGTAATCCGTGTTGTCAGCTTTGCTAATAAGCCGGCTGCCATCTCAGATGAGATTATCCAGCATATAAAAGCGGGGCTTGACTCGCTCGCGCAGCAGGGTGGGCTAAAATCGGGAGCTATAGTTCAGTTGAGTGAAGGGCCGTTTGAAGGTATCAATGCAGTTTTTCAGGCGTATGAGGGAGAAGAGCGGGCAATTGTGCTGATAAATTTTATGCAGAAACAGCAGCGGATCAGGGTGCCGGTATCTGCACTTAAAATCTAAGATTTCTAGGCTGTTCCACCAATTGCTCTGTATTGGTGTGCTTTTTAATCAAGTTAATTGCGATAGTCACCCTTTAACAAATCTTAACCGTGGTAAGTCCTTGAAAGCTCGTGTGTCAGATTATCCGTCACTTGTTTGTCTCATACTATCCCGTAGAATCGCCACGCTTCGGATATCGAACATTCACACTGACAGGGATGCAGTTGGGAGCGTGTTGTCCCCTCCTTGTTGTTTTCCTGTTATTGCCGGCAATTCGTATATGACCTTAAAGCACTGGACTCTGGTCGGTGGGGCGGTAGCGTGCCTGATCAGCAATTTGGCAGGGGCTGCCCCTTGGCTTGAACCAGGTGACACACGTGCACGGTATGCCGTTCAGAAGCTGGCTGACCACAGACAACTGTCGAGACCCATTACTAGTTGGCCGCTGATGTGGGGTTCCATAACCAATGGTCTGAGTGACGCAGGGAGCAGGCCTGACTCCGCGACGGGACTGGCCCGCCAATACCTCGAGTTCGAACTCGGCCAGCAAGCATCCCCGGGGTTTCGGGCTGAGCTTGAAGTATCCGGCACCAGTGAAGTTGTCATGGTTCAAGGATTTGACCGTAGTGAAATGGCAGAGGCATCCGCTGAAGTAGATGTGCAGTGGCAGGGACAAAACTGGGCATTTGGGCTCAGTCCTTCATACGCCTACAACGCCGATGATGATGAAAACGTTCGTTTCGATGGTTCATATCTGGCAGCAACCACAGGCAACTGGGTGTTTGGTGCAGGCGCTATTGATCGCTGGTGGGGCCCTGGCTGGCAATCCAGCCTTATCCTGTCCAGTAATGCCCGGCCGATGCCCTCCGTATGGTTAAATCGTAAAGATGCCTCTGCGCCTGCAAGTCGCTGGTTGAGCTGGATTGGGCCCTGGCAACTGACAGTGCTTGCCGGACAGTACGAAAAAGAGCGCAAAGTGCCGGAAGCTAAACTGATTGGTATGCGTTTGAATCTGCGCCCATTGGATGGTCTGGAGCTGGGTTTTTCACGGGCGATCATGCTCGGGGGGCAAGGCCGGCCAGAGGGTGCGTCTACCATCTGGAATGCGCTGATCGGCAAGGATAACGGCCAGTTGGAAGAAGACGATCCAGGCAATCAGCTTGCCAGCATAGATGCGCGTTATGGTTTAGCTCTGGGCGGGCAATCTATGGGGTTGTATGGCCAGATGATGGGTGAAGACGAAGCTGGTGCATTTCCTGCACGTAAATCCTGGCTGTTAGGTGCAGACTGGACAAGCCAGTTATTCAGCGGTGAACAGCAGTGGTTTGTTGAATATGTGAACACCTTAGCGGATGATTTTTTGGGAGATGCCATGCCCAATATCACCTACGACCACTCTCGTTACACCAGTGGCTACCGCTATTACGGTCGTACCATGGGTGCCAGTTTCAGTGGTGATGCAGAGGCTATTACACTGGGGGGATTTCATTTTTTTGATGACGGCCGCAACCTGTCCCTTAGTCTCAGTTTTGCAGAGTTCAACAAAGATGGCATAAGCCGAACCCCGGTAATCGATCAGGACATAAAGCTGATGGTCCCCGCTGAAAATGCCAGACAAGTGATCGCAAAGGCGGGGTATGGCACGGAGTTTCTGAGCGGCTGGCTGGACCTGAGTGCACAGCTTGCTGATAAAAAACTTGAACTGGTCAATCCGGCAGACAATGAAGCAGGGCAGTGGTCTGTTGGTGCCAGTTGGCGATACAGATTCTAACGTGTTTCATCGAATCGATAATACAAAACTCTTATTCAAAACATATACTGGATACCCGCTGTGAACCTGAAGCGCTTTCTTTTTCCTCTGGCATTCCTGATGCCGCTATGTGTTTCTGCTCAATCAATAACATCTGCCCAGATCGAACAGTTTAAATCCCTGCCCAAAGCTCAGCAGGAGGCTCTGGCACAGCAATATGGAGTAGACCTGGATCAGATTTCGGGGAGTGCTACACAAACCCGGCCGAAAGTGAACGAGCAGATATCGGTCGTTGAGCCGCTGGACAAAGATAGGGATGAGGATGAAGACGATAGTAAATCATCTCCAGAGGAGCTGGCATTCACCGAGAAGAATAATGGCTTGAAACCCTACGGTTACGAACTGTTTGAGGGTAAGCCCAGCACCTTTGCTCCAGTGACAGAAATCCCGGTTCCAACCAACTATATACTGGGCCCGGGCGATGAGTTAAAGGTACAGCTTTGGGGTAACGAGAATCGCCAATTATCGCTGGTTGTGTCACGGGACGGCACAATAGAGATGCCCGAAAGAGGGCCGGTCAATGTGGCGGGTATGAGTTTTGAGCAGGTCCGGGAAGAAATCAGCAGGCTTGTTGCAGAGCAATACATTGGCGTGAAAGCGGCTGTATCTCTGGGAGAGTTGCGAAGCATGCGAGTGTTTGTTTTGGGTGAGGCGCGCACGCCTGGATCGTTCAGCGTCAGCTCTCTTTCCACCATAACAAACGCTCTCTATGTTTCCGGCGGTATCCGCCATACGGGCTCGCTGCGTAACATTCAGTTGAAGCGCAATGGGAAGGTTGTCAGTACTCTGGATCTCTACGACTTGTTGCTCAAGGGAGACACCAGTGGTGACGTGCGCCTTCAACCAGGTGATGCCGTGTTTATTCCTTCCGTAGGCCCTCGTGTCGGAATAGATGGTGAAGTCTATCGCCCGGCCCTGTATGAAATTGCCGGCGCTACCACACTGGAAGAACTGGTCAATCTGGCGGGTGGCCTCACGTCGCAAGCCTATCCGCAGATAACTCGCATTGAACGGACAAACGAGGAGTTTCTGCGCGTAATAGCAGAGGCTGATCTCACGGATAGCCAGGGCAAGCGTGCGAAGGTAAAAGCCGGCGACAGGATTACAGTTGCCTCTATTGCGGATGTAACAGGGCAATATGTTGAAATAACCGGTGCAGCAACCCGTGAAGGTAAGTTCGCCTGGGTGCCGGGTATGCGGGTAAGTTCCATAATACGGAACCTGGACGCAGATCTACTGCCAATCGCAGATACGAATTTTGCGGCTTTGGTCAGAACAGATGCTGAAACCCATAAAATCTCCGTACTAAGCCTGGAACTTAAGGCCGCCATGGCCAATCCTGGTGGTGCAGAAGACCTGGTGTTACAGGAAAAAGACCAGTTGATGATATTTGCGGATGAGGGAAGAAATGAACTCACTCAAGACGAAGCAGATAAAACTACCGAGTCTTTCCAGCGCTACAGCCGGAGAACCTTGTTGGCTCCCGTAGTCAAACGCCTGAAAGCCCAGGCAACGCCTTTGGCGCCTCAGCAAACCATGACCATCAGTGGTCCGGTTCGCTATCCGGGTGAATATCCTTTACCAGCAACAGGGAAGGTAAAAGATGCCATTGTTATGGCTGGCGGGTTGACCGACTCTGCGCTGATGTTTGATGCGGAGCTGGCCCGAAGGGAGCTGGATAGTGATGGAATAGAACAAACTCAGCTGCGCACGTTCAGTCTGGCTGATGCAATGAATGGCCGGGTTGACCTGCTGTTGCAAAGCCGCGACCGCTTGATGATCCGTTCTATCCCGATGTTTGGGGCAACGCGAACTATAAAGCTGGCCGGAGAGGTGGTCTATCCTGGTGAATACACTTTCAGCGACGGCGAGACTCTTGTAGACGTTCTTGAACGAGCAGGAGGACTTACAAGCAATGCATTTCCCCGTGGCGCGGTATTTACCCGTAAAAAACTGCGTGAGCTGGAAGCCCGGCGTTTGCGGGAAGCTGAAGAGCGACTTCAGGGGGATCTGCTAGGGGTTCAGCTAGAGGGCGATAGCTTCGGTGGTCAGACTGCACAGCGTGTAGAGCAGGTGCAGGACTTGTTAGATGATGTTCAGAGCAGTCGCCCGGTTGGGCGGATGGTGATTGACCTTGCTTCAGTGCTGGAAGATGACAGCTATCAATCCATTCGCCTCCAGGATGGTGATGCTTTAACCGTTCCTACTATCCCTCAGGCAGTGAGTGTGTTCGGCGAAGTGCAGTTCCCCACAAGCCACCTGCACTCAGCAGGTTTGACGGTAGACGACTACCTGGAACGCTCTGGCGGGCCCACGCGCCAGGCAGACGAGAACCGGGTTTACGTGGTGAAAGCAGACGGCTCAGTGATGTTGCCTGAGAAAAGTGCCTGGTTTGGTGGCCGCAGCCAGCAATTGGAGCCAGGCGATACCATTATCATGCCGATCGATGTAGACCGCCTGAATCAGTTGGAGTTGTGGACGAACGTAAGTCAGATTGTGTACCAGATGGCTCTGGGTGCTGCAGCGGTGGGGAATCTTTGATGGGTAACCAGGAAGTAGTCAGGCCTCAGGTAAGAGAACAGTCTTGCTACCCCGACGATGAAATAGATCTCCGCGAACTCTTTGCGACCCTGTGGCGCGGAAAGTGGATCATCGTTCTTTTTACTGTCATCTTTGCTGCCGCAGGTGTCTTCTACGCTTTGAGTAAACCAAATATTTATCAGGCCAGTGTACTCCTGGCTCCAGCACAGGATGAGGGTGGAGGTGCGGGGCTTAGTGGCCAGCTCGGCGGCCTGGCCAGCCTGGCTGGTATCAGCCTTGGTGGGGGGAGCGGCAACCAGACTGTTATGGCCAAAGAGGTGTTGCAATCCAGAGCCTTCCTCAAGGGCTTCATACACCGCCACAACCTTGTCGTTCCACTTATGGCAGTCAAAAGCTGGAACATGGAGCAGGAAACCTGGGTGATCAATCGTGAAGTCTATAATCCCGATACTGGGGAATGGGCAAAAAATGAAGACGGGAAAAGCCTTGAGCCTACCGATTGGGATCTTGTTAAGACTATCAGAGAGCACCTAAGCATCTCTGATAACAAAGACACCGGAATGATCACCATCAGCATCAAGAGCCAATCTCCGCAAGTGGCTCAAGGGTGGGCTGAAAAGCTCGTGCACGACATTAACGAATACATGCGAAAGCAGGACATAGAAAAAGCCGAAGCCCGTATTGCATACCTGGAAGGAAAACTTAGCGAAACTAACATCGCCGGCATGCAGCAAGTGTTCTACCAGCTTATTGAAAGCGAAACCCGTACTGTGATGCTGGCGAATGCCCAAAGCGAGTATGTGTTCACAACAGTGGATCCAGCTGTTGTGCCACAGGAAAAAAGTGAGCCTAAACGGGCGCTGATAGTAGTTGTGGCTACTATGTTAGGTGGGATGCTTGGTGTGTTTACTGTATTTGTGATTGCATTTATACGCTCGGGAAAAGAAGGTGTTGCAGAAAAGCTGTAACGTGGTTATACGACATAAACTCTATGAGCGGCCCTTTCTAGGCCAAAAAATCAGGCAAGCATTCTATGGCTGGCACGGCTAGCCAATTTAGCTACTCTCAGGCAGTGGCCTAGTCTCGAAATTGGCAATGTAAAAAATGATGTGACTTATTGGGCGCTCCCATAAGACTATCGATGATCAATAAATTCATGGCAAAGCACTAGAACCAAAGGCTCCAGTTGTTAAAAAAACTTAAAGGCAATACATTGCTTGCCGGCTCTGCAGTGTATCTGATTTCGAATATCCTGAATGCGATAATTCCCTTCGCTCTATTACCAATACTCACACGCTACCTGAGCCCGGAAGAATATGGCGAAGTGGCTATGTTCCAGACTCTGATAAGTGCGCTTTCTGCTTTTATCGGCCTTAGTATGCACGGCGCGGCGGGTAGGAAGTTTTACGATGGTAACCTCGGTAGAAACGACCTGGCCGAATTCATTGGGGCCTGTCTGCAAATCCTTATGGTAACCAGCGTTATATCTTTGATTGTGCTGGTACTATTTAGCGCAAAGTTTTCCGAGTGGCTCGGCCTGGATAGAAAATGGATACTGCTGGCAGTCCTTGTGTGTGTAGCAAACGTAATCGTTCAGTTACGGCTTGGGCAGTGGCAGGTTCGAAAACAAGCCCTAAAGTATGGCATGCTTCAAATCTCGCGTAGCCTGCTGAATGTTGCCCTCTCTTTGGGGTTGGTTGTGGCACTTTTAGAAGGCTCGGATGGCCGCATGTCAGCGCAAGTCTGGACGGCCGTAATCTTTGCGTTTGTAGCCCTTTGGCTTTTGAGGCGAGGCAATCTACTTGGTTTATTAAGTTGGCGGCCAGATTATATTCGGGAAGCCTTAAGGTTTGGTGTGCCGCTCATCCCTCATGTAGGGAGTGTATTCCTTTTATCGGCTGTAGACCGATTTGTCATTAACGCCGAACTCGGTCTAGCCCAAACTGGCGTTTACATGGTGGCCGTTCAGTTTTCGATGGCAGTGGCCTTGGTATTTGATGCGATTAATAAGGCTTATGTACCTTGGATTTATGAGCAATTAAAGTATGACGACGAACGTATGAAGTGCCGGATCGTTCGAATGACTTATATTTGGTATGTGCTTATCCTTTGTGGAGCAGGTTTTGGATTTATAGTTTGGCCTTGGCTAATTACATTCGTAGCTGGTGAATCATTTGCAAGGGCCGGGGCTGTGGTTGGGTGGCTTGTATTAGGCCAGGTTTTTGGTGGTATGTATCATATGCAAACCAGTTATATTTTCTTTTCAAAAAAAACCGGGTTGCTAGCGTTAGCCACCTTAACTTCCGGTGGATTAAATGTGTTGCTCCTTCTCTTATTAATTAATAGGTTTGGTTTGGAAGGGGCAGCATATTCATTTTGTATTTCAATGGCGTTTCGATTCTTTCTTACGTGGGCGGTCGCTCAGAAGCGGCATCCGATGCCTTGGTTTAACTTCAGAAAAAAGAGCTGATTATGTTAGAAAACTCCACTATCCTCGTAACTGGTGGGACAGGTTCATTCGGTCACAAATTTATCCCGATGACCCTCGATAGGTACAACCCAAAAAAAGTCATTGTTTTCTCCCGGGACGAAATGAAGCAGTGGGAGATGGCAAAGTTATTCAAGGATGATGATAGACTCCGTTTCTTCATTGGCGACGTACGTGACAAAGAGCGTCTCTATCGGGCGCTGGATGGCGTAGACTATGTTGTTCATGCAGCTGCAACTAAGATTGTCCCCACTGCCGAATATAATCCGTTTGAATGCGTGAAAACCAATATCCATGGAGCGATGAACCTGATTGATGCCGCTATCGATAAGGGAGTAAAAGGTGTTGTGGCGCTTTCCACAGACAAAGCAAGTAGTCCTATTAACCTTTATGGCGCTACAAAATTGGCATCGGACAAGCTGTTTGTAGCCGGAAACTCCTATTCGGGAGGGCACGAGACAAAGTTTTCGGTAGTTCGCTATGGCAATGTGATGGGCTCTAGGGGTTCTGTGATTCCCTTTTTTATGTCCATAAAAAATAAGGGAGTGCTGCCTATAACGGATCCTCGTATGACTCGCTTCATGATTAGCCTTGAGGAAGGTGTAGAGCTTGTCTGGCACGCATTTGAAGACATGGTCGGCGGTGAAATATATGTTAAAAAAATTCCCTCAATGAAAGTGACCGACCTAGCCCGAATTGTTGCGCCGGATGCAAAACAGGAGGTTATAGGTATAAGGCCTGGAGAGAAGTTGCACGAGCAGATGATTGGTTCGGAAGATTCATACTTTACCTATGAGTATCATGAGCATTTTAAGATTCTTCCGAATATCAATAATTGGGGGACATGCGCTGATCGGATTAAGGATGGGAAACGGGTATCTGAGGGTTTTATTTATTCCAGTGATAACAATACTGAATGGATGACCGATGCGCATTTAAAAGCTTGGCTCGACAAAAACTACTCAGAAATTGGCAAGATCTGAAACGCAAGAGTGAATAACGTGAGGTTGTAAAGTGAAGTTCTCTTTTCTGGGCTTAGAGATTATGTTAACAAGGCAGCAGTCCAAGGAGGCTTGTCTGGCATTGTCGGATGTGAAACTCACCAATGATGAACTGGTGCATTATATACAAAATCTTGCCAATCAAGATATTGCCGATAGGATTCAGTCTGTAATTTGTACAGTTGATCAGGGAGAGGAGAATATCAAGAAGACCCTCTCAAGTGAGGGGGTCGTGATCATCCCTGACTTTATTCCAAAAAATATATTGAAGGACGTGGCTCTGGAGTTAAGCGAAATCAGAGAAAAAATTTCTGCATTTATGTCAACAGGCCAGTCAGTCAATGAAGAAGAAAGCGTTCTTTTCCAGCAAGGAAATGCCAAGTTATCCGGGTACGTAGCGCTCTCGGGTTATGGGAAAACGGTCGTGCAGGTTCGTCACGGACAAGATCAGGGGATGATTGACATCTTCAACATTGATGAATGGCAGGCCTCTCTGGGAGAGAGGTTGAGGCCATATTTTGAGCAGCAACTTATAAGCCAGGTGATGGATATGGGAGATGCTCGTCCCGAGGCTAGAAATCTTAATCTTTACCTAAACAACGGTGTCACACAAACACGTGGATTCCATGTGGATTCGTATAGTAAGCAACTAAAAGGTTTCGTGTACCTTGAAGACTGCCTCCGCCTCGACGATGGCCCGTATACATATGTAAAAAAGAGTCATTTGGAATCTTCCTTTACGAGGATAAACAAACATATTTCTTCGGTGCTCCCAAATAATACAGAGACGCCGTGTGTCCCACTACGGAACATAGTGCCAATTCTCGCGAAGAAAGGGGCGTTGGTGATTTCTGATCAGGGAGGTAGTCATCGAGGCTTCCCGCAGTCCATGGGGCACCAGCGAGCTGTTGCAGTAATGAACTTTAGGTAGAGTGTATGATTCCCTACGGTAAGCAGGACATCAACCAGGCAGATATTGACGCAGTCCTTGAGGTGCTACAGTCAGACTTCCTCACTCAAGGGCCCAAGGTACCGGCATTTGAAGCAAAAGTTGCTGGCCACGTGGGTGCAAAGTATGCGTTGGCGGTTAACAGCGCAACGTCCGCCTTGCACATAGCTTGTCTCGCGTTGGGCTTGGGTGAGGGCGACTGGTTGTGGACCACGCCGATTACCTTTGTGGCTTCGGCCAACTGTGGCCTATATTGTGGCGCCAAAGTAGATTTTGTGGATATTGATCGACAAACCTATAATCTCTGCCCTAATGCTCTCGAAGCCAAGCTAGAGCAGGCAGAACGCGAAGATCGTCTGCCAAAAGTATTGGTGGCGGTTCACCTTTGCGGGCAGTCTTGTGATATGGAAGCTATCCACAAGCTGAGTCAGAAATACGGTTTCCGCATCATCGAAGACGCCGCCCATGCTATAGGTGGCATGTACAAGGGCGAGTTTATCGGTAACGGCCGTTACAGCGACATTACGGTGTTCAGCTTCCACCCTGTAAAAATTGTCACTACGGCTGAAGGGGGGATGGCCCTGACCAACAGTGATGAGTTGGCTAACCGTATGAACTTGTTGCGCAGCCACGGTGTAACCCGCGATCAAAGTCTGATGACCCACGAACCGGACGGCCCCTGGTATTACCAACAAGTTGATTTGGGTTACAACTATCGCATGACCGAGTTACAGGCTGCTCTTGGCGTTAGCCAAATGGCTCGTCTGGATGCCTTTGTAACGCGCCGCCATGAGTTGGCGGCACGTTATGACCAGTTGCTGGCAGATCTGCCGGTTGTTACGCCTTGGCAGCACTCGGATAGTTACTCCGGCTTGCATCTGTATGTGATACGTTTGCGGCTCGATAAGATCAGCCAGTCACATCGCCAAGTGTTTGAAGCCCTCCGTGAGCAGGGCATTGGTGTCAACCTGCATTACATCCCCGTGCATACGCAGCCCTATTATCAGGCGATGGGTTTTGCGGCGGACGATTTCCCAGAGGCTATGGCGTATTACCGTGAAGCAATTAGTCTGCCGATGTTTCAGGGTTTGACGGACGAGCAGCAGGATACGGTATTAGCAAGCCTCAAAAAAGCACTGGCGCCATGAAGGTCGCGTTGGGTACTGTTCAGTTCGGTATGGAATATGGCGTGGCCAACACCGCTGGCCGAGTTAGCAGTACCAGCGTCAAAGAAATATTGGAAGTGGCACGCTCGTTGGGCGTCGATACTTTGGACACTGCAGCCGCTTATGGTGACAGCGAGCAAGTACTGGGTAACGCCGGGGTTGGCAGTTTTAATGTCATTTCAAAGGTCCCTCCGCGCTCGGAAAACATCGACTGTCCTACAGAATGGGTGCAGAAAAACGTTGAGCATTCACTTGCCAATCTTAAATCTGATTCGCTTTACGGGTTGATGTTGCATCGCCCGCTGGATTTGCTCAGACCAAATGGCATCGAGCTCTATGATGCATTATTGAGCGTTAAAAAACAGGGTTTAGTCGAGAAAATTGGGGTCTCTGTATATGGCCCTGAGGATCTCGAAAATCTTGCTGCCTTCGCTTTTGATGTCGTGCAGGCACCAATGAATATTCTGGATCAACGATTGAAGAATTCCGGTTGGTTGGCCCGGCTCAATAAACTCGGAACTGAGATCCATGTCAGGTCAGCCTTTCTGCAAGGCTTACTACTAATGCCAGAAGATCAGCGCCCGACGTATTTTCAACCTTGGAAGACGCTACTTGCTGATTACCAAGCTTGGATAGAAGGGCAGAATCTATCGCCACTACAAGTTTGTTTGGGCTATCTCAATCAATACCCTGAAATCAACAAAATCGTTGTGGGAGTAGAAACGGCTAGCCAACTTAGGGAGGTTGTATCTGCTGTGGGTGCCCCGGTGGCTTCGGTTCCTGAAAGTATTCAGACCAATGATCTCAACCTGATTAATCCAGCCTTATGGACGCTATGAATCTAAAACTGGGCATTATAGGCTTATCGGATGGCAACGGGCACCCTTACTCATGGAGTGCCATTTTCAATGGCTACGATCCGGAAGCTATGGAGTTATGCGGATTTCCGGTGATCCCTAGATATCTGGAACAACAGAATTGGCCAGCAAGCCGCATAAATGGTGCAGATGTAGTAGTTGTTTGGACACAAAAAGAAGAGCTATCACAAAAAATAGCCAAAGCCGCCAGAATCCCAAGAGTTGTATCAACACCTGAAGAAATGATTGGAATGGTTGATGCTGTTTTATTGGCACGTGATGATGCCGAAAACCATCTGGAATTTGCAGCTCCGTTTATAAAGGCGGGGTTGCCAATCTACATAGACAAGCCGATAGCATTGTCAGTCTCGGCATTGGACAAGCTATATGAGTTGGAGCAATATCCCGGGCAAATCTTCACGTGTTCAGCCTTAAGGTACAGCGCTGAGCTGATGCTAACTGAGGAAGACAGGAGAGAGTTGGGCGAAATACGAAAAATCGTTGCCTTCACGCCAAAATCCTGGAGCAAGTACGCTGTGCATATTATTGAGCCGGTGTTGAACATGCTCCCTCAAGGTGATGAACCAGTGAGTGGCAACGCGACAACTCCTGCAAGTTCTGAAGACGATGCATCTGGAACACTTCTCGTTGGTTGGCGCAGTGGCGTGCAAACGGCATTTTTTGCGACGGGAGATGGCTTAACGCCTATTTCGGTGCGCGTAATCGGAACTAAAGGTTACAAGGACTTAAACTTTACCGATTCCTTCTCAGCATTTAAAGCTGCTCTGGAGGCCTTTGTTGGTGGTATCCGTAACAGAGAGGTAGCCTCTCCAAAAACGTTTAATACGCTAGTTGTTGAATTGCTCGAAAGAGGAAAGGCATGAGTCAGACCATCCTGATTACTGGTGGAACGGGTAAGTTTGGCCGTAAATTTGTTGAGCATTTTCTAGCCAAAAAGTGGCGGGTTTTTTTTACCTCTACCAGCGAAAGTCGTGCACAGGCCTTCATTGAGGAGCTAGGCCGCCCAGAGGGCGTTGAAGCGATTATATCCGATCTGACCAGTCCCACTGCGGCAATGGACTTGATTCAGGCTTTACAAAGTGGCGGTTACCAAATCAACCACTTGGTCAATAATGCGCGTAGTCTCGATTCGCTTAAAACGGATGCTTTTGGGCAAACGAGTCGGGAGGATTTCCTGGCGGAATACCTGATGGATGTTGTTGTCCCTTATGAACTTTCTATGGGGTTTTTCAACGCCCAGCCTGATCAGTTGTGCACAATCACCAATATTGGGTCGCAATATGGTGTCGTTGCAGCTAACCCGCACTTGTACGACGACTACCCAAAGCAGTCACCAATTCAATATGGGGTGGCGAAAGCAGCCTTGGGACATCTGACTAAAGAGCTTGCAGTTCGCATGGCAGGCAAAGGTGTCAGGGTAAATTGCATTGCCTATGGTGGTGTTGAGGGCCGAGTGGGTGAAGCTTTCAAAGCCCGATACGCTGAGTTAACACCGAGCCGTCGCATGTTATCTGAATCTGAGATTCTTGGGCCGCTGGACTTTCTGGTACAGCAAGGTAGTAGCTCTGTGACAGGGCAGACTTTAGTGGCTGACGGAGGCTGGTCGGTATGGTAGCGCGCAGGATTGCAATAATACCGGCTCGTGGCGGCTCAAAACGCATTCCAGAGAAAAATATTCTCGAATTTTTTGGCAAGCCAATGATCGCCTGGACGATTCAGGCTGCCAAGGACTCGGGAGTGTTTGATCGAATACTGGTCTCTACCGATGACCCGAAAATCGGCGAAGTCTCAAAAGAGTGGGGCGCGGAAGTTCCGTTTCTCAGACAAGAATTTGCCGATGACTATACGCCGGTTAGCGAAGCATCGGCATCAGCATTGCAACAAGCTATCGATTACTGGGGTGAAGACTACAGCTCCGTCACTCAGTTGATGGCTAACTGTCCGATGCGCACAGGCACAGATATTAAGGCGGCACTCTCTCAATTCGAGCATCATGGACGTAGCTTTCAGATCAGTTGTTTCAAGTATGGATGGATGAACCCATGGTGGGCGGTACAACTGGACGACTCCGGCCATCCCCGGCGGCTTTTTCCGGAAACTGCCGCTAAAAGGTCGCAGGACCTACCGGAACTGTATTGCCCAACCGGGGCCATCTGGGTTGCTAACGCAAACGAATTGCTGTCAACCAGAACGTTCTATGGTCCAGATCACGTATTTGAACCGCTTTCTTGGGAAAGCGCGGTTGATATTGACGATTACGAAGACCTGAACTTTGCCAAGGCTTTGTATGCACGAAAGTCTAAGCCCTCATGACAAAGCATTCTATGCAGGTCGTGTTCCGCGCCGATGCCTCCGTTCAGATTGGCACAGGCCACCTTATGCGATGCCTGACACTGGCGGATGAACTGACTAGGCAAGGGCACGAATGCCGGTTTATTTGCCGTGAGCATAAAGGTCATTTGGGTGAGTTAATTTCAAAAAAAGGTTACGAACTCACACTGCTGCCAATTACTAGCGGCACTGAGCGGGAGTTATCAGGAAAGGATACTAATACCTACGCCGACTGGCTGAGTGTGCCCTGGCTGGAAGACGCAGAACAGACCGGTGCGGTCCTGGAGCCCTTGAAGGCAGACTGGTTGGTGGTCGATCATTACGCCCTGGATGCCCGTTGGGAGCAGCAGGTCACCAAAGCGGTTGGCCGAATTATGGTGATTGATGATCTGGCGGATCGGAACCACGAATGTGCATTGCTGCTGGACCAGAACCTGGGTCGCAAACCATCGGATTACGACGGGCTGGTGCCTGAAGGCTGTCAACGATTGATCGGGCCCGAATACGCTTTGTTACGTCCTGAATTCTCCGAACTACGGGAACGCAGCTTGAAACGCCGGGCCCAACTTGAGTTGAAGCGCATACTGATTTCCTTGGGTGGCGTGGATCGAACGAATGTGACAGGTCAAGTTCTGCTTGCCTTGGCGACAACGGCTCTGCCTAAGGATACTCACCTAGATATTATTATGGGCGCGGCGGCACCCTATTTGGATGATGTTAGACGGCATGCGGCTCAGTTACCCTTCAAGGCAACAGTGAACGTGAACGTTAGTGATATGGCCGAGCGGATGTCTCTGGCGGATCTGTCAATTGGAGCTGCAGGAGGGACTTCTTGGGAGCGTTGCTGCCTAGGGCTTCCAGCGGTGCTGGTGATTCAGGCCGAAAACCAGGTTCCCGGAGCTAGTGCTCTGGCAGCGGCCGGTGCTGCATTAACGATCACCGATCCCAAAGCGGCTCAAACGGCTTTGCCTTTGGAGTTGTCTAAAATTGGTGAGTTGGGCTGCCTGGAACGCATGAGCCTTGCCGCTGCTGGGATAACTGATGGGAAGGGCGCCCCAAGCGTTGTGCAAATCATGCAGCTGTTAGTCGGGAGATGTCGATGACAAAGTACAGGCTTCGTCCTATGACTGAAGCGGATCTTGAGTTGGTGTTGTACTGGCGCAACCACTCGGAAGTTCGCCGTTATATGTACACCACTCATGAGATCGGGTTCGATGAACACCGCAAGTGGTTTGCCGGAGCCCGTCGCAATCCAGCCGTAGATCTTATGATTTATGAGAGCGAGGGCAAGGCGAGAGGGTTTGTGAATATCACCCGAACGCGATGCAAGGAAGTGGCAGACTGGGGGTTCTACCTGTCACCAGATGCCCCGAAAGGTACGGGGCGGTCACTAGGCAGTCAGGCCTTAGTTTACGCATTTGGACAACTAGGTCTTCATAAGGTTTGCGGCCAAGCGCTTGGCTTCAATGAGCGCTCGATAGCTTTTCATAAGGCGCTTGGATTCATGGAAGAAGGACGTCTCCGAGACCAGCATTTTGACGGTAATGACTTTCATGATGTTGTGTGTCTAGGCCTGCTTAAATGTGAGTGGCAAATCAAGGATAAGGGATTGAATAATGAGTGAACCTAAAATTGTAATCGCCGGCCGGGAGATTTCCCGCAATCAGTCGCCCTATATTATTGCCGAGCTCTCAGCCAATCATAACGGTAAGTTGGAAACAGCGATTAAAATCGTCGACGAAGCTGCGAAGGCTGGTGCGGATGCCGTAAAGCTCCAAACCTACCGCCCAGACACCATTACCCTGAATTCCGATTCCGATGACTTTAAAATCAAAGGGGGGCTATGGGATGGTCGAACTCTCTATGAGCTTTATGAAGAAGCTCACATGCCTTGGGAATGGCATAAACCACTTTTCGAGCATGCGAGAAAAATAGGAATCCCGATCTTCAGCTCACCTTTCGATACGACGGCAGTTGATCTATTGGAAGACCTGAACGCACCAGCTTACAAAATTGCTTCTTTTGAAGCGGTAGATCTTCCGCTGATTCGCTATGTAGCAGCTACCGGAAAGCCGATGATCATCTCCACCGGTATGGCCAACGCAGAAGAAATCGAAGAAGCCATCACGGCAGCCAGTGAGGGCGGCTGTAAAGAACTGGCAATTCTGCAATGTGTTAGTGGTTACCCTGCACCGGCCGAAGATTACAACCTTCGCACGATACCAGACATGATTGATCGTTTTGGTTTGGTGACAGGTTTGTCTGACCATACTCTGGACAACACAACCGCTATTGCGAGCGTAGTACTGGGCGCTTCAATTATTGAAAAACACTTTACCTTAGATCGAAAGGGCGGAGGCCCGGACGACAGCTTCTCGCTAGAGCCAGAAGATCTTGCGGCCTTGTGCCGGGATAGTAAAACGGCTTGGAAAGCGTTGGGCAAAGTGGATTATGGGCGCAAGTCTAGTGAGTTGAGTAATGCTCAGTTCCGCCGGTCACTTTATTTCGTGAAGGATATGAAATCGGGTGAGTTGATTACGGAGGGTTGTGTGCGAAGCGTGCGGCCAGGGTTTGGGTTGGCGCCTAAGTACTTGGGGCAGGTAATTGGCAGGAGGGTTGTGCAGGCTGTAAATGCGAATACGCCAGTGACTGAGGGTAGCTTCGTCTGATGGGGTGGTACCGAGATTTGAAAACCGTGCTGGTTGGCGAACCGGAAACGTGGTTGGCGTATTTGCATGGGCAGCAGATTGATAATTTGCCATTGCTAACCAGTAAGAGGCCTCGCTACCGCGGCCTTTTCCTTCAGGTCGCAAAATTTGTTGCTCTGCTCTTTCGGGATCTGCGCTTAAAACGACCACCGGAGCTCAAACGTCCGGCTAAATTCCTGATATTCGCTGGCTCAGCCAACCAAATGGGTTCGCTGGAGCAGACTATTGAGTCGTTAAAAGCACGAGGTGAAAAGCTGGTTTGTATTGCAGATTCTCGGTTGCTGGCTAATAAACATGAAGACAAAGGTTACATTTCTTGCCAACTGTCGGTTACTGATATAGCCCGTTCGTTCATTTTGTTCGCTACACGGGGTTTGGCTTTATACCGCGAGCTAAAAGCACGACACCCTGTTTCTGTGAGTTGGCATTTTGCTAATTTTTGTCAGGTTTATATATACCTGTCGTACTTCTATCGTGTGCTGTCGCAGGTTAAACCGGAATTTGTAATCACAGCCAACGACCACAACACTCCTAACCGTTGCATGCTTGCTGTTGCTCATCATCTAGGTATTAAAACAGTATACCTGCAGCATGCATCTGTGAGCCCCTTATTCCCGGCACTACGGGTAGATTACGCATTCCTTGATGGGCAGTGTGCGCTAGACACCTACCTGGAGTGTGAACCCAACCAGCCGGATACTGTGCGAGACGTTCCGATGCCACAGGTGATTCTTTCTGGTCAGAAAAAACATCTGAGAAGGTCCAGTGGTCCGCACGAAAACGTGGTTGGGGTGGCTTTGAACGCTATGGACAACACCAAAGCTGGCATCGAATTTATAAACGTTCTGGTAGGCAAGGGGCTAAATGTACGGTTACGTTGGCATCCTGGCCAGGCACTGCGAGATACCGACCAATATCGTGAGGCCTTTTCTAATAGCCAACAAGTGATGTTGAGCGATCCTCGTACGGAACCAATTTCAGATTTCATGGAGCAAATAGGGTGGCTGATCGCCGGAAACAGCAGTATCCATCTGGAGGCTGCTTTGGCTGGAGTGATGCCTATATACTATGAACTCGAACCTGCGGAACTTCCGGATTACTATGGTTACGTAAAGCATGGGTTAACTGAGCCCGCTACATCTGTTACTGAGATTTTGCGGCTAATTCAAAATACTTGCGACAAATACACCCCTAATGCTAAAGCAGTGCGCTACTACAGTTCGACTTACCTTACCGACTGGGAAAGTCGAGAAGGAGACTTGGTTGTAGAGTGTTTGGAACGAATTTTTGAGGGGGAAGCGTTGCCAGTTGATGTGATTGAATTTGAACATACGGCCAAGACGTAACGGTACCGGAGTTTAATGCCTATTATATCGAGAAAGGCTTGTGCCCCGAGCAAGTCCAGTGCGGCAAAGAAATCTGTATCCAAACTGGCCTGAAAGATGGTCAATTGTTAAAAGGCTGATAGCTAAGACGCGATATCGACGCTGGCTGCGTCCGCTTTAAATAGCGTCTTGCCAAAACAGTGTTGCTCAAGGGCAATTCCCCCCCGAAAAGTAATCGCGGTGTTAAGTGGAATTTTGTACGCTGAAAATCGCGAGAGATTCCACATGCGTAAATCACGTTTGACCGACAGCCAGAACATGGCGATTTTAAAGCAGGCTGGATAAAGCGCCTGAAGGCGCTCGAAGACGAACCCCCCCCCGCCTCAAGAAGATGTACGCCGAATAGTGTCTCAAATCGGAGCTACGCAGGAAGCCCTTGAGGGAAAGTGGTAACGCTATATCAGCGCCTCGAGATGACAAAGAACGCAGTTAAGGCTGGTTGGTGGCCTGACCCACAATCAACGCAACTGGGGCTTCGGTCTGTGTTATCTGTATTTGCGCAACGTGAAGGGCTTTGGCTAAAATCATAAACGCATCTACCGTATATGAACTGATGGAGAATTAGACGTTGATTAGACCTGTCTTAAAAATATATAAATCTAAATCCTTGCGTTTCAATGTTAATGTTTTTATAAGATTATTATGATTGAGGGTAGCCGTTACAGTGCATTTTTTCAAAAACAAATAGTTGGCGGGCTCAGACTTTTTTTTATTGTAATCTTTTCTTTATTTTATTTCTATTTTTTGTATAAATCTGTTTATGGAGTTGAGTTAAAGTCTGATTATCTTCAGTATTATAATGCATATAATGAAGGCTTGAACTTAAGGTTCGACCGCTTTGGTGTTGAATTTGTTCCCGTTTTGTTTTATAGGGTGGGTAATTTTATTGGTTTGGATTATTATCAATTTAATTATTTTCTTGGGGTGATGTGGATTGTTCCTTTTTATTTTTTAATGAAAAGTATAAATTTTATTTTTTTTGGCATGGTTTTTTATTTTCTGATGTTTTTTTTCTTGGATCAGTTTGCGTTTCTCTATAGGCAGTTTCTAGGTTTATTTTTCTTAATACTGTTTTTTAAGTGCTATAGGTCTTCCAGCGTTTGTGGGTTTTTTTATGTCTTTATCTCATTTTTTAGTCATTTGTCGATGTTTTTGTTTTTTTCTTTATCTTGTATTAAGTTGAGAAGTCGTTTGGTTGCCTATTTGTTTGTTTTGATTTCTGGTTTTGGTTTTTTTTCGAATATAGTGAGCTTGTTGTTTTTGAAGATTTTTGGTTTGTTTTCTTTGATTGGGTTACCTGACCTAGATAGAAAACTTAGTGCAATAGAGCGAATATCCAGTATGGCGCCTGCAAGCTCTAGTGTTAGTTTTGTTCTCATTGTTTCTTTATTTATTCATGCTTCAGTAATACATTTAGATGTTGATAGGTTTTCTTTTATGCGGATGATGTTTTTTTGTTCTGTTATAGTTTTGGTTTTTTCAGATTACATAATTATTTCAAATCGCTTGGGTATGCCAGCATATTTTTTATCGTTAATTTATCTTAGTCTCGTATTGTCCAGATTTTATGATAATTATAAGTTTTCTATATTTCCTGGTTGTGGTTTTAGAAAATGATTTGCTGTGAATTTATTTTTGTTGAATGGGTAGTAATGTAGTCTTTTAATTTTCTAGGTTGTTATTTATATATGGTTATTGGATTTTTAAGTGTTATTGTGCCGGTTTATCATGACTGGGAAAGGCTGCAGTTATGTTTGGATGCACTTGGTAGGCAAGAATTAAAGAAGGATCAGTTCGAAATTATTGTGGTTAATAATGACCCCGATGATGTGCGGCCTAGCTTTTTGAAATGTCCAGAAAATTGTTTAATGATTAATGAGCAAAAGCCAGGGTCTTATGCTGCAAGAAATGCCGGGGTTGGTGTGGCGCGAGGTGAGATATTAGCTTTTACCGATGCAGATTGTATTCCCGATGATGATTGGTTGCTATCGATCGTTTCTCATTTTAGAGCGGAAGAGGGTATCTTAGTTGGTCGTGTTGAAATGTTCAGTGTTCTTCGGGCTGGAAAATATAATTTTGCGGAGAGTTACGATTATATTTTTGGAATTAACCAAGATTTGTATGCGAGAAAAAGTGTTGGTGCTACAGCTAATCTGGCGGTTAGTCGAGCCGTGTTCTATAATGTTGGTCAATTTGATTCTTCACTTTTTTCTGGTGGTGATGTGGATTTTTGCAGTAGGGCTAAGCGAAAAGGAATAGGCTTCAAGTACTCCGATTCTACAAGGGTATTTCACCCGTTACGGTTCAGTATATCGGAGTTGACTATAAAGGCAAAACGCTTGGCTTCAGGAAAGGTTAAGTCCAATAGAGTGAAAGGGTTGCTTATAGCAATATCTCCACCGGTAATCAGATTGAAAATATTATTTTTTGATAAAAAAGCGCCGGCTAATGTGAAAATTAAAGCATTTTTTTTGATTTTTTATTTAAAATTTCACCAAGTTATTTCTGCAGTTAAAACATTTTTTGGAGATTATGGTGAGCGTCGATAATTTTGTTTTTTGCTAGTGTTTTTTATGATCTTTCTGTATTTGTCTCAGGGTTTATGATGGGGTTTGGAGAATGCTTTTTTTGTCAGGACTTTTTCTTGTGAATGTAATAGCTGTCGGGTTTGTTTTGTGTTTTTAAATGTGATTTCGTCACCAAAAGGAGGTGGTGCCGAACTACTAGTACGGGAACTCCAAAAAGCTTATCTCGATAAGAATATAGAGTGCGCATCTATTTATCTATCGGGCGATATCTCTGAAGTAGCTGATCCTAAGGAGGTTCTCAGCGAAAATCCAAGGAAGATATCGAACATATTTAAACTTAGAAAAAAAATCAAATTATTGCAAAATTCTTCATGTAGAAATTTAATAATCCACGCCCACCTGACCTGGCCTTTTTTCTATGTGGTGCTTGCCACTATTGGACTAAGAGATATAAGGCTTGTTTACACAGAGCATAATACAACCAATAAGCGGCGCCATATACCTCTTTTTTGGTTCATTGAGCGTTTTGTTTATCGGCGATACTCTAAAGTTATTTGTATAAGTGATGGCGTTTATGGCTCGTTGAAAAAATGGGTCGGTCCTAAAATTTCTGAGCGCTTAATTATGATTCCAAATGGCTCTCGTATCTATCAGCCGTGCCAACGTCAGCCGGTGAATGGTCGCAAAGCAAAATTGGTTTCGATCGGCTCATTAACTGCAAAAAAAAACCTTGCAACTGCCATCAAGGCAGTGTCTTTTTTGCGAGATCAAATTGAGTCATACGAAATTATTGGAGAAGGTCCAGAAAGAGCTCAGCTAGAGAAGCTTATTCATCAGGAACATTTACATGACTTGGTGCATTTGGTCGGTTGGTCAGACCAGATTGAAGACTATTTGGCCAAGGCAGATATCCAGCTCATCCCCTCCCTCTGGGAAGGCTTCGGCTTGGTAGCCGTTGAGGGTATGTCAACAGGCTTACCTGTTGTGGCCTCCAATGTAGATGGCTTGCGTGAAGTACTAGGTTCGCAGAATCCGGCGGTTACCTTGGTTCGCGATATTGAAGATCCGGAAGCCTGGGCGCAGGCGATAAAGCTCAGTATCGAAAATTTGAACACACACGGCCCAGAACATTTGGCTCTGGCTTCCCGTCGTCAAGCTGAAAAATTTACGTTGGACGCTATGGCTGATCGATATCTTGAAGTTTATCGCAGCCTTTTATGAACTGCTTAAGGGTGTTTATCTCACGAATGGAATACTTGTCAGCAAACCCCAGAACATGGCTAATAACCGGCGTTGCCGGTTTCATAGGCTCTAATCTCCTGGAGCATCTTTTAAAGCTAAATCAAAAAGTAATTGGCCTGGATAACTTCGCAACAGGCTATCAGCGCAACCTGGACGAAGTCCAAAGCGTTGTCACCCCGGAACAATGGTCGCGCTTTACCTTCATTGAAGGCGACATTCGCAACCAAGATGATTGTGCAAAAGCCTGCGAGGGTGTGGACTATGTACTGCACCAAGCCGCTTTGGGCTCAGTGCCACGATCTATCAACGATCCCATCACCACGAATGCAGCTAATATCACGGGCTTTCTGAACATGTTGGTAGCTGCTCGTGACGCCAGTGTGAAAAGCTTCACATATGCTGCCAGTAGCTCCACCTACGGCGATCACCCGGCGCTGCCAAAGGTTGAGAAGAATATCGGCAAGCCGCTGTCCCCTTACGCCGTTACCAAGTATGTGAACGAATTGTATGCGGATGTGTTCGCTACAACCTACGGTTTCAAAACTATTGGCCTACGTTACTTCAATGTGTTTGGGAAGCGGCAAGACCCGAACGGTGCCTACGCAGCAGTGATCCCCAAGTGGACTGCGGCCATGGTCAGTGGTGGGGATGTATTCATCAACGGCGATGGCGAAACCAGCCGGGATTTCTGCTTCATCGAGAATGCTGTACAGGCCAACCTGCTGGCTGCCACGGCAGAGGATTCTGCCAAGAATGAGGTTTACAACGTTGCGGTGGGCGATCGGACCACGTTGAATGATTTGTTCGCCGCGCTGAAGAGCGCGCTGGCCGAGAATGGCGTGGTGTATGACAAAGCGCAGGTGTACCGCGATTTCCGGCCGGGAGATGTGCGGCACTCGCAGGCGGATATCAGCAAGGCAGCCAGCAAGCTGGGGTATGCGCCGGAATATCGGATTGCGGAGGGTATTGCCAAGGCGATGCCATGGTATCTTGACCGCAAAAGCTAAGTTTACTCAGTCCAGCTACCACTTGTTCAATCTATCAACGGATCTGTTTCATGAAGAAAATCGCAATCATAGGTCTCGGCTATGTAGGTCTTCCCTTGGCTGTTGCTTTTGGCGAGAAGCGGTTGGTTGTTGGTTTTGACGTCAACACCAAGCGAATTGCCGAGCTTAAAAATGGTGAGGACTTCACCCGCGAGGTTTCTCCAGAAGAGCTGGCGGCGGCTCCGCATTTGTCGTTCACCGATTCCCTGGATGACGTTGCTGACTGCAGCGTGTTCATTGTGACCGTGCCTACGCCGATAGATGACTTTAAAACCCCGGACCTCACGCCGCTGGTAAAGGCCAGCGAGAGTGTGGGCAAGGTGCTGAAGGTTGGCGATATCGTGATTTATGAGTCCACAGTTTATCCCGGTGCCACTGAAGAGGTGTGTGTGCCGGTGCTGGAGAGGTCGTCTGGCCTCAGGTTCAATACGGATTTCTACGCGGGTTACAGCCCGGAGCGTATCAATCCGGGGGATAAGGAGCATCGGGTGACTACAATCATGAAGGTCACCTCTGGCTCTACCCCTTCCATTGCCGAGGAAGTGGATGCCCTATATGCGGATATCATTACCGCAGGCACGCACAAAGCCAGTTCCATCAAAGTGGCGGAGGCGGCTAAGGTGATCGAGAACACCCAGCGGGATCTTAACATCGCTTTGATAAACGAATTGGCGATGATTTTTGCCCGGTTAGGAATTGATACCCACGAAGTCCTGGCAGCGGCCGGCACCAAGTGGAACTTTTTGCCGTTCAAGCCAGGCCTGGTGGGCGGCCACTGCATTGGTGTGGATCCGTATTACCTGACACACAAAGCCCAGGCCATTGGTTACCACCCGGAGATCATTCTTGCAGGCCGCCGGGTTAACGACGGTATGGGTTCCTATGTTGCGTCTGAACTGGTAAAAGCCATGATTAAAGCTGGTCACACGATTGCTAACGGTCGAGTGCTGGTAATGGGTTTTGCTTTTAAGGAGAACTGCCCGGATTTACGTAACACACGCGTGATCGATGTGGTTAGAGAGTTACAGGAGTTTGGTTGCCAGGTAGATGTTACCGATTGTTGGGCGGATAGCACTGATGCACAACATGAATATGGTATCAGCCTTACGAACCAGCCAGAGAAGGGCGTTTATGATGGTGTTATTGTTGCCGTTCCACACAGTGAGTATTCAGTAATGACTTCGGGGCAATTGAGAGACTACCTGAAAGAAGGGGGGGTGCTTTATGACCTCAAAGGGGTGTTGCCACTGGGTGAGGCGGACTTGCGACTCTGATGACGTTCCTACTAATCGCCAGCTTTCCTGATTCGCTCATCACGTTTCGCGGGCATTTGCTGCGTGCCTTGTTGGCAAAAGGTCTCGAGGTTCATGTCGCGGCTCCGGATTTATCTGGGGCACAAGATATCCGGAGCGAGTTGGTTGCGTTGGGAATTACCCTGCACGAAATAGGGCTCAAACGCACGGGTACCGACCCGGTTGCGGATTTGGGCACAATGGCTGAGCTGTGGCGATTGATGCGCCGAATTCGGCCGGATTATGTGCTTGGCTATACCATAAAACCAGTGATTTATGGCTCTATTGCGGCGTGGGCGGCGGGTGTTCCCAACCGGTTTTCACTTGTCACGGGCCTTGGCTATGCCTTTACTGGTGAGGCCTCGGGTAAGCGAGGCCTGCTGCGAAATCTAATTCAGCGTTTGTACCGGTTCGGGCTCTCTAAATGCCATAAAGTGTTCTTCCAAAACCCGGATGACGAGGCGCTGTTCCGGCAGCTTAATTTGTTGTCAGTGGATAATCCCTCCTACGTGGTTAATGGCTCCGGTGTTGACGTGGCTGATTATTCGGTGGTTCCGTTGCCCGAGAATATGTCGTTCCTTCTGATTGCCCGCCTGTTAGGCGACAAGGGTATTCGTGAGTACGCGAAGGCAGCCCAAAAGGTGAGGCAGGCTCATCCTCAAGTGAGTTTTAAGCTGGTGGGCTGGATTGACGATAATCCCGATGCCGTTGGCCAGCACGAGCTGGATGAGTGGGTAAGCTCCGGCATCCTGGAGTTTCTGGGCAAACTGGCCGACGTGCGTCCGGCTATTGCTGGCAGCAATGTGTATGTGCTGCCGTCGTATCGAGAGGGGACCCCCCGCACGGTGCTGGAGGCCATGGCCATGGGGCGGCCGATCATTACCACCGACGCACCCGGATGCCGGGAAACGGTGGTAGATGGTGATAACGGCTTTCTGGTGCCTGTACAGTCAGTGGACGAGCTCGCCAGCGCGATGGTTCAGTTTATAGAAGAGCCGCGGCTCGCCGCGAGGATGGGAGAGCGATCTAGGCTGATTGCAGAAGAAAAGTATGACGTTCACAAAGTGAATGAAATCATGTTGAGTGGGATGGGGATTCAGTGATCAAACGTATTTTTGATGTTCTGGTATCGGCCGCCGCGTTTGTAGTTTTGCTTCCAGTGATCGTTGTTATCGCTCTGTTAATTCATCGCAGACTTGGTTCCCCGGTATTGTTCCGTCAAATCCGCCCTGGTAAAAACGGTAAGCCGTTTGAAATGGTCAAGTTCCGCACTATGCTGGACGCATTTGATACCCGAGGTAAACCACTACCAGACGCAGAGCGGATGACCCCGTTCGGCCAGTTTTTGCGCTCCAGTAGCCTGGACGAACTGCCCGGACTCTGGAATGTTCTAAAAGGAGATATGAGCCTGGTAGGCCCCCGCCCCTTATTGATGGAGTACTTGCCTCTGTATTCAAAAGAGCAATATCGCCGCCACGACGTTCGCCCCGGCGTGACCGGTTGGGCCCAGGTGAACGGGCGCAATGCCATCTCTTGGGAAGAGAAGTTCAAGCTGGATGTCTGGTACGTTGATAATCGTTCGTTCTGGCTGGATTTGAAGATTCTGTTTTTGACTGTGAAGAAAGTGCTGGTCCGTGATGGGATTAATGGTGAGGGTGAGGTGACGATGTCTAAGTTTACCGGGAGTAGCGATTGATGCGTCTGGCCATTCTTGGAGCCAGCGGTCACGGGAAAGTAGTGGCTGATGCCGCTGAGCAGACTGGGTGGGGGGGTATTGTCTTTTTCGATGATGCCTGGCCGAACCTCAAAACCAATGGACCTTGGGTGATTGAAGGCAATACCGAAGTGTTGATTGAGAGGGTAACGGATTTTGATGGTGTGATCGTTGCCATCGGGAATAATCATATACGTTCAGTGAAACAATCGGAGCTTGTGGCAGCTGGCGGTAAAATGGCCACGATTGTTCACCCGTCAGCAGTGGTAAGTGCTTACGCATCTATAGATGACGGTAGTTTGGTCTTTGCAAATGCAGTCGTTAATGCCTGCGCAACCTTAGGCGCCGGTGTGATTATAAATACCGGCGCTGTCGTGGAGCATGATTGTGTGGTAGGTAATTTTGCTCACATTAGTCCTAATGCTGTGTTGGCCGGTAGAGTGACGCTTGGCTCACTAGCTTGGGTTGGTGCTTGTGCTTCGGTAAGACAGTTGATTGCGGTTGGCGAGGCTTCAGTAGTTGGGATGGGGGCTGTGGTGACTAAGGATGTGATCTCTGGAGTGACCGTAGTTGGCAACCCTGCGAAGGTGGTTTAACCCCGAAACCAAAAGACCCGTTCTATTCAAACCCGAAACAAAACAGAGTAATCATGCTAAACGGACCTTTCTCCCCATGGCCCTCCTTCACCGAAGAAGAGGCCAACGCTGTTTCCAAGATTCTGCTTTCCAACAAAGTCAATTACTGGACCGGCCAGGAGTGCCGTGAATTTGAACGGGAATTTGCTGAATTTTCGGATTCTGAATACGCAATTGCTGTTGCCAATGGCACGCTGGCACTGGACTTGGCTCTGAAGGGGCTTGGTATCGGCTCTGGTGATGAGGTGGTGGTTACGCCTCGCACGTTTCTTGCTTCAGTTTCCAGCATTGTATTGGCCGGGGCTGTACCGGTGTTCGCGGAGGTTGATCCGGATTCCCAGAACATTACGGCGGAATCTGTGCGTGCAGTGCTTACTGATCGTACTCGCGCAGTAATTTGTGTGCATCTTGCCGGTTGGCCCTGCGACATGGATCCGATTATGGATTTGGCTGCCGAGCATGATCTGTTTGTGGTTGAAGATTGCGCCCAGGCTCATGGAGCCCGTTATAAAGGCCGTTCTGTGGGTTCTATCGGCCACGTGGGCGCTTGGTCTTTTTGTCAGGACAAGATCATGACCACTGGCGGCGAAGGGGGCATGGTCACCTGCAACGATAGAGATTTATGGTCTCGGATGTGGTCGTATAAAGATCATGGAAAAAGCTGGAGTGCAGTCTATGAACGCCAGCATCCGCCCGGGTTCCGGTGGCTACACGAGAGCTTTGGTACCAACTGGCGCATGACGGAAATGCAAGGTGTGATAGGGCGTATTCAGCTTTCCCGGATGCCAGAGTGGAACGCTGCGCGACAAAAAAATGCCAATGCTATCTGGGGCTGCGCCCGTAACTTGCCGGGTCTACGAGTGCCGATTGTACCCGCTGATATCGTACATGCCGCTTATAAGTGCTATGTATTTGTTGAGCCAGAAAAACTGGCAGAGGGCTGGAGCCGTGATCGCATTCAGAATGCGATAGTTGAGGCTGGTGTTCCCTGTTTCTCGGGATCTTGCTCAGAGGTGTATCTCGAGAAAGCCTTTGATGGAACAGGCTGGCGACCGGAAACGCCTTTGTCTGTCGCCCATGAGTTGGGAGAGACAAGTCTGATGTTTTTAGTTCATCCAACGTTGACAGAAGAAGAGGTTGGAAAAACATGTGCTGTTCTGGCTAACATCATGCAACAAGCGGTACCTGCCGATGTTTAGATCGTTTCTGAAATTACCGCGTCTATATAAACGTATCGTTTCCGTTTCGGTAGATGCAATAGCACTTTCCTTTGCTCTTTGGGCCGCCTTTGCACTACGTCTTGAACAAAGTCTCTGGTTACCCAACCAAGGCCAGCTCCTGGTCTCCGGACTTACCGTTGTTTTCACCCTGGGCGTATTCGTTCGCCTTGGTCTTTACCGCGCAATTGTGCGCTACATGAGCGATCGTGCGTTTCTGACCATCATTATGGGCGTTGGTATTTCCGCCCTGATTTTGATCCTTCTTGGTTACAGTCTCCAGGTTCCGATCCCTCGCTCAGTTCCGATAATATACGCTGCCGTGGCGTTTATTTTCGTAAGTGGCAGTCGCATGAGTGTACGCATGCTGGTGCATCACTCCTCTAATCGCGGTAAAGAGTGGGTGGCCATTGTGGGTGCTGGTGAAACCGGTGCCCAGTTAGCAAAAGCGCTGCAGCAGGGTACCGAGTACCATCCCGTGGTGTTCATTGGTTTGTTACCTGCCAATCACAAAGCCCTCATTGCCGGAGTGCCGGTTCTTGCCTTGGATCATCTTGAAGATGCTGTTCGCGTTCATCGTGTAAAACGACTGCTGCTTGCACTGGACTCTGATAAGCACATAGATCGCCGGCAACTTCTCAAACGGCTGGAGACGCTAAAATTACCAGTTCAGACGGTTCCTTCCATGTCAGAGCTGGTGGCCGGCCAGGCTCGGATTAACGATATTCGTGATCTGGAAATTGAAGATCTGTTGGGGCGGGATCCGGTGCGTCCGGATAACGCTCAGGTTGCTGTCAGTTTGTATGAAAAAGCAGTGATGGTAACAGGTGCGGGTGGGTCCATTGGCTCCGAACTTTGCAGGCAGATTATTCGCCACCGGCCCCGTTCTCTGGTTTTGTTCGAGCAGTCCGAGTTTTCTTTGTACGCCATTGAGCGTGAACTCCAGGCGATCAATCGAATTGAAGGGCTTGATGTGGAGATTCATCCGCTGCTTGGTAGCGTGGTTCACCGTCGCCGATGTGAGATGGTTATGCGTAGTTTTGGCATTCAAACCGTTTACCATGCCGCAGCCTACAAGCATGTGCCTCTGGTTGAACATAATGTGATTGAAGGCGTGCAGAACAATACGTTTGGTACGCTGCACGCAGCTGAGGCAGCTATTACGGCCGGGGTTGAGCGGTTTGTTCTGATCTCCACCGATAAAGCTGTACGTCCCACTAATGTGATGGGCGCCAGCAAGCGTATGGCTGAACTGGTGCTGCAGGGTCTTGCCCAGCGTCAAAGCAAAACCACTTTTTCCATGGTTCGTTTTGGAAATGTATTGGGTTCTTCCGGTTCGGTTGTGCCTTTGTTCCGTGATCAGATTCGCGATGGCGGTCCGGTTACGGTTACTCACCAGGACATTATTCGCTATTTCATGACCATCCCTGAGGCCAGCCAGCTTGTGTTACAGGCTGGAAGCATGGGGCGTGGCGGTGAAGTGTTTGTGTTGGATATGGGTGAGCCGGTCAAGATTGCGGATCTGGCTCGCAAGATGATTCATCTGATGGGGTTGGTTGAAAAGACCCCGGAGCAGCCCGACGGTGATATTGAAGTGATCTTCACGGGGTTGCGTCCAGGCGAAAAACTGTTTGAGGAGCTATTGATTGGCGATGATCCTCAAGGCACTTCTCATCCCCGCATTATGATGGCCAGAGAGGTTTCGATGCCCTGGGATGATTTGGAAGTGGTGTTGAACAAGCTTTTGCGGGCCAGTCAGGAATTTGATTGCAGCCAGATTGTTGAAATTCTGAAAAGCGCGCCAACCGGATTTGCGCCTAATGGTAATGTGTCAGACTTGGTATGGTGCAATGGCGGCCATGATGCAGGTGGTGATCACGAAGCCACCGGGAAAATTCATCGCTTGCCTGTTTGACTGCCATGGACAACAAGGACTGTTGTGGATGATAGATATAACTCACCACGGCGCCACCTCCGGCGTTACTGGCTCCTGTCATGAACTGACGGTTACCGGGGCCTCAACTCTCAGCTCAGATCCTTCACCTGCCGGTATCCTGATCGATTGTGGCCTGTTTCAGGGCCAGGAAAAGGGTGACGGCGCCAGTGCTGTGGATCTGTCTGTTGATTTCCCCATTGAACATATCCGCGCCCTCGTCGTAACCCATGTGCATATCGACCATGTTGGTCGTATACCTTATCTTTTGGCGGCGGGATTTGAAGGCCCGATTATCTGTTCGGAACCTTCCGCGATTATGTTGCCGGAAATTCTGGAAGATGCTTTAAAAATCGGTTTTACCCGGGACAGGGTACTCATTGAACGGGTACTTGGGTTGATTCGTTCCCGGCTTGTACCTGTGCCCTATGGGCAGTGGCATGAGGTTTTTTCTGAGCCTGGCCGCTCGCTCTCCGTTCGCCTTCAGCGTGCTGGGCATATTCTGGGTTCTGCTTACGTTGAGTGTGATGCGGTTTCCGGGGACGACAGCGAACGTGTGGTATTCAGTGGCGACCTGGGCGCGCCCCATGCTCCTTTGTTGCAGGAGCCCGTGTCTCCGGAACGGGCCGATCGCCTTGTAATTGAAAGCACATATGGCGACAAGGATCATGAAGACCGGCAAACACGTCGTTACCGCTTGAAAGCTATTCTGGAACGTGCGCTTGCGGATGGTGGAACAGTGTTGATTCCGGCTTTCAGTATCGGGCGCACTCAGGAATTGCTCTATGAAATTGAAGGCCTGATACACGAGTTCCGGAACGACCGTGTAGCTGGCGGCCAGGCATTGGGTGACCTGGTTTGGGATGATCTGGAAATTGTTGTGGATTCTCCCTTGGCGGCGGAATTTACAAGTATCTATCGCAAGCTGAAACCATTCTGGAATACCGAAGCCGCAGACCTCGTTCGGCAGGGCCGGCATCCGCTTTCATTTGAGCAGTTAACAGTGATTGATTCCCATGCGGATCACCTGAATGCGGTGGAGTATCTGGCCCGTTCAAACCGGCCGTGTGTGGTGCTGGCGGGTTCTGGTATGTGTGCCGGGGGGCGAGTGGTTAACTACCTCAAGGCAATGCTTGGTGATGTCAGAAATGATGTTTTGTTTGTAGGTTATCAGGCTGCAGGTACACCTGGGCGGGATATTCTTTCCTATGGCCCGAGGGGTGGTTGGGTAGAATTGGACGGCGAACGGTGTGATATACATGCCAGGGTACATCAGGTGGGGGGGTACTCCGCCCACGCCGGGCAGTCGGATTTAATCCGTTTTATTGAGGGTATTCCAAAGCGGCCGGCCGAGATTCGTATTGTGCACGGTGATGCTTCTGCAAAGCTGATGTTTAAACAGCAACTTTGTGAGATTAATTATGAGAACGTGCTGATACCCGGTTAGTAAAAAGTATAATGGGTTCGTCCGTTTGACATAATTAATGTCTGTTAAATGAATAGTCTTTGCCATATATAATCTGATGACTTATTATTTCCCTGATATGAAAGGTTCTTAGAACCAAATAGCGCTATATTTTGGCTTGGTTCACATTTCAGAGCTTGAATTTTAGAGTCCACAGAAAACAGAAGGTTTAACGTCCATGGCAAAGATTAATGATTATTATCAGAAAAAGCAGCTTATGGAAAAGCTTGCGGCCGAGATTAATCAACTGGAACAAGATCAGGCCTTGAAGCGCGAACTGGCATTCGAGAACAGCATTCGCGAGTTAATGAAAGAGTATGACAAGTCTCCGAAGCATGTGCTTCAGATTCTGGCAGCTATCGACCCCTCTATCGCCGGAGCCAAAGCGGAAGGCAGCACTGGCACCCGCGCCAAGCGTCCGATGAAAACCTATAAGAACCCTCATACCGGTGAAGTGGTTAAAACCCGCGGCGGTAACCATAAGGTTCTTAATGAGTGGCGTGAAAAGCACGGTAAGGAAACAGTTCAAAGCTGGCAGCAAGACTGATCAGCAGAGTATTATAAAGGGCCAGGTGAAAGTCTCATCTGGCCCTTTTTTTGCCTGAACCAAAATGATTACTTGTAAACGACTACGCAGTTTCTTCCGGCATTCTTTGCAGAATACAAGGCTTCGTCTGCCTGCTGCATCCACTTCGTATAACTCTTAGCTGTGCCGTCCAATTGTGCAATGCCTATGCTCACTGTATAGCGAATGGGTGCAATGGGGGTCTGGACCACACTATTTTCAATGCTTTCTCGTATGCGCTCACATATTATGCGAGACCCTTCTGCATCGGTTTCCGGTAATATAACTCCAAACTCTTCGCCGCCATACCGGCCGATACTGTCTGATTGTCGCAAATTGCTTTTTGCAGTTGCGGCGGTATGTTTGATGACTTCGTCACCTGTCAGGTGGCCGTAGTTATCATTCACCTTTTTGAAAAAGTCGATATCGAACATCACAAGGCTTGTTGTCTGACCGTAGCGACGATATCGCTCGAATTCCGCACCTACCAGGTTCTCCCAGGTTCCTCTGTTTAGCAGCCCGGTTAGCCGGTCGGTCATGCTGAGACGGGCAAGTTGCTCATTCGCCCGTTCTAATGCACGTTTACCTGAAGCGATATCGGTTACGTCATACACCATGAGACATACCTTCTCCACCTGGCCGCTACTGCCTGAGAGCGGGCTGATGGTAAGGTTCTGGTACATATAATCTTCTGTTCCTGTGATGGGGCGGGTATTACGAAACCTGAACAGGTAAGGCCTTTGCTCCCAGGAAGTGAAAGCCCGGGTGTTTAGCAGGGCAACTGCGTCCACTTTGCGGGTAAGCCACGCTTTGGGGATGTCAGGAAATAACTCAAACAGAACCCGGTTGTGGATTTTGCTGGCGGTAATGCCGCTGTGGTTTTCCATAAAGCCATTCCATACCTGTACCCGGAATTCCAGATCCAGAACTACAAGGCCGACCTCAACGGATTCCAGCATGTCCACCAACCAGTGGTAGGGTTGGGCTTCGGTTTCGTTAATAGGCATTGTTCAGTCCATAAGATATTGGAGGCGTTGTTCAAGGAAGGGGCCGGAGTCTTCCGTGAGCAGCACTAACATGTCGCAATGTATGTCTTTGTCCTCCAGCGCATAGCTGATTTCAATGCAAAGAAGCTGCTCTTCCCGGGAATTCTGATGCTCCAGCAGTTCGGTGATCTGGCGGTGCTGTCCTAGTACGCTGGGGTGGCCCAGGCCGAGTTTGAGGTCCAGCTGATCCCCGATACCTTTCAGAAACGCTCCGAACAGGATGCTGGACATGTCCATCAGAACTTCTACATTTACGGATTCGCCATCCGGAGTCTCATAATGAAGCAGTTCTGCCATTTCCTGAAAGCTGGCATCTGCAAACAGCAGCAGGGCTTCACCGGCAATGCCTGCACCTGTGAAGCCCTGGCAAACGGCAGAATAAGTATCACTGTCACGGGCGGCGGAGATGGCCATGTGGAGCTCGGAGTTGGCAATAAAGGCGATTTTCGGTACAGGTTGCTTCACAAATACCCGCAACAGTCGGGCAAGCAGGTCTGACGAGCGTCCCATGGCAACGTTTGAGATTTCCTGTAGATAATCGCTCAGCGAAACCGAGATGTTTTGTGCCTGGGAATCGATCCCGGAGTTGAGTTCGCCATCATTCAGTGCTGCCGTTTCAATATCTCCAGCGCGGTAAAAACCGTACTCGACCAGCAGACTGAGGACAACACCAAGATCTGTGGGTTTCTTGATAAAGTCTATGGCACCGAGCTTGCGAACCCGTTCTCTGGCTTCGGGTTGTATGTCCCCCGACACCACGATAGTCATGATGGGCAGGTCTTCGGCCAGAACGCGCTCCAGAACCGCATAGCCATCCATTTCTGGCATGTTGAGATCCAGAAACATCAGGTCTGCCTCGCGGGCCCTCAGTTTTTCAAGAGCTTCTACGCCGTTATTGGCAAACAGGATCTTATCCGCCAGGCCGGAGGGGAGGGCTCGGGCCATCTGCTTTCTGGCAAGCGCGGAATCGTCGCAGATGAGTATGCGGGTGGTCATAACATTGGCCGGGAAGGATGAAATAACGTTCCGCTAATTATAACCGGACGCGCTGATGTGTACATTTTTGCGACACCTTAATAAGATACTCTAATGCCATTATATTGTAACGTTTTGTTGCTCATGTTTGTGACTAAACTCACTCTATCGCCCCTGTTGCCTTCCTTTTCTCCGATGCATCCATGTACTTGAGCGAAAGCGCTGGGCTAGAATCGGGTAAATTGGTTTCATTTTTCCCCCTTGTTGGAGTCCGGCTTTGATCCGCTCGTTTTATTGGCATGACTACGAAACTTTTGGTGTCGACCCGGTCCACGACCGGCCATCCCAGTTTGCAGGTGTGCGAACCGATGCCGACCTCAACATTATTGAAGAGCCACTGGTTATTTATTGCAAACCAGCGGATGACTACCTGCCATCACCGGAAGCCTGCCTGATCACCGGCATCACACCCCAGAAAGCTCTGGAAGATGGGTATCCGGAAACAGAATTTATTGCTCAGATTAATGAGGCCTTCAGTCAGCCGGGTACTTGTGTAGTGGGCTATAACAGCCTGCGTTTTGACGATGAAGTCACCCGTCATACCCTCTACCGTAACCTGCGTGACCCCTACGCCCGGGAATGGCAGAACGGGAACTCCCGCTGGGATATCATCGATATGGTTCGGCTGGCCTATGCGCTGCGGCCTGAGGGTATCAACTGGCCGCGCAAGGAAGACGGCAGTCCAAGCTTTAAACTTGAAGCGCTGACTACTGCCAACGGCATCACTCATGAAGCCGCACACGATGCCATGTCTGATGTGGAAGCCACCCTGGCGGTAGCGAGGCTGATCCGTGAGAAGCAGCCAAAGCTGTTTGATTTTGTTCTGAACAACAAAGATAAGCACTCTGCACGCGCCATGCTCGATACTGCAGCCATGAAGCCCGTATTCCACATTTCTGCCAAATATCCGGCGACCCGCGGTTGCTGCGCTATGGTGGCGCCGCTTGCAGATCACCCCACAAACAAAAATCTGGTGATTGTTTATGATCTGCGGGAGGACCCAAGCGAACTGATAAATGCTACGCCTGAGCAGATTCGTCAGCGGGTATTTACATCTCAGGCCCAGTTAGGGGAGACAAAGCGGTTTCCACTGAAAGGCGTGCAACTGAACAAGTGTCCGGTGCTGGCCCCCGCCAACATGCTCTCCACACTTTCTGCTGAACGGTTGAAAGAACTGGAGCTGAATGGTGAAACACTTCGGGCAAATCTCGCCCTTTTGAGAAATGCTCCGGGTTTGCCTGAGAGAATTGCAGAGGCATTTGATCAGCCCCATGAAGGAGACCTGACGGACCCCGATGAGCAGCTCTACGCTGGCGGCTTTATTTCCCCTGCAGATCGCAGTGAGCTGAACCGGGTGCTGCAAACGGCGCCGGAAGCGTTGGTGGATGAGACCTTTAACTTCAAGGATGAGCGATTACAGGAATTACTGTTCCGTTATCGCGCCCGTAATTACCCGGATACGCTAACCAGCGAGGAAGCAGAGCGCTGGGAGACGTTTCGTTCTCAGCGGTTGATGGCACCCAAAAAAGGCTGGCTTTCGCTTGAAGCGTTTGGTCTTGAATTGCAAAGACTTGCCGCTGATCCAGAGCTTACGCCCCGGAAACAGCAGATATTGGAGGATTTACATTTGTATGGGGAATCCTTGATTCCGTATATCTGAGCGGTCTGGATACCGTGTCCTCTCCCGCAAGGGGGGAGGACACGCACGTCGGATGACTGCAATTACCTCCGCCGCTGAAAATAAACACTCAGATTCTGCCCCATCAGGCTTTGAACTTCGCTTCCCAGTGCTTCAGCCTGGATTTGCGTTTGCACCGGTCGGGTAGCAAGGCTGTGGCCGTCTTCGTCACGGGCCTTTATCAGCTTCCACTCCACTTCGTTGCTCACCATCGCCATCAGGTCTTTCAGTTGTGCTGCATCCTGTGGCCGGAACCACCTGTCGCGGCAACCGCCCAGGCTGTAAAAGTCATCTTCCCGAGCAAGCTCTTGCCAGGTTGTATCCTGACGATTGGTAAGAACCATCCTGCGAAGTTGGCGCAGGGCAGAGCGGGTTGGCTGTAAGCCATGTTCTGCTATCAGTTTTCGCATTTGCCGGTCGCCGGCTGTCTGTTCTGTAATGGCGGTGTGCAAGTGCACAATGGCACCAGATCCGGCTGCGTTGTTTATCAGGGCTGCCAGTGAAAGCTCTGTCATCGCCGGGGAAGGCAGGCGACCTACTTCAACCCAGTGCACCTGGTGGCCATCCGCCACAAATTGCCTGGCGATAGACCAGGGCCAGAACACAATATTGTTGATTTCGGATTCGGAGGCCATGCGAGTGGCTTTGGCAATGTTGGCCAGTGATTCATCCACTGCAATGACTTCCACATCTGCCAGGTAGCGTGCCAGTTCCATTGCTCTTTGGCCTGACTGGGCGCCGCACACCATTATCCGCAAGGTATCTGGTAGCTTGTCTGTAGTTAAGCCCAGCTCTGTTGCCATCAGTGATTTCAGACTACTTTCCGCGCGATACGCCAGTTCTGACCAGGCAGGCCATGCTTGTGGCACATCGGTTTTATCCAGGCACAGCTCTTCTGCTTTTTCATCAAAGCACTGCTTGATGCCTTCTTCTTCGGCACGGTTGTAGTAGCTGGCAGCAAGAACTGGCTGGAGCGCCAGTGGCCAGTCCACCAGATTCCACTGCCCCAGGTGTACAGCAAATTCCTGATGAAACAGTGCGCCGTACATGGCACTTATCATCAATGAACCAATCAGGGATTCCTGAGGCTCAGCCATTACAAGCTGCGCTTTCAGGCTGTCATTCACGGCCGCTGCAAGTCGCTCTTCATCATCTTCTGCAGCCAGCGCATAACCGGTACGGTCCGCATACTGTGCTATGGCGAGCGTGAGTTGTTGTAGGTTTTCCCGGAGATCCACAGTTTGGGCGACTTCCGCAAGAATGGCGCGGCGCAGCATTCCTACAAGCTCTTCCACAGCCGGGTCTGGCATCAGGGTTTTCTGCAGCGCCAGAATCAGCAACTCATCACCGCTGGCTGCGTCCAGAAAGATCTCCGCCTTTGGATTGTCCAGATCGTATTGCTGGCGGATGATAGCACCCACAAAACGCCCGATTTCCTGATGAGGCAAACCATCACGCCGTAACAGTGCAATCGCATCCAGCGCCAGATCCTTGTCGGCTTTGTTTACTGCAAGGTGTTGAGCACAGGCCAGCATACCGCTGTATACAGAATCCCATTCGGCGCCAGCCTCAAGCAGTTTCCTATAGTGCAGGTACGCAACATCAAACTGCCCCTGTAACCGTTTGGAATGGGCCACGCCGCAGAAAGCGGCTGCGGATTGCCGGTCGCATTCCAGAGCCTGAAGAAAGTGTTGCTCCGCCAATGCTGGTCGTTCGGTTTTCAGTGCCCAGTAACCCAGGTTTGCATACTGCTGGGATTGCCCCGGTTGGGCTTCCAGGCTGGCTGTAAAGAGAGCTTGGGCTTTTTCAAGCTTGCCGTCGTCCATTTCAACGCGTCCCAGCAAACCCAGAGCAGCGGCATTACCTGGCTCCAGCGCTGTTACCTCTTCCAGATACCCACGACACTCCTGTCGGGCCTGCAGGCGCTGGATGTGGCTGAGCCCGTTGCTGTTGGACTCGCCGTACGCCTGGTTTGCCTGCAGAAGCAGCTGGGCCGCTTGTGCCTGCTGGCTGTGGGATTGCTGGACGTGATGTTTGGCTTGCATGGGATACCTCAACCGTTTAATTGAAAACCATTAGCTCTGCAGCAGTTGGAGAACCTGTTGCGGCCGGGCATTTGCCTGCGCCAGAACTGAGAGGCCGGCTTGCTGGAGCACCTGGGTGCGAGCCAGTTCGGCGGATTCTGTGGCAAAGTCTGCATCCTGAATCCGGGAGCGGGCTGCCGACAGGTTTTCTGAGGTGGTGCTCAGGTTGGCAATGGTGGATTCCAGTCGGTTCTGGGCGGCACCCAGGTCGGCCCGGATACCACTTATGGTTTCCAGCGCTGCGTCAATAACGGCCAGAGCGTTGGTGGCTCCTTCTACAGTGCTGATATCAACATCGGCTACGGCTTCTGTGGTCGAGCCAGATGCAGTATTGGCCGCCGCGTTATTGAGTACGCTTCCCGTAGCTGCAGTTGCATCCGAAGATGCAGCAAAGCTGACAGCAGAATCCAGGGTGATCTCCCCGCCTATACGCGTAGCATTAGCTGCGCCATTGGTCAGCTCGATCGCGCTTGGGTCGCCACTGCCCTGAACGGCTAGCTGCTCCGAGCCGCTGGCGGTAAAATCGCTAAGAGCGATGTCTTTACCCTGAGCCTGGACCAGTGTAATGCTGCCATCGTTTTCAACTTCAGCGGTTATGCCGGTTTTGCCGGTGGCAGAATTAATCTCCCGGGCGAGAGCAGAAAGGTCGCTGCTGTCGGTAATCTGGGCCGATACTGTTGCTGAGCTGCTGCCGTTGGAAACAGTCAGGGAAATGGTTTGCGGCACTGTCAGTGGAGTGGTCGCAGTGTTGCTGAGCGTCACTTCAGTTCTTGCGCTGGCGTTCACCCCGGTGGTGGCTGCAATGTTATTAATGGAAGCTGCTATATCTTCAGCTGTGTCACCTGCGCCGATAGGAACAACCTGGCTGTCCAGAGAGCTGGAAATGGTCAGGTTCTGGGCTCCAATGGTGTTGGCTGTCGGGAGAGTTGCATTGGCAGCTGTAGTGGATCCGGTGCCCTGGTTAAGGGTGGCGTTGCTTGCGGTCAGGGTGTTATTGGCCAGATCCGCTGTACGGGCACCGCCAATGGAAACCGCAATAGTTTGATTCTCATTGGCACCAGCCTGGAACTGCTGGGCCTGGAAGCTGCCGTCCAGAAGATTGAGCCCGTTGAATTCGGTTGTTGTGGCAATGCGCTCAAGCTCTTCCTTTAACTGGTTTACTTCGGACTGCAGTGCCTGCCGGTCCGATGCCGAGTTGGTGGCGTTGGCAGACTGAACGGCCAGTTCCCGGATACGCTGGAGGATATTTCCGGATTCTCCAAGGGCGCCTTCAGCGGTCTGGGCCAGGGAAATGCCGTCATTGGCATTACGTACTGCCTGATTCAGACCTTCGATCTGGGATGTGAACCTTTCGGATATTGCCAGCCCGGCCGCATCGTCTTTGGCCGAGTTGATACGCAGACCTGAAGACAGTCTTTGCAGGGCCACATTGGCATCACTCTGCGACGAATTCAGGTTCCTTTGGGCGTTCAGTGACGCAAGGTTGGTGTTGATGATCTGGGGCATATCCATTCTCCTGCAAAGAGGGGCCGGTGCGTTGTTGCCGGTGAATCTGGCAGCGGGGCATCGGCATGTATTCATTAAATTGCCGTTTTGCAGGGACTAAGCGAAGGCTGTGCCAGTTTCTCAAAATTCATAGTAACCAAATGAATAACAATGGTTTTTTGTTTTTTTCAAGATGCGATTGCGCGAGGGGGAGTACGGAAGTGTGATGGGTTTCTGGCAGAGCTTTGCCGCTTTTTTGGCCGATTTTACATTCCTTTACAAAATCAGCCGTTTTTTTTCTAAAGCAACCGGTTGGGGTGCCGTTAAGTGAAGTAACAGGGCGGCGCTACCATTCGTAAAAAGAGCGTCAGACCTTTTCCATGAAAGAACGACATAAGTTTAAGGGGAAGTAATATGGCTCTCGGTATCAATACCAACGTCGCGTCACTGTCTGCCCAGAATAACCTGAGCAAATCTCAATCACTGTCTGATCAGTCGCTGGAGCGCTTGTCTTCTGGCTTGCGTATCAACTCGGCCAAAGACGATGCAGCTGGTCTGGCAATCTCTACCCGTTTCCAATCCCAGATCTCTGGCCTGAATGTAGCCCAGCGCAACGCCAACGATGGCATTTCCCTGGCCCAGACTGCTGAAGGTGCTTTGGAAGAAACTACCAACATTCTGCAGCGGATTCGCGAGCTGTCGGTTCAGTCTGCCAACTCTACTAACTCTTCTTCAGACCGCTCTGCGCTGCAGGGTGAGGTCAACCAGCTCAAGCAGGAACTGGACCGGATTGCCGGAACAACCCAGTTTAACGGCCTGAATCTTCTGGATGGCAGCTTCACTGCGCAATCTTTCCAGGTGGGCGCCAATGCCAACCAGACCATTGATGTAACTGTTTCCGGTGCCCGGGGCGCGGATCTTGGTAACAATACTGTGTCGGGAGAGAGTGATACCACCGTCAGTCAGGGAACCGGGTCTGTGTCAGTGGCCGCAGGGGATCTGACTACCGCAACCAATACCATTGCAGCTCAGGATGTCACCCTGTCCGGCCCGGAAGGGTCCAAGGTTATCAACCTGACCGCAGGGCAGACTGCTGAGTCCATTGCTACAGCCATCAATGCCGAGACTGGTAATACCGGCATAACGGCGACTGCGACTACCGAGGCTACCCTGTCAGGTCTGTCTGATGATGGCACAGTATCATTCACCCTGGGCAGCGGCAGTGATACCGCCACAATTTCTGCAGCCGTAACCACCGGGGATCTGAGTGCTCTTGCAAAGGCCATAAATGATAATGCCGGCACAACTGGTGTGACCGCGGAAGTCAGTGGTGGTGAGATTACTCTGACTCAGGCTGACGGAAAAGATATTCGCATTGAGGACTTTGCCGTCAGTGGGGATGCGGGTGAAACTATTAGCTTCCAGGGCAGCGGTGACCCTTCGGCTGTTACGCTTGAAGGTCCGACTGGTGGTACCGGTGCAAACGATAGCGCAATTGCATCCGGCAGCATCGAATTCAGTGCTTCTGGCAGCTTTTCTGTAAGCTCCAGTGTGGCTGAGACCGCAGGAAGCATTCTTAATGTGGCGGCTGATACTGTTGTCGGCTCTAATCTGGAATCCGTAGCCTCCATTGATATCAGCACCGTTGATGGAGCAAACAGGGCTCTCGAGATTGCTGATGCGGCACTCGAGCAAATCAGTAGTATCCGTGCAGATCTGGGTGCGGTTCAGAACCGGTTTGAGTCAACAATCTCTAACCTGGCGACTACTTCCGAAAACCTGAGCGCAGCCAACAGCCGTATCCTGGACGCTGACTTCGCCTCAGAAACTGCCAACCTGGCTAAATCCCAGGTGCTGCAGCAGGCTGGCATCTCTGTCCTGGCACAGGCTAACGCCCGTCCGCAGCAAGTTCTGTCTCTCCTGCAGTAAGGGATCAGGGCGACGACCGGAACCTTCGGGTTCCGGTTTCAGGCCGTTTAAGGATAGTGAGGTGAGCTATGAATGACGTTAACCTGAGTAACCCGGACCTGAAGTTGGTGCGCTCCGGCGCCCAGACTCCGGTCAAGGCACTGTCGTCATCTCAGGCCGCAGGCAGTAATGCTTCCGAGCCTGTTTCTTCATCTTCAGGATCAGTGGCACCGGTTACGGTGGCTTCCCGCGTCCAGGATGCTTCTAAAGCTGGAATGCTCAAGGAGCAGAATGAAACCCAGCGGAAGGAGCTGGATTCGGCAGTGTCCCAGTTGAACGATTACGTTCAACACGTGCAGAGGGATCTGCAGTTTGAAGTGGATAACGATTTGGGGCAGACCATTGTTCGTGTGGTGGATCAGCAAACTCAGGAAGTTGTCCGGCAGATGCCTGATGAAGTGGCATTAAGGTTGGCAGAGAAATTGCAGCAGGACGAACCGCTGACGTTGTTTAACATTAAAGTCTGAGCGCTTGCCGTTTTGATTTGAGGTTGGCAACGGTATTTCAGCACCGCCGCACCTGAGAGGGGCCGGCGGTGCTTTGGGTTTCAGGTTAAGCTTTGTTTTAACAGGTTGTTACAAATCGTACGAAGAAAAAGGCAAAGTTTTGCCGCCTTCTGCCGATAAACTGAACAATGAACAGGTTCGCCCCCTTGGGAGGCAATGGTTATGTCAAGCATTTCATCACTGGGTATAGGTTCTGGTGTTCTGACTTCTGATCTGGTCGATCAGCTGGTGGAGGCGGAACGGGCACCAACCGACACCCGCCTTGCTCAGAAAACTGAAGAAGCTGAAGCGCTGATTTCGGCCTATGGCACTTTGCGCAGCGCAGTGACTGAATTGCGTCTGCCAATGCGGCAGTTGAGTTCGCCGGATAACCTGATGGCTTTCTCTGCCAGTTCATCAAATGAAAATATTGGCGTGACGGTCGACAGTACTACGGCCAGTCGTGGCACATATAGTGTTGAAGTGACCAGCCTTGCCAGCGCCCAGGCGCTGGCTTCCCGGGATATATTCGCCGACAGGGACAGCACCAGCGTTGGTCAGGGTACGCTTACACTGTCTGTGGGAAGTAGTACCGTCGATATCGTTATCGATGACAGCAACGATACTTTGCAGGGATTGGCTAATGCTATCAATGATGCGGATGCCGGGGTATCTGCAGGCGTTATTGATACCGGTAACGGCTATCAACTGGTGTTTTCTGCAGATGAAAGTGGCACGGCTAACTCAGTAAGTATTTCAGTGTCCGGTGATTCTGAAGGCACGGATACGGACCACCAGGGCCTGTCCCGCTTTGCTTTTAATACCGATATGGACGTGGATTCCGGTTTGCAGGAAACCATTGCGGCCACAGATGCAGTGATGTCCATTAATGGTGTGGAAGTCACCCGCTCCAGCAACAGTTTTGAAAATGTTATAGATGGTCTGAGCTTTGATATTACCGAAACTGGTTCATCTGTCATCAAAGTGGATCAGGATTTTGATGCGGTGGCGGATCGGGTTGAGAGCTTTGTTGAACAGTTCAATGTCTTGCAGTCTGCTATCGATGGTCTGGCTGGATACAATGCAGATTCTGGCGTAGGAGGTCTGCTCAGCGGGGACAGTACGGTCCGCAGTATTCAGAACCAGCTCCGTCAGGTTCTGACGCGGGTTGTGGAGGGGTTAGAGGATTCCAGTGTCCGCAGTCTGGCGGATGTTGGGATTACCACCAACTATGAAACCGGCGAGCTGGATTTTGACCGGGATACTTTTATCTCCCAGCTCAAGGCTTACCCGGACGATGTAACTGCACTGTTCGCTGAACAGGGGCGAACTACTGACAGCCAGGTGGAGTTTGTGCGCAGCGGCCTGGATACCGAACCGGGCACCTATGATATCAATGTTACCCAGGCTGCCACCCAGGGTAATTTGCAGGCGGGAACAGCGCTTGCGGGTGGCATTGCCATTGATGACAGTAACGACGAACTGACGCTCCAGGTGAACGGGGAATTGTCGGTAAATATTCAGCTGTCCCAGCAGACCTACGCGTCGGCCCAGGATCTGCTGGATGAAATCCAGTCCCAGCTCAGCAGCAACAGTGCTCTGAATGCGGCGGATACTTCTGTACAGGCCTCTCTGGATGAAAACGGAAATCTGACGTTTACATCCGAAACCTATGGCAGTGAATCCTCAGTCACCCTGAGCTCTGCAGACAATGCAGCAACCTTCGGGCTGGATACTGCAACAGCAACCACCGGACTGGACGTAGCCGGTACCATCAATGGCAGGACAGCTGAGGGTGATGGCCAGGTGCTTTATCTGGACAGCGGTGCGGGTGGGGCTTCCGGGCTTCAGGTCCGGATTCTGGGGGATGAGACCGGCAGCCGGGGTTCCATTACCTTTGTCGAAGGGATTGCCGAGCGCACAGTAGACCTGATTACCAGTTTTGTGGGAGAGGATGGTGCTCTCGAGTCCCGCACCAACAGCCTGAATCAGCAACTGGAAGATATTGCAGAAAGCCAGGCAGCGCTGGAAACACGGATTGAGGCCTACCGGGAACGTCTGGTAAGCCAGTTTAGTGCGGCGGACTCACTGATTTCTCAGCTCAACAGCACCGCAGATTATGTTACTCAGCAGTTTGAAGCACTGCTATCAAGCAACAGCGATTGATAACCAGGTTAAACCTGACAACGAACTGGCTTGGCCAGTAGCAAACGAGGCGAACTATGAACGGTTTACAGGCCTATCAAAGGGTAAATACACAGACCAGTATCACAGATGCTGATCCTCATAAGCTTATCCAGCTCCTGTATAACGGTGCGTTAGAACGTATCAATATGGCCAAGGCCCGTATGCAGGCAAAGGACTATGCGGGTAAAGGCCAGCTGATTTCCAAGGCCATTGAGATTATTGGTGGTTTGCGTAGTTTCCTGGATTTCGAGAAGGGTGGTGATCTGGCGGCCCGTCTTGAAGGTTTATATGACTACATGGAGCGGACCTTGTTCGAAGCCAATGCAAAAAATGACCTGGCCAAGCTGGATGAAGTAGCAGACCTTCTCCGCTCAATCAAAAGTGGCTGGGACGGGATCCGGGAAGAGGCCACGGAGTTGTCGGTTCAGGCGGGTTGATCATTAGTCTTCGCCGTACTTTCTGACCCTCTCCCGCTTGGGGGAGGGGCGGTCAGTAACCCTCCTGATAGCCAACTCCGCAACACTCCCGTACAATACGCCTCTTCTTTTCAATACATCCATTCTGTTCAGTCTGGAGCACAGGCATGTCTGATATTAAAAAGGTGGTGCTGGCCTATTCTGGTGGCCTGGATACCTCCGTTATTGTTCGGTGGTTGCAGGATACCTACAACTGTGAAGTGGTAACCTTCACTGCTGATATAGGTCAGGGCGAGGAAGTTGAGCCGGCGCGGGCGAAAGCTGAGGCGCTGGGGGTCAAGGAAATCTATATCGAGGATCTGCGCGAGGAGTTTGTGCGCGATTACGTGTTCCCGATGTTCCGCGCGAATACCATCTATGAAGGTGAGTATCTGCTCGGCACCTCTATTGCCCGCCCTCTGATTGCCAAGCGCTTGATTGATATTGCCAATCAGACCGGTGCGGACGCTATTTCCCATGGCGCGACGGGCAAGGGTAACGATCAGGTTCGTTTTGAGCTGGGCGCCTATGCGCTTAAGCCTGGTGTTAAGGTTATTGCACCTTGGCGCGAGTGGGATCTGAACTCCCGTGAAAAACTTCTGAAATACTGCGAAGAACGCAATATTCAGGTAGACATGAAGAAGGGCAAGTCCCCTTACTCCATGGATGCCAACCTGCTGCACATTTCCTATGAAGGCATGAACCTGGAAGATCCCTGGTCGGAAGCCGAGGAAGATATGTGGCGCTGGAGTGTTTCTCCGGAGGCTGCACCAGATGCGCCGACCTACGTTGAGCTCACCTACCGCAAGGGCGATATTGTTGCCGTTGACGGGCAGGAGATGAAAGCACACGAAGTGCTTGAAAGCCTGAACAAGGTTGCCGGTGCTAATGGCATTGGTCGTCTGGATATCGTTGAGAACCGTTATGTGGGTATGAAGTCCCGTGGCTGTTATGAAACCCCGGGCGGCACTATTATGCTGCGCGCACATCGTGCTATTGAGTCCATCACTCTGGACCGGGAAGTGGCGCACCTGAAAGACAGCCTGATGCCTCGTTATGCTGAGGTTATTTATAACGGTTATTGGTGGTCGCCGGAGCGTGAAGCTCTGCAGGCACTGATCGACAAGACCCAGGAATATGTGAACGGTACCGTTCGTCTGAAGCTGTATAAAGGCAATGTAGATGTGGTTGGCCGTAAGTCTGACGACTCACTGTTTGACGAGACGATCGCAACGTTTGAGGAAGACCACGGAGCCTACGACCAGAAAGATGCAGAAGGCTTTATCAAGCTGAATGCTCTGCGGTTGCGGATTGCCGCCGGTAAGGGGCGCAAGCTGTAAGCCCGGGACTCAGGCTGATTGGTTGTGTTCGATACGCCCGGGAATATCCGGGCGTAGTTTGTTCTGGATGCCAAAAAACAAAAAAGCCAGCTGGGAAGCTGGCTTGAACAAGAACAACGAAAGTGCCTGAAATCTGGTGGATGTCCCATTTGGTGGCGGAGGTACAACACGGCTCCTCCGCCATGGGGGATACTGCTTAAATCCACCATCTCAGAATAGGTCGATCGTTCCTCTGAGTCTGTGCATTATGTGTGTATCCATGTTACAGATTGTTCTCTGGCTCAGACGCTTGCGCTGATTTCCGGTGCGGTTTCGGTAAACCGGCGAGTTTCATAGGCATCTACCAGGCCCTGCACCGCAGCTCGTTCCATATCCTGAACGGATGGCGTTCCGTCCTGGGCGTCAGCTTTGCAGAGCACCATGCCAGCCTCCAGTGAGACATATCCGGCCGTGGTTTTCAGAGCCTTGTGGTTAATGCCATCAAATATCCGGCGAAAGGCCGTTGTTGTGCAGTGATCGCTGTTCGGAAAATAGGAAATGATCGCAAACTGGTTGTCACCAACCCGACACAGGACATCGATAGGGCGAATCAGCGCACTGAGCCTGCGTGCAATACCCACTGACAGTTCATTCATGATTGTGGGCGGATGTTTGCGTTTAAGTTCCTGCCAGTTACGTATTCCGCAGAGCACATACGCCGTAGCACCGCCGCGGGATTCGGCGTGGCGCAGCATTTTGGTTAACCGGTCCCGGCCATAGCGGCTGTTACACAGCCCGGTTTCCAGATCAATGATATTGCTGGACTCGAGCTCACGGTTATTCTCGATAAGCAGGGCATTAGCACGGAGCAGAGTATTCTGGCGGTCTGCCATTCGATCGGCCGCAAATATCCTGGGGATCAGTTGCTTGGCCATATCGGATTTGTAGATGAAGTCATCCACACCCCGGTCAAATGCCTCCGACAGGGCTTCTACGCTTTCCCGGGCAGTCAGCAGTACCACATAGGTATAGTGATTATTTTGTTCATCCTGCTGGCGTACCTTATCGGACAATTCCAGTCCGTCCATTTCCGGCATCAGCCAGTCTGCGATGAGCACGCTCACCGGTCGCTCCTCGATAAGTTTGAGAGCTGTTGGGGCGTTGTTGGCAATACGCACATCGCGATAACCGGCATTTCGCAGGGTTCGGCCAACAACCATGCTGCTGAATTTCGCGTCGTCTACTACTAGTATTGGAAGGTCCAGATTTGGCATGGTTGTCTACTTTTGCAGTCCATTGTCAGATGCGGTGATTACCGGGGCTTGGTATGCTTGCCTTTCTTTCTAATGCAGACAGTATACTCGCTATAGGTCCAGGAGAATAACGGCTATGCCTTCTTTTGATATTGTATCTGAAATCGATATGCACGAAGTCACCAATGCGGTAGATCAGGCCAGGCGTGATCTCGGTAATCGCTGGGACTTCAAAAACGTGGATGCGGATATCGAACAGGATGAAAAGGGCATTACTATCAGTGCCCCGGAAGAGTTTCAGCTTGAGCAGCTCATGGATATGCTGCGGATGGCTTTTGCCAAGCGCAATATAGATGGTCGAGCCCTGTCGGAAGACGGAGATAGCAAAGCGGGCAAGCTTGTGAAACAGCATTTGCTGCTGAAGCAGGGCATTGAGACGGATATGGCAAAGAAGATAGTGAAGCTTATCAAGGATGCCAAGCTGAAAGTACAGGCCAGTATCCAGGGCGACAAAGTCAGGGTGACCGGTAAAAAACGGGATGACCTGCAAGCCGCAATGGCCATGTTGCGTGAGACTGAACTGGACATACCTCTGCAATTCAATAATTTCCGCGACTGATCCGGAGGCTTCACCATTTCAACCGGCACCCGTCTGGCCCTGATCCGGGATACGTTATACACCTACACCCGCTGGCAGGTGATTGCGCTGCTGTTTCTCGGCTTTTCAGCCGGGTTGCCGTTTCTGCTGGTGTTTTCGACCCTGAATGCCCGCCTTGCTGATGTTGGCGTGGAAACGGCTACCATCGGGTTCTTCAGTTGGCTGGGGATTACCTATTCCATCAAAGTGTTCTGGGCACCGGTAGTTGACCGTTTGAAACTTCCGATACTGGACAGGTTGCTGGGGAAGCGCCGGGGCTGGATATTGCTGGCACAGGCGGGGATCGCTACAGGCCTGTATCTGATGGCCCACGTAGACGCGACTCTTGCACCTGAAACCCTGGCGTTGTGTGGTCTGCTGGTAGCGTTTTCATCGGCTACGCAGGATGTGGCTATTGATGCCTACCGTATTGAAATTGCTGAAGAGCGGCTGCAGGCAGCCCTGGCAGCAACTTATATCTTCGGCTATCGGTTGGCATTGCTGGTAGCCGGCGCAGGAGCCTTATACCTGGCGGAGTTCTGGTCCTGGCAGGTTTCTTATGAGGTGATGGCGGCATTGGTCGGCATTGGTGTCCTAACCGTGCTGATTGTCAGGGAGCCGGCGGTAAATCATTTTTCCGCAGCTCAGGATATTGCGCTTAAAGTTGAACAGGAGGCGGCCAGGCGCGCCCACCTTGGCCCTGGGCTGGCGCGCCTCACTGGCTGGTTTTATGCCGCGGTTGCCGGGCCTTTTCTGGATTTTTTCCAGCGCTATAAAGAGCTTTCAATTGCGATTCTGGTGATGGTCGCCGTATATCGTATTTCCGATATTGCCATGGGGGTTATGGCTAACCCCTTCTACCTGGATTTTATGGGATTCAGCAAAACCCAGGTTGCGGATGTTACTAAGATCTTCGGATTTTTTATGACCATTGCCGGCTCTCTGGCAGGTGGAGTTCTGGTTGTACGTTACGGCACGAGGAAAGTGCTGCTGTTGGGTGCGGTTATGACAGCAGCAACCAACCTCCTGTTTGTTTTGCTTGCTCAGTATCCGCCAAATCTGATGACTCTGGCAGCGGTAGTGAGTGCTGATAACCTGAGCGGAGGCATTGCCAATGTGGCACTGATTGCCTGGTTATCGAGCATGACTAGCGCCTCTTTTACAGCGACCCAATATGCTCTGTTCAGCTCTCTGATGACGTTGCCAGGAAAGTTTCTGGGTGGTTTTTCCGGCATGGTCGTGGCGGGTTTTGGCTATGGGGAGTTTTTTCTCGTGGCCGGCCTGATGGGCATCCCTGCCATTCTTCTGGCACTGTTTATTATTCGCCAGGGCGACAGACTGGATGCACTGGCCCCGGACCACTCTGGTATCAGTGGTGTAGACGCCAGACAGGCGGCAGGCGGATAGGGCACATGGAACAGCAAACAGAACCGGGAAAGGATCAGAAAATCTGGCAGGTGGTGCTGGCGATTCCTGCGGGCAAGGTTGCGAGCTACGGCCAGGTTGCTGAAATGGCGGGCCTCGGACGCCAGGCCCGATATATCGGCCGCGCACTTGGTAAACTCCCGCATGGTCACTCTGTGCCCTGGTACCGGGTTATCCGCAGCAACGGTCAGATCGCCTTTCCGGAAGGCTCCGAGGTTTACTGCAGGCAGGTGAGCTTACTGGAAGCCGAAGGCGTCGAAGTAGTCAAGGGCAGGGTGTCTATGAGGCGGTTTCGCTGGAACTAGGGCCAGGCCGCGCCTGGCCCCTGGAACTCTATTGAGTTGCGAAAAGGCCATTGCCCTAGATCCGCATAGCCCCGTCTACCTCGATCATCCGGCCGGACAGGTAATCGTTTTCGAAGATAAATGCAGCGGCAGACGCGATTTCTTCGGGGGTTCCCATTCGCTTGAGAGGGATGGCCGACACCAGTTTTTCGAGTACTTCGGGTCGCATTGACCCGGTCATCTCCGTTCCAATGAATCCAGGAGCAATGCCCATGCAGCGGATGCCATAGCGAGCGAGTTCTTTTGCCCACACAGGCACCAGTGCAGATACGCCTGCTTTGGCGGCGGAGTAATTGCTTTGTCCCATGTTGCCGGCACGGGAAATGGAAGCGATGTTGATGATGACGCCTTTGCAGTCGTTCTTGATCATCTGGGTGGCTGCTTCGCGCCCGCACAGAAATACACCTGTGAGGTTGACGTCAATAACGGCCTGCCACTGTGATAATTCCATGCGTTTGGTGATCTCGCCGTCCTTCTCTTTTAACAGCAGGCCGTCACGCAGTATTCCCGCGTTATTGACCAGCCCGTTTAGCTGGCCGAAGTCACTGGCTATTGCTGCAAATGTTTTTTCTACTTCATCTTCTTTTGCTACGTTGCACACATAAGTTTTCGCATCTCCGCCCGCTTGTTTACAGGCAGTCGCGGCTTCTTCGAGTTTTTCAGGAATCAGGTCAATCAGAGCCAGTCTGGCGCCTTTTGCAGCCAGGTACTCGGCCATGGCGCGGCCCAGACCCTGGCCCCCACCGGTAATTGCTACCACAGAATCTTGAAGTTTCATGTTTTGCCCTAAGTTAGAGGAAAGGTGTTTCAGGAAAGGCTGGGAGTATACCAGACCTTAAAATACCCCAATTCAGACTGCGAGAGCCTGATGCCCATACTCTTTTTTATTTTCATTATCATGCCGATCGCTGAAATGGCGGTGCTCATTCAGGTAGGCAGCAAGATTGGCGTGTTCAATACCATTGGTTTTGTGCTCCTGACGGCTGTTGCCGGCGCCTGGCTGCTTCGCCAGCAAGGCCTGGCGACACTGCTCAAGGCTAACCAGCGCCTCAACAGCGGGGAGTTGCCTGCAAAGGAGGTAGCGGAAGGGCTTATTCTGGCGGTCGGCGGTGTACTTCTGCTTACCCCGGGGTTTATCACAGATGCCATAGGTTTTTTGTGTCTGGTTCCGTTTACCCGGCACTGGCTTGCTGCGCAGGCGTTGAAACGCATGGTGGTTTCTGGCCGGAGTGAAGGCTTCTATTTTCGTGCTGGTGGCGGCCGGGATCCGTTCGGTGAGGCTCCCTTTGGAGAACAGCGCCCGTTCGACCGGGATGGCAACGGTGACATCATTGAAGGCGAATATCGTGATGAGACCGAAACCAGGCACGATCGCCTCGATAAAAAGTGAAAAAATTATCGTGGAGGGTGTTGAAAACCTGGACGCCAGCCCCAGATAGAAGTCACAAGTTAGCCGCAGGCTGATACCAGCTGGAAAACAGCAGGTCAGAAGCCGGGCAATTTCGTCGGGTTGAACTAACAACCCGGCTATCAACAGCAAATGTCATTGCCACATTAATCTGACTATTGGAGAAACCGAGCAATGAAGATTCGTCCGCTACACGATCGTGTCGTTGTACGCCGTAAAGAAGAAGAAGAGAAAACTGCAGGTGGCATCGTGCTACCCGGTAACGCAAAAGAAAAACCTTCCCAGGGTGAGGTTGTTGCCGTAGGTAATGGTCGCGTTCTGGATAATGGTGAGACTCGTGCGCTGGCAGTCAAAGCGGGTGATACCGTGGTATTTGGCCAGTATGCCGGCAATACCGTAAAAATCGACGGTGAAGAGCTGCTCATCATGAGCGAAAGCGATATTTACGGCGTGCTTGAGTGATCGCTGAAGCAATTCGCACGAACAGTCACTAACCCGATTGATTCAACGAATTCGGTTTAACGAACAGGAATAGAACACATGTCAGCAAAAGAAGTTAAATTCGGTGATAGCGCCCGCAAGCGCATGGTCGCAGGCGTCAATGTTCTGGCGGACGCAGTTAAGGTAACTCTTGGCCCTAAAGGCCGTAACGTGGTTCTCGAAAAATCCTTTGGCTCCCCGAACATCACCAAAGACGGTGTGTCGGTAGCCAAGGAAATCGAACTGAAAGACAAGTTCGAGAACATGGGCGCCCAGATGGTCAAGGAAGTAGCTTCCCAGGCCAACGATACTGCCGGTGACGGTACTACCACTGCTACGGTTCTGGCTCAGGCCATCGTTAATGAGGGTGTGAAGGCAGTAACTGCCGGCATGAACCCGATGGATCTGAAACGCGGTATCGACAAGGCGACAGCCGAAGCTGTAAAAGCCATCCGCGAAATGGCCAAGCCATGCGACGATAGCCGTAACATTGCTCAGGTAGGCACTATCTCTGCCAACGGCGACGAGACTATCGGCAAGATCATCGCAGATGCGATGGAAAAGGTTGGTAAAGAAGGCGTTATCACGGTTGAAGAAGGCCGTGGCCTGGAAGACGAGCTGGACGTTGTCGAAGGTATGCAGTTCGATCGCGGCTTCCTGTCTCCGTACTTCATCAATAACCAGGACAACATGTCCGCAGAGCTTGATGATCCGTACATGCTGCTGGTCGACAAGAAGATCTCCAACATCCGTGAACTGCTTCCGGTGCTGGAATCTGTTGCCAAGGCTGGCAAGCCGCTGATGATCATCGCTGAAGATATCGAAGGCGAAGCTCTGGCGACTCTGGTTGTGAACAACATGCGTGGCATTGTGAAAGTCGCTGCTGTCAAAGCACCTGGCTTTGGTGATCGCCGCAAGGAAATGCTGCAGGACATCGCTATCCTGACCGGTGGTACTGTTATTTCCGAAGAAGTAGGTCTGAGCCTTGAGAACACCACTCTGGATGATCTGGGCACTGCTAAGCGTGTGAACATCACCAAAGAAAACACCACCATCATTGATGGTGCCGGTGCACAGGCTGATATCGAAGCCCGCGTTGAGCAGGTTCGCAAGCAGATTGAAGAAAGCTCTTCAGACTACGACAAAGAGAAGCTTCAGGAACGTGTGGCCAAGCTGGCTGGCGGTGTTGCCGTCATCAAGGTAGGCGCCGGTTCCGAAGTGGAAATGAAAGAGAAGAAGGCTCGCGTTGAAGACGCACTTCACTCTACCCGTGCTGCTGTCGAAGAAGGCATTGTACCGGGTGGTGGTGTGACCCTGATCCGTGTTATTGCTGCACTGGAAAAGGTTGATGCCATCAACGACGAACAGAAAGCCGGTGTGAACATTCTGCGTCGCGCTATGGAAGCTCCTCTGCGTCAGATCGTTTACAACGCAGGTGGTGAGTCTTCTGTTGTGGTTGCCAAGGTTCGCGAAGGTGAAGGCGCGTTCGGTTATAACGCCGCTACCGAAGCTTACGGCGATATGCTGGAAATGGGTATCCTGGATCCTGCCAAGGTAACCCGTTCCGCGCTGCAGGCTGCGGCTTCTGTAGCATCTCTGATCATCACCACTGAGGCGATGGTTGCAGATGAGCCGGAAGACGAGAAAGCCGGTGGAGCTATGCCTGATATGGGTGGAATGGGCGGAATGGGCGGTATGGGCGGCATGATGTAATGCCGTTTATAACCTGCTGATTCTGACTACGCCTTGAGGAAAGAGGCGTAGCCTGATCTGCCTTTGAAAACCCCGCGTCGGTTCACACCGGCGCGGGGTTTTTGTTTTTTTGTCATGAACTTGACCAAAGCGTTTGCTAGACTCGTCAACCTGTTAATCGTCTGTGTGTAACCGAATGAGTGACGCTGAACCCAAACCTTTTCTCCGCCCCGGCAAGGTGCTACTGCTTTTGCTGCTCGGGGTGCTGGTCTATCTTGGCGCACTGATTGTTTTTATCCCCGCTGGCTGGGTCTGGCAGCAGGCTTCACCGTATGTTTCTCTTCCAGCGCAGGTGCAGGTCCGACAGGTAGCAGGCAAGGTGTGGGATGGTGCCGCAGGTGTAACCGTTGCGGGCTTTCCTGTGCGTGTTCGCTGGCAGCTGGAATGGCCCTCTCTCGTGGCCCTTGAGCAGCCTGTGAAAATATCCCTGGAGTCCGTGCAGTCGGCTGTTTCGGGTGATGTCATCCTTGGCTGGCCTGAAAATGTACGCCTGAATGCCAGGGGTGAGATCGCCGTTGCCGAGTTCGAAGAGCTGATTCGTCGCAGCGGTGGAGCCCTTATTGAGGGTGATGTGAGCATTGAACGTCTGGTGCTGGAATGGGCTGATGATCGTATTGTCCGCGCCGATGGGCTCGGCAGATGGGCGGGCGGTCAGGTGAGTTGGCCTATGGGGAATCAGACCGGTCAGGCGCGGTTTCCTCCTATGCAGGCCAATATGGATACCACCAATGGTGGCGTGACTTTGATCGTTTCTGAGCAGACCGGCAACGGGCCGGCAGCAGATGCAACTATTCTCCGGAACGGAATGATGGAGTTGCGGGTCTATAAGCGCATGATTGATCTTGCGGGACAGCCCTGGCCGGACTCCGCCAGCCCGGATGATATTGTACTCCGCCTGCGGCAACCATTACTGCCGGGAGTGCTTTGATGATTGCTATGCTGGCTGCCGGCACCCAGCACCGGGTCGCGAAAGTGATTGCTAACCTGCTGTTAGCGGGGTTGGTGATCTACCTGGGCGTTGTTATGGCGAATGCTACCTGGCTTTACGCCTGGCAGGACAAACCGGTTGCTGTTGCGCCCGCCGCTGGCTCATCCGGGAGCTCGGTTGTCGGGAGACCTGGCTCCTATTCGATGGCCAGCTATGAATTCTTTGGCCGTCCGGAAACACCTGGAGAGGTGGCTGAGGCTGTCAAACGCTCGGCTCCGGAAACCGGGTTGAGGTTGAGGCTCGAAGGGGTTCTGGTAGGACAGCGCCCGGAGGATTCAGGTGCTATAGTGGCCGGAAGCAATGGAGAAACTGCATGGTACCGGGTTGGAGATGTGCTGCCGGGCAATGCAGAGCTGGCAGAGGTTGAGTCAGGGCGCATATTGATTCGCCGTGGCGGTCGATACGAATCACTGACGTTTGAAGAAGACGACACTTCGGCAATGGTTGCAGAAGTGGCCCCGGAGCCGGCAGAATCATCACCGGAAGCGTTTCTTGAGAGTGCCAGGCAACAGCTGGACAGCGCAGGCGCTGCTGCACTGACGCCTTATGGTCTTAGGCCCGTTGATGATTCTGGCGCTTCAGGTTACGTATATGATGGCTCCAACGCCATGCTGAATGCAGTGAATCTCAAGGCAGGAGACGTAATTACAGCTATCAACGGGCAGCGCCTGGGCGACGTGCAACAGGATCAGTCGTTGCTGGAAAGCTGGCGTGGCCAGGCCAGCCTGGATATAGAAATCGAACGTGACGGATCTTTCCTTACCATAAGTTATGCCATACCTGAGCAGTGGCGCTGACCGGGTTCATCGATACAGGACGAAATCGCCAGATGTATAACCACAAGACCAACTTTTTGCGGGCCCTGGCCCTGCTTATTCTTCTACCTTTAATGTCGATGGCATATGGCCAGGAGGAAACCTGGAGGCTGAATCTGAAAGACGCTGATATTCGCGCTTTTGTTACTCAGGTAGCGGATATCACCGGGTACAGTTTTGTGGTGGATCCCCGGGTGAAAGGCAAGGTAACTGTTCTTTCCAGCGCGCCGATGAACAAAAATGAAATTTATGACCTGTTTCTCGCAGTGCTTAACGTTCACGGTTTCACCGCCATTCCCGGAGAAGAGGTTATAAAGGTGGTGCAGCAGGTGGATGCGAAGCAGTCCGCAGAGGCTCTTGGGCGTTTCCCCAGCATACCCTCCGAGCAACTCATTACCCGGGTTATCCAGATTGATAACGCCAACGCACTGGAATTAGTACCCATTCTCCGGCCTCTGGTAGCAAAGTACGGCCATCTGGCCGGAGTAGCTGCCGCCAATGCACTGATTATCAGTGATCATGCTTCTAATATTCACCGGATTGAGCAGATTGTAAATGAGCTGGATAGCCCCTCAAAATATGAAGTTGAGGTGATCAAACTCAGGGAAGCCTGGGTGGGAGATATGGTTGTCCTGTTGCAGGAACTGGCACCTGATGAGCTGGGCCGTGCCGGTAATGACAGTGCGGCGAGGAAATACAGTGTCACCGCAGATGAGCGCAGCAATCGGCTTATCCTCAGGGGTGATGAGTCTTTCCGTAACAAGATTCGGGGCCTGATCGTGCAACTTGATCAGCCCTCTGCGAGCGGGGGAGCAACCAAGGTAATTCGGCTCAAACACGCAGATGCCGTGAACCTGACAGATATTCTTACAGGTGTTATGGGTGAACTTACCAAAGAGTCAGGTGGCTCAGCCGGCGGCGCAAGTACCAAGCCTCAGGGCAGTTTCGCCGTGTTTGCAGACGAGGGTCTGAATGCCCTGGTGATTCGGGGAGAGCCTTCACTGATGCAGGAGGCAGAAGAGATTGTTGCTGCCCTGGATATTCGTCGTGCCCAGGTGCTGATTGAGGCCGCGATTGTCGAAATCAGCGATGAGTTAGGTCAGGATCTGGGGGTTCAGGTTGCAGTAGGCGATGAGTCCGGATCGGCTACGCCTGTGTTGGGAACAAGTTTCGGGAATGTTGGAACGAGTCTGGGAGACGTAATCACCGCAATCCTGAGTGAGTCAGTTATTGCTCCCACCGTTGGAGGTATTACCATTGGTGCCGGGCAAAGAAATGAAAACGGCGTGACCTGGGGTGTTCTTTTGCAGGCTCTTTCGACTTCCGCGGCGGCCAACCTTCTTTCCACGCCCAGCATCATCACTCTGGACAATCAGGAATCAGAAATTATAGTGGGCCAGAACGTCCCGTTCCGTACCGGCCAGTCTACGGTTACGGGTGATGGCACTACAAATCCGTTCACTACGATTGAGCGCAGGGATATTGGTCTTACTCTGAAGGTGACACCGACGATCAGTGCAGATGGTCTGGTAAGGCTGGTGGTTGAGCAGACAACTGAAAGTGTCGCAGACAGCATTGAAGATGCGTCAGACATAGTGACCAATAAACGTGAAATCAAGACAACTGTACTGGCTGATGATGGCGAAACCATCGTACTCGGCGGTCTCACCCGTGATGACTACACGGTGAACAAGAGCAAGGTGCCGCTGTTGGGCGATATTCCCTATCTCGGTCGGTTGTTCTCATCCGAGTCTGAAACCCGGGTCAAGCGCAACCTGCTGGTGTTCCTACGCCCGAGAATCCTGCTTGGTAAGGAAGATGCGGTTGCGGCCACCTCCGAGAAGTTCAACAAGTTGTGGGATGTGAATCTGGATATCCGTAATAAACTGGGCTTGCCTGAAGTGGATTCCAACACCAATGTTGATGTGTTGTTCAATCCGGGAGAGACCAGCCAGATGGATTAGTGCCCGCCGAGTTTTTAAACCGTCATTGGAGGCATGGGGCAGTCCATCTGGTCTGCCACCAACCGCATCAGCTCATATTCCCGCACGTCAATAACGCCGTCATAGGTGATGCAATGTCCGCACGCGTCTATCACTGCGGGCTTTAGCAGGGGTGAGAGCCCATTCAGTACCTTCAGTGCTTCCTGTAGTTGGCGCATGGTCACTTTGCTCAACATAGGGGTGTCGGCGCTTCCGTTACCTGGAAAGCCAGCCATGGCTTCATGGTAGAGGCTTTCCGCTTGTTGGCTGTCACTTGAACCAGCTCTTGCCAGCAGGCTCAGAAGCCTCTGTAGCGCCGGCATTGCGGGTTTGTAGCTATTGTGGCGTACAGGTATTGCTCTGTCTGCGTCCACTCCCAGGTGGCGGGAGAGGAAGCTGGTAAGGGCCAGTTCAAACAGCGTGATGCGATTATCTGCATCAACCAGTTTTCTCACATTGCGAATCAGTTCAGCGCGTTCTTCAGGGTCCAGTTTCCGCAGGGCCGGCATTGCGAGCTCCAGAGCCGGAAATCTCACGGCCTCGCCAAGGCTCTGGAGTGCAGGAACGAGTTTCGCAAGAAGGTCTGGCTGGGCGCCAAGCAGCGAGTGGCCGGGAAGCAGTCTCAGGCATTCCGTTTGCTGCTGCTGGTCCAGGTGGTTGATGAGCAGGGCATAACAAAGCTGGATTGCTCCCGCCCGGGTGTATAACAAGCCCCGGAAAGTGGAGGGCAAACGTCGCAGAAGGTGAATCGCAAAGTCTTCGCCTTCCGGGCTGACCGTGCCCACTCTTTCTGAAAGCTTTTGTACCCCTGCTGATCCGGGGTCCGGTGTGGCAACGATCGGATTTGTTGATGCTGCGCGCCGGCCAGAGACAGAGCTGTACACTTCTGCAGTCGCACCGGCAAAGCCAGAAGCGCCTGAAGGTCGTTGCCCGGCTGTTGCTGCGCGCAAGTCATCTGCGGGCTCGGTATCTCTCAGACGGCTTTTCAGGCGAGCCATCAGCCCGGGCTGAATGGCGTTTATGCGCTGTTCGATCGGCGGATGGGATGCGAGTAACGAGGTGAACTTCATTCGCGTGGCTTCCCCAAAGCACATGTGATTCATGTCGCTGGCATGGCCGGTGGTGTCCAGGTAGCTGCTCCGCAGTCCGATTTTGAACAGTGCGCCACCAATCCCCTCCGGATTACGCGTGAACTGCACTGAGGATGCATCGGCCAGGTTTTCCCGCTGGCGTGACACGGCAGCCTGAATCAAGCGTCCGAAAAACACACCTACGTAACCGATTAAAAACAGCGCTATTCCTAGAATTCCCATGGTTGCCTGTGCGCGACCATCCCGGTTGCGTGCCGTCGATCGCCCTCCACTGTAAAACGAGGCACGAAGCAGGAAACTGCCGATCTGGCCGATCATCAGGATGCCGGAAAGCAGGGCAATGAGGCGCACGTTCAAGCGCATGTCACCGTTGAAAATGTGGCTGAACTCGTGGCCCACAACGCCCTGAAGCTCGTCCCGGGTTAACTGGGTAATGGCGCCATGGGTAACTACCATCACCGCAGACCCGGGGGAGTATCCCGCTACAAATGCGTTGATGCCTGTCTCATCATCCATGAGGTAGAGTTCTGGCACAGGTACACCACTGGCAATGGCCATTTCCTCTACGATATTTCGCAGCTTGCGTTCATCGCTGTCGCGGGTGTCTGGATCAATAGGTCGGGCGCCAACCATTTTGGCCACACGGCTCCCGCCTCCTGCAAGGTCTGCCCAGCGTATAAGAGACCCCATGCAAATGAGAGTCACTACAGCCGCAGCAGTAATCAGCCCGTGGCTGGATAGCAGCCAGTAATGGAAGGGCTGACCAGAGGTTTCGCTCCGGGTTACGAAATATCCCACCAGGCACACAGCCAGTGTTATAAGTACTACTGCCGTGAGAAACAGAAATACCAGCAGGCTGGTGTTGCGCCGGGCACTGGCCTGGCGCTGAAAAAAACCGGGATGTGCCATGGTTCAGGGGCCTCAGAAGGCCACTTTGGGTGCCTGGCGGGCCTCTGGAGACTCAAGTTCCAGCTGAGAGGTTTCCTTGAATGAAAACATGCCGGCAATAATGTTATTGGGGAACTGCTCGCGAAAGGTGTTATAGCTCATCACACCGTCGTTATAAGCCTGGCGCGCAAAGGATACCCGGTTTTCAGTGCTTGAAAGCTCTTCCATCAGTTGCTGGATCGTCTCATTGGCTTTCAGTTCCGGGTAATTCTCTGCTACAGCATAGAAGTTGGCCAGTGCTTTTGTGAGCAGGTTTTCGGCACCGCCGAGGCGTTGGATTTTGGTGCCGTCTCCAGGGTCTTTGGCAGCATCTTTCTGCGCACTGACAGCGTTATTTCTTGCTTCCATAACCTGGGTCAGTGTTGATTTCTCGTGATCCAGATAGGCTTTGGCGGACTCCACAAGGTTGGGTATAAGGTCGTGCCTGCGCTGAAGCTGAACGTCAATCTGGGCAAAACCGTTTTTGAACTGATTGCGCAGAGAAACCAGACGGTTATAGATGAAAACCAGATAGATTACAGCGACAGCAATTACGATCAGGCCAATAATGGTGGTTCCCATGGCAAATCCTCAAAGGTAATGGGTCAGGTGTTATTTTTGATAAGGTTCTGGTGAAAGTCCTGAACAAAAGTCTCAAAGTCTGCGGGGCGCAAAGGCCTGCTGAAAAAGTATCCCTGCGCCAGTTTACAACCGCGCTGGCTCAGATAATTCTCCTGCTCTGCCGTTTCTACACCTTCCGCGACGACTGTAAGATTGAGACTTCTGCCCAGATCGATGATGGTGTTGGCAATACGCGTGTCTTCTTCATTAACTAGCAGGTCACGGATGAACTGCTTGTCAATTTTGAGGTGTTTAACGGGCATCTTCTTGAGGTAGGTGAGCGATGAATAGCCAGTGCCAAAGTCGTCTACAGCGATGCTGATGCCTGCGCGGTTCAGGGTGTGCAGTTTAGCGACAGCATCTGACAGGTTGGTCATGAAACTGGTTTCTGTAACTTCCAGCTCCAGACGGCCTGCAGGAATGTCGTGGCGATGCAGTGTGTCCAGTATGTCATCAACAATGCGGTCCTGGCGTAGCTGCACTGCTGACAGGTTTACTGCAATGCGCAGGGGGAGGCCCTTGTTTGACCACAACCTGGCCTGCTGGCACGCTTCTTCAAGCACCCACTGGCCGATTTCTACAATGGAGCCATTATTCTCTGCAAACGGAATAAAGTAATCCGGGGGCACCAAGCCGCGTACTGGATGATCCCAGCGAAGCAGTGCTTCTGCGCCAATGACACGTTTCGTCTCCAGATCGACCTGAGGCTGATACACGAGATAGAGCTGATTAAGGGACAGTGCCTGGGAGAGATCTTTCTCAAGTTGTCTGCGGTCCCGGATTTCCTGGTCGATGCTGGCAACGTAAAACTGGAAGTGATCCCGGCTTTTCTGTTTTGCCAGCATCATGGTTTGCTCTGCGCTTTGAAGCAGCCGGTCGGGTTGGATGGCGTCGGATGGATATAGAGCTATGCCCAGCGTTGCAGTCATGCAGATAGTCTGGCCTTCAATACCCATGTTATCGTTGATGCAGGCCAGAATGGCTTCCGCTGTGTCTGCTGCCTGAAAACCGTCTTTAAGCCCTTTTTCAACTACAACAAACTGATCTCCCCCAAGGCGGGCCAGGGTGAAGCGACAGCCGACCAGGCACTGAATGAGCCGCTCTGCAATGGTTTGCAGTGCTAGATCCCCGGCACGGAAACCGCATTGATCGTTGATGGATTTGAAGTCATCAATGCCACAAACGATCACGGATAGCAGGGTTTGATTGCGTCTCGATTCTTCAATGTCAGTCTTTAATAACTCCATGAAACTGTCCCGGCTAAGCAATCCGGTCAGCTGGTCGTAGCGGGCGAGCCGATTTACGCGGTCTTCGGCTTCGCGATGGCGTTTCTGGCTCTCGCCGATGGCTATAAGCAAGGTGTTGGTTGCGCTCACCCAGAGCCCCAGCTCATCTTTCTGATGGCCGGCAGGCGTCTCAACCAGGCGGTCATCAGGGTGTTCCGGATCAACCTGTTTTACAGATTGAACAATGCGCAACAGCGGGCGGGTCAACAGCATGTATACGACGAAGAACAACACCATTCCAAGAATGATTGCTGTGGCAATGACCGACGTGAAGGTAATAATGGCACGGCCCAGCCACATATGAGCTGAAGGCACGGTGTCGTAGTAAACAACGAAATAGCCGTATACGGTGTCGGGATCGCGCGGGCGTACCAGCTCTGTACGGAATTGGCGTTCAGCACCGAAAATCCAGTTGATCAGAGGCCTGAATGCGCTATCAGCCAGGGGGCGTTCGCGCGTGCTCAGGGGGTCGCCGTTTGTGTGAAGGACCTGAGCCAGGCGTACGGCTTCCTTTGCAAACAGGCCATCGACCACCTGCGTTGCCAGGTTCGCGTCAATGCTGAATACGGCCTGGGTTGCAGTATCTTTGACCATGGCAATTGTCTGGATCGCCTGGCTGTTCAGGTCGGCTGATACGCGACGGGCATCGAGCACCACCTGGATGGTACTGACAATTACGCCGCTGATCAGCGCAACTGCAAGTATCCACCGAAGGATGCGGTAGCCAAGGCGATTTTCAACCTCAAAGGATGTTTGCATTCAGATCCGTCTTTAGCCTGTGTCTCAGGCACCGATATTTTTGTAGCCGTTAAGTGTTGGCACATTAACATAACATATTGCTGACAGTACGGATTATGGCTCGGGTTAAAAAACACTACATATACAGTATCGGTGATTATTTCAGATAGTTGAAAACTCTGGCGTTTCAATTTGTAAATGTCGGCGATTGCAACATGCAAAACGCCCGCATATAGCGGGCGTTTTGCTTTCTGCCGTTACCGGCAGGGTATGGCGTGAGAATCAGGCCAGGTTTTCGTTTACGAAATCCCAGTTGACCAGATTCCAGAATGCTTCCAGATAGTTCGGGCGGGAGTTGCGGTAATCAATGTAGTACGCGTGTTCCCACACATCAACGGTCAGTACTGGCTTGTCAGCGCCCGTCAGTGGAGTTTCTGCGTTACTGGTGTTGACAATGGCTACGCTGCCATCTGCTTTCTTGACGAGCCACGTCCAGCCAGAACCAAAGTTATTGGCGGCTTTGTCGCTAAACTCTTTCTTGAACGCATCGAATGAGCCAAAGGCCTTTTCAATGGCGTCCTTGGCGGCACCTGTAGGTTCGCCGCCGCCATTCGGGCTCAGGCAGTGCCAGTAAAAGGTGTGGTTCCACACCTGGGCTGCGTTGTTGAACACCGGGCCACTGGCGCTCTTGATGATGTCTTCGAGCGACTTGCTGGCGTTGTCAGTGCCTTCAACCAGGCCGTTAAGCTTGGTTACGTAGGTGTTGTGGTGCTTGCCGTAATGGTATTCGAGGGTTTCAGCAGAGATGTGCGGTTCGAGTGCGTTCTTTTCGTAAGGTAGTGCCGGAAGTTCAAATGCCATGAGGTCGTTCTCCCTGGTTCTCTCAATTATGGTGAATGTCACAGGCCTAATATAGGGCCGATTTGAGCGATATCAACCCCGCAGGGTAATTCAGTTGTTTGGCGTCAGTGAGCTGCTGAACTCAGGGCTGCCGGGCAAAAATTGCACGCAGTTTCTGACCCGCCATACCAGCTCTTCGTAGCTGTCTGCCAAAACGTTGACATGGCCGAGTTTTCGGCCCGGACGCTCACCTTTACTATAAAGATGAATGTGGGCGTAAGGCAGTTCCAGCAGACGCTCAATATCCCCGTGCTCGCCAATGATGTTAATCATGCAGCTCAGACCACGTGGTGCGACATTGCCCAGAGCGTGGCCGCTCACAGCTCTGATGTGGTTTTCGAACTGGCTGGTCATCGCGCCTTCGATGGTCCAGTGGCCGGAGTTGTGAACTCGCGGCGCCATTTCGTTTGCTACCAGGCCTGCGGGCGTATCGAACAGTTCCAGTGTCAGCACACCGACGTAATCGAGCTCGTTCAGCAAAGCTTTGATATAACGCTCTGCATCTTCCTGAACGTGTTTTTCCAGCTTGGGTGCCGGTGCGATCGCGTAACGCAAGATGCCTTCATGGTGCACATTTTCGGAAATGGGGTAAAAGGCCAGTTCACCGTCTTCGGCGCGTACCGCAATGATCGAAACTTCGCGGCTGAACTCGACAAATTTCTCTACCATCAGCCTTGGGTGGCCGATGGAGTTCCAGGCAGCTTCCGCATCTTCCGGACTTTTCAGTACGGCCTGGCCTTTGCCGTCGTAGCCTTCGGTGTTGGATTTGGCAACCACCGGGCAGCCCAGGCTCTCTGCAGCGGCTTTCAGGGATTCGGCGCTGTCGGCTATCTTCCATTGTGGTGTAGGAATGCCCAATTCACCGAACAGTGTCTTCTCCGCTTCTCGATTCTGGCAGACCTGCAGGGCGCGGGGGCAGGGGTGAACCGGCTTTTCTTTTGCCAGTGTTTCTGCAACGTCCACAGGAAGATGTTCGAATTCGTAGGTAACCCGATCAACCCGGGACAGGAAATCGTCCAGGTACTTGCCTTCGCGATCAATGATAACTTCGCCCAGTCCGGCACTGGGGCTGCCAGACATGTCGTAGAAAACAAAGGTTTTGGCCAGCGGATATCCGGCGAGGGCAAGCATTCTTCCCAGTTGGCCAGCGCCTAGTACGCCAATTCTCATTTGTGTTCTCCTGCCGTTAACGGGCATTGATCAAAGTTTGGGTGAGTGTGCGGGCAGGGCTTTCCAAAACTGTGCGGAGCCATGGATGGCGGAGCCAAGCGTACATGGATGTATTTACAGCGTGTTTTGGAAAGCCCTGCCCGCACACTCTTGCTCGGAGTTGGGCTTACTGCTCTTTTGGATCGGGATTATCCAGAATCGTTTGGGTCTGCGTTGCCCTGAATTCATCAACGGCTTTGCGGACACTTTCATCCGAAGTGCCGATTATCTGTGCTGCGAGCAGGCCTGCGTTGGTGGCACCAGCATTGCCGATCGCCAGAGTGCCTACAGCAATCCCTCCGGGCATCTGCACGATAGATAGCAGCGAGTCGAGGCCGCTGAGTGCTTTTGACTGCACAGGAACGCCCAGTACCGGTAAGGATGTTTGAGATGCGACCATTCCTGGCAGATGGGCCGCACCGCCAGCGCCTGCGATGATGACTTTCAGGCCACGGTCGGATGCAGTTTTCGCGTAGTCGAAAAGCAGATCCGGAGTGCGGTGGGCCGAGACCACTTTGGTTTCATAGGCGACGCCGAGTTTTTCGAGCATATTGGCGGCGTTTTCCATGGTGGGCCAGTCGGATTTCGAGCCCATGATAAGTCCTACAAGCGGCTGCATACGCAACAGTCCTGTGATAATTGGAAAGCCGGACATTGTATGTTTTGGCTATCTACCATGCAAGGAAGGTGTTTCAGCGCATTGCACGGTCGGGTTTTCATCTGCCCTCATTAGAGGTAATACCTTGAGGCATAGTCATTTCAACCTATCAACAACTGCATGTATTATCGGTGTCAGTTAATTAAACCGCCCATATCCAGGAGCTGTAATGGAACCCATCCGTCCAGATGACGATGAACTGAGAGCCGAGCGGCCTTTTGGTGTGTCAGAACAGAAGAAGGCCCCTGTCCAGAAAAAAGCCAGGCCGGCAGCCGGGGGAGCTGGTGGTAAATCCATACCACCGAAGCCTGCCCCAGGTGACAACGATGGTAGCGGGGGCCGGTCGAGCCTTGTGGTTTTGTGGTTGGTTGTTGTCATAGTGGCCGTGGTATCTGTAGCCAGCTGGTATTCACAAAACCAGCAGATTCAGGTGCTTCAGGGGCAGCTTGAAGAGGCGGATTACTGGGCTCGGCAAAGCAAGCTTGCGTTGGCGCGGTTTGAAGGAGACCTCACTGAAACGGGGGAAAACCTGCAGGAGCATGGAGCGTCTCTTGCGGAACAGCTGGCATCCCAGAAAAAGCAGATTGATGAAGCCGCTAGTGAGATCCGGAAGTTATGGGTTGTCGCAAACGAGCGGAACAAGAAGCGGTTGGATGATCAGCAGGAGCGGATTGTTGCCACAGAAGTCGCTCTCGCTGAAAACGGGAAGGCGCTTGTGGATGTGACCTCTACGCTTGAACAGGTCCGGACGTCTTTGGGTGCTGATCTGGCAGCGTTAACCAAACAGACGGAGATTTCAATTTCTGCTCTTGAAGATTCAGGCCGTCAAACAGCGGAGCAGCTGACATTGGTGAGTAAGCAGGTGGCGGATGTCGATCAGGTTGTTGAGCGGCGGGTACGCCGTTTTGAACAGGAGCAAACGCTCGGTATCAGCGGTATCGAAGGGCGTTTGTCTGCTCTGGAGCAGAAGCTTGCAGACTTATCGGGCAATGATGGTGAGCGTGCACTCAGAAATGAGCTGGCTGAGGTAAAAAGTAATCTTCAGGCAATTGACTCCTCCCGCGCTCAGCTAACCTCCCGCCTTGTGCGCTTGTCCGAAGAGGTTAATCAGTTGCGTAAACAGGTATCTGGCCAGTAGTCGGAAAAAGATTTGACACCGCCGGACAAATGCTTAAAATGCGCCTCTCACTTGGTTGAGCAATGAAGTTTGTTCGCAGGCTTTATCGGCTTTATCAGGTGAAAGCCTTTGAAAGGTTTTGAAGTGGGTGGTTAGCTCAGCTGGGAGAGCATCGCCCTTACAAGGCGAGGGTCACTGGTTCGATCCCAGTACCACCCACCACTTTCTTTCAGGGCAGACATCGAGCGATTGAGTTCGATGTGCGATTCAGGTTTAATGCCGGATCGATGTGGAGCGGTAGTTCAGTTGGTTAGAATACCGGCCTGTCACGCCGGGGGTCGCGGGTTCGAGTCCCGTCCGCTCCGCCACTATTCCGGGTGGTTAGCTCAGCTGGGAGAGCATCGCCCTTACAAGGCGAGGGTCACTGGTTCGATCCCAGTACCACCCACCAGATTCAAGAAAAGGGCAAGTCCATTGGGCTTGCCCTTTTTTTATTTTCCGATCAGTGACTGCCCGCAAACGCGCACAACGTTGCCGTTAACGCCACCGGATGCCGGGTTGCAAAACCAGGCTATGGTTTCTGCAACGTCTACCGGCTGTCCGCCCTGAGAAAGGCTGTTCATGCGTCTACCGGCTTCACGTAAGGTTATGGGCATGGCTGCGGTCATCCGGGTTTCAATAAAACCCGGGGCTACTGCGTTAATGGTAATGCCGTTCCTGACCTGCCTGGCCATAGCTTCCACATAGCCGATCACACCGGATTTTGCTGCTGAGTAGTTGGTTTGTCCAAAGTTACCGGCTATGCCGCTGATGGAAGATATGCAGACAATGCGTCCACCTTTGCGGAGCAGTTCCCTGGCCATCAACTCATCGTTGATGTGCTCTTCTGCACTCAGGTTGACGGCTATGGTCATATCCCAGAAATGCTCAGGCATGTTGCCAAGAGTTTTGTCACGGGTAATGCCAGCGTTGTGGATGAGCAGGTCTACACCCCCAAAATGCTGTTCTACGAAATCCGCGATTTTTGCAGGCGCTTCTTTGGCCGTAATGTCGCAGGAAAGGGCTTTGCCATTGATGGCGTGAATCACCTTTTCGAGCTCATCCATGGCCGGTTCGATGTCCAGTCCAATGACCGTTGCCCCGTCCCGGGCGAGGGTTTGTGCAATGGACGCGCCGATACCCCTTGAGGCGCCAGTTACCAGAGCCACTTTGCCTGTAAGCGGCGCAACCGGGTTGACTGTTGGCGCATCAGCCGCTTTACCAATGCGTACTGCCTGGCCGGAAACATAAGCGGACCGGGCAGACAGGAAGAAGCGGAGGCTGGATTCCAGCTGCTTTTCTGCATTGGGCGCCATCCAGAGCAGGTTAGCGGTTGCGCCTTTTTTACCTGTTTCTTTGCCGACACTGCGGATAAACCCTTCCAGAGCCTGTTGAGCTGCAGCCTGGGAGGCTTTTCGGCAAGTTGCCGGGTCCTTGCCTACGATCAGAACACGGGCATTCATGCCCAGTTTTTTGATGACTGGATGGAAGAAATCGTACAAAGCCCGCAGGTCTTCAGGGTCTTTCAGGCCGGTTGCGTCGAAGACCAGGGCTGAAAATTCTGCTTTGGTGTATGAAGCCAGGTCCAGTGCCTGCGCCTTGTCTCCGGCTTTTGACGAATCCTCAAGTGTCGCCTTGCCGCTGGCACGATAAAGAGTTGCGGCGCTGGCGCTAAGTACACTGCCAATGGTTGTTATGGCTTTGCCGCCATTACCTGCACCAACCAGCACATTGCCTTCAGTAAATGGCTGGTCTGCACGCCTGAGCCTCTTCAGTGGCACAGGAGCGGGCAGTCCGAGTGACTGTGCGGCGGTCTTTCCGAACGGGGTGTTAACCAGTTTAAAGTAGATGTCAGACACGACTTCATCCTTGCGTTGCAATGAGGGGCGCATGTTTCTCTATAGAAAAAGAATCATCATGGCACAGGACCGGAAGTGCAACAGGAATCAATCGCTTCAAACCGCCGGAAAATGGTGTAACAGCCCTTCTGTAATCATAATTTTACACAAAGCCGGAATAGTCTTTGACAGATTGGTTCTGGCTCCGTAATATGCGCGCCACGGTGATCGAGAGGTTACCAACCAGTTTGATGCGGGGTGGAGCAGTCTGGTAGCTCGTCGGGCTCATAACCCGAAGGTCGTTGGTTCGAATCCAGCCCCCGCTACCATATGAAAGAAAGGCAAATCAGTAATTTACTGGTTTGCCTTTTTTGCTTTCTGGGCCGGGCAATTCCTCTGTATCCAGAACTTTTCCAGGCCTTTGTGTTCTTGCAACCCTCCATGTACCACTCCGTTATCCAAGAACCCCGCTAACCTCACACCGGCTCACACCTATTAAATGTCGGGATAATCGGCTGCTTGCCCGGCGAACAGCGGAGATATACGACAATTGTCGCAAAACTCCATAATTTTAGACCTGCGGTGCTTACAACCCCATGAAAAATATGGAATAGTCACCTAGACACAATTGCAGATAAGCGAACAGATATTTTTGGGGAAATCCGACAATTGACGCTTATTTCCAGAGGGACTACTTTTTAGGGTAGGTAGTTTTTTGATAACAAAGAAAAAATTTATGGATGACAGATGCCGTGTAGGGAAATAGACGCGTTGGGATAGATGTCATTTGTCGTTGAATTAGCTGTTATGTGGGCAGTACCAACGGGCATGATTGAATGGCACAACGCATTGTTATAGGGATATTTTTGACCTCGCTTTTGGTTGCTTCGGTGGCTATGTTTATGGG
>NZ_QOCH01000004.1 GCF_003318275.1 Marinobacter sp. F3R11 | reverse complement strand
CCAATCCCTAGCCAAATATTTTGCTGCACCTGCTTTAGCTTTTTCTGGCTGGGCTGCTCTGGGCCACCTCGTTACCTTGGATGATGAAGCTCCAGGCGAGTGGTCCAATCCGGAAGGTTCTAAGGCGATATGGAAACGCTCCGTCGTAGAGTTAATCATTAAGGTCGTGGTTTTTGCGGCCGTAGGCATAGCCTTCTATGTCTAGCCACATAACCAGTGCATTAAATTCGTTCCCGCCTGCGGCCTCCACCGGACGCCCCTGTCGGGCCGCCGCTAAACCAAGGCGTTATAAGCCAAGGCTCTGGTGATTTTTTGGTGGTTGGGTGCATGGGCCTTGGCGGAAAACCTGGAGTAAAGATTTAAACTTTCGGTAACGGCCAAGGCCATCGAACTCTGCATCAAAATTGGTAGCCGGCATTGGTTTTTACGGGTTATCGGCAACGTGCCCAGGTTGTGGGGCTGTTCGCCGAAAGTTCTGAGTAGGCCGGGTAAGTTGGTGGTTTGTATCGGTGCCGGACCGCGAGCCAGTGCTTGTTTTTTTTGGAGTACGCATGGACGTTTTGGTGTGGACCGGAAACCATCGGGTGACCGGCTTCTAACCAATGCATTAAATACGTTCCGGGCCGATGGCCCTCCACCGGACGCCCTAGTCGGGCGCCGTTTATGCAGGCGTTATGCACTAGGGTAGCTATGGAATATCTTCTCAGAAGGCTGGAATCGGAATTCGACGAAGCGGAAGGTTTGATTCGTATAGTCGACGCCGATTGGTATGCGGACGACCTGCGCATAAATCTATCCATATCTATGCGCGAAGAAACACAGCCTGAAATTTGGGAGGTGTCATGTGCTGGAGTAGTCGAGGAGCGCATAGCCTCGGTTGGTGAAGAGACACTATCCGTTAGCGAAGAGTCGGCACTTCTTATCCCCTATAGGGAAAGCGAAGTAGACCTCATGTTTTCAGAAAATCATTGTGATCCCGCATGTCTTTTGGGAATACTATTGAGTAACTGTATTGAGGTATTCGGAAGGGCAGAATATTTGCACCGGTTTTTGAATTTATACCCTACGGTCGACGGCATCGTTGCTTCTAAGTACGGCACGCTGGGTCGCTTTCCCCGGCCATTGGCAGACAAGATTCTACAGGCACTGAAAGAACATCCAATCCGAGTAAATCCCCTTGAGGGTAGCATTCCTAAACGGTGGACTGGCACAGAGTTTATAGCCTATCCCACGCTGAAAGCGCTTGAAGTGGGAGCGTCATACGTTATTGGAGAGAGCTTCAGTGCAGAGCGCGCATAACCAAACCATCAAATTCGCTCTGGACTTCCCCCGATTCAGTAGACACGCATTGATAACTCTTCAACAGGAGAAGAGCAATGCCGAAGATGATCACGGGGAAGAAAACCCAACAGTACAGCACTGAGTTCAAAGTCAAAGCGGTGGAGTTGAGTCACCAGGCCCACCGCAGCGTCAAAAGCGTTGCCGAAGCGCTGGATATTCACCCCTTCATGCTGTCACGCTGGCGCAAGGAATATCGTGAAGGAAAGTTCGCAATGAAACGGGTCAAGAAAGCGCCGGCAGACGCCAAGAAGAAAATACAGGAGCAGGATGAGGTTGCCCGCCTGAAACGCCGCATATCGGAGCTTCAGGAGGAAAATGACATCCTAAAAAAGTTTCAACGTTTTCTGGCCGAGGAACGACGGAAGCGTTCCGGTTCGTCTGGAAACACCGACGGGAATACAGCATAAAAGCGCTGTGTCGTCACCTGAATATCTCTCGGTCTGGCTACTATGCCTGGGTAAACCGAAAACCCGGTCAGAGAGCTGCTGAGAATGCGGATCTGTTACTAAAGATCCGTCGCATCTACGACAGTAGCAAAGGTCGCTACGGCAGCCCCAGGGTCTATCAGGCACTGCGTCGGGAAGGCGAACAGGTTGGTGAGAATCGTGTGGCGCGCCTGATGCAGGAATGGGGTATGAAAGCGCGTGTGATGCGAGTGTATCGTCGAATGGCTAAACGCCGTGAAGAACTCAAAGCCCTCCCTAATCATCGCCTGAGCGTTGAAAAGCCCGTTGCGGTGAATCAGCAATGGAGCAGCGACGTCACCTACATCAAGCTTGGCAGAAAGCACGTGTTCCTGGCCGTCGTTCTGGATCTGTTCTCGCGCCGGATCGTGAGCTGGCGCTTGGATGAAAGCTTGAATGCGGCACTTGCCAAAGGCGCGCTGCGGGAAGCATTTGCAGTGAGGCAGCCGGCAGCCGGATTGCTGTTCCACACGGATCGAGGCACGGAATACCGAGCCCATAAAACTCAGCTATTTCTGAACCAGAACCGCGTGTGCCATAGCATGAACCGGCCGGGTCAGTGTACGGACAATGCTGAGGTGGAATCCTTCTTCAAAACCCTCAAGGGAGAATTGCTGCATGCGACAAGTTTTGTGACGATGCGGCAGTTACGGAAACATATAAAGGGCTATATTGATGGCTTTTATAACAGCCAAAGGCTGCACAGTAGCCTTGGCTATCGGTCTCCGATAGAGTTCGAGGGAATTAACTGATTGGGCGTGTCCATTTTATTGGGGGAAGTCCAGCCCTGCGGGCTGGACGCGCTAACGCGCGCCGCTGCTTTGGGCGTTATGTTCTAGGTGGAAACCTCATGATCAGGAAATCAAAAAATCGGATTTTGAGTCATTTTGATCGACGTATTCGGCGGTAGTTCAGGCTCAAAAAACCTACACATTTGACTTCGATCTGACATTATAACAGGCGTTTAATCGCCGTTGCTCCGATATACGCAGGAGAGCTTGGGATAACGGTAGTGTAAGTTTAAAATGTTTCTATTTTTTAAGCTTTTATAAAAAAAGCCGTTCTATTCATTTTAGGGCTGTCTGATGAAATCCTTTTCTACAATTGCGTATCTTCTTCTTGTTCTCATGATGGTATTTTTTTACTCAATGAAGTCAGATAATTTGGCTAGCTCAGAGTGGGAATTGAAGGAGGTTGACGGGAAATGGCGTAACCCTACAGGAGGCGCTCATGGCCTCATCTTAGATGACGTCGACTATCCAATCAGCATTGTAAATCAGGATGTAAGACTTTTTTATTTGAAGATAAGTTCGGGAGATATGGTTAAAGTAAAATTTACCGAGAGATCTCGAATTGGGGCTCTAAGCTACAAAGGCGAAATTGTTTTCGATGAGCGGGATTTTATCCGGGCTGACGATATAGCAAGAAAAGTCACCTTGAATTTTACTATTCATATTACTATTTTATACATAATAGTGATTATTTTTCTAATCTATAAAAAGCTATAATGATGTGTTTTTTAAAATTCTGATCTTATTGCTGATTTTATAAGACCGAAATCGAAGTTCCTGTTGCGGAAAACGCGACGAAAAATCGTACGTGTTCGAAAAAAACGTGGTTCTGGATTCTTATTAAATTTAGCCGAATACAATGGGATCAAACAGTCACATTTGCGATTGTGGCTACATGCTCATATGGGGTGTGTTGATAGCTATTTCATGTATAAGTGGTTTCGAACACAACAAGTGGCTGTTGGCGGACGCACCTACGCTGCGCTCCGGCACGCCGCAAAGCCAAAGCGTTAAGTGTCTATGAGAACTGAGTACGATATAGAATTAATGCAATACGCCCAAAGTGCGCTTCTTGGAGAGGTCGCGCCTTCCTTTAGGGCTGTATCGTTTCAATTATCTCCTGACGGTGAGGATTTTATTGCTCGCTTTATATTCGATGGTGAGCCGAGCGAAGAGGCTAAGGAAGTAGCAAGCGTTGTGTTAACCAACATATTTGCAAATTACTCCAAGAACCATCGCAGCTATAAGGAGGAGATGCTAGTTATTCCATACCCAAATCAAATGGAGCATCTGCCACTATTGGTTTATCTGCGTAACGAAGATGATTGGAACTCATGGTCAAAATTGTACAAAAATACTTAACAAGCAAAGGCAGCATCGCCCTGCGGGCTGGATGCGCTAACGCGCGCCGCTGCTTTGGGCGTTATACCTGAGAGGGAAGATGAGCCTGAAAGATCACTTTGAATTGCTGTCCATTTATAATCAATGGATGAATTCTAAAATTTATGAGTCTGCAAGTTCGCTCTCTGCAACAGACTTAACTAGGGATCGCGGGGCTTTTTTCGGTTCTATTCTTGGAACTCTGAATCACATCGTCGTTGGTGACACCATCTGGTTGAAGCGGTTTGCCACCCATCCATCCTGCGTGGGTTCGTTGCAGGAGGTCGCCAACCTTCCAAATCCGACAAGCCTAAGCCAGATAGTGTTTGAGGATATTGCTCGCTTATCTGAACACCGGGCTTGGCTTGACCGACAGATTATCAGCTGGGTAGCGGGGCTAACCGAAGGTGATCTGAATTTCGTTCTCAACTACCACAACACCAAAGGGAATCCGGCCAACAAGCGATATTCGAGTCTTGTTCTCCACTTTTTTAACCATCAGGCCCATCATCGAGGGCAAGTTTCTGCTTTATTATCACAAGCGGGTGCGGAAGTTGGAGTTACTGACCTATTGGCTCTGATTCCGGAGGAAACTCATGTATAACAAAAAGCTGCACGCGGATAAATTACTCGCTGCGCTCCCAAATTACCGGTGAGCTTGGCGTTATGAAATTGAGTAGTTCATGATTCGAGGTATTAAGTTTTATTTTCCGTTTTTGGCTCCGGCGCTTTTGGCAATGGCGTTTGCCGCATATGTGTCCTTCCTGGATAACACTGAGTGTGCGTTTTTGCTTGGGATTAATGTGTCACTTTTGGGTCTGGTTATATTCTGTTTCGTGTTGCCAGGTACTTTTGCCATAGGCTCGCTGTACTTTCTCTATTTTAGTATCAAGAGCAGAGGGAGCGATTTTTATCCACCCTCTGGCATCCCATGGTCTGGAATATTTAGGAAATGCAGCGGAAACCGGGCGAAAATACCGAAGCTAATGGGCTACCTTCTCCCAATAGCCGGTGCTTGGACGGTCTGGCTTGGTATATCATCTTTTATTGAAATCGCTGATGGACGTACGCTTTCCGAAATGAGTGCTGCTATTGGTTCAGCATGTGAGCATTCATAACCATGCCCGTCACGGCTATGGCCCTCCCGCAGGATGCTTGGACACGGAAGTTTCTATAGCGCCGACAGCGCATATCTTTTTAGCCAGAAAAGCTGCTTGGGATGGGAAGTCATGGACAGTGCCAAAGTTCGAGGAGCTGCCAGATTGAGTTACCATATCGCCTGAGCAGAGAACGTTCGCAGTATGCTCAGTTCAAGCCCGGCAAACAGGTAACAAGTTTATCAGCCATTGTCTGGACATCCTCCCCCGGTATTCAGCCCCCCGACCAGCCTGCAAGAATAGGAACGTAGACGACCAGCAACAACACGCCGATCAGTCCCAGCAAGTAGGGAATGATTGCCCGGGTTATGCGCTCCAGAGGCAGTTCTGTGACAGAGGATGCCACATAAAGATTGATTGCGACCGGGGGGGTGATCATGCCGATTGCCAGGCCGACCACGATAACCAGGCCGAAATGAATGGGGTCAATTCCCAGTTGCAGCACCAGTGGCAGCAATACCGGCGTCAGAATGATCAAGGCACTGGCTGTTTCGATGAATACGCCGGTCAGTAGAATTATCCCGACTATCAACAGCATGATTACGTAAGGATTGGTGGAGATAGACAGTACGGCTTGAGCAATGGCACCAGGTACCTGCCAGCTGGAGAGTGTCCAGCTCAGTACTGCAGAGGTAGCTATCACCAGCATGATTACTGAGGTGGTAATCGCCGAGCGAAGCAAAATGCGGTACACGTCGGGCAGCTTGAGATCCCGGTAAATGAACAGTGAAACCAGTAAAGCGTAATTGACCGCCACTACAGCCGCTTCACTGGGAGTGAAGATGCCCGAGAAAATGCCTCCCAGAATAATAACTGGCGTCATCAACCCCCAGCTGGCGCTTTTCAGGGTGCGCCAAATAGTGGTGACGGAGAGTGGTGTGCCTTTGGGATATTGGCGTTTGTAGGCCTGCGTAATAGCAATAGCCATCAACCCCAGCCCCATGGCGAGCCCCGGTAAAAAGCCGTTCAGGAATAACTCAGACACGGATTGCTGAGCAATCACCGCGTAGATAATCATGGGTACGGACGGTGGTATGACGACACCGATGGTGCCGCTTGCAGCAATCAGGCTGGCGGCGGAAGCCGGGTCGTAGCCCTTTTTACGCAATTCCGGCACCAGGCTTGATCCCACTGCTGCCGTGGTTGCCGCTCCAGAGCCAGAAATTGCAGCGAAGAACATACCGGCCATTACTGATACTACCGACAGGCCTCCCCGTAGAAAGCCGAACAGGGAGTCGGCGAAGTTGACCAGCCTCTCACTGACCTTGCCCTGAGCCATCAGATCGCCGGCAAGAATGAACATGGGAATAGCCACCAGGGCAAAGGAGTTAATGCCCTGGAACATTTGCTGGGTGACCACCATCAAGGGTACATCTGCCTGACTTAGGGCGACCATGGTGCTGGCGCCTATCGCGAGGGCGATAGGCACGCCAAGTAGCATGAATACGAAAAATAGTCCGAATAGCAGCACGGTCATTGGCCTGGCTCCACAAGGTCTTCGCCACCTAACAGTAGCGCCGCGAGATCGACCAGAGCATACCAGACCATTATCGCTGCGCTGATCGGAATAACGGCGTAAACATAGGTCATGGAGATCTGCAGGGAGGCAGACTTCTGAAAACTCTGTACTTGCATGTAGCGATAGCCTATTACCACTAAGGCTACCAAAAATGCGATCACAGAAAGCGTTGCTACAATGCGTGAAACCTGTTTCAGGTGTCCCGGCAGGATGTCCACAGCAAAAGTCACTGCAATATGCCGGCCACGCTGAAACGCCAGCGTAGCTGCCAGGAAGGTGATCCAGATCAGCAAAAAGCGAGCGACCTCTTCAGTCCAGCCCACTGCGCTGAACAGCACCCGGGATAGAACCTGCAGGGTGATTACCCCAATCAGTGCCACCATGCCAGCAAAGACCACGGGCTGGATGATTGCATCCAGCCCGCGCTCAATTTGCTTTAGTGGCTTTAACAGCGGGTGAGTCGATACAGACACTTACTTGAGCGCCTCTTGAATGCGCGGTAGGTAATCGCCAAACTGCTCGCCGTACTTTTCATAGATCGGAGCCACAGCGGATTGGAATGCCGCAATATCAGGGTTGTCATTGATCTTCATTCCGGCTTTGCGCAAATCTGCCAATTGCCCGGATTCCATCTCAGCGTTTACTTTGCGTTCATGCTCGGCTGCTTCCTGGGCCGCATCGGTCAGTACATCCTGAGCTGCTTCCGGCAGTTTGTTCCAGGCGGGCATGCCCATCACAAAAATCGCCGGGGCATAGGTATGCCGAGACAGAGTCATATAATTCTGAGTTTCGTTTAACTTGAATGAGTGGATGACATTGACCGGGTTTTCCTGGCCGTCAATGGTACTTTGTTGCATCGCCGTTAGAGCTTCCGTCCAGGCCATTGGAATGGCATTGGCACCCAGTTCACGGAATGTATCCACGTACACAGGGTTTTCCATCACGCGAATGCGAAGGCCGTCCATGTCCTCCGGCGTATTGACCTCGCGTTCGCTGTTGGTCAGATTACGAAAGCCGCGTTCGGCATAGGCCAGGCCTTTAAGGTTAACCTCAGAGAGCTTGTCGAGCAGTTCCTGACCGATGGGGCCGTCGAGCACATCGTATGCAGCTTCTGGTGAAGGGAACAAAAATGGCAGTTCAAAAACAGCCATCTCGCCAACAAAGTTAGCTACTGGACCGTTAGTGATCACACCCATATCCACAGTGCCGATCTGCATGCCTTCCAGCAGGGTGCGCTCGTCGCCCAGGGAAGCATTCGGGTAAAGTTCAATGTTCACTGCGCCTTCTGTGCGCTCGGCCACCAGTTCCTGAAATTTAACGGCTGCAATATGAAAGCCATCCTGCTCGTTGACCACGTGTGCCAGGCGCAGGGTAACTGGGTCCATATCAGTAAAATCAGACGCAAAAGTGGTGCTGGCTAATGCCAGGGACATACCGAGTGTGAGCGTACTCAATGCAAGTTTTTTCATTATATTTGTCCTTGAGCTCAAAGGGATTAGATGTGTGACGCCCCGAAATAATGCACCAAGGCGGAACGAATGGCTAATGAGACTTTTTTTCGCCTCCCATTCACGCATTTTGTGTAGCCAGTAGCTGGCTCTGTGGGTGAGGTGCAGCCCTACCGGAGTGGCAGGATTTTTCATGATAGTATCGACTCTGCGTATGTTGCGGTTGAGTAAAGCTGCGCGCCATATTTCGAGCCAGCTTGGGGATCAGGGAGCCGTAATGAGTGGAGATGCAACAGGGGGTAAATCCCAATGTCTGTTTGTGTTTTTTCTGATTCGAGCTTCGTTGCAGGCGTTGTTACTGACAGTTCTGCTCTCTGCTTGTGCCCGGGCAGATACCTTTAACATCTCGTGGGATAACGACCTGCTTCTGGGACTGGATCAGGGCTATACCAATGGCGTACGCCTGTCCTATTTAACGTCAGCATCCAGCGATGCCAAGTCAGACTCTGCCAGGGTTTCACGTGCGGTAGGTGAGTGGTTTGAGGCATTTCCGGGGGTTAATCCGGAAAGTCAGGACCAGGCTGTAGCGTTCAGCCTTCGACAGCTCATGGTTACCCCCGCTGACATTTCCCGTGAGGAACCGCTCCTGAGTGATCTTCCCTACGCTGGTTATCTTGCCCTGAGCAGTGCGGTATGGAGCTGGGATACAGAAACCATTACCGGTTACGGCATTCATATTGGCGTGGTTGGCCCGGAAAGCGGGGCTGCTGCCTCGCAAAAATGGGTGCATAAGCTTACCGGCAGTGAAAAGCCCAGAGGCTGGGATGAGCAGTTAGGTACGGATGTCGTCGGGGGCGTGCAGGCCACCCATGCCCGTAAACTATGGCGAAGCGGCAGCAAAGGTGAATTGGAGAACGAGATTGCGTGGGTTGGTTCTGCAACGGCTTCCAGCTTTCTTACCAGCGCAAGAGTGGGGGCAATATGGAGACTAGGGAAATATCTTCCAGTGAACTTTGTACCGGACTACGCGGGAACCTCCAGCACTGTCGGGTTACCATCAGCATTAAATGACGCAGGTGAGGGATGGTCTGTGTTCATGGGGCTGGGCCTGGAATATATTCCCTATTCTTATCTGAAAGACAACGCGGCCCCTTATCAGTTTAAGGAAAGTCTGTTGCTGGGGCAGGCTGGTATCGGTGCTACCTGGCAATGGCAGAATCTCCAGGCTGGTCTGATCATCCGGGCTACTTCCGGTGAAGAGCAGTCCAACAAAGACAGCTTCAGCTTCGGCACTCTGTCTCTGACCTGGACCTACTGAGTCCTTTCTCGCTCCTGGACGCTCGTTTTTATATCCCGTATTTAAACCCGGACTCACCATGGGAATGCATGCATCATCTTGGGCTTTGGCCTGCATTTTCGCACTAAAACGAGTCTGTAGGCCGGGGCCTTCGGGTTCCTTTACATGGTGTTTGTGCAAAGTGCACATGTTCAGGTTGGGTTCGGCTATACCGTGAAGGCCCCAGACAGGGTATGGCACGAAGGTTGCGGGCTCTGTTTGTGTTCACACCAAACGGAGAAATTGCGATGACATCCCAGACAACCCCCCAGGAACAGGACTATCCTTTGAGTCCGGTTCCCATGGATCAGCGTAAAAGCCTCTGGTCCATGGGTTTTGTTTTGCTCGGCTTTACTTTCTTTACGGCGACTATGTGGGCTGGCGGTTCCGTAGGCGTGGCCTTCGATTTTTCCACCATGCTTCTTGTTCTGGGCACAGGTAACCTGTTGCTGGGAATCTATGCGGCCATACTTGGTTATATTGCAGCGAAAACCGGCCTGAATACCGCTCTGATGAGCCGCTTCACCTTCGGGGAAATCGGCAGCAAGCTCTCGGATATCATTCTGGGCTTTACGCAAATTGGCTGGTACGCGTGGGGAACTGCAACCATGGCCATTCTCCTGGTTAAACTGACCGGCCTGCCTGAAAGCTGGACCACTCCCTTAATGGTGTTATTCGGGTTCGGCTTCTGTGTCACGGCTTTTGTTGGCTACCGTGGTCTGGAGTTGCTATCGCGGTTTGCGGTACCAGCGATGATTATTCTTGTCGCCGTGAGCATGACCATCGCAACGTCCGATGCCGGCGGTCTCTCTGGCCTGCTGGCAATTACGCCTTCAGAGGACATGACCGTGGCTGCGGCGATTACTCTGGTGTTCGGTACCTTCGTTAGTGGCGGAACCCAGGCTACTAACTGGACGCGTTTTGCCAGGAGCGGGAAGACGGCTGTTATTGCCACACTGCTCGCATTTTTCCTCGGTAACGGGCTGATGACCTTGATTGGAGCTTTCGGTGCACTGGTTTATCAGCAGGCCGATATCGTTGACATCATGGTGGCCCAGGGGCTGGCAACACTCGGTATTCTGATGTTGTTCCTTAACCTGTGGACGACCCAGGACAATACGGTCTACAACTTTGCCGTTGCAGGCTGCAACATGCTCCGTACCCGCCGTCGAAAGCTGGTAACAGTCGGCGGTGCGGCGATTGGTACTGCACTGGCAGTGTTGGGGATGTACGAATGGCTGATTCCGTTCCTGGTTCTCCTTGGAACATTTATTCCACCTATCGGTGGTGTGATCATGGCCAGCTATTTTATTGGCTACAAACGGCAATACCCGGACCTGGCGCAGACAAAACTGCCTGCATTCAACGTACCCGGGCTGGCGGCTTATGTTATTGGTTCTGCTGCAGCTTACACCTCACCCTGGATTGCACCCATTATCGGGGTTGTGGTTGCTGGTGCCAGTTTCGGGCTGGTCTTGTTGATCAGCGACGGGGTGCGTGAAAGGCGAGCTCAGGTGATGGGGACAGTCTGAATGGCATTGCGCTGCCGGGATATACCGGAACTTGCCGGCCTTGAATCGATCAGGCTTCGGGCGGGCCACTGTGGCGGAGACAATGAAGTGCGCTGGCCTTATCTCGCGGAGAACCGTTCGTTTCGGCCGTGGGTTAAAGGTGGGGAGCTGGTCTTCGTAACCGGGATAGGCCGGCAGCGCAACCCTGACAACCTGGCTGAGTGCCTGTATGAGGGCAAGGGATGTGGAATTTCCGGTCTTGTGGTACTCACAGGCGACGCATACATCGGCCAGTTACCCAGAGTGCTGAATCAATTGGCGGATGAACTCGCCCTGCCGCTGTTTGAGCAGCCATACTCCCTTCCAATGGTTGAGGTCACCGAGATTATCAGCCGGGCGGTCGTTTCGTCGGAACGGATAGACTCAAGGCCCCGAGGGGACTCACTGGCAGAATCCCTGGTGAGCCTGGCCGGATCCCGTGAGGTGGAAGCAACAATCCGGCGTTGTCTGCCGGGTGTGGACAATCTGCTTCCTGAGTCAGCCGATATTCTGGGAGCCTGGCTTGCTCATCGCGGCAATCAGTGTGCAATGGCTGAAGCACTGGGGTGCCATCGCAATACTATCCGGAACCGAATGCACCGTCTGGCCGGGGAGTTGCCCGGGGACAGGGATGTGGCCGAAACGTTCAAAGACTTGATACTGGCGCACCTGCTGACACAGCAATCCGGGCCGGCAGATGTTTATAAGGAGACGTAATGAATCATTCATTGAGTAACATTATCAACGCCCGGCTTCAGGGCCGCGACGGGTTATACAGGATTTCCATTGGTAACGGTCGTTTTTCCGATATCTCGGCTCAGACTGGTTTTGATGATGCTGGTGAGGGAGATCTTGATGCGGGTGGTAATCTCGTGGCACCGCCTTTTGTAGAGCCACATATCCATCTGGACGCGGCGATGACTGCCGGTGAGCCCCGTTGGAACAAGAGCGGGACTCTTTTCGAAGGGATCGAGTGCTGGGCTGAGCGCAAGGTTACTCTGACTCGCGAAGATGTTATCGAACGGGCCGAACGGACTCTTGCACTCTTTGCCGATCATGGCATCCAGTATGTCCGTACCCATGTTGATGTAACAGATCCCCGGTTGACTGCCCTGAAAGCCATGCTGGAAGTTCGGGAGCGTGTTGCTGACACAGTGGATCTTCAGATTGTTGCCTTTCCGCAGGAAGGTATCTGGTCATTCAGGAACGGCAAAGAATTGATGGAGGAGTCGGTGAGAATGGGGGTCGACGTGGTTGGCGGCATTCCTCATTTTGAGTTCACCCGGGACTATGGTGTCGAGTCCGTGCGCTGGCTGGTGGAACTGGCCCATAAAAATGACCGCCTTGTTGACGTTCACTGTGATGAAATTGATGACCCGGAATCCCGCTTTCTGGAAGTTCTGGCGGCAGAGGCATTGCGCCTGGACTATGGCTCCCGGGTAACCGCAAGCCATACCTGTGCTATGGGCTCATACAACGATGCATACTGCAGCCGGCTTTTCCGGTTGCTCAGGAAATCCGGCCTGCGCTTCTTGTCCATGCCAACCGAAAGCCTGCATCTGCAAGGGCGATTCGATGGGTATCCGAAGCGCCGGGGCCTGACCCGGGTGCCGGAACTACTGGATGCCGGCCTGAAAGTGGCGTTCGGGCAGGACTCTATTCGTGATCCCTGGTATCCCCTGGGCAACGGCAATATGCTGCGGACTCTGGATGTCGGATTACATGGCTGCCACATGCTGGGTATGAGCTGGATTGAACGCTCACTGGAATTAATCACCGACAACGGTGCTGCTGCGATGGATCTCAAGGAGTATGGCATTGCTGAAGGCATGCCGGCCCGATGTGTGGTGCTGCAGGGGCAATCACCCTATGAGGTGCTGCTGGGCCAGCAACCGGTTCTGGCGTCGGTACGTGATGGTCGGGTACTTGTAAGTCGTCAGGGCCAGGGCACTGCGACTCCACACTAAATGTATTCGGTCAAATATTCCAGCGGGGGGACTAATCCGGGGTCAGGTTGCAGAGTTCTGCAAGCGTCAGGCGCAGTTCCCGCAAATCCACAGGTTTCGATAGATAGGCATCAAAGCGTCCGGTGGTATTTTCTGCGGGTTGAGGATTGCTGTTCTGTGTTGCCGATAGCAGGATGACCGGCACATCCGGCCACAGGGATTTTGCAGCTCTCAGAACGTCATCGCCTGAGGCTCCTGGCAGGCAGTAGTCCGTAACAATAACCGCGGGTTTATTGCAACCACTGGATACGCTGGCTCTGAAGCCTTCGGCGGTAGACGAAAGCTCTACCTCGAACCCCAGGTCGGTCAGTTCGCTGTCCAGTAGTTCGCGAATCTGTGAAGCGTCTTCCACAACCCATGCTTTCTGGCCCCGAGCGTCAAAGACTGGCAGAAACTCATATACAGCCGGGAGTGAGGGGGTTACGAGTTGCTCATCCCCGCGAATATACGGAATTGTACAGGTAGCTGTAGTGCCTTTTCCTGGCTCGCTGTCGAGGTGAAGTGTCCCACCCAGGCTCTCTGTAAGTTCAAAACAAATCGCCAGGCCCAGCCCCGAGCCAGGGTTGTTTTCTGAGCCCTGGTAATATGGCGTGTAGATTTTTTTGAGTTGATCGGGGGGGATGCCCCGGCCTGTGTCACTGACTCGGAAAATGAGCGACGGTGTAGCATCCTGAGGGAATTCCAATGCAATGGATAAGGAAATCTCGCCCTGATCTGTATATTTTGCGGCATTGTCCAGCAGATTTAGCAAAATGCGCTGCAACTGCTTACTGTTGCAGCGAATTACCGTAGGGAGATCTGTTTCTAGCTTTAGCTGGAAGCGGTTGTTTTGCGTGTGCGCGATGATGTGTGCGTGGTTGACCAAATTGTCGATAAAGGCGATGAGATAAATGTCGTGAAATTCATCCTCATTTGCTGTGATATCGCGGGCATAATCTACCAGGCCATCTATGAGCTCTTTCATGTAACGCGCACGGTCCTGAATGACCTGAGTTGCTTTTTGAGGGCTTATCGAGTGGGTGGCCTGCAGTTGTGCGTAGCCCAGAATAGCGGTTAACGGAGACCTTAAGTCATGGGTTACCTGGCCCAAAAAGTTCACTTTTGCTTTGCTGGCTTTTCGAGCGGTTTCGAGCGCCATGTTCAGGTCTTCCGTACGAAGTTTTACGGTCTGCTCCAGAACTTTCCGGCTTTCCTTTTCTTGCAGTTCCAGCGCCTTGGCAGCTGATTTGATCTCATGTTTTTGTTGCCAACTGTAGGTCAGCATCAAGGTCAGAGCGATCACAATTTCGATGCCAATGCGGTAGGGCGCGAAATGGGCGGTGTAGTAAAAATTGAATGTGTAGCCGAGCAACAGGAACGATGTGGTAGCCCAGTAAGCCGAAAGTAACAGTAGCATCCACAGCATTGAGTTTTGGCCGGGGCGCCTTAGTTGTAGAGCTGGGGTGATCATGAATGGCCAGCTGATCAAATACGAGGATAGGAGCAGGATCCCCAGTTTGCGAATAGTTGCGCCATCGACAACAAACGTAAGGCCAGCAAAGACGACCACTGACAGAGAAGTCAGAAGCAGAAATCTTCGCCAGAACCGCTGATGATTGAGGCCCAGGATGAAAACTGACGTGGCCAGAAATAATTGTACCGAAAGCATGGCTGTGGTTGTCCTCAGATTGACCGCGTAGCTTTCAAGAAAGGGCAATAAGTAGTTGCTTAAAAAGCCATTTTTCTCGGCTTCCAGAACAAAGGCTGCTAGTAGCCAGGTTCCCGTGACCAATAACCCGGCATTTAGCTGGAAAACAAGAACCAGCAGTAGCGTTAGAATGCCTGCCAAAAGAGCCGCCAGGATGGTCCGGTTTTCAGTGAGGCTTTGGGTATATGAAGCCGGTTCCCAGCTTTTTACGCTGATGAATGGAAGGTTGTCGCTGTATATTTTCAGGAATAGTTGCTGTGTCTCACCAGCATTGAGGTTTACCGGGATGATGGTTTTTCCATTATTTACGGCACGGTTCTGAAGTGGTGTGGCCAGCCCTGTGGTTTTTTGCCAGAGGGTTTCGCCTGTAGCCGGGTCGAGAAAGAATGCGTCTACACGATTCAGCCGCCATGGTTCCAGAACCAGCCACCGGATCAGAGCCTGATCACTGCTGTTGTGCAGTGAGGCTGTCAACCAGTTAGTTGTATGCTGGCGTGGTGCCTCCAGGATGTCTTCATCCGGCTGCACCCAGCCTGTAAAACTCCGGGCGTCACTGAGGTCTTGAATTTCGTTGTTGCCTGGGATCGCCAGCATGACACTGATGAGCTCACTTTTGTCCGGCATTTTTGCAAGGTCTATGGAAGCGCTTGAGCTGGCATCTGCGTGAGCCAGAGCGGGTAAGGATGTAATTAGAAATAAGGCCGCAACAATAGCGGGGAGTACGGCTACCCAATGACGCTGTATCAAAAGTTGTTCCTGGGATCAGTTGTGTTGCTGGCGGAATTCTCTGGGCGATAAACCGAACCGCTCTTTGAATGCAGTGGAAAAGTTTGCGCTGTCCTTATAACCAACCTGGTGTGCGATATCTTGCACCGGGAGCCTGGTTTTTTGAAGTAGTGCCCGGGCTTCTTTCATCCGCTCTTCCCTGAGATATTCGTATACTGTTGCGCCAGCACATACCTTGAAAGCCATATTCAGTTTCTTGCTGTTGGTTCCTGTCAGTCTCTCCAGCTCACTTATAGGCAATGTTGAAGACAGTGACTTCAGAAGATGAACACGGGCAGAGTGAAACAGGATTGCATGCAGGTTGTTCGCCGGGAGAGGCTCGTTTTTTCGAGATTCCTTGGTGTCTGTGGAGCGTGGCCGGTTCCTTAAGTGAATGACCAGCCGCAACTTGACCTCATTAAAATCAAAGGGCTTGTTGATGTAATCAACGGCCCCGGCCAGAAGACCTCGAACTCGCTGCTCAGCAGAGGTCATGCCGGAGATAAAAATGACCGGAATGTCCCGTGTTCTTGGGTCCTGAGTGATAATTTTACATGCATCATGACCATTGCAACGAGGCATTTTCGCATCCATCAGGATGATGTCAGGCTGGCGCGCGCGTGCCTGTTCGATGCCTTCAAGACCATCGTTAGCATAAAACAGCTGGCAGCCCTGGCTTTGGAGATAGGCCGAAATCAGCATACGGTCAGCTTCTTCATCTTCAATGATCAAAATCCGTTTTTGTGCTAATGCCTCCATCCCTTGCCCTTTCACTTCCTTGCAGTATGGTTTTTCAGGCTGAACAAGCCCCGAATTCTAACAGCACAGGGTACACAGAGTTTATTACAAAGCGTTGTAGTTATTGAAGAATACGTAAATTTACTGACATCGAAACCAGCTTGTCATAGTACAAAAAATACTGCGCGCAGGCACAGGTTTTGTCGCGCAATCAAAAGTCTTGTGCCTGGGGAGTGTTAGGGTCACGTAATCCGGTTTTAATAAGTTCGTAGCTTTATATCCCAAACCCGCGTAACGACCACACCCGTTTCAGTGCTAGCAGCCTGAGCGTGCTGTTCAGAGGATTTTATGGCCAGAATACCCTTCGCCGCGAAACTTGCCCTTGTGTCATCTTTAAGCCTTGCCGCAACGGTTGTTGCTGCACAAGAAAAACCACAAGACGATTTATTGAGCGTTGTGCAGGAAACGCTGGAGACCAACCCTGAATTGCAGATTCGTCTGCATGCATTTCAGGCCTCGACCCATGACCAGCGCGAGGCCTTTGGCGGGTATCTGCCGTCTCTTGATGTCAGCGCCGCCGGGGGCATTGGCGCCCGTGAATACGATGGTCGCGGTAGCTATAACCGCAATTACGCTGAGGTGTCGCTTACCCAAATGCTGTTTGATGGATTTCGGGTGCGAAATGCCGTCGCCAGAGCAGAGCACAGCAGTCGGGCACGCTATTACGAGCTTCTGGATGAGGCTGAAACCAAAGCGCTGGAGTCCAGCGAGGTTTATCTGAGCGTCCTCCGTTACCGCGAGCTGGTTACCCTCGCACAGCAGAACGTTGCAAACCATCAGCGGGTGCAGCGCCATGTGAGCGATCGCGTTAGCCGGGGAGTCAGTAATCGTGCTGATCTGCAGCAGATTGATGGACGCCTGTCCCTTGCCCGTTCTAATTTAATGACCGAGGTTGCAAACCTGCAGAGTGTAACAGCCCGCTTCCAGCGACTGGTCGGTCGTTTTCCCGCAGAGCACTTAACCCCGTATGAAGTTCAGACGGAGGAAGTACCAGAGGAATTGTGGCAGGTACTTAAAACGGCCTATGCCAACAATCCGGCACTGTTTGCTGCATTTGAGGAGATTCAGGCATCTGAGGCCTCATATGGGGAGGCGAAAGCCGGGCGCTATCCGACAATCGAGTTCGGTGCCCGTCATGGTACCTACAAAAATAATAACAGTTTCGATCAGCGTACAGACCCGAGCTCTTACGGGGATGAAACCGTCATTGAGTTGCGGGCCCGGTATAACCTGTACCGCGGAGGCAGTGACCGTGCGGCCGAGCGCGCTGCAGATCGCCGTATCAGCCAGGCAGAGAGCATGCGGGACAAAACCTGCGTTGATTTGCGTCAGACAGCGACCATTGCTCACAGCGACGTACGTAATCTGGAAGTGAAGCTTGATTCTTTGGCGCGTCATCGTGAGGAGGCTGAGGGAGTGCTTACTGCTTACCGTGAGCAGTTTGATATCGGGCGTCGTTCGCTGCTTGATGTACTGGATTCGGAAAATGAGTATTTCCAGGCAGAGCGGGCCTACATCAACGGTATGTATGATCTGGAAATCAACCGCCTTCATACCCTCCACAGCATGGGGCGCCTGCTGGAAACTCTCGCGGTAACCAGTGAGGATTTGCCAGATCTGGGGGATATCAATAAGTCGGTAAACCCGGGGTCAAGTCGCTACTGTACTCTGCCGGATGATGGCGCCCTCGGCTTTGATCGCTTTCTGCAAACGCCAGATACGGAAGAAGTCCTGAGTCTGGGTAGCGACACTCTCTTCGATATAGGCAGCGCTGAATTCAAGCCAGAAGCCATGGCCCGTCTGCAGCAGTTTGCCCAGCGACTGTTGGAGCGGGGAACAGTGAAATCGATCAATATTGTTGGCCACACTGACAGTACCGGTTCCGATGCACTGAATCGCGAATTATCACTTGCCCGGGCGATAGCTGTGCGGGATGCGTTGATCGACAGCGGCGTTACGGACACAGTGATGCTGGTGTCAGGCGTTGGTGCGTATCAGCCCTATGCGAGCAATGACACAGCAGAGGGCAGGGCGTTGAACCGTCGTGTCGAAGTGCGTGTTACTCATGCCAGAAAATAGGCCTGAAAGGCGGTTATGGATCTGACTGACGACTCCTTAAGCGCTTGTTTGTTGTGGCTGGCCGCCGAAAACGGTACCACAACGAGTCGCGATGCGCTGATTGCAGGGCTGCCGTTGGTTGACGGTCGCTTGTCGCCGTCTGTATTTGCCCGCGCTGCAGAGCGGGTTGATATTAAGGTGAAGCTGGTACGCCAGCCCTTGGAGCGACTGAATAGTTTGCTGTTCCCTTGTGTTGTCTTACTGGAAGGCAATCGAGCCTGCCTGCTGCAAAGCATAGATGCGGAGCGCCAGAAAGTTCAGGTTCTGTTGCCGGAACTGGACATGCAGGTAGAGGAACTGGAGCTTGCCAGCTTCAAAGAACGTTATTCGGGCGTCACGCTTTATTGTCGTCCGGAATTTCGTTTGGACCAGAGCAAGGTTGGCACCAGCCCGGCTGCGGGTAAGGGGCATTGGTTCTGGAGCGTAATCAAGGCCAACAGGCCGGTGTACCGCGATATTCTGATTGCGGCTTTTTTCATTAACCTGTTTGCCTTGACGATGCCGCTGTTCGTCATGAACGTGTATGACAGAGTGGTACCGAACCACGCCACTGACACGCTCTGGGTGCTCGCTTTGGGAGCGCTTCTTATCATATGTGCCGATCTGGCTTTACGCCTGTTGCGCAGCTGGTTTGTTGAGCTGGCGGCGAGCCGGGCTGATATCACATTGTCGGCTCGTATAATGGAGCGCATTCTGGGCGCCCGCCTTGAGCACGCACCATCCTCTGTAGGTTCATTTGCTGCCAATGTTCAGTCTTTTGAGTCCGTGCGCTCCTTCATCGGCTCAATGACTGTTACCGCGTTGATTGATCTGCCTTTTTTCCTGTTGTTTGTCATCATCATTGCCCTGATCTCTCCCGTATTGATTATTCCGGTACTGATCGGCGCTGCAGTTATCATTCTGTACGCGCTTTCGGTACAGGCCACCATGCATCAGCTTTCAGAAACCATGAGCCAGGCCAGCGCCCAGCGCAACTCCGGATTGGTTGAAAGCCTGGTTGCTGCTCCAACCCTTAAAAGCTTCAACGCTACCAGCCGTATGCAAAACGCATGGGAGCAATCCACCCGGTTTTTATCGGGCTGCTCGGGCAAGCAACGCATACTCGGTATGTCTGTCGGGGCGGGTGCGTCATGGATTCAGCAGGTTGTTTCTGTCGTGATGATTATCACCGGGGTTTATCTGGTGATAAACGGTGAGCTGAGCCAGGGAGGCCTCATTGCGGCCTATATGTTGTCTTCCCGTGCCATGGCGCCTGTTTCGCAAACAGCTTCACTGCTGACTCAGTATTACCAGGCGGCCACAGCTCTGACCTCCGTTGAACAGATCATGGATGCGGAGCAGGACCGGGTGCCCGGAAAACAGTTAATCAGTCGTGGCAAACTGCGTGGCGAAATTGAGTTGCGCAACGTGACGTTTCAGTATCCGGATGAAGAGCGCGAGGCTCTGTCAGAGGTATCACTGCATATCCGGGCTGGCGAACGGGTGGGAATACTCGGGCGGGTTGGATCTGGCAAGAGTTCCCTGGAAAAACTCATTCTCGGTTTGTATCGCCCTACCTCTGGCAGCCTTCTGATAGATGGTGTGAACATAGGCCAGATTGATCCCGCAGAGTTACGTCGCAACATTGGTTATATTCCGCAAGACGTGCAGTTACTCAGCGGTACGGTGTACGACAATGTCACTCTGGGAATAGAACACCCCAGCAATGAACGGCTGATGCAGGCCATCAATATATCTGGCCTGAAAGCTCTGGTAGGTGATCACGCTGACGGCCTGTCGATGCAGGTAGGTGAAGGTGGCAGTCGTCTGTCCGGCGGGCAACGTCAGACGATTGCAGTGGCCCGGGCTGTGATGGCCGACAGCAGCATTCTGTTGCTGGATGAGCCTACCAGTGCCATGGACAGCATGCTGGAAAATCATGTCAGCAAGGGCTTGAACCAGCTTAGTCAGGGCAAAACCCTGTTATTGATAACTCACCGCACCAGCCTTTTGGATCTGGTCGATCGCCTGATCGTTATGGATGCGGGGAAAATTGTTGCCGATGGTCCGAAGCAGTCTGTATTAAAGGCGCTCCAGCAGGGAAGTATCCAGCGGGGGGCAAAATGAGCGAAGACGTTAAGGTTGTAGAGAAAGCTGATCAAAAGCACCTTGAGCAGCAGGCTTTTGAACGTTTGCAGATGTCTGAAGCTGCAGGCGCCAGGGGCAGGAGTTTTGTCGATCGGCTGTTCAGGCCTTTTTTCTCGGCTTTTCGCAACAACTCAAAACAATGGTCTGCTGATGCGGACCAGGCCATAGAGCAACAAGGCATTCTGCGCGCCCGTAGCCTGTTATACGGCATTGCGTTGACTTTTACACTGCTGATCGTCTGGGCTGCATTTGCACCAATAGATGAAGTGACCCGTGGTGAAGGAAAGATAATTCCGTCGCGGCAATTACAGATCATACAGTCGGCAGATGGCGGTGTGATTGAGGAAGTATTTGTCGAAGAGGGTTCAGAGGTAAAGCAGAACGACCTGCTGGTGCGGATAGATCCCACCCGGTTTGTTGCCAGCTACCAGGAAGGCAGTGCGCGGGCGTTTGCGTTGGCTGCAAAAGTTAAGCGGTTACGTGCTCAGATACAGAATGAGCCGCTTGAGCTTGATTTCAGTGAAGCTGTCACACCTGAGCAAGAGCAGATCTTACGTCAGGAACAGAGCTACTACCAGGCCAGCCTGGATGAGTTGCGTGATCGACTTTCAGTTGCACGAGAGCAACGGGCACAGCGACAACAGGAATTAAGTGAAGTTCAGGCGCAGGTGTCTGCCGCTGAAAAGTCCTACCAGATGTCGACACAGGAGTTGCTGGCGACTCAGCCATTGTTAGCCTCTGGAGCTGTGTCAGAAATAGAAGTCCTGCGCCTGCAGCGGGACCAGGCTGCTGCTGATGGTGAGCGGCTTCAGGCTGCCGCCCGTGTCCGCCAGGTAGAAGCCAGTATCCAGGAGGCGGAATCCAGGCTGTTGGAGGTTGAGTCTTCGGCCCGCAATCAGTGGCGTGCAGAACTCAGCGACGCAAATTCACAGTTAAACAGTCTGGAAAAGAGTGTCGCCGGATTGGCTGACAAAGTAAGGCTGTCGGAGATCCGCTCGCCAGTAAATGGCACAGTACAGCGAGTGCTTTTGAATACCATCGGCGGGGTTGTCCAGCCCGGGAATGCGGTCATGGAAATAGTGCCCAGTGATGACCGGCTTCTGGTTGAGGCCAAAATTGCACCCAAGGATATCGCTTTCCTGCGCCCCGGGTTACCCGCGACGATAAAACTTCATGCCTATGACTTTTCTGTTTACGGCGGGCTTTCGGCAAGGCTCGAACATATCAGTGCCGACACCATTACCGATGAGCGTGATAACACGTTTTATCTGGTGCGCGCCGTAACAACCGACAACGAAGCCACACAACAGTTATCTGTTATTCCCGGTATGACGGCGCAACTCGACATCATGACCGGAAAGAAAAGCATTTTATCTTATTTACTTAAACCGTTGCTGCGCGCTAAAGCCAATGCTTTGAGCGAGCGCTAAATCAGATTCCTTACATGCGCTCAAGCTGCATGCATCACTATTTTATGAGGTCCATATGACTACTCTGGCGATTATTGTATCTATTGTAGGACAAGCCTGGGCAGAGAATGCGAATGGCGAACGTCGTGTGCTTGCAGTTGGTGACCAGCTCGGTGTTGATGAAACACTGATACTGGAAGAGGGCGCCCGTATTGATCTGGACTTTGGAGATAACCAGCAGCTGACCTTTGTTGGCGAACAGCAAGTCACGGCGGATCAGAGAAGTGAACTTGTTGAGCAGAATGAAAATGTACCTCCTCTGGACGCATCAGAACGACCGGTAGTGGATGCGCGCCCGCAGCCAGGTCAGGACTCAGCGCCTGAAGGGCACAGCTTCGTCCAACTGGTACGTATCGGCGAAATTATTGAAGCAGATGGCATAACTCCGCTTACCGTTGCACGCATTCAGGAGGTGCTGCGTCCGTTCGGAATGAGCTTGCCGGAAAGAGAGTTTACGAGAGAATGGCGCTATGAGCACGGTTCCCATGATAGTCAGCCAGAAAGCGGGTCCAGACTGTCACAGCTGACCATTTCAATTGATGTCATTGCCGGCGACGACCTTATTGATGCCGCTGAAGCCGGGCAGGCTATTACGCTGACAGGCACCGTAGGCGGCGGAGCGAAACCGGGCGATGGAATAAACGTTACGGTTAACGGTAAAGACTATAGCGCCACCGTTAACCCCGATGGCAAAACCTGGGAAGTTGATGTGCCGGGCAGTGAACTGGCACAAGACAGCAGGGTTCAGGCACGGGTTAACAGTGTTGAGCCTAATGGAACACCCGTTTCGGTTGGTACTGAGCGGCCCTATGAGGTTGATGATGCAGCCCCTGGTGCCAGTGTTGAATTAGTAGGCGCTGGCCCGGATGGCGTCTACAACGAATCCGAAATCCCGAACGGCAAAGTACCTGGTGTTATCACCCTCGATCCCGATACCGAGCCAGGTGACACCATTGTCGTCACTGACGGCAATGGCAATGAACTGATTAACCGCCCTGTCACTCAGGATGATATCGACAACGGCATCAATGTGGATGTACCGGTTGATCCCGGCCAGACTGATGTTGAAATTAACCTGGAGCTGAGTGACCCGGCCGGGAACAGCAGTACGACCAGTGACAGTAAACCTGTTGATATTGTCACGCCTGCGGTTGAGGTTGAGCTGGAGGAGGGAAGTGATCCGGACGGCAATTATAATTTAGCCGACACCGCCGACGGCATAGTGAAAGGTACCATTACGCTAGACCCCGGCAATACGGAGCCTGGTGATACCATTTTAGTCGAGAACGGCGACGGCGACGTGTTGATAAACCGCCCGGTGACGCAGGATGAGATCGACAACGGTATTGTGCTGGATGTACCTGTCACCCCTGGACAGACAGAAGTTGAACTGATTGCAACAGTTACAGACCCGGCTGGCAACAGCAGCACAGACACCGATAGCAAGCCCTCCGATAACAGGCCCCCGGAGGTCGTTAATCCGGTCAATAACCAGGCTAGTGATGATGGTGAAATCGTTAATCTGGACCTTGGCTCAAGCTTCAACGATGCAATTGATGGCGGGGACCTCATTTACAGCGCCAATGGCTTGCCAGACGGGCTTAGCATCGACCCCGATACAGGTATTATCAGTGGCACCATCGACAAGTCTGCCAGCCAGTTTGGTGGTAATGGTGAGCATACCGTCACTATTACTGTTGCCGACCAATCCGGAAACAGTACCGACACTGATTTTATCTGGAATGTCAGCAACCCTGCGCCGGTTGCTCAGGATGACTCCGTCACATTATATGAAGACAGCACCTTAACGGTTGATAGCGCCAATGGTGTTCTGGCTAATGATAACGACCCGGATAGTGATAACCCGCTTAGTATCAGTAGCTACACTGTCGATGGACAAACTCTTGATGCCGGCGATACGGCAACGATTGCAGGTATTGGCGAGCTGACACTGAACGCAGATGGTAGCTATGATTTTGTACCTGAGCCCGAATACAACGGCGTTGTGCCGACTGTCACCTACACGGTGGCTGATGCAGATGGTGGCACTAGCACTGCTGATCTGAATATTACAGTTGAGCCTGTACTCGACATCAGGTTAAGCACCCCTGCACAAGTGAATGAAGGCGATAAAATCACGGTTACTGCAACCGTTGAAACGCCGGTGCAGGATAATCCGCTCTACGTCATCCTGGATAATGGCCAGACAGTTACCATCCCGGTTGGTGCAGTCAGTGGCAGCACCGAGGTTGATAGTCGTACAGATGACCCCTACACCCAGGGTAGTACAACCCTGGAGTTTGAAGTTGTAGGCGCAACCGGCGGCAGTGAACACATTAACGACTCAAGTTTTGGCAGCAAAGCCAGTACAGAGGTTGTTGATAGCAGTGATGCAACCACCATCAGTGTCTCTACCACGGATACCACCGAAGACGCCGCTGGCGTTACCTTTAATTTCCAGCTGAGCAATCCGCCGGCAGCAGGCGAAACTGTTACGCTGACAGTAGATGTTGAAGGCACTGAACACACCGTAACGGTTGATGCCAATGGATACGGTGACTTGTTTATCAATACTCAGGACTCCGATGTTTACATTGATCCTGACAGCGTGACTGCAGAAGTTACTGCCATCAATGGTGGAAGCTTTGAAGCGACGGATCTGTCGGGCGCAAGCGCTACGGCGCAGATTGTCGACACAATCGATCCTGTGTATGCACAGATTACGGTTGATCATGATTCGGTACTTGAAGGTGGCTCACTTAACTACACCGTGACACTGGTGGATGCCAACGGTGCCCCTGCGCCTGCTGTTGCAGGTAAAGACGTTACCGTCAATCTGGATTGGAGCGGTGCAGCTGCCAATACCAGCGATATCGGTACGTTACCCGCAAGCGTGACGGTCAGCGGGGGTAGTGCTTCTGCGAGCTTCGCAGTAAATACCAGCCCGGACACAGTCGCGGAGCTGAGCGAGCCGCTTACTGTCACCATTGAAAGCGTTATTGATAACGCTGGCACGGAGCCCGGTTTTGAGAACCTGCAAGTGAGCTCTGGCAGCAACAGCGTCACGGCTCACGTGTTGGATGCACCCACAATCGAAGTGCTGGATGATAATGGCAGTGCCAATGGTCAACTCACTGTGCATGAGCAAGGCCTGAACACCGGCGATGGCTCAAATACAGTCAGTGGCGTACTGCGTATTACCGCACCGTCCGGACTTGATTCCATCGAAATTGGTGGGCAGGAATTCACCCTGGCGGACATCGAAGCTCTGGATGGCACTCAGACCATCACGGTTCCCGGCCATGGTGAGATCATTCTGAACGGCGCTACCATGGTGGAAACCGCCAATGGCCAGCCCGCGGTGTGGGAAGTTGATTTCGACTACGAGTTAACCGACGCACAAGCGCACAGTGCACAAGGTGCTGATGACGCACTGAAAGAGATTGACTTAACAGTGACTGCCACAGACCCGCAGGACGCCGCTAACAGTGTTACCGGCTCTGGCAGCCTTGGCGTATTGGTGGTTGATGACGTGCCCGAAGTGGATCTGACCGGTGTAGAACTGGATGAGGCCCGGGTAGAAGAAGCGCAGATTGGTGCACCTGGGGGCGCCCAAGCCACCGTTGATTTCTCCGGCGCCTTTAATATTGATCACGGAGCTGATGGTGACGATGGTGTTAGCTATGAGCTGGTGGTTGATAGCCCTGTTTCAGGTCTTGTAGACACGGCCAGCGGCGACCCGGTAACGCTGGTTGATAATAACGGTGTTGTCGAAGGCCATACGTCCAGTGGGGACGTGGTCTTTACCATTGAGGTAAATCCGGCCACGGGCGAAGTGACGCTGACCCAGAACCGCGCTCTGGAACATCAGGATCCGCTCACCCCTGACGACGCCGTCAAAATCACTAACGGTGCGATTGACCTGAAAGCCACAGCCAAAGATGGCGATGGCGATGAGATCAGCAATACCGTCAATATTGGTGACCGGTTCGTATTCCAGGACGATGGCCCGGCAGCCGTGGCGGATAGCAGCAACGTCACCGAAGGCGGCAGCACAACGGGCAACGTACTGGATAATGACGAGCCAGGTACTGACGCATGGGCGAATAACGGCAATTCGATTGTAGGTGTTATATCCGGCGGCGGCAGTGCTGTTGAAAACGCAAACGTAGGCCAGGCCATTTCCGGCTTATACGGCACACTCACGTTAAATGCCGATGGCAGCTATACCTATCTGGCCAACCCGGACAGCGTATCGGCCGGAGCCGAAGACCTGTTCACCTACACTGTGAAGGATGGTGACGGCGATCTCGCAGAAACCACGTTGACCATTAATGTGGCCGACGTGATGGCTGCACCCGAAGACACCCCAACAAGCGTGGGTGAATCGGGTGTTGCAGGTGGTTCTGCAGAAGCGTCCGGCAGCGAAATGGCCAGCGGTAATCTCAGCCTCCAGGCTGGCTGGTCTGTTGGAACCGCCCAGAGCGGTACCAGTGCTCATGGTACCTGGGCCGTCGACACTGACGGCACCTACAGCTATACGTTGACAGATTCAACATCAGGCGATAACACCAGTGACAGTTTCAGTTACACGGCTATTGATGCGAATGACAACACCGTCATTAATACGGTGACAGTCACTATCGTTGACGATGTGCCACAGGCTGTTGCTGATGAAAGTGCAGTGGTTGCAGAGGGCGAAACCCTAAATGTTGATGCCGCTGGCGGCGTACTGTCCAACGACACCTCCGGCGCCGATGGCTGGTCGGATACCGGAGAGGTTGTCGGTATCGAAGCGGGCGATACAGGCACCACGGCTACAGGTGGTGTAGGCGGCCGGATTGATGGCCAATACGGCTATATCACCCTGAATGCGGACGGTAGCTACGAGTATGTTTCAACCGCAGATGCCATTACGGCGGATGCCGAGGACGTATTCACCTACACCGTTCGTGATGGGGACGGCGATGAAACCAGCACCACGCTGACCATCAAGGTAGCCGACGTGACAGGTACACCGGCTGATACTACAACGAGTGTGGAGGAATCTGGCCTCGAAGGTGGCTCTCAAGAAGCGTCTGACAACGAAATAACCAGCGGTAGCCTCAACCTTCAGGCAGACTGGTCTGTTGGAGCTGCCCAGAGCGGTACCAGTGCTCATGGCAACTGGACTGTCGATACTGACGGCACTTACAGCTACACCCTCACCGAGCCGACTTCTGGTGATAGCACCAGCGATAGCTTCAGTTACACGGCTGTTGATGCGAACGGCAATACAGTTACCAACACAGTAACGATTACCATCAACGACGATCAACCGGTAGCCGTTGCGGATGTAAGTGCAAATGTCACAGAAGGCGCAACCCTCAACGTTGAGGCAAATGGGGGCGTGCTGTCTAACGACACTGCCGGGGCTGATGGCTGGAGCAATAGTGGCAGCGCGGTCATTGGCGTGCGTGCCGCAGGTGGTGACACCAGCACTGAGGTAAGCAGCGGTGTTGCAAGCTCAATCGCCGGTCAGTACGGCACTCTGACATTGAATGCAGATGGTAGCTATAGTTACGAAGCCAGTGCCAATGCCACCACAGCAGATGATCAGGATATCTTTGTCTACACGGTCGAGGATGCCGACGGGGATCGCTCAACCACCACCTTGACCATCAACATTGCGGATGTAACGGGCACGCCGGCAGGTACAACTGGCTCTGTGGATGAGGCCGGCCTTACTGATGGTTCTGACGAAGCGTCAGGCAGGGATTCGACGACTGGCAACCTGAACCTGCAGACGGGCTGGAGCCTGGATTCCACCAGTGTGGGCGATCAGGCAGGAAGCCGCGGTACCTTGACCATCAATGGCGACGGCACATACAGCTACACGTTGACCTCGCCCGTTGACGATGTTGATGGCGCGGATGAAACCGAAACCTTCACCTACACCGCAGTAGACCAGTACGGCAACACCGTAGAAAACACAGTGACCATCAACATTGTCGACGACGAGCCGGTAGTGACTCTGACGGGTACGTCTCCTGGCAACCTGACTGTTGATGAAAGTGATTTTTCGGGTGGCAGTGTTAGCAGTACCAATGCGGACTTTGTGACAGGTGTGTTTGATTCGGCATACGGCGCAGACGGCGCGGCGGCTGCAGATGCAACGGTTTACAGCCTGAACGTATCAGACGGCACGGCCAGTGGTGTAACCGATACGGAAACCGGTACCGAAATCCATCTGTTTATGGATGGCGATGATGTGGTTGGCCGTGTGGGCAACGACTCTAGCGGTGATATTGCCTTCCGTATCGAAATAAACGAAAGCACCGGCGCGGCGACCCTGACCCAGAGCCGTCCGTTGGAGCACCCGGACGCAGCCTCTCACAATGATGAGCTGCGTCTGACTGACAACGCCATTCAGTTAGTTGCCAGCGCAACGGATGGTGACGGTGATACAGGCACAGCATCTGTGGATGTAGGCGGCAAATTTGTCTTCAGGGATGATGGCCCTTCGGTGTCCGCGGCCCCCACAGACGGCACAGTCTATGAGGCACATCTGGCTCAGGGTAGCGCCACGATTAAAGATGCCAGTCAGATTGAGGTGTCCAACAGCCTGAACGTGGTGTTTGGGGCTGATGGTGCAGGGGATGTGCAGTTTACCGCTTCAACAGTTGCAGGTCTTGATACTCTTGGTCTGGAATCCTCCGGCGCCTCCCTGAACTACGAAATCAGTAACGATGGGCACACGCTGACAGCCTATAAAGGTAACGTGGTTGACGACATTAAAGTATTTGTTGTCGAAATTACCGATCCTCAGGGCAGCCCGGGTTATGAGTTTGAACTGCTTGGGGCAATTGACCATGTCAATGAGTATGGGGACTCCGTTAGCGGTTTGAATCTTGGATTTGAGAACCTTCATATTACTGATGCAGATGGTGACGGAACAACGACGGATTTTAGTGTTGTTGTTATAGATGATGCGCCAGATCCCACTCAGGCTCAGGTCCACACGGTCGATGAGGACTCGGACGGCACTGACGACGCTAATACCTTCGCCACCAACGCTGATGCAACGAAAGATAACACCACCATTGGCGATGGCAGCCCGGGAACCGCGGCGCCGAGTCATGGTACTGCTACCGTCAATAACGATGGCACGATCACTTACACGCCTATTACCAACTACAGTGGAACGGATACGTTCACCTATACCACGGTGACGGATAACGAGACCAAAACCTATACGGTTGAAGTGACCGTTAACCCGGTGTCCGATGCGCCAGGCTTTACTGATGGTGGGAACGTTACGACGGACGAGGACGTTGCTGTCGCCCTGGGACTGAACACGCCTACCATTACCGACGATACTCAGGAGGCAGGAGCCAGCGCGGATTTTCCGGAGCGCCTGAGTGCAATTACGCTGGACGGTATTCCGAGCGGCGCGCAGCTGTTGGATGGCAATAGCTCGGATGCACTGCTGTTCGCCGCTGACGGCTCTCCCATTACGGTGCTGATTCAGGAGTATCTGGATGGTGACAACCACCTCAATGGTCTTGATGCAGGCGATGTTGATCTGGTGCTGACACAAGATCAGTTCAATGCGTTGAAGGTCCTGCCACCAGAGCATGATGCGGATAACTTTACTGTTACAGCTGGCGTGGATTCCTATGAGGTGGATACCAATGGTGATCCTGTCGCGGGCGTGGATCCGGCGAGCACGGAAACCAGCGTCAACGTCGACGTCGTCGCAATTACAGATCCCGTTAAATTGTCGATCAATGGCATGGAAGAAGGTTCTTATGATGCGACTATTGATGAAGACACGGCGTTCGATCTGACCAGTGTGTTGTCTGCCAGTTTTGAAGATTTGGATGGTAGTGAAACGCGGGAACTGGTGATTGAAAGCCTGCCCGCGGGCAGTATTGTTAATGTGGACGGTACTAATACGACCGTTGGTGCTGACGGGAAAATTACCATTCCTGCACCGGATCTGAATGATTCAGCTACGGATTTTCCAGTCGTTAGCATCACACCACCCAAAGACTTCAGTGGTGATATAGAAAACATCTCTGTCACTCTGAAGGCTGTGGATACTGATTCAGATACTGATCTTGATAGCTATGGTGGAAAGCCGGGAGAAGAAACCAGTTCGGTCACCCTTAACCTTTATGTTGAGCCGGTTGCCGGTGATGTAAACACTTCCAGCAGCCTGGAAACTAATGAGGACACCGCAGTTGCCTTCCTGTCAGGTATTCAGGTAACAGATGACAACAGTGATGGTGGTAGTGAAATTATCACCGAAGTCAGCTTTACAGTGCCTACAGATGCCAATGGCGCCTGGACAATTACCAAGCCTTCAGTTGGCGAAAATACTGACTGGGAGGTAGTGGAGTCTGGTGGGTCGTACACCATTACAGCCTTGGGTAGTTACGATCTTCAGGATGTTCTGGGCGACTTTGAGATTACCCCGCCAGGCCACAGCAGTCTGGATGCTGATATTGAGGTAACGGTAACCTCTAAAGATACCCAGACGGTGAATGGTTCACCGGTCACCCATGAGGCTACAACCAATCATAATGTTGCTATCACTGTAAAACCGGTAGCTGAACGTACCGATTCAGATACCGATGGCCAGGATGGTAATGATGTTGATATGACCGCCGGTCATGAATACACCACCGAAGGTGAAGAAGACCAGTGGTTCACTCTGGGGTCCGAGAGCGGATTTAATCTGGGAGGTGGCTGGAGCGTTGAAGATGATGAACAGGTGTTCGCCGCCTTGACCCCTGAACTGACAGCTGACAATGGTATTCAAACAAACCCTGCTGGTTCCCAGTTCAGTTACACCGATGGCTCGGGTAATACGATCACCCAAACCTTCGGCGGCGATGCCGTCCGTGTTCCGGTCGAATACCTGGATAGCCTGCAATTCAAGGCACCGGAAAACTTCTCTGGTCAGTTCAAAATCAACGTGCAGGCCGTGACTGTGGATACCGATGATGATGGCGGAGAATCGGTCGAGGCGGTTAGTGGTTCTGCTGAGTTGACTAATATTCTCATTAAGCCGGCTGCGGATGAAGTAACCACCACGGTCACTGCGCGGGTTAAAGGTGATGAAGATGATGAGATGCCGTTGTCCATACGGCCCAGCAGCTCAGATCCTTCTGAAACCTTTAACGTCACTATCGACAGCATTCCCGATGGCGCTGAGCTGAAGTATGGCACTGATACCATCTCAAAAGCGTCCCCTGGTGGCTACACCGTTGCGGATAACGGGGATGGTACCTGGAAACTGGTGATCGAAGATTTCGATCCGGTTACCGGAGATGAAATGAAAATTACTCCACCCGAACACTCTAATGAGCCGTTTACCCTGAAAGTTGAAACTATTTCAGTAGACACTCTGGAGGTGGGTGGCACTCCGTATCATAGTGAGTCAGACCCGTTTGAACTGAAGATCAACATTACCCCCAAAGGGGATGCAGACCCGGCAAATGTTGCTGTTAAAGTGGTTGGAGATCAGAGCTTCACCGAAGCCGATGTGGACAGCGCTGACGGCGTGATGCTGACAGAACTTCTTGACGGCACTCCTTCACTGGTTGATACCGACGGCTCCGAAACCCTGAGCTTCAAGCTCTCCGATCTGCCGGACGGCTTCGGCGTGGAGGGTGCTACCTCTCTGGGCAATGAGGAGTGGGTCTTTGCAGCCAGTGAACTGAGCAGTGTGAAAATCACCACCCCGACCAATTTCAGTGGCACTTCGGCCGAGTTCACTCTGGCTGCGGTCACCACCGAAAACGATGGTGACTCGCTCACGGCAGAGCACAAAGTTCAGGTCAGGATCACTCCGTCGCCGGAAGCGACCATGAATCTGAGCACTGGTGGGGTTGAGGATACGCCTGCAAAACTGGACTTCAGCGCCCAGCAGCAGAACGGTGAAACCGGGGAGACCATTACCGAAGTCTGGATCAGCAAGGATGATCTTGATAACGCAGGCGGCTATATCCTGACCTATGGCGCATCAGGCAGCGCTCTGGATGGTACTGAATCGGGTGTCACTCTGGAGGACGGCTGGTATAAGCTGGACAGCACCGCCATGGACAATATCTACCTCAAGGGTGGTGACAACTGGCACGGTAACGGCAGCTTTACCGTTCAGTACAGGGTTGAAGATCCGGGTGATGATGGCACCGTATCTCCGGCATCCGAAATGTCCGGGGATCAAACCTACAACGTTAGCGTAACCGCAGTCACCGACCAGCCGGATCTCACGGTGACGTCTGGTGATATTTCCATGACCTCAACAGGTGATGCAACCATCAACCTGAATATCGCCAACGAAGGTATCAATGGCGGTGACTATGATGGCAGCGAGAAGCTGACTCGTATCCTGCTGGATAATGTGCCCGAAGGTGTCATCGTTGAGGGAGCCGATTTTATCGGCGGAAACCAATGGTTGTTTATCACCGATGACAGTTTTGGTTCAGCCCTGACTCCGTCAATTAGTCTTAAAGTACAGTCGGAAGCGGGTGGCCTGACTGACCACGAAATCTCCATTACGGTTACTACGGAAGATGCCAGCAATGGTCAGCTGAAGACAGATAGCACAACTGTCTCTTTAACAACGAATTTCCCGGCTGGAGATGAAAGCCAGGAGCCAGCGGAGATTATTGCCTGGGAGCAAAGTGAGTTTGACCCAACTGAAGACATCGCATTTACACTGAATGAAGCCTTCAATGGCGAGATTGAAGACGGTGTTACCGATAACGGCTTCAATATCACTCTGTCCAACCTGCCGGTAGGCACGGTTGTAACCGGCATGACCTCAACCGTTATCGGTGGCGAAACGGTGTGGACGGCTTCAGGAACTGGGGGAAATAGCGAGCTGCAGACCCTTATGGACAGCATCACGGTAACCCCGCCGGCTGACTGGAATAGTAATAAGGGCAACTTTGACTTTGATGCCAAACTGACCACCTATGTGCCTAGTGGTTTGAGAGATGACGAGACCGTTAACGCCAGCTTTGATGGGGTACAGCCGGTCAGTGATGAGCCGGAGATCAGCATCAGCGCACCGGCTGTGGATGAAGGCAGCGATCTGACCTTTACCATCGATCTGTCCAATGGGGCGGATGATCCCAATTGGACTCTGGTGGATGGCAAACTTTATTTGCAGCTGGATGAGTCAGGTATTGATGGTACGGGTGTACTTGAACAGGGCGGAACGGCCCTGAGTACTTCTCCGGTTAGTGGCGTCGCCGGGATTGCGGATGGTGACTACTATGTGATTGAGGTGACTGACCCGGCCAGCACCATTGCGCTGAGCTACACCGCTTCCGGCGACCATGTGAGCGGCTCCGTGAGCCTCTCGGCCTGGACCAGGAGCCGTGAAACCGGTTCCAGTGCAGTTGAAACCGGCACGGTGACCCAGGCCGGAGTGATCAACCCGGTCAACAGCGGCTACGACTTTGCCGTGGCGGATGTATCTGGCACAGAAAACGCCAGTCAGTTAGTGGCAGCGGACAAATCCAACGTGATTCAGTTGAATGTGACCGATAGCGGCCTCGAAGACAATGATGGCTCCGAATCCATCGGCACCGTGCTGCTGCGCGATGTGCCCAACGGCTTCCTGGTCTATGTGGGTGACAGTGCCAGCGATGCATCACTGGCTGACCTGTCCAACAACGCCGGTGGTGACGGCACCACCAACAGCTGGCTGCTGGGGAATGGTGAAATCCCGAACTATATCGGCATTATGCCCCCTCAGTACTGGAGCGGTACGGTCAGTGATCTGAAGCTGCAGGTTACATCCGGTGAAAATGCGCTGACCGAAGATTTTGTTAGCGAGAAAATTTTTGACCTGAAGGTTAATCCTCAGGCGGATGGTGTGATCTTGGCGCCCACGCCGAGTTTTGGTGAAGAAGGCGATAGGATTGTGCTTAACCTCAACCATGAGCTCAGAGATCCGGAACAGATTGATCTGCTGGATAGCTCAACGGAAACTCTGACCCTGGAGTTCTCCGGCATGGGCGAGCATGCCGCCTTCTATGTGGATGGCAGCCTGATCAGCGGTACCGATAAGGTCTCTTACAATGAAACCTCGGGCGTCTATACCCTTAGCGGCTTGACCACGGAAGATGCGGAAAAACTGACCTTTGTGCAGGCGGCCAATGCGCTGAATGACGTCAGGGTCAGAGCGAAAACCGTGGAAAGCGAAAATGGTGACAGCTCCGAGTGGACTACTCTGGACAACGACCCAAGCACTTGGGCCAGTATCGACACCAGCGGTGTGACAGAGCAGTATTCCACCACCGGCGATGACACCCTGCTCTGGACCGGTGAAGGCATCGACGGCTTCGGTGGCGAGGATACGATTCAGCTCCGCTTCGGTGAGAACCTGAGTGCACAGGATCTGACAAACCACCTGCAGAACATTGAATCACTGGACCTGGGAATTGGTGGAAGCAACGCCGTTGGGGATAGTGGCCAGGGAATAAGTGTCCAGGACGTTCTGGATATAAGCGGTGACAATGAGATGCTGACCATTGACGGCGACAGTGAAGATACTGTCTATCTGAGTAACGAGTGGACAACAGATGGAAACAGCAGTGGTGGCTACGTTACCTATGAAGGTGCTGGCGGTGTTACGGTGAACATTGCCGAGTCGATAACCAATATTGAGGTTGTTGATTAAGGCAACTGCCCATTTGCTGAACAGTCCGCCAGGCTCACGGCTTTGTCCGTGAACTATTCACTGTATACTGCAGGTTTCAAGAACGACCTGCCGTTACGGGGAAATCAGTTTGTCTGGCGAGACTGTAAGCTACGGATTGGAAAGCATCGTCCTGCACCACTCCTTCAAGCAAGTGAAGGGACGAACCATCAAAATCGATTGCCGCGAACGAACGCACCTTGGTGGTGTGAACGGGGCCGGCAAAACGTCTGTTCTGGCTCTTGTTCCGGCTTTCTTTGGTGAAGAGCCGGAACGGATAGTCACCAAGGCATCGGGTAAACTGTCCTTTCTGGACTATTATCTGCCCACTTTTCAAAGCCTCATTATTTTCGAGTACCGGCGACATACAGGGCTTTATTGCGCGGTAATGTATCGTCATGCTCAGGGTAAGCCCTGTTATCGCTTTGTGGCCGGGTCCGCCGAAGAAACTTTCTTTGCAGCAGAAATCAAAGAGCTTCTTCAGGGTGGGGCCAGTGCAGACGATGTGTTTGCTGCTCTGCGCCAGAGAGGCACAACTGTCTCGAAGATGATCGATACCATTACCAATTACCGGGCAATCATTCAGCGTAATCAGAAACTTCTGAAGCGTTTACCTGCGGACGCCCGGGCCCTTCGCGCACTGGCTGCAGAGTTCGGCCTGGGTGACAGCGATACCCAGATGACCAATATTGAACGGCTCACCCATGTGGTGCTGAACAAGCATCGGCTTCTGAGCAGCTTCAAGACCATGATCTGCGAGACGCAGTTCGAGAATATCCACCAGCATGCAAGGCCCCGGGCCATTGACCGCAAGGATCTGATTGCGGATATACAGAGCCTTTCCGCCTTTGCGGGTGAGGAAGAAAAAATCCGCACCTGCCTGAGAAAAGACGCAGAGCGCCGGGCGATACTTGAACAGGCCGATAAAACGGTCGCTAATTTGTTTGTAACTCTTGAGGAAGCCCGGGAAAAAGCGGGGGAGTTGAGTCAGCAAAAAGAGCGACTTGAAACAGAGAGAACCGATCAACGATCGGCATTTGAAGAAGCGGATCGCCAGCTTGCTCGCCAGATTACCGATCACAACGCTGATTTTGAGTCGTTGGACAGGCAGGTTGCGGCCCTGCACCGGCAGAACGAAAAGTATGAGGCAGATGATCTGCCCGATCTGGCCCAGCGTTTTGACAACCTCGCGGACTACCGGCAGCGGCTGGCGACGGCACAGGCTGATTACGACAACCTCACCGGTAAGGCCTCCGCCATCGAGGGTGAATTCGACCTCGAGAAGCAACGTATCCAGCGCGAACATGAGAAACAGCAGGCTCAGCGTCAGCAGCGCCTGAGGGAAGCTGAAGCTGCACTGACCTCTGCGAAGCACGCTTATGAACTGAAGCTGAACTCGGTCAAAGCAGACAAAGTGACAGCTGTATCTGAATACAAAGATACCCGGTCGCTCGAACGCTCGGAGCTGACCAGCGAACAGGCCCGTTTATCGGCGCTCAGGGATAATCCGGGGCAGACCGGGGCGGAACAACAGGAAATCGCTTCCGCAGAGCAGGCTTCCGAGGAAGCTTCCGAACAGCTCGCTCAGGTGCACGAAAATCGTCTGGAAGCCGGGCGTAAGCGGGATCAGGCAGATAGAGACTGGAAAGCAGCTCAGGAACAGGTTCAGCACATGGATGTAAAAGTCCAGGAGCTGGAAGACAGATTTAACGAGCTGCAAAAACAGATCGCCCCTGAAAATGGAACCTGGTTGTCGCAGCTACGTAGCCAGGACCCGGAGTGGGGCAGCCGTCTGGCAAAGGTGGTTAATCCGTCGTTGCTGCACAGAAAGGATCTGGCACCAACCCGTGATCCGGACGCCAGTGAAACAGCATTGATGGGGTGGCAGCTCGCGCTGGATGCCTTGCCGGTGCCGGATTTTGCCGCGTCCGAGGAGGCTCTGCAGGAGCGCAGTCGAAGCATCGACACCGAACGGCAGGAGGCAATTAAACTGCGGGCAGAAACCGAGCGTGAGGCCCAGCGCCGGCATGCTGCCTATAAAGAACGTGCTGAAATTGCCGAACGGCTGGAAACAGAGTTCTCGCTGGTTGAACGCACTCGCAATAACGCCCAGGACAGGCTTGCCAATGTGCGCCTGCGAGTGAAGGAAGCGCAGGCTGCCCGAGTCGCAACAATCAGCAAGGATCTTGAGGAAGTTCAGCGCAAGCTGAAGGCTTTCGATGAGCAGACCGGAGAGGGTATCCGGGACGTTGAAACCAGTTTTCATCAGCAGATTCTGGATATACGGGCTCACTGGGCGGAGCAGGAGTCGGAGCTTCAGTCCAGCGTTGACAAGCAGAATGAACTCATAGCCTCGGCAGATTCTGAATATAAAGCGCGCCTCAGGAAAAAGCGCCAGATATACGATCAGCGCCTGTCTGAAGAGGGTATTGATCCGGAAGTAGTTAAAGAGGCCAGGGAGGCCCTGGCTAAACTCACCGGGACAGTCGAAAAAATTATCGCGTCTGAGGACCTTGTACGCGGATACCGGAAATGGCGTGAACAGGAATGGAGCAAAGTTGAAACGCTTACGGAGCAAGCCAACCAGGCCAATGCAAAGCGCGAGGCAGTGCTCCGTGAACGGAATGAAGCCGAGCGAACCTGGAAGGAACAGGACCGCAGGCTGAAGGTATCAATTGCCGAGCACCAGAATGCTGTCAAAACGCTTCGGGATCAGATGGAGGCCGCCGAAGGTGTGCTTAAGCACTTCCCGGGTGAGACTCTCGCTGAAGGCTTTCCGGGCAATATTGCTGATCTCACGCAGGAGCTTCAGGGTGCTTATCAGAAGCTGGAGCAGTTGCGTAAAGAGGTGGTTGGCACCTTTGATCAGGCCACATCCATCCTGAACCGGTATGACAATACCCAGATCCAGCAGGCCTGGCAGAAGCTGTCTGCCTACCGGCGGAGCCAGATGACCGGTGAGGTGCTGGAGCACGAGGAAAGCTTCAAGCTGGCGCGGGTTCCGGATCTGCGTGAGTTGCTGGATACCGATATACCTCAGCTACGTGATGCGCTGATTGATCAGTTTGTGTCCGAGGCAGGCAGCCTGGTTAAGTATTTCGACAGCCTGGAAGTAATGGCGCGTGAGGTGAAAGCAGTTTCGGGTTTGCTGAAACGCAAGATCAATACGGATCAGCAGATCGAGAGCCTGAGTGATATTCAGGTGGTGCTGGAGCCTCGTGTCTATGAAGACGAAACCTGGCAGCCTTTGAAGGAATTTGTGGAGCAGTGGCAAACATGGATTCAGATGAATCGTCGATCTCTGCCGAACGATGCGATTCTGAGGCGGTTTAAACTGGTTACAGATACCCTGAGCGACGCCAAAGTAAAAGAAAGTGTCGAGTCGATGATCGACATGCGTCTGGAAATGAAAGAAAACGACCGGCAGGTGGTAATCCGTACGGATGCTGACTTCCTGTCTGCCAGCTCAACCGGCCTGACGTATCTGGCGATCATGACCGTGTTCATGGGCCTGACACGCTACCTGTGCCCTGATCTGAATACCCGTATTACCTGGCCCATTGATGAACTGGCAACACTCAGCCCCAACAATATTTCTCATCTGGCCGATATGCTGGAAGCGAATAATCTGACCATGATTTCTGCATGTCCGAAGCTGGACAGAAGTCTGCGCAAGTTCTTCGAAAACAAGATTTCGCTGAAACAGGGCCGGATTCATACCTACGAAACCTCAGCGAATCAGGGGAAGCATGCAGGGACCTTCGCCAGTGTGAGCCATGGCAGTCAGCCTTCCCTCGCAATAGCAGAAGCAGAAGAGGTGCCAGACCATGAGTAGTCCGTTATTTGAACGCACTGTGACAGCCCTGCTTCAGGAGCGGGTGATCTGTGAAGTCAGTGACGATGAGCTATACAACTATCTGCTCTTGCCGGGTAACCAGGATGCGGTGAATCGCTTTTTGGGTCAGATTAACCGAACGCTTCGGCAGACCAGCGCCCGCGATGCGTTTGTGTGCGCATATCTGGATACCTCAGATGCAGAAACCAGGGAAGCGATCCGTCATCAGTTCCGGGATGTTGCCAATAATCTTGAGGCCTTCGTGCAGTTCCTGCGGCTTGTGATGATGCTGGGAGCAAATGATCGCCCGGTATTGCCCGGCGACAAGCTGTCTGAAGGCGCCATACTGGAGCGCATTGCAGCAGCTCCGGCACTGGAATCAAAGCTGAGGTCGCTGGCAGAGAAAAAGGTGTTTCACACCAAACGCGCAGATTCAGCCGGCCAGATTCGCGCGGTACTCTCCAGCCTGGAGAAAATGGGCTACCTGAAACCTGTGGGCACCACAGGCAGCCTGTTCCGGGCCACTGGCAGATGGAGCTGGCTGTATGATGCCATGACATTCATTCAGGCCCATGAAGGCATCCGGTCTTCTGAAGATGCGGATTCCGAGCAGATGAGGCTTCACTGATGGCTCGCGCTCAAGACGCTCACAGCACGCTCCGCGCCCTGGCAAAGTATGGCGAGGCGATTCTGGAGGCGCACCTGTGTAACGGAAACCGCATTCCGGATTCCGATGACAATCTGGGGCTGATTGAAACCCTGGAGCATCATCGGCTGGTGTGGCGCATTGGGGAATCTGAAGATCTTCAGCTGAAAAAAGTTCTGGTGCAGTTTCTCGATCACATAACGGAATCTGAGAGGCGACGCTACGCCAGCGCCCAGGTGCACATCCTGTGGCAGCAACTGAGTGAGTTGTTCCAGGAATATAAAGAGGCCAAGAAGCGGTCCGCCCTGACTGACATTGACCGGCTTGAAGGCGAAATCAAAGAGTGTCTGGCGGATGTGATCGAAGATATCCGCAACGCTACCGAGGCTTTTGCCACCTATATCAATACCGGGTTTGCCTACATTACGGATTTGCATCTGCGTATCCGTGAAAATGAACGGGTTATTGAGCGGGCTGGCCGCCTGATTACTCTGTTCGAGAGTTTTCGTATCCGGGAGCTGGCGGAGCAGGCGGGGTCGGACGCTTTTCTGAAGCGGCTCTTGTTACGCCACCTGCCGGCCACTCTGGAGTCTTCCCAGAAGAACCTTTCCTATGCACTTAACCAGCTGCGTAAAATGCTGGTTCGTATGCGTGAAGACCAGCGGTTGAGCCGGATGGTCGGTGCCTTTGAAGCACACTTTATTAATAACCGAGGGTTTGAACCGTCTATTGATCACCTGGACTTGCGGCAGGTTCCGGAATCTCTGAATACAGTGGCTTCTTTCCAGATACGTGGCTTCGGGGATATATACGATTCTGCTGATGATTTTGAGCTGATAGAGATAGCGGCCAAAGCCCGGACGGTTCCTGCTGACATTGAGGACAGGCCCGTTCCGGATGGCGTAGACACCGTCAACTTCGACGTGGCAGGTGAAACTGAAACAGAAGAAGACGACCCGGTAGAAGAAGCTATTGAAGAGTTGATTCAGCTGGTGGTCGACGGAACGCTTGGCGACCGGGCTATCCTGGCTTCCGAGGCACTTGCCGGTACCGGTCTGGGGATCGACAAAGCTGACTGGCTGCAAGCCATTGTGTCTGAAATAGAATCCCTGCCGGATGGAGATCAGCGCCATATTGAAGTGATCTACCACCAGATCCCGCATCGGATCTATCCGGACAATGTCATGGTTTCTGACCTCACCTTGAGGCATAACCATGCCGGCTGAGATTACGGCCATAGAGCGCATGCTTAAAGCGGGCAAATCGAAGGTTCAGCGTAATAAGCTGTGGGAACAGATCTGCGCCGAAAACGGGGTAGGGCAGGTCATTGGCCGGGAAATTCATTTTACGCCCGATGATAAACAGCGATTGCGGGACTATATACGGGCAGAACATGGTGTGGATCCGCAATATGATTCCCGTGCCGGTGGTCGCATGGTTATGGCCCGCCAGAACGCCAGTGAAAAGCTCAGCAGAGATTCGGTCTTTGGCCACTTGCTTGTACTTGCGACTGCAGGCAGCACGAAGGTGAGAGTCAGTGGCGCTGATGTGAAAACGCCTCAGGGCAGTGTGCTCAGCGTGCAACCGGAATGCCTGGATACTGATTACCTTAAATCCAGTAAGCTGGTGATCGTTGAGAACGGCGGCGTGATGCCCTGTTGGGCAGACATTAGACTACCTGAGTCCTGGAAGAGTTCAGTGATTCTGTACCGTGGTCACCGGGAGAATGCCCGCGCCGTAGCGGAAATTACCAGGGCTCAGCCTGCAGACAGGCTGGCCTGGTTCTACGATTTCGACCCGGCGGGACAGGTCATTGCACTTGATCAGGGTCGAGGGAGTACTCTGGTGCCTCGGGTCTGGCGAGAGTTCGGCAGGCATACACCGTTTAACCAACCAAAGACCCACCGCAATCAGGCGCTGGCCCTGAAACGACTGAAAAGCCGGGCCAGCGGTGAGCTCCTTGCGATTGCTCAGCACATGGCGAGTGAAGAGCTTGCGCTGATGCAGGAGCACATGGTCCTGCGACATGTGCAATTGGCGGCGTTACCCATTGAGTGTGAGAAAATGGGTATAACGCCGGATTAGCTTCGGGCTCAGAAGCTACCTTCAAGCCTCGCCACAAGGCCTCTGCCGGGCGACAGGATTTCACCTTCAGTGAGGTGCTCCCTGTACCGCTTATCCAGCAGGTTGTTTCCCTCCAGGGTAACTTTCAGGTTGCTCAGATTACCGGTTGAGCCGAAGTCCCACCCCAGTGATATATCGATGGTTGCATAGCCTGGTGTGCTGCTCTCTGTATTGTTGGAGAATATGTCTGCCGTTCTGTTCTGTTCAGCCACTGCACGAACCTGGCTATGCCAGTTGAAGCCAGGGCGTGACTGCTGACCAAGGCCAAGGGTCAGTTCGGGTGCGGGCATCTGGTAGAGCGGCTCGTCATCCTGTTTGTTTTCGCCGCGAAGCCAGGTAAGGCTGCCATCAAGATCAATGGCAGGGGCGCTGGCGTTGAGCGCCTCCATAGGCATGACGAACCCGGCTTCTGCACCGTAGATCGTGACCTCGTCCAGGTTTTCTGTTTGCTTGATTGGCAGGTTGTTGCTGGGGTTGTTGGTTCCTGTTACCCGGCCAGCAATGTAGTCGTCGATCCGGGTATAAAAAGCTGCGATCTGGTATTCACCCAGGCGACCGCGCCCTTTGACTCCGATTTCCGCGCTGGTGGATTTTTCCGGATCCAGTTGTGGGTTACCCTGGTGGAAGTAACCATCGCCCCGCGATGCATCCTCAAAGCGTTCGCGCATATCCGCAGCACGGTAGGCTGTGCCTAAAGAAACATAGGGATTCACCATAGGGCTCAGGTTGTAGATGGCGCCTGTGGACCAGGACAGTGTCTCGTTGGTGTTTTTCAGGCCAGTTGTAATGGCGCTCGTGCCATTGCCCACAACACTGGCATCACCGGTAACCTTGTCATACCGGGCTCCAATCTGGATATTCCAGTTGCCGGTAGCAATGTCATCTTGCACAAAAACACCCTGACTTTGTATTTCCCCGTCCCCGAAAGGAGAATTGGAAACCACGGTGTCAGATGTCGCCGGGCTATAAGTAAACCGTTCCGGGTCGGCAGTCATTTCCCAGGCTTCCAGGCCCACCGTCAACAGGTGAATGCCTGCAACCGGCAGTCTGTACTGGGCTTTGGCCCCGTCAGTGTCGAAGCTGACGTCATTCCACACCTGGTTGCGATCCCTGAAATCCCAGTAGGCTCGTATCTCACGCTCTACCTCCTGGCGGTAAATACTGGCTTCCAATGTTCCGGATGCGATCGCGGCTTCGTAGCCGAGTTCCGCGAGGGTTCTGGTCTGTTTCGGTGAGTGAATGGTCAGTGTGCCATTTCCTCCAGGGCCGGATTTTGCCGAGCCAGGGTACCAGACTTCACTATCTTCGTGATTCTGCAGATTCAGGGTCAGCTTCTGAGTGTCCGTCAGGCGATAGGCGTATTTTACAAGCATGGATTCTGATCGGTAACCACTGTTCAACACATCTCCATCCGGAGTTTCATAGTCATCCACATCTTTGGCTGCAGCTCCCAGAACCAGGCTGTGATCCTTGCTGGAAAGTTGAAGCAGAGCGCCCCCGGCCAGGCTGCTGTCTGCAGTCCCTGTGCTGGCAGAGAAACGGCCGTGGGTTTCTGGTGTCTCTGTAAAGCCGGGTTCTGGTGTGCGCAAGTTGACCGCTCCGCCCAATGCACCGGTTCCATGCAGTACAGACCCCGGGCCTTTCACAACTTCTACACTGTCCAGCAGGCTCATGGCTGCCAGGGAGGCTATAGCGCCCTGAGGTTGGGCGGAGTTGAGCCGAACACCATCTACCAGCACGACAACACTCTCCTTCTTCAGGCCGCGTATGACAGGGTTGCCACCCCAGCCGCCACCATCACCCTGAACAGCAAGGCCCGGTTTGCCTTTGAACAGGTCCCCCGCAGTTTTTGATGCAGCAGCGTCACTGGAGTTTAGTTTTTCTGTTGTGCTGGCCGTTTCCAGGGTATCTGCTTCGTAGCCTTTGGCTGTCACAACCAGTTCATCCAATTGTGTTTGTTGGGCGTAGGCGGTCAGTGGTAAGGCGGCGGTTGTTGATAATGAAAAAATAGCCAGGCTCAGGCGGCTGGGTTTCATAGGTGCTCCGGACGAAATGTAGGGAAAGTTTGTGCTTGAATGATATTGGTTATCAATACTAATACAAACGCGAATGAATATCGTTTGAGAATTGTCAAGAGTCCCCGGGAAAGTAACGGTTATTCTGTTCCCTCGTTAGATGAGCATGGAATTATGAGTCGACTGATCAAAGCGAGCCTGGGTTGGGGTGGCAGCCTTACCGGCATATTGCTGTTTGTGGCTATGTGGGAGTGGGGCAGCCTGCACTATGGCAACTTCCTGTTGCCCGGGCCCAGGGATGCACTGGCCTCTATACACGGATTCTGGCAGGAGGGTGAGCTCTGGGGCGCTATCTGGGCGACAACATGGCGAGCTATGGCCGGGTTCGCCATAGCGGCGTTTACGGGGTTGATACTAGGCTTGATGGCCGGCTTGTCTCACACCCTTGGGCGGGCACTGGAGCCGGTATCCACCGTGCTGCTGGGCATTCCTCCTATCGCCTGGATTGTGCTGGCTATTCTCTGGTTTGGCAGCGGCTCCATGGCTGCTATCTATACCGTTGCCGCAACAACCCTGCCGGTTACCTTTGCCGGCGCCCAGATAGGGGCCCGGACTCTCGATAAACGTCTGCAGGAGATGGGTGATGTCTATTGTGTGCCCGGCTGGATGCGGCTCTGGGACTTTTATCTGCCTCACATAGTGTCTTACGTGTTCCCGGCACTGATTACAGCTCTGGGTGTTGCCTGGAAAGTCACAGTGATGGCGGAACTGTTTGCAACAGAAGAGGGTGTGGGAGCGGGCCTGGCAATGGCGCGGGTCAATCTGGATACAGCCGGCGCCATGGGCTGGATTATGGTGGTGGTTGTGCTTTTGCTGATTGCAGAGCACGGGTTTTTAAGGCCACTGCAAAAAAGGATGGAACCATGGCGAAAGGGGGCGGTGCAGGCAAAATCATGATGAGTCTTAACAATGTCTCTCTGGTTCTTGGCCCGAATCAAATTCTACAGGCTGTGGATTTGCAGGTTCAGCCCGGCGAATCAGTCTGCCTTGTGGGCCCTTCAGGTTGCGGAAAAACCAGTCTGTTGCGGCTCGCAGCCGGGCTTGTTGAAGCTTCCGTCGGATCGGTGAAAAACAACTTTTCGTGCACGGCTGCAGTATTTCAGGAGCCTCGTCTGCTGCCCTGGCGACGCATGCTGGATAACATCGCACTGGGCCTGAAGGCCCGGGGCGTTCCGCGCAAAGAGCGCCAGATCAAGGCCCGGGAACTCGCGGATTCGGTTGGCCTTGCCGACAAGTATGCGTTGTTCCCCCATGAACTCTCCGGAGGTATGCAGCAGCGTGTTGCTCTGGCCAGAGCCTTGGCGATAGGAGCGGATTTTCTGTTGCTTGATGAGCCTTTCAGTGCGCTGGATGTCGGGCTGCGCAATGAAGCTCAGGAGCTCGTGCAGCATCTCGTGGTTGAGCGCGGGATTTCCAGCCTGATGGTAACTCACGATCTGACAGAAGCCTTGCGGCTGGCTCATCGCGTCATTGTTATCTCAGGCTCTCCGGGCCGGGTGGTTTATGAACACCGGGTTGACGAGCCTTTTGCGGACCGGACTCAGGCCTGGCTTTACGAGGCTGCCGCACATTTGTTACGGCTGCCTTTAGTGAATGAGAGTTTTTTGTACAATCCACAACTGGAGATGGCATGAACAGGATACACCGTCGGGATTTCCTTAAGCTGGCGGCCAGCTCTGCAGTGCTATCGGCACTGCCAATCCACCGGGCCATGGCGCAGTCATCCACAAAGCTGGGTGCGGCAACACCTTATGGTCTCCCACAGGTCATCCTGACCAGAGCGCTTGAGGATCCAGCGGTGCAGGGGCGCATTCCGGAGCGCGACCTGAAAGCCTGGAAGGACCCCGACCAGCTCAGGGCATGGCTGGCGAGAGCCGAAGTGATGCTTGCCGCAACGCCCACTAATGTGGCCGCGAACCTGTATAACCGTGGGGTCCCCCTTGTACTGATGAATGTAAATGTGTGGGGCACCCTCGGTATGCTGGGATTGACGGAGAGGGGCAGGCTGCAGTCTGTTGATGATCTGGCCGGCCGTCACGTCGGAGTCCCGTGGCGCGGCGATATGCCCGACCTGGTATTCCGCTATCTTCTCGGTAAAGCCGGCCTCCAGATAGGGCGGGATCTGAAAGTGTCCTATCATTCCAGCCCCTTCGAGACCGTGCAGATGTTTGTGGCACGGCGTCTGGATGTGGCAGTTTTACCGGAGCCGATGCGTACAGCTACACGATTGCAGGCGGCTCAGTTTGGTCAGGTGCCTGCTGAGCTGGATATGCAGGAAGAATGGGCACGCCTGACAGGCGAAAAGCCCGGGCTGCCGCAAGCTGGTGTTGTGTGTCGTCGGGAGCTTCTGGATCGGTATCCGGAACAGGTTGCAGTGTTGCAGGGTGCCATCCGTCGTGCAGTGGACTGGGTCGTTGCAATGCCCCGGGAAGCAGCTGTAACAGGCAGCCAGCATTCCCCGCTGTCCACGAGCGTCTTTGAAGGGGCAATACCCCGTACACGTATTCGCATGGCCTCGGGAATGGAGTCCCGGAAGCAGCTCGAGTCTTTCTTCACGGCGCTGACGGAACTTTCCAGCGGGTTTATCGGCGGCAAGTTGCCAGACAGTGATTTTTATCTGCCAGATCCTTCTGCTGAGTCTGGAGGCCAGGGATGAAGTCTTTTCATTCGGTTTTCCAGAGTCCCTGGCTTGCCTATGGGTTCCGCCCGTTTTTTTTATTGGCTGCTGCCTATGCACCGATTGCTTTGATTCCATGGGTGGGCTCGCTGCTACAGCAATTCACTTTGCCCATGGCGATGACGCCTCTTGAATGGCATGGACATGAAATGCTTTTCGGGTTTGCGACTGCTGCCCTGGCCGGCTTTCTGTTGACCTCGATTCCTTCATGGGCCAGCGTGCAGCCGATCAAGGGTAAAACGCTGGCGGCTCTGGTTGTTCTCTGGTTGCTGGGCCGGCTTGGATTCTGGATGTCGGCTAGTTTGCCGGAGGTTTTGGTTGCAGCTGTGAACTTTGCCTTTCCACTCTCTTTGATCTTCTGGGCACTGCCTGCGTTGTTGTCTGAGGGAGGACGTCGTCACCTGAGTATTGGTCTGGTGTTGCTGGCGTTTGTACTGGTTCAGGGGGTGTTCTACCTGGGCTGGCTTTGGCCCGGCCTGGTGTTACCGCCCCTGGTTCTCCTGAATACTGCCGTTAACATCCTGCTTGTTCTCATTGCGCTTACCGCGTCGCGTATTGTGCGGGTGGTGGCGATGGCTGCGACAAAAGAAACCGGACAAGCTGCGCCTCTCCGGTTAACGCCGGCCCGTGAATATCTGGCGATTACTGCGCTTATTGCCTATGTGGTGGCGGATATGCTGGCCCCGGGCCACCCTGTTACGGGATGGGTTGCGTTAGCGGCTGCTGCAGCTCAGGCCGACAGGTTAAGTGAATGGCCGTGGGGAAAGGCAATGGGAAGGCTGTACCTGCTGTTATTGACGACCGCATACTGCTGGATGGTGGCAGGCCTTGTTCTGGTAGGTGTCAGCGCTTTGGTGGATGGCTTGCCGGGTTATGCCGGCCGCCATGCGCTTTCAGTCGGGGCGGTAGGTACGGCCATTCTTGCAGTATTCTGTATCGCTGGCCTGAGGCACACCGGCCGCGCCCTTTTGCTGCCCGGAATAATATGGCCGGCATTGTTTATGGTTGTCTTCACTGCATTGCTGCGAACTCTGGTTCCTGTCTGGTGGCCTGAAATGTATCTGTTGGCGGGCGTCGGCTTGCCATTTCTGTTCTGGTTTGTCGGGTTCGGTCTGTACCTGGCTGGTTACGCCGGTTTTCTGGTTAATGCCCGGGCCGATGGGCAACCGGGCTGAAGGGAAGTCCCGGTTATGCTCCCTTGGTTCTGATTTGTGGCGAAACCTTTTTTGTGTATGAATACAACCCCATACCAGACATTGGTAGTGGTCCTCTCCCCCCGTGGCATCCCCCGCAATAATGGTCAGGCAAAAAATTGCCTGAATAATCAGCAACTAACGTCAGTTTAAGGGTTTTATTACGATTTTCTGACGGAATATTGACGATTTTTTAACTGGAGGGATGACGAGATTCACATCGATAATCGAGCGCGTTTTGTATGATTTAACAAATTCGACGATATATTGGTGTAAAAATACTATGAAACGCGTCATTAAAGTGTCACAGGCATGGATAGCCGCGTTTGCCTTCGGAGTTTTGCTTACAGGGTGTGGCGGTGGTTCTGACTCTGCCAGTTCCGGCACTGTTTCTGGTTCTGCCGCGAGCGATACCGAGAATACCGTGAGTCTGCCGGCGGTTCCCGAGCAAGAGAAATCAGCAGTGTTGAGCTGGAGTGCGCCTGACAGCCGTGTAAACGGTGAAGGAATCAAAATGGCTGAGCTGGATAAGTACATCATCCGCTATGGCCAGGATGCCGATAACCTTGACCGGGAGGTTATTATTTCCAACGCTCAGGAGGAGGCCAACATGACACACAAAGTGACCGGGCTGGATGCCGGAGTCTGGTACTTTACTATCCTTGTTCAGGATAACAATGGCCTTTTGAGTGCTCCCTCAGAAGTTGTGGACAAGGAAATCAAATCCTGATTGCAGTCCGGGCTATCCACGCCGTAAGCCAATGTGGTCATGACACCGGATCTACAGTGGGCAGTTTCAGTGTAAAAGTTGAGCCTTCTCCAGGGGTGGAAACCACATAAATTTCACCCCGGTGTTTCTCGACTACTGTTTTTACGAACGACAGCCCCAGGCCTGTACCGTGAATACCTGCAAGTTCGCTGCTTTTCTGGCGTCGGTAACGGTCGAAAAGATAAGGCAGTTCCTCTGGATCTATTCCAAAGCCGTCATCTGCAATCGTGAGACATGCCTGATGCCCTGCGCGAAACACTTGCAGGCTCACAGCTGAGCCGGCAGGGCTGTATTGTACGGCGTTGGTAAGCAGGTTAATAACTGCGCGCTCAAGTAATTCGGCATTCCCTCTTAGCCACAGATCTTCGGTACCTTGTAACTGCAGCTGGATGTGTTTTTCCAGCGCCTGCTCGCTCACGCTGTCACGGGCATTTTCAACAATGGCCAGAAATTCGCACTCATAAAAACGGGTTTCTGTCAGTTGTTCGGCACGTGCAAGCTGAACAAACTCTTCAGCCAGGTGATAACTTCTTCTTGCCAGTCGTCCCAGCTGTTCCAGTTGGTTTTGATCGATATGAGTGGGGTCACGTTTCAATTGTTCTATCAGTGCCAGTTGTGACACCAGTGGTGAGCGCACATCGTGGGAAATAAAGTCAATTGCCTCACGGTGTTGGCGCTGTTGTTCACGGAGTTCCGAGATGTCTGAAATATTGGCAATAATGCCGTATTGAGTGCTGTCCGGAAGGGCAAAAGGGGCGAAGTGAATGAGAAAGTCTTTTTCCCGGATTTGCAGATCCACCGTCCGGCTTTGCAGCAGCGTGAGCGTTTCCGAGACAGTTTCGTGCCAGGGCGGGGTTTCGCGGGGATCATGACCTTCCAGAAGCCGGGTCAGAGGGAGTCCCTCCAGACTGGGCATAGGCTCTCCGAACCACTCTTCAATATGGCCATTGGCAAGGCGGATGATACCAAGTTCATCGGTAACGATGATGCCATCTGGCATGCGCTCAAAGCTGCGGCGGATAAACTCATGCATGTGGTTGAGCCGTTCAGTGGCCACTTTGATGCGTTCGATCCGTGCTGAAATATTCTCGCCGGGCCCGAGCAATTCTTCTGCCGGGTCAGAGTCTGCAAGTTTCAGTCGGCACAGGTAGCGATGCGTGGCTTCCATGCTCAGATCATTGGGCAATGTAAGACCAAGCGTGTAGCTGATGTTGCCGCGGTTAAGTCGAAGCCAGCTCCGGTTTCCCTCGTTATGCCACCGCCCGGGTTTCAGGCTATCCGGAATATCGGCGGGTCCAAGATTGCAGGTGGCGAGGGTGATGTTATTTTCCATCAATAACCAACCCTCCGGCTGAAACAGTGCCTGGAGTTGTTCGAGAAGCAGTGTCAGTGGCCGTTTTGATAGATTTGGTAAAGATACCCGGGGACTGCGAGCCAGCTCACCCAATTGCCGGTTGAGGAATTGATTAGCCATAGCCAGACGCAGGCCGCTGGCTATGGGAAAGGCGAACAGGGGAATGATCAGGGCATGGGCAGCCGGAAGCCAGATCTGGAGATTTGTTAGTGTGAAGACGCACAGGCAGGTTATTGCCGCGCCAGCCGCAATGCACGCAAACAGCGTGCGGGCAGGGCGCATGCGGGGTAAGAGCTTTGCCAGTATTATCAGGGCAATGAGGGCCAGAAGTATTCCTGTCCATGCTGGTGCAGGGCTGATGAGTCTTGCTTGCTGATTCGCAGAGAATATATTGGCGTGGAACTCCACTCCGGATATTGGCCTGCTGTGCCCCGTGGAGGGTGTTGGCAGAATGTCTCCCAACCCTGCGGCAGTGGCGCCGACAAACACGGTTTTGCCTTCAAACACCTCGGCAATCGCCGGCGTATTGAGGACATCGGTGTAAGAATAAGTCGGCAGTGTGCCGGCACCGCCTGCTAGAGGAACGATCCGATAATCTTCGCGTACATTTACAAATGGCGGCAGACCCTGAGAGTCGGGTTGCCTGGAGCTGACACCGGAGGCTGCGAGCCCCAGAGCTGGCCAGAGTTGGCGAGTCATTCCGTTGAATAGATAAAGGCCCCTGGCAATTCCGTCATGATCGAGTTCTATGTGCGCATGCCCAAGGCCTGAAGCGGCAGTAATAAGGTCGCTTGCAGGAAACTGTTCACTGAGAAGCAGGCGTGAGCTGGGAGGCGATATATGGACGGGCAGAATGACCCTGCCGTGGGCCTCCATGGCCCGTTGGAACTCGGCATCGTCCGGGGATGGCTCCGGGAAGAGAATGTCGAATACGATGGTATCGGCACCGGCCTGGTGGAGTTTCCTGATAAGCGCTGCGTGGGTTTTTCGTGGCCAGGGCCAGCGACCTTGTTGAGCCAGGCTCAGATCATCAATCGCAACAATGACTACGTTGGGGGACACGTCAGGAGCGCTGGCGAGCATTGCAGAGTCAAGAAGCCAGTAGTCAACACGTTGCGGCAGCGCTGTTAACTCTGCCAACAGGAATATCAACAGGAGTGCCGTGCCGAGTGTCCATGGTGTTGTTTTAATAGGCGGCCTGTCCCGGGTCATGAGTTCTGCTGTAGGTGTTGATCGGTCAAGATATTATTCCAGGTACAATTCCCTCCCTGGTCCCCAGCGACTTTGTAGCGGGCCGTCAGAAAGAGCTTTCAAGCGCACAAAATACCGTCTTCCGGGAATAAGACGCAAGGCCGCTGTGGTATCTGGCAGCGTTGCTTCCTTGATAACGTTACGGAAACCTGGCTCTTCCGCCAGTTGCATACGGTAGCTGACAGCGGTATCAACCTTTTGCCAGAACACGCGAACCTGGCTGTCGATGTAATTGATACTGATGATGCGCACCGGAGGGAGTGTTCCGTTTACGATGAGTTTGCGCGGTTGCGTTGTTGCCACCGAATTTCCGCCGGCTTCTGTAACCACACGCCAGTAGTACTGGCCAGGGCTCAGAGGTCGCGATGGCAGGGCTGTTGTTTCTGGTGCCCATTCGCTGGTGGCTACAAGGTTCCTGAAGGCTTCGTCTTCTGCAATCTCTACCCGGGCCACTTCATTTTTTCCGTTGAGTGTCCAGCGGAATTCGGGCATGTCGTCATTCACGCTGTCTCCGTTTTCCGGTGTCAGCAGGCTGGCTGTGCTGGCTTGCAAATCTACCTCTATTGGCAGTATGTCGGGCATTCCTGCCATGCCTTGCTGGTCCAGAGCCGCCAGGTGAATTTCGTACGGGCCGTTGTCCAGACGGCTTATGTTGAAGCTGTTGCCACTGACTTTTCTGCTCTCAACCCAAAGCCCGCTATCGGTTTCAAAAATATCCAGGCGATAGCTGGTTGCCGGGTTTTGTTGCCAGGTCATCTCTGCCGGTAGCTGGGTGAGTATCGGAGGCAGCGGGTTAATTTTCGGTGCCGGTGGCATCTTGCGTATGCTCAGTGTGCTGTGGCTGCCGCTACTGACGGTTGCGCTGTAGCCGGCCGGAATGCGCTGATTCTGGTTTGGCGCTCCGAAATCAACCACCCCTTCGATTACCTGCAGGCTCGTGCCTTCCGGGCCGGTCTGCAGTGAGAATGCGGTGCCGCGCACTGCGGCAATGGCAGATGGAGTCTCAATTTCGAAGCGGGCGCCGCCACTAATGACCGGCTTTACACGTGTGTGGACCTCTCCCCGGCTCAGTCTGAGCCGGGTGTCGACCATGCCGGACTTACCATACTGGGTCAGGCGGTTGAATATCAGCCTGGAATCCGGGGAGAGGCGGACTTCCGAACCATCCGCCAGGGTGATGGTTGCGGCGCCTGTTCCAGAAAGCACTTCATCTCCAACCCTTATCAGCGTGTCCTTCGTCAGACGTTTTTTCCGGCCATCGATACCCGATATCAATTGAACGTTGCCAGAAACCGAGGAGGCGCGCGCCGGGTCGGGTTGTCTCTTCAGCCAGGACAGAGGGATGTGAATGCGATCGCCTTCTCCAAGTGTGGCGGGATTCTGAATTGAGTTGTATTGAAGCAACTGGCCGGGGCTATAACTTTTGGCCAACAGATCATTGGCCGCTTCGGCAAAGCTCTCGCCGGACCTCAGGGTATAAGTCCACTCGGGCATCAGGTTGCTGGCAGGATTTATGGCTGTGGTCGCTGACCCCCGGGTAATGGACAACTCGGCCCATGCAGGCATGCCCAGCGTCAGAAGGGCCAGTATCAGACATGCTTTGGTGACATACGATATTCGATATTCAGTCATTCTGTACTTGCACTTCCTGGTTTGCTTCCGGTGTTCCTGCCAGGTCTCCATCTACAATTTCGGCCGTCATAGCTTCCAGACGGTAGCCACGCTGGTAGATTGTCTTGATGCGGAAACCATTTTCCGGGTTCAGGCCCAGTCGGCGCCGCAGGCGGCTCATGTGTGTGTCTACGGTTCGGGTATTGATATCCCGCGCGAGCCCCCACACTCGTTCCAGAAGCACTTCCCGGGTGAGCAGGCGGCACTGGTTCTGAAACAGGAACAGGGTCAGGTCAAAGTCTTTGTCGGTCAACGTAAGCTGTTCACCGTGGAGGGCAATGGTCCTTTGCTGTGTATTGACCTCAAAGGGCCCGTATTTAAGGACTTCTTTTTCATTGTTCGGATTGGCACGACGTGCCAGGGCGTTAATACGGGCAACCAGTTCTGCGGCCCGGGCAGGTTTCGCGAGAAAATCATCTGCGCCCGCGTCAAGAGCTTCGACAATATCGGATTCACTATCGCGCTGGGTCAGAAACAGGACAGGGATCGGCCAGTTGATCTGGGCTCTGACGCTTTTCAGAACGTCGATGCCAGTCATGTCAGGAATCTGCCAGTCAAGAATCATCAGGTCATAGCTACGGTGTAGTACAGCACTGAGAAAGCTCTGTCCCGTCGGAAAACTGTCGCAGTGATGGCCGCGCTCAGACAATATTGACTGGATATGCTGCGCCTGTTCCTGTTGGTCTTCAAGCAGAGCAATGCGCATTGCGCCTCCTGGTGTAAATGATGTCACGTTGCGATTCTGTTTCGCTGTAAGCGATACAGTATGTCCTGCCATATCAATTAATTGTCACAAAATGCTGAGCGGTATTCAGTTTCGTTATGTAGCCTTGCGTAAACGGGTGGCAGGTTTCCCGTCATCGTCATCAAGTGTTTGTCGGCAGGCAGGGAAATTACTACAGCCCCAAAACCAACCTTTTTTGCCTTTTCGTCTAACCAGGGGGGAAAAACAGTGGGGGCAGGGGATGGGTTTCTGGTCGGTACCATCTTTCGGAATCGCATCTTCAATGGGGCGAGTGCCGCGGCAATCGGGATAACGTGTGCAGGCATAAAATTGGCCAAACTTGCCATCCCGCTCCGTCATGGGCGCACGGCATTTGGGGCAGTTCGGAGCTTTGGTCGGTGCTCCGGTATATGGCGAATTGACAGTGGGGCCAATGAATTCACGGATTTCCGCCTTTAGCGTTTCCAGGAATTTACGGGGGTCGTCCTCGCCTCTGCGGACGCCCTCCAGGGTTGCTTCCCAAACCGCAGTTCTGTCTGGTTTGCTGACCGATTCCGGTAGTGCACTGATCAGGGCCTTGCCTTTGTCCGTGGCCCGGATATGCCGGCTGTCCCTGTACAGGTAATCCCGTTTGAACAGGGTGTCGATAATGTTCGCACGGGTGGCCTCTGTTCCAAGGCCGTCGGTATCACGCAGGGTTTTTCGCAACTCGGGGTCGGTTACAAATCGGGCAATGTTTGTCATCGCCGACAGCAATGTAGCGTCGGTGAAGTGCTGTGGAGGTTTGGTTTTGCGCTCATTCACGGAGCAGTCTTCGCAAAATACCGGTTCACCCTTGTCCAGGCGTGGCAGAGGTGATTTTTCTGCTTCCTGTTTGCTGTCCCGGAGCTTCAGTTCCAGTGCTTTCCAGCCCGGTTCCAGTACAGCCGTTTCAGTGGCGCGGAACCTGTGTTCAGCTACACGTACGGTAAGCCGGCCTTCACGGTGTATGGCATCTGCTGAAAACTGCATCAGATAATAGCGGCTGATAAGGCCATAGATTTTTAGTTCAGCATCGCTGAGTTTACCGTTGGGCGCGGTTCGGCTGGTTGGAATAATTGCATGGTGGGCGTCGACCTTTTTGTCGTTCCAGGCGGCGGTTCTGCGATTGAAATCTGCGTTGTTGCAGGCATCTGCAAGGGCAGGAATGATTCTGCCTATGGCTCCTGTAACCTGCTCGCGCTGGGCATAGTGCCCCTCGGGCAGGTATCGGCAATCGGAGCGCGGATAGGTTATGAGTTGGTGGCGCTCGTAAAGATTCTGAGCGGTATCCAGCACATCCTTTGCACCCATGCGGAACAGACGGCCCGCTTCTATCTGCAGCGCAGATAATGAAAGTGGCAAAGGTGGAGCTTCGGGGCGATCGCGAAACCGGGACTCAACAACCGAACCTGGCCGGTTATTTACTGCAGCAGCAATCTGTTCGGCGGTTGCTCTGTCCAGAAGCCGGTTTTCTTCGTCCAGGTGATCCTGAAACTGGTCATCGGGAAGCCAGCGTGCGGTGAATGCCTGCTGATCCGCTTCATCCTCCTGGGCTTTGAAACGGGCTTCCAGGCGGAAGTAGGGCCTGGGCTCAAAGTTTTCGATGATGTTGTCCCGCTCTACCACCAACCCCAGTACCGGTGTTTGAACACGCCCGACGGAATAGACCCCTTTTTGCCCCTGTTGCTGGTAGCTCAGCGTATAAAAGCGGGTGAGGTTGATGCCATAGAGCCAGTCTGCCCTCTGGCGGGCGAGTGCAGAATGGGAAAGCCGGCGAAACTCCAGGTTGTCTCTGGGGTTCTGTATGGCCCTGGCAACGGCCGCCGGAGTCAGGTCATTAATGAGTATCCGCTTTACGGGGGCTTTGGTTCCAAAATAGCGAATTACCTCATCAACCAGTAGCTGACCTTCTCTGTCGGGGTCGCCGGCGTGAATTATGGTATCAGCCTGCCGGATCAGGGACTCCAGTGTTTTAAGCTGCTGACGCACATTGTCTTTTGGTGTGACCTGCCACTTATCGGGGAATATTGGGAGGTCGTGCTGGCGCCAGGCTTTCCAGGCCGGGTTGTAGCTGGCGGGTTCAGCCGGTTCCAGGAGGTGGCCAATACACCAGCTTACCGTGACCGCCTCATTGCCCTGGCCGCACCGGATCCAGCCCTGGCCCTTTTGGTGAGGAGCTGGAAGAGCAGCGGCAATGGCTCTGCCGAGGCTTGGTTTTTCGGCGATATAAAGGAGCATGGTTTGGTTCTGGCGTTATCTGGGTTGGAGTCGGAGGGAAATGTGGCGGTTTGGTAGATGGGTGTCAAGGTTCGGAGGCTGCCTCATCTGTAGTAAACTGTTGGTATAAGCTGTTATGAGACATCGCCACCAAATTCCGGGCGAATATTGAGAGTTAAAGCGTTATGAAAATCCAGAATACAATTGAAGCGAAGCTGAAAGAAGCGTTTGATGCCAGCATTCTTGAGGTGGAAAATGAAAGCCATATGCACAGTGTGCCCCCTGACTCTGAGACGCATTTCAAGGTGACTATGGTGTCACCGGCATTTGTCGGACAAATGAAGGTCAAGCGGCATCAGGCAATTTATAAGGTGCTTTCGGAGGAGCTGGAAATGGCCGGTGGCGTGCATGCGCTGGCCCTGCATCTATACTCTCCGGAGGAGTGGGAAGCTTCCGGGCGGGTTGCTCCTGCATCACCCAACTGTCTCGGCGGTTCGAAGGCGGATTCGCAGGCAGCGGCTTCAGACGCCCAAAATCAGAATGGAGTGCGTTCATGAGTCAGTTTTTTCAGATTCATCCTGAAAACCCGCAAAAGCGATTGGTCAAACAGGCTGTAGAAATTCTCCGCAGTGGTGGTGTTATTGTCTACCCCACCGATTCAGGTTATGCCCTTGGCTGTTATTTGGGTGAAAAACCCGCTGCTGACAAGATCAAGCGGATTCGTAAACTGGATGACAAGCATAACTTTACCCTGGTGTGCAGGGACCTCTCGGATATCGGAGTCTATGCGAAAGTAGACAATACCCAGTACCGGCTGCTTAAAACATTCACGCCGGGGCCTTATACGTTCATTCTGGATGCTACGAGCGAAGTGCCTCGAAGGTTGCTGCACCCCAAGAGGCGTACGATTGGCGTGAGGGTGCCTGATAATGCGATCGCTCAGGCGCTTCTGGGTGAGCTGGGCGAGCCCATTATGAGTAGTACACTGATTTTGCCGGGCGAGACTGAGCCAATGACTGATCCCTACGATATCCGGGATACGCTGGAGCATGAGCTGGATCTCATTATTGATGGCGGTTTCTGCGGAATGGAGCCTACCACTGTGGTTAACTTTACCGGCGATGCACCTGTGGTGACCCGGGTTGGCAAGGGTGATCCGGCCCCTTTCGAGACATAATGCTCAGGCACGGGTGTTCAGGTTGAAGGCGTAGGAACCTTGAGTTACTGCAACTTCGACCTGATCAACGGGAGCTGAACGCCGAAGGGTATCGTAACGGTGTACCAGGTCCTGTAGCCCGTTGAATTGCTGGTCTTCGCTGACTATTGTGTCCAGCAATGAGTTATTTACGCCATAGGCCTGATTAAGCTTCATTGCATTATCCATGAAGTGCAGCGTTGGCTCATTTACGCTCAGCCGGCTGAAGGCCTCTGTGAAGTTCTTGTTCACGTTCAGGTCATTTTCTATACGGGTGCGGGTTTCCTCTGCCACTTTGCCACCCACCTCAATCCTGCCGCTATCATTTTTATTGACGCTGACTGCCGTAGTGGGGTTCAGATTGTATTCGGCAAGTTTGTGCCGCAAGGTCTCCTTTACAAAGGCAAGATCCTGCCCCACGGTTTGCTTGTAATCTGCCAGGGGTAGCTTCTGCGATTTCAGTTTTCCCATATCGTTCAGGGAGTCGCCGGAAGGCGTGAAGCGGTCGTCACCGGGGCTGGAAGATTGCACTGTCTCTGTCCCCGAGGCCCCTTTGGCCCGCTGCCCCTCGGCTTCCGCGGTTGATCGGTTTTCCAGTGTTTGCTGAAAACGGGTGCTTGCCTGAATCAGGGTAGTCAGCAGTGACATGATGTTTTCCTCCATGGCCAACAACTGGCGCGCCAAAAAAATGCTCTGTTAAACAGCAGAAGCACATTTCGGGCCACTTGGCGGAAAGGCTCCGTTCTGACCTGTGTCAGTAAATAATTGACGCAAATCTATAAAGTTAATCGCCACAATGCCGTCAATAAAAAATAGAACCTTTGAGGAACTCCGGTCGGTTATGAAAAAACAATACTCAATCCGCTTTCTGTTACTCGCTGCTTTGGCAACCGGGTTTTCACTTATTCTGGTATTCACCGTGCTATACAGCGCGAACGCCCAGCGTGATCATATGGAAGAGTTCAGCCACAAATATGTGGAAGGCCTTGCCAAGTCCTATTTTGATGGCCTGAATACCATGATGGTGACCGGCACGATTGGCAACCGTGATGTGCTTCGGGACAAAGTGATGGCCCCGGAGGATGTGCTGAATGTGAGAGTGATCCGCAGCGACCAGTTGAACCGGATGTTTGGTAAGGGGACCCAGGCCGAGCAGGTGCGTGATTCTGCTGATAACAGGGCTCTGGCGGGGGAGCGAATTGAACAGTATTCAAGTAATGATGATGGCCGCGTTTATACGCTGATTGATCCGGTTATTGCCCGGGAGAACTATCAGGGTGTGAATTGCCTGGGTTGTCATCAGGCACAGGAAGGTGATGTTCTTGGTGCAATCCGGGTGGACTACTCTCTGGCTGACAGTGATGACAGCTTGCGTCAGCAGCTGCTGGCGAGTGGTGGTATTCAGGTTATTACTTTTATTGTGGTGTTTTTCCTTACCGCCCTGGCTTTGAATCGCCTGGTTTTTTCAAGATTGCGCCGGCTACAGGCCAGCATGGATGAGATTTCGGGAAACTCTGATCTTACGCTTGAGCTGGATGTGACCCGCAACGATGAAATCGGTTCTGTGTCTCTGGCGTTCAACCGCATGATGGCGAAAATCCGGGACAGCATGCATACGGTCATGGATAACGCTGCACAGGTGGAGCAGGCAGCCCGTCGTATTGCAGAAAAGGCGGACACGACAGGCCATGAAGTGATGGCGCAGAGGGACAATACGGATCAGGTTGCCAGTGCAACCACGGAAATGGCTGCTTCTGCCGTCCAGGTGCGCGGAAACGCCAACCACACATCTCGCAAATCAGAAGAAACCGCAGAGTCAGCCAGCAGCGGTGAGAGCCTTGCGAGAGCTGCAGTGGAGGGTATTGAAGCGTTAAATACCGAAGTGCAGGGCGGTGCCAGGCGAATCGCTGATCTGAACGAGCGCACCGGCCGGATGGCGGGCATGCTGGAAGAAATCTCCAATATCGCCGAGCAAACGAATCTGCTTGCGCTTAATGCGGCTATAGAGGCCGCCAGAGCAGGAGAGCAGGGGCGTGGCTTCTCTGTAGTTGCTGATGAAGTTCGTGCGCTGGCATCTCGCACCCAGGTTTCCACAGAAGAAATCCGGGAAACGATCAACGGGCTTAAAAGCGAGGTAGTCGATTGTGTAGCTACCATGCGCCACGCGTCGGATATGGCGGGCTATCAGGTTGAAGCCATCTTGAAAGTAGAATCCGAGCTACAGAACATCGCCTCCGCTGTTCGGGAAATTACCGCTCTCAATCAGGAGATGGAAAGCGCTGCGAATGAGCAGAGCGATGTGTCAGAAGCCATCAATCAGAATGTAATTGAAATCAGTCGTTCTGCAGAGCAAACGTCAACGGATGCGCAGGAAACGGCGGATATTGCGGGTGAGCTGCTTATGATGGCAGAGGCCCTCAGAGAAACCATAGAGCAGTTCCGCCTGAACAAGTGAGGAAGATAGCAGGGCGGCCTTTTCGGGCCCGCCCTCGCATTTATTGCCCCGTACTCAGCCCTGCCGGGTAACATTGATAATCTTGAGATGAATATTGTTGCGGCCACGGATTGGCCACTCAATGGAATCGCCTACCGAAAGCCCGAGCAGAGCAGAACCTGCCGGCGCAAGAATAGAAATCTTGCCGTCTCCGCTGCCCACTTCATGGGGATACACCAGCGTCAGTTCCTGTTCCTGGCCGCTATCCTCATTTTTAAACCGAACCTTTGAGTTCATGGTTACTACGTGTTCCGGCATTTCTGCGAGCGGAACAAGAGTGGCACGGCTCAGTTCGTCATCCAGGCCCTCAGCAATATCTGAATCACCCTGTTTTTCGATCAGGGTTGTTAAGCGGTTAAAATCTTCTTCAGCAACCAGTATTGGCGGCATGTCAGCCATAGTAAACTCCCAAAAATGCGTTTGTGATATGAACTATCTGGATTCAAACGCCGAATCCGGCGTTCTATAAGCGGATTCAGCGAGAAAAGAGAAAGGCGAACAACACACCAGCAGTGTCTGCCTGTTTGCGGACACTGAAACGGTAGAAAGGAATGGTCTCTGAGAAAAGCATTCTCACAGGCTCACCTGTTGCGTTGTATCTGATAATAAAAAGGAAGAGCAGCACTTCGGCCGCTTTCGTCAATCTATAAGCTTTTGCCGGGTTCCACAAGTGGGCGCGAAGAAAACCCGGGAAATAAAATGTGAAGGGGCGTGGTTGCATTTATTTCTCCCCTTGAGCCAGGGTTTCGCAGGGCATAAAGCTGTCTCAAAAGTGTCTCAGAATTGTCATTATCCCGCTCTAATATGTGTCGGAAATGCAAACACATTTAAGGTTTAGGGGCAGCTATGGTATTTCACAAATCTCTTCTGGCATTCGCCATTTCGGGTTCTATCATCACACTTGCGGGCTGCACAGACGATGGTGCTGACGGTGCTGACGGAGCAGCTGGCATCAGTCAGTCGCTTATTGAACTGAATGTGCTGGGTACCTACGCCAGCGGTGTGTTCGATGAAAGCGCGGCGGAGATTGTTGCCCACGACCCGGTGAATCAACGATTGTTCGTTGTGAATGCCAACGATTCTACGGTAGACGTTCTGGACATCAACGATCCGGAAACTCCGGTTAAACTCGGTACTATCGATGCGACGGCTGAAGGTGCATCCGCAAACAGTGTTGCGGTATACGGTGACCTGGTGGCTGTAGCCATTGAAGCGCAGGTAAAGCAGGACAACGGAAAAGTGGTGTTCTATAACACTACTGACCTGAACAAAGTGGGTGAAGTGATGGTTGGCGCTTTGCCCGACATGGTTACATTTACCCGTGATGGCAAGGCCCTCCTGGTTGCTAACGAAGGCGAGCCGAGCGATGACTACCAGAATGATCCGGAAGGCTCTGTCAGTATCATCGATCTTTCCAATGGCGCCAGCGCTGCAACGGTAACCACTGCCGGTTTCACCGCGTTTAATACTGATCGTGCGGCTCTGATGGCTGAGGGCGTACGTGTATTCGGGCCGGGAGCCAGTGTGGCTCAGGATATGGAGCCGGAATACATTGCTGTATCCCTGGATAACAAAACAGCCTGGGTTGCACTTCAGGAAAACAATGCCGTAGCTGAGCTGGATATCACTGCAGGCGAAATTACCGCCATCATTCCGCTTGGGTTCAAAAACCACAGTATTCTTGGCAACGAACTGGATGCCAGCAACCGCGATAATGGTATCAATATCCGTAACTGGCCGGTGTTCGGGATGTACAACCCGGATGCTATCGCAAGTTACGGTTACAACGGTAAAACCTATTACATCACCGCCAACGAGGGTGATTCGCGGGATTATGACGGCTTTACTGAAGAATTCCGGATTGGCGATCTGACCCTTGATGCAACTGCATTTCCGAATGCGGCGGAGCTTCAGGACGATGCCAGCATCGGGCGTCTGAATGTTACCTCTACGCTGGGATATGGCAGCTCCTGCGATCCAAGTGATCCTGCAGTCGTGGAAACCACCTGCGTGTACGAGGAACTTTACGCCTATGGAGCGCGTTCGTTTTCGATCTGGTCAGCGGATGGTACTCAGGTATTCGACAGTGGTAGTGAGTTCGAACGCATTATTGCCAGCCTGATCCCCGACAACTTCAACAGCAGCAACGACGAAAACTCCTTTGATGACCGTTCAGATGACAAAGGGCCTGAGCCTGAAGCTATTACTGTAGGCCAGATTAATGGCCAGACTTTTGCCTTCATCGGCCTTGAGCGAGTCGGCGGAATCATGGTGTACAACGTGACAAATCCGCAGAACCCTGAGTTCGTGCAATACCTGAACAACCGGGATTTCTCCGCGTCACAGACTGATCTCGAGAATGGACTGGCCGGCGACCTGGGGCCAGAAGGCATGGTCTTTATCCCAGGGAGTGAGAGCCCGAATGGTAAACCTGTACTTGCAGTGGGTAATGAAGTGAGCGGAACCACTACTCTGTATGGTATTGATGTGATCGAGCTGTCAGCAAACTGATTCAGGTTTTCTGCAGACATTTCTTTACCGGGCCCCCTGAGGGCCCGTTTTGGTTTGTGTGCGGGGTTTGTAGGGCTATAGCTATCGCCCGTTCTTGGTAGTTGTTAACGAGAAATTACTTTTTGTTTATTTTTTTATTTCTTTTGTTAAAATTACAGGCAGCTTGAAACTACATGGAGGTTAGGAGTACGGATGTTAGTCTCATTTTTTCGATGGATTCCCCTTTCACTCGTCGTGATTTTGCTTCCAACCGGTGTTTCTGCTTCAGCTATTCAGCTCAACGAATGGGCGTTTAATATTGACGGTAATGTTTCCGAGTATTTTGCCGGCGACGACTTACCGGGTTCCGGCAGTCTGGATAGCGAGACAGGACTAGGAACACTGGATTTCGCATTTTCTTCCCCGGGTTCTCATTCGCTGCTTGCTTTTTTCGATTTCGAAATTGCGGCGAGCAGCAATACTTATTTCAATGAGTTTGGCAGTGCTACAGGAACCCCGGTTTCAGGTCAAAGCTGGCAGATTGATGAGCCAGGTTTCGTGTTTGGCACAATCTACGATAACTTTCTTGATGACTCTCTCAGCAATGCAAATTTCCTGCCTCAGTCCGCGCCAGATGATGTCTCCTTCGCTTTAGGCTGGAGCTTTGAGCTTTTGGAAAATGAAAGTGCAGAGCTTTCGTTGTTCACCAGTGAAACTGCCCCATTAGACGGCTTTTACCTTTCCCACAGCGATCTTGGCGCTGACGTTGATCAGTCCATCTATTTTTGGGGCGAGTTGAATATCAGTAGTAGCGTTCCGGTTTCAGTGCCGGAGCCATCCTCTCTAGCTCTCCTGCTGCTTGGCCTTGTCGGCCTCACTTTTTCCCGGTTTCCCAGGTAGTTGTTTCTGGTGGGAACCAGAATTATGCAGATCGACTAATTTCAGAAAGATATAGAACAAGGGATTAACATGAAACGGAGCTTTTGCCTCGCTTATTTCACTGGCGTGCTTTTGGCTGGTTCACACCTTTTGTCCTCTCCCCATGCAATGGCCAGTCAGGCTCCGTTAGCGGCTGACGTATTGGTGGTGATCGATGAGTCCGGATCGATGTCTGGTGAGCAACGCTGGATCGGTGAAATGATTCCGCTCCTTGACGAAAACCTGAAGCAGTACGGCATTGGCAATGAGGCGCTCGAGAATCTTTACGGACTGGTCGGGTACGGTAGTTCAAGCGTTGTACCACGTTCATTGCTTGTAGGTGGTGAAAAACTGGGTTCAGCCTCAGCATTTGTCGATGCGACGGCGGGCCTGGTAACAAGCGGTGGTACGGAAGATGGGTGGAGGGGTATTGAATACGCACTGGACGAATACCCCAAGCGTAACGGCGCCGCAGTTAACATCATTCTGGCGACCGATGAAGACAGAGACAACACTGCAAGTTCAATAACCTATCAGACGGTCAGGGACAAACTCAGCGAGAACCGCGCTCTGTTGAACGCTGTTATTAATGCCCGGGTCCTGTGTGCCGATGGAACAAGTGCTCTGGGGGTGGATAGTCTAGGAACCGGCTATGTTGCAGATGGGAACGGTGGGTTCACCACCTGTGAAGGAGCGTCTGCACGGTCAGGTTCTGGCAATACCATTGCCCACTATGTTGACTTGGCGATGGAGAGTGGAGGGGCTGCATGGGACCTCAATTTTCTGCGTTCGGGTGGGACAAATGCGGAGTCCTTTACCCGGGCTTTGCTTGATATCAAAGTAGAAGAGATCCTTAGCCAGAGACCTACGGGTGACCTGGTCGCAGTTGTTCAGGCTACTCCCAATCCTGCGGTAGCAGGTGAGGTTATTACCCTGGATGGAACAGGCTCGTTTCATCAGAATGATGGCAGCTCAATCGTCCGCTGGGAATGGGATCTCGATGATGACGGCATCTATGATGCTGAAGGGCCGGTTTTAACAACCAGCTTTCCTGAACTCGGGCAATACCCGGTTACGCTTCGTGTAACCGATGATAGCCAGACACCACTGGTTGAAACCGCCCGCGTGATTATCGATGTAGATACACCTCCCTTACAACCAACTGCGAACGCAGGCGGTCCCTATTTATTCTGTCCACAAACCCAGCCCTGGTATGTTGATGGTTCTGGCTCAGTAAACCCTGATGACGGGCTTAGCGAGCCGAATCAACCAGCCGATAAACTCACTGCGTGGGAGTGGGATCTAGATAATGATCTTGTTTTTGACGATGCCAGTGGTGAACGGATAGACGTTACTGATCAGTTTGCAGGAATGGGTACAGGGGATTACCTGATCCGGCTGAAAGCAACGGATAATACTGCAAACGCATTCCCAAGCAGTGGGCAACCGAATTTGTCTGATATCTCGGTTACTCAGGTTCGGATACGCGATGCGTCGGATGCTGCATGCAACTGCCTGACTGACCTCGCCGCACGGGCGAAAATGACAAAAGTCCAGCTTACCTGGAGCGATTCCGGGGCTCCTGCCTATGCAATATACAGAAGTGAGCAGCAAGGCGGGCCATACACGCAGATTGCCACCACAGACAATCGCTACTCTACATATCTGGACACTGGTCTTGAGCTGAATACAACCTACTACTACGCCGTGAGTGAACTGGGCACGGATGGACGCCCGACCTGCCGGTCGAGAGAAGTGAGTGCCACGCCGTCTGCCCGAAGGCTCAACGCTTCGAACCGTCCTCCTGAGATACATTCCACGCCGATTGTAAGCGCGGTAGAGGGGGAGCTGTATCAGTACCTGGTTGAGGCGACAGATCCGGACAGTCGAGACACTATTGAATTCAATTTGCAGGTAGCTCCGAGCGGTATGGTTATCGATGCCACTGGCAATATTCAGTGGACGCCGGTTAATGCTCAGGTCGGGGAGCAAACAGTAGTTGTCAGGGTTTCCGATATACAAGGGGAATTTGACGAGCAGGTATTCACCATCAGCGTGACGAACGTTAACCAGGCTCCCCGTATTGTCAGTAATCCGGAAACCAGCGCCACAGAGCGCGAATCCTATAGTTATCAGGTGCAGGCGATAGATCCTGATTTTGGTGACATCCTGTCTTACCAGTTAATCAATGGTCCTGCAGGTATGGAACTGGACTCCAGTAGCGGGCTTGTGTCCTGGATACCCCAGGACGGGCAGGCCGGGGTTCAGGTAGTCACCATAAGGGTGGCCGATGCTGCGGGAGAAATTGATACCCAAAGCTTCGAAGTAAGTGTACGGGAAAGAAATCATCTGCCTGTCATAAGCAGCGAGCCTGTTGGCGAAGGATCCGTTGCTGCTGAATATCGATATCAGGTGCAGGCTACTGATTTAAATGCTGATGATGAACTTACGTACGCGCTAGGGGAATTCCCTGAGGGAATGATTATTTCTCCATTAACCGGAGAAATCACCTGGACGCCGGTTGCAGGTCAGGAGGGTGTTCATTCTGTATCCGTGATTGTGTCGGACAGTCGTGGGGCATCCTCCTCACAGAACTTCCAGGTGCTGATTACAGAGCAGAATTTCGCTCCGGTATTCACGACCGACTCGTTACCGGATGCGACGGAAGGGCAGAGTTACAGTTTTATGCTCACCGCTACAGATCCAAACGAAAACGAGACGCTGACTTTTAGTCTGGTTTCCGGTCCTTCTAATCTGCAGATTGATCCTGCCAGTGGCGAAATTGCCTGGCTGCCTGTCTCTGCTCAGGTTGGTGAAAACCCGATAAGTGTGAGGGTGACTGACTCTCACGGGCTCTACGACCAGGTGGACTATGTGTTGAATGTTATCAACGCAAACCGGGCACCTGAGATCATTTCAACTCCGTCGCTCACTGTGAGTGTCGGCCAATCTTTTGAATATCAGGTTGTTGCAACCGACGACAGCGGAGCAGACCTGGAATATCGGCTGATAGAGGGCCCCTCAGGGCTGTCCATGAGCTCAGGTGGTCTCATAACCTGGATGCCAGAGGCAAGTGATGTGGGCGCAAACCGCATCACGATTCAGGTTGTTGATCAGGATGGAGCATCGGACATTCAGGATTTCAGCCTCCAGGTAACTACAGGAAACCAGAGCCCGGTTATTGAGAGCATTCCGTCTACCGCTACGAGGGCAGGTCAGCCTTATTACTACACTGTCTCAGCTACGGATGCTGATGGTGATAGCCTGACCTACAGTCTCACTCAGGCGCCAGTCGGGATGGTCATCAGTTCTGCGGGACAGGTCAGCTGGACACCTACAACAGAGCAGGTGGGGGCTCATGGCGTGACCATCAGCGTGACTGACGGCAAGGGTGGGAGTGCCACTCAATCATTTATGCTTGAAGTTACCGGCAGCAACGCCGCCCCTTCAATTGTGAGTTCACCCTTGTCGCCAGCAGTGGTTGGTGAAGTATATCTGTATGCCGTTGTTGCTACAGACCCTGAGGGCCTGCCACTTACTTACGCACTTGTCACAGCTCCAGGCGGTATGACCATTGATGAGTCTACAGGCGAAGTGCAGTGGCAGCCGTTGGCCAGCCAGATTGGAAGCCATCCTGTAGCGATCCGGGTTGAGGACAGTGCCGGTGCGTCCGTTACACAGAGTTTCACTCTAACGGTTATTGAAAAGAATGCAGCCCCTGTTATCGAGAGCAATCCACCGGTAAGTGGACTTGTTGGCGAGCCTTACCTGCATACTTTCCAGGCCTCGGATGAGGATGGAGATTCACTGAGCTGGAGTCTGGTATCTGGCCCTGAAGGAATGTCCCTTGATGCTGTTACGGGTGCACTTTCATGGACACCGACAACTTACCAGGCCGGTTCTCAGGAGTTCATCGTGACCGTTACCGATTCGAAAGCGACTGTGGGCAAGACATACATAGTCATGATCGGTGGTGACGTTGCACCACCCCGGTTGGGTAATAAGCCCAAGGATGTCGCTGAAGTTGGAAAGCCTTATGTGTACCAGGTTATTGCAATTGATGCAGATGGTTATACGGCCGATGTGAAAATTGTCTCGGCTCCGGACGGAATGGTGCTCAGTGATGAACAAGGCACACCCACGATCAGTTGGACTCCGAGTGAGGGGGATTGCGTGAAAAGCGTCACATTGGAATTACAGGATGTCTTCGGCCGAACTGCTGAAGTCAGCTGGGATATTCAGGTGCTGGCAGCCCCCAAAAAGCTAAATCGAATCCAGTGCTCAGCGCAATCTCAAGCGTGTGGCGGCTAAGAGAACTCAGGGAGAGAGATAATGTTTTCAGATTTTAGAACTGAGGCTATGTTTTCTGTGCGTTTCAAGCGTTTAGTCAGTGCACTGGTGCTGTTCTTTTTCTCGTTCACTTTCTATTCGCCGGCTGTCCTTGCAACGTTAAATGAAGTGGAACGGCAGTCAAACCCGTCGCAAAATTCACTCGCCTTTATAAACCCGATTGGTGAGACGATAGAGAAGCTTGGACAAAAAGTCAGTTCGTTAAGCCAGGTGGTTGCCAAAGAACGGATGGACCAGATTCCGGCACAGCTTGGCAATATAGAAGATCTTGCAAAGGTATTTCACGAGAGAGATGAACGGGTAAGGGAAGAGCTTTATGCAGAGCGCCAGTCGCTTATAGAGCGTGGTCTGCCCGACGAGATTCTGGCCCGGCACGAGCAGTTTGAGCAGAACTACAGGAATCACGCGGATAGTATTGAACTGGGCCTCGAAAAGCTCGCTCGCTGGGACGATAGTGAGAGAGACACTGAAGAGTTGCTCAACACGCTGAGGACTCTTCAATCTCACTTACAGTACCCTGTACGTAACCCGCAACAAAGTTTCAGCGGAGATCTGGATTTTGTCTCGCCGGCTCCGCGGAGCCTGTACACCAGTCAGTCGGCTATCGAAGGTTTGCTTGGGGTTAACGGCGAACCTGCATGGGACCTGAGTGACTATCTGGAAACAGACAGCGCAACAGCCACCAGTGATCGTATCAGGGATATCGTCACAGAGCTGGGCCCCGATCCGTTAGCGCTATACACCTGGGTGCATGACACCATCCGTTTCGTGCCAAGCTACGGCGTGATGCAGGGTGCTGATTACACCATTCAGAGTGAGCAGGGTAACGCCTTTGATACAGCCAGCACTCTGATTGCGCTCTACCGGGAAGCCGGCATCCCGGCACGGTTCAGCTACGGCACTGTGGCGATATCTGCAGAAGCTGCCCGGAACTGGGTGGGAGGTGTTTCCAATATTGATGCGGCAACAAATATTCTCAGCCAGGGAGGTATTCCGCAGCAGCAGTTCTCCTATGGCGGAGCCTCCGAAGAAGTGGAGATGGAGCACGTTTGGGTTGAAGCCTGGATCGACGGCGAATGGGTAGGTCTGGATCCCAGCTTTAAAGAGCATACCTTCACTGAAGGGATGGATGTCCGGAATGAGCTTCCCTTGGACGCGGAAGCGTTCCTGAACAATGTAAAAGCCTCAGCGACCGTGAATGAAGCGGAAGGCTGGGTGCAGGGGATGGACCCTCTTGTCGTCCAGAACGAACTGGACGCTTATCAGGCTTCGGTCGAATCCTTCATCGGCGCGACTGGCGATGACACCACGCTTGGTGACGTACTGGGAACTCAACAGATTGTTCCTGAAGGTGCCAGCGTAATCGAAGACGTGGTATTGCCATTCAATCGTGTGCGTGCCAGTGCTGTGATCCCCAACCTTCCAGAGTCGCTTTACTATCGTTTTCGCCTGCAGATCGGGAATGCTACCGGAGGCATTTTGGGTATACCTGTGCAGTGGGCAGGGACTGCAGCAGAGCTGGATCGCCTGACTCCAGAGCTTGTTGGCAAGTCTTTGGCGATCAGTTTCAGGCCAGCTACCGAACTTGATCAGCAAACACTGGAAAGTTATCTGCCGGAGAACCCGGAGACGGTTGAGGACCTTCCATCCCAGTTGCCGGCTAACACCATCAATATGATTGGTGAGATAACAGTTGATGGCGATGTCGTAGCAACCACCTCGTCGGTGAGCCTGGGTCAGTCCCTGATGGTGCGCCTGGGCTTTGAAGCACCAGAACGCAGCTGGGATTACAGCGAGAATAACCTCGTTGCTGGTCAGTATCAGGCTGTCGGTATAGATATGCAGGGAATCAGCCCGACACAGCTGATGTCGCTGCAAGCGCAGCTGGAAAGCGTAAAAAACAAGTTAGAGGCTGAGAACTACAGTGGCCTGACCAAGCATGATCTCGTGGGCGGCATTCTTCAGTCCGGCATTCAGGGTTACCTGGCAGAAATCTATGCTATGGACAAAATCGCTGCTATGGCATCGGGTGTTGTGTATAACCGAAGCCCCAGCTACGGAACCTTTTCCACCCAAATGAATGTGTCCTATTTCTTTGGTTCACCAAGAAATGTTCTGTTCAGTGGCGTGGTTATGGATGTAGACCGGATTTCATCAAATACGGAATCTGTGGATAACTGTTATGAGGACTGGGTGGCGTTCAACCGCAGCTCAGGCATGCGTTCCAGCGCCTATGAGCACCTGATCCCTGAGCGCTTGTTCTCTACAGAAGACGAACCTGCAGAGGGCGTATCGACCGCCAAGGCACTTTCGCTTGCCATGGCCCAGGGGCAGCGGATTTATACCCTGACGTCTGAAAATGCCTCCAGTCTCAGTCAGATCACGATCGACTCAGAGGCCCGCTCTGAAATACAGTCGGCCTTGCAGCGAGGTTATGAGGTCACGGCTCACGCCCAGCCGATCAATGTGAATGGCTGGGAGGGGAGCGGGTATTCCATTATTGATCCTGAGCGTGGAGTGGGAGCCTATAAAATAAGTGGCGGGGTTAGTGGTGGATTTTTGGACGACGATACCGCTAATCTCTTGACGCTTTTGGGAATAGGCGGCGGCTTGGTTGGTATTCTGGCGAGTGTAGGATTACTTGTATTGTTGTCAGGAGTTATCTCTTTGGTGCTCGCACTTAATGGATTTTTGGAGTTTAGTTCGAGTATTGATGGGACTAATTGTAGTAATAGTGGAGCGGCGGAATTGTATGTTGGTCTAGTATTCGGTGCTGCAGTTCTTGGCTTGCTCTTCGGAGGGCTTGCTGCATTCGCGCTGCTAACCTGGGTTGGCTTTTTTGCTGCCGGCGCTATAAGTGGTTCTTTTATAGAAGGAAAGATATGTAAATAATTTTGAAACTTATGAATGGAAGTACTCGAAAGAGCCGGAGTAGATCGGATGTCGTAGTCTTTTGTCATAGCTTGCTAGAGCCCTATCAAGGGGACTTTGGAAAGGGATACAGCTAAAGCCCGTCAGTTAAAAGTAAGGCTTGGTTCCACTGAATAGAATGCAGAGTCACTTTTTCGGTGCGTTAGGACCAGCCTCTTTTGCCGGCAAATGTAGATAAAAGGAAAATTATGGAACGGTTACTATATCTTTTATCATTGTGCCTTGTTGTGTGTTGTCTGTGGGCAGTCATATCGGGGAGGTTGTTTCTCGGGGGGCGGATGGTTGAGCGTGACTCTGAGCGAGCGAGCTTTTATTTGGGGTTGTCCGCCTATATTGCAATAGCGGTCTTTGCTATTTTATTTGGAAGGGCTATATAGTGTGGCCTTTTGCTATAGCCATAATTTTCCTTATGTTGCTAATGGTGATAATTGCTTCGTCGCTTTTGACTGGTAAGTTCATTCCTTGGTCTTCGCAACCTATACACTACCAGAATAGCCCTGCTGCTTTTTTAATGTATGTTGCAATTTGTTCGTTAGTGAGTGCGATATTAATGATAGCGATATGGAAATTTTCGGACTTTTTTGGTATTGATTTTTTTATCGGTTAAATTGAAGTAATAGATAAAACACCGCTTGTGTTCAAAGCTCCTTAGTCTTCGCCCCAGAATGCCTCTTCCGGTGTGCGATATTTTTGGCTGATTATGCAGTCTGCGCGCGGCTCGCCTGATGGCCTTTCTGGATACGTTGGAAAAAGAATATTTTCATAAATATGAGCTTTCTCATAAGCATGCATGAAAATATACCGGGTCTTTAAGACATGTACTCCATCATGAATATGATATCGATTGGTGGAGCGCTGTTATTCGTTTCATTCTATATCTGGTACCTTACGTGGCCTGTCGTTGAAGGCGTCGTGACGCACGTTGATGAATGGGTTCACCCAGGAAATCGCGTTGTCGGACCGCGTAAAAAACGTCGGCTGCGGTACCGATATGAATGGAATTCATCTCAACGTGGAACTGCTGGCCAAAGCCTTTTTTTGGCCTATGCATTATCGCCCAGAAAAAGAGTGGGCGAGTCAATCAAAATCAGCGTTTGCCAGAGCTTTCCTCGCATAAGTTGTCCCCGGCGCCCCATGTTTGAGTTCGCGGTTTTACTGGTATGGCTGATTATTCTGATGGCGCCGGTTTTTATTTCACTATTAGAAAATCCGGGCTGAACAAGGCTGGTAGTTCACACACGCCGCTGGCATGCAGGGAAGCCAGAAGATTGTTCCCTGAGAGGCAGGTGCAGTGGCTGTCTTCTTTCGGAAGGTGGCCCTTATGCCATTGTATAAGGCCTTTAGCGAAGTTTTCTTCGCGGTACCTGCCGCTCCTTCCAAACAGTATTCCTGGTTTTAATCTATTTGCACGAGTGGGGTAGGTGTGGAGTTGGTGCCCTCGGCAGGACTCGAACCTGCTACCTTCCCCTTAGGAGGGGGACGCTCTATCCAGATGAGCTACGAAGGCGCTTCTTTAAGAAGACCGGTATGATAACGGCCAGAAGCTTATGGCTCAAGGTGTTACCGTGATTTCTAGCTGACTGGGAGTATGTTTTGTCTGATCCGTTCTCATTATCCATTATTGTCCCGGTCTGGATGGAGGCGGGGGGGATTGTAGAAACCCTTGAAGCTCTTCAACCCCTGCGTTCTGCAGGGCATGAGGTTATTGTTGTGGATGCCGGCAGCACGGATGGTAGTGCCGGTCTGGCGGCTCCGCTGGCGGATCGGGTGATACAGTCGGGACAAGGCAGGGCTGTCCAGATGAATGCCGGGGCATCGGTTGCAAAAGGTGATGTCCTGCTGTTTCTGCATGCGGATACCCGGCTCCCCGTTGATGTCCAGGCTTGCCTTGAAGATTTTTTTTACAGTAACAAAGCCTGGGGTCGCTTTGACGTGCGCCTGAGTGGCCGGGGTGCGATGCTTGGGGTGGTAGCCTGGTTTATGAACAGGCGCTCCCGGTTAACGGGTATCTGCACAGGTGATCAGGCGCTTTTTGTGCGCAGATCCGTTTTTGAGGCTTTGCAGGGTTTCGATCAGCTACCGATCATGGAGGATGTCGAGTTCTCTCGCCGGCTATGCCGTATTTCCCGGCCTTTTTGTGTTCGCTCGTTGGTTATAACGGATAGCCGCCGTTGGGAGCAGCGGGGTGTCTGGCGTACCATTTTTCTTATGTGGCGGTTACGATGGCGTTACTGGCGCGGAGAATCACCGGAATCACTTGTCCACTCTTACCGTTCGGACGTTCGTAATGACACAGACTGAAACCTCACATGCAGTGTTGATGCAATTCGCCAAATGGCCGGAAGCGGGGCGTGTCAAAACCCGTCTGATTCCTGCGCTCGGGATTTCCGGGGCGCTGGATGCGCACCTGGCTCTTACGGGTGCCGTACTGGACAACCTCTGTGGATCAGGACTTCCTGTGCAGTTCTGGTGGGATAGAAGCGTGGAATCAGTCCCTGCGGATGCGCAGGAGCTTGTCAGCACTATTGAGCAGCGGAGTCTGGTTCAGAAAATACAGCAGGGTGCAGATTTGGGGGCCCGGATGTTCGATGCTCTGAGTGCTGGACTTGAGTCATATTCCCTGGCTTTGATTGTGGGAAGTGATTGCCCTTCGGTTGAATCGGATTATGTTCATCAGGCAGTTGCTCGCCTGCAGGAATGCGATGTGGTTCTGGGCCCTTCAGACGACGGTGGTTATGTTCTGATAGGCGCCCGCCGTGTGGTTCCGCATATGCTCGATGGTATTGAGTGGGGCACGGAAGCTGTGCTGGAGCAGACTTGCGAAGGGTTGAAGAAGCTGGGGCTCAGCGTTAGTTTGCTGGAGCCCCGCTGGGATGTTGATGAGCCGGAGGATTGGGCGCGTTTTCAGCTTAGTCTGCTGTGACAGGTGGCTGCTGGAGGATGAGTTTACGTGCTTCGTCAGCGCCCAAACCTTCCCCTCCGGTTACGGCACGTAATGCTCTGCCTCTGTTTAACACCGCTTCCTTGTAGGTAGCCTTCAGATCTTCAAGGCTTACTGCTTTTACAGCTTCTGCGAGCTTTTCCCGGGAGTCAAAGTTGACTGAGCCCCGGTCGATCTCACGCCAGTAGCGACCTGAAATCTCTCCCAACTGGCGATCCTGCTCCAATATGCTGCTGATCACCGCCTGTTTCTCCTGGCCCAGGCGCTCCATGCTCAGTTCGCTGAGGGTGGCCTCGTAGCTTTCGGTAAACTCGCGAACCGCCTGATCAATGTCCTCCTGGCTGGCACCAGGGGATTGAATTACGAAGCCAAGGGCGGGAGTTTCGAGCATTTCAAATGGTGTGGCGTACACAATGTAGCCAAGCTGGCGAGTGGTGCGGATGTCCTCATAAAAAGGGCTGCTTATAATTTGTGCCAGCAGGCGGAAACGGGCGCGCTCTTCAAAGCTGGTGTTCTTGCCTTGCGTGTAAAGTGTATATCCGGTATCCGGGTGGTCTACATGCAGAGAAACCAGCATTTCATTGGCGGGAAGCTTGTGCACACGGCTGCGCTTAACGTCTACAAAGTCACTCTCGCCCAGAACAACAGCATTTACCTGCTGCGCCAGGTTCAGTGTATAGGCCTCTGTAATATTACCGTGAGCCATAAGCACCGGGTCGACTTCCGAAAGCAGGGTATTGGCGAAGGACCTCAGCTCATCGAGAGTTACCTCTCTGGCAGCTTGCAGTTTTTCTTCAGTGCTCCAGGTACCCTCTAGCAGGGCAGTCTGGATGAATTCCGAAGTCTGTTCTACCGGGCGGTCTTTGGCTTTGTTCTGCAGGCTGTCTATCAGATTTTGTCGGGCTATATCAAAGCGCTGTCGGGTTACTTCCGGAGTGGCAATCTGCATCAGAATGCGGTTCATCAGGGTGTGCAATTTGTCTGTGTAGCCACCAACCCTTACCGTGATGCCGCGCAGGTGTGGATAGATGCTGTAATTCAGCCCTGCAAGGCGGGCGGAATAAGCCCAGGCATTCAGGTTGTTGTTGATGCTGTCTACAAGCAGTCTTGTCAGGACATGGCTGCGTGCGGATGCCCGGACAGCCGGCGTGCGCAGGCTGAAGAATACGTTGGCTTTTGGTGTATTAAAGCGAGTGTCCCGGGCAAACCAGATAGCCATGCCGTCCTGATTACCCAGGAGCTCAGGCTTGTCCATGGTTGTTCCGGATACCATGGTCAGATTTTCAGGCACAAATGGGTTTGGTAAGGGCAGCCGAAGTGCTTCAGCCAGAGCTTCTGGCGCCCTGGTCCGGAGATCGTCCGCATTCAGGGGCTCGATTTGCCAGGGGGTGTCATACCACTGAGTCTGGTTCGGGCTTGTTAGCTTGGGTTGCGGTGCCAGCAAATAGGCCATCACATTGTCGGGTGTTAGCCTGGCAAGGATTTCGTTGTACTGATCCGGCGCATAACGCTCCATCAACCATGGTGCACTGAGAAGGACATCTGCTGGGTAGTCCTGGAGCTGGCTCGACAGCCGCATGGCTTCATGAACCGGTTCGCCTTGTTCGCGAAAGCGAAAGTCGATTCGGGCCAGGCGCTGCATTTCTTCAAAACGCTGCTGGTCAATGCCCCGTTCACGAATGATATCAATGTATCTGAAAACCAGTGGCAGGATTTCTTCATGCCGGTTCAGGCCTTCGGGCGTCAGCGCAATGCTTATGTCGAGGGTAGCGTTATAACCCGTGTCCATACCAATGCCTGCCGAAAGGCTATCTGCGAGACCATTTTTCTTGAGCACATCGAACAGGCTTCCCGGGCCTTCATGCCCAAGCAGGTTGGAGACGTAACTGGCGGGCTTGGTGAGGTAATTCTTTTGCTGGGATGGAATCGGGAACGACAGCGACAGGCTGCGCACATCCTTGATGGCTTCCACCGTCACCATTGCTGGCAGTTTATCGGTTTCATACAGGCTTGCCATGTGTGCCCGCGGTTTCAGATCGCGGTTTTCAATGGCGCCAAAGCGCGCGCGTACCATTGTCTCTAGCTTATCCAGCGTTTGCGGGCCGTAGACTGCAAGAGTCATGAGGTTGGCAGAGTAATGGGTTTGCCAGAACCTGATCAGGTCAGGTCGAAGGGGGTTGTCTTCCGTATTCTCCAGAGTGGTCAGGTTGCCGACGGCGAACTGGTGAAAGGCATGCTCAGGATTGCTGGTAGCTTTTTTGACGGAATAGAAACGACGCCCGTCTTCTTTTTGTTTGGCTCGGAACTCTGAATGAACGGCGTGGCGTTCACGTTCAACCAGCTCAGGAGTAAACAGGGGGGCGGCAAACTGTTGGGCAAAGCGATCCAGTGCAGGCTCAAGATAGTCTGCCTGGATGTCGAAAAAATAGTTGGTGTTGCGAAACGCGGTAAAAGCGTTGTGGCTGCCACCATGGGTTTTGATGAACTGTTGGTATTCACCGGCTTTCGGGTACTTTTCTGTACCGAGAAAGAGCATGTGTTCCAGAAAGTGCGCGATGCCTTCCCGTTCTTTGGGATCATCTCCGCTGCCAATGGCTACGTCCATGGAGGCGGCAGCTTTTTCTGCATTCTTGTCGGATACCAGAATGGCTTTCAAGCCATTATCCAGTTCGATGAAACGGTAGTCGTTATTATCGTTCGGGCTCTTGTCCGGTGTTTGGGTTGCACTGGCAAAGGAGCTGACAAATAACAGGAAAAACAGCGCAAACACATTTGCTGATAGCGCCTGTCTTGGGGTCTTCAGGTGATTACCGATTTGCATAGGGTTTCTGTCATCCGGTTAAGGGTAATAAAGCTGGTTTTACCTGAGCAGGGTGTTGGGGATAACGGTGAGCTCCGCTCAGTGCATCATGGTATTGCGGGTATTTTCCGGCTGCTGGTCCAGAGTTTTTCGGGCCAGGTCTGCGGCCTGATCTGCATCGAGCTGACCGGATGCAATACGTTCAAGAACGGTTGCCATGATCGCAACAGACTGCCGGTGTTCAGCAAACTCTGCCTGGAACGCAGTGTCGATGGCCTGGTAAACCGCCTGGATTTTCTGTTCCCGGTCTCCGGCGTTCTTTGTCGTATCGTTGATGGCTTTCAGGCAGGCACGGGCAATAGCTATGTAGCGCTCGGTATTCGGGTTGTCATTCTGCATTGTCTGGCTTCCGGCATATTGCTTGAACTATGGAAAGAGTTGACGCCTGTAGACGCAATAAGTTCCTGATTATCGCATTGCTGGCGGCCTGTTTCATTGCTTTGCGGTAATTCACTGCCTGGGAGGGCGGGTGAAAATTACTGTGCTAGTCTAAAATCTGGTGTGTCCGTGAAAAAAACAGGTGAAACTGTCGGTTTCATGAGCAATATTAATATTTAAAACAATGAGTTGTAGGATTAGTGCTCTGGCAGGAGCAATATGTGTAAGTTGCATTCAAGTGCAATGCCACCGACATAAAGGCTGTATGAGACTTTGGTCTGATAAGGCTGGTGTGAACAGACAACAATAGAGCAACAAGCAGGGTGGGTTATCGATGGATTATTTCCTGACCGGTGGTACCGGATTTATTGGCCGTTTCCTCGTGGAAAAACTTCTGGCACGCGGTGGCACCGTGCATCTTCTGGTACGGGAACAGTCCCGTGACAAACTTGATACGCTGAGAGAGCGTTGGGGCGTGGATGAGTCCCGTGTTAAAGCTGTCATCGGGGACCTGACCAGCAAAAACCTGGGCCTGGACGCCAAGACCCTGAAATCGCTTACGGGAAAGGTTGATCACTTTTTTCACCTGGCGGCTGTGTACGATATGGGGGCTGATGAGGAAGCCCAGCAGGCTGCGAACATTGATGGTACCAGGGCCGCAGTGAATGCTGCAGAGGCAATGAAAGCAAAACGTTTTCATCATGTTTCATCGATCGCGGCCGCTGGCTTGTTCAAGGGGATTTTCCGGGAGGATATGTTTGAAGAAGCAGAGAAACTGGATCACCCGTATCTCAAGACCAAGCACGAATCTGAAAAAGTTGTCCGCGAAGAGTGCAAGGTGCCATACCGTATTTATCGCCCCGGCATGGTAATTGGCCACTCGGAAACAGGGGAAATGGATAAGGTCGATGGCCCGTACTATTTCTTCAAAATGATCCAGAAAATCCGTCGTACCTTGCCCCAGTGGGTGCCGACGATCGGCGTTGAAGGCGGGCGCCTGAATGTTGTTCCGGTGGACTTTGTTGTGAATGCGATGGACCACATTGCACATCTGGATGGCGAAGACGGCAAGTGCTTCCACCTGGTGGATTCCGACCCTTACAAAGTGGGCGAGATTCTCAACATATTCTGCGAGGCCGGCCATGCACCTAAAATGGGTATGCGAATAGACTCGCGCATGTTCGGTTTTGTTCCGCCGTTTATTCGCCAGAGCCTGAAAAACCTGCCGCCGGTGAAACGGCTGACAAGCGCGGTGCTGGATGATATGGGCATTCCAGAATCGGTGCTGTCCTTTATCAATTATCCCACTCGTTTTGATGCCCGTGAAACAGAGCGCGTACTGAAAGGAACAGGCATAGAGGTGCCTCGTCTGCAAGACTATGCCCCTGTGATCTGGGACTTCTGGGAGCGTCATCTTGACCCTGATCTGTTCAAGGATCGCACCCTCAGGGGTACGGTTGAGGGTAAGGTGTGTGTGATAACCGGTGCTACTTCAGGTATCGGCCTGGCGACGGCTGAAAAGCTCGCGGAAGCTGGTGCTATTCTGGTGATTGGCGCCCGAACCAGGTCTAAACTGGATGAGGTAAGCGCCGCACTGGAAGCCAGGGGGGGCAATGTGCACGCCTACCAGTGTGACTTTTCTGACATGGAGGATTGCGACCGGTTTGTGAAAACCGTTCTGGATAACCATGGCCACGTTGATGTACTGGTAAATAATGCCGGGCGTTCGATCCGTCGCTCGCTGGCGTTGTCGTTTGATCGCTTCCACGATTTTGAGCGCACCATGCAGTTGAACTACTTCGGCTCTGTGCGTCTGATTATGGGGTTTGCACCCTCCATGCTGGAGCGTAACCGGGGGCACGTGGTTAACATATCTTCCATCGGAGTGCTTACAAACGCACCACGCTTCTCGGCCTATGTTGCATCCAAGTCGGCGCTGGATGCATTCAGCCGCTGCGCTGCATCTGAATGGTCAGACAGGAATGTGACGTTTACCACCATCAACATGCCATTGGTGAAAACGCCAATGATCGCTCCCACCAAGATCTATGATTCTGTGCCGACGCTCACGCCGGAGGAAGCAGCGGATATGGTCACGAGTGCGATTATTGACCGCCCCAAACGCATCGCTACGCGCCTTGGTATTTTTGCTCAGGTATTGCATGCGCTGGCTCCCAAGATGGGAGAAATCGTGATGAACACAGGGTATCGCATGTTCCCGGATTCGTCCCCGGGTGTTGGTGGTAAGGTTATTGAGCGGCCCAAAGTGTCTACGGAACAGGTGGCATTCGCAGCAGTGATGCGAGGCATTCACTGGTAAATCGCATTTTCTGCAGTCCTGAAACAAAAAAACCGCGCTTCAGGCGCGGTTTTTTCAGGGGGTTATTCCGCTGTTCTATTCAGCTTCATCGGAAATCATGGGTGGCGGAAATCCGCCCAGTTCTTGCCAGCGGTTGACGATGCCGCAGAACAGGTCGGCTGTTTTTTCTGCATCGTATGCCGCGGAATGAGCTTCTTTGTTGCTGAACGGAATGCCCGCCAGCTTACAGGCCTGGGCCAGAACCGTGTGGCCATAAGCCAGACCAGCAAGAGTAGCAGTATCGAACGTGGAGAAAGGGTGGAACGGATTCCGGTTGATTTCCGCCCGCCGTGCCGCAGCAAATACGAAGTTATGATCAAAGGTTGCGTTGTGGCCCACCAGGATGGCGCGCTTGCAATCATTTGCCTTGACCGCTTTGCGGATGGGGCCGAAGATTTCACTCAGGCCTTCACGCTCAGGAACGGCTTCACGCTCCGGATTCCAGGGATCGATCCCTGTGAAGTCCAGCGCGGATTGCTCGAGATTTGCCCCTTCAAATGGGTCAATCTGTTGCAAATGGGTTTCAGCGCGCCGTAACCGACCGTCATCATCCATGGTCAGTATCACCGCAGCAATTTCCAGCAGCGCGTCACGTTCCGGATTGAACCCACCAGTCTCCACATCGACCACAATGGGCAAAAAACCCCGGAATCGGCGGGACATAGGGTGCGATTGCGGGTGCGGTTGTCTGTTTTCGTCAGTCACTAAGGCTCCGGTCGTGGCTGTTTATCAGGAAGTCGTAGGTAAATTACGCCAAACGCCAGTTGATGGTTTCGCCAGCTTTCAGCGGAACGATGGTACCACCTGCCAGGGGTAATTCCTCTGGCATAGTCCAGGGTTTTTTCACCAGAGTGATGGTACCGGTATTTTGCGGCAGACCATAGAAATCTGCGCCGTTCAGGCTGGCAAATGCCTCCAGCCGGTCGAGAATGCCAAGTTCGTCAAAAATATCCGCATACAGTCCGATTGCGCCGTAGGCCGAATAGCAGCCAGCACAACCGCAGGAGGCTTCTTTTCTGTCCTTTGAATGGGGGGCTGAGTCGGTTCCCAGAAAGAACCGCTTGTCACCACTGGCGACGGCATCTCTCAGTGCTTGCTGGTGACGGTTGCGCTTCAGAATCGGAAGACAGTACAGGTGAGGGCGAATCCCCCCTGACAACATATGGTTGCGATTGTACATAAGGTGCTGGGGTGTAAGCGTCGCGCCAAGGTTGTCACTCTGGTGATGCTGAACAAACTCCGCGGAATCGGCGGTGGTTATGTGCTCAAGCACAACCCTGAGGCTGGGGAAGGCTTCCAGTGTGGGCGCCAGCACCTGGTCAAGGAATACCTTCTCCCGGTCAAAAATATCAATGTCTGCATCAGTCACTTCGCCATGAACCAGCAGCAGCATGCCGCAATCTGCCATGGCCTCCAGTACCGGATAGATGTTGCGTATATCCTGTACGCCAGAGGCGGAGTTTGTGGTAGCTCCGGCGGGATAAAGCTTGGCTGCAACAACGCCTTCGGCTCTTGCCTCAAGTATATCTTCGCGGGTAGTGGACTCTGTGAGGTAAAGCGTCATCAATGGCCGGAAATCAGTACCTTTGGCCGCTGCCAGAATGCGATCCCGGTAGGCTGATGCTTCGGCCGCATTGGTTACTGGTGGCACAAGGTTCGGCATGATGATCGCCCGGCCGAAACAGGCAGCAGTTGCTGGCACAACGTCCTTAAGAAAATCTCCGTCCCGAACGTGGAGGTGCCAGTCGTCGGGGCGTATAAGGGTTAGCTGTTCTGTCATTGGCAGATTCCGCGGTACCATCAAAAGGTTGTATGAAAGGGCGTATAAAAGCGACGTAAAAGGTGTTTCCACCTTTGCCGGCGCGCGAACCCTGAAAAATTTGGCAGATTATAGCAGAACACGCCGGTGATTGTTTTTCCTCTCGTAACCTAAAGAAAACAGCATGGGTGCCGTTAAACATGGAAACCACGGAACATCGTGAACCAATGGTATAACTGCTCTGGCGCCTGTGAGGCGCTCTTATGGGACTCTTATGGTATCAGGCCTTCCCGATAAAACACTGAACATGCTGGCCGTAATCGCTCTCGGGCTGTTTTTGCCCGGAACTGGTCTGGCCGGAAGCTATGGTGCCGGAATCTCAAACAGCCAGTGGTATCTTGCGGAGTCTGTTTTCGAGTGTTCTCTGGTGCATGAAGTGCCGGGCTACGGGCGGGCTGTTTTTCGTCACAGGGCCGGGGAGGGCCTGTCATTTTTTCTTGAATCCGAATCCCGGCTTATGCGCCCCGGACGTGGCTCCCTGGTTGTTGAAGCACCTGCCTGGCGGCCGGGCGTAGCGCCTAGACCGGTTGGTGCTGTACAGGTATCTGACGGACGCAGGGCGGTCTCACTTGAAACCCGGCAGGCGGTGATTCTTGCGCAAAGCCTTTTGGAAGGCATGCGCCCAACCGTTACCCGAGAATCCTCATACGATGGCAGTCCGGTACGAGTGCAGGTTTCCAACATCAATTTTAACAGCCAGTATCAGCGCTACAGATCCTGTGCTGCGAACCTTCTGCCTGTAAACATCGATCAGATCGGGCGTTCAAGAATAGCCTTTGCCAGTGGCAGCAAGACGTTGTCACAAGCCGATATGGATTTACTGGACAATATCGTTGCCTATCTGATGGCTGATACGACGGTGGAGCGGGTATTTGTTGACGGGCATAGTGATCGTATCGGTAATCGTATTGATAACCGGGCGTTATCTGAGGAACGCGCCAATGTCGTGGCGGAGTATCTGAAGAGTCGCGGAGTGGATCCGGACATGATTACTGTAAGAGCTCACGGGGACCAGTTCCCGGTATCAAGGCGCGCTGCCGATAACCGTCGCACGACGATTCGCCTGCAACGCGAGGGCGACCGCCCCGGGTTTCAGCAAGCCAATGGCTACGGCGGTACTTCTGCAGGTTAGCTCACCTGTCCTGCCAGGTTTCAGGCGGCTTCAGTAAACTGAGCTCAATACTTCCAGGTGAGCGTTCACGCTTTCTGCCAGAGCTTTCAGGTGGTAGCCCCCTTCCAGCGTCGAAATAATCCGGTCGTTACTGTATTCGCTCGCAATGCCCACCAGCATTTCTGTAAGCCAGCGGAAATCCTCGGCTTCCAGATTGAGTTCCCCCATCGGATCCAGGCGGTGAGCATCAAATCCGGCAGAGATCAGAACAACCTGGGGTTTGAATGCGTTCAGGCGTTTGATCCAGCCGTCCTCTACCTGTTTACGGTACGCTTCAGCCGAACAGTTCGCTTCGATGGGGATGTTCACTATATTGTCGGCTTGGCGGTGCACGTGCGAGTGTGGGTAGAAGGGGTGCTGGAAGCTCGAACACATCAGTATGCGTTCATCTCCGCTCACAATGTCTACGGTGCCGTTCCCTTGATGCACATCAAAATCAATGATGGCTACCCGTTCAAGATGGTGGAAATTGAGTGCCCGCATGGCAGCAAGGGCAATGTTGTTGTAAAAACAGAAGCCCATGGATTTGCTGCGTTCAGCGTGGTGGCCTGGGGGTCTTGCGCAGATAAACGCATTGGTAACCTGGCTGCTCATGACCATATCCACGGCCTGAACGTTGGCACCTGCAGCCAGTTTTGCGGCGCGCAGAGTGTCTGGCATCATGGCGGTGTCCGGGTCGGTAAATACCCGGCCACGAGTAGGTTGCATCATGTCGAGTTGTTGCAGATAGCGTTCCGGGTGCACGTTTAAAAGCTGGTCCCGTGTGATCTCCTCCGGGCGTACCCAGTCGAGCTTCTCAGCAATCCCGGTATCTGCAATATAACTGATGATGGCTGCCAGGCGGTCAGGGCTCTCCGGATGCTCTGGCCCCATGTCATGTTTTTGGCAGTCATCATGGGAAAAAAATGCGGTGGTCATAGATCTCGAAACGCCCCGACTATACTTGTATTCTCTGTGATTTTATCAGGGATATTCTGATGGCGCTGTGTTTCTTTGGTCTTATATGAGGCAATAGGCATTTCACATCGGATCGTCTATGCATAAGATAGGGAAAACACCTGTTTAAGGAGAGTCAGCTTGAGCACCCGGTATCTGGAAAGTCTGTTCAATCCTGCGTCAATAGCGGTGATAGGGGCATCTGAACGGGCAGACAACCTCGGCGGCATGGTGTTGCGGAACCTGATGAGTGGCGGCTATCCCGGCAAGCTTCTGGTGGTCAACCAGAACGATTATGAAAATGTCCACGGCGTACCCTGCGTTAAAAAAGTCTCCAAAATGGAGTTTTCACCGGACCTTGCCATTGTCTGTACGCCACCGGATACAGTGGCCAAGACAATCAGGCGCCTGGGCGAAGCTGGTGTGCGCGCCGCAATTGTGATGACTGGCGGGATGTCCCGTACCCACAGTAAAACGGGAAAACCGTTGATGTATGCGGTTCGGGATGCGGCAAAGGAAACCGGTATAAGGGTTCTCGGGCCGAACACGATTGGCTTTATGGTTCCTGCCAGAAGCCTGAACGCCACTTATGCTCATATGGGGGTTCTGCCCGGTCGCGTGGCGTTTGTGGGACAGTCGGGCACCATTGCCAGTTCGGTGATTGACTGGGCGTTTGCACGTGGAGTTGGTTTTTCCTATTTCCTCACCCTTGGTGATGGCATGGACATCGATCATGATGATTTGATTGATTACCTGGCCCAGGACACCCAGACCCGCGCAATTCTCCTGCACATTGAGCATATTCCAAACGCCCGGCGCTTTATGTCGGCGGTGCGGGTAGCCTCCAGAACAAAACCTGTGATTGCGGTTAAATCCGGACGAGTGCCCGAATCCGAGTGGCTGCCTCATGAGCTTCCCGACGGTATTGTTCGCAGTGATCCCATATACGATGCCATGCTCCAGCGCGCCGGTGTACTGCGGGTAGACGGGCTTGGGCAGATGTTTGATGCTCTGGAAACACTCACTCGCATGCGCCCTCTGCGCAGAGAATCTCTGGCAATCATGGCGAACGGAGTGGGTCCCGGAGTTCTGGCGGTTGACCGGCTGGCAGATCTGGGGGGGGAGTTGGCCTCTCTGTCGGAATCCAGTGTTACTGCCCTTGCGGAACTCCTGCCGCGGTACTGGACACGCAAGAACCCGATCGATCTCAACTACGATGCATCACCTGAGCTATACGGGAAAGCGATCAAAATTCTGGCAAAAGATCCTGAAGTTGCCAATTTGCTTGTGTTGTATGCTCCCAGTCTGACGGAAGACAGTCTGCAGATTGCCGATGCGGTAGTTCAGGCGGCAAAGGGGACGCGGCTCAATATCTTTACGTGCTGGCTGGGGCAGAGCACAGTGATGGATGCCCGCGAAGAGTTCTATCGCGCCGGTGTGCCATCGTTTTTCAATCCGGAGAAGGCGGTTGTTGCCTTTATGCAACATGTACGGCATCAGCGAGTACAGCGCCTGCTGACAGAAACTCCCGAATCGTTTACCGACCATTTTGCAGACCATGCAAATACCCGGCGGTTGGTTATGAATGCGCTTGGATCCGGGCGGAAACATTTGTCGAGCCGGGAGGCCCGGGACGTAATTCGCAATTACGGTATCAGCGCAATTGAAACGGTTTATTGTGACGATGTAGAAGAAGTGCTCGAGGCATTTTCCATTGAGCGTCGACCGGTGGATGTCACGATTGTTCACGAGCAGTCCTGTCAGCCGTTTATGACTTTGACAGCCGCCCAGCGCCGCTACAAGGGCACCATGCAGAAGCTGAGTAGTGAGACTGAAATCATCGATGCCTGCCGTTTTCTGATGGAGGAATATCAGAAGCATTTTCCGGTTAGCGGGTTCCTTGGCTTTGCCATGCAACTCTCCTATCAGCACGTTGGCGGCATTGAGTTCAGTGTAGGTATCACCCGGGATGTCCAGTTTGGCCCCTTGGTAGTCTGTGGAGCCTCCGGTGCCCATATCAACGTAATCTCGGACCGCCAGATTGCACTACCGCCACTGAACATGGTACTGGCCAGGGAGCTGTTGCGCAGGACATACATGTATAAGCTGCTCAAGGAACACAGCCTGAAGCCGGAAGCAGATATCCGGGCGGTTTCCGAAACGCTGGTCACACTTTCCCAGATCGTGATCGACAACCCTGAGATCCGGGGGCTGGAAATTTCGCCTCTGCTATTCAATGATCAGGGCGCAGTAGCGGTTAATGTAGCTATCAATCTTTCTGAAACACCGGGCCGGCCCATTATTCAGCCTTATCCGAGAGAGCTTGAGGAGTGGATTGTGCTGCCCAAGTCGGGGCGCCGCGTAATTATTCGTCCGGCCCTTGCTGAGGATGAACCCTCGCACCGGGCATTTCATGAGCTGCAGTCGCCGGAATCCATACGTTACCGGTTCTTCCAGTATCGTAAGCATTTTTCCCGGGAAGACGTTGCTCAGATGGTGCAAATCGACTACGACCGGGAAATGGTATTTATTGCCAACGCACCCAGAGAAGATGGTAAAGGAGAAGAAACTCTGGGTACCGTTAGAACCTGGACAGATGCGGATAACCTGCAGTGCGAGTTCGCGGTAATGGTGCACGATAAAATGAAAGGCGAGGGCCTTGGCATAGCCCTGATGCAGAAAATGATCGATTACTGCCGCGCCCGCGGTACGGTAGAAATGGTCGGTAACGTGCTGGCAGATAATCGCCCGATGTTGCAGCTTGCGGAACACCTGGGGTTTGAGGTGAAGTATAACCCTGAGGAAGAAGTGATGGATTTGCGGCTGGTGCTGAACGAGCCGAAAACTGCCTGGCAGAAGGAGAGGCTGGGTAAGAGGACCCACTGACACCTTTCGCGAAAGGCGTCAGTGGAGGCGTTCATTCGCCCGGTTTAATACTTACTCTTCAATGATTGCAGAACGGTCTTCACCGCCCAGGGCTTCGAGCAATCCCGGGATCAGTCTTGACAGTTCAAGGGTCATGAGGGTGAAGGCCGCGTCAAATTTTGCGACGGCATCATCCACATCTACGTCGTCGAGCTGGTCCTGCAGAGTTTCGCCAAATTTCAGCCGGCGAATACCCAGCTCCTCATCGAGGATGAAAGACACATTCTCATCCCAGGTCAGGGCCAGTTTGGTGACCTGCATGCCGGCTTCCAGGTGGTTGCGGATCTCGTCTGCTTTCAGGTCCAGGCCTTTGCAGCGAACCACTCCACCGTCTTCCGAGGGGTCTTTCAGCTCACATTCATTGCCCAGAACTATAGTGCCTGGCAAGTCGATGGTTTCATTCAGCCAACCTGTTAATGTGAAAGCTGGCGCCAGTTCCACAACGGGTGGCCGCACAGGCAGGGAGCCCAGGCTTTTACGCAGGGTTGAAGCCAGATCTTCCGCCTGTTTCGCAGAGCCTGCATCGACAACCAGAACACCATCCTTCGGAGCCAGGTAAGCAAAGCTGCGGCGGTTCCGGGAAAATGCCTGGGGTAACATCTCCAGCATCACCTGCTCTTTGATTTCGTCTTTTTCCTTACGACGAACCTTGCGGTCTTGTTCAAGCTCAATGGCTTCAGCTTTCTCTTCAACCGCATCCTTTACTACTGGCCCCGGCAGAATTTTTTCTTCCTTGCGCAAGGCAATCAGGTGATATCCATTGGCGCTGTGCACAAGCATCTCACCGTGTTTGCCCAGAGGCGGAACCCAGCCCTGCCGATTGGTTTCCTGTGGGCCGCAGGGTTTGAAAGCGTCGTTGCTGAGCTTTTCTTCCAACTCCTCAGCAGAGATATCAAAGGGTTTGGTAAAACGGAAAACGCGGGCATTGCGAAACCACATCAGGCTTGATCCTTGTCTTTCATAATTGCATGATCTCTACGAGAATTGTTTTAACGATAAAACCCACCACGCCTGCTCCCAGTACGGTAAACAGGGCAATGGTGCCAAACTTTCCAGCCTGTGATTTTTTTGCCAGATCCCAGACGATAAATCCCATCCAGCCAATAAGGCCTGTCAGAAGCACCAGCATGGCGATCTGAGAAAATACTGCTTCATTCATGGCGTGCTCCGAACTCAATCTGAATTACTGTTCATCCCGCAGGAAAACCCAGTTGTTCTTATCAGATTGGTCTTCGCTGAAATAGTAGCCGTCAAGGTCAAAACCTTTGAGGTCGTTAGCGTCGGTGATACGGTTCAGGATGGCGAAGCGGCACATCAGGCCGCGGGCTTTCTTGGCGTAGAAACTGATCATTTTGTATTGACCGTTCTTCCAGTCCTTGAATTGGGGGGTGATCAACCTTCTTTCAAGGTCTTTTTTTCTGAGACTTTTGAAATACTCGTTCGAAGCCAGGTTTACCAGCACTTCGTCGTCGTTCTTCAGCAGGCGGTTTATTTCCTGGGTAAGGCGGTCGCCCCAGAAGGCGTAAAGATCCTTGCCGCGTTTGTTCTCGAATTTTGTTCCCATCTCCAGCCGATACGGCTGCATCAGGTCAAGAGGTTTGAGTATGCCGTAGAGACCGGACAGCATGCGCAGATGCTTTTGGGCAAAGCTGAAGTCCTGCTCGCTGAAGCTTTCAGCATCCAGCCCGGTGTATACATCTCCTTTGAACGCCAGTATGGCCTGGCGGGCGTTCGCAGGGGAAAAGGGTGTGTGCCAGCTCTGGAACCTCTCTGCGTTCAACTGACCCAGTTTGTCGCTGATGCTCATCAGGTTACTGATCTGATGGGGCTCCAGTTCCTTTAACTGATCAATCAGCTCGCAGGCGTCATCCAGAAAGTCGGGCTGGGTATAGGTTTCCGTTGCCAGCGGGCTCTCATAGTCGAGGGTTTTGGCGGGAGAGATAACCATCAGCATGTCAGATAATTCCTCATTGCAGAAACGTAAGTAACTGATCCTGGTTAAACGGCCAGTCGAGTTCTTGCCCGGTATCGCCCCGCCGGAGCACGGGAATCCGTGTGCCGTAGCGTTGTACCAGCTCTTCTGATTGCGCTATATCCACAACATCCACGGGTACAGGAGCCGGCATTGGTGTGTTCACCAGCAGAGCTTCTGCGAGCTCGCACAGGTGGCATTGGGATGTGGTGTAAAAAAGCAGGTCCATTATTTGGGTTGAGCGTCCACTTGTTGTCCGTTTACGCCTGCGCTGTCTTTACCCATCAGGTACAGGTAAACCGGCATAATCTCTTCCGGTGCCGGATTTTGCTGGGGGTTTTCAGCGGGGTAGGCATGGGCGCGCATATTGGTTCTGGTGGCACCCGGATTAAGACTGTTAACCCGCACGTTGTGGTGCTCGTCATCCAGTTCATCAGCCAGGAGCTGGCTCAGTCCTTCAACTGCAAACTTGGATACTGCGTAGGCCCCCCAATAAGCCTTTGCTTTGCGGCCTACACCAGAGGACGTGAAAATTACCGATGCTGCATCCGATTTGCGTAGCAGGGGAATCATCGCCCGGCTCAGAAGGAATGGAGCCGTCACGTTCACGTGCATGACCTTGTTCCAGATCTCCGGATTGTACATTTCCACCGGGCGGCGGTCGCCAAGAATGCCAGCGTTGTGCAACAGGCCATCAAGCTGTCCGAAGTTATCTTCCAGGGTCATGGCCAGTTCTTCGTAATTTTTTGCGGTAGCGCTTTCAAAATTCATTGGCACAATGGCTGGCTTCGGGTGCCCTGCCGCTTCGATTTCGTCGTAGACCGACTCCAGTTTACTCACTGTTCTGCCAACAAGAATCACTGTGGCGCCGTGCGCAGCATAGGTCTTTGCTGCTGTGCGGCCAATACCACTGCCTGCACCGGTCACCAGTATAATGCGATCTTTTAGTAGATCCGCGGGTGCCTGGTAATCTTGCATAACCTGTCTCCGTGTCAGCCTGAGGTTCATCAGAGTGCGTTAAAGTTAATCGGGCTCAGAAGCGCGTTATTGTAACAGCTTTGCGAGATCGCTGACTGTGTCGGCGATGACGTCAGCTTGCCATAGATCAACGGCTTCGGGCTCTTCGATATAGCCATAGCGTACGGCGATCGTTTTCATATTGGCATTACGACCTGCTTCTATATCCCGTTCATGATCACCTACATACACAGCTCTGGCAGGGTCCGCGCCGATCTGTTTGCAGGCGAGAAAAAGAGCTTCGGGAGCAGGTTTTCTTAAGGTGACATGGTCCGGGCATACCAGCGAAGCACAGCGCTCTTCCAGGCCGAGAGCTTTTACCAGGGGGGCTGCAAAACGTACTGGTTTGTTGGTCACTATGCCCCAGGGAATGCTCTTGTGCTCCAATGATTGAAGCAGTGCGTCCATGCCCTCGAACAGGCGGGTTTCGACCGCGACACCAACCTCATACAGATCAAGAAATGCTGTATGTTTGTCGAGATAATCCGGATGCTCCGGCTCCAGCCCAAAGCCCACCTGCACCATGGCCCGTGCGCCATTGGACACTGATCTGCGTATCAGATCCGCAGGCAACGCTTTAAGCCCGTGCTGCTGGCGCAATTCGTTAAGGCAGCGGATAAAGTCCGGGGCAGTGTCGATCAGTGTGCCATCAAGATCGAAAAGGACGGTTGAGGGTTGTTCAGTTTTCACGGATATCCCGGGCGTGCATAAGATAATTTACATCAACATCCCGGCCCAGCTTGTAGGAGCGGGTAATGGGGTTATAGGTCATGCCTGTCAGTTCACGAACGTCCAGCCCTGCGTGGCGCAGGTAATCGGACATTTCCGAAGGCCGAATAAACTTCTTCCATTCATGGGTGCCTTTGGGGAGCATATTCAGCACATATTCGGCTCCGACAATGGCAAACAGGAAAGATTTCGGGTTGCGGTTGATGGTAGAAACAAACATGTGTCCACCGGGTTTAAGGAGGGCTGAGCAGGCTTGGATGACTGAAGCGGGATCAGGTACATGCTCCAGCATTTCCAGGCACGTAACGACATCATACTGGCCTGCATGCTCAGGATCGCGGGCAAGCTCCTCAACAGTCGTTTGCTGGTAGTCCACTTTGACTCCGCTTTCCAGGCCATGCAAACGCGCAACGGCCAGGGGCGACTCGCCCATGTCGATACCGGTTACGTGGGCTCCGCGCAGAGCCATGCCTTCTGACAGCAAGCCTCCCCCACATCCTATGTCAGCTACTCGTTTACCAGCCAGAGATACCCGCTCGTCAATGTAGTTGAGGCGCAGCGGGTTAATGTCGTGCAATGGTTTGAACTCGCTGGAGGGGTCCCACCAACGATTGGCCAGTGCTTCAAACTTGGCAATTTCGTTCCGGTCCACATTCTGGTTTGTCATGTTGCGCTCTGCCTGATCAATCTGTCGGAATTTGTTTAGTCAGCCTGTTGTTGGCGGATTTGCTTTGCCCAATCCTTAACACGGAGCATCAGGTCGGGAACATCTATACGTGTCAGCTTGCCATCCTGTACTTGTGGCACGCCGTGAATCCAGCTATGAGATACCGCGCGGCTGTGATTGCTGTAAACAAGGTGAGAGGCAGGATCATAAACCGGCTGAGTAAACGGGTCACTAAGATCAACCGCAATAATGTCTGCCAGCTTTCCTGCTACCAGTGAACCCAGTTCGTGGTCACGACCCAGGGCTTTCGCACCATTCAGTGTTGCCCCCTGAAGCGCCTCATGAGCTGAGAATGCTGCTGCATCATTGGCGACCACTTTTGCCACCATCGCGGCAGTGTGGATTTCACCGAAGAGGTCCAGATCGTTATTGCTCGCTGCGCCATCGGTGCCGATCGCCACATTAACCCCCCGGCTCATGAGCTTGTAGGCAGGGCACAGACCGCTGGCGAGCTTAAGATTAGATTCAGGGCAGTGGATAACATGCGCCCCGGTTTCTGAAAGCAGGGCAATATCCGGATCACTGACCTGAGTCATGTGGACACATTGGGTTCTGGGGCCAAGAACGCCAAGCTCTGCAAGCCGTTCCGTAGGGCGTTTCCCCATTTTCTCCACGGCATCGGCTACCTCAAATTCGGTTTCATGCAGATGAATCTGGATACGCGCGCCTGTTTTTTCAGAAAGCGCGACCGCTTTTTGCAAGGGCCCGTCAGAGACGGTGTAAGGCGCATGTGGGCCAATGGCCGGCATGATGTAATCGTTACCTTTCCATGCATCTATCAGGGCTTCGCCTTTACTAAGATATTCTTCAGGCCCCGAGCCCCATACGGTTGGGAAGTCCAGCAGAGGAAAGCAGATCTGGGCGCGCATGCCGGTATCATGGGCCATCTGAGCCACAGTTTCCGGGAAAAAATACATGTCCGAGAAGGTTGTTGTGCCGGTTCTTAACATCTCTGCCATGGCCAGTTGTGTGCCATCGGCAATAAACTGTTCGCTGATAAAACGGCTTTCCGCCGGCCAGATATGGTCGTTCAACCAGGTCATCAGGGGTAAATCATCCGCCATGCCGCGGAACAGTGACATGGCTGCATGGCCGTGCATGTTGATCAGTCCTGGCATGACCACGTGGTGGGGCAGGTCGATTGTCTCACGGGTGCGGAATTCGCGATCTGCCACTTCTGTGGGCAGCACTGCTGCAATTCGGCTGCCCTGAATAATGACGGCCTGATGCTCAAGCACGATTCCGGATGGTTCAATGGGAATCAGCCAGCGTGCGTTGATACGAATATCGGCTGCGGTGATGGTATCTGCCGTCATGAGCCCTGCCTTGCAGCGCCGGCCACAAAAAAGTGTATAAGTGCGCCGGACAATGAAATGTAGCTCGGAAGTATAACCGTTATACTGGCCGTTTTCAGCGTTAAGAAACGGTAGCCAGGCAATGAATAATCCTACGGAATCTACTTTCTCCCGTGCAATGGGTACGGTCGCCCTCAGATGGCATGGCAGCCGGCTGGAACTGCTTGATCAACGCCTTTTGCCAGCGCAGGAGTGCTGGATATCTCTGGAAGGCGCTTCCGGCGTTGCCCGGAGCATTCGGGATATGGTGGTGCGTGGCGCACCGGCTATTGGTATCAGTGCAGCCTACGGCGTTGCCCTCGCTGCCAGAAATGCCGTAAGCGGCGACTGGAAAGCTGAGATCAGGCAGGCTATACGAGAGTTATCGGCATCCCGGCCCACCGCTGTAAATCTGTTCTGGGCCTTGCAGAGAATGGAGCGGGTGTTTGACTCATGTGAGTCTGTTGGTGAGGCCCAAACAAGGTTGGCGGATGAAGCTGCGGCTATCCACCACGAAGACCTGGCCGGCAACCTGGCTATGGCTGATCACGCGCTCACTGCAATGGGACTCTCTGCCGACAACGCCCTGCCTGTCTCGGTGCTGACCCATTGCAATACAGGTGCGCTTGCGACAGGCGGTTACGGAACTGCGTTGGGCGTGATTCGCCGGCTCCATGAAAAGAAGCTACTGACACGGGTTTATGCGGATGAGACTCGTCCATGGCTTCAGGGTAGCCGCCTTACTGCCTGGGAGCTGATGCGGGATGATATCCCTGTGACGTTAAACGCTGATGGTGCTGCTGCGGCCATTCTAGCTGCGGGTGCGGTGCGGTGGGTTCTGGTGGGAGCGGATCGTATTACTGCCAATGGCGATGTTGCCAACAAGATTGGCACCTATAGCCTTGCGGTGCTGGCACGCCATCACAATGTGAGATTTATGGTTGTAGCGCCCTCCAGCACGGTGGATATGTCGCTGACGTCGGGTGCTGATATCCCCATTGAAGAACGTGATGGATGTGAAGTTCGTGAAATAGGCGGCGTTCCCCTGGCTCCGGATGGTGTGCCGGTTTTCAATCCGGTGTTTGATGTAACGCCTGCAGATCTTATTGACGTTATTGTTACGGAGAAAGGGGTCGTCCGGAATCCGGATATGGCAGGAATGCAGGAGCTATTCGGTTGATGGTTTTTTTCCGGCGGTGGCCTTTGTACCCGGCAGCTCACTCTGTTGCTTTTCGAAGCTGGCGCGGAGTTCGGCTACCTGTTTTTCCTGCTCTTCTGCGAAGTGCAGAGACATCTCAAAACCCTGTCTGGTGAACTCCAGTACCTTGTGGAAATCTTCATCTGACAAGGTTCGAGCAGAATCATGACGACGGAAGATATTTATGAATTCCCGTTCCCGCTCAAACTGCAGGGGTATTCTCGCCACACCCCACTCATTGAGAGTCTGCCAGACCTCGGGGTTATAGTTTCGGGTAGTGCGCATAATGAACGGGATCGGGTCGTTCCGGGCGATCAGGGCTGCCAGGCGGAGGATCAGTTCAAACGAAAGTGTGGCTGTACCGTTCTCTATGGCTTCAAGAATAGACTTGTCGCGAAGATTAAGGGCTTCACTCATCTCCGATAGCGTCAGCCCTGCAACTTCCCGGATGTCCTTCATGGAATGGCCTGCAGCCAGCATGGCCCGGAGTTGATCCTGAGAGTTGATCAGCACTCGCCCCAGGCGCAGCGAAGTGTCTGTGGCCCGGGCTCCGAGGCGAAAAGCCGACCCTGTCAGGCTGGCAAGCCGATCGATAATTCCTTCCGGCTCTTTTTCTTCTACGGTTGGTTTTCCGAGGTTATCCAGTTCTTCCAGCGAGCGCATGGCGTGGAGGGCATCAAGCAACATGTCCTGCAGGGCCCGGTTTTTACTCTGGACTTCCTGCTTGCTGCCTTCCGGCTTGCCGGTTTTCTGGCTCATATTACCGGGCTTCAGCCTGGGCCGCGAATTGTTGTGGGCTAAGAATTGAGGCCATCCGACTATCCATTTCCAGCATGTCCGCCATTATATTGCCGCCTTCGCGGATCACGAAATCCAGCTCTTCATCGGTAGTGCCCAGGTCAGCAGCCTGCAGATCCTGCCACTCCTCCAGCGCCTCCACAGACTCGAAAGGTGCTTCGCCGCGTAATTCCCGACGTGCATTGGCAATGGTCAGCCGGGTGCGTTCTATCTGTTCCTGTTCTGTCTTGCGCTCATCAAGGTTAAGGCTCACTGAGTCTCTTTGGCGCTGCTCTTCCAGGAAATCAATTTCCTGTTGAAGGAGACTGAACTCCGGGTTTGTGGCAAAGCGGGCGTCGTGACGTTTACGGAGTTCATCGATGATCCCGCTGAAATCAAAATACCTGGTATGAGGAACGGCGTCGATCTGATCCCAGGGCAGGGCATGATCGAGTGCATCTTCACCAATGCGGTTTTTGTCGATCCGGGAAGGAATCTCTATGTCGGGAATTACACCTTTGTGCTGGGTTGAGCCTCCGGAGACGCGGTAAAACTTCGACTGGGTAATCTTGAGTTGGCCATGGTTCAGTGGCCGGACAGCCTGCACTGTACCTTTACCGAAGGTTTGCGAACCAACAACCAGGCCGCGCCCATAATCCTGGATTGCACCGGCAAAAATCTCTGAAGCCGAAGCGCTCATGCGATTAGTGAGTACTACCAGAGGTCCGTCATAGGCAATTGAGGCATCTTCATCATTCAGAACCTGAACCTCGTTGCTTGAATTACGAATCTGAACGGTAGGGCCGGTATCGATAAACAGGCCTACCAGATCGTTCGCTTCATGCAGTGCGCCACCGCCATTATTGCGTAAGTCGATTACCAGCCCATCTACCCCATCCTGCTGCAGTTCAGCAATCAGTTTCCGGACGTCACGTGTCGTACTTTTGTAGTTGGGGTCTCCGGCCTGCATGGCGCGGAAATCGGCATAGAAAGTCGGAATTGTAATTACGCCCACTGTGTATTTTTTTCCATTGCGCTCAAATTCAATGGAGTCTTTGCTGGCGCTTTGCTCTTCCAGTTTTACTTCATCACGGTTGATAGCAATGGTTTTGGTCAGAGTTTCATCGGTCGCGCTGGCAGGAACCACTTCGAGGGTGACCACAGAGTTGCGCGGGCCGCGGATAAGGTCGACCACTTCATCCAGGCGCCAGCCGATCACGTTGACCGGTTTCTCGCCTTCCTGTGCAACCGATACTATCCGGTCTGCTGGCTGGAGCTGGCCCTGTTTGGAGGCGGGGCCGCCCGGGACCAGTCGGACCACTTTGGTGTACTCGTTATCCGCCTGCAGAACTGCACCAATGCCTTCCAGTGAAAGGCTCATGTTTATGTTGAAGTTTTCAGAAGTGCGCGGCGAGAAGTAGGAAGTGTGAGGATCCCACATGCCCGTAAATGCGTTCATGTAGGCCTGGAACGCATCTTCACTACGCGCCTGATAGGCACGTTTGAGTTGGCCTTCATATCGGCGTGTAAGGCTTTCGGTGATCGCTTCATCATCGGAACCATCGAGACGTTGTGCAAGCACCGCATTTTTGATGCGCTTGACCCAAAGCTCATCAAGGGCTTTCTCGTCGGGTTCCCATTCGGCGTCTGAACGGTCGAGCAGAATGCTTTCGTTGGTACTGAAATCAAGCTTTCCGATACCATCGTTAATGGTTTTGAGCGCGAACTGGAGACGTTCGATAATACGTTTCTGAACAAGGTTGTAGATATCAAACCCGGGTTGAAGCTGGCCAGTTTTAAGCGCAGACCCTAACCGGCTTCTCACTGTGCTGAGCGCTTCTATGTCGTTGCCGGTGAGGTAAACCCGCTGGCTATCGAGGTAATTCAGATAAGCATCAAATACATCCCCTGAAAGCTTGTCGCTTATACCGAGGTCACGGAAGTGAGTAAACTGCAGTTGTCTGGCTATGAGAATGTTTGCCCGTGCCTGATCAATCGTTGGTGCAACGGGGACATAGGCTTCAGGCTCAATTGTTTTTGCCTGTATTCCAAAAGGCGCTGACAGGAGCAGAGCAAGAGTAAGTGCTTTACAGACGCCTACCCGGCCTGCTTTGAAAGGCGCGCGACGGATAGAGATTTTTTCCGCGATGGTCATATAGGCATACCTGATGATGCTGGGTACCTGCCAGATGGAACTGGAGCCGGTTAACCCGTGGGCTGATTGATTTATTGTAGGCAAGGGCTACACCCGTTGCTATAGGCATGGCGTATCGATTCGTGACAATCTGTCCATGAACATGGAGCCAGGGCTGCAAAAACGGAAGCATCAGAAGCAGTTCGGGTAATGCCTGGTGGAGGGGGCAGGCCTCCACCATTCATACCGTTCAGATGAAGAGTTTTTCCTGTTTTGCGTGCTCCAGTAACAGAGCTGGTGGTGCAAAACGTTCTCCGCAGGTCATGGCCAACTCTTTGGCCCTATCAGCAAAGGCTTTGACCCCGTACTGATTGATAAACTGTATGGCTCCGCCAGTCCAGGGCGGATATCCGATACCAAAGATACTGCCAATGTTGGCATCTTCTACTGTGCGTAAGACGCCTTCTTCCAGACATCGTACGGTTTCTATAGCCTGAATGAACAAAATGCGGTCTTTCAGCTCCTGCAGCTCCACCAGTCGGGCTTTATTGCTATCCACATATAGAGTTTCCAGCTCCGGCCACAAATATTTCCTGCCCCTGGCCGGATATTCATAGAAGCCCGCGCCGGCAGCCTTGCCTTTGCGGCCGTGTGTCTGAACCATCTCATCGATGATGGCTTCCGCCGGGTGTGCATGCCATGTGCCACCGGCTGCTTCGGTGTCTTTCCGGCTCTGGGTGCGAACGTGCTGCATGAGCGTCATGCTGACTTCGTCAGTGATCGCCAGTGGTCCGACAGGCATGCCCGCCAGTATGCCTGCGTTCTCGATGCTAGACGGGTGAATACCTTCACCCAGCATACATATGCCTTCATTCACAAATGTGCCGAAAACGCGGGAGGTGAAGAAGCCGCGACTATCGTTCACAACCACCGGAATTTTGCCAATCTGCTGAACATAATCGAAGGAGCGTGCCAGAGTCTCGTCTGAGGTTTTCCCGCCCACAACGATTTCAACAAGCTGCATCTTGTCTACAGGAGAGAAAAAATGCAGACCAATGAAGTTTTGTGGCCTGTCAGAAGCTTTTGCCAGTTGGGTGATGGGTATGGTGGACGTATTGGAGGCAAAAATACCGTTGCTGACCAATTTCGGCTCAGCTTCTGCAGTAACTCTGGCTTTCAGATCGCTGTCTTCGAACACTGCCTCGATCACGAGATCGCAGCCCTCAAGATCGGCGGCAGAGTCCGTGGCCCTGATGCGGCCCAGTATTTCTGTTTTTTGTTTTTCGGTCATATGTCCCCGGCTGACCTTTTTAGCCAACAGGTTTTCAGAGTAGCTTTTGCCTTTTTCAGCTCTATCGAGAGAAATATCCTTAAGTACTACTTCGATACCGCAAGTGGCTGTGGCGTAGGCAATTCCCGTGCCCATCATTCCTGCTCCCAGCACTCCCACCTTTTTGAAGTGTTTTCTGGTTACACTTTCAGGGCGACTGCCGCCAGCCTTAATCTTATTGAGCTGGAACCAGAAGGTGCCCGTCATGTTCTTGGCAACCTGGCCAGTCACCAGTTCGGTAAAGTAGCGGGTTTCGATCAGGCTGCCGTTATCGAAGTCAACCTGTGCACCTTCGACGGCGGCAGACAAAATGCGTTCCGGGGCAGGATAGCAACCCCTGGTTTTCTGTTTCAGCATAGCAGGAGCTATGGCCAGCTTTTGTGCCATGGCCGGGTGGTGGGGGGCTCCACCTGGTAGCTTGAACCCCTTTTTGTCCCAGGGCTGCTGGCATTTCGGGTTGGCCTCGATAAATGCCCGGGCTTTAGCCAACATTTCTTCTACAGAGTCGGCCAGCGCATCAACCATGCCGGCTTTCAGGGCAGCTGATGGGCGCACTTTTCTGCCTTCCATGAGGAAGGGGAAAGCGGCTTCTAGGCCGATCATCCTGGGCAGGCGCTGGGTACCGCCACCCCCGGGGAGCAGGCCAAGGGTTACTTCGGGCAGGCCCAGCTGAATAGCGTTATCGTTCAGGACGATGCGATGGTGACACGCCAGAGCGATTTCAATACCGCCGCCCAATGCAGTTCCGTTGATCGCTGCGACCACGGGTTTGCCGCAGGTTTCCAGTGCGCGCATGCGGGCCTTCAGACGGTTCACCATGTCTTCAAAAACCTGAGCATTCTCGCGAGTGACTTTGTGAAGTTCTTTCAGGTCACCACCGGCAAAGAAGGTTTTTTTAGCAGAGGTGACAATAATGCCGCGGATATCTTCCAGGTTGTCCTGTACTTTGCAGACGGCTTCATCTAGGGCCTCGCGGAACACCTGGTTCATGGTGTTCGCGGCCTGGCCTGGCATGTCGATAGTGAGAGTCAGAATCTGATCTGAACCCAATTCATAACGGATGGCACTCATAACCGGTTCTCCTTACAGAAAAGTGTAGGGCTCAGACGCGCTCAATGATGGTGGCGATACCCATGCCTCCGCCAACGCACAGAGTTGCCAGGCCGAAGCGCAGTTCACGGCGCTCCAGTTCATCGAGCAGTGTGCCCAGGATCATGGCTCCTGTAGCACCCAGGGGGTGACCCATAGCGATGGCGCCGCCGTTGACATTTACTTTCTCGTCCGGAACCGAAAGTTCTTTCTGGAAGCGCATTACTACAGAGGCGAAGGCCTCATTCACTTCAAACAGATCAATCTGATCAACCGTCATACCTGCTTTGTTCAGGGCCTTCAGGGTGGCCGGGGCAGGGCCGGTAAGCATAATGGTGGGGTCGGTGCTGGTTACCGCAGTGGCCACAATGCGGGCGCGGGCCTTGAGCCCCATGGCCTTACCTTTTGCCTCGCTACCGATAAGAACAGCAGTAGCGCCGTCTACCATGCCGGATGAGTTGCCGGCGTGATGAACATGGGTGATCTTCTCAACGTAGTGATATTTTTCACGGGCTACATTATTAAAGCCCAGCTCTCCCATCATCTGGAAGGATGGTCTGAGGCCTGAAAGGGACTCAAGGGTAGTGCCGGCCCTCACATGTTCGTCGTGGTCCAGAATGACTACGCCGTTCTGGTCTGTGACCGGAATGATTGATCTGGCAAAGTAACCCCGTTTCCAGGCATTGGCTGCTTTTTGCTGGGATTTTACCGCGAAGCTGTCCACGTCTTCCCGGCTGAAACCTTCCATGGAAGCAATCAGGTCTGCGCCAATCCCCTGAGGCATGAAGCCGGTATGCAGATTGGTCTGAGGGTCCATTGCCCAGGCACCGCCATCAGAGCCCATAGGTATGCGGGACATGGATTCTACGCCGCCGGCAACAACCATATCTTCCCACCCGGAGCGTATTTTCATGGCTGCCAGGTTAACGGCCTCCAAACCTGATGCGCAAAAGCGGTTGAGGGTAACGCCGGATACTTTTTCGTCCCAGTCTGCAGCGAGTGCAGCGGTTTTGGCGATGTCCGCACCCTGATCACCAATGGCTGTGACACAACCAAGCACGATATCGTCTATCTGGGCGGTATCCAGTCTGTTCCTCTGCTGCAGTGCTTTAAGAACTGTCGTCAGCAGTGAAATCGGCTTGACGCTGTAAAGGGCCCCGTCTTTTTTACCGCGCCCTCTGGGAGTTCGGACCGCGTCGAAGATATACGCCTCAGTGGTCATGGTTTGTCCTCGGATGATTGTTGCTGTGTGGATTATTGACCAGAAGCATCACCTTAGCGTTTTGATAGTGCCGCAGGTAATGACGTGGCCTGCCAATCGGAGTGGCGAAATTGCTCAGAAACGGTGACAGGTAAGCTTGTGGGTTCTATCTTTAGACAGAGGCAGAGGCCTTCCAAAGGCTTCCATGCACGTTCAGGAGGCAAAAAATCATGTCTTTCAGAGATGCCATCGACAACTTTTACGAGCGTTTGGTGATGGACGCCATTGATGCTACGAGAGAGCCCGGGGATACTGCCGACTATCTGACTGATGTCATGTGCGTCGCTCTGAACCGTTTACCTCCCAGGTATTACCGGCACACCATTGATATGATGTTTTATCTGGCGGATGAGGAGCTCAGGAGTATGAAAGACAAATCCCTGGCTGCCGTTCAGGGTGCCAGGGAATTTGTCAGAGAGCATCAGCGGGAATGAGGCTCCTGATGCTCAGTTTGTGATCAGTTTGTCCAGAGCACTGTTCAAGCGGCTTGCCAGCGCGGCATCGGCGGGCTGGTCAGTGGACCGGAGGCACCAGCTGGCAACGATAGCTTCAACGCTCTGGAGTGGGTTGTCTGCTTTTTCTGCTGAGCCCATTCCTTCAGCCAGGCGTTGAACCTGTATTTCCATGCGTTTTTTCTGGTCTTCGGCCGGGGAGGGTACGCCCACCAGAATCTCTGCGCGAATAACCAGTTCCTGATCATCCAGTTCGCCCAGGGTTTCTGAGAGGGCAGCCCATTTTTCCGGGAAGGCGACTTCCTCGGGCGTTTCGTCCATCGTGCGCGCGAGCACAAGGGCTTGCCATTCGGAAATGCTTGTTTTGAGTTTTTGTGTGGAAATGGCCAGACTCAGCCTTTGTTTTTCTTTCTGGATTTGTTCTTTCACACCCGAAGATACGCTACCCGTATCCAGGCTACCAAGTGTGCTGGCCGCTTGTTCCAGAGCCTGGACGTCCTGATCTGTGCCGATATTCCTGACCTCTTTCACCACAGCTTCCGCTGCAATATCTGCCTCTTTCTCAGCCTGCTTCTGCTCTGAACGCTCAGTGTCACGACGTGCAAATATTTCATCACAGGCTTTACGGAACGCCTGCCAGAGCTTGCGGTCTTCTCTGTGGCGGGTGACTCCGATGGCTTTCCAGTCTGATTGCAGTGCTTTGGCTTTGTTCATTGCCTCTTGCAGCGGCTGGTGTTCAGTCAGCGCCTGAGCCTGCTCTACGATAGCTTGTTTGAGGGCTTCGTTTTTCCGGTGTTCCTCTTCGAGAGGTGCTTCAATTTTGTGGAGCAGGTCGTCAAACTGCTTTTGTACCTGCCGGTTGTCCCGGAACTCTATAGGCCATGCCGATTTCCATTCCTGGCGTGCCGTCTGCAAAATGCGGTCTACGGCTTTCCAGTCAACGGTGCTCCAGTCTGCGTCGTTAACAAAATGCTCCAGCTCAGCACAGATTGCTTTGCGTTTTTCCAGGTTTGCCTGCTTAAGGCCTGACTTGGCTTTAAAATAGGCTTTACAGGGTTCATAGGCTTTGTCAGATGCCTGCTTAAAGCGAGACCATAAAGTACGGTCTGAAGATCCACCCAGATCCCGCCACTCCTGCTGTAGCTCTTTTATGCGTTCGGACTTTGCCTCTGGCTCGATCGGCTGTTCTGCAAGGTATTCCATCTGTTCACACAGGGCGACCTGCTTCGGCTCTGTCGCGAAGCCTTGCCAGTCAGTGAGTTCTCTCAGTTGAGCTGTAAGCAATTGGATGCGCGCCTGAAAACTCCTGCTGTGGCGATGATCAAGAGCCTTCTGATACTGTTGTACAGCTTTCAGAAGTTGCTTGGACTCTTTCAGTTGCCTGGCTTCAAGCGCCTCTTCCAGTTTGTCCAGAACTGCTTTCAGGCTATCCGCTGTTGCTTGTTGCTGCTTCAGGTCATCACTCGCTTTAACCGTGGGCTTGGATTTGGGCTTTCCTGCGAGTTTGCGGGCCGGAACCAATAGTTCCGGAGCAGGGAAGCCTTGAGGCCAGTTGATCTCTTTGAGCAAAGCCAAAGCACGCTCCCGGTCTTCAGGGGCGACGTCTTCCTGCTCAGCAACTACAGAGAGGGCGTGCAGTGATTCTTTTTCCTGGCCGATATGCCGAATTGCTGCAATATAGCTACGCAGTGTCATCATGGCCGTCTCGTAGGCCTTCTGCTCCGTTTTCTCAACCTGGGTATCGCGGGTAGCTTCCAGCCAACGGTTTTCCTGGGTTTTCTGAAGGGCGTCCAGCGAGGCAAGGGAAACAAGTTCCTCAACAGGCTGATTACGAAGTTCTTCAAGCGTCTGGGTCATGAGTGCCAGGGTTTCATCCCGCTGAGTTTGCTGCTCACGCTGACGTTGCTCTTCAATCCGGGCAGCCTGCATCCCGGCAACGCGCTCCCGACAGCGGTGTACAGACTGCAGGAGTTCGCTGAGCTGGTCTGGCGAAGCACTGGCCTCAACGGCTGCCCACTGGTTCAGGAGTGTATCCAGGCGAGCGTCATAGAGTTTGGTATCATCCGTTTTTGCCAGGTCGCGGGCGCTGCTGATCAATGCCGTAATAGTCCCTGATATCTCTTCCTGGCGGGCCTGTTCTTCCCGGATAACCAGCAGCTTCTGCCGGACCACCTGATACACACCCTTGTCTCGGGTTTTTGCCTGCTTTTGAACTCGTTGAAGAAGTTCTGCGTCCTGAAGCTGGTCAGCGGCTTTGAGCCGGATGTCTGCAGTTATACCTTCAATCGCCAGGCCAGCGGCGACTTCCTGCGTCGGCGCTGCTTGCAGTGCCTGAAGCTGCTGCTCCCTCAGCTCTGCCCGCTTATCCTCCGCAGGTGCAGTAACTGGTTGCGCCTGGGCTGTAGTCTTGCGTACCGGCGCTGTGGGTTTGCGGGATTTGAAAAGTTTCTGGAGGAATGCAGCCATGACGATGTCCTTAGGGATTGAAACCAGTCTGCAGTGTCGGGCAAAGTAAGCCGGCACCGGCCATCAGCGCTCTTTGATGTGCAATCTATTGAACTGGCCGTATAGTCGTCACAGTCTTCAGAGCGCCGGATACTGCCGTCGGGGATTTGTGAATCAGCGCCGACGGAATTGGAACGGGGCTAGTCTAGCGTTTTGTGAGCGTTTGCGGGAAGGGCTGAATGGCAAAACAGAAAAATAGTGACGATCAGGAGTACCGGACGCGCTCGGTTGCGTTGAGACTGCTTGCCCGTCGGGAACACAGCCGGCAGGAGCTGACGCTGAAATTACAACAGCGCAAGCTGGATGACTCGATCATTAGTATGGTCCTCGATGATTATGAGAATGAGGGCTGGCTGGATGATAACCGTTTTGCCGATGTTTATTCGCGCCAGCGGATTGACCTGGGTTATGGCCCTTTGAAAATTCGGGCGGAGTTGCAGCAGCGTGGTATTCATCAGACCCCGGGCTGCTTTGATGAACTCGCAGATGCAGACTGGGTCCGGAATGCGGTTTTACTGAGGGAGAAGCGTTTTGGCCTGGCTGACCTGAGTGCAGACTGGAACGAAAAAGTACGCCAGGCCAGGTTCCTGACTCGCCGTGGCTTCACTGCAAACCAGGTGGATCGGGCACTTGAGGTTGTTGATCCGGCCGACGCTGGCATCTGAGTGTCAGAGAGTTGGCGGTATCATCCCAAGCTCGGGAGGAAGGCTGGCTCGCATATCCGGCTCTTCATCGGAGGCTTCGGCCCGAGAGTGTCCGTCAGGGTTGGGTTCTAATCCGACAAACTGTGAGTCTGTGGAGGTGTCAATGTCCTCTGTCGGCTTGGTCATTCGGGCGAGTACATCATAGTAACGGCGAATATTCTGCACATAGAGAACCGGCTCGTGGCCCCGGGCATAACCGAAGCGGGTTTTTTTGTACCACTCTTTCTGCGAGAGCAGAGGCAGAAACTCTTTTACATCCATCCAGCGGTCAGGGTTTTTACCTGCGCTTTCTGTAAGCCGGCGGGCGTCCTCAAGGTGCCCAAACCCCACGTTATAGGAGGCCAGTGCGAACCAGGTGCGATCTGGCTCGGCAATATGCTCGGGAATCCTTTCGTGAACCATACGGAAGTACTTGGCTCCACCTTCAATGCTCTCGTCTGCATCCAGGCGGTTGTTGATGCCGATGTAATCGGCTGTATTGCGTGTCAGCATCATCAATCCACGAACACCGGTTGGTGAAACCGCATTGGGGCGCCAGTGTGATTCCTGATAGCCGATAGCTGCAAGCAAGCGCCAGTCCATATTGAACATGGAAGCGTGATCCTTGAACAGCGCCTTATAGGTGGGTAGCCGGTTTTCTACATGGTGCATGAAGGTTCGGGCGCCCACGTAGTTCAGGTGATCCAGATGGCCATAAAAGCGCTCTGAAAGCTGGGCGATAGTGCCATCTGCCTCCATCTTCGCCATAAATGCTTTTGCCGCGGTGATGAGCGAGGCGTCCTGGCTCGATGGGAAAAGCCATGTCAGTTCCTTGGGCTCACCGAGGGTGAATCCCTGCTTTACCTGAGGAAAAAATACGTGGTTAAGCTTGAGTTCATTGGAGGAGACAACGGCATATGAGAGTTCTCCTGTTTCCACCCGGGCAAGAATGCCGGCAGCATCCAGTCCATGGTGGACCTCCCAGGAGATGTCTGGCGCCACGCCTGCGTGGGCTTCCAGCTGGTATTCGTGGTTACTGTCAGAAACCAGATGCAGGGTTTTGCCGGCCAGGTCGGAAAGTGTCTCCGGGCGATCTGCATCGCGGTTATAAACAACGACAGACTGGGCTTCGATACCGGCGGGAAGTGTCTTGTACTGGTTTTCAAACAACGGCTGTGCAGAAAGGCCGGCCAGCCCGATGTGTGCGAAATTTTTTGAAAGCACTGAGAGTACTTCCGTATTGTCTTCCGCGACTCTCAACCTGAGCTCAACGCCAAGCTCTTCCGCAAAGAGCTTGGCCAGCTCGTAATCATAGCCGGTTGGCCCGTCGCGCCCCTCATAATATATAGAAGGAGCAACCCGGGTAATAACGTGCAGTACACCCTCGTTGCGGATTTCCTGCAACGTGCTCGGTTGGCTGCACCCCGTGACGGTCAGCAGAACCAACGCGCAGACGAGGACTGATATGTATGTTTTCGCTGCGTCGTATGCAGTAAGAATTCTGGGCAAGTCCCTGATCTCCGTTACCGCTAAATCATCGGGATGCGCGAAAATAGGCTGGCTGCATCCGGTGTCTTTCGGGCGTGGCTTCCATGTCCACGGCCTAATGATCCCTGCTGCAGCATGGGGGGTCAATAAAGTTGATCAATAATCATGCAAAACAATGTCAATTGTATACTTGGGGAATAATGTTTCCGTGCTGTATCCCGGCACCGCTTTCAAGTATGATGTGCGCCTTCTCAGAATGCACCCGGACTTCCCCGTTTCGCGCGATACAGGTTGATATCATGCTTGAACTTCGCGGCGCACCCGCGCTTTCTTCATTCCGCTCTCATAAGCTGTATGCAAAAATCCAGGCTATTGTGCCGGAGATTGAGCATGTTTATGCCGAATTCATGCACTTTGTGGATCTGGAGGGCGAGCTTTCCGATTCCGAGCAGGCCATCCTTGACCGGCTCCTGACATATGGGCCTGATGTGCCGAGTGAGGAGCCTGACGGGGTACTGTTTCTCGTTGTGCCACGGCCGGGCACCCTGTCCCCCTGGTCCAGCAAGGCAACCGATATTGCCCGTAATTGCGGTTTGCGCCAGATTCAGCGCATCGAGCGTGGTACCGCTTTTTATATCAAGGCGGGCAAGAAACTCGGCCTGGATCAGCGTGAGAAGGTAGCTGCACTGCTACACGACCGCATGACACAGAAAGTCTTCCATGAAATGGGCGGTGCCCAGTTGCTGTTCAGTCACGAAGAGCCGCGCCCACTGGAGCGGGTCCCTGTTCTGTCCGGGGGGCAAAAAGCCCTGCTGGATGCAAACAGACGCCTGGGGCTTGCGCTGGCAGATGACGAGGTAGATTACCTTGTAAAATCCTTTATCAGCCTTGAGCGGGATCCTACCGATGTTGAGCTGATGATGTTTGCGCAGGCAAATTCCGAGCACTGTCGCCACAAAATATTTAATGCCTCCTGGGATATTGATGGGGAGGGGCAGGAAAAGTCCCTGTTTGCAATGATTCGAAATACTTTCGAAATGAACAGTGAAGGGGTTTTGTCTGCATATAAGGATAATGCTTCGGTTATCCGGGGCAGCCGCGGAGGCCGGTTCTTCCCGGATCCTGAAACCGGCGTTTACGGTTATAACCAGGAAGACATTCATATTCTTATGAAGGTGGAGACTCATAACCACCCCACAGCCATCGCCCCGGCTGCAGGTGCTGCAACTGGCTCTGGCGGGGAAATCCGTGACGAAGGTGCTACCGGCCGCGGCTCCAAGCCGAAAGCAGGGCTCTGCGGTTTTACGGTATCCAATCTTAATCTGCCTGAAGACCCGCAACCATGGGAAATCAATTACGGTAAGCCCGACCGGATCGCTTCTGCGCTCGATATCATGATTGAAGGGCCTATTGGCGCCGCAGCCTTCAATAATGAATTTGGTCGTCCAAATATAGCCGGTTACTTCCGGACATTTGAAGAGAGGGTTGCCGGTTCCGCCGGAGATGAAGTCCGTGGTTACCATAAGCCCATCATGATTGCCGGTGGTCTCGGCAATATCCGCGCTGAGCATGTGGAAAAAGGTGAGATACCGGTAGGTGCCAAACTCATCGTACTGGGTGGCCCTTCCATGCTTATCGGGCTGGGGGGCAGCGCTGCGTCCTCTATGGATTCCGGTTCCAGTAACGAGAATCTCGATTTTGCATCTGTACAGCGGGATAACCCGGAAATGGAGCGCCGGTGCCAGGAAGTGATTGATCGCTGCTGGCAGATGGGCGAAGACAATCCCATGTGTTTTATCCACGATGTCGGTGCCGGCGGCCTTTCCAACGCCATGCCGGAACTGGTGAAGGATGGTGGTCGTGGTGGTAAGTTCCAGCTGCGGGATGTTCCCAGTGATGAGCCGGGAATGTCGCCACTGGAAATCTGGTGCAATGAGTCCCAGGAGCGGTATGTTATAGCGGTTGCTCCCGAGAACCTGGATGTTTTTGATGCTTTGTGTCGCCGGGAACGTTGCCCCTATGCGGTAATCGGCGATGCAACAGAAGCTCATGTTCTCGAATTGAGCGATTCCTATTTTGGCGACAAGCCCGTTGATCTGCCAATGGATGTACTCTTTGGCAAGCCTCCACGCATGCACCGGAGTGTTACCAGAACATCATTTACCAAGCCGGTGTTTGACTCTTCCAGAATTGACCTGAACGATGCGATCCGCAGAGTATTGCGGCTTCCTTCCGTAGGCTCAAAGAGCTTCCTGATAACCATTGGTGATCGCACGATTACCGGGCTGGTTGCCCGAGACCAGATGGTTGGTCCCTGGCAAGTACCAGTCAGTGATGTGGCTGTTACTGCGAGCTCCTTTGATGTGCTTACTGGCGAAGCCATGGCCATGGGTGAGCGTACACCGATCGCAACGGTGGACGCTCCCGCATCCGGGCGTATGGCCGTGGGTGAGGCAATTACCAATCTGGCGGCTGCCGCCATTGATAAGCTCTCCGATATTCGTCTGTCAGCTAACTGGATGTCCGCAGCGGGACACCCCGGTGAGGATGAAAATCTGTACGAAACCGTGCGAGCGGTTGGTATGGAGCTCTGCCCGGAGCTGGGGATCACAATTCCGGTGGGCAAGGACTCCATGTCCATGAAGACCGTGTGGGAGGAAGATAACGGAGAACAGAAGAGCGTTACTGCGCCGCTGTCCTTGATTATCAGTGGTTTTGCTCCAGTGACAGACGTTTCTCGGACCCTTACGCCGCAGCTTATAACGGACGCGGGCGTTACTGATGTGATTCTTGTGGATCTGGCCGCGGGGCAGAATCGCCTGGGTGGGTCAGCGCTGGCTCAGGTCTACCGTAATGTTGGTGCGGTTGCACCGGATCTTGATGACCCCGAAGACCTGAAAGCGTTTTTTGCTGTTATCCAGGGCCTGAATTCCGACAACAAACTTCTTGCTTATCATGACCGCTCGGATGGTGGTTTGTTTGTGACCCTTGCGGAGATGTGTTTCGCGGGCCGCACCGGTGTTGACATCAAGCTTGACGGTCTGGCAGATGAACCCAGCCAGTTTGCACGGGAACTGTTCAATGAAGAACTGGGTGCCGTCATTCAGGTGCGCAGGGAAGATACTGACTTTGTTCTGCAGCAGTTTTCAGCGGCAGGCCTGGGAGATCACATCAGTGTTATCGGTACACTGAATGACCTGGACCGTGTTCGTCTGACGTTTGAGGGGGCAATGGTTATAGATGACTCGCGAATTGAGTTGCAGCGCCTTTGGTCTGAAACCAGCTACCGGATCCAGTCTCTCAGGGACAATGCTGACTGTGCACTCGAAGAGTTTGACAACCTGCTGGACGCTGATGACCCGGGGCTTCACGTAAAGCTCTCCTACGACGTAAACGAAGATATTGCAGCACCATATATCAATAAAGGCGCCCGCCCCAGGGTTGCTGTTTTGCGTGAGCAGGGTGTTAACGGACAGGTTGAGATGGCCGCAGCATTTGACCGGGCTGGTTTTGAATCTGTCGATGTGCACATGAGCGACCTGCTTTCCGGGCGTGCAAACCTGGAAGCATTCGACAGCCTTGTCGCCTGTGGTGGCTTCTCATATGGGGATGTGCTTGGTGCTGGTGAAGGCTGGGCAAAGTCCATTCTGTTCAACGATCGTGTACGCGATCAGTTTGCAGCCTTCTTTAATCGTCAGGACACACTTGCACTTGGTGTTTGCAATGGCTGCCAGATGCTGTCCAACCTGCATGAACTGATTCCCGGCAGCGAAGGCTGGCCGCGATTTGTCCGTAACCAGTCTGAACAGTTTGAGGCACGGCTTGCAATGGTTGAAGTGATACCGTCACCATCTGCGTTCCTTGATGGTATGGCAGGTTCGTGCATGCCAATAGCCGTTGCACATGGAGAGGGGCGGGTAGAGTTTTCAGGGAGTTCGTCCGCTCTGGATCTGGCAGAGAGCGAGCGCATAGCCCTTCGTTTCGTGGACAACCGGGGTAAGGCAACGGTTCGTTATCCATACAACCCGAATGGTTCGCAGGATGGTATTGCCGGAGCGACCACCCAGGACGGCCGTATCACAATTATGATGCCACACCCTGAGCGTGTATTCCGGGCTGTCCAGCACTCCTGGCGTCCAAAAGACTGGCAGGAAGATGGCTCCTGGATTCGTATGTTCAGGAATGCACGGCGCTGGTTCGGCTGATCAAGCGCTGATCAGAAAAGCCGACTTTGGACTGGCCTTACAAGGTGCCTTTCCATGGTCGGTTTTTTTATGGCCGCAATCCGGCTTTTCAGCGTTTTTCAAGCAAAAAAAATTGTCATATTGCAGAAATAGGACTTGACTCAATATGTTTATGCACATTTAGGGAGGTTCTTTGTGTGTTCCGTGAACAATGCATGTGATATCGGTTCACTTTTTGATCTTTTCGTTTAACATATTGAAAAATAAAGAAAAAAAATATTGGGTGAATTTGTCGCCAATTTAACGTGAGGGCAGTAATTACGGGGTTTATAGAGGGGTTCCCTAAAACTTTCCCCAGAGTTATCCACAGATTCTGTGGGTAAGTGTCTAAGCTATTAATCTGTACAAAAAATATCCTGCCAGGAGGAAGGTTCTATGTACAAAATATGCTATTTCGTTCCCGAGACCCATCTGGAGAAAACAAAACAAGCGCTATTCGATGCGGGTGCCGGAAGCATCGGCGATTATGATTCATGTGCCTGGCAGTGTCGTGGACATGGACAGTTCCGGCCTCTCGAAGGGAGTCATCCTTTTCTGGGAGAAAGCGGGTCGCTTGAGGTTGTTGAGGAGTTCAAGGTTGAGCTTGTTTGCGCGGATGATCTGATCAGGAAAGCCATTAGCGCCCTCAGGCAGGCTCATCCTTATGAAGAACCTGCTTACGAGGTTTACCGGATGGAAATATTATAGGTCGTCCTTGTTCCGGGTGGCGGCCATAGGGTGCCGGATGTCGCTGACGTGAACGTCGAAGAAGTCTTTTTTCATATCCGCCAGAAACAGCTCCAGTGTTTTACGCACTGTAGGGAAGGATATATCCTCCCACGGGATGTCATCCGGAGCAAAAAGGCGACTTTCGAGGGATTCCTCACCGGCACCAAACTGTCCGCTCTTAAGGGTCGCCCGGTAGAACATGTGTACCTGATTTATATGGGGAACATCGATAATAGAATAGAGCCCCTCAATATGTACTTCGGCGAGCGCCTCTTCCAGAGTTTCCCGCTCAGCTGCTTCAACTGTGGTTTCGGCGTTTTCCATATATCCTGCGGGCAGAGTCCAGTAGCCATAACGGGGCTCTATTGCGCGGCGGCATAGCAGTATCTTGCCTTCCCAGACCGGCACTGTGCCAGCGACGATACGGGGGTTCTGATAATGAATCGTGCTGCAGTTAACGCATACATAACGGTGACGGTTGTCGCCTTCGGGGATACATTGTTTAACCTGATGGCCGCATGAACTGCAGTACTTCATGTTTTTCCCCGTATACTTGGATTAATGGAACGTTCAGTTTAATGATCCTAGCTGTCGTTGTCTCATTCAACACCGGATTTGCTCAGGAGTTCCGATTTGCGTGATTTACTAGTTCAGCGTTTGACGGGTTATGCACCGAGGACGCTCGACCTCAACTATCCTGAAGCTGGCATCCTTGTGCCGGTTACGGATGACCCGGGTAATCCCGAAATGATATTTACTTTGCGTTCGGAAAATTTAAGTACGCATCGTGGTCAGGTTGCTTACCCCGGAGGAAAACGTGATCCGGGGGATTTGTCGCTGGCTGCGACGGCTTTGCGTGAAACCCATGAGGAAATCGGATTGCCACCCGATCAGGTGGAAATTATTTCGCCGCTGAGTCAGGTGATGTCGCGTTACGGGATCCTCGTAACCCCCTATGTTGGTGTTGTGCCAGAGGAGCATCCGCTGGAGCCAAATCCAGGGGAGATTGATAGTGTGTTCCGTGTTCCCCTTTCCTTTTTCCTCGAGGATCGGCGTGAGCGTACTGATGCGCTTCCTTTTCAGGATCAGACAATTCATGTGCCTTGCTACCGCTGGGAGCGTTATCAGATCTGGGGGTTATCGGCTGTGGTTCTGGTCGAATTTTTAAATGCTGTGTACGATGCCGATATAGACTTGCTTAAACCCCGGACATAGTAAGGAAGATTCATGCTGTACGAACTTGATGGCCGAGCGCCGGAATTAATCGGCGATAGCCAGTATGTAGCAGACAACGCTACCGTGATCGGTAATGTAGCTCTTCATGAGCAAAGTAGTGTCTGGTTCAATGTTGTGATACGTGGAGATAACGAGCTTATTACGGTGGGCCCTGAAACAAACGTTCAGGATGGCTCTGTTCTGCATACAGATCCGGGTATGCCTCTGACCCTGGGTAAGGGTGTCACCGTTGGTCATAAGGCTATGCTGCATGGGTGTGAGGTTGGAGACTATTCGCTGATTGGCATAAATGCAGTTGTATTGAATGGCGCAAAAATCGGAAAGCATTGCCTTATTGGTGCGAACACCCTTATTCCTGAAGGAATGGTTGTTCCTGATGGCAGCCTGGTCGTGGGGGCGCCAGGAAAGGTGAAGCGACAACTGACTGAGCAGCAGCAGAAGGCCCTTGGGCTGAGTGCTGCGCATTACGTTCAGAATGCAGGTCGTTATGCGGCAGGTCTGAAGCCTGCAAAAATTTGAGGCTGATTCGCTATGGTTATCGAGGATAAGGTTCGTTCGCCCTGTGTGAGCATATGTGCTCTTGACGAGCGCGATATATGTATAGGGTGTCAGCGTACCAGTGATGAGATTCTGCATTGGACCTCAATGACCAATGGTGAGCGCAAAGCAGTACTTGAGAAAGTGGCTGAGCGTGAACAGGAAATTGCACTGTAAATGAGTGTGGACGTCTTTGATGGGGATCGGCCCCTGCTGGAGGATTCGATTTGAATAATGCTGGTAAAGTTACGTTGGGTACGCCGCTGAAAAAGAACGCCTTCAAGGTGCTTCTTTGCGGTTCAGGTGAACTTGGGAAAGAGGTTGCGATTGAGTTGCAGCGATTTGGTGTTGAGGTGATCGCTGCGGATCGTTATCCGAATGCGCCAGCCATGCAGGTAGCCCATCGCAGCCATGTGATAGACATGCTGGATGCAACAGCCCTGCGTAATATTGTGGAACTGGAAAAACCCGATCTTATTGTCCCGGAAATCGAAGCTATAGCGACTGCAGAGCTCGTCCGGCTTGAACAGGAGGGGTATAGGGTCATTCCTTCTGCCAGAGCGGTAAATCTTACGATGAACCGGGAAGGAATCCGGCGGTTGGCGGCAGAAGAACTGGGGCTTAGCACTTCGCCTTATCGGTTTGTAGATACTAAAGAGCTGTTTGTTGAAGCCATCAATGCCATTGGCTTGCCTGTTGTTGTCAAACCTGTAATGAGTTCTTCCGGTAAAGGACAGAGCACAGTTACGGATGAGGGTCAGATTGATGCTGCCTGGGAGTATGCCCAGACGGGTGGCCGTGCGGGTGGGGGCCGGGTCATTGTTGAAGGCTTTGTGACGTTCGATTATGAGATCACTTTGCTGACTGTAAGGCACTCCGGCGGAGTCAGTTTTTGCGAGCCCATTGGCCATCGCCAGGAAGACGGTGATTATCGCGAATCCTGGCAGCCACAGCCAATGAGCGCCAAGGCACTGGAGCGGTCTCGTGAAGTTGCTCTGAAGATAACTGAGAATCTGGGTGGTTATGGGGTGTATGGGGTAGAGCTGTTCATCCATGGTGATGATGTCTACTTTTCGGAAGTTTCTCCCCGGCCTCATGATACGGGGCTGGTTACGCTGATCTCTCAGGACTTGTCGGAGTTCGCTTTGCATGCAAGAGCAATACTTGGTCTGCCGGTTCCTGCTATCCGGCAACTGGGTCCGTCAGCCTCCGCTGTGATTCTGCCTCAGGGTGATTCCTCGGAAGTCGCCTTTTCCGGTTTGGATGTGGCGCTTTCGGAAAAGGATGTACAGCTAAGGCTGTTTGGTAAACCCGAGCTTGCGGGCCGACGTCGGATGGGGGTTGCTTTGGCTGCGGGGGCTAGCATCGAAGAGGCAAAAACCAAAGCTGTTACGGCGGCCAGAGCGGTTGATGTTCACCTGTAAAAAACTGCAGCAGCGGGTGTGGGGTTCCGGGCGCGGGGGGAGCTTTCGAAAGGGTTCGCTGAAACAATTTGCAAATAGTTTCGTAACCCCGTTGACACCTCCGCTCAGCTCTGTAGAATGCGCATCTCGCTTGAGGGGCGCCCCGGGATGTCGGAGTGTTTTGATAGGGTTAACCGTTTGAATTTTATAAAGAAAATGCTTTCAGGTTTCTTTGAATAACGGTTGACAGGGATGGGATTCGATGTAGAATAGCCTCCTCGAAACTAGTAAGTATCAGCCGGTGAATGTCGGTGGTTTTGGAAGAGGCTCTTCTGAAGCAGATCGAAATAAACGGTTGACAAGGC
>NZ_QOCH01000017.1:97809-156390 GCF_003318275.1 Marinobacter sp. F3R11 | reverse complement strand
ATCTGTCAACGGCCATTTTCAATTAATTCAGAAGAGCTTCGGTTTCCACCTATAAAACCACACGACTACAGGTGGAAATCGATCAAAAACTGTACCAGAACTTAACCTGCTGAACGTTCCTTATCTGCGTTAGCTGAACGACGGCGAGGCTTCCTGCGAAATAATGCACGGACGGGCCCAGACGACGCATAAATCAGGAAGCCGGTAAAAAGCACTGTAGCGGGATCAAGCGCGATCACCACCAGGATCAGAACCACAAGCAGAATTGCAGCGAAAGGCACGCGCCCTCGCATATCGAGATCCTTGAAGCTGCGATACAGAACATTACTAACCATCAGCAGCCCCGTACCACCGACAACAACGATTGTCAGTGATGTCAGCCAGGCCGACGGCTGAAATGCATGAAAACACCATACCAACCCGGCAACGCAGGCTGCAGCAGCAGGACTGGGCAACCCGACAAAAAACTTCTTGTCCACGGAGCCGATCTGCGTATTAAATCGCGCCAGGCGCAACGCTGCACCGGCAACATATATGAACGTGATAGCCCAGCCGATTTTATCCAACCCGTTAAGCGACCAGAAGAACGCGACAAACCCTGGCGCGACACCAAAGGCAACCATATCAGCCAGACTGTCGTACTCTTCACCAAACTTGCTCTGGGTATTTGTCATGCGGGCGACCCGCCCATCAAGGCCGTCGAGTATCATGGACACGAAAATCGCAATGGCAGCATTATCAAAAACACCCCCTGCCGCCGATACAATGGCATAGAAGCCGGAAAACAACGAGGCAGTTGTAAGTGCGTTAGGCAGGAGGTATACCCCCTTCCTGCGCACCGGAGCGCCCTCTACAAGCTCTTCTTCCACCACTTCACCAGGCTCTACATCACACTCAACCGCCGAACTGGAAGATGGCTTAGACTCGCTGGCAGCAGAATCCATGTCGGCATTTTTTCTTTCTTCAGTCATTCCCATTACTCCGGAAAGTATTTGGGCGGAGTATATACGAAAAACGCGGCCACCCGGGCCGCGTTTTTTCAAACCAGGCAGAACTCCGCTTAGTTTTTATCCTTATCCACGATCTTGTTGGCAGAGATCCACGGCATCATGCCGCGAAGCTTTTCACCCGTCACTTCAATCTCATGCGCAGCGTTCTGACGACGGCGTGCAGTCATGGACGGATAGTTAAGAGCACCTTCGGAAATAAACATCTTCGCGTACTCGCCACTCTGAATACGTTTCAGCGCATTGCGCATGGCTTCGCGAGACTGTTCATTGATAACCTCAGGGCCAGTCACATACTCACCATACTCTGCATTGTTAGAGATGGAGTAGTTCATGTTGGCGATGCCACCTTCATACATCAGATCCACAATAAGCTTGAGCTCGTGCAGACACTCAAAGTACGCCATTTCCGGAGCGTAGCCCGCTTCAGTCAGTGTCTCAAAACCGGCTTTTACCAGTTCAACCGCGCCACCACACAGAACAGCCTGCTCGCCGAACAGATCGGTTTCAGTCTCATCCTTGAAGGTTGTCTCAATGATACCGGTACGACCACCGCCGATACCGCTGGCGTATGACAAGGACAGGTTCTTGGCATTACCTGAAGCATCCTGGAAGACAGCAATCAGGTCAGGAATACCGCCACCATTGGCGAATTCCGTACGAACAGTGTGACCGGGAGCCTTGGGGGCAACCATGATAACGTCCAGATCTTTACGCGGAACGATCTGGTTGTAGTGGATGGCAAAGCCATGCGCAAATGCCAGGGTTGCACCCTGTTTCAGATTGGGCTCGATTTCAGCCTTGTACAGCTGAGACTGGAACTCATCCGGAGTCAGAACCATAACTACGTCAGCAGCGGCCACGGCAGATGGCACATCGCTGGTCTTCAGACCGTACGCTTCTGCCTTTGCGATCGAAGAAGACCCCGGACGCAGACCTACAGTTACATCAACACCGGACTCTTTCAGGTTACACGCGTGCGCGTGGCCCTGTGAGCCAAAACCGATGATGGCAACTTTCTTGCTCTGGATAATGGAAAGATCGCAATCCTTATCGTAATAAACCTGCATGACAAACCTCTGTTATTTATGGCGGCCATTTAAAAGGCCAGACCGTTCGTAATATTTGAAAAAGCTTAAAGGCTTAAAACCTTCTCGCCTCTGGCAATTCCGGAAACGCCAGAGCGCACAACTTCAAGAACACCCGACGTACCGATAGCCTGAATAAAGCCATCCAGCTTGTCGCTGTCGCCTGCTAACTGAACCGTATAAACAGAACTGGTAACATCAACAATCTGGCCCCGGAAAATATCCACCGTGCGTTTTATTTCAGCACGCTGAGACCCTGTTGCCTTGAGTTTGACCAGCATCAGCTCACGCTCAATGTGAGGCCCTTCAGTCAAATCGACCAGCTTCACCACTTCAACAAGCTTGTTCAGCTGCTTGGTGATCTGCTCAATGACCCGATCTGAACCGGACGTGGTAACTGTCAGCCGGGACAAGGTTTCATCCTCGGTGGGCGCGACAGTCAGTGTCTCAATGTTGTAGTTCCGCTGCGAAAACAGCCCAACAACTCGGGACAGAGCGCCCGGTTCGTTTTCAAGCAACACAGAAATGATTCGACGCATGATCACACCCTCTCCGTCTTGCTGATCCACATATCTTTCATACAGCCGCGGGCCACTTGCATCGGATAAACATGCTCAAAGCGATCAACCTGAATATCCACGAAAACCAACTTGTCTTTCATGGCCAGAACTTCTTTGAGCCTGGGCTCCAGATCCTCCTTTCTATCGATCCGGACACCCACATGCCCATAGGCTTCCGCCAGCTTGATAAAGTCCGGCAGGGATTCCATGTATGAATGAGAATGACGAGACTCGTAATTCATGTCCTGCCACTGCCTCACCATACCCAATGACTGGTTATTCAAGTTGATGATCTTCACGGGCAAATCGTACTGTTTACAGGTAGACAGTTCCTGGATATTCATCTGGATACTGCCTTCTCCTGTGATACAAAGCACCTCGTCATCCGGATGCGTCAGCTTGACGCCCATAGCTGCAGGCAAGCCGAACCCCATTGTGCCGAGCCCACCCGAGTTGATCCAACGGTTGGGTTTGTCGAACTTGTAGTACTGGGCGGCAAACATCTGATGCTGCCCCACATCGGAGGTAACAAACGCATCACCACCAGTGAGGCGATGCAGCATTTCTATCACCTCCTGTGGTTTGATGACATCCGGACTGGTCTCGTATCGCATACCATGAAAAGCACGCCATTCATCGATCTGCTTCCACCAGGCCGCAAGCGCCTCGGCATCCGGCTTTTCCTTACTTTCCTTAACCAGAGCAATCATCTCCTTGAGAACCGCATCAACGGGCCCAACAATCGGAACGTCTGCATCAATGGTTTTGGAGATGGACGCCGGATCAATATCAATGTGAATAATCCGGGCACCAGGACAAAACTTTTCAGTCGCATTGGTTACACGGTCATCAAACCGTGCACCGACCGCCAGAATAAGATCTGAGTGGTGCATCGCCATATTGGCTTCGTATGTTCCGTGCATGCCCAGCCAGCCAAGATGCTGCTTGTCACTGGCCGGATAACAGCCAATCCCCATCAACGTATTGGTGATCGGAAAACCCAGCTTGCGCACCAGGTCGGTCAACTGACCCGAAGCCTTGCCGAGAATGACACCGCCACCGGCATAGATGATTGGCCGACGGGCAGCCAACATCATATCCACGGCTTTTTTGATCTGACCAGCATGACCGCGTATTGCCGGGCTGTATGAGCGTAGCTTGACCTTCTTCGGGTAAGCATACTCAAAGCGCTCATTGGGCGCGGTCATATCTTTGGGAATATCAACAACAACAGGCCCGGGACGCCCGGTCGACGCAATATAATACGCCTTACGGATAACTTCCGGGATCTCAGAAGGATGACGCACACTGAGATTGTGCTTAACTACGGGCCGGGAAACACCAATCATATCGGTTTCCTGAAAGGCATCTTCGCCGATCAGGGTGGACGCAACCTGGCCACACAGAACCACCATCGGAATGGAATCCATGAAAGCCGTCGCGATACCTGTAATGGTGTTGGTGGCTCCAGGGCCAGAGGTCACAAGCACAGTCCCGGGCAGCCCGGTTGCCCGCGCATAGCCGTCAGCCATGTGCACAGCTGCCTGCTCGTGCCTTACCAGAATATGTTTGACCTTATCCTGCCTGAACAACGCATCGTAAATATGCAGGGCTGCGCCACCCGGATAGCCGTATATGTACTCGATCCCTTCATCCTGCAGGGAACGGATCAGCATATCGGCGCCAGACAATAACTCCACGATTTTCTACCCTCTTCTACGAGTGAATGAGCCGGGCACATGCCCGATTGCCTGGATCCACGGCTTCCCTGCTTCTTTTGAAAGCGGAACCGGGCGCTCCACACCTTGTTAAGAGGTTGTCTCCTGGCCAGCCGCCCTCCTGAGGGTTGCGGAGAACGACCAATCGACGGGTTGCACGTAAGCAACAACCATTCCGCGACAGATGTGCGGCACGCTCAGTGTGGTAAATAACAGGGGATACTTGCTCGGGATTGCCGGCGGTATTAACCCCAGTCTTCAGGCAATCGGTAATTCTGACAGCGCGAAACTCCCTGTCAATAGCCTCTGCAGCTTTCTATGCCCATACCGGCTAATGCTCTGGCATAATTATCTGCAACTCAGATGCCTAGATTTGAACTAGGCGGAAGAAAATGCTTCGCTCAAATGGCATTATAGTGAAACATGAAACAGAATAACGGGCCCGGATATGCAAAGGTTGCCAACCTTTCCGGGAGCAGTGCACACACCATGAGTATAGCCATGAACAGAAAAACCCTCACGCTGACACTTTTGATGGCCATAGCTCCTGGCATTGCCATGAGCGCCTCCGTATTCAAATGGACCGACGAAAATGGCGTAACGCATTTTGGTGACCGACAGCCAGTGGGCGCTGCCTCTGAAACGGTTAACGTCCGCTCTGGCACATCTTCGAGCGCTGCATCCAAACGGCCCAGCGCCCAGGAGCAGCTCGGGGAACTTCAGGAAAAACAACAGAAAGAAGCCGACCGGGAAAAAGACTCGGCGGTCGAAGCTGCGCGCCGCAAACAACGCGAGGCCAACTGCGAAACCGCTCGCACAAATCTCGAGGTCATCGAAAACAACGCTCGTATCCGTATCGAGGAAAACGGCGAGATGCGTTACCTGAGCCCGGAAGAAATCGCCAAACAGCGTGAGAAGCTGGAAGAAATTGCAGCTGAGAATTGCGGGCCTGAAGCCTCTGAATAAAGCCTGTAGCCATTCATGAAAAAAGGGGCAGAACCAACATTCTGCCCCTTGAGTTTTATGCCTGGATCAGGCTTTGTCGAAAACCAGCTTACCACCCTCCACTTTGGCCCGAATGGTGTCACCGGCAACAAAGTCACCATGCAGCAACCTCTGCGCCAGAGGGTTCTCAATCATCCGCTGAATCGCCCGTTTGAGGGGCCGTGCGCCGTATACCGGGTCGTATCCGACTTCTGCCAGCAGATCCATTGCACTTTCATCCAGCTCCAGCTTCATATCCCGCTCTTTTAGGCGTTTGCCAAGAGTTCCGATCTGGACTTTCGCGATGCCATGTATCTGATCTTCCCCAAGCGGATGAAATACGACCACTTCATCAACGCGGTTAATAAACTCCGGACGGAAGTGAGTACCCACTTCTTCCATCACGGCACTCTTCATGGCCTCGTAATTCTCTTCGCCCGCCTTCTGCTGAATGATGTCCGAACCAAGGTTCGAGGTCATCACAATCACTGTATTGCGGAAGTCTACTGTGCGCCCCTGGCCATCGGTAAGGCGGCCGTCATCAAGCACCTGCAGAAGTATGTTAAATACATCCGGGTGCGCTTTTTCAACTTCGTCGAGCAAAAGCACGGAGTATGGACGGCGACGAACAGCTTCAGTGAGGTATCCACCCTCCTCATAACCCACATAGCCAGGAGGGGCGCCAATCAAACGAGCAACGGAGTGTTTCTCCATAAACTCCGACATGTCGATACGCACCATGGCTTCGTCAGTGTCGAAAAGGAACGAGGCCAGAGCTTTACAAAGCTCTGTTTTACCCACACCGGTTGGTCCGAGAAACAGAAACGACCCGTTTGGCCGGTTCGGATCGGCCAGACCAGCCCGTGAACGCCGAACTGCGTTCGATACAGCTTCTACAGCTTCATTCTGGCCAATTACGCGTTTATGCAGCGCATCTTCCATGCGCATAAGTTTTTCGCGCTCGCCCTCAAGCATTTTGGAGACCGGAATTCCTGTCCACTTGGAAACTACCTCCGCGATTTCCTCATCGGTGACGCGGTTTCGCAGCAGCTTCATTTCCATCATTTCAGCCTGGCTCGCCATATCCAACTGACGCTCCAGCTCCGGAATGCGGCCATACTGAAGCTCGGACATCTTGCCCAGATCCCCTGCACGACGAGCGTTTTCCAGATCAATACGAGCCTGCTCCAGCTGGCTCTTGATTTTCTGGGAGCCCTGCAACGCAGCTTTCTCAGTGTTCCATACTTCCTCAAGGTCTGCGTACTCGCGCTCAATACCCTGAATCACCTCGGACAACTCCTCCAAGCGCTTCTTCGATGCCGCATCGGTTTCCTTCTTCAAGGCTTCACGCTCAATTTTGAGCTGAATCAGCCTGCGCTCCAAACGGTCGAGAGGCTCTGGTTTCGAGTCCATTTCCATACGAATCTGACTTGCAGCTTCATCGATCAGGTCAATGGCCTTATCCGGCAACTGGCGGTCTGTTATGTAACGCTGCGACAGCTTTGCAGCAGCGATAATTGCTCCGTCAGTAACCTCTACACCATGGTGTACCTCATAGCGCTCCTTCAGACCACGAAGGATCGCAACAGTATCCTCTTCGCTCGGCTCATCCACCAACACCTTCTGGAAGCGACGCTCCAAAGCGGCATCCTTCTCAATGTTCTCACGGTATTCGTTTAGAGTAGTCGCGCCCACGCAATGCAATTCGCCACGAGCCAACGCCGGCTTCAGCATATTGCCAGCATCCATGGAACCTTCAGCTTTACCTGCACCCACCATGGTGTGAATTTCATCGATGAACAGGATGACCTGCCCCTCCTGCTTGGCGAGCTCACTCAACACCGCTTTCAGACGCTCTTCAAACTCGCCCCGGAACTTGGCGCCAGCAATAAGCGAGCCCATGTCCAGGGACAAAACCCGCTTGTTTTTCAGACCTTCCGGTACTTCGCCGTTTACAATCCGCTGGGCCAGACCTTCCGCGATTGCTGTTTTACCCACACCTGGCTCACCAATCAGTACCGGATTATTTTTACGCCGACGCTGCAACACCTGAATGGTACGACGAATCTCGTCATCACGGCCTATGACCGGATCAAGTTTCCCGGCTTCAGCTCTCTCGGTCAGGTCAATCGTATACTTGGATAATGCCTGACGGTTCTCTTCAGCACCCGCATCGTTCACTGTCTCACCACCTCGCACCGTATTAATAGCATCTTCCAGCGCCGCTTTATCCACACCCTGCTCACGCAGGACGCGACCAAGCGTGCCACGATCTTCCAAGGCGGCCAGCAACATAAGCTCGCTCGAAATAAACTGGTCTTTACGCTTCTGAGCCAATTTGTCAGCGATATTAAACAGGCGCCCCATATCGTTGGACATGGCAACATCACCTGCGCTGCCACTTACTTCAGGCAGATCCTCAATTTCCTTCGCCACGGCCTGTCGGACACGCAAAGGATCTGCTCCTGCCTGTTTGAGAAGCGGTTTGATAGAACTGCCCTGCTGATCGAGCATCGCCTGCATTAAATGCAGGGGTTCAATAAAGTTATGATCCTTGCCTACAGCAAGTGACTGGGCATCAGCAAGCGCGGTTTGCAGAAGACTGGTAAGCTTGTCAATTCTCATGAATATTTCCCCGATTTATTCGGCAAATGCGATCGTTAAACGTGCATTTTGCTTTTCATTGACAACTAATGTAGGGGCATTCGGGGGAAGTTCAAGGTCAGCGCCAAAGGCAACCGTCAGGAAATTGACATGGCTCAGTTTTTCCAGATGAGCGTTACCATGCGGCCAGTCACGCCATCACGACGATAGGAATAGAAACGTTGACTGTCAGCAACCGTACAAAATGTACCGCCTGATATATTTTTGACGCCAAGCATCCCGAGCCTTTGCCGGGCAAGACGATATATATCTGCCATATAATGCCCCTTGCGGGCACCCAACGAACTGAAAGCCACTTCTGCCTGCGGGTACTGTCCTGTAAAAGCCGCCTTTACTTCTGGTCCGACCTCAAACGCCTGCGGACCTATCGCTGGCCCAAGCCAGGCCATCAGCCTGTCTCCCGGTAACTCCATCCTGGCAACCAGGTTTTCCAGGACTCCATTGCAAAGACTCCGCCAACCGGCATGAGCTGCTGCCACAGTGGTTCCATCCTGATCGCAGAGAATGACCGGCAAACAATCTGCCGTGAGAATTGCACAGGCCTTACCCGCTACCCGGGTAAAGCTTGCATCTGCGTCCGGTGCACCGGCGAAATCTCCGGCAGACAAATCGACAACCCTCGTGCCATGAACCTGGTTCAACCACCCAAAGGCACCGACCGGAAGCTTGCAAGCATCTGCGAGCCTCTGACGATTTTCCAGCACATGTTCTGCCGCGTCACCTACATGAGCCCCCAGATTGAGGCTCGCCCAAGGGGGCTGACTGACACCACCCGCCCTGGTTGTGCACAGGGCATGGATATTCTCAGGCGCTGGCCAGTCAGGATGAATAAGCGTTAACGAAGAAGCAGCTTCAGAACTCATCACTCTCCAGATCACGAGCATGCTTACGCAGAGCGGCGAGCAGGCCAACGAAATCTTCCGGCAAAGGCACATCCCAGCTCAGAATCTCACCGGATTCCGGATGCTCCAGAGTGAGTTGACGCGCATGCAGCGCCTGCCGATGAAATGCCGATAACACTTCGCGCAGCTCTTCCGTTGTACCCTTTGGCAGGCGCAGACGACCACCATAGAGCGGATCGCCAACCAGTGGGTGCTTTACGTGAGCCATATGTACGCGAATCTGGTGAGTACGACCGCTTTCAAGCTTGCAACGCACGTGGGTATGGGCAGCAAAACGCTCAATCAGGCGGTAGTGGGTTACTGCAGGTTTACCGCTTTTCACCACACCCATTTTTTTACGCTCATGAGGATGACGGCCAATAGGTGCATCTACTGTGGCGCCACCTGTCAGTGTGCCTACGACAACCGCTTCGTACTCACGACCCATGGTCCGGGTCTGCAACTGGCTGACCAGGGAGGTGTGAGCAATCAGACTTCGAGCTACCACCATAACGCCGGAGGTGTCTTTATCAAGACGATGGACGATGCCGGCACGGGGCAGGTTTTCCACTTCTGGCGCGTAGTTCAGAAGCGCGTTCACCAGTGTGCCATCAGCATGACCCGCAGCCGGATGAACAACCAGACCAGCGGGTTTATTGATCACGAGAATGTGTTCGTCTTCATAGACGATATCCAGGCTGATTGCTTCGGCCTGCCAGGTCACCTGAGCCTCAGGCTCAGCGTCAAGCTCCAGCCGGTCGCTCAGCATAACCTTGTCTCTTGGCTTGCGAACTTCGCCGTTCACCCTTAACGCGCCGCTGCGAATCCATGACTGCAGGCGCGAACGGGAATGCTCCGGCATGAGTTCAGCAGCAGCCTGATCCAGGCGCCGGTCACTGAGAGCTGGCGGCACAGAAAAACTGGCAATTATTCGGTTTTCAGATGACATTAAGCCCCCGGGGCCTTGTGTGTGTTACGTTTCAGTCAGAATATTTGAAGCATCTGGGGTGTACACTCTACTTGGATTACGTGAGACTGCACATGAGACAAGTTCCCCGCTACAATACCGCACTCGAATTTATCGACATTATACGGGATTCCGGCATGAGATCAGGTTTTCGTTTACTGCTACTTTCCACACTGGTTGTACTGATCAGTGCCTGCGCGTCACACAAGCAGGAGGAAGTATTGCCGGAGAAGCTTTACTACGACAATGCCCGCCAGGCAATGAATTCAGGCAACTTCAACGAAGCCGAACAGAACCTTGATGCTCTGGAGACATACTATCCGTTCGGCCGCTATGCGGAACAAGCACAGCTTGATCTTATTTATGCCCGCTACCAGAACCTGGACCTTGAAGGTTCCAGAGCCGCAGCGGACCGGTTCCTGCGCCTGAATCCTCAGAGTGAACATGCCGATTACGCACTTTATATGCGCGGGCTCGCTTCCTATAACCTTGATATAGGCCTGGCTGCACGCTATCTCCCAATTGATGTCGCCGCCCGGGACCCGGGAGAGCAACAGCAGGCATTTCGTGATTTCAGCGAGCTGTTGAACCGCTACCCGGAGAGTGAGTACGCGGCAGATGCCCGTCAACGCATGATTGCTATCCGTAACCGTATGGCGGAGCTGGAACTTTTCGCTGCGCGCTACTATATCAAGCGCGAAGCCTACGTTGCCGCCAATAACAGGGCGCGTTTCATCATAGAAAACTTCCCCTCTTCACCTGCCGTTGAAGAGGCTTTGATCATTCTTGCAGAAACTTTCGACTTTCTGAAATTCAAGAAAGGCGCTCAGGATGCGGTCGCGCTGCTTCGCCAGAACTTTCCGGAAAGCGATGCATTCAACAGCGACGGCGAATTTGAGGCAAATCTGCTGAAGCGCGAGAACCGTTCGCTCTCCAGCGTGGTCACTTTTGGACTTATGGGCGACGAGTAACCTCGCCCCCTTTTAAGTCTAGTTGCCGCTTTTCCAGCCACTGGTAATGGGATAGCGGCGATCCTTCCCGAAACCCCGCTCTGTGATCCGGACCCCGATCGGTGCCTGCCGGCGCTTGTACTCATTGATATCCACAAGACGAACAACGCGACTTACATCCGCCTGATCGAATCCCTCCGCAACAATTGCATCAGCACTGAAATCCCGCTCCACATAGAGGTTCAGGATCTGATCCAGCACATCATAGCCGGGAAGACTGTCTTCATCTTTCTGGTCCGGAGCCAGCTCTGCCGATGGCGGACGCGTGATAACCCTTTCGGGGATCACTGACGATACGGAGTTGCGGTACCAGGCGAGGCGAAAAACCAGCGTCTTTGGTACATCCTTGAGAACATCGAAGCCGCCAGCCATATCTCCGTAAAGAGTGGAGTACCCAACAGCCATTTCACTCTTATTACCGGTTGTCAGTACCAGCGAGCCAAACTTGTTGGAGAGAGACATGAGCAAAACACCGCGGATACGTGCCTGCAGGTTTTCCTCTGTGGTATCCGGAGTCGTCCCCTCAAATGGGGCCGCAAGCGTTGCCATGAAAGCTTCATACATTGGCTCTATCGAATACACATCGTACTGCACACCCATGGCTGCGGCCTGAGCCTCTGCGTCTTCAAGGCTGATACCCGACGTGTATCTGAAAGGCATCATGACGGCACGAACACGATCCGATCCCAGCGCGTCTACAGCAATTGCCAGAGTTACGGCAGAATCAATACCTCCGGAGAGGCCAAGCACTACCGATTTGAAACCATTTTTGTTTACATAGTCTCGCACGCCTGTCACAAGCGCATTGTAAACACTCGCTTCAAGCGAAAGCGTGTCAGGCAAGGGCTGAGAAGCCGGCTGGCAATGATGGTCACACAGGAAATCAACCGGGAACAGGCCGTCAGTGAACTGGGGGACTTCCACAGCAAGCGTACCCGAGTGGTCGAAAACCATCGAGCCACCGTCGAACACCAGTTCATCCTGCCCCCCTATCAGGTTCACATAGACAATGCTCACACAGTTCTCGCGGGATTTGCGCTCAAGCAGCGCCTTTCTGCGCTCCTGCTTGCCAATATCATAGGGGGAGGCGTTCAGGTTAATAATCAACCGTGCACCTGCTGCGGCCGAGTCCTCCACCGGCCCGTCAGACCATATATCTTCACAGACTGTCAGGCCTACGGGCACGCCACATATCTCAATCACCGTTGCGGCCTTACCATCCGAAAAATAGCGCTTCTCGTCAAACACCTGGTAATTGGGCGGAAACCGTTTGAAGTAGCGACCCGTAACTTTACCACCTTCAATCACAACGGCTGCATTATAAAGGAGGCCATCAACTCTCAGAGGTGCGCCGACAATAATCGCTGCATCAACTTCCGCAGTTTGCAGGCGCTCCAGAGCTTCACTCACTCTGAGATCCATGCTGGGACGCAGCAATAAGTCTTCCGGCGGGTATCCGGTAATACAAAGCTCCGGGAAAACGACGATATCTGCCTGATGATCAGAACAGGCACGCTTCGCAGCCTCAATAACCAGCCCGGTATTGCCGGGAATATCCCCCACCAGAAAATCAATCTGCGCCATCACAACCCGCAGCTTGCGATGCGATGTATTGGAAAGCGGGGCGCTCCCGGAAACAGACATAAATTGGCTCCTGTAACTCATTGCCGCGAAAAGGCTATTATAACCCCCCACAGACCCTGATTTCTTCCGCTCATCAACGGATTTCTGAAAACCATGGCGACAGATACGGTATCAGCAGTCAGTACCGGCAAGAGAACACCCGGCTTTCAACAGGCTAAACTTTTCCGCATATACAACCATTACCGGGTTGTAATCAGCCTGGTGCTGGTCGCCCTGCTGTTTGTTGACCCTGTCAATTTTGATACTCGTTTCAGGTTTCTGGATTACTACCAGTTTGGCGTGATGGGCTATCTCGCCCTGAACGGTTTTATTTCACTCACACTGCTGGCAGGCTTCCAGCCAAAAAAACGGCACATCACCCTATCGATTCTGCTGGACATTCTTATCCTGCACGGGCTTTTGCTTACCAGCACTGGTGTAACCAACGGGCTCGCTAACCTCGTCATCGTATCCGTAGCTGCCGGTAACATTCTTACTCCCAGCCGCACTGGCACTTTCTATGCAGCGCTTGCTGCCATCAGCTCCCTCAGCGTTTCGGGATGGGCGATGCTGACGCTAGGTGAATCTGCTGATGAAATTGTGCGGGCAGGTTCTCTGGGCATTGTTTACTTCGCCGCAGCATTTATATTGCAGAACATCTCGCGAAGGATGATGAAAAGTGAGGCTCTCGCCAGCAGCCGGGCGCAAAGCATTGTAGAGCTGGAACAAATTAACCAGCAGATTATCCAGCGCATGCGCACCGGTATTCTTGTACTTGACCGGCACAACCATATCCGCCTGGCGAATGCAGCCGCGGAAGAACTTCTGTTCGGGATCCCCACCGATGATCTGGACGTGCCCGACACGAAATCCCGGGATCTCCCCCAGCCACTCAAATCCGGGCTTGATGCCTGGCTCAAAAACCCCGAAAAGCGCACAGAACCATTTCAATCAGCTCCCACCTCTCCTCTGCTCCAGGTAAACTTTACTCAGCTTGATCAGGAGCGCGGAGATCAGATACTGGTATTTATTGAGGACATGAGCAAAGTGACACAGCAGGCCCAGCATATGAAGCTGGCCTCTCTTGGGCGGTTAACCGCTGGTATTGCCCATGAAATCCGCAACCCGCTGGGGGCCATCAGTCACGCAGCCCAGTTAATGGAGGAATCTGATCACCTCGATCGTGGGGACGCGAAGATGCTGGATATTATCCAGCGCCACTCACGTCGGGTGAACGGTATTATCGAGAATGTACTCAGCCTTTCACGGCGTAAATCTGCTAATGCAGATCTTGTTGATGTAGGCAACTGGCTGAAGGAATTCAGAACAGACTTCCTCCAGACACAGGAAAATACCGTGCCCGCCACAGTTGTGAGATTAAATACCGCGTCAACGATACCTGAAGCACGCTTCGACAAAAGCCAGATCGAACAGGTAATGGTAAATCTGTGTGATAATGGCTTGCGCTACAGCCATCAGCATTCCGGTGAACGCAAAATCGAATTGCGTGCAGGTGCCACTGCCGATGGAAAGCGGGCTTATGTGGATGTAAGGGACTTTGGCCCTGGTATAGAGCCAAGCTCTCGCCATCAGGTTTTTGAGCCGTTTTACACAACCGATAAGGGCGGTACGGGCCTTGGGCTTTATCTCGCAAAGGAACTGTGCGAGGCTAACCAGGCCCATTTGTCACTTGTGGAAGACAACCAACCCGGCTGCTGTTTTCGCATTACCTTTGCGCCCCCAGGACGATTGATCTGACATGGAACTGATAAAACAAGATGACCACTCATACAGCGCTGATTGTTGACGACGAACCCGACATCCGGGATCTTCTTGAAATTACGCTCACCCGCATGGGCATTAAAACCCTGACTGCACCGGACCTTACCAGCGCGCTCAAGCTGCTAGAAGAGCATTCGCCGCAGCTGTGCCTGACCGACATGAACCTGCCGGACGGTAATGGTATTGAGTTGGTACAGTGGATTCAGCAGAACCGACCAGACACTCCCGTGGCCGTCATCACCGCCTATGGCAGCATGGACACCGCCATCGAATCCCTCAAGGCCGGCGCATTTGATTTCGTATCCAAGCCGGTTGAGCTTCCAAGGCTACGGGAACTCGTGAACAGCGCATTGAAGCTATCTGAGCCGGGCCCGGATGTTACCGACCCCAGTGATGACCCCGGCCTTCTGCTTGGCAACTCTGCACAGATTAAAAAACTACGCAACCAGACCCGCAAGCTTTCCAGAAGTCAGGCACCGGTGTTTATCAGTGGCGAGTCTGGCAGCGGGAAAGAACTGGTCGCACGGATGATTCACCTCCAGGGCCCCCGTAGTGACAAACCTTTCATTGCCGTCAACTGCGGTGCAATCCCTTCAGAGTTGATGGAAAGTGAGTTTTTCGGGCACAAGAAAGGCAGTTTTACCGGCGCAGTTGAAAACAAGGATGGTCTCTTCCGTTCCGCTAACGGCGGCACGCTGTTTCTGGACGAGGTAGCTGACCTGCCTCTGGCTATGCAGGTGAAACTGCTACGGGCCATTCAGGAAAAAGCTGTTCGCCCTGTCGGCGACACCAAAGAACTACCGGTCGATATCAGGTTACTCAGCGCGACCCATAAAAATCTGGCAGAACTTGTTCAGGAAGGAAGCTTCCGACAGGATTTGTTTTACCGGATCAACGTGATCGAGTTGGTGGTCCCGCCCCTCCGGGATCGCACGGACGATATCGGGCTTCTGGCCGACCACATCCTTGAGCGCATCGCCCGGGAATATGAGTGTGATAAAGCAACGCTCACCCCGGACGCGATTAACAGGCTGAAAGAGCATGATTTCCCGGGGAACGTGCGGGAGCTTGAAAATATTCTTGAACGTGCATTCACTCTGTGTGACGCAGAAAAGATCAGCGCGTCCGACCTCCACCTTGGCAATGGTCTGCACAGCGAGGCAGATAATATAAATGGCGGAGATACTTCTGATGTCAGACCTGCCTCGGTGCCAGAGGGCAACATTGATCTGGAGAGATATCTGGAGTCTATTGAGCGCCAGGCTATTGAGAAAGCTCTGGAAGCAACACGCTGGAACAAGACTGCAGCAGCAAAGAGATTGGGAATCAGTTTTCGTGCGCTGCGGTACCGGCTGAAGAAGCTGGAAATGGAGTGACTTTCAAGATGGCTTGAAAGTGAAATGGCAGCGGCACGCAGGATGCGTTCGCTATATAAATGTTATAACAAGGATGTTGAAAAATGTTTGCCCACAAAAATCGTGGTTTTTCGCTATTAGAGTTAATAATTGTTGTGGTTATTGCTGCAACACTGGTCAATATGGCACTACCTTCATTCACTTCTTTTATAAGCAGTCAGGAGCGAAAAGGTGTGTTGCATGATCTTATGGGCATGTTTGCATTTGCCAGACAGCACGCGGTAATGAACGGGGCAATTGTAACTGTGTGCCCGCTTGACCCATCCGGCGCCTGTGGCAAGGACTGGAACAGCGACATTCACGCTTTTCTGGATCCGGACAACGCCCGCAAGCTGACCACAAGCCGCGCACTTCTAAGAACGATCTCGCCGACCGATGGCGGACAGCTTATAGCGCGTTCCCTTAACAGAAGTTTCTTTCAGTTCCGGCCCACAGGTTTTATTCACAGTGATTTGGGAAACATCACCTGGTGCCCGGAATCAGGGGACGCTTCGCTGGCTGGCCAGATTATAATCAGCCGGGGTGGTCGGGTCAGAGTTGCCCGGGATACCGATAACGACGGTATCCCGGAAGACTCTAAAGGCCAACCACTAAGCTGCTGACCGTTTCCTTACCAGCAGTCGACTCCGGACGTTGATGTTTTGGCTCCTGTCTGAGCCAATCTCAGCGTCCCGCAATCATCGTTAACCTGATCTCCCGTCGGAACAGCCTGCACAGAGAATGCATTAGCCGTGGCCACACCATTCAAACTAAGGTTATAAAAGGCCGTTCCGTTGCGTGGAGACTGGGTAAATGGCAATACTGGCTGATTGCCACCTTCAAGATAGGAGAAATCAGCCGAATATTGCCGCTCCATCCATTGCGCAAGTTCCATCAGATCCGCCTGGGCGGTTGCCCTGCGGGTCTGCCTGACATTGTCCACGTAGGATGGGTAAGCAATTGCAGCAATGATTCCAATGATTGCCACGACAATCATCAGTTCAATCAGCGTAAAACCGGCTGCTCGCCCCCGGTAGCCCGTGCCCAGATTAATGTTCAAAACGTATCCACTCCCTGCAGCACCAAACGTCCATCATCACCCTTGTACTCAGCAACAACATTTAACAGGCGCTGCCCCTCCCGAAGGATAGCCAGCGCACTACCGGCTGAAATAACCTGGTTATTGACGGTGACAGAGCCTTCAAGGAAGTATTCACGGTCATCTATAACGATCCGGCTTTCTTCCCGATAGACGGCGTCGAGTACCGCGTACTGCGCTCCCTCGACGCCTGAATCACTATAGCCCTGGGAATCGGGAGTCACACTCTCCTGGGCCACTGAGCTCAGGCTCCACACGCCCAGAGACGTTGCAACAATGATCGAAAATAATATTCTCATGCAGTTATCCTCTGTTATCTGATCGGTGACGTTTCCGGCCGGCCTATTCGTTTACCAGCTCGTTCCAGCCACGCCGCCCTGCGTTGGCCACGGATCCGCTAAGAGGCGGAATCTCAACAACGTCCACCGCGTCATCATCATCACTGCCCGGAGTGAAGCGGAAATTACCCAAAATAGTAGATTGGTTCGGTAAGCCGCTGCTCCGGTACCCCGCAACCTTATCTCCGAATTTAAGGAAAGCACGACTTTCAGGAGTCCGGCCATCCAGACCAAATGCCATCAACCAACCACTGCCGCCGCCAAGACAGGGGTTTTGATCCGGGATTGTAGTGTTCAGATACAGGAACTCTCCACGAACCTGAGGGCTGACCACAGCTCGCTCCCCGCTCGTAGGCAGATCAACGTACCAGCCTGTGGCCGTTGTAAAGTCCATTGCATCGCCCGTCGAATAGCGAACGTCAGTAGTTACACCGGAAACCTCCAGCGTTCCCTGGGTGATGCTGCGAGACTCCAGGCTGCTGCGCGTCAGACCAGAACTACCTCTGTCCCAGATACCGTAAACAGACTGAGTATCATTGGAAGTAACATCGTTTGCCTCCAGGTATTGACCTGTACCGAAATAAATCATCAGGTTCGGAAGGTTACCTGCTCGGGAAGTTGTACTGTTTGCCGCCGCAACTGGCGCCGCAGTAATCGGCTGATCAGACCCTGCAGTAAAAACAGGTTCTGGAGATCCACCCGATTGATAGGTCGAGGCCCAGGTACCGGTGCTGCTCAGGCTCGCGGCCCATAGATTGCCATCCAGGTCACCTGCATAAACACGATCTACCAGATAGTCACCCGTGGTATCGAGGGCCAGCAGAGGAGAAAGGCCGTCACCGCCACCTTCAAACTCGACATAACGGACATCAGCAGCATCCCAGGTGCCGTCCATTCCGCCCTCAATATCAAGCATGAAAAATCCAGTACTGGCTGTATCGGAGTTATATCCATTGGATACAAAAGCCGTCCAGCGTGTATCTGTACCCCATTTTGTCACACCAATGATAGGGGCCTGAGTAACATAACCCATGCGGCTGTCATCAGTACCTGTAAATTCCCAGAGCACAATTTTTTTGGCATTTGCTTCAGAAAAACCGGAAGGATCGGTAACGTCCAGAGCAAAAATACCTTTTGCGCCTGCACGGCCACCACCAACGATGATACTTCTCCAGTCTTCATCCGTAGTCAGAGAGCCATCAATCTCCTTGCCCTTGGTAAAGATGTCTTGCTGGCGGATTTCCAGATCCACATAGTACCGGTGCTGATAGGAGGGATCTGTCAGGAAGTGCAACCCGGCATTGTTCGCAGTCGAGTTATAGACAAACCCTGGAATGTACGCGAGCACTTCATTACCCCCACTCGCCGTTCCACTAAAACCATGTAGCATCCCGTCATTGGAGCCAGAGTACACAACCGGCGCACGTGACTCGTTATCTTCTACATAATCGGAGAAGCGCTTGGATGTAGTTCCGAAGGGCGACGCATCAGGCCAGATCCCTCGAGGCGCGGCAACATATTCCGGTGAGGAATTAACAATGGATCCCAGGCGGCTACCACGTTTACGCCATCCAGTGGTTCCATCAAGAGACGTGTCCCCTCGAATATAATCAAGCCGCTGCTCAGCAACAGTATCCCCGACACTTCCATACCGGAGATCATTTTTCTGGCTGGCAGACAAATTATCCCAGCGGAAGCCTGTTGCACCATTACCATAGGTAACGATTACCCTGTCATTCGTAGACAGATCACGGTCATCCAGAATAGTCCGTGCAGACCAGCCGTCACCGGCAGCTATTGCGTCATTCATATCGGGTACAACAGGGTTCTCCTCTGTACCACCCAGCTCCGCTGCTTTCAGATCACCCGTCCATCCGTTAGGGTCAAACTGGGATGCAAAAATCAGCGCGCCTTCCTGGAAAGAAGAAACGTCGAACTCAACCGCTGTGGAAGAACCAGCCTCAGCAACAATATCTCCGACAGTTCCAGCAAGCTCTGTGGCAAAAGTTTCCGGGTCTGCCGCGCTAAAGAATCCGCCTCGCCCGTTAACTGCGGCGTGGATCATATCGTTTACTTTATCTTCGTTTGACGATCCACCCCACCAGTCAATATAGGTTCCGGTTTCTATGGCATTGAACGCGGCAACAGGATCAACCGACCCCTCTACACCCAGCCCCACGGTATAAGTCGACATGTGCTGCCAGAATGCAGGGTTCTTCTCCGAGGTTGGCACATAATTATTTATGTCCGTTCTCAGATCCCGCTTCCAGTAATACATCGCAACATCAGCCAACGTGCTACTCCGTCCATCCTCAAACGGATCGTCCGCAAGATACTTGAATGAATCACCCTGGCTGTTATTAATCTGATTGCCATCGTTATCATCTGCCGAAAAGGTAGATCCATCCGGGTTACTACCGTTGTAATAACCATCAGACATCAGAATCGTATATGACAACCGGCATTCCCGGACCGGGTTGGTACTGCTTACGCTCTGCCCCGGATCATCGGCCCAGGCGCGCTCGCTTTTTTCAAAATATTTGCCGGCGCCCTCCAGAGCTCGTCTCAAAGGCGTGCCACCGCTCGACGGCGCATCATAAAGCCAGTCAAAGAAGTCTTCTCTTCTGTCGGTGGTATACTCCCTTACACCCTGCTGGACAGCACGAACGCTGGAGGCACCATCAATAGTATGGGAGCCATAGTTAATACGCCCCCAACCAAGGCGGAAATTCTCTGGCAGATCGTAAAATGCTGTACTGATACCCGCCCTTGCCGCTTTAACACGCGTGTTGTAGTAGGAATACCAGTTTGCGAAATTCGTTTTCTCGCTTTCGGACAGGCCATTAACCGAGACATAGGTATAACAGCTATTCTGCCTGGGATTTGCATCGCAGGATGAAGAGCTATTGAATTGCCAGTAAAAGCCACCACCCTCAACATCGTAGGTTCTGATCGAGAACCTGTTTGTCAGATTACGGGTTCCACTACTACTGTTATATCCGTTTGTCGGAGCAGCAGTATAAGAGGAATCTGGAAGAAATCCCGTCCCGTCTCCCTTGAGCGGCGGGTTATATGTTACGTCGGGGTTGTACCATATTTTGTTCACTTCGGAAGAATAATAGTATGGATATCTGGCATCGCTACCATCCTGGTCTCCACCGTGGGAATTTATACCGTTATAACCACTTATATCATCCGGCATATATTGCCAGGCCATGGACCCCGAATCATCCAGAATAAACATCAGGTTCGGTGCCACCGCACTTCCGATAAACAGGGGTTCCTGCGCAAAATCAGGTCGTGCGGAATATCCCGCAGTGGGAAGAACGAGCAAAGCAGTGGATAACATCACTCTCAGGTTTAACGTGCTCATGGATTACCTCCTCACAGCCCACCGGGCAGAAATACATAAAAACCCTCAAGTAAGCGCGTGCTCGTGCCCGAGGGCCCGGCGGTTCTTACAAGGATACGTGCATAATCAAATTCAGCGGAGCCCTCTGAACCGTACTGACTGAAGTCCCGTGGTAGCTGAGCTTCAGCATCCACGACAACTTTGCCTTTGTACTCAAACATATACAGGGGGGTAACACCGTCTACAGCAGTCCCTTTAATTGCCTCCTTGGGATCACCGGAGCCATCCAGCTCCCAGCTCTCCGACGCGAACGGAGACGGCGCCAGACCGCTGGGATCGGTTCCATCATGAAAACCGGTTACCGAGCCGAAATCGTCCAGATCAGAGAGACCGTCGAGTGTTGCTTCGGCTTCACGCATGGCCGTTTCCGCAATTTCCAGTGCTAACATACCGTCTCGCTGAGCCGTCGACATGCGCTCCTGCATGATACTGCCCTGCATTCCCGAAACCGCGAGCAAAGTCAGCACCAGCAATATCACCAGTGACAACAACAGTGCCGCGCCCTTCTGTTTGTTCGCTATTTGCATATTTGTACCATCCTTCTAGAACGGATTTCTGAGAGTATTGGAAAATGTGTATACCCTATACATCCGCTGGTCTCCCGCCGTTGTCAGCTTGCTCGTATCGGTGACACAGTCCTCCCAGCCGGGGAAACAATAGGTTTGAGTGCTGTCCATAACATTGTCGTTAGGTGAAGCTATCAGGAGGCTGACCTCCACAGCGAGCACATCATCCCAGTTAACAACTGCCGAAGCCGCACGCCAGAACTGAACGCCCGCAGCAACCGTGCCTTCGCCAAACCGCACGCTCATATCCTCAACACCAGCGACCAGTTCAATATCTGTTCCGTCAGCCTGTCTCATGAACAGGGAACGGCCACCGTCCGCAGCAGTGCCAATAAAATAGGCTTCGCTGTAAGGCTCAAAAATCTCCGTGCCTTGCGCGTAAACAGTGCTCAGGCATGATCCGACTGACGTACATGCGAGCGGAATATTCCCACTCAGATCATTTCCCGGATTACCATCGGCACCTGCACTGTCATCAGCTTTCAGTGTGATGTCGTTACCGGAGGTGGTAAGTTCCGATATCTGGAAAATATCGCCCATCTCGCAATTAGTGATGTATGCCAGATCGTTAACAACCAGACTGCCAGGATCATCCACACCATCTTCATCGCTATCTTCAAGCTGAATGTCATTGGTAGCTGTCAGATCGGCGCCCAACTTCACGATCGCCCCAGGGCGTCTTACCCCTGTCACATTGATAAAACCGGTTCCCGCAATAGACGAACCCGGTCGTTCGGTATAACCCCCGGTTTCTGTGGCCGATACGCCCAAGGTAACAAAACCATGTCGGACCTCATCGTATTCGCCGTCAGTGCTGTCCAGGCTATTGGTTATGCCATTTACCGGAAAACAACCAAAAAAGCCGGCATTGCGGATGGCGCGGGACAAGATGTCAGCTGCGATCCGCCCCGATTCCGCAGACCTTGCTGCAGCTTCGTTATGGCGAAACGACTGGCTGTTGGATGTAAAAACCTGAACAAGTCCCACCGTCAGCAATGTGCCGAGCAACAACGCGATCATCAACTCTATTAGAGACAACCCTGTCTGAGTTGTCGGATTCGCTGAAAAACGAAAGAAGCGTTTCATTTACAATCTCGCATCCACTGTCAAAGTTTGGGTTGCCAGGCCAGCAGCTGCAGCGAAGGGATCTCGCTCTACCCAGGTCACCTCCACCTCAGCGGAAGTTGCGGTTCCGTTCATGGTCACCTTAAGATCAGCCCCCGATCCTAGGTCAGCCAGCATCTGTTTTTTCAGGGCCGCCATATCGGTTGTGCTAAGTGTGGCACCGCCATTCGACCTCAATCTTTCGGCAACCGTTTGGGCATACATGGTGGCCTCAGACCGCAATGTAGAATTGACCGTCTGTTGCATGGATACCAACTGGACGCCTGCCACTCCAAGCAAGCCAATTGCGAGCACGAGCACTGCGACAAGAACCTCAATCATGGTGAACCCACCCTGAGGCTTTCCGGACAGAAGGGGTTTTATCATCGTTATGACCTCATTATGGACAAGTGATCCTGGCCGATCTGATCTGGCCACCCGCCGTTACCTTTATTTCGGTTCCTTCTTCGCCAGATGCGCGGCAAACAGTGAACTCTGAGCCACCACCAACGAGCAGGCCTGTTGCACGGAATCGTGGATTACCACCACTGCTCAATGCGATCACGAACTGCCCGGAAGCTCCCTGGTATTCACTTACCACGGCCCCCGCATCTGTGGTGATCTGATACCCCTGAGTGAACGTGGGGTTAGGTACCAAAGAGACTGGAGCGCCTATGCGGACAGCCTCAGCGCGCGCCACATTCAAAGCACCTACCAGATCGTTATTGGTTGTTGTGAGCTGATTGCTTTGTATCAAACGGGTAAAGTTCGGCACGGCAATAGCCGCGACAACACCTAACACCGCCATGAGTACAAGCAGCTCTATTAACGTGAAACCATTTCTGAACTTGCCAGACATAGACTCGCCATCCTGTTCTTTTGATCTAGAGGATAATCAGACTGTCGCTTTCATGCCATTGCGGCAGGACAAACGGACATTCGGAAGGGATAAACGGTAACCGGTCGCCCAGAATCAGACCCGGATCACAAAACGAAGTGCGCCATCAGGTGTTTTTCAGTAACCAGCGATGGCGCAGATCTTCATGAAACATTAACAGCATCAATCCTTAACTCTTTCGGCATAGAGAAGACAATATTCTCCTCGCGCCCGGCAATCTCCTCGGGAACGCTGCCCCCAAGATCCTGCAGACGGGAAATTACATCGTTGACAAGCACTTCCGGGGCCGAGGCGCCGGCGGTAACACCAACGGAAGAGCGGCCCTCCAGCCATTGAGGGTCAATCTGGGAGGCTTCATCAATCAGGTAGGCTGGAGTACCCATGCGTTCCGCCAGCTCGCGCAGGCGGTTGGAGTTGGAGCTGTTGGGCGAACCGACAACCAGCATCAGGTCACAGTCACCGGCAAGTTGCTTTACTGCGTCCTGGCGGTTCTGGGTTGCATAGCAAATGTCGTTTTTACGCGGGCCTTCGATCTCAGGAAACCGCTCACGCAATGCGTCGATGACGCGCGCGGTATCGTCCATGGAAAGCGTAGTCTGTGTAACGTAGGAGAGATGCGCCGGATCCTTTACTTCCAGAGATGACACGTCTTCTACGTTCTCAACGAGATAGATATCGCCACCATTACCGTGATCGTACTGGCCCATAGTGCCTTCCACTTCCGGATGGCCCTGATGCCCGATCAGCACGCACTCGCGGCCGTCCCGACTGAAGCGCATGACTTCCAGGTGCACTTTGGTAACCAGGGGGCAAGTAGCGTCGAATACTTTGAGGCCTCGACGGGCTGCTTCGCTCTGTACTGCCTGGGATACACCATGAGCACTGAAGATGACCAGCTTGTCGTCTGGCACTTCATCCAGTTCGTCCACAAAGATGGCGCCGCGATTGCGGAGATTATCAACCACAAACTTATTGTGGACCACCTCATGGCGGACGTAGATCGGCGCACCAAACACGTCCAGCGCCCGATTTACAATTTCGATAGCGCGATCCACGCCAGCACAAAAGCCACGGGGGTTTGCCAATCTTATCTGCATAGTCAGTGCGTCTGCCCTGCCGGTTCTACATCAATAACTTCTACGTCAAAAGTCAGTGTACGCCCGGACAACGGATGGTTGAAGTCTACTTCCACCTCGTCACCTTCCACACGGCTCACAACACCCGGAAGTTCTTGCTGGCGCGCATCCGCAAACGAAATCATCACACCCGGCTCAAGGACCATATCAGCACTGAACTCGTGCCTTTTGAAAATCTGCACATTGTTAGGGTTGCGCTGACCAAAAGCCTTTTCCGGGGGTACCCGATAGCTGGCCTTGTCGCCTGCGGTCATACCCATCAGACAGGCCTCGAAGTTCTCAGGCAAGCTTTCATCACCTATTTCCAGAGTCGCCGCATCTTTATCAAAGGTGCTATCGATTACTTCTCCACTCTCGAACTTCAGCGCAAAATGCAGAGTTACACGTGTTCCCTTACCTACAGGCAGCTCTTTCATGGATTTTATTCGCTCCTGTCCGCAGCCGTTTTGGAATCACCAGGCTTGCGAAACATGTCAAGAATCATCATGGCCGCACCTATCGTAATAGCTGTATCAGCCAGGTTGAATGCAGGAAAGTGCCAGTCCTGCCAGTAAAAATGCAGGAAATCAACAACGTAACCGTGAACAACACGATCATACACGTTGCCGAGAGCCCCCCCCAGGATCAGTGCGATAGCGATGGCAGTCCAGGTTTCCTGTCTTTTCAGCTTTCGCAGCCAGCCCACAAGAACCACACTGACAACAAGGGCCAGAACAACGAAGAACCATCGCTGCCAGCCAGCAGCGCCGGCGAGAAAGCTGAAGGCTGCACCGGTATTGTGGAGCAGCGTCAGGTTAAACATCGGGACAACCGGTACCGGATGGCCATAGGTCAACATTGCGGTTGCCATCATCTTGGAACCAAGATCAAGCACAACCACCAGCACCGCCAGCCAGAGCCATTTCAGTTTGGTTCCGGCTCCCTGCTCCGCCATTGCCATACCCATCAGGCAAACGCGCGGGTTTCGCCCGGCCCATCCACATTGGTGATACAGCGGCCACAAAGGTCTTTATGGGCCGGGTTCGCGCCGACATCCTCCCGGTGATGCCAGCAACGCTCGCACTTCGCGTAGGTTGCCGGGCTCACTTTCACGCGCAGCCCCTCATAACCCGTCATCTCGGCATCCCCTGCTTCCGATACCGGCCTTACAGTTGCCTCTGAGGTAATAAGAACAAACCGGAGTTCTTCCCCGAGATATTCCAGGTCTGCAGCCAGATCACCTTCACAGTACAGAGTGACTTCAGCACTCAGAGATCCCTTGATCTCACCGCGGGCACGGGCTTCTTCCATACACTTGTTTACGGCTTCTTTCACACCGTAAATCCGGCGCCAGTAATCGCGACCGAGCTCGGCATCATCAGGAAGCTCTGTGAGACCCTGATACCAGGTTTCATAAAATACAGTGTCGCCACGTTCACCTGGCAGATGCTGCCAGATTTCATCCGCAGTGAAACTCAGAATTGGCGCAATCCAGCGAACCAGAGCCTCGGCCACATGATACAGGGCGGTCTGACAGGACCGGCGTGCCAGGCTGTCAGCCTGAGTGGTGTACTGGCGATCCTTGATGATATCGAGGTAAAAGCCTCCCAGCGTTGCTTCACAGAAGCTGTAAATCTTCTGATAGATCCGCAGGAAGGCGTAGTTCTGGTAGTCCTCGTGCAGCTCGTTCTGCAGTTGCAGAGCACGGTCGACCATCCAGCGATCCAGAGCAATCATCTCTTCCGGAGCGACCATGTGCTGCTTCGGATCAAAGCCAGTGAGATTGCTCAACAGGAAGCGTGAGGTATTACGAATACGGCGATACCCGTCGGCTGTTTGCCTCAGGATGTCCTTGGAAACTGTCATTTCGCCGCTGTAATCGGTAGCAGATACCCACAGGCGAAGAATGTCAGCACCCAGCTCGTTCATGACTTCCTGGGGCGCGATGACGTTACCCAGGGACTTGGACATTTTCAGACCCTTGCCATCCACCGTAAAACCGTGGGTCAGCACTTGCCGGTAAGGCGCTACACCATTCATGGCGATAGAGGTTTTCAGAGACGACTGGAACCAGCCACGATGCTGATCAGAGCCCTCCAGATACATATCAGCCGGGAACTGGCCCAGCTCCGGGCGCACACGCAAAACCGACTCATGGGTCACACCGGAATCAAACCATACATCCAGGGTATCCAGGACTTTTTCGTAGTGATCCGCATCGTCGCCAAGCAGCTCACGGGCATCGATCTCATACCATGCATCAATGCCGCCGGTTTCGATAGCCTGGGCTACTTTCTCAATTAAATTCTGAGTATCCGGATGCAGCTCCTGCGTTTCTTTATGAATAAACAGGGTGATTGGCACGCCCCAGGTACGTTGGCGCGAGATACACCAGTCCGGAGACTGCTGAACCATGGCTTCAATGCGATTCTGGCCCCAGGCAGGCACCCAACGCACGCCCTTGATAGCTTCCAAAGCGTCTGCACGGAGGTTTTCTTTTTCCATGCTGATAAACCATTGCGGTGTCGCACGGTAGATCAGCGGCGTTTTGGTGCGCCAGCAATGGGGGAAGCTGTGGCGGAACTTTTCCTTGCGGACCAGTTTGCCTTCGCGTGCCAGAGCGTCGCAGACCGGGTCATCCGCTTTATAGACGTGAATACCGGCAAACTCTCCGGCGGCACTGGTATAGGTGCCATCGGCCTGCACCATATTCAGGGTGCCTATGTCGTAGGCTTTGCCCACCACAAAGTCTTCCATACCGTGGTCGGGAGCAGTATGCACGGCACCTGTACCCGCCTCGAGAGAAACGTGGTCACCCAGAATCGTGGGCACCTGCTTGTCATAGATCGGGTGATGCAAAGACAAGTGTTCGAGCGCAGCACCCAGACAGGTACCCAGCACTTCAAAATCTTCAATACCCCAGCGTGCCATAACGCCTTCAACCATGGCTGCCGCCAGAATCATGCGTTCAGGACCGTTGCCGGCATCAACTTGCACCAGTGCATATTCCAGGTCAGCGTTAACAGACACAGCCTGGTTGGCAGGAATGGTCCAGGGAGTGGTGGTCCAGATAACCAGGGAAACGTCACCTTCGCCTTTATCCGAGCCGAACAGCGACAGGGCTTTAGCCTGATCCACCGCTGTAAAGCGCACATCAATCTGTGTTGAGGTTTTATCCTGGTATTCCACTTCGGCTTCTGCAAGTGCGGACTGACCAACCACACTCCAGTAAACAGGCTTATACCCACGAACCAGATGACCTTTGGCGATGATCTTGCCCAGTGCCCGCACAATGCCCGCTTCTACCTTCGGGTCCATGGTGAGGTATGGCTTGTCCCACGCTCCCATCACACCCAGACGGACAAAGTCAGCCTTCTGGCCTGCGATCTGCTTGGTAGCATAGTCGCGACATGCCTGACGGAAGGTTTTGTAATCGACCTTCACACCTGCCTTGCCAATCTCCTGCTCAACCTTGTGTTCAATGGGCAAACCATGGCAATCCCAGCCCGGCACATAGGGCGCATCAAAGCCCATGAAACCGCGGGATTTCACAATCATATCCTTCAGGATCTTGTTAACCGCATGACCAATGTGAATACTGCCGTTGGCATAAGGAGGGCCATCGTGAAGAATAAACTTTTCACGCCCTTCACGCTGCTTGCGCAGATTGGCGTATACATCCAGGTCCTGCCAACGCCTGAGCATCTCAGGCTCGCGTTTGGCCAGGTTGCCACGCATTGGAAACGCGGTTTCCGGCAGATTCAGGGTGTGCTTGTAGTCGCTCATGGTTTGTGTGCGTACTCTTTTGGTCAGTTTGGGTCAGTGATGTTCCATACGGGGGTGTTCGGCCAGCCACAATCTGGCTGCGTCGAAATCCCTGGCTATCTGCGCTTTAAGCGCATCGATAGAATCAAACTTTTCTTCATTCCGCAGTTTGTGGCGGAAGACAACGTCAATATGCTGGCCGTAAAGTGTGCCAGTATAGTCAAACAGGTGCACTTCCAATGCTGGCTGCCTGCCATCCACCGTCGGGCGTAGCCCTATATTGGCGACACCATCCTGTACCGCACCGCTTTCCAGTGTTACTCGAACCACATAAACACCACGCAAAGCGGGCATCTGAGACAGCAGAACATTGGCCGTAGGCGACCCGATACGACGACCCAGTTGTCTGCCATAGACGACCCGGCCGAATATGCAATAAGGATATCCAAGCAGAGCCTCGGCTTTTTCCAACTGGTTTTCAAGAAGCAGGTTACGGATACGAGTGCTGCTTACTCGCTCACCCGCAACGGTTATTGTGCGGGTATTTTCCACTGAAAAGCCGACAATCGCACCCACGGCCTCCAATAATCCGAAGTCGCCGGCCCGATCACATCCAAAGCGGAAATCGTCGCCAACAACAAGGTGGCGTACCGCCAGTCCCTCAATGAGAACATCTTCGATAAAACCCATGCCGGAATAACCACGAAAGGTTTCATCAAATTTCAGGCATAACACGATATCAATACCGGCCGCCAGCAAGGCTCCCAGCTTATGCCGGAACCCCATCAGCCTGGGTGGAGCCTCAAGCCCCTGAAAGAACTCCCTTGGCTGCGGTTCAAATATGATAACCACCGAAGGCAGGTTCAATGCCCGGGCTTTGCTTTTAACCTGATCAATAATGGTTTGATGGCCCAGATGGACACCATCAAAGTTGCCAATGGTGGCGACACAGCCTTCTGCCAGTGGTGAATTCACCTGCCGGGAGAGTATTTTCAGGTTGGTCAGACCCCGAATCAGACGCATGCAATGCGAACCTTCATTTGGCAGTTGGCTTTCAGCGCTAAATCCGTGTGTAAGGCGCTGGCGAGAAAACGCGCGATTATACCTCACCTGTGGCGAAAATGTCTTACCCGAACCCCCACCAGCCCCAGAACAATAAAGTAGGTACCACCCGCCACAGCCACCAGCATGCCCATATGCAGAGAGCGCTCGATGCCATCCGCCGCCAGCCAGTGCATGACAGGCATATTCAACCAGAGTATGACTGCAACCATCGCGACATTCGCCACACCAATTTGCCCGAGGTATTCGGGCCAGCCAGGCTGGCTTTTCCAGGCGCCCTGATGCTTCAGGCCACGCCAGAGTAAAACCGCATTAAGCCATGCGGACAGAGACGTTGCCAGAGCCAGACCCGCGTGCGCCAGAGGAACAATAAGAGCCAGATTGAATACCATATTCGCGACCATGGCTATGATCCCGATTTTCACTGGAGTACTCGTGTCCTGGCGGGCAAAGAACCCCGGCGCCAAAACCTTGATTACCATAAAAGCGAGCAAACCGGCGGAGTATGCCCGTAAGCTCTGAGCTGACATGGCAACATCCCGGTCGGTGACTTCACCATAATGAAAGAGCGTCGCTATCAGGGGCTCAGCCAACAGCGCCAGAGCCAGGGCTGCAGGCACACCTATAATCAGAACAGCACGAACAGCCCAATCCAGCGTTGCGGCAAACTGATCGTTGGAAGCCGCTGCGTGCTTGCGGGACAAGCTCGGAAGAATCACTGTTGCTATAGCAATTCCGAATACCCCCAAAGGCAATTCTGAGAGCCTGTCGGAATAGTACAACCAGGATACACTCCCGGTTTGCAGAAATGAGGCCAAAACAGTGTCCAGCAGCAGATTGAGCTGACTGACCGATACACCGAACAGCGCTGGCACCATCAGCTTGAGAATTCGGCTGACACCTTCGTGCCGGTAGTCCACCCGGGGCCGGGGCATCAACCCCAGCCGCATCAAAAACGGTAACTGAAAGAAAAGCTGCAGCGCCCCGGCAATGAAGACCCCCCAGGCCAAGGCCATAACCGGCTCGTTCATTAAAGGTGCCAGGTACACAGCCGCACCAATCATCGCGAGATTAAGCAGCACCGGCGTAAAAGCAGGGACAGCAAACCTGTCATAACTGTTCAGAATGCCACCAGCAAACGCAGTCAGAGAAATCAGCAAGAGATAAGGAAAGGTAATGCGCAACATGTCGCTGGTCAGCGCAAATTTGACATCATCATCCAGAAACCCCGGAGCGAAAACCGCGGTCAAAAGCGGGGCGCCCAGCATAGCGGCCAGGGTAATACCCAGCAGAACAAGGCCGAGAGAGCCTGCAACAGCATCGACCAGGCGCTTTACGTCAGTGGTTGGGCAGTTCTCGCGGTAAGATGAGAGTACGGGAACAAATGCCTGGGAAAATGCACCCTCAGCAAAAAGCCGGCGTAAAAAATTGGGAATCTTGAAGGCAACAAAAAATGCATCGGCACCGGTTCCGGCACCAAAATAACGGGCTATGACCATGTCTCGCACCAGGCCCAGGACCCGGGAGAGCATGGTCATTATACCCACCAATCCGGAAGACCTGAGCAAGCCTGGTGCTCTCGCGGGAGGTTGTTGATCCTGTGACGTTTCGGGTTGTGATGACATTCGGGCTTTATATCCGGGTTGCACACTCTTTCGGCCGGGCACTTCGGGAATTACCTGTTTCCCCGCCAAGCCCCGTACACAGCGAGCCGGGAGTTTACCACAGCCCTGTTGATCCATGGGATCAAATGGGGTTTAGTATTGACATTTACGGGTTTGGGCGGCATAGTTCCGCGTCATTTATTTCGACGCGCTGGTTATGGGCGCGCCCGCGATTTCAGGAATTCTCTGGCTGGTATTTTGCCCAGAGTTTTCTGTACGAATCATTCAGTAACGAATTTAAGTACTTTCAGGAGTTTTACGGTGGCAAATACCCCGCAAGCCAAAAAGCGCGCACGTCAGAACGAGAAGAACCGCAAGCACAACACAAGCCTGCGTTCCATGACTCGCACTTATATGAAAAAAGTTCAGGTTCAGATTGAAGCCGGCAACTACGAAGAAGCCCAGGCTGCTTTCAAAGCTGCCCAGCCGATCATGGACAGCATGGTCAACAAAGGCATCTTTGCCAAGAACAAGGTTGCCCGTCAGAAGAGCCGCATGAGCGCAAAAATCAAGGCTCTGAAAAGCGCCTGATAGCATTTTGCAGCACTAGCGCAAAGCTCTTACTGCTATAAAAAAACCGGCCTTCTGGCCGGTTTTTTTATTTCAGACAATAACCATGTTGTCCCGATGAATCATCTCCTCGTCGGAAACATAGCCAAGAACATCGACAATACTGTGGCTTGACCGGCCAGCAATAGCCCCGGCATCGCGGGAATCGTAGTTAACCAGCCCACGGGCAATCTCGTTACCCTCAGAGTCAACGCAAGAAACCATCTCTCCACGCCGGAACTGCCCGGAAACGCGCCGGACTCCGACCGGCAGAAGGCTACGACCACCTTGCCGAAGCACCTTCACTGCACCATCATCAAGCATCAGCTTGCCCCGGGTTTTCAGATGACTTGCCAGCCACTGCTTGCGCGCAGCCATACGCTCCTGCTCAGGAAGCAGCAAAGTGCCAAGAACATCCCCTCGGCGCAGCCTGGCAAGAACACCCTCAACGCGTCCACCCGCAATCACAGTAAACGCTCCCGAACGCGCAGCAAGGCGCGCAGCACGAAGCTTGGTCTGCATACCTCCACGACCAAGAACACCCGCACTCCCCCCGGCCATGGCATCCAGCTCCCGATCACCGGCAAATCGCTCTGTTACCAGACTTGCATCCGGATTCTTGCGAGGATCCTTATCAAACAACCCAAGCTGATCGGTCAGAATAATCAACCCGTCAGCCTCAACCACGTTGGCCACCAAAGCCCCCAGGGTGTCATTATCGCCAAAGCGGATTTCATCAGTCACCACCGTATCATTTTCATTTACGATCGGAACGACACCAAAATCCAGCAGCGCCTTCAGCGTACTGCGCCCGTTCAGATAACGCTTTCGGTCTGAAAGATCATCGTGAGTGAGCAAAATCTGAGCCGTGTGAATACCATGGCGCTTGAACTCGGCCTCCCAGGTCTGAACCAACCCCATCTGGCCTACTGCGGCTGCAGCCTGAAGTTCGTGTAACTGCTCCGGGCGCTTTTCCCATCCCAGACGGCTCATACCCTCAGCCACCGAGCCGGAAGACACCACAACGAGCTCGACACCCTGCTCAACCAGCGCCGCCATCTGGTCCACCCAAAGCCCGAGCGCGGGCACATCCAGCCCCTTACCATCGTTTGTCAGAAGGGCACTACCAATTTTCACTACCAAACGGCGTGCCTGATGCAGCCGGGCGCGTTCTGTCATAAGGAAATCCAAAATCTACTCAGGCGCATACACCACTTCAACGTCGTAATCATCGTCGTCGAAGTCATCGTCACTTTCTTCCCGGGCTGCACGGCGAGCCTGCCGCTCTTCCTCTATACCTGCCCGGGCCTCCTCATCCATGCGCTTACGTCTTGCCGCTTCCTGTTCGGCAACCTCAGGGTTCTCAGCCTCTTCCTCTGCACGCTCTTCAATCCAGCGCATAACCGCCTGAGTCAGCGGCCTGGTACCCTCGCCACTTAATGCAGAAATACGGAATACCGGACCTTGCCAGCCAAGCTCATCGATAATCGCCTGACAATGGGCGTCACGATCCGCTTCCGGCACCATATCCACCTTGTTCAGCACCAACCAGCGATCGCGGCCCGCCAGCGTCTCGCTGAATTTTTCAAGTTCGTGCGCAATTGTTGTTACTGCATGAGCTGGCGAGGAACCATCGTAAGGCGCCACGTCTACCAGATGAAGCAATAAACGGGTGCGAACAAGGTGCTTCAGAAAACGAATCCCCAAGCCTGCGCCTTCTGCAGCCCCTTCAATCAGGCCAGGTATATCCGCTATAACAAAACTCTGGTGCGCCTGCACACTAACAACACCCAGGTTCGGCACCAGTGTCGTAAACGGATAATCTGCCACTTTCGGCGTCGCGGCCGAAACAGAACGTATGAACGTGGACTTGCCGGCATTAGGCAGCCCCAGAAGACCGACGTCCGCCAGGACCTTCAACTCCAGCCGCAGATTCCGGAGCTCACCTTCGGAGCCTTTGGAGGTCTGACGAGGCGCTCGGTTGATCGATGACTTGAACCGGGTATTCCCAAGGCCATGAAACCCACCCTGAGCTACTTTCAGGCGCTGCCCGACACGGGTCAGATCTCCAAGTACCTCATGGGTATCCACATCAACCACCGTTGTACCAACCGGTACAGGCAGCACGAGATCCTCACCCTTGGTGCCGGTACAGTTACGGCCGGAACCCTGCTCACCACCAGGCGCCTTGTGCTTACGCTGAAACTGGTAGTCCACCAGCGTATTAAGGGCATCACTCGCCTCAAGATACACCGAGCCACCATCACCTCCATCGCCGCCATCAGGACCTCCCCTGGGGACGTATTTTTCACGCCGGAAACTGAGACAACCGTGTCCGCCCTTACCGGCTTCAACGATGATTGTGGCTTCGTCTACGAATTTCATGATTCAACCCTTTGCGCATAGCGCATAAACTAAAAAGCCCCGCAGCCTCAAGGAAGCTTTGCGGGGCTCCGGGTGGCTCTGAATCCTGATTATACTAACAGGATATCAGGCCTACCCAAGGTTCGACAGAACCGGATCGCCGCTGCTTACGCAGCAGGAACGATACTTACGAACTTACGGTTTTGCGGACCTTTTACTTCAAATTTGACCTGGCCGTCTGCTTTCGCAAACAACGTGTGGTCTTTACCCAGGCCAACGTTAACGCCTGCGTGGAAACGGGTACCACGCTGACGAACAATAATGCTGCCTGCGGATACTGTTTCGCCGCCATAGCGCTTGACACCAAGTCGTTTCGACTCGGAATCGCGACCGTTACGGGTACTACCTGCTGCTTTTTTGTGAGCCATGACAAGCCTCCTGATTAAGGGGTTTTTCCGGGAGCTTAGCCCTGGATACCCGTGATCTTGACTTCAGTAAACCACTGACGGTGGCCCTGACGTTTCATCGAGTGCTTACGACGACGGAACTTGATGATCTGGATCTTGTCGTGACGACCGTGGCTAACCACTTCCGCAGTCACTTTGGCACCATCAACAACCGGCGCACCAACTTTGACGTTTTCGCCATCAGCGACCAGCAGAACGCGATCAAACTCGACGTTGCCACCGGTCTCCACTTCCAGCTTTTCCAGCTTCAGAGTTTCGCCTTCTTTAACACGGTGCTGTTTACCACCGCTAACAATAACTGCGTACATTCACATTCTCCGCGATTGACCCATCCCTGCTCTTATCCACCTGGTTCTAAGGGAAGCGCTCTGGCGACCCTATAGCAGGGAGCGCAGGTTGGGATGAGTTGGGCGCGTGATTGTACGAAAACGCGCCCGGCAATACAAGTCAAGTTGACACTAACCGCAGCAATACCTAGCATTGCCGCGTCCTCCCTGTATTATCAGCAGACCAGACAGTCACATAACTACGACACCACCAAGGGATCCAGAAGCCGTATGACAGCCCAGCGCATTTACGATACCGTGGCAGACGACTTCAAGCGCGTTAATGACCTGATCATCAAACGACTTTCTTCAGACGTCCCGTTGGTAGAAAAAATAGCCCACTACATCATTGAAAGCGGCGGCAAGCGCCTGAGACCCTTGCTGGTTCTGCTTTCCAGTCAGGCTGCAGGCTATAGCAGAGACGAGCACCTCAAGCTGGCCGCTGTCATCGAATTCCTGCATACGGCCACCCTCCTGCATGACGATGTGGTGGATACCTCTGACATGCGCCGGGGGCGGAGCACTGCAAATGCAAAGTGGGGAAATGCCCCCAGCGTGCTGGTAGGTGATTTCCTCTACGCCCGCGCATTCGAAATGATGGTAGAGCTGCAAAGCCTTCCGATTATGACCATTCTTTCCCATGCCACAGCAGTAATTGCGCAGGGCGAAGTCATGCAACTGACGAACGTGAAAAACCCGGATCTGACTGAAGATCAATACATGCAGGTTATCCACAATAAAACAGCCATGCTTTTCGAGGCCGCTTCCCATACCGGAGCCATACTAGCCAACGCAGACGAAGGCCGGGAACAGGCACTGAAAAACTATGGCAAACATCTGGGGTTAGCGTTCCAGCTGGTGGACGATGTTCTGGATTATCGCGGCGACGCCGAAACTATGGGCAAAAATGTCGGCGACGATCTGGCGGAAGGAAAAACCACCCTTCCCCTTATCCACGCCATGGCCCACAGTAGTGAAGAAGACCGTCAGCTCATACGTAAGGCGATCCGCAAAGGCGGGCTGGATGACTTGCCACAAATCCTGAAAATTGTTGAGACATCCGGAGCCCTGGAGTACACCATGGAGAAAGCCAGAGAGGAAGCTGCCAAAGCCCTAGCTACCCTTAAGACTCTTGCAGCCTCACCACACAAAGAAGCTCTGGAGCTGTTGACCCAGGTTGCCGTAGCACGAGTCAGCTAAGACGGCCCCGCCCATGGGGCGAGCTGAAATCCAGTCGCGGCCCCACAGGAATAATCTGCGTGGGATTAATGGTGCGCTGGCTCACGTAGTAGTGACGCTTGATCTGGCCAATATCCACTGTACCGGCTACACCAGGTACTTGATACAAGTCTCGCAGATACCCTGACAGAGAGGGAAAATCACTGACTCGCTGGCGATTGCACTTGAAGTGCCCATGATACACAGCATCAAACCGGACCAGTGTTGTAAACAAGCGCCAATCCGCCTCTGTAACATAGTTTCCCACCAGATAACGCTGCCCCGACAACCTTGCGTCCAGCCAGTCCATAGTATCAAACAGTTCAGAATATGCATTTTCATACTGCGCCTGAGCCGTCGCAAAGCCTGCCTTATAAACACCGTTATTAACTGTGCGATACACACGCTCATTCACGGCATCGATCTCGGCCCGCAACTCCTGAGGATACAAATCCAAATCATGGCGCACACCATCCAGGCCATCAAATTCAGAGTTAAACATCCGGATAATATCCGCCGACTCATTACTGACGATGGTCTGCCCGTGCTTATCCCACAAAACCGGAACAGTTACCCGCCCCGTATATTCCGACGCTGCTTTCGTATAAACCTGATGCAAAAAACGAAAATCGTACAAATCATCCCTGTGCTCCTCTTCTCCAGGTCGGAATTCCCAGCCACTCTCCAGCATATCCGGATGCACTACTGATACTGAAATATGAGCCTCAAGCCCCTTCAGCTGCCGGACAATCAACGTACGATGCGCCCAGGGGCAAGCCAGGGAAACATACAGATGGTAACGCCCCGACTCAGCCTTGAAGCCACCCTCACCCGTCAGCCCCGGTGAGCCATCCACGGTCACCCAGTTCCGGAAGCGCGCAGCCTCACGCTCGAACCTGCCGCCGGTCTTACCGGTGTCATACCACTGATCATGCCATTTGCCGTTGACGAGAAGACCCACTATTTGCCCCCATGAATAAACTGCCAGTGCGTGTGCAGACACAGGAACCAACATACACCTGTATCCTGCATTTAATGGGAGCAGAATAACGGCGACCCTGCTACCCTCACAAACAAGCAATTCTGGCCAACAACTTCAGATAATTCGAACATGCACACAGCCATTACTATAGACGCCCTCCGGGTGCTCGACGCCATTGACCGCAAAGGCAGTTTTGCAGGTGCCGCAGGTGAACTTTTCCGGGTTCCATCAGCTATTAGTTACACCGTACAAAAGCTTGAAGAAGACCTGAATGTAGTTCTATTCGACCGGAGTGGACACCGGGCGGTGCTTACTCCCGCCGGCCGGTACCTGCTAAAGGAAGGCAGAACCCTGCTGGATGCCGCCGAAAACCTGGCACACTCAACCCGACAAGTTGCGCAAGGCTGGGAACCCAGATTGCGCATCGGCTTCAACTCGCTATTACCGGCGGAATGCCTGTTCCCGGCTATCAAGGACTTCTTTGCGCTCGGCGTTCCTGTGGACGTTCAAATCATAGAAGAAGTTTTTGCAGGCGCCTGGGATGCTCTCCAAAGCCGGAGAGTGGACTTGATTATCGGGGCCGACGACATCAGTAAACCCTCCGGAAACTTTACCAGTCACGTACTTGGCAATATCACTTTTACTTTTGCTGTTGCACCCGGTCACCCGCTGGCGAGCGCAAAAGAACCATTAACTGAAGAAGATATCTCTGGCTTTCCCGCAGCGGTTGCCGCAGACACATCCCGCGCCTTACCCGCTGGCCACGCCGGTATCTTCCGCAGACAGCGCACTCTGACCGCTGCCAATATCGATCATAAAATTTCCATACAAAAAGCAGGCCTCGGCGTGGGCTGGCTACCAAAACCTCGCATACAAGAACTCCTTGCCTCGGGCCAGCTCATAGAGAAACAGGTATGCGAACCAAGGCAACCCGCCACGCTTCTCGCTGCCAGACACACTGATGATAAAGGCAAGGCTCTGACATGGTTCTGGCAAAGGCTGACCAAAGACCCTGCCATAGCTAACTGGCTGAATAACTGAAGAAGGCCAGAATACGTCCGTTGCATAGCCCCGGTACTTCCTGGAGGCAACCGGGGATATCCCGGAGTAATCTATACTGGGACGAACCTTGATAGAGAAAGGAGCCCATTGATGCGGCATCTAACCGGACTGGACGCTTCCTTCCTGCACCTTGAATCCGTCAAAGCGCCGATGCATATCGAAAGCGTCTACCTGTTTGATGCCAGCGAACGGGAAGCGCCTCTGACGTTCAGTACATTTGTTGCTTACCTGCAGAGCCGTCTGCACGCGGTGCCTGTATTTCGTCAACGCCTGAAAGAAGTTCCCCTGCGCCTGGGCCGCCCCTATTGGATCGACGATCCTGACTTCAATATCGAAAGACATCTGTCCTATATCAGCCTCAGCGAAAACGGCACAGAGGCAAGCCTTATGGACCTTGCATCGAAGATTCTTGAAGAGCCACTCGAACGGGGCCGCCCGCTTTGGCATATTACCTTCGTAGACGGCTTCCGGCTGGATGGAGAAAACGGCGATGATGAAGAGAGCCATGAAGGCTTTGCACTTATCGTAAAGCTGCATCATGCAGCCATTGATGCCTTCAGCGGCGAGGAAATTATCAGTAAACTTCTGGAGTACACCCCGGAGCCACAACCCATACGCCCGCCCCGCCCCTGGCAATCACGCCCGGAACCATCTGAAGAGCAGGTATTAATACGGGCCGGTGCCAACATACTACGCAACCCATGGCGAATAGTCTCGCTGGCAGCAAGCGCCGCAGAAACAAGGGCCAGGGAGCTGATCCAGAAACAGTTGCTGAAAATTCCCCTGTTCTCCACACCCCACAGCCCGTTCAACCGCAGAATCACGGCTAATCGCCAAATCCTGTCTGCCAGCATTCAATTATCCCGGCTCAAAGCAATCAGGGCCATGCTTGGTGATGTCACACTGAATGACGTGGTGTTAGGGCTCTGCGCAGAAACATTGCAACGATATCTCCACGGACAGAAGGAGCGTACGAACCAACCTCTGGTTGCCTTGATCCCCATTTCAGTGCGCTCAAACACACTGCGAAGAACCACCGGAAACCAAATATCCGCCATGTTGCTGGATCTTGCCACCAACGAACCGGATCCGGCCCTGCGTATTCACAAAATTCACGGGAATGCTGTTACCTCAAAGCCTTACAGGGATGCCATTGCAGCAGCCCGGCTTACAGAGCTGTTACCCTCCGGAATGCTGGCACTATCGGCACGCCTGTATTCTGAGCTGCAGATTACCCAGCGCCACTGGCCGGTATTCAACCTGCCCATTATCAATGTACCCGGCCCCCAGGTGCCCCTGTATTTACAGGGCGCGAAACTCATACATCAATACAATGCTGCACCGTTATCCGAAGGTATGGGGCTCGTTATTGTGGCCATGAGCTATCAAGGCAGCCTGACACTCAACTTTACCATCTGCCCCGATGTGGTGGCTCAAGGCAACAGGCTCCGAAACCATGTCACTGAAAGCCTTGAGGCCATCGAAAAAGCCGCCAGCGCACAAAACAGACTTAAAGGCCGCTTCATGCGCTAACAGCAAGTAAAACTACCGGCACTTACTCGAAGGCCCAACGCAAAAACGCTTTTTTCTCTTCATCACTGGCGGTAGCCCATACGGCCTTCAAACGATCCAGAGAACTCATTTCACTGCCTGACACAGCCCCGTCTTCAGCGAGCTGGCCAGTCGGAACAGGCGTTCTCACCGCAAGGGTGCTGTCTGCGGGCGACCAATCCGACGATTGCGCCAATACCTCACCACCTGCACCGACGATGGAAGCTGAGAACTGTGGCATCATCTGTTCCGCTTGCCGCCGGTTTTCCGGCTCGTCAAACTCAAACCGATAGGTTTCATTTGGGGCCGCCTCAAACCGTACAACCTGCGGCGCACTTTCAATCACATAGACCTTCGACTCGCCATTACCCACGACTCCCGGCTTGGCCCAGATAGTTTTATAGGTGAAGACAACTTCGTTTTCCCCTGGGAGCAGCGCATAATCCAGCGCCAGGTCATCCATCATATAGTTGGTCATCGCACGCCCGTTCACCTGGCTCACACTGATAGCACCGGGCGCTTCAAGGGTAGAGGCGTTAACCGCAGTGGCCGGATTCCCCTCCCAGGTCTCAAGCTTGGTAACCGCCGATGAGCAGCCAACCAATAAACCGAGAAGAACTGCCGGAAACAGCATCCGAATCAATCTGCCAGAATGGCTAAACTTCAACCTGCTAAGACGTATAACGTGACGGACACTCATTTTATCTCCTTTAAGATTCGGGTGAGACCATGGACGGACGAAGGATACAGCCTGTTATCCCGTATTCTGAACACAGCAGCCGCGGAGGGCAACAAGATACGCAAAAGAGCGCGGCGTGAGCCAGACTGCAAGAGTACCCATATAATTGTTAAAAAATGTTGAATTTGCCCAGATTTGTATTAATTTTAAACACACGCCTATTAATTACGTAGCGCCCGGAGTACGGGTGTAAGCCAAGGGCTCAGGAGTCGGCCATGGACGTACAGGTTAGATCAGGAGAAGATGGGAGCGCGCCCTTTCGCAGCAATCGTTTTTTCTGTGTCGGAAACAGATGGTATTTCACGACCAGAGAAGGCTTTGACAGCGGCCCCTTTGCATCCAGAGAGCGAGCTGAAGCCGGACTAAGACGCTTTCTGCACGTAGTAAAACTGCTTCCGGAAGAACCAGTGGTGCACTAAAGCCCCAAGAACCTCCAGAGTACCGGGGAAAAGCCGCTTTAAAGGATGTACGGCATCAGCCAGACATCAATGGCGAGCAGGCAGAGCAATGCCATAATGCCTGCAACCACGTCATCCACCATGATGCCCAGCCCGCCGGGCAGGCGCTCATCGAGCCAGTTGATGGGCCAGGGCTTGAGAACATCGAAAAACCTGAAAATCAGGAATGCCAGCAACACACCGTATATCTGATCAGGAAAGAGCCCCAGGGCAATCCACATTCCTACGAACTCATCCCATACTATTCCGCCATGATCATGCACCTTCAGGTCTGTCGCTGTTTTTCCACATAGCCAGATGCCCACCACGAAGGCCAGCGCAACAATAAACCAGTAAGCAACAGGAGGTAGCCAGGCAAACCCGTACCATAGAGGAATCGCTGCCAGACTACCCCAGGTTCCCGGCGCGCGGGGCGCTGCACCGCTGCCAAACCCGAAGGCTAATAGGTGTACAGGATTTTTCAGAAACCCCGGCGGCAATATAGCTTGGGTCAAATCAGGCTCCGGCCACTGATCTTCCTGACTCATGATTTCCTCCTGAAGTGATCAAAGCCAAGGGTATCAGATTCCGACACTACAGCAGCACCATCAAGTCGCAGACCCGGCGCTTCCTCAATAACTCCGATAACCGTGAATTGCTGCTTCAGCGATGGTGGCGCACCTGTCCAGTTTGCTTCAGGGATCGTCACACAAAGCTCGTAGTCATCTCCGGAATGAAGCGCATAATCCCGCGCCCCAGTGCCTTTCAGGCGCTTGAGTGCAGCCGAAACAGGGATCCTGGCAACCTCGATATTCGCCCCGACCGAGGAAGCCTCCAGAATATGACTCAGGTCTGCCAGCAAGCCATCTGATATATCAATAGCAGCCGTCGCCAGACCTCTCAGACCAGCACCAAGCTCCAGCCTGGGTTCGGGGTGATGATAACGCTTCAGCACAAATGCCTCATCCGCAGAGAAACTCTGGGGGTCAGAGCACGCCTGAGCCCCGAGATAGTCCAGTGCAGCGCCGGCGTCTCCCAGGGTACCGGATACCGCAACAAGGTCGCCTGGTCTGGCTCCGGAACGAAGAATGGCAGCCCCACGCGGAATCAGACCATGCACCTGCAAACTCAACGCCAGAGGACCACGGGTTGTATCACCACCGGCAAGTACAAGCCCGAATGCATCCGCTGCTTTCCCAAGCCCGCAAGCGAAGCCACGCAACCAGGATTCATCAGCCTCAGGCAAGGTTAACGCAAGAGTATAGGACGTCGGATCAGCGCCCATAGCGGCCAGATCACTGGTGGCTACCGCAAGCGCTCTCCAGCCAAGATAGTCCGGGCGGTAATGGAAGGGGAAATGCACTCCCTCAACCAGCGTATCGAGGGAAAAAACCAGATCGGAACCAGAGGGTACGCGCTGAATTGCGCAGTCGTCGCCCGGCCCAACAATAATAGAATGAGGGCCGTGCAAACGGGCTAACGGCATAAAAAACTGCCGGATGAGCTCAAATTCACCCATCGATCAGCGCGGACGGGTCTCGGCAAGGCGTAAACGCCGGCCCAGCTTGTCCAGCACGCTGTTCACGAACTTGTGTCCGTCTGTGCCACCAAACCGCTTGGCCAGTTCAATACCTTCGTTGATCACCACTTTGTATGGCACATCCAAGCGGTGGCGCAACTCATAGGCACCCACGCGGACAATCGCCAGTTCCACGGGATCTACTTCATGCAGAGGGCGATCAAGAAACGGCTCGATCAGTTTATCCAGCTCTACCTGATCGCGATGCACCCCGCGCAGGACGTCACGGAAGTACAGGGTATCCACCTTGGTCATGTCGTTGTCGACCATGAACTCGGCTTCGATATCCGAGATAGGGCTCTTGGTAAAGTGGCGTTGATAAAGCCCCTGCATTGCCAGAACCCGGGCCCGGCGGCGATCACCAGCTTTTGGCTGGCCAGATGGCGCTGGGCGGGGTGTCGATTCTTCAGTGTCGCTCATTACTCACCCAGCTTGTTGAACAGGCTGACCATTTCCAGCGCCGTAATTGCCGCTTCAGCGCCTTTATTGCCGGCTTTTGTGCCAGAGCGCTCGATTGCCTGCTCGATAGAATCAACAGTCAGTACACCGAAGGTTACAGGCACGTCTGTTTCCAGGCTGACCGCGCCAAGGCCGCTGGAAGCTTCGCCCGCCACATACTCAAAATGAGGGGTTCCACCACGAATAACGGCACCCAACGCAATGATGGCACTGTATCCTCCGGTTTCCGCAACACGCTTTACAGCCAGCGGCATTTCATAGGCTCCGGGGACACGCACAATGGTGATGTCACTATCGGCAATACCATGGCGGCGCAGGGTATCAACGGCGCCACTTACCAGGCTCTCCACTACAAAGCCGTTAAAACGTCCAACCACCAGCGCGTAACGACCACTGCACTGGGTAAAATCACCTTCAATTACTTTGATATCTGCCATCGGTGGCTCCTTCTCGGGCTGCAGACACAATGCTGCAGCCAGGTTTATCAGTCCGGGGTGTAGGGAATGTACTCAACCACTTCCAGATCAAACCCGGAAATTGCTGAATATTTCACGGGAGGGCTCAACAATCGCATCTTGCTGACCCCAATGTCCCGCAGAATCTGAGAGCCAGTGCCGACAGTGAAATATACACCAGAGCTGCCCTTACCCGCGGGGCCGTGCCCCTGATCAAAAAATTCCTGAATGCGGTCTTCCAGATTATAACTGTCTTCAGCGCTGTTCAGCAGAACTACGACACCGCAACCTTCCTTTGCCACCTTGGCAAGCGCGTGATGCAAAGGCCAGCTACGGGAATCCTTTCGGCGCGCTCCAAGCAGGTCACGAAGCGTATCGGTAATATGAACGCGCACGTGCACAGGCTCGTCGGTGGGAATTTCACCAAATACCATAGCCAGGTGCGTGGAACCCTGAACAATGTCCCGGTATGTACGCAGCTTGAATATGCCGTACTCGGTATCGAGCTGATTCTCTTCAACACATTCAATTGTGCGCTCATGAGTGGTGCGATAGTGAATCAGGTCAGCAATCGTCCCGACCTTCAGGTTGTGCTCTTCAGCAAAACGCTCCAGATCTTCTTTCCGCGCCATGGAACCATCGTCGTTCATGATTTCGCAGATAACACCTGCAGGCTCACACCCCGCCAAAGCAGCCAGATCACAAGAAGCCTCAGTATGGCCGGCCCGGCTGAGCACACCACCGGGATCTGCCATCAGAGGAAAGATATGCCCTGGCTGAACAAGATCCGAAGCTTTGGCATTACGGGCTACCGCTGCCTGCACAGTGCGGGCGCGATCCGCCGCCGAAATGCCGGTGGTTACACCTGTAGCGGCTTCAATAGAAAGCGTAAACTTGGTACCAAAGCCTGAAGCATTTTGCTGCACCATTAACGGCAGGCCCAACTGTTCACAGCGGTCACGGGTCATGGGCATACAGATAAGCCCCCGACCAAATCGCGCCATAAAGTTGATGTCCTCGGCTGAGCAATACTCGGCCGCCATCACCAGGTCGCCTTCGTTTTCCCGGTCTTCATCATCCATCAGGATAACCATCTTACCCTGGCGGATGTCCTCAATTATTTCTTCAACGCTGTTCAGTGCCATACTGTTTTGCACCCTTTCAATGCACCCGCCGCAGCCTTACGCAAAAACCTTGGGGTGCACTGTGAATTTAAACGTTTAGCGGCGCACCAGGATCAGACGCTGGTCGTCTCCTACCTGTCGCCGGTCCTGTACGATCCACTCAATCTTGTCGGCCATGGTCTCCAGCGGAAGATGCGCTGTCGGACGGCCTGTACTTCCCAAAAAAACCGGGGCCTGGTAAAGCCAGAGTTCATCCACCAGCTTCTCACGGATAAATGTTCCCGCCAGCGTTGGCCCTGCTTCGACCAACAACTCGTTAATGCCCAATTTGCCCAGCGAATCCAACAGCTCGGCAACATCAATACCGTTATCTTTCCAGGCAACACCCTTCAGCCGGATACCCAAAGCGGCAAGATCCTGTGCCGGGGCCGTTGCAAGGGTAGACGAGGCACAAAACACCTGAACTTTGCCACCGCGCAGAATGGTTGCGGAAGGAGGCGTTCTGGCGTCCCGGTCAGCAATAACGCGCAATGGCTGCCGGGAAGGCTCGGTTGCATCACCGATATCTCCGAGCTCTTCACGCCGCACCGTTAATGAGGGGTCATCTGCAAGTACGGTTCCTACTCCAGTAAGAATGGCATCGCTTGTGGCCCTCAGTCTCTGAACATCACGGCGGGCCTCATCACCGGTTATCCATTGACTTTCACCCGACGCCATAGCTGTCCGACCATCCAGGCTGGCAGCCATTTTGAGCCGGACCCAGGGACGGCCGGTGTTCATGCGCTTCATGAATCCGGGATTCAGACGGGCAGCCTCATCGGCCAAAAGCCCTTCCCTCACTCTGATCCCTGCCTCGCGAAGCATATCCAGCCCCCTTCCGGAGACAGATGGATTCGGATCCTTGGTAGCCGCATAGACCCGCGACACACCCGCATCAATCAATGCTCTTGCACACGGAGGTGTACGCCCGAAATGACTGCAGGGCTCCAGTGTTACATAGGCTGTGGCACCACGGGCTGCCGGGCCAGCCTGGCTCAGGGCGCGAATTTCCGCATGTGCCTCTCCGGCCCGCTCATGCCAACCTTCGCCCAGGATCTTGTCACCACGAGCTATCACGCAGCCAACCCGGGGGTTGGGATGAGTTGAATAGCGGCCCCGCCATGCAAGCTGCACAGCCCGGGCCATCATGGACCGTTCACGAAACTCGGTCATTTTTTTCCTTCAGGGCGATGATTGTCCGCCAGTGCTTTCGCAACATCAACGGCAGTCTCGCCACTGGAGGCAGAGAGCCGTTCAATTTCTTCCTTGAACTCATTGATGTCCTGAAAGCTGCGGTAAACTGAGGCAAACCGGACATAGGCAACTTTATCGAGCTGACGCAGTTCAGTCATGACCTCTTCACCCAGCTGCATGGATTTAACCTCACGCTCCCCGGTCGCCCGCAGGCGGTATTTGATGCGATTCAACGCCGCATCAATCTGCTCAATGCTGACCGGGCGCTTTTCCAGAGCCTTCATAATCCCCGAACGCAGCTTCTCTTCATCAAAGGGCTGTCGTACACCGTCCTGCTTAACGACCCTGGGCATAACCAGTTCGGCCGACTCGAACGTGGTAAAACGTTCACGACAGGAGATGCACTCTCTGCGGCGGCGCACCTGATCCCCCTCAGCCACCAGGCGAGAGTCAATAACCTTGGTATCTGCTTCACCACAGAAAGGACAGTGCATATCAGGAACTCCGGAGAGAATGCCGGGCAACGCTGCTATTTAGCACGCTGCCCGGGAGGTCTTGCAAACGCTTAGCCGTATACCGGGAAGCGCGCGCAGAGGCTTGCTACCTGCTCGCGAACCCGGGTATTTACAGCTTCATCGTCCAGATTATCAAGAATATCGCAGATCCAACCTGCCAGCTCACGACATTCTGCTTCACCAAAACCACGGGTGGTAACCGCTGGAGTGCCCAGACGCAGGCCTGAGGTCACAAACGGGGAACGTGGGTCATTGGGAACTGCATTCTTGTTCACAGTGATGTGAGCGCGACCCAGGGCTGCATCTGCATCCTTACCCGTAATATCCTGTTTAATCAGGCTTACCAGGAACAAGTGGTTCTTGGTACCGCCAGATACCACGTCATAACCCCGGTCAATAAACACATCCGCCATGGCGGCGGCGTTCTTGACCACCTGCTGCTGATAGGCTTTGAACTCGTCGCTCATGGCTTCTTTAAAACAAACAGCCTTGGCAGCAATCACGTGCATCAGCGGGCCGCCCTGGCCGCCCGGGAAGACAGCAGAGTTCAGCTTCTTGTGCAGTGCTTCATCGTCACAGGCCAGAATCAGCCCGCCACGGGGGCCGCGCAGTGTTTTGTGCGTGGTGGTGGTCACCACATGCGCGTGGGGCACAGGGTCGGGATATACGCCTGCGGCGACCAGACCAGCCACGTGGGCCATGTCCACAAACAGGTATGCACCAACCTTATCCGCAATAGCACGGAAGCGTGCGAAATCAAGCTCCTGGGAGTAGGCAGAGAAACCGGCAATGATCATCTTCGGCTTGTGCTCGACGGCCAGGGCTTCCAGCTCATCGTAATCTATCAGGCCGGTTTCGGTGTTGATACCGTACTGGACGGCGTTATAAATCTTGCCAGAAAAGTTCACGCTGGCACCATGGGTCAGGTGACCACCGTGGGCCAGGCTCATTCCAAGAACCGTATCACCCGGGTTCACCAGCGCCATGAATACAGCTGAGTTAGCCTGCGAGCCAGAGTGAGGCTGTACGTTGGCGTATGCTGCACCAAATAATTCTTTGGCGCGGTCAATTGCCAGCTGCTCAGCGATATCAACAAACTCGCACCCACCGTAGTAACGCTTGCCGGGATAACCCTCTGCGTACTTGTTGGTCAAATCGCTGCCCTGGGCTTCCATGACCCGGGGACTGGTATAGTTCTCAGATGCAATCAGCTCAATATGAGCCTCCTGGCGCCTGCTTTCTGCCTGCATGGCGTTCCAGAGTTCGTCGTCAAAACCGGAGATCTTCATATCGCGATTAAACATCGGTGCGCTGCCCCTGTGTGCTTGGCTGGCCCGGACAGTCTTGGAAACAGACCCCGGAATCCCTTAAAATTCGGGCCGCTATTCTAGCCCATTACCGGGTTAAAAATCACCCTTATATGCAGTTCGCAGTTACCGTCATGCCGATATCCCCCATTTTCCTGAAATTGCTATAGCTCCCGGGTTTCGATACCTTACCAACCCAATTGAAACATTCAACGATGCGCTGACTGACAGCGCCTCAGACACCCTGACATATATCGCTTTCAAAGAGGGTAGTGCTTTTATGGCCCAGTATGTATACAGCATGAACCGCGTGGGCAAAGTGGTTCCACCCAAACGCGAGATTCTCAAAGATATTTCTCTGAGCTTCTTCCCTGGCGCCAAAATCGGCGTACTCGGTCTCAACGGCTCAGGCAAATCCACCCTTTTACGCATTATGGCGGGCGTAGACCAGGATTACATAGGCGAAGCGCGGCCACAGCCAGGCATCAATGTAGGATACCTGCCCCAGGAGCCCGAACTGGACGACAGCAAAACCGTCAAGGAAATTGTTGATGAAGCCGTGGCTGACGTCCATAAGGCCCTGGCGGAGCTGGATCAGGTTTACGCCGCCTATGCAGAGCCGGATGCGGATTTCGACGCACTAGCAAAAAAACAGGGCCAGCTGGAAGCTCTGATCCAGGCCACTGACGGCCATGATATCGAACGCAAAATGGAAGTTGCCGCGGATGCACTGCGCCTGCCCGCCTGGGACCAGCCGGTGAAGAACCTCTCTGGTGGCGAGCGCCGTCGTGTAGCCTTGTGCCGCCTGCTACTCTCCGGCCCGGATATGTTGCTGCTGGACGAGCCAACCAACCATCTTGATGCAGAGTCCGTGGCCTGGCTGGAACGCTTCCTGCACGATTACGAAGGCACAGTGGTCGCCATCACTCACGACCGCTATTTCCTCGACAATGTAGCTGGCTGGATTCTGGAGCTGGACCGGGGCCAGGGCATTCCGTTTGAAGGTAACTATAGCCAGTGGCTGGAAAACAAAGAACAACGCCTGGCAACCGAAGCCAAACAGGAAGCTTCAAGACAAAAAGCGATCAAGCAGGAACTGGAATGGGTCCGCAGCAACGCCAAAGGCCGTCAGTCCAAGAGCAAGGCCAGGCTTGCCCGCTTCGAAGAGATGAGTTCCCAGGACTTCCAGAAACGTAACGAAACCAACGAAATCTATATCCCGCCCGGACCCCGCCTTGGCGACAAGGTCATCGAAGTGGAAGCCATCAGCAAAGCGTTTGGTGACCGTCTGCTCTATGAAAACGTTTCCTTCTCCGTGCCACCGGGCGCCATCATTGGCATTATCGGCGGCAACGGTGCCGGTAAATCAACACTCTTCCGCATGATCGCCGGTCAGGATCAGCCGGATGCTGGCACGATTACCCTAGGCGAAACCGTGAAACTGGCTTACGTAGATCAGAGTCGCGACCTGGACGGGTCGAAAACCGTCTGGGAACTGCTCAGTGACGGGCTGGACATCATCAAAGTAGGTAACTATGAAACCCCTTCGAGGGCCTACGCCGGACGCTTCAATTTCAAGGGCTCGGATCAGCAAAAACGCGTGAGCGACCTGTCCGGAGGTGAACGGAACCGTCTGCACCTGGCCAAACTGTTGAAGGAAGGCGGCAACGTACTGCTACTGGATGAACCTACCAACGATCTGGATGTTGAAACCCTGCGAGCCCTGGAAGAAGCACTGCTGAGCTTCCCCGGTTCAGCCCTGGTTATCTCGCACGATCGCTGGTTCCTTGACCGTGTAGCCACGCACATTCTCGCATTTGAGGATGATGGTGAAGTGGTGTACTTCGAAGGCAACTTCAACGAATACGATGAAGATCACAAAAAGCGCAAAGGGGATTCCGCCATGGTGCCCCAGCGCATGAAGTACAAGAAGCTCGCCTGATGGCAAAAGCAAAAACTGCTTATGTCTGCACCGAGTGCGGTGCAGACTATTCCAAATGGCAAGGCCAGTGCACGGCCTGCCAGACCTGGAATACCATCAGCGAGGTTCGTGGCGTCAGTAACAATGCAAAAGGCGCCCGCGGCGTTCGTTTTGAAGGCTTTGCCGGCAGTTTATCAGCCGTGCAAAGCCTGGACGACGTAAGCCTCGCCGAGCAAACGCGCATCAGTACAGGCATGCAGGAGTTCGACCGCGTTCTCGGGGGCGGACTTGTGGAAGGATCTGCCGTACTGATGGGCGGTCATCCCGGCGCCGGCAAGAGTACCTTGTTGCTCCAGGCTGTATGTCACCTGGCCGCCAGCGTTCCGGCGCTATATGTAACTGGCGAGGAATCCCTGCAACAGGTGGCCATGCGCGCAAAACGCCTGGGCCTGCCCACCAAAGACCTTAAAATGCTCTCTGAGACCAGCGTTGAGCGGGTCATGCAGGTAGCAGAAACCGAAAAGCCAAGAATTCTGGTAGTAGACAGTATTCAGGTAATGCACGTGGCAGATATTGAATCTGCCCCAGGCTCCGTTTCCCAGGTTCGTGAAAGTGCAGCCTTCCTGACCCGGTTTGCCAAACAAACGGGCACCATTCTGTTTCTCGTCGGCCATGTCACCAAAGACGGCAGCCTAGCTGGCCCAAAGGTGCTGGAACATATGATCGACTGCTCGATTCTTCTGGAAGGTTCCAGCGACAGCCGCTACCGCACACTGCGAGGCATAAAGAATCGCTTTGGGGCGGTGAACGAGCTGGGCGTATTTGCCATGCTGGAGCAGGGCCTGAAGGAAGTTAAAAATCCCAGTGCAATCTTCCTGAACCGTGGCGAGGAAGCTTCTCCTGGTAGTGTCGTAATGGTGGTCTGGGAGGGCACCCGGCCGATGCTGGTGGAGATTCAGGCGCTGGTGGATATGGCTCAGGGCGGATACCCGCGGCGTGTAGCCGTTGGCCTTGATCAGAACCGACTGGCAATGCTGCTGGCTGTGCTGCATCGTCATGGCGGTCTGCATGTATCAGACCAGGATGTGTTTGTGAACGTTGTAGGGGGCGTAAAAGTTAACGAAACCAGCGCTGATCTGGCTTTGCTGGCTGCGATCGTATCGTCATTCCGTGACCGGGCCCTGCCTCAGGATCTGGTAATTTTCGGGGAAGTCGGCTTGTCGGGAGAAATCCGCCCTGTGCCCAGCGGTCAGGAGCGGATCAATGAAGCGGCAAAACACGGGTTTACCCGCGCGCTTGTGCCCAAAGCCAACGCACCCCGTAAAGCCATACAGGGCATGAAGGTGATCCCTGTGACCAAGCTTAGTGAAGCAATTACGGCTCTGGAAGAGCTTTAGACCCCAGGCTCACACTCTTATCTCCGGGGCATGAACAGCATGAATGCCTGGCTAGTCAATCAGGCGGGCAAACTCCCGTTCAAGAAGAACCTGGTCCCCAAGATTCAACTCGACCAGGCGCCTCAGGTGACCAGCACTTTCCAGATCAATGTACTGACACCGAAAACCCAGTCTGTGCGCCTCAACGTGCTTTAAATCCACAGCCATAACAATACCTGCCTGCTGATCGTCCAGGTGAACGATCAGCTCGCAGGGCTGGCTCAACGGCACATTCCACCCCTCCGGTCGTCTGACCAGAACACCTTTCATGGAGATATCCAGCACTTCCGTTGTCCACATGCTTTCCAATGCGTGCAACTCGCATGGGGCATCAAAGGTTATGCGGTGGAACTTCCGTTTCTCGGGCGCTTTGGCGGACAAAATAGCACTCCTCATGTTGTCGATATCTCTGCTATGACTATAGACCTCCATCCAGATGGACGCTATTCAGGGAAACCGGCACTAGCGATGATACTCAGGACTCAACTCAACAACAGCCTCAATGAACGCTCTGGCGTGTTCCGGATCAACATCCGGGGTAATGCCATGACCAAGATTGAAAATATGGCCAGAACCTGAGCCATAGCGGCGAAGAATGTCTCCCACTTCCTGGCGAATCCGCTCAGGTGGCGCATAGAGCATGGTGGGATCCATATTACCCTGCAAGGCCACTCGGTCGCCCACACGAGAGCGGGCATTGCCGATATCCGTTGTCCAGTCCAGCCCAACAGCATCAGCACCGGAATCAGCGATTGATTCGAGCCACTGGCCACCATTTTTGGTGAACAGAATGACGGGAATGTAGCGTCCGTCATTCTCGCGAATCAGGTTATCAACAATCTTCTTCATATAGCGCAGTGAAAACTCTTCATACGCCCAGCTACTCAGCACGCCACCCCAGGTATCAAAGATCTGTACTGCCTGAGCACCGGCCCTGATCTGTCCGTTGAGATAATCGATGACCGCATCAGCAAGGCGATCCAGCAAACTGTGCATCACCTCAGGCTGGCCGTACATGAGCTTCTTGGCCTCACGGAAGTCCTTGGAGGAACCACCTTCAACCATATAAGTCGCCAACGTCCACGGACTGCCGGAGAAACCAATCAGAGGGACTCGACCGTTCAGGGCGCTGCGAATGGTGGAAACAGCATTCATGACATAGTCCAGATCTGTTTCCGCGTTGATCTTTGGCAACGCATCCACATCCGCTTTGGATCGAATTGTGTGTCTGAATTTAGGGCCTTCGCCGGTTTCAAAATACAGACCCAGCCCCAAGGCATCAGGAACGGTAAGGATGTCAGAGAACAGAATCGCCGCATCCAGCGGAAAACGCTCAAGAGGCTGAAGGGTCACCTCACACGCCAGAGGCGTGTTCTTGCACAAGCTGAGAAAATCACCTGCTTTCTCCCGGGTAGCGCGATACTCTGGCAAATAACGACCCGCCTGGCGCATCATCCATACCGGGGTACGATCAACAGGCTGGCGCATCAGGGCGCGCAGGAAGCGGTCATTCTTCAACTCGGTCATAAGGATTCCAACGTTGTCTCTTTCAGATGGTCTTAGTGGAACGGAGGCAATGATACCCCGTTTGCCATAATAAAAAAGGCCAGCTTACCCTAACTAAGTAAGCCGGCCTGATGATCCAGAGCAAAACAATTTTCAGATATCCAGATAATCCATGATGCCTTCAGCCGCCTGACGACCTTCCCAGATCGCGGTAACAACAAGATCCGAACCGCGAACCATATCCCCACCCGCAAATATCTTGGGGTTGCTGGTCTGGAAACCATAATCCGCCTTTGCAGGCGCGGTTACCCGGCCGGAATCGTCGATAGTAATCGAATATTCGTCAAACCATTCGGCCGGGCTCGGGCGGAAACCAAATGCAACCAGCACGGCATCCGCAGGTATAACCTCTTCACTGCCGGGAACAACCTCCGGGCGGCGACGGCCATTTTCATCAGGCTCACCAAGCTGTGTTGAAACCACCTTCACACCTTCCACCTGATCTTCACCAATGATGGCAATAGGCTGGCGGTTGAACAGGAATTTCACCCCTTCTTCCTTGGCATTCGCCACCTCACGGCGCGAGCCTGGCATATTGGCCTCGTCGCGTCGGTAGGCGCAGGTCACGCTCTCCGCCTGCTGTCGAATCGAAGTGCGGTTGCAGTCCATGGCAGTATCACCGCCACCCAGCACCACTACACGCTTGCCTTTCATATCGATGAAATCCGCAGGGTCTTTTTCAAAACCGAGACGACGATTCACATTGGAGATGAGAAACGGCAGAGCATCGTATACCCCGGGCAGATTTTCGCCCGGGAAGCCGCCCTTCATATAATTGTAGGTGCCCATACCCATGAACACCGCATCGAACTCATTCAGGATATCCTGCATCTGAACGTCTTTACCCACTTCTGTTGAGAGGCGGAATTCGACACCCATTTCTTCAAATACCCGGCGCCGCCGGGCCATCACAGATTTTTCCAGCTTGAACTCGGGAATACCGAAAGTCAGCAAGCCTCCGATTTCCGGATAAATATCAAATACCACAGGCTTGACGCCATTGCGCACCAGTACATCAGCGCACCCCAGACCCGCAGGGCCAGCACCAATAACCGCGACTTTTTTATCTGTCCATTTGACAGCCGACATGTCCGGCTTCCAACCGAGTGCGAAAGCCGTATCAGTGATGTACTTTTCAACTGAGCCGATGGTAACAGCCCCAAATCCATCATTAAGGGTGCAAGCCCCTTCGCACAAACGGTCCTGAGGACAAACGCGACCACACACTTCCGGCAGCGAGTTGGTCTGATGACACAACTCGACGGCCTTCATGATGTTGCCTTCAGAAACCAGCTTCAGCCAGTTGGGAATGTAGTTGTGCACCGGGCACTTCCATTCGCAATATGGGTTACCACACTCGAGGCAACGGTGAGCCTGAGACGCTGCATTATCAGCGGTAAAGGGGCGATATATCTCGCCGAACTCTTTCTTGCGCTTTTTAGCAGGCACTTTCTTTGGGTCTAGCCGCCCTACTTCCACAAACTGGAAATCGTTACCAAGTCGTTCTTTCATGTTGACGCTCTCATCAGCTCAATATCGACACGGGCTGCTCTTAGTGGCAGCCCTGAACCCTTGCAAGTAATCAGACTCAACGAGCAGCGCTTATTCAGGGCGTGCACGGGTACTTGCCAACAGGCTGCGCAAATTGGCAGCTTTGGGTTTCACCAACCAGAAACGGCCGATGTAGTCGTCGAAATTTTCAAGAATATGCTCCGCCCATGCACTGCCGGTTTCCGAGATATGCTCCCGGATCACACTGCGCAGATGGTTGCGGTAAGACTCCATTTCTTCGCGGGCAATACGCTGGATCTCAACCAGTTCATGGTTATATTTGTCTACAAAAGTGTTGTCCCTGTCCAACACATAGGCAAACCCGCCGGTCATACCTGCGCCAAAGTTGGCGCCCGTAGAACCCAGCACCGTTACCAGGCCACCGGTCATATACTCACAGCAGTGGTCACCCGCACCTTCAATAACGGAATGAGCCCCGGAGTTGCGAACAGCAAAACGCTCACCTGCGGTGCCCGCAGCAAACAGCTTGCCGCCGGTAGCACCATACAGACAGGTGTTACCCATAATCGCAGTTTCCTGGGTGTTGAAGGCGCTCACACGTGGCGGCTTGATAACCAGCTTGCCACCAGTCATACCTTTGCCGACATAGTCATTGGCATCACCCTCGAGAACCAGGTTCAGCCCGCCAACATTCCAGACACCAAAGCTCTGGCCTGCGGTGCCCACAAGGTCCAGGGTAATTGGCGCATCACTCATACCCTGATTGCCGTGCCTGGCAGCAATCTCACCGGAAAGGCGCGCTCCGATTGAACGATCACAGTTGGTCACCCGGAAATTCCAGGCACCACCGGTTTTCCCTTCAATCGCGGGCGCTATTGCCGCAAGCATTTCTTCAGCCAGCAACCCCTGATCAAACGGTATATTGCGCTCAATCTGACAGGTCTGGGGCTTGTCGGCCGGAATATTATCGTTAGACAACAAACGCGACAGATCCAGTTTTTTCTGGCGCTCGGTATCACCCGGCAAACGCTCGAGAAGATCAACTCGTCCAACCAGCTCCTCCAGACTACGAACACCCAGTCGAGCCAACCATTCACGGGTTTCTTCCGCCACAAAGCGGAAGAAATTCATGGCCATTTCCACCGTGCCTTTGAAGTGCTCCTCACGGAGATACTCATTCTGGGTTGCAACACCGGTCGCACAATTATTCAGATGACAAATACGCAGGTATTTGCAGCCCAGGGCCACCATGGGGGTAGTCCCGAAACCGAAACTTTCAGCACCAAGAATGGCCGCTTTCACTACATCCAGGCCAGTCTTGATACCGCCATCGGTTTGCAGGCGAATCTTGCCACGTAAATCATTGGCACGCAGCGCTTGCTGGGTTTCAGTCAGTCCAAGTTCCCAGGGAGAACCGGCATAACGGATGGATGCCAGCGGGCTTGCAGCGGTACCACCGTCATATCCGGAAACCGTGATCAGATCCGCGTAGGCTTTTGCCACGCCGGCAGCAATGGTGCCAACGCCTGGCTCAGAAACCAGTTTTACCGACACCAAGGCCTGCGGATTAACCTGTTTGAGATCGAAGATCAGCTGCGCAAGATCTTCAATCGAATATATGTCGTGGTGCGGCGGTGGCGAAATCAGCGTGACGCCAGGTACCGAATAGCGCAGGCGGGCGATCAGTTCGTTAACCTTGCCTCCTGGCAACTGGCCACCTTCTCCTGGCTTGGCACCCTGGGCAACCTTGATCTGCATGACATCAGCGCTACGCAGGTATTCTGCGGTTACACCAAAGCGACCCGAAGCTACCTGTTTGATCTTGGATCGTTTTTCAGTGCCATATCGTGCAGGATCCTCACCACCCTCACCGGAATTTGAGCGACCACCAAGGTTGTTCATGGCTACAGCCAGCGCTTCGTGTGCCTCTGGTGACAGAGCTCCCAGAGACATGGCTGCGGAGTCGAACCGGGGGAAAATATTCTCAACCGGCTCAACCTCGGAAATATCAATGGCCTGAATACCTTCACGGAAGCCCAGCAAATCCCTCAGGGTTGCAACCGGGCGCTCATTAACCAGCGCGGCGTACTCCCTGTAATGACCGTAATCACCTGTGGTGACTGCCGCCTGCAACTTGCCAACTACATCCGGGTTGAATGCGTGATATTCCTGCCCGTGGATATATTTCAACAAACCACCCTGGGAAATCGGCTTCCGCGGCTTCCAGGCATCGGATGCCAGCTGTTCCTGATCCTGTTGAAAATCAACGAAGCCAGCGCCCTGAATCCTGCTGGGCACCCCCGTAAAGCAAAGGTCGACCACCTCATCCGCAAGCCCGATGGCCTCGAACAGCTGAGCCCCGCGATAGGAGGTGATGGTCGAAATACCCATTTTGGACAGGATCTTCAGAAGTCCCTTGTTAATCCCCTTGCGGTAGTTATTCTTCGCCTCAAGGGGATCCATCAGCAACTCACCGGTACGGATCAGATCATTCAGTACCTGATAGGCCAGGTACGGATAGACGGCAGTAGCGCCAAATCCAAACAGCACAGCAAAATGATGGGGATCCCGGGCCCAGCCGGTTTCCACGATAATGTTGGAGTCACAACGCAACCCCTTTGACACAAGGTGGTGATGAACCGCGCCGGTTACCATCAGAGAGCTCGCAGGCAACTCACCCTGCACCAGATCCTTATCTGAGAGGATCAACAGCACCTTGCCACTGCGAACCGCTTGCTCAGCCTCATCGCAGACACGACGAATAGCCTGCTCAAGCCCAAGTTCCGGTGAGTAACCCATGGAAATCCGGGCAACCGAAAACCCAGGGCGTTCGTTATTGGTAATCTGGAGAAACTTGGTCGGCGACAGAATCGGCGTAGTCAGAATAATTCTGTCGGCATGTTCCGCGGTCTCCTCGAAAACATTACGCTCCGCCCCGATACAGGTTTCCAGCGACATAACGATCGCTTCCCGCAGTGGGTCGATAGGCGGATTGGTCACCTGAGCAAACTTCTGCCGGAAGTAGTCAGCAACATGACGAACTTTGCTGGACAATACGGCCATAGGCGTATCATCGCCCATGGACCCCACGGCCTCCTGGGCGTTTTCCGCCAGAGGACGCAGAATCTGGTCACGCTCCTCGTAGGACACCATAAACATCTTCTGGTGCACCTTAAGCTCATCCGGGTCCATCAACCGGAACTCCGGAGTCTCATAATTCAGGGTCGTTTCCATTCGTAGCGCATTTTCGCGCAGCCAGCGTTTATAAGGCTTCGCGGTCTTGAGTCGCTGATCAATATCCCTGGTATGCAGCACTTCACCGGATTCGGTATCAATTGCCAGCATCTGTCCCGGCCCGACGCGACCTTTTGAAACCACGTCCTCCGGCTGATAGTTATGGGTACCTATTTCCGAAGCCAGTGTAATGAAATCGTCTTTGGTAACCACCCAGCGTGCAGGCCGGAGGCCGTTGCGATCGAGCATACAGACGGCATAGCGGCCATCGGACAGAACCAGACCAGCAGGGCCATCCCAGGGCTCCATGTGCATGGAGTTATACTCATAGAACGCCCGGAGTTCAGAATCCATGGTATCGACATTCTGCCAAGCCGGAGGAATCATCATGCGCGTGGCGCGAAACAGGTCGACCCCCCCCGCCAGGAGGATTTCCAGCATGTTGTCCATGCTGGATGAGTCGGAGCCTGACAAGTTGACCAGAGGCTGCAGGGTCTGCAGGTCTGGCAGATCCGGAGAGCTGAACTTCGCAGCCCGGGCAATGGCCCAGTTGCGGTTGCCATCAATTGTGTTGATTTCACCATTATGAGCCAGGTAACGGAACGGCTGGGCCAGCGGCCAGCGAGGCATGGTGTTGGTTGAGAAGCGCTGATGGAATACGCAAATGGCCGTGGCGAAATCGGGATCGCCCAGATCCTGATAAAAATTCGCCAGATCCGCCGGCATCATCAGGCCTTTGTAGGCTAGTGTGCGATGGGAGAGGCTGCAGATATAGAACTCGGAATCATCCGCCATATCCCGCTCAGCACTTCGACGCCCGAGAAACAGACTTATGGCGAATTCCCGCTCTGACTTGGCCGCAGGCGTCACAAACACCTGCTCTATCCGCGGCATGCAATCCAACGCCATTGGCCCCAGACAGTCATCATTAACCGGCACCTGGCGCCAGCCCATGACTTCCAGCCCCTGATCAACAAGCCCCTTTTCAAGTGCGGCACGCCCTCTGGACGCCTTATCCGGGTCCTGGTTCAGAAAAACCTGACCAACCGCAAACAGCCCGTCCGGTTCTTTGCCAAACTCAGTTCTGGCAGCTTTTCTCAGGAAAGCATCAGGGCTTTGAACGAGCAGACCGCAACCATCTCCGGTTTTTCCATCCGCCGCAATACCACCCCGGTGAGTCATGCTCGTGAGCGACCCGATGGCCGTTTGTAACAACCGATGGCTAACTTCGCCTTTCATGTGGGCCATTAGCCCAAAGCCGCAGTTGTCTTTAAATTCGTCGGGATGATACAAACCTGACTTCATATAAGCTCTCTTACATGTAAATGCTTTTTAATCAGTGACTTATGCACCATAATAGTGCAAAAATCAACCGACATAAAAAAAATGGGCTGATCATTTTACACACGCACAAACACGTACTCAAACAGATTTGAAAATATTTCCAGAAGAGATTCCTGTGATTCGATAGCTTTCAGGATACGAAATAACAGGTTACAAGCATCGAACCCTTATCTGGACCAGTTGTCACAAACCATCGGTTGTGCGCACCCAGGGAGGGCGGGAAACCAGCGAATCCGGAAGCCGATCGACTGCCGTACGGGCTTCATCCTTGGTCGAGTAATTCCCATAAAACACCATAAACCAAGGCTCGCCTTTCCGCTCGCCCAAGGTGTAAACCATCTCATCAAGAGATGGATAGCGAGAAATAACGTTCAGCGCAGTTTGCTCCAGGTTTCCAGCCACCAGCTGAATAGTCCAGCCCTTGCTGCGATTGCGTAGCTGCTGAAGTTCGACGTACTTATCGGGATTGCCTGGCGTGAAATCAGGCTCAGGCTCAGGCT
>NZ_QOCH01000017.1:0-97741 GCF_003318275.1 Marinobacter sp. F3R11 | reverse complement strand
GCTCAGGCTCAGGCTCAGGAAGAGTATCCGGCGAAGCCACGGGTTCTGTCAATGGCGAAGGAAGCTCATCGGGAGCCTCATCTTCGGTTGTTCCGGGACCAATCGTAATGCTCTTGCGGATCCGGTCCGGCCCGGGAACAACCTCCTGCTCAAGGGCTACCGATTCATCATATTGCTGAGATACAAACCACCAGGAACCGCCCAGCAGTATGAGAACCAGCGCAGGGAGTCGGAACTGCTTAAAATTGATACCCTGAGAAGGTTTCTTTTTCGTAGCATCGGAAACAATGTCCATCCAGATACCGGGTGTTACCCTTTTCAGGCGGGAAAAGCTGCCCTGGCTAAGCTCGTGTATTCTTGCCAGCCGGACAGGGCTCAGGAGTTCGTTCACCTTGCCGCCCGCCCTGTGGACTCGCGGCTCAAGATAGGAAAAAACTTCTTCTCTGGTCAGAGGGCGCAAATGAATCTGGTGAACGGAAACGGATGAATCTTCAAGATTCATCAGGGTTACAAGGCGATCCTCACCAGCGAACACCGGAACCGCAGCCCTGGATCGATCCGCCGCCAGGAAAGCGTCGAGAATCAGCCTGAGGATATCAGGGGGAGCACGATCAGCGTCGTCGACAAGCAGCACCATACGCTGGCCTTTTTCGACCCGACTTTCCGACCACCTGAAAAACCGATATACAGCCTCACGTGGATTTTCAGGATCGCCCGCTCCAGAACGAGAAACCTGCCCAAGGTCTCTTACAAGCGCATTCAAACTTGTCAGTGCAGCGGAAGACAGGCAATGAAACGCCAACCGCGATGACTCACTTCTTACCAACTCAGCCAGTAATCTGCTCTTACCTGAGCCAGGCGCACCGGTAAGCAGCAGCGCCATATCACCAAACCCACAAAGATGTCGCAGAGCCTCCAGCGCATGATGACGCATCGCGTCCGGAAAAAATGGCGCATCCATCTCCAGAGGGTTGTCCCTCAAGCCATATCGCTGTTGTAACCGGGGAAACAACCCGCCACCATCAAGACTGTTGAAACTATCGTCTGTCACAAAAATTCCCTGCGATTCAATGTTACAACCTTTCCTTAGTTTTCCTGTCGACAGAAGGCCGCCAGTGTTGCAGCAAGGTTTTCCGGAGAGGCGTCAGACGTAACAACGGCATCCCCGACGGACCGGAGCAATACCAGTCGCAACCGCCCGTCCAGATTTTTCTTGTCGACAGCCATGAGACTCATGAAATCGGCCTGCGTCATATTTTCCGGAGGTAAAACTGGCAGGCTGGCCCGCCCAATAAGCCGGACAATGCGATCATAATCCGCATGACTGATTGAACCTTCCCGCTCAGACAGGTCGGCGGCCATCACCATGCCCGTTCCAACCGCTTCTCCATGCAGCCAGTTACCGTATCCGGCAAATGTCTCTATCGCGTGGCCAAAGGTATGACCAAGATTCAGCGTCGCCCTGAGCCCACTTTCACGTTCATCCTGAGCGACCACATCTGCCTTGCAAGCGCAAGACCGCAATATGGCCTCGGCCAGAGACTCATTGTCACGAGCTACCAGCTGGTCGACCTCCTGCTCCAGCCAACCGAGAAAGCCAATATCCCGGATCAGACCGTACTTGATAACTTCTGCAAGCCCGGCAGAAACCTCCCTGGGCGGCAGAGTCTGAAGCGTATCTGTGTCAATCAGAACGGCTTCCGGCTGGTGAAATGCGCCAATCATATTTTTTCCTAGCGGGTGATTGATGCCTGTTTTACCACCCACTGAGGAGTCAACCTGGGACAAAAGCGTTGTCGGTATCTGAATGAACGGCACTCCACGCTGATACGAGGCTGCCGCAAACCCCGTCATATCACCAACAACACCGCCTCCCAGGGCCACAAGTGTGGTTTTACGTGTATGCCGTTTTTCCAGCAGGGCATCAAAAATCAGGTTCAGCGTCCGCCAGTCTTTGTGCCGTTCACCATCAGGCAACACGACGACATCTACCTTCTTACCCGGGAAACACCCCCTGGCCTTCTCCAGGTACAAAGGACCAACCACATCATTGGTTACGATCATCACCTGGGAGCCACAAACGTAACGGGAAAGATCATACTTACCCAGCATGCCTTCCCCGATTACGATGGGGTAACTGCGCTCGCCCAGACAAACCTGGAGCTCGTGAAGCAACTTATACATGGTTGCGGCCTTCCTTTCGTACCTGCCTTTGTTGTCGCGGCGTTTTGGGGTTTATGCGATTGACGAGCTGACGCACTACAAGCCGCGGGCTTTTGCGATCTGTATGCATAATAATATCCGCAAGTTCAGTGTATAGCGGATCCCTGACAGCAAACAGCCGGCGTAAAACCCCTTCAGGGTCGTCACTCTGCAGCAATGGCCGGTTACGATCCTTGCATGTGCGCTCAACCTGTTGCTCTATTGAAGTTCTGAGATAGACCACAACCGAATCTTTTTTCAACATCGGGTGATTTTCCGGACGCATAACTGCACCACCACCTGTTGCCAGAACCGTCCCGGACTCAGCAGACAACTCATCCAGCATTGCCGTTTCCCGCTGCCTGAACCCATCCTCACCTTCAACATCGAATATCCAGGGGATATTTGCCCCGCAACGTTCTTCAATGATGCGATCGGAGTCCAGGAATCGATACCCCAGCTCCCGGGCGAGCATCCGGCCAATTGTACTTTTACCAGCGCCCATGGGGCCAACCAGGACGATGCGTTTGGGCAAAGACATATCTTCCGCTCAATAGTGTTCAGGCGGGTGAGAATATCACAGGGCTGCGGATTGCATAAGCTTCAGCTGGGCCGGATATGCAGGCAAAAAAAAGCCGCCGGTTTATCGCGGCGGCTTTTTCTACCTGCTCCGGTTACTGGATCAGGTCGTTCTTGATGATCTTGGGGGTGATAAAGATCAACAGCTCACTACGCTCATTGATCTTCTCTGTACGCTTGAACAAGCGCCCAAGATAGGGGATATCGCCCAACACCGGAGTCTTGACCACCGTAGTAGCAACCTCAGACTGGAAGATTCCACCCAGAACAACCGTTTCACCATTGCCCACGAGCACCTGAGTAGTAACTTCGTTGGTGTTGATTGACGGAATGCCCTCTGTAACTTCACCACGCGAATCCTGGTTGACCACCAGATCCATAATAATCTTGTCATCCGGAGTAATCTGCGGAGTCACTTCAAGAGACAACACAGCTTCTTTGAATGAAACAGAGGTAGCGCCGCTTGAAGATGCTTCCTGATAAGGAATCTCTTCACCTGACTTGATCGAGGCTGTCTGACGATCTGCGGTAACCACGCGCGGCTGTGAAACAACCTCGGCCTGGCCATCACTTTCGTATGCGGAGAGCTCCATATCAATCAGGAAATCTGTGCCGATGTAACCGAACGCCACAGAACCAGCCGGAGACCGGGTAGTACCGAGATCTACGTTCAGGTCAGAAGGGAAACCCAGCACACCAGCAGCAGTACTGGCCAAGCCACTCTGAGACCCGCCAACCACGACGTTATTTGAACCTCCGTTAGCGTCACCACTGGCAGCCGCACCCCAGCTTACGCCAAGCTCTTCAGCAACGTTATTCTGAGCGCGTACAATACGTGCCTCAATCGAAACCTGACGAACCGGGACGTCCCAGGTAGACACCAGGCGACGAATTTCTTCCAGCTTATCAGAGGTTTCACGAACGCTGATGGTATTGGTCCGAACATCCGAGGACACAAACCCACGATCGGATATCAGTTCCTGATCCGCCTGAATCAGAGCAACGATATCCGCCGCCTTGGCATAATTAACCTGAACAATATCCAACCGAACTGGTGCAAGCTCAGCAATCTGCTTGTTGGTTTCGAGTTCAAGCTTCTCACGGGCAGCAATTTCATCTGCCGGCGCAACCAGCAGCACGTTACCAATCTGGCGCTTATCCAGACCTTTTGTTTTGAGTATCAGATCCAGAGCCTGATCCCAGGGTACATTCTGCAAACGCAGGGTAATGCTGCCACCAACTGTGTCACTCGCTACCAGATTCAAACCGGTGAAGTCAGCAATCAACTGCAGCACAGAGCGAACTTCAATATCCTGGAAATTCAGGGACAGCTTGTCGCCCGTATACGGAAATTTCTCCTCGCGACGGGATTCAGCCTCTTCTTCCGTAAGTTTCTCTACGCTGACGGTGAACTCACTACCCGACTGATAGGCAATGTAGTCATAGTTGCCTTCCGGGCGAATCTCGACGACTGCATTACCATCTTCAACAAAGGTGTCAATCCGGCTGACCGGTGTAGCAAAGTCTGTCACGTCAAGACGACGGCGCAGATCTGAAGGTACGGCAAGGCCATCCATCGTCAGGCGAATCTTGCCGCCGAGTTCCGACAGGTCTATCGGGGTAGACGAGCTGCCAAGATCTACAATCACACGACCTTCACCATCCTTTCCGCGACGGAAATCAACACCTGCAAGCGTGTTCGGAGCTGCTGCAGGTTTCGCCGAAACTGAACCGGAGCTCATCGGGGTGCTGGTTGTGGTTACCGAATCACCGATCGACTCTCCGCCAATAGTCATTACCAGGGAGTTATTATTGCGAACCGTTTCATACGGAGCCAACTCAACCAGATTGAAGATCAGGCGAGTACGATCCTTGGTTTCTACTACCGTCATGCTCTGGGCATTACCGGACCCCAGAGGGATACTGCGGCTATCAAGGCCGCTGGTAGTATCGCTCAGGTCTACTGCAATGCGCGCAGGACGCTCAATAGTGTAACCCGACGGCTCAGGAGGCTGACCATCAAATTTGAGTGTCACTTCCAGGCGCTCACCCGGCAATGACGAAAACGAAACGTCCTCCAGCGTGACCGCACTGGCCAGACTGGAGAACAACCCAAAAGTAACCACGCTGACGTATACGTTGAGTTTTCTGAACATCGCTAGCCTCGACCCTAAACTTTTTTGTATATGCATTTTTCTTTCAATTTTCATCCAGCCGCTCCTTAGCCTGCGTCTTCATCAAGAGTCAGAAAGCGAGGACGCTCTACCCAACCACCCCGGCCATTCGGAACGATTTCGATAAGCTCGATCCGGGCCTCACTAACACCAACAACGCGGCCGTAGTTCTGCCCCATATAGTTCCCGGTCCGAACGCGGTGAATACCACCTGTGTTGTCCCGGATCAGTGCATAAAGACCACCCGATACACCCTGCAGAGTACCAACCATCCCGAGATCCTTGAGATCGAAATTCTCAAGAACTTCATTCGGCCGATCCAGGTCAGGCTCAATGTCACTGACTGGTTTTTCATCAACCATGGTCAGCTGAACATCTATTGGCGGCTCAAAAGGTGCCCTCCGATCCGCCGCAGAATAACTGAATGCCTCGTAAGCCTTAAATTCCGGCAATGGCTCGACATATCCTCGAGGCTTGGCTCGGGTGTCTGCCATGAACTTGTCCAGATCGGAAAAGCCGCTACCCTGCGAGCAGGCCGTCAGGAGCGATACCAGACAAATACCCAGCCAGGCTTTTCCCGCATGCTTTGCTGCCATGCTCATTCTCCAGCCCGGTAGCGGTAGGTACGAGCAACAACTCTCATATCAAGCCGCTCACCGTCTCCGCTAGTTGGTTTAATAGTTAAATCATGCAGAGTTACAATCCGTGGAAGGCTTGCGACGCTGCTCACAAATGACGCCAGTTCATGATAGGTGCCGGTAACACGAATATTGATCGGCAATTCGGAGTAAAAGTCACGCTTCCGCTCAGCCTGGAGCTTCACTTCCTGAAGAGCCAAACCACTACCCAGAGCCGTATTGGTGATATCCTCCAGCAACCCTGGCACTTCGGTCTCGCTTGGAAGCTGACGCACCAGAGCACCAAAGGTCTCTTCCATCTCGACCATCTGTGCCTTGAAGATTTCAAGGTTAGCTACCTGATAAGCCTTCTCTTCGTATTTTTTACGCAAATCCAGCTCGATCTTTTCTACCCGCTCGAGCTGCACATATTGATCTTTTATAAAGAACCAATAGCCGCCACCCATAATCAGGCCGAAAACAATCAGGACAACTATGGCCTTTATTGGTGCCGGCCAGATACCTGCATTGTTTATATCAAGATCATTGATATCAAATTCATTGAGGCTTTTTAAAGAGTCCGCGAGGCTCATTACTTGTCCCCCCCTTCGGGCTCAGGTGTTTTTTGTACAACAGTCATATTGAACTGACTGTATCCCGCTCGCTGGCTGTCTGCAGACGATACATTCGAGAGGTTTGGACTGGCGAACCAGTCAGACTCCTCAAACTGTCGCATGAGCGTTGAGACGCGACTATTCGATTCCGCCATCCCCACAATACTCACCCTGTCGCCCACCTTTCTAAGATCCGTATAGAACAGACCGTCGGGCAAGGTACGAACCAGCTCATCAAAGGCCCGCACGATCACAGGGCGCTTGCCCTGAAGATCCTGGATAACCTTCATGCGCGCCAAGAGTTCGTCACGCTTACGCCTCAGACTCTCGATTTCACGAATCTGCTCGTCCAACTTTTTGGAAGCGGATTCAATGTAGGCATTTCTGGACTGCTGATAGGCAATGCTGCTATCAACATGTGTTTTCCAAAGAAATGTGAGCCCGCCCGCAATAATGGCAGCACCCAAGACCATCACAACAAACTGCTTCTGCTTCTCTGCCCGGAGCTCTTCGCGCCAGGGCCTGAGGTTAATTCTTGCCATCAGTCGAAGCTCCTCATTGCCAGCCCGCAGGCAATCATCAGCGAGGGCGCATCATTACTCAGAGCCGATGCATTTACCCGCGAACCAACTGCCATTTCTGCAAAGGGATTCGCGACCAGTGTCGGCGTTCCTGTTTTCTCTTCCACCATTTCCGTCAGCCCCTGAATCGAAGCGGTACCACCGGCGAGTACAACGTAGTCCACCGCATTGTACTGACTGGCTCCGAAAAAGAACTGAAGTGCACGCGCAACCTGCTGAACAACAGCCTCACGGAATGGAGTAAGCACTTCGGACTCATAGTCATCAGGCAGCCCGCCCTGTTTCTTGGCAAGCCCCGCTTCTTCAACAGACAAGCCGTACCGACGCTGAATTTCCTCGGTAAGCTGTTTACCACCAAAGATCTGTTCCCGGGTGTAAACCGTTTTGCCTTCCGCCAGTACACTTAAGGTCGTCATGGTGGCACCAATGTCAACAACAGCCACCACAAGGTCCTCGCCATGGGAGTCCAGTTGCGACTCGATCAGAGCGTAAGCCCGCTCCAGGGCATAGGCCTCGACATCGACAACCTTTGTGTTGAGCGATGCGATTTCCAGCGCATCCTCGCGGATATCAACATTCTCTTTACGGCAGGCTGCAAGAAGTACATCAACCTGATCCGGATTGGTTTCCGATGGTCCCTGCACCTCAAAATCGATCGCAACTTCATCAAGCGGATATGGAATATACTGATCAGCCTCAAGGGCTATCTGATCTTCCATTTCAAACTCGTTGAGCCCTCCATCCATCTGGATGACCTTGGTAATGACCGCTGATCCGGACACTGCCACCGCCACCTGCTTGACGCTGGTACGGGATTTTGAAGCCACCCGCTTGAGGACCTCACCAACGGCTTCTACATCCGTGATGTTTTTTTCGACGACAGCATTTGCCGGCAACGGCTCAACTGCGTAGCTCTCGACCTTGTAGCGGCCGCCCTGTTTTGACAGTTCAAGGAGCTTGACGGAGCTGGAGCTCACATCGACGCCCAATACTGCACTGGATTTCTTTCCAAACAATCCGAACACGCGCTCACCCTATACCTGGCTAAAAGCACCCGGTTACATGTGTTATGTGTTTTTTATTTAAGAGAATTTCTTCATTATTCCGTTTACAATGTCCGCTCTTCTTCAGCTGAGAACAATTGCAACGGTGAAGCGACTCATCCTTCCTAAAGCAATTTCTCAAATGATAGACCTATATCCAACAGTTGTCAGAAAAAAATGTCTCATTTGTTGCGTACTTCTCGCCTTTTTGCATGGTTCTTTCTCACCGGACTGAGTGTCGCCGTTATCGTTGGCTCAGGCTTCTATCTTTACCTGCGTCCGGGCCTCCCCCCTGTAGAGCAACTCCTGGACATAAAACTCCAGACACCTCTACGGGTATACAGCAAAGACAACAGATTAATAGCAGAATTCGGTGAAAAGAGAAGGGCACCGATCACAATCGAACAGATCCCCACAATTCAGTTACAAGCCTTTATGGCGGCGGAAGACTCTCGATTCTACGAACACTTCGGGGTCGACATCAAAGGCCTGGCGCGGGCTGCCATCGAACTGATCTCTACCGGTTCGATCCAATCCGGCGGCAGCACGATCACAATGCAGGTTGCAAAAAATTACTTTTTGTCACGCGATCGGACCTTTATCCGCAAGTTCAATGAGATACTTCTGGCAGTTCAGATAGAGCGTGAACTGGACAAAAACCGGATCCTGGAGCTGTACCTGAACAAGATTTATCTGGGCAACCGCGCCTACGGCATTGCTGCCGCTGCGCAGGTTTATTACAACAAACAGGTCAACGAACTTTCCCTTGCGCAAATGGCCATGCTGGCCGGCCTGCCAAAGGCCCCCTCCGCATATAACCCGCTGGCAAACCCCCAACGCGCACAGATTCGCAGAGACTGGATTCTCGGCCGAATGAAGGAGCTGGGTTTTATCAGCCCGGAGGAGTATGAGTCAGCGGTAAAAGCACCACTCACAGCCACCTACAATGCCACCGAGGCAGAAGTAGACGCCGACTACGTTGCTGAAATGGCGCGCGCTGAAATGGTCAGACGCTTTGGCGAAGAAGCCTATACTGACGGATACAAAGTCACACTGACCGTCGACAGCAGGGATCAGCAAACTGCCACCGACGCTCTGAGAAGAGGGCTCGAAGCATATGACCGCAGACATGGGTTTCGCGGAGCCATCGGTCAGATCGATGCAGAAACCCTGGCCGGTGGGAACCTTTCAAAGGTCATACAAGGCTACCCGCGAATCGAATCCCTGATGCCTGCCGTCATAACATCAGTCAACGATGATACAAAAGAGACCCTTGCTCACGTACGCAGATTCGGCCCCGCCACCATGCCCTTTGAATCCATGCAGTGGGCCTCGCGCTACAAATCGGAAAACCGGACCGGCCCCAAACCGGACAAACCCTCTGACGTAGTAAGCGTTGGCGACGTTGTATATGTCCGCGTTGAAGAACTGCCACAAGCACCCTCGACGGAAACCGAAGCACCCGCAACCGAAGCGCCTGAGGCCAGCTTGCCCGAGAGTGACACACTCCCGGGAATAGAACAGCCGGTAAGAGTCTCACTCATGCAGGTCCCCAAAGCTGAAGGTGCTCTTATTTCTCTTGAAGCGAAAACTGGTGCCATTGAAGCACTTGCCGGCGGTTACAGCTTCCGCCAAAGCAAGTACAACCGCGCCATTCAGGCCAGAAGACAGCCAGGTTCAACCTTCAAACCATTCCTATACCTGGCGGCCCTTGAAAGTGGCATGTCGCCCGCAACTATCTACAATGACGCCCCCATTGTATTTGACGACTCAGCGCTCGAAAGCACCTGGCGGCCACAAAACTCCTCCGGGCAATTCTATGGCCCCACCCCGCTTCGTGAAGCGCTGTACCGCTCAAGGAACCTGGTATCTATCCGACTACTCAGGGATATCGGCATTCCCCAGACCCTGGATTATCTCAAGCAACTCAAAGTGCCCACCGAAAACATGCCCAGAGACCTGTCACTCTCTCTTGGTAGCGGCCAACTCTCCCCCATGGAGCTGGCCCGTGGTCTCGCCGTCATAGCCAACGGAGGCTACGATGTTGAGCCCTTCCTGATCGATAGCATCACAGACGTCCACGGCAACACAGTTTACCAGGCCCCGGAAGTCGTTCTTTGTGACCGAAACTGCGATACGACGGAAGACGACACTCCAGCAAATCCCGACGACGAAGCCAACAACTCTCCGGCGATCACAAGTGAAACAGTTCCTGAAACACGAGTCATGCGACGGCTCGCAGATGAGCGCTCTGTCTATATCCTGCACTCAATGCTTCAGGACGTAGTCAAACGCGGAACCGGGCGTCGCGCCCTGGCACTGGGACGAGATGATATTGCAGGTAAAACAGGCACAACCAACGAACAAAGAGATACCTGGTTTGCCGGCTTCAATCACAACCTTGCGACCACCGTGTGGGTCGGCTTTGACCAACCCGCCCCACTAGGTCGCAGAGAGTTTGGAGCAAGTACTGCCCTGCCCATCTGGGTCGACTACATGAAAGTAGCACTGGAAGGAGCACCTTCAGCCTTCATGCCCCGACCAAACGGCATCGTCAACATCCGCATCAACCCCGAAACAGGGAGACGCGCACGACCTGGAGAACAGGGTGTTTTCGAGATTTTCAAAGAAGAAGATGCACCCGCACCTCTCGCTGCAGATGACACGAATCCGGATGGAACACACGGAAACGGGGACGACCTTTCTCGCCAGATTTTCTGAATGGCGATACCACCGAGAAACACGGAAGATAAATCTCCACAAAAAAACCGGCGGGATCACCGCCGGTTTTTTTGTGGATACATCACACCATCAATCAGATGATGTCATCCATGCTCTTTAGCGGATAGTGCGCAGGATAATCTTTACGAGCAACACCTGAATCCACTGCAGCCCGGGCTACGGCAGCCGGAACAACTTCCAGCAGCCGCACATCCATAGGCTTCGGAATAATGTATTCTTTACCAAACTCGAAGCTTTCAGCGCCATAAGCCTCGCAGATTTCCTGCGGCACCGGCTCCTTGGCAAGCTTGCGAATAGCATCTACTGCAGCCACTTTCATTTCTTCGTTGATACAGCTTGCGCGAACATCAAGCGCACCACGGAAAATGAACGGGAAACCAAGAACGTTGTTTACCTGGTTAGGGTAATCTGAACGGCCTGTAGCCATGATCAGATCGTCACGAACCGAGTGAGCCAGCGCGGGATCAATTTCCGGATCCGGATTTGAGCAGGCAAACACAATCGGGTTCGGTGCCATCTTTTTGAGCTGTTCGCCACTCAGCAGGTCTGGACCTGACAGGCCGACAAATACATCAGCCCCATCCACCGCATCATCCAGGGTCCGCTTATCAGTATTATTGGCGAACATGGCCTTGTATTGGTTCAGGTCATCGCGACCAGAGTGGATCACACCCTTGCGATCGACCATAAAGATGTTTTCAGAACGAACACCGCAACTGATCAAAAGCTTCATGCATGCGCAGGCTGCCGCACCAGCACCAAGGCAAACCACTTTCGCCTCTTCAATCTTTTTGCCCTGCAACTCAAGAGCATTGATCATACCGGCTGCTGTAACAATCGCTGTACCGTGCTGATCATCATGAAAGACGGGCACGTTGCATCTTTTAATCAGTTCGCGCTCAATTTCGAAACACTCTGGCGCCTTGATATCTTCAAGGTTAATCCCACCGAAGGTCTCAGCAATGCGCTCAACTGTTTCAATGAACGCCTGCGGGCTTTCAGAATTAACCTCGATATCGAACACATCAATTCCGGCGAAACGCTTGAACAGTACGCCCTTGCCTTCCATTACCGGTTTGCTTGCGAGCGGGCCCAGATTGCCCAGACCAAGAATCGCAGTACCATCAGAGATGACCGCCACAAGGTTGCCCTTGCCAGTGTACTTATAGGCGTTCTCCGGGTCCTTCGCGATCTCGCGGACCGGCTCAGCAACCCCAGGACTATATGCCAGCGCAAGATCGCGGGCGGTCGCTGTTGGCTTGCTGATTTCAACACTGAGTTTTCCAGGCCGCGGCTTGGCGTGATATTCAAGGGCTGCTTCTTTCAGATCTTGAGACATTGCCACTGTTCCGTTTGTCACGTTTAAAGGTAATAGGCCCACAGACGGCATACGCCTGCCTGAAGGAGCCCGACATTATGGCCCCCCCGCCCCAAAACGACAAGAGCGAGCCGAACAAAACCTGACCAGTCAATACGGCAAATTGCTTATAATCAAAAAAATCTGTTTTTTAACTGGCACAAAAAAAAGCGCCCTGAGGCGCTTTTTTCAAATCTGCAGATATATCAGTCTTTCTTACCTGCGATGCGACCACCAAAACGCTTCTGGAAGCGATCGATACGGCCACCTGTATCCATAACTTTCTGCTTGCCGGTGTAAAAAGGATGGCATTGGGAGCAGACGTCAAGCTGTATATCATGACCAATAGTAGAGCGGGTCTTGATCACGTTACCGCAGGAACATGTTGCGGTGATTTCTTCGTACTTGGGGTGAATACCTTCTTTCATGGCGAACCTCTGTGGGTCATGCCGCTACCTGATCACGGGGCGATAAATGACGCCCTGGTGCCAGGCACCGCATGTTTGAATCAATGGAGAAGACGGGGCACAATCATGCCCTGCCGTAAACAGACCGCGAATCTTACTTGCAATTACCTTTACAGGCAAGCGTTACGCACGCCCTGATCTTGCACTTTTCATGAACCCGGCCATACTGCTGGCCGGCAGGATAAGCAGATACCGTAACGCCCAACATCACTAGGGAGCACTCAGTGCCATCCACAGCCCGCATTGCGCTGAACCGGCCGCTCAGAAGACTCTTTGACTATCTCGTACCCAAAGGGCTTACCCTGAAACCCGGACAGCGTGTAAAGATTCCCTTCGGACGCCAGCAGGCTATTGGTCTGGTCGTGGATACACACGTTGAACCACCGGCAGGCATCACGCTGAAGCCAGTCCATAGTGCGCTGGAGGAATGGCCCAGCCTGCCAGACGAAACCTTTCAGCTACTGAGCTGGGCCAGCAACTATTACCAGCACCCGTTAGGAGAATGCCTGTTCACTGCCCTGCCACCAGCACTACGTCGGGGCCGTCCGGCTATCGAAAAAACCGACGATTGGTGGCAGGCCTGCGGCAGCGGCGCAGCACTGCCGGCAAACGCCCACAAACAGAAGACCCTGCTGAACTGGATAGCCCAACACAAACAAGGGGTAAAAGGTAGCGACATCATAAAGGCCGGGTTTACTCGCCCACAAATCAAAGCGCTGAGAGACAAAGAACTCATTCAGGCTACAGCCCCTGACAGCGAAAGCCCCCAAAGCCAGAGATACAATGAATCCATAGCAGCCCCGGAATTATCGGCGGCACAATTTGACGCCGCTTCTGAACTGCCACCACCAACAGCCGGCTTCAGCGCCTCCCTTTTATACGGAATTACAGGTAGTGGAAAAACCGAGATCTATCTGCACTACCTAAAGCAAAACCTTACGGATCAGGACCAGGCACTGGTACTGGTTCCGGAAATCAACCTTACACCCCAGACGGTTGCTCGCTTTCAACACTATTTCGGCGAACGCATTCTGGTTTGGCACTCCGCACTGAACGACAGTGAACGCCTGAGCGCCTGGCTGAAAATCCGTAACGGCGAACCAGTCATACTTATTGGCACGCGCTCCGCCGTACTCCTTCCGTTTACCGCCCTGAAGACACTGATCGTAGACGAAGAGCATGACAGCTCATACAAGCAGGGAGAGGGTTTCCGTTATTCGGGACGGGACCTTGCCGTATACCGGGCTCATCTGAACGGCTGCCCGGTGATCCTGGGGTCGGCAACGCCTTCGCTCGAGTCATACCACAACGCCCTCGGCGGCAAATACAAGCTTATCCGGCTTGAAGAACGAGCAGGCAAGGCACTACCACCAACCCTCAGTTTGCTCGACATACGCAGCCGACCACTCGAAGGTGGGCTTTCCCGCCCCGCCCTGGAGGCAATCCGGCAAACTCTTGATAGCGGCAACCAGGCACTGGTGTTTGTCAATCGCCGGGGGTTTGCACCCGTTATGATGTGTTTTGACTGCGGCCACATGGTTGAGTGCCCACGCTGCGATACACGGCTCACCTACCACCGCCGCGACCGGGCAATGCGATGCCACCATTGCGATTACCAGGCTCCGGCAACCGAAACCTGCCCTAAATGCGCAAGCGAAGCTTTCAGGCCAGTCGGCCAGGGAACTGAGCAAACGGAAGACATTCTCGCGGCCAGCTTTCCGGATACTCCGGTGGTTCGTGTAGATCGTGACAGCACCCAGCGCAAAGGCAGTATCCAGAACATTCTGAAACAGGTAAACAGTGGAAAACCCTGTATTCTCGTAGGAACCCAGATGCTGGCAAAGGGACACGATTTCCCCGATGTCACCCTGGTGGTGGTGGTTAATGCGGACGGAGGACTTTTCAGCGTCGATTTCCGGGCCCCGGAACAACTGATCCAGACCTTACTTCAGGTAAGCGGGCGAGCCGGTCGGGGAACAAAAGCAGGAAAAGTGGTCGTACAGACCTGCCACAGCGACCACCCTCTACTAAAAAAGCTCTGCCACGGTCGCTACCTGGACATAGCCGACCAACTCCTGGAGGAACGTGAAAGCGGCCAGCTTCCGCCTTTTCGTGCCATGGCTATTTTCCGTGCCGAGGCCGACACAATGGAACAAAGCCTGAAAATACTGGACAGCATTAAACCGCTTGCAAATATGCCCGGCATCGAAATATGGGGACCACTACCTGCGCTGATCGCACGGAGGGCTGACAGGCACAGAGCGCAGCTCGTACTCAACACAGATAATCGGCGTCGCCTCAACAAAGTGCTGGCCGCTACCTGCCAGTCACTGGAGCAGGAAAAAATGCCAAAGAGCGCAAGATGGATGATTGATGTAGACCCGCAGGAAACCGGCTAAGCATCATCCTGCTTTTGCTTGCAGAGCGACTTTCCGCGATAATGCTCGCCTTCTGTTTTCACAGGGCGCCCGGCCCCAATTCAACTTTCCAGTAAACCGAGCCATCTCACAGCATGAAAGAGACCGTTTCCGACCTCCTCCAGTCCGCACTGGCCGCCCTTCAGTCAGAAGGTACGCTGCCTGCCGATCAGACGTACACGCCACAAGTAGGCAATACCAAGGATAAATCCCATGGTGATTATGCCTGCAACATTGCTTTGGTTGCGTCCAAAGCAGCTGGCTGCGCACCCCGAAAACTGGCGGAGATGCTGATTGAAAAGCTGCCAGAGAGTAGCGCTCTGGAAAAAGTGGAGATTGCCGGCCCCGGATTTATCAACTTTTTCATGAGCACCGCCAGTGCTTTTGAGGTTGTGAACACCATTCTGAATGAGGGCGGGCACTTTGGTCGCAACAACCGAGGCAAAGGTGAGAAGGTCCAGGTGGAGTTCGTTTCCGCTAATCCAACGGGGCCATTGCATGTAGGCCATGGCCGGGGAGCTGCCATTGGCGACTGTCTTTGCCGGCTGCTGGAAGCGAACGGTTACGACGTTACCCGTGAGTTCTACTACAACGACGCTGGCGCCCAGATCAACAATCTTGCTCTCTCGGTTCAGGCCAGAGTTAAAGGGCTGACGCCGGAGGACGAGAACTGGCCGGAAGACGGCTACCGGGGAGATTACATTAGCGACGTCGCCAAGGCGTATCTGGCCGGCGAGACGGTTACCGCTGATGACCGTGAAGTAACTGCCTGCGGAGACCCTGACGATCGCGCAGCCATACAAGAGTTTGCAGTGGCATACCTGCGCCGGGAGCAGGACCTGGACCTTAAAGCTTTCGGCGTCCAGTTTGATGTGTACTTCCTTGAATCATCCCTGTATGCAGACGGAAAGGTTGAAGCTACGGTCAAGCGCCTGCAGGAGAATGGCTATACCTACGAAGATGATGGTGCCTTATGGCTGAAAACCACGGAGTTCGGCGACGATAAAGACCGGGTAATGCGCAAGAAAGACGGTGGCTACACCTATTTCCTGCCAGACGTCGCCTACCACCTGGATAAGTGGGAGCGTGGATTTACCACCGTAATCAATGAACAGGGTGCCGACCATCACTCCACCGTTACCCGGGTTCGCGCCGGGCTGCAGGCATTGCATGCGGGGATCCCACAAGGCTGGCCAGACTATGTACTGCATCAGATGGTCATGGTTACCCGGTCTGGCCAAGAGGTAAAAATATCCAAGCGTGCCGGCAGTTATGTGACCATTCGCGACCTGATCGACGAAGTAGGCCGGGATGCGACCCGCTTTTTCCTGGCTGCACGGCGTGTCGACTCCCAATTGACCTTTGATATTGACCTGGCCCGCTCCCAGACCAATGAAAACCCGGTGTACTACATTCAGTATGCCCATGCACGCATTTGTAGCGTGATGCGGAAACTCGCAGCTGAGGGTGTCGACCGCGGATTCAATGAGTCTGTGGGCGATCTGTCCCTGCTGACTCTGGATGAAGAAAAAGATCTGGCTAATCAACTGGCAAAATACCCGGAGTTGATTGCCAATTCCGCTATCCAGCGCGAACCGCATCACCTTACACACTACCTGAGAGATCTGGCGGGACAATTCCACACCTATTACAACGCACACAAAGTGCTGATTGAAGATACGGCAGTGCGAGATGCCCGTGTGAGTCTCTACCTGGCCGTGCGTCAGGTGATCGCCAATGGCCTTGACCTGCTGGGCGTCAGCGCACCGGAAGAGATGTAACAAACGACAATGCCCCGAGATTATGCTCGCAAAAGCCGGACAGGCACGCCATCAGCCACTTCAAAGAAAAAGCCGGCCAGGCCTGCGCGCACGCAGAAAAAGCGCACAAAGCCTGCGGCACCAGCCCGTTCTCAACATGGAGGATTATCGTTGAAGTGGATTCTGTCATTAGCTACGGTCGGCGGGTTTATCGGGTTTATCGTCTACCTCAATTCCATCCCGCCGAGTGATGCTCCGCAACAGCAGCAGGTGATAGAAAAACCAGCCCGGCAAGTGCCTGAAACAACCACGCAGCAGGTAGAGAAAAAGCCGGGATTCAGGTTCTATGAGATGCTTCCGGAATCGGAAGTTATCCCCCCGAAGGTTGAGGAGTACACTCCGGGCCCGACAAAACAGGACTTCGATTACCTGGTACAGTCCGGATCCTTCCGCAGTAAGGAAGATGCCGAGCGCCAGCGCGCCCAGATCGCTTTCCAGGGGCTAAGGGCCGCAGTGCAGCGCATAGAGCTTGATAGCGGCTCCGTCTGGTACCGCGTAAACGTAGGTCCGTTCAAATCACGCAGCCAGATGAATTCTGCCATCGACAAGCTTGTATCGATTAACATCCAGCCGCTCATCCGGAAAATCCCCAAACAGGGTTAAGCGCTCACTAAATCCATGGGAGGCAGCCGCGAGCTGCCTCTTCCTCCGAACCACTTGAATTCTCCTTTCCCGCCTCCATTACTGCTCAATACCGATTTTTATCAGGCAAATGGAGCCCTAATGACTACCATTCTTTCCGTCAGACGCGATGACGAAGTTGCCATGGGTGGCGACGGCCAGGTTTCTCTGGGAAATACCGTAATGAAAGGCAATGCCCGAAAGGTCCGGCGCCTGTACAACGGCCAGGTGATCGCAGGTTTTGCAGGTGGTACTGCAGATGCTTTCACTCTGTTCGAACGATTCGAGGCTCAGCTTGAGAAGCACCAGGGCAACCTGACACGGGCCGCCGTTGAGCTGGCCAAAGACTGGCGCACAGACCGGGCTCTGCGGCGACTGGAAGCGTTACTGGCCGTTGCAGACAAAACGGCCTCTCTGATCATTACCGGCAACGGCGATGTGATTGAGCCGGAACGGGGATTGATAGCAATTGGTTCCGGAGGCCCCTTCGCTCAGGCGTCTGCACGCGCACTCCTTGAGAACACCGAACTTTCTGCACATGAAATTGTGGAAAAGGGCCTCGATATAGCAGCGGACATCTGTATCTACACAAACCACAATCGCACCATTGAAGATCTCTCCAACGGTGCAACCGCCCAAGACACATCCTCCAAAAACGACTGATCCGGAGCAAACATGTCTGCAATGACACCCCGTGAGATTGTCCACGAACTCAACAAACACATCGTGGGCCAGCAAGAGGCCAAGCGAGCCGTCGCAATCGCGCTCAGAAACCGCTGGCGCCGGATGCAGCTGGACAGCAGCCTTCGCGACGAGGTCACGCCCAAGAATATTCTGATGATCGGCCCCACCGGTGTAGGCAAGACCGAAATTGCCCGTCGCCTGGCCAGGTTAGCCGACGCACCTTTCCTGAAAGTGGAAGCCACCAAATTTACCGAGGTAGGCTACGTTGGGCGCGATGTGGAGTCCATCATTCGTGACCTGGCGGATATGGCTGTGAAAATGTTGCGCGTAAAGGAAATGAAACGCCATGAAGAAAGGGCTATGGACGCCGCAGAAGAGCGGATTCTGGATGCTCTGATCCCACCGCCCCGGAGTTTCAGCGAAGATAGCGAGAAGTCTTCTGAAGATTCATCCACCCGCCAGCTATTCAGAAAGAAGCTTCGTGAAGGTGAGCTGGATGACAAGGAAATAGAGATCAATCTTCACAACTCAGGCGCCGGCGTAGAGATTATGGCTCCCCCGGGCATGGAGGAGATGACCAGCCAGCTACAGAGCATGTTTTCAAATATGGCTGCTGAGAAATCCAAACCCCGGAAAATGAAGGTATCCGATGCCCTTAAACGGGTAAAGGAAGAAGAAGCAGCCAAACTGGTCAACGAAGAATCAATTAAACACAAAGCTATTCTCGCCGTTGAGCAAAATGGCATTGTGTTTCTTGATGAAATTGACAAAGTAGCCAAGCGCTCGGAGAACACCTCGTCCGATGTGTCCCGGGAAGGGGTACAACGCGATCTTCTGCCCCTGATCGAAGGTAGCACCGTGAGCACGAAATACGGCTCGGTGCGCACGGATCACATCCTGTTCATTGCCTCCGGAGCGTTCCACTTGTCGAAGCCATCGGACCTGATCCCGGAGCTTCAGGGCCGCCTGCCAATCCGTGTGGAGCTGCAGGCTCTCAGCCCAGACGATTTCAAGCGTATTCTCACGGAGCCGGATGCTTCTCTGGTTCAACAGTATGAAGCACTGATGGCCACCGAAGGGGTCAAACTGACGTTTAGTGAGGGTGCCATTGCCCGGATTGCAGAGATTGCCTGGAAGGTGAACGAGACGACTGAGAACATAGGTGCACGACGTCTTCACACAGTACTGGAGCGATTGTTGGAAAGCCTGTCGTTTGATGCCGGCGACGGAGTAACCGAAGCGTTTGAAGTAAACGCAGACTATGTCGATGAGAAACTTGGAGAACTGTCGGAAGACGAAGATCTGAGCCGTTATATCCTCTGATTTGCGTTTTCCGCCAATCAGCCCCCGGATCAAATACGCAAAAGGCAGCTGATCCGGGGGCTTATTCTGCCTTTGCAAACAGTTGCGTGACGTTTTCCAGTCCGGTCGCAAGCCGGCCTTTCCCTGCTGCTTTTTTCTTCCGGCTCCTGGCCACATACAGCGGGAGCATTTCACCGTATAGACTGGTACTTATAGTACGCTGCTCATCCTCAAGACGATCCCGGCGCAACCTGATGCCATATTTCGCAAGCCTGGGCTCCAGCTCATCAGCCCGACGCAACAGATCCCGACGCGTCATTTGATAAGCATGTTCGCAAACCATTCTCCGTGACTGAAAACTGAAGACATTCGAGAAAAACAGTTTGGCATCGTCCCTGGTGGGTTCGAACAGCAAAATATCTTTATTCGGGTAGTCCGTCGCGTACTTTTCAATCCCCGACTTCATGCGTGAATACACCATGGTACGGAACATCTGTGACAACAGATTGGGCATCCCCGACTGAGTCAGCTCTCCCGGGGCCATAGTCCCGGCCCTGATGGCGGCACTGGCATCAATCGGCACCTGCGGGTTGACGGCAAAAACCAGATCAGCACCATCTTCGAAAGCCACAGAGGCGTGCAAGCCTTTGCGCAAGGTGCCATCCACATAGTAGCGGCCACCTATCTCCACAGGTACGTACAAACCGGGCGACGCCATGCTTGCCTGAATAGCCTTGGATATAGGTACGTGGTCAAATCCGGGAGCACCAAAACATACCGCTTCAGTGTTTTCCACGTCCGCCGCCACAATGTAGAGGTTGCGCTTCAACTGCCGGAAATCATTGGAGCGCCCGAGCATGGAAAATGCGCGCCTGAGGTATTCATGCAACCCTTCATTATCAAAAAGCCCGGATGGGACCGCCTGGGCCATCAAAGTGAGAGCTTCGAGCAGGCTCTGGTCGTATGGGTTATTGACAAAGCGCCGTAGTGCAGTGGAAAACAGCCTGGGCATAGCCAGCAGGCGGTTCCCCACTTCCTTCAGCGCCGGGCGGAAAAACACATCCGGGTGAAAAGGATGAACCTCAGCCTCGTTCCGGACAAAGATCCGGCATAATTGCGCGGTGGTCATCTGGTTTGCCAGATTGGCCGCAACAAAAGAACCGGCGTTAACGCCCACATACACATCAAGATTATTGAAATCGAGCCCATCCAGCGCCTCATCCAATGCCCGAAGCGCGCCAATTTCATATATACCGCCCAAAGGGCCACCCCCACCAAGCGCAAGCCCGATGCGTGGAGCAGGTTTCAGATCGATTGGCTCTTTCATAACCTTCCCTTTTCCGGATAAATGGCTTGTGCGGAACTCCCGGCCTTTCAGGTCCTCACAAGTGACAAGGTAGCAACCTGATTTAGAGCAATCACACTAGATTTGAAAAGCCGCAAATCAGGCCCCGACCTTTCCGGCAAGAGCTGCTGTCGTGGATTTACCCGGTCGCAGGTAGCGACCGAATCCTGCATTGCGTAGCGAAAGCTCCACACAGCTCTTGATAACATGAGGCGAGTCCAGCAAAAGCACATCTTTCAGAAGCTTCACTGCCCATTCCCGACTGACACTGCGAATCACAGACTTCACTTTTGGTAAGCTGGCCGCATTCATCGACAGTGAGTCGTAACCCATGGCCATAAGCAGCAATGCTCCGCCAGGATCCCCCGCCAGCTCACCACAGATACCCACCGGCTTGCCCACCGCATGGGCATCCTGGGCTATCCGGACCAATGCCTGCAGCACCGCCGGATGAAATGAATGGTAGAGCTGTGCAACACGGGGATTATTGCGATCTACCGCGAGCAGGTACTGAGTCAGGTCATTGGAGCCTACCGATAGGAAATCTACACGGTCGGCCAGCTCGCGAATCTGGTAAACCGCGGCTGGGATCTCCACCATGACACCCACTTTGGGCATGCGTATGTCATAACCCTCTTCCCGTACCTCATGGTAAACCCGGTATATCAGGTGCAGGGACTCTTCCACTTCGGAGATATTGCTGACCATGGGCAGCATGATCTGAAGATTATTCAGGCCCTCACTTGCCTTGAGCATAGCACGTACCTGTACCAGAAAAATCTCCGGATGATCCAGCGTTACCCGGATGCCCCGCCAGCCCAGGAACGGATTTTCTTCTTCTATAGGGAAATAGGTCAGCGCTTTATCTCCACCTATATCCAGAGTCCGCATGGTCACCGGATTGGGTGCAAAAGCTTCCAGCTGTTCGCGATAATACTGACGCTGCTCCTGCTCCGAAGGGAAACGGTCCTTGATCATGAAAGGAACTTCAGTGCGGTATAGACCTATACCTTCTGCCCCATGGGACAGAGAACGCACCACATCGGTCATCAGCCCGGTATTAACCAACAACGGCACCCGATGCCCGTCCGTTGTTACACAAGGCTTGTCCCGAAGCGCTTCCAACCCACGGTCAAGCTCATCTTCCTCATCACAGATTTCCTGATAGAACGCACGCAGGTCCGCTGATGGAGAAGCAAAAATCTGCCCTTCAAAACCATCAACAATCAGCTCCTTTCCATCAAGCTGATTAACCGGAATATCAACCAACCCCATAACAGTGGGCACGCCCATTGCCCGGGCCAGTATCGCAACGTGGGAATTACTGGAGCCCTTTACCGAAACCAGTCCGACCAACTGACCCCGGGGAACCTCTCCAAGCATGGCAGGAGTCAGTTCCTCGCTGACCAGAACCGTACGTTCGGGATAATTCAGATCCTTTTGTTCGCCTTCCTGCAAATAGGAAAGCAGACGGCGGCCAAGGTCCCGAATATCAACGGCTCGTTCCTGCAGATAATGATCATCCATCATTTCAAAGTGACGAACGTAATGCTGGACTACCTGTTTGAGCGCACCCTGGGCCCAGAGGCCTTCGCGGATACGGTTGTTAACCTCTCCGGGCAAAGCCCCGTCGCTCAGCATGCGAAGGTAGACATCGAACAGTGCCAGCTCCTCAGGACGAAGCCGTGATGTCAGTCGTTTTGCAACCTGCTCGATGTCTTCATAGACTGCCTGAACAGCCGACCGGAAAAGCTCCAGCTCCTGCTCGATGTTCTCAGCCGGCTTATCAGGAACCACGTCCAGATCAGCTGCCGGATACACAACCACACCGTGACCTATAGCTACTCCAGGGGAACCAGGCACCCCGTTAAAGCTGACATCAAGGGCTTCTTCACCGGTAATCGAAAGGCCACTGATCGCGCCCGTCGCTTCACTGTGCGCAATAACACCAGCGAGCTGCGCAGAAACCGTGACCAGAAAAGCCTCCTCGCCTTCGTCGAAGCACCTGGAGCTCTCACGCTGCTGGACTACAAGAACACCAAGCACCCGGCGATGGTGAATAATGGGGACCCCAAGAAACGAGCGAAAGCGTTCTTCGCCAGTTTCGGGAAAATAACGATAACGGGGGTGGGACGGGGCATCTTCCAGATTGATCGGTTCCTCCCGTGAACCGACAAGACCGACCAGCCCTTCGGAATAGGCAAGGCTTACCTTGCCTATGGCCTTCAGATACAGACCTTCTGTCGCCATCAGAATATAGCGGTTGGAGGCCGGATCCAGCAGGTAAACGGAACAGACTTCGGTCCCCATGGCTTTCTGTACGCGCGAAACAATGATACCCAGTGCCTCATGAAGGTCCCGGGCACCGTTTACCTCTTGTACTAGACTTCGCAGAATACTCAGCATGGGGGTGTCAGTCCGTCATTTCGCCTGGTCCTTTAAACGCCGGTTATGCTCGCCCCTGTGCCACTGTTCCATGTTATAGAACAGGCGCGGCGCAAGTTCTCTCAGCGCACGTCGATACACTTCACGCTTGAAGGAAACCACCTGACCCAACGGATACCAGTAGCTTACCCACTGCCAACCGTCGAACTCCGGGGAATCCGTACCATCAACGCGTACTCGCGCATCCGGTGATAACATCCTCAGCAGGAACCATTTCTGTTTTTGGCCCACACAGACGGGGTGCGAGTGATGCCGTACCATCCTTTTGGGAAGGCGGTATCTCAGCCAGCCCCGGGTACAACTGATGATTTCGACATCATTGGCACCCAGGCCAATCTCCTCTCCAAGCTCCCGGTACAGTGCTTCTTCCGGCGATTCTTCACTATTGATACCGCCTTGGGGAAACTGCCAGGAGTCCTGCCCTATTCGTCTTGCCCAGAGAACCTCTCCCTGGTGGTTGGCCAGAATGATTCCGACGTTGGGTCTGAAACCGTCTGAATCGATCACGGCACAGTCCTCTTAATAAAGTCGGCTGACCGGTCAGATATTTACCGGTCGGATTTTTCCAAGTTGCGCTCATTCTTACAGAATCCCAAGGCTTCGGCAAACGCAGCTGCACAGCCGTACCCATGATAAGATGTTGTCCTTCCCGAAGTTCCGTGTCTCTGGAGGTAACCGCTTGACGCTCGCAATTTTTGATCTCGACAACACTCTGCTGGCTGGTGACAGTGATCACGCATGGGGTGAATTTCTTGTAGAAGAAGGCATCGTGGACGCCGAGACCTATCGCAAGGCGAACGATCGGTTCTATCAGGAGTACCTGAATGGCGAGATGGACATACTGAACTACCTTGAGTTTGCACTTCAGCCCCTGTCAACTCATGGCATGGATGAATTGCTCGAATGGCGCAACGTCTTCATGGACAAGAAAGTGCGCCCGATGATGCAACAAAAGGCAGATGAACTTTTGAAACGGCACAGGGAGCGTGGCCATACCCTGATGATCATCACGGCCACCAACCGCTTTGTGACCGAGCCCATCGCAGAGGCATTGGGCATTGAGCATCTGATTGCCACCGACCCCGAGATGATTGACGGCCGCTACACGGGAGCTGTTGCAGGTACGCCAAGCTTTCAGGAGGGCAAGGTCACACGGCTGGCCGACTGGCTGACGGCCAACGGTGAAAGCCTGGACGGCTCCTGGTTCTATAGTGATTCACACAATGACTTGCCACTACTGGAAAAGGTGAGCAATCCGATTGCGGTCGACCCGGATCCGAAGCTGGAAAAACACGCAAGAAAACAGGGGTGGCAGGTAATCAGCCTTCGCGGGTGATCCGCGCAAGGCAGGCGGCCCTGAAGCCAGGGACGCCTGCCTTTACATAAAGCCGGTCAACGAGCGAACAAAACAGGATTTGATGTAATCCGTTTCCGGAATCCCCGGAATAATCGGGTGATCCGGCGCCTGATGCCCCTGCTCAAGGAGCTGCACAAAACGATCAATCTTGCGACCGCTACCCCGGATGATATCAATCAGCTTTTCTTGTGACAGGTGCATGGAACATGATGCAGAAACAAGAATGCCATCCCGCTCCAGCAACCGTAACCCAAGCTGATTAAGGCGCGCATACGCCTGCTCACCGGCTTTCTGATCCCGGCGGCGGGGGATGAGCGCAGGCGGATCCAGCACAACGATATCGTACTTCTCTTTTTCGTCCGCCAGCGCTTTCAATGCCTCGAATGCATCACCCTCAATGGTTTCCACATTGTCCAGACTATTCAACCTGGCATTATGGTGTACCGAGTCAATTGCCCCAGAGGAGCTGTCCACACAGGTAACCTGAGTCGCGCCTGCGCATGCTGCCTGAATACCCCAGCCACCGACATAACTGAACACATCCAGCACCCGCTTGCCCGGCGCATAGGCCTGCAGACGCTGACGATTCATGCGGTGATCGTAAAACCAACCGGTTTTCTGGCCGCCCTCAAGAGGCACTTCGAAGCGAACACCATTTTCCTCCACTTCAAGCAAGGTCGCCTCCGGGCCATGAGCCTGCTCAACGTAGGTGTCCAACCCTTCAACCTTCCGCATCTTGCCGTCGTTCTTCAGGATAATGGCCGCAGGATGAGCCAACCGCTGAATCGCCCGAACAATCGACTCCTTCATCTGTTCCATACCAGCAGTGGAAATCTGCACCACCACAGTATCGCCAAACCGATCCACTACTAACCCTGAAAGCCCGTCACTGTCGCCGAATACCCAGCGATAAAAGGGTTTATCAAAAAGCCGCTCCCGCAACGCCAGTGCCGTTTCCATACGCTGAGTCAACCGGTTTGGCGTCATACCCTGTGCTGCATCACGGCTGATCAGGCGACCGCAGATGAGAGCGTGGGGATTCACGAAAACCACTCCGAGCGGCTTGTCGTTCGACGCCCTCAGCTCTGCCTGAGTACCGGCCTCAAACTGCGCCAGCGGTGAGCGCTGAATATCCACTTCATTACTGTAAACCCACAGATGGCCAGCCCGAAGCCTGCGCTCTGCGCCTTTGCGTAAGTATAAAACCGGGAAATTCATTGCGACCACCTAGGAAAGAAATTCAGGGCGGGGATTATACATGAAGGGAATGCCGGCGCACCTGAGCCGGGAGTATGGAACCGTCGGGCACAGCTTTCCAAAACTGTGCGGAGCCATGGATGGCGGAGCCCCAGCGCCACATGGATGTGCCGCAAGGAGCGTGTTTTGGAAAGCTGTGCTCGACAGCCCCTGATCGACTCACTCTGCGGCCGCTACATGCTCCGCATAAGCCACGGCATCCATCAGGCCATCAATCTCACCCTCATCAGCAAGTTTTACCTTGAACAGCCAGCCATCGTCGTATGGGGCCTCATTGACCTTTTCAGGTTCATCTTCCAGGCTCTCATTGACCTCAAGAACCTCTCCCGTTACCGGACTGAACACATCAGACGCCGACTTTACCGACTCAGCAACGCCGGCCTCCTCGCCACCGGTAACCATTTCCCCTACTTCGGGAACGCCGATATACACCACATCACCCAACTGCTCCTGGGCAAAGTCAGTGATGCCGATAGTCGCAGTGCCATCAGCGTGCACGCGCACCCACTGGTGCGTTTCAATGTACTTGAGATCTGAAGGGATTTCGCTCATGAGGGTAATTCCTGATAAATTTTTGCGCAGTTTAACCGAAGAGACTAGCGCCAGCGAACCTCTCGTGCCAGCTTCATAAACGAATCCATGTATTCTACCCCTACATCACGCTCACGGCAGCCCAGAAAGATCTGTTTGGAAACACCGTCCCTTCCCAGTTTTACGGGAACAAGAGCCAGCCGTTCACTGTATTCATTTACCAGCCACCGGGGTAATGCCGCCACTCCGCGACCGGCGGCCACCATTTGCAGCATGATATCCGTGGTCTCGATGGTTTTGTGCCGGGCCGGGCGCATATTTGCCGGAACCAGCAAGTGATTGAATACATCCAGCCGTTCGATTGCCACCGGGTAAGTAATCAGGGTTTCCCGCTCCAGATCCTCAGCTTCAACCCAGTGCTTGCCGGCCAGGCGATGATCCGCTGCAACCACCAGCACCTGCTCATAATCAAACACAGGCTCAAACACCAGGCCCGGCCGGTGCAGCGGATCAGGGGTTACCAGCATGTCGATATCATGCCCGAACAATGCACCAATACCACCAAACTGAAACTTCTGTTTCACATCCACATCCACTGACGGCCACAGCTCAAGATAGGGGCCGACGACTTTCAGCAGCCATTGATAGCATGGATGGCATTCCATTCCGATACGCAGGGTACCGGCCTGCCCTCTGGAAAACTGCTCAATCAGCATTTCAGCGTGCTCGAACTGGGGCAACAGGCGATTGGCCAGCGCCAGCAGGTGATTACCCGCCTGCGTGAGCCGAAGCTGGCGCCCCTCCCTCAACCAGAGTGGCGTTCCGAGTTGCTGCTCCAGTTTACGAACCGAATGGCTGAGCGCGGACTGAGTCAGGTGAAGCCGGCTGGCTGCTGCCGTTAGCGAACCTTCCGCCTCCACAGCCCGGAGAACTTCCAGGTGACTACGTTCAATCATCTGACAACCTATGAAATAAATTAATGGAACCCTGAAATAATACCATTATTTTTCATGTTTTCTGACAGCTAATCTGTTCGCTCTTTTCAACGATAAACAAGATACAGAATCAGGAGTATCGGATGACTACAACCCACAGCCTTGGCTACCCCCGCATAGGCCCCCGCAGGGAACTCAAATTTGCACTGGAATCCCTCTGGCATGGTAATTCCTGTGAAGACACACTGCACAAAACTGCCGCTGAGCTACGTGAGCGGAACTGGAAAGAACAGGCAAGCCTGACGTTCGCGCCTGTGGGCGACTTTTCACTGTACGATCAGGTTCTGGATATGAGCGCCACGCTCGGAAATCTGCCCGAGCGATCCCGTGCCCGTGAAGGCACTGCACTGGATCAGTACTTCCGTGTTGCCCGGGGCCGCTCCCCCAACGACAGCGCCTGCGGCAGCGTGCATGCAGGCGAAATGACCAAATGGTTTGACACCAACTACCATTATATTGTGCCGGAATTCAGTGCCGGCACGAGCTTCAGCCTCAATGCCGAGCGCCTGCTGGAGCAACTCGCCGAGGCTCATGCACTAGGTGTAAATACCAAACCCGTCATCATCGGCCCGGTCACCTACCTCTGGCTGGGCAAGGCCAGAGATGGATCAAATCCTCTGGACCTGCTGCCAACATTGCTCCCGGTTTACAACGAGCTGCTGGAAAAGCTCGCAGCCGCCGGAGCGGAGTGGGTGCAGATCGACGAACCCGCGCTGGTCACGGAGCTGAATGCTGACTGGCGTCATGCGTTTGTACTTGCTTACCACGAACTTAAAACGGCACCTGTTAAGCTGCTGCTGACAACCTACTTCGGTGAATTGCGGGAGAACCTTCAACTCGCCTGCGAGTTGCCGGTGGCAGGACTTCATCTCGACGCCGTCAGCGCCCCCGTGGAAGTTCCACGACTGGCCGACTGGCTGCCAGCCCACAAGATTCTGTCTCTGGGCGTTATCAACGGGCGCAACATATGGAAAACGGACCTGAACGCTGCGCTCGACTGGCTGGAGCCGATAGCGCAGAAACTCGGCGACCGCCTGTGGCTCGCGCCCTCCTGTTCACTCTTGCACGTTCCGGTTGACCTCGAAAGTGAGACCACTCTGGACCCTGAAGTCCGCAACTGGCTGGCGTTCGCACGGCAGAAACTACAGGAATTAAACACCTTGGCGACGGCACTGAACGAGGGCCGGGAAGCCGTTGCTCAAGAGCTGGCAGACAACCAGTGTGCAGTAGACAGCCGCAGCACATCTCCCCGGGTCCACAACCCGGCGGTTGCACAGGCCTTGTCATCCATAACCCCGGAACACGGTGAACGTAAGAGCCCCTTCAGCACCCGCTCCAGACTGCAGCACGAGAGGTTCCGGCTTCCCGACTACCCTACAACCACCATTGGCTCCTTCCCGCAAACCCCCGAAATACGCCAGGTTCGCAAAGAATACCGCCAGGGAAATCTGAGCCAGCAGAACTATGCCGCGCGGATTCATGAAGAAATTGCCTACTGCGTGGAACAACAGGAGGCACTTGGCCTGGACGTGCTGGTGCATGGCGAAGCAGAACGTAACGACATGGTGGAGTATTTTGGCGAGCAACTGGAAGGCTACGTATTCAGTCGCTTCGGCTGGGTACAGTCCTATGGCTCAAGGTGCGTAAAGCCACCTATTCTGTTTGGAGACATTACTCGACCGAGTGCTATGACTGTCGACTGGATCAGATACGCCCAGTCGCTGACAGACAAGCCGGTGAAAGGCATGCTGACCGGCCCCGTAACCATGTTGAACTGGTCTTTCGTACGGGATGATCAGCCACGCAGGGATACCTGCCTGCAGCTGGCGCTGGCCGTGCGTGAAGAAGTGAAAGACCTGGAAAAAGCCGGCGTAGGTATCATCCAGATTGATGAGGCCGCCCTGAGGGAAGGCTTGCCTCTGCGCAGGTCAGACTGGAACAGTTATCTGGAATGGGCCATTGAAGCTTTCCGTATAAGCGCTAATGGTGTGCAGGACGACACCCAGATACATACCCACATGTGTTATTCGGAGTTCAACGACATCATTGATGCCATCGCCCGCATGGATGCAGACGTGATTACCATCGAAACCTCTCGCTCTGCCATGGAACTGCTTGATGCGTTCAAAGGTTTCGAGTACCCCAATGATATTGGCCCCGGGGTTTACGACATTCACTCCCCAAACATTCCGGAAATGGAGCAGGTGACGACGTTGATGAACAAGGCAGCAGAGCGAATTCCGGCAGACCGCCTGTGGGTAAACCCCGATTGCGGACTGAAAACCCGACGCTGGGAGGAAGTTATTCCAGCACTCAAAGCCATGGTTTCTGCGGCCAGGGAATTACGGGCACAAAAAACCGAGGGCACTACTTCAGAACGGGAACTTGCTGCGGAGGCTCAATAACCGGAACTGTTCTGATCCAGTTCGAACTTGAAATCCATGGCCCGGCACACTTCAGTGGTGAAGTTGCCGGAAGCCTCAAGTTCAAACCAACGGTATCCCGGCGCCAGATCTTCTACAGAAAATTTGCGTGATCCAGAGGTGAACTGAATACAGGTGGAAGGAGTCGCCAGCAACTGCACACCATTTCGCTGCCTCTCATGGGTCTGGTGAATATGACCCCATAGCACCATTTTCACTTGCGGAAACCGATCAATCACCTGCCAGAAATCCTCACGATTCCTCAGCCCGATATCTCTCATCCACTCCGCACTGATATCAACCGGGTGATGATGCAACGCAACAAGCGTGGGCAAATCCGGATGCTGCTCCAGCATTTCTGCCAGAAATTCCAACTCTGACTCAGCAAGATTCCCGAATACTTCCCCCGGTACAGAAGAATTCAGAAGAATAAACTGCCAGCCGCCCTCAACAATGTGCCGGCGATCAGAACCATAGAAGGCTGCAACTTTGGCCAGACGCCCGGCATGGTCATGGTTCCCGGCAATCCAGGCCGACCCGGCAGTGAAAGCACCAAGACGATCACCGAACACATGATAGGCTTCTTCCGTAGCGTCCTGGGCAATATCTCCAGTGGCAAGAATCAGGTCGGGTTGACCATGGGACTTGAGCACTTCTGCAATAACAGCATCAAGACTGTCACGGGTATTTACACCCAGCAACGCTCCATCCGCACTGATCATCAGGTGCGGATCCGTTAACTGCAGAACCCGGAATGGCCGGGCTGTTACCTTTGAAGTCATGATGCTCTTGTTTTACCCGTTGCCATCACTTGTGAAACTTAAATTATATGATTCCAGACCAGTGTACGTTGTCAGCTTCCGGATCTATCTCTTTCCTTTGCAACCGACGTCACATTCTGGAGAGCTATCGGGAGAAATATTGCATCATTTAACAAATAGGCTCGTTTTTCCCACCGGCAGTCCAGGCTGCATGCTCTAGTGGCAAGTGACCAAATTTCAGACAATATTCAAGCCAGTCAGCAAGGAAACCGTTAACCTGCACTTTTTCGTCAGGATGGTGCATAAAACGATTGGGGTAGTCGTTGACCGGCGCAATCTGCCGGTCCCGGTAGCAGCTGATAACTTCCGCCATGACCGCATCGTGGTATACCCGAACGGTCATCTGCGGATTATTGAGCCAGCGGCCGCTGTTATGAATCTGCTCAAGCAGGAGGGTATCGGTAAACCGGGCGGTTTGCAGCACCTGGACCCGCACCCGGCCCAGGTACTCATTTTCCCGGCGCAGCTCAATTTCGCACACGGGCTGCCCATCAACCCGGAGCTGGCGCAATCTGCGAAGACGATGATAGTTACCCTCACACAGGGCGCCGAGTTGGCGCAAATCCGGAACATATCGTTTGGGTTTCATTGCCCAGTCACCCATCACTGACACCCTGCACGTAATCTGGCCCGGTTAAGCTGCAACCATTGAATGGCGATAATAGCCGCAGCATTATTGATACGGCCATCACCGACCATAGCGATAGCTTCATCTGCCGAAACCACGTGAACCCGGATGTCTTCGTGCTCATGCTCGAGGCCATATAGACCACCGGCTTCCTCGGTACTGACCTGGCCGTAATAAAGATAAATCATTTCGGTGGACCCGCCCGGAGAGACAAGATAATCACAGATCTTTTCAAGTTTTGTGAAGCTAAGCCCGGCTTCTTCCTGTCCTTCTCTCCTGGCAACGTCCTCACTGCTCTCGCCGCTTTCGTTCATTCCCGCGACGAGCTCCAGCAACCACGGAGACTGGTCGCGCCCCAGCGCGCCGAGCCGGAACTGTTCGAGCAGAACAACTTCGTCGCGTTCGGGATCGTAGGGCAAGACACAGGTTGCATCGCCGCGCAGGAAAAGCTCGCGGGTAAACACAGGCATATTTCTGCCATCAAAGCGCGGATGCGTCAGCCACAGCTTATCCATACGAAAGAAACCCCGGAAAACGGTTTCGCGCTTTTCGACTGTGACATCACTGGCTTTGAACTGAAACGGCTTGATCATCATTCATCCTGACCACAACTGGATTTCGAACGATAGCCGCTTGAAGTCATTTATTGCAAGCACGAGCTCGAACAATGTAGCAAACTACACGAATGCTGCTCGCAACTGTAGAGCTGAGAGCGATAATTGGCCATAATGACGGGTCTGTTTCGGCCGGCTCGACTTACTCATGCCACCAATGGTATCGCCTCCATGTCACCAGGAGCGATCCGGCATTCCTTTTCAGCGCCCCGGGTGGGCGCAGATGCGCACATGTATTCAGGAGTAATGATGAAGAAACGACTGCTTTCCGGACTGATTGGCCTCTTGACGGCACAGCCGGCCCTTTCCCTGAACCTGGTAGAGACCTACGAGAAAGCACTCTCTTATGACTCTGGCATTGCTGCGGCCCGCGCGAGCTATGAGGCCCAGCAAGCAGCCAGCGACGTCAGCCAGAGCTACCTGCTACCTCAGATCAGCGCCTATGGTGAAGGAAACATGGTTGACCTCGACGGCGGCCCTACTGCAGATTACAGCTACCGCGAACTGACCTACGGCATTCAGCTGACCCAACCCGTATTCCGCGCTGGCAACTGGTTCCGCTATGACGCCAGCCAGTTTCAGACGGAATCAGCCCGAGCCGACTATAACCTCGCGCAACAGCAGCTCATTCTGGATGTAGCAACCGCTTACTTCGACGTGCTCCGGGCCCAGGATACTGTCACCACAGCCCGTGCCACCGAAGCCGCCATCCAGCGCCAATACGAACAGGCACAAGAACGCTTTGATGTGGGCCTGATCGCCATCACCGAAGTGTACGAAGCGCGAGCCAGTTACGACGACAGCAAAAGCCAGCGCATTGCAGCGGAGAACCAGCTGAACATTGCCCGGGAACAACTGGCAAGGCTGACTGGTGAGTACCCGGAGGAACTTGAAAACCTACGCCAGAATTTCCCTCTCAGTCACCCGGAACCAATGGATCCTGCCGCCTGGGAAGCCACCGCTCTGGAGCAGAACTGGTCAATTCAGTCTACCCTACACCTGCTTGATGCCAGCGAATCCCTCCTGAAAGAAGCCAAAGCCGGGCATTATCCGACTCTGGATCTGAGTGCTTCCTATAGTGATACCAGCATTGCTAACGGTACCACCAGTCAGTTCGACGGCACTCAGGGCAGCGTCGGCCTGACCCTGAGTGTCCCGATATATGCCGGTGGCGGCATCCAGGCCGGTGTTCGCCAGCAGCGGTCACAGGTAACCGTCGCAGAGCAGTCCCTGAACACCGTTCGTCGCGACGTTCGGGTTAACACCCGTAGCCTGTACCTGACCATTAACAACAACATTGAAACCGCATCGGCTCTGGAGCGCACCATTATTTCCCGCCGTAGTGCTCTGGATGCCACCCGTGCGGGCTACGATGTCGGCACCCGGAATATCGTTGAGGTGCTGGATGCGGAACGGGCCTACTATGTAGCACTGCGCGATTACGCCAACGCCCGTTATGACTATGTGAACAACTCGCTTCAGCTGAAGCAGGCTGCGGGCACGCTCAGCCCGAGAGATCTGATTGAACTGAACAACTGGCTGAGCGCCACCGCCCCCGGCATAGAAGCTCTGGCCAATGACCAGGAGACCCTGGAAGATCCCAGTCGCTGATTTATACCGGCAGAGTGGCGAAAACCGGGTGAGGAGTGAACTTCCTCACCCGGAGCCAGCTCTTAACCATTAAAGAGCTGACCGCCTCAGATCCTCTCGATAATCCCGTCAACCACCCTGTCCAGCGCTCCCCTGTTCTTGCTGACTACAGACAGTGCACGCTGACCGCTGGCCTCGCGTTCATCCGCATCATTAAACAGAACCAGCAGGCGACGATATAATTCATCAGCACCTTCGACCATTGTCACCCCGCGATCGTCGAGAAGCCGCTGATAAATGGTTTCAAAGTTGAATACATGGGGCCCGGAGATAACGGAGATTCCCCAGCCTGCAGGCTCCAGCGGATTGTGCCCTCCCCGCTCAATCAGCGAACCACCCACAAATGCCACGTCGCCGGCGCCATAAAGCATCATCAGTTCACCCATGGTATCCCCAAGATAAACCTCCGCACCTGAGGGATCCTCATCAAGGGATCTTCGTGCCAGAGAAAATTTCAGCTTGGTCACTTTGCCTGCAACTGGTTCAAAACGCTCCGGGTGACGAGGTACCAGAATCAACAAAGCATCCGGATGATCATTAAGAAGCTGCCGGTGGGCAGCCAATATCTGTGCATCCTCACCTTCATGGGTACTGCCGGCAACCCAGACCGGACGTGAGGCAAAAGATACTTTGAGTTTTTGCGAAGCCTCCCGGACAGTTTCAGGAATATCCACATCAAATTTCACGCTTCCCGTAACCGCCACCTTCGAGGCGGCAACACCAATCCTGCGAAACCGCTCCGCGTCCTTGTCAGCCTGCGCTGCCACCCAACTGATACTGCGCATGATCGGAGCAACGAGACCTTTAACCCGTTCATAACCCCGGGCAGAGCGCTCTGAAAGCCTGGCATTGATAAGAAATACGGGTACACGCCGGGAGCGGCTCTGGCGTATCATGTTCGGCCATATTTCGGTTTCCATGATAACCAGAATTTTAGGATTAGCCCTATTCAGAAAACGACGGATCGAACCGGGAGTGTCGTAGGGTGCGTATGCATACTGCACCTGATCACCGAACATTTTCATGGCCTGTGTAAGGCCTGTATCTGTCATGGCAGTCATCAGAATAGTAATTCCGGGGCTGCGGGCAAGCAGGCGCCTCACCATTGGTGCAGCAGCAATGGTCTCGCCAACCGACACCGCATGCACCCAAACCACTGTGCCACTGATTCTGGGAATAAACCCAAGACGCTGCTGCCAGTTCCGTCGCAGCTCCGGGGCCTGACGGCCTTGCCACCACAAACGCAACAGAATAAATGGCAGAAGCAACCGTATAAGCTGTGAATAGATAAATTGAAGCACGCAGGACTCCCGGCAAACCAGTGCGCTATCATATCTTAAACCCTGTTGATTTGCTTCTGACTGACCCTGCCGGGCACCATAGCCAGACAAGTCATTCATTAACCTCCCGGGATCTGCTTTCAGTGAAAAAGAAATACCGCCGGCAGCCACGCAATACCGATTACTCTGCTTATCGCCATCCGCGCTGGTGGCCAACCTGGGCCGGGATTGCAGTTATGTGGTGCGTGGCTCAACTCCCTATCCGGTTTCAATGGTGGCTCGGCAAGCTGGCAGGCATGCTGGCCTGGCGCTTTGCCCCCAGGCGCCGCCATATCGCCGAAGTGAACATCCGCTTGTGCTTCCCGGAGCTTACCCGTGCGCAGCAGGATGCTCTGGTTCGCAAGACTTTTATCGCAAATGGCATAGGCCTGGTTGAGCTCGGAATTGCATGGTTCCGGAATCCTGCGGAATTCACAGGCATTACGGAAGTTCATGGCAAGGAGCATCTTGATAAGGCTCTTGCGGAAGGCAGTGGTGTCCTGTTGCTGGGAGGCCACTACAGCACACTGGATCTCGGCGGCAGCCTGGTTACCGAGTACATTGACGCAGATGTAATGCAGCGAGACCACAACAATCCACTGATGAATGCCGTCATGACCCGCGCACGGGAGCGCCGGTATGGAACCGTCCTGGGGGCAAGGGACCTTCGCGGCCTGTTCCGAAGCCTGCGGAACAACCGCACTGTCTGGTATGCGACTGATCAGGACTATGGACGTAAGGACATTGTATTTGCGCCATTCTTTGGCGTTCCGGCAGGTACAATCACCGCTGCATCACGAATTGCAGCACGGAGCCATTGCAAGGTTGTGCCTTTCAGCCACTTCCGGCGAGAAGACAAACCCGGTTACGATATCTATTTTCATCCCCCGCTGGAATCATTCCCCAGTGGTGATGATCTTCAGGACGCAACTGTGATCAACGAGACTATTGAACGGGAGATACGGCGCGCCCCAGACCAGTACCTCTGGATGCACCGGCGCTTTAAAACGCGACCGGACAAGGACGACCCGGGCTTTTATGGCGACAAATAAAGCATCAGCAGCACCCGTAATCTGGCTGCTCACAGACAATAAACCCGGGCACCGGAATCAGTTAAGAGGCCTGGGCAACCGGCTGCGGGTCAAAGCCGGTGCCAGCCTGTTCTGGGTCAATGCTGACGACATTAGCGTGCCCTTGTGGCGCGCTTTACTGGCCATACCGCCCCCACTGGATGAAACACTTCCCCACCCGGATCTGATCATCGCTGCCGGTACCGGCACTCACCGGCTGTTGCTAGCGTTAAGACGACTGAAGAAGGCAAAATCACTGGTCATTATGAAACCAGGGTTCCCGCGCATCTGGGTCGACGGCGCAATTATTCCAGCCCATGACGGGGTAGCCCAGAACCCGGATACTCTTGTTACAGAAGGCGTCATCAACACGGTCACCCCCCTGGCCAGAATCACTGACAAACCCGAGGCCCTGTTGTTACTGGGCGGGCCCTCGCCGCATTTTGACTGGGACGATGACGTTGTTTTCGGACAGATCACTCACCTGATTGGCGAATACCCCCAGTGGCGCTGGACAATCAGTGGCTCAAGACGAACACCGGAAGCTCTCAGAGCAAGACTGAATGAACTTGCAGGTCTCCGGATCACCGTGGCAGACCCCGACAGAACCCATGAAGACTGGCTCAGCCATCGCGTTGCTGCATCCAGGGCCATCTGGGTAACACCGGACAGCATGTCTATGGTGTGTGAAGCCGCAACATCCGGTGTGCCCACTGGACTATTCCAGCTACCTGAACGGTCAGGCAGCCGGGTTGCAAGCGGCGTCCAACGCCTGGTCGAAGCCGGCTATGTGGCGCGCTGGAGTGATCATGCTACGGTAATGGGCGGAAAACTCGGCCAGGAGAAGGCTCTATGGGAGGCGGACCGGGCGGCGCAATGGGTAATCCAGCGCTGGTTCTCTCCGGATGCAGGTAAAAAACGAAAAGAACAAAAGAGGAAGACTACTTGAGAATTCTTCAGGCACTGCCGGCCCTATACAGTGGCGGAGTGGAAAGAGGAACCGTGGAATTTGCATCTGATCTGGTACGACACGGCCATGAATCGTTTGTGGTGTCCAACGGTGGCCCGCTGGCAAAGCGCCTGCAAGAACAGGGCTCGACTCATATCCAGATGCCAATTCACCGTAAATCGCCCGCATCGTTCGGTCAGATCCTGCCTATGCGAAAGCTGATCCGGGATCTGCAGCCAGACATTATTCACGTACGCTCTCGCATGCCTGCATGGATTGTACGCCTCGCATGGAAAGGCTTACCCATGCATCAACGCCCTGCGATAGTTTCAACCTTTCACGGTATGTATTCCGTTAACCCATACAGCGCCATCATGGCGAAATCAGATCACGTGATTGCGGTTTCAAACTGTGTTCGTGACTATGTACTGCGTAATTTTCAGGTTCCGGAACAAAACCTGACGGTGATACAGCGCGGCGTAGATGTAGATTATTTTCAGCACCGGGCACTGAGCACAGTTTGGCAGCAGGCACTGGTTACACAGTTCCCGGAGCTTGAGAACAAGCATATCCTGATGATGCCCGGGCGCATTTCCCGATGGAAAGGCCAACTTCAGTTTCTTGAGGCGATGGCAGAAATTACCCGCGAAAAACCCGACTGCCACGGCATCATTGTCGGCGGTGCAGAACCGGGCAAAGAGCATTTTATGGAAGAGCTTGAACAGCACCGGGCCAGGCTTGGGCTTGCCCACAAAGTTACCTTCCTCGGGCAGCGGGATGACATGGCAGAGCTCTACTTGTTTTCTGACCTTGTCTGCCACATGTCGACAAAACCGGAGCCCTTTGGCCGCACAGTTACCGAAGCCCTGTCATCCGGTACGCCCGTCGTTGCATTTAACCGTGGAGGGGCAGCAGAAACACTTCAGGCCTGTTTCCGGGACGGCCTTGTAACGCCGGATGACACCCATGAATTCGCCCAGGTTGCGCTCAGACTGCTGAATGCAGAAACATCGAATATCGAGATCCCGTTCCGGTTTCGCCTTCAGGCGCAAACAGAATCGACGCTGGAGGTCTACCGGAAAGTGCTGGGAAAGCCCCAGCTGACGCATCCTAAGCCCTCGACTATGCCTTAATGACCACTCCGCGCAGACTCACCATCGTTCTGATCATTGCTACCCCCGGCCAAGGCTGGGGAGGAATGGAGCAGCATACAGCGGACCTGTCCGGGGAGCTTGCCCGCCGCGGCCATAGGGTGCATGTTCTTGCGCATCCGGACTACCAACAGCGTTTTCCCGCCACTGTGAACTTTCAGTCTTTACCGCTCCACCTGGGGCGGCGAAACCCCTGGCTGGCCTTACGCTTAAGGCAAACGCTCAACAAGCTCTCTCCCGACGTGGTTCACGCCCAGGGCAACAAGGCAGCAGCACTGCTGTCTGGCACGAGGGAATCCCGGAGCATCAAGGTTGGCACTGTCCACGGAACCAAATCCAGTCACAAAGCCTTCCGTAAACTTAATGGCGTGATCGCCGTGAGTAAAGGAATCTGCCAGACGCTGCAGCCCCTCAACGCAAAACTCATTTACAATGGAATCAAACCGCAGAACATAGGCGCTGAAACCACCTTCCCGCTTCCCGAAGTGCCTGTGTTTGCGCTGGCCATAGGACGCCTCGAGCCCGTCAAACAATTTGATAACCTTATCTCTGCATGGGCATATATCAAACCGCCAATACCACTTTATATTCTGGGTGAGGGCTCGGAAGCTCCCCGATTAAAGGCCCTGATCCAGGAGCTTGGCGCCGGGCACTTTATAAAGCTCCCCGGTTATGAGCAAAATCCGGCCGCTTGGCTTACCCGTGCATCTGTATGTGTGGTCAGTTCCCAACGGGAAGGTTTCCCCTATTCGCTGATAGAAGCACTGATTGCCCGGTGCCCGGTATTGTCGACGCCGGTAAATGGGGCGATCGACCTCCTTCCCGCAGAGAGTCTTGCAAAGGCAACAGACCTGAGCGCACTGAAAACAATGCTTTCAGAACAGTTGTCAGACCTGGAAGAACTGAAAACGAGCCAGGCTGCATGTTTTGAATATGCCTCGCGAGAGCTGACACTGGAGGCAATGGCGAGCCGGACAGAAGCTTTCTATTTCGAGCTTCTCAACGGGAAGTCTCACTCCTGAGCGCATCCAGCACCCTGTCAGCAATAAGGCGATGGCCCCGGGATGTCAGATGCGTACCGTCTTCCATCAGACAGGCCTCCGCCTGGCCCCAAAGATCATCCCAGGCATCGACACAGGTTGCGTTATGCTCCTCGCTGGCAAGAGTGGAAAGAGCCTCGTTATATTGCTGAATTCCGGGGTTCCGGGAAATATCGAGATTCGGCGCCGTCGCCACAAGAACAAACTGACTCTCCGGTGCTGACCTGAGCACGACTCTTATGTTTTCAATATACTCATCTAAAGGCACTACTTCGACAGCCCCCAGCCTCTTCTGGAGCTTGAGATGACGCGCCCATTTTTTCAGCTTCTTGACCAGTTTTCTTGCCAGTTTCCGGCGTGGACTGTCCGGGTAGTAAAGAACGTAAGGAGCACCACGAAAAGTGTGCCATGAGTCAACCAGCCCGTACTGGATGAACACAAAGGGGTATGCCGACGGCGGAAATTCTCTGGCGTATTCGAGCAGCTCCCGGGTGGTGCTCATGGTATGACCACAATTTTCCAGCTCCAACTTCAGTGCGCTTGCAACATGCTGAGCCCACACAGGCCCTTCAAGGGTCCGGAAACCCTCTGTGTTACAATCTCCAAACGCCACACAACCTTTACCGGCCATCATTACACTCATTGCATCAAGCTCCTGCCGCTATCAGAACGGTTAAGCATTAAACAGTGGCAACCATGATAGAACACCTGGAGAAAAAGCTCTGCCGTGATCGACCTTTCAGAACAGAAGCCCTTTGCCTCTGGCTACAACCGCCACTGCTACTGGCACCCGGAAAATCCCGGCCGATGCCTCAAGGTAATCCGCCCGGAGAACATTGAAGCCAGGTACGAGAGGCAACAGCCCCTCAAGAAAATCCTGGGGAAATCCAGACTGAACGACAATAAGCAGGAACAGCTCGCACATAAGCAGAGTGCGGTTGTATCGTTAATCAGCCAGGGCCATGAAAGCACCGTCTGGCAACACCTCCCCAGGTTCTACGGCGAAACCCCGACATCCCTGGGCATCGCAAACGAAAGCGAAGTGCTTGTGGATGACCAGGGCAACCCTGCCCAAACGCTTGAGAGTTATCTGCAAAACCACGGCTTTGACGAACCCATAAAGGCGGCTTCAGCGCGCTTTTGTGATTGGCTTGAAGCAACGGGCATACTCACCAGAAACCTCCTGCCTCACAATCTGGTTGTAGTCGAACGCAACAACCAACCGGAACTTTTTCTGGTCGATGGACTCGGGGCGCCCAATATGCAGAACAGTCTGTCAACAATTCCAGCCTGGCGAAAACGTTATATATCGCGGCGAATCAGGCGCTTTTACAAGCGTATTACTTGGGAGCTCAGCGACAAAAAAGAGAGCTGGGAAGCATCACAACGGCTGTAAGTCTTTCAGGGTCACGGCAATACGGTGCGGGCTCGCTGTTGATAATCAATCCATATGGTAAGATTCCGCACTTCAGCCAACTGTTTACAAAAGCCTCCACACACTCAAGCCCGGAGTATGCTCATGATTCACCCCGTCATTATGGCTGGCGGCACCGGTTCGCGACTTTGGCCGCTGTCACGACAACTGAACCCCAAACAGTTTCTCAAACTGACAGACGGCCCGCTCTCGATGCTCCAGTCTACAGTGGCCAGGCTTGATGGAATGGAGGTACAAAAGCCACTCCTGATCTGTAATGAAGAGCATCGTTTTCTGGCTGCAGAACAAATGCGACAATCCGGCCACGAGGATAGCTGCATTATTCTTGAACCCTGCGGACGCAATACTGCACCGGCTATTGCACTGGCGGCGCTCCAGTTGTACGAAAATGCGAATGGCGAAGATCCGCTCATGCTGGTACTTGCAGCCGATCATCTGATCACCGATGTAGATGCCTTCCAGAAAGGCGTGGCAAAAGCTGTACCTCTGGCCAACGAGGGCAAACTTGTAACCTTCGGAATTGTTCCCCAGCAACCGGAAACCGGATACGGTTATATACATCGCGGCAGGGAACTTGCGGCTGACTGTTATTCCGTTGATGGTTTTGTGGAAAAACCTGATCTTGAGACAGCTAAGAACTATCTCGCATCCGGAGAGTATCTCTGGAACAGTGGCATGTTCCTGTTTAGCGCGCGGCAATATCTGGCAGAACTCGGGCAACACCGCCCCGATATTCTGACGGCCTGTCGCGAAGCTATGACAGACACCCATGCGGATCTTCACTTTATCCGGGTGAACTCAGAGCTGTTCGAGAAATGCCCTTCTGAATCTGTGGATTACGCGGTCATGGAGAAAACCGATCATGCTGCGGTAGTGTCCCTCGACGCAGGATGGAGTGACATTGGATCCTGGTCGGCGCTTTGGGATGTCAGCGAAAAAGATTCCGATGGAAACAGCCTGAACGGCGACGTAATAGCCCACCAAACCCGCAATACCCTTGTTCGCGCTGACAGTCGTCTGGTGGCGACGATCGGAGTTGATGATCTCGTGATAATCGAGACCAAAGACGCGGTACTTGTCGCGCACAAAGACAAGGTGCAGGACGTGAAAGCTGTGGTGGAGCAAATACGCAGTGATGGCAGACATGAGCATATGAATCACCGGGAAGTTTATCGTCCCTGGGGTATCTACGACTCGATAGACAACGGTGCGCGTTACCAGGTGAAGCGAATCACAGTAAAGCCCGGCGCAAAGCTATCCGTTCAGATGCATCACCATCGCGCCGAACACTGGATTATCGTCAGTGGTACCGCACGAGTAACCAATGGTGAAAAAACCTATCTGGTTACGGAAAACCAATCCACATACATTCCCATAGGCCAGATACATTCTCTCGAAAACCCGGGCGTTATCGATCTGGAACTGATTGAAGTGCAATCAGGCTCCTATCTTGGCGAAGATGACATCGTCAGATACGAAGACCGGTACGGCAGAAAATGAGCAAGCTGAAATACTTTGTTGTTGCAGGCCTTCTTCGCATGGCGGGCTGGCTGTCTCTCGCTAATGCCCAGAGAATAGGCAAACTGGTGGGCCTGCTTATGTGGAGGTTCCCCACCCAGCCTCGGGAGGTTACTGACATTAACCTCTCCATTTGCTTTCCAGAACTCTCACAAACCGATCACGCCGCCATGGCAAAAGAATCCCTGATGAATACGGGGATGACAATGCTTGAAGTCCCTTTGATGTGGGAGTGGCCGGTTGAAAAATGCTTTAATCTGGTTCGGGAAACAGAAGGCCTTGAGCTCATAGATGAAGCAATGGCTGACGGCAGCGGACTGATCCTGCTCGCGCCCCACCTGGGAAACTGGGAACTGGCAGGCTTGTTTTTCTCATCCCGTTACAAAATGGCTGCACTGTACAGCCCTCCGAACATGCCGGAATTCGAAGACTACATGATCCGTGTCCGTGGCAGGCTCGGCTCAGAGCTCGTGCGTGGGGACAGGCGCGGACTTGCAAGGCTGACATCAATTCTACGGGAGGGTGGCGTTGCAGGTATTCTTCCCGACCAGTCCCCTCGCGGCAAAGGCAACGCTTTTGCTCCGTTTTTTGGCATGGACGTCAAAACCATGACTCTGGTGTCGAAGCTTATGCAGCGGACTGGCGCCAAGGCTCTGGTAACCTACGCCGAAAGACTTGAGAATGCCGGAGGCTTTCGGATTGTCGTGCGTGAAACCGAGCCAGGCCTTGATAGCAAGGACCCCGTCACAGCAACTACAGCGCTGAACCGCACGGTCGAACAATGTATTCGGAATATTCCCGCACAATACCAATGGGAATACAAACGCATGCGGCACCGGCCACCCGGCGAAGTCAATCCTTATAAACCGGACCGGGTATGCTGATACCTTGCCTGTCGGACAGTCCAACATGACCAATTACATCAAAAAGCCTATCCACCTGCTTTTTGTGCTCGGCATCGCGGGGGCACTTCTTTCTTCCAGTATTCTGGCAGGCGCCACCATACTGCTTGCTATCGCTGGTCTTGTGATCAGCTACCAGAAATCCCTGTATCAGACAGGATGGGACAAGCCAAAAGAGCTACGCCTGCTACACTTCGCTTTCTGGTTTTTCGTCCTCGTGAGTTTCTGCTCCTGGACAATTGAGGGTTTCAGTTACGAGGGCGGAAAAACCTTTGGCACTCACGCCCGGCTCATCCTGTTCTGGCCACTGATTATTGCGTTGAGTTATACCCGACTGAACGCGGGCACTCTGTTTGCCGCAACAGGGCTGATGGCAGCATCCGTTATAGGCATGCTGGGCTCAGCGCTGATCGAAAACCAGGGTTCGTTACACCAACTTTTGAACAGCCGGTTTAGCGGTGGCATAAACCCGATCATCTTTGGGAATATTGCATTGCTGGGAGGCCTGCTCACCCTGACTGGCGGACTTTTTCTTTACCGCAGCAAGGGGCTCTCTTTTGCCCTTATCCTTATCATTCCGGGAGCTGCAGCTGTTGTGATTGCCATGCTATCGCAAACCAGGAGTAACCTGGTTGCCCTGCCATTTCTGCTGTTGCTTATGGTTCCGTTACTCCACAGAAAGCTACGCATCGCAGGGATAATTGCCATTCCCCTACTACTGATAGCCGCCATCGCAACAAATGACCGCGTATCCGGCCATCTCGATGAATTCCTGCAAAATGCCAATCAGGATTCCAGCATCACAATCCGCAAGGAAGTGTGGGGGCAGGCCTGGCAAATGTTTGCAGACAATCCATGGACCGGAGTCGGGCTTGGAGGGTATACACACGAAATCGAAGCTTCGGTCGCCTCCGGCGAGACTACTACCGCATTGCTCGACTGCTGCTCCGGACACGCTCACAATGACCTGATAAACGTCGCTGCCACTAGTGGCATCCCAGGCATTCTCAGCTGGGCTTTTCTGATTTTTATTCCACTGGTCACGTTTGCACGACACCTGTTCAGCACTCATATGGCTACAGCACATCTCGCAGTAGCCGGTTCGATGGTCAGCGCTGGCTATCTTCTCTTCGGGCTGACCGAGGCGACATTCAACCGCACCCTGTTCCTGACCTTCTACCTGCTATCGGTTGCCGGTATTGCCGCAGCATTGTTTAACGAACTGAGCACTTCTTATGTGCGGCAACGGACCAAAAAAGTATCCGCAACAATTATCACGAAAAACGAGGAAGACCATATTGCCGATTGCCTGAAGTCGGCCAGACTGGTTGCTGACGAGATCATCGTCCTTGATAGCGGAAGTAGCGACAGAACCGTCGAGATTGCAAAGCAGTATGCCGACATCGTTGAAATCACCGACTGGCCCGGCTTTGGCATCCAGAAACAGAGAGCCCTGGAAAAAGCCACGGGCGATTGGGTGCTGTCGCTGGATGCTGATGAACGTATAACTCCGGAACTGGCTCGTGAAATCAATCACCGACTTGCCGACCCGGATGCTGATGCATACAAACTCCCCTGGGCCGTCACTATTTATGGCGCCCGCCTGGATTTCGGCCGCAGTGGCCGGGCACCTCTGCGGCTGTTCCGGCGGGAGGGTGTACGCTTTTCCGACGCTTTGGTTCACGAACGCATCCTGATTCCGTCAGGACGAAAAACCAAAACCTTGCGGGGAAGACTGACCCACTATACCCATAGAGACTTTGGCCATTCCCTGGAGAAAAGCGCTAAATATGCCTGGCTGGGATCGCTGGAAAAGCACCGTAAGGGCAAGAAAACCCGCACTATGATTTACCCTACTCTCAGGGGGTTAATGACATTCGTGCAGGTTTATTTTATCCGGTTCGGGTTTCTTGATGGCGCAGTCGGGTACCTGACAGCAGTCACTTACGCCCAGGTGACTTTTAACAAGTATGCGGGTTTATGGACGCTGGACTCAAAACGAAAAAAACACCCATCAGTCGAAGAAGGCAAGTAACGACTGAATGACATGTTCCTGCGCTTCAGATGACATGCCATACCAGATCGGTAGCCGCAACAGGCGCTCACTCTCCCGGCTCGTATACCGGTCCTCTCCGCAAAAGTCTCCCACTGTGAGACCGAAGGGGGTGGAGTGCAATGGAACATAGTGAAACACAGCCATAACGCCCGACTGCTTGAAATGTTCAATCAATGCTGACCGCTGTTCAAGGTCCCGAACTTTCATAAAATACATATGGGCGTTGTGTGCGGTGGCTTTCGGCAATTCAGGGCCATCGACAACACCTGTTGAAATCAGGGGTCTTAAAGCTTTGTGATACCCATTCCAGATCGCCAGGCGATTCTCACGAATCTGTTCTGCGCGAGTTAGCTGGCCCCAGAGATAAGCAGCCTGAAGCTCGGATGGCAGGTAGCTACTCCCCAGCCCGACCCAACTGTATTTATCGACCATACCTCGGAAAAACTGGCTGCGGTTGGTGCCCTTTTCCCGAATGATTTCAGCCCGCTTAACAAAACTCTCATCATTAATGATAAGTAGTCCGCCTTCGCCACCACTGGTGTAGTTTTTGGTTTCATGAAAGCTGAAAGCACCCAGGTGCCCCATAGTGCCCAGAGGACGATCTCGGTATCGGGCCATCATACCTTGAGCTGCATCTTCGATAACATAAAGTTCGTAGCGATTGGCGAGCTCCATGATAGCGTCCATGTCACACCCCACACCGGCATAATGCACCGGAACAATCGCCCGAGTTTTCTCGGTAATGGCTTGCTCGATGAGCGTCTCGTCGATATTCATAGTGTCCGGGCGGATATCAACAAAAACAATGCGAGCTCCACGAAGTACAAAGGCATTCGCAGTGCTGACAAACGTGTAGCTTGGCATAATAATTTCATCGCCAGGCTTCACATCGATCAACAGGGCCGCCAGCTCGAGAGCATGTGTACAGGAAGGGGTCAAAAATGCTCTGCTGCAACCTAACTGATCTTCAAACCACTGATGACAGCGTTCATGGAAAGGGCCATCACCAGAAAGTTTCCCCTGCCCCAGGGCTTCTTCAATATAACGCAACTCTTCTCCCGTTGTGGGAGGCCGGTTAAAGGGGATCACGTACCTGCGTCCTGTAGAAATTTGTGTTCAAGCTCTTTCAGCCCTTGTTTTCTCGCTTTCATCCGTCTCGCCGGACTTCCAACGTATATTCCCCATGGTTCAGTACTCTTTGTAACAAGTGTCATAGCACCTATTGCGCAGCCTTCGGCAACCGTCACTCCAGGAAACACCACTGAGTTAGTACCGATGATGACCTGCCGTTCTACCAAAACTGATGCAAAATACTCTGACTTATATTCCCGAGGAACTAGAGAATTAACCATGGTTTCACCAGAGTAGTCATCAGACTGAGCAAAGATCTTTACACCGTATGCCAAAGTGCAAAAATCTCTGAGCTCGACTCCCGGCACTCCACCAGCAATCAGACACATCGGAGTCACATGACAATAACGACCCAGGGAAACCTTTCCGGAAAGAATGCAAAAATCATCAACCCGGGAAAAATCACCTATATCCATCATCTCGGCGTTATAGATGCTCGCTTTGTCACTTATTTTGACATCTCGCCCCAGGCTCTTGAATTTCATTTTTCTAAGCTCGGTTTCCGAAAGGTAGCCCATCTCTTACCCCTTAAAGATCTCATCAAGTTGCGCGATCAGATTAGGCTTTGAGTAGGCTTGCCGGATCCGTTGTACGTTACCATCCTTCAAAGGGTCCGGGAGTGGAGACAAGTCGATTTTTTCAACATCGAACCAACCAACTTCCAACGAGTCCAGCATTCTGGCGGTTGAAACATCGCGCCGCAGATAGACTTTCTTTCCCATCCCAAGAAGCGATACCAGATTCCCCAAGCCCTGCTGTCGCTTGTGATTGAAAATAGCGATATCAATTGTCGCAAGAAATCCCTGATACTGGTGCAAGGGTAGAAAGTCTACAAGAGGCACAAATCTGTCTCCAAACAACTTTTTGCCTTTCTCTATCACTCGCCTGGCATGCTGCTGATCTCCATATGAAAGTGGCACAGACACGCGGAAATTATCGGTTTGCAGGGCTGCAAGCTTTTCGAAAACTTCAAGATGATTGTTACTGGGATCTGCAGAATTGCCTACCTGAATCTCAACAAATCCAGTAGGTCTTTCACCAACGCAAGGTTCTGAAAACACGTTTGAGGTATACATCAGGCAATGATGGGCCTTACCACCAGCTCCATACCAAGACCTTGCGAGATCAATATCGCCTGGCACATGAGTCACGAGGTGGCCAAGGTGCCTGATAACAAAACGCCGGGAAATGTTCTTCAGGCCTGGGTTTGAGCCCGGTGCTTTTTTACCGTAAAGATCATTACCCCAGATAAACCAGTAAGTCTTTTTCAGCAGCCAGGGCATCAGGAACAGCATTTTAGTGACCACACGGGTGAACAACCCGTGAAGAATGATTCGATCCGCACGATGCATCTGAAAAATCAACCGGGCTTTACCCGCTGTTTTCCCGACAAAGTCATTCGGTATACGGTGAACTCCAGAGCACCCCTCAGTGCTGAACTTCTTGTGGTCACCAAATATGACGAACTCATGCAATTCCGGATCAAAATTGGCTTGCACCAGATCGATAAACGGAGGGATGAACTTTTCTGCCCGGCAAATATGTAGAATTCTGTGCTTACTCAACGAAAGCGTCACTCTTGTTTGTCATTCCGGCCTCGTTAACCAAGTCCCGAATGTATGCGCCATACCCACTTTTTGCATAAAATGCTGCTGCGTTGAGCATACCCGCATTATCCAACCACCCATTACGCCAGGCAATCTCTTCAAGACAGGCAATTTTGAATCCCTGCCGTTTTTCAATGGTTTCAACAAACTGTGCTGCCTCCAGAAGCGTCCCGTGAGTACCTGTATCCAGCCAGGCGAACCCTCGCCCCAGAAGCTGAACAGCAAGAGCTCCATCTTTGAGGTATGCGTTATTAATGGCAGTTATTTCGAGTTCGCCCCGGGCAGATGGAGCTACTTTCTTTGCTATCTCAACAACCTGATTATCGTAAAAATAAAGGCCCGTTACCGCAAAATTTGATTTAGGGTAAATCGGTTTTTCCTCCAGCGATACCGCCTGCATCTCACTATTAAACTCGATAACCCCAAAATCCTGCGGCGTTTTGACCTGATATCCAAAAATCATCGCACCTTGTTTTTGCTGAAGTTTGCGCACTGCACTCTTCAACATCGGCGTAAAACCTTGCCCGTAAAAGATGTTGTCTCCAAGAACCAGACAAACATCGGAGGTACCAATAAACTCCTCCCCTATCAAAAAAGCCTGGGCCAGCCCGTCAGGAGTATCCTGAGTCTCATAGCTCAGCTGAATACCAAACCTCCGTCCATCGCCCAATAAGCGTTTAAATGCAGGGGCATCCTCTGGCGTGGTAATAATAAGAATGTCACTGATACCCGCCAACATCAGAACCGAAAGCGGATAGTAAATCATTGGCTTGTCATATATCGGCAACAGCTGCTTGGAAACACCCATGGTAATGGGAAATAGACGAGAGCCGGTGCCCCCGGCAAGAATAATACCTTTCATAATCGCTCAACTTTGCCGAGTGTCAGTGTTTATTGTCGGATCTATCAAGAATACGATGGCACCAGTCGAGGTTGTCGAGATACCATCTCACCGTTCGCCACATACCGGAATTAAAGGTTTCATTTGGTTTCCACTGCAACTCTCGACTGATCTTCTCGATATCGACGGCGTAGCGACGATCGTGTCCCGGTCGATCCGTCACATAGGAGATCAGCGCTTTAAAACTAGAAAGGCCAGGGGGTTTGTCTTTCACAAGGTCATCAAGACACTGGCACAGACAATGGACAACCTCCATATTGGTTTTCTCACTCTGCCCACCCACGTTGTAGGTTTCGCCTGGATTACCATGCATCAACACGGTGTATAGCGCCTCCGCGTGATCTTCTACAAACAACCAGTCGCGAACCTGAAGGCCGTCGCCGTATACCGGTAAAGGCTTGCCATCCAAAGCATTCAGAATCATCAGAGGAATCAGCTTTTCCGGAAACTGATAAGGGCCGTAGTTGTTCGAGCAATTACTGACGACGACGGGCAACCCATACGTCCGGTGCCAAGCCCGAACCAGGTGATCCGAACTGGCCTTGCTGGCAGAGTATGGCGAACTGGGTGAGTATCTCGTGGTTTCGGTGAACGGTCGATCCGAAGCATTCAGGTCGCCATATACTTCATCAGTGCTGACATGGTGAAAACGAAACTGCTCCCGTTTATTCTCGGGTTGAGTTAACCAATACCCTCGTGCTACCTCAAGCAGCGTGTATGTCCCCACAATATTCGTTTGAACAAATGCAGCAGGCCCATCTATCGAACGATCGACGTGACTCTCTGCTGCCAGATGCATAACAGCATCCGGCTGGTAACGTTCGAAAACAGCCTGTAGCGCAACCGGATCGCAGATATCAACCTGCTCAAACCAGTATCGCCCGCTAGCAGATGCGTCGCCCAGCGACTCAAGATTGCCCGCATAGGTCAAAACATCAACATTCACTATGTCGGCATCAGTCTTTGCCAAAAGATAACGAATCACCGCCGAGCCAATAAATCCAGCACCTCCGGTTACCAGAATTTTCATACCACACTCCCATCCGGATTGAACTCAACTGTCTCGACACCGGCATGATCCAGTATTTGCCATAGTTCTTCAGGGTGATGAATGGCATCGGACACACCCTCATCAGATATACGGTAAACGGAAAGGTCCGGAAAAAGTTTTTTTAGCGAAAACAGTGCCGTGGAAGTAAAGCCGTAAAACGCTTCAAGTCTGTCATCTGACAACGCCATCGCAATTTCGATGGGCATTGAATTCGACTGCATGCGGACAGGTATCCCTTGAAAATAAGGTGCCAACAACTCTGGCCGCTGTTTTCTGTGCATAAAATAGACCAGTCCCGCGTCAGGGTGGCGGCCCTTCAAATACAACAAATGCTCTCTTAGCCGCTCCAGAAGTGCCTGTTTTCCGTGATTTTGTCCCAGATAGCCCACTCCCCTACCTTTCGGACTATCAGTCTGATGCTGATTGAGACCGAACAGACCCCTGAAAACCTGAAAGTGATGCTGCACTATGTCAACAGACTCGATAGAAGACAGCGGAAAGCATGTGAAAAACGTCATTTTTATCTTTCGAAGCGGCGCAAGCCTGATGCCCATCATGGCCAGCAAGCGGCCTTTCCGGTTCGAGATTTTTGACGCCACTATACCCCGCTTAGCAGCGTCATAATATAGAACCGTAGCGCCTAACCCATCGTCCAGAAAAAGTATTTTTGATGGTACGAGAACACGAAAAAAAATTTCGTGCATCCAGCTTCCTTTATTTCCGACAAACAATCGATTGAGCGGCTCGCTTTTCAACCTGCGAAGAAGCAGCCAGATCCTGATGTAAAACAGTCGCTTTGGCAGCCATACAACCTCCCCTGACCAGGCCAGTTTCGCTACCAAAAACGCCATCTGCTGTTCCGTTGTCTTATTGTCAGGGCGAACAATAACCAGTAGAGGCTGTTCAACAGCATAATATGATCGTGCCTCCGCACAGCCTAAAAGCTGAAACGGAGTGCTGGCCAAAAATACATCCCGACCGCTCATGAACGGCCCTTTTCCGGAAAACCAGTTCCCAATTTCGACATCAAAAGTACCGTTATTCAGTGAGGTGTTTTAGCCAATTCTCTGCGCAGGCGACGCCGGACCTTTAATTTTCTGATCAGGTTTAAAGGCTTGCTTTTTAATGTGTGTACCTGTTCATTCAGGAACTGATCAACCGCATCCAGAACTCTCTCACTCGAACGCCCATCATCAAATTCATGGAGATCCCGGCACAGATGCCTTTGAGCCTCAAGAAGCTCTTTCGGGCGCTGGGCAGCCTCTGCAAGCGCATCATCCAATTGCTCAACGTCATGAATGTCGATTAGATAAGGGCCTGGCATTTTTGTACGGAAGGTCACTACAGGCCGCTGGAGAAACATAAATTCAAACATAATAGACGAGGTATCACACAACATAAGATCGGCTTCAGACAAAAGCGGAACCAGGTCCTCATCGCTCTCAACAAACCTCAGGTTGGCCCCCTGCATAGACCGGTACCGTTCAACGATGCTCTTTTCCATCTTCGGATGCAGCGTCACAATAAAGCGCCACCGGCCGCTCTGCGAGAGCGTCTCGATTTTGTCTGCCAGCTGCGGGGCACAAGTAACCGACCGGCTGAAGGTTGAGGCGAAAAATACCGTTGGAGGTTCATTCTTCGCACGGGGTCGTTCACCACCAACCGCATCTTTTAGCAATGGATCAAGCTTGGGCCAACCAGTCTTGACGACCGAAAAATGCCCGAGTTCTTGCGCTAAAGCCTGAAACTTTTCGGTATCTCCCTTCGCCTGAGTGCAGTAGAGGTCGAACCAGCCTCGGATACGGTAGTGGTCACTTTCATCCTCACTTTTGTGGCCCCGTTTATTTCTCGCCATCCCATGAAACACCTCTACTTTTATTCCCGGAAAAAAGTAGGGCACCCAATCGCCGGGTACAAATGTCGCCTCAGCCCCATAGGCTTCCACCTCTTTGACGGTCTTCAACCTCTTCTCATCAGGTTTCAGAGGGGCTGTTGAACACCCGGCCACAAACCATGCAACCTCGTCGCCCCGGCGCCGGATTTCCGCCTGCAATGGGCGCAGTATCGAATAGGAGTAAGGTTGATTAACAAAGAAAAGGTAGCGGCGCATTCAGTTCTGACCCGTTAACTCACAATAAATGTTACCCATCTGCTGCACAGTCTGGGAGGTATGGAAATCCGTTTCTATCCGCCGGCGAGCATTACCCCCCATCCGTTCCAGAAGTTCCCTGTCGCGGTATAGCTTCAATAGTGCATCACTAAGCGACTGAGCATCATTCGGCGGCACCACCAGTCCGCTTACACCATGCTCAACGAGCTCAGGCATACCGCCAACATCCGTTACAACAGGAGTAACGCCGTATGACATGGCCTCAATGACCGCGCGGGGCAAGCCTTCGCGTTCCTTGGAAGGCAACACAAAAACATCACTGGCCGCCGCAAGCGCAGGAGCATCCTTCCTGAATCCGGTGAAGTGCACCCGTTCAGGGTGAGGCATTGCCTGCACCTGTTGACGAAGTGACTCGTTACGGTCCAGATCCCCCACCAATAGCAGATGAACAATAACATCCGGTGGCAATAGCGCCAGAGATTCGACAAGCACGTCAAACCCCTTTCTTGGCACATCCCTTCCTGTGCAGCAGATGGTAAATGCGCCCTCCGGAATACCAAATTCTTGCAGGTCGGCAGGAGTATCGCGATACCATTCCAGGTCATGCCCCTTGTAAACCGTTTTCAGCTTGGAGGGAGGCAAATGCAGCCATAGAAAGTGCAATCCCGCAAGATACCTCCGGATGGCCTCCGCCACACACACGATACAATCGACCCTGGGATGGAGAAAGGTAATCCAGGATTCCGGATTGAGGTAGCTGATGTTGCCAATAATGCCCCGATAAGCCACTATTTTTATCGACATTCCACGACTCGCCCTCAATGCACAAGCAAGAGCGCGCGGATTGAAAACATGCACAACATCGTAGGCTCCCGTCTCCAGCACTTTGCGAATAGCCGCAGTACCTTCCTTATCAAAGCGATTTTTCAGGGCAATTCGGCCAACAATCAAACCGGCGTTACTCAACCGCTCAAAGTTCGCACCATCCGGGTTAGCCATGACGTCCAGTGGGAACCCTTCATTTCTCAAGCCGATAAACAGCTCGCTCTCCGGCCTGTCACACTTGTCAGTCAAACAAAGAATTCCGGGGAGCTTTTCTGGAGACTGTATTTCAATCAAACCCGATTCCTTCTACTCTCTTTTGTGACGCCGTATTGCAGTACTATTACGACATAGTATCCTCTGATGGCACAGTCTACTGCCTGGCAAAAAGAAAGTCGCTGAACAACCGTTCATGGCCTCGATGCCAGAAACCAACCAACGTCTGGGAATAATAAATGATCCTTCTCGATTGCACATTAAGAGACGGTGGTTACTACAATGCCTGGGACTTCGATATCCCCTTGGTTCAGGCGTACCTGGAAGCCATGCAGGCCGCAAGAGTCGATGTCGTTGAGCTGGGCTTTCGCTCTCTGAATACCAATGGATTCAAAGGGGCATTTGCCTATAGCTCCGACGAATTCCTTAGCTCTCTGAACATCCCGTCAGGCCTGAAGGTCAGCGTCATGGTAAATGCCAGTGAGCTGGTATCACCGGACCTGCGCCTGAAAAATCTAACTGTTCTATTCCCTGGTAGTGCCAGCAATTCCCCGGTCGATCTTGTAAGAATCGCCTGCCATGCCCATGAATTTGAACAGGTGCTGCCCGTCTCACAGTGGTTGCAGAAAAAAGGCTATCAGGTCGGATATAATCTCATGCAGGTTGCTGATAAAACGCACGATGAGATCAAGCAACTGGTCCAGCAGGCAAATAATTACCCGATTGACGTGCTCTATGTTGCCGACAGTCTGGGCAGTATGAGCCCTGCTGATTCCCGTAACCTGGTCGAGTCAGTCAAAGACGGATGGCAGGGAGCCATAGGGATTCACACCCACGATAATCAGGGGCGTGCACTGCAAAATGCTCTTGCTGCAGCAGAGGCAGGTGCAACCTGGATTGATGCCACCGTGACCGGGATGGGCAGGGGCCCTGGCAATGCCAAAATGGAAGAGCTTCTCATTGCAGTCGCTGACGATTTGCCAGAACAGCCAAACCTGATATCACTTCTCGCACTGATCCGCAGCCACTTTCAGCCAATGAAGGAGCATTACGGATGGGGTACGAATCCCTATTATTATCTGGCAGGAAAGTACGGGATTCACCCCACATATATCCAGTCCATGCTGGCAGACTCAAGATACACAGAAGAAGACCTGCTTGCAGTAATCGACCATCTGAGAGTCGAAGGAGGTAAAAAGTTCAGTCTCGACACGCTCGATGCTGCTCGGCATTTTTATAAGAGCGAAACAACGGGGACCTGGAACCCCGCCGAGCTTTTCAAAGGAAAAACCGTTTTATTGCTTGGAACCGGACCGAGCGTTAAGCACTATAGCATGGCACTTGAGAGTTATATTGAACGCTACCAACCGGTTGTTGCGGCACTAAACACACAGCAGGATATTTCAGCAGCACTGATTGATGTCAGGGTCGCCTGCCATCCTGTGCGCCTGCTTGCGGACTGCGGTGAGCACGCTCGCCTTCCGCAACCCCTGATCACTCCTGCATCCATGTTACCTGCTGAGGTAAAGCAGGCTCTGGGCGACAAGCCCTTGTTGGACTACGGACTCAGCGTAGAGGCTGACACCTTCAGGTTTTCCCCAGAAAGCTGCACCGCACCCTCATCTCTGGTTGCAGCTTATGCACTTGCCGCAATTGCCAGCGGTGGTGCCTCGCAGATTCTCATGGCCGGGTTTGATGGCTATGGCGCCGACGACCCGAGATCCATCGAGATGAATCAGATCATTAATGCGTACTACAGCGCCGGTGGGGCAGCACCACTACTCGCGGTCACTCCGACGCGCTATCGACTCCCCATCCAGTCTATCTACTCACTCTGAGGTCTATATGAGAAGCGTCGTACTGATCCCAGCTCGCTATGCGTCCTCCAGATACCCTGGAAAACCTCTCGTCAACCTCATCGGCAAACCAATGGTTATCTGGGTTGCGGAGCTTTCAGCACAGGCTGTCGGTGCTGAACACGTGTACGTGGCCACAGATGACCACCGTATTGCTGATGTCGTGAATGCGGCCGGCTTTCAGACTGTGATGACCAGTCCGGAAGCATTAACTGGAACCGACCGGCTTGCCGAAGCGGCGGAACAGATCGATGCGGACGTATTTATCAATGTGCAGGGCGATGAACCATTGGTTATGCCAGAAGATATCCTGAGAATCCGAGACGCTAAACTGGCTGACATGGGTTCGGTTATAAACGGGTTTAGCTGGATATCCGGGCAGGAAGATGTTCACAGCGTTAATATCCCGAAGGTCATTACCACTGAGAACAACCAGCTCATTTACATATCCCGGATGGCCCTGCCCGGTTTCAAAGATTCAAAGAATGCACCTCAAGCCTACAAAAAACAGGTGTGCATTTACGGATTCAGTAAACCCCAGCTGGCAGCATTCAAACGTTTTGGGCGAAAAAGTCTGCTGGAAAAATCTGAAGACATAGAAATCCTGCGCTTTCTCGAACTTGGAGTGCCAATAAAGATGATAGAAACCCGCCCGGGCAGTCTGGCCGTCGACGTTCCGGAAGATGTACCCGGCGTCGAGGCTGTACTGAGGGAACGGTCATCGTGATTCGTGAAAAATCGGAATACCGCACCTTGGTTTTTGACTGTGACGGGGTCGTTCTGGACTCCAACCGTCTCAAGACTGACGCATTCTTCAAAGCAGCTCTGCCTTATGGCGAGGACCTTGCGCGTGAACTCGTGAACTATCACCGCAACAATGGGGGCATTTCCAGGTATCGCAAGTTTGATTATTTTCTCAGTCATCTGGTTCCCGAAGGGACCAGAGGACCTTCCCGCGACGAGCTCCTCGCAGACTATGCGAAGCAGGTCTTCGAGGGACTATTGTCGTGCGACCTTGTTCCTGGCCTGAGCCAGCTAAAGGAATCAATGCCCGATTGCCGCTGGCTGATCGTCTCCGGCAGTGATCAGGAAGAGCTAAGGGATGTTTTTGAGAAACGGCAACTCTTGCCCTTTTTTGAAGGAGGAATATTTGGCAGTCCGGACAGTAAAGATCAGATCCTTGCCCGGGAGATATCCTGCGGAAACATTCTCAAACCAGCACTCTTCCTTGGCGATAGCCGGTACGATCATGAGGCTGCCCGGAATGCAGATCTCGACTTTGTTTTTATCAGCCAATGGACAGAGTTCAGACAGTGGCCGGACTACTGTCGCCTAAACAACATAACCACTCATCCGGTCTTGCCCTGGTAACCTTCTTCCAGTCCAAGCCACCGCCCCTGAAGATCCCCTGCACCTTCCTGGGGCCAATTCAGGCGTTCCAGCGAACGACGAAGTCGCGCCAGATTTGCCGCTTTCCAGGGAGCGGCCCGCGTTGATTTTTTCTTAACCTCGCCTTTATCAAAATCGATCAGATAAAAGCCTTCATCCCGGACCAGAATATTAAAACAGTTCAAATCGGCATGACATATACCCGCATCATGAAAGCGGCGAAGTGTCTCACCAAGCGCCCGCCAACGATTCAGGGACAGGTCTCCAATACTGTCCGCCAAGGGCGCGGAATTCTTCAACCGCTCAATAAGAATCACGCCCTGATAACAGGCTATAGCTGTCTTCCTGTAACTTGCTGCAATAGGCCGGGGAACAGGAAATCCCTCGTCATGCATTTTTAACAGGAGCCGGAATTCCGCAAAAGAACGAACCCGCTTTTCGCCAAGATAGAGATAATTGGACTCAGAAAATCTTGCAACAAAGCCGCCGCGCAGATACTTTCGCAATACTGCCGACATGTCCTCCGTCTCTACGAACCATGCCCCTCCGCGACCGCCGCTGGTGACTGGCTTCGCCGCGGCACCCCAGGCATCCGGATCAAACCACTCCGGAGTGACAGCGGCACCATAGTCCTCACGGGCTATAGATACAAAGTCACGTTTTCGCGAAATATACACACCCTCTGCCATCACAACTCTCTTCATATGAATGAAATGGCGTTCAACCGTCCCGAACGATCTGAGACGATTTCCGCTGAGTCAGTTAGAATACTCCAAAGTTTATCAATGATCGCGAGCAAAGCTCCATGGAAGGCCATAAGGATTTAATGAAACCCCAAAGGACTTCGGTTTGATGAAATCAGTCTGCATTCTTCGCCTGTCTGCGATAGGTGATGTCACCCATGTCGTGCCTGTTGTTCTCAGTCTTCAGGAGCAGTGTCCGGGCATCCAAATCACCTGGGTTATCGGTAAAATTGAATCACGATTGATCGGCGACCTTCCCGGCGTCGAATTCATAGTCTTCGACAAAAAAAGTGGCTGGCGTGGCTACGTTGACCTCTGGAAAACGATCAGAGGGCGCAAATTTGATGCACTACTACACATGCAGGTCGCACTCAGGGCAAACCTCGTTTCTGCATGTATCCGTGCAAAAATCCGGGTAGGGTACGACCAAGCGCGAAGCAAGGACCTGCACGGATTGTTTATCAACCGACGGATTCCCGCCGCCAGCCAGCAGCATGTCCGGGACTGTCTTGCGAGTTTTCTGACGCCATTGGGCCTGAAACCCGCGCCGGCAAAATGGCTAATACCGGTTTCTCAATCCGATCGGAATTTCGCCTCGATTTATTTGCGACAGGATCGGAGGAATCTGATCATCAGCCCATGCGCCAGCCATATACTCCGCAACTGGTCACCTCACCGCTACGCACTTCTGGCCGACTATGCAATCAGGGAACATGAAATGAACGTCATCCTGGTTGGCAGTCCTGCCACTTTTGAAATAGATTTTTGCAATTCCATTGCAGATCAAATGCAGGAATCTGCTGTTAATATCTGTGGTAAAGATACCCTCAAACAATTGACAGCATTAATGGCCGAAGCTGACCTTGTGGTTGCTCCGGATACCGGACCAGCCCACATTGCCAGCGCAATGGGCACTGACGTTATTGGCCTTTACGCTGCGAGCAACCCCTATCGTTCCGGCCCCTACAACTCATTACAATGGTGCGTTAATCATTACGGTGAAGCATTGGAGATGTATACCGGAAAGACTATTGAGTCGGCCCGTTGGGGAGCAAAAGCTGAATTTGAAGGCGCCATGGATTTGATCCCGGTGGATGAAGTCTGTGCGAAGCTTGATGAGTGGATAGCACAGCGAAGCAACGAAACCATCCAATGACCTGCTTCCCACAATTCTCAACATTCGTGTCCTGGCTGTCCCTTAAAAGCACCGCTGAAAAGCTATTTATCGCGGCTCTTGCGACCTATATTTTCTTCTACCTCCCCGCCCTCACGGCGTATCGAGGGGCCGAGAGCGCAATGATTCTGGCCTTTGTCTGGCTGGCCTTCGTTTCAGGCAGAAAAACAGGGCTCAGATCCCTGGTCATCCATGATCCGCTGTTTCTGGCATGCACGATAATGCTGGGATTCCTTGCTCTCGCAAGGTTATGGTATTCCAGCAGCCTACCGTCGGACATTGAGCCGGGAACTCGTGAAACACGGTATTTCCTGAAGCCGATAATGGTATTCCTCGTCGCGCTTGGTATGGGAGTGATTGCACGCCCTTATCGATGGCACCTTCTACTATTGAGCGCACTCGGGCTTGCTACCTACTTCCTGACAACTATCGGTACTGGCTACTGGACCCAGGCCTGGGCAGGAAAACGGACGGACTTTGGCATTCACAATGCCCAGCACACAGCAATGTTCTGCGGCGCAGCCCTTATAGGCCTCTCTTGTTTCACAGTCCGTATTGTCACAAATCACTCATCACGCTGGCACCGCGTAGCGATACCTCTTGTCGTCCTCACGTTTGCTGTCCTCACATTTGTGTTTATAAGCGCCCAGACTCGGGCTGCATGGCTGGGCATTCTCATTGCAAGCATCCTTGCCCTGGCTGTAGCCGGCAGCCTTGTACGAAAAAACAGACACAGGACTCATGGCCAGAAGAGCAGAAAAGCCATTTTTTTTCTGACACTACTCATCTTGTTTGGGGCAGGACTTTCCGGCCTCAATGCGCCAGAACGGATCAAAACTACGTTTAGCAACCACGATTTCGCCCTGGCCCCTTACATCACGCTTCAGGACCACACTACCAACCCTGTCAGTAGTCATGGTGTTCGACTGTTTTCCTGGCGAGTCGCTCTGGAATGGCTAAAAGAACGCCCTCTGATGGGCTGGGGCCCGGGAAGCGTTGATGACCTGATTGATGAATCCGAGTTTTTTTCCGATTCGTTCAAGAAACGCTTTGGCCACCTCCACAACTCATTTATCGAGAGCCTTATTGCGAACGGGTTGGTGGGAACAGCCATTTTGCTGGCCATGATCGTCTGGCTGGGCATAGCAACATTTGTAGCCCACAGAAAAGGTCAGATGCCCAATGATGTTTTCATTTTTGCGGTCAGCTTTTTCGGGTTCTGGATTACCATAAACCTGTTCGAGTCATATGCCCTTTACACAACAGGGCATTATATCAATGCCGTCACAGGTGGGTTCATATACTCTTTCTGTATCCAATCACATGATGAGGAAGCGAGCCCATGAACCGCCGAATCCATGTTGCCGCCTGCTGTGACGAAAATTACGCGCCTTACGTTGCAGTAATGATGCTCTCGGCACTGTCCTCCACTGTGGATACACCGATTACATTTCACCTGATTAACTGCAGCATTTCGCCTGAGAGCATAAACAAGCTTCAGGATCTCATTGCCCGACACAAAAGCACCCTTGAGATCTATCAGCCGGATGACCGGCTTTACCGGGGCTTGCCGACCCTAAGGTATGGCGAGGCAGTCTACCAGCGTATAAATTTGCCCGAGTACATACCCACTGATATTGAACGAATCCTGTACATCGATGCTGACACACTGGTACTTGGAGACCTTAACGAACTATGGCAACTGGATCTGAAAGGTCATCTGGTTGCTGCCGTTGAGAATCTGTCGCCGCGGGCATGTAAGGATATTGGCTTTCCGCGCACAGAATACTTCAACTCCGGCGTACTGCTGATTGATCTTGATGGCTGGAGGCGTGAGAGCATTCATAAACAAGTTACTGACTATGCCAGAAAGAATGCACACCGACTCCAGTATGTCGACCAGTGCAGCCTGAACGCCGTACTCCGTGGTCGCTGGTTGCGGCTGATGCCGGGCTGGAATCAACAGTCGGATATCTACAAAGTCTTAAAGAAATATAGTGAAGGGGGCTCCTATTCGCGGGAAAGCATGGAGGAAGCGATTCTGAACCCAAAGATCGTGCATTTTACGGGCAAGAAAAAGCCCTGGAAGGTCTATTGCTTCCACCCGTTCAAAACACAATACAAAGAACGCCTAAACACTACGCCTTGGGAAAATCTTCCCCCGCCAGATGGCGAATTCAAGGTCTATCTGAAGTACTATTTCGCATTAAGACAGCGCTGGAAGTGCCACAAACGGCAATCAGCTGTCAAAAAGTTCCAACGGAGTAAAACCCACCATGACACATGAACAGCTCCGAAGCCTGCCACCGAACTCCATCGGTGTGGTTGCAAGTTCTGACAACAATTATGCCCCTCACCTGACGGTATTGTTCTACTCTCTGCTGGCAAACTGCTCAGCACCGGAACGTGTCTCTTTATTCTGTCTGGACGGCGGAATATCTGATGGGAACAAGGCAAGAATGAACCAGGAGGTCAAGAAGCTGGGCGCTTCTGGCGTCGACTTTGTCTCTTTCAACAGTAATCGGTACGACAACCTGCCGACAATCAAGCACATAACCTCATCAGCCTACTACCGAATATCTATCCCCGAAATATTTGATCAATCTGTGCACAAATTGATCTACCTTGACTGCGATATGATCGTCAAAGGCGATATTGTCGAGTTATGGGAAACCGACATCTCTGATTATCACATTGGCGCTGTCGAAAACCTGTCTGGCCATACCTACAAAAAACTGGGAATCCCCCAAAACCAATACTTCAATTCCGGCATGCTGCTAATCAACCTTGACCTCTGGCGACGGGACGGGATACCGGAAAAAGTATTCAGATTCAAAAAAGAAAACCCCGACAGAATAAGCACCAATGACCAGTGTGCGCTCAATGGGGTACTGCACGACAAGTGGAAACATCTACACCTGAAGTGGAACCATCAAACCGGCCTATACCGGCCTGGTGAGCAAACCGCAGCCTTCCCGCAAAGCGAAATCGAGGAAGCAACCCTCTCGCCAGGAATCATCCACTACATTGGCTGGGACAAGCCATGGAGGAAAGTACGCTTTCATCCACTGGCGGACGAATATGATCGCTTTGCTGATCAGCTTGAGGTATCGCCAAGATCAAAGCCAGGCTTCGGCGATTACCTGAAGGCTTATGCTTCTGTATCTCGCCTTAAGAAGTTGAGACGACAATTAAAGTGGCAGGCCTGGTACAGAGAAAAAGGTTATGACCTGTACCACAAATAAAAAAGGCGCCTAAAGGCGCCTTTTTTCAACGACCTACTTTCTGGCCGTATAATCTTGATACGATTTTTCCTCAACGAAACGTGACCCCAGCGCCAGGTTGATTTCCTTTTTGATCGCAGCCCGCTTGTCGTTGGTCACATATACAGCACGCGCCAGCTCAATAAATTTCTGCCCAAAGTTCTGTGCGGCTTCTTCATCCCGAATATCGTCTTCAATTACCCAAAGCTCTTCGTTAACCGCTTTCAGCTGCTTCCGCAGCTCAGAAATTGCATTCTGGTCCTTTACGGCCTCATTCCAGGTCGCGCTGAGTTCATCCAACTCAAGCCGGACATTCTGCAGTTTGACTTCATCCTTGATACGTTCGGATTTAATTTCCAGAATAGTGATCTTGTCTAGGACTTCGCCGAACGAAACCGGAACTTTAATGACATCAGCCATTTTCTGCACCTGTCGATTTGATGAATTTAAAAACAAAGAAGCCGCCCGACTGCCTGGCAGCAGAGGACGGCCACAGATTTATTCATTCTCAGCTTTTAACCGGCGTCAACCAGTCACTGTGCTGCGGGAGCTTCCCTTTAACCGCATCGAAATACATAGCCTGCAGCTTTTCAGTAACCGGTCCGCGCTTACCTGCGCCAATGACACGACCATCCAGTTCACGAATTGGCAACACTTCGGCTGCGGTACCCGTAAAGAAGGCCTCATCCGCAATGTACACTTCATCACGGGTGATGCGTCGCTCTTTTACCGGGATGCCAAGATCGGCTGCAAAATCCAGAATCGTCTGGCGGGTAATGCCTTCCAGACAGGAGGTCAGCTCCGGCGTATGCAGAACACCATTGCGCATGATGAAAACATTCTCACCTGAGCCTTCCGCTACATAGCCTTCATTGTCCAGCAAGAGTGCCTCTTCACAACCACTGGCGATGGCTTCATTCAACGCCAGCATCGAGTTGATGTAGTTGCCGTTAGCCTTGGCCTTACACATGGTGATGTTGACGTGGTGGCGAGTATAAGACGAGGTACGCACTTTAATGCCAATTTCTTTGGCTTCTGGCGACATGTATGAAGGCCAGCTCCATGCAGCAACCATCACATGAACTTTCAGGTTATCTGCACGCAACCCCATGCCTTCTGAACCCAGAAAAATCATCGGGCGCAGGTAAGCTTCATCAAGGTTATTCTCACGAACCGCCGCGCACTGGGCGTCGTTCAGCTCTTCTTTACTGAACGGCACTTTCATATTCAGAATATGGGCAGACCGGAACAGGCGGTCTGTATGGTCCTTCAGTCGAAAAATAGACGCGCCATTCGCAGTGTTGTAGGCTCGCACCCCTTCAAAACAGCCCAAGCCGTAATGCAAAGTGTGGGTCAGGACGTGTGTTTTGGCTTCACGCCAGGGAACCATTTCACCATCCAGCCAGATAACGCCATCGCGATCAGCCATCGACATTCTTCGTTGCTCCTAAAAAAGCAGTTTTCGGGGATCGGATATTCTAGCAGGAATTTTTGATAGAACGACACCCAGAGCGGCTATCCCACCATGATTTTCTGCCAGACCGACCGGATAAACCTCCGCTCGTCCGCAAATGCATCGCCCTCAACCTGACTGTTAAGATTCTGGAGCGCCCTCCGATGAATACTTGAACGCAACGTTATGTATGCTTCACGTAGTTTTTCTGCATCATCCACTGACAACACACCGGCCCGCCCCAGCTCTTCCAGTTGCCGGATATTATCAGACCATCGGGTCAGTTGCGGGTAGCTCTCACACCATGCAAGCACGAGATATTGCACCATAAACTCGATATCCACTATTCCACCGGCATCGTGCTTGATGTGGAAAACCTCCCCGCTCTGGCTTTCTGGGGTACCCAGGTTCGCACGCATTTTTTCACGCATATCCAGCACCTCCCTGCGTAAGGCGCTTTTATCACGGTGCTGGCATAGAATATCGTGCCGGATTGCCTCAAAAGCCCCGAGTGTTTTTCGACACCCGGCCACACCCCGGGCCCGCGCAAGCGCCTGGTGCTCCCATGTCCATGCATCCTTGCGCTGATATTTTTCGAAAGCCTGCAGTGAGCTTACCAGTAGCCCGGAATTGCCCGACGGGCGCAACCGCATATCGACTTCATACAGTTGTCCCGAAGGCGTCTGGGCATTGAGTATGTGAACAATCCTCTGCCCCAGACGCGTATAGAAAACAGCATTATCAATGGGCTTGTCGCCATCCGTTGTCAGCTGCGGGTCCGCATTATGGACGAACACCAGGTCCAGATCCGACGTGTAACCAAGTTCAACTCCCCCAAGTTTCCCATAACCTATAACGGCAAAATCCGTTTCATTGGATGCGCCCTCACCCCCACCGGGCATGCCATGGCGAGCAACCAGATTGGCAAACGCCACATCCACAACGTGATCGAGAACAACCTCAGCAATCCATGTCAGGTAATCACTTACCTTCATCAATGGCAGAGTTCCTTTCAGCTCGGAAGCGGCGACCCGGAGCGAGTGAGCCTTTTTGAAATGCCGCAGCGACTCCATCTGATTTTCCAGATCATCGTACGAAATCCGAAGCATCTGCTGGCGCAGGTCGTCCTGCAGCTCCTCTTTTGCCGGTGGCGTATATAGACTTTCAGCATTGAGCAGTTCGTCCAGCAGAAGTGGCGTTTCCGCCAGCTGCCGAGCTATCCAGGGGCTCTCACTGCAGAGCCTGACCAGCTGGGTACGGGCGCCCGGATTCTCCAGCAGCAAAACCATGTAGGCAGTTCGGCGCAAAATCGCTTCAACCAGTTGCAACACACGGGACAGGGTTTCTGACGGGTTCGCTACCTGTGCCAAGGCTTCCAGCAATACCGGCATGAACTGATTCAGCCGTTTACGCCCCTGAGTCTGCATAGTCTGAACTGTGCGACTGTCTCGCAGGCCGCCAAGCAGGCTCAGACTGCCGGCCGGATCTTCATAGCCATGCTGCTCCAGCCACTGAGCATCTGACGCCTCGTCAGCCTCCGCCAGCCAGAGCTCGAACCAGCCTTCATCAAGAGGCGACTGTACGCCCTCTTCATCGTCTTCCGTGGTGATGATGTTGGCAAAGTGGGCAGCAACTTTTCCACGGTGATGTTCCAGCACTTGCTGACACCCCTGCCAATCGTCAAAACCCATGACCAGCGCTACCCGCATTCTTGACAGCTCATCTTCAGGCAACAGTTGGGTCTGCTTGTCTTCCAAACCCTGCAATGCGTGCTCAAGATTACGGAGAAAAACATAGGCATCACGAAGCTCATTTATTACCAGCGAAGGCAGGAGCTCGAGCGCTTCAAGCTCACTCAGAATTACCAGCAGTTCCCGCTGCTGCAACTCCCTGTCCCGGCCTCCACGGATGAGCTGAAAGGCCTGCACCACAAACTCGATTTCACGGATACCACCGCTACCAAGTTTTATGTTGTCTTCCAGCCCTTTTCTCCGGACTTCACGACTTATCATCGCTTTCATACTGCGCAGAGATTCAAAGGCACTGAAGTCGATATACCTGCGATAAACAAACGGTTTGAGACTTGCCATAAGAACCTGACCTGCCTCCGGATCACCGGCCACCACGCGGGCCTTCACCATAGCGTAGCGTTCCCAGTCCCGCCCCTGATCCTGGTAGTAGGTTTCCAGCGCAGCAAAACTCAGCGCCAGAGCGCCACTCTGGCCATAGGGCCGGAGGCGCATATCCACACGGAACACAAAACCATCGGAAGTAATCTGATCCAGAGCCTGAATCAGGCGCTGCCCCAGCCGGATAAAAAACTGCTGATTATCGAGAGAACGGGGGCCTCCACGAGTTTCGCCGTTTCCCGGAAAAGCGAAAATCAGGTCAATATCCGAGGAAACATTCAGTTCACGCCCACCCAGCTTCCCCATTCCAATCACTATCAGCGACTGTGGCGCCTCGGAGCCAGATACCGGGTCCATACCCCAGGGCGTGCCGTACTGCTCACAGGCCGCATCGTGCAGCCAATCCAGGGCACCCTGAATGCAAACGTCTGCAAACGCGCTGGTTGCCGCCATGGTTTCCGATAAATCAGCCCAGCGCATCAGGTCCCGCCAGATAATGCGAAACTGTGTTTCCCTGCGGAATCGGCGTAACGCAGTGTGCAAAGAGGGTTCGTCTGTTACATCCCCAAGATATTCATTCAGACGCTCCTGAAGAAACTCCGGAGTAGTCGGTTCACTCAGAACCCGCGACTCCAACAGAATTCGCACCTGCTCCGGATGCCTCTCAAGGGTCTGGCGCAGGAACAGGCTCCGGGCCATTGCCTGAGCGACGACTTCTGCCGAGATGCCGGCATCTACTTGCAGCCAACCGGGCAGACCCGCCGGAAATACCGATGGCCAACTGGTAGCGACATCGTCCGCCAGACGCGACGGAAGACAACTCCATGGCTCAGACATAATGCAAACCCCTGTCTCTCTGTTATATTTCCGTTACTGTATAACGAACTTAACCCAGACTGAACAGGCCGACACCGGATGCTGAGAAACCGTTTTCCCCTCAACGCCGAACACGAGAACACTCAGGTACCCAGGGGCGGACTCATTCGGAAGCGGGTAAAGCGCCTGTTCCTGATCTTGATAGCGCTGCTGGTTACCCAGATATTGATTATCTGGTCAGTTGAAGACCTGACTCTGTTTGAGTCACTGTGGATGACAATGACCACCATCGCCACGGTAGGCTACGGTGACTATGCTCCGGCAACCTATATCGGCCGGATCAGCACCATCCTGCTAATGTTCGTAGGCGCTATCACTATGCTGACACTGATTGTCAGCGACTTTATCGAGTACCGGTTCTACCGCCGGGAACGCATTCTCACCGGACGCTGGATTTATAAAATGAACAACCACATTGTCATCATCAACACGCCGAAGCATGGGGGCGTGACCTATTTCATGCGCTTCGCTACGCAGATTCGCTCGGTAGAGGGTTATGAAACCATTCCCATTATGCTCCTTACCCGGGAATTCCCTAACGGTCTGCCGGCCGAACTGTCTGATCTGGGCATCGTTCATTTCCATGGATCAGGGTTCGATCCCGAGGCCCTGAAAGCCGTGCACGCCGGAAGCGCAAAATATATTGTAGTGCTGGCAGCGGATGAATCAGATCCTCATTCAGACAGCCTTACATTCGATATAGCCCACCGCCTGGGCGAGCTCAACCTGGGTTCGAAAACGACGGTAGAGTGTGTGACCGATGCCAACCGCAGCCGCTTTAAAGCACTCGGCGTTCGGGCTGTGATACGTCCTGTTCGCACCTACCCTGAAATCATGGTGCGCGCCGTGGTTGCCCCTGGCTCCGAAAAAGTCCTGGAAGACATGTTCAATTATGAGCAGGACCACCCACACCGGTACGACCTGAAGCTGGACGACCTTAACTGGGCAGATATTGTCAGCGCCTTGATTCGTCATGGCATAGGCACAGCACTGGCATACATTGATGAGAACGATGAAGTTATCTGTCATCCGCCTGTATCCGGAGAAATTCAGGGTAAAGGACTTATTGTTCTGGTCAAATCAACCGACACACCGGATCTAGAGGTGGTCAAGGAGGCACTGCAGCGCTATCGCACGTTTATGGAGAAGTGGAGAAATATGCAGGATAGTGCGACACCCAAGACCTCCCCGGCAGCCGAGTAATCACTTTTCCCGGTATTGCCTGTGGCATGGAAAGCCTCAAAACGCAGGCTGAGCATAAAGCTCGGGGCAGCCTAGCAGCCTGCCTGACGACTCAGCAGCAGACCCAGCTGACACCGACCCACTTCAGGCCCGTTGAGTAAGTCACGCAACGGTTCACCCCTGACCAGACGCTCAACAACAGAGGAAAAAGACTGCCCTGATCCGCACGCTTCAGCTTCGGCATGAAGCGCCTGAACATCTACACCATCAAAAGATACAGCACTCTCCGTCAGCCATGCTTTACTGAGCTGCCGCAAAAAACGATCAAGATCATCATTCCTGATATTGGAATTAGTGGATCCATTTGTATCAGTCGGTTCAGCCACCCGAATCCCGGCGAGATAATACCCCTGCTCGGCTTTGCTGATCAGATTCAGGAAAACCGGACAGTGTCGGGCGAGTCTTTCAGCCCAGACCAGGAGGCGGGACGAATCACCGGATTTAAGCTCAAACTCTACTTCGTGAAGTGGTTTCTGGCGGCCGGCACACTTAATGACACCAGTATCCAGCGCGCACTCGATCACGGCCTCACCATCATCCAGCATGACAATCTGCCGGGTAAAGTTGGTTTCAAACACAGGTACCAGCCTGGTGAGGTTTATATTATCCCCAAGCGACGTGTCAGCAAGCAGATCCAGCGATAACGAAGCTCCGGCGACAGGCCATTCCCATTCCTGACGGCGATGAGCACCGCCTACAAACTCTCCCCGGGTTTTTAATGTCTGGATATAATGGCCTTCGACCTGCCGGATACGAAGAGCTGCATGCTGACGATTAAGCTCGGCCTCAGGGGTATCGTAATAGCAGTTCACCAGGAGCCTTCTGCCCCCTTTTGCAGCTTCAGGCCGGGCCAGCAGCCAATTCAGCACCGTTTTGATGCAGCTCGGATCAATACTCAGCTTGATTTCCAGCTCTTCAGCCATGCTATTTGCACCGTTAAATTCCACATATCCCAAAAACAAAAACCGGTGACCCTGAGGTCACCGGCTTTCTATACTAACTGATTAGCTGGTTAGCTGATCAGAAGTAGTATACAGCACCAACGGCAGCGATAGTTTGCTCGTCGCCAGTAGCGGCAGTGCCGTCTGGGTCAGCATAGATCGTGCTGTCAGCGTTAGACAGGTAACCTTCGAAGTAAACGTACATGTTGTCTGAAACGTTGTGCAGGGCCTGCAGAATGATGGTGTCATTCTTGTCGTCAGTTGCGTCAACATCTTGCACTTGGTAAGACAGTGCAAACTGGTTCGCACCCAGGGTGTAAACACCCATCACGCCCATGATGTCATCAACGTCTTTGCGAGTCTGGTATTCACCGATCAGGCTGAAGTCACCCATGCTATAGGTTGCAGTCAGACCATAGCTGTTTTCGTTGTTTGGACCAGCACCGCCGTCGTTAGAGTCCATAGCAGCGGACAGTTCCAGAGCATCTACTGCATAGGTAGCCACCAACTGGTAAGGATAGGACTTGTCGGTGCCGCCTTTAGTGTCGTTGTCACCATTGATCTGAACAGCTGCTGCCAGAGTCAGGCCACCGAAGGACGGAGACATGTATTGAATCAGGTCGCCTTCGCCGGTTTCGTAATTGGCGAAGATGTCAGAACCGTATTCGTGGAAGTTACCGATTTTAACGATAGCACTCTCGTATACGGAGTCATCAGAACCAACCCATACCTGACCGAAGCTGTCGCCTTTCACACCGATGTAGGCTTCATCCAGTGCGTCGATACCGTTGCTGCTGGACTTATCGTCAGCGTTGATGCCTTCGAGTTCCAGCTTGAAGAAGCCAGTAATGCCCGGAGCAATCTCGTGATCGTGCTTGATACCCAGGGTAGAACCGTTATCAGCGTGCTCAACTGCAGAACCGGCACCGTCAACGTTAGTGTGGGTCAGCACGTACTGGATGTTACCGTACACTGTCGGCAGGTTGCTTTCCTGAGCCAGCGCGGTGCCAGAGATAGTGGCCGCAGCGATAGCTGATGCAATGAGTGTTTTCTTCATGTTGTATGTCCTTTTGCGAGTTAATTCAGTTTTTAGCAACGGGTCAATCCCGATTTCTGTAAGGCGCCCCAGCACGACTGGATGGCTCCGATTCTACGATTGCCATATGTCAGGTTTGTGACATAACAGCAACTTTTCTTATTGTTGGGGTCTGAGCTTTGCCAGATCTTTATAGTTCATGCACTTACAGCGCTCTCTTAAAGCGCTGGATTATAATCCTGTTTTAATACAACATCACTTCGTTTGCAAATTTTTAACGTCGCCCTGTTAGCTCATTTGGAACCAGAAGCGCAAACCCTTATTCCTGCATGCCTCCAGGCCCCGCCAGCTCTTACCTCTGAGCGCCTCGAGTTGAAAGCATAAAGGTCACCGGGCCATCATTAATAAGACTCACCTTCATGTCTGCACCAAAACATCCCGCTCCCACTCGTTCAGGACTCATGTCTGCCCGGGCACATTGAAGGAACACCTCGTAGAGCTTTTTAGCAATATCCGGGCCAGCAGCTACGGAAAAACCCGGACGAGTACCGGAAGACGTATCTGCAGCAAGAGTAAACTGGGGAACCACGAGGAGAGCGCCACCGACGTCGAGTACACTTCTGTTCATACGGCCGGCATCATCGGGAAAGATACGGTAAGTGAGAATCTTCCGGCATAACTCTTTCGCCTCTCTCTGCTCATCTCCCTGTTCCACACCTAGCAGCAGCAGAATGCCTGCGCCTATCCGAGCAATCTCACGACCCTCGACCTCAACGCTCGCTTCCGAAACTCGCTGGACAAGTCCTTTCATCCGCTTTTGTGACCTCTCAGGCCATACGAGGGTTAAAATCGTGTAAGATTGTAGCCATGCCCAAAGGTCCTCGCAACCCTTATCACACTATAAAATATCACCCTGCATTCCCCCCCGCTTTCGCAATAACTTCATCAACACCACGGATAAGAGCATCGACAATTGCTGGCTCAGAAGCAGAATGCCCCGCATCACGAATAATTCGCAGCTCAGCGGTCGGCCAGGCCCTGCTGAGAGCGAGCGCATTATCCAGCGGGCAAACCATGTCGTAACGACCATGCACGATAATACCGGGAATGTCCCGGAGCTTGTGAGCGTCCCGGATAATCTGATTATCTTCCAGAAACGAAGCATTCATGAAGTAGTGGCATTCAATACGCGCCAAAGCAATTGCAACATGAGGGTGACCAAAGTGCTCAACAACGCGCGGATTAGGCTGCAGGGTAGCACAACGCCCTTCCCAGACCGACCAGGCTTTTGCCGCCTGGATCTGTTCCAGCTCGTTGTCGCTGGTCAGGCGCCGATAGTAAGCACTCACCATATCCCCACGTTCGCTCTCTGGTATCGGCGCTTCAAACTCTTGCCAGTAATCCGGAAATACCCGACTTGCGCCATCCTGATAGAACCACGCAATGTCCCGTGGGCGGCACAGGAAAATACCGCGAAGAACAAGACCCAGCACTCTCTCGGTATGCGCCTGGGCATATACCAGGCTAAGAGTGGAGCCCCAGCTCCCACCAAATAACAGCCAGCGATCAATGCCCAGAAACGTGCGAATGGTCTCCATATCCTCTACCAGCTTGTCAGTGCTGTTTCCTTCCAGTTCCGCAAGAGGCGTGGAGCGACCGGCACCGCGCTGATCCATCAGGATAATCCGAAAGCGTTCAGCATCGAAAAAACGCCGATGGTAGTCTTCGCACCCACCACCCGGGCCGCCGTGAACAAAAAGCACAGGTATCCCGTCCGGGTTTCCGCTCTCTTCAACATAAAGCTCATGGGGCGGATCAACCGCCAGCTTATGCGTGGCGTAAGGTTTAATGTCCGGGTATAAATTGAGCATGTACCACTCCACCAATCAGATAGGTTTCAACAGTATTGTAGCGGAGTTGTATGCGTGGGTGCGCGGGCTTTGCATAAAGCGCAGACACAAAAAAGGCCGGAGCTGTTACCAGCGCCGGCCCTGTTCAACACACAAACATTACTTCTTGCTTGCGCGCTTACGCTCATTCTCTGTCAGATGCTTTTTGCGCAGACGAATGGACTTGGGCGTCACTTCAACCAGCTCGTCATCGTCAATAAACTCAAGCGCCTGCTCCAGAGTAAACTTGATAGGAGGTACCAGAGAAATAACCTCATCCTTGCCTGAAGCACGCATGTTATCGAGCTTCTTGCCTTTCGTGGGGTTAATCACCAGATCGTTGTCACGACTGTGTATACCACAGAGCTGCCCTTCGTAGACTTCCTGGCCCGGGTCGAGGAAAAGCTTGCCGCGACTCTGAAGCGTTTCCAGAGAGTATGTCAAAGCTGTGCCCGTCGCCATGGAAACCAGAACGCCATTCTGACGATTGGTCACATCACCGACTTTGATCGGGCCGTAATGACTGAAGGTTGAGGTAAGAATGCCTGTACCGGACGTCATAGTCAGAAAAGTATTACGGAAGCCAATCAGACCACGTGCAGGAATGGTGTATTCAAGACGCATACGCCCCTTGCCATCCGGAACCATATTGGTCAGGTCGCCTTTGCGCAAACCCATCTGCTCCATTAAAGGGCCCTGATGCTGCTCTTCAATGTCCACAATGACGTTCTCATAAGGCTCTTGCTTCTCGCCGTCCACTTCCTTGATAACAACTTCCGGGCGGCCTACCGCGAGCTCAAAATTTTCGCGGCGCATGTTTTCAATCAGAACTGACAGGTGCAGCTCACCACGGCCAGAGACTTTGAATTTGTCCGCAGAATCGCCTTCCTCAACGCGCAAGGCAACGTTGTGCAGCAGCTCTTTCTCCAGACGATCCTTGATATTACGGCTGGTTACAAACTTACCTTCCTTGCCACAAAAAGGTGAGTCATTAACCTGGAAGGTCATGGATACAGTGGGCTCGTCTACCGTCAACGGTGGCAATGCCTCAACGTTATTCATGTCGCACAGAGTGTCGGAAATAAACAGCTGATCAAGACCACTTACACAAACAATGTCACCGGCCTGAGCCTCGTCGACTTCCACTCGTTGCAAACCTGAGTGGCCCATGATTTTAAGGATCCGACCCTGACGCTTTTTACCATCCGCGCCAATAGCAACCACCGGCGTGTTGGTTTTGATCTTGCCGCGGGCAATACGGCCAATCCCGATCACACCAAGAAAACTGCTGTAATCAAGCTGGGACACTTGCATCTGGAATGGGCCGTCCAGATCTACTGCTGGAGCAGGAACATGGTCGACAATCGCCTGAAATACAGCATCCATGTTGTCGCTGAGATCTTCATGATCCAGGCCGGCAATACCATTCAGCGCACTGGCATAGACAATCGGGAAATCCAGCTGTTCATCGGTTGCACCAAGACTGTCAAACAGATCGAATACCTGGTCTACAACCCAGTCCGGACGGGCACCAGGGCGGTCAATCTTGTTGACCACAACAATCGGGCGAAGGCCGGCTGCAAAGGCTTTCTGTGTCACAAAGCGGGTTTGTGGCATAGGGCCGTCAATGGAATCAACCACCAGCAGCACACAATCCACCATGCTCATTACCCGCTCCACTTCACCACCAAAATCCGCGTGGCCCGGGGTATCTACAATATTTATGTCGTAGCCGTTCCATTTCAGGGCGGTGTTTTTGGCCAGAATGGTAATGCCCCGCTCTTTCTCCTGGTCGTTGGAATCCATAACGCGCTCGTTCTCGAGCTCTTTACGATCCAGCGTGCCCGACAAACGCAGCAGCTTGTCTACGAGAGTGGTCTTACCATGGTCAACGTGGGCGATGATGGCGATATTACGAAGTTTTTCAATCACAAAATTAATCCTGCGGCATGCACTAAATGACCTGAGAGGGTCGTTCGCAGGCCAGGCCCGCACATGCCATCTCAAATCCGTAAAAAGAACTCATCCACTCGAAGCCTGACGACTTCGGCGCCTCGCATATGCCAGTCAGAACGAAGGCCATGGCAAATGCGGAGAAAATGAAGCGGCGCGCAGTATATCGAAAACTCCGCACCGTTTATATGAAGAAGAACGCCTATTTCTTAATCAATTTCCCCTGGCAACCCTCACGCACCATATTGGAGCAATGCAATGACCGAGCCGCCAACGCCGCACCATTATAGGGCGAGTATAAGCGAGACTTGCCGGATATTTACCGAACCAAATTCACACAGGCTGGCTGCTGGCCCATGATCCGCGCCATAAAAACTGCTGCCGTGAAGCAACCTATGAAAACTGGCAAGCACCTTGCTTTGATCCGTTCACCAGGTTTTCGAACACTCGTTAAACCGAAATGTGAAGGTAAGCATCAGCAGCTTTTGTTAAGCTGCATAGATCTGAACAAAAGACCGGACTTCAGCCTATCCAGAGCAATCCGGGATATGATCACGAATACACCCGCGACGCGGGGTTACTTATGGAGCATCCACAATGTCCAAGACAATTGATTTGATTAAAGAACACGAAGTCAAATGGGTTGATATGCGCTTCACCGACAGTCGGGGTAAAGAGCAGCATGTCACCATCCCTGCATCCGAGATCGATGAAGATTTCTTCTCTGAAGGCAAGATGTTTGATGGCTCCTCCATCTCTGGCTGGAAAGGCATCAACGAATCCGACATGATTCTGATGCCGGATGACACCAGCTCCGTTCTTGACCCGTTCACAGAAGAAAGCACGATCAACATCACCTGTGACATTGTCGAGCCATCTACCATGCAAGGCTATGAGCGGGATCCACGCTCTGTTGCCCGCCGGGCCGAAGAATACCTGAAGTCTACCGGAATCGCGGATGGCGCCCTGTTTGGCCCCGAGCCCGAGTTCTTCGTTTTCGATTCAGCCAAGTGGAAAACCGACATGCAGGGCTCTATGTACGAGCTCTACTCCGAAGAAGCAGCCTGGGTTTCCGGCGACGACTTTGATCGCAACAACACAGGTCACCGTCCTGGCGTCAAAGGTGGTTACTTCCCGGTACCGCCAGTAGACAGCCTGCACGACCTGCGGGGCGCCATGTGCGCAGCCATGGAATCCATGGGTCTGGTTATCGAAGTACACCACCACGAAGTGGGTACAGCAGGCCAGTGTGAAATCGGCGTCGGAGCAAACTCTCTGACCAAGAAGGCCGACGAAGTTCAGATCCTCAAGTACTGCGTACACAACGTAGCCCATGCCTACGGCAAAACGGCAACCTTCATGCCGAAACCTGTAGTTGGCGATAACGGTTCCGGCATGCACGTTCACATGTCCTTGAGCAAAGATGGCAAAAACCTGTTCGCAGGTGACAGCTACGCGGGCCTGAGTGACGAGGCCTTGTACTACGTTGGTGGCATTATCAAGCATGCTAAAGCAATCAACGCCTTCACCAACCCGGCTACCAACAGCTATAAGCGCCTGGTTCCCGGCTTTGAAGCGCCGGTTATGCTGGCCTACTCTGCCCGCAACCGTTCAGCTTCTATCCGTATCCCGTACGTGACCAGCCCCAAAGCTCGCCGCGTAGAGGTACGCTTCCCGGATCCGGCTGCCAACCCATACCTGGCATTTTCTGCACTGATGATGGCTGGCCTTGATGGCATCCAGAACAAGATTCACCCTGGCGATGCCATGGACAAGGATCTGTACGACCTGCCTAAAGAAGAAGCTCTCAGCATCCCGAAAGTTGCTGAAACCCTGCAGGAAGCACTGGATTGCCTGGAAGAAGATCACGAGTTCCTGACTCGCGGCGGCGTATTTACTGAAGACATGATTCAGGGCTATATCGACCTGAAACGTGGCGAGGTTGAGCGCATCAACATGACAACTCACCCGGTTGAGTTTGAATTGTACTATTCATGCTAATACCGGGCTGCACTGAATAGCAGCACCCAAAGCCCTGCTCACCCGTGAGCGGGGCTTTTTTTATCTGGTTATTTTTGTGACCTTCGACACAATGCCACTGCTCTTAACGATATGTAACCTTCATCTCCCCATTCGCACATTGAAAAGGCCTCCCCGGCCATTGATAATCAGTACAAACATTACTGCAGGTTTGTACTTATGAATCCCAGGCTTGGAATCACCGTAGGACTGATGCTCCTGATCACAGGACCTGTCTCCGCTGCTGAGGTTTACCGTAACGTGGACGCCCACGGCAACGTAACCTTTTCTGACGAGCCGTCAAAAGGCGCGAAAGCAGTCGAGGTTAAGCCCGTTACCACGATAACCCTCCCCAAACCTCAAAATGTCCGCGAAACAGAAAAGCTCAGGGAAGAGGTAAAACGCGAAGGCTCGATCTACGAAAGCGTCTCGTTCACTTACCCCAAAGACGATCAGGCATTTCATAGTGGTAGTGGCGATATACAGTTCAGAATGAGCAGTACGCCTGGCCTTGAGCCAAATCACAAATACGAAGTAACTCTGGACGGCCAGCCAGTCGGACAGAGCACCTCCGGCTCAATCATCGTCAGTAATGTATTTCGTGGCACCCATGAAGCAGGCATCCATATTGTGGACAAAAATGGCGTCCAGATTAAATCAGGGGCTCCGATTCGCTTCACTGTTCACCGCCCTTCCGTTCAAAACTGACAGACGCGGCGCACTTCAATGGTGCTAGCGCACTATTATAGTGCACCTATATGGGCAGCAACAGCGCAACAGGCTTATGCTGCCCAGCTCCTTTCCCGAAATTTACCCTGAAATAACGCATCTCAGGGCTACTTCCTGTTTTCTTGCACCAGCACCACACCGGGACTCCAAACTGGTTCAGTTTTTGCTGACTCCTGTTATAGCGGTTGAGTAAGATGCAAGGAGCGCATGGCAAAACACCATCCCGCTCTTCCGGCTTAAAACCAACAGGAAGCACGTATGGCACATCCACCAGCCAATACAGACCAATACAAGAACATGCTGGACAATCTGGCAACAGCAGTTCTTGTGCTGGAGAACAACCTCATCATCCGCTACCTGAATCCAGCGGCGGAGAGCCTGTTTGAGACAAGTATGACTCGCAGCGCAGGGCTGCCACTCAGCGGTATTCTTTTCGATGCAGAGAGCACTCTCAGCATCCTTCGCACAGCCGCAGAAACCGGACAGCCTTATACCCGAAGGGAAACGGAATTTGTTCTAGCCAGCGGCTCCAGAAGAGTAGTGGATTATTCCGTGTCGCTCCTGGACCATAATCCCCCGGCACTGCTGCTGGAGGTGCAGCCACAGGAGCGTCTGCTGCGAATAAGTCGTGAAGAGGATCTTCTATCGCAACAGGAAACCACCAGAACACTCGTGCGCGGCATGGCCCATGAAATCAAAAACCCACTCGGGGGTATTCGCGGCGCAGCTCAATTACTGGACAGGGAACTGAACAGCGAAGACCAGCGAGAATACACCCGGGTCATCATAGAAGAAGCCGATCGCTTGCGTAGCCTTGTTGACCGCATGCTTGGTCCTAACAAGGCTCTGAGACCCGCGCCAACGAACATTCACGAAATCCTTGAGCGAGTGCGTACCCTCCTGGAGGCGGAAAGCAAAGGCCGGTTGTTGTTCCTGCGAGACTATGACCCGAGCCTGCCGGAATTTTCCGGAGACAAAGAGCAGCTGATCCAGGCTTTCCTGAACATTGCACGCAACGCCATGGAAGCAGCCTTTGAAAGCGAGGCAACTCACCCCGGCGGCAACAAAACGCCCACAATTACATTCCGGACTCGAGCCCTGCGACAGGTCACCATCGGCCCAAGGCGCCACAGGCTCGTGTGCCGGATAGACATAATTGACAATGGCCCGGGGATTGCTCCGGACCTGCGTCAGAATATCTTCTACCCCATGATCAGTGGCCGGGCTAACGGCACGGGACTTGGACTTTCCATTACCCAAAGCATCATCAGCCAGCACCATGGGCTGGTTGAATGTGAAAGTGAGCCCGGCCAGACAGACTTCATCATCTTCCTGCCCCTGGAGGGCATATCATGAGCGAACAATCCGCAAACGTTTGGATCGTCGATGACGATCGCAGCATACGCTGGGTGCTTGAACGCGCCCTGAGTCAGGCAGGCATGCAGCCCACCGTCTTCGAGAATGGTGAAAACATCATGAGGCGCCTGGCGGGCGAACAGCCCGATGCCATCATCAGCGATATCCGCATGCCCGGAGTAGACGGCATCACACTGTTGTCGCAAATTGTTGCAGCATATCCAGATGTGCCCGTCATCATCATGACTGCCCACTCAGATCTGGAAAGCGCAGTCACCAGTTATCAAACCGGGGCTTTTGAATACCTTCCAAAACCCTTCGATGTTGACGACGCCGTTGCTCTGGCAAAGCGCGCTGTTGCTCACAGCCATGAAAAACGCGCTGTTTCTCAGCCTCAGCAAGAGGCCATCCAACAGAACGCCGAAATCATTGGTGAAGCGCCGGCCATGCAGGAAGTTTTTCGTGCTATCGGCCGGCTTTCCCACTCCAACATCACCGTGCTGATCAATGGTGAAAGCGGAACCGGTAAAGAGCTGGTCGCACAGGCTCTGCACAACCACAGTCCCCGAGCACGGCATCCGTTTATAGCGCTCAATATGGCTGCCATTCCACGGGATCTTATAGAGTCTGAACTCTTCGGGCATGAAAAGGGTGCGTTCACCGGAGCAACCGCGGTTCGCCAGGGTCGATTTGAACAAGCCAACGGCGGCACACTGTTTCTGGACGAAATTGGTGACATGCCTGGCGACACCCAGACCCGACTTCTTCGGGTGCTGGCAGATGGCGAGTTTTACCGCGTTGGCGGCACAACTCCTATCAAAGTCGATGTTCGCATCATCGCTGCAACGCACCAGAATCTGGAGAAACTCGTCCAGGCCGGCTCCTTTCGGGAAGACCTGTTCCATCGCCTGAATGTGATCCGCATACACCTGCCAAAACTGGCTGAACGCAGCGAAGACATTCCACGGTTGATGCAGCACTTCTTGCAAAGAGCTGCCAGAGAGCTTTCTGTCGAGCCGAAGATCCTGCGCCCCGAAGCAGAAAACTACCTGACAACCCTGCCCTGGCCTGGCAATGTACGCCAGCTTGAAAACACTTGCCGCTGGCTCACTGTCATGGCCAGCGGCAGAGAGATTCACATTGATGACCTTCCACCAGAGCTACGTCATCAAAGCGAACCCACCACTTCCGGGGTTACCTGGCAGGAAGGCCTCAGGGCCTGGGCTGATCAGGCCCTGAAAAGGGGCGAACAATCCATTCTGGAATCCGCCGTGCCGGAGTTTGAAAAAATCATGATAGAAACAGCCCTGAAGCACACTGGAGGGCGTCGCCGGGATGCATCGATTCTGCTAGGCTGGGGACGAAACACCCTCACGCGCAAGATCAATGAACTGGACATGGACAGCATAGAAGAAGAGTAAAACGGAGCACGGCATGATTACCGACCAGGAGTCCTTGGGACATGAGAACCATAGCATTTTATAGTCCAAAGGGCGGCGTTGGAAAAACCGCTTCTGCTGTAAACATTGCCTATCTTGCAAGTTCCTGCGGGTTCCGCACACTATTGTGGGATCTCGACTCTCAGGGCTCTGCAAGCTTTTATTTGTCCGGTGGCAAGCCCGGCGAAGGGAAGAAAATTTCAAAATTGCTTGAAGGGCGAGCCCCTATTGCAGACTTTATAGAAGAAGACGTCTACCCCAACCTGGATTTCATACCTGCCCACAAAAGTTTCCGGAACCTGGATATACGGCTAGAGGAAGACGAACGTAGCCTGCCATTAAAAGAAATGCTTTCGCCTTTGGCAGAGGAAACCAGCCTTGTAGTACTGGACTGCCCGCCAGGCCAGTCCCGATTGACGGAACAGGTCCTGAAGGTCGCCGACCTTGTCTACGTACCTCTGGTTCCCACCTGGTTATCGTTAAACAGCTGGAAGCAGTTTCATGAATTTGTCTGCGACAAGAAACTAGGCGCAAAAAAGCTACGGCCTTTTTTCACCCTGGTAGATCGACGCAAAAAACTCCATCGGGAACTCATAGAGCAGAACTCGAAACTGTTTGATAAGCCGTCAAAAGCGATGATCCCCTATTCCAGTGCAGTAGAGCGGATGGGTGAGGAAGGGCTACCCCTTGAATTACTCAGCCCGAGATCACAGCCAGCCATTTCCTATCGGCAGTTATGGTCCGAGACCCGCGCCGAACTCCGGATATAAAAAAACGGCCACCGAGGCAGCCGCTTTTCTTTACAAACCCAATTCACCAGAGGTTAAAATGGTATGTCGTCATCAAAGTCGTCGACCGGCTCAGGCATGCTGCCACCCTGCGCTGGCTGGCTGGGGTTCTGGCTGTAACCTCCGGACTGCTGAGGCTGCTGGTTGCTCTGAGCAGGTGCAGCCGGAGCCGACTGCTGCTGAGGACGACCGGCAGGCGCACCCTGATTCATGCCGCCTTCACCACCGCGACTGTCCAGCATCTGCATCTGGCCATTAATATCCACAACCACCTCTGTGGTGTATACGTCCTGGCCTTCTTTGTTCTGCCATTTACGAGTCTGTAGTTTACCCTCGATATAGACCTTTGACCCCTTCCTCAGGTATTGGCCCGCCACCTCAGCAATTTTTCCGAACATGACAATGCGATGCCATTCAGTTTTCGGAACCATCTGGCCGGTCTGGCGATCCTTGTAACTCTCATCCGTTGCAAGAGTCAGATTCACCACGGCATTGCCGTTCGGGGTATAGCGGGTATCCGGATCCTGCCCGAGATTCCCGATAAGTATGACTTTGTTTACGCCTCGTGCCATGTTCTGCTCCTGATTCAGTTTTCAGCGACACCCACTCTCCTTGCGGGCCTCCGGATTTCAAGAACTGCTGCCCTGCCGGACGAAAGGGAAGTCCGCGAGCAACGCCTCATCAAAATATTCTCGATCCACCTTCAGATAAGCGGTGGCAGCATTTTCAATAATGACCACATCCTGCACTCCCGGCAAGCGGCGCAGACTGCCATCAACTTCGTCGTACTGATCGCCGACCATATCCCGCAACTGTACCACGAAACCCGAGGTATGGCCCGGCGCAGCCATAGTCAAAGCTGCCAATAACCAGAGCCCGAGAACTGTCACCATAAGCCAGACAACACCTTCGACTCCAACACGCTGCAACAGGAAGCCACCAAAAGCACCGCCCAGAAAAGCGCCCATAAACTGGGAAGTAGAGTAGACCCCCATCGCTGTTCCCTTGCTTGCCGCTGGAGCCTCTTTACTGATCAGGGATGGCAGACTGGCTTCCAGAAGATTGAACGCCATAAAAAAGAAAAACAGCACAACCCACGCGACCGGCAAGCTGCCGGATATCCCGGAAAGGCCTGCTGTGGCAAGTGTTAGCAGAGCAATAGCACCACACAAAACAGGCTTCATTTTACGCTTCTTCTCGCCAATAATGATAAACGGCACCATGGCGAAAAATGAGGTAAGCATCACGGTGAGATAAAACCACCAGTGCGAACTGCCGGGAAGCCCAAGCTGGTCCCGCAGCATAGTCGGGAACACCAGAAACAACGACGTCAACACCAGGTGCAGCGCAAAAATACCGAAATCCAGGCGCAACAGGCGCTTATCCGACAGGACGCGACCCAACATGGCTTTAACAGGATGAGTGTCGGCGCTTGTTTTATATTGATGGGGTGTCGGCACCACACGGCTGACGATGAGCAGGGCCACTATGGCAAGCACGGCGGTCGCATAGAAAATACCGGACAACCCCCACACAGCTCCCAACAACGGCCCCAGAACCAGAGAAACTGAAAACGAAAGCCCGATTGAAATACCCACGGTCGCCATGGCCTTTGTGCGTTCTTCCTCCCGCGTCAGGTCACTGAGCAGAGCCATGAGCACACTTGCCACAGCTCCGGCACCCTGAAGAATCCTGCCCGCAATAACCACGTATATTGAATCTGTTGAACCTGCGAGAACGCTGCCTGCAGCGAAAAGAATCAGGCCGATATAGATCATGCGCTTTCGGCCTACCCGGTCAGAAAGCAGGCCAAATGGTATCTGAAGCAGAGCCTGGCTCAGGCCGTATGCCCCAATGGCAAAACCCAGCAGGGCCGGTGTTGCGCTCTTGAGTTCGCCACCAAGCAACATAAAGACGGGCATTACCATAAACAACCCAAGCATGCGGATGGCATAAACCGATGCCAACGCAGCTACGGAGCGTTTTTCCAGGGCGTTCATGGCGATTGGCTCCTCTCCCGGGGTTGAAAGCATGCCCCTGCGCAAGAATATATGATAAGCAGGCGCCGCATTGTAGCAGAAGCTTCCCCTGCGGGGGACAGCTACAAGATTACCTGCACCTTCGCCGTGGCGGGCGTAACACGGTATAATTTCCGTTTTTTCTGCGAGCGAGGCGTTATGGATCATATCCAGATCAAAGGGGCACGGACCCACAACCTGAAGAACATCGACCTGGATATACCAAGGGACAAACTGATCGTCATTACCGGCCTGTCCGGCTCAGGCAAATCATCCCTGGCATTTGACACACTTTATGCCGAAGGCCAAAGGCGCTATGTGGAATCTCTGTCCACCTATGCGCGACAATTCCTGTCCATGATGGAAAAGCCGGATGTTGACCATATCGAAGGCCTGTCTCCCGCCATCTCCATTGAGCAGAAGTCAACATCACACAACCCTCGCTCAACCGTAGGCACCATCACCGAAATCTACGACTACCTCCGGTTACTTTTTGCCCGCGCCGGGGAGCCAAGGTGCCCGGATCATGACCTGCCACTGGAAGCGCAAACCGTTAGCCAGATGGTTGACCAGGTGCTCGGGATGCCGGAAAACAGCAAGCTGATGATCCTCGCACCGGTTATCCGCGATCGTAAAGGCGAACATCTCCAGATAGTGGAAACCATGCGCAGCCAGGGTTTTATCCGGCTGCGGGTCGATGGCACAGTTTACGATATCGACGATGTCCCGGCACTCGACAAAAAACGCAAACACCAGATCGACGTCGTAGTTGATCGATTTAAAGTAAAGCCCGGCCTGGAACAACGACTTGCCGAGAGTTTTGAGACAGCCCTGGGTCTGGCCGAAGGCATAGCGCTTGTCGCCGCAATGGACGGTGACAAAAACAGCAATATCGAAGAGAAAACTTTTTCTGCGAAATATGCCTGCACCCAATGCGGCTACGCCCTGAGTGAATTAGAGCCCAAGCTGTTTTCCTTCAATAATCCAGCCGGTGCCTGCCCCACATGTGATGGACTGGGTGTTAAACAGTTTTTTGATGCGGAAAAGATCATACAGCACCCTGAAGCTACCCTCGCCGCCGGCGCCATCAAAGGATGGGATCGCAGAGCAGTTTATTACTTTCAGATGCTGAGCAGCGTTGCCGAACACTATGGCATTGACCTTGAAACACCCTGGGCCGACCTACCTGAGAAGTTCCGGACTACCCTGCTCTACGGCTCCGGCACTGAGGAGATTCCATTTCGCTACGTAAATTCCCGTGGCCAAATCATGGAAAAATCCCACTCTTTCGAAGGCATCATTCCCAATCTCGAACGGCGCTACCGGGAAACTGACTCCCCAAGCGTTCGAGAAGAGCTTGCACGCAACCTCAGCACCCAGGCATGTAAGGACTGCAACGGTTCCCGACTGCGGCGCAGCGCCCGGCACGTTTTCATTGAGCAGCACAATCTGCCCGACCTGACACACCTCCCGATAGGTGAAGCTTATACCTACTTTGACCAGCTTCAGCTGCCCGGGCGCCGCGGGGAAATCGCGGAGAAAATAACCAAAGAGATCCGGCAACGTCTCCAGTTTCTGGTCAACGTCGGCCTGGAATACCTGACACTGGAGCGTAGCGCCGATACGCTCTCGGGCGGAGAAGCACAAAGAATAAGGCTGGCAAGTCAGATAGGTGCCGGGCTGGTCGGAGTGATGTACATACTGGACGAGCCCTCTATTGGCCTCCATCAACGGGACAACGACCGGCTACTGAGTACGCTCACCCACCTCCGCGACCTGGGCAATACTGTGATAGTGGTCGAACACGATGAGGACGCCATTCGTGCTGCCGACTATGTTATCGATATCGGCCCGGGCGCTGGCGTTCACGGCGGAAAGATCATCGCTCAGGGTACGCCGGCACAGATCCTTGCAAACCCCGACTCGCTGACCGGGCAATATCTCAGCGGCGCTAAAAAAATTGCAATTCCCCAAACCAGAAACAAAGGCACAGGCAAAACTCTGACCCTGACCGGAGCAACGGGTAACAACCTGCAAAATGTTACCCTCTCGCTTCCACTGGGAATAATGACTTGCGTGACCGGTGTTTCGGGCTCTGGCAAGTCAACCCTGATAAACAGCACTCTCTATCCTGTCGCAGCGACGAAACTGAACAAGGCCACCAGCCTTAGTCATTCACCTTATGAATCAATGACCGGCCTCAATGAGCTGGATAAGGTGATTGATATCGACCAGAGCCCCATTGGAAGAACACCGCGTTCAAACCCTGCAACCTACACTGGCCTGTTCACCCCCATCAGGGAGTTGTTCGCTGGTACCCAGGAAGCCCGATCAAGGGGCTACAAGCCAGGGCGCTTCTCTTTCAATGTCAAAGGAGGACGTTGCGAAGCCTGTCAGGGAGACGGAATGATAAAAGTTGAAATGCATTTCCTTCCGGATGTATATGTTCCCTGCGACGTATGCAAAGGAAAGCGCTATAACCGGGAAACCCTCGAAGTGCGCTACAAAGGAAAGAATATCCATGAAGTGCTGAGCATGACCGTTGAGGAAGGCCGGGAATTTTTTGATGCAGTACCCTTTCTTGCGAGAAAGCTACAAACTCTCATCGATGTAGGGCTTTCCTATATTCGCCTGGGTCAGAGTGCAGTGACTTTGTCTGGCGGAGAGGCTCAGCGCGTGAAACTCGCAAAAGAACTTTCTAAAAGAGATACCGGAAAAACCTTGTACATCCTGGATGAACCAACCACAGGTCTCCATTTTTACGATATACAACAACTGCTGAATGTTCTCCAGCGTCTAAGAGATCACGGCAACACCATAGTAGTTATCGAGCATAACCTTGATGTCATCAAAACCGCGGACTGGGTGATAGACCTTGGGCCAGAAGGTGGCTCTGGTGGCGGGAACATCATCGCAGAAGGCACACCAGAACAGGTTGCTGGCAACCCTGCCTCACATACCGGCCGCTATCTCAAGCAAATGCTGACAGTCTGAGGGCACGAAAAAAACCGGAGGCGTTTCCGACTCCGGTTTTTTAACGATACAACGATTTTACTCGTCGCCTTCGTCCACTTCTTCTGCTTCGATATCCAACGGACGGCCTACCAGTTCAACAAATGCCATAGGGGCATTGTCACCAGCACGGAAGCCACACTTCAGAATACGAAGGTAACCACCCGGGCGTTCGTTGTAACGGGGGCCAAGCTCATCAAACAGCTTGGCAACCGCTGCGTCGTCGCGCAGGCGAGAAAACGCCAGACGACGATTCGCTACCGAATCTTTCTTGGCGAGCGTGATCAAAGGTTCAGCTACCCGACGAAGCTCTTTGGCTTTCGGCAGCGTTGTTTTAATCAGCTCATGACCAACCAGTGACGCAGTCATGTTACGAAACATGGCCTTGCGATGCGCACTGGTCCTGCTGAACTTACGACCACTCTTACGATGACGCATTGCTCTGATTCCTTACCTTAAACTAATCGGCAATCAACCGCCCAGAACCCGGTCGTCGCCACGAAGGCTAGCCGGCGGCCAGTTATCAAGACGCATACCCAGAGACAAACCACGGGACGCCAAAACGTCCTTGATCTCGGTGAGCGACTTCTTACCAAGGTTAGGCGTCTTCAACAGCTCAACTTCTGTGCGCTGGATAAGATCGCCGATGTAGTAAATATTTTCAGCCTTCAAGCAGTTCGCTGAACGCACTGTCAACTCAAGATCATCAACCGGGCGCAGCAGAATCGGATCGATTTCTTCCTCTTCTTCAACGCGTTCTGGTTCTTTTTCATGATCAAAGTCGACAAATACCGCCAGTTGTTGCTGGAGAATCGTGGCTGCCCGGCGAATTGCTTCTTCCGGATCAATAGTGCCATTAGTCTCCAGGTCGATAACCAGCTTGTCCAGATCGGTGCGCTGCTCTACCCGTGCACTTTCCACGGAATAGGCGACACGACGAACCGGGCTAAAGGTTGCGTCCAGCTGCAGACGTCCGATTGCACGGGTTTCATCTTCATCGAGACCACGTTGATCAGCCGGCTCATAGCCACGACCACGTGCCACGCGCAAGCGCATGTTCACTTCGCCCTTCTCACTGAGATGACAAATCACGTGATCCGGGTTAGAGATCTCAACATCATGATCCAGCTTGATATCACCGGCTGTAACGACGCCCGGGCCTTTCTTGCTGAGCGTAAGCTCAGTGTCGTCCCGACCGTTCATTTTTACCGCAACGCCTTTGAGATTAAGAAGAATCTCAATAACGTCTTCCTGGACACCTTCGATTGCGCTGTACTCGTGCAAGACACCGTCGATCTGCGCTTCTGTCACGGCGCAGCCCGGCATCGAAGACAAGAGAATTCGACGCAACGCACTTCCCAAAGTATGGCCAAAGCCCCTTTCCAGAGGTTCAAGCGTTACCTTGGCGCGCGTAGGGCCAGATTCTTTTACGTCAATGGTACGAGGTGTCAATAACTCATGTACTGAACGCTGCATAGACGCCCCTATCTACTATCGTTGCTAACAGGGCTTTACTTGGAGTAAAGCTCGACGATGAGGTTCTCGTTGATGTCGGCCGGCAATTCAGTACGCTCTGGCACTGACTTGTAAACGCCGGACATCTTAGCGGCGTCGACCTCTACCCAGCTCACCGGTGAACGGCTAGAAGCAAGATCCAATGCGCCTTTAACACGCAATTGATTTCTGGCTTTTTCACGCACACTCACAACATCACCTGGCTTGACTTTGTAGGAAGCAATGTTCACTACCTTGTCATTTACCAGGATCGCCTTGTGAGAGACGAGCTGACGGGACTCAGCACGGGTAGAACCAAAACCCATGCGATATACAACGTTATCAAGGCGCGTTTCCAAAAGTTGCAGCAGGTTTTCACCGGTTGCACCTTTAAGACGAGCTGCCTCTTTATAGTAGTTGCGGAATTGCTTTTCCAGAACGCCGTAAATACGACGAACTTTCTGTTTTTCACGAAGCTGTACGCCGTATTCGGACAGACGACCGCGACGCGCACCGTGCATACCCGGTGGGGTTTCGATGTTGCACTTTGAATCCAGCGCGCGAACACCGCTCTTCAGAAAAAGATCTGTCCCTTCACGACGAGACAGCTTGCACTTCGGGCCTATATAACGAGCCATATTTCACTGTCTCCTGTGTTAGACGCGGCGCTTTTTGGGCGGACGACAACCGTTATGAGGAATCGGCGTCACATCTGTGATGTTCGTGATTTTGTAGCCGCACGAATTCAATGCGCGAACTGCAGATTCACGTCCTGGCCCGGGTCCTTTAACCTCTACGTCCAGGTTTTTAAGGCCGTATTCAGCAGCCGCGTTACCGGCTCTTTCAGCTGCTACCTGCGCAGCAAAAGGTGTACTTTTACGTGACCCACGGAAACCGGAACCACCGGAAGTGGCCCAGGACAGGACGTTGCCCTGACGGTCTGAAATGGTCACGATAGTGTTGTTGAAGGACGCGTGAATATGCGCGACGCCATCAACAACGGTCTTTTTCACCTTTTTACGGGTACGTGTACCTGGCTTTGCCATGTTTGCCTACCTGTTACTTACGAATAGGTTTGCGTGGACCTTTACGGGTGCGTGCGTTGGTCTTGGTGCGCTGACCACGGACTGGCAGTCCATGACGATGGCGCAGACCACGGTGACATCCGAGATCCTTCAAACGCTTGATGTTCATCTGTACTTCACGACGCAGATCGCCTTCAACGATAACCTTACCCACTTCAGTACGAAGTGTCTCAAGCTGCTCGTCGGACAGGTCTTTGACCTTGACGTCCGGCTTAACGCCGGTTGCATCGCAAAGCTTTTGGGCTGTTGTTCTGCCAACACCGAAAATATAGGTGAGAGAGACAACAGCATGTTTGTGATCGGGTATATTGACACCGGCTATACGTGCCATCCAAATTACTCCGCGTTCAAAGCTTTGCTGTGTGAATTTTCCGCCACTATAAAAGGGCGCGAAATAATAGCGCCTGACCCGCTACCGAGTCAAGCGCTATCATTAATACCCCTTTTACAGGCAAGGACATTTCCCGAAGGAATCAGCCTTGACGCTGTTTATGGCGAGGCTCCGAGCAAATGACTCTTACTGAGCCATTGCGACGAATTACTTTGCAGTTACGGCAAATTTTCTTTACCGAAGCGCGTACTTTCATTGTCGACTCCAGTTTTCAAGGGGAACGGGATTAACCGTTCCGACCATAGCCCTTGAGATTGGATTTCTTCATCAGCGATTCATACTGGTGGGACATCAGGTGCGACTGTACCTGAGCCATGAAATCCATCACGACGACTACAACAATCAGCAGTGAGGTGCCTCCCAGATAGAAGGGCACATTCCCGGCTACCATCAGAAACTGAGGAAACAGAGAGACTGCTGCAATGTACATTGCACCGAACAATGTCAGACGGGTCAGGACGCCATCGATATACTTGGCGGTCTGATCGCCCGGACGTATGCCCGGAATAAACGCTCCAGAGCGCTTGAGGTTATCCGCGACTTCCTTCGGGTTATACATCAACGCTGTATAGAAGAAGCAAAAGAATACGACTGCTGCTGCAAACAGAATAATGTACAACGGTTGGCTTGGAGCCAGAGCCTGGGAAACGTCACTGAGCCATTCCATGCCTTCGCCCTGACCAAACCACTGCCCCAATGACGCAGGGAACAACAGAATAGAAGAAGCGAAGATCGGTGGTATCACCCCGGCCATATTCACCTTTAACGGTAGATGGCTGGACTGCTGGGCGAAAACCTGACGACCTTGCTGACGCTTGGCGTAGTTGATTGTCAGGCGACGCTGACCACGTTCCATGAAGACTACGAAGCCAACCACCGCAATAGCAAGAACACCAATACCCAGAACCACCAACAAGCTCATTTCACCATTTCGAGCCTGCTCGAGAGTCTGACCAATTGCCCCTGGAAGTCCAGCGACGATACCAGCGAAGATCAAGAGTGAGATACCGTTTCCAACACCCCGCTCGGTGATCTGCTCACCCAGCCACATCATAAAGACTGCGCCACTAACAAAGGATACAACGGCCACGAAGTGGAAGCTGTAACTATCGTTAAAGGTGACACCTTGCGATGCCAGCCCGACGGAGATCCCAAAACCCTGAACCAAAGCCAGGATAACCGTACCATACCGCGTGTACTGGCTTATCTTGCGACGTCCAGCCTCACCCTCTTTTTTCAACTGCTCAAGCTGCGGACTGACCGCAGTCATGAGCTGCATGATAATCGAGGCCGAGATATACGGCATGATACCGAGAGCGAAGATACTCATGCGCTCGAGCGCACCACCTGAAAACATGTTGAACATACTCAGGATCGTGCCCTGATTCTGCTCAAACAGTGCTGCCAGTCGGTCGGGATTTATACCTGGCACAGGAATGTGCGCACCAATCCGGTACACCAGCAATGCCAGGAAAACAAACCAGAGCCGTGACTTCAGCTCTGCCAGTCCTTTTCCCGCGCCCGAAGGCAATGATGCGTTCTTGGCCATTTAGTCCTCGACTCGCCTTAGTCTTCGACTTTACCACCCGCGGCAGAAATTGCCTCGCGCGCGCCTTTGGTTACCCGAAGTCCCTTTACGGTCACTGCACGGTCAAGTTCGCCGGACAGAATAACCTTGGCTTCGCGAATTTCCTCACGGATGATGTCGGCCTTTTTCAGGGCGGCAAGATCCACTACATCGCCTTCAACCTTCGCCAACTCATTAAGGCGAATCTCAGCAACGTAACGTTGCTGACGTGAAGTGAAGCCAAACTTCGGCAAACGACGAGCCAGAGGCTGCTGACCACCCTCGAAACCAGGTGCAACACTGCCACCGGAACGAGATTTCAGACCTTTATGACCGCGACCGCCGGTTTTACCGAGACCGCTTCCGATACCACGACCTACGCGCCTTGCGGACGGGCGTGAACCGGGTTCCGGACTAAGTTCGTTCAGACGCATCTTAGTTCTCCTCAACCCGAACCAGGTAATCTACCCGGTTGATCATGCCGCGAATGGAAGGTGTATCTTCCACTTCAACGGTGTGACCGATTTTACGAAGACCCAGGCCTTTCACACACAGTTTGTGCTTAGGCTGACAGCCAATAGGGCTGCGGGTCAGAGTTACTTTGATCGTTTTTGCGTTCGCCATGACTTCAACCCAGAATCTCTTCGACGGATTTACCGCGCTTGGCTGCAATATCTTCAGGAGCCTGAGTGGCCTGAAGACCCTTGATGGTGGAACGTACTACGTTCACCGGGTTGGTAGACCCGTAACACTTGGAAAGTACGTTCTGAACACCTGCAACTTCAAGCACCGCGCGCATCGCACCACCGGCGATGATACCTGTACCTTCAGAGGCCGGCTGCATGTACACCTTGGAGCCACCATGCTGGGCTCGCACTGCGTACTGCAGAGTCGTACCATTAAGCGGCACATCTACCATGTTTTTACGTGCAGCTTCCATTGCCTTCTGGATAGCGACCGGCACTTCACGTGCCTTGCCGCGACCGAAGCCAACGCGCCCTTTCCCGTCACCAACAACGCTCAGTGCGGTAAACGCGAAAACGCGACCACCCTTGACCACTTTAGCGACGCGATTAACCTGAACCAGCTTTTCCTGGAGCTCAGGCGCCTTCTGATCGTTAACGCTCATCTTCTCCACCTCTTAGAATTGCAAGCCAGCTTCACGGGCTGCGTCGGCCAGAGCCTGAACACGCCCATGATAACGGTAACCGGAGCGGTCAAATGCCACCCGCTCAATACCTGCCGCCTTGGCGCGCTCAGCAATAAGCTGACCAACCTTTTTAGCGGCGTCCACGTTACCGGTTGCACCCTGGCGCAGTTCCTTATCCAACGTGGAGGCAGTGGCAATTACTTTGCTGCCATCTGCTGATGTAACCTGAGCGTACATATGACGCGGGGTGCGGTGAACGCACAAACGTGTCGAGCCCAGCTCACGGATCTTCATGCGCACTTTGCGTGCGCGACGCAATCTTTCGTTATTCGCGCTCATAGTCCCGCCTTATTTCTTCTTGGCTTCTTTACGTCTTACCTGCTCATCCGCATACCGAACACCTTTGCCTTTATAAGGCTCGGGCGGACGGAACGCGCGGATTTCCGCAGCGACGTGGCCAACCTGTTGCTTGTCGATACCGCGAATAACTACTTCCGTATTGGACGGAGTTTCTGCGGTAATCCCCTCGGGCAGCTCATATTCAACCGGGTGAGAAAAACCCAGAGTCAGATTGAGCTTCTTACCTTGTGCCTGGGCCCGATAACCTACACCGATCAGCTGGAGCTTGCGCTCGAAGCCTGCGGATACACCGGTCACCATGTTATTGACCAGCGCGCGGGTCGTACCAGCAAGAGCGCGGGACTTTTGGGCACCATCACGGGCAGCAAAGCGCAGAAGATTCTCTTCCTGCTTTACCTCAACCGCTTGGTGAATCGAAAACTGAAGTGCTCCTTTGGAGCCCTTTACACTAATTTCCTGTCCGTTTAGCTTAACCTCAACACCGGAAGGCAGCACGACAGGATTATTGGCAACCCTGGACATGTGATTCTCCTAGAATACGGTGCAGATGACTTCGCCACCCACGCCGGCAGCACGTGCAGCGCGGTCTGTCATTACGCCCTTGGACGTAGAGACAATCGCGACTCCCAGACCACCGGATACTTTCGGCAGTTCCCCAGTGCCCTTGTACTGGCGCAGGCTCGGACGACTAACCCGTTTGATCGACTCTATAACCGGCTTGCCACCGAAATACTTAAGAGTGATCGTAAGCTCGGGCTTTACGTCGGATGTAACGGAAAAATCCTCAACGTAACCTTCGTCCTTAAGGACTTGGGCCACCGAGATCTTCATCTTTGAAGACGGCATCGTAACGTCTGCTTTCGATGCCATCTGTGCGTTGCGTATACGGGTTACCATATCCGCAAGCGTATCTTGCATACTCATTAGTATGAGGCTCCTGATCTTTTTAGTTGTGCAGCGGCGTGCCGCACCGCTTACCAACAGGCATCCTGACCTGAGTCAGGACACCTATCTTACCAGCTTGCCTTGGTCAGGCCTGGAACGTCACCACGCATGCCGTATTCACGGAGTTTAATCCGGGAAAGTTCGAACTTGCGAAGAACGCCGTGAGGACGACCAGTCACCTGGCAACGATTACGAAGACGCGAAGGAGAAGCATCCCGAGGAAGCTGTTGCAGCTTCATCTGTGCATCCCAACGGTCATCATCGCTGGTATTCGGGTTCTTGATAATCGCCTTGAGCTCTGCGCGTTTCGCTGCATACTTCGCAACGGTTTGCTCACGCTTGAGCTCACGGTTTTTCATGGAAACCTTAGCCATTACTCTCGTTCCTTTATTTCTTGAACGGAAAACCGAAAGCTTTCAACAGCTCACGACCTTCATCGTCGGTCTTGGCAGTGGTGGTAATGGTGATATCAAGACCTCGGATTTTGTCGACTTTGTCGTACTCAATCTCCGGAAAGATAATCTGCTCACGCACACCCATGCTGTAGTTACCGCGCCCGTCAAAGGACTTGGGATTCAGACCGCGGAAGTCACGAATACGGGGAACCGCAATGTGAACCAGACGATCAAAGAAATCCCACATGCGTTCACCGCGCAGGGTAACCTTACAACCAATCGGCCAACCTTCACGGATTTTGAAACCCGCTACAGATTTACGTGCCTTGGTAACAACAACTTTTTGTCCTGCCAGGCGCTCTAGATCCGCGACAGCATTTTCAATCAGCTTTTTATCACCAACCGCTTCACCGACACCCATATTAAGGGTGATTTTTTCAATACGTGGCACCTGCATGATGTTCGTAAAACCGAACTCTTTCTGCAGGGCAGGTATCACTTCCTTGCTGTACTGCTCTTTCATGTTAAGCATCGTAACCACCACCGCTTACTGGTTATCGACAGCTTCTTTCGTCGCTTTGAAGATCCGCATTTTTACGCCGTCTTCCTTGGTCTGGAAGCCAACACGATCGGCTTTGCCGGTCTGCGGATTAAAAATAGCCACGTTGGAAGCCTGGATAGGTGCTTCTTTTTCGACGATGCCACCTGGGGTGCCCAGCATCGGGTTAGGCTTGGTGTGCTTCTTCATCATATTGATGCCAGAAACAATCACTTTACCATCGTCCTGAACTTTCAGGACTTTACCACGTTTACCTTTGTCTTTCCCCGTGGTGACGATTACTTCGTCATCTCGTTTAATCTTTTTCATAACCGGCCTCTGGTCCTTTAAAGTACTTCGGGTGCCAGTGAGATAATTTTCATGAACTTTTCATTACGCAGTTCACGGGTAACCGGTCCGAAGATACGGGTACCAATGGGAGCGTCCTGATTGTTCAGAAGTACCGCCGCATTGCCGTCAAAACGGATCAGCGATCCATCAGGACGACGAACACCCTTACGAGTGCGTACTACTACAGCCTTCAGGACCTGGCCCTTTTTCACTTTACCACGGGGGATGGCTTCCTTAACGGTTACCTTAATAACATCCCCTACGCTGGCATAGCGCCGGTGTGAACCGCCCAGGACCTTAATGCACATCACCTGACGCGCACCGCTGTTATCCGCGACTTCAAGCATTGTCTGAGTCTGAATCATGGTTGTTCTCCGGGCGCTTTACACCTTGGACGCATGTTCGATGACTTCAACCAGGGCCCAACTCTTGGTCTTGGAGACCGGACGGGTTTCCTGAATGGTCACTTTGTCACCGATATTGCATTGGTTGCTCTCATCATGAGCGTGGATCTTGGTTGAACGCTTCATGTACTTTCCGTACAGAGGGTGCTTTACCTGACGTTCAACCAGCACCACGATGGATTTCTCCATCTTGTTACTCACGACCTTGCCGCTAAGAGTCCTGGCAGATTGGGTAGCTTCAGTCATGTCACTTTCCTGCCTTTTCATTCAAAACTGTTTTCACGCGAGCAATATCACGCTTCACGCCGGCGAGAAGGTGAGACTGATTAAGCTGACCTGTCGCCTTGCGCATGCGCAGATTGAACTGCTCCTTCAGGAGGTCGATCAGCTCCTTGTTCAGCTCCGCGGCTGATTTTTCACGCAGCTCTGTTGCTTTCATCACATCACCGTCCTAGTTACGAAGGTGGTCTGTACCGGCAGCTTCGCCGCTGCGAGAGTGAAAGCCTCGCGTGCTATATCTTCAGCAACGCCTTCCATCTCGTAGAGCATACGGCCTGGCTGAATTTCCGCCACCCAATACTCAACAGAACCCTTACCTTTACCCATACGTACTTCAAGCGGCTTACCGGTGATCGGCTTGTCCGGGAAAACCCGGATCCAGATCTTACCGCCCCGCTTGATTTTACGAGTCATGGTACGCCGCGCCGCCTCAATCTGGCGTGCAGTTATACGTCCGCGACTCGTCGCTTTCAATCCGTATTCACCGAAGCTCACCTTGTTGGCACGGTGAGCAAGACCCGTGTTACGGCCTTTCATTACCTTGCGAAATTTGGTGCGTTTTGGTTGCAGCATAAGATTGCCCCTTTACTTAGAACCTTTCTTCCCAGAGGCTTTCTTGTCAGCACGGACTTGTTCCATACCACCAAGAATCTCACCTTTGAAGATCCATACCTTGACGCCAATTACGCCGTAAGTGGTATGCGCTTCGTAGGTTGCGTAATCAATATCTGCACGCAGTGTGTGCAGCGGAACACGACCTTCGCGATACCACTCGGAACGCGCAATCTCAGCACCCCCGAGACGACCACCAACCTGAATCTTGATACCCTTGGCGCCTTGACGCATGGCATTCTGAACCGCGCGCTTCATAGCACGACGGAACATCACACGACGCTCCAGCTGACCGGCAACGTTTTGCGCTACCAGGCGGGCATCCAGATCCGGCTTGCGGACTTCTTCGATGTTGATGTGCACAGGCACACCCATCATTGCGCCAACTTCACGACGCAAACGATCAACATCTTCACCCTTCTTACCGATAACTATACCGGGACGGGCAGTATGGATCGTGATGCGGGCGTTCTGAGCAGGGCGCTCGATCACAATCTTGCTGACAGACGCTTTTACAAGACGTTTGTCGAGGAATTCGCGAACCTGAATATCGTTCAACAGGTTCTTCGCGTATTCCTTTTTATCGGCATACCATACTGAGTTGTGCTCTTTGATCACACCCAGGCGCATGCCGGTTGGATTTACTTTATGACCCATCTGAGCATCTCCTACTTGTCGGCGACCTTGACGGTGATATGACAGGTGCGCTTCATGATTCTATCAGCGCGCCCCTTGGCTCGAGCTTTGATCCGCTTGAGCGTCGGGCCCTCATCCACCATAACGGTGGAAACCCGCAGTTCGTCAACGTCCAGACCTTCGTTATGCTCAGCGTTGGCAATGGCGGACTCAAGAGCTTTCTTGATAATCACCGCTGCCTTCTTAGGGCTGAAAGTCAGAATGTTTAGGGCGTCCTCAACAGCCTTGCCGCGAACTTGATCGGCAACAAGACGAGCTTTCTGAGCTGAGAGGCGAGCGCCCTTATACTTGGCTGCTACTTCCATTTCTATTCCCCTCACAATCAGCGTTTAGCTTTCTTGTCGGCCGAATGGCCGCGATAAGTACGCGTTGCCGCGAACTCACCCAGTTTATGCCCGACCATATCTTCGGTCACATAAACCGGCACGTGCTGCCTTCCGTTGTGGACTGCAATGGTCAAACCTACGAACTCTGGGAAGATCGTTGAACGACGGGACCAGGTCTTGATCGGCCGCTTGTCGTTCGCTTCCAGAGCTGCTTCGACCTTCTTCAACAGATGCAGGTCTATAAAAGGACCTTTCTTTAAAGAACGTGGCACAGCATTTACCTCTATGTAGTCGTTTACTTGGCTGAACGACGACGTACTATCATTTTGTCAGTACGTTTGTTCTTACGAGTCTTATGCCCTTTGGTCGGAACACCCCACGGAGTAACCGGGTGACGCCCGCCAGAGGTACGCCCTTCACCACCACCATGCGGGTGGTCAACTGGGTTCATAGCAACACCACGTACTGTTGGACGCTTGCCACGCCAACGTGATGCACCCGCTTTACCAAGCCGCTTGAGACTGTGCTCACTATTGGATACTTCACCCAATGTGGCACGACAATCAACAAGCACCTTACGCATTTCACCTGAACGCAGGCGGATAGTCGCATAAGCGCCTTCCCGAGCAACCAGCTGTACGGATGCGCCCGCGGAGCGAGCCAGCTGTGCACCTTTGCCAGGCTTGAGCTCAACGCAATGAACCACAGAACCCACTGGAATATTTCGCAGTGGCAATGTGCTTCCGACCTTGATCGGCGCGTCGATTCCTGAACGCACAGGATCTCCAACCTGCATACCTTTAGGAGCGATAATGTAACGACGCTCGCCATCGGCATACTTGATCAAAGCGATGTGCGCTGAGCGGTTAGGATCGTATTCAATGCGTTCAATTGACGCAGGAATACCATCTTTGGTCCGCTTGAAGTCAATGATACGGTAGTGCTGTTTATGTCCACCACCAATATGCCGGGTAGTAATGCGGCCAGCATTGTTACGACCACCCGACTTGCTTTGTGATTCGACCAACGGTTCGTAAGGGCGCCCTTTATACAAATCCGGGTTGTAAAGCTTTACAACGTGACGGCGTCCGGCAGATGTTGGTTTGGTTTTGACGATCGGCATATTACGACCCCTTTACCTTATTCCACATCCAGAAAATCGATGTCCTGACCTTCTGCCAGCTTAACGTAAGCCTTACGAATGTCATTACGCTTGCCGAACCCGCGGGCAGTGCGTTTAAGCTTGCCCTTACGATTCAGAACCTGAACACCTTCTACGGTGACGTTGAACAACTGCTCAACAGCCTTCTTGATCTCTGGCTTGGAGGCATCCGGGGCAACCCGGAAAACTACCTGACCATGCTCAGCAACCAGAGAAGCCTTCTCCGATACGTGCGGCCCCAAAAGGACCTTATAAATACGCTCCTGATTCATCCCAGCATCTCCTCGATCTTCTTCAGAGCGGGAACAGTCACCACGACTTTCTCGAAGGCAACCAGGCTAACCGGATCCAGACCCGCAACATCACGCACATCAACGTGAGGAACGTTACGGGAGGCCAGATGCAGGTTGTGCTCAACACTATCCGTAAGAATCAACGCATTGGAGATGCCCAGGTCTGCCATTTTGGCGGCAAACACTTTGGTTTTGGGTGCATCGACAGCGAAGTCATCTACCAGAACCAGACGTTCCTGACGAACGAGTTCGGAGAAGATAGAGCACATAGCAGCACGGTACATCTTGCGGTTTACCTTTTGCTCAAAGCTACGAGGCTTTGCAGCGAAGGTCACACCACCAGAGCGCCAAATCGGGCTGCGAATAGTACCAGCACGGGCACGACCCGTACCCTTCTGACGCCACGGCTTCTTACCGCCACCGCTGACTTCTGAACGGGTTTTCTGAGCCTTGGTACCCTGGCGGCCAGCTGCCATATAAGCAGTGACTACCTGATGAACCAACGACTCGTTAAAATCTTTCGCGAAAGCAGTCTCGGAAACTGTAACTTCCTTACCGCTACCTGTAATAGTCAATTCCATCGAACCGCTCCTCAGGCTTTAACAGCAGGCTTGATGACAACATCGCCGCCAGTTGCGCCAGGTACGGCACCACTAACCAGCAGAAGGTTGCGCTCAGCGTCGACACGGACAATTTTCAGGTTCTGCACTGTAACTTGCACATTACCCATTTGACCCGCCATCTTCTTGCCTTTGAATACCTTGCCCGGAGTCTGGTTCTGACCAATAGAACCCGGAGCACGGTGAGACAGTGAGTTACCGTGCGTGGCATCCTGCATGGAAAAGTTCCAGCGCTTTACACCGCCCTGAAAACCTTTACCTTTGGATGTACCGGTAGCATCAACAACCTGACCGTCTTCAAAAACTGAAGCTGTAATTTCATTGCCAGCGGCCAGGTCTTCACCTTCACCATCTGCCAGACGAAACTCCCATACGCTACGACCCGCTTCTACGCCGGCTTTTGCGAAATGGCCTGCTGCACTCTTGTTAACGCGAGAGGAACGACGCGAACCCACGGTTACCTGAACCGCGCGATAGCCGTCATTTTCAAGGGTCTTGAGTTGGGTGATACGGTTAGGTTCAACCTCAATCACCGTTACGGGCAACGCTTGCCCGTCTTCCGTAAAAATACGGGTCATACCGGCCTTGCGACCGACAATACCAATTGCCATGTTTCACCTCTAAGTGTACGGGGCTCTCACCCTCTATGGCCTTAGGACAGTTACACAGGTTAATACCTGGCGGCATTAACCGAGGCTGATCTGAACGTCTACACCTGCTGCCAGGTCTAACTTCATCAAAGCATCTACTGTCTTTTCCGTTGGCTCAACAATGTCGAGCAAACGCTTGTGGGTACGAATTTCATACTGATCGCGCGCATCTTTATTGACGTGCGGGGAAACCAGAATGGTGAACTTTTCCTTGCGCGTAGGCAGAGGAATAGGTCCACGCACTTGAGCGCCGGTCCGCTTTGCGGTATCGACAATCTCCTGTGTGGACTGGTCGATCAGGCGATAATCAAACGCCTTCAACCGGATCCGAATCTTTTGGCTTTGCATGTTGCACCAAACTCCACTCGTAGCAGCGAAACCTTTCGCTGACCTTCAAAAAAAGGAGCCGCATTGTATGCAGAATAAACAACCCTGTCAACAGCCACGCCAGACAACCTGACTGAACCATACATTGCAACTAAAACAGAAAAAGGGGCTGATCAAATCAGCCCCTTTTCCAGATCAAACGAGCAGATTACTCGATAATCTTCGCT
>NZ_QOCH01000005.1 GCF_003318275.1 Marinobacter sp. F3R11 | reverse complement strand
ACGTGTGCGTAGTGACGAATCGGGGAATCGTACTCAACGTGTGAAGTCGCGATGGTTATACCACGCGCACGCTCTTCCGGTGCGTTATCGATCTGATCGAATGCGCTCGCAGAACCCGTACCCCAGACTTCGTGACATACACGAGTCAGAGCAGCGGTCAGAGTCGTCTTACCATGGTCTACGTGACCAATCGTGCCCACGTTCAGGTGCGGCTTGTTACGCTCAAATTTAGATTTAGACACAGTTACACCTCTTCCTGTTACTTAAGTCCTGGGTATCAACCCTTTTTAATAATTGCTTCGGCAATATTGCTTGGCGCTTCGGCGTACCGCGAAAATTCCATCGCATAAGATGCACGCCCCTGAGTTGCAGAGCGCAGATCAGTCGCATAACCAAACATTTCTGACAACGGAACTTCGGCACGAACAATCTTGCCCGCAACACCGTCATCCATACCCTGAATCAAGCCACGACGACGATTCAAATCGCCAACCACGTCACCCATATAATCTTCAGGGGTTACAACCTCAACCTTCATCATCGGCTCAAGCAGAGCCGGGTTCGCTTCCAGAGCACCTTTCTTCATGGCCATGGAACCCGCGACCTTGAACGCCATTTCGTTGGAGTCCACGTCGTGATAAGAACCGTCGTACAAGGTTGCCTTGATACCCAGCAGCGGATAACCGGCCAAGCAGCCGTTCTGCATCTGCTCCAAGATACCCTGCTGAACTGCCGGAATGTATTCCTTCGGAACAGCACCACCTACAATTTCGTTAACGAAAATGAAGTTTTCCGCATCTTCTTCGTCCAGAGGCAGCGGATCAATTCTGACCTTAACGTGACCATACTGACCACGACCACCAGACTGACGAACAAACTTGCCTTCGACATCCACGGACTTACGAATACATTCGCGATAGGCGACCTGAGGCTTACCGATGTTTGCCTCAACCTTGAACTCACGACGCATACGGTCAACGAGAATATCCAGGTGAAGCTCACCCATACCGGAAATGATTGTCTGACCGCTTTCTTCGTCGGTACGCACACGGAACGAAGGATCTTCCTGGGCAAGCTTGCCCAGCGCAACACCCATCTTCTCCTGGTCCGCTTTCGACTTCGGCTCAACCGCAACCGATATAACCGGCTCAGGAAACTCCATACGCTCTAGGATGATCTTGTGGTTTTCGTCGCACAAGGTGTCACCCGTAGTGACGCTCTTCAAGCCGATGGCAGCAGCGATATCACCAGCCAGAACTTCCTTGATTTCTTCCCGGTCATTGGCATGCATCTGAACCATACGGCCCACACGCTCTTTCTTGCCCTTAACCGAGTTATAAACGGCGCTACCAGACTCGAGCGTACCCGAGTAAACACGGAAGAAGGTCAGTGAACCCACAAAAGGATCCGTAGCGATCTTGAATGCCAATGCAGCAAAGGGCGCATTGTCATCAACCGGACGAGTCTCTTCTGTTCCGTCTTCGTCTACTTCACCACGGATGGCTTTTACTTCATCCGGAGCTGGCAAGTATTCGATAACAGCATCAAGAACAGCCTGAACACCTTTGTTCTTGAAGGCGGAACCACATGTCGCAAGGACTATCTCGTTGGAGATAGTGCGCGTACGCAAGCCCTTCTTGATCTCTTCAACGGTGAGCTCGCCACCCTCGAGATACTTATCCATGTATTCTTCGCTGGCCTCGGCAGCAGCCTCGATCAACTGCTCCCGATACTTGGCAACTTCGTCTGCCATATCGGCTGGAATATCACCCAACTCGTAGGTCATACCCATGTCATCGTTGTTCCAGTAGATTGCCTTCATACGAAGCAGATCCACGACGCCTTCAAAATTATCTTCAGCACCGATTGGTAACTGCAACGGAACAGGTGTCGCACCCAGACGGGTTTTGATCTGCTCAACTACACGAAGGAAATCAGCGCCGGCACGGTCCATTTTATTAACGAACACCATGCGCGGAACTTCATACTTATTAGCCTGACGCCACACAGTCTCAGACTGCGGCTCAACACCAGACGAACCGCAGAATACAACCACGGCACCATCAAGTACCCGCAACGAACGCTCAACTTCAATTGTGAAGTCAACGTGTCCCGGGGTATCAATTACGTTGATACGATGCTCGTCAAACTGCTTGTCCATACCCTGCCAGAAGGTGGTAACAGCAGCGGAGGTAATGGTAATACCACGCTCCTGCTCTTGCTCCATCCAGTCAGTAGTAGACGCGCCATCATGGGTTTCACCCATCTTATGGCTACGACCGGTATAATAAAGAATACGCTCGGTCGTTGTGGTCTTGCCCGCATCAACGTGCGCACAGATACCAATGTTTCTGTAACGTTTAATCGGAGTTTTGCGTGCCACTGTATAAACCTCGGCTGATTAGAAACGGAAGTGGGAGAACGCCTTGTTGGCTTCTGCCATGCGGTGTACGTCTTCACGCTTCTTAACAGCGGAGCCTTTGCTGTCAGCGGCGTCAAGAATTTCACCAGCCAGACGCTGCGCCATGGATTTCTCGCCGCGCTTCCGTGAAAACTCTACGAGCCAGCGCATAGCCAGCGCATTCTGACGGGAAGGCCGGACTTCTACAGGCACCTGGTAAGTAGCACCACCTACACGACGGGACTTAACCTCAACCATCGGCTGGATGTTTTCCAGGGCCTTTTCGAACATCTCGATCGGCTCTTCATTGGATTTTTCGGCTACGATTGTCAGAGCACCATAAACAATACGCTCTGCAACTGACTTCTTACCGCTTTCCATCACGTGGTTGATGAATTTGGCAAGACGCGCACTACCGAATTTCGGATCCGGGATAATTTCCCGCTTAGCTGCAACTCTTCTTCTAGGCATCGATAAGCCCTTATCTAATTAAAAGGTCTTCAGGAACCCCTGAGATAGCCACAGGCTACTCAGCCTTACTCTTATCGTCCTGACCAGCAACGATAAAAGACACCCGCTCGGGACATCAGGACTTGGGACGTTTTGTACCGTACTTGGAGCGACCCTGCCGACGGCTCTGTACACCCTGGGTGTCCAGTGTTCCGCGAACAGTGTGATAGCGCACACCCGGAAGGTCTTTTACTCGACCGCCACGGATAAGCACAACACTGTGCTCCTGAAGGTTGTGACCTTCACCACCAATGTATGAGGAAACCTCGAAGCCGTTAGTCAGACGAACACGGCACACTTTACGCAGTGCTGAGTTCGGCTTCTTCGGCGTAGTGGTATACACACGAGTGCAAACACCACGACGCTGTGGGCACGCCTGAAGAGCAGGAACATCGCTCTTGGCTACCTTGCGTTTACGAGGCTTACGCACCAACTGATTAATCGTTGCCATGTAAGCAAACTCCAAAAAACCATATCAATGAAACTTACCCCCAATAAAGGGGGTAAAATTTAAGGGACGCAAGTTTAAGCCCGCACCCCCCGACAGTCAAGATGACTGATCTCTTTTTAACCACCTCAGCATAAGTAACTACACGGAGGTGGTCCGCCTGACTCAACTCCCGCGGTTGAGTTCTGCGCTCAGAGCTTCTTCAACATCCGCAGCAGTCACGCCCTGCTCTTCCAGTTCGCGCTTGCGCCGACGTTCGGCATGATAAGCCAGACCGGTTCCCGCAGGAATCAGGCGGCCAACCACGACGTTTTCTTTCAGGCCGCGCAAATAGTCACGCTTACCTGTTACAGCGCCTTCCGTGAGTACCCGGGTGGTTTCCTGGAATGAAGCCGCAGAAATGAACGACTCAGTGGCCAGGGAAGCCTTGGTGATACCCAGCAGCAAACGCTCGAACCGCGCTGGCTCTTTGTCTGCTGCGATCGCTGCTTCGTTTTCCTCAAGGACCTTATTGATTTCCACAGAATCGCCGGATATCAACTGGGTATCGCCAGGATCGGTAATTTCAACTTTGCGCAACATCTGACGCACAATAACCTCAATGTGCTTATCATTGATGACAACGCCCTGCAGACGATAAACGTCCTGGATCTCGTTGGTGATATACCTGGCCAGCTCAACCACACCCAACAACCGCAGGATATCGTGCGGATTGGATGGGCCGTCGGAGATTACCTCACCCTTCTCAACCGTCTCGCCTTCGAATACGTTCATCTGGCGATGTTTCGGAATCAGGACCTCATAAGGGTCTCCATCCTTCGGCGTGATTACCAGGCGTTTCTTGCCTTTGGTTTCCTTGCCGAAAGAGATCATGCCGCTGATCTCTGCCAGGATTGACGACTCTTTAGGCCGACGGGCTTCGAACAGATCGGCAACTCTTGGCAGACCACCTGTAATATCACGAGTTTTGGAACTTGCCTGCGGGATACGGGCAACCACATCACCAAGCTCGATGCGCGCGCCATTGGCCATAGTCACCAAAGCGTTCGCCGGCATGAAGAAGATCGCCGCGCCACCACCTGGCAATTCAACATCGTTTCCGGACTCATCAACCATCTGGATTGCCGGGCGAATGTCTTTACCAGCTGCCGGGCGTTCCTTCGGATCAATAATTTCCATAGTTGAAAGGCCAGTAAGCTCGTCAGTCTGGGTACGTACGGTAATACCCTGATCCATATTGACGAACTTGGCTGTTCCTTCGGCTTCCGCGATGATCGGGTGAGTGTGCGGATCCCACTTGGCTACCACAACACCGGCTTCGACATTGTCGCCGTGCTTCACAGAAAGCACTGCACCATATGGAAGCTTGTACCACTCACGCTCACGCCCTTGGTCGTCTGCAATAGCCAGAGCAGAAGAGCGGGATATCACCACCAGAGAACCATCTTTCTTCTCGAGTGACTTCAGGTTATGCAGACGTACGGTGCCGCCGTGCTTGACCTGAATATTATCAACTGCGGATGCCCGGCTCGCCGCACCACCAATGTGGAACGTACGCATTGTGAGCTGGGTTCCCGGCTCACCAATGGACTGGGCAGCAATAACACCAACAGCCTCACCAACGTTTACAAGGTGACCGCGGGCAAGATCACGACCATAGCACTTGGCACAAATACCATGACGGGTCTCACAGGTGATTGCGGAACGGACCCATACTTCGTCCACACCTGCAGCCTCGAGGGCTTCAACCATTTTTTCATCCAGCAGAGTACCTGCAGGAACAACGGCATTTTCTTTATCGATTGGCGTAAACGCATCGCGGGCAGTCACACGACCAAGTACACGATCACCCAGAGGAACAACCACGTCGCCGCCTTCGATGTGCGGCGTCATGAGCAGACCTTCTTCGGTACCGCAATCCTCTTCGGTAACAACCAGATCCTGGGACACATCGACCAGACGACGAGTCAGATAACCGGAGTTAGCTGTTTTCAATGCCGTATCCGCAAGACCCTTACGTGCACCGTGAGTCGAGATAAAGTACTGAAGTACGTTCAGGCCTTCACGGAAGTTGGCTGTGATCGGCGTCTCGATGATAGAGCCATCCGGCTTGGCCATCAGGCCACGCATACCCGCCAACTGACGAATCTGGGCAGCAGAACCCCGTGCGCCTGAGTCAGCCATCATATAGACGGAGTTGAACGACTCCTGCATAAGGTCTTCGCCATCTTCACCTTTAACCGGCTTGCCATCTGCGCCGAGAACCTTTTCCTTGGCCAGACGCTCCATCATGGCCTTGGAAACCTTGTCATTGGCCCGTGACCAGATGTCGATTACCTTGTTGTATTTCTCACCCTGGGTTAGCAGGCCTGAGGCATACTGGGTTTCAATATCTTTCACTTCCTGGGAGGCTGCATCCACCAAGGCGTATTTTTCCGGAGGAATCTCAAAGTCATTGAAACCGATTGAGATACCGGAAACCGTGGCGTATTGGTAACCCATGTACATGAGCTGATCGGCGAAAATAACCGTTTCTTTCAGCCCGGCATCACGGTAGCAGATATTGATAAGGCTAGAGATCGCCTTCTTGACCATGGGCTTGTTGACCAGGTCGTATGAAAGACCATCCGGAACTATATCAAACAGCAGTGCACGGCCGACCGTGGTGTCAACGATCTTGTACTCTTCAGTGCGCTCACCGTTTTCCAGAATGGCTACTTCCTTGACACGCACCTTGACGATGGCCTGCAGATCTACCTTACCAGCGCCGTATGCACGATGAGCTTCTTTGATATCAGCAAACACCATGCCTTCGCCGGGCGCATTTTTGCGCTCCCGAGTCATGTAATAGAGGCCAAGTACCACGTCCTGAGACGGCACAATAATCGGCTCACCATTGGCTGGTGACAGAATATTGTTGGTAGACATCATCAGGGCACGAGCTTCAAGCTGGGCTTCCAGAGTCAGGGGTACGTGTACCGCCATCTGGTCACCGTCGAAGTCGGCGTTGTAGGCCGCACAGACCAACGGGTGCAGCTGGATCGCCTTACCTTCGATCAATACAGGCTCAAAAGCCTGAATACCAAGACGGTGCAATGTGGGCGCCCGGTTAAGCATGATCGGGTGCTGGCGAATAACCTCGTCCAGGATGTCCCAGACCACACCTTCTTCACGCTCAACCATTTTCTTGGCGGCTTTGATGGTGGTAGCCAGGCCACGATGCTCAAGCTTGGAGAAAATGAACGGCTTGAACAACTCAAGCGCCATCTTCTTGGGCAGACCGCATTGATGCAGACGCAGGTAGGGACCGACCACGATAACGGAACGACCGGAGTAGTCTACACGTTTACCCAGGAGGTTCTGACGGAAACGGCCCTGCTTACCCTTGATCATGTCTGCCAGAGACTTCAACGGCCGCTTGTTGGTGCCAGTGATAGCACGGCCACGACGACCGTTATCCAACAGCGCATCCACTGCTTCCTGCAGCATCCGCTTCTCGTTACGTACAATAATGTCTGGAGCATTCAACTCCAGCAGGCGCTTGAGACGGTTGTTCCGGTTGATAACCCTGCGATAGAGATCGTTGAGATCCGATGTGGCAAAACGGCCACCATCCAGAGGAACCAGCGGACGCAGATCCGGCGGAAGAACCGGCAACACGGTCATGACCATATCGCCCGGCTTGTTACCGGAATACAGGAAAGCCTCAAGAATTTTCAGCCGCTTGCTGAACTTCTTGATCTTGGTTTCGGAGTTGGTTTGCGGAATTTCTTCACGCAACATATCAACCTGCTCCTGCAGATCAATATCTTCGAGCAACTGCTTCACAGCCTCGGCACCCATACGGGCATCGAACTCGTCACCGAACTCTTCAAGGGCTTCGTAATACTGCTCATCGTTCAGCAGCTGACCGCGCTCCAGCGTGGTCATTCCCGGATCGATCACAATAAACGATTCAAAATACAAAACACGCTCAATATCGCGCAGCGTCATGTCCAGCATCAGACCGATACGGGACGGCAGCGACTTCAGGAACCATATATGAGCGACCGGGCTGGCCAGCTCAATATGTCCCATGCGCTCACGACGCACGCTTGCCAGTGCAACTTCAACGCCACACTTTTCGCAGATAACACCGCGGTGTTTGAGGCGCTTATATTTGCCGCACAGGCACTCGTAGTCCTTGATCGGGCCGAAGATTTTGGCGCAGAAAAGGCCGTCACGCTCAGGCTTGAACGTACGGTAGTTAATAGTCTCAGGCTTCTTAACTTCACCAAAGGACCAGGAACGGATCATGTCGGGTGATGCCAAACCAATACGGATGGCATCAAATTCCTTGCTTTGGTTCTGGCTCTTGAGAAGATTCAGCAAATCTTTCATCAGTAAAAGCTCCGGATGGCGTTAATCTCGGGCGGGCACCTCAGGTGCCCGCTCACGCTGCCAAAAACAATTCGGCTCACTCAGATTCCAGCTCGATGTCGATACCCAACGAACGGATTTCCTTGACAAGAACATTGAAGGACTCCGGCATGCCGGGCTCCATCCGATGATCACCATCGACAATGTTCTTATACATCTTAGTCCGGCCGTTCACGTCATCAGACTTAACGGTGAGCATTTCCTGCAGCGTATAAGCCGCACCGTAAGCCTCCAGGGCCCACACTTCCATCTCACCAAAGCGCTGACCACCGAACTGGGCCTTACCACCCAGCGGCTGCTGAGTAACCAGACTGTACGAACCGGTCGAACGGGCGTGCATCTTGTCATCGATCAAGTGGTTCAACTTGAGGATATACATATACCCAACCGTCACAGGACGATCGAAAGCTTCTCCGGTACGGCCATCGTACAGCTTGGTCTGTCCGGTTGTGCTCAGCCCTGCCAATTCCAGCATGTGTTTGACCTCGGCCTCTTTGGCTCCGTCAAACACCGGCGTGGCCATAGGAACGCCGCTACGCAGGTTGTGGCACATTTCCTGAATTTCCTGATCACTCAGGGAATCCAGATCTACCTTGAACACTTCATCCGAGTGGTTGTAGATCTCATCAAGCAGCTTGCGCAGCTCCGCAATTTTGCGTTGCTCGTCAAGCATTTTGCCGATGCGCTCACCAAGTCCCTTGGCAGCAGCACCCAGATGGGTTTCAAGCACCTGACCTACGTTCATCCGCGAAGGAACACCCAGTGGGTTCAGAACAATGTCGACAGTACGGCCATCTACGTCATACGGCATGTCCTCTATCGGCATAACTGCCGAGATAACACCTTTGTTACCGTGACGCCCAGCCATTTTGTCACCAGGCTGAATCCTGCGCTTGATGGCAAGATATACCTTAACAATCTTCAGAACGCCCGGTGCAAGATCATCGCCCTGCTGCAGTTTGCCTTTCTTGTCATCGAAGCGCGCTTCGTGTTCTTTCTTACGCTCTTCCAGACCCTGCTCGGATTTTTCCAGAAGCTCATTAAGGCTCTCATCCTGCATACGGAGCTTGAACCAGTCCGGACGAGGCAGTTCTGCCAGATAAGCCTCATCAAGGCTCGCGCCTTTTTTCAGGCCCGGGCCACTGATGACAGGCTGACCTTTCAACGCATTCAGAAGACGTTCAAAAGTTGCACCTTCAACAATACGATACTCGTCCTTCAGATCTTTGCGATACTGATCCAGCTGTTCTTTTTCAATTGCCTTGGCACGCTGATCTTTCTCGATACCATCTCGGGTAAAGACCTGCACGTCAATTACGGTTCCGCGGGTACCAGTGGGCACGCGGGAAGACGTGTCTTTAACATCAGAGGCCTTCTCGCCGAAGATTGCCCTCAGCAGCTTTTCTTCCGGAGTCAGCTGGGTTTCACCTTTTGGCGTTACCTTACCAACCAGAATATCGCCAGGGCCTACTTCAGCGCCGATATAAACAATACCGGACTCATCCAGCTTGGCCAGCGCGCTCTCACCAACGTTTGGAATATCCGCTGTGATCTCTTCGCTGCCGAGTTTCGTATCCCGGGCCACACAGGTCAGTTCCTGAATGTGGATAGTGGTCAGGCGATCTTCCTGAACAACCTTCTCGGAAATAAGGATGGAATCCTCAAAGTTGTAACCGTTCCAGGGCATGAATGCGATACGCATATTCTGACCCAGAGCCAGCTCACCGAGGTCCACAGAAGGACCGTCTGCCAACACGTCACCGCGGGCAATGGCATCACCCTGGCGCACAATGGAGCGCTGGTTGATACAGGTGTTCTGGTTCGAGCGGGTGTACTTGGTGAGGTTGTAGATATCCACACCGGCATCACCTGCCTCGGTTTCTTCGTTATTCACGCGAACAACAATACGTGCCGCATCAACGCTTTCAATCACACCGCCGCGACGGGCAGTTACACAGACGCCGGAATCCTGCGCTACTGTGCGCTCAACACCAGTACCTACCAAAGGCACCTGGGAACGCAGGGTCGGAACCGCCTGACGCTGCATGTTTGCACCCATAAGGGCGCGGTTAGCATCATCGTGTTCCAGGAACGGAATCAGCGAGGCAGCAACGGACACCACCTGACGCGGCGACACATCCATGAAGTTAACGCTTTCAGGAGGCATGACCGTTGTTTCGTTCTGATGACGAACAGTAACCAGCTCGTCCATCAGACGCTTGTCATCGTCCATCGCGGCACTGGCCTGAGCGATAACGTAGGTGCTTTCTTCGATTGCTGACAAATAAACCAGCTCATCGGTTACGACGCCATCAACCACTTTTCTGTACGGGCTTTCAAGGAAGCCGTATGAGTTGGCTCGCGCGTATGTGGCCAGCGAGTTGATCAGGCCGATGTTCGGTCCTTCCGGCGTCTCGATCGGGCAGACACGACCGTAATGCGTCGGGTGAACGTCACGAACCTCAAAGCCCGCACGCTCACGGGTCAGACCGCCAGGCCCAAGGGCCGAAATACGACGTTTGTGAGTAACCTCGGACAGCGGGTTGTTCTGGTCCATGAACTGGGACAGCTGGCTCGAACCAAAGAATTCTTTAACCGCAGCAGCGACCGGCTTGGCATTGATCAGGTCCTGAGGCATCAGGCCTTCACTTTCTGCCAGACTCAGACGCTCACGAACGGCGCGCTCTACACGAACCAGACCCACGCGGAACTGGTTTTCAGCCATTTCACCAACACAACGCACACGCCGGTTACCCAGGTTGTCGATATCATCGACAGTACCCTGTCCGTTACGGATATCGATCAGGGTCTTCAGAACATCAATAATATCTTCGTGAGTAAGCGTACCCTCACCCGTACTTTCTTCCCGACGCAGTCGGCGGTTAAGCTTCATCCGGCCAACAGCAGACAGGTCGTAGCGCTCTGCCGAGAAGAACAGGTTATTAAACAGGTTTTCTGCTGAATCCTTGGTAGGTGGCTCTCCCGGACGCATCATCCGGTAAATTTCAACCAGGGCCTCGAGCGGTGTACGGGTAGGATCAATCCGCAAAGTGTCCGACATGAACGGACCACAATCCAGATCATTGGTATAAAGAGTTTCAATCTCTTTGACACCTGCATCCAGAATCTTGGCAACAACCTCTTCGCTAAGCTCAGTGTTGCACTCAACCAGAACTTCTCCAGTTGCCTGGTCGATCATATCTTTGGCCAGAACCCGGCCATACAGATATTCAACAGGTACCTCGAGCTCATTGATGCCGGCTTTTTCAAGCTGCTTGATGTGACGAGCAGTGATCCTTCGACCTTCCTCAACAATCAGCTTGCCATCGTTATCTTTGATATCGAAGGTTGCAATATCACCACGAAGACGACTTGGCACCAGTTCCAGCTTGCAGGTCTCTGCCCCCAGCGTGAACTTACTGGTTTCAAAGAACATCTCCAGCATTTGCTCGGAGGTATAGCCAAGCGCACGCAAAAGAATCGAAGCAGGCAATTTGCGTCGACGGTCGATCCGGACAAAAACGGAATCTTTCGGGTCGAACTCGAAATCGAGCCACGAACCACGGTAAGGAATCACCCGGGCAGAATACAACAGCTTGCCGGATGAATGGGTCTTACCTTTATCATGGTCAAAGAACACACCGGGAGAGCGGTGGAGCTGGGAAACAATAACGCGCTCAGTACCGTTAATAACAAAGGTACCATTCTCGGTCATCAGGGGCATTTCGCCCATGTAGACTTCCTGCTCTTTGATGTCCTTGATCGCCTTGTTGGACGATTCCCTATCATAAATGATAAGGCGGACTTTAACTCTCAGCGGGGCCGCATAAGTCACGCCCCTAAGCTGGCATTCCTTGACGTCAAATACGGGCTCACCAATACGGTAGCTCACGTATTCGAGCGCAGCATTGCCAGAGTAGCTGGCAATCGGGAATACGGATTTGAATGCTGCGTGAAGACCGGTTTCCCGACGGTCTCCAGGTGCGGCTTCCATTTGCAGGAAGTCCCGGAATGAATCCAGCTGAATAGACAGCAAATAGGGGACATCCATCACGGAAGGCAATTTACTAAAATCTTTGCGAATCCGCTTTTTCTCAGTATAGGAGTAAGTCATCTGCATTCCCCAGCTTTAGACCTGATACCTGGTATCAAGAAGCAACCAATGTTTTGCTTCGGGGCCGAATTGCTCGGCTTATCGCGCCGTCCTGAACAAAGACTCCGGTAGTCATTCACAGACCTGATATCAACCTGCAAGTGCACACCAGACTCTATAGCACATACAACAGAAAAAGGCCGGTGGCACAAAGCCACCAGCCTGTCTACGCTTGAAGCGTAGTTTCGATCAACAGCCGACTCTTACTTAAGCTCAACAGAAGCGCCTGCTTCCTCAAGCTTGGTCTTGGCCGCTTCAGCGTCGTCTTTGCTCGCACCTTCTTTAATAGTCGTTGGCGCGCCATCAACCATTTCTTTAGCTTCTTTCAGACCCAGGCCGGTCAGTTCACGAACAGCCTTGATAACGTTAACTTTCTTCTCACCGACACCGGTCAGAACAACGTCAAATTCAGTCTTTTCTTCGGCAGAAGCAGCTTCGCCAGCGGCTGCAGGAGCAGCAGCAACAGCGGCAGCGGCAGATACGCCAAACTTCTCTTCCATTGCTTCAACCAGCGCAACAACGTCCATTACGCTCATTTCTGCAATTGCGTTCAAAATGTCTTCTTTAGACAGAGCCATGACTTTCTCCAAAAAATATAAAAATGGTGTTCAACAGAATCAAGCAGCTTCTTGCTTCTGGTCGCGAACTGCCGCTACAGCGCGGGTCACTTTCGAAGGAACTTCGTTCAGTGTCCGTGCGAGCTTGGTGATTGGTGCCTGTGTTACAGCAGCCAGCATCGTCAACGCTTGGTGACGTGTTGGCAGCTTGGCAAGACGATCGATCTGGTCTGCGCCCATCAGCTCACCGCCGACTGCCAGTCCTTTAATCTCGAATGCGTCCTTCTCTTTTGCAAAATCCTTCAGCAGGCGTGCTGCCGCTCCCGGATCTTCCATTGAGAATGCCAAAATCGTCGGGCCAACCAGAGCTTCATCGATGCACTCAAACTCTGTACCGCGAATCGCAATTTTCGCAAGATTGTTACGAACAACCCTGAGATGCACATTCTCAGCACGAGCTTTGGCACGAAGAGCCGTCATATCACCAGAGGTGACACCACGATAGTCAGCCAGAACCACAGACAGAGCACCACCGGCAGTCTCGTTGACTTCAGCGACGATCGCTTTCTTGTCTTCGAGTCTAATTGCCACTGGATTTCTCCTCGATTTCGCCGGGGGTATTCCCGGCAAACCCATCATTACCCTGGAAGCGACTACAACCTGCTTCCTGAGGGCGCCTTAACGGTGTTTGGGTTCAGAGAGAACGTCTTCACACCGTCTGCGCAGGCGTTGCTTTAACCCTTCCAGTCCAAAGACTTCAGGGGCCTGCGGTCTTTGACAGCCTTGGCTACAGCCCAGACTACAAAGTAACTACCGATCAAGAGATCAGATATCCAGACCGCTTTGATCGATAGTCAGACCAGGACCCATAGTGGAAGAAAGTGTGATCTTCTTGAGATACACGCCTTTCGCCGCAGATGGCTTGGCCTTTTTCAGATCTGCAATCAGAGTTTCAAGGTTTTCCTTGATATTCTGCGCAGAGAATTCAACGTTACCCAATGGAGAATGGATAATACCGTTCTTGTCAGTGCGGTAGCGCACCTGACCAGCTTTGGCATTTTTAACTGCAGTCTCAACATCAGGAGTAACAGTGCCCACTTTAGGGTTAGGCATCAGGCCACGAGGCCCGAGGATCTGACCCAACTGACCAACAACGCGCATGGCATCCGGAGTGGCAATAACCACATCGAAGTCCATATTGCCTTTCTTGACCTCATCAGCAAGATCGTCCATACCAACAACGTCAGCACCGGCGGCAGTCGCTTTCTCGGCGTTTGCACCCTGGGTGAACACTGCAACACGAACGGTTTTTCCTGTGCCGTGCGGCAGAACTGTGCTGCTACGAACAACCTGATCCGATTTACGTGCATCGACGCCCAGATTAATCGCTACATCAATTGATTCTTTAAACTTCACACTCTGGCCCAATTCGACCAACAGTGACACCGCTTCATCAACAGAGTAAGAGCGAGTGGAATCTGTCTTTTCAAGAATAAGCTTCTGACGCTTGCTTAGCTTGGACATGTTACACGCCCTCCACGGTAAGGCCCATGCTGCGGGCAGTTCCAGCGATGGTACGAACCGCTGCGTCCATATCAGCAGCAGTCAGATCCGGCTCTTTAGCTTTGGCAATTTCTTCAAGCTGCTCACGAGTCACCTTACCAACTTTTTCGGTATTCGGACGTCCTGAACCGCTCTTGATGCCAGCAGCCTTTTTCAGAAGAACAGGTGCAGGCGGAGTCTTGGTAATAAAGGTAAAGCTGCGGTCACTGTATACAGTGATAACCGTCGGGATCGGCAGACCGGCTTCCATATCCTGGGTCTGAGCGTTAAACGCTTTACAAAACTCCATGATATTAACACCGCGCTGACCCAGGGCAGGACCAACAGGGGGACTCGGGTTGGCCTTACCGGCAGCAACCTGAAGCTTGATATACGCTTCTATCTTTTTAGCCATGATAATACTCCTATGGGTTCAAACGCTTTTTACAGCTCCCCGTTTCAGACACAAAAAGCCCGCGACGCCTGGGCGCGCGAGCATTCTGGTTAAAAGTCACCAATCAGTCTTTTTCGACCTGTCCAAACTCCAGCTCTACAGGAGTTGAGCGACCGAAAATCAGAACAGCAACCTTGACCCGACTCTTCTCGTAGTCAACTTCTTCTACTACACCATTGAAATCCGCAAACGGACCTTCAACAACGCGAACAACTTCGCCCGGCTCAAACAGAGTCTTAGGCTTGGGCTTGTCTACACCACTCTCTACGCGACGCAAAATAGCTTCCGCCTCGCGCTCAGTGATTGGCGCAGGCTTATCTTTGGTCCCGCCGATAAAACCGAGCACCCGAGGTGTGTTTTTCACAAGGTGCCAGGTAGCATCGTCCATTTCCATTTGGACAAGCACGTATCCAGGATAAAATTTGCGCTCACTTTTGCGCTTCTTCCCATCACGCATCTCGACAACTTCTTCGGTAGGAACCAGGATTTCACCAAACCTGTCTTCCATACCTTCCAGCGCGATGCGCTCAGTTAGAGTGCGCATTACGTGCTTTTCGAAGCCAGAATACGCATGAACCACGTACCAGCGCTTAGCCATTGCCCACTCCTGTTAGCCGATAAATCCGGCGACCAGCAAACTGATTATCGAATCCATACCCCACAACAACAGAGACACAACCAGCACAAAAACTACAACAATAACTGTAGTCTGAACCAGTTCTGGCCTGGTGGGCCATACCACTTTCCGGATCTCAACGCGAGCCTCTTTAAGCAACGTCGCAAAACGCCGCCCACGCGCAGTCTGCAACGCAACAAAAACCGCCACGATTGCAAGACCAACAAGAGCCAGAACCCGATACAGCAAGGATTCGGCGCTGAAATACTGATTACCTACCACACCGACGGCAATCAGCAAAAAAACAACCAGCCACTTCACTACGTCGAAACGACTGTTTGACTGAACGGCTTTTGACTCCATGGGAATCAACTTATGTATCCGGATGTTAAAAAATGGCAGGCCAGGAGGGAATCGAACCCCCAACCTGCGGTTTTGGAGACCGCTGCTCTGCCAATTGAGCTACTGGCCTGCACCGAAACTACTCAGTGCACTTTCAATCGAGCGTTTTACTCGATAATCTTCGCT
>NZ_QOCH01000013.1 GCF_003318275.1 Marinobacter sp. F3R11 | reverse complement strand
GAACACAAAACCCGCACCACCCTGAAAACCAAAACCCACAAGGGCGAAGGCAGCAACGAACTGCGTTTTGAAGACGAAGCGGATAAAGAACAGGTCTACCTCCATGCCCAGAAAGACCTGGACCTGCTAACGGAAAACAACCGCACGGAAGTCATCAGGAACGACAGTCATCTGACCGTTGGGAGCAGCAGCTTTAGCCATGTGAAAGGCAGTACGCACCACACCATCGATGGAGAAAAGCGTGAACAAACCGGCAAGGATCATAGTTTTAACGTAACCGGCACCCTGCACCTGAAAGCCGGCACCGCCTGGCTCAGTGACTCCGGAACCGAACTGCACATTAAAGCCGGCCAGAAAGCTGTTATAGAGGCAGGTGCTGAAATCACCCTGAAAGCCGGTGGCAGCTTCGTAAAGATCGATCCCAGTGGTGTGGCCATGGGAGGCGCGAGTATCAAGATGAACGCTGGTGGGGCAGCAGGGAAAGGCAGTGGGCAGAAGGTGCAGGTGCCGGAGATGCCAGGGCTGGTAACGGCTGCGGGTGGGGTTGTAGAGCCGGTGGCACTGGCGGAGGTAGGGCAGCGGGCCGATGCGCAACCGGAAGCTCAGATTCGTGCGTTGCGGGAAGGCAAAGCCTTGACCTCCATTTGTCAGGCGGAAGAGAACGCATCGGGAGATGGTGGGGTCGATGTTTGATGTTTTCGAAGGGCCTTCAACAAGCAGTACTCAGGCTCAGGATATTCATTGCGACTACGTTCTTGTCGATGGCAGCAAACGCGAAAATACGGAACGCTGGCTGTACGAACTTGTCGAAGCCCCGGATTACGGCAATCTGTTTGATGGTACAGAATGGGCATCAATTCGCGATGTTGCACCGTTGTTGGTACGCACTGAACCGGGCCATCCGTTGCTGGAACGACTGCTCCAGGAAGGGAAGATCACCGAGTGGGGCTACGGTATCGCCAGCAACGAACCACTGGAGCTGGTAGCCGACCACCTGCGTCGGTTCATCACCGCGTGTCACCCTCTGGGACACAACGTCATGTTGCGGTTCTCCGACCCCACGGTTGCCAGGTTATTGCTGGCACCTTCTGGTCATGGCGGGGTGCCTGAATATTGGGAACCGTTCACGGGGGTGGCGCTCCCGGATGCCCTGTGGGATGGCTGGCATGTTCAGGCCCGCCCGGAATGGTTGCCGGAGGCTGGTGCTGGAACCAACAAAGAAATTACCGCTCCATTCCAGTTGGGTGAACTCACCCTCAGCGGTTTAACGGCCACGGATCTACGTACCACGCTGGTCAAATTGATGCAGCACCTTGAGACCTATTTCCCGGAAAGAGCTGCGTCAGAGATCAGACCGGTTGCGATCAAGGACCTTCGGACCATCATGGAGCAAGCGTTGGCCAATGGCTATGAATCGCTACAGGCCTTGCTCCATTGGTGCACCGTGTACGGCTATCAGGGAGAGCTGTCGCGATGGGAAACAGAGACCCCTGATATTCACGCCCTTTTTTATCGGTGGCCAGGAGCGGCCGCAGAAGCCCAGGCCAGAGAAGCAGCGATGATCGCTATGGCCTCGGCTGCAACCCAAGTGCAAGGAGAGCCTATCCATGGGTAAACAAGTTACGAGCCCCATTGCTGCTGCCGACCGGGCGAGTCTGGCGAGTGCCACCGGACAAGGTGCCTGCCCGCTAACCAGAACGGATATTCAGTTGATTCCGGTACGATACGCTTATGCCGATGAGGCTGCAGAACACCCTTCGTTGAAGCCTGGGTTTAATCTCGAATTTCAGCCGATTGGCATTCGGCAGATACGGGACGGCTACCTGTACTTGTTCCATTCCGATGCCTCGAACATTCTGCATGAATACGAAGTCAAAGACGGCGGCGCGGTCACCAAACGTTTATGGCAAGGTGACGAAGCCGCTCAGGATCAGCGTACCGGCACCCCGGATACACCGGCCATCGTGGTACCTCGCCGTGGGCATATCGATGTCTTTTTCTCGTCCACACAGCTGACCGCAAAAAAATGCAGCATGCTGATGCGCTGGGAAGATTACCGCCGAGAGGTGATGCAGCGAGTGAGCTTATCGGGTTACTGCCCCATCAACGGCAAGCCCCAGTTGTTGAGCAAGGCAAGTCTGGAATCGCTGCTGACCCACCCGGACGCCCAAACCGTGCCCATGGATGGGAAAGCTCATCTCCCCTCATGGTATTGGGCCCAAAACACATTGGATAAAGGATCCGAGCCGTTCGCCCATCGATTACCCGCCTATGATCTGGACCATGCGTACCTTGTGGTTGATGACCTGATGGGCCATATCAGCGACCTGCTGGATGCCTGGGCGATTGTGGATACCAACCATAACGCGTGGCTGGAGGCCGAGGACGCGAAATACTATTCGGCGCGTTTTATCAGCGATCTGATTCGCCTGGATGATGAACGAGTGGCCGAGTTGTCCCGCGCGTTTTCGGAGCAGGTTGAGGATGAAGATGCCAAGGCATTGTTCGAGAAGGTTGCTCAGAGCGGCCGCGAGCAACATGCCCGGCTAAAGCAGTTGATCGAAGACTTCCCGGACTATCAGCAAAGTGTTCGAAAAGTAGCTGGCCCCACCACCTACAGCTACATGCCAGCGGATCGGGAGCGGGTCACCAAAATGCGTGATGCCGCCGACGCGCTGGCAACGGACCTGGGACTGTCACAGCGCGAAGTCCTGAATATCGTTGAGTCCATGGCAGACTATCAATCCAACCTTGTTGACGGCTCCGATTTCGGTGGCGAGCAAGGTATTGCAGATTTGGTAAAGCTGGATGACATGAACGCCTATCTGGAACAGGCTCACCAGCACCTTGCGAAATTCTCCGAGGAAAAACGACGGATCGTCACCGATATCCAGTCATTATTGGCCACCTTTTACCTGCATGGTCACCTGTATGACCGGGAAAGCGACGCCAGTTACATGGCTCTGTTAGGTGTGGATAATGGGCTGATTGCGGTTCTTACAGAATGGGCACAATCCTCGGGCGATTTTTCGTTCCTGAAACAATTCTACTTTGAGGAGGTTGGGCATCAGCATTTGATCTCGCTGGACCTGAAGCCCGAGATTATCCCTGGCACGTTAAAAGACGTTATCGATGGCCTGAAAGCCATTATGGATGCCAGGCACGCTCCTGCAGCATACAAGGAATGGGTTCAACTGGTTGAGCAGAGCCCTTATTTGCAATTTCCATCGCTTTCGGAGGGCGCTGCCGCACAGCTCAGTCATCACCTGGCCCAGCTCAACATTACCGGTCGACTGGCGGTGTTCGAGTTAGTACAGGCGGCGGATGCCGCCGATCTGCATGGGCGGCTGAAGCAAGTGTTCGAACGTATGGATCCCGGGCTGCGCGCCCACATCTTCGAGAACCAGAGGCTGTACCAGATTGATCTGGAGATTGCGGGTGCCGACAGCCTGACCCGGCATGAATCCCTCGTGAAGGAAATCGAACGGCTAGCGAAATTGCGTGAGGAGGTTTTGGACAATGAAAATCGCCTTCAGCAGCGGCATAGCGAGGCCAGTACCCGGGATCGTCGCCGATACAAGCGAGAGTATGACGAACAGATCCGGGCCATCCGTGCTCAAAAGAAAGAGCTGACGAATCAGCTTCGTGAACGAGGCTTTCAACTGATGGATACGTCTCCGGTTGAGGGAGAAAACCACAGCGGGGCCCTCTTGATAGGCGGCTTGACCCGCACCGCATACGGCCGTGCTGTGCAGGCGGAAGTGGATGAGCTGAGACGCCTGAGAGATCGGGGTGGGCTTACCCGCATGATGGATTATGGCCGGGGCATGATCCACGGGCAGGATACGCTGGATCTGCCGAAACGTATTGGAGGCCTGGGTCTGGTGTCGTTTATGGGATTGGTTGGGGCCGTTGGAACATGGGATGCAATCAAAAAATTGACAAATGACGATCCGGATGGCAGCTGGGCAGACGCGTTTTCCGGAGCTACGGGCACAATCGGCGCGGCCGCCAGTGTGTTGACCATCGTCGGCAGTGCCCGCCTGAATTATTACTACCAGGCCATATCCCAGGCCGATGAAGTATTGACGCGGTTGGCCCGGGTGAATGTTTGGGGTGGCACCATTGCGGCGTGGGCTGGGTTTTTCTCGGCAGGTGCTGATGGAATAAAACAGTTCTTTGCGATCGTTGACGCGAATAATAGCGCTGGGGTAAAAACCGGAGCAGGCATTACGCTGGCCGGTGATAGCCTGCTTGGGGCTGGTAGCTGGCGAATGGCCAGAACTGGGTCTGCTGGCATTTACCACGTCCTTCGCAAAACCTCAGCCGATATCACCTGGAAATCGGTCAACCGAGGAATGCTGTCATTGGCTGGTGGCCTGTTTCGGGGATTGAATGTTTACCTGTGGATTGGTACTGCGTTTGTCTGCCTTGGCAACTGGGTACAAAGCTATTTCAGACGTACAGACGTGCAACGTTGGTGTGAACACGGTGCCTGGGGTAAGGAAGCCAAAGGCTGGGGCGCGGATCAGCAACGCCACGAACTGGCCAGGGCCATTTACCAGCCCACCCTGTCTGTGAAAGCAGAACAGTCCGCTCTGGACGGGCGGACGAGCTACTGTGCCTTGCGGCTGGAATTACCCGGGCTGAGTGCACTGGACGCCGATAACATGGAATGGGCGGTACTGAGGCAGGAAGGCACCATGTGGGACCCTGACCACGATTATTGGGCGCAGGCGATCACGAAAAAGAGCATGGGGGCAGCGGGTGTTGCGTTGGAGTTGTCCCTGACCGAAGCCGACCTGGAGACCGCAGATGGGTTCTACCTGGCCTTCCGCTACAAGGCGGCCAATGCCTCGGAATGGTTGCCGGAAGCTGATAAGGCGTATCACTACAAGCTCATATTGCACGAACAGGGCGATTTACCTATGGTCGGAGCCAACGAGGCCAAAAGGTGGCAGCAGGTAAACAGGCTGGATAAGCCCGACCATCGTCTGAACGTCTTGATCATCAAATACCATGCCCTGATAAGCGAACCCAAGAAATTATGACGATGACAAACGCCAACGAGAATTCCTCAACCGTTTTCCCATCTTCTGAGCCGGGCTGGGAACCTGGGGTGCATCGCACCAGCGAAGAGGGTGAGTTACTGGCCCTGAGTCCGGCCCCGGTGGCTACGGGGGAGCGGGCAGTGGATGTGAATGCCTGGATTCGGCGCAAAAATGAAGCTTGGCTGGATTTGCAGAATGGCAATCTGTTGTTTGGCGCAGAGTTTTCCTTAATGTTCTTGAGCCTGAGCCTGTTATCCATTGGGTTTTTAGGCTTTGGCTTTATGTTCATAGTAGGGCCGAACCAGTTTGGTCACTGGGATTGGGAAGCACCACTGTTCATGCTTGTCGGGAATCTTCTTATTTCTTTGCCTTGGGGCCTGTACATGCATTTCCTAGGTAACAAGGCGGTGAAGGAAACACCTCCGGTGAGGCTGAACCGGCAGCGCCGGGAGATCGCCATACCGCGCTGGACCGAAGGAAAGGAGTTCAAACTACCTTTTTGGACAGAAAATACTGCCGGAATTGCGTATATCCTGATCGCATTCACAATAGCTGCAGTTCTGTATGCGCCTATTGGCTTGGAAAACAATCCAGAGGAATACGTTCAACGTGTACGGAGCTACTTGTTGATAGCTCTAATGGTTGAGGTTCTGGTGGTCGGCACCTACCTTTTCATCGCCCTCCGCCTGAAGAAAAAACACGATCCCAAACTCATCTACGAAATCCACCCCTGGGAAAAACTGGTCGCCTACATCGAGACAAAACACAACATGGGCCCCAGCCTGATGGCCACACACACAGTTCTGACCCTGGCGATTCCGAAACCGGACGACCCGGAATCGGCCCTGGCGGCGGCCAGCATCAACGTGGGCCACGAAACCGCCGGCCTGGCCCAGTGGGAGTGTATTCGTCAGTTTATGGAAAACGGCCCCGAGGCCTGCCCGGATCCAAAGGATGATGAAACCCTGGCCCACTACAAAGCCAAGTGCCGTCAGGCCCGCAAAGACATGTCCCTGTTACCCTGGCTGGGCAAGAAAGTGGGTGACTGGTTCTTCCAGCGCTACTTGGCCCACATCATCACCGAACGCCGCATCAAGACCCTGGCCCTGAAGAGCCTGCCCGAAGAACTGAAAGCCTGGTCTGCGCCTCTGCCCCAGGATCAGTGGGCCAAACCATCCGAGGCTCTCCAGAGCCTGAATCAGCAACTTACCCGTGCTTATGAGCGAGGCCTGCGCTTCACCCGGATGGGGCCGGTGTCTGAGTGGCAGGCCGGGCGTGAGGCTAAACAACGGAGCAAAAGGGGGCGTGGTCGTTACCAGGCTTGATCACTGCTCCACAGGCATATTGCCAGTTGGTCCCGACCACCCGGGACGAAAGGAAGGGGCGGGCTCCTTTATACTGGCGGGATATGAGCTAGCTCGAATACGAACGATTCAAGTAAGACAATCAACATAAACTTCTTAATAAGAAGTGGTAATAACTGGACCATGCATCATGAGCGAAGCACCAGATTGAGAGTGCTAAAGATGCGCTTTTCCCACGGAACTTTGGATCCCAAAACAGAGAGGGGCAATGATCCGTGGGTTGAGGGCATTTCGTGATTTTCAGAACATGTTACTGACTCAGGATCGAGCTCGGAACTAGATCGTTAACAAGGCAATAAAAGGATGTTGTCCCCAAATGACCAAGGAAGATCTGTCTGTACCTGCATTATCGGAGTTTACCAAGGCGCTGAACAACGGTGACCACCTGAAGCTCATCCGGGAATGGGGTGATGTTGTGTTTTACACCGTGTTTATCAAAAAACGCCAAGAGCTTGAGTTGCCGATGCTTTATTCTGTTGAGGGTTGTAAGAGCTTTCTGGCAAGCCCGGACGCTAACGAGATTCATACAGCCTTGGAAACCTTTGTCATTCCTGAGGGAGCCGATGTATTCATCAAGCCCGAACCATTGAGAGAGCTTGCCAGAAACGCATACATGCTGGGGGCTTGGCTAACCTGGATCGGTGCCGAGATCATCATGAATCAGTCGCTTACGGAGCTGTTTGGAATGACTGCTCTAGTGCCAGTGGAGGGCGGAAAGGAGCGGCTGTATCAGGCCCGACTTTATTCTTTGCAGGGTGAAAACAGGGAAGGTTGCTCAGTTGAGGTTAGATCTCAATATTGGAAAATCAGCCGTGTTTCCAGCCACTCTGATCTCGAAGTCGCCGATGAATTCCTGATTTACGATGACAGGAATAGCCTTATCTTCGTTGGGCAGGAGAGTTCGCTTCCGGAAGCACGCAGGCGCAGTCGGTTGACGAAAGGTGAAATGGAGCTCTTCGATAGGTGGGCGAGGCCGTGCTATGACTTTACGCCGTTGACCGGGGGTGAAGAAAAGGCGGGCGGTGGCGTTATTCCGGATACATATGTTCGCCATCCTTCGTTGATTGATGATGCTTTACTATCCTCTTTCTATGACCTTGAGCGGGAGCTAAATAATGAGATTATGCCGGATTCAAACCGGCTTCATCTGGAAGTCAGCAAGGGGCAGGTTTTTGCCGAAATAGAAGGCTCGGAAGATAAGGGGTTGGATCGTGTTGAGGGCCGGAAATTTCGGATTCTCTTCGAGGATCATCCCGATTGGTGCCTATGGCTAGGCGGTGATGGGTTGGCTCTGACCGACTATTCCGATGAGGTCTGGTTACCCAAGTCACCGGGGCGGCATCCGGTGCCGGAATGCTTGCGCTTGAAAATGGTCCGGGCCATTGCCTGGATATTGTTCTGGAAGGGGAGGGAACTGGGCACGCATGTGTCATTGGTTTTCGGTCAGTTTGCAGGCGTGAGGCCCTTTCGTCCTGACAATCTGGGCAAAATTTTCCATCCAGATGTCAATGATATCCGGTTCCCATTATTAGCTGCGATGCCCTGCGGACCACACAAGGTGCCTGTACTGATACATGGCGAAGTACCCGAGGGCTATGTTGTTGAGGTGCTGGAAGATCTGAAAGTACTGGCATCCGATCTTCCGTGTGGAATACCGCGTCGAGACAGCCTGGTGTTGAATGGAATGGTTCATTTTGGTTCGATGTGCGTTCCTATCGTTATACCGAAGAAAGCGGTTGAGTTCCCGGATGCTTGGTATACCGGCGTTCGAACCTCCAACACTCAGTTGATCTCGGACTTTAAAGTATTTCTGAGCGATCAGGCTCGGGGCAAGCCCGCACTCGATAAAGATCCTGGCAATTCGGGCGCTGTCATTGGAATTTGTCTTGGCTTTATTGCCTTCTTGATATTGCTTTTTCTTATGTTGGGTTAAGTCCAGCAGAGGCTGGCGAATCATCCATGGCGCTAGTTCAATCCCCGTTTGGGATCGGGATTTTGCCGGGAAGGGTGATCCAATACCTACGCAATGAGCCTCGTAACTGGCTAAAATGTGCAAATTTATCAATGCAGAGATTACAAGTGATGAAAGGCTTTATAGTTCTCCTTCTTTTGTTAGTGGCTTCCGTCGCCCAGGCCGAAGCCTATCGCTGGGTTGATGAGAACGGGCAGACGCACTTTGGTGACCGGCCACCTGCGAATGCTGTTTCCAGCGAGGTGCAGTTGGAAAAAGCACGGCCAGCGGTGGATGCGGCTGTCAGTGAGCGCAAGCAGCGGATGAGCGAGTTTGTCGAGCAGAGTGAAAAGGAACGTGCGGTTCAAAAACAGGCCCGCGCCGAGCAAGAGGCTCTGGCCGCCGAGAGGGAAGCCAGGTGTGAGGATTTGGTAGCACGTATGAAATACCTTGAGAGGGTGTCTCGGCTATACAGGTTGAACAAGGATGGCGAGCGCGTTTATGTAAATGATGAAGAAAACGAGCAGATTCGCAAGGAATTCCGGGCGCACGTCCAGAGTGAGTGCGACATTTGAGTCTGCGTTCGCTGGCATCGCAGGTTTTCACCTTTGCACCACAGCCTCCGGCTCATTCAGCATAGCTATCAACGGGTTTTTCCTGAATATGTAATCTCTGAGCAAATAACCAAGTAAAAGCCCCAGCATGAATCCGCCGAGGTGGGCCACCCAGGCCACGCCGCCCTGTGCAGTGAGCATCCCGAACAGGTTGATGAGACTCCAGATCAGAAAGTACCACTGCGGTGCGAGCTTTTTCTGGTAAATGATGATCATGAAAGTGAGGCTGGCGTGTCGGAACCACATCAGGTAAAGGCCGAAAAGGGCTGCAATCGAACCACTGGCGCCAACCAGCAGTAAAGGGCCCTGGCTGGTGTCGAACAGTAGCAGTTCTGCTAATGCAGCCATCGCTCCCATAAACAGGTAAATCCCAAGGAATGCAGTATGTCCGAGGGCATCTTCCAGGTTGTCGCCGATAATCCACAGGAAATACATGTTGCCGGCCAGATGCATCAGGCCACCGTGTACGAACTGGTAGGTCAGTAGTTGTAGAACAAAGTGGGTGGGGCTTTGTGTATCTGAGTTCAGTGCAAGATTGAGGAAAACCCATTCATTAGCCGCAGGTGATAGCTGGCTTGCACCGAAAATCAGACCGCACAGGACAACCAGAGTTCGTGTAACCCAAGGGGTTCGGTGGGGCCGTATGTTGTACTCCACCGGCATCGCCGTCAGGAACTGAAATAGCCAGGACTTCCAGCTCACTTTCTGGTTCAGGTCTGTTAAGGCCTGCTTCAGTTTGGGCGAAAGCATCACCTGATCCACTTCATGCTTATCGAGCCAGACACCATCGCAGTCGGGGCAGCAGTCGATTTCGGTGGCGTAGTGTGCAAGCAGCTGATAATGGGTCATTGGCACCCGGCAGCGCCGGCACAGGCGGTCACTGGTGCGAAGGGCCGGGCCGAGATGAAGCTCGTGGTTGTACTGGTCTATAAAATCATGCTGTTGTGCAATGGCCTGGTTCAGCGACCCGTCTTCAAACCACAAACCATGGCAGTGCTTGCAGTTCAGGATTGAGGGATTGCTTGTGGCCACGAGGCCAGCGGTGTCACATGAAGGGCAATGTGTGGTGCGTGTTCTGGGCATCAAATCCTATTCCTGATTAAACCGCATTTTCAGTATCAACGTTGGCGCAGGCTGGAGTGTGTTATCACTCAGAGTCGGTCAGATAGTTGCGAGCGAACCCCTGTAAATCCTCTGACACCTTCTGGCGGATTGTTGCTCTGTCTTGCGGGTCAAGACCGTATTTCCGTGCAAGTAGTTCGAAGTCTTCATCTTTAAGAGTGATGGTCAACCGGGGGCGGGCTCTGCCTCTTCTGTACGGTAGCTGAAGAACTTTTCGTACCATGTCGGAGGTCGTCATGTCCTGCATTGCCGCAGACACCCGAAAAGCTCTTTGAATATCGTTGGAGAGGTCAAAGGCCATCTGTACTGCCTGGACAGCTTTCTCCTCCTTTGACCAGTCCGGTTTACTTGCCATGGACATAACCTGAAAATTGGGCGCCCCCTGGAGGGGGCGCCGGATTTATTGTGCGGGACTGTCTTTGAGACGGGCCAGCACGCTGTTTACCGCATCTTGCTCACTATCAATGCCAGCGGCCTTAAGCTTCTCGTCCAGGTCGGCGCCAGTCAGCTCTTTTTCGAGCGTGGCGCTGGCTGTCTGGCGGTCTTCTTCGCGAGCCTGGCGCTCCCGAATGCGTTCCAGAGTTTCCCTGGCTGTGCTCAGGGACGATTTTTGGCTGTTGATATTGGTGTCAATCTGGGCAGTGGTACGAAGCACCCGCTCGTTGGTTTTGACTACCTGGAGCTCACGGCGATAATCGGCCAGTTGTTTCTCTGCCCGCTGAACCCGCTCTTTCAGGCCGGCTATTCGTTGTTGCAGCAATTCCCGGGTCTGTGCCAGGTCAGCTACACGGCGCTCATGGCCAACAATGCGTTCTGCTACTTCTCTGGCCAGATCTTCCTGGCCGGCAGCGATGGCTTTGCGGGCATCCTGCTCGCGTTTACTGGCGCTATCCTGCTCCGAGCGGATTTGCCGGGCGAGAGAGGCTGACTCAGCCATCAATGCGGCCAGCTCCTGTTTGGCCTGTTTCAGTTCGTGCTCGGAATCCCGGAGCTCTTGTTCAAGAATGCGGTTGCCTTGGCTATCTACTACAGCTTCGCCCAGCTCGTTAACACCACCACGCATTGCAGTCAGAATTTTATTCAGTACGGATCTCATGTTTCAGTCCTCACTTAAGCCAGGTAGTCTTCAAATGTCTGCAACAGGTCGATTGAATTCTCGGCCAGCGTGACCAGTTCCTGCATGATTTCAGCAGCCCCGGAGGTCGGGCTCAGAGCTCCGTATGCCACATAGTGGTCACCAGTTTTACCAAGTGCGCTCAGAGGCATGGGTACACTGATGCGAAGCATGTTTTCATGCAGCTCACTCAAACGTTCCGGATTCAACTCCTGTTCATCAAAAAGATACACAAGGCACAGAATCTGAGTGTCGGTCACGGTAACGTATACCGGCGTTTCTTCTGCTCCGGAAACTGTAACCTGAAGTACCGGTTCTTCCCCAACTATGGGCATGACGTCGAAGGTTCGGCCAGCGTGAGTAGAGTCACCCAAAGCCAGGGTGAGAGTTTGAATATCCACAAATAGCTCCTTCCTGTGGCGTTGAACAGATTCGGCCGACTCGGGCGAACCTCTAATGGGACTTGACATTTTATGTCAATGATTCGAGTCTATACCCTGCGATTAAACATTTGCAAGAAATAGTTTGTATGCGTTATAACGACATCCTCGTTTGACACAAACTGTCAATTAATAGGTTTATCGGAACGGGTGCCTGGGCACGTATGGAAACATTCTTCTCTGTAGCCTTTTCTTTTCCAACGATGGTTTTCTCCATCTTGTTGTGCGTGGCCATCGTCTATTGGCTGATATCGCTGCTGGGTATGGGTGATGTAGATACAGATGGCGATATCGATGCCAGTGGTGACTTTAGTGGCCTGATGGTTACTCTGGGGCTTCAGGGTGTACCCCTGCCGTTGGTACTCACACTTCTGTTTCTGCTTGGCTGGCTGGCAAGCTATTTTATTGATCTGATTTTCGGGGCTCTTGTTCCCCCCGGGTTGCTGCACTGGTTATACGGAGTCGCCGTTATTTTTGCGGCTTTTGTGGTCGGGGTACTGGCAACGTCTGTTGTGATACGTCCGCTGAGGCCTCTGTTTCGCAGGGCTTTTCTGCCACCGCTTCAAAAGCGGATTGTTGGTACATCCTGTGTCGTAATTTCTTCAGGGGTTACGGAGTCCACTGGTCGCGGGGAGGCTATTCTTGATGGCGCTCACCTTGTCCTTCAGATCCGTAGCCATTCACCACTCTCCCATCGTCAACGGGCAGTCATTATTGAACATATTCCGGATAAAAATGCCTGGTGGGTAGTTCCGGAATCCGAATTTTATTCCGGTGATTCTGCCGGATAACCCAGTGCTTATGCCTTTATAACCAGCTTAGGAGAATTCTGGATGGATTTGTCGTGGATGATACCGTTACTCACAGCCGTTGGTGTTGGGGTATTGCTGATATTAGGTGTGCTTGCCCTGTTCAAGGCGTTCTATCGCAAGGTAGACCAGGGGCAGGCATTGATCGTGAACGATTTGTCTCCTACGCCGAAGGTATATTTTACTGGTGCGATGGTATTGCCGGTTATTCATCGCGCCGAAACCATGAAGATCTCGGTCATCACTCTGGAGCTGAACCGCACCGGCAAGGAAGGCCTGATCTGTAAAGACAATCTGCGTGCTGATATTACAGTTGCCTTCTACCTGCGTGTTAATGAAACCGCGGAAGACGTACTTAGGGTGGCTAAATCTGTAGGGGTCGGGCGTGCTTCTGACCGTGATGCGGTAAATGAGCTTTTCAACGCCAAATTCAGCGAAGCATTAAAAACGGTTGGTAAAAAGCTGGAGTTTATGCAGCTGTTCGAAGAGCGTCAACACTTCCGTGACTCCATCATTGAAACCATTGGTGAAGATCTTAACGGCTATATCCTTGAAGACGTAGCTATTGATTACCTGGAGCAGACGCCAAAAACGTCTCTGGATCCGAACAACATTCTGGATTCTGAAGGTATCAAGCGGATTACTGAAATAACGGCATTCCATAATGTTGAGACAAATCGCTTAGAGCGTGACCAAGAGCTGGAAATTCAGCGGAAGAACGTATCTGCCCGTGAAGCTTCACTGGAACTGGAGCGCAGCCAGGCTGACGCAGAGGCTCGTCAGCGCCGTGAAATAGAAACGCTGCAGGCTCGTGAAACCTCCGAGACCGAACAGGTGCGTGAACAGGAGCGTGCCCGTGCCGAAGCTGCTCGTATAAAAACTGATGAAGAGCTGGCTATTGCGGAAGAGAACAAGCAGCGTCAGATTGAAATGGCTATGAAAGCTCGTGAGCGGGCGGTGCAGATCGAAGAAGTGCGAATTCGCCAGGCTCGCGAGCTGGAAGATGTAAATCGTGAGCGTGCGGTTGAAATTGAGCGGATTGGTATGGAAAAAGCGCTTGAAGGTGAGCGCAAGGAAATTGCTGATATTACCAGCCAGCGGATTGCGGTTGAGCGCAACGTGGCTGAAGAAGAAGAAAACATCAAGGATGTTCGCAACCGTTCTGAAGCAGAGCGCTTGAAGGTCACGAAAGTGATTGGGGCTGAGGCCGATGCCGATGAACTCAAGTTGAAGGATGTGAAGGCGGCAGAAGCGGCTTTCGAGCGTTCCAAGCTGGAAGCTGAACAGATTCGCGTCACGGCTCAGGCCGAGTTGGATGCAGCTGAGAAACAAGCTATTGCCGATGAAAAACGGGCTCGTGGTCGTCAGGCGATGTCCGCCTCTGACGGGCTCGCTGAAGCGCAGGTTAGAGAAGCTCAGGCGTCAGCTATTCGCGCTGACGGTCTGGCCCGCGCCGAGGTTAAAACTGCTACCGCCAAGGCAGATGAAGACGCTGGTATGGCTGAAGTCCGGGTACTCGAACATCGCCTCGAAACAGAAGCCATGGGGGAAGAGAAGCTGGGTCTGGCTAAAGCCGATGCCCGCAAGGCTATGGTGCTGGCAGAAGCCGAAGGTGAGGAACGCATGGGCCGGGCGAAAGCAGACGCTCGCGAAGCTATGGCCAAGGCTGAGGCATCTGGTTTGGTTGAGAAGCTGAAAGCCTACGATGGCATGTCTGAAGAAGCCCGTCACTTTGAAGAATTCCGTATGAACCTGGAAGTTCATGAGAAAGAAGTAATGGCCAAGATTGAAGCTCACCAGACGGGCATTCTGGAAAATGGCCGGATAATGGCTGCCGCATTGAAGGATGCCAAGTTTGAAATGATCGGTGGTGATGGCGGTATCTTCGAGAAGTTCGCCCAGGGAATGGGTTATGGCAAGAGCGTACAGGGAGTGCTGGACAAAGCACCATCGCTGCAATCGGCCCTGGCGGGCATTGCCGGGCGGGTTGCTGCTGAAAAATCCGGTAATTCCTCTGAAACTGCTTAAAGCCAGAGGTGTCACCAGTGCCTGAATTGGTGCTGGTGATACCTGTTTTCGTTCAGGTTTTCCCTCAGTTCAGGATAATTTGGTATGTCGACTGATCGCACCGGCCTTGAAAATATTGTCCAGGAAGGTTCTGCTTTTGAGACCATTCAGCGCCGCCTGAAAGAGCAGGGTGGACAGCTTCGGGAGCAGGTGAGCGGGCTGAACCAGGCCCGCGAAGAGATTTTTGGCAGTGCCGGCATGAATGTGCTTGGGCGCGCCCGGGTAAGAACCGAAAACAACGCTATAGCCCGTGATGTGGTGCGCCTCGGCGATAAGCTTCTTTTTGGCTTTAACCTGCAACTGGGGTTGCGTAAAACCCTGGAAATAGATGACGTCTTTTGCCTGTATCACCTGAGCGATGGTGACGATGGTTTTGAAATGACGGAAGCTGGCATTGAGGGTTCTTTCCTGAAGGACGCCCGGTTTGCCACCGACTTCCGGGAACTGCAGCAATACTACAATACCGCTACCTTGTCTCAGCTGGTCATCCTCAAAGGTATGTTACTGATGGCGTTTCGCATCGGCGACAAACTGGATGACCTGCGGATCTTCCGCTGGGAACTGACGCCGGGCGGCGATGTCAGCCGCTATATCGACAATCGGGGGGAGCGGGATCTTACGTTTCCTGAACGTTTCAGCTTTCCCTGGAAAACCGTTGGCCGTGATTTGCAGGTTCAGGGTCGTTCTCCACACCTGAACATTGCCGACACCCTGTTTGTGGATAACCTGCGGGGTAATATTACCTTCAAGGTAGAAAACAATACCGCCACCGGGGAAGGCATTTATGCAGACCCGGTAGAATCGGATTCCCAGTCTCTGGACGATGCCACTTTTGAATACGCGGACCTGGGCGAGATTCTTCTGGTCCGGATTCTGCCCTTCAATGAAAAACTGTGGCGTTATTACCTGTTCAACCGTACTCAGAGGAAAATTGAACGGGTGGATAGCATGGCGGGTTCTGTGGCCTCGCTACCGGATAATCATGGCCTGATCTTCCCATCCGGCTACTACCTCACCACCGGTGAGCTGAAAACCTTCCAGATTCCGGAAGGAGACTTCCGCCTCAAGCGTTCATTGCGGTCGCCTAACGGTGAGGATGTGCTGTATGTATTTTTCGAGCAGCTCACCGGGCAGGTCATTCTGTTCCGCTACAACCTGATCCGTAAACAAGCGGATGTGCCGTTGGTCGGCCATGGGTATGCGCTTTTTGAAAACGGGCATCTGGTCATATTTAATGCCGCTAGCGAGCCCGCTCTGGTACACCCTCTGCAGGTTTGGGAAACACCGTTTACTTCAGAGAGTTTCCACGCACAGGCCAGTGTTGCCAATGATTCCGAACTGGCCCGTATCGGTAACCCTGATTTGGTGCGAGGCATTGCCGAACTGAACACGGTCATTACTCTGGTGGAATCCAGGAGTGCGAGCGAACGGCATTTCACGGCACTGATCCGTACCATAGACCGTGTTCTTGACCAGTTTTACTGGTTGACGGCAAGGCAGGATGAAGCACTGGTCTCCGGCTTGCATGAGCAGCTGACCACTATTCGTAATACCGCCGAGCTGGTGCTGGATGAATATGAAAAAGTTCAGAGTATCCGGTCCCAGACAGAAACGGCTATCAGCGAAATGGCCGATGTTCAGAGTGCCCTGATGCGGGACCTGAAACCGGATAGCTGGAAAACGCCAGACCAGTTTGTGGGTTATCTGGCCAGGCTGCGGGAACACCGGGGCAGGGTGCGGACGCTGAGCGATCGGCGCTACGCTGACAAAGACCGCATAGAGGCCCTGGAAAAGGAACTGGCGGAGGCGGAAGAGCGGCTGACGGATCGAACGTTCCGTTTCCTCGCTTCGCCCGAAGCTTTAGAGGGTTACCGCAATACCCTGGCAGAATTGCAAGCCGCACTGACTGAAGCCGAAAGCCGGGATGCCCTGAAAAAAATTGTGGAGCGTTACCGGGAGCTGACCACTGGCCTGGATATGATTCAGGGCATGCTGGCTTCTATGGCGGGCGATGATGCTGCGTTGGAAACGGCCATTACCGATAACATTTCGGGGATATACGCCAGTATCAATCAGCAGCGTTCAGAAGCAGAAATTCGCCTGAAAGAGCAGGGCAGTGCTGAGGCGCGGGCTCAGTTTGCCGCCCGGATCCGGCTGTTTGAACAGAGCCTGGCGAACGGTGTCAGTGCGCTGACTGAGGTGCGGGAATGTGATGGCTTGATGACCCGTATGCTGGATCAGCTGCAAGAGCTGGAAAGCCAGTTTGGCGAGTACGATGAGTTTCTTGCTGCCGTTCTGGAACAGCGTGAGAATGCCCACGAAAGCATTGAGGCCAGACGCCAGCAACTTCAGGACCAACAGCAGCGCCGAGTAACTACTTTGACGGATGCTGCGGAGCGTATCCTGAAAAATGTCAGCCGCCGTACCGAACGTTTTACCAGCCCGGAGGAGTTGCACGCTTTCTTTGCCTCGGATGCCATGGTGGCGCGTCTGCGTAGTATGGCGAAAGAACTGCGCGAGTTGGGCGCAGCCATGGAAGCTGACGATTGCCTTGGTCAGCTGAAAGCCGCTCAGGATACCGCTCTGCGAAGCGTGCGGGACAAGGCCGACATCTTCGAAGAGGGTGGTGCGGTTATTCGCCTTGGCAAGCACAAATTCAGCGTGAACCAGCAAGATCTTGATCTCACCCTGATTCCCAGGGACGACCACGTACTGCTGCATCTGACCGGCACCCAGTATTATGAACGGCTGGATGAGCCGGAACTGGATCGCCTGCGGGGCTACTGGAATATGAGCCAGCCGTCTGAGTCCGACAAGGTATATCGGGCTGAGTATCTGGCGGCACTGGTGATTGAAGAGTTCCGGAAATCGCCTGATCTACCCGTGAACGTTGCTAATATTGAGGAACTTACGGGTTATATTCGTAATTTTGCCTCGCCTCGTTACCGTGAAGGCTATGAAAAAGGCATCCATGACCACGATGCCGCATTGCTTGTCAGCACTCTCTGGCCCGCCATTCAGAATGCCGGATTACTGCGTTTCAGCCCGAATGCCCGGGCGCTGGCCATTCTGTTCTGGGCAGAGCTGAGTCAACAGCAGATACATGCCCGACAGCTGCGCTCCCGTTGTTTGTCGGCCGGCATACTGAGCCGCATGATGCAGTCCAATGAGTTGCTGCAGGCCCTGGAACAGGAGCTTGAGCCAAAACTGTCGGAATTTGTAGAGATTCATGGGCTCACGTTAACTGAAAAAGGCAGTACCGAACGCACTCTGCTGAAATCCGCAGCCCGGTATCTGGTTTTACAGCTGGCGGAAGAAGCAGAAGCCTTTGAAATTACCCGTTATGCCGGAGAGCTGGCTGAAGACTTTACCGAAGCTCTGAAACGGGATAATCAGTTCTCCCAATATGAGAATGCCTTGAATGTGGTGGCCGGTAACCCTGCCGCGCGCTGGAGCATTACCAGCCATTGGGTAAAAGCCTGGATGGGCAAGGCCAATCAGCAGCATTTACTGCATTACCTGCCGGAAGTGGTGGCCGTGCTCAACGCCGGAGACGCTATCTCTACTGCGGTGCGCAGTGTTGAACTGGCGTTTCAGGTCGAGGGTTTGTTGGGTCAGCACGCGAGCATCAATGAGCGTTCCCTGAGTCTGCAACTGGATGAGTTCGATGAACGCCTCCGTTATCACCAGCAGGAAATCATTCCCGGTTGGCAACAGTTACAGGAAGTCCGTCATAAGGTTTTGGCAAAGTGGCGCGAGCAGTTACGTCTTGAGGAATACCGGCCCCGTCCACTGTCGTCGTTTGTGCGCAATAAGCTGATCAGCGAGAGCTATCTGCCGATCATCGGCGACAACCTGGCCAAACAGATGGGGACTGCCGGTGAGGACCGCCGCACTGATCAGTCTGGCTTGCTGATGATGATCTCACCACCTGGTTACGGTAAAACCACCTTGATGGAATACGTTGCCAATCGCCTGGGCCTGATCTTCATGAAGATCAACTGCCCGAGTTTAGGCCACGATGTCACCTCGCTCGACCCGGAAAAAGCCCCCCATTCCACTGCCGAAGCGGAGCTGGTCAAGCTTAACCTCGCTTTGGAAATGGGCAACAACGTGATGTTGTATCTGGATGACATCCAGCATACCCACCCTGAATTCCTGCAGAAATTCATTTCCCTGTGTGACGGCACCCGGCGTATTGAAGGCGTATGGCGTGGCCGAACCAGTACGTATGACATGCGTGGCAAACGGTTCTGTGTGGTGATGGCAGGTAACCCCTATACCGAAAGCGGCGAAATGTTCAAAGTGCCGGATATGCTGGCGAACCGGGCGGATATCTACAACCTGGGTGATGTGTTGTCGGGCATGGAGCATGCTTTTGAGTTGTCTTATATAGAGAATAGCCTGAGCGCCAACCGGGTACTGGCACCCTTGGCGACCCGGGGTATGGCGGACTTCTACCGATTTGCGGATGTGGCTGAAGGTAAAACCGTGGCGGATTCCGATTTCGAGCATGACTACAGTGCCGCTGAGCGGGATGAAATTGTTTCTCTGCTGAAGAAAATGATGCGTGTTCGGGAAACCGTCTTGCGGGTGAACCAGGCGTACATTGCCTCCAGTGCCCAGGCTGACGCCTATCGTACTGAGCCTGCCTTCAAATTGCAGGGCAGTTACCGGAACATGAACAAGCTGGCGGAAAAACTGTCGCCGGTTATGAGCGATAAAGAACTGGATGCCCTGATTGACGATCACTACCAGGGCGAATCCCAGCTGCTGACCCAGGGGGCAGAAGAGAACCTGCTTAAACTCAAGCAAATGCGTGGCACCCTGACTGAAGCTGAGGCCGCCCGCTGGCAGGCTATCTGCGAAGAGTATCGCCGCCGTCAACAGGCCGGGGGGGATGAAGAAACCGGCGTGAAAGTGGTGCGCCAACTCGGTGTGATTGCCGAGCAAATGCAGCAACTGGGGCAGCAGTTAGTCGCTGGTCTGGCGAGCAAGAGTGACTCGGAGCCTGATCTCGGTAAAGCCATTGGTGAATTGTCCCGGTCCCTGGAAACCGGTCTGGCCGAAGGCCTGCAGTCTGTACAGCTGGCTCCGGAAGTTACGGTAAACCTGGACAGCCCTCCCCAGGTAGGTGAGGCTCTCAAGGCGTTTACCCGAATCTTTGAGGAATCCATTGTTCCATTGCTGAAGCTCATGGATGGCAAGCTGGGCCTGGATCTGAAAACCCAGCGCGAAATGAGCCGTGTTTTAGAAGTTACCAGAGAGCTGGAAGAAAGGCTGGCAACTCTGGATCCAACGACGATTGGTGTCAGGAAATAAATATAACCAGAGTGGAGGATCCTGCATTTCCAAAGGTACACTGTCTGACCGCATGCCAGTCAGAGTATTGGTGGCATATTAACTGATGCTGGTCGCGCTCGTAAGCGTTGCCGGCTGACAGGCCAGGGACTTCCCATGGATGACGATCAGAATTCAAGTCAACAACCCAGTCCCAAAACCGGAAAAACACTTACCGATCTTTCCACGCCTATCTACGGTCTTTTCATTCTGGGTGTGCTGTATACCTTGTATCTGGCTCATCAGATCATTCTGCCGATGGTGCTGGCGCTGCTGACAAGCTTGCTGTTGTCGCCTCTGGCTTCGCGCATGTGTTCCGGTCTGCACATTCCCAGAGTCGTCAGTTCGCTGATTCTGGTGTTGCTGTTACTTGCATCTATCGCAGGTGTCACTATGGCGGTTGCCACACCGGCGCTGGAGTGGGCAGGTAAGGCTCCCGAAGGCATTTCCCGTTTGCTGGTCGGCGAAAGTGAGCTTAAACGGCAGATCAGCAGGGTGACAGAATCCGCCCAGAAAGTGGAGGAGTCTGTCAGTGGCCTCTCGGACGGAAGTGGTGAAAGTACAGGTCAGGAGCCAACCACCGTTGTTCTGCAGGCTGAGTCCTGGCGGGCTCAGTTAATGAGCAAAGCCCGGGATGGTCTGGCGGGTCTCGCTCTCGCCATGGCACTTACTTACTTCCTGTTGGTCAGCGGCGACAGACTGGTGCGTAACTTTGTCAGGCAGTTGCCGAGAGGTCATCGCAGGACAGTGCTCCGGATCACCAGAGATTCCCAGCATCAGATTGCGCAGTATCTGGGGGTTCTGGGTATCAGCAACACCTCTGTCGGGGTGGCAACGGGGCTTATGGCCTGGGCGGTCGGGTTGCCCGATCCTGCTGTCTGGGGCCTGGTTGCAGGTCTGGCGCGTTTCATCCCTTATCTGGGTGTTATTCTCACTATTCTTTTGCTGGCGGTTGTCTCTGCAGTAAGCCTGGACACTTTGTGGATGATGGCGATTGCACCCGTGGGTTATCTTGCCCTGACTACCATGGTGGGTTTCTTTATCGAACCCTGGATCCACGGCTTTCGCATGGCGATTAACCCGGTCATTATATTTGTTTCCATTTTCTTCTGGGGCTGGCTTTGGGGGCCGGTGGGTGTAGTGCTTGCGGTGCCACTGATGACCGTTATTCAGGTCGTTCTGAAGCAGATTCCCAAACTCAGGCCGGTCTACAAAGTGATTGCCCGATAGCGGGACTTGTAGTGAATAGAGCCGCGGACACGGGCAAGACTTTCTGACACTTGTGGAAATGTCACCTATCCTGATTGGATGTTTTACATTCGCTGTCAGGGAGATTCATTTCCTTATGATCCCGAACACTATGAAAGCCATGCTTCTTACCGGCCATGGCAATATCGACAAGCTTGTCTATAGAGACGTGCCAACGCCATCTCCGGCGCCGGGAGAGGTTCTGGTTCAGGTAACCGCTACTGCCAAGAACAATACTGACCGAAAGGCCAGAGAAGGGCTGTACCCCACACAAAAGGGCGAAACCACCTCATTTCAGATGGGGGGGAAGCCCACTCTCATTTTCCCCCGCATTCAGGGCGCTGACATTGTCGGGCGCGTTGTGGCCGTGGGCGATGGTGTTGATAGGAGTCGTGTGGGAGAGCGAGGACTGCTGGATTTCAATATTTATGCCACCGACCGCCGGGATATAAATCTGACCCCTGACTATTACGGCCATGGTGCTGATGGCGGTTATGCAGAGTACGTTGCTTTGCCATCAGATCAGTTCCATGTGGTCTCAAATGAAGATCTGGATGATGCCCAGCTGGCGGCAATGGGGATGTGCTCCTATCAGACAGCTATGCATATGCTTACATCGTCCCATGTAAAAGCCGGAGAGCAGGTTCTGGTTACCGGCGCAAGCGGCGGTGTGGGTACGGCGTTGATCCAGCTCTGCCGTATTATGGGAGCCATCCCATATGCATTGAGTACAGCCGGTAAAACCGCAGCCCTCCAGGCGTTGGGAGCAGAGTCGGTGATCGATCGGTCTGATATGGAAAACTTTGTTGAGCGCGTGAAAGCGGCGACCGGGGGCAAGCCCCTTGATGCGGTTATGGATCTGGTGGGTGGTGATATGACCGATCGGTTCATTGACGCCATGATCTTTGATATGAACTCCCGCGAAACCTACCCACGCCTTAGCATTGCTGGCGCCAGTGGCGGAAACATCAGTGAAATCCTGTGGACACGGATTTATCTGTATCAGGTACAGATCTTTGGCGTCTCCCATGGCACCCGGGAGGAGGCGGAGCAGCTGGTGGAATGGATTCGCGGCGGACAGCTAAAACCAGTGCTTCACGGCGCTTTCCGGCTTTCGCAGCTGCATCAGGCGGAGCGTTACTTTGTGAATCGTAGCAGCAATTATCTGGGCAAGATTGTCATTGTGCCGGATTCTCAATGGGAAGAGCACGGAGCCTCCTGGTCTCTGGAGAAGGGTATATGAAGCAGGAATTGACTATTCAGCTTATGGACACCCACGCAGGTGGCGATGTCAGCCGCATTGTGACAGGTGGTATCGACCCATTACCCGGAGGCAGTGTGCGTGCGCAGATGGAATACCTGCGTGACGATGCAGACGGCCTGAGAAAGCTGCTACTGGAAGAGCCGTACGGAATCCCGGAAATGTCAGTGGATTTGCTGGTGCCTCCATCCGACCCCCGTGCTGCAGCCGGGTACATCATAATGGAAGTCATGGGATATCCGATCTATTCGGGCTCCAATACCATCTGTACTGCGACAGCGGTGCTTGAATCAGGGATAGTCCCGAAAAAGGAGGGGCGGCAGAGTTTTCTTCTGGAGTCTCCGGCGGGGCTGGTTGGCATTGAGGCTCTGGTTGAAAACGGAGTGGTTGAGGCAATTACCTGCGAAGGCCTCCCCAGCTACATACACACCCATCGGGCGACAATCGAGGTGCCATCCCTTGGCACAGTTACCTACAGCGTGGCATACAGCGGTGGGTTCTATGCTCTGGTTGAAGCAAAATCTCTTGGGTTCAGTCTTACTCTCGACGAAGAGCGAGAGCTGGCATGCGCTGCCCACGCTATTGTCGAGGCGGTTCAGGCAGAACGTGGCTTTTCCCACTATACACTCGGTGATGTCGGCCCTTTGCCATTCCTGCACTTCATGGGGCCGGTGGAGCACATAGCTGAACACAATTATCGCTCCCGCTCCGCAACTTATGTGCACCCGGGAGTGATATGCCGGAGCACCACAGGTACCGGCACTTCGGCCCGCCTCGCGCTGATGAATTATGAAGGGCTTATCCGCCCGGGAGACAGGCTTGAAACCGTGTCACTCCGGGAAACCGGTTTTATCGGTGAGTTCTCCGGCGTAGAACAGGAAGGGGATTATCAGGTTGTGAAAAACAACATCACCGGGAAGGGCTACGTTATTGCCCGGTCAGACATTGTGGTCAATTGTGAGGATTCACTTGTGGACTGTGATGGGCTTCATCACATCCTCAGCAGTCGCACTTCTTCGTGAGCTCTGTTTGCTAAAGTTTACCTTTACGTAAAGTGCAAGCTGTGATAAATCTTCACCTATGAATTCAATGATAAAAATAACAGGAGTTGATCATGAGCCTTCCGGAGTACGCAGACGTCTATAAAAACTTCGATCCAGCTGCGCTTGAAGCGGACATTCTGGATGGAAGTCTGGATGGTGGGTTGAATGTCTGTCATGAGATTTGTGACAAGTGGGCTGCCGACCCGAAGAAAGTCGCGCTTTACTATGAAAAAGATGCCGGTGGTGACGGCGTACTAACCTTTGCAGAGCTGAAAGAGCAATCTGCGCGATTTGCCAACTACCTGACATCGCTGGGAATTGGTAAGGGCGACAGGGTTGCAGGTCTGCTGCCCAGAGGGCCGGAGCTGCTCATTGTTATAGCCGGTGCACTGCGTGCCGGTGCTGTTTATCAGCCCCTGTTTACCGCATTTGGTTCCGGTGCTATTGAATATCGCCTCGAGCGCGCAGGAACAAAGCTGGTGGTTACAGATCCGGCAAACTATCCCAAACTCACCGATGTAAAAGATTGTCCGCCGGTGCTTTGTGTTGATGCTGAAAAAACCGGGGCAGCTATCCCGGATTTCCGGCGCACTCTTGCGGAACAGAGCGCAGACTTTGAACCAGTCATGATCAGGGGCACTGACCCGTTCCTGCAGATGTTCACCTCCGGTACCGTAGGTAAGTCAAAAGGTGTTGCCGTGCCGGCGCGTGCATTGATGGCTTTCTATGTATACATGAAGTATGCCATTGATCTGCGTGATGAAGACACCTTCTGGAATGTTGCAGATCCCGGCTGGGCTTATGGCCTTTATTATGCGGTGGTGGGCCCGCTTCTGATGGGGCACGCTACCCACTTCAATCCGGGTGCGTTTACGCCGGAATCGACCTACGACATGATCCGCAAGTACAAAATCACCAACCTTGCTGCCGCACCTACCGCTTACCGTTTGCTTAAAGCTAATGATCACGTTCTTCCGGAAGGCGAAAACCTCGGGCTTCGCGTTGCCAGCAGTGCCGGTGAGCCTCTGAACCCGGAAGTGGTTAACTGGATCAGGGATCGTCATTTTTGTCCGGTTATGGACCACTACGGGCAGACTGAAACCGGTATGACCTGCTGCAACTTCCACGCACTTGCACACCCTGTGCGCCAGGGATCCATGGGCTACTCATCGCCAGGTCACCGGGTGGTTGCCCTGAACGAGAAAAATGAAGAGGTAGGCGAGGGCGAGGTCGGGCAGATTGCAGTGGATGTTAAAGCTTCGCCGCTGTTTCACTTTGATGGCTATACCTGGGGTGAAAAAGATCCGTTTGTGAACGGTTATTACCTTACCGGCGACATGGCGATCTGCCACGGTGACGGCAGCTTCTCATTCAGCGGTCGTGATGACGATATTATTACCACTGCCGGGTACCGGGTTGGTCCTGCCGATGTGGAAAGTACGCTGCTGGAGCACGCTGCTGTGGCAGAGTCCGGCGTCGTGGCCAAGCCGGATGAAAAGCGTGGTTCGATTATCAAGGCTTACGTTGTTATTAAAGGAGATCAGCAGCCGGCTGATGATCAGGCGTTGCGGGATGAGCTTCAGGAGCTGGTGCGCCGGCGCCTCTCCACTCATGCTTTCCCCCGGGAGATTGAGTTTGTGGATGAACTCCCGAAAACACCCAGTGGGAAGATTCAGCGTTTTGTGTTGCGCAACCGCGCAAAGGAAGAGCCTGGTTCATGAAGATTACTTTTGAGGAGCTGGACAGCTTCCTTCAGGAGCAGTTTCCCCAGGGTGCCGCCTATGGCAGCCTGAGGAAGCTTGGTGATGGCTGGGCCGAGATGAGCCTGGACGTGGATGACGGGCACCTCAGGCCGGGCGGAACTGTGTCCGGCCCGGTGATGATGGGGCTTGCAGATGTCACGCTCTACGCTGCCCTGTTAAGCAAAATAGGGTTGGTGCCGCTGGCGGTGACCACAAACCTGAATATTAACTTTCTGCGCAAGCCTGCCGCCCATACGCCTCTGAGGGCGAAAGCGACCATGCTCAAAGTGGGGCGCACCATGGGGGTGGGCGAAGTCTTTATTTATTCCGAGGGTGGAGAAGATCCTGTTGCCCACTCAACGATGACATACTCAATACCGCCAAAAAAAATACATGAGAATTAGATTGACGTATACGTAAACGTCAATCTAATCTGTAAGCAAGTGCAAACGTACAACAATAACAAAAGGTAGATTGGCTCATGAGTGACCAGTACGTGCTGGAGACCCGAAACCTTGTTAAAGAGTTCAAGGGCTTTGTAGCGGTTGACGACGTGAATCTGAAGATTCAGAAAGGCCATATACATGCTCTGATCGGTCCCAACGGTGCAGGTAAAACCACAGTGTTCAACCTGCTCACCAAATTCCTTATCCCGACCCGTGGACAGATTCTTTTTAAAGGCGAAGACATTACGCCTTTAAAGTCAGCGTCTATTGCCCGCAAAGGCATGGTTCGCTCATTTCAGATCTCCGCTGTCTTTCCCCATATGACAGCACTGGAAAATATTCGTGTTGCGCTGCAGAGCTTTGAGGGCAGCTCGTTCAGCTTCTGGAAATCCGGAGCCTCGCTCAACAGGCTTAATGGCCGGGCTATGGAGCTTCTGGAGTCTGTTGGTCTGACTGAATTTGCAAATACCACCACTGTCGAGTTGGCCTATGGCCGTAAACGAGCTCTTGAGCTGGCAACTACCCTGGCCATGGAGCCGGAAATTCTGCTGCTCGATGAGCCTACCCAGGGTATGGGCACGGAGGACGTTGATCGAGTGGTGGAACTGGTGCGCAAGGCAGCTGAAGGCCGGACTGTGCTGATGGTTGAGCACAACCTGAGTGTGGTGTCGAAACTGTGTGACCGGATAACGGTACTGGCGCAGGGGGCCGTGCTTACAGAAGGCGATTACGAAACCGTTTCTGCCGATCCCCGCGTCCGTGAGGTGTATATGGGGGCAGGTTCCAGTGGTGAACGCGGAGCTTCAACCGAAACTGAATCGGAGGCTGCCCAATGAGCCAGAATGCGGCAAAGGAGTACGAGCAGCTGCGCATTTCCGGGCTGCATGCGTTTTACGGTGAGTCCCATATTCTGCATGGTATTGAAATGGTCGTTAACCGGGGTGAACTGGTTACGCTTCTTGGCCGTAACGGTGCCGGGAGAAGTACCACGCTCAAGGCAATCATGAATATGGTTGGCCGTCGCACAGGCTCGATCATGATCAATGGGGAAGAGACCATGTCTTGTGCTCCCCACAACATTGCAAGGCTTGGTGTAGGGTATTGCCCAGAGCATCGTGGCATTTTTGCGTCTCTCAGTGTTCAGGAAAACCTTACTTTGCCGCCAGTAGTGCGCAGCGGAGGCATGAGCCTGGAAGAAATCTACAGCATGTTTCCCAACCTGTACGAACGTCGCTTCAGCCAGGGCACCAAGCTTTCAGGAGGGGAGCAGCAGATGCTGGCGCTGGCGCGAATCCTTCGTACGGGCGCCAATATGCTGTTGCTGGACGAGATCACTGAGGGGCTTGCGCCGGTTATCGTCGAAAAGCTGGGTGAGGTCCTCGTAGCTCTTAAAAACAAAGGGCTTACCATCATTCTGGTAGAGCAGAATTTCCACTTTGCAGCACCATTGGCCGACCGACATTACGTGGTAGAGCATGGACGGATAGTGGAAGAAGTCAGTGCCGGAGAGCTGCATGCGAAGCAGTCGGTACTGGATAGCTATTTGGGTGTCTGAACCTGGATAGGCGTACGTGAAAAGTAAAACAAGAGCAACAAAAACACGAACCAACGCAAAACAGTAGCGGAGAAACAATAATGACAATGATGAAAAAGCTTCTGACTTCAGCTGTTGCATCAGCCTTGATGGTGGGTGGCGCCCAAGCGGAAATATCCAATAACACGGTTAAAATCGGCTACCTCGCCGATATGTCCGGTACCTATCGCGACCTGGCCGGCCCTAACGGCCTCAAGGCTCTGGAAATGGCAGTGGCCGACGTGGGTGGCACGGTCAAAGGGGCAAAAATAGAAATTGTCACGGCTGATGACCGTAACAGCCCGGATGTGGCTTCCAGCACTGTACGGCGCTGGTTGGAAAACGATAATGTCGATATGGTCGCTGGCCTTGTTGCATCTTCTGTAACTATCGCTGCGACCAAGGTCATTGAAGAGCATAACAAGCTTGCTTTGGTTAACGGCTCTGCCGCATCCAGTATTACCAACGAGCACTGTACTCCGAACCATATTCACTACACTTACGACACCTACCCGCTCTCTGTCGGTACCCCTACTGCGATAGTCAAGGAAGGCGGTAAAACCTGGTACGTGCTGACGGCTGATTATGCGTTCGGGCACTCTCTGGAGGCAGACGTAACCCGCATGGTTGAGTCCAATGGCGGGGAAATCATTGGCAGCATCCGCCATCCGTTCCCGACACCTGACTTCTCCTCATTCATTCTTCAGGCCCAGGCTTCCGGTGCAGACGTTGTTGCTTTGGCAAACGCCGGTGCAGACACCACAAACGCCATCACAACAGCTGCGGAATTTGGTTTAACCCAGTCTGGCCAGACGCTCGCAGCACTGCTTCTGTTCCTGAGTGATGTCCACGCACTGGGTGTTGAAACTGCTCAGGGTATCCAGCTGACCACTGGCTGGTACTGGGATATGAATGAAGATGCCCGGGAATGGGCTGATCGCTTCATGGAAGAAACCGGTGCAAGGCCAACCATGGTTCACGCGGGTATCTACTCCAGTGCGGTTCAGTACCTGAATGCTATCGAAGCAACGGGCTCTGATGATTCCCAGGTTGTGCGCAAACAGATGATGGATACACCCATCAATGACATGTTTACCAAAAATGGCCGTATTCGTGAAGATGGCCGCATGGTGCACGACATGTTCCTGGCACAGGTCAAAACACCGGAAGAATCCAGCAACGAATGGGATCTGTACAAGATCCTGCGCACCATTCCGGCTGATGAAGCATTTCGTCCGCTTTCAGACAGCAAGTGCAAGCTGGTCAGCAGTAACTAAGGTGTAGGTAATTGAGCTCTTCGGCGGTTGCCGGGGAGCTCAGGACACTACTCAAGGCATTACGCAACAATAAAAACTGATTCAACGTCTGTGCTGCTTCTGGAGTTAGCAACATGTCCATGATTTTCGGCGTGCCCATGGCGGTGCTGTCTGGCCAGCTTCTGATCGGGATTATCAACGGTGCCTTTTACGCGCTTTTGAGCCTCGGACTGGCTGTTATTTTTGGTCTTCTTAAAATTATCAACTTTGCCCATGGCGCCATGTATATGCTCGGAGCCATGGCCACGGTCATCATGTTCGACACTCTTGGTGTGAACTACTGGGTGGCGCTCTTTCTGGCACCTTTGCTGGTGGGCATTGCCGGGGTGCTTGTTGAATATTTTCTTCTTCGTCGCATTGCCGGGCAGGATCATATATACAGCCTGCTCCTGACTTTCGGCGTCGCGCTGATCATGCAGGGCATTCTCACCAATATTTATGGCGTATCCGGCCTGCGCTATGCAATGCCTGATATGTTCAAAGGCGGTGTAAACCTCGGGTTTATGTTCATGCCGTACTACCGTGCCTGGGTAATTGTGGCTGCCCTTGTAGTGTGTTTTGGCACCTGGTTCATGATTGAGAAAACCAAACTGGGTGCCTACCTGCGTGCTGGTACAGAAGATTCCCAGCTAATGCAGGGGTTTGGTATCAATGTGCCTTTGCTGGTGAGCCTTACATACGGTTTTGGCGTCATGCTGGCTGCGTTTGCGGGTGTGCTCGCTGCACCCATCTACTCGGTAACCCCGGTGATGGGCTCGCACATACTGATTGTGGTGTTTGCTGTGGTGGTAATCGGTGGCATGGGTTCCATAGGTGGCGCCATCATTACCGGTATTCTGATGGGTATTGTGGAAGGTCTTACCAAGACGTTCTATCCGCCTGCGTCGTCGGCTGTCATTTTCCTGGTCATGGTGATCGTACTGATGATCCGGCCCAACGGCCTGTTTGGTAAGGAGGCATAACCATGAGCCAGACCGATATTCAGTCTGATATTCATAAATCCATCCTGCAGCAGCAGAAAACTGAGGATCGCAGAAAGCTGATGCTCAACGGAGTTCTGCTTGTACTTTTGCTGCTGGCACCGTTTGTAATGTATCCGGTGTTCCTGATGAAAATCCTTTGCTTCGCGCTGTTTGCGGTAGCCTTCAACCTGTTGTTCGGGTTCACCGGTTTGCTGTCTTTCGGGCACGCGGCGTTTCTGGCCACGGGCGGTTATACCACCGGTTACCTGCTCAGTAACTTCAGTGGTCTCACCACGGAGATGGGCATCATTGCGGGAACATTGGTGTCCACAGTGCTTGGGCTGGGCTTTGCTCTGCTGTCGATCCGTCGCCAGGGCATCTACTTTGCCATGGTTACTCTGGCTCTAGCCCAGCTGGTGTTCTTCTTCTTCGTGCAGTCGTCATTTACCGGCGGCGAGGATGGTATGCATGGCGTTCCACGAGGTGAGCTGTTCGGGCTGATCAATCTTGAAGACAACCTGAATATGTATTACTTCGTGCTGGCGGTCTTCCTTGGGTGCTACTTGCTTGTTCAGCGCATTGTAAGCAGTCCTTATGGCCAGGTACTTAAAGCCATCAAACAGAATGAGCCCCGTGCTGTATCTCTGGGCTACAAAGTGGATCGATACAAGGTTCTGGCTTTTGTAATATCCGCTGCACTTGCCGGACTGGCCGGCTCCATGAAGTCTGTGGTTTTCCAGTTGGCGTCCCTGAATGATGCACACTGGCATATGTCCGGTGAGGTCATTCTCATGACCCTGGTGGGCGGCATGGGCACATTGCTGGGGCCGGTTATAGGTGCAATGTTTGTGGTCAATATCGAGTACCAGCTCGCACAAGGCCCGCTCCGGGACTGGGTAGACCCGATTCTCGGTGGCATCTTTGTACTGACAGTGCTGGCCTTCCGCAGCGGTATTGTGGGCGAGGTGCAGAGATTTGTGAGGAAAAATATGGGGTAGTGCCGGAAGTTCCGGCAGGTAAAAAACAAAGGGCCACTTTCATGAGTGGCCTTTTTTTATATCTGGCCGCAACTTTATTTCTACCGGTTGCGTATACAGTTTTCAGCCTATGGAGCGGATGACACGGCTGACGATGCCCTTATCACTGCATTTACGGAAGCAGTGAGGCAGGTCAGGGGTGGGCCACGTTAACAATATGTGACCGTGTACCACTAGAATCTGCTGCTTACGCGTTAGTCTGGTACCGATTACCCAATGGGGCAGTTCAAGACCTCGGGGGAAGAAGCTGACAAGGAGTATTTGTGTCTAATATTTTGCAGTGTAGTCTGTTGTTTATGCTTGCTGTGTCTTCACTTGCCCAGGCGCAGGTGTACCAATGGGTTGATGAGGCTGGTCGGCATCATTTCAGCGACAGACCACCGCAAAAGAAAGTGTCCTCGGTGAAGAAGATAGAGCCTGCAAAACCAACTCGAACTCCCGGGCCCCAATCCACTCATGCGGAAACCCAGCAGCCAGGCGTGGCAGTGACTCGGATGAACTACAATCATCCTGCCTCAAGCGAATCTCTGAAGATAAGGCGCATGCTGGAAGCCCGGAACTTCAGCCAGCTTAACGATCTGCTCTCAAAGCTGCAGGTTACTGTCCAGAGCGATATCAGTCAGGACGTTGAGTTGCAGGCTGCTTACCGGGCGTTCTGGCTGAGCGAGAGCCATTGGGAGGCAATATTCGATGATTGGGTGTCCCTTTTCCCTGATACCGATACATCCTATCTTGCGCGTGCAAGCTACCGGATTTCCCGTGCCTGGGACGCCAGGGGCGGAGCCTATATCGACAAAACGCCTCAGGAAAATATTGACCACATGAATCTGTGGCTGGCTCTTGCGAACTCGGATGTTGAGCGCGCGCTGTCCATAGAGCCTCAGGCTCTTTGGGCTTATTGTCTGAAGATCAATGCGGCGAAAGCTAAAGGGAAGTACGCAGTGGCGCAGGAGGCACTTGAGGTTGCAAATGGCCGGTACCCGGCTAACTATATCGCGCGTAAATTCTATCTTGAAACTCTGGATCCAAAGTGGGGGGGCTCAGTGATCTCAATGCTGGGCTTTGCCCAGAGCGCGCAGGCCCAGGCTAACCGGAATCCGAATATCAGGCGGCTGCTTGAATATGCGGCTTATGAAGCGGGGCGCATGTCCTATATCAATGGAGAGTATGAAAAAGCCCTGGAGTTGCTGGATATAGCAATAGAGCGGGATGGAGATGCGCGAACGTTTCATTTGCGGGCGAAAACCTACCGGCGCCTGAATAATCCTGAACGTGCCCTTAAGGATGCAAATACGGCCATTGCTCTGGAAGAAGATAACAGTAGCTATTTTCTTACTCGTGCTCGCATATACGCCGGATTGAAACATTATGATCAGGCATTCAAAGATGTTGAACGTGCAAGCGCTCTGGATCCTGATCATGAACCGACAGAGCGACTACGGCAGAGCTTGTTGTCTATTGCTCGCCATCCTGATTCTGAGTTCTTTGAGCCGGACACCACAGCCAGCACGGAAGTTGATGCACGGGACCCGGCTTCTCTATTTAATTTTGCCAAGCAATTAATCGCGAACAATAAGTTTGCGGAGGCCAGGGAGGCTCTTGATAAGGCAATAAGCTTGAGCCCTGCAACCTTTGATTATTACAAGGCCGTGGATTACGCACTGTTCAAGATGGGTAAAACTCAGGACATCCTGGATTACTGGGCGCGCTACCTGTCATACAATCCTGACGATGGCAGGGCATATCTTGAACGCTCCGGAACCTACTATCATCTTCAGGATTTCGACGCGGCGAAAAAAGATGCAAAACGTGCGGTAGAACTTGGTACCAAAGGCGCAGCGAAGGCTTATAAGCAGCTTCAGGCACTGAGCTCTGGCTGAGAGCATGCACATGCCGTGTGACACTTTCTCTGCGCCCATACAGCGGGTAACCATAGCTGGCTATCTGAGTGCCAGCTCGACGGCTTGCGCTGCCAATGTCAGTATTTCTGCCCTACCGTTCCAGTCCCCCTTGTGCTGGAGCGCTTCAATCTCGGCAAAGTCTACGCTGTAGAGCAGGATCCTGGCCGAGTGAAGCCCGCCAAGGCGTTCCCGGACTTGCTGGTTGATCAGGCGGTAATAGGTCTGGGTAGATTCCCAGCTCATGCCGCCGATTAATCCGATGGTTTTCATATGGCCCCGGTTGTGCAACAGATTTGCATGGATTCCGGCGCCTGCGTTTCAGCAGCACCGCCGGGATTACGCCTGTTTATTAGCCCACAAATATCTTCTTCGCAAGCGGAAGCCCCTTGAAACCACTGACGGCAATCGTTGTCAGTAAGCCACCAAGCATTGCGCCGACGACACCACAGGTCATGATGTCCTGGCCTGTGAGGTACAGGCCGGGGATGCGGGTTTTGGGCTTCAGCCAGTCCAGCTCGAAGCGGTCCGGAGTGTGGTCCAGGCCGTAGATTTCCCCTTTGCTGTAACGGCAGAAGTAATCCGTGGAAAGTGGAGTAGATAACTCGTAATAGTCTACTTTGCCTTCAAGGTGCGGAAACTTCTCGTATAGTTTTTTCAACAGACGTTGGGCGTATTCTTCTTTTTTTGCCTCGTAATCTTCACCGCGCTTGCCCCAGGTTTTGTCGGCCCAGCTTTCGTACCATTCGAAGGGTCCTGGTGCCACTATCTCGATGGTGGCCCGGCCAGGGTAGCGGTCGGTAAAGCCGGGGTCTTTGGCGGAGGGGAACGAAATATAGGTCAGAGGTATGTCATTGGCCTCCGGGTTGGCCATGAAGTCCTGAATCTGTTTTTCGTAATCCGCTCCGGGGTAGATCCAGTAGTTGGTTTTTGGCAGTCCGAGGTTCTCAGCAGTATCCTGCAGGCCGATATACAGGCAGTTACTGGCCATGGAGCGCTTCACGGTAGTCAGCTTGTCCTGATAGTAGTCCCAGTCCGGCGCCTCCTTGGGCAGCAGTTTGTTAAAGGTATTGAACACTCCGGCGTTGCTGATGACCAGCGGCGAGCGAATCTCTGCGCCGTCTGCCATGCGAACGCCCACAGCTTTGCCTTTCTCGATCAGAATGCCGGTTACGTCGGCGTAGGTGAAAACTTCGCCACCGCTTTTCTGAACTACCGGGATGATTGTCTTGGCCATTTCTGAAGCACCACCGACAGGGTAGTAACCACCGTGCAGGTAATGGCGGGCAATCAGTGAGTGAATGATGAAGCTGGACTCCGCAGGCGGCAGGCCGTTATCTCCCCACTGGCCGGTAAGCACAGCAATCAGTTCCTGATTGCCGGTAATGCTCTCCAGCACCTCGCGGGTAGGCTTGTTCAGGAAATCGGGGGCGCGGCGTTTGGTGAGCATGCTCAGCGGGCCTGCAGCCATATCCGGCAGAACCTTACCCAGAACAATTCCCGGCATGGCCTTGGCTACCTGGCGCAGGTAATCCAAATATGTGTCTATGGCCTTTTCTTCTTCCGGGAAGGTTTTCACCAGTTCCGCACGAAAGGCCTTCGGGCCGGCGACCAGATCTACGTGTCTGTCGCCCAGGAAAATACGGTCGTAATGGGCATCCAGGGGCGCCCAGTGCAGCTGGCCATCGGTAATGTGGTCAAACAGGCGCTTGCCCATTGTCTGGTCTGAGCCCATGTCGCCTATGTAGTGCACACCTACGTCCCACTCATAGCCGTTACGGTCGTAGCTGTGGGTAAAGCCGCCTGCAGTGTAGTGCTGTTCAAGGACCAGGACCTTTTTGCCCATCTTGCTCATACAGGCAGCAGCTGTGAGACCGCCAATGCCGGAGCCAATGATAATGGCATCGTAAGGGCCGTTAAGCCGGTTGGCGCGATAGCGACGGCCAACACGGAGGGTACTCGGTTTGGGGCTGCTCATAGCGATAGTGTGTCCTTGATCAATATGGGGCGGCCCAGCCATAGCTCAATGCATTTGCTTGCCGCTTTATGGACTTTAGCAGAGGCACAATAAAAAGCCCCGGCATCACCAGGGCTATGAAAGTTTACGGGAAAAGGCCAAGGGTTTACTTCAGGCCCATTTCCTCAATGGAGATCTCCCGCATCTTGAACTTCTGAATCTTGCCGGTCACCGTCATCGGGAACTCATCCACGAATTTGTAATTCCGGGGGATCTTGAAGTGGGCAATCTTGCCCTTGCAGAAGGCTACCAGGTCATCAGCATCTACCGGGTCAGCATCCGGGCGCAGTTTTACCCAGGCGATCAGTTCTTCACCGAACTTGTCGTCGGGAATACCGGTTACCTGAACTTCTTCGATAGAAGGGTGGGTGTAGAGGAATTCCTCGATTTCTTTCGGATAGATGTTTTCACCACCGCGAATTACCATATCCTTGATTCGGCCGACAATCTGAACATAGCCTTCTTCGTCCATGGTTGCCAGGTCGCCTGTGTGCATCCAGCCGGCGTCATCTATGGCTTCGCGGGTTTTTTCTTCGTTGTTCCAGTATTTCAGCATCACGCTATAGCCGCGGGTGCACAATTCACCAATTTCGCCACGGGGCACCACGTTACCGGTTCCCGGGTCGACAATTTTTGTTTCCAGGTGAGGCTGCGTGCGGCCCACGGTGGTGACTTGCTTCTCGAAGGGGTCGAGGGAGCTGGTCTGAGTGGATACCGGGCTGGTTTCAGTCATGCCATAGGCAATCTGAACCTCTTTCATGTTCATCTTGCCATTGACCTTTTTCATCACCTCCGCCGGGCAGATGGACCCGGCCATGATGCCGGTGCGAAGGGTTGAAAGATCATAGGATCCGAAATCCGGTTCGGCCAGTTCTGCGATGAACATGGTGGGGACACCATAGAGCGCCGTAGCCTTTTCCTGGTGCACAGCCTGCAGAACCGCTTTCGGTTCAAAGCCTTCTCCCGGGTAGATCATGGTGGAGCCGTGAGTAATGCAGCCCAGGTTGCCCATAACCATGCCGAAGCAGTGATACAGGGGCACGGGAATGACCAGGCGATCTTTCGCTGTAAGAACCTGACTTTCACCCACAAAGAATCCGTTATTCAGAATGTTGTGGTGGGTGAGGGTGGCGCCTTTTGGGTTTCCCGTTGTACCCGAAGTGAACTGGATATTGATGGGATCATCAAACTGCAGTTGGCTCTGTACCTTGTTTACTTCGTCTTGGCTGACGTCACCCGCAAAGCCGGTGAACTCGTCCCAGCTCCACATGCCGGCGTGCTTTTCAGTATCCAGATTGATCACTGCGCGCAGATCAGAAAGCTGTTGAGCTTTGATCTTTCCGGGAGTGCCTGCTTTCAGCTCAGGCGCCAGATCGTAGAGAGTCTGTCGGTAGTTGGACGCTTTAAAGCTGTCGGCTGTGACCAGTACGCTTATACCCGCCAGGTTCATGGCGTATTCCAGCTCATACATGCCATAGGCCGGGTTGATGTTTACGAGAATGGCCCCGACCTTGGCGGTGGCAAACTGGGTAACCGTCCATTCATACCGGTTGGGTGCCCAGATGCCCACACGATCACCGCGCTTGACGCCAATGGCCAGAAAAGCCCGGGCCGCCTCGTTGACCTTGGCAAGGAATTCCTTGTAGGTCCAGCGTATGTCCTGATGCAGACACACAAGGGCTTCGGTGTCGGGGTACTTGTCGGCTGTGCGGTCTAGCATTTCGCCGATGGTCATGCCCAGCAACGGTGTTTTGGAGGTACCGCTGGTGTAGCTTGGAAGAGTCTGATTCATTGTTTGCCTCCGGTTGTTTTTGTCATCGAGGTCTGAGAGTTTTCGAGCCTGTCAACGACTCTGGCTGTGGTATTCAGTATTGGGGCGCATGTCACTGGCGATCGCTACGCGGTTAGACATATTATAGAAACCGATCACGTTGCTGAGATCCCATATGCCGCGATCGCTGAAGCCTGCATCCCGAAGGGCCTGCACTTCGGTTTCTGCAACCGTTGCAGGGGAACGGGTAAGGATAGATGCGAAATCGAGCATTGCGCGCTGGCGCTTATCCAGTCTGGCAGACCTGTAGTTCATCACCAGGTGCTCACCCAGTATCGGGTCGCCGCTCAGGACTCGCACAGCGGCTCCGTGAGCCACCAGGCAGTAGAAGCATTTGTTTTCTGACGAGACTACAACCGCAACCATTTCCCGTTCCAGTTTGCTGAGCTCACTCTCGCCCATCATTAACTCGTTGTAGAAGCGCGTGAAGCCATCCAGTTGCTTCAGGTTCTGGCTGAAAGCGGTGAGAACATTCGGAACCATTCCCAGTTTTTCGATGCAGATTTCAAAATACCTTCTGGCATCATCTGGCAGGTCTTTCATATCAGGAATCGGAAGATCCAGTGCGACGACGTTTTTATTTTTGGTCATGTCACATCCTCAGGATTGTAGGGCCTGGCCCACTTTGGAGCCGTTGTGTCGATTGAGTTGGCCGGTGATCCATTTGCCGGTGGCGACGAGTTTATTCAGGTCTACACCTGTGCGGATTTCCAGGCCGTTGAGCATGTAAAGAACATCTTCGGTTGCCACGTTACCGGAAGCACCGTTGGCATAGGGGCAACCACCCAGGCCGGCAACAGATGCATCAATAACCGCTATGCCTTCTTCCAGTACCGCATAAAGGTTGGCCAGTGCCTGACCATAGGTATCGTGAAAATGCGCCGCCAGGCGATCCATGGGTACATGACTTGCCACTGCCTCCAGCATGCGTTTGGCTTTCAGCGGTGTGCCTGTGCCGATGGTGTCGCCCAGTGAAATCTCATAGCAGCCCATGTCGGCCAGGGCTTTTGCAACTTTTGCCACCTGTTCCGGTGCAATGTCGCCCTCGTAGGGGCATCCGAGTACGGTGGACACATAGCCGCGCACAGGTATGTTGTGCTTCTTTGCAGCCTCCATTACGGGCAGAAAGCGCTCCAGGCTTTCAGCAATGGAGCAGTTGATGTTCTTCTGGCTAAAGGACTCGGATGCAGCGCCAAATACTGCTACTTCATCAACGCCCGCTGCAAGGGCGCTCTTAAACCCCCGGAGGTTTGGCGTAAGCACTGAGTAGCGCACCCCTGGTTTGCGATGAATGCCTGCCATGACTTCAGTCGCATCTCCCATTTGAGGCACCCATTTGGGCGACACAAAGCTGGCGGATTCGATGTGGGTAAGTCCGCAATCTGACAGCCGGTCAATCAATCCGGTTTTGATATCGGTGGCAATCACCGGGCCGGCTTCATTCTGCAGGCCGTCCCGAGGGCTCATCTCAACCAGTCGTACCTGTTCCGGGAAGGCCATCAGACTGCCTCCCCGGTGTTTGCTTCTGCAATCTCGATAGCGATCAGTTCCGCGCCTTCGGAAACCTGCTCGCCTTCCGAGAAGAAAACCTCGGTGACAACGCCGTCTGCGGGTGCTTTGATGGCGTGCTCCATTTTCATGGCTTCCATGATTACCAGCGACTGACCGGCGACAACTGCATCACCTGGTTTGGCCTGCACCGCCACAATAGTGCCATTCATCGGTGCGGTCAGCCCGCCTTCTGGCGCCAGGTCTTCGGAAATATAGTTCTCCCGGTACAGAGTGCACTGGAAGGTGTCACCCTCGTAAAAGAGTACGAGCTGATCATTGTGGAGGTTGCCGTGGATGCTGATCCGGTGACCATTGACCACCGCCTGCATGTAGTCGTCATCAAGCCTTGCTGTGAGGCAGTAGACGCCGCCATCTATGAATACCTGATAGTTGTCATCCCGCTCGAGAATTTTCAGTTCGTGGATATCTTCACCTACCTGCAACTGCAAAGGCTGAGCGTATTCCGAGTTCAGGCGCCAGCTGTTGCGACGGCCAAATGGTGACCAGGGATCGGTACTCACGGATTCTGTGGATTTGCGCTCTTCCAACACGAAGCCAGCTGCCAGCACCAGTGCCTTATCGATGTCCAGCTTCGATTTCGGGAACAGCAAGTCACGGTGGCTGTCGATAAAGCCTGTGGTCAGGTCGGCTTCCCGGAACGGCTGGGCATCGGCCAGTGCATGGAGGAACCGGATGTTGGTTTTGACACCGGCAATGCGGTAATGCTCCAGTGCCTGAACCATGCGGTTGATGGCCTGGTCACGGGTTTCGTCCCACACGATCAGTTTGGCAATCATGGGGTCGTAGTGAATGCTGATTTCATCGCCTTCGATCACGCCGGTGTCCACTCGCACATGGGCGCTCTCATCGGGCGTGCTCAGGTAACGCAGATTGCCGGTGGCCGGCAGGAAATCCTGATCCGGGTCTTCCGCATAAATACGGGCTTCCAGTGCATGTCCACGGGTTTTTACCTGAGACTGCTCCAGCGGCAGAGGGTCACCCCAGGCCACTTTCAGCTGCCATTCCACCAGATCCTGGCCGGTTACCATTTCTGTAACCGGGTGCTCTACCTGCAGGCGGGTATTCATTTCCATAAAGAAGAATGAACCGTCTACATCGTAGAGAAACTCTACGGTGCCGGCGCCCACATAATCTATGGCCTGGGCGGCTTTAACCGCAGCCTCACCCATGGCTTTGCGGGTTTCTTCACTCAGGCCCGGAGCCGGAGCTTCTTCCAGCACTTTCTGGTGACGACGCTGAACCGAACAATCGCGTTCGGCCAGATACACACCCTTGCCGCTCTGGTCGCAGAAAACCTGAATCTCTACGTGGCGCGGCTGGGTCAGGTAGCGTTCAATCAGCATGTCCGGATTACCAAACGCATTCTGTGCTTCGCGCCTGGCAGCAGCGAGGGCGTCGTCAAACTCGCCAATGTTTTCAACCACGCGCATGCCTTTGCCGCCACCACCAGCGACCGCTTTCAGAAGCAGAGGGAATCCGCATTTTTCTGCTTCTGCGCGCAGGGTTTCCGGAGACTGATCGTCGCCATGGTATCCGGGTACCAGGGGCACGCCCGCTTTCTCCATAATGGCTTTGGCCGCTGATTTAGAACCCATCGCGGCAATGGCAGAGGAGGGCGGACCGATAAATACCAGATCGTTGGCTTCGCAGGCCTCTGCAAAGCCGGTGTTTTCAGAAAGAAAACCGTAACCCGGGTGGATTGCCTGTGCGCCACTCTGCTTTGCGACTTCTATAATTTTGTCACCGCGCAGGTAGCTTTCAGAGCTGGGAGCCGGGCCTATGTGAAAGGCTTCGTCTGCCATGGTTACGTGATGGGCATTGGCGTCTGCATCCGAATAAACTGCGACGCAGCGAATACCCATTCGGTGTGCGGTCTGGATAACCCGGCAGGCGATTTCGCCCCGGTTGGCAATGAGGATTTTGCTGAACATGTTAGTTGCTCTCCGGAATCCAGTTGGCGCGACGTTTGTTCAGAAAGGCGCTGAGCCCCTCCTGACCTTCTTTGCCGACGCGGATATCAGCGATGCGGTGCGCAGTGTCATCAATCACAGTGCTGTCTATAGGTTTGTGGCTGACAGCAAACACGAGGTTTTTGGCTGCCTTCATGGCTTCCGGGCCATTCAGGGCAAGCTGCTGCAGCATTTCGTTGCAGCGTGCGTTCATGGATTCAACATCGGCACAGACGATATGCACGAGGCCGAATCGCTCTGCATCCGTGGCCGTGAACACCTCCGCTGAAATAAAGAAGCGGCGGGCCTGTCGCTCTCCAATCGCTCGTACAACGTAAGGGCTTATTACGGCAGGAATCAGGCCCAGTTTTACTTCACTGAGGCAGAAACTGGCCTTTTCTGTTGCGATGACGATATCGCAGCAGGCTGCGAGGCCGACGGCACCGCCGTAGGCTGCTCCCTGAACAAGGCCTATGACCGGCTTGCTGAGGTTGTTCAGGCATTCCATCAATCTGGCAAGCTGTCGGGAATCTTCCAGGTTCTCCTGCTGGCTGTTGTCTGCCATGCGTCGCATCCAGCCGAGATCTGCTCCCGCAGAGAAATGCTTGCCTTCGGAGCGCAGGATGACCACCTTCGTTTCGCTATCGGTGTCTGTTTCCGTGATAGCGGTGATCAGCTGCTGAATGATCACATCATCAAATGCGTTCCGTTTGTCCGGCCGGTTCAGCACAATTTCGGTCACGCCGGCATCGCGGCGCCTGAGCAAAACGGCCGAGTCCTGGTTTGTCATATCTGGCTTTACATTGTTGTTGGTCATGGTGATTCTCTCCGGTTACATCCTGAACACGCCGAAGCGTGTAGGCTTCGCCGGCCGGTTGAGGGTGGCGGAGAGGCTAAGCGCAATGACTTCACGGGTCTGGGCCGGATCAATCACACCGTCGTCCCACAAGCGGGCACTGGCATAGTAGGGGTGGCCCTGGTGTTCGTAGGTGTCGGTGATTGGCTTTTTGAACGCGGCTTCTTCCTCCGCGCTCCATTCCTGACCTTTGCGCTCCATACCTTCACGGCGAACCTGGGCCAATACGCCAGCCGCCTGCTCTCCCCCCATGACAGAGATACGGGCATTGGGCCACATCCACAGGAAGTCAGGGCTGTAAGCACGACCACACATGCCATAGTTGCCAGCGCCGTAGCTGCCACCGATGAGTACGGTGATTTTGGGCACATTGGCACAGGCTACAGCCATGACCATTTTTGCGCCGTGTTTGGCGATGCCCTCAGCTTCGTACTTCTGGCCTACCATAAAGCCGGTGATGTTCTGCAGGAACAGCAGTGGGATATTGCGCTGGCAGCACAGTTCGATGAAGTGCGCGCCTTTCTGGGCTGATTCACTGAAGAGGATGCCGTTGTTGGCGATGATGCCTACGGGGTAGCCATGGATATGCGCAAAACCGGTGACAAGGGTCTGGCCGTAGTAACGTTTGAACTCGTCAAATTCGGAACCATCCACCGTCCGGGCAATCACGTCGCGTATGTCGAACTGTTTGCGCAGATCGGTGCCAACGATGCCGTAAACTTCGCGAGGATCGTATAGTGGAGGTTTAGGTTTACGAATCTCAACGTCGACCGGTTTTCGCCGGTTGAGGTTTGAGATGCAGCGGCGCGCAATTTCCAGTGCGTGAGCATCGTTTTCAGCATAGTGGTCAGCAACGCCCGAGGTTTTACAGTGCACGTCTGCACCGCCGAGATCTTCAGCTGTGACAACTTCGCCGGTGGCTGCTTTTACAAGCGGCGGGCCAGCCAGGAAGATGGTGCCCTGGTTACGTACAATGATGGATTCGTCTGCCATGGCTGGCACATAGGCGCCTCCGGCGGTGCATAGGCCCATTACTACTGCGATCTGCGGAATGTCATCGGCAGACATGCGGGCCTGGTTGTAAAAAATACGGCCGAAATGGTCACGATCCGGGAAAACTTCATCCTGTAATGGCAGATTGGCACCGCCGGAGTCTACAAGGTAGATACAGGGCAGGCGGTTTTCCAGAGCGATTTCCTGGGCGCGAAGATGCTTTTTGACGGTCAGCGGATAGTAGCTGCCACCTTTTACTGTGGCGTCGTTGGCAATAATCATGCATTCGGTGCCGGACACGCGGCCCACGCCAGCGATGACTCCAGCTGCAGGGACTTCCTCATCGTAGACGTTGTAGGCAGCAAACTGGCCGATTTCGAGGAATGGTGAACCGTCATCAAGAAGGCGGTTTATACGCTCTCTCGGCAGAAGTTTGCCCCGGGCAATGTGGCGTTCCTGGTAGGAGGGGCCGCCACCTTGCTGGATGGTGGATACTTTTTCCCGTAGATCTGCGACGGCTTCTTCCATGGAAGCCTGATTGGCCTGAAACTCTTCAGACCTTGGGTTTATTTTGCTCTGGAGTATCGTCATGTTTTCCGGGCCTCGAGGTTCGGGGCGTCAGGTCTGGCGGGGTGTCGCTCCGGGAATCGCTACGAGCACATCCATGTGCGCTTGTTTCCGGCCATCCTTGGCCTGCAACATTCCCGGAGCGACACCCCACCAGCCCCTCGTCATACTTGGGTGCTGGCCGTCCAAAACTAATGCGTTCTGGCGGGTGTCTGGCTTGAAGTCACTACTTATTTGTTCAGGAACAGTTCCCGGCCGATCAGCATGCGGCGAATTTCGGAGGTGCCCGCACCGATTTCGTACAGCTTGGCGTCACGCAGCAGCCGGCCAGTTGGGTAATCGTTGATGTAACCATTGCCGCCCAGCAACTGGATGGCGTCCAGGGCCAGTTTGGTGGCCATTTCGGCGGAGTAGAGGATTGCGCCGGCGGAGTCCTTGCGAGTGGTTTCGCCGCGGTCTGCTGACATGGCTACCATGTAAACGTAGGATTTGGCGGTGTTCATCCAGGTATACATGTCGGCGACTTTGCCCTGTACCAGTTCGAACTCACCTATGGCCTTGCCAAACTGCTGTCGCTCGCGTATGTAGGGAACCACAATATCCATGGCTGCTTGCATGATGCCCAGCGGGCCGCCGGAGAGTACGAGGCGTTCGTAGTCGAGGCCGCTCATGAGTACACGTGCGCCGCCGCCGACTTGTCCGAGAACGTTTTCCTTAGGTACTTTGCAATCCTGGAATACCAGCTCGCAGGTGTTGGAGCCGCGCATGCCGAGTTTGTCGAGTTTCTGATGCCTGCTGAAACCTTCGTAATCGCGCTCTACGATGAATGCAGTGATGCCTTTAGAACCGGCTTTTACGTCGGTTTTGGCGTATATAACGTATACGTTGGCGTCCGGGCCGTTGGTGATCCACATTTTGTTGCCGTTGAGGACATAGTGGTCGCCAGCGTCTCTGGCGCTCAGCTTCATGGAAACAACGTCGGAGCCGGCGTTGGGCTCGGACATGGCCAAAGCACCGATGTGCTCGCCGCTGACGAGTTTGGGCAGGTATTTCTGCTTCTGTTCCTCAGTACCGTTGCGGTGAATCTGGTTTACACAAAGATTGGAGTGAGCACCGTACGACAGGCCTACCGAGGCTGATGCGCGGCTAATTTCCTCTACAGCAATCACATGACCAAGATAGCCCATGCCGGAGCCACCGTAGGCTTCATCCACAGTAATACCCAGCAGGCCCATATCGCCGAACTTTTTCCATAAATCCATGGGGAATTCGTTGCTACGGTCGATTTCTTCAGCGCGAGGGGCGATCTCGGTGGCAGCAAAACCGTTAACCTGCTCGCGCAGCATGTCGAGGGTTTCACCAAGACCGAAGTTGAGTTCTGAGTATTGTGATTTCATGTTTGATTGCCTTTTGTTCTGCCAGATACGTGTTTTAAAACGGCTTGCCGGGCCGGGTGCCAGTTGCTGTCAGTTCTATTCAGCAGCACTTTTCGGTTCGTCATTGGCCGGAGCCTGTTGTTTTTTCTTTTTCTGCAGTTCAGACAGAGCTTCCCGGCACCGTGCTTCGGCCGTGTCGATTTCCATCTCTGCCATAGCTATGTCGCTCTTCTGTTGTTCCATCTGAGCGCGCTTGTTGCTCAGTATGGTCAGCATCTTTAACAGCTGTTTTTCGTTACCGGTTGCGGTCTCATCCCAAAGGTCGAAAAGTTCTTTCGTTTCAGCCAGCGAGAAGCCCATGCGTTTGCCCCGGAGGATCAGCTTCAGTCGCACTCTGTCTTTGGTGCTGAATATTCGGGTCTGCCCGCGTCGGGCAGGCTTTAACAGACCCTGATCCTCATAGAAGCGGATGCTGCGGGTCGTGACATCGAACTCATTGGAGAGCTCGCTGATACTGAACGTTCTCTTTTCGAGCATGGCGATATCCTTTTTGAGTAAGGTTAGATGAAGTTTACGTAAACGTAAAGTTGTTTAAAGGGGAAATTGTTGGTTTCTGGCTCATGAATGAAATAAGTCAGTGTGTCTGGCAGATTGCGATGAATTGTATCAGAGAGTGCAAAGGGGTTGGGCAGGGCGTTCAGATGTGTATTGGAGGTGTTACGGGGCAGGCTCAACCCCGGATAGTGCGGGGTTGAGCCGGGTGTTCACATGGTTTCAGGAAAGGTCTTCCCGGAGCTTTCGTTTTAACAGTTTGCCGGCAGTGTTTTTAGGCAGTTCGGCTGCAAAGTGGATGTGCTTTGGCACTTTGAAGCTCGCCAGATTGGATCTTGCATGGCTCATAAGGGCTTCCGGGTCGTCCGGGTAGCCGTCTTTTAAAACCACTACGGCACAAATGGCCTCAATCCACTTTTCATCAGGCACACCGATAACCGCAACTTCCGCAACGGATTCGTGCTGATAAAGAGCTTCTTCCACATCGCGGCTGGCAACCAGTACACCGCCGGTGTTCACCACATCTTTGATGCGGTCAACAATATAGATGTAGCCCTCTTCGTCCTGGTAGCCCAGATCACCGGAATGGAACCAGCCGTCCCTGAAGGCTTCTTCTGTTGCCTCTGGCTTGGCCCAATAACCTGTCATCAGTTGTGGTGAACGGTGCACCAGTTCACCCTGGTCTCCGGGTTTGCAGTCTTTGCCGGTCACAGGGTCAATAATACGGGTCATAACTGTTTGCATCGGGCGGCCGGCAGAAGACGGCCTGTCTGCGTGCTCGTCCGGGAGGAGGACAGTTGCCAGTGGTGCGATTTCGCTTTGGCCATAACAGTTATAGAGGCCTGCGCCAGGCAGTTTCTGGCCGAGTTCTTTCACTACCTGGGCGGGCATGATGGATGCGCCATAGTAGAGTTTGTCCATGTGTTGCAGTTTTTCGGGGCTGAACTGTGGGTGATTCAGCAGCGCAATCCAGACAGTCGGTGGGGCGAAAAAAGCATTGAGTTGTTCGCTGGCGAGTAGTCCGAGAATCGCGTCGGGTGTCGGTGTGTTGATCATCCGGCTGTAACCACCGCTCAGCAGCATCGGCATGGTGAATACATGCATCTGGGCTGAGTGATACAGGGGCAGAGCTGCCAGGGACCTGTCGCTGGCCCGGATGTTCAGGTGGTATTGGCAGGCGCCATAATGTGTCATCAGTGAGCGATGGGTGTGCATGGCGCCTTTGGGGTCAGAAGTCGTGCCAGAGGTATAGAGAATCTGAACCACATCTGTATCGGAAATCTCCAGTTCGGGTGCAGTGTTGTCACCCGCTTCAAGGGCGAATCCAAGTGCATCGGGCATGCTCCCGCCATGAATGCTGCCGTAAATGGCAACCTCCGTTGCCTCCCGGACGGCATCGACCTGTGGGTGTAATTCCAGGTCGGAAAACAATGCTTTGCAGCCAGACTGGTTAAGGGCATAGGTAAGCTCATGGCCAATCAGGGCGTAGTTAAGTGGCACATGAATCAGCCCGGCCTTTGTGCAGGCAAGCCAAAGCAGAACGTAAGCATCGGAGTTTTTGCCGTAGGCGCCAACGCGGTCGCCTTTTTCGAGCCCCAGTCCGATCAGTCGGTGGGCTAGCCGGTTAGACGCTGCGTGAATCTCTGAGAAGGTCCAGGTGCGATCGCCGAAAGCGAGCGCCGTGCGGTTGCCATGGGTGCTCGCGGAGCGGGCAATGGCATCGCCAATGGTGTTGCGCAAGGCCCGTTGGATATCCGCCGATACGGAGGAAGATGCGGATGTACGGGAGTTATTCATGCGGATACCTCTTTTTTACTGTTGTTATTTAATGCGTGCGGGCATTAACTCAGAGGAACCAACCTTGCGGGAATGATCAATCAGGTCGAAAAAATTGACCCAATCGGCCAGTGTGGTGTTTTTAGTCCTCTGACTATCCAGACCACTGTGAGGGCGGTGTGCCGGTCCAGCGCTTGAAGGCTCTGCAAAACGAGGCGGTTTCTGAAAAACCAACACGCTCACTGACGTCTGCAACACTGAGGTTCTCAGTGCTCATGAGTTTTATTGCATACTCTCGTCGCAATGACGTTTTGATCTTGCGCAGGGAAGTTCCTTCTTCCTGCAGTTTGCGCCCGATACTTCTGGGGGTCATGTGCAGGAGTTGAGCGAGTTCCTCCAGGCTCGGCATGTCTCTGAGGTTTTGCCGGGCCAGCAAGGCACGAATCCGGTTGCGCAAACTTTCGTCATGATCCGGGCGGTGGAGGATATTGGCGGGCGCTTCCCTGAGGAACTCGGCCAGTTCGGATTCGCTCCGGGTTACGGGTAGCTGCAGATATTTTTCATGAAGGTGAAAACCACAAACATCACTGTCAAACTGCAGTTCGGACGGATACATGGCACGGTATTCAGCAGCATGGGGAGGAGCTGAATAGTTGAACTGTGTGGTCGCAAAGGGGATCTGCTGGTCCACGAGCCAGCAGGAGAACCTTTGCCACATAAGCAATAAGAACTCCTGTAGCAGGTGGTCCGTATCCTGGCGCGCGTCTTTAAGGCTCAGGCGAAAAAAAACCAGGTTGTTGCGCTCGGTTTCTTCAAGGCCAATATCGACGTTGTCACAGGCGATGTCGAAAAAACGGGCGCTTTTCCGTAATACGGCACCAAGGGATGCAGAGCCAAGGCAGTAATCGGTCATCAGTGCAAAAGTGCCGTTTTTACAGCGCCTGGTAGACAGCCCCATGAACTCGTCGTGAGTTGCTCTCCATACGCTTTTAATAAGGTGGGTGAACTGTTCTTCTGTAATCAGGCGCTCGGGTTTGTTCAGCCATTCTGCAGGGATCCCGGCGCTTTCCAGTAACGCCTTGCGGTGAAATCCCTGCCGTTCTGCACCGCGAATGGCGGCCTGGAGGTAGTGGTTGGCTATATGGGCTTTGGGCTGCGAGTTGGACATGTCTGCCGTGATTCCGGTGCGTAATGTGTCAATTTTTTCGGCTTAAACGGCCATTCCCGGTTTACAGGATAACCCTTTAAATAGGCGGCTGCCTGACAAATCAGACAAAAAAGCGGAGTTACCCATGTCCGGACACCAAGAAGATACTGAGCTCTTTCACTCTATGATTAACCGGGTTCTTGATACGGAAATCGCGCCCTTTTATGAGGAGTGGGAAGAAAAAGCTGCGATTCCTCGTACCCTCTGGCATACCCTGGGGCAGGCGGGAATGCTCGGTATTGATATGCCGGAAGAATACGGTGGTGCCGCCGCGAGTTTTGAAATCTCACAACTGGCAATTGAGGAGATGGCCCGCAAGGGGTTTGGCGGTCTGGCATCCGGTTACAATATCCACGCCAATATTGTAATGCCCTATATTCTGCATCTCGGCTCTGAAGAGCAGAAGCGGCGGTATCTCCCGGATATGATCAGCGGCAGGATTCTCAGTGCTATTGCTATGACGGAGCCGGGGGCCGGCAGTGATCTGGCCGCCATGCGCACTACAGCCCGGCGTACCGATGAAGGTTATGTGATCAACGGCGCCAAAGTGTTTATCACCAACGGTTTGCAGGCAGAGCTGGTGATTGTATGTGCGAAAACAGATCCTGATGCCGGCGCCAAAGGCGTATCCTTGTTCCTGGTGGATACTGGACTGCCCGGTTTTTCCCGGGGTAAGGGAATTCGTAAAATCGGCCAGCATGCCAGTGATACCGCCGAGCTGTTTTTCTCGGATCTTGTAGTTCCGCATGATGCGCTGCTTGGCGAAGAAGGGCGTGGGTTTGCCTATCTCATGCAAGAGCTGCCCCGGGAACGGCTGGGGGTCGGTGCCCAGGCAGTAGGGGCCACTGAGGGTGTGCTGGCAATCACTCTTGATTACGTGCAGCAGCGCCAGGCCTTTGGTCAGAGAATTGCTGATTTCCAGAATACCCGGTTCAAACTTGCAGAGGCCCGGGCGCGGCTGGAGATGGCCAGGGCTTACCTGAATCAGTGCATTGCTAAATATCTCAAAGGTGAAATGGGGCCGACAGATGCTGCCATTCTGAAACTGATGCTAACTGAAATGCAGTGCGATATAGCGAATGAATGTTTGCAGCTCTTCGGAGGCTATGGCTATACGCTGGAATACCCTGTGTCGCGGTTTTTTGTGGATGCCCGGGTGCAGACAATCTACGCCGGGACGTCCGAAATCATGAAAGAAGTCATTGCCCGCTCTATGCTGGGCAAATAGATTATCCGTTCTTCGGATTCGATGCGAACCAACCTGATAAGGAAAAAACGATGAAACTGACTGATGTTGTCATTCTTGACGGTGCCCGCACAGCCATTGGCGGCTTCGGTGGCAGCCTGAGTTCACTGGGCCCGGCTGAGCTGGGAACTTTTGCGGCGAAGGAGGCTATCAGTCGTTCCGGTATACCCGCAGAGGATATCGACCATTCGGTGTTCGGTCATATTATTCCGACCGGCCCTGCTGATGCATACGTAGCGCGCCATATCGGCCTCAATGCGGGTCTGCAGAAAAGCTCTGCTGCGTTTAACGTGAACCGTCTCTGTGGTTCCGGGGTACAGTCGGTTATCTGTGCCGCTCAAATGATTGTTATGGGCGACAGCCTGATTGCGCTCGCCGGTGGTGCCGAGAGCATGAGCCAGGGTGCCTACGTACTGCCCAATATACGCAAGGGTCTGCGAATGGGGGATGGCAAAGCCGTCGACATGACGATGGGTACGCTAAGCGATCCGTTCGGAAGCGGCCACATGGGTATGACTGCTGAGCGCATTGCTGAAAAGTACGGTATTACCCGCGAAGAACTTGACGAGTTCTCGGCAGAAAGCCACCGCCGCGCCGCGCAAGCAATTGAAAGTGGCTATTTTAAAGAACAGATTGTGCCTGTGACCGTGAAGCAGGGCCGCAAGGAATTCGTCTTCGAGCAGGATGAGCATGTGCGTCCCGGCACTACAACTGAAAGCCTCGCTGGCCTGAAGCCTGCCTTTACCAAAGACGGCATTGTCACGCCGGGCAATGCTTCCGGTATTAACGACGGTGCTGCTGCCATGGTTCTTACCAGCGCGGCAGAAGCTGAAAAGCGGGGCCTTAAAGCTCGTGGACGTATTGTCGGGTATGCCTTCGCAGGCGTGGATCCCGATGTAATGGGGCTGGGCCCGATCCCGGCAGTGCGCAATGTGCTTGAGAAAACGGGTCTCAGTGTGGCAGATCTGGATGTGATCGAATCCAATGAAGCGTTTGCGGCTCAGGCACTGGCGGTCAGCAGAGAGCTGGGCCTGCCTGCGGACAAGGTAAATCCGAACGGCGGCGCGGTTGCGATGGGCCACCCGGTGGGTGCTACCGGTTCCATTCTTATCATCAAAACGCTGGCGGAGCTTGAGCGTACGTCCGGGCGCTACGGTCTGATCACTATGTGTATTGGCGGTGGTCAGGGAATTGCGTTGATTGTTGAGCGCATCAGCTGAGCTGACAGACTGATTTCTTTTTCAGGCTGGATTGGGTAAAGTTTACGTTAACGTAAAGATTAATCTGTTTTCCCATCCAGTCGATCTGGATCATGTGAGGTAAAGACGATGGAGTTCAAAAACGTACCGGCCATTGTAACGGGTGGTGCATCCGGGCTTGGTGAAGGCGCAGCCCGGGCACTGGCTGCAGCTGGTTGCAAAGTTGCCATCCTTGATCTGCAAAAAGAGCAGGGCGAGAAGGTGGCAGCGGATATTGGTGGCATCTTCGTACACTGTGATGTGAGCTCGTCTGAAAGTGCGGAAGCCGCACTGGCAGCGGCCAGTAATGCCCATGGCCTTTGCGGCATTGCTGTTAACTGCGCGGGCATTGGTCCGGCAGCCAAAATTCTCGGCCGTGATGGTGTTATGCCGCTGGAGAGCTTTAGCAAGGTAATTCAGGTCAACCTGATCGGAACCTTCAATATTCTGAGGCTTGCAGCTGCCGAGATGGCACAGCGTGAACCCAATGCGGACGGTGAACGCGGAGTTGTAATCAACACGGCTTCGGTAGCGGCATATGAAGGACAAATCGGGCAGGCGGCATACAGCTCGTCCAAGGGCGGTGTGGTTGCTCTTACCATACAGTCGGCCCGGGAACTGGCTCGCGAAGGTATTCGGGTAAACACCATTGCGCCTGGCCTGTTCATGACACCAATGATGTCCGGTATGCCTCAGGAAGTGCAGGACAGCCTCGCCGCCACACTGCCATTCCCCAAACGCCTGGGCAAGCCAGAAGAGTTTGGCATGATGGTGGATCAGATGGTGCGAAACCCCGTCCTGAACGGAGAAACTATCCGGCTGGACTGCGCCCTGCGTATGGCGCCTAAATGAACCCGGGGACATGCAGGAGAGCGCAATGACCAGCACTATAGATCAGGAAGAACTTTCGCTGTTCCGGGAGTCTGTCATCAAGGCTCTGGAAACGGAAGTTGCACCGCATTATGAGACCTGGGAGAAGTTTGGTCTCGTACCGCGTGAGCTCTGGAACACACTCGGTGATGCCGGCATGTTGTGCGTGGACATACCGGAAGATTGCGGTGGGTGTGGCGCACCCTTCCAGTACTCTGTGGTTGTCGGAGAGGAGCTGGCTCGTATGGGGTTTGGTGCGCTTTCAACCAATGTGATGGTGCATTCGGACATTGTTGCTCCCTATATCAGCCATCTGGGTAACGAAGCCCAGAAGCAGCAATGGCTGCCGAAAATGGTATCTGGCGAGGTGGTCGGTGCCATCGCGATGACCGAGCCGGGTGCCGGTAGTGATTTGCAGGCAATGCGCACCAGCGCCGTGCGTGATGGCGACGACTATATCCTGAACGGTTCTAAAACCTTTATCACCAATGGCCAGCATGCCGATATGGTGATTGTTGCCGCCAAAACCGACCCTTCAGCCGGAGCAAAAGGCATCAGCCTGTTTCTGGTGGACACCAGTCTGCCGGGTTACAGCAAAGGGCGGAACCTGGACAAAATAGGGCAGCACAGTGGCGATACCTCTGAGCTGTTCTTTTCGGACATGCGTGTACCTGCATCGGCACTTGTTGGTGAGGAAGGCAAAGGCTTCGCCTACCTTATGCAGGAATTGCCGCGTGAGCGCCTGGTTATCGGGGCCCTGGGTGTCGCAGCAGCCAGGGGCGCACTGGATCTGACCATAGCGTACAGCCAGGAGCGGGTCCTGTTCGGCCAGAAGCTGGCTCAGATACAGAACACCCGGTTTGAAATTGCCCGTATGGAAACCGACTACCAGGTCAACAAGGCCTTTGTCAGCCAGTGTATCAACCAGTATGAAGCTGGTGAACTGGATGCAGCGACAGCGTCGATGGCGAAGTACAGCGCTACTGAAATGCAGTGCCGTGTGGCAGATGGATGCCTGCAACTGTTTGGTGGTTATGGTTACACCACTGAGTACCCCATATCCCGTGCATTTACCGATGCCCGGGTTCAGCGAATCTATGGCGGTACATCCGAGGTCATGAAAGAAATTATTGCCCGCTCTGTTCTGGGCAGAGCCTGACATTATTGAGGTTTGAGTATGAGTGACAACAGCGTTGTAATTGCTGGATCTGCCCGGACACCCATGGGTGCCATGATGGGTGCCCTGAGTTCTGTGCGTTCTCCTGAACTGGCTGCATCTTCCATCAAGGCTGCGATAGAGCGCAGTGGGCTTAAGCCTGCGGACATTCAGGAAGTGATTATGGGTTGTGTGTTGCCGGGTGGACTGGGGCAGGCTCCTGCCCGCCAGGCATCCCGCGCTGCAGGCATTCCCGACAGCTCCGGATGTACTACGGTGAACAAGATGTGTGGCTCAGGTATGCAGGCAGTGATGCTGGCTCATGACCAGATCAAGGCGGGCACCAATAGCATCATGGTTGCCGGAGGTATGGAAAATATGAGCCAGGCGCCTTACCTGTTGCCAAAGGCTCGTGGCGGCATGCGTATGGGCCATGGTCAGGTGATGGACAGTATGTTCCTTGATGGCCTTGAAGATGCCTACGAAGGCGGCTTGATGGGCGTGTTCGCACAACGTTCGGCTGATGACTACAAAATCACCCGGGAAGCGATGGACGAGTTTGCCATTGGCTCCCTGAACAAAGCTCTGGCAGCGATAGAAAATGGCTGGTTCAAGCCCGAAATTTCACCAGTCTCCGTGGCTGGGCGTGGTGGTGAAACTTTGGTCGATACCGATGAACAGCCGGGTAAGGCAAGGCCGGAAAAAATCCCTACGCTCAAACCTGCTTTTGCTAAAGAAGGAACGGTAACCGCAGCCAACTCAAGCTCCATCAGTGACGGAGCCTCAGCTCTGGTACTGGCTTCTGCGGCCGAAGCCAAAGCCCGAGGCCTGACGCCTCAGGCCCGTATTGTGGCGCATGCGACACACGCCCGCTTGCCGGCGGAGTTTACACTGGCTCCCATCGGCGCGATAGAAAAGGTGCTGGAAAAGGCAGGCTGGACCAAAGACGATGTGGATCTGTTCGAGATCAACGAGGCCTTTGCAGTTGTCAGCCTGCTGGCGATCAATGAGCTCAGTCTTCCGGCTGAAAAGGTTAATGTATACGGTGGCGCCTGCGCGCTCGGCCACCCTATCGGTTCTTCCGGATCGCGTATCCTGGTCACACTCATTAATGCGTTGAAGCAGAAAGGCCTGAAGCGAGGCGTGGCTTCCCTTTGTATTGGTGGCGGAGAGGCAACGGCCGTAGCTATTGAGCTGGTCTGATTTTCTGCGTGCCAGACAAGGTTATCCGTGTTGTTTAAACGGATGCTGAATCCTGGTCGGGGTGGGTGCGGTATTGCCTGGCATCAACCCCGAGCTTCTTCAGTCGTGAAGTCAGAGTGGTTGGCTTGATCTGAAGAAGCATTGCCGCGCCATCGTCTCCGAAAATCCGCCCTTCACTTATTCTGAGTGCCTTGATCAGGTTCCGTTTCTCCAGTGCCCGGAATTCGGTCTCTGTCATCAGTTCGCCGCTATCGTGGCGCGCCGGTGGGTGTTGTTGGCCGGAAGGCCTCGTTCGTGAATCTGTCCCTAGTATATCCAGGTCGAAGCTGCCGTCGAAAGTAATGACCTGGCGTTCGATAACATTCTCCAGCTCCCGAACGTTACCCGGCCATTGGTAGGCCTTCAGGGTTTCAGCCTCACGTTCTCTTAAAACAAGAGGTGGCCGGTTGAATTTCCTGCAAGCGCGGTTCAGGAATTCCTGGGCGAGAATGGGAATGTCTTCCGTGCGCCGCCGGAGTGGCACAGATTCGATAGGGAAGACATTAAGGCGGAAGTAGAGGTCCTCCCGGAAGGTTTTTGCCTGCACTTCAGCTTTCAGCTCCCGGTTGGTGGCTGCTATAACCCGGACGTCTACCGCTCTGGTACGGTTCTCTCCAACGCGCTCGAATTGCTGATCTTGCAGTACCCGCAGAAGCTTGCCCTGGAGTTCCAGAGGAATTTCGCCTACTTCATCCAGAAAAAGTGTGCCGCCGTCGGCCAGTTCAAACCGGCCGACACGATCACTGATTGCGCCGGTGAAAGCGCCTTTGATATGACCGAAAAATTCACTCTCGAACAGATCTTTCGGAATAGCTGCGCAATTTACCCGTATTAAAGGTCTGTCCCTGCGTGTGCTGGACTGGTGGATAGCTCGGGCGATCAGTTCCTTGCCGGTGCCGGATTCTCCGGTGATCAGTACGTTGGCATCGGTAGGTGCAACCATACCTATTCTACGGACGATGCTCTTGATAGCTTCACTCTGGCCGAAGATTTCATGGAAGTGATACTCAGCGCTGATTTCTTCCTGCAGATACGCGTTTTCCATTTCCAGTCTGTGCTTGAGGTTTTCAACCTCTTCCAGAGCCTTCTGCAATTCCTTTTGTGCCTGCAGGCGAGGTGTTATATCCCGGAAGACCACCACAGCACCTACCGGATGGCCATTGTCCAGAATGGGTGTGCTTGTGTACTCCACGGGAAAGCCTGTGCCGTCTTTACGCCAGAACCAGTCTTCGCCCACCCGTTTAACGCTTACGTCCCGGAATGCTGCGTAAATAGGGCACTCTTTCAGGGGGTAGAGAGAGCCATCCTCGTGTGAATGGTGCATCACCCGGTGAATTACCCTGCCCATCAGTTCATCAATACGCCATCCGAGCATGCGCTCTGCCGCCGGGTTAGCGAAAGTAGTTCGTCCTTCTACGTCAACACCGTATATGCCCTCTCCGACAGCGTGGAGTATCAGTTGGTTTTCCCGCTCCATATCCTTGAACAGCTCTTCCACGCGTCGCCATTCCAGTAATCCGCCCCGGTGGTAGTGGTTGGCCTCGTGTCGTTCCCTCAGCGTGCGCAGTTGTCGCCTGTCTCTGAGTAGCAACAGCACGCTCTGGGAGCCCGCCTCGCCGGCTCGGGATGAGGATATTTCCAGCTCCACCGTCTGGCCGCCTCCGGGCTTGAGCATGAAGTCTCTGCTCCACCCCTGACCTCTGAACAAAGTTTCTTCTGTGAAGGCAATCAGTTGGGGACGCTGATCTGTGAACAGGTTGGTGCATGGGGTGCCGGTCAGGGATTGCCTGTCCATTCCGGTCATTCTGGCCATGGCACTGTTGGCGGCAAGAATCAGGTCCTGTCCGGCATCGACCAGTAAGGCGGCTTCGGGAAGATGGTCAATCCACTCAATGGCTGGAGTAGCGGTCTCAGTGTTCATGGGCTTGTCCTGTGTTATCCCGGGAACGATCAAACAAACCCTGTGCCAACTACGAAAAATCGTGGTCAGCATTACGAAAAATCGTAAATCACGAAATATCGTAGTTTCTGATAGTCCTGCTTGTAACTTAAAAAATCAATAAAAACAAATGGATGTATTTATTTTTGGAGTTGGCACAGCCTCTGCACTACCTCTTTCCAGAACAGGCAAGTGGCCTGAACATTTTTCAGTTTCCAGGCCGGAATCGCTTCTTTATCTGCACTGCATGAGTGCAAACACAATCTGAGAGTAGGGAGAGTGCCACATGACCACGAAAAGCCTTGGCAATCCGTTTGACGGTGATCAGTCTCTGATTCACGCAAAAAACTGCGGTTGCCCGGAATGCAAGCATGGGCAGGAAATGCCGTCGATTTCACTGGATTTGCCGAAACCTCCCGGTCAGGAAATCTCCGTATCTCAAAGTGAGATGGACGCAGAAGCCATGATGGACCGGGCTATTGAAAGTGCTGTGGTGCGGTCGGTGTTTGCCCACAACGACCACAGTCGCCGGAGTTTCATGAAAATGATGGGAGCCGGCACTGCAGCTGCTTTGCTTGGCAGTGTGTTTCCCTTTGAGAAAGCCAAGGCAGCTGTAAAGGAATCTCTTGGAAAGCTGGAGAAAACCAAACTGAACGTAGGCTTTGTGCCGATAACCTGTGCTACGCCGATCATCATGGCGCATCCCATGGGTTTCTATGAGCGTTACGGGCTTGATGTGACCGTAACCAAAACCGCCGGCTGGGCGGTGGCACGGGACAAGTCCCTGGCCGGCGAGTACGACGCCTCTCACATGCTTACGCCCATGCCTCTGGCCATGACAGTAGGCGCAGGCTCCACGCCGGAACCCTACATTATGCCGGCTGTCGAGAATATCAATGGCCAAGCTATAGTTCTGCACGTTGATCACAAGGACAAGCGTGACCCGAAACAGTGGAAAGGCTTCAAGTTCGGTGTGCCGTTCGAATACTCCATGCACAATTTTCTGCTGCGCTACTACCTCGCTGAAAATGGCGTTGATCCAGACAAAGACGTGCAGATCCGTGTGGTTTCGCCACCCGAGATGGTCGCCAATCTGCGCGCCGGTAACCTGGATGGCTACTTGTCTCCAGATCCGTTCAACCAGCGTGCAGTCTGGGAAAAAGTCGGGTTCATTCACATGCTCACCAAAGATATCTGGGACGGCCATCCGTGTTGTGCCTTTGCCTGCAGTCAGCAGTTTGCTACCCAGAACCCCAATACTTACGGAGCCCTGCTAAGGGCGATTATTGATGCAACCCAGTACTCCAATAATCCTGAAAACCGTAAGGAAATCTCCGAAGCCATTGCGCCCAAGAACTACCTGAACCAGCCAGTACCGGTTATTCAGCAGGTGCTGACAGGCTATTACGCTGACGGACTTGGTGAGATTAAAAATGTGCCAGACCGCATCGACTTCGATCCATTCCCCTGGCACTCCATGGGTGTCTGGATTCTGACCCAGATGAAACGCTGGGGCTATATCGAGGGTGACGTGGACTACAAGGGTATTGCAGAACAGGTCTACCTGGCAGGCGAGACCGGCAAAATTATGAAAGAGCTGGGTTACACCGTGCCGGACAAGACCTATAAAACTCACATCATTATGGGAAAAACCTTCGATTCAGATCATGCCGACGAGTATGCGCGCAGCTTTGACATCGGGAGGGCGTAAGCATGGCGTCTCTGAACGTTCGGGCAGCGCTGCTGTCGGTGTCGTTCCTGATTCTGGCTCTGGGGCTCTGGGAAATGGCAACTCAGCCCCCGGACGCCCAGACCGGACTGACTGAATACGAAATGCTCATGGGGGGTGCCGAGCAGGAATCGCGGGTGCCGCCACCTTCGGCCGTGATCAAACTGGCATGGGCCGAGCTGTCTGATCCCTTCTATGACGCGGGTGCCAATGATAAAGGTATCGGCATTCAGTTGGCCTATTCGGTATACCGGGTTCTCGCGGGTTATCTCGCCGCCATGGTTATTGCTTTGCCGCTGGGCTTTCTGATTGGTATGTCGCCGCTGATGTACAAAGCCATGAATCCTTACATCCAGGTGTTGCGGCCGATATCGCCTTTGGCCTGGATGCCGCTGGCACTGTTCATTATTCAGGATTCCGATGCATCCGCCATTTTCGTGATCTTTATCTGCTCCATCTGGCCCATGCTGCTTAACACTGCGTTTGGCGTCGCCAATGTCAGGCAGGATTGGGTGAATGTAGCTCGCACCCACGAACTAGGGCCGCTGCGTACGGCCATTACGGTCATCCTTCCAGCGGCTGCGCCGACCATCCTGACGGGCATGCGGATTTCCATCGGTATTGCCTGGCTGGTTATCGTTGCGGCAGAAATGCTCGTCGGTGGCACCGGGATTGGTTACTACGTGTGGAATGAGTGGAACAACCTGGATCTGGCGAGTGTGATCTTCTCAATACTGATGATCGGGGTCGTTGGCATGTTGCTGGACCTGGTTCTGGGCAAGGCCCAGAAACTGGTCGAGTACAAAGAATGAGTGGTCAGGAGCCTGACCCAAGCCTCCGAATAGGAACCTGTTATGAGTAAGTCGTTTCTGGAAGTAGATGGCTTGTCCAAAACGTATCCGGATGGCCAGGGTGGTGACCTGACCGTCTTCGGAGACATACGTTTTGCTCTGGATAAGGGAGAGTTTGTCTGCATTATCGGCCATTCAGGCTGTGGCAAATCAACCATCCTCAATGTACTGGCCGGCCTGGATGAGGCCAGCGCCGGCAACGTAGTCATGAATGGTAAGGAAATCAAAGGTCCGGGGCTTGAGCGTGGTGTCGTGTTCCAGAACTACAGCCTGCTGCCCTGGAAAACCGCGCTGAACAACATTGTGTTTGCGGTGCGCGCACGCTGGCCTGAGTGGTCCAGGGAAAAGGTTAAAGAGCACAGCGAACACTATCTGAAGATGGTGGGGCTGGATCATGCTCTGAACCGTAAACCATCCCAGCTTTCCGGAGGTATGCGCCAGCGGGTCAGTATCGCCCGTGCTTTCGCTACTCAGCCTGAGTTGCTGTTGCTTGATGAGCCGTTTGGCGCACTGGATGCGCTAACCAGAGGTGTAATTCAGGACGAACTCGTGAGTATCTGGCAGGAGACCCGTCAGACTGTGTTCATGATCACCCACGATGTGGATGAAGCTATCCTGCTCTCTGACCGTATCTTCCTCATGTCCAATGGCCCCAATGCCCGAATTGCCGAGAGTGTGAAAGTGGATATCCCACACCCGCGGGCCCGGGCCACTATCTTTCAGAATCCGGCTTACCACAAAACCCGGGATTATCTGGTGGATTTCCTGGTCAACCGGAGTGGCTCTGCCTCGCCGGAGAAAGATGGCACGCCCAGAATAGTAGAGCCTGCCAGTGATGCCGGACATTCCATACCGGCTGATGCCGATCCCGAATCCGAAGCAGCCGCCCATGCGGCACGTGCCTGACTTGATAATTTAAAAGAGGAAATAGAGATGATGAATAAAGAACTGATGACTGCAAAAATTCTGGAAGCGAAAGTGGCAAAGGATATGACATGGGAGGCCATTGCCGAAGCCATTGGTATGTCGCCTGTGTTCACTACTTCTGCGGTACTTGGTATGAACAGCCTGGATGAAGACAAAGCCTTTGGCCTGTGTGAAGCTCTGGGGTTGGACAAGGAGGTAGCGGAAGCGCTTCAGGTTTGCCCGAAGAAAGCCTGGGACGGCGCGATTCCGCAGGATCCGCTGATCTACCGTCTGTATGAAGTGGTGGGGGTTTATGGCGATACCATTAAAGAGCTTATCCATGAAAAATTCGGTGACGGCATCATGAGTGCAATTGATTTCACCATGGAGCTTGAAAAAGAAGATAACCCCAAGGGTGACCGTGTGGTGGTGACGATGAGCGGGAAGTTTTTGCCCTATAAGGCATGGTGACCATGGCAAGGGCTCCAATAGATTCACTATTTTAGAGTGAACAGACAAAACCCTTCACTTCAGTTGATGTGGAGGGTTTTGTCAGTCAGAGGCTGCGTCCTCTTCAGGCGGTTGAGATCTCGCCCGTCGGAGGGTGCGGAATCGCCGCCAGCAGGCTTTGGGTGTAATCGGTTTTCGGCTGGTCCATGATGAGCCGGGCATTACCTTCCTCAACAATCTGTCCCTTCTGCATCACGATGATCCGGTCACACAATAAGCGAACCACGTTCAGGTCGTGGCTGATGAAGAGATAGCTCATGCCAAGCTGATGCTTAAGATCTTCGAGCAGATTCAGTACTACTGCTTGTACCGAGACATCCAGCGCCGCCGTGGGTTCATCCAGGATCAGAAGCTGCGGGTTGAGTGCAACGGCCCGGGCAATTCCGACTCGTGCCTTCTGGCCACCGGATAACTGGTGGGGATAGCGGCCCAGCAGATTGTGTGGAAGGCCTACAAGGCTCGCAAGTTCCAGCACCCGAGCTTTCCGTTCAGCTTTCCCCAGGTCTTTGGCAAGGTGTATCAGTGGGTCTTCGATAGAGCGCTCGGCACTCCAGCGGGGGTTAAGGCTGTCTGTCGGGTCCTGAAACACCATTTGTAGTTTGCCGCGTAGCGGATGGGACGAAAACTGGCTGGCGGGAATACGGGCAATGTCTTCGCCCAGAAACTCGATCTGTCCCTCAGTTGTGTCGAGCAATCGCATCACCATGGCAGACGTGGTGGATTTGCCGCATCCGCTCTCTCCCACCAGTCCCAGGCTTTCGCCCTGGCGAATACTGAATGACAGATCCCGAACCGCAAGGTGATGATTTTCTGATCCCGGTTTGCCAAAACTCTTTTTGAGATGACTGACCGTTAGCAGAGGTGGCCCCGGAGGGCTGGACTCCGGCAGCGGATCAGTCTTGTCGAGCAGTTCTTTCGGCAGCAGATCCCGCACGTTCGAATCGCGCCGCGGCGTGGCCTGCAGCAATTGCCTGGTGTATTCCTTCTGGGGCGACTGGAATAGCACTGTGGACGGGTTCTGCTCAACAACACGGCCTTTTTCCATCACCATCAACCGGTCACAGTAGGCGGCTGCCAGGCCGAGATCGTGGGTAATGAGTATGGTTGACATGTTGAAGCGTGCGGTGAGTTCCACAATCAGGTCCATCACCGCTTTCTGGGTAGTAACGTCCAGACCTGTTGTGGGCTCGTCGGCGATCAGCAATTGGGGCTTGCAAGCGAGCGCGATGGCTATAACAACCCGTTGGCACATACCACCCGAGAGCTCAAACGGGTATGCATCGAAGCGCTTTTCGGCGTCTGCGATTTTCACTGCCTGGAGCATTTCAATGGCTTTACCACGAGCTTCTGCACGGGTTGCCTGATTGTGCTGGATCAGGACATCGGCCACCTGCTGACCAATCTTTCGTATGGGGTTCAGAGCAGCTCGCGGGTTCTGGAAAATCATGGAGATTTCCCGGCCACGGATATCGCGCATATCGGATTCCGGGATTTTCTGCAGGGCCATACCACCGTAGATAATCTTGCCGCTGGTTATTTTTCCCGCCCGGTCCAGTATTTTCATTACCGCATATGAGGTGACGGACTTACCCGAGCCGGATTCGCCAACGATGCCCAGAGTTTCGCCCTTGGCGACTGAAAGGGAAACGGAATCAATGGCACGGATAACCCCCTTGCGGGTATTGAAATCAACGCTCAGCCGCTGAACATCAAGTAAGGGTACATTCATGGGAATTCCTTATGTCCGTCGCTGGGGGTCGACAAGATCACGTAATCCGTCGCCAATCAGGTTAAAGGTAAACACCGCCAGCATCAGGGCCATGCCGGGGAAGACCACAAGCCACCACTCTCCCGAAATAATGAAATTGGCGCCTTCAGCAACCATGATTCCCCACTCAGGTGTTGGTGGTTGTACGCCCAGGCCAATAAAAGAGAGGCCCGCAGCATTAAGGATGGCCCACCCCATGTTGAGCGAGATCTGAACCATTATCGGGGGCAGGGTATTCGGGAAAATGTGGCCGAAAAGTACTCTGAGCTCCGAGTTGCCCGACAGGCGTGCTGCCTGAACAAACCCCGCGTTGCGCCGAATACTGACCTCTGCGCGGGCCATACGGGCATAGAACGGCAAGTTGATAATGGCCGTGGCGTAGACAATATTTTCAACGGAGTTGCCTGCTGCGGCGACTATGCCCATGGCCAGAACGAACAAAGGGAAGGCCATGATCGTATCCATCAGGCGTCCCGCAATCCGGTCGGTCCAGCCGCCGAAATAACCGGACAGTGAGCCGATGACAGAACCGAAGACAAACGACAGCGCAACCGCAGACACAGAGATCATAAGATCCAGCCGTGTGGCAACGACAACCCGTGAGAAAACATCCCGTCCGAGATGATCGGTACCAAACCAGTGTGCCGGACTGGGCGGCATCAGGGCCGGACCAGCTCCTGTAGCAACCGGATCGAAAGGCACCAGATACGGGCCGAAAAGCGCCATGATGATCAGGCCAATGAACATGGCGAACGAGATACCGGTGAGGGGGTTTTCCGCCATGATGTATCTGAGGTGCTGCCAGTAGCCTTCGCGGGCTGGTGCAGCAGTGGAGGCTTCAGGTGTAGCCAGGGATGACGCCATGTTATTCCTCCTCGCTTACACGGGGATCGATCAGAGTGTAGATGAGATCAATCAGCAGGTTCAGGGATACGAACAGAAGCGCCATGGACAGGACAAACCCCTGAACAGCGGCGTAGTCGGATACCACCAGCGCTTCAACCGCGAAGGAGCCTATTCCTGGCCATGCGAATACCTTCTCGACCAGCACGTTGGCGCCAAGCACAAACGAGAACACCATGCCGAGCGTTGTCACAACCGGCAACAGGGCGTTTCTGAATGCGTAGTCAATCAGGACCCGGCGACTGCTCAGCCCGGCTGCGCGCGCAGTACGGACATAGTCGCTGGCCAGGGTCTGCAGCATCGCGGCCCGGGTCATCCGGGCTATGGGTGCAAGGGTAAACAACGCAAGGGTAATAACCGGGAGCGCCATTTGAGCAAGGGAAGCCTTGAACAGGGCCCAGTCACCGGCGATCAGTGAGTCGATGGTATAAAAGCCGGTGACTGTTTCCGGTGCCAGAAACATCATGTCCAGCCGGCCCATGGGCGGCGGTGCCCAGCCAAGCAGATAGTAGAATACGTACAGCAGTGCCAGTCCGGTGAAGAAGGTTGGCAATGAGACCCCTGCCGTCACGAGGAAACGACACAGGTGATCAACCCAGGAGTTGGGGCGGGTTGCCGCCAGGACCCCGAGTGGAATGGCAATCACCAGTGATAGCAGAAGAGCTGCCAGCGTCAGCTCCAGGGAAGCAGGCAAGCGTTTTGCGAGTTCCTGGGCCACGGTTTGCCCGGTTGAGATCGCAACCCCCAGATCACCCTGTAGCAGATCGCCGACATAGGTCACGAACTGCATTGGCATAGGCTGGTCCAGGCCCAGATTTTTACGCACCTGTTCAATGGACGCTTCATCGGCCATATCTCCGGCAAAATAGGCAGCAGGATCCCCGGGCAATGCCCGGGTCAACAGAAAGCACACAACCAGAATGCCGAAGATTGTTGGGACGGCCTGCAACAGGCGGGCCAGTACCCGCCTGGATTTTACTCCGAGAGCCACGTGTTACTCCTCAATGACGAAATCAGGCCGGTTTCAGCGGACGGATATCCATCTGGCGGTGGAACCAGTACTCATAACCTTCAACCCCTTCCTTGAAGGCCACGTTCAGCGTCGGCTGCCACAAAGGAATGCGGGGGATATCTTCGAAGGCAATCTCGATCATCCGTTTCACATTGGGCGTGTAAGCCGGGTCCGTGACAGCCATATCGAGGGTTTCTTCGATCAGTTTTGTCATTTCCGGATTGTCATAGTTGTAGGAATTAAAAAGGTTGCCTTTGATATAGGCCCAGAAAAAGTAGTAATCCGGGGTATTCAGCCAGCCACCAAAATTCTCCAGATGCAGTGGGAGCTTTTTCTCAACCAGGGCAATGGTGCGCCAGTTGGCACCCGGAATCTTTTCGATCGTGGCAGTGATACCAATCTGGGCAAGGCCCTGCTGAATCAGCAGGGCGGTTGGCTCAGCCCAGTCAGCCACTGACAGGTTGAATGAGAGCGGGACTTCGAAGCCATCTTTGTAGTCTGTCTGTGCCAGTAACTCTCGTGCTTTCTCCAGGTTCAGTTCATAGGGCGACTTTTGCGGCCAGTCGATACTGGTCACCTCATCAGTGCCTCCCCACATGGGCATGCCCTGGCTATAGGCGGCTTGTTCAAAAATCTTTTCATAGGGGATAGACCAGGCAATGGCCTGGCGAACCCGCTTGTCTTTAAACGGTTCAAAATCCACATTGGTACAAAGTGAGTAAATGCAGTTTTCTATAGGAGTACTGACTACTTTTATACCGTCTTTCTTGGCCAGTTCTTTGGCATCTTTATTGGGGATGTCCTGTGATGCGGTCACGCTTCCACGTTCGATCAGAGCGCGCCGGGTTGACTGTGCCGGAACCTCCCGCAGGATCACTCGCTGATAGCTGGGCAGCGGGCCGCATGCCCAATTGTCATTGCGCTCATAAACCAGCTGTTCACCGGCATTCCAGCGGGACACTTTGAACGCGCCAGACCCCGCAGGGTTACGGTGCAGGTATTCTGTTGCCCAAGGGTCTTCCGTGGTTGCATTGGCTTTGGCAACCTGTGAGTTGATTATGATGGGAATGGGGGTCGCCAGGTCGGGCAAAGCCAGCTTGGAGGCAAATGGCAGGGTGATCTGGAAGGTACGATCATCCAGGGCCTTGAATTGCTCTGTTGATTCAAGGCGTCCTGCTTTCATCTGAACTGTCGGGAAGCCTCCGAGAGATACTGCACGATCCAGGGACCATTTTACGTCGTGCGCTGTGACCGGTTTGCCATCCCAGAAGGTAGCACCTTCCCGAATTTTGAACGTCATCACCGTCCCGTCCTCATTGACTTCCCAGGACTCGGCCATTTCCGGTTGGACGTTATCGTAGTCGTAGCTCAAAGATCCGTCGGGCATCTGCTTGGTGCCAAAGCTGACCAGTCGGTCGTAGCAGTTGATGGCAACTTGATAGCTGGTCCGGTTGGTACCGCTGCGATGGATGTCCAGGCTGTTGATGGTGCCCCCGATAACAACAACTGCTGTTTCGTTTGAGGCGGCCAGAGCAGAACTCGGGAGCAGTTGGCTCAAAGGAATAAGGCTGGCTCCTACAGACAGCGTGGTGGCACCTTTAAGAAAGTTTCGACGATTCATTGTGCATGCTCCAAGTGGCAGATTATGAAAATAGTGCATGCACTTTGTGAGCCAACTATCGCTTGTGATGTTTTATTCCTGATAACAGCTACTTAAGTTTGAAAGGGCTGGTCTGAACGCAATAAAAAACAGCGAATGAGCCAGGGCTGTATGCGCGTGCTTGGGGCATGTGAGTGAATTGAGGCACCATTGCGGGGCCTGGCCCGGTTTTACCGATCCCTGTTGCGAAGTCTTGTATATCGGGTAGTTAAAAGCTTGGATTATCTGTTCTCTGCTTGCTGAGCTGGCGCATTGACCACAACCCTAATACCGGACCAGGCAGTAGCCAGAGAGTTACCCAGGCTCCCTGGGATGCCCAGAGATTACTGGTGATCCAGATAGCCGGCAGAGTTAACGCAAAACCTATTGCATTCATTACGGCCAGCGATGCGCCAACGAACTCTCTGGGGGCTGCGGCGGCAGCCAGTGCAGAAAACTGCGGCGAGTCGGCAATGACGGTGATACCCCACAGAGCCAGCAGGAACAAGAGTATTCCAGGTGGAATCCAGGGGAGAAAAGGGTAGGCCAGGCAGATTATTCCCGAGATTGCCAGGGAACCGTTTGCGACCCATTCACTTCCAAATTGCCGGCTGAGTTTCCCGCCCCATATACACCCGACAAACCCCAGCCCGATTACCAGAAACGAAAGCAGCGGTATTACTGTCGGAGCTGCCTGTATGCGCAGTACTTCCCGGGTGATAAGTAGCGGAGTCAGGGTCCAGAAGGCGTAAAGCTCCCAGCAATGTCCAAAGTAGCCCCCGGCGACTGCCCGGAAACGGGGTGATCTGAGTCCGGCGAGCCCGGTGCGCAGCCGGGTTTTTGCCGTGCTGATGGGCAGGTGAGGGCCATCACCCAAAAACAGGATCATCATGCCCCCAAGAAGGGCCAGGGCCGAAGAGCCTAATAGCGGCCAATGCCAGGGCAGGCCAGGCGTCAAGCCGCGCAACAAATGCGGCATGGCAGTGCCCAGAGTCAGCATGCCAACCAGCCAGGCCAGTGCCGTTCCCGTGTGTTTGGGTGTCCAGCCTATAACCAGTTTCATTCCAAGCGGGTAAATACCGGCAAGGCAAAGGCCGGTTAGAAAGCGCATGATAAGGTCAAACGGAGGGGACGATGCTGTCAGTACAAAGCCGGCGTTCATCAGGGCACCAAGCAGGCTGGAGCATGCAAAAATATAGCTGGCCCGATAACGGTCAGCCAGCCCGGTAACTGCAATGGTGAGCGTGCCAATGATGAAGCCGGCCTGTACGGAGAGCGTTAAGCTTCCGAGATCTGACTCAGTCAGCCCCAGCTCCCGGGAAAGAGATAACCAGACTCCGTTTATGCTGAACCACAGGGAGGTGCCGCAAAGCTGCGCCAGGACGATGACAAATAACGGATGGCGCTGTGCAGCGTTGCGAAAAATCACGGGTTTCCCTGTTGTTATTGTCCCTGGCTGTCAGGCCGTTCGGCTTGTTGCAGGTGCCAGGACTGGTGTGGTTAGTATAACCTCCTCCACAGTGTGCAGTTTTTCCAGCTGGGATTGAAGCATAGTTACCGGTCGGGTGCCCTGGACGGTCAGCGCGATATCCAGAACACCGTCCTGGGTTTCCACCGCCATCTTTGCAATCCGGAAGCCGCGGATACGAACAACCTGGCACAGGCGTTCAAGCGCCGCGGCTTCGTGATTCATGCGACAGGCGATTGTATAGTCAGGTGTGCTGTTACAGCTCTCAGTGGTCATGCAACCTTCTCCTTTTTATCCGCGCTGTTGCGGCGGGTTTCATCAATCATCTCTCTGTTACTTCCACCCGGCTTTACAATTGGCCAGACGTTTTCTTCCCGGGCAATGGCCACATGCAGAAGCATAGGACCGTGGTAGGCGAGTATGGTTTCAATTCCACGCCGCACCTGATCGGTACGCTCAATTTTCAAGGCGGGGATGTCGAACGCCCGGGCCATAGCGACGAAATCCGGGTTGTCGTCGAGGTTAATCTGGCATTCACGGTTGTTGTAGAACAACTCCTGTTGCTGGCGCACCATGCCCAGGCACTGGTTGTCCATAATGATCAGCTTCACCGGCAGGTTATACCTGCGAATGGTAGCCAGCTCCTGAGCATTCATCATGAATGAGCCATCGCCAGTCACATTCAGAACGGTACTGTCAGGCCTTGCAAACTGGGCACCGATTGCCGCAGGAAGACCAAAGCCCATAGTGCCGAGGCCACCGCTGGTAAGGTGATGGCGTGGGTGATCAAACTGGTAATACTGGGCTATCCACATCTGATGCTGACCTACATCGCACGCGATAGTTGTGTCATCCGGAGCAATCCGGGACAGCTGGCGAATGAAGGCCGGGCCAGTAATTGGTGTCAGAGGTTCTTCGTTATCTGCCGCCTGAAAACCGCCTGTCGTGCGCCAGGTCTGGCATTGCTTGCGCCATTCGCTGATCTCCAGAGGCGTTTCTCTGAGTACTTGTGTCAGCTCCCTGAGAACAGTGTTCAGGTCACCCCGGATCGTGAGCTCGGTACTCAGGAGTTTGTTCATTTCAGCCGCGTCTGCGTCAATGTGAATCAGGCGCGCATTCGGGGCGAATCCCTCCAGCTTGCCGGTGGCACGGTCGTCCAGACGGGCACCGATTACCAGCAGAAGGTCGCATTCATCTACGGCACGGTTTGCAGCACGGGAACCGTGCATGCCCAGCATGCCCAGATTGTGAGCACTGTGTTTTCCGGGATTTCCTATGCCCTTGAGAGACACTACAGCCGGCAGCCCGGAGCTTTCAGCGAAATCACGAAAGCTTTTTTCTGCATGGGCCAGACTTATGCCTCCACCGCTGTAAAGCAACGGCTTTCGGGCCGCCCGTAACAAGGCTGTCGCGCTTGTCAGATCGGGGCATGCAGCTTCTTTCGGTGTCGGGCGACAGGTTGGGGCAACTGCTGCTTCTGCCAGTAATACATCCTTCGGGATGTCAATCCACACCGGTCCGGGACGCCCGCTTTGAGCCAGTTCGATGGCTTCTTCCAGAATGGAAGGCAGTTCGTCCGCGCTCTCTGCCAGATAACTATGCTTTACGATTCCAAGAGTCATCCCCAGAACGTCGGTTTCCTGAAAGGCATCTGTGCCAATGAGGGAGGATGGAACCTGGCCAGTAATGACCAGCATGGGAGTTGAGTCCCGGTGCGCGTTGGCTACACCAGTGATCAGATTGGTGGCGCCAGGGCCGGAAGTGGCGATACAAACACCCAGCCTGCCGCTGGCCCGGGCGTAACCGTCGGCAGCCAGGGCGCAGCCTTGTTCGTGGCGGCAAAGCACATGTTCCACACTGACATCATCCACCAGGGCATCGTATAGCGGCATGATGCAGCCGCCGGGGTAGCCAAAAACGGTTTGGATGTTGTGGCGGTGGAACGCCTCAAGAATGTGCTGTGCGCCGTTCATTGTCATATTTCCTGTTTTTTCTTCCGCAAAAAAGAAACCCCCGGGACCTTTCGGTGCCGGGGGTTTCTGGTGTTTTGTCAGGTTTGTCTCTATCTCACCCGCTTATCCACGCAAAAACCCCCGGAAGGTACCACTACCACCAGGACTGACATTGCAAGGATGATTACGGAGTTAAGATTCATAAAACGGACAATCTGCTCTGAATTCGTAAAAAGATTCTGTGTAGAATCTACCTCACGTTTTAAACAGGTTGCAACCGTTTAATTCAGTTTTTTCGGATGCTGCGTTTGTTTTGGTTGCAATTCATCGCTTTCATGCTGCGTAGGTATTTCATGAGCAGAGTAAAATGGAGTTCGTTGGGATTGTCCATAGTGGTGGTCATTGCTCTGGTGATCTGGATGGCGACGGGCGATATCAGGGTTGCCAGCACCGAAGCGCCGGCACAGCAAGAAAGTGCGCAGCAGGAACGGACCCGGGTCCAGGTGACAAGTCTCCATGCTCAATTATATGAGCCGGGTCTTTTGCTCCAGGGCCAGATTGAGCCGTGGAATGCCGTAACAGTGAGCGCCCGGATTGCAGGCACAGTTGAAACCATTGAAGCGGAGCTCGGCGACTCGGTAAAAGCCGGTGATGTGTTGTTAACGATTTCTGAAGACGGCCGCAGTGCCGAGGTTGAACGCTGGCAGGCACAGGTCAGAAAACTTGAAGCCGATCTGGCTGCAGCCCGCAGACTGCGTGCCAGCAACCTGGCCTCCCAGTCGGAAATTCTCGGTCTCGAAAGTGAGCTGGCAGCCGCCCGGTCTGAATTGAAGGCAGCGGAGCTTGCTGTTTCCCATCTCAGGCCTTCGGCACCGTTTGATGGTGTGATTAACGGTAAAAGTGTGGAGGCTGGAAGCCTGGTTCAGGTGGGCTCACCTCTGTACGAGCTGGTTCGGATAGACCGGCTTAAAGCCAAAGGGCAGGTGCCACAGCAATCCGTTGCGCAAGTCGCGCCGGGACAGAAAGTGCTGGTGCGTCCTCTGGACGGAGATGCACTTGAGGGCGTGATCACTTTCGTAGCCAGTGCTGCTAACCCCGAAACCCGTAGTTTTGCCATAGAGGTCGCCGTTGAAAATCCGGAGCAGAAACGTATTGCCGGCGGCAGTGCTAACCTCCGTATTGCGTTGAAGGATGTTCAGGCTACCTTTATCTCCCCGGCATTCTTGTCTCTGGGTGAAGACGGCCGGCCCGGAGTGAAATATGTTGATGAGCAGAATCAGGTCGTTTTTCGTGCGGTAACCCTGCTCAGTGTTTCGACCGAAGGCGCCTGGGTAACAGGTTTGCCTGATGAAATTCGCCTGATTACCCGTGGAGGTGGATTTGTCAGCGAGGGCGAGTACGTTGAGCCTGTTGATGTCGCTGAAAAACGGGGTTGAGCAGTTATGCGCGCACTCATTTTCGCCGCAATAGATCGTAGCCGTACTACACTGTTAACTCTGCTGTTTTTGATTCTGGGTGGTGTGGCTGCTTTTCAGACAATCCCCCGGGAAGCGAATCCTGACGTTACCATTCCCATGATCTATATCTCCATGACGCTGGAAGGCATAAGCCCGGAAGACGCGGAGCGACTGCTGGTGCGGCCTATGGAACAGGAGTTGCGCTCGCTTGAGGGTATCAAGGAAATGCGAGGCACAGCTTCAGAGGGGCATGCCTCGGTAATGCTGGAGTTTGATGCCGGTTTTGATCCGGATACAGCACTGCAGGATGTCCGGGAAAAGGTGGATACTGCCCGCAGTAATCTCCCGCAAGAGGCCGATGAGCCACGAGTGAATGAGATCAATGTTTCTCTCTTTCCTGTGCTTTCCATTGGTCTTTCCGGCCCCTTGTCTGAACGGGAGTTGATATCCATCGCCCGCGAGTTTCAGGATGCTATCGAGGCAATTCCCGAGGTGCTGGAAGTCGAGATAGGCGGTGATCGGGAAGATCTTCTGGAAATTGTTGTAGATCCCCAGGTGCTGGAAAGCTACGGCATAGACTTCGATAACCTGAGTTCTCTGGTTACCCGCAACAACCAGTTAGTAGCAGCCGGGTCGCTGGACACAGGAAACGGGCGCATGACGCTCAAAGTTCCTGGCGTTATTGAAAACATTGAAGATGTCATGTCCATGCCGATCAAAGTTGACGGCGATACCGTAGTGACCTTCGGCGACGTGGCCATGCTCCAGCGCACCTTCAAAGACCCGACAGGATTTGCCCGCATTAATGGTGAACCGGCGTTGGTGCTGGAAGTGTCTAAGCGTACTGGCGCAAACATAATCGAAACTGTGAGCCAGGTGCGTGAGCTGATCGCCCGGGCGCAGCCTCATCTGCCAGAGGCTCTGGATATTCGCTACATCATGGACCAGTCCGACGAAGTCCGCGATATGCTGAGCGACTTGCTCAATAACGTACTCACTGCCATTGTGCTGGTCATTATTGTGATCATCGCTGCCATGGGGCCGCGATCTGCCATGCTGGTAGGGCTGACCATTCCGGGGGCCTTTCTCACCGGCATTCTGGTGATCTGGATGATGGGCCTGACCCTGAATATTGTTGTGCTTTTCAGTCTTATTCTGGTCGCAGGAATGCTGGTAGATGGCGCCATTGTGGTATCAGAGCTGGCCGACCGAAACCTCTCTGAAGGGCAGGCAGTGAAAGGTGCATGGGCGGAAGCAGCAAGCCGCATGGCCTGGCCGATTATCGCGTCTACAGCGACTACTTTAGCTGTGTTTGTGCCACTTTTGTTCTGGCCTGGTGTTGTGGGTGAGTTCATGAAATTCCTGCCCATCACCGTAATCATATGCCTGGTCGCGTCTTTGGCGATGGCTCTTGTGTTTCTGCCGGTGCTGGGCGGTGTCAGCGGCGGTCGTCGCGCCCGTGCAGTCAGTGAAAGCGGCCGCATGATGCAGGGGTACCGCCGGTTGCTCTCCGCACTTCTGTCTTATCCCGGTTTCACGTTAGCAGGTGTGTTGGCGGTCGTTGTGGTGGTCTATGTCGCCTATGGAAAGTTCAACTATGGCATAGAGTTCTTTCCCAGTGTGGAGCCGGATTCAGCTCAGGTGCAGATTCGCGCACGGGGAGATCTTTCTGTGTATGAGCGGGATGCCATTGTGCGGCAGGTAGAGGGTCGTTTGCAGGGTATGCCTGAAGTGAAAGCCGTTTATGCCCGGTCAATGTTGAGCGCCAGTACACAGATGGCTCCGGACGTGATCGGAGTGCTTCAGTTTCAGTTTACTGACTGGTTTTCCCGCCGCCGTGCCAGCGCGATTCTTGAGGATTTCATGGCCCGAACTGAAGACATTCCGGGTATAGAGCTGGAGTTCAGAAAACAGGAGAACGGCCCGGCTGGCGGCAAACCAATAGAACTGCAGATCAGCAGCCGCGAAAGCAGCAGGCTCAACGGGTATGTAGACCAGATTGAAAGCCAGATGCGTGCTCAGGGCGGCTTCCTGGACATTGAAGATGACCGCAGCTTACCCGGTATTGAATGGCGTCTGGAGGTTGACCGCGAAGCCGCTGCCCGGTTCGGAACCGATGTGCTCAGCATTGGCAGTGCGGTTCGTCTGGTTACCAACGGTCTGGTGCTGGCAACCTACCGGCCCGAAGATGTGCGGGACGAGGTAGATATTGCGGTACGGGTTCCGAACAACTGGCGCGAACTGGATCACCTGCAGCGCCAGACGATTAATACCCCCCGGGGACAGGTGCCCCTATCGCAGTTTCTTGATCTGCAACCGGGAAACAAGACCGGCAGTATTGCGCGGGTAGATGGCCAGCGAACGGTTACCATCAAATCGGATATCCAGCCTGGGGAGCAGGTAGACAGTTTACTGAAAGCGCTACAGGCAAATCTCCCTGAGCCCCCTGATGGCGTGTCGGTGAAGTTTGCAGGTGAAAACGAAGATCAGCAGCAGGCTTCCAGTTTCCTGATAACTGCATTTCTGGTGGCGATCGCCATGATGCTGCTTATTCTGGTAACCCAGTTCAACTCGTTGTACCAGAGCTTTCTGATACTTTCAGCGATTGTGCTTTCCACTGCAGGTGTTCTTCTGGGGTTGCTCCTGAATGGCCAGTCTTTCGGCGTCGTTATGGTCGGCATGGGTATTATTGCGCTGGCAGGAATTGTGGTGAACAACAACATTATTCTTATTGATACCTATAACCAGATGAAAAAAGAGGGAATGGCCGCGTACGATGCAGCGCTGGAAACCAGTTGCCTGCGCTTGCGTCCTGTGATCCTGACCGCTGTGACTACGGTGCTGGGGCTGATGCCCATGGTCCTGAGTATCAATGTGAATCTTCTGGCACCATCGCTGGGGTTAGGGGCCCCATCCACGCAATGGTGGGCGCAGCTTTCCAGCGCTATTGCCGGGGGGCTTGCTTTCGCCACTATTCTTACCTTGTTGCTAACGCCAGCTATGTTGGTGCTAGGTGACAAAGTAGGCAGGAGGCTGAGAGGCTATGCCAGGAGTGTCAGGGCCGGCTGACTTTTGCGGGTTCACTGGCCCGTTGACTGAACCGGGCTAGTGAAGATGCAACAGGCGGGAATCAGGCGCTGTTTTTGCGGGATTCTTTGATGATGTCGTAGGCGTGGGTTATTTCCTGAGTCCGTTCTTCTGCCATTTCGCGCATGCTTTCCGGAAGACCGCGCCCTGCAAGTTTGTCGGGGTGGTTCTCGCTCATCAGCTTGCGGTATACCTTTTTAAGTTCAGCGTCGCTGATTGACGGCGAAACTCCCAGAACTTTGTAGGCGTCTTCGTTTTGTTGGGCTGTAGAACGCTGTCCACCGGCCTGGCCGGTATGTGCGCCGCGCAACATAGCTTCCAGTTGGTCAACCTGGCTTTCGGGCAGGCCAAGACCACGGGCAATGCGAACCAGCATCTCGTGCTCTGCCGGGTGTACAACGCCATCTGCGGCAACGGCTGAAACCTGCACTTGCAGGAACATTTGCAGGAAAGCCGGCTGGCCTCCACTGATGCGCATGAAGTGTTCCAGCTCTGCATCCAGATCGAAATCCTGGGCTTTACCCCGGCTGAATGCCGCCTTTGCGGTTGCAATTTGTGCTTCATTCAGGCGGAAACGCGCAAACATGGTTTCAGCCATTTGTATTTCATCTTTTGAGACAACGCCATCTGCTTTACAAAGGGCGCCCATAACCGCAAATACAGATTCTACAAAGCCGGATTGAATATTCTGAAGTTTGCCAATCAATCGGCTTTTAGCGCGGTTAAGCAGAAATGCACCGAGAGCTGCCCCCACCAGTAAACCGGGGAACTTGCCAAAGGTGTAACCAATCAGACCACCAATGATCATTGCAAACAGCATCAAAACGTCCTTAATGGATAATGGATAAGACCACAGAATATACGTGTTTTTCGGCAGATCTTCATGAACAGGCTTTCATTCATGCCACTTGTTTTATTTCTCGCCTGTGAAAGGGTTTGTTTTTCATGTTAAAAATACGCTTCATAACGTTCATTAAAAGGTAATTGATGACACCCGATCTGTTTGCCGATCAGCCGGATGAGGCAGCTAAAGTGGCCCTTGCCGAGGGCGCTTTTGTGTTCCGGCAGTTCGCATCTGCTATTGGGGAGGATCTGCTGCGGGAGATAGACCAGATAACGGCGGTTGCACCCTTGAGGCACATGAAAACTCCCGGCGGGCACAGCATGTCGGTTGCCATGACCTGTTGCGGAAGCCTGGGGTGGGTAACCGATGCGAGGGGGTATCGCTATCAGGCAGAAGATCCCGACTCCGGCGCACCCTGGCCAGAGATGCCGCCCGCTTTCATTGATCTGGCCCGGCGGGCTGCAAATGCGGCAGGATATGTGGGGTTTACTCCGGATGCCTGTCTTATTAACTGTTATGAACCTGGTACAAAAATGGGTTTGCATCAGGATAAAAATGAACGCGACCTTTCGCAGCCGATAGTGTCTGTCTCGCTTGGCCTGCCTCAGGTGTTTCAGTTTGGCGGACTGAGCCGCAGTGAACGAACCTCAAACATTCCGCTTGGTCATGGCGATGTGGTGGTCTGGGGCGGCCCCTCAAGGTTGCGTTATCACGGAGTGCTTACTCTTAAAGCCGGAGCCCACCTGCTGACCGGTGCCTGCCGTTATAACCTGACATTCCGTTGTGCCCGTTAGCTATTCAGAGATCACTGAAGCCACGCCACAAGAAGTCCCGCACCCAGTGAAAGCAGCATGGGCCCTGCTACGTAGAGCCCCGTTTTCTGGTTTCCAATGACCCAGGCCATGCCTGACTTGACCAGATTGTTGGCCGTGGCAGCAATTACAATGCCCATAACTGCTGTGTCCATTGCAAGTCCGGTGTTGGACATGCGGCTGAGGGAAAGGGTAATTGCGTCCACATCAGCAATACCTGAGGTGGCTGCAAGCACATATATGCCAGTGTCGCCCAGCCAGTTCTCAAGAAAGTCACCAAGAAGCAGGACGGCGGTCAGAAGTGCGCCGAAAACCAGGGCGGATTTCAGATCAAGAGGGTTCTGACCGGGCGTAGGCTGATCGACCTGGTCTGTGCCTGAGTTTCGTTGCCAAATGACAAAGGCTGGCACATATAGCAGGATAGTCATCACTACTACTGGCCATACCAGGCTTGGAAGCAGGTCGCGGTTGATTACGAAACAGTACACCAGTATACGGGGGAACATGGTGCCACAGGCAATGAGAATGCCGGTGGCAAACAGCGGGTCCAGAGCCGATTGCCGGCGGGCCTGGCGGGCAAAATGCAAGGTCAGTGCGGTTGAGGAGCTCAGGCCTCCGAACAGGCCGGTAAAGAGAATGCCCTTGTTCGTGCCGGCTACGCGCATTGCGAAATAGCCGATGAAAGACAGTGATGCGATCATCACCACCATCCACCAGATTTCACGGGGGTTTAATACTCCTCCGGGGCCCATTGCTTCATTGGGCAGCAACGGCAACATCACCACAGAAATAAGTAGCAGTTTGAGTGCTGCGTCCAGTTCATGGGCCTTGAGCTTATTGACCCAGCCGTGAATCTCTTCTTTGTTGTCGAGAATAAGGGCGGTAATCACAGCGGCTGCCGTTGCCATCACAGGATCCACCGCCACAGCAATGGCACCGAAGCAAAAAGTCAGTGTCATCCCAACCATGCCGGTAATGCTGAAGTTGCGGATATGATCGAGTCGTTCACTGTAAGCCACAATTGCCATGGCAACGACGCTCAACAGAAGAACAGGGAAGGCCCAGGGGGTGATCTCCTGGGCCAGTACCGCCGAGATGCCTCCAAGGAGACCGGTAAGGGAAAACGTACGGATACCGGCTATACGTTCCCCGGATTTCTGCTCGCGGGCATCCCAGCCTCGCTCAAGCCCAATGATTGCGCCAAGGAGGAGTGCTACGAACAGGTTCAACAGGGTCTGGTTTGCGGCCAGGAACTGGGATGCAACATCATCCATAAGACAGGCAAATCTCCATTTGACCTCAGGCGATGTTTTAATAATACCAGCCTGCAACGCCGAGAGGACAGGCGCTCTTACGCATGTACCCGCAGTTTGATAGAATTCGCGCCCTTTCTTCTGCCGATATTTTCGTCATTCATGCATCGGCAAAGCTATATTTGTTAAATCGCGCAGACACCTGGATATCCGAAACTATGGTAAACACTTTGAAAGCCAACTGGTTTTCCAACGTTAAGGGCGACTTGCTTGCCGGAATTGTGGTTGCGCTAGCCCTGATTCCGGAAGCAATTGCTTTCTCGATAATCGCGGGTGTAGATCCCAAAGTAGGCCTTTACGCCTCATTTTGTATCGCGGTGATCATCGCATTTGTGGGCGGCCGCCCTGGTATGATCTCTGCTGCAACCGCCGCTATGGCGGTGCTTATGGTTACGCTGGTGAAGGAACACGGGCTCGAATACCTCATGGCCGCGACCCTGCTGACCGGTGTGATCCAGGTTCTGGCTGGCTGGCTGAAGCTGGGTAGTCTCATGCGATTTGTGTCGCGCTCAGTTGTTACCGGCTTTGTTAATGCCCTTGCAATTCTGATCTTTATGGCGCAGTTACCGGAGCTTACCGACGTAACCTGGCACGTATACGCCATGACTGCCGCGGGTTTGGGGATTATTTATTTATTCCCTTATGTGCCGGTGCTGGGAAAAGTGCTGCCGTCGCCGCTGATTTGTATCGTGGCCCTGACAATTGTCGCCGTGGTGTTCAATATTGACGTACGCACCGTGGGCGATATGGGTGAATTGCCAGATACTCTGCCGGTCTTTCTCTGGCCGGATGTCCCTCTGAATCTCGAAACTCTTATGATTATTCTGCCCTATTCCATTCCGCTGGCGGTGGTCGGTTTGCTGGAGTCCATGATGACGGCCACTATTGTGGATGAGCTGACTGATACAGAAAGTGACCGCAACCGTGAATGTCGCGGGCAGGGCATTGCCAACATAGGGTCTGGCCTGTTTGGCGGTATGGCAGGTTGTGCGATGATCGGCCAGTCTGTTATCAATATCAAATCAGGTGGGCGGACCCGGCTTTCCACACTTACCGCAGGTATTTTCCTGATGGTGATGATCGTGATCCTGGACGACATTCTGGTTCAGATCCCTATGGCCGCCCTGGTAGCTGTGATGATCATGGTGTCTATTGGTACCTTCTCATGGGAATCCATTCGCAACCTCAAAACCCATCCGCTTTCGACCAACATTGTCATGCTGGTTACAGTGTGTGTGGTTGTTGCAACTCATAATCTGGCGTTGGGCGTTTTTGCCGGAGTGCTGCTTGCATCTCTTTTCTTTGCCAACAAGATCGGACACTTTATGGAAGTGCAGTCAACGCTGGATGAATCAACCGGCACACGCACATACAGGGTAACCGGGCAGGTATTCTTCAGTTCGTCGGAAAAGTTTATTGCTGCATTTGATTTTCGCGAAGTGGTCGATAAAGTGGTCATAGATGTCAGTCGTGCCCATTTCTGGGACATTACCTCAGTGGGCGCACTGGACAAGGTGGTTATCAAATTCCGTCGTGACGGAGCGGAAGTAGAGGTGATTGGCATGAACGAAGCCAGCGCCACCATCGTTGACCGTTTTGGTGTGCACGACAAGCCGGAAGGCATTGATCAGCTGATGGGCCATTAATATGCAGGATTCGACTAGCAATCACCAAGCCGCTACTACTCAGGATACACTGCAGGTTGTAGCCTGTATTGATGGTTCACGAGCTGCTCCGGCGGTGTGTGATTACGCGGCCTGGGCCAGCAAGTATATGGACGCACCGCTGACTCTGCTGCATGTGCTGGATAAAGAGCGTTATCCCTCAGAGCCGGACCTGGCAGGGAACATCGGCCTGGGCAGCCGGGAACAACTGCTGGATGAGCTTGCACAACTGGATCGCAAGCGGGCCAAGCTGGCTCTCGAGCACGGTAACCACATGCTGGAGGAGGCGGCCCTCAGGTTGCAGGAGGCTGGTGTTGGCGAGATTACAAAGCGCCAGCGTCACGGTGACCTCACGGAGTCTCTGCTGGGAATGCAGAAGCAAATTCGACTGCTGGTGATGGGGCTGCACGGCGAGAACAGTTCCGATGGTGAGCACCACATTGGCAGCCAGCTGGAAACAGTTATTCGCAGCATGAGCCGTCCGATTCTGCTGGTGCCGGATGAATTCTCCACACCCAAAAGCGCCATGCTGGCATTTGATGGCAGCGCAACAGCGTTTCGCGGAGTTGAGCACCTGGCGGCAAGTCCGGTTCTCAAGGGTATGCCAATGCACCTGGTGATGGTCGGAACGGAAACGCCGGAAGCCATGAAGCAACTGCATAAGGCCAGGGAGATGCTGGCACCTCTACAATCGGAAATCACCCTGAGCATTCGTAGCGGTGAGGTAGAGCCGGAATTGCACAGCTACCAGGAAGAATTTGATATCGATATTCTGGTGATGGGCGCCTACGGGCATTCGAAAATCCGTCGCTTTTTGCTGGGCAGCACGACCACCAGTATGCTGACAACGGCGAAAAAGCCCTTGGTGATTCTGCGTTAGATAGCAATGCATTGCAGAAGTATAAAAAAGGCGAAGCCGTATAAGGGCTTCGCCTTTTTTATTACCTGGGCAAACAGTTACAGGTCCAGTTTTTCCGCTACGTAGTCGGCGTCTTTGTCTCCGCGACCGGAGAGGTTGACCAGGATCGACTGGTCTGAGGACATTTCTGGTGCCTCACGTATCGCCCAGGCCACGGCGTGAGCGCTTTCCAGTGCAGGGATGATTCCTTCCACGCGTGACAGCATCATAAACGCATCCAGGCACTCTGTGTCATTGGCACAGGCGTACTCCACCCGTCCCAGGTCTTTAAGATAACCGTGCTGAGGGCCACTGCCAGGGTAATCCAGCCCGGATGCAATGGAGTGAACCGGTAGCGGGTTACCTTCGCTGTCTTCAAGCACATAGCAGGCCATACCGTGTAACTGGCCGGGCTTGCCCAATGTCATGGTCGCAGCGTGGCGATCGGTGTCCAGGCCTTCGCCGGCAGGCTCCACACCCACCAGTTTGACACTTTCATCGTTCAGAAAGGCTGTAAAAATGCCCATGGCGTTGGAGCCGCCGCCTACGCATGCGGCAATGTAATCGGGCAGCTTTTTGTAGCGTTCCATGAATTGCGCGCGAGCTTCACGACCAACAACCGACTGGAAATCACGAACCATACCCGGGAATGGGTGCGGCCCCACAACTGAACCAATGGCGTAAATAAAATTCTGCGGATCTTTCAGGTACTCATCAAAGGCACTGTCAACGGCGTCCTTGAGAGTCGCTGTCCCGCGTGTAACCGGGATTAGTGTGGCTCCCAGGATCTTCATCTTGGTCACATTCGGGTGCTCTTTGGCGATATCCACAGCTCCCATGTGAATCTCGCAGGGGATACCGACCAGAGCGCAGGCTGTTGCCAGAGCAACACCGTGCTGTCCTGCACCAGTCTCAGCAATCACTTTGGTTTTGCCCATGAACTTCGCCAGCAAAGCCTCACCCAGGCAGTGATTGATCTTGTGAGCGCCTGTGTGATTGAGATCTTCCCGCTTCAGGTAGATGCGCGCGCCACCGAGTTTTTCAGACAGCCTGCGGGCGTAAAAAATCGGGCTGGGACGACCTACATAATCCGCCAGCAGGTAAGCCAGTTCGTCCTGAAAATCCTTGCGTTGACGGATCTCCTGATAGGCGGCGCTGATTTCATCCATTACCTGCTTCAGTTCGGGCGGTACAAACTGCCCTCCGAATTTACCAAAAAAACCTTTTTCGTCAGGCAGGTTGTCATAGGGGGAGGGTGTGCTCATAAAGCGGTGTCTCGTTTAAAATTATTCAGCAATGATAGCGCTCCGTTCCGGGCTGCTCAACAGCATAGAAATTGGGGTGAAGAAGCTCATGCCCGGATAAAGTTGTCTCCGCCCAGCGTGACTTCAGCTGTTTTTTGAACGTATTCCTGAGCTGCCAGGTTTCCTGAAGTCTGTATAAATAACCTTTGAACAGCATGCTGCGTCCGGAGTGAAAGTGAGTTTCTGTGGCGGTAACCGCAGTACACTGCGAAAATGTGCCACGTAAGTGATTGGTTTCATAATCTCACGATGCAACGTAGAGTTGCTGTTCTGGGTCAGGCGCTGCGTACCGTCGAGAGTTGGAAAAGAGCCTGAGAATGAATTGCCTCGATACATCAAGAGTTGCGGTAAAGCATGCTTGAAAAGGAAATCCTGTCTGCCTGGCTCGATCTGACCTGCAAAATGATGCGGGGCGCGAAGCGGGCGGTGCTGCTGGTTGATGCCGAGCAGGAAATTCCCCTGTCAGTGCAGTGGCCGAGTGAGGATGCAGCGCCGGAAGAGCTCGTGAGGTTAGCCCGCGAGGCCAGTTTGCAAAATCGTTTGATCGTAAAAAAGCTGGATTCTAACGGGCTCGATCACATTCTCGCGACGCCCCTGAGAGTATCGGCAGAGAGAAGTGTTGCTGTTGCTGTCCAGGTCAGAATAAAGCCCGAGCAGCAACGGGTAGTTCTCCAACTATTAAAGTGGGGAGAAAAGTGGCTGGAGCTTCTACTCCGATATGAACCCGAAGTCGCAAGCACTTCCGATCAGCCGCTGCCGGCAGATACCGGGTGGGGCAAATGGAAGCGACGTCTGGCCTCACCAGCAAAAATCGCTTCGATGGGTGTTCTGGTCGCAATATTGGCGCTGTCCTTTTTTTCGGGGGATTATCGGATCAGCGCAGAGGCAACCCTTGAGGGGAGCGTGCAGCGCGCGGTGGTGGCCCCGTTTGATGGGTACGTGAACTCGGCACCCAAAAGAGCCGGAGAAACGGTGGCCGCCGGCGAAGTGCTGGCGAAAATGGATGACCATGAACTGCAGTTATCCCGTCTGCAGTTTGAATCGAAAAAAGACGAGTACAATCGACAATACCGGCAGGCTTTGGGGCAGCGCGATATGGCCCAGGCCTATATATACAAATCTCAGATCAGCCAGGTCGACGCCGAATTGAACCTGGTTGAGCGCAAACTCGAAAGGTCTGAAATCCGAGCCTCCATGGACGGGTATATTATTGCGGGTGATTTGAGCCGATCACTGGGCGCGCCAGTAGAGCTCGGCGATGTGTTGTTCGAAGTGGCGCCTTTGGACTCCTATCGATTGGTCATCTATGTGCAAGAGCAGAACATTGCCGATATAGAGCCGGGAGCGGTTGGCCAGGTCAGTCTTCAGGCGTTACCTGGGAAGGAACTCGGCTTTGCGGTCAGCAAGGTATCGCCCGTATTCGAGGACAGAGCGAACTCGATTGTCTACCGGGTGGAGGCCATTCTGGACCAGCAGTATCAGGCGTTGCGCCCGGGCATGCAGGGAGTGGCCAAAATTGAAGTTGGCGAGCGCTCGCTTGCCTGGATCTACTTTCACGAACTGTACAACGCTGTGGTGCTTTGGCTGTGGAAATGGCTTCCTTAGAGCAAAACCGGGTCAGCTACTCTATCGGTGAAACCTGGGACAAGGTGGCAGGCCTGCGCCTGCAACTGCATGATGGCGTCGTCAGCTATTGCCATGAATATCGGGGGCAACCCTGGCTCATACTGGCTGATCAGAACTCGGAGCGATACTTTCGAAGCAGCTCTGACGCAGACGCTTTTATTCGCAGACTCGACGGCCAATCTACCGTAGAAGAGATCTATAACAACCTGCAAAAATCACAGTCACCGGTATTGAGCCAAAGCGATATCATTCTGCTGATAGCCAATCTCAAGTCCTCTCATTTGTTACAGGATGACGACAGGACTGCCGGTTTGGCACAAAAGAACGCCACCGGAAAAGTCGGAAAGTTTGTAAAGGGGCTCTCCCGGCCTTTTGCCATTCGTGTTCGCCTGATTGACCCTGATCGCTTTCTGACCAGAGTGATGCCTTACCTGGGCTGGATTCGGAGTCGCGTGTTCATATGGCTATGGCTGTTTGTTGTGCTGTACGCCCTGGTGACAAGCTGGATGCATTGGGGGGAGCTGGTCGACTATGGCGCAGCGCGTTTCAATGATCCGGTTTATCTCCTCTATTTCTGGCTGCTCTATCCAGTTGTGAAAGCGTTGCACGAAATGGCGCATGCACTGGCCACCAAGCGCTGGGGGGGCGTCGTCCATGACATGGGCATTATGTTGCTGGTGTTTTTTCCTGTCCCCTATGTAGATAGCTCCGCCTCAAACCGCTTCGCCAGCCGGCGAAAGCGAATACTTGTCAGTGCTGCGGGCATTTTGGTTGAGACCTTTCTTGCCTCGGTTGCGCTTATCTGGTGGTTGCATGGTGCTGCCGGCATTAGCCGTGATATTGCCTTCGGCATCATGATCATCGGTGGCGTTTCGACCCTGTTATTCAACGCCAATCCACTGTTGCGCTTTGATGGTTATTACGTCTTCAGTGAGTGGATTCAGATACCGAACCTTGCGAGCCGCAGTCAGCAGTATGTGGGTTACCTGTTTAAGCGTTTTGTGGTCGGTATCCCTGATCTCAGGTCGCCGGTCACAGCAGTCGGTGAGGCAAAGTGGCTATTCGCTTACGGAATCGCGTCTGCGGTCTACCGGGTTTTTATTTCACTATTTATCGCGCTCTGGGTATCCGGCAAGTTTTTTATACTGGGGCTGGCCCTGGCGCTCTGGGCGGTCCTCTCGCAAATCGTGTACCCGGCAATCAAAAATACGATTGGGTTGTATAAAACGGCGCAGCGAGCAGGCCGTCAATTCCGCTTTGCTCTGGTCAGTATGGTTCTGGTAGCGATCGTTGGCATAGTGATGTCCGTACCTGTGCCCGATTCCACCTATGCTCAAGGGCTCGTTAATATCCCGGAAGATGCGGCGATCCGGGCTGGGAGCGCGGGCATCGTGAAAGAGGTGCACAGGGAAGATGGAAGTGCCGTCCAGGCCGGCGATGAAATTGTGACGTTGTCCAATATAGAGTTGGAGTCCCGGCGCGTGGTTGTGCAGTCGCAGATAGACGAATTGCATGGCAAGCTCAACGGGGCTTTTTCCCGGGATCGTTCACAGTCGGAGATTCTGAAAAAGCGGATCGTCAGCCTGGAAGAAGAACTGCGAGATATCGACGAACAGATTTCAGGCCTCTCCATTGTCAGTCATCAGGCAGGGCTGTTGGTGCTGCCAAAATCACAGGATTTGCCGGGACGCTTTATCAACCGCGGAGATCTGGTGGGATACAGCCTTGACCGTGATCAGCTGACTGCCCGACTTGTGATTCCCCAAACGAAAATAGAGCAGGTCAGGCTGGATAGTAAGGACATCAGTATTCGCCTGGTGGGGCAGCCGCAAGATATATTGCCCGCCCGCATGTCCCGGGAGATACCCTTGCTGAGCGATCGCCTTCCCAGCAAGTACCTCGGCAGCAGCGCCGGCGGCGCGACGGCAGTCGACGCGAGGGATGAATCAGGCCTGCAGGCGTTAACCAGTGTTTATCAGGTTGAACTGGAACTACCCCAACGACAACAGGGTATATTTCCAGGGCAGCGAGTGCATGCGCGGTTTGTTCATAGCGAAGAATCGTTGGGGCGTCAGTTGGTCCGTTACCTGCAACACCTTTGGTTACATGGACTAGTCTAAATGTAGCGTTTTGTAGCACATTTATGGCTGAGATAAGCCGCATCATCTATTAGACTCATCTGTTCGACCCCTTGCGAAACCGGAACTTCCAGCATGGTAAGTAGTTTAAAGCCCCATTCTTGGAACACTAATTCAGCCATCTTTGTCATTGTCTGCTTCCTACAACTCAGCCCGGTATATGCGGATAATGACCTCCACAGCCCAGTCCCCGCAGTTGATTGTGTGATCAACCCGAACCGTGTTGCCGATGTCTCAAGTCCCGTATCCGGGGTAGTTGAGCAAGTGCTGGTTCAACGCAGTGAGCAGGTCCGAAAAGGGCAAGTCGTTGCGCAACTGAATGCGGATGTAGAGCGTGCCAATGTTGAGCTGGCGCAATATCGGGCAGACATTCGCTCCGAGATCGAACTGGGCAAAATCAATGTGGCCTTTGATGCAAGCCGGATAAAACGGTCCAGATCGCTTTCTCAGAAGCAGGTGATTGCGGTTGAGGATGTTGATGAGGACGAGCGGGAGTATAGTCTCTCCCAGCAGCGGCTGGTGCAGGCGCGGGAACTGGCGCGGGTACGTCAGTTGGAGTTGCAGCGCGCCAGGGAACAGTTGGAGCAGAAAACCATCAGGGCGCCTTTCGACGGTTTCGTCATTGATACGTTGAAACAGCCTGGTGAGCACGTGGAGGAAGATGCAATTCTTCGCATGGCGCAGCTGAATCCTCTTGTGGTGGAGGCCATTGTACCCATGGAGTACTTCCGTGACATCGAGCTGAATATGCTGGCGAAGGTCGTGCCCGAAACACTGGTCAATGAGCAGCTGAATGCAAGGGTGTCCATCATAGATCGAATCGGCGACACGGCCAGTAATACATTTGGCGTTCGGTTAGAGCTGCAAAACCCGCATTACAGGATTCCTGCCGGGTTGAAATGCACGGTCAAGTTTTTACAGAACATTGCATCAGACACAGAATCCGGGCAGGAGTCAGAGCAACGGCAGGACGTTGAGCAAGGCGGTCCGCAAAAAGTTTATTACCTCGTGACCACGGATCAGGCTGAGTCGCACCAGAAAACCAGCGAATTGAACAGCCGCCTTAGGGCTGCAGGTGTCACTGATCCGCTCACTATAGATCAGGGGCCACACAGCGGAATGATTTTGCTGGGCCTTTTCAACTCACGTGAGAAGGCGGAAGTGCAGAGAAAAACCCTTGAAGATCAGGGGTTCAAGGTTTCCATAATGAAAGGCGTCTGACCGGAGCAAGGGCGCCGAGCGATCAGGCGACATTTTGAACTTAATTGAGCATTTCAGTATTGCAAAGAATGCTCGGCCATACTGGTTTTACCGTGATAGCGCAGGGATGTCATGATTCGCAGATTCGTGCAGTGGGCAGGTAGCGACGATCGTCCAGCGGCGGGTTCCGGTTGTTCAAAGCTGTTTTTTGAACCCATGGAGCCCAAAATACTGCTCTCGGCGGATGCCTTGTCGGGCCTGTTGCCGGCGTCCCCCTCTTCAGATGAAGACAGCGCTCCTTTAACCCTGCAAGACAGTGTCGAGCTGTTTGAAGACCTGGCAAGCGACGAACTGGCGCTTGCTGCCTCCCCAGATGACGCCCCCTCGCTCGATGAACTTGGCGCTTCGCTGTTGTCCCCGGGAGAACTTTCTGACCGGCTGGAACTGGTATTCATCGATGCAAATGCCCCGGACTACCAGCAACTACTGCAGGGTATAGGCGACAGGCCTGGCGTTGAAACCAAGGTCTTTGTGCTCGAGGCGGATACAGGTGGAACCGCTCAAATCAGCAGCATTCTGGCGGAATACCAGGATGTTGATGCCATCCATCTCCTGAGTCATGGTGATGACACCGGCTTCCAGTTGGGACGCGACTGGGTTGGTATTTCTTCGTTGGATAAGTTCAGTAATGATTTCTCAAATTGGGATCAGTCGTTGAGCCAGAATGCCGATATTCTGATCTATGGCTGCAACCTGGCCTCCGACCCGGCCGGTGAGCGGCTGCTGAATGACCTGGCCCGGTTGACCGGCGCCGATATTGCGGCCAGTGACGACTTGACCGGGCATGCGTCACTGGGCGGGGACTGGGACCTGGAGTTCGCCAGTGGTGACATAGACACCAGCATTATTGCTGATGCCGATCTGCAGGACCTGTGGGCGGGTGCTCTGGCAACGGAGACTCTGAATCCCTCGCAGGATACCTACGTCAATAAAGGTTCCGATACGACAAACTATGGCGCTTCGCAGTATCTGGTCGTCGATAAATCCGGTGACGAACCTGGTGATCAGACAATTTTTGTCCAGTTTGATCTCAGCACCATTCCTGCGGGATCCACGATCACTTCAGCGACGCTTTACTATACTGTGGTCGATGTTACGGGCTCATTGACGGTCAAAGCATTTCAGGTAACCGAGGCGTGGGAGGGAAATACGGTTACTTACGACACCCGGCCAGACTACGAAAGTGATTCGACGCCGCCGAGTGTTAACGCTTGGGCCGGACAAACCGGTGACCACGAGTGGGACATTACATCGTTTGTACAAGACTGGGTTGATGGGACAGCAGGCAATTATGGCGTAATGCTGGGTAGTTCTGAAAGCGGGAGTGAACAAGTCCAGTATTACAGCAGCGAGTCTGGTAATTCGCCGCGCCTGGAGGTCATCTACGATAATTCGCTGACAGCCACAGATAATGCGGGAGAGGTGACTGAGGACGGGCCGGCCAGCGCCAGTGGCAACGTCATTGCGGATGACGATGGCGCCGGCGTTGACAGCGATTCTGACGGCCCCGTCAGCCAACTGGTGGTTTCCGAAGTGAACGGTAGCGCCGGTAACGTGGCCTCGGTGGTGGCGGGCAGCTACGGCTCGGTGACGATTGGCTCGGACGGCAGCTATACCTACACCCTGGATAATACCTCCGAGGACGTCCAGGCTCTGGCCGTCGGCGAGACGCTGACGGAGATTTTCAGCTATACGCTGAGCGACCAGGGCAGTGATACCAGTACAGCCGTGCTGACAATCACAATCAATGGCACCAACGATGCCCCGGTCGCGACCGCGAACAGCAATCTGCTTGCTGGGGGTGCGACCAGTGTCAGCGGTAACATGCTGACTGACGATAATGGTGCGGGTGTGGACAGCGATATCGATGGTGACACCCTGAGTGTCAGCGCTATCGACGCCGCCGGCGGGGATCAATACGGCACCCTGATCCTGAATGACGCAGATGGCTCCTACACCTATGCTCTCGATACCGGCAACGCCACGGTACTCTTTCTTTTGCAGGCACTGGGCTTTGGTCAAACCTTGACGGAGACCTACGAATACACCGTCAGTGACGGTCAGGGCGGGAGCGACACGGCCACGCTGACGATCACCATCCGAGGGACCAATAGTGTGCCGGTCGCGACCGCGAACAGCAACGCGATTGCCGAGGGTGAGGCCAGTGTCAGCGGTAACATGCTGGCTGACGATGACGGCGCAGGTGTAGACACTGATATCGATGACGACACCCTGAGCGTCAGCGCCATCGACGCCACCGGTGGGGATCAATACGGCACCCTGACCCTGAATGATGCAGATGGCTCCTACACCTACGCTATCGACAACAGCAATCCGGCCGTGCAGGCACTCGGTGTGGGCCAGAGCCTGACCGAGGTCTACACTTACACCGTCAGCGACGGCCAGGGTGGGACTGATACCGCCACACTGACAATTACCATCAATGGCAGCAATGACCAGCCGGTCCTTGGCACTGCACAGCCGGATCAAACGAGTACGGATGGCGAGACAATCACGCCACTGGATGTGTCGGTTAATTTCTCCGATGTTGATACCAGCGACGTGCTGACCTTCAGCGCCAGCAACCTGCCGACGGGCCTGTCGATCGATACCAATACCGGTGTGATCAGTGGCACGATCGACGGTTCGGCGTCGCAGAGCGGCCCTTTTAATGTGACGATCACCGCGGACGATGGCAGCGCCACGCGGACGGACACCTTCCTGTGGACCGTGACCAACCCAGTCCCGACGGCGACGGATAACACCGGTTCGGTGATTGAGGACGGCCCCTCAAGCGCCAGTGGCAATGTTATTACGGATGACGATGGCGCCGGTGTTGACAGCGATCCTGACGACCCGGTCAGCCAGCTGGTGGTTTCCGAAGTGGACGGTATCGCCGGCGATGTGGGCACCGCGGTAGCGGGTAGCTATGGCACGGTGACGATTGGCTCGGACGGCAACTATACCTACAACCTGGATAACACCGCTGCGGCCGTTCAGGCGCTGGCCGCTGGCGAGGCGCTGACGGACACTTTCAGCTACACAGTGAGTGACGGTCAGGGTGGCACCGACACGGCCACGCTAACCATCACCATCAGTGGCACCAACGACCAGCCGGTGCTGGGCACCGCGCAGCCGGATCAAACGAGTGAAGATGGCGAGACAATCACGCCACTGGATGTGTCGGTTAATTTCTCCGATGTTGATACCAGCGACGTGCTGACCTTCAGCGCCAGCAACCTGCCGACGGGCCTGTCGATCGATATCAATACGGGTGTGATCAGTGGCACGATCGACGGTTCGGCGTCGCAGAGCGGCCCTTTTAATGTAACGATCACCGCGGACGATGGCAGTGGTGCGGGCAATGCCACGCGGACAGATACCTTCCTGTGGAAGGTGACGACCCCGGTCCTGACTGCAACGGACAACGCCGGTTCGGTGACCGAAGATGGGCCCGCAAGCGCCAGTGGCAATGTTATTACGGATGACGATGGCGATGGTGTTGACAGCGATCCAGACGGTCCGGTCAGCCAGCTGGTGGTTTCCGAAGTTGGCGGCAACGTCGGCGATGTGGGCACGACGGTAGCGGGTAGCTACGGCTCGGTGACGATTGATCCGGATGGTGGCTACACCTATAACCTGGATAACACCTCGGTGGCCGTTCAGGCGCTGGCCGCTGGTGAGACACTGACGGACACTTTCAGCTACACGATGAGCGATCAGGACGGTAATACCGATACAGCTTCGCTGACGATCACCATCACTGGCAGCAATGACGCACCTGTGATCATTGGCGGTCCGGACAGTGTGGCCCTGAATGAAACCGATTCGGGCCTGGCTAGCAATGGTGATTTCACGGTTTCTGACCTAGATACCAGCGACTCAGTAACGGCCAGCGTCAACGGTCTGGTTGTGGGTGGCACCTCTGACCGGACGGATCCGGCAGCCCCAAGTGACGCGGACCTGGAAGCGATGCTGACGGTGAGTCCGACCGCAACAGTGGGCGGTGCCAGCAACAGCGCGACGCTGAGCTGGAGCTTCGATTCGGCGTCGGAGGCCTTTGACTATCTGGCCGCCGGCGAGACTTTGGAACTGACGTACACCGTGCGTGCTGAGGACGGCCAGGACGCAACGGCCGATGAGACGGTCACCATCACCATCGCCGGCACTAACGATGCGCCAACGATATCTGGCCTCACGGAGAGCACTTCTTATGACTTTGGTTCAGACGTGGTGCCTCTCAACGACATTGTTATTGCGGATGTTGACGGGGCGGAGATGGTTACAGCCACTTTGACGCTTCTGAACCCTGATGTGGGTCAGCTGAGTGACAATAACGGTGCTGTCTATGACCAAACCACCGGTGTCTGGTCGATCACTGGCACCGTCGCAGATGTGAATACTGCACTGGCTAACCTCACCTTCATTCCCCGGCCTGATAATGACCTGGATTTGACAGTTGCTATTAACATCGACGACGGGAATGAAGATGGCAGTGGTCCGCTGTTAGGGGCACTGAAGGTATTTGTCGATGTGCCACCTGAGGTATCTGATGACCTTATTGGGGACATAAATGATTCTCCTGGAGAAGATGCCGGTGATCCAGTTTCTGAATCACAGGAGGAGATTCAGGAAGAGACACCAGAGGAGTCACCAGAAGAGCAGCCTGCGGAGTCAAGTGAAGACACGGTTGTAGCTGAGGGAGGCTCGTCTGAACAGCGAGAAGTCTATCAAGACGAAACCAACGAATTCGTCTCGCCATTTGATGGGTTAGACCAATCGCCGGTTTTATTCGAGGCACCGGTGGTCGACGTCGCGCTGAGCAACGAGCAATCGGCAGCAGCTATTAGTGAAAGTGAAAAAGCGGTTCAGTTTCTCCGAGGTCAGATCTCCCAGTTGAATGAGCCGTTCGAGTTGCTCGATCGGCATAATTTTATCCGGCAACTGGACGACATGCGTCAAGATCTGGTGGAAGAACAAAGCCAAGTCGAAAAACTTATTGGCGCGAGCGTTTCGGTGTCTGCCGGGCTATCCGTGGGATATGTGATATGGCTGGCTCGCAGCGGCATTATTATGAGCAGTGTTCTGTCGTCTTTGCCCGCCTGGCGTTTTGTCGATCCCTTGCCTGTATTGGCAACCCTCAGTGCACCGGCGGCTGAAGAAGATCGAGAGTCCCTTGAGTCTATGGTAACGGAAGCCAACCAGAGCAAAAGCTCGGGTTCGGACCAGAATGAACCCGGTTAGCTCGCGCTGCGACCCTAAAGTTGGTTAAACCACGTATTATGGCTCTAAACATATTTAAAAAAGTCAGCACCCGCTTCCGGATCTCACTGGGGCTTTCCAGCATGCTGGTGAGCCTTGTTTTATTCGCAGCATTGTTGGGGTTAGTTCCTGACCGGAATGCCGCTATCCGGGATGGCCGCGCTCTGTTTGCGGAATCTGTCGCGGTTAATAGTTCTATTTTTATAACCACCTCGGATATCCGGCGCATGGACACGATACTTCAGGTGCTCGTTGACCGGAACGAGGATCTGCTTTCAGCAGCCGTTCGGCATGCCGATGGACGCCTTATGACTGTGATTGGCGAGCATCAACGTCTGTGGCAAGACAGCGGCGAAAATACCTCGCGGGACGGACAGATTGTCGTGCCCATATATGAAGGGCAGCAACAGTGGGGGCAGGTCGAGCTTTCATTTGAACCACTGTTACCAAACCAGTGGTACGGATGGATCTATCATCCGGTCGTGATGCTGATGGCGTTTCTCTCTATTGCAGGGTTTATTCTGTACTATCTCTACATGGGCAAAATGCTCAAGCAACTGGACCCGTCACAGGCCATCCCAGACCGGGTGCGATCTGCACTGGACACTATGGCGGAAGGCTTGCTGGTGATTGATGCCAAGCAGAATATTGTGCTCGCCAACCAGGCGTTCTCCAACATTCCATCGGTCAACCCGGATAAACTCATCGGCTTACAGATTTCGCGGTTCGGTTGGCTGAATCAGGAAAATGAAAAGCTTGATAAAGAGCAAGCGCCCTGGACCAGGACACTGGACGATGCCGTCGTTCGGACGGCAGAGGTCGTCCGGCTGGCCATCGGAGAAAACGAGACACGAACATTCATGTTGAATTGCTCACCCGTGCTGACCGGTAGCGGCAAACCGGCAGGTGCGCTGATCAGTTTTGATGATATTACCGAGCTTGAGAAAAAGGAAATCGAGCTTAGGCTCTCCCGGGATGAGGCCGAACAGGCGAATCGGTTCAAGAGTGAGTTTTTGGCGAACATGAGCCATGAGATCCGCACGCCCATGAACGCCATACTTGGCTTCGCTGAGGTTCTGAAACGAGGGTACGATCGTAACAGCAAGGACAGTATTCGTTACCTGAACACCATATCCTCCAGTGGAAACCACCTGTTGGGACTGATCAACGATATCCTGGACCTTTCCAAGGTCGAAGCCGGTCGCATTGAAATCGAAAAAGTTCAGACGCCTGTACACACGATCATTCAGGAAGTGATCCAGATTATGCGGGTTAAGGCGGACGAGAAACAGATTTCTCTTGAATACCAGGCAGATGGCCCTTTACCGGCAACTATCGAAACCGATGCCGCCAAACTTCGTCAGATCATCACCAACCTGGTCGGCAACGCTATTAAATTCACAGATCGCGGCGGTATTGTTGTTACTTCGCGATTTGAGTCTTCAGCAACTGGTTCCATGGTGCACATTTCGGTTCGTGATTCAGGGATCGGCATGACCGAACAGCAGGCCCTCGCGGTGTTCAATCCTTTCACTCAGGCAGACAGCTCTATCACGCGCAGGTTTGGCGGAACAGGCCTGGGGCTAACCATCAGTAAGAGTTTCGCTGAAGCAATGGGGGGGGATATACGGATCGTCAGTAAAGAGGGAGAAGGCTCGGAATTCCAGGTCACGGTTCCTGCCGGGAACATCGGCAGTGTTGGCCTGCTGTCGGTGGAAGAGATCATGTCGATGGATTGGGCCGAACAAACTGACACGGCTGTGCGTTGGAAGTTTACAGAAGCGACAGCGCTGGTCGTTGATGATGGCGAAGAGAACCGTGATCTTCTCAAGGTCGTTATGTCGGATGCGGGCGTTCAAGTCTTTACCGCGGAGAATGGTCAGCAGGCCCTGGACTTTCTGGCGCAGCAAACCGTCGACGTGGTCTTGATGGATGTGCAGATGCCTGTCATGGATGGTTTAACGGCGGCCGGGATTATGAGAGAACGTTATCCTCACCTTCCTGTGATTGCATTGACGGCTGATGCCATGAGTGGGGTCCAGCAGCAGTGCCTGTCCGCTGGATACAGTGACTATCTGAGTAAGCCTGTCGATATAGATCTGTTAATGGAGCGGCTTGGCAACTACCTGACTGGTAGCCGGGTAGATGCTGGGCAAATGATTGACGACAAGCTGCAGGACAATGTGAGCTGGGTAGCAGATGCTGCACAAGAAGAAAAGATTCACTCTTCACTGCCGGTTCATAAAGAGCAGTTCCGTCGCATTGTTGAAAAGTTCATTGAGCGCATGCATGGACAGGTTGAAGTGATTGGCAGCGCATGGCGGGACAGGGATTACGATCACCTGAAGAAGCTCGGGCATTGGTTGAAAGGCTCATCGGGCTCGGTAGGGTTTCAACAACTGATGCGGGCCGGAAGCGATTTGGAGCGGTACGCGGTTGATCGCAATGATAAAAAGCTTGAGGCAACCATTGAACAGATTGGTACGTTTGTAGGGCAGATGGAGGTGGCACCCGGGACCGAAACCAGACAAACGCAATCAGCGAAAGCACAGAACACACAGAAAGACTATGCCATTCCGGATAAGGTATCGTGTCGACTGCCGGTGACCAGTCCGCGGCTCCGACCGATCATTGATCGATTTCTTGAGCAACTTAACGACTGGCTGGGTCAGATCGATGCAGCGTTGGAAAGAGAAGATTATGAGCACATCCATAAGTTCGCGCAATGGCTGAAAGCCTCGGGTGGGTCAGTAGGGTTCGATGCATTCACCGAACCGGCGAGAGATCTGGCCAATCATTGCCGAGAAGTGGAATTAGAAGATATTGCGCATACGATCGGGGCCATCAAAACCTTGAGTTCCCGCATTGACATCGACGAAGAATAATTCGGCCATGAGCTTCATGGCAGATGAGACGTTTAACTTTGCAAAACAGAGATTGGGTGAGGTAATGGAATCTACGATCATGTTGGTAGACGACGAACCCGTCATGCTAGATATCGTGCAGGCGCTGCTGGAAGAATCCGGCTACCAACATTTCGTGGTGGTTGAGCATTCCAGCGAGGCGATGTCGAAAATGGAGGCATCGAATCCCGATATCATGTTGCTGGATCTCGATATGCCGGAATTAGATGGGTTTCAGGTTCTTGAACAGGTACGAGACCACAAAAAGTTCTCTCACCTGCCGGTCATTATTCTTACCAGTGCTGACGACGCAGCAAGCAAGCTCAAGGCTCTTGAACTCGGCGCAACTGACTTTCTTTCCAAGCCGGTTGACCCCAGTGAACTGGGGCTTCGGGTGCGCAATACCTTATCTGCAAAAGCCTATCGGGATCAGCTTGCTTATTATGACAGTCTTACAGGCTTGCCAAACCGTAACCTGTTTCTGGATCGTCTGTTCTGGTCCATGGAAAACGCCAAACGAACGGGCACCCAATTGGTTTTGCTGGATATAGGTTTAGACCGCTTCAGGAAGATCTACGGGACACTGGGCATGTCTGCCGGCGACTCTATGTTGCAAGATGTGGCCCTGAGGCTGCAAAAGGTAGTCCGTACCAGTGACCTCGTAAGTCATGGTCATGGTCTGGGGCGAGGGATCCAGGAAAATGTGGCAAGGATTTCGGGCGAGGAATTCTCCGTTGTTCTGTCTGGTGTGTCGCAGCTGGACAGGACTTCGATGATTTGTAAGCGGATTATTGAAGAAGTTGAGAAACCGCTCGAATTCAACGGTCGAGAATATTACTTGAGTGCAGGGATTGGCATGTCAGTCTACCCGGATGACGGCGAGGACGTGGAGTCCCTGGTTAAGTACGCCAGTGCAGCGAGAGAGCATGCGAAAGTGCAGGGGTCCGGGAAATACCTCTTCTATTCCGGAGAAATGAATGCCCAGGCACTGACGGTCATCAATATGGAGGCTGAACTCAAGAATGCGCTCAGGAACAATGAATTCGAACTCGTATATCAACCCAAAGTCGATGCTTTGACGGGAAGAACCGTTGGAGTAGAGAGCCTGATTCGTTGGAACCACCCGCAAAGAGGCAGGGTGCCTCCATTCGAATTTATATCAGTAGCTGAAAGCACGGGTCTGATCGTTCCGATTGGGAACTGGGTTTTGAAGGAGGCCTGTTCCCAAATGAGCCAACTGCATGGACTTGGCCATGACGACCTGACGGTGTCGGTCAATGTGGCGGCGATGCAATTTGAAGACGACGGATTCAAAGCTTCGATCATATCGGCGCTCGACCAAAGCGGATTGAACCCCAAAAACCTGGTTCTGGAAATTACCGAGAGCACATTGATGGGGGATATTGACCGGATCGTAGATCTGATGGATGAGGTTATTGAATTAGGGGTCTCTTTTTCAGTCGATGACTTCGGTACGGGTTATTCCTCTCTTGGCTACCTGAAACGTTTTCCAATCAGTGAACTCAAAATTGATCGATCATTTTTGTTAGGCATTTCGACTGGAGATGACGATCGCTCTATCGTGCAGGCGATCATTACTCTTGCCCACAGTCTTAATCAGCAGGTGGTTGCTGAAGGTGTGGAAGACAAAACTCAGCTGGAATTTCTGCAACAAAATGGATGCGATGTTATCCAGGGCTACTATTTCAGTAAGCCGTTAGAGACAAGGGGACTGATTGATTATCTGGGTTGATCAACAACAGACGTGTTCGGTTGGCGCGCGTGCCACAACATACCCGGATACGCATGACTCGCCAGCGTCAAACCTCCATTCCTGCCGCCACACCTGAGGCCCATGCCCACTGAAAGTTGTGGCCGCCCAGATGCCCGGTTACATCCACCACCTCTCCGATGAAGTACAGGTTCGGCTGATCCAGCGCTGCCATGGTTTTCGATGAGAGCTGGCGGGTATCTACGCCACCCAGCGTGACCTCGGCGGTACGATAGCCTTCTGTTCCCGCCGGTTTGACCGTCCACTGGCTCAGCATGCCCGCAATCTGGTCAAGATCAGTGTTCCGGTAGCTTTGCAGGGGGCTTTGCCAGCCGTAAAGCTCATTGAATGCCTGAGCAAAGCGTTTGGGCAGATGCTGAGCGAGGTACTGGGCAAGGGTTGATTGCGGCTTCTGTTTGCGCAAGGCGGTCAGGTCTTCACGGACATTGCGTTCCGGAAGCAGGTTTATGGTAAGCGGGTCACCAGGCTGCCAGAAGCTGGAGATCTGCAACATCGAGGGCCCACTCAGGCCTCGGTGTGTAACCAGCATGGGTTCACGAAAATGCTGATTGTTGCAGGCGGCATCCACCGGGCAACTCACGCCTGCTAGAGGTGCCAGTTGCTGTTTCAGCTCAGGGTGCAGCGTGAAGGGCACCAACCCGGCCCGGGTAGGCAGAACTGTAAGGCCGAACTGGCGGGCAATCTCGTAACCAAGCCCTGTGGCACCCATGGTCGGGATGGATAACCCACCGCAGGCAATGATCAGAGATTCACTGGTCAGGGAACCTGAGCCAGTGTCCACACGGTAGTGCCCGGCTTTCCGGGTAATGCCCTTTATGCTGGTTTTCATGCGAATTTCAGCACCTGCCCAGTCGCACTCGGTCAGCAACATAGTGAGAATGTCTTTTGCGCTGTCTTTGCAGAACAGCTGGCCGGGGGCTTTTTCTTCGTGTTCTATACCGTGGCGTTCAACAAGATCCAGAAAATGCTGTGGGGTATAGCGTTTCAGGGCCGAGATGCAGAAGCGAGGGTTGTCCGATAGGAAATTGGCTGGCGAGCTGTTCAGGTTGGTGAAGTTGCAGCGCCCGCCGCCGGACATGAGAATCTTTTTCCCAGGCTTGTTGGCATGGTCCAGCACCAGCACCTTGCGGCCGCGATAGCCGGCAGTGGCTGCGCACATAAGGCCTGCGGCACCGGCACCGATAATGATGACATCGTATTGGTTGCTGGAACTTGCCGTCATTGCTGCCCGCCGGTTGGTTTATATGGCGGGCAGTATACCAGTCTCAGGACATATGTACGGCGCCCTCCATATAGAAAGCTGCCTGCCCCGCGATGGCGACACGATTGCCCTTCAACTCGCAGCGCAGCAGGCCGCCCCGGGTGGAGACTTGCCGCGCATCGAGCCTGGTTTTGCCGAGTTTTTCTGCCCAATAGGGCACCAGAACACTGTGGATTGAGCCTGTAACCGGGTCTTCATCAATTCCCGCGCCGGGGGCAAAGTAACGGCTCACGAAGTCCGCGGTTTCTCCGGGGGCGGTAACAATCAGCCCCTGATTCCCCAGTTGCATGAGTTTTCGCATATCGGGCTGCGCAGCGAGTACGGCCGCCTCGTTTTCCAGAACAATCATGTAATTGGTGTCAGCCGGTACGTAGAAGGCCGTTCTGGGTGCGCCATCAAGAGCTTCACTGATGATTTCCGGTGTCTTCTGCTCTTCAAACCGAAGGTTGGGGAAATCCAGAACCAGCCAGTCGTCAGAGGTTCTGCCAACCCCGAGAGGGCCGCTTTGTGAATGAAAACGAATGTGCTCCGCTGGCCAGTGCAGTTTGTGGAAAATCACCCAGGCGCTGGCCAGAGTTGCATGCCCGCACAGTGGGACTTCAACCTCGGGAGTGAACCAGCGAATATGAAAGTCCGGGTTGCCGGCGTCAGCTTCGCGCACAAAAAACGCGGTTTCTGACACGTTGTTCTCAGCCGCCAGCGCTTGCAATGTCGCGTCCGGGAGCCATGTCTCCAGCGGCATAACGGCCGCCGGGTTACCTTTGAATATCTCGCTTGTGAAGGCGTCTACCTGATAGATGGGGTAGCTCATGCTCTGTTCTCCTGGCTGCGTCTTATTAGGGTTTGGTTATTCTGGCCCAGTGCAGACACCCATAACAGATTCAGATAATCTGTTTTTGAACCGGTACAGAAGTTTGGTTTTTTCAGCTGTGCTGGTATTTATTTCCAGTAACTGTACTGCATTCTCCTGACACCGGTCTGGTGCAATAGATGGGATGGAAGCCCAGAAGGAGAGGGGCAATGTCTTTTGATTCGGCGAGGCAGGCGGAATGGGAGTTTTATACAACCAGATAGCAGACAGGCTTCAGGCACTTATCAAGGATGAGGTCTACCGGGATGGAGATCGTCTGCCGGGTGTCAGGGTTTTGAGTAAACAGTTTGGTGTCAGCATTTCAACCATATTGCAGGCACATCAGACACTTGAAGCCCGTGGTTATCTCCAGCCCCGGGAGCGTAGCGGCTATTTCGTGCGTTTGCCCGCTGTTGATGCCCCTGAGCCGGTTATGCAAAGGCACAGGAACCGTCCGGTTCCGGTTACGGCCCGTGAGATGGCGCTGGATCTGTGCGCCGATGAGCAAAAACGTATGGTGCCGCTGGCGACCGCTATTCCCCATGCGGATTACCTCCCGTTGCGACAGATTCAGCAAAGCACGCTTTGGGCTGCGAGGCGTGGCCTCGAGACCCTGGACTATGCTTTTCCCGGAAAGGAATCGTTTCGCAGGCAGATTGCCCAGCGCATGGCCTCTGTGGGCGTTCCGGTTACTCTGGACGATGTACTCGCTACCAACGGCGCCCAGGAGGCCATTATTCTGGGCTTGCGTGCGGTTACTCAGCCTGGGGATATAGTGGCGGTTGAGTCACCGTCATTCCCGGGCATTCTTCAGGCTCTGGAAGTAGTTGGATTGCGGGCACTGGAAATCCCGACTCACCCCGCTGACGGACTTAGTCTTGAAGGCCTGGAGCTCGCCCTGGAGCAGTGGCCTCTGAAAGCCTGTGTTGTGGTAACGAACCACAGTAATCCCATGGGTGCACGAATGTCTGATGAGCGTAAGAAACAGCTGGTGTCGATGCTTGCAGCTGCCGGGGTTCCGCTGATTGAAGATGATATTTACGGTGATCTTTATTACGCCGGTGAAAGACCACGGCCGGCGAAGGCCTTTGATCGTACGGACAATGTTATCTACTGCAATTCTTTTTCAAAAACCATCTCCCCGGGGCTGAGGCTCGGCTGGATGCTGCCCGGGAGGTATATGAGCAGTGCCAGACAGCAAAAGTATTTTTCCAATCTGGCTACAGCCTCCATTCCCCAGCTGGCGGTTGCGCATTTTCTTGAGCAGGGCGGTTATGATCGGTATTTGCGGTCTGCGCGACAGCATTACCGGGATGCTACAGAGCGTATGAGGGCTGCTGTGGCGCGTTCATTTCCTTTGGGTACGGCCGTGAGCCGCCCCCAGGGCGGCTTTGTTCTCTGGGTGCAATTGCCCGAGGGGTGTTCCGGTACCCGGGTTTATCATCGCGCCCGGGCGGAACATATCAACGTGGCGCCGGGCCTGATGTTTTCGATTTCAGACAAGTTTGAGTCCTGCCTTCGGCTGAATGGTGCCAACCCCTGGAGCGAGCGAATCGAGCAGGCAATTGCCAGGCTTGGCGCTCTGGCGCATGAAGAACAGGCTCAGAGCGTTTAAAGACGCAGAGCGGTGGCTGATCAGGATTCAGGGCGAAGATAGAGTGGATCAATCAGCCCGGCGGTAATCGCAATGCCTGTAAGGTCGGGCAACCGCTCCGCGCCCAGACGCTTCATTACCCGGGCTCTGTACAGGTCTACGGTCTTGACACTGACTCCCAGCTGGTCAGCAATTTCCCGGCTGGTATAACCTTGAGCCATGGGCAGAAAAACATCCCGTTCCCGGCGTGTCAGCGTCATAATAAGTGCGCCTGTCCGTTCGTCTCCCAGTTGCAGATTGCTGGACTGCTGATGTGCCTCCAGTGCCTGCTGGACACTGTCCAGAAGCAGTTGCTCGTTGAACGGTTTCTCGATGAAATCAAAGGCGCCGGATTTGAATGCCCGCACCACTATGGGAACATCCGCATGGCCTGACACGAAAATAATCGGCAGTTCAATTCCCCGTTTCTGAAGTTCTTCCTGCACGTTAAGCCCGCCGACGCCCGGCATCCGGATATCCAGAATCACGCAACCACCGCGTTTATCCTCCAGAGCATCAAGAAACTTGCGGCCGTCGCTGTATGCCAGCACGTTTAAACCGACCGATTCCAGCAGCCATTGGGTTGATTCCAGCATGCCTGCGTCGTCGTCAACAACATAAACAGTGGTCGTATCCGGGCCGGGTTGGTCACTCATGGGGTGAAATCTCCGTGCTTGTTGTGCGTTTATTTGCCGGTGTTTTCGGGAATCTGCATATCAGTTTCAGGCCTCCTGCAGGGGCAGGCTGCGCATCCAGAAAACCGCCGAAGCCTTCAATGATGGAGCGGCTCATGGAGAGGCCGAGTCCAAGGCCATGAGGCTTGCTGGTATAAAATGGCTGAAACATTTGCCGGATGCCTTGCTCGTCAAGGCCGGGGCCTTCATCCGTAACTTCGATCAGCGTTTCGGCCTCATGAGATGTGGAGGTCGAAATTGTCAGGCGGGAGCGTGCACTGCTTGTCTGCGTGTCACGGGCCTCCACGTTTGCTTCAATACCATTACGGATCAGGTTGATCAGCACCTGCTCCAGTAACACCGGGTCTGCGGTTATGGTCAGGTCATACGCTGAGGGTGTGCAGATAATGTCCACATCGTTTTTATCTGCTTCCCAGTGGCACAGGCGGGCGACATTGGTGAGGGTCTGGTTCAGTGAGACTGTTTCTGTGCGCTGCCGGCCTTTGCGGAGAAAGCCGCGTAATCGTTTGATGACTTCGGACGCGCGATTGGCGTGATGGATGGTTTTTTTCAGACCATCGCTGACCCGCTCAAGATGTTCAGGATTTGTGGCGGCGCTTTGCAGGTAGCGCTGACTGGCACTGGCGAAGTTTACGATAGTCGCCAGTGGCTGGTTCATTTCGTGGGCGATGCTTGAGGCCAGTTCACCAAGAGCAGCTAACCGGGCTGTACGGGCAAGTTCATCGGCCAGCTTGCGGCTGTTTTCTTCCGACTCCACCCTCGCGGTGATGTCCCTCGATACGCTGACTACTTCAACAACCGCACCTGTATAGGTTTCCCTTATGGCGCGACTTGCTATCTCAAACCAGCGTTTGCTGCCATCACGGTGAGTTATGCCCAGAGTCATAGTGGCGTAGCCGTTGTCTCTGAGGGGGATATGGCTTTCTCGCAGTTGCCGGGTCGTGCTGTCGCTGTGAAAAATGTCTTCGAGCGGTTTGCCCCGGAGCTCCTCGGGCCAATAGCCGAGCAGACGCCAGGACGCTGCGGTTGCATCGATAAAGCGCCCGTCAGGAGCGTGACGTGAAATAAGGTCAGTGGTGTTCTCTGTGATTAATCGATAAAGGCGGTTCGATCGAATGGCTTGCTCGTGAGTCCTGACATCTTCAGTAGCATCTCTGCCGCGGGCCAGTACTTCGCCGGTGTCAGGGCAGGGAACAAACGTCCACATGAGTATGGTGCTGTTGATCCGTGCTTCCACGTTCTCGATTGCCCGGGACTGCTCCAGTGCAGCCTTGGCAAGGGCCGGTGCATTTGGCGGGAGAAGATCCAGCGGATCGGGCAGGCTGTTTTCCCGCCGCAACTTTTCGGCGGCCTGGTTGCCCCGTAAAAAACCTGCGTTGCCATCCAGTACCAGGCCAGGTTGCGGATCTAAGTCTGACAAGCTAAAACCCATAGGAGGGACAGGACCATTAGAATGAAATTGGATATGGTAAATACACTATAATACGTTAGTGTAATTCCTATAATTGTTTCTGTTCAGTAGCATTTCCGCCAGATAAAAGTATAGCGGCTCAAGCGATTTTTCTGAATACGCTACAAAAACAACAGGCTCACAGAGAGGGTACCACTCAATGACCTCGATTTTTGATCAGGGCCTTTCGCCCGTTGATGCCAATTACGCTGTCAATTCCCCCATTGATTTTATTGAACGTACTGCCAGCGTATATCCGGATTACCCATCCATTATTCATGGTGCTATCCGTTACAACTGGTCAGAGACCTATGACCGCTCCCGGCGGCTGGCTTCTGCCCTGAAAGGGCGTGGTATTGGCCGGGGCGATACAGTCGCTGCCATGTTGCCCAATATTCCGGCAATGGTCGAATGCCATTTTGGTGTGCCCATGATTGGCGCCGTGCTGAATACGCTGAATGTGCGCCTGGATGCGGAAGCCATTGCGTTCATGCTTGAGCACGGCGAAGCCAAAGTCGTGATCGCCGACCGGGAATTTGGCGAGGTGATCCGTGATGCTGTCAGCCGCTTGGAAGACAAACCACTGGTTGTCGATGTTGACGATCCCGAATATGGTGAGGGCGTTCAGGTAAGTGATCTGGACTATGAAGCCTTCCTGAAGGAGGGGGACCCGCAGTTTGAGTGGAGCTTCCCTGAGAATGAATGGGATGCCATTTCACTGAACTACACTTCCGGAACCACCGGCAACCCCAAGGGTGTGGTGTATCACCACCGTGGTGCCTATATCAACTCGCTGGGTAACCAGGCGGTATGGTCTATGGGCATGCACCCGGTGTATCTGTGGACATTACCCATGTTCCATTGCAACGGTTGGTGCTTCCCCTGGACGATTACAGCCATGGCGGGTACCCATGTTTGCCTGCGTCGTGTCGATCCGGAAAAAATTCTCCGGTTGATCAAGGAGCACCAGGTGACCCACATGTGCGGCGCGCCTATTGTTCTGAACGCATTGCTGAATGTACCGCCGGAATCCAAGGCTGGCATTGATCACGAAGTCCGCTCCATGATTGCTGGTGCCGCACCTCCTGCCCAGGTGATTGGTGCTGTTGAAGAGATGGGCATCAAGGTGACTCACGTATACGGCCTGACGGAAGTTTATGGCCCGGTAACGGTATGCGCCTGGAAATCCAAGTGGGACGAACTACCTCTGGATGGGCGCGCACGAATCAAGGCTCGTCAGGGTGTGCGTTACCATACCCTTGCCGGAACAATGGTTGGTGATCCGAATACTATGGCGCCGGTTCCCAAAGATGGTAAAACCATCGGAGAAATCTTCCTGCGCGGTAATACCGTTATGAAGGGGTACCTGAAAAACCCGAAAGCCACCGAAGAGGCATTTCGTGGTGGCTGGTTCCACACAGGCGACCTGGCTGTGTGGCACGAGGACGGTTACATGGAAATCAAGGATCGCCTTAAGGACATTATCATCTCCGGTGGCGAGAACATTTCCACCATCGAAGTTGAGGATACCCTTTACAGCCACCCTTCCATTCTTGAAGCAGCTGTAGTGGCTCGTCCGGACGAAAAGTGGGGCGAAACACCCTGTGCCTTTGTAACACTGAAGCCTGAAGCCGGCGACGTCAGCGAAGAAGAAATTATAGCCTTCTGCCGTGAACATCTGGCTCGCTTCAAAGTCCCCAAGACCATTATTTTCTCGGAATTACCCAAAACCTCCACGGGTAAAATCCAGAAGTTCGTACTAAGAGATCAGGCCAAAGCACTGGATTGATCGACTGACGGCAGCACCGTCCCCGGTGCTGCCGTAATTCTCACAAAAACAACACAGTTAGCATTCGCCGTCGGGCGAGGGCAGGAGATACTATTATGCAAATGTTTCATCGTAAGAATGGGGAAGAGCAGCCATTCTGGCCTGCAGGGCCGTTCAAGCTTCGACTTCCTTTTGTCCATTACCGTTGGGAATTTGCGGAAATGGTGCAGGCCCTGATCATGTTCGTGGTGAGCCTCGCCATGATCCCTCTGCTGGAAACTTACCTTGGTGTGCCCTACGACGTGGCACTGGCCTACGTTGTGATCTGCGGTATTGGCTTTATGCTGCCTGCGCTGTTGGGCGTGCCTCTGGTTCCGGGCTGGATAACACCGGGTATTCCTGTTGTGTTGTTGTTCCTGAGTGATTATGAGCCGGGTCCCGAAGCAATACAGGCGTTGTTTGCACTGCAGTTTCTGGTGTTTGTGATTTTCCTGGTGCTCGGAATTACGCGCCTCGGAAGCAAGCTGGTAGACGTGATACCCCGTTCCATGAAAGGCGGTATTATTATCGGTGCTGGTATTGCAGCGCTCATGGGCGAGATTGAGGCCGGCGGTCGCTTGGCCAACACGCCGATCTCCTTGATTGTTGGTGGTCTGGTTTGCCTGTACCTGATGTTCTCTGTGTCCTTCAAAGGGTTTGTCGAGAGCAACTCCATAGCCCGCAAGGTCGCGAACTACGGCATGGTGCCAGGCATGATTGTGGCGATTCTGGTGGGCTTTGCTACCGGTGAATATGACGTACCAGATATCCAGTGGGGTATTACCAAGCCTGCTTTCGACGAGCTGTGGAACTATCTTCCGTTTTCTGTTGGCTTCCCGGACGCTGAAGTATTTCTTTATGCCATTCCTACAGCGGTAATTGCCTACGTTATTGCTTTCGGGGATATCGTGGTGGGCCAGTCCCTGATGAACCGTGTTGATCATCTTCGTAAAGACGAAGACATTGATAACAGCATCGACCGCGTGCACCTGGTTACTGCAATCCGGAACGGTGGGCATGCCTTCTTTGCTCCGTATCCTGGCCTGGCAGGCCCGATCTGGACCGCAGTAACAGCTACTATGGCCGAGCGTTACAAATACGGTCGCAACGCTATGGACTCTATTTACAGCGGCGGCGGTACATTCTGGATTACGGGCTTTATCGCTCTGTTTGTTCTGCCTCTGGTGAGCTTTTTCCAGCCGGTGCTGCCCATCGCGCTTTCTCTGACTCTTTTGCTTACCGGATACATTTGTCTGATGGTCGGCCTGGAACAGCTGGAAAATAACACCGAGCGTGGAATAGCCGGCACCATGGGCGTTGTGCTGGCCGTCTATGGCGCTGGCTGGGGGCTGGCCACTGGTGCGGTTCTCTATTTGTTGATTGAGCGCACGAAGTTGCTTGGTTTTACTGCGGACCCTGAAGCTCCAGGGGCAGATGAGACCGGCAAACAGTAAATTGGTTGCCTCCGGGCTTGCTCCGGAGGCAGTCCACACTCTGTGTGTCTTTGGGAGGCGGAATGCCTCCCCTTTTTTTGCCTGCTCAATGTGTTGTCGTGGACAAGAAGCTGGCTGTCCGGGTCGCTCCGGTTATAGACGTGTCCCGGGAAGACGGTTATGTTGAGGCTTTAGTGCGTCGCCTGTATTAAGGGGTGTGGAGGTCTGTTTGTTTTCTGAGTTGTTCTGGGCTTATCTGATTGCCATAAGTTTGCTGACTGTCACCCCGGGTGTCGATACGCTGCTGGTTATGCGCAATGCGGGTCGAGGGGGTTTCCGGGATGGCTGCGTGACCAGCGCTGGCATTTGCAGCGGACTTTTTTTTCACGCGACTCTTTCTGCACTGGGTATCTCTCTTTTATTGCTTGAAACTGCCTGGGCATTCTCTGCTTTGAAGTGGGCAGGGGCCTGTTATCTGATCTGGCTTGGCCTGGGTTCGCTGAGGCAGGCTGTAAAACACAAGTCTGCTTCCGGCGCGGAAGCTCCGTTGGTTGCGCGCCAGGCCGTCCCTATGGCGATGTCTTTTCGTGAAGGCCTGCTATCCAATGTTCTTAATCCGAAAACTGCTCTGTTCTATATGGCGCTATTACCGCAGTTCGTGGACCCGGCGGGAAATGCTTTCCAGCAGTCTCTGATGCTGGCTGGCGTACATTTTCTGCTGGCTATGTGCTGGCAGTGCGGATTGGCGTGGATGGTTGTGCGTTTTCGGGAGGTGGGCATCGGCGTCCGCGCCAGGCGACTGCTCAATGGGCTGACCGGAGGTTTCTTTATTGCCATGGGAGCCAGGCTGGCGGGTAATTGACTGCGAGCTTCAAAAAACTGATAAAAAAGGGAAGCCGGTAATGGCTTCCCTTTTTTTCATCTTCAGGCGTTCGTATTACCGTGCACCAGAATTACTTCTCCAGATACTGAAGCTTGTTGGGTTTGCCATCCCACTCTTCGGCTTCCGGGAGAGGATCTTTCTTCTCGGTAATGTTGGGCCATTTCCCCGCCAGATCGGCGTTGATTTCCACAAACTGAACCTGATCGGCAGGCAGTTCATCTTCTGAGAAAATCGCTTCAGCCGGGCATTCAGGCTCGCACAACGCACAGTCGATACACTCGTCCGGGTCGATTACAAGAAAATTCGGGCCTTCGTAGAAGCAGTCTACCGGGCACACTTCCACGCAGTCTGTGTATTTGCACTTGATGCAGTTATCGGTAACGATAAACGCCATAATCAGATCCCTGGTCCAGTGGTCAATCTCATCCGGAGCTTGCTGTCAGCTCCATCGTTCTGTTTTGATGGGCGATATTGTAGGGAGCGGCCCGCGCAGCCGCAAGCGTTTGGCTGCTATAACCTTATTACCCAGATCAACTTTCTGTCAGTTTTTCAGCAATTCCTTCAATTCATAAAGCATGTTCATTGCCGCTCTGGGAGACAGGGCGTCCAGGTCGACACTTTTCAGTGCTTCCTCCACAACGCTGGGGTCAGGACAGGCAAACATATCGCCCTGATAGGTAGCCTGGCTGGGTATTCTGGATGTTTTTTGCTCAGGTTCCGCCACTGGCGCAGGCCTGGCTGTTGCTGGTGCTGGTGCTGCACTGCCTTCAAGTAGTTTCAGCTGTGCTTTGGCATTGCCTATAACGCTTTGGGGCACGCCGGCCAGCTTGGCTACCTGCAGGCCGTAGCTCTGGCTGGCCGGGCCTTCGTGTACGTTATGCAGGAAAACAATGCTGTCGTCATGCTCGGTTGCGGTCAGGTGCACGTTAACCGCGTGCTCCATGTCGTCTGCCAGTTGCGTGAGTTCAAAATAGTGGGTGGCAAACAGGGTATAGCAGCGAATTTCTTTTGCCAGGTGCTCTGCAGTAGCCCAGGCGAGGGACAGGCCGTCAAATGTACTGGTGCCACGGCCAACTTCGTCCATAAGAACCAGGCTCAGCTCTGTGGCGTTGTGCAGAATGTTTGCGGTCTCTGTCATTTCTACCATGAAAGTAGATCGCCCACCGGCAATGTCATCGGAGGACCCCATGCGAGTAAAGATACGGTCTACCGGACCCAGCACGGCGCGGTTAGCCGGCACGAAGCTCCCGGTGTATGCGAGCAATGCAATCAGGGCTGCCTGCCGCATATAGGTGGATTTACCGCCCATGTTGGGGCCGGTAATAACCAGCATCCGGCGTTGGGTATCCATAAGCAGGTTATTGGGTACGAAAGGTTCGTCAAGAAGCTGCTCGACAACAGGGTGCCGGCCATCTTCAATCTCAAACCCTGGAGCATCACGGAATTCAGGGGCTACGAAGCGCAGGGTGGTTGCCCGTTCTGCAAAGTTGCTGATCACGTCCAGCTCTGCTAACGCCTGAGCGGCATCCTGCAATGGCGCAAGTTGCTCTGCGACGGTTTCAAGCACTTCGTCGTACAGTGCTTTTTCTCTGGCCAGAGCCCGGCTTTTGGCACTCAGGGCTTTGTCTTCAAAAACTTTCAGTTCTGGCGTTATGAAGCGCTCTGCGTTTTTCAGCGTCTGGCGACGAATGTAATCCGCTGGTGCCTGGGCAGACTGGGCCCGGCTGATCTCAATGTAGTAGCCGTGCACCCGGTTATAGCCTACTTTCAGGGTGCTGATTCCGGTACGCTCGCGCTCCCGGGTTTCCACGTCCAGCAAATACTGGCCGGCGTTTTCACTGATGTTGCGCAGTTCGTCCAGCTCTTCATCAAAACCCTCACGGATAACTCCGCCTTCCCGAATTACCACAGGGGGGTTGTCGATAATTGCGCGCTCCAGTGTATCTGCCAGCCCGGGGTACTCGCCAATCACCCTGGCCAGAACCTTGATGTGATCGGAATTGACCGGCTTCAGAGCTTCCTGAAGATCTGGCAGGGCCAGAAACGCGTCACGCAGGCGGGCCAGGTCTCTTGGGCGGGCTGAACGCAATGCCACACGGGCCAGCACCCGCTCAATATCGCCCACTGTCTTCAGAAGGTCGTGTACCGGTTCGTAGTGGAAGCCATCAAGCAGAGCAGATACCGCTTGCTGGCGCTGCTGCACTACGGCCACGTCCCGCAGTGGTCGATTCAGCCAGCGTCTTAACTCCCGCCCGCCCATGGAAGTTGCGGTTTTGTCCATTACCCAGGCCAGCGTGTGCTGGTGTCCGCCCATAAGATTTATGTCGATTTCCAGGTTCCGGCGGCTGGTGGCATCAAGAATCACCGCTTCATCCCGGCGTTCACGGGTCAGTTTACGGATATGGGGCAGGGCAGTGCGTTGGGTTTCTTTGGCATACTGCAACAGGCAGCCGGCGGCACAAATGGCCAGGGTGAGGTCTTCGCAGCCAAAACCTGTCAGATCGCGAACCTGCAATTGCTGGGTAATGACCCGGCGGGCAGTGTCGGATTCAAACAGCCAGGGCCCCTGGCGCCGAACACCGGTAAAGCCATCCAGGATTTCCTCAAACGGAAAATCTTCACTGATCAGGATCTCTGCCGGGCGTAAACGCTGCAGCTCTCCCTGCAAGGCCTCAAGGTCTTCCAGTTCGGAAACCGCAAAACGCCCGCTGGAAATATCGAGGGATGCAAAGCCGAACTGCTGGCGGTGGTGGAAAATAGCGGCGAGCAGATTGTCGCGGCGGTCTTCCAGGTAAGCGTCATCGCTGAGTGTGCCGGGGGTGACTATTCGCACCACCTGACGCTCAACTGGCCCCTTACTGGTTGCGGGGTCACCGATCTGTTCGCAGATGGCGATGGATTGACCCGCTCTGACCAGCCGTGCAATGTACCCTTCTGATGCATGAAAAGGGATACCCGCCATGGGAATCGGGTTACCTCCGGACTGACCTCTTGCGGTGAGGGTTATGTCCATCAGTTCAGCAGCTTTTTTTGCGTCATCATAGAACAGTTCGTAAAAGTCACCCATGCGGTAGAAAACCAGTTCATCCGGGTGCTGACCCTTGATCCTGAGGTATTGCTGCATCATGGGAGTGTGCTTGGAAAAATCGTTCTGAGCTGCTGACATGGACAAATCCGGATAATCTTGCTTTGGGTGAAGCCAAGGATTGTAAGAAAATAACGCCCTTGATGAAATGAAGGAGAGCATTATGCCAGCCAGTGATCACGAACTCGAACAAGCTGGAAGCCTGTTGGGTGAAAAGCTCCTAGCCGGGAATCTTACCCTGATTACAGCTGAAAGTTGCACCGGAGGCTGGGTTGCCAAGGTAATGACCGACAAGGCGGGATCGTCTGCCTACGTTGTGGGCGGTCTGGTGACCTACAGCAATGAGGCAAAACAGAAGCTGCTGGGTGTGGCCGGAAGCACTCTGGATGCCCACGGAGCTGTCAGCGAACCGGTTGTGCGGGAGATGGTTGCAGGTGCACTGGCGACAACCGGGGCCAGTGTCGCCGTGGCTATCAGTGGTGTGGCAGGGCCAGGTGGTGGCAGCGAAGAAAAGCCGGTCGGTACCGTCTGGCTTGCCTGGGGCTCCAGTGTAGAGAGCACGGAAGCGGTCGTGCAGCATTTCAGTGGTGATCGTGATCAGGTGCGTCGCCAGGCGGTTCTCTTTGCCCTGAAAGGAGTTATCGGGTATCTGGAAAAAGCCTGATTGTTTTCCCGGTAGCCTTTCATAATAACAGGGGTTGGTCTCTTCCTCCGGGTGTGTTTTAATACTGTTCAAATATACAGGAATTCTGCTGTAACCACTGTGCAGGTTCCGCTTCATTATCTCTCCGCCGGCTTGTTCCATATCGCTGGCGGCCAAGGCAACAGAGGGTTTGCACTGATGGAAGACAACCGCAAAAAAGCATTGAGCGCTGCACTGGGTCAGATTGAGCGCCAGTTTGGTAAGGGCGCAGTAATGAAAATGGGCGACCAGCCCCGCGAAGCAATACCTGCGGTCTCCACTGGCTCTCTGGGGCTGGATGTTGCTTTGGGTATAGGCGGTCTGCCTTACGGCCGTATTGTCGAAATCTACGGGCCAGAAAGTTCCGGTAAAACAACCCTGACTCTTCAGGTTATTGCTGAAGCGCAAAAAGCGGGCAAGACCTGTGCCTTTATAGATGCGGAACATGCTCTGGACCCCATCTATGCTGAAAAGCTGGGTGTTAATGTGGACGACCTGCTGGTTTCCCAGCCGGACACAGGGGAGCAGGCACTGGAGATTGCAGATATGCTCGTGCGCTCCAATGCGGTAGACGTCATTATTGTTGACTCCGTTGCGGCGCTGACGCCGAAAGCGGAAATTGAAGGTGAAATGGGTGATAGCCACGTTGGTTTGCAGGCTCGCCTTATGTCGCAGGCTTTGCGTAAGCTTACGGGCAATGTGAAACACGCCAACTGCCTGATGGTGTTTATCAACCAGATCCGTATGAAAATTGGCGTGATGTTTGGTTCGCCTGAAACAACCACAGGTGGTAACGCCCTGAAATTCTATTCGTCGGTACGCCTTGATATCCGCCGCATCGGTGCGGTTAAAGAGGGTGATGAGGTTGTTGGTAATGAAACCCGCGTTAAAGTCGTCAAGAACAAAGTAGCTCCGCCTTTCCGTCAGGCAGAGTTCCAGATTCTTTACGGCAAGGGCATTTATCACATGGCAGAAGTGCTCGATATGGGCGTTAAAGAAGGCTTTGTGGATAAATCCGGTGCCTGGTACGCCTACAACGGCGATAAAATTGGCCAGGGTAAAGCGAATGCCTGTAAGTTTCTGGAAGAGAATCTGGATATCGCCAGGGAAATCGAAGCCAAGGTACGTGACAGGCTGATGCCCAAGCCGGTTTCCAAGAAAGACGCCGAAGCTGAAGTGCTGGCAGACGCGGATGGTGAACTGCTCTAAGTGAGTCCGGGAGGTGCGTTGTGGAGCCAAAAAAGAAACTGCTTATCGTCGCCCATGCGCCTTCCCCGAACACTCTCACCCTGCGCAATGCCGTTGCGCAGGGTGCAGGCCACGAAGATATTGAAAACGTTGAAGTAACCGTGTTGGCACCATTGGATGCTGGCCCGGATGATGTTCTTGCCTGTGACGCCATTATCCTTGGCACCACTGAAAACCTCGGTTATATGAGCGGCGCTCTCAAAGACTTCTTTGATCGCAGCTACTATCCCTGCCTGGAGAAAACCCAGGGCCTGCCGTTTGCCTATTACATCCGGGCTGGTCACGATGGCACGGGTACTCGCAGAGCAATAGAGAGCATTACTACCGGTTTAAAATGGCGCCTGGTTCAAGAGCCTCTAATCTATCGCGGGGAATTCCAGGAGGAGTTTGTTGACCAATGTGAGAAGCTTGGATTATCGATGGCGGCCAGCCTGGACGTGGGCGTTATCTGAGATGATCCGTCGAGGAAAAACTAAGCCCAAGCTAAAATGCCCGGCTTCTCATATGACAATGGCTACCCTGAGCAGGCTCTTGATATTGGTGGTTTTGGCTGCCCAGAATGTTTTCTTTTAAACATAAGCGAACATTGGCAAGGCATCCGTAAAGGTGCCCGCTCATTGGAAATTGGACCTTTCAGCGCGTCGAGATGCGTTATTAAGGATGGCCTCGATAGCGCTGATTTAATGCCTGGGCCAGGAACCTCCAGTGCACCGATGTAAGTCAAAAGCCGCTCTAAAGCCCTCTGTGGAAAATTGATATAACCGGATTAACCTCCTAGAGGTTTAAGCACCGTGATCTCTCCACTCCATCATCAAACAGTCTAGAGCTTCGGTAGCAACAACCAGATCATCTAAAACGTTCGTTTCGATTGGGCGACCGTGTGCGGCATCATTTCTATATTCCATCACGGGATAGATCAGGCGGAGATATCTCTTTGCAATTGACGGCTCCAGCTTTGATTTTTCATATTTCCGAAGCTGCTTGAATATTGAGGGGAATCTTTTTGGGTCGTCGTCGTCAGACATTTGAATCGCAGAAATCTCCTCCAAAGCAGCTTTAGATAATTTGTCACCGTATCGATTAAGAAATTGAGTGCGAGTATTCTCCCCAATTTCGAGTAGTTGAGGAGTAACATTTTGGGATATAAAGGCTTCAAAAGCACCGCTGAAGTCGAGCACTGCGCGTCGGATGTTGTATGCGGATATATGAAATTTGGCACTTTCTAAAAGCTCCTGAGGGAAGCTCAGAGGCTTCAGAACATTTGATGTCGTGCTTAATTCATTTTCAATACGAGGCGAACCGGTGTTGACACGTACTTGTTCAAAATTTGCGCTAGGGACACTGGTCGTGACCTTTCCTGACACGTTGAATTGCTTAAAAGCTACTTGATTCAAATCACCAGGTATTACCTCTGGAATATCGCTTCGTCCCGTATCAAGCCTCAATCCGAGGATAATTCGATTTAAGCCCAAAGCAGCTTTTCTAATGGCTTCCGGATATGAGTAAATATTCTTATAACTGGTGTCGCTTGGAGGCATCTCTGATTTGATCTGTAGTTCACCTGGGAGCCATAACTCCACAGAACTCTGTGCATACAGGCCTGAGGGATTCATCATAGTCTCGATCCGCATTCCCTCCGATGGCTCCCAGCCCGCCCTCGGATTGATGACTCGCTCGTGTGTAACTAATGCAATTGATCCTTCACATTGATAGATTCCCTCAAGAACTGGCAAGGCAAAGGGAAGTTGAAATTTTAACCAACTGCCTGGCAGTGGTCGCAGTGACTCAAATTTTTTGCGCAGTTCCTCAAGTTCTGAAAAGTATGTAAGACTTCTGTCGTCCCAGATGCCCTTAATATGTTTGCTTTGCCTGAGGTAGAAGTAATTCCTGTCAAAGCCAAGAGCCCTTATTAGCATTGAAGCTGCCCTTGCTTTACCCGCTGCCGTCTGCAACTCCTCGTTTAAAACCCGGTCAAAGATATCCTTTGCCACTTTAGTCTCATCGGGCAGAACGCGCATTGACTCCGCAAGGGCCGCCCCCGCGCCAGGGTGTTCATCAAGTGCGAGGCGCTGGAGCTGAATCAGACGGAAGGTACGCAGACTCGAAAGGCTTCCATCGGGAGGATTAAGAATCCCTGCTAGGAGTCGACTGGCAGCTTCTTCAGTCCAGCGAGGCTTAGGCTTCAATTCAGCCTTCGCCCAAGAAATGTGTTGGAGCTCAGAATTAATATCTTGAGCAATTCCTTGATCTTCTTCTGTGTGCCCGCTTGTCCGGACTTCGGGGACCCCGTTCAAGGACGATAAAAGATGCTCGATACCTCTGGCAACGGAGCCCCAATCGCCGTTTTCAGATCGGTCAGCAGGAACGTTAAGCTCTGGATACAACGAGGGTTTATGTAGAGAAGCTATTCCGGAAGGCTTGTCATTACTCCAAATGTTCATGATCGGAATATGCCCATCTAATTTTTCTTTTAGACGCAGAAATCTTGGCACAACTGACTGATGAATAAAGACTTTCCCTGAGGCCATGAACATTCTCCTAAGGTTTCTCTCAAAGTTTAACGCTTTGAACTATAGCGACATCGCAAGTTCTGACCAGGCGCCGAAGTCATCTGCCATAATTTCCTGGCAATATTCAATGTGACATCCGCCTGACCAGCCAATAGGCGGTTTGACTCCTAGGACGTGGCGAGCCAATTTATCACCATCGGTGTGGACTTCTACCAAAATCCCTGTAAAACGCCCTTGATTCAGAATCGTGTAAACCTCCATCCCAGAGAAGCGAGTTTTTGTGTAATCAATCTGATCAGTAAGTGGATTTTTCCAAGAATCTAAGTTGTTCCGCCAAGAATCTAGAATTTTGATGACTGATCCGTTACCCAGAATAATTTCTTTCTCGTTTACTTCTTCAATGCGAACTACGCTGAGTTTTCCTGATCGAAATCCTAGCTTGGTTTTGATTTTCCTTCGTATGCTCATACATCTTTCCTTAAGTTGCTCTAAATACAGGAGTATATATCTTTCAGGATGTTGGCTTCGTTTTCTAAATGAGTACCCGATCCTTACAGGAAGAAGGTGAAACCCAAAAGGGCGGTGCCACTAAACAGATGAGTTTTAAATCAAGGAAAATAGTGCCTAGGGATTTCCGTTCCACGGTGGTAGTCGCAACGATTACCGTCTCTAATCATCAGGTATTTGAATTCGCCAAATTTATTAATATCCATCAGCCCTCTCTCGCCTTTTGATGTCTTGAACATCCAGTTGGCGGCAAAGAATGCGTGCACATCTGCGAGTTCGAGACAAGGGTGACTCCCTGGCTTCACCAGCTCAGGAGCGGCAATTGAGTTACCGTGTGACAGAAGCTCAAACCCAAGGTAAAACTGAGACTCGTTATGGGTGTCAAAAGACCAGCTCTCGATGTGGGGAAAAGTCTTAATGTCTTTGCCCGCATCTAGGGTGAACTGAGGATTAAGGCTTTGTTTCGTTGCCTGATAGATGCACTGGGAGAGAAGCGCTTTGTGAGCAGTCGCCCTTACAACTTTTTCAATTTTACCTCGCTCTTTCTTTGCCCCTTCCTTTGCAGGCGCTGTGATGTGCATGTTCCATGTGTACTTGTCGCGCTGCGAGAGAATGTGGGCACATTCCTCGAAGAATTCCACGATTGATTCTCGGGAAAAACGTTTATAAATTGCGTTCTGAACACGACGCTTCCCACTCACCATATCTTTGACATGGATTCTCCAAGTTCGTGGGTCTATGTCAGGGATGTACTTTCGCTTTAGCGCCTCAATATCATCGCACATATCTTGCACAGGCCCACTCGTACCACCAATTAATGTATAGGAATGAAGGTAATAGCCCTTTAGGTGTCTGTCGGCTTCGTCTCCAAAGAAATATACGGGGTGCTCAAGCGTTCTTGGGTCGAGCGGATACTCAACTTTAGTTTCACATTGGCAAGTGAGAGTAAATGTTTGTTGTACAGCAAACATCCGCTGACCATCGCGCGGCTTGAGTTCGATCGGACCAAAAGGTTCGTCGAATTCCCTCCAAAAATCCGGTTGAAGCGAAGCTCCGCATTTTGGGCAATCTACGAATTTTGAGAGCACTTCATCTGGGAGGAAGGGTGGCCCGCTTTGAGGCCTATTTTTTTGTTTCTTTTGCTTTTTTTTAGGCATAGTTAGGGCTAGTTGAGTATCGCGTATTTTTGAGATTTGCCGATGGCCCTGCACACAAGAGAACCGCCATCTTATCAGATGAAAGCCTGCGATTATCCAGGTAGGCCGAGCGAAACTCCGGAATCACGAGGAGACATTCGAACTTTGAACGCAATGTTCGCTTTGCGACCGGAGCAGCCAATTTATGGCAGCCAAACTGCGGCCAACTTATGATGTCATTGCCACTGGTGGCCGGCTTCAGTGTCCATCGCTGATACACAATTGTAAGGCCGCGCATCTCAACTCACTCTGCAACGTAAATGGCATATTTCAGATTCGTATAAATTTTCTTTGATCGCAGCTACTACCCTGCATTAACCTGGTTTCTGCCTTTGTTTTTTGCCTGGTATAGATTTTGGTCAGCCATGGAAACGAGCTCCATCGGGGTGCTATTGGCGCTCGGGATAATACTGCTAGCGCCTACGCTCACGGTAACCCAGGGATTAATGGGCGAAGCTTCGTGTGGAATCCGCAAGTCCAGAACAGCGTCGCAGATACTTTCAGCGATCAGAAGGATTCCGTGATCATCTGCGTGCGGCAGTATACAAGCGAATTCCTCACCTCCATAGCGGCTGGCAAGGTCGTGTTTACGTTGCATTTGCCGGTTAATTGCAGCTGCAACCTGCTCAAGAGCATCATCGCCTGCCTGGTGGCCATAGTGGTCATTGAAGAGTTTGAAGGCATCCACATCAATCATGAGCAGGCCGAGGGGGTCCTGTAGCTTGGCAAGCCTCTGCCACTCAATCTTCAGAACCTGATCAAAGCTTCTGCGGTTGGCCAGGCGTGTAAGTCCGTCAAATTGCGCTAGCCTTTCCAGCTGCATGCGCTGCCGCTGGATCAGCAAATGATTGCGGACTCTGGCTCTCAGAATGGCGGGGCTGAAGGGCTTTGCAATATAGTCTATGGCTCCGAGGCTGAGCCCCTGTTCTTCATTTATTTCTTCATCCATGACTGTCAGGAAGATCACAGCGATGTCAGCCGTTCTGGGATCCTGCTTGAGGCGACGGCATATTTCAAAACCGCTAATTCCCGGCATGTTTACGTCGAGCAGTATCAAATCAGGTTGTTCGATGAGTGCAAGCTCAAAAGCTTCGTTTCCGTCTCGTGTTTGTAACGGATGGCAGATGTCTTCTATTTCCGCCGCAGCAAAAGCGAGACTCACTGGCTGATCGTCCACAAGAAGAACTTTTTGCCTGCCATTACGCACAGCTTTAGCTAAGCGTTGTTGGTTGATGTTGTCAGGCATGAAAACGATATTCCTAATAGATTTGTATCACTGGCTTTTGAAATGTCTTTGCAGTTCCTGAATCGCTTCCAGGGTTGCCCGGTTGATTTCAAGCGCCAGCTGCTGAACAGCTTGTGTATCCGCATCTCTGGCGGCCTCTGTTATCGCTTTGCCCAAGTCTCTCAATTGGTTGAGACCGACATGGCCCGCCGTGCCGATAAGGTCGTGACCTTGCTGGATGATGTGATGCGGTTCAGTCTGCCTGGTTAGTGATCGAAATGATTGACCGCGCTGTTTGCAGTCTTCGATAAGCATATCAATCATATCGTCGAATCGCTCCCGGCTAACAAGGCTTTTAAGGTGTTCCAGTGGTCCTGGATCCAGGACGAAACCCTGATATTTTTTTGTTTCGGCCAAAGAGGTAACGTCAGCTTTGGTCGAAACTTGAGCTGAGAGGCAATGTTCGGCCAGACTTCTTAAAAGGTCTTGTTCGTCGATGGGCTTGGAGATATGAGCGTTCATGCCGGCTGCAAGGCAGGTTGCCACGTCTCGCTCGCTGACGTTGGCTGTCATGGCGATGATCGGAATGTTTTTGAAGCGCGGATTCATGCGCAGCTGTCGAGTTGCGCTGACACCATCAAGACCCGGCATCATCATGTCCATCAGAATAGCAGTGTAGGTGTCGTCAGGTGAGGACTCAAGGATCTCTATCGCTGACCTGCCATCACATGCCTCATCAACGTCGATACCTGCACCCATCAGCAATTCGCTGGCGACAAGTCTGTTCAGGTCGTTGTCGTCGACCAAAAGTACATGCAGTCCTTGTAACGATGAGGTGCAGACAAACGGCTTTTCCGGATTTTGCTCTTTCGTCTGTAAGGTGTCACTTGTCTCAGGAAGGCGAACTTTGACCCGAAACCAAAAGGTGCTGCCCTGGCCGCGTACGCTGTGGGCCCCGGTACTGCCTCCCATGAGTTCTGCGAGGTTGCGGCAGATCGCCAGGCCGAGACCTGTGCCACCAAATCGTCGTGTAATTGAGCTGTCAGCCTGATGAAATGGCTGGAACAGTTGTTGAATTTGGGTTTCGTCCAGACCAATACCCTGATCTTCAACTTCGCCGTACAGATACAGCGAATCACCGGGCTGTTGTTGCAGGCTCAGACGAAGGCAGATTTGTCCATGATCGCTGAATTTCAGGGCGTTGTTGGCATAGTTGAGCAGGATCTGGCGAATACGCATCGGGTCTCCGACGAGCAGGGCGGGACAGCCAGTTGCTTCTTCCTGCAGCCTGATCCCCTTGCTTTTTGCGACTTCATCGAGCATTTCCCGGGTATCAGCCAGCAATTGCATGGGAGAAAACGGAATGGCTTCGGCTATGACGTGGCCACTGTCCAGTTTCGAGTAATCGAGAATATCGTTGATGATGCCAAGCAAATGCTTGCCTGTGCGCATTATTTTTTCGATGCGATCCTTTTGTTGCGGTTCAAGCGGGTGCCTGAGGCTAAGTTGGGCGAGCCCCAGAATAGCGTTCATGGGGGTGCGGATTTCGTGGCTCATCGTTGCCAGAAAATTCGCTTTTGCCTGAGCCACCTGTTCAGCCATCTCCCGTGCCCGGGCGCTGGCTTCTGCTTCAACTTCCAGGTGGTCAACACGCAGCATATTGTCACGAAACACCTCAAGTGCCTGTGCCATTTTTCCCACTTCGTCCCGGCGTTCCGTATGGTAAATACGCTGTTGAAAGTCGCGTCTGCTCAATCGTTCCATTGCTTTTGTCAGCTGTTTTATCGGTCTCGATATCTGAGTAAAGGACAGATAGGCAGATAGTCCGATGATAGCTACCAGCGCCAGGCCGAATAGCAAGGTGGTATTGAACAATGTGCTCTGGGTTGTAATGCTGAGTTCGCGTGAGTCGTTCTCAAAATGCGCAATGGTGTCACCCATCAATTTATCCATATCACTGCGCATAGAGTTGAGCTGAGGGTCAAACTCTTTATGGATGATGTCGAGGGCTTTGTCGCCGCGCCAACGGGCGGCTGAGTTTATAATGGCATCCGCCAGAGCAAAGACTTTTTGCTCTTTGTCCTGTATGACTTCCAGCTTTGAGTCGACGTTATCAATCAGTGGCGCCAGACCCCTGATTTTTCCATTGAATCTGGTTTGCTGTGCCTTTAGCAATGCCTGGGTTTTTCGCATCTCAGCCACTTCCTGCTCTGTGAGAACAGAAAGCACAAGCTTGCTGGCATCGCTGAGATCAAGTAATGCCGAGCTGATAAGCAGAGAGGCTTTTGCATCTCTATCCAGCAATGCACGATAGTCCCGATCGACCCTGTACAGGTTGGTCATCGAATAGAGAGTGATGATTACTGCCAGTGCCCCCAGAAGCATGACCAGGAAAACGGTTTTGCTTGTCAGCTTGAGGTTACTGAACAGAGGCATGGTTTGTTTCCCGGGAGTGCATTGCACGTTTGATGACGTGCTCAAGCCTGTTGACTGCCTGAGCATTGTCTATACGCGCCATTAAATGGTCACTGATGACTTGGTAAAGGGCATTTTTCACTGCGCTTGGGTTGGCATTTCCCATGGCGATGGACCCCATGACCGTCCTGCGCATGTTCGCGGCACGCATGTCGTTGATGGCCTGTCTGCCGCATTGGTTGAAGCCGCTCTTTGGTACGTCTACCCGAGCAGGAGCTGCACCGGTAGCAATGTTCAGATCCCGTTGCAGTGAAACACTCATTAAGGTGCTGACAAAACGGCTTTGAGTTTCGGGGGTAGCGGGGTGATCTTTGAACAGAATGTACTGGTCACTGTTAAACAAGACCACTCCCTGGGTGTCAGGGAAGTGAAAACAGTCGTAGTCCTGTCCCGGAATAAGTCCGTGGGCGCTAAACTCACCGTTGACCCAGCTTCCTTGTACTTGTAACAGGGCATGCCCGGAACGCACCAGGTCTGTAGCCTGGTTCCAGGAGCGCATGCCTGAGCCTGAGTCCAGGTAGCTTCGCAGTGTGCTCATGCGCTGGAATATTCTTTCAAATGCTTCAGTGTCCGAGGGCTTGAGAGTCAGGTCCATGAATACCCGGCGATAGAATTCTGCGCCTTCTGAACCTGCAGCTACGGATTCAAAAAGCAGCGTATGCTCCCATGCTTCATGTCCAATCGCGATTGGAATAATTTGAGCAGATTTTGCGGCATCAAGCATTCGTAGCAAATCGTTCCAGGTATCTGGTTTTGTCAGCCCGAGGCGGGTTAACTGGGCGTGGTTAACCCACATCCAATTGGTGCTGTGAGCATTGATTGGCGCGGCAACCCAGTGGTCCCGGTATTTGGACAGGTGCTGAATGCCGAAAGGAATAACTTCATCCCATTGTTGCTCGCTGGCAATGTCATCAAGAATAACCAGCTTGTCTTTTTTTGCCCACTCGTGAATATCATAGCCAATAACCTGTGATGCCATCGGCGGATTGCCCGCCTCGACCCGCTGACGAAGTATGTCGCTGAAGCGGTTTGTGCCACTGCCAGCGAAAGCCTCGTCGTGCCAGTTCATCCCCTGGTTTTCAATATGGTGCCGAATCGTATCGATGCTGCGTTTCTCTCCATCAGATACCCACCAGTGCAGCACATCCACTGTATTTTCGGACGGGCTTTGTGCGACCACAACAGGTGAAGCGAGCAATAGGCCGATAAGAACGAGAGTGTGGTGCGGAAGCATGGCGGGGCCTGGTAGTTAAACATCTGAAAACGTCGTCAATTTTGAACTATTTGAAGTGACTGAACAAACCATATTCCTGCTTGTGAGATTTGTTGGGGATTCTTTGCCAGAAGGCGACAGAGCAGTCTGCACAACATACAATTACTGATTAGCACTAATGCATGGCCGGAGTTTCTGTCGAGTTTTGATGCATGCTTGAAATCCAGTCTGGCTTTTCTCTGTCCGGAATGAATCTGATATGACGCCTGTTTGTATTCTGAGTGCCTGGGATCAGTACGAAAAAGAGTTGCGTGCTTTCCTGCTGACGCGAATAACGGATCCTCACGAAGCGGATGATGTGCTTCAGGAGCTGTTTCTCAAACTCGTTTTGCAAGGCGATGCTTTCTGCGAAGTGCAAAATCCCAGGGCCTGGTTGTTCAGGGTCGCACGTAATTATCTGGCTGACCGTTTTCGCACCGCTAAAACGTTCATTGATCTGGATCCGGACATGCCGCTTGAGCAGGCGGAGAAACCTCCGGTTGTTCAGCTGGAGGGGTGCCTGATACGGAATCTGCCCCATCTTTCTGAAGAGGACCGGAATGTCATTGAGCAGTGTGATCTGCAAGGCCAGTTGCAGGAGCGCTACGCAGAGCAGAGTGGATTGACACTGAGTGCGGTCAAATCCCGGCTGTTAAGGGCCAGGCAGCGCCTGAGGAAAGAAATTGTCAGAAATTGCCAGGTGAGGTTCGATGAAAATGGACAAGTCTGTTGCCATGAGCCCCGGTGAAAGTATTTTTTCTGCATCCTTTTGAGAGTGTGTTCGTCTTCATAACAGGAATGTTTCAATTACGCCCACTTCAAGGAGCTTATAGATGAACTTACGATTACGCGAGCTGTACGCCAGCAACTCTCGTGAAGCCAACCTGCTGTTCTTTATGCTGGCCACCTTTTTGCTGATCTACTTTATTCCCGCCGGAACCGCGCGCTTTGATAACGCCGTGCTGGAGGCTGTCCGGCTGACCCACTGGTACGCTCAGGAGCACGTTATTCTGTGCTTGTTGCCCGCATTCCTGATTGCTGGTGCCATGTCGGCGTATATCAGCCAGGATGCGGTAATGCGTTATCTGGGGCCGGATGCGTCCAAACCCGTGGCGTTTAGCGTTGCGTCTGTCTCGGGAACTCTGTTGGCTGTCTGTTCCTGTACTGTGTTGCCTTTGTTCGGTGGTATCTACAAACGCGGTGCCGGCCTCGGTGCGGCGATTGCGTTTCTGTATTCAGGGCCGGCTATCAATATTATGGCGGTTGTTGTTACAGCAAAGGTACTGGGGCCTGAGATCGGTATTGCCCGGGCTGTAGGGGCTATTCTGTTCGCCTTGGTGATTGGCACCATCATGCACCTGATCTATCGCAGGGAGGAAGCACAGCGGACGGTCAAGAACGCCCGCGGATTTGGTGGCGAAGACCTGGACAAACCCATGAGTGCGATTGTGCCTTTTTTCGCGCTGATGGTCGGGGTGCTGGTTTTCGCAAACTGGGCTGCGGCGGATAGCCCGGTCTGGATGCAGATTTATGCATGGAAGTGGGAAATTACAGCATTGCTGTCTGCTGCACTGGCAGGCCTGCTGGTTTGGCGCTGGCAGTGGCCTGCTACCCGGTTATTGATCCTGACGGCAGTGGTTGTTGTTGCGGCTGTTATTGTTCCGACGGCCCCCGAGCTGCCTTTTGCTATCGGTATAGCCGGGTTGATGATTATCGCGGCTTTACGTGAGCAGGACCGGGAGTGGTCGATACAAAGCTGGGACTTTGCAAAACAGATACTGCCCCTGCTCCTTGGTGGGGTATTCATTGCAGGCTTCGCGCTGGGCCGCCCGGGCCATGAGGGCATAATTCCTTCGGAATGGGTTGCCATGGCTGTAGGTGATAACACTCTGGCTTCCACCATCATCGCCTCTGTGCTGGGTGCATTAATGTACTTTTCTACCCTGACCGAGGTCCCGATTGTAGAAGCGCTGATGGGGGCAGGTATGGGTAAGGGGCCGGCACTGGCGCTGCTATTGGCCGGGCCTGCACTCTCGTTACCCAACATGCTTGTTATCCGTACCATACTGGGTACGCAAAAAACTCTGGTCTATTGCGCCCTGGTGGTAGTAATGGCCACCCTGACGGGTTTTGTCTATGGTAACTGGTGGTAATTCCACCTTTCGGTATCACATAAAAAACGAGGAAAAACCATGAAATTCACTATCTATGGAAGCGGCTGTGCCAAATGTAAACAGCTGACAGCCAATGCAGAAGAAGCGGCCAGTGCGAAAGGAATTGAATACGAAGTGGAAAAGATTACAGACACCAATGCCATCATTGATGCAGGCATTATGCGCACTCCGGCGCTGGCCATTGATGGCGAGATCGTTATTGAGGGTAAGGTAGCTAACGCAGGCCAGATTCAGCAGTTGCTGGGCTAGAGTTTTTACAAATCTGTTCTGCGGGCGCGACAGACAGGCTCGCAGAACCTACAATGACCGGCCAATGAGTTAACCGTTACAGGGACCCAACCTTGAAGTCACTGCCTCTGCATCAGCTATACAAAGCCTGTGTTTTAAAAGATCTGCCGTTCAAGTCCACAAGACAACTGGAGCCTCTGGCTGAAATCGTAGGCCAGAACCGGGCTCAGGAGGCCGTTCGCTTTGCTCTGGCCATGCCCCATAGCGGCTACAACGTATATGCTGTGGGACGCGACGGTCTGGGTAAACGGACAATGATGCTGCGTTATCTTGAACACCACCTGGATACGGATCATCAAACTCACGACTGGTGCTATGTGGCAGATTTTGAGGAACCCAGAGTTCCCAAACTGCTCAAGTTGCCGGCAGGCGAGGGTGCCCGGCTGAAACGGGACATGGAAAAACTCATGGGCCGGCTGGTAAAGGTGATTCCGCAGACTTTCGACAGCGACAGCTTTCTGGAACGTTCGGAACAGCTCAAGGAAGAGTACGGGAAGAAGCAGGAAGACGAGCTTGAAAAAGTAGCGGCGCAGGCGCGCCGTAAAAAAGTCAATCTCACGATTACCACGCCCGGCGGATACCGTCTGGTGGCAATGAACGGCGATCAGCCCCATACGGCAGAAACCTTCAAGGCGCTGACAGATGCACAGAGAGAAAAGTTCGAGGATTCTGTAAACCGGCTTGAGAAAAAGCTCCGCCAGGCATTGCGTAAGCTGGCTGACTGGGAGCAGGAGTACGCCGATAAACAACAGGCGCTGAACAAGGAAACTCTGGAGGGTATCTCTGGCCACCAGATTGATGAGCTGATCGACAGCTATAAGGACCTTCCGGATGTGGTTGCCTACTTTGAGGCCGTTCGGGCGGATCTGGTTGAGAACCTGGAAATTTTTCTGGACGATAACGAAGAACAGGCTGCTATCGCCTACGCGTCTCTGGATAAAAAGATGCCGCGTCGTTATCTCGTTAACGTGCTGGTAAGTCAGAAGAACAACGAAGTTCCGATGGTGGTGGAGGACAATCCTACCTATCACAACCTGTTTGGATATGTTGAAAATGTGACCTATAAAGGCACTGTATTCACGGATTTTTCGCTGATTCGTGCAGGCAGTCTGCACCGGGCCAACGGCGGTTATCTGTTGATGGATGCCATCAAGATGCTTGAGCAGCCCTTTGTCTGGGACGGCCTGAAAAGAGCCTTGCGAGCGCGGTCTCTTCAGATCAACTCTCTTGAGCGTGAACTCACCCTGTCGGGCACTATCTCGATTGAGCCTCAGGGTGTGCCTCTGGATGTAAAACTCGTGCTTTTCGGCGACCGTGAAACCTGGATGTTGTTACAGGACTATGATCCCGAATTTTCGGAGCTGTTCCGGGTAACCGCAGACTTTGAAAATGAAATGTACCGTTCGGAAGACAGCCAGGTGATGTATGCGAAGTTTATCGCCAGTGTTGTTAAAGAAAAAAATCTCCTGCACTGCACCAATAAGGCAGTAGCAAGAATTATAGAATACAGCGCCCGCATGGCTGAGCATCAGGACAGGCTTTCGCTGCATGCGGCAAACATTGCCAACTTGCTTCGGGAATCGGATTTCTGGGCAAGGCAGGCGAATGCAAAGCTGATTCAGGACATTCATGTAGAGCGGGCTCTGGAGAGCGCCAAATATCGTAGTAGCCGGATTCGGGATCAGTTCTACGATTCCATTCGGGACGGTTCTACGCTGGTATCCACTCAAGGCATGGTTGTGGGGCAGGTGAATGCACTTTCTGTGCTCTCTTCCGGTGGGTTTGAGTTCGGCCTGTCTAACCGTGTCACTGCTACCTGTTATTATGGAAGCGGTGAAATCATGGATATTGAACGGGATGTAAAGCTGGGTGGCAATATTCACTCTAAGGGTGTCATGATTCTCAGTTCCCTGATTTCATCCCGTTTTGCCGTGACTGATCCGATGCACCTTTCTGCAAGTATTACGTTTGAACAGAATTACGGCGAAGTGGATGGAGACAGTGCGTCACTCGCGGAGTTGTGTGCGCTCATTTCTTCACTGTCTGGCATTCCGGTGCGGCAGGACTTGGCGATTACTGGCTCTGTAAACCAGTTTGGTGAGGTTCAGCCTATCGGTGGCGTTAATGAAAAAGTTGAAGGGTTCTTTGCTACCTGTCAGCTTAAGGGCGGGTTAACGGGTACTCAGGGCGTCATCATACCGGCCAACAACGTGCAGAACCTTATGCTGGACAGTGAAGTGGTTCAGGCAGTTCGTGAAGGTCGTTTCGCTGTGTACGCGGCATTACATGTTGAAGACGCCATTGCTATGTTGCTGGGTAGGCCCGCAGGCAAGCCTGATAGCAAAGGCAACTATCCGAAACAGAGTGTTTTTGGCATTATCCAGCAACGGCTTGAAAAAATGCGCGAACACGAACGCCAGGAGCACGCTCGGGACGATCAGAAAGATCCGTCCATTCACTGAGCGGTTGTCACAATAAAACAGACAGGAAAGGGCACTCACATGACTGACATTCAGCAAACTGTTTACGTGGTAGAAGATGACGAGGCAGTTCGTGACTCACTGGAGCTGTTACTGAAATCCGATGACAAGCCTGTCAAAACCTATGAGAACGCGGCTGAGTTTCTCAAGGATTACTCTGAAAAAATGGCCGGATGCATTGTTCTGGATATCCGCATGCCCGGAATGGACGGAATGGAGTTGCAGAAGAAACTGAACGATAAGCACTCTATCCTGCCAATTATTTTTGTAACCGGGCATGGTGATGTGCCAATGGCCGTGGATGCCATGAAAGAGGGAGCAGTGGATTTTATCCAGAAGCCTTACCGTGAAGAGGCGCTGCTGGAGAAGATCGAAGCTGCTCTGGAGCAGGATCTGGAACAACGGCGGACGCTTGGAGAAAAGCAGGAAATTATTCGCCGGATCAAGAGCCTGACCCCTCGGGAACACGAAATCATGGACCGGATGATAGAGGGCCAGGCCAACAAAGTAATCGCTATCGAGCTGGAGATAAGCCAGCGTACTGTTGAGATTCACCGCTCGCGGGTAATGCACAAGATGGGTACCCATTCGCTGGCACACCTTGTTCGTATGGTGCTGTCCGTAAAGGACCTTATCGACGCGCGGTAATCCCACCGGCATTATACGGTTATCTTTCTAACCGGCTTTTTATGATATGACTGAAGTTGTCAGTGAAAATGCAGAGGTTACGGTTCTGCTTGTGGATGACAATCCACATAACCTGAAAGTTCTCTATGAGACGTTGAAAGATAAAGGCTATCGGTTACTGATTGCCAACGAGGGCGAAAAAGCGCTCGATCTTGCACATCGGCACCAGCCGGAAGTCGTTTTACTCGATATCATGATGCCTGAAATGGACGGTTATGAGGTGTGCCAGCGCCTCAAGGCTGATCCTGAAACAGCTGACTGTGCCGTGGTATTTCTCTCAGCTCTGGATGACCTGCAAGCAAAGGTAAAAGGCTTCTCTCTTGGTGGGGCGGACTATATCTCCAAGCCGTTTCAGTCTCAGGAGGTTATTGCCAGAGTCAAAACCCATGCCCGCATGACCCGGCTTGAGCGTGAGCTGCAGGCGCGCAACCGGGAACTTCAGAGTGACCAGGCCCGGATCCTGAACTCCATCAGTGAAGGCATATACGGCCTTGATGAGCACGGCACAATTGAGTTTGCCAACCCGGCTGCGGGAGCCATCATGAGGTGTCCTGTAGAGGAGCTGATTGGCCGTAATTTTTTCGAAATTCACTTCTCGACGGCAGGCGAATGCAGAGCCAGCCTCCCGGTTTATGCCACCTGTAGCCAGGGTATCGCGGAGAATCAGCGTGATATCCGGATGCTTCGTGCGGATGAAACAGGGTTTTCTGCAGAATATCGCTCTACACCCAAGCACGATGGCGAGGAATCTCAGGGGGCTGTGGTTGTGTTCCGCGACATTACTTCAGAGCTGGAGAGCGAGCGGGCGCTTGATGAGGCCCGGGCCCTTGTGCAGGAGCAGCGTGACCAGCTTGCCCATACTTCTCGCCTGACGACTATGGGGGAGATGGCTGCAGGGGTTGCACATGAGGTTAACCAGCCACTGACAGCGATTGCGAATTATGCCAGGGTCGCCAAGCGGGTTATGGCTAAAGAGACTCCGAACCTGAGTCTTCTGCAGGAAACTCTCGACAAGATTGAGGCGCAATCCCACCGCGCCAGCGAGATTATCCGCAGGATCAGGCGCTTCGTGAAAAAGCCGGCAACTGGCAAAGAAGTGCTCTCCGTATCTGCATTGCTGGAGGATACGCGCCAGTTTGCTGAAGTAGACATGCGGAATAATGATGGGGCTATCCAGCTTAGCTTACCAGATGACTTGCCTGACGTTCTGGCTGACCCGATTCAGGTGCAGCAGGTTGCTCTGAACCTTATACGTAACGCGCTTGAGGCCACTCGTAGTGCAGAATCAGCGTTGCCAGTTGAAGTCAGCGCCAGTGTTTCAGACGAAGGCTGTGTCCGGGTAGAAGTTCGCGACTATGGGGTCGGGCTTGCTGAAGACGCAGAAGAAAAGCTGTTTTTGCCTTTTTACACCACGAAAGATGAGGGTATGGGCATTGGTCTGCCTACGTGTCGTTCCCTGATTCAGGCGCAGGGGGGAGATATAGGATTTGAGCGCCCCGAAGGTGGCGGTGCCCGGTTCTTCTTCACGCTTCCTGCCGTTGGTGCGCAGAACTGCGCACCCTGTCAGTCAGAGGGTGAGGATTCATCGGACCTCGCATAGAAGGGTATGATGCGGTCGATAAATTCCAGCGCTGACGGCCTCTGCAGAGGGTAGTGCAATACGTTGGCCCTCTGAATTTTTATCAGAAAGACGTTGACATAGTCAGGCACCTCTTTATAATGCGCTCTCGTTGTCACCGAGCAATCAGAGCCATGATTGCAAAGCCTTTTAAAGCAATCGGTTACGACTCGGAGCGGTAGTTCAGTTGGTTAGAATACCGGCCTGTCACGCCGGGGGTCGCGGGTTCGAGTCCCGTCCGCTCCGCCATATTCGAAAAGCCGTTAGCTATTCTATAGCTAACGGCTTTTTTTGTTTCTGCTTCCGGTAAGTTGTTACCCCTTTTTTTACGCCTGGAACGATTTGTTCGCCTCAAGCGATTCGCTCAGATAGTCCAGTAACATGCGCACCTTGGGTGATAAGTGGCGGTTCTGGGGATAGATAGCCCAGATGCCATCATCGGCTTCCTGCCAACGCTCCAGCAGGCTGATCAGCTTCCCTGATTCGATAGAAGGCTTCACGTAGTAGTCTGGTAACTGGACAATTCCGATGCCTTTAAGGGCTGCATCCAACAGCGCCCAGCCACTGTCACACTTGATATTGCCTTTTATCTGGATGTTGTGGAGCTTGCCTCGCTCCTGAAACCGCCAGTAATCCAGGTTGCCCTGCAGGCAGTTGTGTTGTTCCAGCTCGGACAGGGAGTGAGGGACCCCGTAAGTGGACAGGTATTCCGGTGAGGCGCACACGTACAGGGTTCTTGATGACAATCGCCTGGCTATCATGCTCGAGTCCTCGAGCTTGCCCAGGCGCACGGCGAGATCATAACCTCCGGCTATCAGGTCCAGTTTCTGATTGGTCAGGTTAAGTTGAACCTCAAGCTCCGGGTAACGCAGAACAAAATCGTTCACGAGGGGGGCAATGGTTTTCTCTCCGAAGGTAACCGGCGCGGTCAGTCGCAGCTGCCCCCTGGGAACCAGTTGAAGGTTGGTCATGGCGCGCTCTGCTTCTTCCAGCCCGTCCAGCACCTGTCTGCAGTGCTGGTAGTAGGTCTGTCCGGCTTCGGTTACAGAAACCTTGCGGGTAGTCCGGTAAAACAGCCTCGTTGATAGCCTGGATTCCAGTGCGCTGACCTGCCGGCTGACCTGAGCAGTTGAGATCCCCAGTCTTTTACCGGCTGCGGTAAAGCTTTCTGCTTCTGCAACAGCTACAAACTCACTGACTCCTTCCCAAATGTACATCCACTGACCCTCGCGTTGCAGGCTAAATGCGTCGGGATATAACGCACTGCGCAGGAAAATACTTCTGTTACTGTTACTCACCGGTAAAAGTGAATTGACATATTATGGGATTATCACGCATGAGGATAGGAATACAATGTTCCATTACACAAGCGGAGCCCTCCGCCAGAGCTATACAAACGATGGGAGTGTTTTATGACTGAGATTATCAAATCCAAAGCCGCCATTGCCTGGGGCCCGAAACAGCCTCTATCTATTGAAGAAGTGGATGTCATGCCGCCGCAGGCCGGTGAAGTGCGCATCCGTGTTGTAGCCAGCGGAGTGTGTCATACGGACGCCTTTACCTTGTCTGGTGAAGATCCGGAAGGCATCTTTCCGGCGATACTGGGCCATGAAGGCGGTGGCATTGTGGAGTCCATTGGTGAAGGTGTTACCAGCGTTCAGGTGGGCGATCATGTTATCCCTCTGTATACCCCGGAGTGCGGGGAGTGCAAATTCTGCACATCGGGCAAAACGAATCTGTGCCAGAAAATTCGTGAGACTCAGGGCAAGGGCCTGATGCCGGATGGCACCAGCCGTTTCTCGAAAGATGGCCAGCCTATTTTCCATTATATGGGTTGCTCAACCTTCTCCGAGTATACCGTCTTGCCAGAAATCGCCTTGGCGAAGGTCAATAAGGAAGCTCCGCTGGAAGAGGTGTGCTTGCTTGGTTGTGGCGTCACCACCGGCATGGGTGCGGTCATGAATACCGCCAAGGTAGAAGAGGGCGCTACTGTGGCCATCTTCGGGATTGGTGGTATTGGCCTGTCGGCAATTATAGGTGCCACTATGGCCAAGGCCAGCCGCATTATTGCCATTGATATTAACGAGAGCAAGTTTGAGCTGGCCCGCAAGCTGGGGGCTACCGACTGTATCAATCCAAACGATTATGACAAACCAATCCAGGAAGTGATTGTCGAACTGACTGACGGTGGTGTTGATTATTCGTTCGAATGTATTGGTAACGTAAATGTGATGCGCTCAGCTCTGGAATGCTGCCACAAAGGCTGGGGCGAGTCGGTGATTATTGGTGTGGCTGGTGCCGGCCAGGAAATCTCTACCCGTCCATTCCAGTTGGTAACGGGGCGGGTCTGGAGAGGCTCTGCCTTTGGTGGTGTAAAGGGACGTTCGGAGCTGCCGGGTATCGTTGATCGTTATATGCAGGGCGAGTTCAAGCTTGATGATTTCATTACTCACACTATGGGCCTGGAAGGGATTAACGAAGCCTTTGATCTGATGCATGAAGGCAAGAGCATTCGATCAGTTATTCACTTCGATAAGTAATCAAGATGGTCGTTTGCAGATTTTGCCGGCGACCGTTTTTCTGAGAGGTTCCAATGAATATTGAAAATCTGAGCTGCAATAAAAGCTTCGAGGGGTGGCACAAGCAGTACAGTCATTATTCGGAAACACTGAATTGCACCATGCGTTTTGCTGTTTACCTGCCTCCGCAGGCATCAAGTGGTGACAAGGTGCCGGCTCTGTACTGGTTGTCTGGCCTGACCTGCACTGATGAGAACTTCATGCAAAAAGCCGGTGCCCACCGCATTGCAGCCGAACTGGGTATGGCTATTATTGCGCCGGACACCAGTCCTCGCGGTGATGAAGTGCCAGACGATGACGGCTACGACCTGGGCAAGGGTGCGGGTTTCTATGTGAATGCAACACAGGCGCCCTGGAGCCGGCATTACCGCATGTACGATTACGTGCTGACCGAACTGCCGGCACTTATCGAATCCATGTTCCCGGTTACCGGGCAGCGTTCAATCGCCGGCCATTCCATGGGAGGGCACGGTGCTTTGGTCCTGGCGCTGCGCAACCCTGATCGCTATAGGTCTGTATCGGCCTTTAGCCCTATCTGTAATCCGGTGAACTGCCCGTGGGGCAAGAAGGCTTTTGGCGCTTACCTGGGTAAGGATACCTCCAGCTGGGCAGATTATGATGCCAGCCTGCTTATGCGTAACGCCCGCGAGTTTGTGCCGGCTTTGGTAGACCAGGGCGAGGCTGACGACTTTCTGGCCGAGCAGCTCAAGCCAGAAGCGCTGGAAGATGCCGCTATCCATAGTAGTTATCCGTTGAAACTGAACCGGCACGATGGCTACGACCACAGCTATTACTTTATTGCCAGCTTCATTGAGCAACATCTGCGCTTCCATGCAGGATTTCTGTTTCGGTAAGGCTCAGGTTCCCTGGCGGCGTTCCGTGAATCAAACCGGTACTTGACGGCTTGATTCACGGAACTGCTTCCGGTGCTCTCCGGGGCTTACGTCAAACCAGCGACGATAGGCTTTGTGCAGAGCGGCGGGGTTGGAAAAGCCGAGAAGCCAGGCTATTTCGGATAACGATGTTTCTGTTTCCCTGATGTAGTCCCTCGCCAGTTGTTTCCGGGTGTCATCCATCAGCTCCCGGAAGCCGGTTTTCTCTGCGGCCAGCTGCCTCTGAAGTGTCCACGGAGTGACTCCCAGCTTTGAAGCGATTGTCTCAAGGCTGGGGGTTTCGCCCCTGAACAGGGGTGTCAGCAGGCTTCTTACCTGGTCTCCGGTTGTCCAGCCCCTCTGAAGTTCCTGCAACTCCTTGTCGCAAATCTGTGTCAGTTTTTCATGCATGGCTGGTTGTGCCTGCATTGTTTCCCGGCCCCATATGTCTTGCCTGACCGTCAGGCTGTTCCTGGGGGCACCAAACTGAACCGGGCAGCGAAACCAGGCCTCAAACAGCTCGTCCATGCCAGTGGACGGGTATTCTATAGTGACTCGTTCCAGCACATCCCATTGTCCGGTGGTCGTGCGCAAAAACTGTGTCCAGCCGGCCAGTACCGAGTCCACAACAAAGTAATTGAAGGCGTTGTAGGGGCGTATGGAATAGAATTCCAGCCTCCGTTTTTCCGGCTCTGCCGTGGGTGTCCCCCTGGCATTACGGCTGGTCAGCAAAGAGTAGCGAATAAGTGTCAGCAAGCCGGCCCCGGCAGTGCTGGCGGACTCGCCGGCAAGGCCTGCAATTCCAGCGTCCACAGGTCGCGACAAAGCACCGATCCTCAGTCCTAATCCGGCATTGCCGCAAGCCTCGATAGCCGCGTGGCCCAGCCTCATGAATCGCGGAATGCTGATTCGGGCGGCGGGTGAGGTGAGTGTCTGTTCGCTGAGTTGAAAGCGTCGCGTCAGATCCTGCACATTTACGCCCTCTGCTTCCGCGGCCCGGAGCATTACATTCACATGGAGAACGCTGATATCTCCGAGGGGATTGCGCTTGGAGTTGAGGGGCGAGCGTGGTGGGCGAAGATCGGGTGAGTTCATGGCCTTTCCGGGAACAGTTGTTATCTAAGGATAGTATAATGTTATTCAGGGATATTGTTGAAGTTCGCCCACATCGGTAATTTAGTCCTCATATACAAGAGCTGGACGCTAAAAGTCTGGCCAGAAATCACGATGAGGAGACCCCCATGACCACCAAAGCAACGCCAGGCCACGCCAAGTACCCGCATTTACTCGAACCCCTTGATCTGGGCTTTACCAAGCTCCGTAACCGCACGCTGATGGGGTCCATGCATACAGGGCTGGAAGAAGCGAAAAACGGTTTTGAGCGCCTGGCTGAGTTCTACGCTGAGCGTGCCCGTGGTGGTGCAGGTCTGATCGTTACAGGTGGTATTGGCCCCAACCCTGAAGGTGGTGTTTTTCAGGGTGCGGCCAAAATGACCAATGATGAGGAAGTGGAGAAACACAAGGTTATCACCCGTGCCGTGCACGAGGCCGACGGTAAAATCTGTATGCAGATTCTTCATGCAGGGCGTTATGCCTATTCTCCTGCGTTGGTTGCGCCCTCTGCGATTCAGGCTCCTATCAACCCGTTTAAACCCAAAGAGCTGGATGAAGCCGGCATTGAAAAGCAGATTGAAGACTACGCTGTATGTGCACAGCTGGCGCAGAAGGCGGGTTATGACGGCGTTGAGATCATGGGCTCTGAAGGCTACTTCATTAACCAGTTCATTGTGTCTCATACAAATCACCGCACAGATCAGTGGGGCGGCAGCTATGAGAATCGTATCCGCCTGCCCATCGAAATTGTACGTCGTGTTCGCGAGCGGGTCGGCGAGAATTTCATACTGATTTACCGTCTTTCCATGCTGGACCTTATTGAAGATGGCAGCACCTGGGAAGAAGTCGTTCTCCTGGCCAAAGAGATTGAAAAAGCCGGTGCGACTATCATCAACACCGGCATCGGCTGGCATGAAGCCCGGGTGCCCACCATTGCCACCTCTGTTCCACGCGGTGCCTTTACCAAAGTAACTGCGCGCCTCAAGGGTGAAGTCAGTATTCCGCTGGTCACCACAAACCGCATTAACATGCCGGATGTTGCAGAGAAGATTCTGGCCGAAGGCGATGCGGACATGGTGTCCATGGCCCGACCATTCCTGGCTGATGCGGACCTGGTCCTGAAAGCGGCAGAAGACCGTGCCGCCGAGATTAATACGTGTATTGGGTGTAATCAGGCATGCCTGGATCACACTTTTGGAGGCAAGTTGACCTCATGTCTTGTGAATCCGCGCGCTTGCCATGAAACTGAGTTAACTTATGTCAAAACTGCAACGCCCAAGTCAATTGCTGTCGTGGGTGCAGGTCCCGCAGGGATGGCTTTTTCGTTAGTTGCGGCCGAACGGGGCCATAAGGTGACCCTGTTTGATGCCGGTAAAGAGATCGGAGGCCAGTTCAATGTGGCCAAGCTGATTCCTGGTAAAGAGGAGTTCTATGAAACTCTGCGTTATTACCGGGTGATGCTTGATAAGCGTGGTGTTGATGTGCGGCTTGAAACCCGTGTAAGTGTTGACGATCTGAAAACGGGTAACTTCGATGAAGTTGTGCTGGCAACGGGTGTCGAGCCGCGTATACCGGATATCGAAGGTGTTGACCACCCGAAAGTGATTGGCTATCTCGATGCATTGCTGGAGCGTAAGCCTGTGGGGCAGAGAGTTGCGGTTGTAGGTGCTGGCGGTATCGGCTTTGATGTTTCCGAGTTTATCGTGCACAAGGGTACTTCCGCCGCGCTGGATACCGGTCACTTCATGCGTGAGTGGGGTGTGGATCTGACGGTGGAGCACCGCGGTGGTATTCAGGGTGTAAAGCCTGAGGTTCCGGAACCTGCACGCGAAGTTTATCTGCTGCAAAGGAAAACTTCGAAAGTTGGCAAAAATCTGGGCAAGACCACCGGTTGGATTCACCGGACCTCGCTCAAGAACCGCAACGTTCAGATGATTCCAGGTGTTACCTATCGCAAAATTGACGATGAAGGGCTGCACATTACGGTCACGCCCAAGGGCGCGGAGCAGGGTGAAGACCGGGTTTTACCAGTCGACACAATTATTCTTTGTGCAGGCCAGGAGCCTTTGCGTGAACTGCAGGGTGGCCTTGAAGCTGCGGGGCTGAATGTACACCTTATTGGCGGCTCGGATGTGGCTGCAGAACTGGATGCGAAGCGTGCTATTGATCAGGGTTGTCGACTGGCCGCTAATATCTGATCACAAAACGTTGCAGTTTTTCTCTGTGCACCGGAAACTCTCTGGCTAGACTGTAAACTTGATGCAGTCAGAGAGTTTTTGATTTTAGGGAGTTTGCAATGGTTTCTGCCGGCCCGGCGACGGACGATTATTCGGCGGTATTTTTTATCGAAGGCAACGAGGTGGCCCGGCAGATGCGTGCCAGCGAGTTTGGCGCCTTTCTTGATGGTTATGTCGGATTGTCGGACCTTGCTGAAACCGATGTAAAGGCAGTGCTGGTTGATCTGAGCAGCGATCTTCTGGTCCGTGCTCTGGTGTTTTTCCGTATCTGGTTTGATGAGGAAGGCAGAGCCGATAGCAGCTGGAACATGCCTGTAGAAGATCTTGCTGCCCGTGGTGCGAAAGGTCCGAATATGGGAGGTGGAGCTATTCGCCTCGTGTGTCGCAGCCAGTGCCCGGAGCCCAAGTACGCCTCTGAGTTATGGGATCCGGACATGACGCCGGGCAATAACCATTTCCAGGTCATTCGTAAAGCCGTTAAGGCGAACAAACTCAAGTTTCGCCGTGTTGAGCCGGAAGAGGAAAATATCCCTGTACTGCGTGCCGGGCAAGATGCTTCGGATGAAGAATCCCGTATCGGTGCAGATCGTGCACGCCTGGCTCAGCTGATTCGGGAACAGCGCCTGCGGATAAAGACCTTGCAGAGCGTTCACCGGGATATGCTGTCGGAAGTACAGCGTGAACACCGGCTTGAGATGAAGGCGCAGCGTAACGAGATTGAAGATCTCAGTCAGAGATATGAGCGTCAGCGCCTCAGCAATGAGCAGTTAAAGCAACGACTGGCCGAGCGCAACCAGCAGTATCTCACCCTGCAGGAGCAGTTGGCGTCCTCTGGCGCCGGCAAGGAACGTGATGACGCCAATGTTGATGCTGAGCTGGTATTGCTCAGGGAGCAACTCGACAGCAAGCGGCGCGAGCTGGAATACAGGGATGACAAGATTGTTGCCCTCGAGCAGGAGGTTGACGAGCTCAAGTACCGGGAACCGCTTGAGAATTCCATTATGGATCACCTCAAGAAACAATCTGTTTTCCTTGTGGCCTACCATCCGGGAGTCGGACACCTGACCCTTCCTTACCGAGAAATAGAAACCTACTTCGATAACCCCACTGCCTATGCATCGGAACGCTGTGGTATGAATGAGCCTTCGTACCTCCAGTGGCTTGAGCACTATGAGAATCCGGTGTGTCAGCATGCGGACGGAAAAGGAGGCGTTTGTGGTGAGCCTCTGTTACGCGTAAGTCAGCCAGGAGATTTCCGGCCTGGTCTCGATGACCATTGCGAGAAGCATCAGCCCTGAAGAACTGGCAGACTTTTCTGGGATTCCGGCGAACTTTTTTCAGTATCGGGATGACTTTCGTTAAACTGTAGGTCAGATTGAGATAGGCGCCGGCGGGCTTGTCCGCTCTCGTCGTATTCCGACACCACAGGAAGCTTCATGGATCATTTCAGAAACATAGGCGTTATCGGCCGGATGGGCAGCGTTAAAGTGGTTGAATCCCTGCGCCAGCTCAAACAGTATCTGGTAGCCAATCATTATCACGTTATCCTTGAGGAAGACACGGCCAGCATGTTGCCCGGCCACGGTTTTCAGGTTGCCAGCAAAAAACTCCTTGGCGAAATCTGCGACCTGGTTATTGTAGTGGGTGGCGATGGAAGCCTGTTGGGCGCGGCCCGGGAACTGGCAAAGTCCAAGATTCCTCTGCTCGGTGTAAATCGCGGCCGGCTGGGTTTCCTTACGGATATTTCGCCTTCGGATCTCGAAGAGCGGCTGGGTAAAGTCCTTGCCGGTGAATATATTGAGGAAACGCGGTTTCTGCTGGATGGTAACGTCGAGCGCAATGGTCAGCCGCTGGGCTTTGGGACCGCGCTGAACGATGTGGTACTGCACCCGGGGAAATCCACCCGCATGATTGGGTTCGATCTGTATATCGACGGTCACTTTGTATACAGCCAGCGTTCGGATGGCCTGATTGTCTCCACTCCTACCGGCTCAACCGCATACTCGCTCTCCGCAGGAGGGCCGATTATGCATCCAAAACTGGACGCCATCGTACTGGTTCCGATGTTTCCTCACACGCTCAGTAGCCGCCCGATTGTTGTGGATGGCAAGAGTGAAATAAAGCTGGTTATCGGGGATACCAATGAGACCTATCCGCAGATCAGTTTTGATGGCCAGATGAATATCGCCTGTGCACCGGGCGATATTATCCGTATAGCCAAGAAGCCTTTCAAAATCCGCCTGATTCATCCAACAGACCATAATTTCTACGCCACCTGCCGTGACAAGCTTGGTTGGGCCAGCGAAATATCAGCGAGTTGATTATGGCCGGAAGCAATCATACTGCAAGTCGTGGTTACGACATCATCGGAGATGTTCACGGTTGCGCGAACACTCTCGTGCGGCTGCTTGAGCAGTTGGGGTACAGCAAAGTTAACGGGGTGTATCAGCACCGCCGTCGTCAGGCTGTCTTTATCGGGGATATTATCGATCGCGGCCCGAGAATCCGGGAAGCTCTCCATCTCGTAAGGGACATGGTGGAGCGGGGCTCGGCGCGGATCGTAATGGGAAATCATGAGTATAACGCTCTGGGTTACTGCACACGGGCGAGGGCCGGCAGCGGCAAAACATGGTTGCGTGAGCACAATGCCCGTCATGACCGGCTGATCCGTGAAACTCTTGATCAGTTTGAAGCCTATCCTCACGAATGGAATGACTTTCTTGAGTGGTTTTTTACTATTCCGCTATTTATTGAAGAAGAGGATTTCCGTGCAGTGCACGCGTGTTGGGATGGTGATCTCATCGAGAAATTCAAGCAGGCACAGGGTGGAGCCTGCATTGATGAAGACTTTCTTCACGCTTCTGCCGCTATAGACTCCTTTGCCGGGCAGGTCATGGATACGCTGCTCCGGGGTACGGATCTTCGTCTTCCTCAGGGTATGAAAATTACCGGACGTGATGGTTATGTCCGGGAGTTTTTCCGTACCAAATTCTGGGCGGATAATCCGAAAACCTACGCAGATGTTGTGTTTCAGCCTGACCCTTTGCCAGCAGAGGTCGCCAGCCGGGTCCTGACAGAAGATGAACGCAAACAGCTCATAAGCTACCCCTTGGACGCCCCTCCGGTGTTCGTTGGTCATTACTGGATGGAAAGCGAACCAGCACCGCTGAAATCCAACGTTGCCTGTATTGATTTCAGTGCAGTGAAATATGGTCGTCTGGTGGCGTACCGGATGGATGGTGAACGGGTACTTTCCCGGGACAAGTTCGTCTGGGTGAATGTGGCGCGGGACCACCACGATTCCCCCGATTATCCCACCAGCGAAGACAGTGTCGCGCGCTGATGCAACCAGGTGAGCGTTTGTCGGAATACTCCATGAGGCAAGGTAGATTGTGTACCGAGTAAAGCAGCTGGATACAAGTATAGATCTTGGTGGGTTCAGTCAGTGGTTGAGAGGCCAGGGTGTTCCCCACCGGATTAGCGAGGAGGGTGGTTTCCAGGTGCTCTGGCTGGAAAACCCGGATCACGCAGAGCCGGTTCTGGAAGCCCTGGACCGGTTCCTTGCAGAGCCGGGAATCCGGAGGGCAGTGGAGGATCACAACCGCTCACCTGTATTTGTAGCAGGGCGTTGGCAACCATCTCCCCGTCATGCCCCCCTGGTGGTCGGGATGATTGTGCTGGGCGTGTTAATGGCCTGGTTTACCGGTCTTGGCAGCAACCAGTTTACGGCCAGCCTGATGATCATTGATCCTCGGGCTCACGACTGGGGCAATATGGCCGCGCGTATTGATGCCCTCTCCGCAACGCTTGCCAGTGGTCAGGTCTGGCGACTGTTCACGCCGGATTTCCTGCACTTCAGCTGGACCCACATTATATTTAATGCTGTGATGTTGTGGTTTCTGGGTAGCCAGGTTGAATGGTTTGACGGTCGTGGCCGTCTGATTGTGCTTTTCATCATAACGAGCCTTTTCTCCAACGGGCTGCAGTACATGATCTCCGGGCCTCTGTTCGGTGGTCTTTCCGGGGTTGTTTATGGGATTCTTGGGTATTGTTGGTTAAGCCAGCGAACCCTTCCCCGGTTTCAGTTTCCTCCGGCGCTGGTAACCTTTGCAGTGGTGTGGATGGTAATCGGGTTTACCCCTTTGCCTGCAATGCTGGGTCTGGGGAGTATGGCAAACGAAGCCCATCTGGGTGGGTTCGTTGCTGGCCTGGCGTTGGCGGCCATATTGCCTGCACGTAAAATACCGCGTGCATAAAAAAAACCCCACCAGAGGTGGGGTATAAAAGAAGCGTTAAGCTCCTGATGAGAGAGACCAAATGATACGACCGTCGTCATTTGGTGAAGTAATGATAATCATTATCGTTTATGTCTGTCAAACGATTCCTCTACTTTATTCATGAAGGTTTGTTCAGGAGAACCGGATGACCTACGAAGAACTTATTCAACGGCTCGACCCTGGCGTTTATAAGAGCCTGCGTCAGTCCATTGAACTCGGCAAATGGCCGGATGGTCGCAAGATTACGCCGCAGCAGCGTGAGATCAGTCTTGAAGCCGTTATTTACTATGAAAATCTGCACGATATTCCAGAGCAGGAAAGAGTTGGTTATCTTGACAGAGGCAGCAAGGCGGGCACGGCATGTGATCCGTCTGTGCGTCTCAGCCAGCAGTCTGGCGGTAATGACGTTGATCCCGACCAGTTTGTTGAGGTCAAGTCTTGATTAACCATATCGATGTAACCGGAAGACTCAGGAAAATGCCCGTAGACGCAGGCAATCCCGTGTCCTACGACCTGGCTGTGGGTGATGCCCGCGTGCCAATGAATGAGCTTATTGGCAAGCCTCTGCGTTTTGACTTTGATGGCGTAATCCGTTGCATTCATTGTGACAGGACTACGAAAAAGAGTTTTAACCAGGGGTTTTGCTATCCTTGTTTCCGGAAGCTGGCTGCCTGTGACAGCTGCATCATGAGTCCGGAGAAATGCCATTACCACCTCGGCACCTGCCGGGAGCCTGAGTGGGGGGAAACCCACTGCATGGTTGAGCATGTGGTCTATCTGGCCAACTCATCCGGTCTGAAGGTGGGTATCACTCGAGGTTCACAGGTTCCGACGCGATGGATAGATCAGGGTGCAGTCGATGCGATTCCCATGCTGAGAGTGGCTACCCGTTATCTCTCAGGCCTGGTTGAAGTGGCTTGTAAGGCTCATGTTGCTGACCGTACCAACTGGCGCGCCATGCTCAAGGGCGATGTTCCCGAGGTGGATCTTGTGCATGAACGCCAGAGAATACTCGCATTGATTGCCGGTGATCTTGCTGCTTTGCGGGAAGAGCATGGCCAGGATGCTATCCGGGAGGTTGATGAGCAGGGGCTTGGTCTTAGTTACCCCGTGCAAACCTGGCCGGAGAAGATCAAAACCCATAATCTGGATAAAACACCGGAAGTTGAGGGGATTCTTGAAGGGATCAAAGGCCAGTACCTTATTCTGGATACCGGTGTGATCAATATTCGCAAATTTACCGGTTATGAAGTCCGTTTCCGGGTAATGGGTGATTAGCTCATCTGTTCCCGCCCTGTCTGAAAATGCCTGTGTAGCCTGCCTGAGTCTGGCTGCAAGCTGAGAAATCTGGAGACATTTAATGCGCACCGAGCAGCCAAAAACCATCTATCTGAGTGACTATAAAGTACCCGCACATCTGGTGGATACGGTGGATCTACGCTTCGAACTCTTTGACGACGGTGCAAGGGTACACAGCACTCTGTCCATGCGTCGCAACCCGGAATCCACTGAAGTGTCCGCCCCTCTGGTTCTGGACGGGGACAGCCTCAGGCTTGAGCGTGTTGCACTCGATGGCAAAGAACTCCAGGCCGACGCTTACCAGGACACAGGTGATCAGTTAGTGATTGCAAAGGTGCCCGACAGTTTCCAGTTAACGGTCGTAACCTGGATTGAACCTCAGAACAACACGCGTCTTGAAGGCTTGTATAAATCGTCCGGCATGTTCTGTACCCAGTGTGAGGCTGAAGGTTTCCGCTGTATTACCTATTTCCCGGATCGCCCTGATGTAATGGCTCGTTACCGCACACGTATCGAAGCAGATAAAAACAGCTGTCCGGTATTGCTCTCCAACGGCAACGATGTAGACAGGGGTGACCTGGAGAATGGCCGCCACTTTGTTACCTGGGAGGACCCGTTCCCCAAGCCCTGTTATCTCTTTGCTCTGGTGGCAGGTGATCTGGTTGAAAAACAGGATACCTTTACAACCTGTTCCGGCCGCGACATTGCTTTACGTATTTATGTAGAGCCTCGTAACGCGTCCAAGTGCGAACATGCCATGGATTCTCTCAAACGCTCTATGCGCTGGGATGAAGAAGTCTATGGCCGTGAATACGATCTCGATATCTTCATGATCGTTGCTGTTGATGACTTCAACATGGGGGCCATGGAAAACAAAGGTCTGAATATTTTCAACTCCTCCTGTGTGCTGGCCAGCCAGGAAACGGCGACTGACCTCACGTTTCAGCGCATCGAAGCAATTGTTGCCCATGAGTACTTCCATAACTGGTCTGGTAACCGGGTTACATGCCGTGACTGGTTCCAGCTGAGCCTGAAAGAAGGCTTCACTGTATTCCGGGACTCTACCTTTTCTGCTGACATGGGCTCGCCAACGGTTAAGCGAATTGAAGATGTAACGCTGTTGCGCACTGCCCAGTTTGCTGAAGATGCGGGCCCCATGGCTCACCCGGTGCGGCCGGCGTCTTACATGGAAATATCCAACTTCTACACCCTGACCATCTACGAGAAGGGGGCGGAGGTTGTACGCATGATTCATACGCTGCTCGGGCCGGACCTCTTCCGCAAGGGCAGTGACCTGTATTTCGAACGCCATGATGGGCAGGCGGTAACCACAGACGATTTTGTAAAGGCGATGGAAGATGCGTCTGGTCGGGACCTGACACAGTTCCGTTTGTGGTATGAGCAGGCGGGTACGCCAGTGCTGACAGTGTCGGACGATTATGATGCACAGAGGGGAGTCTACCGGCTTACCATTCAGCAGTCTGTGCCGGATACACCGGGCCAGACCAACAAGAAACCTCAGCATATTCCATTTGCCCTGGGACTTCTGGGTCCTGATGGCGAAGCATTGCCGCTCAGTCTTGAAAGCTCGGAAGATATTGCAACCTCGCCCACAGAGCGCGTTCTGGAACTGACCAGGGCGAATCATACCTTTGAGTTCCACGGGCTGACTCAGAAACCGGTACCCTCGTTGCTGCGTGATTTCTCTGCGCCGGTGCGGGTGGTGTATCCGTGGACCCGTGAACAGCTGGTATTTCTGATGAGCCATGATCCGGATGGTTTCAACCGTTGGGATGCAGGTCAGCGACTTGCGGTTGATGTTATCCAGTCGCTGGTTGACTCACCCGATGCCGCTGAGGTTGAACCGCGCCTGATAGAAGCTTATCGGACCTTGCTTGATAACTCGGAGCTTGATCAGGCCCTGGTAGCAAAAATGCTGCAACTGCCTTCTGAAGCCTATCTGATTGAGCTGGCTGGCAGCCCGGATGTTGCGGCTATTCACCGTGCGCGGGAACTGGTTCTGAACCGGCTTGCAACCGAACTACGGGATGAGCTGATCACTTGCTATCACCGGAATACCAGGGCGGGTACCTATGAAGTTACGCCGGAATCCATTGCCCGCCGAAGCCTGAGGAACACCGCGTTAGCCTGGTTGCTTATGATTGGTGACGACACAGGTCGTGACCTGGCAATTCAGCAGCTTCGCGAAGCTGACAACATGACTGATCGCATGGGTGCACTTCGTGCGTTGGTAAACTCTGACTATGCGGAGGAACGAAACCAGGCATTGGCCGATTTCTATGAACAGTTCCAGGACGATCCCCAGGTCGTTGAGCAGTGGTTCTCTGTGCAGTCGTCCAGCGATCGCGCCGGTCAGCTGCCACAGATTCAGGATTTGCTGGAACATGCTGCCTTTGACTGGAAAAACCCCAATAAAGTCCGTTCTGTCATTGGTGTCTTTGCCGGGCAGAATCTGGCGGCCTTCCACAACCCGGATGGGTCGGGCTATTCATTTCTGGCTGATCAGGTGTGCCGCCTCGATGACAGCAACCCTCAGATAGCCGCACGACTGGTGACGCCGCTGACACGCTGGAAAAAGTTTGCCCCAGCATACAGCGCTTTGATGCGTTCAGCTCTTGAACGAATCCGGGACAAGGCGGGACTGTCAGCGGATCTTTATGAGGTAGTTCATAAGAGTCTCGAAGCCTGAGGGTTGGCAAGGGAGCGGCTGCAATGAAAAATACTGGTTGCAGCCGGATACAAAATCGCACTTTCGGTCGATAGACAACCTTGACGAATTCGCTAACCTGTCGGAAAGCCTGTCTTTTCCCCAGGTAACAATAAAAAGCCTTTTCAAAGGCCTTCAGTCGGATTCGGGGTTATCTAATGATCAATAAAAAGAGTGTGATACTCGGCAGCTTACTCGCCCTCTCGATGGCATCCACTTCTTCCTGGGCATCGGTTTCTCCAGAAGAAGCTTCCCGTCTGGGTAAGGATCTCACACCGTTTGGCTCGGTCAGGGCTGGAAACGACGCCGGAACCATTCCTGCCTGGACCGGCGGTCTTACCAAGCCTCCCAAGGGGTATAAGGGCTCTGGTCAGCACCATGTTGATCCGTTTCCGATGGATAAGGTGCTGTTTACAATCGATGCCTCCAATATGGATCGATACGCGGAACACCTCACTGAAGGTGTTCAAGCCATGTTCAAGGCTTACCCCACCAGTTTCCGTGTGCCGGTATATCAATCCCGTCGTACCCATGCGATACCCGAGTGGGTCGCGGAAAACACCCGGAAAAATGCGCTGAACGCAGAGATCGTGGGCGAGGGAGAAGGTCTGAAGGGGGCGTTCGGCGGGTATCCTTTTCCGATTCTTCACGGCAACAGTGAAGAAAAGGCCTGGCAGGTAATCTGGAATCACCTGACTCGCTGGCGTGGTGTCTCGGCGACTCGTCGGTCAAGTGAAGTCGCTGTGCAGGTTAATGGCGACTATTCCCTGGTGACTTCACAACAGGAAGCATTTTTTAATTTTTACAACCCCGAGGGTAGTGAGAGTGAGCTGGACAATATCATTTTCTACTATCTCTCGTTTACCCAGTCGCCGCCTCGCCTTGCCGGCGGCGCGATTCTCGTCCATGAAACCCTGAACCAGATTATCAACCCGAGAAATGGCTGGGGGTATAACGCCGGGCAGCGTCGCGTGCGTCGTGCTCCGAATCTGGGCTATGATTCGCCGATCGCGGCTGCAGAGAATCTCCGGACCGCGGACGATACGGATATTTTCAATGGTGCTCTGGATCGATACAACTGGTCCTATGAAGGTTTGAAAGAAATCTATATTCCTTATAACAACTACCGGATCGGCCAAAAAGGCCTTCCTTATTCGGAGATACTCGGTACATCTCATCTGAATCCGGATTACACCCGCTGGGAACTTCAACGCGTGCACGTGGTTGAAGCCACGCTCAAGGACGGTGCGCGCCATATCTACCACAAACGTCGTTTTTATGTGGATGCCGACAGCTGGAATACAGTGTTATTGGACCAGTATGACGGTCGTGGTGAACTGTGGCGTGTGACCATGGGTATTGCGAAAAATTATTATGAGCTTCCGGGTGTGTGGACGGTTCTGGACGTCTATCATGATTTACAGGCCCGTCGTTATCATGTACTCGGTCTGGATACGGAAGAACCCAACACCCGGGTCTTTACTGAAGCGGTTCCGAATAAACGCTATTTTTCTCCGTCATCTTTACGTCGCAGGAGTGTTCGCTAAGACGGACAGGCTTTCTTCAGTAACAGGCTGGCGCCGGCATGATTTTCGTTATTGCCGGCCTGAGATATACAGTTAAAAACAACATAGTAGGCAATCTGAATGGTTAAAAGGCTGACGTGTAATACTCTGGGGGCAGTCTGCCTCGGGCTTTCCATGGCCTGGTTCGTTCCTGCGGCGTATGCGCTTGCGGATATTATCGAAACGCCTGCCCGGCAAACCGACCTGGCTCCGACCAACCTCCTGAACGACGCTGTGCGTGCGGGTGACCGCATTGTGGCTGTTGGGGAAAGAGGGCATATCATCTACTCGGATGATGACGGGCAAACCTGGACACAGGGAAATGTTCCTGTTTCTGTAACCTTAACCGCAGTGGATTTCGGATCTGAAACCCAGGGCTGGGCAGTAGGTCACAGTGGTGTTGTGCTGCATACCGAAGACGCTGGTGAGAGCTGGACCCTGCAGTTAACCGGTGTTGAGGCTGCTGAACTGGCCATTGCCAGTAAGGAAGATCAGATTGCGGCGATGGAAGGACGCATTGAAGCGGCGCCTGAATCGGAAAGAGATGATCTGGAATGGGCGCTGGATGATCTGTTTTTTGTTCTGGAAAATATGCAGGCGGATCTGGATATTGGTCCTGTAAACCCTCTGCTTGGTGTTTGGTTTGAGGATGATCAGCACGGATTCGTGGTAGGTGCTTACGGCATGATCCTGCGCACGGAAGATGGCGGAGAGTCATGGAATGACTGGGCCCCCAGAATTGAAAATGCCGAGAACTTCCACCTTAACAGTATCGCGCGCATAGCTGGTGGCGGGCTTGTAATTGTTGGCGAGGCCGGACAGATCCACGTCTCTGTGGACGGCGGGGACACGTGGGAACGGCAGGAAAGCCCCTACCCGGGTTCTCTTTTCGGCGTAATCGGGACGGGACAGGACAACGAGATCCTGGCGTTCGGTTTGCGTGGGAATATGCTGTTCTCTCCAGACTTGGGAAAGTCCTGGCGTATGGTTCCGAATAGTGCAGGTGCAACACTTAATGATGGAGCCGTTTCTGATGACGGCCGCATAACGCTGGTCGGTAACGGTGGCACGGTGCTGATGAGTGGCGATGGTGCCGAATCATTTCGTGAGCATTTCCGTGGCGACAGGGCGGGAATCATGAGCGTTGTTCCGGTATCCGGAACCAATCTTCTTCTCGTAGGTGAAAGCGGCGTAAAAATTACTGATGCCCGCGGAAAGAACCTTCAATAATGCCCTGATGTGGCAACAACTGAAAAAATAATAGAGGGGCTTTTGAATGTCCAACCCGAACCATGACAGGGGTGAACACTACCTGACAACGCCCAAAGCAGAGCCGTTTCTGGAGCGTCTGATTTTTAACAATCGGGTAGTTATCCTGATCGGCTTTCTGCTGCTGACGGTATTTCTGGGTTACAACGCCATAAAAATCCAGCCGGATGCCAGTTTCGAGCGAATGATCCCGCTTGAGCATCCATACGTTATAAATATGCTGGATCATCGGAACGACCTGGAAAACCTTGGTAACTTCGTGCGTATTGCCGTGGAAACCAAGACGGGTGATATTTTTTCCGCAGAGTATATGGAGACTCTGAAGCAGATTACCGATGAGGTTTTCTATCTGGATGGTGTTGATCGTTCCGGTCTGAAAACTCTCTGGACATCAAACGTCCGTTGGGTGGAAGTAACCGAACAGGGCTTTCAGGGCGGGACTGTCATTCCGGACGGATATGATGGTTCACCAGCAAGCCTGGAACAGTTACGCCAGAATATTCTTCGTTCTAACGAAGTAGGGCGGCTGGTTTCTGACAACTTCAAGTCCACCATCGTGTACGCACCCCTGTATGAAAAGAACCCGGAGACAGGCGAACCGCTGGATTACGCAACGTTTTCCCGTCAACTCGAAGAAAAAATACGGGATAAGTACAAAGAACAGAATCCCGACATCGATATTCATATCGTGGGTTTTGCAAAAAAAGTCGGTGACCTGATCGAAGGTATAGGCTCCATTGCCTGGTTTGCAGGTATCACAATCCTGCTGACGACTCTGCTGCTCTTCTGGTATTCGAGGAGCGTCACCGGCACGCTTGTACCTGTTTTCACCTCTATTGTTGCCGTATTCATGCAACTCGGCGCACTAAGGCTTCTGGGTTACGGTCTGGATCCATACTCGGTACTGGTGCCGTTCCTGGTGTTTGCTATAGGTATCAGTCATGGCGTCCAGATTGTAAATGCCATGGCGGTGGAAGCTGCCAAAGGGTTTGATGCTGAAACCTCTGCGCGCCTTGCGTTTCGTGCACTATATATTCCGGGCATGCTGGCATTGATTTCCGATGCTTTCGGCTTCCTTACCCTGTTCTTCATCGAGATCGACGTTATCCGTGATCTGGCTGTTGCGGCCGGTCTGGGTGTGGCGTTTGTTATCATCACCAACCTGATACTGCATGTTCTGATTATGTCCTACCTTGGTATTTCCAAAGGTGGTATCCGCCACGTGCAGAATCACGGCGAAAAGCAGGATCGCAAATGGCGCCTTATGTCTTACTTTGCCCATCCCGGGATTGCACCGGTTTCATTGCTCATTGCGGTGGTTGGCCTGGGGCTGGGGTTATATTACAAACAGGGTCTTAAAGTAGGAGATCTCGATCAGGGGGCGCCAGAGCTTCGTGCCGACTCGCGTTACAACCTGGATAACGCTTATATCATCGATAACTATTCCACGAGTGCCGATGTACTGGTTGTGATGGTCGAGACTCCGGTGGAGCAGTGTACTCAGTATAGTGTGCTCAGGGCTATGGACTCGCTACAGTGGGAACTACAGAACACTCCGGGCGTTCAGTCTTCTGCTTCGCTTGCGGACGTGTCCAAGATTGTAACCAAGGCCCTGAATGAGGGCAGCTGGAAGTGGTACGAGATATCCCGTAACCAGACCATTATTAATGCGTCTATCCGTGAGGCACCATCCGGCCTGATCAACACCAACTGTAGTCTGACTCCGGTTCTGGTGTTCCTCGAGGATCACAAAGCGGAAACCCTTGAAACCGTGGTCAAGAGGGTTGAGGTGTTCGCCGGCGCAAACAATGATGAGAATCACACCTTCCTGTTGGCCGCAGGTAATGCGGGCGTTGAAGCTGCGACCAATGAAGTTATCGCCAATGCCAAAGATATGATGCTTATCATGGTTTACGGTGTGGTGAGCTTGTTATGCTTCGCGACTTTCCGGTCCATTCGCGCAGTGTTGTGTATCGTGGTTCCCCTGGGGCTGACTTCGGTTCTCTGTGAAGCCATCATGGCGGTTTCAGGTATTGGCATCAAAGTGGCAACTCTTCCGGTCATAGCCCTCGGCGTGGGTATTGGCGTGGACTACGGTATTTATATCTACAGCAAACTTGAAAAATACCTGTTGGAAGGGAAACCTCTTCAGGACGCCTATTTCGAGACTCTGCGGTCAACGGGTAAGGCTGTTATGTTTACCGGTGTAACGCTTGGGCTCGGTGTTGTGACCTGGATTTTTTCGCCTATCAAGTTTCAGGCGGATATGGGCTTCCTGCTGTTCTTCATGTTTCTATGGAACATGGTGGGGGCTATCTGGCTGCTGCCGGCACTGGCGAGGTTCCTGCTGAAGCCGGAAAGAATGATCGCGAAAGCTCGCGCAGCAAAATAAACAGAGTTGTGGTTAATTGCAAAAAAGCCCGCAGTGTGGGCTTTTTTGTTGTTTACTCAATTGGTTAGCGACCTACTCCATACTTTATTTATCGTGTGAAGTGGTCTATGTTCTATGTTGAGCGCAATGCTTGCCTGTTCACATAGGCGGGTAGTCAAAGACAACGATGAAAATAAGGGATAATTCACATGACATTGAAACTAAAAGCCTCCGCATTTGCAGTTGCTGCGGCCGTTAGCCTCGGAGCTGCCTCGACTGCAGTTTCAGCGCAGGAACAACGTTTCGTTACCATCGGTACTGGCGGTGTAACCGGGGTTTACTATCCTGCCGGAGGTGCTATTTGCCGTCTGGTCAACATGGACCGCAAAGAGCATGGCATTCGCTGCTCTGTTGAAAGTACCGGTGGCTCTGTATACAACCTGAACGCCATTGCTCAGGGCGAACTGGATCTGGCAGTTGCCCAGTCAGACTGGCAGTTCCATGCATACAATGGCAGCAGTCAGTTCAAAGATGATGGCCCCAACAAAAAACTGCGTGCAGTTTTCTCCATGCACCCCGAACCGTTCACCGTGATTGCAAGCAAGGGATCTGGTATCACAACCTTTGAAGATCTTGAAGGCAAGCGCGTTTCCGTCGGAAACCCGGGTTCTGGTCAGCGTGCTACTGCAGAAGTACTGATGAATGAAATGGGCTGGACCATGGACAAGTTCTCCCTGGCAGCCGAGCTGAAAGCTGCCGAACAGTCCCAGGCGCTTTGCGATGGCAATATTGATGCATTCTTCTATACCGTAGGCCATCCTTCTGGTGCTATCAAAGAAGCTACCACGTCTTGTGACAGTGTTGTCGTAAGCGTTGATAACAGTGCCACTAAAGCTCTGATTGATGAAAACCCATACTACCGTAAAGCAATTATTCCAGGTGGTATGTACCGCGGCAGCGATAATGACGTTGCAACCTTCGGTGTTGCTGCGACCTTTGTATCCTCTACCGACGTTCCAGATGACGTTGTTTATCAGGTAGTGCGTGCTGTGTTTGAAAACTTCGACAGTTTCAAACGCTTGCACCCTGCTTTTGCAAACCTGAAAAAAGAAGAAATGGTATCAGACGCGCTGAGTGCGCCTCTGCACCCAGGCGCGGTCAAATACTATAAAGAAGCCGGCCTGATCAAGTAAGCAGCCATACCCCTGCCGCCGGAGCATCGTTTGGATGCCCGGCGGCCATTTCGTTTTCTCGATTAACCTTCAACAGGATATTGCTATGACCGATAGCGAGCCGAAAGCCGGAGGTGCCGTCGACAAACAGAGTGTGGAACAATTCCTTCAAACCGAAACCGGGGGAAGGGCGGCCACTGGGACCGCCGCCATTATTCTGTTCACGGTGCCTTTGCTGTGGTCTCTTTTTCAGTTGTGGATAGCTTCACCACTGCCATTTATTCTGGAAATCGGAGTATTTAACTCCACAGAAGCTCGTTCTATCCACTTGGCATTTGCCTCGTTTCTTGCGTTTGCTGCTTTCCCCATGTTCAAGGGCAGGCACACCGGCCACGTACCGTTTTACGACTGGATTCTTGCTTTGGGAGCGGCATTCACCACCTCCTACCTGTATGTTTTTTACGATCAGCTCGCTACCCGTCCGGGTGCGCCTCAAACCCAGGATCTGGTTGTTGCACTCTCTGGTCTTGTGTTCTTGCTGGAGGCGACCCGTCGGGCTTTGGGATTGCCGCTGGCGGTGGTTGCCACGGTATTCATTATTTACGCTCTGGGCGGGCCCTTCATGCCCGACGTTATTGCCCACAAGGGCGCAAGCCTGAGTAAGCTGGCATCGCACCAATGGTTGGGAACCGAAGGGGTATTTGGCGTAGCTCTGGGTGTATCTACCAGTTTTGTTTTCCTGTTCGTGCTGTTTGGAGCCTTGCTTGAGCGCGCTGGCGCAGGGAATTACTTTATAAAAGTAGCGTACGCGATGCTTGGCCATATGCGCGGTGGCCCGGCCAAGGCCGCTGTAGTAGCCAGTGGGCTCAGCGGTATTATTTCCGGTTCTTCCATTGCCAATGTTGTGACTACCGGCACCTTTACCATTCCGCTGATGAAGAAGGTAGGTTTCCCGGCTACTAAGGCTGGTGCCGTGGAAGTGGCAGCCTCGACTAATGGCCAGCTGACTCCGCCGATCATGGGCGCTGCAGCGTTTCTGATGGTTGAATACGTGGGTATTTCTTACCTCGAAGTGATCAAGCACGCCATTCTGCCTGCAATGATTTCCTACGTGGCCCTTATCTATATAGTGCATCTGGAAGCCTGCAAAATGAACATGAAGGGCATCGAGCGGCTGGACAAGCCGACTCTGGCTCAGCGAATGCTTGTTTGGGTCGTGCTTCTGCTCGGTCTGAGCATTCTCACCCTGGCGGTCTATTATGGGGTGGGCTGGACGAAAGACGTGTTTGGCAGTGCTGCTATGTGGGTGCTCGCCCCATTGCTTCTGGCGATCTATGTTGCCCTGGTGGGTTATGGTTCGCGTTTCCCGGATCTGGAAGAGGATGACCCGGATTCTCTGATGGACAAGCTGCCGCCGGTAGGGGCAACGGTAAAAACCGGATTGTATTTCCTGTTGCCGGTCGTTGTGCTGGTGTGGTGTCTGACTGTCGAGCGCTTCTCGCCACAGCTGTCGGCCTTCTGGGCTACAGTATTTATGGTGTTTATCATCATTACACAGAGGCCTCTGAAAGCATTCTTTAAAAACAGCGGTCATTATCTGGATGGTTTGAAACAGGGTGGTGAGGACCTGATGCACTCGCTGGTTACCGGCGCGCGCAACATGGTTGGTATCGGTGTGGCAACAGCTACTGCGGGTATTGTTGTGGGCACGGTAACGCTGACAGGTATCGGCCTGGTGATGACTCAGTTTGTGGAGTTTATCTCTGGTGGCAATCTGTTATTGATGCTTGCGTTCACTGCCGTTATCAGCCTGATATTGGGCATGGGCCTGCCAACCACAGCGAACTACATTGTGGTATCTACTCTGATGGCGCCGGTCATTGTTACCCTGGGGGCAGAAAACGGCTTGCTGGTGCCGTTGATTGCGGTTCACCTCTTCGTATTCTACTTCGGCATTCTGGCAGATGACACGCCGCCGGTGGGCCTTGCAGCCTATGCCGCAGCGGCTATATCGGGTGCCGACCCGATACGAACGGGTATTCAGGGTTTCACCTACGACATACGAACTGCCATTTTGCCGTTCATGTTTATTTTCAACACTCAGCTATTGCTGATAGGGCTGACTGGCTGGTTTGACCTGCTGGTTACTGTTTTCAGCGCTGTGACCGCCATGCTGGTGTTCTCTGCGGCTACTCAGGGTTTCTGGTTTACCAAAACCCGCTGGTGGGAAACCATTGGTTTGCTGCTGATAACATTTACCCTGTTCCGCCCCGGTTTCTGGTGGGATGAAATTTATCCTCCCACAAACGATCATCCTGGTGTGGAGCTGCTGCAGCACGTAGATAAGGTAGCGCCAGGGCAGCCTATAGTTCTTCAGGCTTCAGGGATGTCGCTGTCAGGCGATGATGTATCCAAGTACATGGAGCTGCCGCTGCCTGCAGGTGATACACCGGAAGAGCGGTTGGCGGCAGCCGGGCTGGAGGTGTCAGCAGCCGGAGATGTGATGAACATCGATTTCGTCAACTTTGGCAGCGATGCGGAAAAGGCCGGGCTTGGTTTCGGGTGGGTTATAGAAACTGTACAGGTGGAAAACCCGCGTCCGCCAAAAGAGCTGATGTTTATTCCGGCGCTGCTCTTGCTCGGGTTGCTGGCCTTCCTGCAACTGAGACGCAGAGCGGGAGAGGGCGAGCGACCGGCTTTCGTACCCTCGCGATAGTCCTGCGGGTACAGTACCCAGGCGTCTAAGCAAAACCCGGCATTAACCTGCCGGGTTTTTTTCTGTTAAACTCCGCACCATTCTATCTGGCACTGCGGTTTGTATCGTGGATGCCATTCACCCAAGTGGTCTTTGGTATAGACCACCGCTGAGCACCTCCCTGGAGTCTTTTATGCCCGTCATAACCCTGCCAGATGGCAGTCATCGCAGTTTTGCCCAGCCCGTCAGTGTGCACGATGTGGCTGCCGATATTGGCGCAGGACTGGCCAAGGCCGCTCTTGCCGGTAAAGTCGATGGCAACCTTGTCGATACCAGTTACCTGATTGAACACGATGTTGAGCTTGCGATTATTACCGAGCGCGACGCCGATGGTCTTGAAGTGATTCGTCATTCCACCGCTCACTTGTTGGCTATGGCGGTAAAAGAGCTTTTCCCTGAAGCCCAGGTTACGATCGGCCCGGTAGTGGAAGACGGCTTTTACTACGATTTCAAATATGACCGCCCGTTCACCAATGAAGATCTGGCGCGTATCGAAAAGCGTATGACAGAACTGGCAAGGCAGGACATTCCGGTAACCCGTTCTGTGCTGTCCCGCAGCGAGGCAATTCAGCTGTTTACTGATATGGGTGAAGAGTACAAAGTCCGTATCATCAAAGACATTCCCGGCGATGAAGACCTGTCGTTCTATCGCCAGGGGGATTTTGTTGACCTTTGCCGGGGCCCACACGTGCCCAGTACCGGCAAGATGAAAGCCTTCAAGCTTACCAAAGTGGCTGGTGCATACTGGCGTGGGGATACCAGCAACGAACAGTTGCAGCGGGTTTACGGTACTGCCTGGGCCAACAAAAAAGATCTGAAAGCCTACCTGCACCGCATTGAAGAAGCCGAAAAGCGCGATCACCGCAAAGTCGGTAAAAAGCTGGGCTTGTTCCATATGCAGGAAGAAGCACCGGGTATGGTGTTCTGGCATCCGGCTGGCTGGACTATATATCAGGAAATGGAACAGTACATGCGTGATATCCTGCGCCGCCATGGTTACCAGGAGATCAAGACGCCCCAGGTGGTGTCCCGCGTGCTATGGGAAAAGTCCGGTCACTGGGACAAGTTCAAAGAGGGGATGTTTACCACGGAGTCGGAAAAACACGACTACGCCATCAAGCCCATGAACTGCCCCTGCCACGTCCAGGTGTTCAATCAGGGTCTGAAAAGCTACAAGGATTTGCCTTTACGCCTGGCTGAATTTGGTTCATGCCACCGCAACGAAGCCTCCGGTGCATTGCACGGTCTGATGCGGGTGCGCGGATTCACGCAAGATGATGCCCATATCTTCTGTGAAGAAGACGATATCCAGAGTGAGGTGTCCAGGTTCATTGACCTGCTGCACGAAGTGTACAAGGACTTTGGTTTTACGGAAATTTTGTACAAGCTCTCCACGCGCCCTGAGAAGCGGGTGGGTTCAGATGAAGTCTGGGACAAATCCGAGGCTGCACTGGAAGAGGCGCTGAACCGTGAAGGCGTTGATTGGGAGCTTTTACCGGGCGAAGGTGCTTTTTATGGCCCTAAAATCGAGTTTTCTCTCAAGGATTGTATCGGTCGGGTATGGCAATGTGGCACTATTCAGGTAGATTTTTCCATGCCTGGGCGCCTCGGTGCTCAATACGTTGCCGATAACTCCGAACGTAAAACGCCAGTAATGTTGCATCGTGCCGTACTTGGCTCGTTCGAGCGGTTTATTGGTATCCTGATTGAGGAATATGAGGGGGCTTTCCCGACCTGGCTGGCTCCAACTCAGGTCGCAATTCTCAATATTACCGATAATCAGCGTGAATATTGTGAGAATCTGGCGAAAAAGTTCGATTCTTTGGGTTTTAGGGTTAATGCTGACTTGAGAAACGAGAAGATCGGCTTTAAAATCCGCGAGCATACTATTAACAAAGTTCCTTATCTTGTCGTTGTCGGCGATAAAGAAGTCGAGAACAACGCCGTTGCGGTGAGAACCCGTAAAGGTGAAGACTTAGGAACTCTATCGCTCGAAGCGTTTGAGCAGCTTCTACAGGAAGATGTTGAGCGTAAGAGCAGAATCAAGACGGAGATTTGACTATTAAACAGCGAACGAATCGGGGTGGGCGTACTCCAAAGGCGCCGATCAATGAGAATATTGATGCAACTGAAGTCCGCCTGATCGATGCCGAAGGCAATCAGGTAGGTGTAGTTCCGATCGAAGACGCCCTCAGGATGGCAGAGGAGGCGACCCTGGATCTGGTACAGGTTACAGATTCCGATCCGATTGTCTGTAAAATAATGGACTATGGCAAAAAGGTCTTCGACGAGAAAAAAGCGAAGGCCGCTGCCAAGAAGAAACAGAAACAGACGCAAGTCAAAGAGCTTAAGTTCCGACCAGGAACTGAAGAAGGGGATTATCAGGTAAAACTACGCAACCTGATACGTTTCCTTGAAGGCGGGGACCGCGGCAAAATCACTATCCGCTTCCGTGGCCGTGAGATGGCACACCAGGAAATTGGTATGAAGCTCATGGAACGCATTGAAGCAGATGTTGAGGCGCTGGCTCAGGTTGAAATGCGGCCGAAAATGGAAGGCCGTCAGATGACCATGATTGTGGCCCCCCGCAAAAAGAAGTGAGCCTGATTCAATGATGCATCCCCTGCCGAAGGCGGGGGATTTGTCGTTCAGGTTCATATTTATGTATTTAAAAAAACAGAATGCGGAGTTTTAAAAAATGTCCAAGATGAAAACCAAAAGTGGAGCGGCCAAGCGGTTTAAGAAAACTGCTACCGGCTTCAAGCACAAGTCAGCCTTCACCAGTCACATCCTGACCAAGAAGACCCCTAAGCGTAAGCGTCAGCTGCGTGGTACTTCATTGGTTGCCAAATCTGATGTGGCTTCCGTAAAGCGTATGCTCGCGTAAACAGCGCAGACTACACACACACAACGGTTTTAAGGTAGAAGGATTAAGGTATGGCTCGTGTTAAGCGTGGCGTGGTTGCACGTCGTCGTCACAAGAAGATTCTAAAGCAGGCCAAGGGTTACTACGGCGCTCGTAGTCGTGTATTCCGCGTTGCCAAGCAAGCGGTTATCAAAGCCGGTCAGTATGCATATCGCGACCGTCGCAACCGTAAGCGTGCATTCCGTGCACTGTGGATTGCTCGTATCAACGCTGGTGCCCGGGCTAATGGCCTGTCATACAGCCGTTTGATTGCTGGCCTGAAAAAGGCAAACGTTGAAATCGATCGTAAGGTTCTGGCTGATCTGGCCATGAATGAGCAGCAGGCTTTTACCGCTGTGGTTGAGAAGGCAAAGGCATCTCTCTGATCGCTTAGCTCTTTCATCGATTACGAATCGAGCCGGTGCCGTCGCTGATTCTTTGGCGCAAAAGGTACCGTTTAATAGGGGAAGGGCACGCTCTTCCCCTATTTTTGTTTCAAGATTTCAAATTTTGAAATCCTCACTTCTGGTTTGGAGCAGGGTCAATGGAAAACCTGGAGCAACTGGTTCAGGGTGGTTTGGATGCAGTTGAAAAAGCCGACAGCTTGCAGGCGCTTGATCAAATTCGCGTTGAATACCTTGGCAAGAAAGGCATTATTACCCAGCAGGCGAAAACTCTGGGCAAACTCTCTGCAGAAGAGCGTCCGGCTGCCGGCCAGAAGATTAATGAGGCAAAAGGACAGGTTGAGCAGGCAATTAATGCCCGGCGCAATGATCTTGAACGAATCGCCATTGAGCAGAAGCTTGCCAGTGAATCCATAGATGTGAGCCTGCCTGGTCGTGGTCAGGATCTTGGCGGACTGCATCCGGTTACCCGGACACTTCAGCGCATCGAAGATTTCTTTTCCCGTGCGGGCTATACAGTCGAGCAGGGGCCGGAGATCGAAGATGATTACCATAATTTTGAAGCCCTCAATATTCCGGGTCACCATCCTGCCCGCGCAATGCACGATACCTTTTATTTTAATCCCGGTACCCTGCTGCGAACCCATACATCGCCGGTTCAGATCCGCACCATGGAGGCTGGAAAGCCCCCGTTTCGAATGATTTGTCCGGGACGTGTTTATCGTTGTGATTCAGATGTGACTCATACCCCGATGTTTCATCAGATTGAAGGGTTGCTGGTCGAGAAAAATGTCAGTTTTGCCGACTTGAAAAGTACGGTTGAAGAATTCCTCCGGGTGTTTTTTGAACGTGACCTTCAGGTACGTTTCCGCCCGTCCTACTTCCCGTTCACTGAACCCTCAGCCGAGGTTGATATTGAGTGGGGCCGTGAAGCTGATGGCAGCATAAAGTGGCTGGAGATCATGGGTTGCGGCATGGTGCATCCGAAAGTGTTCGGATACTGCGGTATTGATGCCGAAGAGTACCGTGGCTTTGCATTCGGTATGGGTGTGGAGCGTTTGGCCATGCTCCGTTATGGCGTAAACGACTTGCGTATGTTCTTCGAGAACGATCTGCGCTTTCTGCGTCAGTTCCGTTAATCCGGAACTTTACGGCATCCAAATCAACAGTCGAAACCGTATCAGGATAAGGCAATAACCATGAAATTCAGTGAGCAGTGGCTGCGCGAGTGGGTTAACCCGGAAATCAGTTCTCAGGAACTGATGGATCAGATTACGATGGCAGGTCTGGAAGTCGATGGCTTCGAATCCGTAGCCGGTACGTTTGAGGGGGTTGTGGTTGGAGAAGTTCAGTCTGTTGAACCTCACCCCAATGCCGACAAGCTTCGCGTATGCCAAGTGAATGACGGTAGCAAGAGCGTTCAGGTTGTGTGTGGCGCGCCAAACGTACGTCCCGGCCTGAAGGTGCCTTTTGCTGTCCTGGGTGCTGTTTTGCCTGGTGACTTCAAAATCCGTAAAGCCAAACTCCGGGGTGAGCCTTCTGAAGGCATGCTGTGTTCCGAATCAGAGCTGGGCTTGTCTGAAAACCACGCGGGCCTCATGGAGTTGCCTTCTGATGCGCCGGTCGGTACTGCACTGAATGATTACCTGAAACTGAATGATGTAGCCATTGATGTTGATCTGACGCCGAATCGTAGTGATTGTCTCTCGATTAAAGGCATTGCCCGTGAAGTTGGCGTACTGAACAGCCTGGTTCCCGAGTGTCCCCGGATCGATCCGGTTGAAGCTGTGCATTCAGAGGTGCCGGACATTCGTGTTGATGCGCCCAAGGGCTGTCCACGATACCTTGGCCGTATTCTTCGCAACGTGAATCTGCAGGTAGAAACACCCCTGTGGATGCGGGAAAAGCTTCGCCGTTCAGGCATTCGTTCAATTGATGCTGCCGTTGATGTGACCAACTACGTGATGCTGGAGCAGGGGCAGCCCTTGCATGCGTTCGATCGCGATGAGATCCGTGGCGGCATTGTTGTGCGCATGGCACTTCCGGCAGAAAAGCTGGTATTGCTGGATGGTCAGGAAGTTGAGCTGACGGATGAGACTCTGGTCATTGCTGATCACGAGAAGCCCATTGCCATCGCTGGAATTATGGGTGGCGAGCACTCCGGTGTCAGCGCTAAAACCCGTGATCTGATACTCGAATCGGCTTATTTTGATCCAATTACCCTCGCAGGCAAAGCTCGCCACTATGGCTTGCATACAGATGCCTCACACCGCTTTGAGCGTGGTGTGGACTACGAACTTGCCCGTGAGGCCATGGAACGTGCAACCAGTCTGCTCATGGATATTGCAGGCGGTGAGCCTGGTGAAATTGTTGAAGTGGCCAGCAAGGAACATTTGCCGCAAGAGCGCACTGTTGATCTTCGTTCACAGCGTCTGGCGGATGTCCTGGGCCTCGAAATCGACCGTACCAAGGTTGAGGAAATTCTGATCCGGCTAGGTCTGAGTGTCGGTAAGCTGTTGAAGAACGGTTGGCGTATCAATGTGCCCAGTTTCCGTCCCGATATTTCGATTGAAGAAGACCTGATTGAAGAAGTCGGGCGTATATACGGCTATAACAACTTACCCGTAACTGAACCGACTGGCTCGCTTGGTCTGCGAATGAACGAGGAAGCGACCCGCCCTGTATCGGCTATCAGGGATTACTTTGTTTCCCATGGATACCAGGAGGCGATCACCTACAGCTTCGTGGATCCGAAAGTTCAGACGCAGGTTGATCCCGAGCGTGAAGGAATAGCCTTGGCCAACCCCATTTCCGCTGACATGTCGGTTATGCGGACAAGTCTGTGGAGTGGCCTTCTTAAAACCGTTGCCCATAACCAGAATCGTCAGCAGCCGCGTATCCGTATGTTTGAGACGGGTTTGCGTTTTCTGCAGGATGGCCAGCGTATTGATCAGCAGCCTATGCTTGCGGGTGTTGTTGTTGGCTCCCAATATCCTGAAAACTGGGTAAACGGTCGCAGAACAGCAGACTTCTTTGATGTAAAAGGGGAGTTGGAAGGCTTGTTCAGTTTGCTGGGCGTTGAGATCGGGTTTGTTGCTGGCCGGCATCCGGCTTTGCACCCGGGCCAGACGGCTGAACTCCTGCGAGATGGTGAGCGTGTTGGATGGCTGGGTACATTGCATCCGCAAGTTCAGAAAAATCTTGAACTTAATGGCACGATTCTGATGTTTGAGCTATCCTTGAACTCAGTCATTACCGGATATGTGCCTAATTTCAAAGAAATTTCGAAATTCCCGGAAGTTCGTCGGGATTTGGCTATTATTATCGGTGGTAAGGTCGCGTTTGCCGATGTTGAGCGGGTAGCCCGAAAACATGCTGGTGAGCGCCTGACGGCGTTGCGTGCGTTTGATGTATATGAAGGAGAGAGTCTGGGTGAAGGTAACCGAAGCCTGGCCCTGAGTCTGTTCTGGCAGCATCCTGAGCGCACGTTGAATGAAGATGAAGTGCATTCGCTCTTCAACGGTGTCATCAATGCACTGAAGGAAGAGTTGGGGGCAACACTGAGGAGTTGAGACATGGCGGCTTTGACGAAAGCGGAAATGGCGGAGCGCTTGTATGAGGAGTTGGGCCTGAACAAACGCGAAGCCAAGGAAATGGTGGAAGCTTTCTTCGATGAGATCAGAGGCGCGCTCAGCCACAATGAACAGGTTAAATTGTCGGGTTTCGGTAACTTCGACCTGCGGGATAAAAAGCAGCGTCCTGGGCGAAACCCGAAAACTGGTGAAGAGATTCCGATAAGCGCACGACGTGTTGTTACGTTTCGCCCGGGTCAGAAACTGAAACAGAAAGTAGAAGCGTATGTTGGAACCCAGTCATAACAACGAACTCCCTGCGATTCCCGGGAAACGATACTTTACAATTGGTGAAGTAGCAGACTTGTGCGCAGTGAAAGCTCATGTGCTGCGCTATTGGGAGCAGGAGTTTCCGCAGTTGTCGCCAGTCAAGCGTCGGGGTAACCGGCGCTATTATCAGCGTGCTGATGTGATCACTATCCGTCAGATACGTAGTTTATTATACGAACAGGGTTATACCATTGGTGGTGCCAAGCAGAAGCTTAGTAGCCATGAGGTAAAGGACGACACGACTCAGTATAAACAACTTATCCGGCAAATGATTATTGAGCTGGAAGAGGTTCTGGACGTACTTAACGCCCCTGTAAAGTAGTCTGATTTCTTGAATTACAAAGCCGAAGCGATGAAAGTCTCTTCGGCTTTGTGCTATTTGTATTGGTCTATTTCTTTTTACAGGTTTTAATACCCAGCAGTGAATACGCAGGGCAGTTGCCCATAAGTGCAGTTGCCAGTGGCACAATTCCGATCCAGCCCCAAGGTGTTTGTGGGCCGACAAATACCAATGCCAGAAGCACAATGCCAACGATGGCGCGAATGATCCTGTCTGCAGAACCCATATTAACGCTCATAATACATTCTCCTGTGTTGGTATGAGGCTACGGTTATTAATTTAGCGCTCACCGGGCCTCAGTTCAGTGATAAAGTCACACTGGCACCCGCATTAAGAGCCCAGGAAGGATTCATGCTGCATCATAGTATTCTTGAAACATTGCCCAGGGAGCTCCAGAAGGACGCTCTTGAAAGTATTCAGGTTATGCGACTACCCCCAGGCAAAATTCTGTTCCGGGCGGGAGAGCATTGCCATGGACTGCCGTTGATGCTCAGTGGTGGGGTAAAGGTTCAGATGACAGGCATTTCTGGCAACAGCATTGTGTTATATCGCATGGGCGCTGATGATATTTGTACCCTGTCTATTGGCTGTCTCATGACAGGTTATGGCTATCGTGCAGAAGCGATTGTAGAGGATGAATCAGAGGCGGCCATGATTCCCCGGGGATTGTTCGACCGGCTAATGGATCAGTCTGCTGCTTTTCGCCTGGGTATTATGGAGTCATATGGGCGCCGGCTCGATGATCTCATGTTACTTGTGGAAGAAGTTGCGTTTCGCCGCATGGATGAGCGTCTTGAGGAGTGGTTGAACCTGCGCCGGAGCCCTATTCACATCACTCATCAAGAGCTGGCTGTTGAGCTGGGGACTGCCAGAGAAGTTGTCAGCCGGTTGCTCAAAGAACTTGAGCGTAAGGGCAGAGTGCGGTTGTCACGTGGACGAATTGATCTGATTGAGTAAACCAGGCGCCTCGCAGGTTAGTGTGGAGGCGCCAGGTCGGCTATTCCTGTGAATGCTACCAGTCAGTGACGGATTTAACTTCCAGGAACTCTTCCAGGCCCCAGACGCCGCCTTCGCGGCTGCCGTTACCAGACTGCTTCATGCCGCCGAATGGAAAGCCTGCTGATCCGGATTTTCCGTTGATTTCCACCATGCCTGATCTGACCTTTCTGGCGATTCTGCGGGCTTTTTCCTTATCAGAAGTCTGGATGTAATTGGTAAGGCCGTAGACGGTATCGTTAGCCAGTTCTACGGCTTCTTCTTCTGTTTCAAACGGCGTGATAGCCAGTACAGGCCCAAAGATTTCTTCCTTCCAGATGGTCATGTCCGGGGTGACATCTGCGAAAACCGTCGGCCTCACGAAATACCCCTTCTCAAGCCCCTCTGGACGCCCTTCGCCACCGGCAACCAGTGTGGCGCCTTCCTCTATGCCCTTCTTGATCAGCGCCTGAACCTTCAGAAACTGCTGTTCGGAGACCACGGGCCCGATATGCCGCCCCTCTTTGTCTGCCGGACCTACGTCGGTTTTACTGGCAATCATGGCTGCAGTTTCAACGGCCTGCTTGTAGACAGATTTTTCCACCAGCATTCGTGTAGGGGCGTTACAGGACTGCCCCGAGTTGGCAAAGCAGTGGCGTACACCACGGGTAACAGCTTTTTCATCTGCATCCGCAAAGATGATGTTTGCGCCTTTACCTCCCAGCTCCAGGCCTACCCGCTTGACGGTATCGGCTGCTGAAACTGTAATGGCCTTGCCTGCACGGGTTGAGCCGGTGAAGCTGACCAGATCAATGTCCGGATGGCTGGAGAGTTGCGAGCCGACGCCCGCACCATCGCCGTTTACCAGGTTGAAAACGCCTTCCGGAAAACCGGCACTATCAATCATCTCTGCGAGAAGCATGGCTGAAAGGGGCGAAATTTCAGACGGTTTGAGAACCACGGTGCAGCCAGCGGCCAGCGCCGGAGCCACCTTGAGCATCACCTGGTTCATCGGCCAGTTCCAGGGTGTAATCAGTGCACAGACACCGACGGCTTCATGCAGGATGATATTGTCCGGAGCATGGTCACCAAGGGGATGCTCAAAATTAAAGGACTTCAGGGCGCGTATTGTATTTTTCAGGTGAGCGGCACCAGCGCCAACCTGTGCACTTCTTGCAAGGTCAATCGGTGCGCCCATTTCCTGGCTGATGGTCTGGGCCATTTCTTCTGCCCGGGCCTTGTAGGTTTCGAAGAGGCGCTCCAGAAGTTCCGCCCGCTGCTCGATGGTAGACGCTGACCAGGCAGAAAACGCTTGTTTTGCAGCATTGACCGCCTTGTCTGTATCGGCTTGTGAGCCCAGAGTAATCGTGGAATACCCTTGCTCATCAGAAGGGTTAATAACTTCCAGACGTTGGGTTCCCTCGGGTGTAACCCACTGCCCGTTAATATAAAACTTGCTTGCGTCCATTATTGTTCAGCTCTTTGTTGGAAATTTGAATTATGGTAACAGATTCGCCAGAGCTGATTGTATTCAAGATGGACAAAGTGCCTGCGCCCGACAGTGTTCTTCTTCGGCCCAGGTAACAGGTGATGGCCGGGTATTTTTGCCTGTGAACAGGTGCCCGATTTCTGGTACTGCGTAGCGCAGATCGCCGCGAGTGGGGCGTTGCCGATTAAATTCTGCATGGCTGATGCTCACTTCCCAGATGTCATCTGAACTTTCGCTGTGCCAGCCTACCGGGCTGAGTTCAATGCGAACTTCAGCCCCGATCAGACTGACGGCCTCAATGCGCAGCGGCAAATTGGCGCGGGCGTCGGGAGCGCTCGCAAGACGTACTTCATGAGGGCGCATATAAAGCTGTGCATCGCCTTGATCTCTGACTCCGGGAAGGGTCACCCAGGCTTTACCCTGGCTCAGCCGGCCGTGCTGAATCGCACCGGACAGTGCATTTACTTGTCCGAGGAAGTCGAATACGAAACGGCTGTCAGGTCGGGCATAGAGTTCAATAGGTTCGTCCACTTGCTCCACATTGCCCTGGCTCATAACGACTACCTGATCGGACAGCTCCAGAGCTTCTTCCTGATCGTGGGTCACAAATATACTGGTGAAGTGGAATTCATCGTGCAGATTGCGTAGCCAGCGGCGCAGGTCTTTACGCACCTTGGCGTCCAGCGCGCCGAACGGCTCGTCCAGCAGCAGGATTTTAGGGCGTGTTGCAATGGCGCGGGCGAGTGCCACACGTTGTTTCTGGCCGCCGGAGAGTTGCGCCGGATAACGCTGTGCCAGATGCGGTAGTTGTATCATATCCAGCAGCTCACTGACGCGAGCCTGAATCTCTGCTTTGGAGGGGCGCCTGGTGCGCGGCAGCGAATCCAGTCCAAACGCAATGTTCTGCGCTACGGTCATGTGACGGAAGAGGGCGTAATGCTGGAATACAAAGCCTATGTTGCGATCGCGCACGTGAAGTCCCGTCACGTCCTTACCTGAGAAGCTTATGCGCCCGCTATCGGAGGATTCCAGCCCGGCGATAATGCGCAACAGGGTGGTTTTTCCTGAACCGGAGGGCCCTAGCAAAGCGGTCAGTTTGCCTTCCGGGATGTCGAGAGAGACGTTATTCAGCGCCTGATAGTTGCCAAAGCGCTTGTTGATGCCATCAACGGTGATGCTCATTACAGGGTCTCCTCTGATTGCTGGCGGGTCAGAATCCGGGCCTGTCGCCATTCAACAAAACCTTTGGCCGCGAGCGTAAACACGGCAATGCCGGCCAGTAGCGAAGCGCTGGCAAAGGCGCCAACAATATTGTAATCCTGGTACAGCAGCTCCACGTGCAGGGGGAGTGTGTTGGTTTGCCCGCGGATGTTTCCTGATACTACCGATACCGCACCAAACTCGCCCACGGCCCGGGCATTGGTGAGCACCACGCCGTATATCAGTGCCCACTTAATGTTGGGCAAGGTGATCGTACGGAAGATGCGCCAGCCGGAGGCACCGAGCACCACGCCGGCCTCTTCTTCCTCGCTCCCCTGTTGCTGCATAAGTGGTATGAGTTCACGGGCTACAAACGGGCAGGTGACGAAAATGGTGACCATTACAATTCCGGGCCAGGAAAACATCAGCTGTACGTCATAGTCTGCAAGCCAGCTGCCGATCCAGCCATTGCGGCCGTATAGCAGCAGGTACAGCAGGCCTGCAACAACCGGAGATACTGCAAACGGGATATCGATCAGTGTAATCAGCAGTTTTCGGCCGGGGAAACGAAATCGTGTTACCAGCCACGCCAGTGCAGTGCCAAATATCAGGTTGAGGGGAACCGTGAGCGCGGCTACAAACAGTGTCAGGCCGATGGCATGCAGGGTGTACTGGTCCAGCAGGTTGTCTGCCAGGCTGCTCCAGCCGGCTCCCAGGGCCTCAATAAAAATCACCAGCAATGGCATTATCAGCAAGCCGGCAGTGACGGCCAGGGCAATGCCTGTCAGCAGCCATTTTATAACCGGACCATCGCCAACTCGGCGGTGCCTGGAGGAATGGGGGCTGTGCATTGGGTTAGCGTCCTTCTATGCGTTTGAGATAGCGGGACTGCCACAGGGTAATAGCGAAAAGCATCACCAGTGACACCAGCAGAACTACCGAGGCAATGGCGCTGGCGGCTGCGTAGTCATACTCTTGCAGGCGGACAAAAATCATCAGGCTGGTTACTTCACTGACGTAAGGCATGTTGCCGGCAATAAAAATAACGGCACCAAACTCACCAAGGCTTCGGGTGAAAGAAAGCGCTACGCCGGTCATCAGGGCCGGCCACAGAGCCGGGAATATAACCCTGCGGAATACATGGCCGTCACTGGCACCCAGGCTGACAGCCGCTTCTTCGTCTTCGGGGGCCAACTCTTCCAGCACTGGCTGAACTGTTCGTACTACAAAGGGCAGGCTGGTAAAGGCCATGGCTACCACAATTCCCACCGGGGTGAAGGCGACTTCAATCCCAAGCTTGGCCAGCCATTGTCCGTACCAGCCGTTGGCGGCGAACAAGGTGGCCAGGGTGATGCCGGCAACCGCCGTGGGAAGAGCAAATGGCAAATCCACTACAGCATCAATCAGGCGTTTACCGGGAAACTCATAACGCACCAGTACCCAGGCGAGCAGCAACCCGAAAGCACCATTAAACACTGAGGCGGCCAGAGCAGATAACGCCGTAACCTTATAGGAAGCAACTACCCGTGGGTCGGTGATGACAAACCAGAACTCGTTAAAACTCATGGCTGATACTTCAATCACCAGCCCGGTCAGCGGTAACATCAGTATCAGGCTGATGAAAAACAGCGAAATACCGAGGCTCAAACCGAACCCCGGTAGTACCCGCTTGCTGCGGTTTCCGCTTCGTGGCCAGTGCTGTGTACTTACAGCACTGGCCTGGTTAGCCGCGGACACGGATCACTTCCGGCGTTGCAGTTGGTCGAGTTTTCCGCCACTGGAAAAGTGTTCTTTGGTGGCGTTTTCCCAGCTGCCTGCGATAGCGTCGATGGGGAGCAGTTTTACGTCCGGGAAGCGATCTGCGGTTTCCTGCTTAACTGTATCGTTGTGAACCCGGTAGTTGAATCCGGCCAGCAGGCGCTGGGCGTCTTCGCTGTACAGATGCTCAAGGTAGGCTTTTGCCAGATCTTCGGTTTTGTTCTGCTTCACGTATTCATCAATCCAGGTGACCGGAAACTCTGCCAGAAAGCTTACTTTGGGCGTTACCACCTCATACTCTCCGTTGTCGTAACGATCGGCCAGATTCAGCACTTCCGATTCAAAAGTCAGTAGTACATCACCTATGCCGCGTTCGATGAAGGTGGTGGTCGCACCGCGCCCGCCGCTATCAAACACTTTCACATGGCCCAGAAAGTCCTGCAAAAAACCGTCGATTTTCTGCTGATCATCACCAAATTTGTCCTGGGCATAGCCCAGCGCAGCAAGGTAGGTATAGCGGCCGTTGCCTGAGGTTTTCGGGTTAGGCATAACCAGGGCGACATCTTCTTTGATCAGATCATCCCAGTTTTCAATGTTTTTTGGATTGCCCTTGCGGACCAGAAAAGCCATCGTGGAGTAGTAAGGTGAGCTGTTATTGGGCAGGCGTTCGGCCCAGTTTTCCGGGATCAGGCGTCCGCGCGTGTGCAGAATATCGATGTCGGTAACCTGATTAAAGGTGACTACATCGGCTTTAAGACCCTGAATGATGGCTTGCGCCTGCTTTGAGGAGCCGGCATGAGACTGGCTGATCTCAACCGTCTCACCGGTTTTTTCTTCCCAGTATTTGTTGAACTGCACGTTGTAGGCAGCGAACAGTTCCCGGGCAATGTCATAGGATGTATTAAGCAGTTCACGATCGGCCGACGCCGCCGGTTGAGCGAAGAGTGACGCGCTGAGCGCAAGACCGGTAACCAGGCCTTTGAATATACTTGGCATGACATTCCCCTGAAACAAATGATGTATTGGAGGGGAATCTATCAAAGCCAGAATAAAACTGGAAAGAATATAAAATCATGTATTTCAGTCTTTATGGAATAAAGGTCGGTTAAAGAGAGTCCACGGGTTGAATTGAGCAGGTGTCGCACTGATCTATAGCCTGCAACCATCAGAAACAGCCAGTCAGGAGGTTTGCCATGCATGTGTTTATTGCAGGGTCCAACGGACAGATAGGGCAACATCTGTTGCGTGAAATGGCAGATAGCGATCACGAAGCCCGGGCCCTGATCCGGCATCCGGATCAGGGGCCTGAATTGCAGCAACTGGGCGCCACCGAAACCGTGCTCGGTGACCTGGAAAAGGATTGTAGCGAAGCCATGAGGGGCTGTGATGCGGTTATTTTTGCCGCAGGCTCGGGGCCCCATACCGGGCCGGATAAAACCATAGATGTGGATCAGGATGGTGCCATCCGGCTCATTGATAGTGCCAGCGCCATGGGCATAAAGCGCTTTATCATCGTGAGCAGTATGGGTGCCGGAGAGCCGCAGAACGGGCCTGAAAAACTTCGCCATTACCTGCAGGCCAAACACAACGCTGACGAGCATCTGATAAACAGTGGCCTGAATTACACTGTTGTACGACCTGGCCAGCTGACTAATGACGAGGGTACTGGCAAGGTTGCAGTCAGTGCGGAGCATGAGAGCGTCGGGAGAATTTCACGGCAGGACGTTGCTCGCGTTCTGCTGGCGACTCTGGATACGAGTACGACCACAAACCGGGTTTTTGATGTGGTGTCTGGCGATGTGCCCATAGCTGAGGCGCTTGAAAAGCTGTAACACCCGCTGGGCAAGAGGTTTACAAAAGCATATGTCTGACAAAGAGCTCCGTACCAGATCCGATAAAAAGTCGATCGACCAGTTCATTCAGCAGGTCCGTAAGCTGCCTCCGCAAGTTGGAGGGCAGGGCCGGCTGATTTTCGCACTGGATGCCACAGCCAGTCGCGGTGCTACCTGGGATCAGGCTTGTCACTTGCAGAGTGAGTTGTTCCTGGCGACTAAGGACTTGGGCGGTCTGGCCATTCAGCTTTGCTACTACCGCGGTTTCAGGGAGTTCAAAGCCACAGGGTTTGTTAACGAGACTGGTCAACTGCTCAACCTGATGAACGGTGTTTCCTGCCTGGGCGGCCAAACCCAGATCTGCAGAGTGTTGGCGCATGCAAGGGAAGAGACACGCGCAAAAGCCGTCAAGGCCGTTGTGTTTATCGGTGATTCCTGTGAAGAACCTGTGGATGAGCTTTGCCATATTGCCGGAGAGTTGGGCATGCTGCGAACCCCGGTATTTATGTTTCACGAGGGTGCTGATGCCCATGCCAGGGCGGTGTTTCAGCAGGTGAGTAAATTGTCCGGAGGCGCCTATGCGCCCTTTGACCGTAACAGCCCGCAAGTACTTAAGGATCTTATGGCCGCTGTTGCGGTCTATGCTTCCGGGGGAGCCAAGGCCTTGCAGGACTATTCCAGCCGCAGCTCCCCGGAGGTGAAACGTTTGACCCAACAGATCAGATAGCGCTTGATTCAATCAACCGGTGGGCCAATTGGCCCGGAGTATTCGAGTGCCCCTTACGTTTCTGGTTATTATAGTAGTGGTTGTTGCGTGGGTCTGGCTACGTAATCAGCCGACCAGCCAACGAAAACCCGCCATTCTCAAGTTGGCGCTGATTGCCAGCGTTCTGATATTGGGTCTTCTGGCCGTTACCGGTCGCTTGAATATCTTGTTTGCCCTGTTGGTTTTCTTGTTCCCCCTGCTGCGTCGCGTGTTGCCGTCTCTGCTAATGGGTCGGATGTCGGGGTTGGGGGAGGGTGGAGCAAAGGCTAAACCCGGGAATCAATCCCATGTCTCCAGTGAAATCCTTGACATGACTCTGGATCACGACTCCGGAAATATGAGCGGGGAAGTGTTGACAGGACCCATGGCCGGGCGGGCGCTGGCGGATCTTGGTGAAAGTGAATTTATAGAGTTGCTGAGATATTGCCGGGACCAGGATGAAGATTCTGCACGGCTTCTGGAAACCTATCTGGACCGCCGTTTCGGTGACTCCTGGCGCGCTGACGATCCGGCTGACGACGACAGCAAGAATGGAAGTGAGCGCGATAGTTCGGGTGGTAGCGGTGCTCTGACTGAAAGCGAAGCCCTGGATATTCTGGGGCTGGAGGCTGGGGCGAGCCGGGATGAGATCATTCAGGCTCACCGCCGGGTGATGCAAAAAATACACCCGGACCGTGGAGGGAGTAACTATCTCGCCGCCCGAGTCAACGAGGCCAAAGAGCGACTCCTGAGCTAAGTGGCTTCAGAAACCGCTTCTACCCGCGCCAGAAATTCCGCTATATGCTCGAATGCTTCTTCTGCCTCTGGCAGTAGTGGCGTAAACAGATGCCATACATGAACCATGTCGGGCCAGGTTTCTATTTCCACCGGTGAGCCGGCGGCCTGTGCTTTTGCTGCATATCTTTGTGCGTTTTCCAGTAGCAGCTCTGATTCGCTGACGTGAATCAGTGTGGGCGGGAGGTTGTGGAGGTCTCCGCGCAGGGGAGAGGCTATCGGGCTTGTGGGCAGTACTCGAAAGCCCAATACGGTTCCCCACCACAATAGTGGCAGGGGAATTCGTGCCAGCTTCTCGACGGTTGGCCCCAGCATGGCATCGGTTTTCAGATTAGCTCGTTTGCCCAGCGAGGTGAGCATGAGCTCGGTAGAGGGTGACAGGGCAATAGCGGCATCCGGTGCTTGCAGCCCCTGGTCTCTTATCCAGGCAAGTAGCCCTAGTGTGTGACTGCCGCCTGCGGAGTCCCCGGCGACCACCAGAAAATCGGCCGCGGCCTTGCCGTCAGGGCCGTTCCCGAGTATCCAGAGGTACGCCTGCCGACAGTCGATAATACCGTCAAGATAGCGGTTTTCCGGCATCAGCCGGTAATCAAGGGAGAATACACAGGCGTTGGCCTGCCTGGACAGTCGGTCAGTGATGGTGCGATGGCTTTTGGGACTGCCTGCGATCCAGGATCCGCCGTGAATGTAAAGGATCCGGCGGTTGGGCTCTGATCCAGGTGCTATTACCCACTCCCCCTTTGGCGAGCCGTTTGCTGAGGGGCTGGTTTTCGAAATAAATTCCAGACCATCGCTCATGCTATCCATGTAGCTGCGAAGGGCTTTTATCCGCGCGCGACCGTGAAGGCCTTCAGCGACGGTATGCATACCCCCAACCTTTGCAAGCACTTGCTGGCGGGATGCGTTGTGCTGCTGGTGAGTGGTGTTTTCATTGTCGTCCCCGGCATCGTGCTTCCGGCGCAGAAAAAACACCACCACAGCCGCCAGCACGACCATCATCAGGCCAAACCACATCATTGCGAACCAGGCGATTCCGAAAATCATGTGTAACCCCTAGCGTGGATTAATCATGGTTCACACGGAGGGCCGTGTAGTACTGCTCACTGTAGCATGGCTTTGGGGTAATCGATGTGGATCAGGCGGCCTGGTTGGACTTCGTTGATGTACTGCCTTATTTGTTCATCGGTATTCCGATCGCCGCCGTTATAGGCGTGCCGTTGTACATTCGTGCCTAAGCTAGCCTGAGCGAACACATTCTGTTGCGCGCTTTGTTCACGCTAAAGCTCTTAGCGGCGCTTTTAGCAGTAATTTTTCCATGGCCATGATTGCAGGTTACGCCACCTACCTGTTTTCTGATCCACGCGGAATCGAACGGTGAAAACGGAGATATACGACAATTGTCGCAAAATGTCATGGTTTTGAGAGTGAACTGCTTACAACCTTATGAAAAATATGAAATAGTTACTGATGAATGATTGGGGATAAGCGAACAGATATTTTTGGGGAAATCCGACAATTGACGCTTATTTCCAGCCAGACTATCTTTCAGGGTAGGTAGTTTTTTGATAACAAAGAAAAATTTGATGGATGGCATGTGCAACGCTGGGAAATATACGCGTTTGGATAGATGTCATTTGTCGTTGAATTAGCTGTTAGGTGGCAATGCCACTATTTGCTCCACAGGAGGTTTTCAGTTGAATAGGGATGATTTTGCTTGGGTTATCGTAAGGGCATTTGGGGTATATTTTTCTGCGCAGGCCTTTCTACAACTGTATTGGCTAGGTGCTTCCACAGTGAGAATTGCCCAGCTTTATGAGATGGCTGCCATGGAAACACCCCGTACCACCGAGATAGAGTCTCAGATCCTAAGGAGCTGGATCGAAATTAGCTATGCTTCGGCTGAGTTTCTGTTATTCATACTGCTCGCATATTATTGTCTCCGAAGGGGGGGCTTCATACATAGAATCCTCTGTTATCGAGCGCAAGAAAATGACACCTAACCATTCCAGCCACGGCGACGGCTACTGCATTGCGCTACGCCTCCATTCCTTAGCCGCGCGTGCTGAGCGGCGTTAAAAGTTTAGATGAGCGATACAGCAGATAGAGTTTTCTGCCTCTGGGCGAGAGGTATTTACATAGTTACCGCAATTTGTGCGGTTGCGATTTTTTCCTACGCTGCCACTAGAAACGATTTGGTCGCAAGGGTCGTAGACATAGTAGTTCTCGGGTGGTTTTTTTATTTTGGTGTGGGCATTTACCTTTTTTTGCCCATGTTTATCTGGACTAGTACGAGGGATTGGCTTCGTCTTACCCTGTACTTTATCTTTACGGTTCCCGTCGGAATGTTGGTCTACTTGCGGTTGTGCTGATCTAAAAGTTTTAACAATCTGTTGTAGTTCGTTCCGGGCCTCCGGCCCTACACCGGACGCCCACTTCGCTGCGCTACATGGGCGCCGCTAAACGTTAGCGTTATAAATTACATCATCATCTATGCTAAAAAAATTTACTACAATAATATTATGTACACTACTCGCATCATGCAGCGAATCTGAATCATCCTTAGGTGAGCCAACAGATTGGTTCATAAACCCTGAGTCAAGATATGGCATCAAGTATGAGGCTCCACATATTGATCACTACAGTGTCATTGGGACAGAGGGTAATAAACTTCACTCACTGTATCTCAGGCCAATAGGTTTGTATTTGGAAGTCCCAAAACAACACCTTGTTCTTGTTTCCCACCCGTATATGCCATGGGCTAAAAAAATTTGGGATAAAGCTACTTTAGAAGTCCTTCTACCTGATTTTGAGCATAGAGACGAACATAACAAATCAAAATTCTCAGAAAAGTACAGCACCGAAGTTCTCACTTATAGAATCGGTTTTTTGTCAAGAGACAGTAGTTTTATTGGAGAAGCTTCAGGAGATAAATACTTAAAAGAAAAAGACTCAGAATTCGAAAACCTGATTGCTTTTAAAAATTATAAGAAATATGGCGATCAGACGGATATAGATATATCAAAGCGACCGCCGAGACTATTTATGGTTGAAAAGGGCTACATGCTGACACCAGCTGGAAACCCTATTTTTGTAAATTGCGGTACTTATTGGGGAGGCTCGCACCTAGACGTTACAGGATGCAGGGTTAGTTTTGTTATCCCTCGTGATAGATGGCCAAAGGAAGAAATTATTAAATTTGGAGGAACTAGGGGGGTAGAGGTAACATATGAGTTCAGCTCGAAATATCTTTATATGTGGGAAGATATCCATAGAAAAATAATTTCGTTAACGCAGTCTTATATAAAGAAGCCGGAAATTTTTTTATAACAAGATCATTCAAGCGACCGCATCCTGCGGCGCGTGATGAGAGCGTTATGAGCCATGAGGGTTTCAGATAGATATGGAAAAATGGCTTAAGGAAATGGAAGCCTCGCTGAAAGAGGCTATCGAGGCTGCAAGGGTTGGAGAAATCCCGCCTGAAAATCTCTATATGATTGCTCCGCTGATCTATTCCAAACGCAACCATATGAACAATGATGCGCTACTCCAGCAAATGGTGGATGGGAATGAGGAGCAGGTGCAGAGGGACTGGGCATGCGATGAAAGGTCAAAGGATCAGTATAGATTCCATTATGTTGCCTCATACCTCTCATGCTATGTGGTTGCTGGGAAAATAGAAGAGATCAAATACGACGAACTCATGGAATACGTGACCAGCAAACTGGACCTGTTCACTGATGATTACGGTCTTGAGTAAAGCTCATAACCAGTCATTCAAGTTCGTTCGGGTTCTATACCCCGTTACTGCGGACATTCCTAAAAAGAGGCGCAATGTGCCAAAGGAGTATTCATGTCCAGACGCAGAAAATATAGCTCAGAGTTCAAACGCGAAGCCATCACTTTGACTCGCCAACCCGGTGTGAGCTGTCGACAGGTAGCCTTGGAGATAGGCATCATTCCCAATCTGTTGTCGCAGTCAGTTCCCGATACGTCTTATGTGCCGATGCCTGAAGGTGTCGGCCACCAGGTATCCGAAACCATCTGGAGCGGAACTTCTCCGCTCTGGAGCCGGACACCAAATGGGTGACGGATATTACGGAGATATCCACGCAGGAAGGCGAGGGATTCTTCGGGATGCTCAAGCGCGAGCTGATGTATTCGATTACATCGAACGGTTCCATAATCCCAGGATGCGACGTAGAGTTGCCGTTCAGGATCAGAAGTGATCAGCCGTTTTAAAACCGTCCGTGGAAACGGGGTAGATCTCGTACACAAACCTATGATCAAGCGTAAAAAGAGCCTTACCTACTGCCTATTGTTTTGCCTGCTGATTGGCGGTATGGCTTTGTATGAGTTGCAATACTCCTTGTCGCGGGAAGAAGAAAAGGCGTCAGAACGCGTTGCAAGTACCAGTCTTTTGATTGGGGAATGGATAAAGGGCTCCTTTGCTGCTTCCGATTATATTCTGCGTGATATCGTCCTTACGGTGCCCGTTTCTGAGCTTCAGTTCCCCGCAGCCAATTCCGAGGAGCATGAACGCATAACGAAATACATTGATGACAAACGTAAAACGCTCCCGCATTCAAGCGGCGTAGGCCTGAACGATGAAAACTGCATAATGACGCATACCCCTGCAATTGTGGGCTTCGATGCCAGCAATCGTGAATGGTGCAGCGTGCCTATGAATAATCCAGGACTTCAAACCTACGTTTCAAACATGTTTACCAGCAATGTGGGCGAGCTCATGGTGATTCAGACTCGAAAATTCCCCGGAGATGGGTTTGCTGGTTTAGCTGGCATTGGCGTGAATTTGGATTTCTTTTCAACATGGCTTGAAAAGGTATCGATCAACACACACGGCGTGATCGCCATCTCTGATCAGAATCTCCAGATGCTGGCGAGAAAGCCCGCCAACCCGGAATTACTGGGCAAAAAGGTGAACGATCCATTAGTTAAAGAGTTTATTGCTTCCGGTGAACCCTACAAAACCTTTCGGGATGTCTCTCCGTTAGATAACGAGTCTCGCCTGTACGGTGTTCGTCAGGTTGAAGGCTTACCGTTTGTTGTAATAGTAGGAGAAGCAGATCGTGACTGGCAGGCAGCTTGGCGGCACCGAGTCTGGCTGTCTGTAGGTGCGCTTATTATTTTGTGGTCGCTGGCATACTATACGCTTCACACCTACTGGGAACGATTGAAGAATCTCGCTGAACTTAACAAAGTTCGCGACAAACTTGAAAATCTCAGCCTTACCGACGCTCTGACCGGATTAGCCAATCGCCGTTGCTTCGACAGTGTTTTAAAGGCCGAATGCCATCGTATGCGCCGCACAAAAGCCCCCATTTCCGTGATCATGATAGATGTGGATTTCTTTAAAGACTTCAACGACACCTATGGCCACCTGGCCGGGGATGAATGTCTGAAACAGGTGGCTGACGTTATCCAGAGTAAACTCAAACGACCTCAAGACCTGGCAACCCGTTACGGCGGTGAAGAATTTTGCTGTATTCTGCCAGAAACTGACCACGCAGGTGCGACCACCATTGCCATGAGCATTAAGGACGAAGTAGCGGCGTTGGGCATCCCCCACACAGGCTCTGCAATTGAGACATACGTAACCGCCAGTTTAGGTGTGGCCACGCTGATTTTTGATGATCCGGCTAATTGCGAAGCCATCGTAAAACTGGCAGATGAGCGCCTCTACCAGGCCAAGAAGAATGGCCGGAACCAGGTGGTTTCAGGCACAGCCAGTTAAGTAGGTACCGTGAATTAAATGGGTACCTGCTTTAACGGTTCATCTTAATCTTAATAGAACTTCAAAAAGCGCGTCGCAATATCGGGTGATTACAAAAGGTTTTGAGTTTTTATTGAGTTAGTTTTGAGTTGCCCAAAAACAAAAAAGCCAGATCACTCGTAAGTGTCTGGCTTAATTGCTTAAATTGGTCGGGACGGTAGGATTTGAACCTACGACCCCTTGCACCCCATGCAAGTGCGCTACCAAGCTGCGCTACGCCCCGATTCGCTAATTGGTACCTTCCCAAAGCCGGGCTTTGGTGGCAAGTGCCAAAGAGACTTAAAGAGGAATCTCAGTGGCTTAGCGGGAGCGAAGTCTACACTAGGCCGGGCCAAAAATAAACAGGCTTTTAGGGGTTAGGTCCCGAATTTCTAGCGAAGCTTGGTTTCTCTGAGCTGTTGCACGAATTCAGGGGGATCAAAGCTGTCTGGTTGTGATTCTGCCCAGTACTTATCAAAGATTGCCAGGCCGGTTTTTCCTTCAAGCAGTGCACCGGGAGTCAGGAAAGGGAACAGATCAATATATGAATGCACCTCTGTTTTCGAGACCCGGCGAACTATGTGCTCAGGGCCCAGTTCCCCCGGGTGTTGCAGGCCGGAGGCTTCCAGCATGTTTTGCAGGGCATCCAGGGTATTTTTGTGGAAGTTGTAAACTCTCCGGCTTTTGTCTTCCACATCCAGCTTGCTGCTTCTACTGGGGTCCTGAGTGGCGACGCCGCTGGGGCAGAGGCCTGTATGGCAGTTAAGTGCCTGAATGCAGCCAAGGGAGAACATGTAGCCACGGGCTGCGTTGCACCAGTCAGCCCCCAGGGCCAGCGTACGGGCTATGTTAAAGGCTGATGTGATTTTGCCGGCAGCGCCAATGGAGATTTCTTCTCTCAGGTTGGTACCTACCAGAGTGTTGTGCACCAGCAGCAGTGCTTCCGTCATCGGTGTACCAATGCGGTTGATGAACTCCAGTGGCGCTGCCCCTGTGCCACCTTCACCGCCATCCACAACGATAAAGTCGGGCTTGCTGCCGGTTTTAAGTATTGCTTTAACGATAGCGAACCACTCCCAGGGGTGGCCAATAGCCAGTTTGAAACCGACGGGCTTGCCTCCCGATAATTCGCGGAGCTGATCCAGAAACTCAAGCATTTCAACGGGCGTTGAAAAGGCGGAGTGCTGGGCCGGAGAAATACAGTCTTCGCCGATGGATACGCCGCGGGCTTCTGCGATTTCCGGTGTTACTTTAGCTCCCGGGAGAATGCCTCCATGGCCGGGTTTTGCGCCTTGAGATAGTTTGACCTCTATCATTTTTACCTGGTCAAGTGTGGCATTCTTCGCAAACTGTTCGGGGCTGAATGATCCGTCTTTGTTTCTGCAGCCAAAATAGCCGGAGCCGATCTCCCAAACCAGGTCTCCCCCTGGCTTTTTGTGGTAGCGGGAGATAGAGCCTTCGCCCGTATCGTGATAAAACCCCCCCATTTTCGCACCGGTATTGAGGCTCAGAATAGCGTTAGCGGAAAGTGACCCGAAGCTCATGGCGGAGATGTTGAAGACGCTTGCGCTGTAGGGTTTTGCACAGCGTGATCCAATCTCTACGCGAAAGTTGCTGTCAGTGATGGTAGAGGGTTTGAGGGAGTGATTGATCCACTCAAACCCTTCTTCGTACATCCCCAGCTGAGAGCCGAAAGGGCGCTTGTCCAGTATGTTTTTGGCGCGCTGATAAATGATTGTTCTCTGTTCTCTCGAGAAAGGGCGCTCTTCTGTATCAGACTGAATGAAATACTGTCGGATTTCCGGCCCCACGGATTCAAACAGGTAGCGGAAGTGCACCATGACCGGGTAGTTTCTGCTGACAGTATGCTTCTTCTGGAGCACGTCATAGGTGCCAAGCGCTGTCAGAGCGCCGAATATGCATGGAAATAAATACCCGGCCCCGAAATGAAGGCTTAGCACCAGTGAAACCAGGAAGCCTGCAATGCTGATTACGTAGGCTGAGTAGCGCAGTGGGAAAGAGGTTTTTTTCTCCATGAATATCTCGTTCGACTCCTGGAATATTGTGGATGTTGGTATGGTCAGCTTTGATGTTTTGAGTTCAAAGTATTATTATGACGCGCCTGTAACGTTTGAATCCAGATGTATGAACAGTATCCGTTACTAAATTCTGAATCAGGAGGCGCCAAACGTGGGCGACGTAGTAAAAGACGAATATCAAACGGATTACGTAGCCGGCCAGGATAATATCAGTCCGTTCGGCCTGGATCTGCATGCTCCGGTATTTCCGATCACCGCGATCATGGTGGTCGTTTTTGTTATAGGCACGCTGATGTTCCCTGAGGCCGCGAAGGCTTTGCTGGACGGCGCCAAGCTGGACATTATTGCAACCTTTGACTGGTTTTTCCTGTTAAGTGCCAATATTTTTGTGATTGTTTGTCTTGCGTTGATTGTGATGCCGGTTGGTAAGATTCGCCTCGGTGGAATGGATGCCAAACCTGAGTTCTCCACTATGTCCTGGTTTGCCATGCTTTTTGCTGCCGGCATGGGTATCGGCCTGATGTTCTGGGCAGTTGCAGAACCTGTAGCCTATTACACCGGCTGGTACGGAACGCCTTTTAATGTGGCAGCAAATACGCCCGAGGCCCGTGACCTTGCCATGGGAGCCACCATGTATCACTGGGGGCTTCACCCATGGGCAGTGTACTCAATCGTAGCACTTTCATTGGCGTTCTTTTCCTTCAACAAAGGCATGCCGCTAACCATCCGTTCTGCTTTTTTCCCGCTTCTGAAAGACAAGGTCTGGGGCTGGCCTGGCCACATTATTGATATTCTCGCCGTTGTAGCCACGATTTTTGGCCTGGCGACCTCTCTTGGGTTTGGTGCGCAACAAGCGGCTTCTGGTTTTAACTACCTGTTTGATACAGGCTCCGGAATTAACGTGCAGATGGCTATTATCGTTGGTGTTACAGCCGTTGCACTTATGTCTGTACTTCGGGGCCTTGATGGCGGGGTCAAGATACTGAGTAATATCAACATGTCTCTGGCCGCCATTTTGCTGTTTTTCATAATATTTGCCGGCCCGACCATGAGTATACTGGAAACCTTGTGGGTGACGACTTCCAGTTATGTAGCCAACATTGTGTCTTTCAGCAACCCGTTTGGCCGGGAAGATGAGGCCTGGATGCGTGGCTGGACTGTATTCTATTGGGCCTGGTGGATTTCCTGGTCGCCATTTGTAGGTATGTTTATCGCGCGGGTTTCCAAGGGCCGGACTGTTCGCGAGTTTGTAACTGCAGTACTGATTATTCCGACGCTCATTACTTCTGTGTGGATGAGTTCGTTCGGTGGTGCCGCGCTTGAGCAGCTTAACCAGGGCATTGGCGCGCTTGCCGAAAATGGCATTACCGAGGTTTCTCTGGCCACGTTCCAGATGTTTGCAAACCTGCCGTTTACAGGCATCCTCTCGTTTATAGGTATCATACTGGTGCTTGTGTTCTTTATAACGTCTTCGGACTCAGGATCACTGGTTATAGACAGTATTACCGCTGGCGGTAAAACCGATGCGCCAACAGCACAACGTGTGTTCTGGGTGGTTATGGAAGGTGCTATTGCTGCGGCATTGATTTTTGGTGGCGGTGCTGATGCTTTGGGGGCTATCCAGGCAACGGCTGTCAGTGCGGGCTTGCCGTTTACGGTAATTCTTCTGGTTATGACCTGGGGCTTGCTGAAAGGCTTGACCCATGAGCGCAAGTTACTGATCGCCAGAGGCGAGATGTAGTTGTTACGGAAATAACCAGACATAAAAAAACCGGGGCTTTGGCTCCGGTTTTTTTATGCTTGTCATTCTGGATCAGGCAATCTCATACTGAGTTCTGTGCTTTCAGCTCAAAGGCTGGCGAAGGTTTCCATCGCGTAGTTTGCCCGTTCTCTGGGCGTAAAGTGAGGGCGTTTGAGGCTTTCAACCGCGTGTAATCTCGGTAGCAGGCCGCGGCCGTTCGCCATCTGGATTGCCAGGCCGGGCCGGGCGTTAAGCTCAAGCAGCAGAGGGCCTTCGTTGGCATCTACCACCAGATCAACACCCATATAGCCCAGGCCGGTGGCCTCATAGCAGCGAGAAGCCATCTCCAGCATTTCTTCCCAGTCGTTAATGTCTATGTTTTCCAGTGCGAGCCCGGTGTCGGGATGTAGCGTAATAGGGCGGTTAAACTGGACTGCATTCAGGCTCTTGCCGGACCCTATATCCAGTCCCACACCCACGGCTCCCTGGTGCAGGTTTGCCTTGCCGTCAGATGCAGTGGTAGCAAGCCGCAGCATGGCCATAACCGGGTAGCCCTGGAATACCACGATACGTATGTCTGGCACACCCTGATGGGAGTACTTGGCCAATGAAGGATCTGACTCCACCAGGTTTTCCACAATGGCAACATCGGGTGTACCTGCAAGGGAGTAGAGCCCTGCCAGTATGTTGGTCAGGTGCCGCTCCAGCACAGGCGCACCCACACGTGCTCCGGATGCTTTTACAAAGAAATCTCCATCCCGGCCAGTGATGACGGTAATGCCCTTTCCGCCAGAACCCTTTGCGGGCTTGATCGCAAAGCCCGCAAGCCCCTCAGCCATTTCCCTGAAATGGGATATCTCGTGTTGTTGTTTGACAACCTGAAGGAGCTTTGGCGTTTTTACGCCATACTCGGCAACAACCAGTTTTGTTTTGAGCTTGTTGTCTACCAGCGGATAGGATGAGCGCTCGTTGTAACGCGCAATATAGTTCACGTTGCGCTGGTTCATGTTCAGCATGCCCAGCCTTTTCAGTGTGCGCGGCGAGATCCAGTCCATATCAATCGTAGGCCTTCATCGGCGTGAATCGTTTCAGCTCGGTAAGTTTGTAGCCAGTATACTGCCCCATCAGAAGAATCAGACCCAGAATTGCAAAATGCAGCTCGGGGAAGTTGAACGTGAGATGGCCAGCCAGGGGGGCGCTCATCAGCAAGTAGGCGCAGATTGCCACAAACAGGCTGCCCGAGCCCTGAACCAGAACCTCCTGGCCGCCTTCTTCTTCCCAGAGTATGGACATACGTTCGATGGTCCAGGCAATGATGACCATGGGGAAAAAGGTTACCGTCATACCTGTATTGAAGCCCATCTGATAACCGAAGACACTCAACCCTGCCGTAATGAAAATGACGAGAATGATCAGAGCTGATATCCGGGAGACCAGCAGGAGGTTCAGGCTGGAGAGATATCCCCGCATTGCCAGCCCGATAGAAACGACTGAAAGAAAAGCGATAAGGCCGGGCACCAGCGTGGTCTGTACGAAAGCAACAGCAATCAGCACTGGCATGAAGGTACCTGAGGTGCGGATACCAATAACAATACGCATGAATGCAACCACCAGAGCCCCGAGTGGCAAAAGAAGAAGCATGCGGAACATGCTCTGTTCTTCAATCGGAAGCTCGTAGAAGCTCAGAAAGCCCAGGCCCTTGCCATCAGATTGCATGGCCGCCAGCTGAAGGGCGGGAATGGTTTGCCGGAGCATGGAGAAGCTGATCTCGGAGTTACCCCCGCCTACAACGTCCAGCAGTGATTCGGAGCCCTGCCTCCAGAGCAGAATGTCTTCCGGAACGCCTTGAGCGGCTGTTTTTGGATTTAATGTAAGCCAGCGCTCTCCATTGTATATCTGCAGAAACGGAATCAGTTGCTGTCGACGGCGCGCATCTTCAAGCTTCAGACCATCCGCTGTTCTGGCGGGGATGCCGGAGTGGTTGAGCATGTTGACCAGCAATGGAAGATAGTTCTCTTCGGAAACGAGCAGGGTAGTATTCTGAACCCGGGTGTCTGGCTGCATCAGACGAATCAGTTCCCGTGTCATACTCTCAGGTGTACTTGAGCGCGCCTCAGCCTGAGATAAAATTTCTCGGACAGCTGTTGCCTGGGGCTCTTCCCAGAATAGTTTTTGGGTTTTTGGTTGTTGGGATGGTTGTGCCGGCTGAGCTCCCGGGTCGGGTATGAATTGCGCTTTGAAGTACAGGGTTTGCGGGCCTGATACGTCGCGCTTTGTCCATTCAGCGCGCCGACTGCCGGATTTATCTATGATCGAGAAACCATAGCCTGGTGAGGCTGCCTGTTCAGTCAGAATGCGGAATCCGGGCGGTTGTTCCGGAATGTTCAGGCTTGCTACGACGGGTTCGCCTGCTCCGTCAAAATCAACTCGTGCCTCTATCATCCATACCGGGCGCTGCTCACCTGTGAGCCAGGGGATGCCCAGTTCTATATGTCGCCATACGGCAAGTGAAATTCCAGCAGAAATCAACAATAAAACAGCGATATAAAACGGTAATCGGGAGGGGCTGGTCACTATTTTTCCCCATTGTTATTTTCGGTAAGGATTGATTCAGGCAGTTCGGTAGCATACTCCTTGCCGACATCAATAAGCATGACATCACGGAGTACGTTGCGACCAATGAGGGCCTGGTAGGTAAGATTGCTCCGGTCCGCAAGCGTAAATTCCGCTACCTGCTGATGGTCTCCAATAGTGAATTGGAGTTCTACGACCACCCGGCGCTCAGCTTCGTCAGCGCTGGCCTGAATCACCTTGACCCGACGGGAGATCTCCTTCTCGAGGGTGATCAGATCATCCGTCCCGGGAACGGGCACGTCAAACCTTACCCAGTTGCCTCCGTCTCGTTCAAAGCGGGTAATGTTGCGCGCGTCAATAGAGGAGGTTTCCGCACCGCTATCAATCCGGGCCTTGTAGATCAGGCCAGGCCCTGCGAGATAAAAGTTTTCAACCTCTCCGACAATCACTTTTCCTTTCAGGCGGTCGGCCCTGCCATTTGATCTGTCAGACGCAGGGCAGGCTTTCTGGGTGGGGACAGGTGGGCAGGAAGGCTTTGCAACCTGAGTTGCAATGGCGTCCAGCACCCGCTGAGTTGCGGCTTCGTTACTTTCCAGGATTTTGTCATGGCGAACCGTTGCGTTTTTTTCCATGGTAACCAGAGTTGCACGCTGGCTCTGAACCGAGGCATTCAGGTCGCTGAGGTCAGATTTTGGAACCATGAAGTATCTGTCTGCTGAGCACCCCGTCAGCAGAACAGTGCCTGCCAGAACCAAAACGGGGAGCGTCGGCAGACCAGCTCGCAATCGTTTAGAACACATGAAAAACCCCTGAGCCGGTTACCGGTCACGCCCGGGAAATACAGAGCATGACGGCTTGAAAGTGTATTGCGGAGAATATCCGGAGCCAAAGTATACAACAGTCGACCTGTGCATATGCTTTACAGTTGGTTAAGGGGATGGCGCGTGATTTGTCCCCCGGCACCTTGTCTGAACGCACATGCACTTGCGTTCGCCCAAAAGCGGTTAAGAAAATGTAATGCCGACTATCGCGGATGGCGATGATCCTTGTAATGGATATTGCCTTGCGCGTCCATAGATGGATTCAGCTACATTACAAAATTGCCAAGCAGTCGTGATTCAAACGATGAGATAGTGCTCTGGCACGACGCGTGTCGGAGAAAAGACAGTGAGGTTCCGATAGAATGCAATATGCGTGTAAGCTCACGTTAATCCGGATAAATATGCAGATTCATAGGAGCCCTCTCTGTGCCTGAGGCTGTCAGCGACTTTATAGTATCCCAGCCGGGGTTGATGGCGATATTCGTGACTCTGTTGTTTGTCATGACGATTATTTTCGTCGTGTTTCTGGCTAAGGCCAGGGCCGAAAGCCGGGTTGCAGGCCTGCACGCTGATCTTGCCTTTCAGAGCCGTCAGATCGAAGAGCTTATAAAAGAACGCGAAAGCCAGCAGCTCAAGATAGATGAGCTTTCGACTGAACTGACTGAAGCACGGGCATTGATGAGAGAACAGCAGGTTATGCTGAAAGAGGAGCGGCGTTTCGCTTCCGAAAAGCTTGCGCTGCTGGAACGCAACCGGGATGCGCTGAAGCAGGAGTTTGAGAATCTTGCCAATCGGATTTTCGAGCAAAAGAGCCAGCATTTCACCCAGCAGACTCGCTCCAGTCTTGATACTTTGCTGAGTCCCTTTCGGGATCAGTTGCAGGATTTCAGAAAACGTGTAGACGATGTCTACACCTCGGAAACCCGGGACCGGCAGGCTCTTCGTAGTGAGATAAAATCACTCCAGGATCTTAACCGACAGATCACTGAAGAAGCCTCCAATCTGACCCGGGCTCTGAAAGGCGATAAAAAGATTCAGGGTAACTGGGGTGAACTGATACTCGAGCGGGTTCTGGAAAAATCCGGATTACGCAAGGGTGTTGAATATGAAACCCAGGGCAGTTACCGGGACGGTCAAAACCAGCTGTTGAGGCCGGATGTGGTGGTTCATCTTCCCGACAACCGAAATCTGGTTATCGACTCCAAAGTATCCTTGCTGGATTATCAGAAATGGGTGGTTGAAGAAGATGACGAAGCCCGTGAGGATGCGCTGAAAAAACATGTGGAAGCGGTTCGCAACCATATCCGTACGCTCAGTGAGAAAGATTACAGCCAGCTCGAAGGCCTGCATTCGCCCGACTTTGTGTTTCTTTTTATGCCAATAGAGCCGGCATTCGTGGCGGCTTTTCAGCAGGACGAGAACCTTTTCGCAGAAGCCTTTGAGCGAAAGATTATTGTAGTAACACCAACCACATTGCTGGCGACCCTGCGCACGATTGAGAATATCTGGCGGTATGAGCGCCAGAGTCAGAACGCGCGTTTGATAGCTGAGCGTGCCGGCGCAGTTTATGACAAACTCAGGGTGTTTGTAGAGTCCATGGAGCGCCTTGGCGGACAACTCCATACTGCGCAGGTCACGTACGACTCAGCTATGAGCACGCTGACCAGAGGGCGGGGTAATCTGATTTCCCAGGCCAATCGATTTGTTGAGCTTGGCGTAAGGGTAAAAAAGGAGCTGCCGAAAGCCGTTTTGGATCAGGCTGAGGTGGATACGGAAGAACGGGCAACTGGTGCAGATAACAAGCAGGAGTAAGTACCATGGCAGTAGCGTTTGGGAATAACGGTTTACCGGCCTTGAGGGTAAAAGGCCGACAGTTGGCCAGAGTGGTGGTGATCGCTTCGGCTCTGTTGGCAGGGCAGGCCGCTGCACTGGCACCCGAGCATGAAGCCCGCAGGCTGATGCTTGCGATCGAAGAATCGGTAGCTGCCGAAAGTTGGGGCGAGGCCAGTGAATACCTTAACCGCCTGCAACTTCTGGACGCGGAAAAGCCAGAGGATTACAACTATTACCGTGGCAGGGTGATGTTGCAGTCCAATCACCTGAATGAAGCCCAGGCGGCACTTGAAGCCTACGTGGCTGAGGCTGGGGCAGAAGGCAGTCATTACCAGAATGCCCTTAAGCTGATTACGGGGATTGAACGGGCACGGAAAGAAAAGGCTCTGGTGACGCAGGCTGGTGATGACACTAAAATTGCCGTGATTGAGCCGGCAGGTGATGAACGAACGGCCTCCTTGCGCAAACTGTATCTTGCCGATTCAGACAATGAAGCGCTTGTGATGCATCTCAACAGTTTGCTGGGAGGAGCCGGGTGGCGACAGGACCAGGCTGTCGTACGCCTTGACCGGCCAGCGGATGTGGAATATCGCCTGAGCAGCAGCGATAACGCCGTAGCCATTCAGGAAATCCGGCGTAACAGCTCAGGCAGCGTTACACGGAAAACCGTACAGGTTCCGGTTTTTGGCGTAAACCCTCAAGTTGAGTGGGGCTGTGAATCAGCGGTGGCGACTTGCTGGGTATACGATCCAAGAGATGGCTCCCGCTTGCTCCAGCTTGCGCCAAACCGAAACCAGGTGGAAGAGATCGCCCAGACTCTGGGTAAGCTGATCCGTAACCTGCAAACCCCTTCTGGTTCCTAGCGTTTAATTTTCAGGTTACCCCGTTCGCCTTCACGGTAGGCCCCCGGGGTAACCCCTGTCCACTTCTTGAAGGCCCGGTGGAAGGTCGAGGGTTCTGTGAACCCGACTTTCGCTGCGATGTCGTTGATAGAAAGCTCCTGTCGGCTCAGGTAGTAGATTGCCATATCTCTGCGAAGTAAATCCTTGATCTCCTGGAACGACGTATTTTCCTGTTTTAGTCGCCTGCGTAGTGTCTGTGGGCTGGTATGCAGTTGATTTGCAATCCATTCGAAGTCGGGCAGCGGCTTTGAAAAATCCCGCCCTATGAGTCCCCGGATCTGGCCGGTAAAGGTATTGCTCTCGTCCGGTCGGGATAGTAAATCTGCTGGCGATGTTTTGAGAAACTGAAGCATTTCCGGCTTGTCCCGGATAACCGGAGCCGACAGAAAACGTTTATCGAAGGTAAGAGCGGTACAGTCGGCTTCAAATTCCAGTGGGCAATGGAAAATGTGCCGGTACTCATCGCCGTGGGCTGGCCGGGGGTAGTCGAATGCGGCTTTTTCAAGCTCTACCGGCTGGCCGATGAGCCAGCAGCCAAGCCGGTGCCAGATCACGGGAATGCTCTCGCGCAGAAAGTAATGCGGATCGAGGATCTTGCCTTCAATCTGAGTAACCAGTCGCACCGTTTGATTGTCAGTTTCCAGCTTCATGGCTGCCATAGGGTCAAACAGCCGGGAAAACCGGTAGGCCTGTTTGTAAACCGCCTCCAATGTAGGGCAATCAATAACCAGCGCACACATGGTGGCAAATGTGCCGGCCCGGGCTCGCCGTGGCCCCATGCCCAGGAATTCATCGTCCATGCAGCTCCAGGCGATCTGTAACAAGGAGCTGAACTGGTCGCTATTAACCCTTGCCATTTCAATGTGCAGAAGATCGGGAGATATACCGGCTTCACGGAGCATTTTTTCTGTATCAAACCCCAGATGCTCCGCGCCGGCAAGGGCCGCGAGCACAAAGTGTCGTGAAACTGTCAGATCGGACATCTAACCCGCCATTTCATGAAAACGAACCCCATCATAAAACCCCCAAGCCACAATGCAACCAACGTGGCTGGAAGAATCGGTTAACTGAATTGGCGTAACAGGCAGTTGGCCTCAAACGCAAAACCGTGCAGCATGGTGTGATGTGCAAAGATAATCAGAACAACACATTACAGAAAAGGAGAGCGCTATGTCGGGTCCTTTAACCTCGATGAAAATTCTGGACTTCAGCACGCTGTTGCCAGGGCCATACGCCACCATGTTACTGGCAGATATGGGGGCAGAAGTATTGCGAGTTGAGGCCCCGGACCGGGTAGATCTTGTTCGTGTAATGCCACCGTATGACGCGGGAGTGAGTACAGCGCACGGCTTTCTCAACCGGGGTAAGCAATCTCTGGCTCTTGATCTCAAAAAGGAAGGCAGCAAGGACAGGATTCTGGAGCTGGTTAAAGATTATGACATTGTGATCGAGCAGTTTCGTCCCGGTGTGATGGATCGCCTTGGTATTGGTTACGAAACTCTGAAAGCGATTAATCCAGGGCTCATTTATTGTGCCATTACGGGTTACGGACAGACTGGCCCCTATAAAGACAGAGCCGGGCATGACATTAACTATCTATCTGTTGCTGGTGTAAGCAGTCACTGCGGTCGGGAACAAAGCGGCCCGCCACCTATGGGTATCCAGATCGCCGACGTAGCAGGCGGGTCCCATCATGCGGTGATGGGGATACTTGCGGCAGTTATTCATCGGCAACAGACAGGGGAAGGACAGTTTGTTGACATCAGCATGACTGATGCCGCGTTCGCACTTAATGGTATGGCCGGCGCTGCTTGCCTTGCGGGCGGCCAGGAACAGAAACCCGAGACCAGTTTGCTCAACGGTGGATCCTTTTACGACTACTACCAGACCCGGGATAGCCGGTGGCTTTCTGTAGGTAGTCTGGAACCCCAGTTCTCTGCAAGGTTGTGCGACATCCTGGGGTTAGCCGACATGAAAAGCCTTGTGCTCAGCCAGAAGCCGGAGGATCAGAAAGTATTTAAAACCGCGCTCAGTGAAAAGATACAACAGAAAACACTGGATCAGTGGAAGACGATCTTTGCCGACGCTGATGCCTGTGTGGAACCGGTACTGACCATTGATGAAGCTGCGGAGCACCCACAGTTAAAAGCCCGGGATATGGTGATTGGCGTTGACAGGGGGGATGGCACATTACAGAGGCAGATCGGGTTTCCGATCAAATTTGAGAAAACGCCAGCTGTAGCCACAAGAATTGGGCAGCCGCTGGAGGGAAGTAACTAAAAAATATGATTTTCTGCGAAATCATCTGAATATGAATTCAGTTTTCGTGAGCTTCTGCTAGCTTTAATAGTGTCGCCGGTGACGGCGAATCCTGTAGTCAATAATTATAAGGGTAACACTATGAAAAGCTGGAATAACCGGGCAGCGCGCACAGTGCGCGGCGCAGCGCTGGTGCTATTGGGTAGTACTATGCTTGCAGGCTGCTTTGATGGCGGCAGTTCCTCATCTGGGGCGTCTCAACCTGAGCTTGATACCAACCTGTTTCCTGCGGATGGCAAGCTGGAAGCAACCATCAGGAGAACCGAAGGAGGGGTGCCCCATATCAAAGCCGATAACCTGAAATCGGCGGCTTTCGGGCACGGCTATGCGCAAGCGCAGGACAACGTCTGCCTTTTGGCTGAGGCAATTGTCAAGGCGCGGAGTGAGCGTGCCAAGTATTTCGGGCCGGGGCCAGATGACATCAATATCATCAATGATTTCAGCTTTAAGGCTCAGAAAATATTGAGCGGGGCTGAGGCTGAGTTTTCGACATTGAGCGCTGAGTCCAGGGCACTGATTGAAGGGTTTACTGCAGGCTACAATAAATTCGTTGCTGAGACCGATGCAGGTGACTTGCCTTCTGAATGTCGCGATCAGCCATGGGTAACGCCTATTACTCCGGTGGATTTGTTCGCCCATTATCGTATTGTGGGTCAGTACGCCAGCGGTGCCTTGTTTGCAACTGGTGCTGTGTTTCTGGCTGTTCCGCCGGAGGAATCACCGGCCCCGACAATAGTAGCATCCAATTCAACAGGGCTTGATGCACAACTTCCACGTCGGGTAGTAGCCAGTGCTGAGGTTAATGCAGGGCAGCAGGGTGATTTTCAGGACATGGGGCTAGCCAGTAATGCATGGGGTATTGGTAAAGACATGTCTGCGAGCGGAAAGGGAGCTTTGCTTGCTAATCCGCACTTTCCGTACACCGGTCATCGACGGCTTTATCAGGTTCAGATGACTGTTCCCGGGTATATCAATGCAATGGGGGCGGGTCTGCTTGGGACCGCAATTCCACTGATTAATTTCAATGAGCACCTTGGCTGGTCCCACACAGTCACTACCAGCCGTCGGTTTACTCTTTATGAGTTAACTCTGAAGCCTGGCGATAGCCTGGTTTATATAAAAGACGGAGAGGAAAAACCGATCACTTCGGAAACGTTTGAGGTTGAGGTAGCTAATGGAACTCCCACACCAACGAAGCTCGAACGAACTTTCTACTATTCCGAGTATGGTCCCATGTTGTCCGCGAATGCAGTTACGGGTGGCGGTTTGCCCAAATGGGGAGAAAACGGAACTGCCTATACATACCGGGATGCTAATGCCAGCACAACGAGGCTTCTGGACACATGGTTGCAGATGAGCCGGGCAAAGAGCCTTGATGAGTTTCAGCAGGTATTCCGTGACTGTGGCACTACGTTCTGGACGAATTCGACATACGCTGACGACCAGGGGAATGCCTTCTATATTGATAGCAGCTCCGTGCCTAATCTTTCCAAACAGGCGCTGGCAGTTATTGCCTATAAGCGCCGTGCCAGTCCATCGTATGACCAGCTGTTCAATAGTGGCTTGACCCTTTTGGACGGTAACTCTTCCCGAGATGACTGGGTCGAAGGTGACTGTGATGGCCTTGTTCCCTATGAAGACAAGCCAAAGTTATTGCGGACGGACTGGGTTCAGAACTCCAATGACAGTTACTGGTCGACGAATCCTGATGAGTTTCTGACCGGGTTTTCGCCGTTGTTCGGACCGGAGGAGTCTCCATTGGGACCCCGGACAAGACTGGGCATTGCAATGTTGCAGAACTCACTTTCAACCGGGCCAGTATCACCAACTGCACCTGAGCCAGCGGGCCAGGATGGTAAGTTTGATGCTGTAGACCTGATCAACGTCATCTATAACAACAGAGCGTGGTTCGCTGATGAGTTTCTTGGTGAGCTTCGCAGTCGTTGTACGCTGATTGGTTCAACTCCCGTTAACCTCCCCGGAGGCGGTTCACGGAGCGTGGATTCGGCTTGTGATGTACTGCAGTCGTGGGACGGACTCTACAACGTTGACAGTGTTGGGGCTCACGTATTCCGGGTGTTTATTGCGAATTACCGGAACAGTTTTGACTCTGACCTGACTGTTGCATTCGATCCCGGTGATCCTGTTGGTACACCGTCAACGCCATCGGCTGGCAATGCAGGTACAGCGAATGACGTGATGCTGCAGGCGCTTGCCATTGGTCTGGAGTCTTTGGATCAGGTTGGGATTGCCTACAATGCAACATTAGGTTCCGTTCAGCACTACCAGCCTTCCGGTGGCGCTCTTCCTGGTCTTGCCGGTGGAACTCTCAGTGGTGGTATGCCAACGGATCTTGGGCCTTCATTTCCATGGCATGGAGGTGATGGCTCGGTGGATGGTGCCTTTAACGCGATTGGGGTAGTAACAGATACTTTTGCCGAGGACACCCGCTTTCCTCGGGTTGCTCCTGACACTATCGACAATACAGCTGGCCTATCTGAAGTACCGGGTGAGGGCTGGAAGATGGCCCGGGGCACCAGTTGGCACTTTGGTCTTGAGTATACGGATAACGGGCCGGAAGCATACGGGCTGGTAAGCTACTCACAGTCATCCGACTCAAGGTCACCTTTTTTCAATGATCAGAGCCTGCGTTATTCAGAGAAAAACTTTCGGCAGATCTGGTTCAGCGAGGAGGATATTGAAGCAAACTTGCTGGCTCAAGGAGAGCTGACGATCACAGGTGATTAAGGGCGTCTCGATTAAAAGCCGGGCCTGTAGGGCCCGGCGCGAATTACCAAATAACCTCGGCTAACCCCGGGGTTATTTGTCTTTGGAGGCTTGAGAGTTTATCCGGTAATGAATACTTCAGAACTTTCTATAGCCTGTTAACAACAAACCCCCGCTGAGATAGCGAGGGTTTGTTGGTGATCCTGGCCGCCCTTCATCGGGGCGGCTTCTTTCCCGGGAACGTTTTACTGTTGGATGACGCTACTGTCAGTCGCTGTTGTACCAGTGCCTGATGACAGGATCATGCCTACTGTCTGGCCAACCATTTCTGAAAATACATCAACGTTATCAGCTGAAACCGGTGTGCCATGGCTGCCTGCTGTATACCGTGTAATCGCTGGTAAAGCATAGCTGCCAGCGCTCGTGACCACGTCCGCTTCCAGTGTGGTTGCAAGCGGCTCTGTACCCGCCAGCGGAGCGATAAAGGCTTCACCCAGTGTTTCGCCTTGATCTGCACTGTTCGGGATAACTGTGTCTCCAAGCACTTCAGACAACAATATGCCTGTTTCTGCAGCGAGGTGGTTATCCGAGAAGTTAATCGGGTCAACTGTGTCCAGAGCAGCCTGGAGTACGTTGAAGTAGGTTTCCAGGTTTGCATCGCCTTGCTCAAGGCCAGCTGCAACGTTCAGGCCACCAAGAATAGCTGGTGCGAAGGTTGGAGAGTTTTCGAGCAGACGGACAATTCCGGCACCAGGGGTCAGGAGGCTTGCGGCTATAATGTCATCGGACGTTTTGGGAGCGACACCTGGTATGCCGAGGTTAACCTGGTTCTGGTTAGACGCAGCTACAAATGTCGAGCCGGTAATGGCCCCTAGCGAATGGCCGACGAAATATACATTGCTCCCATTCAGTGAACCTCCTGCAGCAGAACCGTTGATGTCAATAGACTCGAGGCTTGCCCGAAGGTTCATCAGGTCAACAGCGCCCTGGCGATTATTGTCACGGCTTGCCAGGAAGTTTGTCAGGTTGATGAACAGGCTTCCTGATTCGTCCTCACCTGCTGCAACTGCAGGGTCAAAGTCCATGGGAACCGGCTGATTTGCGGAATCGGCGTAGAAGTTGAAGTGACGTTCAACATCCGTTGCTGCTATGCCCGGAATGGTACTGCCAGGCGCTGCAACAGTGTTTTCTGCGGCTCCGAGGAATCCGATAACAGCATCTACTCCTGCGTCTCCGGTACTGCCCCCGGACAAGACGCTATTGATAGTAGATTGGGCGGTTGTGGCATCCTGGCTCAGGGCCGTCATTACAAAGTTGAGGTTGAGCTGGCCTGCAAGCAACGCTGCGACGGTCGATTCTGATGGTGCAAGGCTTGCCGGGAGACTATTCGCCTGACCGGCAGCCAGCAGAGCCGTTGCAAGCTCTTCGCGTGATGCTTCCGATGCCGGTGTTACACCATGCAGCGGTTGGTCGATGGCCACAACCGCTACGTTGGTTCCCAGGTCAGCAAGGGTGCTCACCAATGCACTACCAAAGGTAAGTGCAGCGCTTCGATCTGTGGTGATACCGTGCTGGTAAATGACTGTGCCGTCACTGACGTCACCTGAGCTTGGGTAAAGAACCAGAACCGGTGCTTCCTCAATACTTCCCTCTGGGAACGGGAATATGTAGTTGACAACTTCCGAGACGGATGGATCTGCTTGCGGCAGTTCGAGGCCAAGGCCGGAAAACGCAAGGTTCATCTGTGAAGCCAGACCGCTGTCAGCCTTCCATGACTGGGTTACCAGCGGTGAGCCGTTGGTGCCGCTCGGGGTGCCGAGATAATAGGGAAGTTCGATCGTACCCTGTACCAGATTGACGTTGCCGGCACCACCAGCTGCAGCGGATGCTGGAACTGAAGAAAGCGCCACGTCGTTTGTACCGGCCAGATCAAGTGTTACCGTTCTGGCCTCGGGTGTTGGCAAGAAGTCTGCAAAACCACCACTGCTTGCTGGTGCGGTTGCCAGCGATACGCCAATACAGTCGACTGCACTCTGGCCGGTAAGGCCATAACAAGGGGCCCCTGAACTGAAGAGTGTGGGCAGTTTTTCGGCGATCGTACCGCCAGTAGAAGCCGGGATGTTCGGGAATGCGCCGAACGCAGTGTCTATAGCTGTCTTCACAGCTGCATATGTGCTTGCGCCACCTGTAACGGCAGCTTTGGCTGCTGCTACTTTTACAAAGGTCTCAACCTGGTCAGAAAACCAGGCTGCAGGCTCCGCAATGTAAGGTAAGACTTTTTCATCGTTTGACGTGGTAAAGCTATATGAAATGGCAATATCGTCGGCCGTAAGCGGGGCACCGACTGCACCAAAATAACCTTCTGCCAGCGGCTCCCACACTAGATTAATCAGTGAGCGAACTGCGGCCAGCGAAGAAGTGCCCAGAGGTTGATCTTCGTCGGTCAGGTTTGCATAGGTGGGAGACTGAGTGATTGCTTCCCCATTAACGTCAAGAACGCCCTTGGTAACCACTGCAATGTAACGCTTGCGAGGATTAAGAGGTTTTGTCGGCACGATGCGTATTGCCGAAGTGCCATCAAGCGTCACAACATCTGCTGTGAACTGCGGTAAAGCTGTTGGCCCGGTCACGGCCAACTCAAGTGTGGGGGGCTCGCTATTACTCAAACCCTGTACCGGGTCGCCACTCGCATACGCAACTTCAATCAGGAAAACTGTCTGGTTGGCGAGCGCTGTTGCTGGATCAATCTGACCATTAAACTGAATGACAGTTGGTGCAATGGTCGATGCTCCACTAAGGGAGTTCAGAGCTGTTGTTACTGGTGGTGAGGTATCCCCGACAAGAAATGTTCCATCTCCGGCGACTGAATCAAAAATGAGATCGTTTGGAATAGGTAGTTCACTGGTAACCGGATTAAACACGGGCCAGGTTTTACCATCGATATCAGGGTTGGTAATCTGGTAGTCCGGATTAGCATTCGCCCCTTCGTCGCCGCTACTGAGGCAGCCTGTTAGCCCAAGGGAAGACGCCACGGCAAGACTTATTAGAGTTTTCTTGAACATGGGTGGAACCTTTTCCTGTTGTTGTATCGTTATGTTCGGCAACTAACGGGGCCGGTCTGATCCGGTAAGCCCGATGTCAGAGGCCTGTTCTGCATAAACAGTTATCTGAAATTATAGCCAGCGCTTCAAGCCAATTTCCGTATCTGTGACTATAGCGTCACTATTGCCAGTGTTGATCAGCCAAAAGTGTGATTCTTGCTATTTGGAACCTCCTCGCACAGTTCGCTCAGAAGGGAGTCTGGCCTGCATGAAAAATAGTTGGCTGGTATTTGTTTGTCGAGTGGTGGATGGCGATATGACGCGGATTTTACAATTCGTATCAATGGCCCGCCAGGGAGCGTGTTCTGCTGAAATTTACTCTAGACTCCGGCTGGTTTCGGCGATTTCAGGTGAGTCCCTCGCTCTTTCGATTTTCTGGTAAACTGTGCCACCTGTTTTTTTGACGATACGATCATAACTAGACCAACCTGATGAGGCGCCTATGACCACCGTAATTCGCCAGGATGACCTGATAGAAAGCGTAGCGGACGCGCTGCAGTTCATTTCCTATTATCATCCCAAAGATTTTATCCAGGCTGTTTATGAGGCCTACCAGAGGGAAGAGTCGCAGGCAGCCAAGGATGCCATGGCGCAGATTCTGATTAACTCACGCATGTGTGCTCAGGGCCACCGACCCATCTGTCAGGACACAGGCATTGTGACCGTGTTCGTGAATATCGGTATGGATGTGAAGTTCGAGTGCGACATGCCTCTGGATGATGTGATCAATGAAGGCGTGCGTCGCGCCTACACCCATCCGGACAACATCCTGCGGGCCTCGGTGCTGGCGGACCCGGATGGTAAGCGTCAGAATACCAAGGACAACACTCCGGCCATTATTCATTACAAGATGGTTCCCGGTGACAAGGTAGAAGTTCACGTTGCTGCAAAAGGCGGCGGTTCCGAAGCCAAGTCCAAGTTTGCCATGCTCAACCCTTCCGATTCTGTGGTGGAGTGGGTACTGAAAATGGTTCCCCAGATGGGCGCCGGCTGGTGTCCGCCCGGCATGCTGGGTATTGGTATCGGCGGTACTGCTGAAAAAGCCATGGAACTGGCCAAGGAAGCTCTGCTGGAGCCGATCGATATTCACGACCTTAAAGAACGAGGCGCGTCCAACCGTGCCGAAGAACTGCGCCTTGAGCTTTTCGACAAGGTGAATGATCTGGGTATCGGTGCTCAGGGCCTGGGTGGCCTGACAACTGTTCTGGATGTGAAAGTAAAAGATTATCCTACCCACGCCGCAAACAAGCCGGTTGCGATTATTCCCAACTGTGCGGCTACCCGCCATGCGCACTTTACGCTGGACGGCACCGGACCGTCGCTGCAAACGCCGCCAAGCCTGGAAGACTGGCCGGAAATCACCTGGGAAGTGGGTGAGGGTGTGCGCCGTGTAAACCTGGATACGGTTACACCGGAAGACGTAAAAGCATGGCAGCCGGGTGAGACAGTTCTGTTATCCGGGAAGATGCTGACCGGACGTGATGCCGCGCACAAGAAGATGGTTGATATGATCAACAACGGCGAAGAGCTTCCGGTAGATCTCAAAGGCCGCTTCATATACTACGTTGGCCCGGTTGATCCGGTCCGTGAAGAAGTGGTTGGCCCCGCTGGCCCCACTACGGCAACGCGTATGGACAAATTCACCCATACCATGCTGGAAAAAACCGGCCTCACCGGAATGATTGGTAAAGCGGAGCGTGGTCAGGTTGCTATCGACGCTATCAAGGAGTTTGGCGCTGTGTACCTGATGGCGGTAGGAGGCTCTGCCTATCTCGTCTCCAAAGCTATCAAACATGCGGAAGTGGTTGCATTCCCGGAACTGGGAATGGAAGCTATTTACGAGTTTGAGGTGGAAGATATGCCGGTGACAGTTGCGGTGGATTCCCGTGGATCTTCCGTGCATCAGACCGGCCCCGCCGAGTGGCATGAGAAAATCATTGCGGCCAAGGCAGTCTGAGGTTAGCTGAGCATTAAAAGCGAGGGCCGGAATGTAATGTCTGGCCCTCGCTTCACCTTTCTGACTGTTGTTTCTCTAGCTTGAACAGCTGATATTCATATGTTTTCCCCAGTCGGGTGGCAGTGCAGCGTAGTGTTCATGCTCTGATTGTTCGTCATATGGCCGCTCCAGAACTTTAATCAGCTCCTTCATGGGTTCGAAATCGCCATTCTGTGCTTCCAGAATCACTTTGTGTGCCAGATAGTTCCGCAAAATGTATTTTGGATTTACCCGTCGCATTTCGTACTCACGCTCATCGTGGGCGCGGGTCTCTTTTTTCAGACGCCCTTCATAGCGTGCCAGCCACTCGTCAGCAATTTCACGATTCACAAACAGATCCCGCACGGGCGCATGACCCTGGGCATACAGGTTCGATAGTGCCCGGAAAAAAGCCGTGTAGTCGGTATGTTGTTCGTTGAGCATGCTGAAGGTGTCCATAATCAGGCCCAGATCGCCTTCGTCTTCCTGTGCCAGCCCCAGCTTGTCTCGCATGTTCTGTAAAAAACGCTCGTTATAGGCGGATTCGTAGCGCTGCAGACTGTTGCGAATGGTGTTTTCATCCATCACCGGCAGCAGAGCATTGGCAAGATACTGGCAGTTTGCAAAGCCTACCTGCGGCTGGCGGTTATAGGCGTACCGGCCGCCCTGGTCGGTGTGATTGCAGATGTACCCGGCATCAAAGTCGTCGAGAAATGCGAAAGGCCCGTAGTCGAACGTATCCCCGACGATGGACATGTTGTCGCTGTTCATAACGCCATGGCAGAACCCTACCGCCTGCCAGTCGGCGATAAGCCGGGCCGTACGCTCTACGACTTCTTCAAACCAGCGGGCGTAACGTTCTTCCCCGGCAAGCTTGATAAGATGCGGAAAGTAGAGCGCGATAACATGCTCCAGTAACGTTTTGACTGCTTCCGGGCCTTCGTGGTGTGCTGCAAACTCAAAGTGACCAAAGCGGATATGGCTCTGGGCAACGCGCACCAGAGCCGCTGCGGTTTCAATGGATTCCCTGCGTACCGGGTCCCGGGCACTGACCATAAACAGGGCCCGGGTGGTTGGAATGCCCAGCCCGTTCATGGCCTCGCTACACAGGTATTCGCGAATGGTTGAGCGTAAAACTGCACGTCCATCCCCAAAGCGGGAATAGGGGGTCATGCCAGCGCCTTTCAGGTGCCAGTCCCAGCGGCGGCCATCGGGGCCGATGGTTTCCCACAAAAGAAGGCCCCGGCCATCACCCAGTTCCGGGTTGTACATTCCGAACTGATGACCAGTGTATTTCATGGCAACCGGGTCCATGCCCTCAAGTAGCTCCGTGCCCCCGCCAATTCCGGCCCAGTCGGCTTCATTGCTGACATGGAAGCCCATTTTTTCAGCCAGCTTGTGGTTAAAACAGGCTATTCTGGCATCTTTGAGCGGAGTGGGTTGTACACGAGTGTAGAAACTGTCCGGGAGTTCCAGGTAGCGATGCTCTATGCGAAAACCCTTGTTGCTCATATGCACCTATACTCCAGTGTGGTACGGATTCTGCTGAATACTTGATTAACACATTCATCAAAGACGGGAACTTTAACGTGTCTGACCATGAGCTTAAACCAACGATTGATGCCTTGATTGAGCAAGAAGGACTCCCTCACAACTACGCTGCTACCGTAGAACAGACCATCCTCCCTCTGGTAGAGCATATTGTTTCGTTGAGGAAGGCGAAAGGCAGAACCATTGTTGTAGGCGTTCATGGCGCTCAGGGCACCGGTAAATCTACCCTGGTACTGTTCCTTACGAAGCTGCTATGTGACCACTGGAACTGCCCGACCGCGAGTTTTTCGCTGGATGACATCTACCTTACCAGAGCTGAAAGACAGGTACTTGCTGAACAGGTACACCCGCTGTTTATTACCCGGGGCGTTCCAGGAACACACGATGTAAAGCTAGGGGAAGGTGTCATTGACCAACTCCGGCATGCGGGGCCTGGAGATAAGACCCCTATCCCTGCATTCGACAAGTCTCATGACGATCGTCTTCCCATGAATGAATGGCCTGTTTTTGAGGGTCGGGCAGAGGTTATTCTTGTTGAAGGCTGGTGTCTTGGTGCTTTACCCGAAGACGATAGCGCTCTTGTCGCCCCATTGAATAAGCTGGAAGCGGAGGAGGACCCATCGGGAGTGTGGCGAAGGTATGTAAACCAGTGCCTGAAAAGCACATACCAGGATTTTTTCAGTGCACTTGACTGTCTTATTATGCTGCAGGCGCCGTCACTGGAGAGGGTTCTGGAATGGCGCACGCTGCAGGAGCACAAGCTGGCGAAAAAAACAGGCAATGCACCAGATGAGGGCGATGCGGATCTGGCTGCACGGGATTTGCGCATTATGAGTGATCAGGAGGTCATCCGTTTTGTTATGCATTACGAACGTGTGACCCGATCCTGTCTTCAGAAGCTTCCGGACCGCGCTGATGCACTGATTCAGGTCTCGGGGGACCACTCGCTTAGCAGCCCTCATTTCCGCACAACGACATAAAGGATGCTTTCATGGCCAGAACACGGCTGATCATATTTTCGGATCTGGATGGAACCCTGCTGAATCATGAAAACTACGGTTGGCAGCAGGCTATGCCGGCGTTGAAGCGCGTTGAGGAGGCAGGTATTCCGCTGATCCTTAACTCCAGTAAAACGGCTTCGGAAATTCGGGTAGTACGTCAGCAGTTGGGAAACACCGACCCTTTCATAGTAGAAAACAGCGCCGCTGTGGTTGTTCCGGCGGGTACTTTCGGGAATGAAAGTGAGCAGATTGTGCATTTTGGGGCGTCCCGGACTGAAGTGCTGAAGGTGCTGGAGGCGCAAAGAGCAAGTGGCGCACGTTTTCGGGGCTTTGCGGATATGTCTGATGAAGAATTGGCTCAGTTCACAGGGCTGGACCTTGAATCGGCGGCACGAGCCCGGCAGCGTCTGGGGACTGAGCCGCTTTTGTGGGAGGGCAGCGAGGAGGAGAGGGTAAGCTTTGAGGCGGCACTGGGCGCTGAAAACCTGCGGCTTGTTAAAGGTGGTCGCTTCTATCACGCCATGGGTATTTTTGATAAGGCCGATGGGGCCCGGTTTTTGCAAAACAAATACAGAGAGCAGTATCAGGAGCTCTATGGTGACGAAAGAGTGACGGCCATTGCCTTGGGAGACAGTCCCAATGATCAGCAAATGCTGGAGGAGGCAGATATCCCCGTCGTTATTCGTGGAGTTAACAGTAGTGAGGTGCAGTTACCCTCAGAGAAGCACGCTATGCGCTCTCTCAAACCTGGCCCGGAAGGCTGGAATGAGTGTGTACTCAATCTCCTGTTTGAGTATGGGTATTAGTACAACAAAGGAGAATCGCCATGGGCGACTTTTACCAGAATGGCATTGTTACCACACTGCATAATCTTGTTCGCCGGCCTGTAGAGGATCTGGAGGCCGAGTTGATGACGTTTCGCAAGTCGCGGCCGATGTCTCTTGTGTTGCCGTCGTTGTATTCCGAACTGGAAGGGCCGGCGTTAAAGAATATCGTGCATGAACTCACGAAAGTGCCTTATCTGGACGAAATCATTATCGGTCTGGATCGGGCCAACGAAGAGCAATATCGCCATGCACTGGAATATTTCTCTGAACTTCCCCAAAACTTCAAGGTTCTCTGGAATGATGGGCCGCGCCTTCGAGCCATTGATCAGAAACTTCGTGAGAAGAATCTGGCGCCTACAGAAATGGGTAAGGGGCGCAATGTATGGTATTGCTTTGGCTATGTATTGGCCTCCGGAGTGAGCGAGTCTGTTGCACTGCATGATTGTGACATTCTTACCTATTCACGGGACCTTGTGGCGCGCCTGATCTACCCGGTGGCCAACCCTGGATTCAATTACATGTTCTGCAAGGGCTACTACGCCCGGGTGGCAGACGGGAAGATGAACGGGCGTGTCAGTCGCCTGCTGGTGACTCCCCTGATTCGCGCCCTGAAAAAAGTATGTGGCCCCAGCGATTTCCTGGATTATCTGGACAGTTACCGCTACCCCCTTGCCGGAGAGTTTTCCTTCCGCACCGATGTAATTAACGATCTCCGTATCCCCAGTGACTGGGGTCTGGAAATTGGCGTGCTCTCGGAAATGAAGCGGAACTATGCCACCAACAGGTTATGTCAGGTAGACATTGCCGATGTATACGATCACAAACATCAGGAACTCTCACCGGAAGATGCCAGCCAGGGTCTGTCCAAGATGAGTGTGGATATTGCCAAGGCGCTGTTCAGGAAACTGGCAACGAATGGCGAGATATTCTCAAGCGAGAAATTCCGGACCATCAAGGCTACCTATTTCCGCATTGCCCTGGATTTTGTAGAGACCTATCAGAATGATGCAATCATCAACGGTCTTGTGTTTGATCGACATAAGGAAGAGAAGGCAGTTGAACTGTTTGCCCAGAACGTGATGAGTGCAGGAGCGTACTTTCTTGAAAATCCGATGGATACGCCCTTTATTCCAAGCTGGAACCGGGTAACCAGTGCGATTCCGGATATCAAGGAGCAACTGCTGGAGGCTGTGGACCTGGACAATAAGGAGTATCGGCCATGAGTCAGGTACTGAAGGCCAAACTGGTCAGCATGCTTGAAACTGTCTATCCGGCACTGGATTGCGACTTCCTCGCTGACCAACTACTGACAACCATGGGGCTTCAACCGGATCAGTCTCCTCCACCGGCGCATCAGAACCGCTGGTCTGAATCAGACGTTCTTCTGATCACTTATGCAGATACGGTTCAGCAAGCGGGTGAAAAGCCTTTAGCAACATTGCATCAGTTTCTGAATCACTGTCTTTCCGACAGCATTTCTGCGGTCCATATACTGCCTTTCTTTCCGTACAGTTCCGACGACGGGTTTTCTGTGATGGACTACCTCGCAGTCAATGAGTCACACGGAACCTGGGGAGACATTGAAGCCATTGCGCAGGATTTCAAGTTGATGGCCGATCTGGTGATCAATCATATGTCAGCTCGCAGCCGCTGGTTTGAGAATTTCAAGAAGCGGGTTGATCCTGGCAAGGACTATTTTTTTGAGGGCAATCCCAAGGACGATTTGAGTGCAGTAGTCAGGCCGCGCACATCACCATTGCTTACGCCGGTTCAGACTGACGACGGCGAGCGTTATGTCTGGTGTACCTTCAGCGAAGACCAGGTTGACCTTAACTTTGCCAACCCTCAGGTGTTGATTGAGTTCGCAGCCATAGTCCGTTATTACCTCGAACGGGGTGTGGTGATTTTCCGGTTTGATGCAGTGGCGTTCCTGTGGAAGGAACCTGGAACGCCTTGTATTCACCTGCAACAGACTCATGAACTGATCAAGATTCTGCGTTTGCTGATAGAACACCACAGCCCGGACTCTGTAATCATTACCGAAACCAATGTACCCAACCGTGAGAATCTCACGTATTTCGGCAACGCTAATGAAGCCCATGTGATCTATAACTTCTCGTTGCCGCCGCTGCTGATCAATACGCTGGTCACGGGTGACTGCAAGCACTTGAAAACCTGGCTGATGAGCATGCCACCTGCACAGATGGGGACCACCTATCTGAACTTTATTGCGTCTCACGACGGCATTGGTATGCGGCCCACAGACGGGTTGCTGACTGAAGAAGAAAAGCAGCGACTGGTCAACACCATGGAGTCGTTCGGCGGTAAAGTTTCTTTCAGGCGCACATCCGATGGCAGGGATCAGCCTTACGAGATCAATATTGCGCTTTATGATGCCCTGAAGGGTACTGCCGGGAACGGAGCAGACCATTGGCAGTTGCAGCGGTTCATCTGTGCGCACACCGTAATGCTAGCACTGGAAGGTATACCCGCTTTTTACATACACAGCCTGCTGGCGACGGAAAACGATGTCGAGCGAGTGGAACATACCGGTCGTCTGCGCTCAATCAATCGCAGCCAGTGGCAGCTTGAGGATCTGGAAAGCGAGCTGAAAAACCCGCTGAGTCACCACAGCAAAGCCTACCAGGAACTGAAACGCCTGATTGGGATTCGGCGCAAACAGCCAGCTTTCCATCCCAATGCGACACAGTTCACCTTGCATTTGGGGCTAAAACTGTTCGGCTTCTGGCGTCAGAGTATGCGGCGGGACCAATCCATTTTCTGTATTCACAATATCAGTGATGAGGTGCAGCAGGTGGCATTGAGTGACATCAATCTGATAGGTACGGATCACTGGGTTGATCTTATTGCCGGTACAACCATTGACGATCTTTCGGGCTCTATCACCCTCAAGCCTTATCAGAGTGTCTGGTTGTCCAACCGGGAGTAGGGCAGAATGCCTTCATGCCCAGAACGTCCACGCTCCGAAAACCCAGAATACTTCTGCTCTCCGCCTATGATGCTGGTAGCCATCGTCGTTGGCGAGAGCAGCTGGTGCACAGCCAGCCCGGATTTGAGTGGCATGTACTTTCTTTGTCGCCGAGGTTCTTTCGCTGGCGGATCAGAGGTAACGCACTTACCTGGCTGAACGAGCCTCTGTTGAAGGAGAGCTGGGATCTCCTGCTGGTGACGTCCATGGTTGACCTGGCGTCAATCCGGGGTTTTCATCCGAACCTCGCCCATACGCCAGCGCTTCTCTATATGCATGAGAACCAGTTTGCCTATCCCACATCCGATGATCAGCACAGCAGCATTGATCCTCAAATGGTTAATCTGTACAGCGCTGTCGCCGCCGAAGTGGTTCTGTTCAACAGTGAATGGAACCGGCGAAGTTTCCTTGAGGGTGTTGAAAAGCTGTTCCGCCGGTTGCCAGATGGCATACCAGAGGGCCTGCCCGAACAAATTGCTGAGAAATCCAGGGTCATGCCCGTTCCCATAGATGATGATGTATTTCATCACATATCTGAAGGCCATAGATCCGGGGAGCGGGAGCAGTTATGGGGTGGCAACCCTGAATCCGGCACCTGCTCGTCGCCGTTAAGAATTGTCTGGGCTGCGCGTTGGGAATATGACAAGGGTCCCGATCGGTTGCTCGCGATTTTGCAGGAGCTTGATCGCAGGGCGGTGAATTTCCAGGTGTGTATCCTTGGAGAGAGTTTCCGAAAAATACCGGAAGCTCTGATGAGTATTCGACAGCAATTCTCCCACCGGCTTGTTCAGTTTGGGTATGCCTCAAGTCGCACCGAGTATTACCAGTGGCTGAAGAGTGCAGACGTGGTCCTTTCAACCGCGTTGCATGAATTTCAGGGGCTGGCGGTACTTGAGGCTGTTGCTGCTGGATGTGTGCCCATCGTGCCAGGACGTGAAGTCTACCCTGAATTGTTTGCCCCGGAATATGTGTATCCGGATTGTGGTGAGGATATTCAGACCGAGGCTGCGCATGCAGCGACGCTGATTGAAAATCAGGCTGGCAAAGGCTCTGGAGGCCAGTTGAGCGTGCCGGACGTACGAAGTTTCAGTTGTAATGCGCTGAAGTCGGGTTATGAAAACATCCTCATTACAACCATTCAGCCACATGAGTTATCCTGACCGCATATTCCTGACCGGACTCTGGATTCCCGGCCGGGCACCCGTAAGTACCGAGATTTATACATGATGAAAGCAATCAAGATAACCGGTAATTCCCTTTCATGGGAAGACTGCGCCGGCTTTGATGAACTGCCGGCAGACCACGTAGAAATCGACGTTGTCTGGACAGCTGTAAACCGTGCCGATCTGTCGCAGCGGGCCGGGGTTTATCCCCCGCCCCCGGGGGCGTCTGATATTTTGGGGCTGGAAGTCAGCGGTCGTATAGCGGCGGTTGGTTGTGCCGTTACAGGCCTGGCGCGGGGGGACGAAGTGTGTGCTCTGCTCACTGGCGGTGGGTATGCTACCAAGGTTGTTGTTCCCGCAGTGCAGGTGTTGCCGATACCCAAGGGGTTCTCGTTGAAAAAAGCGGCAGCGATACCTGAGGTATTTGCGACTGCCTGGTTAAACCTTTATCAGGAAGCCGATCTCAAGCCTGGCGAGAGGGTGCTCCTGCATGCAGCCGCCAGTGGACTGGGTACCGCTGTCATACAGATTGCCACGGCATTTGGTAATCCGGTATTCGCGACTGCCGGTGATGCAGAAAAGCTGGAAGTCTGCCGAAAGCTTGGCGCAACAGGCGCGTGGAACCGGAAAGACGGCTCATTTGTGGAAGCAGTGAAGAACTGGGGTTGCGTGGATATGGTGCTGGACCCGGTCGGAGGCAGTTATATCAGGGAGGATCAGAAAGTTCTGAATGCCGATGGCAGAATTGTCCTCATCGGCCTTATGGGAGGGCGGTCAGCTGAGGTTGATCTGGGTCTTATGCTGATGAAGCGCCACAGGTTGATTGGCTCTACATTGCGGTCCCGCTCCGTAGAAGACAAAGGTCGTGTGATGCAGGCGTTGTACCAAAACGTCTGGCCTCTTCTGGTAGCCGGCCAGATTGAGCCTCTGATAGACAGTACCTGGTCTATCGAAGAAATTGAGGAAGCCATGGCGCACGTCGCAGCCAACAGAAATACCGGGAAGGTTCTGCTCAGAATTTCGGAGTAACCTGCCTTCCCGGTGCTGGACTGGCCTTGCCTTAATCTGCAATATGAACCAGTTGCTTGCCGAAGTTTTTGCCCTTCAGCATTCCCTTGAAGGCCTCTACTGCGTTTTCGAGGCCTTCAGCAACCGTTTCACGGTATTTGAGCTGGCCTGATGCAATGCGGCTGGCAAGAATATCGGTAATTTCCTGATGTTTATCCTGCCACTCGGTTACCAGGAAAAAACGATGCTCCGGAACCGGGTCGAGGCGTTTGAGAATATCGAATGGCGTTTCTACTTTGTCTGTGCTTTTTGCATTGTAAGCTGAGACATAGCCACAAATGGGTACCCGGGCACCAGGGTTGAGCAGTGGCGCAACGGCTCGTGTCACATCGCCTCCTACATTCTCGTAGTAAATGTCGATGCCGTCGGGGCAGGCGGCTTCAAGATCGGCATTCAGGTTTCCCGCCTTGTAATCCACGCAGGCATCAAAACCCAGTTCATTAACCACATAGCTGCACTTTTCCGGACCACCGGCGATACCAACTACCCGGCAACCATCTGTTTTAGCTGTCTGGCCAACAACTGTCCCTACCGGGCCGGATGCGGCAGAAACTACCACGGTTTCGCCTGCTTTGGGCTTGCCCACATAGGTCAGGCCACAGTAGCCGGTTCGGCCGGGCATGCCTGCAACTCCGAGATAAGCCTGTAGTGGAACGTCGTCTTTCTGATGGATTTTATAAACCCTGGGCGCATCGGCCGGGAAGGTGACATATTCCTGCCAGCCTGAGTAACAGGTGACCAGATCACCAACTTTCAGTTTGTCTGACCGGGACTCTACAATCCGGGCAACGCTTTCGCCGGTAACGGGATCATTGATGGCGATAGGATCCATATAGCTTTTTACATCATTCATGCGTGGACGCATGTAGGGGTCCAGAGACAGCCACAGTATCTGTGCAACGACTTCGCCCTCTCCGGGATCGCGCACAGGGCGCTCTTCCATCACCAGATCTCCTTCCTGGATTTCTCCATTGGGGCGCTGTTTCAGGACGATGGCGTGATTTTTATAGTTGCTCATAATCTTCCTACCTATCTCCAGTGAGGTAATTCGGAGCGGTTTTGCTCCTTGAGTTGCATAATGAAACCGGATTAGGGTGAAGCAGATTGGTGTTGTGGTCAACTTCTCATGTTTGTTATCACTGCATTGCAGCAGGGTTACATTCCCGAACCCGGGGGTTATAATCGGGCACCGGCTCAGGATGAGCATGAATGATGTACTAGTCTTCAGGGAACGAAGATATGCCCAAGGCAAACGGACTGCAGTTTACCGCCCGTGTTGGCGAACTCCCCTCTGATCTTTTTTCCGTGATCGGCTTTACGCTGACAGAACGGCTCTCCGAAGTGTTCCACGGCTGCCTTGAGCTGGCCAGTACCGACCCGGATGTGGATGCGGGTGAGGTTCTGGAGCAGTCCGTGGATCTGGTGGTCTGGCAGGATGGCATGCCCCTCAGGCGCTTCACCGGCGTGGTTAACGAGTTTGCCCGGGGAGATACAGGCCACCGCCGTATCCGTTACGAGTTAATCATCCAGCCACCCCTGTGGCGTTTAGGGTTGATGCACAACAGCCGCATTTTCCAGACTCAAACCACCGACACCATCGCCCGGACCCTGCTGGAAGAGCGGGGCATTGTCGATGCGCTCTTTGACCTCAAACGTGCCCCGCAGGAACGGGAATACTGCGTACAGCACCGGGAAAGCGACCTGGCCTTCATTGAACGCATGGCGGCCGAGGAAGGCTGGCATTACCGTTACCAGCACGGGAGCGAGGATGCGAGCGAGCAGCCGGGCCTGATCATAGCGGACCATCACGGGGATGCACCCCGGCTGGAGCCCGCGGAATACAACGGTAAAGCCGGTGGCAGCACCCGGAAACCGGCAGTGTTCCGCTTCCGTTACGAAGAACGGGTCCGCGCCGCCTCCGTGGCCATGAAAGACTACACCTTCAAAAACCCCGCTTACGCCCTGATGCACGAACACAGCGCAGCCAGCACCCACCAGCGCCAGGACTACCAGCGCCAGGACTACCAGCACTTTGACTACCCGGGCCGCTTCAAAGCCGACGCCAGCGGCCAGCCGTTTACCGAAGCACGCCTGGACGCCCTGCGAAACGACGCCAGCACAGCCCATGGCGAAAGCAACCGCCCGGACTTTACCTGCGGCGCCAGAACCGAACTGAGCGGCCACGATAACGAAACCCTGAACCGGGACTGGTTACTCACCGCCGTTACCCATACCGGCAAACAACCCCAGGCCATGGAAGAAGAGGGTGGTTCAGAACCCACCTCCTACCACAACACCTTCAACGCCATCCCTGCGGACAAAACCTGGCGGCCACAACTCACCCATCGCCCACGGATGGACGGCCCACAGATCGCCATTGTTACCGGCCCCGAAGGTGAAGAGATCCACTGCGATGAATACGGCCGTGTAAAAATCCGCTTCCCCTGGGACAGATACAGCGAAAACAACGAACACAGCAGTGCCTGGTTAAGAGTCAGCCAGGGCTGGGCGGGCGGCCAGTACGGCTTTACAGCCTTACCCAGAATCGGAAACGAAGTTGTCGTCTCCTTCCTGGACGGGGATCCGGACCAGCCCATTATTACAGGCCGTACCTACCACGCCACCAACACGCCACCGTACGCGCTGCCGGAACACAAAACCCGCACCACCCTGAAAACCAAAACCCACAAGGGCGAAGGCAGCAACGAACTGCGTTTTGAAGACGAAGCGGATAAAGAACAGGTCTACCTCCATGCCCAGAAAGACCTGGACCTGCTAACGGAAAACAACCGCACGGAAGTCATCAGGAACGACAGTCATCTGACCGTTGAGAATGATCGTTTCAGCCATGTACAAAGCAACGATCACATCACCATCGACGGCGAAAAACGCCAAAGCATTGGAGCTGATTGCAGCCAGAACATTGGTGGTGCCCTGCACCAGAAGTCCGGTAGCGCCACTCTGTGCGAAGCAGGTACCGAGGTTCACCACAAAGCGGGAGCAAAAGTTGTGCTGGATGCCGGCGTTGAACTCACCATTGCCGGTGGTGGCAGCTTTATCAAGCTGGATCCCAGTGGTGTAACTCTGAGCGGGCCGGGGATCAAGATTAATTCCGGGGGGACGCCGGGGAGTGGTTCGGGGCAGGGTGCGGTGATGCCAAATATTCCCCGGATGTTGGATTCAGAGCCTTCCCAGGTTATTGACCCTGTTGCACTGGCGGAAGTGCCGCTTACCAGAGCCCAATATCAGAACATGATGGCCGATGCTCCATTCTGTGAAGAGTGCGTTGCGTGCCAGGATGGAGTTTGCAATGTCTGACGCTTCTGGTTTCCGGGTTGCACTGGATTCTCTTGTGCAACAGGTTGGTGAAAAGGGGATCGCTTACGTCGTTCTCAGTGGCACCAGTGAGGCGAAGCCGGTTCAGAATTTCTTTCGCACCGATGGGCTTACAGCGTTGCCGCTGTTCATGGGAACACCTTATGCCGGGTGGCATGACGTGATGCCGTTTCTTGCGCAGCTCACCACGTCCAGTGCGTTTATTGATTGGCTTGAAGAGTCCGACAGTACGGATTGGGGTTGGGGATTCATAAGTTTCGCCTCATTTGATGATGTGTTCGGACATATCCGGAGTCTCACCAAGATAACACTGGCCGATGGGCACGATGTGTTCTTTCGCTACTGGGCTGCCCGGTACTTCGGCCAGATTATGCACAGTCTTGATGAAGCAGGGCGCGCGAACCTGATGGGGCCCATTGAGGTTATTGTTCTGCCCTCGGGGGAAACCATTCATCATCCCGGTGTTCCCGAAGCAGCCAGCCCGGTGCCGTCGTTTCCCTGGTTTTCGCTTCCATCAGACGCCCAGAAAAAGGTAGCGGCACTTTGCTGGGATCAATTGGTCGGCAATACGATGGCCGTCTTGAGTAAAACAAAGCCATCCCCGTTGAGCCGTTACCCGGAGCCGGTTGCCCGCCGCAAAGTTGAACGCCATGTGAGGCGGCTGTGCCAAAGTAATGTGCCTGCCGAACTGGAGCCATCACAACTTCAATCGATACACCAGGCCCTGATGCAAGAAGCGTCCATGGGGTCTCGTAGTTAAAGGATGGATGAATCAATGGTCGAGTCAAGGACGGCTCTTCGGGAGTCCCAACAGGCGTCTGACGGATTGCCTGACATCAATGCGATCACTCGTGAGCTTAGGGAATCGCTGGCCAAGACTTATGAAGATTGGCGCGAAGGCTGGTTTTCATCGATCTTCATGGGGCATGAACAGATCCTGGAGGTTAACGGTGAAGTGAGCCGGGAGAGTGTGAGTGACGATGAAGTTGTTTCGGCAACCGTAGCCCCGTGCGAGGAACGGCGGACAATCAAGATTGCCCACTTCCATGAGAACGTAAGCAAGACGCCGATACCCTCCACACGGTTTCAGGTTCAGGAGAACACGGGCTGGATCTTCGATGACTGGGAGACGGTTCACAGCGGTACCACCAATGCGAATGGTGTTGCTGAAGTTCCTGTTGCACCGGGCAAAGAGTATCGGGTGGTTCTGGCGCCAGACGTTTCCCGCGCCGACATGGATGCGCTTTACCAAACCTACGAAAGCTTCATTGAGCGATGCTGTTCGTTGCTCGAAAACACCTGGAATAACGGTGCTCGTCAGGAGTGGGAGGGCTACCTGTCCATGGGGTCATCCGCTCAGACCCAGGCCGTTTATGCTCAGTTTCAGGAAGGTATTGCTGACGGATTTACTGGTGTTCTGGATGACATCCGTCGAATCTACGATGTGATTTGTGGGTTGCTGGATCATGATTTCAGCAACCTTCCGGACGATCTGCGTGAGCAGATGGAAAAACTCAAAAAGGTCGATGATGCCTATCTCAAGGCGTGCCTTGTTGCCAATGACGAGATTTTCCTTTTTCTGGTGATGTATACAGTCAGACAGTACTTCCGTTTGCTGTCTCCAACTCAGGTGGCAGAGGTTTCCGGGGAGCTGGTCGGACAGGTTCTGTTTGACGTGGTGGTCGGGCTGATCATTACCGGCGGTGGAGGGCTTGCAGCCAAATACGGCACACGAATTGGCAGCAAAGCCGTGGCCGGAGCCATGAATGTCGCTGACAGTGCCCGTGCCAGCAACAATATTCTGGGGCGGTTTCTGGGGCAATTCGCCAGGGAGTTTCAGGACTTCATGGAGAGCATTGGAACTAGACACCGGAATATTCAGTTAGCGGGTGTGAGCCGAATTGATTCATCCAATACCCAGTCCGGATTGGATGTCCGCCATCGCCATAAGGCCTATCAGGAAATGGCGGATACTGACGATGTCGCCAATTTGCAGTCGTCGGGGCGCGACCATGGGGTAACCAGTGAGCGGAAACCCCAAACCGTACGCGATGAATCCTCGCCCTCCCAAACCGACCAGGGGCGTGCCACTCAGGATAATGAATCCACCGAAAACGTTGCCGATCCAATCAGCACTGTCACCGGCGAAGAAGTGCTGGAACTGACAGACGCTCGTCTGGATGGGCCTCTGCCATTCGAATTCAAGCGAGTTTACCGCTCCGGCAGCAGCGACCGACGCCTGGATATGGGCCATGGCTGGCGCCATAGCCTGAATCACACCCTCACTTTCAACGATGGTGGCCTTACCTGGCATGACCATGAGGGTAAAAACACCCGCCTACCGGAATTGGAGAGTGCGCCTGTCGGTATTAATTCCCGAGCAGGCATGGCGGCCTGGCGAGACGGTGACGAGATTGTTGTCTGCGCAGGTGAAAAATCGCTCCGCTATCACTTTCTCCGGTCGGGAAATTCGGGCCATCTTGCCCGAATATCCGACCGTTATGGCAACACGCTCAAGGTAGGCTACAACTTACACGGTCAGCTTGAACGCCTGAGTAACGATTCGGGCAATGCGCTGGCATTTGATTTTGAGGGTGGCCGTCTCAAATCTGTTCGCTTGTTGCGGAGGAAACTGACTGATACCGGCTACCAGTGGCAATCTCTGCGGACTGAGCGCAGCTACACATACGACGACAACGATGACCTGATCGGTGCCAAAGATGCAGAGGGCGGCATTGAGCGTTATGGGTATGAAAGCCATATGCTCACCCATCGGCAGCTTGCTGGCGGTTACAGTTTCTTTCTCGCGTGGGATGAAAACTCGCCAACCGGCCGCTGTGTTCACCAGTGGGGAGATAGTGCCCAGGTCGATACCCGCTTTGAGTGGGATGATGAGAACCACACCTGTACCGTTAGCTACGTCGACGGTAGCCGGGAAATCTGGCGTTACGATGGCACCGCACAATTGCAGGAGAAAGTAGACCCGGACGGCGCCAAACACCAGAGTGAATACGACGAACAGGGGCGGTTAAAAGTCTCCATCGACCCCATGGGGACTCGTACAGAATACCAGTACGACAAGAGTGGCCGGCTTCAGAGCAAAACCGGCCCGGATGGTCAGCCCATTTTGTTTACCTATCGAAAGGGGCGCATTGCTGAAATTCATCGCAATGGCCAGACCTGGAAATTTGATTACACCCGGCACGGTGATCTGGCCCGCGAAGCCGATCCAAAAGGACGAATTACCCGGTACACCTACAGCCCTCAGGGCCAGCTCACGCAGGTTGACCTGCCGGACGGTCGCGCTCACAAGTGGGGCTGGAACAGCCAGGGTCAGCTCATTGAGGAAACAACTCCCACCGGGGCGTTCTATCAATATCGTTACGATGAGTTTGGCCAGCTTCTGGCCAAAAAAGACGCCCGGGGTGCCATTACCCGATACCGGTACGATGGCCTTGGACGAGTCACAGAGGAAATCCTCTCAGGCAACCGGTCTCGTCATTATCAGTATAACGCGTACAACAAGGTCACCCGTTTCGTTGACGAACAAGGGCGGGAAACCCGTTACGAGTATGACAACAACCTTCACCTGCTCACTCGTCGTATCAACCCGGACAGCAGCGAACTTCGTTACCGTTACGATCACCACCGGTTCCTGCTGACTCACATAGAAAATGAGCGGGGTGAAGCCTACCTCATCGACTATTACCCGAACGGTTTGGTCAAACAGGAGACTGCTTTTGATGGCCATCGCACCGCCTACCAGTATGACCTGAATGGCCATCTGATCGAGAAGGCTGAGTACGGCACGTCCAGTGAGGTCCTGCAAACCACCACCTATGAGCGGGATGAACTCGGCCAGTTGCTGAAGAAGACGCTACCCGATGGCCGCGAGATTCAGTACGGCTATAACGCGGACGGCAAACTGATCGGCGTTGATGACGGTCACTGGCCATTGGCTTTCGAGTACGACGAATTCGGTTTGTTGAAAACTGAACACCAGGGCTGGGCCAGCCTCCGTTATCGTTATGATGAATTTGATCGCCTGAACGAAATGGTACTGCCGGACGGCCAGGCTCTGGCTTACCATCGGGACGCAGCCGGGTTGTTGTCAGGCATTGACCTGAATGGCCAACCCCTGACCCGCCACCGAATGGCGTCCACCGGCGAGGAAATCGAACGGCAGCAAGGTGACCTGATTAGTGCCTACGTCTACGACGACGAAGGCCGCTTGACTCAGCACCGGGTGCATCAAAACCGTATCAAAGACATTGCCGCCCAGCGGGACTACCAGTACGCCCCTAACGGCAACCTAAAAAGTATCCAGGACAGCCGCAAAGGGCTTAGGCAGTACGTCTACGATCCCATGGATCGCTTGGTTGGCGTACGAGGGGACCTCTACGAACAACTCATACACGACCCGGCCGGCAACCTCCTGGAGCAAAACCAGGGGGCTTCAAGCGGTCAATCTGCCAATGTGCGCGGTAACCGGCTTACTATGCACGGTGACAGCCATTACCAATACGACGAATTCGGCAACCTGATCGAAGAACGTCGAGGTAAAGGCCAGAAACTGGTCACCCGGTATACCTACGACTGCGAGCACCGACTCACGAGCGTCACCACACCGGATGGCAGCACCTGGCACTACGAATACGACGCCTTCGGCCGCCGTATCGCCAAAACCAACGGCCTGACACGAACCGAATTCCTGTGGCAGGGCGACCGCTTCATTGCCGAAGAAACCGGAGGTCAGTACCGCACTTACGTGTACGAACCAGACACCTTCAAGCCGCTGGCTCTAGTCGATGGTTATGGTCCCGAACAGTCGAGCATTTACTACTACCATCTGGATCACCTGGGCACGCCTCAGGAACTGACGAACGCTAGGGGTGATCTGGTGTGGTCAGTTACTTATCGCGCCTATGGTAATGTCGTTCAGCAACAAGTCGCAGAAATCGACAACCCGCTCCGCTTCCAGGGCCAGTACCACGATCCGGAAACCGGGCTGCACTACAATCGTCACCGATATTACAATCCCACTACAGGTCGATTTATCACGCCGGATCCGATTGGTCTTGCGGGAGGGTTAAATAATTATCAGTATGTGCCAAATCCGACGGGGTGGGTGGATCCGTTGGGGTTGGCGGTGGAAAAAGGGAGTTGTCCAGAAAGTCGCAATACCTTACCGATAAGTGAAGAACAGATTGCTGAAATAAGGGCTACTCCACAGGGGCAGAGACCGCCTCCTGAGAGCTATCTGCCATCTGCATATATTGATTCACATTTGCAGAGGTTTGCGGAGCAGGGTGGATCCTACCTCGTTCCTCGATCAGCTCTTGATCGGTTTGGGCGGGATCCAGTTGGTCGGCCCGATGGCCAATTTATGTCCACCAAAAGTGAAATGGATCGTATTCTTGAGAATGCCAGCGGCGATATCGCTGTAATTGAGCGTCAGTTGGGTATTCCTGAGGGGAGTTGGAGCAATGAGGAGATAGTTCGTATTGATGTATCAAGTCCTCAATCAATTGGATTGAGAATGCCATCTGGAAATGAATCTGGTGCAAACCCGCTCTGGATTCCCGGCGGTAAACTACCCAACGGGCAATCAGAGGCTGTTGTAGATCCAATACCTCGCGGTAAATACACTGAGACACCAATAAATTGAGGCGCTTAAAGTTGCGAATTATTGCGGAAAAACCATGGTCGTACGTTCTATTTGAAGATGGTCCTCGTTGGCTCTTAACGGTTCTGGTTAGCTATGGTGCAGCAGAGAATGATATGACCATAGAGCTATCAGTATCAGAGATTGAGGATCTAAAGAATGATAGTAATGCTATTGATGCTCTCGTGAGACGAATTAGTGCTGATCCAGGAAATTTTGTGGCTCGGGAGATTCGTCCAGCTATATGGCCAAAATGAACTTAAGCATTTAAGTTGCGGCAGTAAAACACTGCCGCAACTATTTGAGCCTCGACGGGCAGCTACTCACCAACGCCCCTCATTCTCCATACTCGCCCAAGGCTCCTGAGCCGGCAGTAAGATAAGGTGCGTTCGGCCGCCGAGTCGCCCAAACCAATGACCTGACGCGAACCGAATTTCTCTGGCAGGGCGACCGCTTCATTGCCGAAGAAACCGGAGATCAGTACCGCACTTACGTGTACGAACCAGACACCTTCAAGCCGCTGGCTCTAGTCGATGGTTATGGTCCGGAACAGTCGAGTATTTACTACTACCATCTGGATCACCTGGGCACGCCTCAGGAACTGACTAACGCCAGGGGTGATCTGGTGTGGTCAGTTACTTATCGCGCCTATGGTAATGTCGTTCAGCAACAAGTCGCAGAAATCGACAATCCGCTCCGCTTCCAGGGTCAGTTAGAGACGCTTATCAGATTTACTACAAAGCCGGTGATCCAAATTCGTGGAGCGATGCTCGGTTGATGGGGCAGTTTAATACTTTGCAATTATTCGATAGAAATGGCGTTCCTCGTGTTGAAGTACCAAAAGAGAGAGGTGGAAAAGGACCTGAGTTGGAGCCTTTTGCCACCTCATATCCTGAGTATGGTCAAGGCGGGGAGCGGCAGTTAAAGCCGAGTGAAAGGATCAGGGTGCGCTTTGATCAGATACAACTGTTGCCGGAGTCTCGAAATGACTGACGATGAATTTCTTAGACAGTTTGAATATCTTGTAAAGAAGTATATTGAGGACGAAAAAGTGGCTGAGGGACTTATTCGCGAGGCCAATGCACTTGGTGCGGATGCAGCCAAAGGGCTGATGCATGACTTCAATCAGCATGCGAGCCCAGTTGAGACTGGTGATGCTCAGATCATAAAGGATATCGCGTTCTACTTTATTTAGTCCAACCAAGACAGTCTTTACTCCAATGTTTTAGCGTGGGCGCTTATTAGACGCGCCAAGCCAATACCTATCCAAAGAAAAGCGAATCAGATTATGTTTCGGTGACCTGCTGACCTTCCCCCAGCTTTCTAACCCATCGAGATTTCAGCAATGTTCACCTACAGAGAGCACGATGAACATGAATAAGCGATTCTCCGAAATTCCCGTTTTGAAGGAAAACACGGCGGGCTTGCAGGCTAAAGGTCTGTGCCGGTAGTGCAATATCTCGGATGCGACCTCCTGCACAGGTAGCAGGAAGAAGCGCTCGCGCTATGGGGTATGCTTCAATGCATACATGCATGTTATACAACCCTGGCCGATTTAATGCTCATCGACCACTCCCCCTCAAGCTTTTTACTTGCTCCTCCAAAACTTCAGCATTCGCCTTTTCTGCCGAAACCGGCTCGCCAGCCACCAATTCAATCCGCGACCAGAACCGCTTTGGAAGGTGGCTTAGTGCTGGCCCGCCGCAGTGGCTGAAAAAGCTGCCCCAAAGTCCTCGAAGCGCCATGGGTACTACAGGTACGGGCCTGCGCTCCAGGATGATCTCAACGCCTTTTTTGAAGGGCCCCACTTCGCCGTCACATGTGAGCCGTCCTTCCGGGAAAATACAGACTACGTTGCCAGCGTCCAGTTCTTCGTCGATACGCTCGAAGGCGTTATCGTAGATCTCCGGCACTCTATTTCTTGGGCCTATCGGGATGGTCTTTGCGAGTTTGAACAGGGCGCCAAGAACGGGCATTTTGAAGATCTGGTAGTCCATCACGAAACGGATGGGACGGCGCACGGCACCGGCGATCACCAGCGCATCCATGTAGGTTATGTGGTTACAAACCAGCAGTACCGGACCTTCTTCGGGAATCTTGTGAAGCCCTTCATGACGAACCCTGTAGATAGTGTGTGACAGCACCCAGACAATAAACCGCAAGGCAAATTCCGGCACTTGTTGGTAAACAAAGCCTGCCACGATCAGGTTCATGATGGACAGCACCAGAAAGAATTCGGGAATGCTGATGTTGATCACGCCCAGCATCAAGATCCCCATGCCGGCACTGACCACCATGAACAGGGCGTTGAATACGTTTAGCGCTGCGATTACGCGGGCACGCCGGGGTTCCGGGGTTTCCCTTTGTACGAATGCGTAAAGCGGTACGATAAAAAGGCCGCCAAAGAAGCCGATACCCAGCAGATCAATTGCCACCTGCCGGTGCTGGCTGTCGGTGATGATCATCCACCAGTCGGTCGGCACCGGGTTGGCGGGCATACTGAAGTATAAGTCTAGCCCGAACAGGCTGATGCCGAGAGAACCAATGGGTACAATGCCCAGTTCGATCCGGTGCCCGGACAGCCGTTCACAGGCCACTGAGCCCAGTGCAATTCCTATGGTGAACACGGCTAGCAGCAGGGTGACAACGGTTTCGTCTCCCATCAGGTCCGTTTGGGCGAAGCTGGGGAACTGGGTGAGGTAGGCGGCGCCCAGAAACCAGAACCAGGAAATGGCGATGATGCACAGCAGCACGGAGTAGTTTTCAGCTGCCAGCCGCATCAGGTTCCAGGTTTCTTTCAGAGGCCGAAAGCCAATGGTCATTTGTGGGTTAGTAGCGCCAGTCACGGGAACCTTTCGTGCGGCCAGATAGCCAATAGCGGCGATAGCTACTACGCCGACCGCAGCCAGCTTTTCAGGCTGTTCACTGCCCATTAACAAGCCGGCGGCCAGTGTACCCACCAGGATCGCAACGAAGGTGCCCATTTCCACCAGAGCATTGCCACCCACCAGTTCATCATTGGTAAGCACCTGGGGCAGAAGGGCGTATTTGACCGGTCCAAAGAAGGTGGATTGTACGCCCATGAGGAATAACAGCAGCAGCAAAGCCTCGTACCACTCGTGCCAGAGGCCAATGGCGGCCAGTACCATGATGGCGATTTCTGCCAGTTTTACCCAGCGGATAACCTGGGATTTTTCATACTTGTCAGCCAATTGGCCTGCAATTCCGGAGAACAGAAAAAACGGCAGAATGAACAGAAAAGCTGCGATGTTCACAGCCACATCAATCGGCAGGCCCATTAATCCACCTGCGGTATAGGTAATCAACAGCAGCAGGATATTGCGGAACAGATTGTCGTTGAAAGCACCGGAAAATTGCGTCAAAAAAAATGGCAGGAAGCGGCGCTTTGAAAGCAGACGAAACTGACCGTGATCATCCATGAGATCTATCCTTTGTCCATTGTTTGGGTGTACTCACTGGCTCGTTCTTTTGTTGCGCTGATTTGCCACCGCAGTGAAAACTATCGAATCTGCAAGATGATAACAACCTTTATTGCGGGAGTATGGGGATGAGGTTTTATCACCGGAGCTCAGGATCGCGGTCGTGAGGTTCCGGGCCAGGCTTCAGGTACAACAAACAGGCGGTCTGTCTCGAACCAATCCCCCGTTTGACGATCTTCATGCATGATTGCGAACAGTTGCGGGACCGATTTATTCTCCACACGCTCCAGTGCTTCCAGAGCATGTTGTTTATCCGGCAGGCTGCTCTGACACCAGTTGCCAATCCAGTGCGGTTTGTTGAGTACAACCCAGTGTGATGTGTTCAGTTTTCTTGCGTCGTGGGCGTACATCCAGCGGCCGCGCAGGTGGTTTTCTGGAACATAGTCCGGGGTTTCAACCTGCTGATCATCAGGATAGAAAAGATATCCCGGCATGAAAACCCGCGGTGTCAGCGGGCCGGTGATATCAAATTCAGAGAGTAATGCGAGGGTTTCCGGGAGTTGTGTACGGCGGCTTTGCTGTTCCAGCAGACTGGTTGTTTTCATGTCCAGCCGGTCATGGGCATTAGGGCCGTACCAGAGTGTTTTGCCTTGCTCCTCCGAAACGCCAAGATAGAACTTTATGGCGATCTCGTGGTGTTCGATGCGATCATTGTTCTTGTTGAACACCACGAAGTCCAGTTCGCCGATGGTGCGACCGTTTGACTGGATCTGCTGATTTTTTAGCAGAACGGGCCAGCCAAGCAAGTCTTCAAGTAAAACCTGATACAGACGTTCAAAATAGAAACCCAGCCTGCGTTGTGGTGGTTCGATTAGCAGCGGTGGTGCAGTTTCAGTGTTTTTGTCCCAGGCTTTCAGAGTGTCGGGATAGTTTGAGGGCAGGTATTGCCCAGGTTCAAATGTGATCGGCGAATGCATCAGCTGAGGCGCCTGACACAACCATGCAAGGTGGCGTATCGCAGGTGTCCGGTACGAATTGATCAGCTTTGAGGAGAGGTTTGCAGTCATTTGCCCAGAATACCGTAAACTGCTACGTAATAAAGGCGGGAGTGTTCAAAGGGGCATTATCTGGAGCACAATGATTCGTGGTACGACGCAATCGCAGGTAACAGGAGAAAGTATGCAATACCTACATACGATGATCCGCGTAAGCAATCTGGAGCAATCCCTGCACTTTTTCTGTGATCTTCTGGGTATGATCGAAATCGATCGAAAAAGTAGTGAGAAGGGCCGCTTTACACTTGTGTTTCTGGCGGCAAGCGGGGATGAATCCCGGGCTCGTGAAGACAGGGCCCCGATGCTGGAACTGACCTATAACTGGGATCCGGAAGAGTACTCCGGCGGTCGTAACTTTGGACATCTGGCTTATAGAGTGGATGATATCTATGCCCTTTGTGAGAATCTGCAGGCAAATGGTGTAACCATTAACCGTCCGCCCCGGGATGGTCACATGGCGTTTATCCGGACTCCCGACGATATATCGATCGAGTTGCTGCAAAAAGGTGAACCTCTGGCACCCAAAGAACCGTGGGTCAGTATGGAGAATACGGGTATCTGGTAAGCCGGGCCGGCTAATTCGTGAGAAATGAAGGCCCATGAGAATGGCCTGGTATCACCAAGGCCTCAGAACATAAACCATTTGTATAACTTCTACTGTATCAGGACGATGCGATAAAACAGGGAGACGTTTTATGGACGACTGGCAGGGATGCCTTACCCCTCAATGTCAGGCTGCATTGCTGAATGCCCGTGATGATGTTGACCGCCGAGGCGGGAACGTGATCACCGTTGAAGACTTCCTGCTTGCGCTGCTGGATTCCAGCCCCTCTGCAAGTAACTTTCTGCGAAGCTCCGGTGTGGATATGGATGAGTTGATCCGAACTATCCAGGGTGAGCAGCCAATGGTGACAGAGGTAGGTGGTGAAGGTCTGCTTTCCTCCCAATTAATTTATTGGTTGGCCACAGCGCGGGAAGCCTTTGGTACACCAGTGTGGCTGGACTGGCCTCAGCTTCTGGAGGTGCTTGCACGGCACGCAGAGCGTTTGCAGGGCAAAGCCTATGTTGCAGTTCTTGAGCTGGTTTTACACTGGCCCGACCCGGGCAGTTCGGCATACACCACTGAGAAGATGGAGCCGTCCGGTATTGAAGAGCATGAGGCTGCTCCGATTGTAATTACCGATCCTGAATGGGTTGAGCTGGCCGAAGACGTTGCTGTCACTCTCGCCGCAATGCCTGGCGCTCTGGTTTGGGTTCGGGGAGAGCGCGGGGTAGGAAAGTCCTCATGGCTGAGTTCAATGCTGGAGTCACTTGCGCAACCCTATGTCGAAATGGATCTGCGGCGCGAAGTTGAACTGATGGCTAGTGATCTCGCTGTGATTCCTGCGTCTACCGAAAAACCCTGGCCGGCCCTCGTTCTTGATAATGTAACCCCCGCTGATCTGCTGATGCTGATAGACCAGCCTTCCGGCTTTGTATCCGAGTTGGTTCTGCACTGGGAGGGGCCTGTAATGCTTCTGGGGCCCGATTCGTCAGGTAGCGAAGATGCGTGCAATATTCTGGAACAGCGCCTTGGGCGGGGGCTGCAAGCGTTCGATATGTGCCCGTCGAGTACTACGCAACGTAAAGCAATTCTGGTTGCTCATCAGGCGGCTATTGAGCGCCGTTGGAACATTCAGCTGCCGGAATCTGCTGTTCAGTTTGCAGCTTCAAGGCGGAGCCGTTGCGTTGCCACGCCGGGCGGCATGCTGCAATGGGTAGAGCGCGCAGCGGCAAGGCTTGACCTTTTTGCCCGACGTGGCCCTGCCCGCTCTGTGGCACTCTCCGGGCAGGCAGATACTCTCAGGCGCCAAAGCCTGGTTGCTATCGCGCGGCAAGAACCTCTGAATGAAATCGAAAAGTCGCTTGAGGAAGTCTGTTTGTTGCGCGCTGCTATGGAAGTTGCATGGCACGAGCGCAAGGCTGCAGGAGCGTTGCGCAGGCTTTTGGTGGAAGACTTGCGTCAGGAACTGGAACGCTGGGTTGCAGCGCGGCCCGGGCCGGTTCACTATGTGCTCCATTGTGACCATCAGCATGGAGAATCTGCGAGTGCAGGATCTGGAAATTTACATCCGTGACCTGGAAGCCGGAAAGGTTAGTCATTGGCTGGAAAACCATATTTCGCAGTTGATACTGGATGACAGCGATGTATCGTCCATCATCAAAGGCTCGGCCTGTTTCGGTGAAGACCAATTGAAAATAACGCTGTATCCGCAAGCCTTTGGCAAGCGGTACACCTCTCTGATTATTGAGGGTGAACGGCTACCCTGGAACAGTGATCTGGAGTGCGCGCGGAGTGCATGGCGCGCATTGGATACAGAAATCCGTTGCAGCCCGGGTGAATGGAAAGAGGGTGAACCGGCAGAGGATGAGAAGTGGTGGCGTCTGGATAACCGGGGTGAGCAACTGGTTGTCTGGAACTGAATTAGCAGAAATGAAAAAGGCAGCCCGCATGAAAACAGGGCTGCCTTTTTTACATCAACGGATATTTTACTCGCTCAGAATGGAAACGTTATCTGCCTGCAGGCCTTTGTCTGCATCAACTACGCTGAAACGAACCAGTTGGCCCTGGCGCAGTACCCGGCGGCCACTGCCGCGAATAGCGCGGAAGTGAACAAAGACTTCGTCCCCACTTTCACGAACGATAAACCCGAAACCTTTCTTAACGTTAAACCACTTAACAGTGCCTTCTTCGTCGCCTTCAGGGCTGTTGTCGTCGTAGTCCTCATCTTCATCGACATAGTTCTGCTCGGAACTCTGATTCCTTGAAGCTGAGCTGCCCCGCTGGGATGTGCTGCGGGCAGTCTGCTGTTTGGCTGAAACTGCTACGGCCAGGAAACCCGCAATACCGAAAATAATAAAAGTGATGATATAAGCAGCAATGCCACGGGAGCTGCCCAGTGCCTCTACAAACTCGCCAATGGCAATCAGGCGAAGAGGTTCAGGGGTAAACGAGAGCAGCAGAGCAAGTACCAAAGGTGCTGGAATAGCGATCAGGAGAGCAACAAGGATCGCTTTGGCTGGATTTCGCATTGACTAAGAATTCTCCATTTTTACTAATGCTTGACGATAAAAAGCCGGACATCGGGTAAAATCGCTCATCCGGCCTGGTGAATGCCGCCTGATTTCCGGGAAAACGGAAGCTCTGGCGGGTAAAAGCGGCATGATAACAGATTATCCCGACTACTGACCAAGTCGTCATGCCGAACCGGATCTTAAGAGAGTGCATTTGATCACATTCCTCACCCTATCCACGTGAACCATTCATGCTAAGGAGTTTCGGTACGCGATGAGCGACAAGGATCTGCAAGCCAGACTGGATGAGCTTGAAACCCGGCTTGCCTTTCAGGACGACATTATCAACACCCTGAGCGAACAGTTAGCGAAACAGGAAATGGATATTCGTGAGCTTTGGAACGCAAAGCGGTTATTGCACAACCAGTTGAAGGATGTGTCATCTTCCAATATAAAGCGGGAAGAGGAGGAAGCGCCTCCTCCTCACTATTGATACCGTGAACGAAAATGCCGAAGCAATCGCTTCGGCATTCCGGGAGCACCTGTCTGCCTGTGAAACGGCAGGTCAGGCCAGCAGTTCTACAAGTATTTGCTCATAGATCAGGGACAGCTTGTCGAGATCATCGGCTTTCACACACTCATCAATCTTGTGAATAGTCGCGTTGATCGGGCCAAGCTCCACAACCTGAGCCCCTGTAGGTGCGATAAAGCGACCATCAGACGTGCCTCCTGAGGTGGAAAGTTCGGTTTCCAGCCCGGTTACATTGCGGATGGCATTCTGGCTAGCAGCGACTAAAGCTCCTTTGTCGGTCAGGAAAGGGCGGCCGCTGAGGTGCCACTGCAGATCGTATTCAAGGTTGTGTCGGTCAAGGATGGCCACAACCCTTTCTTCAAGGCTTTCAGCCGTATTTTCAGTGCAGTAACGAAAGTTGAAATGCACCAGGCATTCTCCGGGAATGATATTGCTGCCCGTACCGGCTTCCACTTTCGTGATCTGAAATGTTGTCGGTGGGAAATAGTCATTGCCGTTATCCCAGAACTCGTTTGCCAGAGAGTGCAGAGCCGGAGCAACGGCATGAACGGCATTCTCCGCAAGGTGGGGGTAGGCGACATGGCCCTGAGTCCCTTGTACTGTCAGGTAGCCATGTAATGAACCGCGCCGGCCATTTTTGATGACATCTCCGACTTCCCGGGTACTGGAGGGTTCGCCTATCAGGCACCAGTCCATTTTCTCCGAGCGGTTTTCCAGGGTTTCAATCACCTTTACGGTTCCGTCATGGGCCGGGCCTTCTTCATCGCTTGTGATCAACAGGGCAATGGAACCATGGTGGTCCGGGTGGGCGCTTACAAAACGCTCACACGCGGTGATGAACGCCGCAAGGCTGCCTTTCATATCAGCAGCGCCACGACCATACAGGTAGCCGTCTTTGATTACCGGATCAAACGGAGGGTGTGCCCAGTTTTTTTCCGGCCCTGTGGGAACGACATCTGTGTGACCTGCAAAAGCCAGGACGGGTCCCTCTGAACCCTTGCGGGCCCAGAGGTTATCTGTGTCGCCAAAACGCATGTGCTCGCCGATAAAGCCCAGAGGGGCCAATCGGGACATCATCAGTTCCTGGCAGCCTGCGTCGTCGGGTGTTACTGACGGCCGGCTGATCAGGTCGATGGCCAGTTCGAGTGTTTTAGAATCAGTTGTTTGCATGCAGTTCTTCGTTCAGCTCAATGGCAGATTTGTTGGTTTTACATTCAACTGCACCAGTCTGGCTGTTGCGGCGGAATAGCAGGTCGGGCTTGTTGGCCAGATCCCGGGCCTTGATAACTTCTACCAGTTTGTTGTTGTCATCCAGTAAAGCCACTTTTGTACCGGAAGTAACATAGAGGCCGGCCTCAACCTTGCAGCGGTCACCCAGGGGAATACCAACGCCGGCATTGGCGCCGATCAGGCAGTTTTCACCAACGGCAATAACAATGTTGCCGCCACCAGACAGGGTACCCATGGTGGAACAGCCGCCACCAAGGTCGGATCCTTTGCCGACTATAACGCCAGCGGAAATGCGGCCTTCAATCATGCTGGTGCCTTCAGTACCGGCGTTGAAGTTAATGAAGCCTTCGTGCATCACCGTTGTGCCTTCACCCACATAGGCGCCGAGGCGTACGCGAGCCGTGTCTGCAATACGGACACCTTTGGGCACCACGTAATCTGTCATCTGCGGGAACTTGTCTACAGATTTGACTTCCAGTGTGCGCCCTTCCAGACGTGCTTTCAGCTGGCGTTCAGGTAGTTCATTCAGGTCAACTGCGCCCTCGTTGGTCCAGGCCAGGTTTGGCAGCAGGCCGAAGATACCGTCAAGTTTGACGCCATGAGGCCTGGCCAAACGATGGGAAATCAGGTGCAGTTTGAGGTAAACCTCCGGAGTGCTGGAAGCGACATCGTCTGTTTCAAGAACGGTCACGACAACAGGGCGCTTGCTGCCAGCTGCTTTTTCAGCGAGAGATGCCTGATCGGTCGCGCCAGTCTGACGCAATGCATTTGCAAACTGGGTCAGTTGTTCAGCGGTTACCTGAATTGCGTGATTGCCGCCTTTGTAGTTGAGAGCAGTTTCTACTACGTCGATCAGCTCTTTTTCGGGTTTCATGATCGGCTGCTGGTAAAAAACCTCTAGCCACTCGCCCTGATTGTTTTGGGTGCCGATACCGATACCGAATGCAAAGCTCATGTGCGGATTGCTCCTGTTTATTAGTTGATCAGTGTTGCCCAGTCGTTGGCATTGAAGCCGACATAAACAGACCCTTCATGCTCGACCACAGGCCGTTTGATGATAGATGTGTTCTCGAGCATGATGCCATGGGCCGATTGGGCGCTAATGGTATCACGAACCTCTTCGCTGAGTTTGCGCCATGTGGTGCCGCGGCGGTTCAGCAAAACTTCCCATCCCACGGCTTCTTCCCATTGGGTCAGCCGGGCCTCGTCGAGCCCTTCTTTTTTGAAATCGTGGAACTCATAGGCGATGTTATGCTCATCAAGCCATTTGCGGGCCTTTTTGACGGTATCGCAATTCCGGATGCCATAGAGCTTCATAAATCAGTTTACCTTTACAAATTCAACAATACGTCTGGCCGCTTCAACGCATTCTTCCAGTGGAGCAACCAATGCCATGCGTACCCGGTTTTCCCCCGGATTATGACCATCGACGGTACGGGATAAATAGCGGCCTGGCAGTACATGCACGTTTTGCTGTGCCGAGAGTTCCCGCGCAAAGGTTTCGTCATCCATGGGGGTGACCGGCCAGAGATAGAATCCGGCATCCGGGAAATCAACATCCATGACTTCCCGCAGAATGGGCACCACTGCTTCAAACTTGGCGCGGTAAGCCGCCCGGTTTTCGCGGACATGGGTTTCGTCCTGCCAGGCTGCGATGCTCGCCAGCTGGTTGTGAACGGGCATTGCACAACCATGATATGTCCGGTAGCTCAGGTAACCTTTCAGAATATTTGCATCACCCGCAACAAAACCTGATCTCAGTCCCGGCAGGTTGCTGCGTTTTGAGAGGCTGTGAAAAACTACGCAGCGTGCAAAGTCGTGCCGGCCTATGGCTGCACAAGTTTGCAGCAGCCCTTCGGGCGGGTTGTTTTCATCTGGATATAGTTCGGAATAACATTCGTCCGAGGCCACAATGAAGTCGTATCTGTCTGCCAGTTCAATGACCTTTGTCAGAGACTTCCGGGGCATGACGGCACCACTGGGGTTGCCGGGCGAGCACAGGAAGAGTACCTGGCAGTCCCGCCATACGGATTCTGGCACTGCATCAAAATCCGGAACAAAACCATTTGAGGCGTCGCATGGCAGGTAGACCGGTGTGGCGCCTGCGAGAAGCGCAGCACCTTCATAAACCTGATAAAAGGGGTTCGGGCTTACAACCTTTGCCTGCTTGCCTGAATCAACTACCGCCTGGACCAGAGAAAATATCGCTTCCCGGGTGCCGTTCACCGGAACGATGTTGTGATCCGGGCTCAGGGAGCCAGGCTGCAGCTGGAATCGACGGGTAGCCCATTCTCCAATGGCCTCCCTGAGTTCGTCCATTCCTTTGGTTGTAGGATAGTTAGCCAGTCGGTCGAGGTTATCGGCAATCACCTGTTTCACAAACTCAGGAGAGGGATGCTTGGGTTCACCAATCCCCAGTGAGATCGGGCGCAGATTGTCTGGTGCGGATACACCTGCTTTGAGTTTCGCCAGTTTTTCGAAAGGGTAGGGGTGAAGCTTGTCCAGATTTGGATTCATTGAATGTCATCCAGCATTTTACATAGGTCCTGCTGCAGGGCGCTGCACACGGAAGGGTCACTGATAGGCCCGCCGTGTTCGTCGGTAACAAAGAACACGTCTTCGACCCGTTCGCCCAATGTCGCAATTTTGGCGTTGCTCAGGCGTATACGATGATCCAGCAGTACCTGACCGACCCGTGCCAGAAGGCCGGGGCGGTCAGGTGTAACCACTTCAATTACCGTACGCTCGTTGATCGTATCGTTGGAAAATACCACTTCGGTAGGGAACGCGAAGTGCCTGAGCTGCCGTGGTGTGCGGCGATGAATAATGTCGGGGTAGTCTTCCGGGTCATCGAGCTCTTCGATCAAGCGCTTGCGAACTCGCTCTTTGCGGGCCGGATCTACTCCCAGAGGCTGGCCTTTTTCGTCCAGCACCACATAGGAACTGATTGTATAAGGGCCATCGTTTGAGCTGATACGGGCATCAACAATGTTCAGGTTGAGTTGCTCCAGAACTGCCGTTGTTGCAGCAAACAGGGTTGCCCTGTCATTCATGTAAATGATGATTTGTGAAAAGCCATCAGACGGCCCCCCGTGGGTGTCACGGATAAGAACCAGTGGTCCGGGGGTGTTGCCATGATCAATGATTGCTGCAGTTTGCCAGGCGATATCAACCGTGGAGTCCTGCAGGAAATAGTCTTCATCAACCGTGTCCCAGATAGCGTCGATCTGTTCGTCTGTAATTTTCTGGGCATGGAGGATTTCGCGGGCCTCGGACTTTGTTGCCTGAACCCATGCCTGCCGGTCAACAGGAATCTCGGCACCACGACGCAGGGCGCGTTTTGCTTCCAGGTACAGTTGGCGCAACAGAGATGCCCGCCATGTATTCCAGAGTTTGGGATTGGTGGCGCTGATGTCACAGACTGTGAGGATGTACAGATAATCCAGGTGCGCCTGGCTGGGCAGAGCCCGGGCAAATGACTGAATAATGTCCGGGTCGGAAATGTCTTTGCGTTGAGCTGTCATGGACATCAGCAGATGATTTTCCACCAGCCAGGATGCAAGTTGGGTATCACGTTCACTGAGGTGATGGCGCTTGCAGAAAGATGCCGCATCCTCGGCTCCAAGCTCCGAGTGATCTCCCCCCCGGCCCTTGGCTACGTCATGGTACAAGCCTGCAATATAGAGAATTTCCCGCTTCGGAAGCCCGTGAATCAGTCGCCCGGCTAACGGGTAGTTCTCGCGCGCATCCGGGCGGTTCAGCCGTACCATGTTTCTCACGACCCGCATGGTATGAGCATCAACCGTATAGATATGAAAAAGGTCATGCTGCATCTGGCCGATAATCTGGCCGAACTCCGGCAGGTAGCGGCCCAGCACGTTGTACTTTTTCATGGCTGAGAGTGTTTCATCCAGCGCATGGGGTGTTCGCAGAAGTTCCATGAACAGGGAGGTTACTGCAAGGTCCGAGCGGAAGGCATCGTCAATCAGGTGTCTGTGTGCCCTCAGGGAACGGATGGTTGTGGCCCGGATGCCTTTGATTTCCGGATGCTGGGCCATCAGCACAAAGATTTCCATGATCGCATAGGGGGAGTAGGCAAATACCTGGTTGTTTACTGCCTCTATGTAGCTGTTGCGGATCTGGAAGCGTTTGTTGATGGGCTGGATATTATCTTCGGTGCCTGTGCCGAGTATTGCTTCATCGTAAAACTGAAGAATCACGTCGGTGAGCTCTGCAAGTGCCAGCACTGTTCGGTAATAGGCCTGCATCATGAGTTCGACATCCAGTCGCTTGCCTTCATCCTTGTATCCCAGCATCTGCGCCAGGGTGCGCTGATGATCGAACAGCAGCCGGTTTTCGTTGCGGTCTGCAATCAGCTGAAGGCCGTAGCGCAAACGCCACAGGAGGGTTTCACCCTTAACCAGTACCTGATGCTCCTCGTCAGTGAGAATGCTGAAATGAGTCAGATCCGCAATGCTTTGCAGGCCAAAGTGTCGTTTGGTAATCCAGCCAATGGTTTGTATATCCCTCAGAGCACCGGGAGAGCTTTTTACGTTAGGCTCCAGATTGTACTCTGTGTCGCTGTATTTCTTGTGGCGCTGGAGCTGTTCCTCGCGCTTGGCAATAAAATAGTCGCGGTCAGTAATGATGTTATCGGAGTAGGCTTGTTCGCTGAGTTCTTCCCGAAGTTCATCCGGGCCGGCAATGGTACGGGTTTCAAGAAGGTTGGTCAGGGTGGTTATATCATCCCGCGCAGCATCTTTGCTCTCCTCAATGCTGCGTACACTGTGGCCGATATCGAGCTTCAGATCCCATAGCAGGGTAATGAAGGCGCCGACATCCTCTTCCCAGCCCGGCTCAATGCCATTTCGGGTCAGGATCAGCAGGTCGATGTCCGAGTGGGGATGGAGCTCACCACGACCGTATCCTCCGACAGCGATCAGGGCGATATCGGGTGAGCTGGAGAAAGGGTACCTGTTCCATATAAGCTTCAGTACCGTGTCAACCGTATCAGCCCGGGAGTGAACCAGCTCCCTTACGTCAGCGCCCTGCCGGAAGGCTTCTGCATCTGCGTCATAATGTTCTTTCAGAAATTCCCTGGTCGCCATGACAGGGGATATGTCGTTGCTGATCCTGGTCTCCAGCTCCTGACGGTCCACGTTAGAAGGACTCCTCCGAACGCTTGGTCAGTACTTCATAGCCATCGGCAGTTACAAGGATCGTGTGTTCCCACTGAGCGGAAAGCTTGTGGTCTTTGGTGACGACAGTCCATTGGTCAGGCAGTAGCTTGGTGTGGTATTTGCCCTGGTTGATCATTGGCTCGATTGTGAAAATCATGCCTTCTTTCAGCTCAAGCCCGGTACCTGGCTTGCCGTAATGCATAACCTGCGGCTCCTCATGGAATACCTTGCCGATACCGTGGCCGCAATAATCCCTGACTACAGAATAATGATGTTTTTCTGCATGTTGCTGAATTACGTGGCCGATGTCGCCCAGGCGTGCGCCAGGTTTGACCAGCTCAATACCCTTATAAAGGCATTCCTGTGTGACTCTGATCAGACGCTCTGTGCCCGGTTTGGGCTTGCCGACAATCCACATCTTGCTGGTATCGCCGTGGTATTCGTTTTTTATAACGGTTACATCAATATTCACGATGTCCCCGTCTTTCAGAATTTTCTTCTCTGAAGGTATGCCGTGGCAAATTACGTGGTTAACCGAAATGCATACGGACTTTGGAAAACCTTTGTAGTTCAGAGGGGCCGGAATCGCATCCCGTTCGTTAACTATATAGTTATGGCAGATCTGGTTTAGTTCTTCAGTTGAGACGCCGGGCTTGACATGCTCGTCGATCATTTCTAGAACATCGGCCGCCAGGCGACCGGCTACGCGCATCTTTTCAATTTCTTCCGGAGTCTTGATCGATACTTGCATTAGGCTTCCCATTGATTTGTATCAAACGACCATTTTAAGGGGCACGGGGCCAGTGCACAAGGAATGCCGGGGTCAAAATTAATGGCATGGGGCCTGTGTTTTGTGGTATAAACGCGCCCGCTGGAAACGATTCCGGCAAATTCGCACACGTGTCAGCACGTTGTCCCAGGGTGCCTGCTCCTGTTCTGTATAAGGAGCCTGGTTGGGGCAATCGGACGCGTGGAGGACTAACCCGAAGCTAAACTAAGGTAATTATCATGGCTCAGGTAAATATGCGTGACCTGCTCAAGGCAGGTGCTCACTTTGGTCACCAGACTCGCTACTGGAACCCGAAAATGTCGAAGTTCATCTTCGGCGCCCGTAACAAGATTCATATCATCAACCTTGAACAGACTGTTCCTGCCATGAATGAAGCGCTCGACTTCGTTCAGAAACTGACAGAGAACAAGAACAAGATCCTGTTTGTCGGCACCAAGCGCGCCGCAGCCAAGGTCATCAAGGAAGAAGCAGAGCGTTCTGGCCAGCCTTTTGTTAACCACCGCTGGCTCGGTGGCATGCTGACCAACTATAAAACTATCCGCCAGTCCATTCGTCGTTACCGTGATCTGGAAGCTCAGAGCAAAGACGGCACTTTCGACAAGCTGACCAAGAAAGAAGCCCTTGAGCGTACCCGTGAAATGGACAAGCTTGAGCGTTCTATTGGCGGTATCAAGGATATGGGCGGTTTGCCTGACGCCTTGTTTGTTATCGACGTTGATCACGAGCGTATTGCTATCAAAGAAGCAAACAAGCTCGGTATTCCTGTTATCGGTGTAGTTGATACCAATAGCAACCCGGACGGCGTAGATTTTGTAATTCCGGGCAACGACGATGCCATTCGTGCGATCCAGATCTATGTGAAAGCTGTAGCTGATACCTGCCTTGAATCTGCACAGGCTGGTGGTGCAGGTGCTGATGAATTTGTAGAAGTCAGTGAAGAAGCTGCCGGAACCGCTCCAGCTGCTGAGTGATATCTCGCGTAGTGATTGAGAAATAGGAGTGCCCGGGCGAGTTCCCGGGTACGCCTCCCCACCGAATTTGAAAAAGTTAAGAGGATTGAACATGGCTGCAATTACCGCTGCAATGGTCAAAGAACTGCGTGAGCGCACTGGCCTTGGCATGATGGAGTGCAAAAAAGCGCTGGTTGAATCTGAAGGTAGCGTAGATGCTGCAATTGAAGAGCTGCGTAAGTCTTCTGGCCTTAAAGCCGCCAAAAAAGCTGGCCGCACAGCCGCTGAAGGTGTGTCTCTGGTCAAGATTTCTGATGACAACACCGCTGCTTACATTGTTGAAGTGAACTCAGAGACGGATTTTGTTGCCCGTGATGACAACTTCATCAATTTTGCCAATGACGTTCTGGATGTCGCCTTTGAGAAAGGTGAAACAGACGTTGCCAAGCTGATGGAAGGCGATCTTGAAGCCAAGCGTGAAGCGCTGGTTCAAAAAATCGGCGAGAACATCACTGTACGTCGCATTGTTGAAATCAAAGGCCCGGTTGTTGGTGGCTATGTTCACAGCACCAATAAAATCGCAGCAGTTGTTGCTCTGACCGGCGGTGACGTTGAGCTGGCACGGGATGTCGCTATGCACGCAGCCGCTGTTAACCCGCGTGTTGCGCGTCCGGAAGATATGCCTGCTGACGAACTCGAAAAAGAGAAAGAAGTCATCAAGGCGCAGCCGGATATGGCAGGCAAGCCCCCTGAGATTGTTGAGAAGATGATGGGCGGCAGGATCAAGAAGTTCCTGAAGGAACACAGTCTTGTTGAGCAGCCTTTCGTCAAAAACCCCGACCAGACCGTGGGTGAGCTGATCAAGTCCGCTGGTGGCGAACTTGTTGGCTTCATTCGCCTGGAAGTGGGTGAAGGCATTGAAAAGGAAGAAGTAGACTTTGCTGCTGAGGTTGCTGCTGCAGCCGGTACAGGCAAGGCCTGATTTTTCCTGGTGCTGTAACGACCAGTTACAGAACCACTTGAGTCTGCCACGTTAGCTGGATTTGTCCGGCTCTCGTGGCGGGCTTGTATCTGAGATCCCCCTTTTCCAAGGGGTATGTCAGATGCAAGCCTGCAATGCGTATCACTCCGGATAGCAGTTAACAGACGAAAAGGGGATCAGTATGTCGACAACACCGAAAAACCAGCCAAGATATAATCGTGTTTTGCTCAAGCTCAGTGGCGAGGCCCTGATGGGTGAGCACGATTTTGGTATTGATCCCAAAGTACTTGATCGCATGGCCCTCGAAATCGGTGCACTGATTGGCATCGGTATTCAGGTTGGTCTGGTTATTGGCGGTGGTAATCTGTTCCGGGGCGCGGCACTCAGCGCGGCCGGCATGGACAGGGTCACGGGTGATCATATGGGCATGTTGGCAACCGTAATGAACGGTCTGGCCATGCGTGATGCTCTGGAGCGCTCGAACATCCGTACCCGCGTTATGTCCGCCATCCCCATGAGTGGTATCGTCGAGCACTATGACCGTCGCCGTGCAGTCCGTGATCTCAAAGACGGTGACGTTGTTATATTTTGTGCCGGAACTGGCAACCCCTTCTTCACGACAGATTCTGCAGCCTGCTTGCGAGGTATTGAAATTGAAGCCGATGCAGTATTGAAAGCGACCAAGGTTGATGGCGTTTACTCTGCAGATCCATACCTGGATCCGACTGCAGAAAAATACGACAAACTGACCTATGATCAGGTGCTGGATAAAAAACTCGGTGTGATGGATCTGACAGCTATTTGCCTGGCGCGGGATCATGGTATGCCATTGCGTGTTTTTGATATGAATCGCGCGGGCGCCCTGACGCGCATCGTGACAGGTGAGAAAGAAGGTACACTGATCGAATAACGGGCTCTACAATGCCCTGACGAACGAATTGAGGATTATTGCGTGATTAACGATATAAAAGCTGAAGCCGAAGCAAAGATGAAAAAAAGCCTTGAGGCTCTGAACTCGGCGTTCAACAAGATTCGTACAGGCCGTGCCCACCCGTCTATTCTCGACGGCGTGATGGTTAACTACTACGGTGAGGAAACGCCGCTGAAGCAGGTCGCGAGCGTTAATGTGGAAGATAATCGTACATTGGCTGTGTCCCCCTGGGAGAAGAACCTGGTGACGGTTATCGAAAAAGCGATCATGACTGCCGACCTGGGTCTGAATCCTGCAACCAGTGGGGACGTGATCCGTATTCCGATGCCGATGCTGACGGAAGAGACCCGTAAGCTTATGGTTAAGCAGTCGAAAGCGGATGCAGAGAACGGTCGTGTCTCTATCCGGAATGCCCGCCGCGATGCAAACGGAATGATCAAGGAATTGCTTAAGGAAAAGGAAATCAGTGAAGACGACGAGCGCCGGGCTGAGGAAGAAATCCAGAAGTTGACCGACCGCTATATCGCCGAAGTTGAGAAGATGCTCAAAGCCAAAGAAGAGGATCTGATGGCGGTTTGACTGCCTTGACTCACTTTCAAGCGAAACGCGCGGCTGGCGGGAAATTTCTGCAGGCCGTACAGGGGATTTCATGACGGGAACAGTATCCGCAGAGATTCCGGTGTCGGCTGATAGCCGGCCCCGGCATGTAGCCATTATCATGGATGGTAATAACCGGTGGGCGAAAGCCCGTCGGCTGAAAGGGGTGGCAGGGCATAAAGCCGGTGTGGATGCGGTAAGATCTGTTGTTGAAACCTGCGCCCGGGAAGGGGTGGAAGTGCTCACGCTGTTCGCTTTTTCAAGCGAAAACTGGCGCCGCCCCAAGGACGAGGTTTCGGCTCTGATGAAACTGTTTGTTTTTGCTCTGGAGCGGGAAGTCAGAAAGCTGCACCGAAACCAGATAAGGCTGCGTATTATCGGGGACCGCTCCGCGTTCAACCCGACTCTGCAAGAGCTCATGGCCAAGGCTGAGCAGCTCACCAGCAATAACACCAGGATGACGCTCGTCATTGCCGCCAACTACGGTGGCCATTGGGATATCGCCCAGGCCACGAGACAGGTTGCTGAAAAGGTGAAGGAAGGGGTGCTTCAGCCATCAGATATTACCGATGGCCTTATTCAGCAGCATCTTAGTATTGGGGATCTCCCTATGCCGGATCTCATGATTCGTACGGCAGGCGAGCAGCGGATAAGCAACTTTATGCTTTGGCATCTGGCCTATACCGAGTTGTATTTCTCGCCAGTATTCTGGCCAGACTTCAAAGAAGATGAGATGCACAAGGCGTTACAGGCTTATGCTGGACGCCAGCGCCGTTTTGGTCAGACGGATGACCAGATTGCGGCCACGTCGTAACCACAATAACGAACCAAAGCGACTTCTATTTTGTTAAAAATCCGAATCATCACCGCGCTTGTTCTTGCTCCTATTGTCGTTGGTGGCATCTTTTTCTTACCGCCCCATGGCTTTGCGCTGTTTACAGCTGCAATCTTCACCCTGGGGGCCTGGGAGTGGGCCAATATGTCCGGGTTCGAGAAGCAACCGGCCAGGATTGGCTATGCTGCTGCGATTGCTGCCATTCTCTATGGTCTCGCTGATGTATCAGCCATTGCGGTACTCTGGCTTGCTCTGCTTTGGTGGGGAGTCTGCCTTGTGTTGGTTCGTAGCTATCCTGCAGGTTCGGCGCGGTGGGGCAGTGTGCCTGTTAGAGCGCTGATGGGCGTACTGGTTCTCGTACCGGCGTGGATTGGGCTGAAGCATCTTCGTGAGGGCGGTTTTCAGTTCGGTGAGACGAATAACAATCTTCTGGTTATTCTGTACGTGTTTTGTGTTGTCTGGGTGGCGGATATCGGCGCTTACTTTGCAGGCCGGGCTTTTGGTAAGGCCAAGCTTGCACCCAGGGTCAGCCCTGGCAAGTCCTGGGCTGGAGTCTGGGGCGGTCTGGCAGCGGTTGGTTTGTTTGCATTGATAGCCAGTTTCCTTGCTTCTGCGAGCTATGCTGAAACCCTCATGCTGGTCGCAGCAAGTCTGGCCACCGGAATGGTCTCGGTACTTGGTGATTTACTGGAGAGCATGCTCAAACGTTTCAGGGGTATCAAGGACAGCAGTCGGTTGTTGCCCGGGCACGGCGGGATTATGGATCGTATTGACAGTCTTACTGCAGCAATTCCGGTCTTTGCACTTATTATCACCCAGCTTGGTTGGCTGACGACAGTTGGGCGCTTTTGAGCATGGCCGGCCGCTCTATAACGATACTTGGTGCTACGGGGTCAATCGGGCTATCCACTCTGGATGTTATTCGCCGCCACCCCGGGCGATTTTCTGTGTATGCGTTGACGGCCGGGACCCGGGCTGAAGAACTTGCGGTGTTGTGCCGCGAGTTCCGGCCAAAAGTCGCAGTAATGGCTGATGGGCAGGCTGCCCAGAAGCTGGCAGAGCTGCTTTCTGATCTCCCTGATATTTCTGTCCGAAGCGGAGAGTCAGGCTTGTGTGAAGTAGCGGCAGCCCCTCAGGCCTGTACCATTATGGCAGCTATCGTCGGGGCGGCAGGGCTGGCTCCCACTCTGGCGGCAGTGCGTGCAGGCAAGCGTGTGCTACTTGCTAACAAAGAAGCACTGGTTATGTCCGGCAAGCTTTTCATGGACGCTGTATCTGCTTCGGGTGCTGAACTGTTGCCCATAGACTCCGAACACAATGCAATCTTCCAGTGTTTGCCGGCAGATAAAGTTCGCGACCCCGACGGGGCAGGGATCACCCGCATTCTATTGACGGCTTCCGGTGGGCCTTTTCGCGAGCACAGCGGGGAATCCCTGCGTTCGGTTACGCCTGCTGAGGCTTGTGCTCATCCGAACTGGTCCATGGGGCAGAAGATCTCTGTTGATTCGGCAACCCTGATGAATAAAGGGCTTGAGCTGATTGAAGCCTGCTGGTTGTTTAATATGACGCCAGACCGGATTGAGGTTCATGTGCATCCGGAAAGTATCATTCACTCCATGGTAGAGTACGCCGACGGTTCCGTACTGGCTCAGCTGGGCAGTCCGGATATGCGCACACCCATTGCGAATGGGCTGGCATGGCCTGAACGTATTGATGCCGGAGTTGCGCCGCTGGACCTGTTCTCGATAGGGCGGTTTCGTTTTGAGCGACCGGACCTGTTACGCTTCCCCTGCCTGCGGCTGGCAGCTGAGGCCTTCGAAGCAGGCGGAACAGCGCCTGCGGTATTGAACGCAGCAAACGAGATTGCTGTGGCTGAATTCCTGAAAGGGAATCTGGCTTTTACAGATATACCGATTGTTATTGAGAAAACGCTTGCGGCAACGCCTGTGGTCCCGGCAGACAGCTTTGATATTATCTTCGCGAAAAACTCCGAAGCGCGGCAACAGGCCCGGGAACAGATTGCCCTGTTAACTGTCTGATTCAATACAAAGGTTTCCGCCAGGCCGGCGCTAATACCAGGAAAGCTATGCAGATTATTCAAACCGTTCTTGCCCTTGTGCTTACCCTGGGCATACTCGTCACCCTGCATGAGTATGGCCATTTCTGGGTGGCACGCAGGTGTGGTGTAAAAGTACTTCGTTTTTCCGTGGGCTTTGGTAAGCCGCTATTTTCATGGTATGACCGCCATGGTACCGAGTTTGCTGTAGCTGCAATCCCGTTGGGTGGTTATGTCAAAATGCTCGATGAGCGTGAAGGCCCCGTTCCTGATGAGCTCAGAGACCAGGCTTTTACTTCCAAACCTCCTTCCCGGCGGATCGCCATTGCTGCGGCAGGCCCGATTGCAAATTTTATTTTTGCCGTATTTGCCTACTGGCTTCTGAGTGTTGTTGGTGTCACCCATGTTGCACCCATTGTTGGCGAAGTCGCCAGCAAAAGCATTGCCATGCAGATTGGCTTGCAGCCGGGGATGGAAATTAATGCGGTTGACGGCCACCAGGTGAATTCCTGGCGTGACGTGAACATGCGAATTCTTGAGAGAGCGGGTGAGCAGGGCCTGATAACTTTAGGTGTCTCCGATGGGGAGGCCCAGGGAACCCTGAGCGGTGAACTCGGAGGCTGGAATCTGAGTGATGAAACGCCTGATCCGCTGGCAGAGTTCGGTATTACGCCATGGCGGCCTGATGTGCCTGCGGTGCTGGGCCTGATCTCAGAAGGCGGGCGTGCGCAGGCTGCAGGGCTTCAGACGGGTGATCGTATTCTTGCTGTTAATGATGAGCCTGTAGGCGATTGGTTTGAGCTGGTGGACTTTATACGGAATGCACCTGAGCAGGCGTTGTATCTGACCGTTGAGCGCGCAGGTGCCCGGCAAGCCATAAAGATTACTCCGGCTGCGAAAAAACTGGATAATGGCGAGATAGTCGGGTTCGTGGGTGCGGGTGTTGAAGCTGTATCCTGGCCTGACGATGTTCTGAGAGAGGCTCGCTATGGTCCTTTAGCGGCAATTCCCATTGCGCTGAATGAAACCTGGGCAGATACCCGCCTCACCCTTGTTGCTGTCAAAAAGATGGTTACGGGGCTGCTGTCCCCCAGTAATCTCAGCGGTCCAATTACGATTGCTCGTATAGCTGAGGCCAGTGTCAGCTCCGGATTTGAAGATTTTGTTCGTTTTCTGGCTTACCTTAGTGTGAGCCTGGGGATTCTGAACCTGTTGCCGGTGCCAGTCCTGGATGGTGGTCATATTGTGTATTACACGATCGAGGCAATCCGGAAAAAACCGGTTTCGGATGCTGTCCAGGCGCTAGGATTACGAATTGGTATGGCAATGATCCTCACTTTAATGGTGTTTGCTCTTTACAACGACCTGATGCGGTTGTGAGAATTGCGATCTCCTTACGCGCATTAACCAGGCGAAATAATTGAATGAGACGTTCTCTTCTAGGTTTAGCCGTTGGCCTCGCGGTTGCCGCAACCGGTATGAAGCCAGCATTTGCAGATGAGTTTACGGTTGCAGATATCGAGGTGGAAGGCTTGCAGCGTGTTTCTGCAGGTACGGTATTTTCTGCTTTACCTGTCAATATCGGCGAAAAGATGGATGAGGCCGAGCTGGCAGAAACCATTAAATCCCTCTTCCGGACCGGGCTGTTCACAGATATAGAGGCCAGCCGTGACGGAGGTATTCTTGTTCTCACCGTGCGTGAGCGCCCTTCGATTACTTCAATCGAAATTGAAGGTAACAAGAATATCGAAACCGACATGCTCATGGATGCATTGGCGGGTGCCGGCCTTCAGGAAGGTCAGGTGTTTCGTCGGGCAACGCTAGAGCGGCTGGAGCTGGAGATTCTCCGATCCTATATTGGCCAGGGGCGATACAATGCTCGGGTTAAAGCCACCGCAGAGGTACTGCCCCGCAACCGGGTTGCCATTCGCCTGGATATTAACGAAGGTACGGTTGCTGCAATCCGACACATCAATCTGGTGGGTAACCGTGATTTCAGTGACGAGCAATTGCGTGATCTCTTCGAACTGAGAACCAGCAGTTGGTGGAACTCCCTTACAAACGCAGATAAATACGCCCGGGAGCGTCTGAGCGGTGATCTTGAAACCTTGCGCTCATTCTATCTGGACCGTGGATACCTGGATTTCAACGTGGAATCCAGTCAGGTTTCCATCTCGCCGGATAAGCGTCAGGTCTTCATTGCAATAGCATTGAACGAAGGACCACAGTACACGATTTCCGACATCCGGCTTCGTGGCGACCTCATTATTGATGAAGCAGAATTGCGGGAACTGATTCCTGTAGATGAAGGGGATGTCTTCTCTCGCGCCCGCATGACGGCAATCTCGGAAACGCTGGCATTCCGGTTGGGCAGAGAAGGTTATGCATTCGCCAACGTGAATGCGGTGCCCGAGCCGGGTGAAGATAACACGACGGCTGTTACCTTTTATGTTGAGCCTGGCAAGCGCGCCTACGTTCGCCGGATTAACTTCGACGGTAACGTTTCCACCCGTGATGATGTTCTGCGCCAGGAAATGACCCAGATGGAAGGCGGAATTGCGTCCTCGGACCGTATCGAGTTTTCCAAAACCCGCCTGGAACGGTTGGGCTTTTTCCAGACAGTCAATGTAGAAACTGTCCCGGTACCCGGTTCCGACGACCTGGTTGATGTGAACTACTCTGTCGAAGAGCAGCCAACAGGCAGTCTTTCAGCGTCTGTAGGTTTCTCCCAGGATTCCGGTGTAATTCTTGGTGCCAACGTATCTGAAAATAACTTTTTTGGTACTGGCAAGCGGGTTTCCTTTGGCGTGAATACCAGCGACTCGGTCAAGAGCGCCAACATCTCATACTCTGATCCATACTACACAGTAGATGGTGTCAGTCGTGGGTTCAGCGTTTTTGCCCGTGAAACCGACTATGAAGAAGAAGATATTTCTTCGTATCTTCTGGATGAATACGGTGGGCGTCTTACATTCGGCTATCCGACCGACAACATTACGCGACTGAACTTCGGGGTCGGGTACACCCTGTCGAAGATTAAAGGCGGGATATACACCTCCCAGGAAGTCACCGACTTTATAGCTGACGAAGGGGACGCCTTTAACAACTACTTTCTGTTTGGTAGCTGGCGTCGCAGTACTTTAAACAGAGGCGTGTTGCCAACAAGAGGTTACAGCCACTCGTTATCACTGGATGTCGCTGTGCCGGGTAGTGATCTCACATTCTACAAGGCCAGTCATAAAACCGATTTCTACTTCCCGATCACTGATGACGATCGTTGGGTGTTCCGGACAAGAACAGACATAGGCTACGGCGACGGCTATGGCGATCGCTCGATCATGCCATTCTATGAGCATTTCTACGCCGGTGGTTATGGTTCGGTACGCGGTTATCAGGCTAACTCACTCGGCCTGCGTGCTACCAATGCTGCCGCTGATACTTCAGACCCGGATCCTTTCGGTGGTAATCTCCTGACCGAAGGTTCTCTGGAGCTGATTTTCCCGACTCCGTTTGCTGGTGATACCCGGTCTATGCGTACGGCATTCTTTATAGATGGGGGCCAGGTTTTTGATACGGACCGGGGATTTGATCCGGAATTCGGAGAGCTGCGCTTTTCGGCCGGTATCGGATTCCAGTGGATTACCGCAGTAGGGCCTCTGGCATTCAGCCTTGCCAAACCGCTGAATGAGAAATCTGGCGACGATACTCAGATATTCCAGTTTTCACTTGGCCAGACATTCTGAATCAGAAATATTTGACACAATAACGAGTGCAACTCAGGAGAGCCATTATGTTCAGAACAGTATTGATATTCGCTGCAGCGATGGCGCTGGCAGTACCCGCCATGGCGGAAAGCAGGATCGGCGTTGTCGATCTGCGTCAGGCCTTGTTTTCATCTGACGATGCCAAGGCATTCAGTGAAACCATGCAGAAAGATTTCGCTGGCGATGAAGCAAAAATCCGTGAGGCCCAGGCGGCTGCACGTAAGCTTCAGGAACGTCTGGAAAAAGACGGCGCCATGATGAACGAGAGCGAACGCAACAAGCTTACTGGCGAATTCCGGGCCCAGGTCAACGAGTTCAACGCGCTCAAACAGCGCCTCGATGCGACTGTCAATCAGCGTAAACAGGCATTTCTGGAAGAAGCCCGGCCAGAAGTGGACGCTGCAGTCAAAGAGTTGCTTGAAGAGAATGACCTTGACCTGATTTTGCCAAGCGAAGCTGTTGTATATGTTAAGCCAGAGATGAATCTGACCTCACAGCTTCTTGATAAGCTCAACCGTTAATCCTTGCCGCAGGGCCAACCGGGCCTGCGGTTGTGTATTGGAGCGCGTGATGACAGATAAGTCTTACCGGCTTGGGGAAATCGCACAGGCGTTGGGGGCAGAGCTTCGCGGAGATCCTGAAGTCCGGATCTCTGGCCTTGCGACTCTCCAGGCAGCGGGCCCGGACCAGCTTAGCTTTCTTGCAAACCCCTCCTATGCAAAGTATGTAGCAGATACCCGTGCTGGCGCTGTTATTCTGTCTCCTGCGGCGGCTGTCGATAGTCCGACCAATGTCCTGTTACTTGAGAATCCATATCTGGGCTACGCTCGTCTCAGCCACTGGTTTGATCCGGCTCCAGTCGCGTCGCCCGGAATTCATCCTGCTGCAGTGGTTGATGCCAGTGCAACAATAGCAGCCACCGCGAGCATCGGCCCTAATGCTGTTATCGAAGCAGATGCGGTTATCGGGGATCAGGTTGTAATCGGAGCCGGTAGTGTGATCGGAGCCCGGGCCAGCATCGGTGCCGGCTCTGTTATTCGCCCGAGAGTGACCCTGGCCCATGATGTCGTCATAGGGCAGCGGTGTCACATCCTTAGCGGAGCTGTGATCGGCTCTGATGGGTTTGGCTTCGCAAATGAAAAAGGGCAGTGGCACAGAATTGCCCAGCTTGGTCGCGTCATTCTTGGCGATGATGTTGAGGTAGGTGCCAATACAACGATTGATCGTGGTGCTCTGGATGACACAGTCATCGGCAATGGGGTTAAACTCGATAACCTTATACAGATCGCTCACAACGTCCGCATTGGAGATCACAGTGCGATGGCCGCTATGGTCGGTATTGCCGGTAGTACGAAGATTGGCAATCACTGTGTATTCGGGGGAGCCTCCGGAGTGGCTGGGCATCTGGAAATTGCTGACCAGGTGCATCTGACAGGTATGACACTGGTAACCGGGGACATTCGGGAGCCGGGCGTCTATTCTTCTGGTACCAGCGCAGATAAGAACAGGCAATGGCGTAAGAATGCCGTACGCTTCCGGCAGTTGGATACTCTGGCCCGTCGCGTTAATGAGCTTGAAAAGAAATCAAAGGGCTGAGGCCACCAACATGATGATGTACATCGATGAAATACTGGAATATCTGCCACATCGCTACCCGTTTTTGCTGGTGGATCGGGTAACCGAGGTAGAAAAGTCCAAGTCGATCAAAGGCTATAAGAATATCTCTTTTAATGAGCCATTCTTCACAGGCCATTTTCCGGAAAACCCGATCATGCCTGGCGTGCTGATTATTGAGGCCATGGCACAGCTTTCTGGCATTCTTGGATTTGTGACAGTAGGGCGGAAGCCTGCGGACGGAGTGGTCCAGTATCTGGCTGGTTCCAGCAAAGCGAGATTCAAACGCCCTGTTATACCGGGAGATCGTCTGTGTATGGAGTCGGAGTTGATCTCGGGAAAACGTGGTGTTTATAAATTTGATTGTCGCGCACTGGTCGATGGTGAGGTCGTATGCGTGGCAGAGATATTGACCGCTGAGAGAGAAGTTTAATGGCGACAAATGACTGGTCGGGTGTTCATCCTCAGGCGATTGTAGACCCGTCAGCCAAACTTGGGGAAAACGTGACGGTTGGCCCGTGGAGTTATATTGGCCCGGACGTTGAGGTTGGCGAAGGTACAGAAATCCTTTCTCATGTTGTTGTGAAAGGCCCTACAGTGATTGGCCGAAATAATCGGATTTTCCAGTTCTGTAGTGTGGGTGAAGAGTGTCAGGATAAAAAGTATGCCGGAGAGCCAACCACGTTGGTTATCGGTGATAACAATGTTATCCGCGAAAATTGCACTATCCACCGGGGCACAGTGCAGGACAAGGGCGAAACCCGCATTGGCAGCGATAATCTGTTAATGGCATACGTGCACGTGGCTCACGACTGCAATATCGGTGACAACACCATCCTTGCAAACTGTGCAACCCTGGCTGGGCACGTGACAGTGGGTGATTACGCCATTCTGGGCGGCGGAACCATGGTTCACCAGTTCTGCCATATCGGGCCTCACAGCATGGCCGCCGGTGGCAGCATCGTGCTCAAGGATATTCCTGCTTATGTGATGGCAGCCGGCCAGTCGGCGGAGCCCCACGGCATGAACGTTGAAGGTCTGAAGCGACGTGGTTTCAGTAAAGAGGTACTGATGACCTTGCGGCGAGCTTATAAGGTCATTTACCGGCAGGGTCTGACCACTGAGCAGGCTGTTGAACTGCTGGAAGAGACTTACGCCAATACGCCAGAAGTACGCGTGTTGATCGACTCCCTGCGTGGAGCTCATCGCGGAATTATCCGCTGAGCTCGCAGGAGCCACGTTTAATGGATGATTCCGTTGCCGCAGTTGTCAGCGATCGCAAAATAACCTTCGGAATAATTGCAGGAGAGGCGTCGGGAGATATCCTTGGTGCCGGCCTGATTCGCTCGCTTCGTCACCGGTATCCTAACGCCAGGTTCGTCGGCATCGGTGGCGATGAAATGATTGCCGAAGATTTCCACTCCCTGGTCCCTATGGAGCGACTGTCCGTTATGGGGCTGGTAGAAGTGCTTGGCCGTATTCGGGAGCTTTTCCGGATCAGATCCCGGTTACTGCACTATTTTTTTACCACTCCGCCCGATGTAGTTATTGGTATCGACTCTCCGGATTTTACCCTTGCCATAGAACGGCGCTGCCATGAGGCAGGTATTCCCTCTGTTCACTATGTGAGCCCGTCAGTCTGGGCCTGGCGCCAGAAGCGGATCTTCAAAATCGCAAAATCGGTTGACCTGATGCTCACCTTGCTGCCGTTTGAAGCAAGGTTTTATGAAGAGCACCAGGTACCCGTAGCCTTTGTGGGTCACCCTCTTGCTGATCGGATTCCTGTTATACCGGAGACAGGTAAAGCCCGCCAGGACCTGGGGCTTGATGAGAATGTACCTTTGCTGGCCCTGTTACCCGGAAGCAGGGCCGGGGAGGTTGAGCGCCTTGGCACCCTGTTTCTGGAAGCTGCGCGCTGGATACAGGCAAAGCGCCCCGATGTACAACTGGTTATACCCTGCGTGAACCGTGAACGGGAAAAGCAGGTTCGCGATCTTATTGAAGCGCTTGCAGTGAAATTGCAGGTCACCATCGTGAGAGGGCGTTCCCGCGAGGTGATGGCTGCCTCAGATGTTGTATTGCTGGCTTCCGGAACCGCGACCCTTGAAGCGATGTTGCTGAAGAAACCAATGGTAGTGGGATATCGGTTGAGCAACCTCAGCTACGCATTGGTTTCCCGCCTGGTGAAAGTACCACACGTTTCACTGCCAAATCTGTTGGCAAGGCAGCCCCTGGTTCCTGAACTCCTGCAGGATAATGCGACCCCCGAGTCACTTGGCGCAGCTGTGCTGGAGCGAATGGAAAACCAGCAGGAGCGAGAGCGACTGGTTGAGGCATTTTCAGAGCTTCACCTCACCTTGAAACAGAACGCCGACGAGAAAGCTGCCGAAGCAATCTCCCGGCTCGTTGAAGAGAGAGTTTGCTGAATGGCCCGCGCTCCAGTGCTACCCCCGTTTGAATGTGCCTATCAGGGGCGCCTCCTGGCTGGAGTGGACGAAGTAGGGCGTGGACCACTCATTGGCGCGGTTGTTACGGCTGCTGTGATCCTGGATCCGGATCGGCCCATTCCCGGATTGGCGGATTCAAAAAAGCTCACAGAGAAAAAACGTAACGCGCTTTACGACCAGATTATAGAACACGCAACCGTGTGGTCTTTGGGCCGTTGTGAAGCTCATGAAATTGACCAGATCAACATCTACCAGGCCACAATGATTGCCATGGAGCGCGCCGTTGCCGGGTTAGGGGTGGCACCTGAATACGTGCTTGTGGATGGCAACAAATGCCCGAAATGGCATTGGCCTTCCGAACCTGTGGTTAAAGGCGATAGCCGGGTAGCAGCTATCAGTGCGGCATCTATACTTGCGAAAGTAACCCGGGATCGTGAGATGGAAGAGATGGAGCTGAAATACCCGGGTTTCGGCCTGGCTAAGCACAAGGGTTATCCCACACCCGTGCACCTCGAAGCATTGTTCCGGTTGGGCGCGACTCCGGAACACCGGAAATCCTTCCGGCCGGTACAAGAGGCGATAGAGCAGGTGGGATTTTTCAAATCCCCGGGTCCATTAATTGAAGAACCCCTACACTACGCAACTGATCTGTTTGAAAACAACGATTGACAAAATCAGCAGCAGTCCTTAATATACGCGCACGTTGATCGGGGCAACCCGGCAACAACCAGTTTGATGCGGGGTGGAGCAGTCTGGTAGCTCGTCGGGCTCATAACCCGAAGGTCGTAGGTTCGAATCCTGCCCCCGCTACCATATAGAAAGGCAAATCAGTAACTTACTGGTTTGCCTTTTTTGTTTTCTGGGCCCTGAAGATTCTCCGTGCCCTCTGACTACGCCAGAAAGCATGCGGCTTCACGAAGAAAACAGAAGCAATTGGAGCCGGATTCTTCCAATTCTGGGTGGACCTAATATGGGGTCAGGGTCATATTCGTTAACTTACTTTGTGGCCTCGATCTTAAAATCGTCCTGAAGCCTGGCCCAATGCGATCTAAGGCCTTCTTTATGTGCTTCGTCCATCGGTAACGCTTTCAGCGCCTCAGGCCATAATCCTCTCGCTTTTGTCATTGTGTCATCTAAATGAGGTTTGATCGCTCGCCACGGAATACCAGATTTATCTGCCCACAACTGAAAATGCGCCATGGTGATGGTATACCATTCTTTGGTTTTACCGAGGTTGAGCGCGTATTGGGTTTCATTTTCGATATAGACATTGGTTGTAACGATATCGTATGCAGGAGACAGCCGTGGCGTGATCTTATCTGGATACAGAAAACTCCAGTTCTTGAGGTGCGCATCCCCATTTGCCAATAGAATATTCACGAGCAAACGCCTTGCGAACTGTTGCGCGTCGGCCAACCCGTCGCCAGAAAAGTCATAAATGACCTTGCCGATATTCTCATAATTGGCTGATGTGTATTTTTCGTGCGGGTACTTCACCAGAATTTGCGCGAAATCTTCCATGTGAATGCGCATGTCATCGTCACGATCAAATCGCTTGATGGCAAAGGCTTGCTTTTCATCGGGTAAGTTAATTTGTGGCAAATTGTCGAGTTTATCTAGTTCAACAAGTTTGATCTCAGGGATGTTAACGCCAACGAGCCCCGCCAGTGACATGGCGGTATATTCGTTCAGTGGCACAAACTTGTGCTTGGTTGAGGGCGTTTTGATGATCCAGTCACCCAGTACGTTGTCCTTGGATAAGTTATAGCGCCCATCCTTTTCTTTCATGGAAAACTTCATTTGGACGCCAGCCAAGGAAAACTTGTTTTCCTGGGTGACTTTATCAAACTTAACCGCCTTAGCTCTTCTATGCGTGCTCAGGACGTAATCAGGAACATCTTCAGGCTCCATTGGCGTAGCTTCGATTGCCCCCGGCAAATCTTCGCCAAGATACGAGAGAATATGAAATTCATTATCTACGTGTACCTTCAAGCCTTGTGCTATCAGCTCACGCAATGACCCCTCTGGTAACAAGTTTGAAAGTACTGGATGCAGCCGTTGATTCCGCGCCCATGGCGCAGCCATGAGCTTGGGCGCATTCGGAAACGCGGGATGAGTAATCAGGCTAAATGTCGGGCGACCAGGATCGTTTTTAAATGATTCTGCAATGCTCAATACATTGCGGCCATTTTTAAACCCTGCGAGATAACCGATCAGCACGCCATGAATTGAGAGCTGTAGAACATTTACTTCATCATTGCTGTCAGCGCTCATTCATTCTCTCCCAGCAAACCCTGCCATGGATCATCGGCCAGTGGGTTGCTTTGTTCTTTTCCCGTCTGGCTTGGCTTGGGTGCTGGCCCAGTTGATGGCCCAGTGGTTGAAAGAGCATCGTCGGCCAGTACCGCCAGAACAGCATTTAATTTTTCTTGTGGTATTAGCAGCAACTCACTTTTAAGCCCCTTAGCGACTAGCTCAAGAGTATCAAGCCGAGGGTTGCCCCTGGATTCCAAACGCTGATATTGCTGGCGCGATATACCAACGCGTAGCATCATATCGTGCTGCTTGAGCTTCAATGCGATTCGGCGTTTTTTGATCTGTTCGAGTAGTGAATTCATAATGAAACGTATATGTTGCTATTTACAATTAAGAAACATATTAGTTTCTTTTTTTTGCGTTAGCAACATATAAGTTTCTTTTTCGAGGTTAAAGCATTTCAGTTGTAAAAAGAGGCATATATGTTGCTTTTATCGAAGTGCTTCTACGTGCCGTTGTTCGCTTATTGTATTGTGCCAAAATTCGCTTATTGTGCTTGTTTTTGAGGAAAGAGCGGGCGAGCCAAATCTCAAAGCCCTAAAAGCCCCCAGCCAGTTTTCCTAGTTTCAAAGCAAGTAGCGCAAGGCCTTGCTCTTAATAGTGAGGGGGAAACTGACTGGCCGCCAAGCCCACCCTATATGACCTGATGGCAATGCCATTGATCATCCGACTGCCTCAATGATGATTCACCATCCCGCTTGTAATGGCTATCGGCAGTGTTCTGTTTATTGTTGCGCTTTGTCTGGTGATAAGAGCAGGCGAAAGTGATTTGTGGGTAGGAATACCGATTGGCCTGGCTGCTCTGGGCATAGGCGTTTCCCAGACAAGTGCATTGATTTCATTGCGACCTTTGAGTGAGCCAGCCGGGGTGAAAATCAGTGCTTTTGTCATGCCCTTATGGAAGCTGCTCCCGCCAGCGCTTGACCCTGACCTGGCCTTTGATAGCGTCAATGATTTCAATGATCAGTGCGATCAGCGCCTCGTTTCTTGTCTCTGTGCTATCCGGCATACCCGGGCCCCGGATGAAGGTGTTTACGATGTCTTCAATAAACGCGTGGTTTGATGAAGAGGCAAGGTCTTCGAGAATCTGCTGGATAACGTTCGCGACAATATCGCCGACAGCGTCCTCGAGCGTTTCCTGAATGGTTGACCCCACAACGGGCAGGTATTTCAATCTAGACAGTTCCGTATTCTGTTTCAGGGCATGATTAACCCTGTCTTCCAGATAGCTTCTCAAGGCCCCTCGGTTGGGGACATAGCCTTCTTTCGCAGCTTCTGCGACTCGTTGAGATATCCAGCTGGAGAGCATCTCTCGGCGCGGGTACAGGATATCATTCTGGATTTTCTCAAACAGCGGTGAGCCGAGTTTTATCTCATGCTGAACGCCGCTCAGTACTTTAACCACAATGCGATCCGATAATTCCTCCATAAAGGCTTCGTAGTAGAAGTTCACGAAGCGGTATATGCCGGTACTGGTCACATCGATGATTTTGTACTGGTGCAGGCGATATACAATGGAAATAACCCGCAGAATCCGCAGGAACCTCAAGCTTCCTACCGGGATGCAGCCAACAAGGTCGTACCAGTGAATAAAAGGGTAAAAGTACCAGCGGTCGTACACTTTGGCGCGGATGGCATAGCCCCAGCGAACAAAAAATTCGGTCAGAAAGACAGTTACGAACATGAAATCATAGAAGATAAAATTTTCGTGTACAGGCTGGTACAGGGTGTAGAACGCAGGGATCTGCTCTTTCAGAACGCTTTGAATGGCGGCAAAGTTATAGATTGAATCCCAGATTATGAACGTGAGGTTGATGATGAGGAGACCCAGCATCAGGAAGTCGATAATGAACCAGGTGAGCTGGTGACTGGATTTCAGGTTCTCTCGGTTTATTTTCAGCATTCGCTGGTATCCGCCCTCTGTGGTGTAATAGCGCTCGCAGATTGTCCCACAGGTTAGCGTATTTGAGGCCGGCCGACGAATTGCCCACGCGCGGATTAACTTGACCGGCCGACATTAAACTCTCACGCTTGAGCGATAATCACTATCATCATTCCTGTTACGACCAACACTGAAACTGCCGGATGCTACTACTTGATCATATGTTGAAATCTGGTCTGATCCGGCTGCCGGGCCTGGTGCTTTTGCTGTGGTCGACCCTGAGTCTGGCTCAGCAAGTTGAAGTGCGTGTCGACGGAGACTATCCCGGGCTCCGGGAAAATGCTGAAGCGTTCATTGGCGAGGTAGAAGGTCGAAGTGCGGGCAATCTGCGCCGATATGCATCGACCGCGGTCAAGCAGGCCAGCAAGGCATTGCGTGCACTGGGTTATTACAATCCCACAATGACTTGGCAGGTTGATGAGGGCGGCTCGGATGATCCTCCCCGGTTGCTTTTGAATATTGCCCCCGGGGATCCGGTACGGGTTAAGTCCCGAAACGTTGAGATTCGTGGTGCGGCTGCTTCTGATGAGCTTTTCACAGACAATCTGCCAGAGCACCCCGCAGAAGGCGATGTTCTGAATCATGGTGAATACACTAATCTCCGAAACGCCCTTCAGTCCAGGGCCCGGCGCCGTGGTTACTTCGATGGCCGTTTTGTTACCCGTACTCTCGAAGTAGATCCGGAAGCCGGTACTGCCGATATTACTATTGTGTTCGACAGCGGCGACCGGTATCGGCTTGGATCCGTCACCTATGAAGAAGGGCACTGGTTCGAGCCTCGGCTTCTTGATGAATTTGTAACTTTTGAACCGGGTATTGCCTATCATGCGGATGAAATAGCAAAGCTAAATAGTGATCTCCTGAGCAGTGGCTATTTCTCTGGTGTCGACATTGATGCCTCACCCGACAGCGCAGAAAATGGTGTGATTCCTGTGCAGGTTGGACTGACCCGTCGGCCCCCTCGTTCCATATCTGCCGGGCTGGGTTTTTCCACGGATGTCGGGCCTCGCTTTCGGGGCACCTGGCGAGAGCACTGGATCAACCCGATGGGGCACCGGCGGGGCGCTGACACTGAGTTGTCAGAACCCAGACAGAATCTGAGTACCTGGTATGAATTGCCGCTGGATCCTCCCATGACGGATCTGATCCGGCTTACGGCGGGTTATCAGCGTGAAGATATTGAGAGTGTTGAGTCCGAGCTGCTGACACTCGGGCAGCAATGGCAACATCAGCTGGATGAGGGCTGGTTACAGGTGCTCTCTGTGCGTTGGGAAGGCGAGCGCTTCAATATTGGTGATGATGAAAAAGGGACGAGTTCGCTGCTGCTACCCGGCGCGGGCTATTCCAAACTGCACATTGATTCGCCCCTGGATCCGTCCCGGGGTTATCGTTTACAGCTTGATGTGAGTGGTGCTCACAGAGCGGTTCTCTCCAGCGTGGATATCCTGCATGTAAATGCGATTGCCAAGGGCCTGTTTACACTTGCGGATAAGCATCGCTTTTTGTCCCGCTTTCAGGTTGGAGGCATAGCAACTAATGAATTCGAGGATGTGCCGCCTTCTCTGCGTTTCTTTGCCGGCGGCGATCAGAGCGTTCGCGGTTATGCCTATGAAAGCTTGTCTCCGGAAAATGAAAATGGCGTCAAGGTAGGTGGCCGCTACATTATGGTGGGTAGTGCGGAATACCAGTACCAGTTTGCAGAAAAATGGCGCGCTGCCCTGTTTGTTGACCACGGCAATGCTGTCAATGATCTGCTTGATCCCCTTGCGACTGGTGCCGGTGCCGGTATTCGCTGGATCAGCCCCCTGGGGCCCTTGCGCCTGGATATTGCCAAAGGCCTTGATCCGGAACTGGGTGGCGGGTGGCGCATTCATTTCTCAATGGGGCCGGAGCTGTGACAGACAGGCATAAAGACAGCGGGCAAACGGATCATTCAGGTCAGCCTCAGTCCCGGCGGAGAGGGCGTTTTCGGTTCTGGTTGCTGCTGTTCGCTGGGTTGTTTGTGCTCTTACCTGTGGTACTGGTTTCGCTAACCTTGCTGGCATTGCGCTCAGAGACGGGCACAGCCTGGGTTATCGACCAGATACCAGGGCTCGAAGCTGTTAATGACCATGGCTCCTTGCTCGGAAGCTGGCAGGCGGATCACCTTGAGTGGAGAGGGTACGGTGTTGATGTGGCGGTTGAGTCGCCGGTCATAGACTGGGCGCCGTTCTGCCTTTTTGATCTGCAGATCTGCCTTGAAAAGCTTCACGTAAAGCAGCTGGACGTCAGTGTGCAGCCAACCGGACAAAAATCTGACCCTGCCGGGGGAATCAGCCTGCCTGAACTGGAATTACCCCTGGGGCTTCGGGTTAATGATGTGACTTTGGGAGTGTTCACCTTTAATGGCAGCAAGGTGTGGGACAGGTTTGAGCTCAGTGGTGGTGGTTCCGGGACCGACTGGCAACTAGACCAGGTTTATTACCAGCTTGACGATTATATTGTGGAGGCCTCTGGCCGCCTGGAATCAAGGCGGGACTGGCCGGTAAATCTGGAGGTAAACGCCAGTCTGCCGCCGCCCTACGGTGAATCCTGGGCGGTTGATCTGGTGCTTTCCGGCAGTGTAAGGGACCTGGCGCTTTCAGGCCAGAGCCGAGGCTATCTGAATGCCGCTCTGGAGGGCAAGATTCAACCATTGGCGTCAGACCTGCCTGCACGGGTACGAATAACTTCGAAAGAGTTCAGGGTGGCTGAAGCCCTGCCAGAAACCCTGATCCTGAAAGACTGGTCCCTTGAGGCTAGCGGTAGCCTCAGGCATGGATTTACAGCGAGCGGACAGGCGAGGCTTCCGGGCACAGAAGGTCCGGTAGATCTGGCACTTTCAGGCCTGGTGACGACTGCTGAGGCTCGATCTATCCGGCTGGAGCTTGCCTCGACAGACAGGCCCGCCCAAGGTGATACCGATATGGCACCACAAACACTTGTGGTAACCGGCAGTGCGCAATGGCAGGGCGGTCTCAGTGCGGAAGCGAATGTACAACTCCGACAGTTTCCATGGTATTCGCTGATTGCCGGAATGGACAAACCTCCTGTAGCGCTAAATAGGCTGGATGGTGATGCCGTTTGGCGCGATGGCCGTTATCAGGCCACCCTCACAGCTGAAGTTGACGGCCCGCTGGGTCCGGCTGAGTTGGCGACAGCAATTGATGGCGATGCGAGCCATGTGCGGTTGACAGAACTTTCTGCGCTAACAGGAGCAGGTTCACTCTCGGGCGCTGGCTCTGTTAATTTTTCTGGCCCGCTGAGCTGGCAGGCGGCCCTGGATCTTACAAATTTCAATCCCGGGTACTGGGTGCCGGTTCTTGAGGCAAGTCTCAGTGGTCAGGTCACTACAGAGGGGCAGCTTACAGGCGAGCCGGTTCCGGCAATGAAAGCCAGCTGGGATCTTAACGGGCAGTGGCGCTCCAGCCCGACGGTCGCGGCTGGCCGGCTTGACACCTCTGGCGGAGACTGGATTGTGCCGGAGCTGAAGCTGGCTGTTGGTGAGAATCGCCTTGAAGGCAGTGGTAAATGGGGCAGGGAGTTGCAGGCTGACCTGGCTCTCAAACTACCGGATCCGGAGAAAATACTGCCGGGCCTTGGTGGGGAGGCCGACCTGCAACTCAAGCTTGCGGGTACTTCCGATGACCCCCTGGCGGTGTTAACTGCAAGTGCGGTCAAACTTCGCTGGCAAGACCTTTTGGTCGTTGATGCCCTAAGCCTTGATGCGAATCTGGAATCCGGATTTCGTCTCGACACTCAATTGCAAGGCAAGGGTTTAGCTGTCTCGGGGCAAAATATTGAGTCTCTTACGGTCAGGGCCGGGGGTACCCGGAGCAGCCATGAGGTTGCTATTGATGCTCTCCATGAAGAAGCTCGGGTGCAGCTGGATTTTCAGGGGGCTGCCGGTCAGGCGTGGAAAAGCTGGCAGGGCCAGCTGACTCGTGGAGTAATTGATTTGCCAGGGCCGGAACAGAGCTGGTTGCTGGAATCTCCGGCCGGGCTGACGTACACGGACAGTGGAGAGCTCAGGTTTTCGGCCCATTGCTGGCGCTGGCAGCTGAGTTCTGTTTGTGCGGATGACCAGGTCCTGCTACCGGTACCTTTTATTGCTTACCGTATCGATAGTTTTCCAGCCTCGGCTTTGGCTCCGGTTCTGCCTGAGACGCTCCGCTGGCACTCGGGTATCAGCGGTCAGGTTGGCTTTACTTCTGGTGCAAATGGCCCGGACGGCAGCATAACGCTTGATGCTGGTGAAGGCAGGTTTGAGCTGCTTGTGGATGGTGAGTGGGAGAGCCTGAGTTATGACGCTCTGGCGACGGAGCTGAAGCTCAAGCCCGATGAGGCGGATCTTGCATTGCGACTGTCAGGCCCTGAGCTGGGTAGGCTTACTGTGAGTATGACGTTGGATCCAATGGCGGAAGACCGTTCTGTTGAAGGCCAGTTCAGACTGGAAGGTCTTGATATTGCACTGGCCGGGCTTTTTGCCGGGCTTGAAGAGGTGGTCGGAGAAGTGAATGGTGAAGGCAGCATTTCCGGGCCGCTCATGAAGCCGTCTGTACGTGGGGAGATCGCTCTAACTAAAGGACGGGTAGTGGATCCGCGCCTTCCGTTGCCTATGGAAGAGGTAGTTGCGAGCCTCGAGCTTGAGGGCTATTCCGCCAAGGTTAATGGTAGGGTTGGCAGCAGCGATCGTAGCGAGCTACTTATCCGGGGAGGGATTGATTGGCAGGACGCACCAGGTGGTGAGATTCGTATCAGCGGTGACAGGTTGCCGTTCAGCCTGGAGCCGTACGCCCATCTGGAGGTGGCGCCGGATCTGGCCATTGAATTCCGCGAGGGTACTTTGCGCGTGGAAGGCCGTATCGATGTGCCTCGGGGAGACATCGAAATAAAAGGTTTGCCGGCACAGGCTGTCTCTGTTTCCGAAGATGAAGTTATTATCGGAGTTGAGGTGGAGGAACCCCTTGTCCGATCAATGAATATGGATGTCACGGTTGTCGTGGGTGAAGACCAGGTGAGCTTTGTTGCGTTCGGTGTGACAGGCGATCTGGAGGGTACTCTGCGGATCGGAAATGATATGGACACCCGGGGTACACTGCAGCTAGTGGATGGTCAGTACGAAGCCTATGGGCAGGAGCTAGAGTTACGGCGCGCACGATTGCTGTTTCTTGGCAGTCTGGTTGAGCCCTATCTCGATATTGAAGCCGTGAGGCAGGTCGACACGGTTGTGGCCGGGATTCGCCTGAGTGGCTCGGTTACATCGCCGACCACAGAGGTGTTCTCCAGCCCTGATATGCCGCAGTCAGATGCCTTGTCTTATGTGGTTCTTGGCCGGGCACCGGGAGGCCAGACGGATGATGGCCAGATGAGCCGGGCGGCTATATCTCTGGGGCTGACCCAGGTGAACAAAGTAACCGGTGAGATCGGGGAAGGTTTTGGAATTCGTGAGTTGACGCTGGAAGCTGAGGGTAGTGGGGACCAGACGTCCGTTGTGGCGAGTGGTTACCTGACCGACGAACTGAGTATTCGCTACGGGGTGGGGATTTTTGAGCCGATCAGCACAGTGGCGTTACGCTATGACCTGGGTAAGTACTTCTATCTTGAAGCTGCCAGCGGGCTGGCAGCTTCTCTGGATATTTTCTATACCCGGGACTTCTGAGTTCAGTCCAGTTCAAATGTCGCATTCACTGATGCGCTGATTTCCGGCCATAATATGTGCTTGGCCAAAATCGGGTGTAACGTCAGATTCGGTTGGATTCAGGCTCCAGCCGGTCCAGTTTGAATGCAAGGGCTGCCTGCACGAATTCGCTGAAAATCCGCCGGTGCCCACTGTGATAAAGCAGATACTCGGGATGCCACTGCAGTCCCATCAGCCATTGTCCCCGCGTGCTTTCTATTGCCTGGACAAACAGGTCGTTGTCTACAGCTGTTACCTGCAGGTTTTTACCCAGACGCTTTATGGCTTGGCTGTGTATCCGGTTGGCGCCAATTACCGATGCCCGCATAAGTTTTCCCAGACGGCTGGTGCTCACTACCTGTACAGTTTGCATGGGCAGCAGCAAGGGTCTGTGTCGGGTATTCACTCGGAGGGGTGTTACATTCTGGCACAGGGAGCCACCATGGAATATGTTGATAAACTGAGATCCCCGGCAGATGCCCAGTACCGGAATTCCGACGGACTCTGCCTGTTCCAGAAGGCTGTAATCGGTCATATCCCGTGCCTGGTCGTAATGCGCGCTTACCTGAGGTTCCTGGCCATAGCGACTGGGGTGAACATGTGTGCCGCCTGACAGCACCAGCCCATCCAGCATTGAAACGTCCACCCGGGAGCCGGGCCGGATGTAATAGGGTTTCGCACCCTGCAGCCTCAGACCAAAACTGATCAGTCTCTGGGCAAAACGCTTGCGGGAAGGACCGCTGATGCCAATGGTTAGGCCGGGCAGGTTGTGTTCCGTAAAATCCCGCTTAGACATAGCCTTTGCTGTGCAGCCAGTTTTCGGAAGTTTCAAGCCAGCTGTGTGTCAGGTTGTGCAGGCTGATCCCGCGGCTTTCCCGGAACAGAGAGCGAAGCTCTGCCAGATCGTTCGCATTGTTGGCAACCTGCTCCACTACAACCCAGTCATTCCACACATCGGAGAAGTTCCATTCCGGGTTGTCGATGTCACAGTCCGGTAACCGGTAATGAAGTGTGGGCCGGGCCTTGATGCGGGGGTCGGTCACATACTGGTCGAGAAGGGGTTTGTCCAGATAGGCAAAGAGAGGGAGAAGATCCATGGCCCGGTTACGTGTGGGGTTGGTCTCCAGGTAGTCCACCATCATCCGGTGCTGGTCCGGGGCGTAGCCTTCCCTCATCAGCAGGTCTGTATAACGACCGCTCCAGGGTTCGATATAAGGCGTGAACTTTCTGCTGATATCCAGTTGGTGGCGAGCCTTGAGCCACTCGTAGAGGGCGGCAAAGGCCTGTATGTAGCGAACCAGCGTGCCTGGTCCGAGATCGGGAAGTTCGGGGTTAAGCTGTAACCCGAATGCAAAATAGATAGCTTCGCGGCTGCCAAGCGCTCCGGCCTCGCGTAGCTCCCTGACCAGAGTTTCAATTTTCGGCAATTGCGAAAACGGCATGGGAGGGCTGACAATCTCCAGCGGAACAATACGCTCAGCCGCAGCATCTATGACATCCATCGCGTGCCCCCCGAGTTCACGGAGAGCTTCAGGCATGCTGTCATCTGTCAGATCCAGGTCTTTCACAGGGTCTGAGTCCAGTTCGATAACAAAGGGCCCCAGAGGGGTCTCAAGCTTGCTCACATAGCGGGATTCCAGAGATGAAGTCCCGCCAAGAAGCTTCGCTGTAAGACTTACCAGTTGCTCGTATCCAAGCCCGGATAATTCAATTTCAACACCCACGCGCCGTTCCTGTCCGTCCGTGGTGTTCAGAATGTCCGGCATTTTGCAGGAGGTAGCTTTACTCATAGGTTTCACTGCGTAGTGGGCTCACTGGAGATGAATTTTCTGACTTTTCACCATAACACACTCCTGTAGTGCCATTGGTTAATGGGTTGAAAGAAAATCCACCACCTGACTTTACACTGGATAAAACACTGTATATAGTCAAATCACTGTATAAAAAAACAGGATGGATGGCGAACTGTATAAGCCGCCAAATATCAGGCCCCGCATGTATTAGCCCTGCATGCAGAAAGCGGAGCAGCGCAATAATGAAGCTGACAGCAAGACAGACTCAGGTACTGGAAATTATCCGTCGATCCGTGGATGAGACCGGCTATCCGCCAACTCGGGCGGAAATAGCAGCGGAGCTTGGATTCCGCTCTGCGAACGCTGCGGAAGAGCATCTTCGGGCACTGGCACGCAAAGGTGCGATTGAAATGGTGCCCGGAGCCAGCCGGGGCATTCGTCTGCCTGATGTTGCTGAAGATCCGGGGTTACCGGTGATTGGTCAGGTTGCTGCGGGTAGTCCGATTCTGGCCCAGGAGCATGTTGAGGATCATTGCACGCTCAAGCCCGAGTTCTTCTCGCCTTCAGCAGATTATCTGCTCCGGGTCAGGGGTATGAGCATGAAGGACATAGGTATTCTTGATGGTGACCTTCTGGCAGTACATAGCACTCAGGATGTTCATAACGGTCAGGTTGTTGTGGCCAGAGTGGGCGATGAAGTGACTGTCAAACGCTTCCGCAAAGAAGGTTCCAAGGTCTACCTGATCGCAGAAAATGAAGAATTTGCTCCGATAGAAGTCGATCTCCGGGAGCAGGAACTGTTCATTGAAGGGTTGGGTGTAGGTGTAATCCGGCGCTCTGATCTGCATTGATCAGACCGGTATAACCACAGACGCATTGAAAAACGGGTGAATTATGGAACAGCTAAGTTTTAATCAGAACATGGCGTGGCAGCAGGGTGTATTACCTGGCTCCCCTTGTTTGCCTGATCCGGCGCCGGAGTACAGGGTCCGGAAACAACGTGCAGTTATTCGAGCCCGGCATAAACCGGATGTTGAGGACACCACTCCGGCTGGCAATGTTACAGAAATTATTTTGCCGGAAGGGCAGGTAGAGAACTTTCAGCTGCTGTTGCCAATGCTGACTCAGCTCAACCAGGAAAAGCGCTGGCTGGCGTGGATTGATCCGCCTCAGGCACTGGTGAGCAAGTGGCAGAAAATGCATGGTATTGTTGCAGGAGAGCTTCTGGTTTTGCGCTCTACCGCAGAATATCCCGCGCGCCAATTGGCAGAAAGAGCGCTGAGTGCGGGTACGTGTCATGCGGTGGTTATGTGGACTCGTAAGCTGGGGAAAACAGCCTTCGACTCTTTACAGAAGGCTGCGGCGGAGGGTAATAGCCACGGCGTTGTTCTCAGACAACGCTGATGGTCGCCATTAGTGCAGAGTATAAGCGGGCTGAGCGTCTGAAACGTCCGGCTCGTCATCTTCCCAGTCAATATCGTGGGTAACATTTCCTGCGGCTTCTATCCCCGCAGCAATCATTGCTTTAGCCACAGACATATCCCGGTCTGCCATCATTTCTCTGGCTTCATCTGAAAACGAAATCCTGACCAGTGGCGCACTGTCGTCGTCAATGCGTCGCAAGGCGTAGTCGCCGTTGCTTAATTGTACTATCTCGAAAAACGATGGTGACATTTCATTAACCTTTTTTGTGTTGAAAGCTGGAAGCGACGATGCAGGGCTTTTACCACTCGCCGTGTTGCTCTTCCAGGTTATCTGCAAACCTTTTAATGGCATTCAGCGCCTTCATCAAAGATTGGGTGGAGCGGTCTGGCCCGGCTTCGGCAGAAACGGCAATGATGTTTTCAGCATTGACTGTTTTCCGTGCGGCGGGTGGCCTGCTCTGAGTGATTTCTATCTGGTCCAGATAGTTCCACCAACTTCCCGCTTCCTGCTCCAGTGCTCTTAACTGGCTGACTTCAGTAGCCTGTTCTCCAATCAGGGACGCGAGTTCTGCCAGCGATGAAGGCTCTTCCGAGCGTTTCTGGTAGAACCGCGCAATCATCACGAGCAAGATCTTTCTTGCTCTGAGCAGAAGCTCGATAGAGCCCTGAGTAGCCGCTTCATACTGCAATCGTTGTTCGGAAGTATTCGCCAGAGTTCCCGTGTCGGCTGCCAGCTCAGGCGTTTCAAGAAGCGTTCTTGCAAGAAAAAGCTTTTGTGAAACCAGTGAATACCATTGAGATGCCATTGATAGTGTCTGCCGTGAGTCAGGGGAGCCTCTGATAAGCTCCCGGCTGTGGAAACTTTCGCCGAGGGTCTCTGTACGAAGTCAATCCGATAGGACAATCCACGATTATAGCATTTCGGCATGCAGATTTCTTTACCTCTTCTATCTGGCTCTGTTAATTCAAGGTGACAATAAGATACAAACAATTGCTTGAAACAGGTGTTTGAAACTGGCCAGAATCACTTTCTGATTATGGTTTTTTTATTGCCCGGAGGGGTTGGAAATGCGAAGCCAGTTTGTTGTATGTATTGCCGTGCTTTCGTTTGGGTTTTCCGGGCACGTATTGTCAGGAGTGTCGGTGATTGAGGCCAACCGCCTTAAGCAGGATCTGACGCCGGTGGGTGCTGAGCGCGCAGGCAATGAATCCGGTACTATCCCCGAGTGGACTGGTGGCCTGACGCAGGGGCCTGCCAACTGGCGCGAAGGCGAGGTTGAGGAGAATCCGTTTCCACAGGATGAATCCTTATTCGTAATCACCGCAGACAACGCGCATCAGTATAAGGATAGGCTCTCGGAGGGGTCGCTCCGGATGCTCAGTCAGTATGGTCCTGATTATTTCATGCCGGTTTACCAGACCCGCCGCACAGCGGCGTTTCCAGAGCATGTGTACGAAAAGTTCTATGAGAATGCACTGAGCGCTGAATTGCTGGATAACGGCAACGGGGTGCGTAACACCATCATGACAAGTCCCTTTCCGATTCCTACAAACGGGCTTGAAGCCATATGGAATCACATTCTGCGTTACCGGGGAGAGGAGGTGTCGTTTCGCAGCGCTTCAGCCACGCCACAGGTGGATGGCTCCTACAACCCGGTAGTTAATCAATATGATTATTACTTCGCATACAGCCGGGAAAATACTGAACTTGCTGATATCGATAATAAAATCTTTTATCTGAAGACCGATACGATTTCGCCTTCTACACTGGCAGGCACCATCACGCTTGTGCACGAAACACTTGATCAGGTTCGTTCACCACGTCTGGCATGGCGTTACGATTCGGGCTCCCGACGTCTGAGGCGGTCACCAAACCTGGCTTACGAGACGGACTTACCGAATTCTTCGTCTTTGCGCTCAGTTGACCAGAAAGATATGTATAACGGAGCTCCGAATCAGTATGACTGGGAGCTGAAGGGCAAGCGTGAGCTTTTTGTTCCTTACAATGCCTACAAGTTGCACGATAAGTCGGTCCGGCCAGATGACGTGATCCGTGCAGGTCACATTAATCAGCAACTGGCACGCTATGAGTTACACAGAGTATGGGTGGTTGAGGCAAAACGCCGCACCGGTATCAAGCATATCTATGACCGTCGTGTATTCTACATTGATGAAGACAGCTGGCAGGTCCTGATATCGGAAGAATACGACGAAGACGGTAATCTTTGGCGGGTTTCCGAGGCTCACAACATAAGCTATTACCAAGTGCCGGTGTTCTGGACTACCATGGAGATGACATACGACCTCAAGGCGAAGCGTTATTACATTGACGGCCTGGATAATAATTTTCCGGCCTACGATTTCGACCCCGGATTCCGCAGCAACGAGTTTACTGCTTCTTCTGCGAGACGGGCTGCACGACGCTGATTGCTGTACTGCAGTGTAAGGTGCCGGCGCCCGCCGGTATCTTCTCCGGGTCGTTCGTTCTACCTCTTTGTGCAAGGAGAAAACGTCATGGCCGACTCTCACGATGCTTTCCATTCTGAAAGCGAGGTTTGTCTCGTTAACTTTGACCGGCTTATGGCAGACCTTGGTCGTGCCCTGGCCGATGAGAACTGGGAATCCTTGATCAGCCTTAATGCAGGCGTAAAGCCGGCCACAGAACCTATGATCGCCGCACTGGAGGCCGGCCTGGTTGAGCCTGAACCGGTTCGGGTCCGGCTCGAAGAGTTGCGTCAGTTTCTGGACGCTGCCGGCGAAGGGGCTGCCCGGGCCAAGGCTGAAGCGGAGCACGCCCTGAAAGGAGTGAACCGTAATCGTAATGCCGCCAAGGCGTATCAGAATATCTCAGGCTCCCGGCTTAAATAGCGTCATAAAATTGACTCTTTCCGTAATACCGTCTTAAATACCGCTCAAATCCCCAAAGAGATTCTTGTGAATGTCCAAAAACAACAAGGTACTGTTGCTGAGTGAGGACGAATCGAGACTCCGAGACATGTCGACGATTCTCGAATTCATTGGCGAAGAGCAAGTCATTACAGGTGCTGATGCCCTGGCACTCCTTGAATCCGGAGATGACGAAGGTTTGGCGGATGTTTCTGTCGCCATTGTAAATGGCGCGGACTCGGGCGCCGTAAAGATGATTGAAGTCGTGTGCGGGGCGGTTCATGGTGTTCCTGTGCTGTTGGTGGGCGATCCCGAGCTCAAAGGTCTGGCTGAGGAGCATAGCGCCCGGGTTATTGCCCGCATGGAATGGCCCCTGAATTACACCAAGTTCGTAGATTCGCTCTATCGCGCCCAGATTTTTGCTGACCAGTTCCGGCGCTCAAAGGAGCGTGGACAGCAACGTGGCCTCCAGTTGTTTCGTAGTCTTGTGGGTACCAGCCGCAAGATTCAGCAAGTACGCCAGCTGATGGAGCAGGTGGCCGACAAAGATGTGAGTGTTCTTATCACCGGGCCTTCAGGTACGGGCAAAGAAGTCGTCGCCCGCAATCTCCATTATCATTCTTCTCGCCGGGAAAAGCCGTTTGTGCCCGTTAACTGTGGCGCCATACCTGCGGAGCTACTTGAGAGTGAGCTTTTCGGCCATGAAAAAGGCGCGTTCACCGGAGCGATTACCGCCCGGGTCGGACGCTTCGAGATGGCAGAGGGAGGCACTCTGTTCCTGGATGAAATCGGCGATATGCCGCTCAATATGCAGGTGAAAATACTTCGTGTGTTGCAGGAGCGCACCTTTGAGCGGGTCGGCAGTAACCGGACGATATCTGCGGATGTCCGTGTTATCGCAGCGACCCACAAGAACCTTGAGGATATGATCGAATCGGGTGAATTCCGGGAAGATCTCTATTACCGGCTGAATGTGTTTCCCATTGAAGTACCGTCACTGCGGGATCGCGTAGAGGATATTCCGCTGCTGATCAATGAGCTGATCTCGCGAATGGAAAAGGAAAAGCGGGGCTCCTTGCGAATGAATTCGGCGGCGATCATGAGTCTGTGCCGGCACGACTGGCCAGGTAATGTTCGCGAGTTGGCGAACCTCGTTGAGCGTCTGGCGATCATGCACCCTTATGCAGTCATCGGTGTGCAGGAGTTGCCGAAGAAGTTTCGGTATGTGGATGACTTTGATGAGAATCGACCAATTGAGGATTCAGGAATGCCGTCCGGTATTCCTGGCTTGGTGGGGCTGGATGCTCCGGCGTTGCTGCCTGTGAACGGTATTGATCTGAAGGATTATCTGTCGAATCTGGAAAAGCAATTGATTCAGCAGGCTCTGGATGAGGCCGGAGGGGTGGTTGCCCGGGCGGCCGAGAAGCTTCGTATACGGCGGACGACTCTGGTGGAGAAGGTTCGCAAGTATGGGTTGCGGGATGAAGAGTCTGAGGAATCCTGACCTGGGCCGCCTGTACACGCTGGCAGTGCAGTCTTTTTCAAAAAGATCTTTCAGCCCATTAATGCACTTTTATTACGTTTGCGGTGATAGATTTCTCTCCCACTTTAAGCGGTGACAACAAGACGTCAAAGGTTCGTAGCCTTTGGCGTTTTCTTGTTTTCAGACGACGTAAAACCGTCACGCACCTTTCTTTAAGTTTCTCTACTTTTTGATTTATAAGTAAAAACTCTAGTTGGCACGAAGCTCGCTTAGTAACTTGCAAAACGAATCATCCGAAGGGTTTAGTCCGGTGTAATGGACTGATCGGGAGTCAGGTTATGAGTCAGGCACAGTTTGTCATTTCATCGTTAGAGCAGGATGCGCAGGCTAATGCGGCTGCCGATGCGAACGATAAGGTAAGAGCGCTATTTCCGCAGCAGGATGATCAGGCGGTGGATTCTGCGCTGGAGATGTTCAACCAGATGTCGCGGCAGATTACCGATTCTTATCGCACGCTTGAGTCGCGGGTTAACCAGTTATCCGGCGAGCTGAGCCAGGAGTCTTTGCAGCGTCAGCAAGAGCTTGAAGAAAAGGAGCAGTTGGCTGACCGACTTTCCACGTTGCTGAAAGCTCTGCCTGCAGGGGTTGTGGTTCTGGACAGCCAGGGTGTGGTGTCTCAGAGCAACCCGGCAGCCAAAGCGTTGTTGGGGGAGCCGTTGGAGGGTGAGCGCTGGGTGGATGTGATTCGCCGTTGTTTCTCTCCGCGCAGGGATGATGGTCATGAGGTGTCCCTGAAGGACGGGCGCCGGGTGAGTATTGAGATCCGCACCATGGATAACCAGCCTGGCCAGTTGATTCTGCTTACAGATCTGACAGAAACCCGTCACCTGCAATCACAACTTGCCCATGCTCAGCGGCTTTCGGCCATGGGTAAGATGGTGGCTTCACTTGCGCATCAGATTCGTACACCTTTATCCGCCGCTATTCTTTATGGCGGGCATCTGACCCAGGACGATCTCGATGAGGAAATGCGCCAGCGGTGCGCCTCCCGGTTGATGTCACGGCTTACGCATCTGGAACAGCAGGTGCGGGACATGCTGATTTTTGCACGGGGTGAAACCCGTCTGGCGGAAGAGTTGTCCGCGACAACACTGGTTTCAGCTCTGGAGTCTGCTCTGGATGGGATCAAGCCTGCACCCGGTTCGAGTGTGGTACTGGCGAGCGATCTCCCTGAAAATTGCAGGCTGTTGTGCAATCGGGACGCTCTGGTTGGGGCCTGTACTAATCTTGTGAATAACAGTCTGGAGGCCGGCGCTACTGCCGTTACCGTTCAACCGGCAGCGGAAGCTGGTGAGCTGGTTATCCGGGTTAAGGATAACGGCCCGGGGTTTGGTGCAGCGGAATCAGCCCGTCTGACAGAGGCTTTCTACACTACGAAATCCCATGGCACCGGGCTTGGCCTGGCTGTTGTGCAGGCTGTCTTGAAGGCTCACCAAGGGCACTTTTCCATTGAATCGCCGGAGCAGGGTGGTGCTGTCGCTACTTTGCGTCTGCCGTTATTGCGTAACAAAGGCTGATCGGAGGCAAACATGGCCAAGGCCCGGATTCTTATCGTTGAAGATGACTGTGACCTGCGCGAGGCGCTGGTAACCACTCTGGAACTGGCGAAGTTTCGTGTGCGCGAAGCTGCAAACGCTCATGATGCGTTGGCCCGCCTGGCTGAGGCCCCGGTCGACATGGTGGTCAGCGATGTAAACATGCCCGGACTTTCCGGCCATGAGTTGCTGGGGGAGGTGCAACGGTTGTACCCGGGTTTGCCGATGATGCTGATAACCGCATACGGGCAGATCAGCCACGCTGTTTCTGCCATGCAATCCGGGGCTGTAGATTATCTGGTTAAACCGTTTGAACCAAAGGTTCTTGTTGATGCGGTTACCAAGGTCGTTGGTGGAAGCCGTCAAAAAGCCGGTGATGAGCCGGTGGCTGAGGATCCGGCCAGCAAGCGTATATTCCAGTTGGCCGCCAAGGTGGCTGGCAGTGATTCGACGGTGATGATTTCCGGGGAAAGTGGCACTGGTAAAGAGGTGCTGGCGCGCTATATTCATCAGCAGTCGCCACGGGCAGATCAGCCTTTTGTTGCGATTAACTGCGCGGCTATCCCTGAGAACATGCTTGAAGCTATTCTGTTCGGCCATGAAAAAGGCGCCTTTACCGGTGCTGTTGCTTCAGCGCCGGGCAAGTTCGAACAGGCCAATGGCGGGACAATTTTGCTGGACGAGGTTTCAGAAATGGATCCGGGGCTGCAGTCCAAATTGCTGCGGGTTCTGCAGGAAAGGGAAGTTGAACGGGTAGGTGGACGGAAAACCATTTCTCTGGATGTCCGTGTGATAGCGACAACCAACCGGGATCTGGCAGATTTCGTGCGGGAAGGGCGGTTCCGCGAAGATTTATATTACCGTTTGAGTGTATTCCCCATCCGTTGGCAACCGTTGCGAGAACGCCCTCTGGACATACTGCCGATGGCGACGTCTTTATTGAAGAAGCACTGCCGCAAGATGAAGCTCACTGGTATCAGCTTTGCTGCCGATGCCCGCAATGCATTAATGCAACATAGTTGGCCTGGCAATGTGCGGGAGCTGGATAATGCTATCCAGCGATCTCTGGTTCTGCACCAGGGTAATGTAATCCACGCTGACGACCTGTGTCTTGAAATTGGTACCACGGGGCGTTTCGATGGCCAGGGTGTTTCTGCCGTATCCGTCACCACGCCTGACCTTTCCGGATCCTTGGATGAGGGCTGTTCACAGCCCGCAGAGAGAGCGGCAACGCACACTTCTGAAACCGGAGCTTCCGGGGAGGATTGCGCAACTCCGGTACTGGCCGAAGCCGGATCGCTCGGTGATGATCTGCGTCAGCAAGAGTTCCGTATAATTATCCAGACACTCAAAAAAGAGCGCGGGCGGCGGAACCGGGCAGCAGAGCAGTTGGGAATCAGCCCAAGAACTTTGCGATACAAGCTGGCCCAGATGCGTGAGGCGGGGATTGATCTGGATGTTGAGCTGGCCACAGCGTAAGGCGTTTTCTGTAGTACCTTTTGTTGTAGTTTCCGAAGACTGTAGTACTCCTTCATTATGGCACCCTTCATGGGTGCTTTTTTTTTAGCATTTGATTTCCGCCTCTGGAAATAGAGGTTCCTCCCGTCAAAACTCTGTCGTCAGCGGTTTTTTTTATAGATGTATCTCTTCTAACTATCTGTTAATAAATCAAAAATAAATTATGGCCTGAGCATTGCTTCGCTTGTGTCATAAAGCCAGATCAGCAAGCCCGCCCCTACGGGGGTTTTGTCAGGAGAAAGTTATGGTTCAGCGTGCCGACATCAACAGCGTTCTGTCCGATATACGTTCACTGCGTTCACAAATGCAGCAGAACCAGCGTGTTGAGCAGGATCAATCGGTGCGTGGCCGCATTGATGGCCCGCGACAGGTAGACCAGACCCCGGAAACCTCGAATTTCAGCGATATGCTTGGTAAGGCGGTTAACAGCGTGAACGAGGTTCAGCAACATGCCAATGAACTACGGACGGCATATGATATGGGCGATCCTGGTGTGGATATCACACAGGTGATGATTGCTGCCCAGAAGTCTACCGTGTCTTTCGAAGCTTTGACCCAGGTGCGTAATCGCGTGGTCAGTGCTTATGAAGACATTATGAATATGCCGATCTGATAACGGAGCACAGACATGGCCAGCGTTCCCGCAGAAACTAACCCGAACATGCCTATCTCTCAGGGCGGCGATGGCTCCGAGGGTAACAGCGACCTGTTTATGGGGTTTAACCGACTCAACCTTTTGCGCCAGGTTGGCCTTATGGTTGGCCTTGCTGCCAGTGTTGCGTTGGGAGTTGCTGTTGTACTTTGGGCTCAGGAACCGAACTACCAGCCAGTAGTAGGGGATTTGTCGGCATACAACCCACAGGACGTGACGTCTATCCTGGATAGCAACGGGATCGAGTACAAAATGGATACGCGTACCGGTGCTCTGCTGGTACCTTCTGATCAGATCTACAATGCTCGACTCAAGCTGGCTGCTGAAGGCGTAACCGACCAGAAAACCATGGGCTATGAGCTGCTGGATCAGGATCGTGGGCTGGGCACATCCCAGTTTATGGAAACCGTCAGTTATCGTCGTGGCCTTGAAGGGGAACTTGCGCGCACCATCAGCAGTATGCGTGGCGTTCGTGCTGCCAGAGTTCATTTGGCCATTCCTGAGCGTTCCGTATTCGTGAGGGATGCCCGCGCGCCCTCTGCTTCGGTGTTTCTCGAAGTCTTTGCTGGCCGCCGCCCTGAGCAGGAACAAATCGCCGCCATCGTTAATCTGGTCGCCGGCAGTATTCCTATGATGAACAAGGACCAGGTCACAGTTGTTGATCAGAACGGCAACTTGCTGACAGGGAAAGAAAGCCGTGGTGATGGCGAACGCATGCAGGATCAGTATGAGTATACTTCCCGACTGGAAGAGCGCCTGACACGCCGCGTCGCATCTCTGATTGCTCCTATTGTGGGTGAAGGCAGGTACAGGGCAGAAGTGTCCGCCGATCTGGATTTTTCTTCTGTGGAACAGGCAGAGGAGCTTTTCAATCCTGAGCAGCAGGCGGTTCGCAGCGAGCGTGACCTGACAGAACAGCGCGTTGCTGGTTTTAACGGAGGTATTCCTGGCGCATTGTCCAATCAGCCGCCAGCTAATGCTACTGTGCCGGAACAGGTGAACGGGCAAGCTGGCGATGGGGATGAGGAAGCGGCAGCACAGCCTGTCAATGTCCGTAAAGAATCTACCCGCAACTATGAGATGGATCGTACGGTGAGTTACACCCGTCAGGAGCTTGGGCGCGTGAGACGGGTGACGGTTGCGCTTGCAGTTGATGATATGAAAGTGGTCGACCCGGAAACCGGCGCCGTAAGTTATGAACCCTGGCCTGAGCAGGAATTGCAGCGCCTGAGCATGCTGGTACGCGATGCAGTAGGCTATTCTGCATCCCGGGGCGATAGCGTGACCGTAATGAATACAGCTTTTGCTGCAGAAGAGGTCATGGAGTTTGAAACGCCGGGATTCTGGGAGCAGCCCTGGTTCTGGGATCTTATGAAGCAGGTATTGGCTGGTCTGGTTATACTTGTTCTGGTACTTGGTTTGTTGCGCCCTACACTCAAGAGTCTTTCCGGTGGCGGACGTCGTGAGCGGGAAGATGATTCCGGTTCGGGCAGTTATGATGGCTTTGATGATGCCGGTGACAACGATGCTTTGCGCCAGGCCATGGCGCCGCAGGACGATTTGCTGTTGCCGGGCGCGGCAGACAGCTATGAACGGCAGTTGAATGCTCTTAAAGGCTTGATTGCCGAAGACCCGGCGAGGGTTTCACAGGTAATGCGCCAGTGGGTGAATGTTGATGACTGAACAATCCAGAGCAGCGGGTGGAGACTCGCCTCAGAAGCCTCAGCGGAAAATTCCGCGGGTTGAGCAGGCTGCAATTCTGTTGATGTCTCTGGGCGAGGCGGATGCCGCTGAAATACTTAAGCACATGGGGCCTAAAGAGGTTCAGCGTGTGGGTGTCGCCATGGCTCAGATGAAAGACATCAGCAAGGACGAAGTAACCTATGTATTGAATCAGTTTGTGGAAGCCGTGGGCGGACAAACCGGTCTGGGTGTGGGCAACGATGATTATATCCGGGCCATGCTTACCCAGGCGCTTGGCGACGACAAGGCGGCCAGCCTGATAGATCGTATTCTCATTGGTGGCAATACCACCGGGCTGGATACGCTCAAATGGATGGAGCCACGGGCTGTCGGCGATATTATCCGTTACGAGCACCCGCAAATTCAGGCTATAGTTATCTCTTATCTGGATCCGGATCAGGCGGCTGAGATACTGGCAACCCTGGATGAGAAAGTGCGACTCGATGTCATGATGCGGGTTGCCTCGCTGGAAAGCATTCAGCCTCAGGCCTTGCAGGAGTTGAATGACATTCTGGAGAAGCAGTTTTCTGGTGGTTCTGCAGCCCAGACCAGCCGCATCGGTGGTGTAAAGCGTGCTGCGGATATTATGAACTTTATGGATCGCAGCATTGAAGGCACTTTGCTGGATTCGATCAAGGATATGGATCCTGATCTTGCTACAACCATCGAAGATCTCATGTTTGTATTTGATAACCTGAAGGATATTGATGATCGCGGCATCCAGGCTTTGCTGCGTGAAGTGTCCTCCGAAGTTCTGGTTGTTGCGCTGAAAGGCGCTGATGATGCGGTTCAGGAAAAAATCTTCAAAAACATGTCCAAGCGTGCTGCCGAGCTGCTGCAGGATGATCTGGAGGCTAAGGGGCCTGTGAAAGTCAGTGACGTTGAGTCTGCCCAGAAAGACATTATTACCATCGCCCGTCGCATGGCTGAAGCGGGAGAAATCACGCTTGGTGGTGCCGGTGAAGAAATGATGTGATGAAAGATTCCTCAAAAGATCTTCCCCGAGACACAGCCAGAGACCCCAGGGGGCTTCCCAAGGAGCAGCTGACCGCCTACGAGCGCTGGGAACTTCCGTTGCTGGACGCCAGTGGCAATGAGGTTGCCCGTGAGGAAGAGCGTGATGTCAAACCTCTGACGGCAGGTGACCTTGCCGATATTCGTCAGGCTGCACGGGAAGACGGCCTGAATGAAGGCCGGGAACAGGGGTTGCAGGAAGGTCGCGCGGAAGGTTATGAGCTGGGTCACAAGGAAGGACTGGAAACAGGCCTGGCCGAGGGCAGGGAGCAGGGGCGCAGCGAAGGCTATGATGAGACACGGGCAGAAGTAACCGCAAATCTTGACCGCCTTGAACTCTTGTTGAAAGAACTTTTATTGCCCATCCGTCAGCATCAGGATGAACTTGAAACCTCGCTTCTTAATCTCACCATGGTGCTTGCCCGGGCGGTTGTCTACCGGGAGCTGAGTATAGATTCCTCACAGATCAGGCAGGTAGTCCGCCGGGCGGTTGAGGCCTTGCCATCGACCACAGAGAATGTCCGGATTCATGTCCATCCGGACGACTACAGCTCCGTTCATGAAGTAGCGGAACGTTTTGAGGCCGCGGCTTCTGTTGTGGAGGATGACAGTATTTTGCCAGGAGGTTGCCGGGTTGAAACCCGCAACAGTCTTGTCGATTTTACCGTTGAAAAGCGTTTTCAGCGGGCAGTTCAGAGCATGTTGGAACAGCAGACTGACGAGCTGGCAAGCGGTGAACCCGAGGAGCTGGGGGCCTTGATGGATGACCTGACTGACTTCCAGCGGGATGTTCTGAGCTCACCGGATGTAACTCCTGATGTACAGGCTGATCAGGAAAACCCTGTTGAACACAGCGCCAGTGACGGTGAGCCCATCGAAGATAAACCTGCCGAAGGCAAGCGTGATGACATCCTCCCTGGCTGATCGCCTTGATCGATATAAAGCATATCTGCGAACCGATCCCGAGCCGGAGCTGTCTGGGCGCCTGACCAGAATGGTAGGACTGACTCTGGAGTGCGTTGGTTGCCCCATGGTGGTGGGCGATCGTTGTGTTATCAACGGTGAGGGAGCGGGCACCGTCGAAGCAGAAGTGGTCGGGTTCGAGGATGACAAGGTCTATCTTATGCCGCTGACCGCCATCGAGGGCCTGAAGCCGGGAGCCAGAGTAGTTCCTCTGTCTGCTGCAAGCCGTGTTCCCGTTGGCCCGCTTATGCTGGGCCGTGTGGTAAATGGCAGCGGTGAACCACTTGATGGCAAGGGCCCGCTCCAGGCGGAGGCCCGGGTTCCGCTCACCGGCGAAATAATAAACCCGCTCAACCGGGCTCCGGTAAGGCAGTCCATGGATGTGGGTATCCGGGCCATCAACTCCTTGCTGACCGTCGGCCAGGGCCAGCGTCTTGGTCTGTTTGCCGGTAGTGGCGTTGGTAAAAGTATGTTGCTGGGAATGATGACCCGGTTTACCGATGCCGATGTCACCGTGGTTGGCCTGATAGGAGAGAGGGGCCGGGAAGTAAAAGAATTTATAGAAGATATTCTGGGCGAGGAAGGTCTTGCCAGATCGGTTGTCGTTGCAGCTCCAGCTGATGATTCGCCATTGATGCGCCTGCGAGCGGCCATGCTTACCACCCGGATTGCAGAATACTATCGGGATAAGGGCAAGCGGGTACTGCTGTTGATGGATTCGCTTACCCGGTACGCCCAGGCGCAGCGGGAAATCGCGCTGGCGGTTGGTGAGCCCCCTGCTACAAAAGGTTATCCGCCTTCTGTCTTCGCCAAGCTGCCACAGCTGGTGGAGCGCACCGGCAATGGTTTGCCGGGGGGTGGCTCCATCACTGCTTTTTATACAGTGCTGACAGAAGGTGATGACCAGCAGGATCCGATTGCGGATGCAGCCAGGGCGATTCTGGATGGTCACATTGTACTCTCGCGCCGGCTTGCAGAAGAAGGACACTATCCCGCCATCGACGTTGAGGCTTCTATCAGCCGGGTTATGCCTCAGGTAACCGAAACGGAGCATTTTTCCCGGTCCCAGCGTTTCAAGCAGGTCTATTCGCGCTATCAGCAGGCCCGGGATCTGATAAGCGTGGGCGCCTATGTGAAGGGCTCTGACCCTGAAACCGACTTTGCCATAACCCATATAGGGAATATGCGTCAGTTCCTGCAGCAGGGCCTGAATGAGCGTGCTTCTTTGGCCGAAAGTATCGAGGGATTGTTGTCCGTAGTGCCCGAGCGACGTTCACCGGAGCGCAGAAAATCTGCCGTTCCTGATCCCGCTGCGGCCAGCACCAACAGAGGTGCTGGCTGATGCTGCGATCCCAACGACTGGCGGTAGTGCTTTCTCTGGAAGAGCGCAAGGAGCAGGAAGCGCTGGAGCTGATGGGGGAAGCCCGGGAACTCATGGAGCAACAGAAAGGCCAGGTCGAAAACCTTAATCGCTACCAGCAGGAATACCGGGATCAGATTCGCAATAGCCAGCAGGGGGTGGTACAGGTAAGTCGTTTGCAGGCATGGCAGGCGTTTATTGCTCAGCTGGATCAGGTTATCCTGCAGCAACAAAAACAGTTGGATCAGGCAGAAGCTGTGTTTGAGGCTCGCCGCCGTGAGTGGCAGCAGGCCTGGGAGCGTCGGCGAGGCATGGAAAAGTATATCGAATCCTGCCGCAAGCAAGAGCAGAATGCACTGGATATGCAGGAACAGAAACTGTCTGATGAGGCCGCAGGCCGTGCTTTTGCGCGCCGCCGCCGTTGATGACAGATTTGAATTTATCGCAATTTCATGCAATCTCGCGGTGCTGGTCTATTCTTATAATGCGTTGGTCGCCTGCACATGGCAGCTTGATGTTTCGTTGAATACCTCCGGAGGTTTTGCGGATGTCGATCCATACCCGCCGTGGTCACGACGGTAAAACTCTGATTATCAAAATTGATGGTCGTTTTGACTTCAGCACCCATCAGGCCTTCCGTGATGCGTACGAGCACGGAGGCACGGATATCCAGAGCTACATTGTGGATTTGTCCCAGGCAACCTATCTCGACAGTTCAGCGCTGGGCATGCTACTGCTGCTGAGAGATTATGCCGGTGGAGACGACGCCAGTATTGCCATTGAAAACTGCAATAGCGATGTCCGCAAGATTCTGACCATTTCCAATTTCGAGCAATTATTCATCATTCGGTGATTGCTCTGGCAGCCGGAACCCTTCATGGATGCACCCGCTACGGAACCCGATGCAGGAATCGCCGCAGGAAGCGGTCCCCTCAGAGTCCTCATTGCCGATGATAGTGACAGTGATCGGCTGATACTGAAAACCCTGTTAACTCGCCTTGGACACCATGTGCTGGATGCTGCTAATGGCCATGAAGCTGTAGCGCTTTTTCATTCGGGGCAGCCGGATATCGTCCTTTTGGATGCATTGATGCCCGCAATGGATGGCATGGAAGCGGCCCGGGAGATTAAACGCTGTGCAGGTGAACGCATGGTGCCGTTGATTTTTATTACCTCTCTCTCCGCAGCTGAGGATCTGGCCCGCTGCCTTGAGGCGGGCGGCGATGGGTTTCTCAGTAAACCCTATAACCGGGTAATGATTGAAGCCAAGATCAATGCTTTTAACCGAATGCGTCTGATGCATCAGACTCTGTCAGACCAGAGAGATCTGATGCATGAGCGCAACCGTAAACTACTCGAAGAACAGCATGTGGCGCGGCGGGTTTTTGACAATGTTGCGCATACAGGATGCCTGGATGCGCCTAATATCCGTTATCACGCGTCTCCTTTGTCGATCTTCAGTGGTGATGTTCTGTTTGCGTCACCGCGTCCGGCGGGTGGGATGCTTGTTTTTGCAGGTGACTTTACCGGCCACGGGCTACCTGCGGCAATGGGCGCCATGCCTGTCGCGGAAACCTTCTACGGCATGGCCGGCAAGGGGTTTGACGGGGCCGATATTCTTCGGGAAATTAACCAGAAACTTGTACACATACTGCCGAAAGACATGTTCTGTTGCGGGATGATGGTTGAGGCAGACTTTGAGCTGGGTCAGTTGAATGTATGGAATGGTGGCTTACCTGACGCCTGGCTGGTGCGCTCCTCAGTAGTGCTGTTTCGCCTGTCGTCCCGGCACCTGCCTCTGGGTATTCTGAGCACGGACCAATTCAGCGTTGAAATGGAAACTATCAGGACCCTCCCTGGCGACAAGTTGTTGCTGATGACAGATGGCGTACTTGAGTGCAGTAATGAAGCCGGCGAACTTTTTGCCGAGCGAGGTGTACGACATGCTATTGAGGGCCTGTCTTCCGGCCTGCACCCGTTTGATGCTCTGATGAGTGAAATACGAAGGTTTACCGGACGTCAGAAATTTCGTGATGACCTTACGCTTTGCTGTCTGGAAATGTTTTATCAGGAAGGGCTTGCCGCCTTGCCTGAAGGTACGGTGCCTTCCTCTCTAGCGGGGCCTGCTGAGTGGAATTGCGTGTATGAAATCAGGGAGTGTACTCTGGAGAAGTTTAACCCCTTGCCGCTGTTGCTGCACATCTGTATGGAAGTGCCTGGTTTGCGCCGTAAGAGCGGAGAGATATATACCCTGCTCTCAGAGTTGTACAATAATGCATTGGAGCACGGAGTACTTGAACTGCCTTCGGAGTGGAAATACACGTCAGAGGGGTTTTGTCAGTATTATTCCGAGCGAGCCAAACGTCTGAGCGGAGTGAGCGACCATTACATCAGGTTCAGCTTTCATCATGAACCTATGCATTGGGGTGGGCGCTTGCGAATTATTTGCGAAGACAGCGGTCAGGGCTTTGATTTTCAGAATCATCCGGCTCTGCAATCCATGGAGATGGAGCAGAGTGGACCCCGCTATGCGGGGCGCGGGTTGATATTGCTAAAGCGGCTGGCAGATTCCATCCGGTTCCATAATCAGGGGAGCCGGGTGGAAATTAGTTATGACTGGTATTTTTAATCGGGATTTATACAGGAGCAAGGGAGTTGGTCATGGTTGATATACCACACCTTGATGAAGAAGCTTTGGCAGAGCTTCGAGACGTCATGGAAGATGAATTTTCGTTATTGATCGAAACCTATCTTACGGATTCGAAAGAGCGAATTGAACGCCTGAAGGAAGCTATGATGAAGGGTGATTCAGATGCCTTTACAAAAGCCGCGCATAGCTTCAAGGGCAGCTGCATTAATATAGGGGCTACGCGCCTTGGAGAGCTTTGCCAGAAAGCAGAAACGGCCGGTCGGAATGGGGATCTGAACCAGGGTTCTCCTGTTGTTGATGAGATTTCCACTGAGTTTCAAAGGGTTATCGAAGCGTTTGATACGTTGATGGTGCGTGATGTTGGATAAGCGTGCAGGGTAGCAACCGGGTGCCGCCAGGTTGAATGTGCGAATGGCATCGCTTTTGCAGTTGTTTGGGAAACAGCCTGAAATTCAGCTCTGAAACGGACTGAACAGTGCTCTACCGATCAAAAGCGGCAAGAGGTTGCCATGGCCCAGATGGTTTTTCCCCAGACTTCTGTGCCCGGAATCCAGAGTGATTCCGGCGCATTAAAATCCGATTCCGGTCGAGATAATGATATCGGTGAAAGCCGGTATGAATCTGTATCCCGAGCGGAACAAAAACGGCTTGATCGCCGGCAGGCAGAATCGCGGAATGCTGAAAAAGAAGATTCTGCACAGCCAGCAAGTCAGCCTGCGTCGGCCAGGCAAAGCGGCGGACCGGATAAGGCAAATAAAAACACCTCTGCGGTTAAAGATGAAGCGGCTGCTAAGGGCGTGGCAGAAAAGGAGCCGACCGCAGAACTCAGCCCCGAAATGGAAGCTACAGCGACTCCGTTGACCTTTGCAGAGTTGCAGGCCCTGCTCTTACCTGCAACCGGGGAAGGTGTCCTGGCAGGCAGTAATGCCAATAATCCGTCTATCATCCAGAGTGCTGAGCTTTTCGCCGGAATCTCAGGAGCTAAGGTCGGCATAGATGGAACTATGGGCGGGCTGCAGTTAACCGAGAGCCTGTTACCGACTGCTGGAGAAAAAAACAGCGCTCTGGGCTCTTCAGGTTTGCTGACCGGCACTCGCCTTGACGGAGCCATGGAATTGGTTTCAGCACAAAACACCAGCAATTCCGCAGGTAAGCTTGCGGCAGATGCTCAGGTTCCTCTGAGAAGCTACGCAACTTCGGTCGATGTTCCGGTAAACCACGCTGAGTGGGGGGACAAGCTGATGGGGAAACTTAGCTGGCTGACTGCCAAAAACCTCTCAGTGGCCGAGATTCATCTCACTCCACCTGACATGGGGCCTATGGAAGTGCGGGTTCGCGTTCATAATGATCAGGCTAATATCACTGTTCATGCCGCTAATCCGGTAGTGCGGGATCAGCTTGAACTGCATTCGCACCGGCTGCGAGACATGCTGGGCGAGCAGGGGCTTTCCCTGGCTCAGTTTGATGTTTCTGATAACGCCCAGAACCAGCGCGGAGAGCAGGGTACAGGTGAAAGTGACGGCTCCTCTTCTGATGCAGGCACCGAGCTCGCTGGAGCAGAAAGTGGTGACCTGGAGGCCCAGGCGGGAAGTCTTGACCTTAGCTGGAACGGCGCCGTTGATATTTTTGCCTGAGGGGCCGTGCTGCTTCTTAGGGTATTCCTCGCCAATCTGCTTTGCCCATCCTTCCATGCAACGCTAAACTGCGGTTCTGAGCGGGAGGGTTGGGCCTTTTGGCCCGCCCTTTGCAGTCAATCTGTAAAAGTCATGGAAAAGAGCTTCCATTGACGGATTTCTGGCGAAAAATACTATGGCAGAAAATAACGCACCTACATCGGCACCGGCCAAGAAAGGCAAACTGAAACTGATCATTCTGGTAGTGCTGGTGGTCATATTGGCGATCGCCTTATCGGTTGCGGGCACTTTGTGGTTTCTCGGAGGCGGGCTGCCCGGGATGAGTGAGGATACCCAGGGCGACGAGGGCGTTGCGACCGAAACCTTTACGCCAAGCACTTATCTGGAAATTGAAAAGGCCCTGGTTACTACAGTGCAGGGTGAGGGGCGTCAGCGTTATGCCCAGGCGTACGTGGCGCTCGGCGCAAGGGATCCCCAGGCGCTCTCGGCGGCGCAACTGCATATGCCGCTGATTCGAAGCCAGCTGGTTATGGTGCTCGGCAATAGCGGCTTTATGGAGTTGCAGACACCTGAAGGCCGTCAGGGCCTGGTGGATAGTATGCTGATAACGGTGAACCAGGTGCTGGAGCAGGAAGGCGAGCCCGCTGTCGATCAGGTGCTCTTGAGAAATTTTGTAGTGCAATAGAGCGTGCAGTTACAGTAGAGAATTCAATAGAGCCCAAGCCCGGGCAAGGTTTTTCAGCGGCAGGACAAGGTATGCAGGATTTACTGTCACAGGATGAAATTGATGCGCTTCTCCACGGCGTGGATGACGGTGACATTGATACTTATGAAGACGCTGACGAAACCGGCGTAAAATCATACGATCTCGCGAGTCAGGATCGTATCGTCCGTGGTCGGATGCCTACACTGGAGATGATCAACGAGCGATTTGCCCGCTACACCCGTATCAGTTTATTCAATCTCCTGCGTCGCAATGCGGATGTATCTACCGGCGGCGTGCAGATCATGAAGTTCGGCGAATACGTCCACACGCTGTATGTACCTACCAGTCTGAATCTTTGCAAGGTTCGTCCGTTGCGGGGTACGTCGCTGTTTGTTCTGGATGCAAAGCTCGTGTTCAAACTGGTTGATAACTTTTTTGGCGGTGAGGGCCGGCACGCAAAGATCGAGGGGCGGGAGTTTACGCCCACGGAGAACCGCATAGTGCAGATGGTGCTTAACCAGGTCTTTAAAGACATGCAGGAGGCCTGGCATGCGGTTATCAAAGTAGATTTTGACTACCTCAGTTCCGAGGTAAACCCGGCCATGGCCAACATTGTCAGTCCCAGTGAGGTGGTGGTGGTCAGCACCTTCCATATTGAGCTGGATGGTGGCGGTGGTGAGCTACACTTTGCTTTACCGTATTCAATGATTGAACCTATCCGCGATGTACTTGATGCCGGGGTTCAAAGTGACGTTGATGATGTAGATGAGCGTTGGGTCAATGCGCTGCAGGAAGATATCAAAGAGGTTGAGGTTCCTGTTAATACGACCGTTTGCAGGCGCAGAATTTCTTTGCGGGACATCGCCAAACTGAAAGCTGGCGATGTTATTCCTGTAGAGGTGCCCGAATATCTGACTGTCACGGCCAATGGAGTGCCGGTATACAAGGCAACCATGGGGACCCGGGACGGGAAACTGGCGCTTAGAATCCATGAGCGGGCGACACGGCCCAAGTTAAAAAAACAACTGAAGGTAGAACGCAATGGCTGACGACAACAAAGACGGTCAGGAGCTGAGCGAGGACGAAAAACTGGCGGCTGAGTGGGAAGCTGCCATGGAAGAAACCGGCGAAGAGGGCGCTAAAGAGACCCGGGATGATGAGTGGGCCCAGGCGATGGAAGAAGCCGGTGAAGATACGGGTGAAACCGCTGATAGTGATGTGCGTTCTGCGCCTATGGAAGATTTCGGGCAGGAATCCCTGGCTACAGAGGGTAGCGGGCCACCGCCAGATCTTGATGTGATTCTGGATATTCCCGTCAGTATTTCGATGGAGGTGGGTAATACCCAGATTCCCATCCGTAACCTTCTGCAGCTCAACCAGGGTTCGGTTATCGAGCTGGACAGGCTGGCAGGTGAGCCATTGGATGTGCTGGTCAACGGTACGCTCATTGCTCACGGCGAGGTGGTTATGGTCAACGAGAAGTTCGGTATTCGCCTGACCGATGTGATCAGCCCGGGTGAACGCATCAAACGGCTGCAGAAATAGAATGTGGATCAAAGCCGCAGGGTTGTCACTGCTGTTCCCGGCGATGCCCGCTCTTGCTGAAGAAGCCTCGGAAACAATAACGGGCAAACCAGGCGGGGCACCTGATACCCTTGGAACCCTGCTCAGCCTGGGGCTTGGGCTGGTCGCCGTGATTGCAGTCATATACGGCTGTGCCTGGATTATCCGCCGGATGAACGGGATGACAGGCATGAACAACAATGCCATCAAGGTTGTTTCCGTGATGGCTATAGGCGCTCGTGAGCGTATTGCTCTTATAGAAGTGGGGGGGCAACAGATTCTTCTGGGCATTACCCCGTCGGCCATTCGCACGCTGCAGGTCTTTGAAGAGCCTGTTGTGGATGCGGGTAACCCGAACACAGGCGATTTTGCCCGTCGACTGCAAAGTATGATCGGAAAATCCTGGACAGCCCCGGACAAGGAATGAACAGGCCCATGATGGTGGCAATGCTGAAACGATTTCTTCCGCTGGCGGTTATGTTTGGAGGCATGCTCTGGGCGCCTTTGTCGTTTGCGGATCTGCCAGGTATTCCCGCCTTGACGGTTCAGCCCGGGGAAGGGGAAGGTACACAGGAATACACGGTAACTTTGCAGATTCTGGCGCTGATGACTGCGCTGACGTTTCTGCCAGCCATGCTGATGATGATGACATCTTTTACCCGCATCATCGTTGTGTTTGCGATTCTGCGTCAGGCACTGGGACTGCAGTCTACGCCCTCAAATCAGATACTGCTCGGCCTCGCTCTGTTTCTCAGTATTTTTATCATGAAGCCGGTACTGGAAGAGGCGAACCGGGTTGGGTTGCAGCCGTACCTTCAGGAAGAGGTCACCTCACTGGAAGCGGTGGCGCTGGCCAGTGAACCCTTCAAGAAATTCATGCTGGAACAGACCCGGGAAGATGACCTGGCGTTGTTTATGCGTATTGCCGATGTTCAGTACGACACGGCACAGGATGTCTCCTTTTGGATACTGATGCCTGCGTTTGTGACCAGCGAGCTCAAAACTGCGTTCCAGATAGGGTTTATCCTGTTTATTCCGTTTCTGATCCTGGACATGGTTGTCGCCAGTGTGCTGATGGCCATGGGTATGATGATGCTGTCGCCCATCATTATCTCCTTGCCATTCAAGATTATGCTGTTTGTACTGGTGGACGGATGGGCCCTGATCATGGGCACCCTTGCTGCCAGTTACGGGATATAGGAGGAATCCATGACTCCGGAAACCGTTATCGATATCGTGCGGGAAGCCCTGTGGATGATCGTTCTCCTGGCCTCGGTGATTATCGGGCCAGGGTTGGTGATTGGCCTTGTGGTCAGCACCTTTCAGGCAGCCACCCAGATCAACGAACAAACCCTCAGTTTTCTGCCGCGTCTGCTGGTCACGCTCATTGTTATTATTGTGATGGGCCCATGGATGCTGACTAAACTTCTGGATCATGCACACCGGCTGATATCCAGCATTCCTTTCCTGATCGGCTGACCCATGATTCCAGCCGAACTCAGTGCAGACGTGCTCGGCCAGTGGGTCGGGCAGCACCTCTGGCCACTGTTCCGTCTGGCAAGCTTTCTGATGGTTATCCCGATTTTTGGTACCCAGCTGGTGCCTGCCCGGGTACGTCTGGGTCTGGCGTTGTTAATGACCATACTGATTGTGCCAATGATCCCCGAAGTGCCGCAGGTTGAGGCCCTCAGTGCCGACGCTGTGATTATAACCTTGCAACAGATCCTGATCGGCGTAGGAATGGGTTTTGCTCTGACTGCCCTCTGGCAACTGTTTGTTATCGCAGGCCAGATGATTGCCATGCAAATGGGGCTGGGCTTTGCGTCAATGGTTGACCCCGCCAATGGCGTCAATGTACCCGTGCTGTCCCAGATATACACCATTACGGTCACCTTGTTGTTCCTTGCCATGAATGGTCATCTGGTAGCGTTTGAAGTATTCATCGAAAGTTTCCGCTCACTGCCCATCGGCATGGAGGGGTTGGGGCAGTCAGGTGTCTGGGCGCTGGCACATCGCATAAGCTGGATGTTTGCTTCGGCTATGTTGCTTGCGTTGCCGGCGGTTACAGCTGTACTTATCGTGAGCATATCCTTCGGCGTTATGACCCGGGCGGCACCCCAGATGAACATCTTCGCTCTGGGTTTCCCGATTGGCCTGATTTTTGGATTGTTTGCTATATGGGTGCTGCACGCCAATTTTTTGCCGCACTTTGAAGAGTACACCCGGCAAACATTTGAGTTTATGCGAAATCTTCAGGGGCAGCCGTAGGCTGGTCCTGATGAGACCCCAAGAGTCAGAGCATGGCAGACGAAAACGACAACAGTCAGGAAAAAACCGAAGAGGCCACCCCCCGAAGGCTTGAGAAATCCAGGGAGGATGGCCAGACAGCCCGATCAAAAGAGCTGGCCACCATGGCTGTATTGATCGCCGGAGCTGGTGGTCTTCTGGTTTTCGGAGTTCAGCTGGGCGCTGCTCTGGAAGCCATCATGCGTGATGCTTTTACGCTGGAACGCTCTGCCATATTCGATACCCGGCACATGAGCATTCAGTTGATGGCTTCTGCCAAAGAAGCCGCATGGGCGCTTTCACCAATCCTTGCACTCCTGCTCATCGCTGCCATTGCCGGTTCTATCGGTATTGGAGGGTTACTGTTCAGTGGCAAGGCCATAGCACCCAAGCTCAATCGTATGGATCCCATAAAAGGCCTTGGCAGGATGTTTTCTGCGCGCTCCCTGATCGAACTGGTCAAAGCCATCGCTAAAGTTGGCCTGGTTATGGCGCTGGCGATTCTCATATTGGATATCCGTACTGAAGACCTCCTCTCCATCGCCGAAGAACCTGTAGTGCCTGCTATGGAACACGTGCTCTGGACACTGGCCTGGAGTTTTTTTCTGCTTTCCTGTGCCACGATCATCATTGCTGCGATCGATGTGCCATTCCAGATTTATGATCATCAGAAAAAGCTGCGAATGACCAAGCAGGAAGTCAAAGACGAATACAAGGACACAGAGGGCAAACCAGAGGTTAAAGGCAAAATTCGCCAGCTCCAGAGGGAAATGGCCCAGCGTCGTATGATGCAGGACGTGCCCACTGCCGACGTTGTTATCACCAACCCGACCCATTACGCCGTTGCACTGAAGTATGATTCTGATTCCATGGCAGCGCCTGTCGTTGTCGCTAAGGGGCACGATGAGACAGCTTTCAAAATCATGGAAATCGCCCGGGAGCACAAGGTTGAAATTCTTCGCACGCCACCTCTTACCCGTGCGGTTTATCACAACAGTGATATAGGCGACGAAATCCCGGATGGCTTGTATATGGCCATTGCTCAGGTGCTCGCCTACGTGTTCCAGCTCCGGCAGTTCCGCAAAGGGCGTGGGCCCAAGCCCGGGATGCCTGATTTACCGATTCCTTCTGACCTACGGCGGGATATTTAGTTTGGTCCCTAGCTTTCTGGTTTTGGGGGAGGAGTGATGGTGGGTGGCCTTTGCAGGACACGTTACGAGCCCATCCATGGGGGCTTGACGGTGGCCGTCCTTGGCCACCGACAGTCCTGAAAAGGCCACCCACCACCACTCGGTAGACCTCACGATGTCGCTAAAGCCTAAGCGCATAATTGTTGAGTGGTTGTAGTTTTGTTGGATATCTGAGGCTGAATCCACTGCTTTCAACACAGGGATTTTGTAGTTGCGGTATCTCGAAAGTTGAACAGCAGGGGTTCTGCGCGCCTGCAACTATCGAATTTTCAGGCTACAAGCAGAGGGTAAGTGTTGAGAGGGGAACATCGCCACCAGTGCCCGAAGACACCAGTGGCTGGCATTAACGTTTTAGTCAGTCTTCTTTGTGCTCGTAAATAGCCTTCCCCCAGGCTTCGCGGCTGCCCGGGAGTACCAGGTTCAGAACGATCGCAGCTACCGCACACAGGGCGATACCTTCAAGGTGGCCCAGAACCATGCCGCCGATACCGAATACCAGTGTCACTCCCACGATAACCAGATTCCGTGCCTGGGATAAATCAACCTGGTGGCGAATGAGCGTATTCAGACCAACTACGGCAATGGAGCCGAACAGCAGGCATAGAATGCCGCCCATAACCGGTACCGGAATCGTCTGAAGTACCGCGCCGAACTTACCTACAAAAGCCAGAACGATTGCAGTGCACGCGGCCCACCACATCACCTTTGGATTAAAGTTGCGGGTCAGCATGACCGCTCCGGTAACCTCGGAGTATGTCGTATTGGGTGGTCCACCCAGCAAAGCAGCTGCGCTGGTAGCTAAACCATCGCCCAGCAGAGTACGGTGCAGGCCTGGCTTTTCCAGATAGTTTTTGCGGGTAACATTACCAATCGCCAGAATATCGCCGATGTGCTCAATGGCCGGGGCAATCGCAACCGGAATCATGAACATTATTGCTCCCCAGCTGAACGCCGGTGCCACAAAATTCGGAACCGCAAGCCAGGCGGCCTGCTGAACCGGGGTGGTATCAATAATGCCGGCAATCGCAGACAGGATATAACCGACAATTACACCAAACATGATAGGGATAAGACGAAAGATACCTCTGGACCAGACCGAAGCGATAACGGTGACAGTCAGCGAAATCATCGCAATCAATAAGGCTGTAGTCTCGGGAACCAGTTGAATGCTGCCGTCGCCTGCCCGGCCCGAAGCCATATGAACCGCAACAGGAGCCAGTCCCAGGCCAATCACCATGATAACCGGCCCGATAACTACCGGGGGCAGGAGGCGCGTTACAAACCCGGTACCGCGCATGCGTATTGCACCGCTGAGGACAACATAAAGAATACCCGCAGCCATCAGGCCGCCCAGGGTTTCCTCAAGACCGAACTTGCCCTTGGAGGCAATAACCGGCGCGATGAATGCAAAAGACGAGGCCAGGAAAATCGGGATCTGGCCGCCGGTCACAATGTGGAAAATCAGGGTGCCCAAACCCGCCGTAAAGAGGGCAACGTTCGGGTCGAGGCCTGTGATAAGCGGCATCAGCACCAGAGCGCCGAAAGCGACCAGAAGCATCTGGGAGCCGGCAATTGCCTGCTTCCAGACAGGATCCCTGGAATGGTCTTCCATGGTCAGGCGTCCTTCTGCTTGGTGCCAAAGATCTTGTCGCCAGCATCTCCAAGTCCTGGAAGGATGTAGCCTTTGTCGTTCAGGCATTCATCTACAGAGGCTGTATAAATAGATACATCCGGATGCTTGTCCAGAACATTTTTTATGCCTTCGGGCGCAGCGACCAGCACTAATGCGCGGATTTCCGTACTTCCGGCTTTCTTTAGCAAGTCGATGGTGGAAATCATTGAACCGCCGGTAGCAACCATCGGATCTACAATCAGCGCCATACGCTGGTCCAGTTCACCTACAAGTTTTTCCAGATAAGTATTGGCTTCCAGGGTTTCCTCATCGCGGATCTGTCCAACCACGCTCACCCGAGCCACAGGAATCAGGCTCAGAACGCCATCCAGCATCCCCAGTCCGGCCCGCAGGATAGGGACGATTGTAATTTTCTTGCCGTGGATCTGCTCCACGGTTACCGGGCCGGCCCATCCTTCGATGGTTTTCTCCTGAAGATTGAAGTCCTTTGTGGCCTCGTAAGTGAGCAGTGAACCGACTTCCTGAGCCAGTTCACGGAAATTCTTGGTACTGATGTCGGCACGGCGCATCAGGCCTAGTTTGTGTCTGATCAGGGGGTGTTTTACCTCGTGGATCGGCATGGGCTCACCTGTATGTGGGTTTTGGAGATGTTGGGTTCAGGACGCAAATTCGCGAATAAGTGGCGCAAGGATACCGCATCTTGGAAGGTGAGTCAGGCCGGGAAAGCCAGCGCCCGGTCGAAAAATATCCCACAGTGGTATGGATCTTGCGGTATCCCTGTAAAAGATGCACCGGCGTCAGAATTTCGACCCTGAAAACGCCTTCTGGAACAGTGAATCGGAGATGCTCCCGGCATGGACAGAGCTTTAGTCCTGAATAATGTCAAATCCCTGACGCGGGGTAACCTCGGCGTGCCTGTCATGCTGATGGGTTTGCTGGGCATGATGATACTGCCTATGCCTGCCTTTTTGCTGGATGTATTTTTTACGTTCAACATTACGCTTTCGATCGTCATTCTGCTGGTTTGCGTTTACGCGCTTCGGCCCATGGAGTTTGCGTCTTTCCCGACGGTATTGCTGGTAGCTACTTTGCTGCGTCTGGCATTGAACGTGGCGTCCACCCGGATTGTGTTACTTGAGGGACACGAGGGTGGCGATGCTGCGGGTAAGGTTATTGAGTCCTTCGGTGCGGTGCTGATCGGTGGTAACTATGCTGTTGGTCTCGTCGTCTTCGCCATTCTGATGATCATAAACTTCCTGGTTGTCACCAAGGGGGCTGGTCGGGTTTCTGAGGTAAGCGCCCGCTTTACTCTGGATGCAATGCCTGGCAAGCAGATGGCTATTGACGCTGATCTGAACGCCGGCCTTGTCAATCAGGATGAGGCCAAACACCGGCGTGCCGAGATTGCGCAGGAGGCCGACTTCTATGGATCCATGGACGGTGCATCCAAGTTCGTCAAGGGTGATGCGGTTGCAGGTCTGCTGATTCTGGCGATCAATATTATTGGTGGTGTGGCTATTGGTATGGTCCAGCATGGTCTGGGTTTCGGCCTCGCCATGGAGCGCTATGCGCTGCTCACCATCGGTGATGGTCTTGTTGCCCAGATCCCGTCACTTCTGCTTTCAACCTCTGCAGCAATCATGGTTACCCGGGTGACGTCCAGCCAGGACATGGGAGGACAGATTCTTCAGCAGATGTTCAATGCGCCCAAAGCTCTGGCGATAGCGGCGGGTATTCTTCTTCTGTTGGGTCTCATACCGGGCATGCCCCATGTGGCGTTTCTTGGGCTTGGAGGGCTCTCTGCTGCTGGAGCCTGGTTTATCTGGAAAAAGGACCGGCAGGTTGTAGAGGAGGGGGGAGCATTCCCCGGGCGTGGTGGGGCTGGCGTTATACCTGGCCCGGGGGGACGTGATATGCCCCTTGGTGATGCTGGCGGCGATCAGGGTCGGCAACTACCAGCACCGGGAGAGAGCCGGGAGTTGGGCTGGGATGACGTGGCAACCGTGGACATTGTCGGACTGGAAGTCGGTTACCGGTTAATACCTCTGGTGGATAAGTCCCAGGGTGGTCAGCTGCTTAGCCGTATCAAAGGGGTCCGTAAAAAACTGTCACAGGATCTGGGCTTTCTCATGCCCTCGGTACACATTCGCGACAACCTGGACCTTATGCCTAATGTGTATCGCATTACTCTGATGGGGGTAACCATAGCCGAAGCGGAAATACATCCCGATCGGGAACTGGCCATCGATCCCGGTCAGGTGTTTGGCAAGATTGAAGGTATTGAAGGTAAAGACCCGGCCTTTGGTCTGGATGCGAGCTGGATTGAGCCGGAGAAGAAAGATCAGGCACAGACACTTGGTTATACGGTGGTTGATGCCAGCACGGTCGTTGCGACGCACCTGAATCAGGTTCTGCAGAAACATGCCCACGAACTGCTGGGCCATGAAGAAGTCCAGAAATGGCTGGATCAGCTGGAAAAAGTCTCGCCCAAGCTGGCGGAAGAGCTGGTGCCGACAACGGTTTCCATCAGTCTTTTACTGAAAGTGCTTCAGAGCCTGCTGAAAGAAGAAGTACCCATCCGTGATATGCGCTCCATTGCCGAGTCCATTGTGAACGTGCATCCGAAGAGTCAGGACCCGAGGTTGTTGACTACGGTGGCCCGTCAGGCCCTGCGCCGGATGATCGTTCAGAGCATCTGTGGCAACGATCAGGAGATACCTGTGATTACGCTGGATCCGGACCTGGAACAGTTATTGCTGAAGTCTGTTCAGCAGAGTCAACAATCTGGCGCTCAGGAAGATATAGGCATGGTTCTGGAACCGAATATGGTGGAAAAACTGCAGCGTTCTCTGAAAGACAGCGTGCAGCGACAGGAGATGTTAGGTAAGCCCGCCATCCTTCTGGTGTCCGGCCCGCTGAGGCCAGTACTTGCCAGGTTTGCGAGTTACGGTGTGGAGCGTCTGCATGTGCTTTCATACCAGGAAATACCGGATAACAAACAAATTACGATCGTGGCGTCCGTGGGCCAGTAAACCTGCGGATGAAAGAACGGATAACGCCAAACCAGCGTTGCCGGTGGAGGATGCACTAATATGAAAGTGAAACGTTTTTTTGCCAAGAGCATGGCTGAAGCGCTGAAGCAGATCGGTGAACAGATGGGGCCAGATGCTGTCATCCTTTCTAACCGTCGTGTGGATGGGGGCGTTGAAATTGTCTGCGCGCTGGATTATGACGAAAATATGGCGCGCCAGAGCCTTGGCGAAAAAGCCAGTGAGGCTACAAACGGTGCGCGACTTGCTGAAATGCAGGCAGAGCAGCACCGCAAGCTGGAAGATGAGCTGAGCCGTTCCCGGTCACGTATCCGCGACGTCCGGGAAAAGCGGGCTGTGCGCAGTCAGGGCTATGCAGAAGCACCGTTTGCTGAGTCATATGAAGCAACGAATAAAGGTTTTGACGAGCCCGTTGCCGCAAGCGTAAACAGCAATCCAGACTACTCTGATGAGCTGGCCCGTATGCGTGCCGAGATCAGTTCTCTGCGGGATCTGATGAGCGGGTCTCGCAGTGAGCCGGAAAAGTCTGGTGTGAACGCAGTTCAGCAGCGGCTTGCAGAACGTTTGCAGGAGTTCGGGCTGGGCCCGGACCTGGCAGTCTCCCTCTCACGCCGACATAAAGGCGGTAAGCTGGATGACGGCTGGAAGCAGGCCTTGAAAATGCTCGTGGCGGGCGTGCGTACACCGGCGCAAGAGTGGCTGGATGAGGGTGGTGTTTATGCCCTGGTCGGCCCTACAGGCTCAGGAAAGACCACAACAATTGGTAAGCTTGCTGCCCGGTATGTGCTCAGGCATGGGGCTGATTCTTTGGCACTCGTCACCACAGACCGTTATCGGGTTGCTGCCCATGAACAGCTCTTTGTATTCGGTCGCATTCTGAACGTGCCGGTTCGGGTTGTGGATGAAAGCCATACTCTGGATGATATCCTTGACGAACTTTCGGACCGTCATCTGGTACTGATTGATACCGCAGGGCTGACCAGTTCCGACAAAGGCTATCAGGAGCAGTTGACAGAGCTGGCTCGCAGTCATCACAAGGTGCGTACCCACCTGGTTGTTTCCGCAACCAGTCAGCCGCGCATTATGAAATCCGTATGGCATTGCTATAAGATGGCAAATCTCACGGGCTGCGTGATGACGAAAATTGACGAAGCCTTGACTCTGGGAGAATCTCTGGGCTTTGTAATGGAAACCGGGTTGCCTGTGGCTTACTACACAAACGGGCAAAAGATTCCCGGAGATCTGCATCACGCAGAAGCTGTGCCGCTTGTACGTTTGGCTGTCGATCGCCTCAAGGCTCTTCAGCAACAATCCGCGACAGAGCTTTTATCTGATACAGAGCGCCCGCGTGAAACGGCATGAAGTACTGAATATCTGAGTTTTGTAAAGCTGTGATACTTATCCGGCTAAACGTTGCGAGAGATAACAAATAGTATGAGCAAACCACATCCGGTACAGGTGATCGCAGTTTCCGGCGGCAAGGGCGGCGTTGGTAAGAGTAATGTGTCGGTTAATCTGGGGATTGCCTTGGCCCAGAAGGGCAGACGCGTCGTTCTGCTTGATGCAGATCTCGGTCTGGGCAACATCGATGTGCTGCTTGGTATTACGGCCAACCGTAATCTGCAGGATGTGATGTCGGGTGAGTGCGATCTTAAAGACGTGCTGGTTGATGGGCCAGGCGGTATCAAAATCGTTCCGGCATCTTCCGGTACCCAGAGTATGACTCAGCTCAGTCGTTTGGAACATGCGGGGCTGATCAATGCCTTCAGCGAACTGGGTGATCAGATCGACGTGCTTATTGTGGACACGGCAGCTGGAATTTCCGAGTCGGTTGTGAGTTTTCTTCGGGCTTCCCAGGAGCTGTTGTTAGTGGTTTGCGATGAACCTACGTCCATCACCGATGCATATGCCCTTATCAAGCTGATGAATCGTGACTATGCGACGAACCGGTTTCGGATTCTTGCCAATCAGGTAAGCAGTGAGCAGGAAGGCCGTCATTTGTTCGAAAAACTGACCCGGGTTACTGAACGCTTTCTGGATGTGGCATTACAATATGTTGGTATGGTGCCTTACGACGAAGCCGTGAAGAAAGCGGTTCAGCGCCAGAAAGCCGTGCTGGACGCTTATCCCCGGGCTAAAGCTTCGCTCGCGATCAAGGCGCTGGCTGACAAAGTCGAGAGCTGGCCTCTACCTTCATCTCCCCGTGGACACCTGGAGTTTTTTGTGGAGCGGCTCGTCGAAGTCTGAAACGGATCCAGTCAAACAATACCGGATACATGACATTGACGAAAAATCTGGGAATCTATCACCAGAGTGGCGTAAAAACCTCCTCAGAACTGATTGAGGCGCATGCGCCCCTGGTCAAGAAAATTGCTCTTCATCTTCTGGCCCGGCTGCCGGCCTCTGTGCAGCTGGACGACCTTATGCAGGCCGGCATGATTGGATTGCTGGAAGCTGCCCAACGCTATACCTCAACCAAAGGCGCTACCTTCGAAACCTATGCCGGCATACGCATACGCGGTGCCATGGTGGATGAGATCCGCAAAGGTGACTGGGTGCCCCGTTCGGTCCACCGGAATGCCCGCCGGGTTGCCCAGGCGATCAAGGCAGTAGAAAACCGGACAGGCAGAGAGGCTCAGGACATTGAAGTTGCAGAAGAACTCGGTATGGAGCTTTCTGAATACCACGCTACCCTGTCTGATGCGAACAGTGGGAGACTTTTTAGCCTCGATGAGCTCAATGAATCCGGAGAGCTGCCGATAGAAGAAACAGAGACCACAGATAATCCTCTGGATGGACTGGCTTCAGATTCGTTTCGGAGCAGTCTGGCAGCGGCTATTGAGGAGCTGCCCGAGCGTGAAAAGCTGGTTCTGAGCCTGTATTACCAGGAGGAGTTGAACCTCAAGGAAATCGGTGCGGTGTTGGGTGTCAGTGAAAGCAGAGTCAGCCAGATTCACAGCCAGGCGGCGTTAAGGTTGCGGGGCAGGCTCTCGGAATGGCGTCACGAAGATGGCAGTTAGGCCCGTCTAAGGTTTCCGGATCGTACTTGAGTGTAGTATTTGGTAACCGGTGCTTTACAACCGTGATAAAGATCAGACAATAGGTGGTTAAATCAGCGGCCTGCAACACTTTGAGCGAAAAGGTCAAAACGAATTCCGGGTCTTATTAACTGGAGGTCCCTTTGGACAAGAACATGAAGATTCTCATTGTGGATGATTTCTCCACAATGCGACGGATTATAAAAAACCTGCTCCGTGATCTGGGTTTTACAAACACGGATGAAGCAGACGATGGCAATACTGCCTTGCCCATGCTGAAAAGCGGTAAGTACGATTTTCTGGTCACAGACTGGAATATGCCAGGAATGTCTGGCTTCGATCTGCTTAAGGCTGTGCGTGCGGATGACAACCTGAAGACGCTCCCTGTTTTGATGGTGACGGCTGAAGCCAAGCGTGACCAGATTGTGGCGGCCGCCCAGGCAGGTGTTAACGGGTATGTGGTAAAGCCTTTCACCGCAGCTGTTCTCAAGGAAAAAATTGAGAAAATTTTTGAACGAATCCAGTAAGCAGAGATTGGATGGATCGTATGAGCGATAACAAAAAGATCCACCGTGGTCTCGAGCCGGAGGTAACTGAAAAGCTCCGGCACCAAGCGGCGGAACTCAATCAGAGCATTGAAGGCGGAGATTATGCCCGCGCCATGGTTCTGATTAATGAATTAGGCGAGGTCCGGGATCAGAGTTTGTATCGGGAAGTTGGCCGACTGACCCGTACGCTTCATGAATCAATTCGAAATTTTCAGATAGATCCACGCAGTGCTGAACAGAAGGAAGTTCTGTCGATGATGACAGACGCCTCGGATCGGCTCGCTTACGTGGTTCAGATGACTGGTCAGGCAGCCAACCGCACCATGGATCTGGTTGAAGAAAGTATGCCTGTTGCAACCGCAGTGCGTGACGAAGCGTCCGCTTTGCGGGAGGAATGGCAACGCTTGCGCCGTCGCGAGATGCAACCTGCGGAGTTTCGCGAACTGTACAGCCGGATTGATGACTTTTTTGTGAGCCTGACCAAGGACGCCGATACCATCTATAGCAGCCTTTCTGAAATTCTTTTGGCGCAGGACTTTCAGGATCTGACCGGACAGGTCATCCAGCGCGTAACGACGCTGGTCAAAGATGTGGAAGAGCAAATGCTTAGCCTGGTGGTCATGGCCAGCCATGTTGATCAGCTCACCGGCACCGTGCATCAGATAGACAGCGAAGAAGTGTCTGCTGAGCAGGGAGTGGGGCCTCAGATGAAGGCTGAAGAGCGTGAAGATGTAGTTTCGGGACAAAACGACGTAGATGACCTGTTGTCCAGTCTCGGTTTCTGAATATATGAGGGTAACCCATGGCGTTTGATGCCGATGATGAGATCCTGCAGGATTTTCTTGTAGAGGCCGGAGAGATTCTCGAAAAGTTGTCTGAGCAACTTGTCGATCTTGAGCAACACCCTGATGACAGCGATCTTCTTAACGCCATCTTCCGCGGGTTCCATACCGTCAAGGGTGGCGCAGGCTTTCTGCAACTCGATGCTCTGGTTAGCTGCTGCCACTCCGCAGAGAACGTTTTCGATATTCTGCGCAACCACAAGCGCAAGGTGGATTCGGAGCTTATGGACGTTGTCCTGGAAGCTCTGGACCACGTTAACGCCATGTTTGAGCAGGTGCGCAATCGTGAAGAGCTGACATCCGCACCTGTTGAACTGATTGCGGCACTGGATGCTCTGGCTTTGCCTCAGGATGTCGGCGCACAGAGCTCTGATCAGGAGGCGGACGCCCAACAGGAGCACGCAGCGGAGCCCTCAGCCGCAGCTCCTGACGGCGGTGACATCACCGACGATGAGTTTGAGCAACTGCTCGACGCTTTGCATGCGGATTCGCCTGCTCCCGTGGCTGCCAGCGGCCCGGATTCCGGGTCGCCGGCTGCCACGAATAATCAGGGTGGCGATGACATAACAGATGATGAATTTGAAGCTTTACTGGATGAACTTCACGGTAAGGGTAAATTTGTTGCCAACGCGATCCCCGATGCAGGTTCCCCGGCCACGAATAGTCCGGAAGCGGATGGCAATGAAGGCCTGATCAGTGACGACGAGTTTGAAAAGCTTCTGGACGAACTTCACGGCAAGGGTGGCAGTCCGACGGCCACCAGTTCTGACAAAAAGCCCGCCGGAGCTGCGCAGGAAAAAACCGAGCCAAACAAAGCCGGCCCGGGAAAAGACAAACCTGATGCCCGGCCAGATACCCATGTGCCGCCCAAGAAAGCTCCGGTAAAAAAAGACGCACCAACACCTCCCGCAAGGGAGCAGGCACCGGTAGCTGAAACCACCGTTCGAGTGGATACCAAACGCCTGGACGATATCATGAATATGGTAGGTGAGCTGGTACTGGTACGTAACCGCTTGCAGCGACTGGGTTCCGAGAGTGAAGACGAGCACATGCACAAGGCAGTCTCCAGCCTTGATGTCGTGACTACTGATCTTCAGGCGGCCGTTATGCAAACCCGCATGCAGCCGATCAAGAAAGTGTTTGGCCGTTTCCCTCGTGTTGTTCGTGACCTTGCGCGGAACATGAAGAAAGAAGTGAACCTGGTCATGCACGGCGAGGATACAGACCTCGATAAAAACCTTGTGGAAGCCCTTTCAGACCCACTTGTTCACCTGGTCCGGAACTCGGTGGATCACGGTATCGAGGCGCCGGATGTGCGCGAAAAAGTCGGCAAGCCACGGCAAGGCACTGTCACCCTGTCCGCCGAACAGGAAGGCGACCACATCCTTCTGTCCATTGCTGACGATGGCGCCGGAATGGACCCTGAAGTACTGCGACGCAAAGCTGTTGAAAAGGGAATGTACGACCAGGACGCCGCTGATCGCCTGACAGACACAGAATGCTTTAACCTGATTTTTGCAGCTGGCTTCTCCACCAAAGAGCAGATTTCGGACGTTTCTGGCCGGGGCGTTGGTATGGATGTGGTCAAGACCAAGATAGGTCAGCTCAACGGACAGCTCAGCATTGTTTCGGAGCTGGGTAAAGGGTCACGCATCATTATCAAGGTGCCTCTGACGCTGGCGATCATGCCAACGCTGATGATCATGCTTGGTGATCAGTCATTTGCCCTGCCTTTGGTAAACGTGGTGGAAATTTTCCACCTGGACCTGAACCGCACCAACGTAGTCGATGGCCGGGAATGCATTGTTGTGCGCGATAAGGTATTCCCTCTGTTTCATATAAAACGCTGGTTGGTCAAAGGCTCTGCAGGCGCTGCTGACCCCGAAAACGGGCACGTTGTGATTGTAGCCATGGGTACCCGGCAGGTTGGTTTTGTTGTTGATCAGCTGGTGGGCCAGGAAGAAGTGGTTATCAAGCCTCTTGGTCGTGGGCTTCAGGGCACCCCGGGTATGGCTGGAGCGACTATCACTGGCGATGGCCGTATTGCACTCATTATTGATGTTCCCAGTTTGCTGCAGCATTACAGCTGAGTACCTGTTCGGAACAAAAGGTTTTGTAGGAGAAACCGATGCCAGTTTCTGTCCTGGTCGTTGATGATTCAGGGTTCTTCCGAAAACGGCTGACTGAGATACTGACGGCATCCGGGCAAATACGGGTGGTGGGTGTCGCGTCTAATGGCCGTGAGGGCGTAGAGCTGGCCGAATCGCTGCGCCCGGATGTCATCACAATGGATTACGAAATGCCGGTTATGGACGGTATTTCAGCTGTGCGCGAGATTATGAAGAGGCGTCCCGTGCCAGTGTTGATGTTTTCTTCCCTGACATACGAAGGCGCCAGAGTTACGCTGGATGCACTTGAAGCCGGCGCGGTAGACTTTCTACCCAAAAACTTTGAAGAAATTGCCCGGGATGGCGGTCAGTTACAAAAAATACTGATCGATCGTGTGCTGGATGTAGCCCGTAGCCGGCCAGCCAATCGTGTTTTGCCTGCTTCAGTGCGTTCACAACCGGAATCTCCAAGGCCGGCAGCGAGACCGGCTACACAGGCTCCCGGCGAGGCATCTAAACCTGCGGCTCCGGTGCGTCGGGAACTCCCGCCGCTTGTTTCAGGGCATCAGGGTTTCCAGTCCGCTCCGCCAGTTCGTCCCTCCAGAAAAGGCCAGGCACATCATTATTCTGTCATTGGTATAGGAACCTCTACCGGTGGGCCGGTTGCACTTCAGCGGGTGCTGGCGGCATTGCCGGCGGCCTTCCCTTCGCCAATTGTGCTGGTTCAACATATGCCGGCGAGCTTCACTCCGGCGTTTGCCGAGCGGCTCAATAAACTCTGCAGGATTGAAGTCCGTCAGGCTGAGGACGGCGATATTCTTCGCCCCGGATTGGCGTTGCTTGCTCCGGGTGGCAAGCAGATGATGATTGAAAACCGGGGAGGGCAGCCCCGGGCACGTATTCTGCCGGGAGACGAGCGATTGAATTACCGGCCCTGTGTAGATGTCACCTTTGGTTCTCTGGCCCGTGCGTTCCCGGGAAAAACCCTTGGCGTTATTCTTACAGGAATGGGGGCGGACGGCAGAGAAGGTTGCCGCATGATGAAACAGAGCGGCTCGCAGATCTGGTCTCAGGATGAAAAATCATCGGTTATTTATGGCATGCCCATGGCTGTAGCCAAAGCCGGCCTGAGTGATGAAGTTCTGGCTCTTGACGACGTAGCTCCACGGTTGATCGAGGGCGTCTGCTGATGGATATTCTCAGCCTGCTTGGTGTCGTTCTGGCATTTGTTGCCATCCTGGGTGGCAACTTGCTGGAAGGGGGTGCTCTCAGTTCGCTCTTCAATGGCCCTGCGGCCGTTATTGTTATTGGTGGAACTCTGGCCGCTACCATTCTCCAGACCTCCTGGCCGACCCTGAAACGAGCTGTGGCCCAGGCCCGGTGGGTGTTTGTTCCACCCTTTATCAGTATCGAAGATGGTATTGGCAAAGTGATTGACTGGAGCGTCAAAGCACGCAAGCAGGGACTTCTGGGCCTTGAGGGGCTGGCCGAGAAAGAGCCGGAAGATTTTGCCCGCAAGGGGTTGCAACTCCTGGTGGACGGGGCTGAAACAGAAACTATCCGAAGCATCATGGAAATTGACCTGGACTGTCGGGAACAACGTGACATGGAAGCTTCCAAAGTTTTTGAAGCCATGGGCGGATACTCACCGACGATTGGAATCATTGGTGCAGTAATGGGACTGATCCAGGTGATGACCAACCTTGAGGATCCCCAATCCCTCGGCAGCGGTATTGCCACGGCCTTTGTGGCAACCATCTACGGCGTAGCACTGGCGAACCTGCTGTTCTTCCCGGTTGCCAACAAGTTGCGGGGCCTGGTCAAGGAACGCTCAAGATACGAAGAAATGATGATCGATGGCATTATCGCCATCGCGGAGGGTGAGAACCCGAAATCCATTGAATTGCGTCTGCGGGGCTTCCTGCAGTAAGCGTACCCGGTTTCTATTATGCGCCGTCGCAGGCAACCACAGGATGATTTGCACAATAAAGAACGTTGGCTGATTTCCTACGCGGATTTCATAACGCTGTTATTTGCTTTTTTTGTGGTGATGTACTCGGTGTCGTCAGTAAATGAGGGCAAATACAAGGTGCTCTCAGAAACACTCACCGGGGTCTTCAACGCCCCTCAGCGATCCTTTCAGCCCATTGAACTGGGCGATCAGCCCCGCCCCCCTGCGGTGGGTATCTCGGAAAATGTTATTCCCCCTGTGGTAACGGAAGCGCCGAGGAACCCGGAGCAGGATGCCCGAGAACGCACTGAAGACCTGCAGAACATGGCAAACCAGCTCGAGATAGAGTTTGGTGACCTGATCAGTCGCGGAGTCGTTACTCTGGAAACCAACGAACGCTGGCTGGCCCTTAACTTACCAGACAGTTTGTTATTTGGTAGTGGTGATGCTGAGCCGCATTACGATGCCTTTGGTGTGATTGAAAAAATCTCGGGTGTTCTCCGTAACCGGGATAACGCTATCAAGGTTGAAGGTTTCACCGACAACCAGCCTATTCGCACGTCTCGCTTTCCTTCGAACTGGGAGTTGTCAGCAGCACGGGCTGCTGCAGTTGTGCGCATGTTAGATATGGAGGGTATCGAGCCTGAACGGCTGGCAGCGGTCGGGTACGGACAACACCAGCCTTTAGCCCGCAACGATACGGAGGAGGGGCGCCGGCGTAACCGCCGTGTGGTGCTTCTTATTTCCCGAGATGCCAGTATCCGGGGTGTCATGCGCTAGAGCTCCGTTTCCGTTCAAGTTGTCGGACCGCCGGCCGATATAATGGATTACAGCGGGTTTCAGTTGCTTGCAATAACGTATTTTCCGGGGAGACAACGTGCGAATCTGGGCAGTAGCCAATCAGAAAGGTGGTGTGGGTAAAACTACCTCAGTGGTCGCTTTGGGTGGTTTGCTGGCAGAGCGCGGCAAGCGTGTTCTGGTGGTTGATCTTGATCCCCATGGTTCGCTGACCAGCTGGTTCGGATACGATCCAGACACGCTTGCCCACAGTGTTTTTGACCTGTTTCAACATCAGGGCAAGGTGCCGGAAGGTCTTCCCGCACAGCTTATTACGGAAACCAATTGTCCCGGGCTGGCCCTGCTGCCAGCGAGTACCGCACTGGCCACGCTGGAACGTCGTATGGTTGGTGTTGAGGGCATGGGGCTTATCGTTTCCCGGGCTCTTGCTCAGCTATGGGACGATTTCGACTACGTTATTCTTGATAATACACCGTCACTGGGCGTGCTGATGGTCAATGCATTGGCGGCTGCACAACACCTCGTTATCCCCGTACAAACAGAGTTTCTGGCTATTAAAGGCCTGGAGCGAATGCTGCACACTTTGCAGATGATCATGCGCTCCCAGAAAAACCAGTTGCCCTATACCATCGTGCCCACAATGTTTGATCGTCGCACTCAGGCTTCGGTAAAGAGCCTGAATCTTTTGCGAAAGACCTATCAGGACAGTTTGTGGAAATTTGCGGTACCCGTTGATACAAAGTTCCGCGATGCCAGTCAGTCGGGCGTTGTACCATCGAAACTGGATGCGCAAACTCATGGTGTCCGTGCATACAGGCATTTGCTGGACGAGTTACTGGCACGAACGGGCACGCTGAAGGAAAGTCAGCATGGCTGACGAAAAATTGACAAGGCTGGAAGGTCCGGCCAGCGCGATTGCCAGTTATCTTGATGAGTTATTGCATACAGCAACGGATACAGCTCGACTTGAGGAAATTTGCGAGCCAGAGCCAGAGCCAGAGCCAGAGCCAGAGCCGAGGCCGAGAGAGATAAAGCCCAGGTGCGCTGAGCGCGTAAAAGAGGTTGTTACTACTACTGCTGCTTCAACGCAGGAGCCCATACCCGGGCCAGCCTCTGATGCGCCCGTATTACGCCCGGAGTGGTCAGAGCGTCCGTTTGAATGTCTGATTTTTACCGTGGCCGGTCTGCAGTTGGCGGTTCCGCTTGTTTTGTTGGGCGCTATTCATCAGATTGAAGACGAGATCCGGGCCATTCCTGGCAGTCCCCGCTGGTACATGGGGATTCAGCCGGGCCTTCATCAGAATTTGCGAGTAGTGGATACGGCAGAGTGGATTATGGCTGGACGGGTGCCGGCCAACGCCCGGGACAACTATCGGTTTGTAATACGGTTGGATGACAGCGAGTGGGGGCTGGCCTGTGATGATGTAGCCCAGTCGTTCACCCTCAGCCCGGACAACGTACGCTGGCGTACGGCTCGTAGTAAGCGGCCCTGGCTGGCTGGAACCGTTATTGAACAGATGTGTGCTCTTGTGGATGTACGCACCATGGCCAACTTGCTGGTGCGTGCAGAGCGAGAGCAGCATCTCGATCTGAGTTGACCAGCAGGCTGGTTACCGAATGAAACCGTGCCGTGCTGGCACGATTTGTGCCCTTGATTATAGTATTGGGCACTGATGATGTTTTTTTGACGATCAGGTTGCCCGCAGGGTGGCCGAACAGGAGAGACAGGTTATGGCATCCCCGAGCGGACAGCAAAATCAGGTCCAGGACGATCAGGTACTGCAGTATGTGACTTTCCGGCTGGATAACGAGACATACGGTCTGAACGTTATGCAGATTCAGGAAGTATTGAGATACACAGAAATCGCACCGGTGCCAGGTGCTCCGGATTATGTGCTGGGTATCATCAACCTGCGGGGCAACGTGGTGACGGTTATCGACACCCGCCGCCGTTTCGGGTTGGCAGATGCTGATGTGACAGACGCGACCCGGGTAGTAGTGATGGAATCTGCCGATCAGGTGATGGGTATTCTGGTGGATTCTGTGGCTGAGGTTGTGTACCTGAAAGCCAGTGAAATAGAGACTGCACCGAATGTGGGTAATGAGGAAAGTGCCAGATTTATCCAGGGTGTGTGTAACAAAGATGGCGAACTGATCATATTGGTTGAGTTCGACAAAATGTTGTCAGACCACGAATGGGCTGAAATCTCGGGACTGTGAACCGGAGTTGTACCGGTCAGATCTGATGATGGGCGCCTTTCGTAGTCAATAAACCGGAGACGTCCATCATGTTTGCTGAAATTCCTTCCTATATCCCCTGGGCGCTGACTGCCGTGGCGCTCTCTCTGGTCTTTGCGCAGGGTGTCATGCTTGGGCGCCAGAGCCGGCAAATGAAGGCCGCACTCAAGGAGCGCTGCGATACTCTCGGCCGCGAGTTACACGCTACGGCGAGTGGCAGTATGGGGGTGGGCCAGCGCCTGGTAGTCTGTGAGCGTGAATTGCATGAGTTGCGCTCAACCATCGATGAGATGCGCCAAAACGATCCTTTGCGTATTTCCTATGATGAAGCCTCGCGGCTGGTTGATCTCGGGGCGGATATAGATGATCTTATGAACACGTGCGGGATATCCCGTCCGGAGGCTGAACTGGTGTCAGCGCTGAGGAAGCGTCAGGCAGCCTGAAATTACGCTGATACGGACGTTATTGATGAATAAGATTTACCAGAGGGCCCGCGAGGCCCTTCTTGCTGTATCCCGTCATGATTTTGTCACCGGTTCAGATCTGATTCCTTCCATCACCGGGCACTCCATTCCCCGCGAGGAAACTGTAGGCCATATACTGTCTATCATGCCGGAAATTACTCCGGCTGATGTTGTGATGCATGTGGGAGGTGGCTCAGGCTATCTTGCTGCTGTGTTATCCAATCTGGCTCATCGCGTTGTTTATGTAGAAAAGAACCGGGAGGTTGCGGAAGCCGCAAAGTCCCGGTTTTTCAGTCTTGGTATGCACAATGTAGATGTTCTGGCGCAATCGGCTGAAAGCGGTTTTGAACTCGATCAACCCTGTGATCTGGTGTTGTGTACAACATTTATGGCAGATCATGATGTTTTATCCAGCTGCCTCAGGGAAGGGGGTAACCTGATTTGCCTTGAAGGTAAGGCCGGGCCAGTGCCGGGTATGGCGATGTTCGTAAAGCGCGCTGATAGGCTTGAGCGTGTGCGTACCCTGGGGTGGGTGGATTTCAACCGGAACTCAGAACAGATTCTGATCGACCTGGGGATGGTCGACGAAGGAGAACTGGCTAAGGCGAAAGCTCAGGCCGCAACGGACAATTGCCGTGTTCTGGAGGTCCTGCGCCGTAATCTGAATATTGAGGAAATTGGTCTTTACCGCTCCCTGGCCCAGCAGCGGGGAATGGTTTTTGCGGAAGCTGACGAGCTTTTGCCATCGTTGAAGGTGGATCTTTTCCGGCGGTTTTCGCGCACGTTTCTGGACTTGTCCCGCATTATCCCGGTGGCCCAGGGAGCCGAAAAAATCACGTTTGTTACTGATGACCCGGACGTCCGCACGGATCAACTGGAGCGGATGAGCCCTGATCATGTTGCGGAATGCTGGTTAGTTACACCGACAGACTTCCGGAGAATCTGGTCGTCACTGGACCTATCCGCCAAGGGTAACCGGTTTGCTGCAGACCATGTTGTGCAATCGCCCGCCGGTGCAAGGGCTGGTATTCAGCGCGACAAACCTCTTGGCGCCGAAACAGGCAGCAATCATGTAAGTCCTTATCTGGTATCAGTGTATGAAGCGATACTGCTGGATGCCGTCAGTGAGAAAGCCAGCGATATACACATTGAACAGTATGGTGAGCGGGTAAGAATCCGTTTGCGGGTAGATGGAGATCTCCATGATCTGGGGCAGTATCAACTTACGCCCCGGGAAATCAAGGGCGTTATCAACATTATCAAGTTGCGGGCGGAGCTTAATATTGCCGAGCGTCGTCTGCCTCAGGGCGGACGCTCTCGTCTGCAACTGGGGGATATGTCCTACGACTTGAGAATACAGACTCAGCCATCACTTCACGGTGAACATGCGGTTATCCGGCTTTTACCGCAGACGGGTCGGGCCATGACTATTGCTGAACTGGGTATGTCACCCATGATTGGCTCCCATTACGAGCGACTGCTTGATAACCCGGCGGGCCTGGTTCTGGTTGTGGGACCAACCGGTTCCGGCAAGTCAACAACACTCTACGCAGGCCTGCAAACCCTCGCAGATGATGGTCGCAGGAAGGTAATTACGGTGGAGGATCCTATCGAGTACTCCATCGATAATATTCAGCAAACCCGTGTCCGGAGCGATATAGGTTTTAACTTCGCGGATGCCATGCGCGCTTTCGTGCGTGAGGACCCGGATGTGATTCTGGTGGGTGAAATCCGCGACCATGAAACCGCCCAGGAAGCTGTCCGTGCATCCCAGACAGGGCACGTTGTACTGTCGACACTGCACTGTAACGATGCGGTGGATTCCTTACAGAGATTGTACGATCTGGGTGTTCATCCGAACTCTATCGCCGGTGAACTTCTTGCAGTGATTGCCCAGCGGCTTGCCAAGAGAATCTGCAAACATTGCCGCCAACCCGCAACACCGGACCCCGTCATTCTTGAGGAAATATTCCCCAACGGGGCTCCGGATGATTTTCGTTGTTTTGAAGGTGCAGGGTGCGATAAGTGCAACGGTCGCGGGACTCAGGGCCGGGTAGCCATTGTGGAATACATGGAGGTTGACTCCGACATCCGCAATGCGATTTCGAGCCAGCCGCCTGTTGGCGAGCTACGTTGGCGGGCGCTGGATTCGGGCCTCATCACCATGCGCGATAGCGCGCTGGACCACGTTATTGAGGGTGTTATTCCCATGTCGGAATTGCCGCGTATCCTGCCTCGGGAACGTATGGCTCCGGAAATTCGCGGTGGCCGCAGGAGTTCATTATGAGTACAGGGAACCGGTACGAAAAGGCTGCACAAAGAGAGCCGGCCGAGGTCGTCTTCAGTGGTGAGCTGGACAAACTTGCTGCAATGGATCTCGGGCCTGTGCCTCCGGGCTGGCGCATGTCACCTCGAGCGGTTGAAAAGTTTGTCATGGGGGATGACAAACTGGGGATTGAACGCAAATTTGTTGCAGATCGGGCCATGGTCATCCGCATTATTATTTCTTTGTGTACGAACCGGGGCTGTTTGCTCGTTGGTGAGCCAGGTACTGCCAAGTCCTGGCTTTCTGAATTGCTTACCGCGGCCATATCCGGGAACTCTACACTTGCCTTGCAGGGTGGGGCTATTACCCAGGCGAACCAGTTGCTCTACGGCTGGAATGAGGCGATTCTTGCTGCCAAAGGCCCCTGTATCGAAGCGCTGGTGCCCAGCCCGCTTATGCGAGGCATGATGGAAGGGCGTCTGGTGCGGTTTGAAGAAATTGCCCGTTGTCCACAGGCATTACAGGATGCGGTCCTGTCAGTACTCTCCGACAGGGTGGTTGTGGTCCCGGAAATCCCCGGCGATGACGGCGTTATTCTGGCCCGGGAAGGTTTTAACCTCATAGCTACGTCGAACAGCGTGGATGCAGGTGTTCACGAGATGAGTGCGGCTCTGAAGCGCCGCATGGACTTTGAGGAAATTCGTCCGATCAGGAATCTACCGGATGAAATTGGTGTGGTTTTGCGCGAGGTGAACAAGGCCAACACGCGCGCAGGCATCCGTGTGGATCTGGATGAGGCAGTCATCGAGGTTCTGGTAACCATGTTTCACGAGCTGCGAAATGGCCAGACAGTGGATGGCCGAAGTACCGACCGTCTGGCTGGCGCTGCACTTTCTACTGCGGAAGCTGTATCGGTTGCCCATGCTGCGAGCCTTAACGCCTGGTATTACGGTGGCGGCAGCATGACCATGGAACAGTTGATGCACCACATCGTTGGTTCGGCGCTCAAGGATCATCCGGACGATCGCCGGCGACTCAAACACTACTTTGAAACCGCCATCGCTCCCCGGACGGGGAGTGCCTGGGCCCAGGCGTGGGCGCTGCGCTCACTCATCCACTGACGGTGGCTGAGAGGAAAAGGAAGCAGAAGTATCCTGGCCGGCGTCTTCTGGCGTGCGGCCCTGGATATGGAAGGCAAACGCAAGAATTTCTGCAATAACCCGATAGAGGTTTTCGGGAATTTCGTCGTTCAGGGACAACCGCGCAAGAATGCCTGCCAGTTCTGCATTCTCATACAGGGGCACATTGTGCTCTCTTGCTATCCTTATGATCTCATCTGCCAGTTCGTAAGTACCCGTGGCCGTTATGGTGGGGGCTTTCTCACCATCGTATTTCAGGGCGACAGCGGCGCTGGAACCCGGGTTGGAGTCTTGAGAAAAACGTTCATTTTGTTTGTTCATGCCCGGGTATCCACCAATCTGTGCTCCAGCTTTGTTGTCGGATATGAGGGGCTGCCCCTGCGACATTCAAGGTCGGTAACATCCAGTCCCAGCTCGGTCAGGCTGCGCCTGAGAAGCGGAAGCTCTTGGTTGACCTGTTTCAAGGTGTCCTGTTTTTCTGCCCACACCCGGGCACTTACTTCCTGCTGGCGCAGGGAAACCTCAAAATTCACTACGCCGGCCTGTTCCAGGTCAACTGAAAGGTTCAGCCGCCATTCACTGATGGCCGTCCGTTTGCCGCTATCGCCTTTCGATGAACTCTCATTCTTGTGTTGTTCCAGTCGTAACTGGGCCATTCTCGGTTCGTTCTGGGGCGTTACCCAAGGCAGATCAAGAAGCATGGTTGATGTGGCGGCAGCAGCTTCACCTCCACCCCGGGCACTCAGTATCTGGCTATGCAGCTGATTCACCGTAATCCGGTTGAGCATGCCCGCTAACATCCGCAGCGTCTGACCCACCGACGTGGGCTCAGAACCGGTAGCTGGCGGTGATAATGCCACTGACTGAGGAAATTGCAGGGGCGCTTTAACCAGTTCAGGGGTAGCCAGTGGAGTAAGGCGATTAAACGCGCTGACTGCATCGCCGCTTTGCTCGGCCAGCAGGCCTGTGATCATGCGACCGATCGCCAGTTTGAGATCAGGGAGCGCCGCGGATGGCGTCTGGGCCAGACGGGATTCTGCAAACAGCCCGCTTTCCGCTATCCATTGCCGGATTTGCTGTACCGTATTGCTCTGCGAGCCTGATCCGGGCGTCAGCGTGTTGCTTGCAGGCAGTCGGCCAAGCAGTGTTTCAAGAGCCTGCTTCGCAGCCTCAGGCAAGGGCTGCGGGCTGCGGGCTGCAGGTAACTGGCCAGGTGACAGTTCGGGAATTACGCCCTGGTTCAGCGCCGTCATCAGTTTTGCCAGGCCGCTGTCCAGGCTCTGCTGCCAGGGCATACGCTGGGCCAGGGCTCTGGTCATGGCGGCTTCTGGCGTCGAGGCCAGTTTTCCCAACAGTTGCAGATCGTTGCCCGCGCGCATCACTTTTACCCAGTCGCCAGGTGCAAGTTCTGTTGCGCCAATAGCTGTGCTTACCTGGAGCGGCTTGCCCCTTACATCCAGCAGAATTTCGGCATTGCCCTGGCGGTTGATGATTTCCGACACCCGCGCCATTACGGACTCCCGGTTTGCAAGCTGAAGCTGGTCCAGTTGCTGCCGGGCTGACAAGGCTGTGGTTTCACGCCCGGACTGACCAGCATCGTTCGTTTGTGCCGGCTTCGACGTTACCGGTGCCGGAGATGTGGGAAGCTGTTGATCGCTGGATAGTTTCATCGCTGCTGACTTGATACCAGACAAGAGTATTCTGTAAACGCTTTGGTTATAATACGCCGCGCTGGCAACTATTGTCGTGAATACACCCGATGCGATTTACGCATCGTCCTGATTACGGGGCCCTGATGTCCGAGCCGTTACTACAGGCTGTCAATCTGCAGTGTGAGCGGGACAAGCGGATACTTTTCCGTGAGTTATCCTTCTCCATACTGCCCGGTACGGTAACCCGTGTCGAGGGGCCAAACGGCTCAGGCAAGACAACGCTACTGCGAATACTGGCAGGTCTGAACGATGCGTGGACAGGCGAGCTGAAGTGGCGTGGCTCCCCGGTAGACAGCCAGCGGGAAGAGTTTTTAAGGAACATGCTTTATCTCGGACACCGTCCGGGTATCAAACCTCTGCTTACCCCACTGGAAAACCTCCGGGCCTTGATGGCCGGTCGCCGACAGGTATCCGATGCGGCGCTGCGTCAGGCATTGCAAGGTACGGGGCTGGCGGGCTTTGAAAATGTACCCTGCCGTAACTTGTCAGCAGGCCAGCAACGGAGGGTTGCCCTGGCTCGTTTGTTGATTGCGGATGAGCCGCTTTGGCTGCTTGATGAAGTGTTTACCGCTATCGATGCCGATGGAGTTCAGGCCCTTGAAGCTTTGTTGCTGCAGCGGGCCGCAGAAGGTGGTGCAGTGCTGGTTACGACTCATCATGACCTGGACTTGCCAGGTATGCATAAACTGACTCTTGGAGCGGGAGGCTTGTCTGATGAATGCTGAAGCCCGCCCGGAAGTTCGGCTTGCCAGCAGCAGCGTTGGTGCGCTGGCTGCGATGAAAGGTGTTTTTGCGCGGGATATGAAGGTGGCATTCCGGCAGCGCCAGGATCTGCTCAATCCACTTCTGTTTTTTATTATGGTGGTTACGCTGTTTCCGCTGGGAGTCAGCCCGGAAGTATCATTTTTGCGTGAAGCGGGAGCAGGTATTCTCTGGGTAGCCGCGCTGCTCTCGGTATTGCTGTCTCTGGACCACTTGTTCCGCCACGATTTTGACGATGGCACCCTCGAGCAGCTCGTGCTCCAGCCTCAGCCTCTGTTTCTGTTGATTCTGGCAAAAACCATAGCGCACTGGATGCTCACGGGGCTGCCTCTGGTGGTGCTGACACCGGTTCTTGGTGTAATGGTGCATCTCGACGGGAACTCTATTGCTGTTTTGTGTCTAACGTTGCTGATTGGTACGCCGGTACTGAGTCTGATCGGGGCCATTGGTGCCGCCTTGACCCTTGGATTGCGTTCGGCGGGGGTGCTCTTGTCCCTGCTTATCATTCCACTGTACATTCCCGTGCTGATTTTCGGCACGGGTACAGTTGCAGCGGCAGCGGAAGGCGCGGCTGTAGGAGCCTATCTGGCCCTGCTGGGTGCGTTCCTGATGCTGGCACTTACACTGGCGCCGTTTGCAGCGGCCGCAGCATTGAAAATCAGCTTGTCGAACGGGTAAAACAAGATAAACGGTAGGACGGTGACCAACTGATGTGGCAATTTTTTCACAAACTGGGTTCCCCTAAATGGTTCTTCGGGATATCCGCCCGGTTCATGCCCTGGCTGCTTGCCGGGGGAGTACTGTTGCTTATGGCCGGTGTAGTCTGGGGCTTGGCATTTGCGCCCAAGGATTATCTCCAGGGTAACAGCTACCGGATTATCTTTATTCATGTTCCAACGGCGTTTATGGCGCAGTCGATATACATCATGATGGCGTCTGCAGCTGTTGTGACACTGGTCTGGCGAATGAAGCTGGCCGATGTGTTCGTCAAGGCGGTTGCCCCGGTCGGGCTTGTACTTACGTTTCTGGCACTTTTTACCGGGGCTGTATGGGGTAAGCCGACCTGGGGTACCTGGTGGATCTGGGATGCCCGGCTGACCTCCATGCTGATTCTGCTGTTTCTCTATGGAGGTGTCATTGCCCTGGACCGGGCGATTAATGACGAGAAGTCCGCCGCCCGCGCGGTGGCTGTATTGGTGTTGGTCGGGGTAGTGAACATTCCCATTATCAAATATTCAGTGGAATGGTGGAATACACTGCATCAGCCCGCGTCGTTCAAACTCACAGAGAAGCCAACCATGCCTCCGGAAATGTGGGTGCCGCTGCTGCTTTCGGTGTTGGGTTTGTATCTGATTTTTGGCTGGCTTGCCTGTATCCGCATGCAGACGGAGATTCTGTCCCGGGAACAGCGTACCCGCTGGGTAAAAGAATTTGTAATGAGAGGAAGGAGTTGACCCATGGCATTTGATTCCTTTTCTGCTTTTATCACTATGGATGGTCACGGCCCTTATGTGTGGGCATGTTACGCGGTTTTTTTCGTGCTGATGCTGGTGATGATGATCGGGTCGGTGCGGAGCCGGACGGCGATTATTGAATCCTGCCGTCGCGGTTATGAGTTTCAGACTGACAAGAGTAAAGTGGCGGCAACTTCAGCGCCTTCCGCGTCCTTTGAACGCGTAAATGTTTCACAAGACTGACTGACAGGTATGTAAATGCATCCGATCCGTAAAAAGCGGCTGACCATTGTTCTGTTTCTTCTGGCGGGGCTCTCTATTGCCGTGGCACTGACAACCTATGCGCTACGCCAGAACATTAACCTGTTTTACGATCCGAGCCAGATTACTGCCGGAGAGGCTCCTTTGGATGTGCGGATTCGTGCAGGCGGTATGGTGGAGGAGGGCTCGGTCAAGCGGGATTCAGAGAGTTTGAAGGTAGAGTTCCTGGTAACGGACTTCAATGCCTCGGTTCCTGTTGAATACGTTGGTATATTGCCGGATCTGTTTGCCGAAGGGCAGGGCATCGTTGCAATGGGCAAACTTAACAGCGAAGGTCGATTTGTCGCAGACCAGATTCTTGCCAAACACGATGAAAACTATATGCCCCCGGAAGTTGCTGATGCCCTGGAAAAGGCTTCACTAACGGGTGAGCAATCGATGCCTGGCAGCGCCCAGCCTGCAACCAACTGAATACCTCACATTCAACTGCCTGATTCCTGGAGAGCCTTGATGTATCCCGAACTTGGACAGCTCGCACTGATACTTTCGCTATTGCTGGCAGCGCTTCTTTCGGTTGTACCCCTTGTCGGCTCACTTACTGGCCGGGACAACCTTCAGGCGTTTGCAAGGCCCCTGGCAGCGGGTATGTTTGTGTTTGTCGGTCTGGCTTTTGCTGTACTTACCCATGCTTTTTTAACCGACGATTTTTCGGTCGCCTATGTTGCCAACAACAGCAACAGCATGTTGCCCTGGTACTACAAGTTCAGCGCTGTGTGGGGGGGGCATGAGGGTTCACTTCTGCTCTGGATACTGATGCTCACGGGGTGGACCCTGGCAGTTGCTGTTTTCAGCCGCCGTTTGCCGTCGGTGATGATTTCCCAGGTTCTGTCGGTTCTTGGCATGGTCAGCGTCGGATTCATGCTCTTTATTATTGTTACGTCCAATCCTTTCGATCGTTTGCTGCCTAACGTGCCGGCTGACGGCGCGGATCTGAATCCGCTGCTGCAGGATTTCGGGCTGATCGTCCATCCGCCTATGCTCTACATGGGCTATGTGGGCTTTGCTGTGGCATTTGCGTTTGCTATCGCAGCGTTGATAAATGGTCGCCTGGATGCTGCCTGGGCCAGGTGGTCACGGCCATGGACAACCGTTGCCTGGGCATTCCTCTCTGTTGGTATCGCCCTGGGCAGCTGGTGGGCCTACTACGAGCTTGGCTGGGGTGGCTGGTGGTTCTGGGATCCGGTTGAAAATGCCTCCCTGTTGCCCTGGTTGTCCGGGACCGCACTGATGCATTCACTGGCAGTCACCGAGAAACGTGGTGTTTTCAAAAGCTGGACAGTATTACTGGCAATCGTCACCTTTGCTCTGAGCCTGTTGGGTACATTCCTGGTTCGTTCCGGTGTGCTTACCTCGGTTCATGCCTTTGCGTCCGACCCCGAACGCGGAACCTTTCTGTTGGCCCTGCTTGCTTTTACCATTATTGCCAGCCTTGTACTTTATGCATTCCGGGCACCAGTGGTTCACGTACGCTCTCGCTATGGCTCGCTGTCGCGTGAAGTTTTCCTCCTGTTGAACAATGTGTTGCTGGTTTCAGCAACGCTGCTCGTTGCTGTAGGCACTCTGTATCCGTTGGTTCTTGATTTCCTGGATCTGGGAAAAATCTCTATCGGTGAACCGTTCTTCAATCTGACCTTCAGCCCTCTGGCAGTGGCTACTGGCCTTTTGCTTGGCGTCGGCACGTTTTCCCGCTGGAAGAAAACCGATGCAGGCTGGCTTGCACGTAAGCTCTTGTGGCCGCTGGCACTCAGCGTGCTGATTAGCTCGGCCGTCATGGTTGGCTATGGCGGCTTCACTCCCTGGGCATTCCTTGGCATATTCTCTGCGGTCTGGATAGCTACAGCGACGTTCTGGGATTTGTGGGACAAATCCTCTTCCCGAAAGGGCCGGGTGCACGGTCTCAAGCGTCAGTCACGCAGCTACTACGGTATGGTGCTGGGCCATCTTGGTATTGCCATAACCATGGCTGGTGCAACCGTTGTATCAAACTATGGCATTGAACGGGATGTGCGCATGGTGCCCGGAGATGTTGCCGAGGTGGGTGACTATCAGTTTGTTTTTGTTGATATCGGCGAGCGGCGGGGGCAGAACTTTACTGCGCAGTACGGCAGCTTCGATGTGATGCGGGACGGTAAGCGCATTGCTGAACTGCACCCGGAAAAACGTCAGTACGCGGTGGGAATGAGCGTTATGACCGAGGCTGATATTGATGCAGGCCTGTTCCGCGATATTTTTGTCGCTGTGGGTGAACGGATTTCTGATGATGCCTGGGCTATACGGCTCCAGTACAAACCACTGATCCGCTGGCTCTGGCTTGGAGCTCTGTTTATGGCTGCCGGTGGTTTCCTTGCCATATCGGATCGTCGCTACCGGATTCGTGAACGGTCTGCTGAACGCTCAGGGAATTCTGCGTCTTCGCAAACCGGTACTCAGGGTGCTGCGGGAGTGGTGTCATGAAGCGTTTCTGGTTGTTCATGCCTTTGGTTGTAGCTGTTGTACTCGGTGCTGTGTTGTTTGCGGGCATTGGTAAGGATCCGACAAAGCTGGATTCAGCACTGGTTGGAAAGCCGGTTCCTGCATTTAACCTTAAAGATCTGAATAATCCGGAAAACAGTCTGAATGAGAGTCTGTTTCAGGGCGAGGTCACGCTGCTTAATGTCTGGGGCACCTGGTGCCCATCCTGCCGCGATGAACATGCCGACCTGATGTGGCTTGCCAGGGAAAAGAAGGTTGCGATCATAGGGCTGAACTACAAAGACAGCCGTGATGATGCCCTGGTCTGGCTCGACAGGCTGGGAGACCCTTACCGCAAGGTTATATATGACCCCAAAGGCACCCTGGGGTTCGATATGGGTGTTTATGGCGCGCCGGAAACCTTTGTGATTGATGCTTCGGGTGTGGTGCGATACCGCCATGTGGGTGTGGTTAACGGCGAGGTATGGGAACAGATTCTGTTGCCTGTCATTAACGATGCAAGGGAGAAGGGTTGATGCTCCGTATAATCTGTTTTCTCATGGCGGTTCTTGTATCGGGTCTGTCTTATGGGGATGTGGCCGCAGTTTATGATTTTGATAGCCGCAGCGAAGAGGAGCGTTATCAGAACCTGATTGCAGAGCTTCGGTGTCCCAAATGTCAGAATCAGAACATTGCGGATTCAAACTCACCTATATCCAAGGATATGAGAAACGCGGTCTATCAGATGATGCTGGATGGCGCCAGCGATGACGAAATTGTTGATTCACTGGTGGAGCGCTTTGGCGAGTTCGTGAAATACAAACCTGATCTGGACAGCCGTACATTCATGCTCTGGGCCACACCTGCAATTGCGGTTCTGGGCGGTATTTTTGTGGTCGCTGGAGTTGTTGTTCGCTCCCGTCGCGCAGGTACAGCAGCGCCGGCACTGAGTCCTGAAGAGCAAGCCCGCATCGATAAGATGCTTGCGAAACGGAATTAGAACCACAAATTATTCATTTCGAACCTGTGACGATATCTCCATGACTGAAACTTTCTGGATTGCCGCAACGGTACTGATCATTATTGCCCTGGCGTTTGTGCTCTACCCCGTCATTTTCCATCGCCGGGACACCCGGCAGCAGACGGATCTACGAAACCAGAACCTGATGGCCTATCGCAGCCGTATGGCTGAACTCGAAAGCGAACACCAGTCGGGTATTATTGACGAAGAGACCTATCAGCAATTAAGGGACGAACTCGCCGGCGCCATGCTGGACGATGTTCCGGAAAACGAAGCCCAGGTCAAAACAGTACCCGGCAGGAAGGCCGCTGTGGCGGTTGCTCTGTTGTCAATACTTCTGATTCCCGCGGCCACATTTTTACTCTATGACGAGTGGGGCGCGATGGATCGCGTTGAATCTTTTGTTGCGATGCAGGAGCTGGGGACCTCGGATGGTGCCCGTGAAGCGCAAATGAGCGAGCTTGCGGACCAGTTACGCGAGCGGCTTGAGGCCAGCCCCGATAATCCTGATGGCTGGGCGATGCTTGGCCAGACCTATATGCGAATCGAACGATATGACGATGCTGCCTGGGCATTCCGGAAACTGGCTGACAGCGTCAGTTTCGATGACGGATCTCGGGCTGTGGCTCTTGGCATGTCGGCACAGGCGCAGTTTTTCCGTAGCCAGGGTGCTATGACCGAGGAGGTAACATCTGCAATTAACGAAGCCCGGGCACTGAACCCCGATGAGGTTAATTCGCTTGGTCTGTTGGGAATCCACTCGTTCAGCCAGGGCAATTATCGCGAGGCTATCGATTACTGGGAGCGGATCCAGACGGTGGCACCAGGTCACCCTCAGCTGGCTTCGATTCAGGGAGGAATCAAGGAAGCATACGCGCGCCTTGGTGAACAGCCGCCCGCAACGGATGCCGGCCCCATGTCACAAGCCGGAGGCGCGGGAGTCAGTGTTCGGGTAACGCTCGATGATGCGTTCAAAGAGGATATTCCAGCAGATACCACCCTGTTCCTCTTTGCCCGTGCAGCCAACACCCAGAGCGGACCTCCCCTGGCTGTTGTCAGGCTGACAGCTGATGCGCTGCCCCTGGAAATTCGTTTGGATGACAGTCATGCCATGGCGCCACAAGCGGTAATATCAGGCGTGGATGAGGTGGTTGTGACAGCCCGCCTGACACGCTCAGGTAACATCAATGCCCAGCCCGGTGACTGGCAGGGCACTACGGATTCTCCGGTTGCTGTTTCTGAAGATCAGGGGGCGCCGGTTGCGCTGGTGATTGATCAGCAGTTGATCAACTGAACCTCATTTCTTGCCTGAAGCTGCCTGCCCCGACACGGATAGATTGTTGGGGTAGAGTGGTGGCAAGTCTGCTTTTGAAGTTGAACCTTCCATTTTTCTCCGGGCTTGTCTGATTGCCTCGACCAGCGCGCTGCCATTCCATGTTGTACGGTATTTTTCTTCACTGTTTTGTTCCCGGCTGAACAGGCTTGCCTGCAGTTGCCTGAGTTGTGCTTCCAGTTCGGTTTCAGGATACACGCTGAAAACATCTGCTGCAGAACGGAAGCCTTGCCCGGGCGAGTGCAGATTAGCCCAGGTTACGAACAGTCCGGGCGTTGAGGCGCTGCCTTCCTTTGCCGCATGGAGTAGTTGTTCAAAAACCGCTCTCTCATTTTCGTTGCCAGCGGTTTCAATACCAGCAGGTGCCCGGGGTGATATTTTCCGGGTTTTCCACCAGGCAAGCATGGTAAGAATCCAGATTCCTGCCAGCACAAGACTTACCCACTGCCAGAACCTGTCGTCGTGAGCTGGATGGTTCCTGTTATCGGTGTCTGCTTCGCCCCGGGATTCCGGGAAAGAATTATCCTGGTCTGTTGTGGGTGAGGCAGGTATCCCTGCGTTATCTGCGAGTGTGACGTTCAGTGTTTGTGCCGGTATAACAGCTACCTTTTCGCTGTCAGATTCAGTGTCCCACCAGGGTATCCGGACCGCAGGAAGCAAGAGTTCGCCTGCTGCCACTGGGACCAGTGCGCTGGTTTGCGTAAGGGTTGAAGTAACTCCGTCGGGGCCAACGCTGGTGTTCCGTGCTGGCTCTTCGGGATAACTACGAAGCCCGTCCGGCACGGATGATGGTAAAGGCGGCAGTGCCTCTGACGGCAGCCCGCTTGCCTGCAAGCTCAGTGTGCGTGTGAGGTTGTCTCCGGTCTTCAGGTTCAGCGTTGCAGGCATGCCTGATTCTGTCAGGGTAAGGCTGGTAGCCGGAAGCCAGGTCGTGCCACTGAATTCAGTCGGCACATCTTTCACGGGTACCTCGAACAGAGAAGCACTGTCTCGCAGAAACTTGAGTGAGCCGTCAGTATCTCTGGCCTGGCCTTCAAAGCGAATGGCTGGCAGGTTCAATGGCCCCGGTGTTTGGGGGAACATGGCGTAGCGCCGTTCCACTACCCGGTAACGCACGCCATCACGGTCACGGAAAAATTCCCGCTGTTTGCCCAGAGGTTCGATGATAGCGTTGGGGTGTTCCGGGTCGGATAGTTCGCCCCGGATGAGATTGCCCCGGAAGAATAATCGTACTGTCAGTATCAGTTGCTCCTGAACATAGACTTCCGCCTTGTCTGCTGTCAGTTCTATAAAAGCCTCCCGGTTGGCGCCTGCCTGATCCGGGGGATTACCATCGACCACCTCAATGGTAAGCGGCCGGGATACAGAGTCTTTGAAGGTAAGCGGCGGGATGGTGAGCTCTCCGACTGTCGTCGGTGCGAGCTGATAGGTCCAGGTTATCTCTCCCACCATGTCACCGTTCCCGGTGCGAATGTTGTAACGCTGATTGCGGGCCAGAATCTCAAATTCCGGGGTCACCTTTTCAATATCGGGCGAAGGCAGGCTGGACATATCAAATTCGAAAAGATTGTTCAGGTTGATGTCGATATTTGTAGTGCCCTTGACCGTCAGAGTCAGAACTTCGCCCTCATACAAGCGGTTTTTGTCTGTCTCTACGGATAGTTCGCCGGCGTAGGCCGGTAGCCATAGCGCTATCAGAGCCGTCAAAACCGCCAGCTGGATTGCCGGAATGATCAGCCGTTTTACCATGGTGTATCGCCCTCATCAGATGGTGTCTGGCGCTCCTGATACTGTTGCAGGAATTTTCGCTGTAAAAGTCCGCCGGGATGGTCGGGGACCCGGCGTAATGATTGCTCCTGACTTTGCGTCAGGGGTGTTTCAGATACGGGAGCAGGGGTCTGGGCCTCATTTTCTCCAGGCTCGGTTTCCGGAGTCTGTGCATCTACATCGCTGCCTTGAGGTGAATCTTCAGGCTGTGGATCGCCGGGTTCATCTTGCTTGCCTGTTTGCCCTTGTTCCTGTGGGTTCGCCTGTTCCCCAGCGCTGTCCGGAGACGATTCTTCTTCTCCATCGCTATTCTGAGAATTCTGGGGGTTTTCGTTTCCGCCGGAAGATCCAGGCTTGCTTTCCTCGCGCTGGCTGTCATCCCCGGGGGAATCCGAAGCGTCCTCATCGCCATTGCCCTCCTGCTGGCTGGAGTTGTCTTTCTGTTGTTTAAGCAGCTCCTCCGCCAGTTGCCGGTTTACACGGGCATCTTCCATGTCAGGATCGCGATCCAGAGCGCTGTCATAGGCTTCAATGGCTTCCTGCAGCTTTCCGCCCCGTGCAAGGGCGTTGCCGCGGTTGTAATCTGCCTGAGCTGTATCAGCTTCGGCGAAGGCTTTGGCTGCTTCATCATAACGTTCAGCTCTGTATAGCGCAGAGCCTCGCCACTCTGGCGACTCAAGTATGTCTGCCGCTGCGCCGGGATCTTTGCTGATCAGTTCTGCTGCCCGCTGATCTTCCCGTTGCCAGAGACTGCCCCAGTCCATAGCCGCAGCCGGTTGTGGTATTGCCGGTAGCAGAATCAACGCCATTGCGGTAAAAGCCCCGCGGCGCCAACCCAGTAACAGCAGGGGCAGGGCCAGCCATAACAGCCAGTAACCATCGTCTTTCCAGCGGTTTATAGTGAGGCCTGTATCTGTATCCTGCCATTCGTCAGAGTTTTCCGGGCTGAGATTCAAAGCATTTATATCGCTGTTATCCAGAGTGAGTTCATGGCTTGTGCCGCCGTTGCTGCGGGCAAGTTCTGCAAGGATGTCCGGGTCGGTGCGGGCGATGACGATGTTGCCGTTGTCACGGATGAACCCGCGACGGGCAAGGGGAATAGGTCCCCCATTACGAGTGCCTGCCGCCAGAGTGCTGAGGGTAAAGCTGGTGTCAGCAAGAGTATTGCGGATGTCCTCCAGGTAACGATCGGAAACGCCATCGGTAATCAGCAGAATGCGGCCACGCCCGGGAGAGCCGTTTTCCAGAAGCGCGCGCGCCCTGGTAACAGCCAGATCGGCCCGGTTGCCCTGGACCGGCATGATTACGGGGTCGAGTACGTTGAGCATACCCGTGAGTGTGTTGCTGTCGTCGGTCAGGGGGGTAACCACGTGAGCATCACCGGAATATACCACCAGAGCATTCAGGCTGCCTTCGCGCATGGCCAGAATGTCGCGAATCTTGCGCTTTGCCCGGGTCAGGCGATCGGGTTCCAGATCTGTTGCCAGCATGGACAGGGATAAGTCCAGTACGATCACCAGACTGTCGCCGGGCTTTTTCAGGGGCGTTGGTGCTTCACGCCATGCAGGTCCGGCAAGGGCTATCGCCAGGATGACTACCGCACTGATCGCTGGCAGAACCCGTGATTTGTGCTTGTCTTCGGCGCTGCCGTAACGCCGGATTACCGGGGATAAAAGCTGCTCGGGAATCAGTCCTGCCCAACCACTGTTACCCGAACTCTTGTTTTTGAGTGCCATATAAAGCAGGGGCACGGCCAGCAGTAGCAGGAGCCAGAACGGGCGGAGAAAATGGAAGTCAGCCATGGCTTATGCTCCCTTCAGTTTTCTGACGGGACCGGGAAAACCTGCCCGCATTACGTCGGAAGAGAAAAAGTCCGAGCCAGAGAACCCCGGCTATGCCGGCTGGCCAGAAAAAAAGATCGGTAACCGGGCGGTAGTATTTTCCATCCAGTTCAATGGGTTCGAGCTGATTGATGGTCTCGTAAATCTGCTCCAGTTCGGACAGGTTACGGGCACGAAAATACTCTCCACCGGTTTGTTGGGCCATACGAGTCAGCAGATTTTCATCCAGATCCCTTGAGGGGTTTATCCGGCGAGAACCCAGAAGCCCTCTCTGTATCATGGATTCTGCACCAATACCGATGGTGTATAGCCGGATACCTGCTGCCGCTGCGATCTCTGTGGCTTTATCGGGTGTGATCTCGCCCGCAGTGTTGGCGCCATCCGTTAGCAAAATGGCCACCCGTTGCTGCTGGGGCCTGTCCCGCAGGCGTTTTGTGGCCAGGCCCACGGCATCGCCAATTGCGGTTGCGCGCCCCGCCATACCAATACCGGATTCCTGTAACAGTGTCTCAAGGGTCTGGAGATCAAAAGTAAGAGGCGCCTGAACATAAGGCTCTGTGCCGAAAAGTATGAGGCCGAGCCGGTCACCTTTACGGCGGGAAATGAACTCATTCAGCACTTTCTTAACCGCCTGCAGGCGGTTAATACTGCGCCCCTGGATAACCATGTCCTGTTCTTCCATGCTGGGCGAAATATCTACGAGCAGCATAAGGTCCCGCCCGGTTACAGGCATCTGAACCTGATCGCCCACATGTTGTGGTCGTGCCATGGCCATGACCAACAGGGCCCAGGCCAGAAACAGCACCAGAGTTTGCCAGCGAGGCACGCCATTGCCCTGTCGGGTGACGCCAGGAAGGTCAGAGAGCCAGTGGCCGACCGGAAATACGGGGGCATCTACGGTGTGTGCCGCCGGCTTTTTCCATTGCACAAGAACGGGTATCAGAATCAGCAGCAGAACCCAGGGGTAGGCGAGGCTCAGCATTTTTGTGCCTCCAGCCAGAGGCGCGCGAAGTTCAGCGCCTGTGTCGGGTCTGCGGCAGGCTCCGGCTGCCAGGTGCTGTTTACCAGCGCTTTAACTACAGCCTGTTGTGCGATGCCGTTATCCGGGAGGTGCTGAAGCAGGCAGGCTTCCCATTGCTCGCCAGACAGGGCTTCAGGGTGCTCCGCCGGATAGCGCGCCCTTGCAACCCGCTTGAGCAGTGTGTTGAGTTGAGAAAACCACTGGGGCTCCTTTGAGGCGGTGCGTTCAAGGTAGGCCAGTTCAGCTTTTGCGACTGCCAGCCAGCGGTTTTTGCGGTGGTAACGCAGGGCCAGCCATACCAGGGCAACGATGGCGGCAAGGAGCACAAAAGCCAGGGCCCACCAACCCGGAGCTGGCGGCCAGAAACCACCAGCCTGAGGCAGGTGAATGTCCCTGAGTTGGCTTAACGGATCGTCTGCCATCATCTGATTCGCCCTCCGGGTCCGAGGATTGCCTTAAGACTTGTAGCCGGCCCTTCACGGGTAGATACATCTGTTGCAAGGACGCCAGATAAACGGAAACACTCGGCAAGTTCCGCTTCGTGGTGGGTGATCTTCTGATGCCACGCCTGTTGAAAACTGCGGTTGGAAGCGTCAAACCAGACGGGGCCATCAGCTCCGGCTATGGCAAAGCGGCCGCTTTGCGGCAACTCCTGCTCCAGTGGATCGACCACTCGCAGGGCGCTCACGCTGTTATTTCGGGCCAGGGCGCCGAGTAAAGAGCTCGTCTTCTCCGAGATATTCAAAAAATCGCTGATTACGAAAATCCGGCTGCCGGTATGGGCCACCTGGCGGGCTTCTGCAAGCGCGGTATCCAGGGTGATTTTTGGCGCGGAAGCATCCGGAGATGTGCGCTGCTGGCTGGCGAGCGTGTCCAGTATCCGTAACACAGATTTTTTCCGCCGGGCAGGGCGCTGAACGGTCAGGGTATTGCCATTAAAGACAATGCCGCCTACCTGATCCCCTGCTGAAAGCGATAGCCAGGCAAGAATAGAAGCAAGCTGGGCACAGCGCACCTGTTTAAAGGCTCCGGTGCTGGCAAAGAAAAGAGTAGGGCCCAGATCGCACAGTAGCAATACCGGGCGTTCCCGTTCTTCTTCATACAATTTGGTGTGGGGTGCCTGGCGTCTTGCTGTTACGCGCCAGTCAATGCTGCGGATATCGTCTCCTGGCTGATAAAGCCGTACTTCGGCAAAGGCCATCCCGCGTCCGCGTTGTGACGAGTTCTTGAGTCCTGTCTGACGTGCCCGCGCCGGGCGCGCCGATGGTAGTTTCAGTGCCCTGGCATCAGCTTGCAGGCGAATAAGCGCCTGCAAGCTGATGCGGGTAATTGCATCACTGTCGGATACATCCATGGTCTGTCTCAGGCGCTCACAGGCACGCGCTCAATCAGGCGTTGTATGACAGTGTCGGCTGTCACACCTTCGGCCTCCGCTTCAAACGTGAGAAGGATGCGGTGCCGGAGTACATCGAAGGCTACTTCACGAACATCATCGGGCGTTACGTAATCTCTGCCGTCCAGCCAGGCAATGGCGCGGGCGCAGCGGTCCAGGGCTATGGTACCCCGTGGGCTTGCGCCAAACGCCGTCCATCGGGACAGTTCCGGATCCAGTGCACCAGGATCCCTTGTTGCCAGCACCAGTGCCAGCAGATACTGCTCAACTGGTTCGGCCATGTAGATGTCAGCAACCTCAGCCCGGGCGTCAAAAACCTGATCAGCGGTCACGCGGGTATTGGCGATGGGCTGACCCTGACGGTAGTCACTTCTGGCCAGATGAAGGATGGCTTGCTCGGCCTGGGCCGAAGGGTACCCGATCACCACGTGCAGCAGGAAGCGGTCAAGCTGGGCTTCGGGCAATGGATAAGTGCCTTCCTGCTCTATGGGGTTCTGGGTTGCCATGACCATGAACAGTCGGTCAAGAGGGAAGGTGCGCATGCCTACGCTGACCTGGCGTTCCCCCATTGCTTCCAACAGGGCAGACTGTACTTTCGCCGGTGCCCGGTTGATTTCATCTGCCAGTACAAGGTTATGGAAAATTGGCCCGCGCTGGAACTCGAACAGACCGGTTTCTGCCCGGTAAATCTCGCTGCCGGTAACGTCTGACGGTAACAGATCCGGGGTGAACTGGATGCGATGAAAATCGCCCGTAAGGTGGTCTGCAAGGGCCTTGATGGCTGTGGTTTTGGCCAGCCCTGGTGCACCCTCTACCAGAAGGTGACCATCAGCAAGCAGTGCAATAAGAAGGCGATCTACCAGCGTTTCCTGTCCGATAATCCTTTTGGCTAGCTGTGCCCGTAACTCTCCAAACGTATGCTGTAACGACATTGGACGTAACTGCTCTCATGGGAAGGTAATAAGTAAGTAGTTGTCGCAGTTTTGGTGTCAGACCAGCAAAAATCAAGGGTTTGACTATGCTTATCTCACGATATCCTGATTACGTTTATTTCACACTAACTGAGGTCGCCCATGAATGCGCTGACAGTGGCCAGCAAAGATCAGTTTTTTGAGCTTTTGGCTGAAGAGTTTTCCAGAAAAATTGCCAAGGCCGAAGCCAGAAAAATCAGCGAATTTGTAAAGCAGCATTATGCACATACTCCATTGGATGAGCTTGTCAGCCGGCGCCTCTCCGATACCTACGGTGCGGCATTGGCAGCCTGGCAGTTTTTGCAGAAACGCAGTGCTGAAGAAACGCCCGTGGCGGTATTTAATCCGGATCTGGAGAGCGATGGCTGGCAATCCACCCATACTGTGGTGTTTATTCTTCACCCGAACATTCCATTTTTGATTGATTCCCTGCGTATAGCGGTCAACCAGCGTGAAATTGGAACCCACTCAATTCAGCATTCCATACTCCAGCTGGAGCGCGACAAAACAGGGAAGCTCAAAAAGCTGCTTGCTGGTAAAAAAAGTGACGCAGCCTCTGCCTATGAAGCGTTTATCGTTCTGGAAATCGACAGACACAGCGATCCGGAAGATCTGGAAAATCTTGAGCAGGCTCTGCAGACAGTATTGCATGAGGTGCGTATAGCAGTCGCTGATTTTCCAGTGGTTACCGACAAGGTCAGCCAGATTATAGATGAACTGGATAACACTACCGCCGGGATCAGCAGTGAGCAGAAAGATGAGGCCCGTGCGTTCCTGGACTGGCTGGCCCACGATCACTTTACCTTTCTTGGCTACGATGAGTACGACTTTGTCAGTGACAAGTCCGGCATGGTGGTTCGCCGGGTTGAGAATTCCGAGTTGGGAATACTCCGAGTGAATAACGAGAGGCCAGACCGTGTTCTTCTCAATGAACTGCCCCAGCGCACGCGCCATGAGATGACCCGGGCCGATGATATCTTTATTTTCGCCAAGTCTGCCCAGCGTTCCCGGGTTCACCGTCCCGCCTACCCGGATTATATAGCCGTCAAGAAGTTTAATAAAAAAGGCGAGGTGGTTGGTGAGCGCCGTTTTCTCGGTTTGTACACAGCACGTGCCTACAATGAGCGCCCCGATGAGATCCCGCTGCTGAAGCGCAAGTTCCAGAGTGTGATGGAGCGCTCAGGCTTCCTGCGTGCAGACTATGCCGGCAAGGAGCTGGAGCAGATTCTCACGCTCTATCCCCGGGATGAGCTGTTCCAGATCGGAGAGGATGAGTTACTGGATGTCGCAAAAAACATCCTTTATATCCAGGAGCGGCGGCACATTGAACTGTTCATGCGCGAAGACGTTTATGGCCAGTTTGTTACCTGTCTTGCGTTCTTTCCCAGGGATATATACAACACGGAACTTCGCCTGAAAGTGGAGCAGGTGCTTCTGGATCGGTTGGAAGCGGAAGATATCGAGTTTGTTACGCATTTCTCGGAATCTGTACTGGCAAGAGTGCAGTTCACCATCCGTGTTCCTCAGGTTGAAAACCGTAAACTGCCAATTGCCGAGATACGGGAAAAAGTCATCGAGATGGCCCAGTCGTGGCGCGACGGTCTCTCTGATTCCCTGAGCGAAGCCTATGGCGAAGAACAGGGTAATGAGCTTTACAGGCTATGGGCTGCTGGCTTTCCTGCCAGTTACACCGAAATGTTTTCACCGCGCCGGGCAGCTATTGATCTTGAGCATATTTCGGCTGCTTCAACTCGCAATGACCTGACGATGAGTTTCTATCGGGCCCTGGAAGAAGATGAAAGCACGCTGCACTTCAAGCTGTTTTTCCCCGACCAGCCCCTGCCTCTGTCGGATGTTATGCCCATTTTCGATAACCTGGGTTTCCGGGTTCTGGGGGAGCATCCGTTTGAAGTAACTGATCGCAATAACAAAACCGTCTGGATTCATGACTTCACACTCTATGCCCACAACGGCAAGGTAGTGGATATTCACCGTATACGGCCTATTTTCGAGGAACTGTTCCATAGAGTGTGGTACGGCGATGCAGAGAATGATGCGTTCAACCGGATGCTTATCTCCTCCTACATGAGCTGGCGGGAAATTGCTTTGTTGCGAACTTATGCCCGCTACATGCGCCAGATCCGCTTTTCCAACAGTCAGACGTTTATTTCCAACACGCTGGTTAACCATGTTGGGCTCGCCCGGATTCTGCTGGAGTACTTTGACGTACGCTTTAACCCGGATCGTTTTCAGAGTGAAGGCAAGTGCCAGGCTGCCCAACAGAAACTTGAGATCGAGTTCAATGCGGGCCTGGAAGAGGTGGAGAATCTCAGCGAAGACCGTGTGCTTCGCCTCTATCTGGAGCTTATGCAGGCCACGTTGCGCACAAACTACTACCAGCTTGACAAGGCTGGCGGCCCCAAGTCATACATCAGTGTGAAGTTTGACCCTACCGGTATTCCGGACATGCCTTTGCCTTTACCTGTGTACGAAATTTTTGTGTACTCGCCCCGGGTTGAGGGTGTGCATCTGCGAGGCGGTAAGGTTGCCAGGGGTGGGTTGCGCTGGTCTGATCGCTTTGAGGATTACCGGACTGAGGTACTGGGGCTGGTAAAGGCCCAGCAGGTAAAAAACGCGGTGATCGTACCCGTTGGAGCAAAGGGCGGGTTTGTTGCCAAACAACTGCCGGATTCGTCTGACCGGGAAGCTTTCCAGGCGGAAGGCATTGAAGCGTACAAGACATTTATCCGCGGGCTGCTCGATATTACCGACAACCTGCTGGACTCAGGCATCGAGCCCCCGGCGCGAGTAGTTCGCCATGACGGGGATGATCACTACCTCGTTGTTGCAGCGGATAAGGGTACCGCTACATTCTCGGATATTGCTAATGGTCTGGCTGCGGAATACAACTTCTGGATGGGTGATGCTTTCGCCTCCGGTGGCAGTAATGGCTACGACCACAAGAAAATGGGTATTACCGCCCGGGGTGCGTGGGTGTCTGTGGAACGGCATTTCCGGGAAATCGGTATTAATCCTGCCGAGGACGAGTTCACGGCAATTGGTATCGGCGACATGGCGGGGGATGTGTTTGGCAACGGCCTCCTGAGCTCCGAGAAAACCCGCCTGGTAGCGGCGTTTAACCATATCCACATTTTTGTCGACCCATCACCGGATGCAGCAAAGAGTTACAAAGAGCGCAAACGGTTGTTCGAGAAACCCCGCTCGGCATGGACCGATTACGACGCCAAGCTGATTTCCAAAGGCGGTGGCGTTTTCAGTCGTAACGCCAAATCCATCCCGGTTAGCCCGGAAATCAAGAAGCTTCTGGGGATCAATTCTGATCGGGTGCCCCCGAATATGCTGATTTCCCATATCCTGAAAGCGCAGGTCGATCTGCTCTGGATCGGCGGCATTGGAACCTACGTAAAAGGCAGCAGCGAATCCCATAGCGATGTGGGAGATAAAGCCAATGATGGTTTGCGTATCAACGGCGAAGAACTGGGTTGCAAGATTGTAGGTGAGGGCGGGAACCTGGGTATGACCCAGCTGGGTCGGATTGAGTACGCTCTGAACGGGGGACGTCTGAATACGGACTTCATTGATAATTCCGGAGGTGTTGACTGTTCGGATCACGAAGTCAATATGAAGATTTTGCTCAACCGTGCTGTTGCTATGGGCGACCTGACAGCCAAGCAGCGCAACGTCATGCTGGAGGAAATGACTGATGATGTTGCAGCTTTGGTTCTCAGGAACAACTACCGGCAGACTCAGGCGATCAGTATAGCCAACGAGGATACAACATCCCGCCTCGAAGAATATCGCAGGCTGATGAATACCCTTGAGAGTGAAGGCAAGCTCAACCGGGCTCTTGAGTTCCTGCCAGACGATGAAACTCTGTCTGAGCGCAAGCTGAACAAGAAGGGGCTGACGCGACCAGAACTGTCTGTTCTGATTTCCTATGTCAAAGGTGATCTGAAGCAGACCCTGATAGACAGCAGTCTGCCAGATGACCCGATCCTGGCGCGTGAAATGTACAAAGTGTTCCCCCGTGATCTCACCCAGAAATTCTCGAAAGAGCTTGGTGAACACCAGTTGCGGCGGGAGATTATTGCCACACAGATTGCCAATGACATGATCAACCACATGGGTATTACCTTTGTGGAGCGACTGAATCAATCAACCGGAGCAGATGCAGCATCCATTGCCCTGGCGTGGCTGATTGCACGGGATGTATTCCGCATTGATAACTGGTGGGACAAGATCGAAGATCTCGATTTCCATATCCCTGCGCAGCTGCAGATGGAGCTGATGCGCGACCTTATGCAGCTGATGCGTCGCTCTGTACGCTGGCTGTTACGTAATCGCCGGGCGGAGCTGAGTATTCAGAATCATATGGAGCGATTTGCTGATAGCGTATGGGCTATTACCGCTGGCCTGCCGGAGTATCTGGGCGAGCAGGCCCGTACTGAATGGGAAAAACGTAATGAAGCGCTGGTCAGCGCTGGCCTGCCGGCAGAGCTTGCCTCCGTGGTATCCGGAACCGGCTATCTATACGCATCGCTGGGTATTATTGAAGCTCAGGAAGCCACCGGCATGCCACTGAAAACTGTCGCGAATCTTTACTATGAGTTGGGTGACAGGCTCGACCTGAACTGGTTTGCCAGCGCAATAGCAAGCCTCACGCCAGCATCCCATTGGCAGGCACTGGCGCGGGAGAGTTTTCGCGAGGATTTAGACTGGCAGCAACGAGCGTTGACCACAGGCGTACTTAACCTGGCTGAAAAAGCTGAGGATGTGCCGGCCTGTGTAGAAGGGTGGTTACAGCGACACGAAGCCATGATCATGCGTTGGAAGTCCATGCTTCTTGAACTCAAAAGTGTGAGAGAACCAGAGTATGCAATGTTCTCGGTTGCCCTGCGCGAGTTGCTGGATCTTGCACAAAGTACACAGCACCAGTCCCACGGCGAGAGTGCGGCTGAGCAGCTTCCTGAGATGAGTCAGACAAACTGAGTATTGCTTTGAAGCCATGATTCCCGTTCAATCGTGACCGGGAATCATGAAATGGAGTCTGTTAATGGGTCAGCTTGACCGTATTCTTGAAAAAAACCGGGCATGGGCCGAAGGCATCAAGGCCGAGGATCCGCAGTTTTTTCATCGTCTCTCGAACCAGCAGGCGCCTGAGTATCTGTGGATTGGCTGCGCTGACAGCCGCGTACCGGCCAACCAGATTGTCGACATGCTTCCTGGTGAACTGTTTGTGCACAGGAATGTTGCCAACGTTGTTGTACATACTGACTTTAATTGCCTTTCGGTACTTCAGTTTGCGATAGAAGTATTGAAAGTAAAACATATTCTGGTAGTCGGTCATTACGGCTGTGGTGGTGTCCGGGCGGCCTTGCGCAATGAAGGTTTCGGACTGATCAGCCATTGGCTGCGGCATGTGCAGGATGTAAGGGACCGCCACCAGGCAGTGCTGGATGCCAGTTCCAATGAACATGACCGGATTGACCGGTTGTGTGAACTTAACGTGGTTGAACAGGTAGGGCATGTGTGCCAGAACAGCATTGTTCTGGAAGCCTGGAAGCGCGGCCAGCAGCTTAACGTGCATGGTTTTGTGTACGATGTGGCAGATGGCATACTCCGGGACATGGGCATATCGGTTTCTGGCCCTGAAGACTGGGAGCAGATCAAACAGAATAGTCTGGATGAGCTGGTATTGCGCCCGGTGCGCTCCGGTCGGCAGACACAAGTCTAGTTTCAATCCCACAACGGCGTTATTTAATCCATGCAGAGTTTATCTGGCTCCTGTTTGCCCGGTTCTTTACCCAATTCTCATCAGGCATTGCTTAAAAACCGATCTCTGTTATCCGGCCGGCTGGCTTTGTTGGGTGTAGCGTCAGCACATCTGCTGCAAGAGCTCCCGGGCAAGGGGCTTGCCATGAGCGAACACGCAGGTGTTTTTCACCGGCTTGAGCGCCAGGAGGGGTGGCAGGCCTGCTTTGGCTATAACGACCAGGCTCTGGCCTCCGGTGGCTCCTTTGACACTGTAGTGGTGTTTCTGCCTAAAGCCAGGGCCGAACTGGAAATGCGACTGGCGTTGGCGCGTTCGCTTGCGGCAGAAAATGCACGGTTGGTGCTTGTGGGCGAAAAGAAGGAAGGTATTGCCGGAGCCATAAAGCAGCTTAAGCTGGTTGCTCCGCAGGCGTCCAAGGTAGACAGTGCGCGCCATTGTCAGGTCTGGAGTGCGGAAGGCATCAAACCCGCGCCGGGATTCCGGGTTCAGGACTGGGTAACCTGGGGCAGTGCAGAATGTGCGGGAGTATCCGTTGAGGTTGCCGGGATGCCGGGTATCTTCAGCCATGATGGGCTGGATAAAGGTACGCGGCTGCTGCTTGAAACGCTTGCCGAGCAGCCAGTTACTGGTGACCGGTTGCTGGACTTTGCCTGCGGTGCTGGCGTTATCGGAGCCTGGGTTCAGGCCTGGCAGGTTGCGCACGGCGCATCCATGTCCAGTGTTGATGGTGTGGACGTCCAGTCACAGGCGGTTATCTGCGCAAGGGAGACCTATCAGCGGAACCATGCTGCCGGGACAATATACGCCTCAGATGGCCTCTCGGGCGTTGACGGTCGTTGGTCCGGGATTATCAGCAATCCACCCTTTCACTCCGGTGTAAAAACGGATACATCCATGACAGAGCAGTTCCTCCAGGATGTGCAACGGCATCTGCAGCCGGGTGGCGAACTGCGTCTGGTAGCGAACAGCTTTTTGCCATACGAACCCCTTATCAAACGTTACATCGGGCGCGCAGAGCGACTGCGTGAAGACGGACGCTTTACCGTTTACCGTGCTTTTATGGGGTAGTTTGATGCCAGATCTGACAACCGCAGTACTGGACTTCCCCGGTGGCAGCCTGACTTTGAGCCGCCCTGGCACAGATGATCCGGCACTCCGTGCCTGGAGTGCTGCCGATGAACTGCTTTTGCAGGCAGCATTTGACCACCTCGAAACGGTGACTGATGCCCGGGTACTGGTGATCGACGACCAATATGGGGCCCTGACACTGGGGTTGTCCCGGTTTGCACCGGATGTGGTTGCTGATAATGCACAACTAAGCGCCGCTCTGGTAACTAATGCGAATCAGAACCCTGGTAATCCGGTGCCTGCGTGCATATACAGCTGGTTGCAGCCCCCCACGGCTTCCTATGATCTGATTGTCCTGAGAATACCCCGCGAAGCTGACTATCTGGCCTGGTTGCTACGCTGGGTTAATGGCGCGCTCAGGCCTGACGGGATTATGCTTGCGGCCGGAATGATCAAGCACCTGCCAGATCGCAGCGTCGACGTGTTTGCTGATGCGGTAAAGGTTCGGCAGGTAGGGCGGGCGGTGAAAAAGGCCCGGGTGATCAGTTGTAGCCGGGGGCAGGCAACACTGGATAACTGGCCCGGCACCTGGAAGGGCTATGAACTGGGAAAAGGCTGTGGGCTGACTGCCGGGCCGGGGCGCAGACCTGAAAACCTTGGCATCCGAGTCGCGGCCATGCCTGCGGTGTTTGCACGGGAGAAGCTGGATATAGGCACACGGTTGATGCTGCCACACCTGGCAGCGGCTATCGAGCCTTGTCGCTCAGGTGCGCGTGTTCTGGATCTTGCATGTGGTAACGGCGTTCTGGGGCTGGCTGCGTTGGCGGTGAAACCGGACATTGAAATCACCTTTAGCGATGTTTCCAGTCAAGCGGTTCTCAGTGCGAGCAGAAACCAGGAGGCAGCATTTCCCGGGGCAAGGGCTTTTTTTGCCCATTCGGATGGGATCGCCAGTAACAGCGAACCATTTGAACGGATCCTGCTAAATCCTCCTTTTCATGAAGGTGGGGTGGTAGGAGATCATATTGCCCTGAGGCTTTTTGAACAGGCGTCCCGAAACCTGACCCGAACAGGGCGTCTGCTCATGGTGGGGAACCGGCATCTTGGATACCACCGGAGCTTGCGACGTTTTTTTTCCCAGGTCCGTCAGGTGGATGCCGATCCGAAATTTGTTGTCTTTGAAGCCTGGCGTGGATGATTGCTACGCCTGCTTTTAGTCTATGGTGTTGCGGCAGGGCGGTCGTAGCCCAGTCGAGCCAGTGTATCCACGATGGTTTGTGTCTGGCTGTCGATTTCGATGTTGACCATCATGCCTTCTTCTATCGTGCCAAAGGTTGTAGCGCGCAGGGTTTCCGGAATCAGGTGAACGTTGAAGCGGTTTCCGTTTACCTCACCAATTGTAAGACTGGCACCATTGATCGCGATATAGCCTTTGGGAAAGATGTAGCGAGCCCACTGGTCTGGAACCTGAAACCAGATTGTCACGTTGTTTTCCGGGCGCAGAATTTCAACCACATCTGCGGTTGTGTGGATGTGCCCCGATAACAGATGACCACCGATCTCATCCCCTATGCGCGCAGCCCGCTCGAAGTTGACCTTATGCCCTGGTTCCAGTTTGCCCAGTGTTGTCAGTCTCAGGGTTTCCTGCATGGCATCGAAAAACAGTGTGTTGCCGGACTGGCGGGTAACCGTCAGGCAGGTGCCATTGATAGCGACTGACGCACCAATGCTTACGTCATCGGCACTGTTGTCCGGCAGGCGGATTGCAAAGGTACTTAACCCGGTAGCAGCAGTAACACTTTCAACAACAGCAATACCCTGAACAATACCGGTGAACATAAGCAGACCTCTTTGGCTATGGGGGAGTGGCGAGTATTAGCAAGCCAGGTACTGGTTGGAAAGAATAACGAGCAGGGTTGTTGTTGCCAAGTTTGGATGTGAAAAATACTATCAGGAACATCTTGTGATTAAAGGTATGGCGCTGCTTGTCGATACCCGGTTAGATCATGCTCTTGAATGAGAGGTTCCATAACGAATTGGATAAACCGCCATGGCTCAGAACCAGAGTGCTGCAGAAGCTTTAACAGGTGCTGCTCAGGGTGCAGTGTTGCGCCCGGGGCGGTCCGCTGATCCTGCTCCTGCCACTGAGCTGCCAGAGGCAGATCAGGCAGCAGATCAGGAAGTTGCGACTGTTGAGGCGGATAGTATCCAGACCGATGCGGTGCCAGTGGAAAGCATTGGTGATGCTGACCCGGTTCAGGCTGAATCGCGTCAGCGAACGCTCAGGCTGATGTTGCGCCAGTGCGATCGTGTGTTGCTGCTGGACTTTGACTTGCTGGCAATGAACGACTGGCCCGACAATTTCAGTGTTGCGGCGGCACGCCGAAGCCGGGATTTATGGTTGTTCAGTGCCTTGGTGGCGGCGGCAATATTCCTGAGCGGGCTTACGGGGTTCGTACCCGCATGGATTGCTGGCGGTGGATTTGGAGCTTTCATCATTATTCTGCTATTGGGTATTCCAGCCGTTCGTCGGATATACACCCCGAAGCCTTCTTATCTAGACTTACTGATCAGACGTCAGCGCATGATGCGTGATGCAAGGAAGCACGCAGAGCATCTGGAGGGTAAAGAGGGGTTGATCTGGCAGTGTGCCCGCATGAATGATTTTAATCCTGCTCTCAAAAATACGCGGTTCAGCAGTCTGCTGCGTTTGTCGGAGCAAAAAGCTCTGCCCCGGGCACTGTCCCGGCGAGAGCATGTGAGGCTTTATCTGATATATCTTCTTGAAGCGGAGAAGGCATATAGCCGTGTTCAGGCGGCTTTTTTTGAAGGTAATCAGAATGCTATTGATCGTGGCTGGCAAGAGGCAGCTGCGGTGCCAGAGGACAGGGCTTGACATAAATGTGAGTCAAACGTATGTTTCAAACAGACGTTTGCTAGAGGCGCTTAAAATAAAATGGCCCAGTCGGATACTGTTGATCGAATTCTTGATGCTGCAGAGGAGTTGTTTGCTGAACGCGGTTTTGCAGAGACTTCACTACGCATGATTACCAGCAAGGCCAAGGTAAACCTTGCTGCGGTAAACTACCACTTCGGCTCCAAAAATGCGCTGATCCATGCAGTCTTTGGTCGTTTTCTGACCCCCTTTTCAGCAACACTTGAGGATGCGTTTGACGAACTCGAGGCCCGTTGTGAAGGTAAACCCCCAACGTTAAATCAGACGCTTTGGGCTCTCACCGAGAGCGCTGTTCGTATGCCTCAGCGCAATGAGATGGGTATATCGATTTTCATGCGACTGCTTGGGCTGGCGTATACACAATCGCAAGGGCATTTGCGCAAGTTTCTGGAGCAGGAATACAGTCAGCCCTTCAGCCGCTTCATGCACCTGTTGAAAGAGGCAACGCCACAGCTTTCAGCGGTGGATCGATACTGGCGTATCCAGTTCATGCTTGGGGCTACTGCCTTCACAATGTCCAGCAATGAGGCCCTGCAGGATATTCTGCGTAACAAACTGGGCGTTGAAACCACTGTCCAGGAGATTGCTGCACGCCTTGTTCCTTTCCTTGCCGCAGGCATGCAGGCGCAGGATGCACTGCTGATTCCCTCCACCAACCAGAAGGTCCCGGTTGCCTGAACCGCACCCTCTCGGGTAGGCTTTCTGCAGAATCCTGGAGGGAGTCCGATTCGTTGTGAACCATCACAACCCTGGTGCCTGTTCAATTGATATCAGCCTGGCTGATCAGAGTCTCACCCTGCTTGATGCAAGCGGGCGTGCCATTGCCTGCTACCCGGTATCCACTGCACTCAACGGTGTCGGTGAACAGAATGGCAGTGGTTGCACTCCGTCAGGTCGACATTACATACGTGCGATGATTGGTGCAGGACTGCCTGCCAATACGGTTTTCTGTGCCCGTCGCCCTACCGGTGAGATATACAGCCCGGAGCTTGCAGCCAGTTACCCCGGGCGCGACTGGATACTGAGCCGCATCCTCTGGCTCTGCGGGTTAGAGCGGGGCAGAAATCGTGGGGCAGGCGTTGATACCTTCCGTCGTTTTATATACATACATGGTACTCCGGATACTGAGCCAATGGGGCTGGCGCTTTCCCATGGCTGTATTCGTATGCGGAATGCCGATGTCATACAGCTTTTCGACTGTGCCAGGCCAGGGATGCCGGTTAATATCCGCTGAAATCAGACTGATAACACTGAACTGAGGAATCCGATGATCGGAGACATGATGACCATCGTTGATGGCTGGATCGAGAATTTCGGCGTGCTATATGAGCCATGGCGCGTGGGTATTGTAGTGTTTTCGCTGGTGTTCGGAACTGCAGCGGTTGCCTATGTTGTCAGTCATATTGTTTCTGCCCTGGAGAGAAAATTCTCGAAGACCAATAATCTCTGGGATGACGCCGTACTGCACGCTGCGCGCAAGCCGCTGGTGGCGTTTGTCTGGCTTCAGGGTGTTTACTGGGCAGCGGAGGTTGCTCATCACTATTCATCGGCCGAAATCTTCAAGGCCAATGAAACAGTACTCGAAGTCGGTTTCATTTGTATCTTTGTCTGGGCCTTGCTCCGGGCAGTAAAAGAAGGAGAGAGCATTCTTGTCTCTCCGGTAAAAATGAAAAAGCCGATGGATTACACCACCATCAATGCGATCAGCAAGCTGACGAGAGCGGTGGTGATCATTACGGCTGTGCTGATCAGCCTGCAGTCATTGGGCTATAGTCTTTCGGGTGTGCTTGCCTTTGGTGGCGTTGGCGGCATTGCGGTGGGTTTTGCAGCCAAGGATTTGCTGGCCAACTTTTTCGGTGGGTTTATTATCCATCTGGACCGTCCATTCAAGGTCGGTGACTGGGTGCGGTCGCCGGATCGTAACATTGAAGGAACCGTAGAACATATCGGGTGGCGGCTGACCACTATCCGGACGTTTGACAAGCGCCCTCTCTATGTTCCCAATGCCACGTTTACAACCATTGCCGTAGAAAATCCCTCAAGAATGACCAATCGGCGTATCTATGAGACTGTCGGTATCCGGTATGCCGATGTTGGGGATATGGAGTCTATTGTTTCGGACATCCGGTCAATGCTTGAGAATCATGACGATATTGATAATACACAAACCTTGATTGTGAATTTCCTGGCTTTCAATCAGTCATCACTGGATATCATGGTCTACGCGTTCACCAAAACAGTCCAGTGGGTCCGTTACCATGAAGTCAAGCAGGATGTGCTGCTGAAAATCAGTGATGTGATTGCCAGCCACGGCGGTGAGATAGCCTTCCCGACGCAGACTCTGTATATAAATGATGAGACCCGGACTCCTGATATGGAAAATGACGGGGCAGCCGGTGAAAAGCCGGAAACACGCGGTATTCAAGATACCCGCACGCAAAACCGCAGTCGCCGTAATGACACCCCTGCGGGCGATGTTGGAGAGCAGTCCCTGGATGCAGGAGATGGATATTGATGACTGATACCAGCAGCGTGGTAGGCATTATTGGTGGCACCGGCCTGACAACTCTTTCAGGTCTTGAGGTGAAAGGGAGCAGGGAGGTAGACACACCTTGGGGTGCGCCATCTTCAGAACTGATCGAGGGTCATCTGGATGGCCAGCCTGTGGTATTCCTTTCCCGGCATGGTAACCCTCATCGGATACCACCCCACGAAGTGAACTATAGAGCCAATATAAAAGCACTTTATGATGCTGGAGTCCGAACCCTGGTCGGCGTGAATGCGGTGGGGGGGATTCATTCAGATATGGGTCCCGCATGCGTGGTTATCCCTGAGCAGATTATTGATTACACATGGGGCAGGGCAAGTACCTTTTTTGAGGGTGATCTGGAATCAGTAACTCATATTGATTTTACCTGGCCATATGACCAGTCTGCGAGAGACATTCTGATAGGTGCTGCAACGGCCCATGGAGTGCCGTTTGCCGGGTTTGGTGTTTATGGTGCAACTCAGGGCCCCCGGCTGGAAACTGCTGCAGAAATACGTCGCATGGAGCGGGACGGGTGTGATCTGGTAGGGATGACCGGTATGCCGGAAGCGGCTCTGGCTGCGGAGTTGGGTATGCGTTATGTATGCCTGGGTCTGGTGGTGAACCGGGCGGCCGGGAAGTCAGATCACATTATTACCATGACGGAAATTGAAGCGGCCATCGAGCAGGGGATGTCTGGTGTCAGACGGATTCTTGAAGTCTCGATGGCCGATCTCGGTGCGCTTGCTAGTTTGCCTCAATCTTCCTGAAGAATACGAGGACGCCGATAGTGGGAGAGTCCAGGAAGTGGATTTCCTCACTTCGCATCCTGCGGGTTTCTCGGATCCATGTCAGTAACTCCGGCGGTACCTCAGGGTTGATGGTCAGCGCTGCTGTATCGGTGCCGGTGGTTTCGCCCGGGTTGCTCTCGGTAATTCCCGTCACAGCAGTCTTTCCATCCTGCCAGTGGTTAAGGTGGACGGTGACGTGCAGGTAGCGCTGACGATCGATGGTAATATGCCCTTCAACCTCTCTCTGGCCTGCCTGAGTCAGCCAGTCTCCGATTTCGATGCGCAACGGCTGGCCTTTATAGTTGGGCGGGAATGATTCGTACCATCCTGTAGACATAAGCACCCGGTAACGACCACTCCGCTCCAGCCGGTTAGCTGCGCTCCCGAGATGAAGCTGGTTGCGTGATGCGAGTTTGAACGATGAGATCACATTGCCGTCACCGGTTACGCGATATAGGTCTTTGCTGGTGTCCACCGGAGGCTCTGCTTTACGATTAGCCATGCGCTCATTCACTGCACCCGGATCGACGATGCGTTCCAGGATGACGAACTCTGCCCGGTAAAAATTGTTGGGGGTTTGCTGTGCATGGCTCACCATCGCAGTCGATAGTAACAATGCCGTCAGAAGTGTGCGTGCCAGTAGCTGATACATGGGATTACCGTCAGTCTGCAAGAGTTTGCTCCAGTTTTGTTCGGGCCGCTTCATGTGGTAGCGGTACTTGGTGCAGGTGCAAGTTCGCCCAGCATCCGGGAAATGCCGTCGAGTTTACCATTGGTTGAGGCGTCCTTCAGCCGAAAACGGAAGCTGTTGGCACCTTCAAGGCGATATGTGTCCGGAGCGGATTGCATTTTTTTAACCAGCATCAATGGATCCACGGGAGTAGAACTGCCGAATTCAAGACGTGCCCATTCCTTGCCTGCGTCCACTTTAACAATGCCCAGAGCTTCCGCCTTGAGTCTGAGCTCCGTTTGCAGAACCAGGTTTTTTACGGGTTCGGGTAATAATCCAAAGCGGTCAATCATTTCAACCTGAAGTTCTTTTAATGCTTCGCGATTACTGACGCTGGCTATTCGTTTATAGAGCATCAGCCGGTTATGGACATCCGGGAGGTAATCCTCCGGGATCAGTGCCGGTATGCGAAGGTTCATTTCTGTGCCGTGGCTAAGGGGAAGCTCAGCGTTGGGTGTGCGACCTTCACGAATGGCTTTTACCGCTTCGTCCAGAAGTTGCATGTACAGAGTGAAGCCGATGCTTTCAATCTGTCCGCTTTGCTCGTCACCCAGCAATTCGCCGGCACCGCGGATCTCCAGATCGTGTGTTGCAAGCATGAAGCCGGCACCGAGATCCTGGGCTTCGGAAATGGCTTCCAGTCGTTTTTTTGCGTCTGGTGTTATTGCTTTCGGTGGTGGTGTCAGCAGGTATGCGTATGCCTGATGGTGTGAGCGGCCAACGCGGCCCCGAAGCTGATGCAGCTGGGCAAGGCCGAACTTGTCGGCGCGCTCGATAATGATGGTGTTGGCGCTGGGGATATCGATACCTGTCTCAATAATGGTAGTGCACACCAGTACATTGAAGCGCTTGTGATAGAAGTCAGACATGATCTGCTCAAGCTGTCTCTCCCCCATCTGGCCATGAGCAACGCCCACCCGGGCCTCGGGAACCAGACGCCGCAGATCTTCTGCGGTTTTCTCAATGCTCGCAACATCATTGTGCAGGACATAGACCTGGCCGCCGCGGAGAATCTCACGCAGGATGGCTTCTTTGACCGTTGCCTCGTCACGCTGGCGTACAAATGTTTTCACCGAGAGTCGCCGGGCAGGTGGTGTGGCAATAATGGAGAGATCTCTCAGGTGTCCCATGGCCATATTGAGCGTTCTTGGGATGGGCGTGGCGGTAAGGTTCAGCATGTCCACTTCCGCGCGCAGGGATTTCAGTTTTTCTTTCTGTCCAACGCCGAATCTGTGTTCTTCATCAATGATTACCAGTCCCAGATTTTTGAAGTGGATGTCGCCCTGGAGTAGTTTGTGGGTGCCAATAACAATATCGGCTTTGCCACTTTCGATGGATTCCTGAGCCTTGCTGGTCTGGCTGGCGCTGCGGAAGCGGCTTAACAGTTCGATATTGACAGGCGTATCCGAGAAACGATCGCGGAAGGATTCATAGTGTTGCTGGGCCAGTAGTGTCGTCGGTACAAGCACCGCCACCTGCTTTCCGGACCAGGTCGCCAGAAAGGCGGCTCGCATGGCAACTTCAGTTTTGCCGAAACCGACATCACCGCACACCAGTCGATCCATGGGCTTTTCACTGGTCATGTCCTCGAACACGGCCTGGATAGCTATCTGCTGATCCGGAGTCTCTTCAAAAGGGAACCCTGCTGCAAAGGCACGATAGGCTTCTTTCGGATCTTCGAAGGCAAACCCCTTGCGGGCTTCGCGACGCGCATATACATCCAGAAGCTCGGCTGCAGTATCGCGAATTTTTTCAAGAGCCTTCTGTTTGGCTGCGCTCCAGCGTTCGGTGCCCAGCTTGTGTAACGGCGCGTGTTCTGTGTCTGATCCGGCGTAACGGGAAATCAGGTGCAGGCTGGATACAGGGACATACAGTTTTGCGCCGCCGGCATATTCGAGCATCAGAAACTCGCTGGACTCGCCTTCTACGGTAATGTTTTCCAGGCCAAGGTAACGGCCGACACCATGGTCGATATGCACAACTGGTGAGCCTACCCGCAGCTCGGACAGGTCGCGATAGCCATCGTCATTTATTTCCGTCGGCTTATCACGTCTCCGGCGCTGTAAAACCCGCTCACCGAACAGGCCGGTTTCAGTAAAGAGGGCAATATGGTGATCTGGTAATACCAGTCCCTGCTCCATGGGAGCAATGGTGATGCCCAGTGCGCTGCTTTTGTCTGACAGAAACTCACGCCAGTTTTCAAACACCTTCAGCTGAAGCTTGTGCTCTCCAAGGTTTTCAATCAGGGCCTCCCGCCGCCCTGAGGACTCGGCACATATCAGTACCCGCCCGGAAAATGTCTGTATAAAACGCTTGAGGCGTCCTGCAGGTTCGGCTGCCCGCGCGTCCATCGCGATGTCCGGAAGTGCTTCGCTGGCACAATTGGTCGTGCCACTGCCTTCTGCCCGTTCAGATGTAGTGGTTACCCGGGGAAAGGCTTTGAGATAACCAAACAGTTCGTCCTGCTGCAAAAACAGAACGGAGGGGGGGAGTATCGGACGCAACCGGTCATGGCGGCGATCTTCGTAACGATTCCGGGTATCTGTATCAAAGTGGTTGACCGCTTCGTTCAGGCCATCAGCTGTAAAAACATGGGTGGTGCCGGGCAGGTAGTCGAAAAGAGTAGCTGTCTGGTCAAAAAATAACGGCAGGTAATATTCGATGCCCGGTGGCGTAATGCCGTGGGTGACGTCCTGATAAATCGGCGAGTTTTTGTCCGCATTCGGGAAATGCTCGAACCAGCGGCCGCGAAAACCGGAACGGGCCTCCTTGTGCCAGGGGAACTCATAGGCAGGCAGAAGTTCGATGCGTTCTATCCGTTCGATGGTGCGTTGGGTTTCCGGATCGAAAGTGCGCAGTGTTTCCACTTCGTTATCGAAGAGGTCGATTCGGTAGGGCAGACTGGAGCCCATGGGGAATATGTCGATTATGGAGCCGCGAACGGCATACTCTCCGTGCTCATAGACGTTTTCAGAGTGCCGGTAGCCAGCCGTGGCCAGTTGCAGGCGCCAGTTATCGATGTCCAGGGACTGGCCGGTTTCCAGTAGCAGGGTATTGCCTTGAAGATAGTTTACCGGAGGCAGTCGGTGCATCAGGGTTCTGGCGGGCACCACAATTACGCCATGCTGAATGCCAGGCAGTCTGTGCAAGGTGCGAATCCGCCTGGAGGTAATATCCTGATGTGGTGAAAACAGATCGTAGGGCAGGGTTTCCCAGTCCGGCAACGACAGCAGTTCCAGGCCTTCTTCAGTAACCGTGGCGCCATCTTCCTCTGCTGGCAGCCCCAGGAAAAACCGCATGGACTGCTCCAGCCGGATTGCGTCGGCGGTGCTGCGGGTGATAACCAGAGTCAGCCCCTTGTGGGCTCTGGCGCTTTCACAGATGGCCAGAGCGTCGCTGCTGCCATGCAATTGCCCCCAGGTGCGGTGATCGGCCTGTTTAGAGGGAAATTGCGGCGCGATCAGTGTTTGCAGTGAGGTGGAAGTCGGGGCACCTTGATTCATGGGCAGTCGTTTTCTCCTGCTGTGGGTGGTGAGGGGCCTGTGAGCCGGCTATTCTAGCGCCCCCGGATGACGGTGTCATGGCGGCATGTCTGGATGTTCGTGCCAGTTGGTATTTGCCGTTAGGCTGTTTAAGTTGGATAATGCCCGACCTTAATTATTCCACGTGCGAAAAAACACAGGGGTCCCTATCGTGAGTCACGAGCAGATGAACCAGTGCCTGTCCAACTGGATGGACAGAGAATCCACCGCGGAGGCGATGATTCCGCTGATTGGCCGTCTTTACCGGAAAAACAACGTTGTCACCTCCGTATACGGTCGCGCAATTATCAACCAGTCGGTTATTGATATTATTCGCGCTCACAGATTTGTTCGTCAGGTGGAGCAAAGCGAGCTGTCTGTCCACGACACTCTGCCAATTCTGCAGGCGATGGACCAGATGGAGCTTGGGCGTGCACACGTCGACATTGGTAAGCTGGCGGTAAAGTTCAAGGAAGAAGGCGGTGATCTGACCGAATTCCTCAAGAAAGAAATTGGTCCTGTCGTTGGTCTGTACCCCTCCCAGTCGGAAGAAGATGCAAGCAACGACACCAAAGATGTTGTGCTGTATGGCTTCGGTCGTATCGGGCGTCTGCTTGCACGTATTCTGATCGAGAAAGCCGGTGGCGGTAATAATCTCCGCCTGCGGGCTATTGTTGTGCGCCACGGCGGCGCGAAAAGCGATCTTGAAAAACGTGCCAGCCTGCTGCGCCGCGATTCCGTTCACGGTCCCTTTGACGGCACCATCACCGTGGATGAAGAAGAATCGGCGCTGATTGTCAACGGCAATTACATCAAGGTGATTTACTCGGCAGGTCCTGATCAGGTTGATTACACCCAGTACGGGATCAACAACGCCATAGTTGTGGATAACACAGGTATCTGGCGTGACGAGGAAGGCCTTGGGCTGCACCTGAAATCCAAGGGTGTCAGCCGGGTACTGCTGACGGCTCCGGGCAAGGGTGATATCAAAAATATCGTTTACGGTATAAACAGCGACTGGATTACAGACGAGGACAAGATCCTGTCTGCGGCCTCCTGTACTACCAACGCGATTACCCCGGTGCTTAAGGCGATCTATGACGAGTATGGCATTGAAGATGGCCACGTTGAAACAGTGCACTCGTACACTAATGACCAGAACCTGATTGATAACTACCATAAAGGCAGCCGCCGTGGCCGGAGTGCCGCATTGAATATGGTTATCACCGAAACCGGCGCGGCAAAGGCCGTTTCCAAAGCTTTGCCAGAACTGACCGGCAAGCTGACCGGAAACGCTATCCGGGTTCCGACCCCGAACGTTTCCATGGCAATCCTGAACCTCAACCTGAAAAAAGAGGTTGATGTGGAAGGGGTTAACGAATTTCTGCGTGAAATGGCATTGCACTCGGAATTGCAGAAACAAATCGATTTTGTGAATTCTCCGGAAGTGGTGTCTACAGACTTCGTTGGCTCACGCCATGCAGGTATCGTTGATGCTCAGGCAACAATTACTGCTGGAAAACGTCTGATTCTCTATGTCTGGTACGACAATGAATTTGGCTACAGCGCACAGGTGGTGCGGGTGGTCAATCAGATGGCTGGTATCAGTTACCCTATTTTCCCGAAGCGTTCGCGCGACTGAGAAGGGGGCGCCGGAACTGGCGCTGATAGCACCAAAAAACCGGCGCCGTAAGGCGTCGGTTTTTTTTGTTTCCGCGAAAGCTTGTCCGGGATTTAAGTTACTGGACAAACCAGTGCTTGTTTCAGGTGGAAATAGCTTGCCTTAAACTCTATAATTGGCGCGATTTTGGGTATGTCTGGCTCTCCGTTTCCCGACGTTACTTCCGGGCCGCAGGGGTCGGGCCATACAAATGCACAGAATAGTTTCTGATGATTGGATGAGGCTAATGATCAAAATCAAAAAAGGCCTGGATCTTCCCATCAGCGGCGCTCCCGAACAGACCATTACAGACGGAAAACCAGTTCGCCACGTGGCGTTAATTGGTTTCGACTATGTCGGCATGAAGCCGACGATGGCTGTTAAAGAAGGGGACCGTGTCAAGCGCGGTACGCTGCTGTTCACGGACAAGAAGACCGAAGGCGTTCGTTATACATCACCTGCCGCTGGTGTGGTGAAAGAAATTAATCGCGGTGAGCGTCGGGTTTTCCAGTCAGTTGTCATCGAAGTGGATGGTGATGAAGCTGAAACCTTCGCCCGTTTCAATGACTCGGATCTGGCTGGTCTGGAACGTCAGCAGGTGGTTGATAACCTGGTGGAGTCCGGCTTGTGGACGGCCCTGAAGACCCGCCCCTACAGCAAAGTCCCTGCAATCGATACCGCTCCGCATTCCATTTTTGTATCCGTTATGGACACCAATCCGCTGGCAGCTGATCCCGCTGTGGTGATTGCTGAGAATGCTGCGGCGTTTGAGAACGGGCTGACCGTTCTTGGCAGGCTCACCTCCGGCAAAGTATTCGTAACCGGGCGGCCTGGTGCCAATGTGTCTGTTCCGAAGGCGGATAATATTGAAGTCCAGCAATTTGATGGACTGCATCCTGCCGGAAACGTAGGGACGCATATTCATTACCTTGATCCGGTCTCAATCTCGAAGACTGTCTGGACAATCAATTACCAGGACGTGATTGATGTCGGGCTCCTGTTTACAACCGGCGAGCTGAACGTCAGCCGGATTGTTGCGCTTGGCGGCCCCAAGGCTTTGAAGCCGCGGCTGGTACGCACCCGCCTGGGCGCGAGCCTGGCTGAGCTGCTTGATGGCGAAGTGGCCACAGACTGCGATGTGCGTGCGATTTCCGGTTCCGTATTTGGCGGTCGTCGTGGTGATGGTCCCTGTGCATACCTTGGCCGTTTTGCCAACCAGGTGTCCTTGCTCGAAGAGGGTAACAAGCGTCACTTCATGGGATGGCTCTCGCCAGGCATCAACAAGTTCTCCGTTCTGAATATTTACCTGTCGAAGCTTTCTGGCGGTAAATTGTTCGACTTCACCACCACCACCAACGGTAGTGAAAGAGCGATGGTACCTGTGGGTTCCTATGAGAAGGTCATGCCCCTCGATATTTTACCTACCCAGCTGTTGCGCGCGCTTATTGTCGGTGATACCGAAATGGCTCAGAAGCTCGGCGCTCTGGAACTGGATGAAGAAGATCTGGCGCTGTGCACCTTCGTGTGCCCGGGTAAATATGAATACGGTCCGATTCTCCGCGAGAATCTGACCCGAATCGAGATCGAGGGCTAATACGATGGCTATCAGGCAGTTTCTCGATGGAATCGAGCATCATTTTGAAAAAGGCGGTAAGTATGAGCGCTGGTATGCGCTGTACGAAGCTGCTGACACAATTTTCTACACACCCAGCTCGGTAACTTCCACAACTTCGCACGTACGTGATGGTGTTGATCTCAAACGCATCATGATCACGGTCTGGTTGTGTACTTTTCCGGCTATGTTCTTTGGTATGTGGAACATCGGTTTCCAGGCCAACAGTTTTCTGGCATCAAACCCGGATGCTTTGATTGCTGATGGTGGACTACGCGCTGCCTTTATACAGGCTCTTGCTGTTACCGGGGCTGGCGCTGGTGTCTGGGACAATTTTGTCTACGGGATGGCCTATTTTATTCCCGTATATGCCGTCACCTTCGTGGTTGGTGGTTTCTGGGAAGTACTCTTTGCCACCGTGCGTCGCCACGAGGTGAATGAGGGCTTCTTTGTAACCTCAATCCTGTTTGCGTTGATCTGTCCTCCCACTATCCCTCTGTGGCAGGTGGCTCTGGGCATTACCTTCGGCGTCGTGATTGGCAAGGAAGTTTTCGGTGGTACCGGTAAAAACTTCCTGAACCCGGCACTGACCGGTCGCGCGTTTCTGTACTTTGCCTACCCGGCTCAGATCTCCGGCGATACGGTGTGGACTGCTGTTGACGGCTTCAGTGGCGCAACGGCCCTGAGCTGGGCAGCAAGCGGTGGCATGGATGCGCTTGAAAGCAATATTGGCTGGATGAATGCATTCATGGGCTCCATTCAGGGCTCCATGGGCGAAACCTCAACGCTGGCAGTGCTGATTGGTGGTCTCGTGCTGATTGCTATGCGCATCGCCAGCTACCGGATTGTGGGCGGTGTCATGATCGGCATGATCGGCATGTCTGTTCTGCTCAATGTTGTCGGTTCCGAAACCAATCCCATGTTCGCGGTTCCTGCTCACTGGCATCTGGTTATGGGTGGTTTTGCTTTCGGTATGATGTTCATGGCAACAGACCCTGTCTCTGCGGCCATGACCAATACCGGCCGCTGGTGCTTCGGTATTCTGGTTGGCGTAATGACTATCCTGATCCGGGTCATCAACCCGGCTTTCCCGGAAGGTATTATGCTGGCAATTCTGTTTGCTAACCTCTTTGCTCCGTTGATGGATCATTATGTGGTTCAGGCAAATGTTAAAAGGAGGCTCGCTCGTGTCTAACAGTAAAGAAACAGTCTCCAGAACGCTGATCGTTGCTTTGGTACTGAGTATTGTATTTTCCGTTGTGGTGTCTACCGCAGCGGTAGTGCTCCGTCCTGCACAGATCAAGAACCAGAACCTGGATATCAAGACCAACATCCTGTCTGCAGCAGGAATGCTGCCTCAGGGCGCGGGTGCTGACGAAATTGAGCAGGTTTTTGCGCAGTTTGAAGTGCGCCTTGTGGATCTCGAAACCGGTGACTTTGTTGAGCCTTCGTCGGTAAACGTACAAGATCCCATGAAGTACGATATGTACAAAGCCGCGTCGGATCCGGGAATGTCCACCAGCATACCTGCCTCAGAAGACATGGCCGGTATCAAGCGTCGTCCCAATGTTGCCAAGGTATACACCCTGAGCGAAAACGGGAATCTGAAGCGGGTGGTGCTGCCGATTCACGGTTACGGGCTTTGGTCCACGCTCTACGGTTTTATGTCACTTGAGGGTGATCTCAACACTATTGAAGGTCTGGGTTTCTATGCGCATGCGGAAACTCCGGGTCTTGGTGGTGAAGTTGATAACCCGCGCTGGAAATCCCAGTGGGTTGGCAAGGAACTTTACGGTGAGGACAAAACCGAACCTCAGATCCGCCTGATTAAAGGTGGTGTCGGAGCCAATGCTGCAGATAAAGAGCACAAGGTTGATGCGCTTTCTGGTGCAACCCTGACCAGTCGAGGTGTTCAGCAGCTGGTTAACTACTGGATGGGTGACCGGGGTTACGCGCCGTTCCTCAAGAAACTTCGTGAAGGGGAGGTCTGATCATGGCCGAAGTAACTGCCAAACAGGTTCTTTTTGAACCGATTTTCAGTAACAACCCGATCGGGCTGCAGATCCTGGGTATCTGTTCCGCACTTGCGGTAACCACCAGCATGAACGTCACCATCGTTATGTGTCTGTCGGTTATTGCTGTTACCGCGTTCTCCAACCTGGCTGTATCACTGGTTCGTACCCAGATTCCGGGAAGTATCCGGATCATTGTACAGATGACCATTATCGCCTCACTGGTAATCGTGGTTGATCAGATACTCAAGGCCTATGCCTATGAGATCAGCAAACAGCTTTCTGTATTTGTTGGTCTGATCATTACCAACTGTATTGTTATGGGTCGCGCAGAAGGCTTCGCCATGAAAAACGGTCCCTGGCTGAGCTTCCTGGATGGCATCGGTAACGGTATGGGTTACTCAGTCATGCTGCTGTTTGTCGCCTTCTTCCGCGAGCTGCTGGGTGCTGGTTCGTTGTTTGGTGTCACTCTGCTGTCACCAGTCAACGAAGGCGGCTGGTACATCACCAACGGCCTGCTACTGCTGCCACCAAGTGCGTTCTTTATCATTGGTCTGGCGATCTGGGGGCTTCGCACCTGGATGCCGGAGCAGGTTGAGGAACCGGACTACAAAATGTCCCGCCACACCCATAAGGAGGCCTTCTGATGGAGCACTATATCAGCCTGCTTCTCAAAGCTATCTTCATTGAGAACATGGCGCTTGCGTTCTTCCTGGGTATGTGCACATTCCTTGCTATTTCCAAGAAGATAGAAGCAGCTACGGGTCTGGGTATTGCCGTTGTTGTTGTTCTGACACTTACCGTGCCAGTCAACAACCTGATCTACAACAACATCCTGCGCGAAGGTGCGCTGGCATGGGCGGGTTTGCCCGATGTTGATCTGAGTTTCCTCGGATTGATTACCTATATTGGTGTTATCGCGGCCATTGTCCAGATCATGGAAATGATTCTGGATAAATATATCCCGGCACTTTATTCCGCACTGGGCGTGTTCCTGCCGTTGATTACGGTGAACTGCGCCATCATGGGTGCTGCACTGTTCATGGTGGAACGTGACTACACCTTCGGTGAAAGTGTGGTTTATGGCTTTGGTGCTGGTGTGGGCTGGGCTTTGGCTATTGTTGCCCTGGCCGGTATCCGTGAAAAGCTGAAATATAGCGATGTTCCTGAAGGGCTTCGTGGCCTGGGTATCACCTTCATTACTGTCGGTCTGATGTCCCTTGGCTTTATGTCCTTCTCGGGGATTTCCCTGTAACCCATCCGGTGATTCGGTTTAACGAAAAGGCGAGACCATGTATACAGAAATCATACTCGGCGTGGTCATGTTCACCGTTATCGTTCTGGCGCTTGTGGCGATCATCCTCGCGGCGAGATCCAAACTGGTAAGCACCGGTGATGTGACTATCGAAATCAATGACGACCCGGAACATACCGTGAAAACGGAAGCCGGTGGCAAGCTTCTGGGTACGCTGGCAGGCAATGGTATTTTCCTGTCGTCGGCCTGTGGCGGTGGCGGTACCTGCGCACAGTGCAAGTGTAAGGTGCTTGAAGGCGGCGGTGCGATGCTGGCCACAGAAAAGACTCACTTCACGAACCGTGAAGAGAAGGAAGGCTGGCGCTTGTCGTGTCAGGTTCCGGTCAAGCAGGATATGAAGATCGAAGTGCCTGAAGAGTTCTTCGGTGTCAAGAAGTGGGAATGTGAGGTTATCTCCAACCACAACGTAGCCACCTTTATCAAAGAACTTGTGCTGAAGCTTCCGGAAGGTGAGGAAGTAGATTTCCGGGCTGGCGGTTATGTTCAGCTGGAGTGTCCTCCTTACGAAATCGACTTCAAGGATTTTGATATCGAGAAGGAGTTTCAGGGCGATTGGGACAAGCTTGATATCTGGCGCTATAAGGCGATCAACAAAGAAGACACCATCCGCGCCTACTCAATGGCGAACTATCCGGAAGAGAGGGGTCTTCTCAAGTTCAATATCCGTATCGCTACACCACCTCCGGGTACTGATCACCCGCCGGGCATTATGTCCAGCTACGTGTTCAACCTGAAGCCGGGTGACAAGGTTACGGTTATGGGACCATTCGGTGAGTTTTTTGCCAAGAAAACAGAGGCAGAAATGGTGTTCATCGGTGGTGGTGCCGGCATGGCACCCATGCGCTCCCATATCTTTGATCAGCTCAAGCGCCTGAATTCCAAGCGTAAGATCAGCTTCTGGTATGGCGCCCGAAGTGTCCGCGAGATGTTCTACGTGGAAGACTTCGACATGCTTGCCAGGGAGAACGAAAATTTCGAATGGCATGTTGCGCTGTCTGATGCACAGCCTGAGGACAACTGGGAAGGCCCCACCGGCTTTATCCATAATGTGCTCTATGAGAACTATCTGAAGGATCATCCTGCTCCTGAAGACTGCGAGTTCTACATGTGTGGGCCCCCAATCATGAACGCATCTGTTATCAAGATGCTGAAGGATTTGGGTGTTGAGGATGAAAACATCATGCTGGATGACTTCGGGGGTTAAACCTTTCAGATGACATTCCGCATGTTTCAACCCGCCAGGGCGGCCTTTTCCAGCATCTTTATGATGCTGGTTCTGGTGGCCCTGGCGGGTTGCTCGTTTCAGCCGGAAGAAAAGGTCTGGGAAATTTCAGGGCCTGTGTTCGGCACGACCTATCATATCAGTGTCGTCTTGCCGGAAGATCACGAGAAGCTTCAGGCACTTTCAAAAGGCATTGATGAAGCCCTTGAAAGGGTTGATGCCGCCATGTCGACCTGGAGGGAGGATTCAGAGCTGTCAAAGCTGAATCGCCGTGAAGATCAGTCGGACTGGATTCCGGTTTCGGAAAGTCTTTTTGAAGTGTTGACCAAAGCCGATGAGATTTCACGGTTTACTGAGGGTTCATTTGACGTAACCATAGGACCGGTGGTCAATCTCTGGGGATTCGGGCCGAAGGCAAGGCCTGAAAAGGTTCCCCCTCAGGAAGAACTGGCGCGCGTTTTGGCTGCTACGGGGTACGAGCAGTTGGCGTTTCGGGCAGACCCTCCGGCAGTAAAGGCTGCAACACCTCAGTACATCGATCTTTCTGCCATTGCTAAAGGTTACGGTGTTGATGTTGTGACCCGTTATCTCGACAGCATGGGTGTTGAAGCTTATCTTGTAGAAATAGGCGGGGAAATACGTACCCACGGACAGAAACCCGATGGTGGCGTATGGAGGCTTGCCATTGAACAGCCGGTTGAAGGTGCAGAGCATACAATCAGCCGTATTGTTTCCCTGCCGTCCCGGGCGATGGCGACATCGGGGGACTATCGTAACTATTACGAATCAGAAGGTCGGCGCTTCTCTCATACAATAGACCCTGAGACCGGGCAGCCGATAGAGCATCACCTGGCGTCTGTGACTGTTATTGCAGATGACTGTATGACGGCAGATGCTCTGGCCACCGGTTTCACCGTGATGGGCTATGAGCGGGCAAGTATGCTTGCTACACGGGAAAATATTCCGGCTTATTTTATTATCCGGACGGAAAACGGGTTTGAGGTTCATCAGACCCCGGCATTTTCGTCCTACGTTACTCAGTAAGGGGAGAGCAATATGGGTACTTTTCTTCTGGTATTCCTGATCGTGGTTATACTCGTAGCCGGCATGTCTGTTGGCGTGATTTTCGGCCGCAAGCCGATCAGTGGCACCTGTGGCGGTATCGGTGCGCTTGGGATCAGCTCTTCGTGTGATATTTGTGGTGGTGACACCCAGAAGTGTGAAGAGGAGAATCAGCGCCAGGTCTCTGAATCTGTCGTACCTGAGGAACTGGCCTACGATGCGACCAGAACCGGGCGAAAGCAGTAAACGCTTGCCGAGAGCAAATAATCACAATTACTTTTTCAAGACGTAAATAAGGAGTCACCGCGCGCATGGCAGAACATCATTATGATATCGTCGTTATTGGTGCTGGTCCTTCAGGTGAAGGTGCGGCAATGAATGCGACGAAGCATGGGAAGCGTGTTGCTATCGTTGAGGACAAGTCCACAGTGGGAGGCAACTGCACCCATTGGGGTACGATTCCTTCCAAGGCTTTACGTCACTCGGTCAAACAGATCATAACCTTCAATACCAATCAGATGTTCCGGGATATCGGAGAACCCCGATGGTTTTCCTTCCCCCGGGTGCTGCAAAACGCACAAAAGGTCATCGGTAAACAGGTAAAGCTGAGAACCCAGTTCTATTCCCGTAATCGCGTAGATTTGATCAACGGGCGGGCGTCTTTTCTCGATAGGAACCGGCTCGAAGTACGTGGTAACAAATCTGTCGAGACGCTGCATTTCAAACAGGTAGTGATTGCAACCGGTTCACGCCCCTATCTGCCACCCGATCTGGATTTCCGTCATCACAGAATCTACAACTCCGACACTATCCTGAACCTTTCCCATACACCGCGCACTCTGATTATATATGGTGCCGGGGTCATAGGCTCAGAATATGCCTCAATCTTTGCTGGCCTTGGTGTGAAGGTTGATCTGATCAACCCGGGTAGTCGTCTCTTGTCATTCCTTGACGACGAGATATCAGATGCTCTGAGTTACCATTTGCGCAATAACGGCGTGCTGGTGCGTCACAATGAGCAGTATGAATCGGTAGATGGTGACGATCATGGTGTGGTTCTCTCGCTGCAGTCGGGCAAGAAAATCCGTGCTGACGCGTTTCTCTGGTGCAATGGCCGGAGCGGTAATACCGATAATCTTGGGCTTGAGAACGTTGGTCTGACACCTAACAGTCGCGGCCAGCTTGCCGTTGATGAACATTACCGTACCGAGGTCGAAAACATCTACGCTGCGGGTGATGTTATTGGCTGGCCAAGCCTTGCCAGTGCTGCTTACGATCAGGGCCGCTCTGCGTCCTCAGATATAGTGCACGATGAGTACTTCCGGTTTGTTTCTGATGTACCCACGGGCATCTATACGATTCCCGAAATCAGCTCGGTGGGTAAAACCGAGCGGGAACTGACAGAAGCCAAGGTACCCTATGAAGTCGGGCAGGCGTTTTTCAAACATCTTGCCCGGGCACAGATCACCGGCGAGGCCGTTGGTATGCTGAAGATCCTGTTCCATCGTGAAACCAAGCAGATTCTCGGCATACACTGTTTCGGAGACCAGGCTGCCGAGATTGTGCACATCGGTCAGGCGATTATGAATCAGGAGGGTGAAGCCAACTCTCTGGATTATTTCATCAACACAACTTTTAACTACCCGACCATGGCGGAAGCTTATCGGGTAGCTGCGTTGAATGGCCTGAACCGGATCTTCTGACCGGTTCAGGGTCAGTTGGCGGGTAGGGTCTCCTTATCCGCCGATGCGCTGTTCTGGCAGTCTGTCAGTGCCAGGCAAGAGCGTGCACGGTTGTCAAAGAACATGCGTGTGCTTGTCGGGTAATCTGTGATGATGCTGTCGACGCCCATGGTTTCAAGCTGGAGCATGTCCTGGATGCGGTTAACGGTCCAGCAGGAGACATGGATTCCTCTCCTGCGGGCATTTTCCACCAGGCTTGGTGAACAAAGTTTCCAGTTGATGCACAAATAGTCACAGCCCAGTCGCACCGCGACTCCGAGTGGCCGTGGAAACCGTCGCTCAGCTACCAGCCCAGTGCGAATACGTTTATTTCTTCTCCTCATCTCTTTCAGAAACCAGGTATCAGACGAAGTGATTGCGGCCGTCTGGTAGAGATTACGGCTCTGGATGATTTCCGTTAGGCGGTTACAAAGAATGTTCAGCCTGGCACGACTATCTTTCTTTACTTCCAGTTGGAAGTGTTCAATATCATCGTACTGATCCAGTAAATCTTCCAGTGTGGGTATGCCGGTTTTTTCCGGCCAGGGAGCAGTGTTGCGACGAGCATCCATGGCGGCAAGTTCTGCCGCCGTATACTGGCTCACATTGCCTTTCTCGCCGGTAGTGCGGTCAGTCGTGAGATCGTGTACCAGTACAGGCTTACCATCTTTTGACAACACCAGATCCAGCTCAAAATGTCTGACACCCTGGCGGTGGGCGTGCTTGAATCCCGGTAGCGTGTTCTCTGGAGCCTCACCTTTGGCTCCCCGGTGTCCGTAGACGATCATTCCGGTGTTTCACTTTTCAGTCGCTGGTAAATGGCCTGTCGCTTTATCCATGTGTCATGGCAAAGCCTGATATCTTCAAGGTAAGCCGGAAGTTCGTTCATAAGTAGCGCCTGAGGCCCGTCTACAAGTGCTTTTTCCGGTTTGGGGTGGAAGTCCACCAGAACCATGTTTGCACCCGCGATCACGCCCTGAGCTGTGGCGTGCATAACATCCAGAATACCGTCCGGTGACTTTTCTCGGGTACCTACAGAATGAGAAGGATCGACGCAGACTGGCATGCGCGTCAGTCTCTTAACGGCAGGTACGTGAGCGAAGTCGACCATGTTACGGTGCGGCTGACCAGCTTCGGTTTTCATACCACGCAGGCAGAAAACCACGTTTGCATTGCCTTCGCTCGCCAGGTATTCAGCCGCATTCAGGGATTCGTTCAGGGTAATGCCGAAGCCTCTTTTGAGAAGAACCGGATAGGTACTTTGGCGGCCTATTGCTTTAAGTAGTTCAAAATTCTGGGTATTCCGGGTTCCTACCTGAAGCATGACGCCGGTTGGCCGCCCAAGCTTTTCGAGGCAGGTATCGATTTCTTCAATATGGCTTTCATGGGTGATTTCCATGGCAACCACTTTGATGCCATGTTTACCTGCTTTTTCAAATACCCATGGCAGACAGCCTTTACCGTGTCCCTGAAAGGAATATGGGTTGGTGCGGGGTTTATAGGCGCCCATGCGGGTGCAGACCTGACCGTTATCCTCAAGAGCTTTCAGCATTATCTCGACATGCTCGGGAACATCTACGGCACAGAGCCCGGCAAAAATGTTGAGGTTGGACTGATTGAAGTCTACGCCGTTGTAGTGGAAGCCGGTCTGGCGTTTGTCATCTTTGTGACGTCCCAGAATCCGGTAGTCATCGGATATACGGATGGCGCGTTCCACCGCTGGCAGAGCTTCGATCTCCTCTTTATCGAGCGATTTGGTGTCGCCGAGCAGATATATCTCCGTCAGCCGCTGGCTGACGCCCTGAATTTCATGAACCCTTACTGACACACCTGGCAGGTTCTCCAGAAAGTGCATCGTCTGGCGGTAGGCTTCACTGTCCATGGGGGTGTTGGGGTGGAGGATAGCTAGCATGTGAATTCCTTTGTCATGTGCGGGCCCGGGAGCGTGTGCTCTCTGCCTTGTGTCGTGCCTGTATGAACTCCCTATGGTTAAGATGCAGCAGGTCTGCCATACGGCGAATAAGGTGTTCTTCGTATTTGTCGATGCGGTCATCCGCCAGAGCAACCTGCCAGATACTTTCCAACAGCGACTGCTTGCCTTCCTGATCCAGATGCTCGTTGATCTGCCCGGTAAACTCGTACAGAGAGGTGGCATGCTCCGCTTGCGCCAGAGCATCAGCGAGAATAGCTTCAGCTTCTGCCCGTGTTACCTGATGCGCTTTTATCGCACAATCAACGATAGCCTGCAGCTCCCGCTCGTCTTCGTCGTGATCAACTCGGGAAAGCAGGACCATCAAAGCCGTTGCCGCGATCGCAAGTTGATGAGCATCGGGCTTGGGATGCGTCGCTTCGGGTGTGCTAAACAGTTTTTTCAGACTTTCAATCATAGTCAGTCACAGTCATTTAGGTACATCGAATGTGCATCGAGAGTGCGTTGAAAGCGCATAGACATTCAGGTTGCTTTATCAGCCAGTTGCCGGACCTGATTCTCCAGCTCAATCTGGTCTGCTGCAAAGCGGCGAATGCCGTCTGCAAGCTTTTCTGTAGCCATGGCATCTTCGTTGGACTCCCAGCGAAAACGCTTCTCGTCCAGAACTCCGAATCCATCGGATGAAGTGGCGCCGTCTGGAGAGAGCTTGCGCTCCAGAGTGCCATTGTCATCTTTCAGTTCCTGCAATAATGCGGGGCTGATGGTCAGCCGGTCGCAGCCGGCCAGCATTTCGATTTCCCCTGTATTACGGAAGCTGGCACCCATTACAACTGTATTGAAACCATTAGCCTTGTAATAATTGTATATCCGGGCAACCGAAAGTACGCCGGGGTCTTCAGTGGCAGGAAAACTGTCTCGGCCGCTACTGGCAAGGTGCCAGTCCAGAATGCGCCCCACGAAAGGTGAAATAAGGAAGGCGCCGGCCTGGGCGCAGGCAGCAGCCTGCACAAATGAAAACAGAAGCGTGAGGTTGCACCGGATACCTTCCTGCTCAAGTATCTCAGCGGCACGGATGCCTTCCCAGGTGGAAGCAATTTTTATCAGAACCCGGTGGGTATCCACACCCTGCTGGTCATAGAGTTCCACAAGGCGGCGGGCCCGCTTGAGTGTGGCTTCTGTATCAAATGACAGCCGTGCATCGACTTCTGTCGAAACCACACCGGGTATCAGGCCGAGTATTTCTTTGCCCGCCAGAACCGCCAGCATATCGGTTGCTACGGTTAACTGCTCGGCATCAGAACCGCCCTGTTTGCGTGCCATAGCAACGGCTTTTTCCAGCATAGGGCTGTAGGCGTCGGAAGCTGCAGCTTTCAGCAAAAGTGATGGGTTTGTTGTTGCATCCTGCGGGCGCCACTGAGCAATAGCGTCAATATCGCCAGTGTCTGCCACTACCGTGGTCATGGTCTTCAATTGGTCGAGCTTGTTGGCCATTCGTAATGTCGTCCCGGTTGATATTTTGTCAGCACATCCAGATCCCGGATGCGGGTTGTGCTTCTACAATAACGGGCTGTAAAGACAGGAACAAGACAGCAATAAGTAAGGTTCTGGCAATAGCGCGTTAAGATCCTGGTCAGGCGTTGGCAGTTGCTTCCGTTGGCACAGATCGATCAGGCTCATGAACCTTCTCCAGTGCCGCCTGGATCACCTCCAGGCCGGCACCAGACTTGTGAGCGTTTTCACTGATATAGCGACGGAACTGGCGACCGCCGGGGACGCCGTGGAAAAGCCCCAGTAAATGCCGTGATATGTGGTTGAGGAACACGCCACGTTCCAGCTCGCTCTGTATAAACGGGTACATAGCCCTGATAGCTTCGTGGCGGGAGGTAACCGGAGCTTCCCTGGCACCAAAGAACTCCTGATCAACCCCTGCCAGCAGCCACGGATTGTGGTAGGCCTCGCGGCCCAGCATTACGCCATCTGTGTGCTTCAGGTGCTCATGGCACTCTGTAAAGGTTCTGATGCCGCCATTTATAATAATCTCAAGGTGTGGGTATTGCTGTTTCAGCCGGTACACCCAATCGTATTTCAGCGGTGGCACATCCCGGTTTTCCTTCGGGCTCAGACCCTCAAGAATGGCGATACGTGCGTGCACAATAAATGTACGACATCCTGCAGCACTGACTTTTTCAATGAACTCGCAAAGGTCTTCCCAGGACTCCCGGCCGTTGATACCAATGCGGTGCTTAACGGTAACCGGCAGGCTAGTGGCTTCGATCATCGAGCGAACACCTTCAGCCACTATGTCCGGATGCCCCATAAGGCAAGCACCAATCATATTGTTCTGAACCCGGTCACTGGGGCAGCCAACGTTCAGGTTTACCTCACTGAACCCGAACTGCTCAGCGAGCCTGGCGCAATGGGCTAGTTCTCCGGCATCACTGCCGCCGAGCTGGAGTGCCAGCGGGTACTCGGCAGGGTGGTGGTGTAAAAAACGATCGGTATCCCCATGGATCAGTGCACCCGTAGTGACCATTTCTGTATAGAGCAGCGTATGCCGGCTAAGCAGGCGGGCGAAGTAACGGTATTGAGGTGTGGTCCAATCCATCATCGGCGCAACGCAGAAGCGCCGGGATGGTTCAGAGCCGGGGTTTCCGTGTGTTGTGGAGAGATTGCCCCTGTATTCGGAAGATGTGTCGTTGATCATTTGTTGCTCAGCCGTGCCTGTTTTCGGATCCCGGTACTAAAACAGTGCTACAGGTTGCAGCACCCAAATCTGGATCCGTACCTGGTTTCATCACACAGGAACGCCTGTGGCCTGAACAACGCTTTGTTCGAACGGATCGTTTGAGCAGCCAATTCTATCAGGAAAACGGTTTAGCCGGACCTTTGGGTTCGTATCGTCCCTCATATGTTTTCAGCGAGTGATTCAATATTGGTGATTCGCCATGGCCAGAATTCGAGATCAGGAACGTTGCCCTTGCCGGTCACCCCCCCGGCTGCTGGTAGCCTGCAGGATTCCGGGTGGTGATGCCAGCGGGGCATGTATTGGTGTTGCAGTTGCGGGCCGGATTACTGCGCAGAGCCCCTTACATCCGCTGGGGTGTCAGCAGTTTTTGCCGGGTAACTCCCTGCTTCGTTTGTACGGTCTGCCTGTCCGTCCATGGCAAATGCTGTGGTTGTGGAGAACGCCAGTACAACAACGGCCAGAATCAGGGTGAACTTGTTCATGGATATATTCCTTTTGCAGTTTTGGTGATTGGCCGCAGTTATAGGTTTGCTGCTGCCGGTACCATGTAGACACAGGCAGTGGTGGATTTGTTACAAAGGATTTTCAGATCCAGTTCGGTCTTCTTATAGTGTCCGGGCAACTGGAATCACGAATTCGCCACCCCGAACGGAATATGCACCATGGGAATATCTCCGGCTTCTGACTCCAGGTGCGATCGTTGATCGTCGAAAAACATATGGGGTTTAAGCACGTTCAGAATCCGGTCTTTTTTCATTCCGCCCAAAAAGAAAACCTCATTGGCATCCACACCCCAATGCTCCAGTGTTGTGATTACACGCTCATGGGATGGGGCATTGCGGGCGGTTACAATGGCGATGCGTAATACCCGTCGATAATCGGGGTTTTGTGTTACGGCCTCGTCTTCCAGTTTTTGCAGGTGTGAAAGCTTGCGGAACAAATCTGCAAGTGGTCCGGGGCTGTGGGGAATTTGCGCACGGGAAGTCTCATGCTCCTGAAACTCCTCCAGCGAGCCGGCTTTGTACACTCGCTCAGAGGCATCATCCGCAATCACCCCATCAAAGTCGAAAGCAATGCGCAACTCAGGATCACCTTCGTCATCCACTACCTTGCTTGGCAGAACCGTACCCGCCGGGTGGCCGTAGTCGATGGCCTGGGATACATCAGAGGCATTTGCCGAGAGGAATAGCGATGCATTGAATGCTGGAATGTAGGCATAGGGTGATTTGCCTTCCAGAAAGGCCGCGCGGGTAATATCCAGGCCATGGTGGTGAATAGAGTGGAAAACCCGCTTGCCGGTTATTACCGAGTTCCGAGACAGCAGGACCACTTCCACCGGGCATTGCTCAGGGAACTTCTGGTTCACACTCAGGAAGCGTTTTACGAACGGGAAAGCGACACCTTTATGCAAGGGTTCGTGCAGGTGAGTTTCCTGATACTTCCGGTAGGCCCTTTCACCCTGCTCCCGGAATACGCGGTCAGATCCAGACAGGTCAAACAGAGCGCTGGATGCAACCGCGATAACGAGCTTGTCTTCGATTGGATAGGGCATCGGCAGGGTGTTCCTGTTTAAGCGGGTATTGGTACTCGAAGTTTTTGAGCCTGAACTATAGAACTGCAGCTTCGATGTGTTTTGATCTTATCAAATGATAGAGGGCTTATGATTGATAATGTCGAAACGGATGTATCTTTGAGGTACCGTTTCGGAATTCCCTAGAAACCGGTACGTTGAGTGCTACGGTTCTTGCCATAGCTCATGAGCAAACAAGCAATGACGACGACCGGATATCACAGAACTGCGCTATTGGCCTCATCAACATGGAATGTAATTGATGCAGCAAACCGGAATCTACGAGCAGCTAATTACAAAGCTCATTCAAAGCCGTTTGGATCGGGATAAGTTCTACGTCGGGGAGCGGCAGCTAAACAGCGCGGAAGCCTCTGTGTGGCTGTCACGATTCCTGTCCAATGCCCTTGAGTTTGCCATTGAATCGGTACCGTCAGGCGATGATAGGCTGCAGGAACAAATCGAGCTTTCCAACCAGTTGCTGATGTGGCTGAAAGGGCAGATTCAGGACAACGGATTTCTGGAAGAAAACCTCCTTGATAGCCAGGGAAAGATCCTGACCGCCCTATACGAATTGGAAAACCCGGTTGCTGCAAACCTGAAGCAATACGTCGAAGATATTTTCCCGCTCACCGGTCTCACTCAGAGCGAACTGTTCTCGGGTAGCAATGCCGGCTTATCGCTGGAGTCCGAGCTTAAGCGTGAGATTCTGTCGGCAGACAAGATTTACTGGCTGGTGTCATTTATCAAGTGGGCCGGGATTCGTATTTTCCGGAAAGAGCTGGAGGCGTTTGCCGCCAGTGGCCGCGGGCTGAAAATTATCACCACCTCCTATATGGGGGCAACGGATGCCAAGGCCGTTGAGTATTTGGCTAGCCTGCCAAATGCCGAAGTGAAGCTGAGCTACAACACCGAGCGTGAAAGGCTACACGCCAAAAGCTACTTGTTTCTCCGGAGTACAGGTTTTCATACCGGCTACATCGGTTCATCAAACCTGTCCCGATCGGCGCTGACCAATGGCCTTGAGTGGAACCTGAAGATCACCTCTCAGGAAATTCCGCACATCATCAACAAATCACTTAGCACTTTCGAAACTTACTGGGCGTCGGACGAGTTTGAGCGGTTTGATGGTCAGGCTGAGAGCGCCGAAAAGCTCAAGCGCGCGCTGAAACAGCAAAAAGGATTGGGTGAGTCCAGCGTCTCCCATTTTTTTGAAATCACGCCGTTTCCCCATCAGAAGGATATTTTAGAGCAGCTATCCGTTGAGAGAGAGGTACACCTGCGTTTTCGGAACCTTGTGGTGGCTGCTACCGGTACCGGAAAGACGCTGATTTCGGCCTTTGATTTTCAGCGGTTTGTGAGAGAAAACCCGAATGCGTCTTTTCTGTTTGTTGCCCACCGGGAAGAAATTCTGCGGCAGGCCCGTGAAGCATACCGTGGCGTATTGAGAAACAGCGCCTTTGGAGAACTCTGGGTGGGCGGGCAGTTGCCCGATCATTATCGCCAGTTGTTCGTCTCCATTCAAACCATGAACAACCAGTTGGATCAGCTGAAACTGACTGAGGATTACTACGACTACATCGTGATTGACGAGGTGCACCACATCGCTGCATCCAGTTATCGAGCGGTATTGGAACACTTCACGCCTTCAATACTGCTAGGACTGACGGCGACACCAGAGCGGCATGACGGCGGAGATATTCTTGGCGATTTTGGTGGCGTTATTGCGGCAGAGCTACGATTACCCGAGGCAATCAATCGTCGGTATCTGTGCCCTTTTCAGTACTTTGGCGTTGATGACGACACCGATCTTCGCAAGATTCCCTGGAGTCGTGGTCGTTACGATGTGGCACAGCTCACCAACCTGTACACTCATAATCACAGTCGCGTGAATAAAATACTGCGTAGCTTGCGGGAAATCGTCACCGATATAGGCGGTATGAAAGCCCTGGCCTTCTGCGTGAGCCGCGACCATGCAAACTTTATGCTTCAGCAGTTCCTGCTGCACGGCATTAAGGCCGATGTATTGACCAGTGACAACAGCGATGAACGGCAGCAAAAGCAGCAAGCCATTCGTTCAGGACAGATTAACGTGTTGTGTGTGGTCGATATCTTCAACGAAGGTGTCGACATTCCGGAAGTAGACACTCTGTTGTTTCTGCGCCCAACAGAGAGTTTGACCATTTTCTTGCAGCAGCTTGGCCGTGGTCTTCGCCTTTCTGAGGGCAAAGAGTGCTGCACGGTCTTGGACTTCGTGGGTAACTCTCGGCCAGAGTATGACTTTGCAAATAAGTTCAGGGCGCTGGTGGGCAAGTCTGATCGTTCGATTACTGAGGAACTGAAACAAGGTTTCCCTCATGCGCCATTAGGTTGTCGGATTGAGCTGACCAAGAAAACGCAAGAGATGGTGCTGAGCAACATACGCCAAGCCACTTTAACCATGAAACGCTTGGTGTCTCTGATACGCCAGTTTCCCCAGCATTCAACCCAGCCACTAACCCTGAAAAATTTCATAACGCATCATCCTCACATTGATCTGAACGAGCTGTATAAGCGCGGCAGTTGGTCCGAGCTGGTCTGCCAAGCCAAAGATGAGGAAGTTGCTGATGGCTCTCTGTTCAAACTGGCGAAGAAAGGGATCTACAACCGGATTTTGATTTGTGACGATCATCAGTACCTGCTGTTCCTAAAAACATTGTGCCAGGCTGGTTTCAGCTGGGACGGCGTGGACAATCGGCGAGCGCTCATGTGCCATTACGATTTCTGGCAAAAAGCTGGGCCGGAGCTTGAGTTTGAGTCATTGGAAGTGAGTCTCGTCGAACTCGGCAAGTTGGGGCTAGACCAGGAACTGATTGACGTACTCGATTGGAAACTGGCGCAAACTAAGCATAAGCAGCCTGTCATGCCTGAACTGCAGAAAGTGCCTCTGCGATTACACGCGCGTTATTCCCGGGAGCAAATTCTGGTTGGGTTTGGTGCAACGACATTTGAGAAACAGCCGTCGTCCAGAGAGGGCATTTTCGTTATTCAAGACCAGAATATCGAGCTTCTTTTTGTTACCTTGGATAAAAGCGAAAAACAATTTTCCCCGACCACCATGTATCACGATTACGCCATAAACGAGAAGTTGTTTCATTGGCAGTCACAAAACAGCGCGCGGCCTGACCGGGGGCGAGGGAAGGACTATATTCAACACAGCAACATCAAAAAACGGCTCTTTCTGTTTGTAAGGGAGCAGGCGAAAGATGAATATGGTCGCACGATGGGCTTTGTAAATTACGGGGAGCTTGATTACGTATCTCACACCGGATCGCAACCTATGAGTATTACATGGAAACTGCGTACACCGATGCCAAATTTCATGTGGCAACAGGCGGCAAAGCTGGCGGTAGCATGACTCACGCTTCCTACAACAAAAACGCCAAACAGTTCTTCAACCAATACCAATCCCTGACGTTCGAACAGGTTCACAGCGATTGGCTCCCCTGGTTGGACAAAACAGGCGGACTTGCACTGGATGTGGGCGCGGGCAGATAAGCTTAAACGCCTGGATGTCTGGTGGGAAACGGCAGTGTATCGGTACACTCTGGTATTCCAATAACGAACGATTCAATATGGGGCCAGGGATAGGCAAGACTCAGCCCATTAGCTCAGGAGGTTTTGACATGTCTACACTGAACAAACTGCGCCGCGATCACGGCAATATGGCTCGGTTGCTGTACGTGCTCTCGCTCAGGCACACGGCGTTGGAGGAGGGCGAGCGCCCGGACTTTCGTCAGATACGCGAGATCGTGGATTATATTCTTGATTATATGGATGGCTTCTTGAAGCCTCTGGAGCGTCTGTACAGTGAGAATTTGCTGTCCGGGAAACCAGATGGTGAGGCGTTGAGCCGTCGAATGACCGAAGATTATCAGGCCTTGCATAAGCGCTTGAAACTGCTTTCCGAGACGCTCGATATGATCCTGATGGATGCTCTGGTGCCTATGGAACGTTTTATTGACGATTTCAAAGCCTATCTGGATGCTCACCAAGCGTACCTGAAGGCAGAGCGTGAGAAGCTGTTCCCGTTCCTTCGTTTATACCTGACCGATGCAGAGCAGCAGGAGTTGTTGAAAATGCTGCCGGATAGTGCGCAGTCCAACCTGTCGAGGCTTCGTGAGGATTATCCTGAGCTTTATGCTGAGTTCAAGGAAGCACCGTCGCCTTTTGCCTGAGCGGCTGTTTACCGCGCGCCAGGCACGAAGGGGTAATGTCTCTAACTCATTGCCCCGACGTCAAAGTGGCGCGCAGTGGTGATCACAGTTTCGACATGAACGTGCCGGATATTCATCCGGAACTTCTTTGCTGCGGTAGAGAGTGTTTCCTTAATCAGTGAGTAGGCTTCATCTTCATCTTCTGGCAACACTGAGAGAGTCAGACTGATGACCGGCTCTTTGTGTACCTGGCCTTCATACAGTGCTTTGAACTGGTCGCCGTCTTCGGCCCAATACCCTGTGAGTGCTGTGCTTTCAGCGGAATGCAGCAGCGTTGCGCCACCGAATCGGCGTGAAAGCCGGCGCGCGATAAAGTCACCGACAGTGTCCATGTTTTCGGGGCTTGCCGAGAACAGAACCATAAAACGTGTGCGGGTGTTGTCAGTCATCTATTGGTTACCTATCTGTAGCAGCGTCATCGTTTGGCCAGGTAAATATAGATGAAGATCATCAATAGAAGTAATGACGATAAAGCAATTGCTCCATTTGGCGGTAACCACAAAAATATATCCAGAATGCCAGGGAAGTCATCTATAGGAAGGCTTCGAGCGGTGGTTGTCAGGGAAATGAAAAGCTCTACGAGTGCAACACCACCAATCCCGGCAAGGATCAGTTCTACGGTTTTATCTACGCGGGATTTTCGGGCATCCAGAAGCCGGGCAATTCGCGACCGGATCAAGTCCGTTCGCTCCAGCGTGCCCGTAATCAGCTTGTCCAGCTTCCAGGCCGCGCAGGTATCTTCAACTATGTCGGTTCGGTCACCCTGAACCCCCACTCGGGCTTCATTGAATTCCAGTCTGGTAAATTCCAGATGGTCGAGGCTCAGGGTGATGTCGCCCATCAGGCGATTCAGTTCACTGTTCCGGGTCCGGCGAGCGCCAAGCATGTCCGTCAGTTGTGAGTAGCTGGATTTCAGTATAGAGCCATAGATGAACAGGATTGCATTGTAGTACTGGCATATGGAAAGGCCACGAAACCAGTCCTGGCGGTTGGCTTCAGGCTCTTCATCTACAACCAGAATATTCCCTGAGCCAACGTAGTGTCGTTGATGACTGAGATCTTCGATTGAGCCGGAATAAGACACCCAGTGCCGTAGTTTTTCACCGATTGGGTGGCTCAGTTCATCGGGGCTGATCACAATGCAGCGACCGGTCCAGAGTACGTGGTTGTCCGGTGCGGTATTACTGTCGAACCGGACGTCCTTGAACACCGTCAGCTGGTTGGGATCCCGCAGCTCCTGTTCGGGTGTTGATTTGTTTTTCCCGAACCTGCGAGGGAATTCTTTGCAGTACACCTGAAAGGACGGGTAGATCAGCGTTCGGTAGATGTCGCCGGTGCCGTCAGACAGGGTTCTGTCGAGACTGCCTGACGCTATCAGATCGTCCAGAGTGGGGTCGTCTACACGAATCAATACGTCCAATCGGAGCAGCGCTATTGTGTCATCGTATAGAAACAGCTGGCAGGCCTCGATTTCTCCGGACCAGTCTTTCGTTATCCGCCCGAGGTTTTCCGACTGATCAGGCAAATCCGAAGTGTTGATGTCGTAACAATCGAAAGGCTGAAAAAACTTGGGCAAGCTATCGTGGGCCAGGGTCCCGTAACCATTGGTCCAGGGCCACTCGAAACTGCACAGAGCATCCGTAGCGGGGAGCAAGGGTATGTTGCTTTCACTGGCACCACTAAGTGTGCTGTCCAGAGCTGTGGCTGCGCGCTGCTCGCTGTTGGCACTGATCGGAGAGCGTACCGGGGACAGCGTGGCAATTCGTATCGTGGTTTTACTGTTCATTTAGAGCCTTTGATGACGATAACCTGATATTCAGACCGGAGTGCCCGGGAGCATACATATAGCCTATTCCCGCGTGTAGTTGAATTGGGTTTTGTTAACGAATCCGGGTAGCAGTGCTACCAGGCGAAGTGATGATCGTCTGAAATGTTGATGCAAAAGTAATAGACTGCGGGTTTACGGATCTATCGTATTAACCCGGTGACCTATTAGAAAATCTACCTTGCAAAACCTCCTTAGATGGCCGGCGGATGAGGCTGGCCGAAACTTCATGGCTGTCTGTGTCGCACTTACATTCTGTTTCGTTGTGTACTCGATGCTGCTGGTAGTCGTCCCTGTTTACGGCCTTGAACTTGGAGCTTCGCCCCTGATGCTGGGTGTTGTTCTGAGTTCGCAGTACCTGCTGCCTTTTTTGCTGGCGATTCCCCTTGGCGGAGTGGTGGCACGTTATGGTGGCCGCTTCACCTTGCTGTCGGGCTCGATTCTGATGACGGCAGGCCTCCTGCTGATGCAGGTGCTACCTGGCTACTATGGGCTTATTGGCGGGCAGCTGTTAATCGGACTTGCGCACCTTCAGATGGTGTTGTCGGCACAGACGATTATTTCTTCGTTGGCTACCGGCCCCAGGCTGGAAAGCTACTTTGGCTGGTATTCAACCTGGCTGTCCGGTGGGCAGGTGATCGGGCCGCTGTTAGCTGGAGGCTGGATTCATTGGGCTGGGGGTGTTGGTAATCTGTTTCTCGTTATGGCGGGTATTGCTTTGCTCGGCGGGCTATCAGGCCTGGTGTTGACCGGAGATGCAACCCTGGGCATGCGTGTTTCTGGCAAACAGACCGGTTTCCGTGCACAGGCTTCTCTGATGCGCCGGAATACGGGTGTTCAGGTGTCTATCGCCATTACAGTGGCGGGTATGTTTGCTCTGGGCGTATACGGCAGCTATCTGCCTGTTTATCTCGATAGCCTGGAAATGAGCGCGGTGATGATTGGTGTGCTGGTAAGCCTGAGATCCGGTGTTTCTACGGTGATACGCCCTTTCATTCCGCGAATTATTAGCGCTGCGGGCGGGCGCGAGCGGGCAACAATTCTGGCTCTTTGCGCAGTCTCTGTGGGCGTGGGTTGTCTGGGGTTCGCGGGTAATGTGCCGGTGATTGCATTTTTATCCATTCTTGTTGGGCTTGGGGGAGGCCTTACTCAACCCCTGTCGATGGTGGTTCTGGCGGAGAGTGTAGGGCGGGAGCAAAGGTCTGGCGCTCTGGGTATGCGCCTGATGGCTAACCGCGCCGTTCACTTTCTGGCCCCGCTGCTGTTTGGCCTGATTCTTGGTCTGAGTGGTTTCGGACTGTCGTTCGGGCTTTCGGGCATGTTTGTAGCACTGATTGCTGCTGTACTGTTCCGTCTACAGGGCAGATACCGGGTTTCCGGACCTGGCGCCCCGGGGTAACCGGATAGTTATTCGGCAGTTCCTAGAGGGATGGCCTGAGTATTCTTGATCTCTCTCAGCGCAAAGTTGGAGTTAACATGCGCTATGCCCTGTAGCGTAAATATTTTTTCGTTCAGGAAACGGTCATAGCTTTTCATATCTGGCACGATTACCCTCAATACAAAATCTGCATTGCCGGTTACCGCGAAACACTGAAGCACCTCCGGGTAGCTACTCACCTGCTGCTCGATTTCCGCAGTGCTGTCTATGCCATGCCGCAACAGAGACAGGTTGACCAATACACACAGGCCCTGGCCGACGCGCTCAGGGGCAAGTTGCGCGCTGTAACCCGTTATTACGCCGGCATCCTCAAGGGTTCTTACTCGGCGCCAGCAGGCTGCAGGGGATAACCCGATCTGTTCTGCCAGTTGCTGATTGCTGATCCTTCCATCCTTTTGCAAAACCGCAAGAATACGCTGATCAAGTTTGTCCAGTTCCACCTGTTTCATTTAGTAACACCTGTTTTTTATCAAATAGTCTTCGAAAATAGCTACAAATATAAAAGGATCTTTTGAATAGTGGGGCAGCCGAGGCCCAATACGCAAGCACCTTTTGCGCGCTTCCCTCTAGAATTCTGGTTATAAAACTGACAATACAAGGGAGGGCGCCATGTCCACCGGCATTTCTCAACCCGATAGCTCTCAACTTGATGACTACAAACTGGAAGACCGCTACCTGCGGAACTCAGGGCGGGTATTCCTCACCGGAACCCAGGCATTGGTTCGCATACCTTTGATGCAGGCTGCACTGGACCGCAAGCAGGGGTTCAATACCGCCGGTATGGTGAGTGGCTACAGAGGGTCACCTCTGGGTGCTTATGATCAGGCACTGTGGCAGGCCAAAAAGCTTCTTGATGAAAATCGTATCGATTTTGTGCCAGCAATTAATGAGGATCTTGCAGCGACGATCATGCTGGGAACCCAACAGGTGGAGACCGATGATGATCGCCAGGTAGATGGCGTATTCGGGATCTGGTATGGCAAGGGGCCGGGTGTCGACAGGGCCGGGGATGCGCTGAAGCACGGCACCACCTACGGCAGTTCTCCCCACGGCGGCGTGCTGGTGGTCGCCGGTGATGACCACGGTTGTGTGTCGTCCTCCATGCCGCATCAGTCTGATGTGGCATTCATGAGTTTTTTCATGCCCACAATCAATCCGGCAAATATTGCGGAATATCTGGAGTTCGGGCTTTGGGGTATTGCCTTGTCCCGCTACAGCGGCTGCTGGGTGGGCTTCAAGGCAGTGTCGGAAACCGTAGAAAGTGCTGCGTCAGTTGAGCTTCCGCCTTTGCCGGAGTTTGTAACACCGGATGATTTCACGCCACCGGAAACCGGACTCCATTATCGTTGGCCAGACCTGCCAGGCCCTCAGCTGGAAACCCGCATTGAGCACAAGCTGGCGGCTGTACAGGCATTTGCCCGCGCAAACCCTATTGATCGCTGCCTGTTCAATAATGCCAAGGCGCGGTTCGGCATTGTCACTACCGGTAAGGGCCACCTGGACCTGCTCGAAGCGCTTGACCTGCTGGGCATTGATGAAGATCGGGCCAGTGCGATGGGGCTGGATATCTACAAAGTGGGCCTTGTGTGGCCGATTGAGCGACGGGGCATTCTGGATTTTGTGCACAACAAGGAAGAAGTGCTGGTTATCGAAGAAAAGCGGGGCATTATCGAGAGCCAGATCAAAGAGGCCATGTCAGAACCGGATCACCCCGGCGAGGTTCTGATTACCGGTAAACAGGATGAGCTGGGCCGGCCCCTGATTCCCTATGTTGGTGAGCTTGGCCCGAAGCTGGTTGCCGGCTTTCTGGCTGGTCGCCTTGATCGTTTCTTCGGCGAGGATTTCAGCCGGCACCTGTCCGCCATCAACTGCATGAGTGATGCGCAGGACCCTGGCGGTGTCAGACGTTTGCCGTATTTCTGTTCGGGTTGTCCCCACAATACTTCCACCAAAGTGCCGGAAGGCAGCAAGGCGCTTGCGGGTATCGGTTGCCACTTTATGGCGTCCTGGATGGGCCGTAATACGGAATCCCTGATCCAGATGGGCGGTGAAGGGGTCAACTGGATTGGTAGGAGCCGTTACACCGGCAACCCCCATGTATTCCAGAACCTGGGGGAGGGTACCTGGTTCCATTCTGGCTCCATGGCCATTCGTCAGGCGGTTGCTGCGGGCATCAACATTACTTACAAGATCCTGTTTAATGATGCCGTGGCCATGACTGGCGGCCAGCCCGTGGATGGCCAGATTACCGTGCCGATGATTGCGCAGCAGGTTGCAGCTGAGGGCGTGCGCCGGGTTGTGGTGCTCAGTGATGAGCCGGAAAAATACGACGGCCACAAGGAATTGTTCCCGGATGAGGTAAGTTTCCACGACCGCACGGAGCTGGATAAGGTACAAAGAGAGCTCCGCGATATTCCCGGTTGTACTGTGCTGATTTACGACCAGACCTGCGCCGCCGAGAAGCGTCGCAGGCGCAAACGTAATTTGTACCCGGACCCCGCCAGACGAGCGTTCATCAATCATCACGTATGTGAAGGTTGTGGTGACTGTTCGGTTCAGTCGAACTGCCTTTCTGTGGTACCTCGCCAGACAGAGCTTGGCCGCAAACGCAGGATTGACCAGTCTTCCTGCAACAAGGACTTCTCCTGTGTTAACGGTTTTTGCCCGAGTTTTGTGACCATCGAGGGTGGTCAGTTGCGAAAATCCCGGGGTATGGATACCGGTTCTGTACTTACGGGCAAACTTGCGGATATTCCTGAGCCAGTTCTGCCAGACCTCACCGGCTCATACGATGTGCTGGTGGGTGGCGTTGGCGGCACAGGCGTAGTAACTGTAGGTCAGCTCATTACCATGGCCGCGCACCTTGAGTCCAAAGGTACCTCTGTACTGGATTTCACCGGTTTTGCCCAGAAGGGCGGTACAGTGCTCAGTTACGTTCGCATGGCGCCGTCCCCGGACAGGCTGCATCAGGTTCGCATCAGTAACGGTCAGGCCGATGCTGTGATCGCCTGTGATCTGGTGGTCGCTTCCTCCCAGAAAGCGCTGAGCGTTCTGCGCCCCCGGCACACCCGTGTAGTGGCCAACGAAGCCGAACTGCCCACCGCAGATTATGTGCTGTTCCGGGATGCGGACATGCAGGCAGACAAGCGCCTGGGCCTGATCTGTAACGCGGTTGGTGATGACAATTTCGCGCGGCTGGATGCCAATGGCATCGCCGAGAAACTGCTGGGCGACACTGTGTTTTCTAATGTGATGATGCTGGGCTTTGCCTGGCAGCGGGGGCTGTTGCCACTGTCACACGCAGCTCTGATGAAAGCCATCGAACTGAATGGCGTAGCAGTTGAACGGAATAAGGAAGCCTTTGGCTGGGGCCGTGTCGCTGCTGTCGATGTAAAGGTTGTCACCGGTCTGCTGTACGCAGGAGAGGGCAGAGTAGAAGACGTGAAACAGGAGGAGCCAGGCCTGGACGAATTGATTGCCGTTCGCCACAAGCACCTGGTGAACTATCAGAACCGGCGCTGGGCGGACCGCTATACCTCGCTGGTATCCCGGGTACGGGAGGCTGAGGAAGCACTGGGTGATACCAGTCAATTACTGACCCTTGCCGTGGCCCGGCAGTTATACCGGTTTATGGCATTCAAGGATGAATATGAAGTGGCCCGGCTGTTCGCAGAAACCGACTTCATGAAGGAGGTAAACAACACCTTTGAGGGGGACTTCAAGGTCCACTTCCATCTGGCACCACCCATCATGAACCGGGGCCTGGATGCCCGGGGCCGTCCGCGCAAGCGTCAGTTTGCCCCCTGGATGTTCCGGGCGTTCAGGCTGCTGGCAAAGTTCCGCATGTTGCGTGGAACCCCCATTGATCCCTTCAGCTACTCCGCCGACAGGAAGATGGACCGGGCGCTGCTGAAAAACTATGAGCAGTTGGTTGAGCGAATCGTCAGAGAGCTGAATGCCAGCAACTACGACACCTTCCTTCAGTTGGCGGAACTGGCCAGCGAAGTGCGGGGCTATGGCCCGGTACGTGAACAGGCCGCAGAAGCCGTTCAGGACAAGCGCATCCAGCTGATCAAAGCTCTGGATACAGGTCGCCCCACGCTGATTCGCACAGGCCAGGCAGATAACAAAGAAGCAGGCCATGTTTGAGGTGATCAAACATGGCTTCGGCATCCTGCACCTGCGGCTGGTGCAGATGATGCCAGACTCAGGTAGCTGGTTACATATTCAGGCTGTTGAGCGAATTCGTCGTGTTGGTGAAATACGCCAGATTTGCAGCGCCATTGCAAGGCTCAGGCGGTGATTGGGGTCGTCAAGACCGGAGCCCAGCAAAGCCTCTATCCGTTGGAGACGAGATGTCATGGTGTTTCGGTGTACTCCTAACTGTGCGGCGGCTAATACCAGGTTCCCGTTAACCTGAAACCAGGCTTCCAGTGTTGGAATCAATACCGGTTCAGGTCCTTTGTCAGCTTTCAGGACAGCCCCCAGATTTTCCATCACGAAGCGATCCAGAATACTTCGGTCACGAATACCTGCCAGTAGTGCCAATGCCCCCATTTCATCAAAGCTGCACAACCCTAGCCGGTCGGGAAAGGCTTGCGCGGCCACCAATGCCTGACGTGCCTGATACAACCCAAGAGACCAGTCAGAAACATCCTTGCCAGGGCTCCCCAGCCCCAGACATAAACGTAGCGGGGACAATGTCTGATTGTGTTTTGCCAGCCACTGAGCGAGGTATTCTCTGCGTAACTCCGGGTTTTCATGGATTTCCGGCAACAGGACAATCCATTGGTCACCTTGTTGTAACACCGGTAATACCGGGTCCAGCCTTGCCTGCCAGGCAGCCAGTGCCCTCGTTACCTGAGCCTGGCTTGACTGTAACTGTCGTTCAGCGGCTGCGCTTCCGTAGCGGTCAATAAGAGCATCGCTACCATCCAGGCGAGCCACTAATATCTGACGTGGGGACTCTATAGGTATTCCCAGTCGCTGTGCTCTCAGACACAAGGTATCCATTGTTACAGGGTCACCTTCAAGCAACTGTTCAAGCACCTGCAAACGAGAGCGCCCGCGCATTTGGGCTTCTACAAGAGCGACACCAACCGCCTGTGTTACGACCACCATTTTCAGTTGGTAAGGTTGTTCAATGAGAGGTAAACCTAGCTGGTCGGCACGCTGAATGACGCTTTGCGGGATAGCCTTGATGTATTCCTGCCCTGTCAGAACCACTAAGCCAGCGATATGACGTTGATGCCCCTGTTCCACCAGTTTGAGTAAATTAGGCTCATCACGTACATGATTTATCCCGGTAACAAAGACCAGCTCACCTCCCATCACCCATTCAGCAATTGATTCATTCTCTGCTACATAGGGCCAGCGCACCTCAGAGTGAACGCCTGCAAGCCCGGCCCTGAGCACCAGGGAATCCAGTTTGGGTAAATCAAATACATCAGCAATGGTCAAAGCCATGAAGTCAGTTCCTAGTGACGGTCCTGGCGCAAGTAGGTGACGCCTAATGCTGCAGGCTCATCGCGATAGCGTGAGCGCGTTGCCAGAACCAGCACCAGTATGGTCAGAAGGTAGGGGAGCATTCCCATCAGATAAACAGGCACCTGAAGTCCTTGCGCCTGGAGCCTGGGCAGAAGCATGTCTACGGCGCCAAACAGCAATGCACCAATCAATGCACGGCCAGGCCGCCAACGAGCGAAAACGACCAGAGCCAAGGCTATCCATCCTCTTCCTGCCACCATGTTGTCAACCCAGATATGGGCACTGGCAACTGATAGATAAGCTCCGCCCAACCCACATAGGGCACCACAAAGCATGCCCGCTAACATCTGCACGCCAGGGACAGAAATGCCCGCATTATCTGCGGCAGCAGGATCTTCCCCTACAGCCGTAAAGCGCAGCCCAATCCGGGTACGATGGAGTGTCCATGCAATCACAATTACGAGCAGTATAGACACCCAGGCAAGCAACGGCTGCTTGAAGAGTAGCCCTCCTAATAGCGGGAGTTGCTGTAATCCAGGAAGGTCAGGAGCGGTCATGCCATTAAAAGGCTGATGCACCCAATGACGCCCGATAAAACCTGAAAGCCCTAGACCAATTGCCATCACCGCCAAGCCACTGAGTATCTGGTCGGCTTTAAGAACTGCAACAGAAAATGCGAAGAGCAGTCCAAGGCAACAACCGGCAAGGACTCCGGCTCCTACTCCCAGCCAGGGCGATCCGGTCAAGAGCGTTACGCTAGCCCCGGACATTGCTCCAACAGCCATATACCCCTCGGCGCCCAGGTTAACGACTCCCGAACGTTCAGATAAAATCAGCCCCAGACACGCCAGTAGAAGAGGCAGTGCTGAAACAGGAATGCTGGCGAACCAAAACGAAATAAAGCTCATACACTTACCTCCTGGCGCCGGTCGATACTGAATGCAGCAATAAACTGACACCACAACAGGGAGAGCAAAACAATACCTTGCATAAGCAGCACAGTGGCTTCCGTTAAGCCATAAAACACCTTGAGGGTAGCTCCTGCGTTATATACACCTGCCAATACCACAGCGACCGGCAGAACCCAGAAAGGTCTAAACCGGGCGATAAAGGCAATCACGATTCCAGAAAAAGTCATGTTCCAACCCAGATGTTGAGTCAGACGATATTCTGTGCCTGCAACCAAGAGACCTCCGGCTAATCCAGCCATAGCGCCTGAAAGCAAGACCATCACTACCAGTGTCGTTCCAACCGCAATGCCGCTAGCCTCGGCAACCTGTCTGTTTGACCCGAGGATGCGAGACTGGAATCCCAAACGACTGCGTTCCATGATCCACATGACCAGAAACACCATTCCAATGGAGGCAAACAGTCCTGTATGCAAATTGCCGAAACCCAGCTTAAGCAAGCGCTCTGGTTCGGAGATAGCGGGTGATATGGGAAAGCTCTGTGTTGGATCTCGCCATGCACCGAACAGCAAATGCAGCATTAGCTGAAAGGCGACGTTGCTCAACAGCAAGGTAACAACCAGTTCACTGGCATGAAAACGCTCTTTCAGCCACAAGGGGACTGCAATCCATAATGTGCCCCCCGCCATTGCGGCCACTAGCATGAGTGCCCAGCGGTAGCTATCGCTGCCAACGCCATAAATCGACACGGCCATTGCAGCAATCGCGCCCAACCAGAGCTGTCCTTCGATGCCTATGTTCCAGAACTTCACTCTGAGCGCCAATGCTGCAGACAATCCTGCCAGGATAAGCGGTATCGACAAGGTCAAGGTCTGAGCCAGCCCGTCGGCTTGAAAGAATACCTGCCAAACCAGGTCATCAAACAGCATGTCTGCGGGTACTCCCGCTTGAATGAGTAACGCTACACAGAGCAATAAACCCAACAGCAGGCCGCCGGAAAAAGTCAGAGAACTTCTGAGGAAAGATGTGTTTGCCCTGCGCTGGAGAGCGAACTGGAAGGCCATTCAGTGACCTCCTATCATCAGTGCACCGATTTCACTTGCACTGGCTGTGCCTGGCAGTTCTCCAGTGATGCAACCGGTGTTCATCACCAGAATACGGTCAGACAAGGTCATGATTTCCTCCAGGTCTTCACTGATAAGCAATACCGCACCCCCTCGGGAAGTTAATTCACGCAGTGCGGTATGTACGGTCCCACAAGATTTCACATCAAGCCCACGGGTTGGTGAGTGTGTAATGGCAACAACACAATCGTTGTCCAGCTCTCTGGCCAGAACCAGTTTTTGCGCATTCCCGCCGGAGAGAAGCCTGGTCAGGCCCTGAGGGCTGGCGCCGGCAATCCGGTGTTCGGTAATTGTGTTTTGAGCATCCTGGAACAGGCCTTTGCGTGAAATCCAAAAACGCCCTTTGCTCCCTGACGCTACCTTCGTCAAAGCCAGGTTATCGCTGACAGGCAGATCCAGAGCCAGAGCATTCGTGGCGCGATCAGCGGGTATATAACGTAAGCCATAGGAGCGCCTCTGTGATACAGAACACTGGGAAATCTGAAAGCCATCCAGCTGTATTGACCCGCTATCTATTGGCAAAAGCCCCATCAGTGCTTCACAAAGTTGTGGCTGGCCATGTCCTCCAACGCCGGCTACACCGACGATCTCTCCACGGCGTAGTCTGATACCGATATTGGAAATAGCGGTTGATCCATCATTACGTGATGCGCTCAAGCCAGTGGCAACCAACAAATCAGGGCCATTGGTCTGCAGGTTGGATGGTTGTCGCTGAGATACCGCGACATCGCCCATCATCAGCTGTGCAATATCTGCCTGTGTGAGAGATTCAGTTGCCAGGTTGGATGCAACTGCGCGACCTTGCCGCAAGATAGTCACCCGATCGCTGTGAGCAACCACTTCCCTGAGCTTATGAGTAATTAAAATTACTCCTTTGCCTGCGTTGGCCATCCGCTGGATAGCCGCCAGCAGGCTTTCAGATTCAGTGTCGGTCAGTACGGCAGTAGGCTCATCCAGGATCAGAATATGTGCACCCAGAGCAAGCACTTTACAGATTTCTGCACGCTGACGTTCCGCAACAGAAAGGTCTGCAACCCGTGCGTAGGGATCAAGTGCTAAACCTAACTGCTCCGCAGTCTCCTGCAAGGCTTTTGCTGCTACCGATAAGCGCTGCAATTCAGGTGCACGGTCGGCGGCGAGCACCAGGTTCTCGGCAACGCTGAAGCGTTCCACTAAACGATAGTGCTGATGCACCATGCCAATTCCATGTGCCATAGCATCCGCTGGCTTGCGAATCGAGCAAGGCTGGCCATCCAGAACAATTTCGCCTTGATCTGGAACATACACGCCAGTGAGCAGGTTCATCAGTGTCGATTTACCCGCGCCGTTTTCTCCCAGCAGTGCATGAACTTCACCTGAGTGGAGTTCAAAGCCAGCATTCTCCAGCACAGTGCATTCACCAAAGCGTTTGCACAAACCCCGTAGATGCAACGTCTTGAAATTGGCTTTGCTCATCAGCGTGTTGACCCGGTAACACCCTTAACGAGGTAATCCATATCCCATATCTGTCCGGCATCAAGTTCAGCGCCTTCAGCCAGAATTTCGCTGCCATCCTGTTTCAGAAGAGGGCCGGTGAAGGGAGAGAAATGGTCATTTATCATCCGTGCCTTCACCTCTTCAATTTTTGCACGTGTATCGGCGGGGACGTCGGCATGGAGTGGGGTTATGTCAACGACACCCTCAGCAAACCCGGGAAAAGCACCATAGGGGTCTGGCGTCCAGCTTCCCTCAACGATTTTCCGGATGGTAGGTACCAGATATTGGTCCCAGTTGAATACAACTGATGTAAGGTGGCCATTTGGGGCTGCATCACTCATGTCCAGCTGAAACCCAATGCTGTAGTTCCCATTGCGCTCTGCCGCAGAAAATGGCGCTGAAGACGAAAGGTTGTTTGCAATGACATCCGCGCCCATTTCAATCAGTGACTGCGCAGATTGCCCTTCCCGGACCGGATCCCACCATGAGTTGGTATAGATAGCATTAACCGTTGTTTCCGGATGACTGGACTGAACACCCAGTGCAAATCCATTGATATCCCAATTCACGACCGAAACCGGAAACCCTCCGAGCATTCCCAGTTTATTGGTATTACTAACTGACGCGGCGGCCATGCCTGCCAGATACCAGGCCTCGTATGTTCGCGCGTAGAAGCTCTCCAGATTATCGGAGTTATAAATACCTGTTGCTGAAAGGAAAGCGACATGTGGGTACTTTTCAGCCGCTTGTTTGACCCCTTCAGAGTATCCGTAGGTGGTGGCAACGATGATATTGGCGCCGCGGCGAACGAAAAGGTCTACGGCGTTGACTAGTGCGGAAGCTTCTTCAGGAATGCTCTCAGCAACCATCACTTTCACATCAAGTTCGTCTGCAACTTTTTGACGTGCATTATCTATAGCTTCATTCCATCCTCCGTCTTTAGCGGGAGAAGCATAGATAAATGCAACAACAGGGTCTCCATCCAGGCTAAATGGCTCCGCCTGTGTGAAGCATGCGACGGAAAATAGTAATAGTGCGGCAACAATACGTGGTACGGAGGAAACTGATAAGCGGTGCATAGGTTCACCTCATGTAATTTAAAGTGTTGTGGGTTGACGAAGCTGGTACGTTTGATCAAAACGGGATCTGATATAGTCACCCGCTGTAACCGGCGGGTATTGAGCAGGCCAGTCCGGGTTCTGGCATGTTGGTAGAACTTTTATAAGGCTTTGTGAATTTGGGCCGAAAAAGAATGGAATAGAGAATCTTTCACGACCTGACGCATTGATTACGCGATGCAGGGTTGATGCAAAATAATTGTTCGTCCAGCGTGCCATCAGATCGCCAACATTAACGATAAAAGCACCGGGAATTGGCGGTGCCTGTATCCAGTTGCCCTGACTATTCAGAACCTGCAATGCAGGTACTTCATCCGTACGTAAAATAGTGAAGCATTCATAGTCAGAATGGGGACCGATGCCTATCTGTTGTTCATCTACTTTTCCCTCCTGGAACGGATAAGAAAGTACACGCATATGCGCCATTGGCTTGGTAATAAAAGGTTGGAAATACTCCTCGTCCAATTCCAGCGCCAAAGCAAACGCCCGGAAGATCATGCCCCCTAACTCCAACATGGCTTGATGGTATGCCTGTAGCGCTTCACGGAAACCCGGCAGGTCTTCCGGCCATTGATTTGGTCCATAGCCAAAAACACCTGCACGCACATCTTCATCATCCGGTGATATATCCAGGGCGATATCAAATCCTTCGTGAAGATCGCCTTTGCCTTCGATATTGGTGTTTTCATGTAATAACGGGGTATAGCCGCGCATGTTTAATGAACGGTTAATGTCTAATGAGATCTTCTTGTTCAGCGGCTGGGCAAAAAACTGTTTGGCGGCTGAGAAGGTCTCATCGATAACAGATGGCGGAACCTGGTGACCAGTGATATAAAAAAAACCAACTTGGGTACAAGCTATTCGAACGGCTTCGCCTACCCGCCTGCGAGCTTCAGGGTCGAAGCTATACAGGGCTGAAATATCAATCTGTGGAATTTCTGAAAAATCGAGATTTCTGGCTTCCAAACCTGACGCTGTTAATGCGCGAGGCCCCAGGCCAGTGATAACCGTATCCATGCAAGAATCTCCCGTTGAAAAACTGTGCACTGGGCACACACCAACTTCCTCTCATAGTTGTTAACGCAAGAGCTGTGCCATGGTGTTAAGCGGTGGTTTCTTTGAAAAAACAGGTCTGATTGCGAGGCAAAAAATGTGCATGATGCATAGGTCGAGGCGTTGGGTAGTTGTGGACGCCCCCACATAGAGCGTCTGGCGCCCTATGTGGGGGCGGAAACTGAGTAACATTCTTGAGTAAGGCAAATCATTGCTGCGGCAGGCCTGAGTGATAAGACTCTGCCCCGGGCCGGCAGCGGGTATTGCTATCTTTTGGGGTATCCCCTGGATGGCCTGACCGATATATTGGGCGGCAGCAGTCTGGAGCGGCCTGGAGAAAGCAGTCATGCGCATTGCCTGGAAACCCTTGGGATGGAGTGTCTTTGTTTTTGTAGCGGTGGCCGCAGTGGCCGGTGCGTTATTGCTTAGTCAATTCTGGAACGAAACGCTGCAGCACAACGGCATTGAAACGCTGGACTGGCAGGGGCTCGAACTCTCGTTTACCGGGGTATCTGTGAGCGAACTGACACTCACTCAGTCCGTTCCGTCGAGAGATGCTGAATTGTACGGCAGGGATCTGATACTTGGATGGCGCCCGCCCGGGTCAGGGGAGGGTTGGCTGCCGCAGTTGACCAGGCTGGAAGCCGGCTATCTGGGGCTTGATCTGTATACGAAACAGCTGGAGCCATCAGACCCTGAGCCGGAACAACAGGCTCAGTGGCCGCCTGAATTACCGGACTGGCTGCCTTCAGTAATTGACATTCAGCAGTTTTCAGTGACGCTGCCATGTGCAACAGACCGTTGTTCTCTGGCCGGAAACCTGTCGCTGAGCAGTTCCGAAACTGATTTTTCCTCTGATCGGCCGACAGGTGCACAGCTGCCCCTCAAAGCCAATCTTGAGCTTGAGCATGAAGGCGATCAGGTTGACGTGCTGGCAACCCTTGAGGGCTCTTTGAATAGAAGCTCGGCGGTTTCTGTAAGACTGGAAATGAGTTATCCCGCTGCATGGCTCAATAAAGTGCCAGAGTTGATGCGGCCGGACTCGTTGACTCTGTCTGTCCGGCCTGGTGATGCCATAGAACCTGACTTTCTGGAATCAGCTTTTGCTCAAACCGGCGCAGAGCAGGTTCTGCTGCCGCTGAACCTGGAGGTCACCAGTCGTGGTGGTGCGAACATTACGCTCAGCTCGCACCTTGCAGTGTCCACAAGCGCGCCCTGGATAGCACAGCTTGGACAAACGCAACTTACTGCAGCTTTGCCGGAACTTGAGTCTGCCGGTTGGCTGCTGACAAAACCCCAGGTGCAAATGGCGTTCACCGGGTGGCTGGATTCTTCCGCAGCAGCATTGAAGTTTGGCGAAGCTACCATACTTGAAGTCGACAAGGCGGAGCCTCTGCCTGGAGCAGCCGCAGCAGCAGACGAAATATCGCTCATGAACTTTAGCGCTGATCTTGCAGGAGCGACACTGGAAGCCGGCTACCGGTTGGAGCAGGGAGAACTGGAAATATTCAGTCTTTCCGGCGCTCTTGGCCTGGCCGCAAAGCAGATCGATCACCCTCAATTGCAACCGCAGTCCTGGCAGTTCAATGGCAAAGTTAACAGTAATCTCATCCGAACGGATATTGCCGGTTTGCTTAGGGCCGGAACCGGAACCACTGTGAATCTTGATGTTAAGGCTCCATATGCCGGCTCTCTGCATCTGGCTGGCAACATGCGGGTGAGCGGTGAGCAGGAGGCCGAAGCCTTGTCACAGATTTTCACCGCCTGGCCACCACTGCTTACGGTATCGGGCGGTACAGTCAGTGCCAATGCGGTGTACGAGCAACCGCAAAAAGCGGCAATGCAGTTAGTGGGGAAACTTATGTTTGCCGACTGGAGCGGTACCTATGACCGCACTGCCTGGAGCCGGATGAATGGGGAAGCTGAATTCAGTTTTGATAATGATCGCATCAGAGTATCAATGCCTGAGCTGACAATAGAAGAGGTGAACTCCGGTTTGCCGGTCGGGCCAGTACTCCTTGCCGGGCATTACGGCGCACCGCGGGCGGAGCTTTCTGCCGGTCAGTTAACATTGGAGCAGCTTAATACAGATGCTTTGGGCGGAGTGGTGCGTATCCAGCCTGGCAGCTGGGACCTGGCGAATGCGCCGGTGACCATTCCCGTTGAACTCGATCAGCTCAGCCTTGCACAGCTCCTGCAGCTATACCCCACTGAAGGCCTCTCTGGCACAGGTATTCTGAGTGGAACCGTGCCCGTGTTATTTGATCCTGCTAAAGGTGTTCGGGTTGAGCAGGGCCGTATTGATGCACTCACGCCGGGAGGGCGATTACAGCTACCGGCTGAACGGCTGCAGGCTCTTGCCAGCCAGAATGACACCATGAAACTGGTCGCGCAGGCACTGGAGGATTTTCGCTACTCGGTTCTGGAGAGCGGGATCGATTATGATGAGAGTGGGACTCTGATGCTGGATCTTCATCTTAAAGGCAGCAGCCTCGAGGTTGGTGAGGGGCAGCCAGTGGTTTTGAATATCAATCTTGAGGAGAACATTCCTGCGCTGCTTACCAGCTTACAATTGAGCGGCAGAGTGAGTGATGCTGTTGCAGAAAGAGTCAGAAAATTAATGCAGGAACGCGAACACAACTAAAACGACCTGCTAGAGTAGACGGCAACCAAGGAGTACACCGATATGATGCAATATGGTTCGAGGCTTCCCCGACGTGTGCCAGCCCTGTTGACGGGCCTGATGATGGGCGGCCTGCTGATAGCTTGCACACCGACTGTTCAGGTTGCCGCGCCGAAAGAGCCGATTACTGTGAACCTGAATGTAAAAATCCAGCATGAGATATACGTGAAGGTCGATAAAGATGTGGACGAACTGTTCAGTGAAAAAGGTCTTTTCTGATTGCTTCCATGTTTTGTCTGCAGCGAATTATTAAGGAGTTAACCATGACACTATTTGCGCGGTTCAGTGCCCTCGTTCTGGCGATTTGCCTGGCTTTGCCTGCTATGGCCATGAGTCTGGATGAAGCGAAGAATGCCCTCGAATCTGCAAAAAACCAGGGCCTGGTTGGTGAGACACCGGAAGGCTATCTGGCGGCTGTAAGCTCTGATCAGAAATCCAAAGAGATCGTGAGTGCAATTAATGATGCCCGGCGAGAAGCTTACAAAAAAATTGCAGAGAAACACGATATTGCGGTAACCAAGGTTGAGACAGTCGCAGGCCAGAAGGCGGTCGAAAAAACTCCGAAGGGGCAATACATCCGGGTGAACGATCGTTGGGTGAAAAAGTAGGCGTGAACAGAGCTGCGGGTGTAAGGGGTCGATCTCGATAAGCTCTTTTCCGGTACAGATCCGGAAGCGGATAGTCCGACTGAAGCTGGCTAAATCAACGAAAGTGTGGCCCCGGGGCACGGAGAATACGCAACGACATGATAACGCCTGCCAATACATCGGATAACCGTAAACTCGCCCGATCCCGGCTACCCCGGATAATGTTCGATTACTTTGATGGTGGTGCCTTTTCTGAACAGACTCTCAGGGAAAATACCGAGGATATTCAGAAGCTGCATTTTCGCCAGCGGATTATGCGCGATGTTTCCAGCGTTTCCGCTGCTGGAAGAATACTGGGGCAGGATGTTTCACTGCCTCTGGCTCTCGCACCGGTTGGCCTTGCAGGTATGCTTGCAAGGCGGGGCGAGGTCCAGGCCGCTCGGGCAGCACAGAAAAGCGGTGTGCCCTTTTGTATGAGTACAGTCTCTATCTGCTCTATCGAGGAGGTTGCCGGTGCAACCGGTTCGGCCAACTGGTTTCAGCTCTACGTATTGAAAGACAGGGGTTATTCAGAAGCACTGCTTAACCGGGCGCACAAGGCAGGGTATTCGACGCTTGTCTTCACCGTGGACCTGCCAAAACTTGGTGTGCGCTACCGGGATATACGTAATGGCATGAATGGAGGCCTCTCGCCCTGGGGAAAAATCCAGAAGCTCTCCGACCTGCTTACCCATCCATTCTGGCTTTGGGATGTCGCCATCAAGGGCAAACCCCTGACGTTTGGGAATCTTTCTGATGCAGTGCCTTCGGGGCGAAACCCCGAGGATTTCAAAGCCTGGGTTGATCAGCAGTTTGATGCGTCTGTTACCTGGAAAGATCTGGACTGGGTAAGACAGCATTGGCCCGGCAAGCTTGTGATCAAGGGTATCATGCATCCCGATGATGCCCGTTCGGCTATTGATGTCGGGGCTGATGGCATTGTTGTCTCCAATCATGGCGGGCGACAACTGGATGGCGCACCTTCAACTATCTCTGCGTTGCCGGCCATTGTGGACGCGGTTTCAGGCAAAGCCGAAGTTCTGTTTGATGGTGGCGTGCAGTCGGGGCAGGATGTTGTACGGGCGCTCTGCCTTGGTGCAAACGCCTGCCTGGCCGGGCGTGCATGGGCCTATGCGCTTGCCGCTGGTGGCGAGGCGGCCGTTGTCCGGATGCTGGAAAACTTTCGTTATGAGGTGGAGTTGACGCTTGCACTACTGGGTAAAAATTCCATAGCGCAGCTAAGCACCGATGATCTTGTCTGATCCCTGTTTGTAATTCCGGGCCACAAACAGGGGCCTTGAGAGCTGTTCGCAGATTTCTGGGTAACAGTGATTTACAACTGATCCAGCGCCTGTTGCAGGTCTGCTACCAGGTCTTTCGAATCTTCCAGTCCGACAGATAGCCGCAGCATGCTGTCTGTTATGCCATGACGTTCCCGCTCCTGACGGCTGATGCCGTGATGACTCGTAACACAGGGTTGTGAAACAAGGCTCTCTACGCCACCCAGACTGGTGGCCAGCAGGAAAACCCGCAGGCTGTCGGCAACTCTGGCCGTTTGCTCCCGGTTACCCCTGAGCTCCAGCGTTATTACACCGCCAAACCCCTCCATTTGTTGTGAGGCCAGGTGATGGCCGGGGAAATCCGGTAACCCCGGATACAGCACCCGTTTGATCGCCGGATGGCTCTCCATTGCGCGGGCAACGGCCATTGCATTGTCATTGTGTTGTCGTATTCGCACAGGCAGGGTTCTGAGGCTTCGGGAGAGCAGGGCAGCGGTTTCCGGTGCCAGAATCTGCCCCAGATTTTTTCGCCACAGGGCGATGGGTTTGATTCGCTCTGCAGAAGCCATTACCGCGCCGGCAGTGATGTCACTGTGGCCTCCAAGAAACTTGGTTGCGCTGTGAATACTAAAATCCGCACCCAATGACAGAGGTTGTTGGTTTATCGGTGAGGCAAAGGTGTTATCAACTGCAAGAAGGGCGCCCCTGGCATGAGCCTGTTGAGCCAGATCCCTGATATCCATTATTTCCAGCGTCGGGTTGGCCGGGGTTTCACAGTATACCAGCATGCCCGGGCTGTTCAGAGCTTCCGTCAGTTGGTCAAGTTCACTCTGCAGTAAAAAGGCAACGGGAATGCCCAGAGGTTGCAGGTGCCGGGTGAGCAGCTCCTGAGTACCGCCGTAAAGGTCGCCAATACAGACAATACCCTCGCGTCCGTGCGCGAATAGAGTTGAAGAAATGGCAGCCATGCCAGAGCTAAATGCCAGAGCGTCCTCCGCGTCTTCGAGGCCTGCCAGCCCCTGCTCGAGTTCCCGGATAGTGGGGTTGCTGCCCCAGCGGGTATAAAGGTTGCCGGGAGTTTTGCCTTCAATCACATTCTGTAAGGAGGCAGTGTCTGCAAAACGGTAGGTCGTGGTGTTGTAAACCGGCGAATAGGGACTGCCAAGGCTGTCCTTGTGACGGCGATTATGAATGATGCGGGTGGCTCTGCCATGTTCTGGTTTAGGCTCGGACTCGGGCTGCATAAGGCACCTCCCTGATGCTGACTATAAGGCCTTAAAGAGGATATAAAGGCTTGACCGGAATTATTCTGGCAGGCTTGTACCTGCCTGGCCACAGGGCAAGATGACCAACGCCAAGTGGCGTTGTATCTGCCATTGTCCGGAGACGATTTATTGGTCATCTGATATGCTTGGATGCAGCTACCCGACTTCATGGCCGGGGTAGTTCCTCATGAATAATCACTGATGTTGGAGTTTTCGGTATGCCGGTTATGGTCCAGGCACTGGTGCCTGTGTTTGCGCTTATTGTATTAGGACATTTGTTTCGGCGCTGGGCATTTCCATCTGTCGAGTTCTGGCCTCAGGCGGAGCGTTTCACCTACTACGTACTGTTTCCCGCCATGCTCGTTTACAAACTTGGTCAGGCCCGGTTACCTGCTTCGGCTTATGGTGATACGGCCATGCTTATTTGGTCCATGCTGCTGGCAATGACACTGGTATTGGTGCTCGCACAATTGTACTGGCGGTGGGACGGGGCTGTGTTTTCGTCTGTCTATCAGGGTGCTATCCGGTTTAACTCCTACGTGGGTCTGGCCGCAGGCGGAATGCTGCTCGGTGATGAAGGCCTGTCGCTTACCGCGATCGCGGTTGCCGTTATGGTGCCGACGCTGAACCTGATGTGTATTCTTATGTTTTCTCTGGTGGTCACTCAGGGCCCGGTGAAGCTTAAGCCAGTGTTGCGAGCCATAATATCGAACCCTCTGATCATCGGGTCGGTGCTAGGGGTTATCTGGAGTATTTTTGAAATTGATTTTCATCCACTTCTTGCCGGCACATTAGAGCCTTTGAGTAACCTGGCGTTGCCGATGGGGTTGATGACGGTTGGTGCAGGGCTTCAGCTTAAAGCTTTGCGGGGAGGCTCCGGGCCGTTCGTTGTTTCGTCTGTACTGAAGTTGTTGCTGTTTCCGTTGATGGCAGCAGGTCTTGCACTGATGTTGGGGCTCGACGGAACGCTGGTACAGGTGGCGGTACTTATGGCCACCCTTCCAACGGCGACATCGGCCTATATACTGGCGAGGCAGCTAGGCGGTGATGCGCCGTTGATGGCAGGCATAATCAGTGGTCAGACGCTCCTGGCCATGGTTTCTATTCCTTTAATGCTCAGCATTCTCTGGTAGGCACTGGAGAACCGCGTCGGCGATGCTTTGCTGAAATGCCTCGTAACCCTGTGCACTTGCATCAATGTCTGTGGCTAGCGGATCCCAGGTGCTGAATGTTACATCCAGTCCTTCGGTAATCGAATGCCACCATTGACGATTGAACTGAGGTTCCGTCAGAAGGCATGGGTGGTTTGCATTGCGTAGCTGGTTCTGAACCTCGGCAATGTGTTGTGCCCCCGGTGACAGGTCCGGATTAAGTGTCAGTACACCCTCAACATTCAGGTTGTAGTGTTCACCGAACTGGTTGAAGGCGCTGTGATAGGCAAACAGGCTGATACCTTTCAGGGGTTCAAGCTGCTTGCGGATCTGAGCTTCTTTCCGGGCAATGGACTCCCGGAATCTTTCCAGATTCCGGTCCAGAGCTTCCCGATCTGTACCGTCCAGCTGTACCAGAGCATCCCGGATGCTCTCTGCCATGGTGACCGCCATCTGAGGATCTACCCAGATGTGCGGATCCGCGCCGTCGCCATGGTCATGGCCGTGGTCATCATGGCTGGCGTGATCTTCGTGATCGTCATGGTCATCATGCTCTTCTTCATGAGTATCGCCATCGGTGCTCATAAGCGCCACTGAGCGTTCGCCAAATTCACTACCGGTTAACAGGCGGGTCAGAAACGTCTCCATGTCAGGGCCAATCCAGAAAATGATATCAGCATTTTCCAGTTCCCTGCGTTTTGATGGAGTCATCGAATAGTTGTGAGGGCTGGCGCCGGGGGGGACAAGGGTGCTTGTTTGTATGTCTTCTGTTGCAACAGCGCGCACCAGAAGTTCCAGGGGCTTGATGGATGCCAGTACTTGCGTATCTGCAAGCGTATTGCTTCCGTACAGGAGCGCGCTGGCGCTCAGGGCAATAGCTGTGGCGGTCTTGATTGTGCGCATGGTGATCGGGTCCTGATGAGCTGCTGGAATGTTATAATATAACACTATCTCTTGGCAGATCGCAAAATTTGATGTGTAAGAGAGGAGGGGTGCGTAATGTTACCCTTAGTGGTCATGTGAAATACCGCCCGGGCCGGTATAATGCCGGAATTATTAAACGGCCACCGATTTTCAGGAAGGTTTCATGACTGTACGTACCCGAATTGCCCCATCACCCACCGGTGATCCACATGTTGGTACCGCCTATGTGGCACTGTTCAACCTGTGTTTTGCCCGGCAACACGGGGGACAGTTTATTCTGCGCATTGAAGATACTGATCAGGTGCGCAGTACTGCGGAATCCGAGCAGGATATTCTCAAGGCGTTGCGCTGGCTGGGACTTAACTGGGATGAAGGTCCTGACGTAGGTGGCCCCCATGGGCCCTATCGCCAGTCTGAACGCAAACATTCATACAAACAGTACGCTGAAGACCTGGTTACTGCGGGCCATGCTTTTTATTGTTTCCGTACACCGGAAGAACTGGATGCCATTCGTGAAGAGCGTAAGGCCAGTGGCCTGAATCCCGGTATCAAAGGGAACCTGGAATTGTCTCAGGAAGAGGTAAAGCGCCGCCTGGATGCGGGAGAGTCTTATGTGATCCGCATGAAGGTACCTGATGAGGGTATCTGCGAAATCGAAGACATGCTCCGTGGCACTATAGAGATAGACTGGGCACAGGTGGATTGCCAGATTCTGCTTAAATCAGACGGCATGCCCACTTACCACCTCGCCAACGTAGTTGACGACCACCTGATGGAAATCACCCACGTGCTGCGTGGTGAAGAATGGATCAATTCTGCGCCCAAGCACAAGCTGTTGTACGAGTATTTCGGCTGGGAAATGCCGGTGCTCTGCCACTTGCCGCTTCTGCGTAACCCTGACAAAAGCAAGCTGTCCAAGCGCAAAAATCCTACCAGCATCAATTTCTACGAGCGCATGGGCTTCTTACCGGAAGCTGTTACCAACTACCTTGGTCGTATGGGCTGGTCCATGCCGGATGAGCGCGAAAAGTTCAGTCTGGATGAGATGATCGCCAATTTTGATATCCAGCGAGTTTCACTTGGCGGCCCGGTTTTCGATGTTGAGAAACTGCGTTGGCTCAACGGCCAGTGGCTGCGCGATGAACTTACGGAAGATCAGTTTATCGAGCGTATGCGCCAGTGGTGGTTCAACGAAGACGCACTCAGAGCTCTGGTTCCACATATCAAGGGCAGGGCGGAAGTATTCTCCGATGTGGCTCCTATGGCCCAGTTCATGTTTTCTGGTTTGCTGAACCTGAAGCCAGAGGACTTTGCTCACAACAAGCTGGAAGAAGGCCAGATCAAGCGGGTGCTCCAGTTTACCTTGTGGAAGCTTGAGGCTCAGCGTCATTGGAGTAAAGACAGGATCTTTGCTGATATCAAGTTTCTGGCCAATGCCATGGATCTGAAAATGGGTGACTTTATGTTCTCTGTTTTCGTGGCGATTGCAGGCTCCCCGAATTCCTGGTCTGTTATGGACTCCATGGAAATGCTGGGTCCTGACATGACCCGTGCCCGCTTGCGCCAGGCTCTTGAAGTACTTGGTGGTTTCTCCAAAAAAGAGACCAAAAAAGTAGAAAAAGAATACTCCGCACTGAGTGCGTGACAGTCAGTTTGGTGAAGAAATGACCGGTCTGGACAGGGAAGTTCAGAAAACTGGAAAAAAGGTAGGGCTAAAGGTTGACGCCCATGGGGTGGATCCTTAATATACGCATCCGTTGAGGGGCCATAGCTCAGCTGGGAGAGCGCAACACTGGCAGTGTTGAGGTCGGCGGTTCGATCCCGCCTGGCTCCACCAATTTCTAGTCCCCTTCGTCTAGTGGCCTAGGACTCCGCCCTTTCACGGCGGCAACAGGGGTTCGAACCCCCTAGGGGACGCCAATACGGCTTGACGGTTTAGTCCACCGGATAGCCATCAAAAAAACCGCCTTCGGGCGGTTTTTTTGTGCCTGTATGGAAAGTGAAGATTAATACCGAAGATACGGTGGTGTGCAGTCTCTCCCTGTGCACCAGTGGCTCAGAGTTCAAAGCATTAACGCGAGGCTATAGCTCCTTTGCCAACGCCCTCATAGGCTTTCACAAGAATCGTGTCGGAAGGGAACTCTGTTTTAAGCTGGTCGGCAATGTGCGCGGCAATCAATTCAACCGTGGTGTCAGTACCCATCATATAAACACGCTTTTCCGGCAGCGTCAGGGCAAACTCCCCCTGATTGGCTTCATATTCGAACGTTATGTAGCGCGTGCCATCCGCTTCTGCATGCCTGCGAACGACATCTTCTTCACTGCCCACATAAATATCCTGCCAAAGCTTCGCCCATGCATGCTCCAGGTCATAATCCCGGTGGCCGTTGCGATCAATACGAATAGGGGATCTGTGGCCGTGGGCTATGCGCTGGCAGTTTCCCAGGTGTTTTTTCAGGCCGTGCACATAGTGGTAGTAGGCGCCCTCAATGACGTCTTCCCGGAGATTGATCTCGACAGTGGTTACGTTTGCGGGCAGAACTGCCATCAGTTCACGTTCAAGCAGGGTCGCAACTGCCGATGGCACTACCCGCTCACAGGAAAGCCATACGACGGCTTCACCCGGTGACCGGTGCACAATATGGCTGTCATCGGTAAGTGTCCAGGTGAAGGTATCCGGCGTGTCCTGATTCCAGGAGAGGCCTTCGTAGTTCCGGGGTATGACCAGTCGGTGATCCACACGCTCATCGATAATGCGCTTGATTGTGCGTTTTACATTGCTGAAATCGAATACCATACCCTGGTCGTCAAGCTCGCCTCCCAGCACAACGTCCGCAATCCAGCTTTCCCCGACCAGTCCACGGCTGGGATCAAGGTAGGCAAAATCAATAACGGTGAGGTTGTCTACAAACAGGTGGTTCATCAAGAGTCCGGACGGGTATGGTTGAATGATGTGAGGATTCTAGCAAAAATCCTGAACAAGTGACGTGCCAGTTGTGCGGCATGGGTCGATTCATGTCATTGTTCCGGTTTTCACCTTTCTGTCAGGAGTCAAATCATAGCTGCCTCTGTTAGTGATCTCGATCAGGATTTTCCGGTACTTGTGCTTGCGGCAGGTGCTTCCACACGCTTCGGAAGCCCCAAAGCGCTGCTGACCGTGAGTCATCAGGGTGGGGAGCGCCGTTCTCTGCTGGATTGTGCCATTGGTCAGGCCCGACTGCTTGGGAGGGATGTGCGGGTTGTGTGCGGCGCGTGGTATCCGCTGGTGCGTTTTCGGTGCCGTGCTCAGCCCTGTCGGTGGGTGCACATTGCTGACTGGCAGATGGGGATGGCAGCCTCGCTGGCGGCAGGCATTCGCAGCCTGGGGCCGCGTGCAAAAGGAGTATTTGTGTTGCTTGCGGATCAGCCGCTGTTGGACAGACAGGCTCTTGAAGCTTTTGCTGAGAGGGCGCGCAGGTTCCCCGGCGAGGCTGTTGCTGCTGACTACGGCCGTCGTCCCGGCGTCCCGGCCTATTTGCCTCGCAAGCTATGGCCCGGGGTGCTCTCATTGCATGGTGATTGTGGGGCTGCTGGTGTGCTGGCTGAAGCTAATGCGATCCGGCTGCATATTCCGGGTGTCCATGACGATGTGGACACTCCGGAAGACTGGCGCCGGATTCGCAATGAGATTATCAGAACCAGCCCGCGAACCAGGCAGCTCCAAGACTAAGTATCCCAAGACTCAGGGCAAGCCCTATAGTGTAGATTCTGGATGACGCAGAGCGTTGCTGGGCAACAAACAGATCAATAGTCCGCTGGGCAATATCTTCGGCTGTTTCACGGGAAATCTCATGGGCCTGTTGTATTGCTTCAGACTGAAGCGTTTGCCAGAACTCTGTGTCGATAGTCTGTACGCTGGTTATGTGGTCCTTCAGTTCCGCCATGTGGTTGCTGGTAAAGCCCGAGTTGCGTGACAGTTCCTTTTTAAGCTCTTCGAGTTCACGGACCAGATTGAGGTTCACTTCGGCTGCTACTTCACCACGCAGGTTTTGCGTGCGCTCTTCAATCAGACTGTGCATCGCATTCAGACGCTCTTCAATCGCGCTCTCCTGTTTGCTGCGCGACTCGTCCAGTGCGCGCCTGAGATGGTCAAACTGTTCGTCGAACAGCGAACTGAGCAGTTCGTGAAGGCGATTGTTGACGTGGGCTTTTACAGCGGAGTGTGAGATCTGTTCAAACAGCTCACTGGTCAGTGGAACTGCGCCGGGTGGAATGCTGATGCTGTTGGTAGTTTCGGGTTCAGACGGCTCTGGTGTTGTTTCTGGCGCCGGGTTGCCTGGCGTATCGGCTGGAAGTTCAGCTGTATCAAGTTTCTGGTCAATCAGCGGGGGCTCTGGCAGCGAGCCTTCCAGGGCATCGCTCGCCAACTGGTCCAGCACCAGGGCAAGGCTGTCAGGCTGTGTGGGCTTGGTCAGAATGTTGTAGACCCCGAAGTTCTTCGCTTCTTTCGTGAAGGATGAAGACTTCTGAGATGTGCACATGACCACCGGTATGTGGGAGGTAGCGGGGTTGCCTTTGATGGCTTTGGTGGCTTCTACTCCGTTCATTCCGGGCATCAGGTGATCCATAAAGATGACGTCAGGATGTTCACGGGTGTTGAGGAGCTCCAGAGCTTCTTCGGCAGAACCGACCATGGTCACGTGCATGTCACGGCCTTCCAGTAGCTTGCTCAGGGCAAACCGGGCTACCTTGGAGTCGTCTACCAGAAGAGCATTCTTGATCGCCATCTAACTACCTCAAGCTATTACTTCAATCACGTTGATTGTCGAGTTGGTATTGTCAGCCTTCCCGTGATCGTCATCTGTATATTCGGTCAGTGGTTTGATCTTACCCAGCGGGGGCCGAATTATATAATGGAAAAGTGTTTGATCTTGGTGAGAATGCTGTCCAAATCACATTTTGGCCGGTAGCTGGTCATGGTTGAGCTGTTCCCATGCTTTCATGTAGACGTCGGCCTCGTATTCGTAAGGCGATTTGAAAGGTGTGAGCACAAAATCAAAGATCAGAAAGAAAAAACCAACCGATGCCCAGGCGATGGCGAATGTGCTGAGGGTTGTGGCCTGCACTTCAGGATTGGAGTTTACAAAATCCTGGAGTAATGGGATCAGGTCAGAGGCAAGAACCACCGGATTGAAGCTGGACAGCACCAGTGGTATCCAGAAGGCCATGAATATGGGAAAGAAGCCAAATGACCAGAGCAGACGGCGAGCCAGATAAAAGGCAACTTCGCGCCAGAAACGCTGTCTCACCTCCGGGGATTTCCGAATGCTTTCCAGATACCTGCGACGCTCTGCCCAATAGGCTGCGACTTCGGGTGCCTGCGTGGCCTTCGCCGGGCCTGGACTTGCTGGGCCTGAAGATGTGCTCATGGATCTTGGGTTACCTTATTGCATTGGGACTGATACATGATAATTGATACTACGTGTTACTCTGTAATTCTCCAATTGTATAACGACAGGATAGTTTGAATGGCTGCAGTGATCGATAACGCAACCCATCCGGCTTTTGAGAAGCTTCGCAGTCACCGGATCGATACGCTTAATCTCCATGTCGAAGAGTATCGTCACATAAAAACCGGTGCCCGCCATCTCCATCTCGCAGCGGATAATGAGGAAAACGTATTTTTTGTGGCCCTCAGAACCTTCCCGATGGATTCTACCGGCGTGGCGCATATTCTTGAACATACGGCACTTTGCGGCAGCGAACGCTATCCTGTTCGCGATCCGTTTTTCATGATGATTCGCCGGTCTCTGAATACCTTCATGAATGCGTTCACCAGCAGCGACTGGACAGCCTATCCTTTCGCGAGTATGAATCGCAAAGATTTTGATAACCTGTTGTCTGTTTATCTGGACTCGGTGTTTTTTTCCAAGCTCGATCCGCTTGATTTTGCACAGGAAGGTCACAGACTCGAATTTGAGAAGCCAGACGATCCGAGTACCGAGCTGGTATACCGGGGTGTTGTTTACAACGAAATGAAAGGTGCCATGAGTGCGCCTACCTCACAGCTATGGCAGAACCTGAGCAGTTACCTGTTCCCGACCACGACATACCATTACAACAGCGGTGGTGAGCCGGACCAGATCGTTGATCTGACCTATGACGATCTTATTCGTTTTTATCGCCACCACTATCACCCCAGTAATGCGATCTTCGCCACCTATGGCAACATCCCGGCTCACGAGCACCAGGCACGGTTTGAAGAGCTGGCACTCAAGCGCTTCGACAAGCTGGATATTGAGTTGCCGGTGCGCGATGAAAAGCGCATGTACGCGCCCGTGCGTGTCGAGCAGGGCTATGGGGTGAATGAAGGTGAAGATATGGTCGGCAAAACCCATATTGTGATGGGTTGGTTGCTGGGCCACAGTTTTGACCTGCAGGAAAACCTGGAAGGGCAGCTGTTGTCCTCCGTATTGCTGGAAAACAGCGCCTCACCGCTAATGCGGGTACTGGAAACCAGTGATATTGGTCAGGCGCCGTCACCTATGTGTGGGTTGGAAGACTCCAACCGGGAAATGACATTTGTCTGTGGTGTTGAGGGCAGTGAACCTGAGAAACAGAAGGATCTGGAGGCGCTGGTCGAAAGCACGCTTCTCAAAGTAGCTGAAGAGGGTGTCAGTAAGGAACGCCTGGAAGCGATCCTCCACCAGCTTGAGTTGCATCAGCGCGAGATTTCCGGAGACAGCTTCCCATACGGTCTTCATCTCATCATGAGTGCGATTGCCCCTATGGTTCATGGCGGAGACCCTGTTGAACTGCTTGATCTGGAGCCGGTACTGGCATCCCTTCGTGAGAAAATCCAGGACCCTCAGTACATTCCCGACCTCATACGCCGTAAATTGTTAGATAACCCGCACCGGGTAACCCTTACTTTGCGTCCTGATGACAAGCTGGATGCGCGGCGCCAGCAGGCAATCCGCGAAGCTCTGGCCAAACGCAAGGCTGAACTCTCCAGTGACGAAGTTGCACAGATTGTTGATCGCGCCAAAGCACTGGAAGAGCGCCAGATGCGGAAGGATGATGACTCTATCCTGCCGAAAGTGGATCTGACTGATGTGCCGCTGCAGATGCCGGAACCTCACGCCAGCTTTGATGGTGATATTTCAGCGACCATTTTTGCCCAGGGTACCAACGGCCTGGTATACGAGCAGGTTGTACTCCCTCTGCCTGATCTGAAAGAAGAAGAGCTGTTGCTGTTGCCGTATTACAGCGCTCTGATTTCAGAAGTCGGTTGCGGAGATCTGGATTACCTGCAGATGCAGGATCGAATCTCAGCGGAATCCGGTGGAATTGGAGCCTCATTCTCGGCTAAAGCCCGCATAGATGATGTTCAGGATCTTTCGGGTTATATGGTTTTCAGTGGCAAGGCACTTGCCCGTAATCGGACGGCGCTGACAAAGCTGCTCCGGGACGTATACACGGGTGCCCGGTTTGATGAAAAGGACCGTATCCGCGAAATTGTTGCCCAGATTCGCGCCCGTCGTGAGCAGGCGGTAACCGGCAGTGGCCACGCTCTTGCCATGGGAGCCGCGGCACAGGGTATGAGCCCCGGAGCCTGGCTGACGTTCCGCCTTGGTGGACTGGCCGGAATTCGGAGTACCAAAGAGCTGGATCAGTCACTGAAAGATCCGGCAGCGCTTGATGCATTCTGTCAGAAGCTGGCAAACCTGCATGACAGGATCCGTGAGCAGGCGCGAGAGTTCCTGGTCATCGGTGAGCAGGAGCAGCTCCCGGCTTTAATTGATGATCTCAAGTCCTGCTGGCAGGATGACAAGGGCACAGGGTCATCCCGCTGGAAGATAGACCCTGTGAGTTTCACGACGCGCGAAGCATGGCTGACATCCACTCAGGTTAACTTCTGTGCCCGCGCCTACAGTACCGTGCCTGTTGATCACCCGGATGCTGCGGCTCTTACTGTACTTGGTGGTTTTCTGCGCAACGGCTATCTGCACAGGGCTATCCGGGAGAAAGGCGGAGCATACGGCGGTGGAGCTGCTCAGGATAGTGTGAACGGCAACTTCCGCTTTTTCTCTTACCGGGATCCGCGACTGGCGGAAACTCTTGAAGATTTTGACAAAGCGTTGGTATGGCTTCAGGAAACAGACCATGAATACCAGGAACTGGAAGAGTCCATTCTTGGGGTGATCGGCCAGTTGGATCGTCCGCGTTCGCCAGCAGGTGCAGCGCGTCACGCTTTCCATAACAAGCTGTTCGGGCGCAGCCCGGAGCAGAGAGCGCGTTTCCGTGAGCGGGTGTTGTCCGTAACGCTTGATGACCTGAAGCGGGTTGCGGCGACCTGGCTGATCCCTGAAAAGGCGAGTACAGCGGTTGTCACTGGCCCGGAAAACCGTGCGCTTGTTGAAGAGCTCGGTCTGAATATTCAGGAGTTGTAGATTAAAAAAGGCAGGCCGTAGCTGGCCTGCCTTTTTCTTGTCGTCTGGCCCTTGCTCGTGCGGTGTCAGCGATTTCGCTTGAGTCCGGTGGACACCATGATGCGCGTCGCGATTTCTTCCACTGAATAGGCTGTCGTATTCAGGTAAGAAATACGCTCTCTTCGGTACATAAGTTCAATCTCTTCGATTTCGTGCCGGCATTGTTGTATGGACGAATAACGGGAGTTTGGGCGGCGCTCATTGCGAATTGTCGCCAGCCGCTCTGGCTCTATCGTCAGTCCGAAGATCTTTTCTTTGTGGGGCCGGAGAGCTTTTGGAATCTGCTGATCCAGAAGGTCTTCTTCCGTAATCGGATAGTTGGCGGCTTTGACTCCATACTGGAGAGCCAGATACAGACAAGTGGGGGTTTTACCGCTGCGTGAAGCGCCTACAAGAATCAGGTCGGCCTCGTCGTAATGCCGTGTACGTGCTCCGTCATCGTTGTCCAGCGCAAAGTTCACTGCATGGATGCGGCGTTCATAAACGCCTTCGTTACTGATAGCGTGGGATTTGCCCACGGAATAGGATGAAGATGACTGCAGTTCCTGCTCCAGGGGGCTCAGGAACGTGCCGAAAATATCCACCATAAAGCCTTGGGCGCCCGAGATGATTTCACGGATAGCGCTGTCCACAATCGTGTCGAATACCAGAGGCCGGGTGCCATCAGTTTCCGCCGCACTGTTAATGCGTTTGACCATGTCCCAGGCTTTTTCAACATCGTCGATATAGGGTACGGTGACGCGCTCGAATTCAATTTTTTCAAATTGCGCCAGCAGGCTGTGTCCAAGAGCCTCGGCTGTCAGGCCGGTGCCATCGGAGATAAAGAAGGCTGTACGTTTCATGGTGTTGGTCCGGCTCCCTAGGTAAAATCCGAAGGTTACAGTATCATACACGGCAAGTTTGAGACTCTGCAGTGGTAGTTGTCCGCTTTTTTTACCTGGTTTTGCGGGCCCCGTTTAAATTTTTTGTCTTACAGATTCAAGGGAGACATGCTTTGGAAGATTACATTATCTGGTTTGATCACCTGGGAATGTCCGATGTTGACCGGGTAGGCGGCAAAAATGCCTCCCTCGGTGAAATGATCAGTAATCTCGCCAATGCAGGTGTTACTGTGCCTGGTGGTTTTGCCACGACTGCGCACGCCTATCGTGAGTTTCTGGCTGAAGACGGCCTGAAGGACAGGATCGATAACGCCCTGGATAGTCTTGATATTAATGATGTGAACGAACTCGCCCGCGTAGGGGCAAAAATACGCCAGTGGATTATTGATACGCCCTTTCCTGATGCCCTGGAAACTGCGCTCAAGGAAGCGTACAACGCCATTATCAACGGCAATGAAAAAATGGCCGTGGCGGTGCGTTCGTCAGCTACTGCCGAGGATTTACCGGATGCTTCTTTCGCCGGCCAGCAGGAAACCTTTCTGAACGTAGTGGGGCTTGAGCAGGTACGGACATCCGTAAAAGAAGTATTTGCTTCACTGTTCAATGACAGGGCGATTTCCTACCGTGTTCACCACGGCTTTGACCACAAACTCGTGGCTTTGTCTGCCGGCATCCAGAAAATGGTGCGTAGTGAAACTGCTTCCAGTGGCGTTATGTTTACGCTGGATACTGAATCTGGCTTCCGGGATGTGGTGTTCATCACAGCTTCTTATGGTCTTGGTGAAACAGTTGTTCAGGGCGCTGTAAACCCCGATGAATTCTACGTTCACAAACCGACCCTCGAAGCGGCTCGTCCCGCTGTATTGCGCCGTAACCTGGGAAGCAAGGCCATCAAGATGGTTTACCACTCCGCGCCCGCTGAAGGCCAGTTTGTGGAAACCGTGAAGGTGGACCAGGAAGAGCGGAATCGTTTCTGTATCACCGACGCAGAAGTGGAAGAGTTGGCCAAGCAGGCCATGATCATCGAGAAACACTATAAGCGTCCCATGGACATTGAATGGGCGAAAGACGGCGATGATGGCCGTATCTATATCGTTCAGGCCCGCCCTGAAACAGTCAAAAGCAGGGCTTCCGCCAACGTCATGGAGCGTTACCTGCTTAAAGAAACAGGGACTGTGTTGGTAGAAGGTCGCAGTATTGGCCACAAGATCGGGGCAGGTCCGGTCAAGATCATTACCAGTATTAAAGAGATGGATCGTGTTCAGGCCGGTGATGTGCTGGTTACTGACATGACCGATCCTGACTGGGAGCCGGTTATGAAACGGGCTGCGGCGATTATTACTGATCGCGGTGGGCGCACCTGTCATGCAGCTATTATTGCCCGTGAACTGGGTATTCCGGCAGTGGTTGGTTGCGGCGATGCAACTGAACTTCTGAAAAATGGGCAGGAGGTGACTGTATCCTGCGCGGAAGGCGATACCGGGATGATTTATGAAGGTGCGCTGGATTTCGAACTGCGTGAAAACACCGTAGACTCCATGCCCAATATTCCATTCAAAATCATGATGAACGTGGGTAACCCGGACCGGGCTTTTGATTTTCAGTCACTGCCTAACGAAGGCGTTGGCCTGGCGCGTCTTGAGTTCATCATCAACCGTATGATTGGCGTGCATCCGAAAGCTCTGCTGAATTTTGACAGTCTTCCCGGCGATATCCAGCAAACGGTAGAGAAGCGTATTTCAGGTTACAGCTCACCGATTGATTTCTATGTGGACAAGCTGGTTGAAGGTATTTCTACGCTGGCAGCTGCGTTCGCACCCAAGAAGGTTATTGTGCGCTTGTCGGATTTCAAATCGAATGAGTACGCTAACCTGATCGGCGGTACTTTGTACGAGCCTGATGAAGAAAACCCGATGCTGGGTTTCCGGGGCGCATCGCGTTATATCTCTGAAAATTTCCGAGACTGTTTCGAGCTGGAATGTCGGGCGCTCAAGAAAGTGCGTGATGTAATGGGCCTCACCAATGTTGAAGTTATGGTGCCATTCGTTCGAACTGTAGGTGAAGCTGAGCAGGTGGTAAAACTGCTGGCAGAGAACGGTCTTAAGCGCGGTGAAAATGGTCTCCGCTTAATTATGATGTGTGAGCTGCCTGCAAATGCGCTGCTTGCTGATCAGTTCCTGGAGCACTTCGATGGTTTCTCCATTGGCTCAAACGATCTGACTCAGCTGACTCTTGGTCTGGACCGCGATTCAGGCATCATCGCGCACCTGTTCGACGAGCGGAACGATGCTGTCAAGATCCTTCTGTCCAACGCTATTCAGGCATGTAACAAGGCAGGCAAGTATATTGGTATTTGCGGTCAGGGCCCTTCTGACCATCCTGACCTTGCAAAATGGCTGATGGATCAGGGCATTGAATCCGTGTCTCTTAATCCGGATTCAGTGCTGGATACCTGGTTCTTTCTGGCTGATGAAAAAGTAGACTGAATTCATTTCTGCACGTAAGGAGATTGATAAGGTGGCAACGATTATTACCCCGGACCTGTGTGATGAGTTTCCGGAAGTTGAAGTGGCTGCACCAGGGTTTAATAACTATGGTGGAATAAAGGCATTCGGTGGCGAGATAGTCACTGTGAAATGCTTTGAAGATAATTCCGTGGTTAAAGAGCAGGTAGGTTTGCCCGGTAAAGGCCGTGTGATGGTGGTTGATGGCGGTGGCTCCATGCGCCATGCGTTACTGGGTGACATGCTTGCAGAAAAAGCGGCGGTCAACGGTTGGGCCGGTCTGATTATCTACGGCTGCGTGCGGGATGTTGATGAGATTGGTAAAACAGACCTGGGTGTTCAGGCTCTGGCAACCTATCCCCGGAAAAGTGAAAAGCGTGGCCTTGGCGATCTGGATGTCCCGGTAACCTTCCATGGGGTTACCTTCCGCCCGGGCCACTATGTGTATGCTGACAACAACGGCATCATTGTGTCAGAAAAGCCCCTGATCTAGTTCGAGGGACTGGAGACTAGCGGGTGACTTCGCTGATGTTGGTTCCCAACAGGAAGCCGTCACCCTCTGGCTCGCACCGGATTACTTCGCAGATTGTCTCCAGTGGGGGGAACTGATCACTGCTCGGGTGCAGCACGGTGGTCAGCTCTTCCCCAATCGCCACGGGGTTACTCACGAACAGCTGCATTCCCGTTGCGCTGAGATCCCTGCAGGTGCCATTAAAGGTTTGCCCCTTGCTATCGGTTATTTCAATTGCCGATTCAACCTGCATGCGATGAAAATCGCGTTTCTCCGAATAATCCTTCATATCGTTCAAGCCCAGTTATCTGCTTTTCTTGTGGGTTTAAGCATCGGAATTACCAGGGCCAGGAGCACGCCCCCGAGAACCAGGCCTGCGCCAACTAGCATGAAATCTGATTCCTTGCTGGCTTCCAATCGCTCATTTTCTGCAGTTAACACTTCCAGGTCGTTCCGCAGTTTCTGGTTTTCCTCCAGCAGCTCACCATTCCGCCGCTGCAGGTTAATTGAATCTGAAGCAATATTCTTGATGCGCCGGAGTTCTTGTTCCAGCTCCGCTGACCGGGCGGACAATGAGGATTCGGCACTGCTCAGCGAGTCTCTTTCGTTGGAAACTTCGGAGAGCTGTCCTTTCAGTGTGGCCAATTCAGCCTGAGCCTGCTCTAGCTGACGGGTCACGGTCTTCAGTCTTTGTGCTGCAATCGGGGTGTCACTGAGGTACTGGCTTGAAACCCAGCCGTCGTTGCCTTTCGGGGTGCGCACGCGAGTATAGCCGGAATCCGATACTTCAATGACTTCCAGTGGGGTGCCGCTGGGGACAGCGTTCTCTATGATCCGAAACTGGGTTCCAGCGCCAGAACGCACAGGAAGATAGAGCTGATCATCAACCCACACGGTTCTCGCCTGAGCAGCGGCAATGGAAGACAGTATAAAAAGCGCACTGATGGCAAGGCGAAAAAGCGTCACTGGCAAGATTCCCACAATATTCGGATTAAAAAAGCTGGTTGTAACCAAAGTCGCAATTCTGTCACAGATTTCAAGCCGTTCAAGCGAGCGGTCATTACAATAAGCTCATGGAACGGGGCCCGTGATTTCAGGGCAGCACGACTTTAAACGGCTTAACGGTTACTTTCTGGTAAACGCCTGCATCTATGTAAGGGTCACTGTCGGCCCAGGCCTGGGCTGCGCTCAGAGAATCGAACTCGGCTACAATAAGGCTGCCTGTAAAACCGGCGCTTCCCGGATCAGAGGTATCTACCGCAGGATTGGGCCCGGCCACCAGTAAGCGGCCCGCCGCTTTCAGTTGCTGCAATCGCTCGATGTGGGCTGGCCTTGCTTTTTGGCGCAGGGGCAGGCTGTTATCGACATCTTCACAGATAATGGCGTAGTACATGCGGGGCTCCGGTTATGGGATGTATTTCGTTAAACAATGCATGAAGATGAATGGCTGTTACACTGAGGGTCCTGGCTGGCTCAGTTCAGGCTTCGGTTTCCACTCTCTTCACTCAGGAATTTTTGTGACTATACCGCAAGACCCGGTTTTGTGCATTGACCTGCATTGCCACAGCACCGCTTCAGATGGAGCGCTTACCCCCACTGAACTTGTGAAGCGTGCGGCGGAGCGGGAGGTTACGCACCTGGCGCTGACTGATCACGATACCATCAGTGGTTTGGCGGAAGCAGTGAGTGCCGCGACAGTGAACGATATTGTCCTGATTTCCGGTGTCGAGCTTTCCTGTTTATGGCGCAGCCATACAATACATGTTGTCGGGCTGGATTTTGATCCGGATGACGCTGAATTCCGCGAAGCACTCGAACGACAAAAGCGTAACCGTTGGGACAGGGCCGCTATGATTGCCGAGCGCCTGTCCAAGCTTGCTATTACAGACCTGCTGGAACGTGCGACCAAAGAGGCCGGAGGGGATGTTCCGGGGCGCCCGCACTTTGCGCGGGTGATGGTTGAGGCAGGTATCGTGAAGAACGCAGCTCAGGCTTTCAAGAGATACCTTGGCGCCGGAAAGGCTGGTGATGTTAAGGCTTATTGGCCGGAGCTGCAGGAGGTCGTTCAGTGGGTCTCTGCAGCGGGTGGGCTTGCTGTATTGGCACACCCTCGAAAATACAAACTGACGGCAACGAAATTGCGGGAGTTGACTGCAGATTTTCGTCGTGCCGGGGGGCAGGCCATCGAGGTTTCCACATCCGGTCAGTCCAGTGGCGACCTTGGGTTTCTGGCTGAATTGTGTAGGCGGGAGAAGTTACTTGCGTCTCAGGGCAGTGATTTTCACTTTCCCGGTGCGCCCTGGTGTGAGGTAGGCCGAATTATGAAAATGCCAGACGGGCTGGAGCCGGTCTGGCATCATTTCAGGCAGGTTCCCGGTGTTGACGCGCCGGTTTAATCCGGCGCGTGGAACAGCAGGTACAAGTCGGTCAGTGAGTCCGGTATAGCGTCTGCCATCTGGCGTGACAGCTTTTCGCTGTTCCGGACATTCTGGAAGTCTTCGTCGTCGAACAGGCCCGACAATGTGAGCATGGGAACCAGCAAATCGGCGGTATCCTCTTCGCTTGACGCATCCAGCCACTCACTCTCATGCTCCATGAATGTATCCACGAAGCCCGCGCACCAGTTTTCAAGCGCATTCATCGGGTCGCCATCTTCCGGCTCGGGCAGCTCCAGAGCCTGACCCATATCCAGGGCCTTGACCATATCCCCTGCGAGCTGGCTGACGCACCGCTGGAAGGTCTCCGGAATCCCCCCTCCAGGCGTCTCATCCGAGCCGGTGATCAGGCGAAAGAGTGTTTCCACACTTAGTGTGGCTGGCCCGACCACGCTGGCACAAACTGCGCCGTGAAAGCCGAAAAAGTCCAGAGCCTCGTCGCCCCAGGGTTCGGCAAACAGAATGTCTTCCAGCGCTTCAATGTCGGAATTGGACAGCATCTTCTAGTTGCTCCCGGATTTTTTGGCTTCTTCGGCCGCTGCCCGCTGGCGCTTACGAACCTCGCGAGGGTCATTATATGCGCGCCCGGGTGTGACCGGAACGCTTGTCTGAGCTGCTGGTGTATCTTCTGCAGGTGGGGTCTCAACAGGTGCGCTCTCTGCAGGCTTGTCCGTCGCGGCAGCTTTGCTTCTGCTTCTGGCTGGCGCTGATTTCGGTTTTTTAGCAGGAGCAGGTTTATCCTGCTCTTCGGCAGAGGCAGTCTTTTCATCTGCAGCCGGTTTTTCGTTGTCTTTGGCCTCGGCTTTTTCATCGCCTTTGGCCAAGGGTTTGTCAGCAGTGAGCTCTTTACCTTTCCTGGTTGCCTCCGGCGCAGTAGCTTCGCTGGCTGTAGCCGCTTCAGCTGTATTATCCGCCTGGGTTTCAGCCTTCTCTTTAGACGGCTCTTTGTCTTTTGCGGCCGGTGCAGGTTCTGGCTTGCTCGCCTCAGCGGGTTCTTTGCTGTCCGTGGCAGTCTGAACTGGCTGCCCGGGGCTGGGCTCTGCCGCTGCTTCGCTGGCAGGCTGTACTTCCGCTGGTGTTGATGCCCTGGATCTGGCCGCGACGGTTTTGGGTTTTGCTTCTGGAGTTGGTTCCTGTGCGGTTACAACTGCAGGAGCAGCGTCAGCAGCCTTTTCAGTTTGAGGGGCGGCTGCCGGTACTTCCGGTTTGGAAGCCGGAGTCTCTTTCGGTTTTGCAGCAGCGCCGTTGTCAGGTGCCGTGTCAGTGACGGTTTCTGTCTTCTGAGTGGGTCTGGCCTTGGCCGTTGCCTTCTGTTCCGGCTGCTTCTGTTCGTTTTGTACAGCCTCCGGAGCTTTGGTTGTGCCTTGATCTGCGCTCTTCTCAGTTACCGCAGTTGCTTTTACTTCAGCATTATCGCTGGCACGCTTTTCTTCCGGTTGAGTATCCTTCTGGTGCTTCTCGCTACGGGTGCTCTTGCGGGCTGCTGGGCTGGACGCAGGGGCATCAGAAGGCGAGCCGTCCCGGTTGCGCGGGCGGCGCGGCTTGCGGCGGGTGTCATCCGTACCGGTTTTTTCAGCAGCAGGTGCCTTCGATGAGGTTTCCCGCTGATTCGTCTCTTTCTGGTCGCCGGTGTTCCTGGAGTCGCGCTGGGGCCTGTTACGATTCTGGCCACGGCTCTGGCCGTCTTTGCGGTTGTCCCGGCGGCTGTCATCAGTACGGCTGTCACTGCTTTTGTTCCCGGAGCCTTTATTCTCGGCGCCTTTGTCAGCAGTCTGGCGGTTCGGATTAGAGCGGCTCTGGTCATCGGTACGGTTGCGGCCTCGTGCGCGACTATCTTCGCCGCGGTTTGGCTGGTTGTTCCCCTGGCGGCGCTCGTTGCCGGTACGGCCATTATTGCCGGAGCTTTGTCCATCGCGGGCAACGCGGGTCTTGCGACGATCCTGGCGTGCCTGGTTGCGCTGGTTGCCGCGGCTTGTGTCTGCCTTGGGTTTATCCTGGGTTTTATCTTGCTGCTCTTCCTCTCCGTTGAAGAAGCACGCAATCTTGCGACCAATCCGGCGGAACAGGCCATCGTCCTGCTCTGCAGGTGTGCTTGTCTCTGTTACTTTTGCCGTGGGAGCTGAGGCGCTTGGCCGAATAGCCTTGACCGCGGCCTGTTCACGAACCGGCTTTTCTGCAGTCGGTGCTTCAAACACCTCTTCTTCGCGTTCACTGTATTCCTGAGCTACCTGATGGCTTGAGATGTGTTCAGGTGTGGTTTCGTCATCACGCATGCGCAGAATTTCGAAGTGCGGAGTCTCCATGTGGGGGACTGGCACAACAACAACGCTGACTTCCTGCAGTGCTTCAATATCGGCAAGCTGCTTGCGCTTCTCGTTGAGCAGGAAAGTAGCTACGGATACCGGCACTATGGCCCGTACTTCGCCGGTCTTTTCCTTGGATGACTCTTCGTAAATCAGGCGCATGATACTCAGTGCGAGCGATTCAATTCCACGGATGGTGCCCTGACCTTCACAGCGAGGGCAGACTTCGCTGCGGGTTTCGCCCAGAGACGGTCTGAGTCGCTGACGGGACATTTCGAGCAGCCCAAAACGTGAGATCTTGCCAACCTGAACTCGCGCGCGGTCGATTTCCAGTGCTTCACGGACTTTCTGTTCGACTTCGCGCTGGTGTCTGGCCGGAGTCATGTCGATAAAGTCGATGACAATCAGGCCGCCCATATCACGCAGGCGTAGTTGGCGAGCGATTTCTTCTGCCGCTTCCAGGTTGGTCTGGAATGCAGTTTCTTCGATATCCTGGCCTTTGGTGGCGCGGGATGAGTTGATGTCGATGGACACCAAGGCCTCAGTAGGATCGATAACGATAGAGCCGCCAGAGGGGAGTCTTACTTCCCGCTGGAACGCGGTTTCGATCTGGCCTTCGATCTGGTAGCGGCTGAACAGGGGAATCTCGTCCTTGTACAGCTTGATTTTATTTTCAAACGTGGGCATTACAGCGCGGACGAAATTCAGAACGTCCTCGTAAACGCTTTCCGAATCAATCAGCACCTCTCCGATATCCTGACGCAGATAGTCACGAACAGCGCGGATGATAACGTTGCTTTCCTGATGGATGAGGAAAGGGGCTTTGCGTTCACCTGCAGCCTGGGTAATTGCTTCCCAGAACTGGACCAGATAGTCGAGATCCCACTGAAGTTCTTCGGTAGTGCGGCCAATGCCTGCCGTGCGCACGATAATACCCATGGATTTGGGTACCTGCACGTTGTTCATAGCTTCTTTCAGCTGGGCCCGTTCTTCACCTTCAATACGACGGGAAATGCCGCCCGCACGAGGGTTGTTGGGCATCAGAACCAGGTATCGTCCAGCAAGGGAGATGAATGTGGTGAGAGCGGCGCCTTTATTGCCGCGCTCTTCCTTGTCGACCTGGACGATAACTTCCTGGCCTTCGGAAACCACTTCCTTGATATTGATCTTGCCTTCAATCTGGCCCGGGGATTTTTTGAAATAGTCTCTGGAAATTTCCTTAAGAGGAAGAAAACCGTGGCGGTCGGCACCAAAATCAACAAAGGCGGCCTCCAGACTCGGCTCTACGCGGGTAATGCGCCCTTTGTAAATGTTGGCTTTTTTCTGCTCACGGGAGCTGGATTCGATATCTAGGTCAAACAGGCGCTGGCCGTCAACCAGGGCGACGCGCAACTCTTCTGGGTGAGTTGCATTGATAAGCATTCTTTTCATGGAAAGAGGATTTTCCTGTCGTTTAATTTTGACAGAAAACCGAAGGGCGTCGCATCTGCGAAGCGGGATGTGCGTGCCGCGAACCCCGCTAAATCAGGGGCTGAGCAGCAGACAGACGAATCACACCCTGTGGGGGTATGATCCTGTTGATCTGAGACCACCGTCGACGTCCCATCTGCCATCCGGCAGGGGCGTATCGTGTAGGGTTCGTGTCTGTTGGCGCATATAATCCGTTTTCAGGTTCACACAAGTGCCTGGGTCTCACGTCGTATTCGTAAGCTGGACGGCCCGGCCTTGCGTGGCAGTGATTCTTCGCGATATCGCCCGGCGGTTTTCCGCACGGTTTCAGTTTTTCCGGTGACAGCTCGCCGCTTCTTAGCGGGTCTTCCCTGGCACTGCGGAAGCATTTCTTGCGCCGTGCCCGATAGTGATTGGGCGTTCGGCGTTCAAACTCTTGGATAGTGTCGGTATACTTCTGCCGCTCCGGCTTCTGACTCGAATTGGCCAGGCCGTAGACAAACGACAGATCACGCAGGAATATAACAGTATTCAGGGGGTCGTTCAATCCCGCCCGTATCAGCTGCTACACCACCAGTCAAAGGAATCCTATGTCCCGTAAACCCATGACCGGAAAATCCGCCAAAGTCAGGGCCAGAAAGCCGGCTTCACGCCAAGATAACGGGGCTGGTACCGGAGCGGCTTCCAGGAGCCAGGCTGTCGGGCCGGACAAGGTTCAGCAGGGGGTTGTGTGGGTGACTGTCGATGAGGATAACCATGGGCAACGTCTGGATAATTTTTTGTTGGCTCAGCTCCGGGGTGTGCCTCGAAGCATTATTTATCGGATTGTCCGAAAGGGTGAGGTGAGGGTTAATAAAGGCAGGGTCAGGCCGGATACTCGCATTGCCACGGGTGATCAGGTGCGTATTCCCCCGGTTGTTCGGAAAGAGAAGGCTCCTCAGGCGGCCCCGGGTAGTCGGGTTCAGAGCGTGGTGGAAGCCGCAGTCGTCTTTGAAAATGACCAGATGCTGGTGGTTAACAAACCGTCAGGTATTGCGGTGCATGGTGGTAGCGGTCTCAGTTTTGGTTTGATCGAGGTTTTGCGGGCGGCGCGGCCAGAGGCGCGCTTTCTGGAACTGGTGCACCGGTTGGACAGAGATACGTCCGGGCTTGTGATGATCGCCAAGAAGCGGTCAGCGTTGCGTTATCTGCAGGACGAACTCCGTCAGAGACGGGTCCGGAAGCAGTACCATGCTCTGGTTGCGGGCAGTTGGCCTGAAAGGGTTGGACGGGTTGAGGAGCCGTTACTGCGTTATGAAATGCCTAATGGCGAAAGAAGGGTGAGGGTGGATAAGGCTGGCAAAGCCTCGGTTACACTGTTTCGCTGTCTTGCCCGCTACAGCGGGTACACCCTGGTGGAGGCATCACCGGTGACCGGCCGCACTCATCAGATTCGTGTTCACAGTGCCTGCACTGGTCATCCGATAGCGGGGGATGACAAGTATATGGATGATGTAAGCCTTAAGGCATTCCGGTCTGTCGGTGGTCAGCGCCTGATGCTGCATGCCCGGGCGCTTGAGTTTACGCTGCCCGTTTCGGGGGAGGCGGTCCGGTTCGAGGCCCCTTATGATGATGCATTCAGTCAGGTGTTGAGCCGGCTCGAAGTGCGCGCAACGGGAGCGAGATAATGGAAGTGAAAGTTGTTATTTTCGATTGGGACGGGACTCTTGTGGATTCCGTAGATCATATTGCGGACAGTCTGCATCAGGCCGCCACGGAGCTGGGTTACCCGGCCCTTGAGAGGGAGGCCTATCGTGACATTATCGGTCTGGGTCTGGTCGAGGCTCTGGAAAAGCTTTATCCAGGAGTAAGCAGAGAGGAAATTGCTGCTCTCAGGGAGGGGTATGGTAATTATTTTTTCCGTAAGGTGACTACGCCTCAAAACATATTTGAAGGTATGGCGGATGTGGTCGCTGATCTTCGGGAAGTTGGCCGCGGGTGTTCCGTTGCGACAGGGAAGAGCCGCAGGGGGCTTGAGTCGGCGCTGGTTTCCAGTGGGCTTGGGGCGCATTTTGATATTACTCGTTGTGCCGACGAAACCCGGTCCAAACCGGATCCTCTAATGCTCGAGGAAATCCTGCTTTTTTACGGGATTGAGGCTTCTGAGGCCGTTATGATTGGCGATACCCGTTATGATCTTGAAATGGCTCAGCGTATTGGTATGCCTTCTATAGGTGTTGAGTGGGGAGTGCACAAGCGTGATGTACTTGGGGGTTACGCTCCCCATGCCATCGTTGATTCGGTACCCGATCTGCGCACTGTGCTCGGCTTGTAAATTAATTTTTGTGGTTTTCTTTCTGACAGGATGGATGCATGAGTGATTGGGATTCCGATAGGACACCAGGGTGGGATGACAGACCGGCAGAGCCACGTTCCGGGCGAAATCAGCCGCGTTTGCCGCCTGAGTCGGGGCGCGACTGGCGATTGATTGAAAAGCTTGTGATGTCCTTGCAGTCAGAACAGCGCCGGAGTCGCCGGTGGGGTATTTTTTTCAAGCTTCTTACATTTGTATATCTGTTCGCTTTGCTGGTCATTGTCTGGTCGCCGTTTGGAGGCAGTCTGGATGCAACAGTCGGCAAGCATACCGCGGTGGTTGAAATAAATGGTCCGATTGCCGCAGATGAGCTGGCGAGTGCTGACAATATTGTTGGTGCTCTGCGCTCGGCATTTGAGGAATCGGATGCTGTTGCGGTTATCCTGCGTATAAACAGCCCTGGCGGCAGCCCTGTTCAGTCTGGCTATGTCTATGATGAGATCAGGCGTTTGCGGGGAGAATACCCGGAGAAGAAAGTCTATGCGGTGATCTCTGATATCGGGGCATCCGGAGCCTACTACATCGCTGCTGCGGCTGATGAGATTTATGCCAACCGTGCCAGCCTGGTCGGGTCCATTGGTGTGGTCGCCGGAGGCTTCGGGTTTACCGGTGTCATGGATAAGGTTGGTGTGGAGCGCAGGCTTTACACTGCTGGCGAAAATAAAGCGTTTCTGGATCCGTTTTCACCTGAGCAGGAGCAGGAAGTTGCTTTCTGGCAGGATGTGCTTGAGAACACTCATCATCAGTTTATCAAAGCGGTCAAGGATGGTCGTGGCGATCGTCTGGCGGATGACGAACGCCTGTTCAGCGGTCTTGTATGGAGTGGGGAGCAGGCGCTGGAGTTGGGGCTTGTTGACGGACTTGGTAGTACCTCTTCTGTCGCCAGGGATGTGGTTGGCCAGGAAGATCTGGTGGACTACAGTCATCGCAAGGGGGCTTTGCGTGATCTGGTTGACCAGCTGGGAGTCTCATTTGGCCAGGGTGTTGTCGGTCATCTGGTTGAGTCTCGTATGGAATTGCGATAAGAGGGCTGATCAGGGCCTCTTATGGCTCCAGCAGCGGGTTTCTGCCCCAGGCCATGAGCATTTCGTTCAGGGCTATTAATGGCAGGCCGATCAGGCTGTTGGGGTCCCGGCCCTGTAGTTCCCTGAACAGGGTGATGCCGAGTCCTTCCATCTTGAAGCTTCCGGCGCAGTCGTAGGGCTGCTCTTTGTGGAGGTATGCTTCGATTTCATCTGAGCTCAGGTCCCTGAAGTGCACGGCAAATAGCTCGCAGGATGTTTGCAGGCTCCCTGAATCGGCATCCAGCAGAGCCAGCCCGGTGTAGAAGCTGATGTTCTGTCCGCTGCTCCGGGTTAGTTGTCTCACGGCGTTCGGGTGGTTTTCTGGTTTGCTCAGCAGGGTGCCATCCGGTAGTGCGGCGACCTGATCAGAGCCAATGATCCAGTGTTTCGGGTGGCTCGGAGCCAGAGCCCTGGCTTTTGATGTCGCCAGACGGACTGCGAGAGTTTCCGGAGTTTCGCCGGCAAACGGCGATTCATCAATATCCGGACTGGCGCTGGAGAATGGCAGTCCAAACCTGGTCAGCAGTTCACGACGATACCTGGATGAGGATGCGAGCAGCAGGGGAGGGTGAGACATAGGGCGAATTCCTTTCTGGATTTGTGCGCTGTTTTTCAGCGGACATATCGTAGAATACACTTACGGAAACCGGAACCCCTGGCCAAAACCCTACGAAGTCTTTGACAGCAGCGAGCTTGGCACCTAGAATTGCGCGCCTATGTCAAATGCGTCCAGTGCCGAATTACCAAAAATAGTTGACCCATTCCGGTTGGCGGAGCACGACAACGTGCTGGAGGGAGAGATTCCTCTCAGTGCATTGTCTCGTTTTCGTGAAACTGTTCTGGGGTTCGAGGAAGGCGCTGTATGCCGGGTCAAGCTGTCCTTCTATATGGACAGTGAGCGGCGACGTATTGTCTCTGGTGAGCTTGAAGCTCCGGTCAGGCTGGAGTGTCAGCGTTGTATCGGACCCATGGATTCGGTGTTGATTTCCCGATTCGTACTGGGCCTGGTTACCAGTGATGAGCAGGCCCAGCGTTTGCCTAAGGACCTTGAGCCGTTTCTGACGGTCGACTTCAGTGCAGATCTCTGGTCCATGGTTGAGGATGAGTTGTTGCTTGTTCTGCCTCCATATCCGCTTCATGACCGGAATGAATGTCCGGCAAAAGAAGATCTGGAAGCATACGAGCCAGGTCACTCTCTGGCAGAGCCGGAAAAGAAGTCAGGTGAGAACCCGTTCAGTGTGCTGGCGGGCCTTGGGAAAACAAAGCATTAAGACGGGCGTGGGTTTCCTTTTAGCGGAAACCGGCGCAATTAAACGAACATACGTTACTTGTAACGATATTCAAGCAAAGTTTACGTTAACAGGTCAGGAGTAGAACCATGGCTGTACAGAAGAATCGTAAGACCCGTTCCAAGCGTGGCATGCGCCGTGCCCACGATGCTCTGAGCACTGCTGCTCTGAGCACTGATTCAACAACTGGTGAAGTTCATCGCCGCCACCACGTGTCTCCTGACGGTTTCTATCGTGGCAAGCAGGTAATTGAAACCAGCGACGAGTAATATCGTTGTATAGCCGCGTCTACCTCAATTGAATGGAAGAACGGTGAAGCCGGTCACCATCGCGATTGATGCCATGAGTGGCGATCGGGGATCTGCAGTTGTAGTCGCTGCGGTTCTTCAGGCGGTGCGTGAAAATAAAGCCTTGAGCGTTATTCTGGTGGGAATCCAGAGTGAGCTTGAGGCTTTTTTGCGTGAAGAGCATCCCCGGATTCGCATTGTGGAGGCTGCTGATGTTGTTCATATGAACGAACGTCCTTCCCATGCGCTGCGGCACAAGAAAAACTCATCCATGGCCATTGCTTTGACTCTGGTGCGTGATGGCGAAGCTCAGGGATGTGTCAGTGCAGGAAACACCGGGGCCCTGATGGCCTTTGGCCGTTCAATTATTCGCATGTATCCAGGCATTGAGCGTCCGGCAATTGCGAAACTGATCCCCTCCCTCAGAGGGAAGTGTCATGTGCTGGATCTTGGCGCCAATGTTGATTCAAGTGCGGAAAACCTTTATCAGTATGCCCTGATGGGGTCGCTCATGGCGTCTGCAATCTGCCGTCAGGGTGAGCCGCGAGTTGCACTGCTGAATGTTGGTGAAGAAGAGATAAAGGGTAATGAGCAGGTTCGCCTGGCATCCCACATGCTCGCCCAGTGTGAATCACTTAACTACATCGGATACGTTGAGGGCAGTGATCTGTTCCGGGATGTCGCCGATGTGGTGGTTTGCGACGGTTTTGTGGGTAATATCGCCCTGAAAACCGGGGAAGGGGTCGCCGGACTGCTTATTGAACTCATGGAACAGGCATTTACCCGCACGCTGTATGGTCGCTTTGTGGGGCTGATTTCACGCCCTATCATAGGTCGACTCCTTCGGCTAATGGACCCATCCCGGCATAACGGTGCCAGCCTTCTTGGGTTGCAGGGTGTGGTTATCAAAAGCCATGGAAATGCCAATGAACGCGCTATGTTGGCTGCCATTCGTCAGGCTGTACGTGAAGTTGAGCTGGAAGTGCCCAGGCGTATCAATGAGCGCCTTGACGACCTGATGCTCTGATGGCCCCAGTCTGAAACCGTGCTTCTGGTTTGTGCGCTATACTCGCACCAAACCTGCGCAGCTTGTACTATTGGCTAATCTCCTGAAACCTTCAATGACGATAAGATCCCGCTTATGAAATCAGCCTTTATATTTCCCGGACAGGGTTCACAGGCAGTTGGCATGCTTTCCGCGGCCGCTGAATCCTGGCCCATGATCAACAAAACCTTCGCCGAAGCATCTAATGTACTTGGCTATGATCTCTGGCATTTGTGTCAGAAAGGCCCGGCAGAAGAGCTTAATCAGACAATGATTACCCAGCCAGCTATGTTGACGGCCAGTATCGCGCTCTGGCGGCAATGGTTAGTGGCAGGTGGACCCAAGCCGGATTTTCTGGCTGGGCACAGTCTGGGTGAGTACAGTGCACTTGTAGCTGCAGAAAGCCTTGATTTTGTAGAAGCTGTAAAACTGGTGCGGCTGCGCGGTGAGTTGATGCAGGAAGCTGTGCCTTCCGGCGAGGGGAAAATGGCGGCTATTCTCGGTCTTGAAGATGCCGACGTTGTGGCTGCCTGTGAAGAGGCTGCCAATGGTGATGTTGTTGCAGCGGTAAATTTCAATGCTCCCGGCCAGGTTGTAATTGCCGGTTCCGCAGCGGCTGTTGAACGGGCTGTTGAAGCGTGCAAAGCAAAAGGCGCGCGAAAAGCGATGCCCCTCCCGGTCAGCGTTCCTTCGCACTGTGCGTTGATGAAAGGTGCCGCAGAAGAGCTGGCTCAGGCATTGGAAGAGGTTCGTTTCAATGATGCACTGACACCGGTTATACAGAATGTTAACGCTGCAGCGGAGACAGATTCGGCTACACTTAAGGCCAACCTTCTCAAACAGCTTTATTCGCCTGTGCTATGGGTAGATTCGGTTCGCACTCTGGTTAACAGCGATGTTACCGTCGCCATTGAGTGTGGTACCGGCAAAGTGCTTGCAGGCTTGTGCAAGCGAATTGACCGTGGACTTGCTGTTCATGGTATTGAGGACCCTCAGGCACTGGCAGCTGCGTTAGCGGCATTTGAACCGTCTTGAAGAAAGGGAGTTGTACATGTCTCTGGAAGGCAAAGTTGCACTGGTAACCGGTGCTACCCGTGGAATTGGTAAAGCCATTGCTCTGGCACTGGCAAAGCAGGGCGCAGAAGTTGTTGGCACCGCCACCAGCGCTGAGGGAGCTGCAACCATTACGGCTAATCTCCAGGCTGTGGGTGCAAGCGGCTATGGTATTGTGATGAACGTTGCCGATCCTGACAGTATTGAGGCCGGCCTGAAAGAAATTGCTGATAAATCCGGAGCGCCTCTGATTCTGGTTAATAACGCGGGCATAACCCGTGATAACCTGCTGATGCGACTGAAGGATGACGACTGGGCCTCTGTGCTCGAAACCAATCTCTCAAGTGTGTACCGTACCAGTAAGGCAGTATTGCGGGGTATGGCGAAAGCGCGCTGGGGGCGTATTATTAACGTCAGTTCCGTGGTCGCCAGTATGGGTAACCCGGGGCAGGCGAATTATTGTGCAGCCAAGGCCGGGGTGGAAGGTTTCACCCGCAGTCTGGCGAAGGAAATGTCGAATCGTGGCATCACATCGAATTGTGTTGCTCCCGGCTTTATCGACACAGATATGACAAAAAAACTGGACGACAGTCAGCGTGAGGCTATGCTGGAAATTATTCCTGCAGGTCGTTTGGGGCAGCCGGAAGAAGTGGCGGCCCTGGTTGCTTTCCTGGCGTCCGATGTTGCTGGTTATGTGACTGGGGAAACCATTCATGTAAACGGCGGAATGTACATGGGATAAGCTCCGGTTCCGGAGCTCGTGCGCAACCCTTTGTCGCACAACATGTTTAACCGGATCCCTGCTTGTTTGCAGGTAGGGTTTACACTAAACTGGCAGCACATAGTTGCTTGGTTGATACACAAAGTGAGGACATTATGAGTACAGTTGAAGAGCGCGTGAAGAAGATTGTTTGTGAACAGTTGGGCGTTAAAGAGTCCGAAGTTCAGAACTCTTCTTCTTTTGTAGAAGATCTTGGCGCTGACTCACTGGACACCGTTGAGCTGGTCATGGCGCTGGAAGAGGAATTCGAAACTGAAATTCCTGATGAAGAAGCCGAGAAGCTGGCTAGTGTTCAGGACGCGATCGACTACATCGTCGCGCATACCTGATACTCAGCAGTTAAGTTAGCCAGGCAAAAAGCCGTCCTTGTCATTCAGTGAAGGACGGCTTTTTTTTGCCTGAGAATTCCCGGGCTTCGGGTTCATGAGTAGTAACAGCGACAGATCAAAGATCAGGTGAGCGGGGTTATGAGTAAACGGCGGGTTGTGATCACTGGCATGGGAATGTTGTCACCCCTGGGGAATGATGTGGCATCTTCCTGGGAGGGTATTCGGGCGGGTCGTAGCGGAATTGGCAAGATCGATCGTTTTGATGCTTCTGAATACAACACTCGCATTGGTGGTGCAATCAGAAACCTTGACCTGGAACCTTATCTTTCTTCCAAAGAGGCCAGAAAGCTCGATGCGTTCATCCACTATGGGCTGATTGCAGCTCAGCAGGCAGTAGATGATAGTGGGCTCGCGGAATACGATGAGCTGGACTGTGACCGTGCGGGCATAGCTATCGGATCTGGTATTGGCGGGCTGGAATATATTGAGAAGAGCGTACTGACTATGGAAAAGTCAGGCCCTCGCAAAGTGTCGCCGTTCTTCGTACCTGCCTCGGTGATTAACATGATTTCCGGTAATGCTGCGATTCGCTTCGGATACCGGGGGCCAAATATTGCCATTGTTACTGCCTGCACTACCGGCACCCATAATATAGGGTACGCTGCCCGTACCATTGCATATGGCGATGCGGATGTGATGCTTGCTGGTGGTTCTGAAATGGCGACAACTCGCACGGGTATTGCTGCATTTTCATCTGCCCGGGCTTTGTCGACCCGTAATGACGAGCCTGAGAAAGCCAGTCGCCCATGGGACAGAGACAGAGACGGGTTTGTGCTGAGTGACGGTGCCGGGGTGCTGGTGCTGGAAGAGTTGGAACATGCAAGACGGCGTGGTGCGACTGTTTACGGTGAACTGGTTGGTTTTGGCATGAGTGATGATGCCCATCATATAACTGCGCCGCCTGCAGACGGTGAAGGTGCTGCACGTTCGATGATTAATGCGTTGCGGGACGCCGGACTGAAACCTGAAGAGGTTGACTACATTAATGCCCACGGCACCTCAACACAGGTGGGCGATATAGCTGAAATTGCGGCTGCCAAACGCGTATTCGGTGGTCATGCGAGCCGGCTTGCCATGAGTAGCACCAAATCCATGACCGGACATCTGCTGGGCGCTGCTGGCGCGGTGGAGGCCATATTTTCCCTGCTTGCCATAAACGACAGCGTATTGCCGCCAACGATCAATCTGGATAATCCGGATGAAGGTTGTGATCTGGATCTTGTCCCCAATGCCTGCCGCAAAGCTGACGTTCGCGTAGCCCTGTCCAACTCATTTGGCTTCGGCGGCACCAATGGCACATTGATTGTTCGACGCTACGAAGGCTGAGTATCTATGTTCAACCTGTGCTGGGCTGATGAAGGCGGTTTCCCGGCCGGTGATCGGGGTGCGGCATACGGAGATGGCCTGTTTGAGACCATAAGGATGCATGGTGACCAGGGGGTGCTGTTGTCCCGCCACCTTGACCGAATGGTTCGGGATGCAGGTCGCTTAGGTATCCCTGTTTCACTGACAGCACTTCGGAAAGCTTGCGCAGCGGCGACCAGTCGTTACGCCGGTCGTTTCATGACCGGTGGCGCAAGTTGTGACTGGGTGCTCAAGCTGACGCTCACCCGGGGAGAGGGGGGGCGAGGGTACAGGCCAGGCTCCGGAATCAGACCAACTCTTATGGTATCTGCTGGCTCCATGCCAGAAGCGCCACTTCCTTCCGGTGTTGCCGCTGATTTTTCCCGGGTTCCGCTGATGGTGAATCCCCTGCTGGTGGGAATCAAATCTCTCAACCGGCTTGAGCAGGTGATGGCCGCCAGAGAAATTGAGGGTGAACTGTTTGAAGTTATCATGTCAGACACTGCGGGAAATCTGGTTGAGGGTACTCGTACGAACCTGCTGCTTAAAGTGCCTGGTGGCTGGGTAACACCTCCAGTCAAGAGCCTTGCTGTTGCCGGCGTGCTGCGCCAGTGGGTACTGGAAAGACTCAGGGCGCGTGGAGAGTATGTTGAAGAACGCGCAATGGGTATCGGGGATGTACTGGGGTCTCATTGTCAGGGGCTTTATCTGTTGAATAGTGTCATTGGAGTTGTTCCAGTGCGCAGTCTTGCAGGACAGGATTTGCCTGGGGATGGCGGACTTGCGACAATCTTCAATCCTCTCGAGCTGCTGGAATAATTCGTTTGTTCAAAAAACTTTTGATTGCAGGAATTTGTGCTGCCGTTCTGGTATGTGCAGGTACGGGTTTATGGGTATGGCAGGGGCTGGGCTCGCTGTCAAAGCCTGTCGGTATGGCTGAACCTGTGTTGTTCAATGTGCCCGCAGGTACTGCTTTCAGCGAGGTTGCCAGGCAACTGGAGGCGCGTGGCCTGGTTGAAAAGAGCCTGTGGGTGCGCGTTTATGGCCGCTTGTTTCCTGATCAGACAAGAATCAAAGCCGGAGAATATGAGTTCACTGGCGGAATGACCGCCGAGGCCATGCTGGACAAAATGGTTAAAGGTGACACCAAACACTGGTCTGTTCAGTTTATCGAAGGCTGGACGTTCAGTGACTTGCGAGCTGCTCTGGCATCGACAGAGCGCCTTGAGAGGGTTACATCTGAGTGGTCGGATGAGCAAATCATGGAAGCCGTTGGTGCCGAAGGGGAACATCCTGAGGGGCGTTTCTTCCCGGACACCTATTTGTTTACCAGCAGCGAGTCGGACCTTGATCTGCTCAGGCGCTCATTCCAGCGCATGGAGACTGTTCTTTCGGAAGAATGGGAAAACCGGGAAGAAAAGCTGCCATACGATAGTGCTTATGAAGCATTGATTATGGCATCCATTGTTGAGCGGGAAACCGGTGCTCCCCATGAGCGTGGACAGGTTGCAGGGGTATTTGTACGGCGCCTGGAAAAAGGCATGAGATTGCAGACGGATCCTACGGTGATTTACGGTATGGGAGACAAATACAAAGGCCGTATTGGCAGTCGTGATCTGCGTACTCACACACCCTACAACACATATCGCATTAACGGGTTGCCGCCCACGCCTATTGCCTTACCTGGCAGGGAGGCCATTCACGCTGCGCTGCACCCGGAACCCGGTAAATCTCTTTATTTTGTTGCCCGTGGTGACGGCACCCACAAGTTTTCCAGTACCCTGGCGGAACACCAGAAGGCAGTCCGGGAGTTTCAACTTAATCGCCGGTCGGACTACCGGTCCTCTCCAGCAGGCAAGGATGATAAAGAATGACTGTTCGTGGTCGGTTTATTACGTTTGAAGGAACCGAAGGCGTAGGTAAGTCCACTCAGATTGCCAACGCTGCTGAAACTCTGAGAGAACTTGGCGTAGATTGTATTGTCACCCGCGAGCCTGGTGGAACCCCCATGGCTGAGTCGATCCGGGAGCTTCTCCTTGCCCCGCGTGACGAGCCGGTTAACGATCTGACTGAATTGCTCTTGATGTTTGCCGCCCGTGCGCAACACCTGCATGCTCTGATTCTTCCTGCCCTTAAGAAGGGCCAGTGGGTACTCTGTGATCGTTTTACTGATGCCACTTTCGCCTATCAGGGAGGAGGGCGCGGGGTTCCTGGTGAGCGGATCGCGTTGCTGGAAAATCTGGTACAGGGTGACCTGCGCCCCGATCATGTGGTGTTGTTGGACGCTCCGGTGGAAACCGGTATGACACGGGCAAGAAACCGGGGAGAACTGGATCGTTTCGAACAGGAAGCTGTGTCTTTTTTCCAGCGCATTCGTGACACTTATCTGGCTCGGGCTGCAAAGGAGCCCGGTCGGTATAACATCGTGGATGCGTCGGCTCCATTGGACGTAGTGAGCGCGCGAGTCAGCGAACTTATGTGCAAGTTCCAATCGGATCTGCTTTAATTGAGTCATATTCTCACTTAAAGGTTTCTGTTGCGTCTATGCTGGATGCCCGACTGCTCAAGCTTCCAACATCCTCCCATCAGCATCGCCATGGACATCACCAGATAGTAGTGGGTGTTCAGGGCGAGGCAGATTTGAGCATCGACGGAACCGGCTCCCATCTGGATACGTGGAAAGCATGCCTCGTACCGGCAGAGGCCTTGCACGACTACTGTGGTGATCATCAGAATCATGTGATGGTTATCAATCTTGATCCCTCGAGTTCTGCCGTCTCCACTCCCAATCACAACGACTATGAGCGCATGGTTCGAGTGTTCGAAAGACCACGCACGATTCATATGGATAGTCGTTTACAAGGGTTGGTTCAGTTTGCCGCCAGCGAATTTGACCGTGCCCCTGGCAATGTAGCTATGCATGGCCACCTTGCTGCCAGCATCCTTTATTGTATGGCCGACAGAATTGTCGACCGGAATGCAGGGATACCGAACCGGCACAGCCTCAGTCCGGACGCAATCCAGCGCTATATCGGGGCGAACCTTCACAGGAAAATCACAGTTCAGGACCTGGCCCGCGAGTCCTGCCTGAGTGTGAGCCGTTTTCATGAGGTTTTCCGGGAAGTGGTGGGCACAACCCCGCATCAGTTTCTTTTGCAGGCTCGCCTCAATCAGGCTGTTTTTCTCCTGGCGTCAACGTCGCTTTCGGTGTCGGAAATCAGTTACCGCGTTGGTTTCTCATCCCAGAGTGCGCTAACCAACGCGTTGCGTAAGCATAAAGGAACGACCCCTTCGAGACTGCAGGTCAATGAAAAGGTTGCCTGATTCGTCTTGAACCAGCCGCACTCCCGTAGAATTCTGCAAAATAATCGTAGGATTTTGTAAGCCGGTAATACGTAGTAATACTAGGCTTGTCTTGTTAATTTCCATCTTGATGACCTGGTGACGTTGCAGTCGCGGATTGACGATACTTAGCTATAGTTAAGATCGAACGTACGATTGGTGATCGCGCTTGGATTCGGAAGGAATTTCAGTATACAAAAAGAAAGACACAGTAGGCTGGTATCCGTTGCCAGGCCTGTGTTTTAAGAGCGGATACAATCCGACTCATTAAACCGGAGGAATTCCATGGCTATTGGTGTTTGGATCAGTCTATTTGCTTATTTTGCGCTCATGATTGCCATTGGCATTTATGCGATGCGCACATCTACTTCGTCATCCGAAGATTACATGCTTGGCGGCAGGGGGCTCAGTCCAAAGGTGGCGGCTTTGTCTGCGGGCGCTTCCGATATGAGCGGATGGTTGCTTCTGGGCCTCCCGGGAGCGATGTATGTGTCTGGCCTTGCTTCGGCCTGGATAGGGGTCGGCCTGTTTGTAGGGGCTTTTATCAACTGGGTTATCGTTGCTCCGCGCTTGCGCGCTCAAACTGTTCATTATGGCAACGCGCTGACTATTCCTGCCTTTCTTGCGAATCGCTTTCCCACTCAGGCATTACCGCTGCGGACTGTGTCTGCGATTGTTATCGTCGTGTTCTTTGCTGTTTATACTGCTTCGGGCCTGGTGGCCGGAGGCAAACTGTTTGAAAGTGCGTTCGCTGGAATTTTCAGCTTCGGTGGCCTGAGCGATTACAGTGTAGGCATCGTAATAACCTTAGGTGTCGTACTGGCCTACACGGTTGTTGGTGGGTTCCTTGCGGTGAGCATGACTGACTTTGTGCAAGGTTGCATCATGATGGTTGCGCTGGTTCTTATGCCGGCAGTTGTTCTTTTCGGAGAGGGAGGCGGTGGCTTCGCTCAGGCTACTCAGACGCTGAATGACGTGGATCCGAAGCTGCTCTCCTGGACACAGGGGTTAACGTTCATTGGATGGCTGTCAGCTGTAACCTGGGGGCTGGGTTATTTCGGTCAGCCACATATCATTGTTCGCTTCATGGCGATCCGCTCGGTAAAAGAGGTTCCGGTTGCCCGGAATATCGGTATGTCCTGGATGGCTATTTCATTGATTGGTGCGATTGGTCTGGGTATTTTCGGCCGGGCTTATGCGGTACGTAATGGAATGGATATTGCCGATCCTGAGACTATCTTTATCATTCTCGCTGATTTGCTGTTCCACCCACTGATTACTGGTTTCCTGTATGCAGCCCTGCTGGCAGCGGTGATGAGTACCATCTCCAGCCAGCTGCTGGTGTCTTCATCTTCTCTTACAGAAGACTTTTACCGCCTTTTCCTTCGTAAGGAAGCCGGTGACCGTGAGTGCGTCAACGTTGGCCGTGTATGCGTAGTGCTTGTTGGCCTTGTCGCTGCAGTTATTGCTTCAGACCCCAACTCTCAGGTTCTGGCTCTGGTTGGTAACGCATGGGCTGGCTTTGGCTCTGCCTTTGGCCCCTTGATTATTCTCGGGCTTATGTGGTCCCGTACGAATGGTGCTGGCGCGCTGGCAGGCCTGATCGTCGGGGCCAGTACTGCAATGATCTGGGTATCTCTGGGTTGGAATGGCGAATTTATGGGCGGCCCTGGTGTCTATGAAATCATTCCAGGCTTCATTGCCTCCTTCATTGCAATTGTGGTTGTAAGCCTTGCAACTTCTGATGCAAATGAATATCAGGCGGTGGATCACAGCTGAAAAAGAGCGTGAGATACCTGATGGCAGAAAAAGGCTCCTGAGGGAGCCTTTTTTTGATCAGGCGAACTTTGATTCTCAACTGGTAGATCCGGTTGCGTACGACTATCTTTAGAAGGTTACCTATTCACGTGTGAGTCAGAATAATGATAAAAAGGATTCGTTTCATGAGTAAAAACAAAGTCTTGAAGTGCGCCTCGGGGCTGCTGGCAGCAGCTGTGGTTTCCCTTTCTGCCGGTGTTCAGGCGGAAGGTAATTATGTAATGGGTACAGCCACGACTGGTGGAACCTATTATCCCGTTGGTGTCGCCATTTCAACGCTTATCAAAGTCAAGCTTGAACCTTCTACAAATATATCGGTTTCTGCGATCAGTTCCGCCGGGTCTGGCGAGAACCTTAAGCTAATGGATGAAGGCCAGATTCAGTTCGGCATTCTTCAGGGGCTTTATGGCGCCTACGCGTGGAATGGCTCCGGGCCTGTATCCAAGGCATACAAAAACCTGCGATCAGTTTCTATGCTCTGGCAGAATGTGGAGCACTTTGTTGTTACCCGGGAAGTTGCAAAAACCGGGACTATCGAAGATATGGCTAACCTGTATGGAGAGAGTTTTTCTATCGGAGCAAGGAACTCTGGCACCGAAGGATCAGGTCGTTTCATTCTTGGAAAAGTGGGCATTGATCTCGAAAAGATAAATCTCGCCTACCAGGGCTATGGCCCGAGTGCCGACGCCTTGCAAAACGGCAATATCAACGGCATGAACATACCGGCCGGCGTGCCCGCTGCAGCAGTTACAAGAGCCTACGCCAATATGGGGGATGAAATTACTACACTGAACTTCACCCCGGATCAGGTTGCCCGGGTGAACAGCGATTTCGAACTCTGGACTCCTTATACCATTCCTGCCGGCACCTACCCGAAGCAGGTTAAGGATATCAATACTATTGCCCAACCCAATATTCTGGCAGTTCGTGATGATGTCCCGGAAGATGATGTATATGAAATCACCAGAACCATCTACGAGAACCTTCCGTTTCTGAACAACATCCACCCTGCAACCAGGGCCATGGCATTAGAAAAAGCCATTGCCGGCCTTCCAATGCCTCTTCATCCTGGTGCGGCACGCTTCTATAAGGAGCAGGGGGTCGAGATTCCCGAGCGGTTGATTGCACAGTAATGGTCGCTGGTATTACTAAGGGCGAACCCGTTATCGAGGTTCGGGATGAGAGTGCCAGCGAAGCGAGTGAACGTCTGGAGCACCGGCTGATCGGGCCGGTGGTCTTCTGGCTTACTATAGGTACAGCGCTGGTTCACCTCTATTTTAATACTGTCTCTACATGGTCGGAGCTATGGAGCTCGGCTTTGCATTTTGGCCTTTTTGGCCTCATCTGCACCCTCACTACCCCAATGCTCAGGGCCCGCTCTGTAGGAGGGCAGCGGTTCGTGCTGGGTGTAGATGTCGTATTGGGGTTAACCGCGCTGGGCTGTGCTTTTTATCTGATTATCTTTGAAGATGATTTGTACCAGCGCGGATTTAATTTCGATACAGCTGACTGGATGGTCTCGATCGTTTCCGTGGCGTTGATACTGGAGTTTGCCCGGCGAACTGTTGGCTGGTTTATTCCCGTTCTTTGTGTGGTTGCGCTGACCTATGTGGCCTGGTGGGGGCAATATGTTGACGGTATTTTCAATTTCCCCGGGCTGTCATGGGAAACGGTTCTCTATCGTTCCTATATTGGAGGTCAGGGGATGCTGGGATCCATCGCACGGATTTCCTGGACCTATGTGTTCATGTTTATTCTGTTCGGTGCCTTCCTGGTAAAGTCCGGGGCAGGGGATTTTATTATCGAACTGGCTCGCTGTGCTGCAGGGCGGTTTGTTGGTGGTCCCGGGTTTGTGGCTGTATTTGCCTCGGGCCTTATGGGTTCAGTCTCGGGTTCCAGTGTGGCAAACACGGTTTCTACAGGTGTGATTACCATACCCTTGATGCGCAAAGCCGGCTTTCCTGCCCGTTTTGCTGCGGGTGTAGAAGCGGCGGCCTCCACGGGGGGACAACTGATGCCGCCGGTGATGGGGGCGGGGGCCTTTATCATGGCCTCCTACACTCAGGTTTCCTACCTCACAATTATCAGTGTTGCCGCTTTGCCTGCGCTGCTCTATTTCATTTCGGTGGCCATGTTCGTGCGTATTGAGGCCAAACGCAGCCATGCAGTCAAACTTGAAGATGATGCTGCCCCTTCACTCAAGGAGGTTCTTAAAGGCGGCTGGCATTTCCTGTTGCCTCTGGTGGTTCTGGTCGCTGCGCTTGTTTATGGCTTTACGCCGACCTATGCGGCAGGTATTGCCATTCTGTCTGTGGTAATTGCCTCCTGGCTTTCAAAGCACCCAATGGGGCTTCGCGACATTCTCGATGCACTTGTGATGGGCACGCGGAATATAACGACCACAGCGATCCTGCTGATTACAGTCGGGTTGATCGTAATGGTTGTATCTACAACAGGTATCGGAAATACCTTCTCAATTATGATTACTGACTGGGCGGGGGGAAGCCTGCTGTTAACGATCTTTCTGGTTGCTCTTGCATCCTTGATTCTGGGAATGGGTCTACCGGTAACTGCAGCTTATATCGTGCTGGCCACGCTCTCAGCACCGGCGATATACAACTTGATAGCGCAAAGCCAGCTGGTTGAGCTGATGGTTAACGGGAATCTGCCAGAGCAGGCGAAAGCTATTTTCATGCTGGCCGCACCTGACAGGTTCTCTTTGCTGGATGCGCCCATGGACGCAGCAACTGCACAGCAACTGCTCTCGCTGGTGCCGGATACCTTCAGTAGCCAGCTTTTGGAGCAGGCGTTATCACCAGCAGCGCTGTCCATGCTGCTGGTGGCTGCCCATATGGTTATTTTCTGGCTGTCACAGGATTCAAACGTCACACCGCCTGTTTGTCTGACTGCGTTCGCTGCTGCGGCGATTGCCGGAACTCCTCAGATGCGTACAGGCTTTACCGCCTGGAAGCTGGCCAAGGGTTTGTATATAGTGCCGCTTCTGTTTGCATACTCGCCCCTCATTACTGGTGATTTTACCGAAATGATCCGGGTATTCTGTTTCGCTTTGTTTGGTATTTACGCGATCATTGCAGGTCTTGAGGGTTATCTGGAGCACAGGCTTAATCTTCTTGTCCGGATACTTATGTTCCCGATTGGTGCTCTGATGCTCTGGCCTCACGGGCATCTGTTGTTGGATGGAGCCGGTTTGGTCATTTTTCTGATAGTTCTGGTCTGGAGTAGCCGTTGTGGAAAGCGTTTGGATGCCGGTTCTGCGGATAGCAAGGCAGGAATGCAGGGCGCTGAATGACTGTATCTGAAATAGCAGCGCTGCTCGCGTTGGGCGGCGTAGCCGGATTCATTAATGTGCTTTCTGCAGGCGGGTCGATGTTGACTCTGCCTCTACTGATGTTTCTCGGGCTGCCCCCGCAGGTTGCAAACGGCACCAATCGGGTTGCGATTATTCTGCAGAGCACAACCGCAGTGGCTGGCTTCAGGCGCCTTGGGCATGGAAACCTTCGGGTAAGTCTGCATCTTGCTATACCGGCAGTTCTGGGATCCCTGTTGGGCGCCTGGATAGCGACCTGGGTGGCGGATGCGATATTCGAGCTGGTGCTGATCACGGCCATGATTGGTGCTTCGGTATTCATGCTGCTGCCTCAGCCCAGGCTGGATACCAATCCTCTGACTCCCGAGCGGCTTGGCCCGGTGATTTATGTAGCCATGTTTCTCATCGGCGCATACGGAGGCTTCATTCAGGTAGGTGTTGGAGCCTTGTTTATCGTGGTGCTGTATCGCATGCTGCGTATTGACCTGCGCCAGGTCAATGTCTTCAAAGTGTCGATCATTCTGCTTTACACCATACCTGCATTGGCGGTCTTTGCGATTAACGGGCAGGTTCGCTGGGGTATGGGTCTGATTCTTGCCGTCGGGAATATCGCCGGAGCATTTGTTGCCGTCAGGGTGAACCTGAGTGAGAAGGGTGGGCAATGGGTGAAATGGATCACCCTCGTTATGGCTGGAGCAATACTGATCCGCCTGATTGCTTATTGATCAAACGTTCGGCGTTGGCTTTAAGGCCCTCACACAAAAAAACGCCAACCCGAAGGTTGGCGTTTTTACAGAACTGCACCTGAAAAGGTCAGTGCTTAAGCAACGTTCGCTTCAGCTGCCTTCTTGGTGTAGTTATCCATCTTGTCGAAATTCAGATACTTGTAGATCTCTTTCGACATGCTGTTCAGGTCTTTGGCGTACTCCATATACTCCTGTGGAGTCGGGAGTTTACCAAGTATCGCACCCACAGCAGCCAGTTCCGCAGATGTCAGGTACACGTTGGCACCATCACCCAGGCGGTTCGGGAAGTTACGGGTAGAGGTGGACAGCACGGTACTCTTGGCAGCTACACGTGCCTGGTTACCCATGCACAGTGAGCAGCCCGGCATTTCGGTGCGCACACCAGCTGTACCGTAGATGTTGAAGTAGCCTTCTTCCATCAACTGAGCCTGATCCATCTTGGTAGGCGGAGACATCCACAGACGGGTTTTCAGTGGCGCTTTGTTCTGCTCAAGCAGTTTACCTGCAGCACGGAAGTGACCAATGTTGGTCATGCAGGAGCCGATGAATACTTCGTCTACCTTGTCGCCAGCCACTTCGGACAGGAAGCGGGCATCGTCCGGATCGTTCGGGCAGCAAACGATGGGCTCTTTGATATCTGCCAGATCAATCTCAATAACGTGCGAGTACTCTGCATCTTTGTCAGCGCGCATCAGCTTCGGATTGGCAATCCATTCTTCCATCTGCTTGGCACGACGTTCCAGGGTGCGTGGGTCGCCATAACCTTCGGCAATCATCCAGCGCAGCATGGTGATGTTTGAGCGCAGGTATTCGGCAACAGACTCTTCAGACAGGTTGATGGTACAACCCGCAGCGGAACGTTCTGCAGATGCGTCAGAAAGTTCGAATGCCTGCTCAACGGTCAGTTGCTCAAGACCTTCGATTTCCAGGATACGACCGGAGAATTCGTTGATTTTGCCTTTCTTCTCAACGGTGAGCATGCCTTGCTTGATACCGTAAAGAGGAATGGCGTGTACCAGGTCACGCAGTGTGATGCCGGGCTGCATTTCGCCTTTGAAGCGAACCAGTACAGACTCTGGCATATCCAGTGGCATAACGCCTGTGGCCGCAGCGAATGCAACCAGACCTGAACCTGCTGGGAAGGAGATACCCATGGGGAAACGGGTATGGGAGTCACCGCCGGTACCGACAGTGTCAGGCAGCAGCATACGGTTCAGCCAGGAGTGGATGATGCCGTCGCCAGGGCGCAGGGCAACACCGCCGCGGTCGCGCATGAAGTCCGGCATGGTGTGTTGCATTTCCACATCGATGGGCTTCGGATAAGCCGCTGTGTGACAGAAAGACTGCATGACCAGGTCAGCCTGGAAGCCAAGGCAGGCCAGATCTTTCAGTTCGTCACGGGTCATTGGGCCGGTGGTGTCCTGGGAACCCACGGTGGTCATATGGGGTTCGCAGTATGTGCCCGGGCGAACACCTTTGCCTTCTTCCAGTCCACAGGCCTTGCCGACCATTTTTTGGGCGAGAGTAAAGCCTTTGGTGCCGGCTTCCGGATCATGAGGCAGACGGAACATGTCCGTGGCGCCCAGGCCCAGAGCGGTACGCGCCTTGGCGGTCAGACCACGGCCAATGATGAGAGGAATACGGCCACCGGCCTGAACTTCGTCCAGAATAACGTCAGACTTGAAGGTGAATTCGGAGATGGTTTCTCCGGCTTCGTTCAGGATTTTGCCTTCGTAAGGGCGGATTTCAATGACATCGCCCATGTTCATGTTGTCTACGGGTGCTTCGAATACCAGTGCGCCGGCATCTTCCATGGTGTTGAAGAAGATCGGGGCAACCTTGTTACCGATGCATACACCGCCGGCACGCTTGTTTGGTACTCCGGGAATATCGTCACCAAAGAACCACAGAACAGAGTTGGTGGCAGATTTACGGGAGGAACCGGTACCTACAACGTCACCGACGAAAGCAACGGGCAGACCTTTGGATTTGATCTCATCGATCTGACTCATCGGGCCAGTAACGCCAGGCTCTTCCGGCTTCAGGCCGTCACGTTCCATTTTATAGGCTGCACGGGCGTGGAGCGGGATGTCCGGACGGGACCATGCATCCGGAGCCGGAGACAGGTCGTCAGTGTTGGTTTCGCCGGTAACCTTGAATACCACCATTTTGGTGCTTTCGGGTACCTTGTTTTTACTGGTGAACCACTCGGCGTTGGCCCAGGATTCAACGATAGATTTAGCAACTGCGTTGCCAGCGTCCATTTTTTCTTTGACGTCATTGAAGGCGTCAAACATCAGCAGCGTGTGTTTGAGTTCTTCGCCGGCCAGTTCGGCCAGTTCAGGGTTGTCCAGCAGATCAACCAGAGTGGCGATGTTGTAGCCGCCCTGCATCATGCCCAGCAGCTGAACTGCTTTTTTATTGTCGATCAGTGGGGAAGAGGCTTCGCCTTTGACAATAGCGGTCAGGAATGCAGCTTTAACATAGGCGGCTTCGTCTACACCTGGCGGAATGCGGTTTTCCAGCAGGTCAACCAGTGTTTCTTCTTCGCCTGCCGGCGGATTTTTCAGCAGCTCAACCAGAGCAGCAGTTTGTTCAGCATTCAGCGGCTTGGGGGGAATATTCAGAGCCGCACGTTCTGCAACGTGTTCACGGTAGGCTTCTAACACGATCTGGACCCTCATCAGTTGGTATGTCCCGCGCTCTGACAATGCGCCTGGCGGGAGTTTATTAGCGGAAAGACCTTTAGTTGGCGCTGTATTCTATAGGAAACCCCTTATAAAGTTAAGTTGGACAGAGGTCGGAGAAGTCTGTTAGCTAAGTTATAATCCTGCACCCAATTTATCGATATAGCGGCTATTCATGAACAATAAAACAGGCAGTGTGGCTCAGGCCCTGCAAGAGATTCACGATTTTCTGCCGTGCGCGACGCCACAGCAGTGGATCGATAACGCCCTGGCGAATCCGGATCTGATGCTGATAGATCACGCCCATTGCGAAAAAAAGGCGGCATCGACTGCGCTTAGCCTGATGTATCGATATGTAGAAAATACCAATCTGCTCAATAAAATGTCCCGCCTGGCCCGGGAGGAATTGCGTCATTTCGAGCAGGTACTGGCCATTATCAACAAGCGGGAGATTGTGTATTGCCACCTGACTCCTGCGCGCTACGCTGCCGGGTTGCGCAAAGATGTGCGCACGGAAGATCCTGGCCGTTTGGTGGATGTTATGGTGGTCGGCGCTATCATCGAGGCACGCTCATGCGAAAGGTTTGCTGCTCTGGTTCCGTTTCTGGATGATGAACTGGCGGATTTTTACAATAGCCTGCTCAAATCCGAGGCGCGTCATTACAGGGACTACCTGGCTCTGGCAGAACAGGCTAATGGTGGTTCTGTCGATGAGAGAGTTGCAGAATTTCTGGCGATTGAAAAGCAGCTGATTCTGGATCCGGACAGTGAGTTCCGGTTCCATAGCGGACCTGTTGGCTGAATATCAGGCGAGTTCCCGACACAGGCTGATCCATGCGTCAATCCCGGCACTCCGGTACTTCTGTTTATGCAGAATGAAATAAAACTGCCGCTCAAAATTCCGGTTTTCGGGCGTTTCCAGAGGAATCAGACTCCCACGTCTGAAAGCATCAGCGAGAACGACCTCGGACAGACAGCCTATGCCGAGGTCGGCTTCCACCGCGCGTTTTATCGCTTCGGTATGTTCCAGTTCCAATAGTACGTTCAGGTCCGGAAGCAGACCGTGCATGCCTCGGTCAAAGCTTTGGCGGGTTCCGGAGCCTTGTTCTCTCATTATCCATGTGGCGTTTCGAAGATCCTCGTCTGATACTTTCTTTTTTGCTGCCAGCGGATGAGTGGGGGAACAGAACACCACCAGTTGATCCCCCCTCCAGGGCAGCACCTCAAGTTCCGGGGACTGCAGTTCGCCTTCAATCAGCCCGATATCCAGCTCATAATCCTTGACCCTGCGTGCGATAGTGCTGGTATTGGCTACTTCAAGCGATACCCGCGGGCGGGTAGGGGTATTCATGTATTGGGCCATGACGCCTACGGCCAGATAGTTACCTATGGTTAAGGTGGCGCCTACTTTCAGGGCACCTACTTCGGAATGTTTGCTGAATGCCTGCTCAAGCTCGGTTGCCTGGGCCAGAACTGCTTCCACCTTGGGCCGGTATAGCCGCCCGAGTTCGTTCAGTTGCAAGCGTTTGCCAACACGGTCGAATAACTGGATATCGAACTGACTTTCCAGTTCCTTGAGAGCGCTGCTGGCGGCAGACTGGGACATGGACAGGGATTCCGCAGCACGGGTGATGTTCTGGAAACGTGCCGCCGCCAGGAAGACTTCGAGTTGTCTGAAGCTGTATTTCATAACAAAACGCTCTATATCGATACGGTCGAATAAGGTTATGGGAATAACCTGTTTCTTCGATAGGTTAGTGATGGGGTAAGCTTCAGGCAATCCATATTTGCAACATTTGCCGCCGAAAACATACGGGATGGGCCTGAGACTCAAATGAGCAACCTGATAAAAGAAACTGTAACCAGTGTACACCACTGGAACGATACCCTGTTCAGCTTCAAAACCAGTCGCGATCCGGGATTCCGTTTCAAGAATGGCCACTTCGTGATGATAGGCCTGGAAACTGATGGCAAGCCATTGATGCGTGCATACAGTATAGCCAGTGCGAATTACGAAGAGGAACTTGAGTTCTTCTCTATCAAGGTGCAGGACGGACCGCTTACGTCCCGTTTGCAGAAGATTCAGGTAGGGGATGAAATTCTGGTTAGCCGCAAGCCAACAGGTACGCTGATTCTGGATAACCTTCTGCCGGGCAAAAATCTCTGGTTGATCAGCACGGGCACCGGTCTTGCTCCGTTTATGAGCATTATCAAAGATCCGGAAGTATACGATGCCTTTGATAAAGTCATCCTGACTCACGGAGTACGTTACGTCTCAGAGCTGGCTTATCAGCAGGAGATTGAAGGGCTGCCGGAGAATGAGTTCTTCGGTGAAATGGTCAAGGGCAAGCTTGAGTACTATCCCACAGTTACCCGGGAGGCGTTCCGTAATGAGGGTAGGCTGACCACGGCTATGGAAAGCGGCAAGATAACCCGGGATCTGGGCCTGCCGGACTTTGATCCTGAAAATGACAGATTCATGATTTGTGGTAGCCCGAGCATGCTCAAGGATACCTGCGCCATACTGAATAAAATGGGTTTCAAGGAAGCTCGTGGTAGTGACGTGGGGCATTATGTGATTGAAAGGGCTTTCGTGGAGCAGTAAATAATCTGTGTTCTCCATGAGAAAACCGGAACCCGGAGCGAGAGCTTCGGGTTTTTTTATGAACTCTGGAACTGAGTGTATAGTATCCGGATTTAACCAGCAGGAAGAACGGCATGTTTTATTTTGAGCTTCAGCCTCGATTCAGTGATACAGATGCCCTGGGTCATATTAGCAACACGACATTACCTGTATGGTTTGAACAGGCGAGAATGCCATTGTTCAGGATATTTCATCCGACGCTGGATGTGAAAAGCTGGCCGCTGATTATTGCCCGCGTGGAAGTTGATTTCGTCGCTCAGAGTTACTGGCACTTGCCAGTTGAAATTCGTACCGGCACCGGCAAGATAGGAAACAGTTCTTTTCAGGTAATTCAGGAAGCCTGGCAGGATGGCAAACAGATCGCACGTGGTCAGGCAGTGATGATTCACTTTGATTACAAGACGAATAAGTCAGTGCCTATACCAGAAGAAATCCGTATTCAACTTGCAGAACATCAGATCGAGTAATTGATGACGCCTGACAATGATCCTTCTCTGAAAAGCATGGCTGAGGAAGTTAACTCTGTCATCCGTGCGGAAAAAAAGCGGGGGCAGTTCAGCACCCTGATCTGGATTGTTGTCGGAGCTGTTTTCATTGCGGGACTGGTATGGTGGTTCTGGCCTGAAGATACCCGGATACAGTGGCAGACCTACAAGCTGGACCGGGCCGATATGGTGCTCACTGCCATGGCGACGGGGAATCTGCAGCCCAAAAGCGAAGTTTCAGTGGGCGCTGAGATATCTGGCCTTGTCAGTGAAGTACTGGTTTCCGAAAACGATGAAATTCACAAGGGCCAGGTTCTGGCTCGTTTTGATACCGAAGAACTTGAAGTGGCATTGTTGCAGGCGACGGCGGGCCTTGAGTTGGCTCGTGCATCCCTGGCCGAGGCTGCGGCTACTCTCGATGAGGCTTTGATAGACGAACGCAGAACCGAGTCTCTGGTTCAGCGGGAAATGTCGCCTCAGGCTACGCTGGATAAAGCTGTTGCTACGCGCAAGCGTGCTGAAGCCAGGTCAGCCTATGCGCGTGCAACTGTTCGCCAGGCTGAGGCTGCTGTATCTCAGGCCCGCACCCGGCTTGAAAAGGCTGTTATCACTTCGCCTATTGACGGCGTGGTGTTGCAGCGCAGTATCGAGCCCGGAGCAACGGTAGCTGCAAACTTTCAGACGCCTGTGCTTTTTCTGCTTGCAGAGGATCTGGGACAGATGGAACTCCACGTATCAATGGATGAAGCGGACGTGGGGTTGGTGAAAGCCGGCCAGTTCGCGACGTTTACCGTGGACGCCTGGTCGGGCAGAGAGTTTGAGGCTGAGGTGGTGAAGGTCTATCTGTACCCCACCGTTGAAAATAATGTGGTTACCTATACCACTGTCCTGGCTGTCGATAATTCCGAACATCTTCTGCAGCCGGGCATGACCGCAACAGCAACCATTACTACCGGCCAGCGTGAGCAGGTTTTAAGAGTGCCTAACCTTGCGTTTCGTTTTACACCCCCTGCGTCTGAATCACAGAACAGTGGTTTGTTCAGCCATCCTGCAGGGCGAACCAGTGAGGGGGCGTCGGGATCTTCAAATACCCTTTGGGTGCTCGAAGAGGATCAACCACGGCGGGTGCTCGTCCGTAGTGGCTATACCGATGGCCAGTACACTGAAGTTCTGAGCGACGAGCTCTCGGAAGGCGACGAGATACTGACTGGCATAGTGCGAGGCTCTGTTGACTAGTGACGCTCAGCGGGAAACTGATGACCCGACGCTGACGGATTCAGCGCCGGCTGTTATCCGGATGCGTAACATTTCCAGGATCTATGGCAGTGGATCCACTGAAGTCAGGGCACTGGATGGGATAGATCTTACAATCAGGGATGGTGAGTTTGTCGCTATCATGGGGCCCAGCGGGTCCGGTAAATCCACCTGCATGAATATGATCGGTTGCCTTGATGTTCCCTCGACCGGTGAATTCCTTTTCCGGGGAGTGAATGTGGGCAGCCTGGACCGTGATGAACTGGCTCTCCTGCGCCGTCATTTCATGGGATTTGTTTTTCAGAGTTTCAATCTTCTACCCCGGGTCAGCGCTCTCGCCAATGTGGAATTGCCATTGATATATGGGGGAGTCAGGCGCGCTGTGCGCAGGTCCCGGGCCAGCGAAGCATTGAGAACTGTCGGCCTGTCCGGTCGTGAAGCTGCTACGCCCAGCCAGCTTTCTGGTGGACAGCAGCAGCGGGTTGCCATAGCCCGGGCACTGGTGACAGAGCCCCCGGTGTTGCTGGCAGATGAGCCTACCGGAAATCTGGATACGGCCATGGCTGACGACATCATGACTCAGCTGGCCCAGATACGCGCTGAACGCGGTATTACTATCATTATGGTGACCCATGAGCCGGATATCGCCCGTTACGCTGAAAGAGTCCTGTACTTTACCGATGGGAAACTGGTGAAGGATGGTACCCCGGAAGAGGTCTTGTCATGAGATGGCTCGACATCCTTGTTATGGCTTTTCAGGCCATTGTCAGGAACAAGCTGCGTTCGTTTCTGACCACTCTGGGCATCATTATTGGTGTCGGAAGTGTGGTGGCCATGGTTCACCTTGGCCAGTCCGCCACCCGCAGTGTTACAGATGAAATAGCCAGTATCGGCTCTAACCTTCTATTTGTTATGCCCGGTACCGCGCAACGTGGACCCGGCGGCATACGGACAACGGCGGAACCTTTTGATCTTGAGGACGTACAGGCTGTGGCGCAGGAAGTGCCGGACATCCTTGTTGCCCCGGCAGTTACTGTCAGTCCGACTGTCGTCATCGGTAATGCTAACGAGACGATTTCGGTGACTGGAACAGACAACAACTATTTTGCTGTGCGTAATCACGGTATTGCATATGGGCGGATGTTTGATCAGGACGAACTGAATGCGGGATCTGCAGTATGCATCATCGGAACAACGCTGATTGATGAGATGTATCTTGGTCAGGAACCCCTTGGTACAACTCTTCGTGTCGGGCGTACGGCATGCAGGGTGATCGGCGTTCTTGAAGAGAAAGGGCAGTCAATGGGGCAGGATCGTGACAAAACCATTCTCATGCCTGTAAAAGCTGTGCAGCGCCGATTGCTGGGAAGCCTTGATGTGCACACTATTTACGTGTCGGCACTTATTGACGGCAGCACCAGTAGAGTGCAAAAAGAGATTGAATCATTGCTGCGTCAGCGCAGACATATTGATTCTCCGAAGGACGATGACTTCTATGTTCGTGATACTCAGGATATTGCAAACGCCCTGGCCAGTACCACAAACACCATGACCATTCTGCTCGGTGCCATTGCTGCGGTCAGTTTGCTGGTAGGCGGCATAGGGATCATGAACATCATGCTGGTGTCAGTCACAGAACGCACCCGGGAAATCGGAATCCGTCTTGCCATAGGCGCCAGAACCCGGGATGTGCTGACACAGTTTCTGGTTGAATCCATAGCATTGTCGACTCTGGGCGGCATAATCGGATTGATACTGGGTATTGGCGGAACCTGGTTAGTGACGTCCCGGCTTGATATGCCCTTTGTACTTGCTCCTGGAGTTATGCTGCTCGGGTTCTCTTTTTCTGTGGTGATAGGCGTTGTTTTCGGATACTTCCCCGCGCGCAAAGCCGCACGGCTCAATCCTATTGATGCTCTTCGCCATGAGTAATGACTAGCCCGGCTATAGATGAGGTGGTTTAGTGACTGACAAAATATTCTGGTCGTTTTTGCTGGCGGGTACATTGCTGTTTTCAGGGTGTGATTCGGCAAGCGATTCCAGCAGTAGTCATCAAGCGGAACCTGACGGTCCGGGTGCGCCGCCCCGCGCACCCAAAGAAACTGTCAGTGATATCTCTCTTGTCCTGAAGCCTGCTCAGCTGGATTGGGTGGGCCAGAAAATATTTCAGAATGAATGTGCAGGGCAGTTTCAGTGTCTTGTTCACTGGAATGATGGCGAGGCCTTCCCGTCGCTCGGAGTTGGTCACTTTATCTGGTACCCAGAAGGGGTTAATGAACGTTTCGTGGAAAGTTTTCCTGCGCTCATTGAGTACATGAAACAGCGCCAGCTCAACATTCCCCTATGGTTGAGAGAGCTTGAGCCATTTGATGCGCCCTGGCCAGACAAGCAATCTTTTGAGGCTGTCAATAATTCGGTCAGGATTGCGGAGTTGCGGGAGTTCCTGGCTGGCACGCAGGGTATTCAGGCGGAGTTTATTTTCCGGCGGGCAAAGTCCTCACTCGCTCAGATTGTCGAGTCTGTGCCTGAAAACCGGCAGGAACAGGTGCAAGCTGATCTGGAAGCTCTCAGCCGTACCCCTGGCGGAACCTATGCCTTGATGGATTATGTGAACTTCAAAGGCGAAGGTCTTTCAGATGCCGAACGCTATAACGGCGAGGGCTGGGGGCTTAGGCAGGTGCTGCTTGCCATGGAGCCCGACCCGGAATCCACAACGTTGGAGCGGTTTCGCAAAGCTGCAGCAAAGGTTCTCACCAGAAGGGCTGACAACGCGGATGATCCGATTGAAAAAAACCGTTGGCTGAAAGGCTGGCTGAAGCGTCTGGAAACCTATACAGAACCAGATGATGACGTCAGTTCAGCGGAATAATCTGCTAAAAGTTAGTTACATTTCCGAACTTTGATCTACCTTGATAACAAGGCTCCTTCCTCTTGTCTCAAAATGGCGCGGCGCTTTTGGCGACGTGTGCCATTTTGGGGCTGGATTGTTGGCTTAACTGCTCCAGAGTGGCGGTCGGAGCTGGGAAAGTGAAAATAATGAATAACAATCAATAACTTGCCCTGCGTGGCTCGTAATTTGCTGGGGTAGTTACCCGTCAGCTATTACGAAGTAACCCGCAAACGTTCGGAGAAACGACAATGAAAAGCATGACATCAGTAGCCCTTGGTATAGCTTTTTGTGCAAGTGCACTTACGACGACAAGCGTTTTCGCTGCAACTACTCTGGAAAGCGTAAAGGAAAAAGGCCACCTTCAGTGTGGTGTGACCAGTGGTCTTCCCGGGTTTTCGCAGCCGGATGAGAAAGGTGCCTGGACGGGAATTGACGTTGATACATGCCGTGCGGTAGCTGCGGCGATATTCGGCGATGCCAAGGCCGTGGAATTTACTCCTCTGACCGCCAAGGAGCGTTTCACAGCATTGCAGTCCGGTGAAATTGACATGCTGTCCAGAAATACTACCTGGACTCTTACCCGGGACGTGTCGCTGGGGCTTAACTTTGCTGGTGTGAACTATTACGACGGGCAAGGCTTCCTTGTGAACAAGGACATTGGTGTGGACGATGCGACGCAGCTTGATGGCGCCACTGTGTGTATCCAGGCGGGTACAACCACCGAACTGAATCTGTCTGACTATTTCCGGACCAAGGGAATGGAGTTCAAGCCTATCGTCTTCGATACGTCCGAACAGACCGTTCAGGGTTTTGCGGCAGGACGATGTGATGTGCTGACATCTGACCGCTCTCAGCTCGCTGCTTTGCGATCCAAACTCTCGGATCCGGGTAGTGCAAAAATTCTGCCGAACACCATTTCTAAAGAGCCTCTTGGTCCAGTTGTGCGCCAGGGGGATGATCAGTGGTTCAATATTGTCAAATGGGTGCTGAACGTCCAGATTAATGCCGAGGAGCTGGGTCTGACGATGGCTAACGTTGATGACATGCTGAAATCAGATAATCCGAGCGTGCAGCGCCTGCTGGGAACGGATGGTGATATGGGCGCCAAGCTGGGGCTTCCGGATGACTTTGGTTATGCCATTGTGAAGCAGGTTGGCAACTATGCCGAAATGTACAACCGCAATGTGGGCCCTGATACACCTCTTGGCCTTGAGCGCGGTATCAACGCTCTCTGGACAGACGGCGGCATTCTATACGCACCGCCAGTACGCTAATACCTGAAATGCTGCTCCGGAGGTGTCCGCGTGATACCTCCGGGGTTAACTGTGATGCTGTTTTTGCAGGGAAGCTTTTCGGGGCGAGGTATGAAAAAACAAACCATTGATTCCAGACCCACCGGGCCTAAGCCTTTGTACGACCCGCGGGTTCGAGCTCTTTTTTTCCAGGTTATATCGCTGGCCGCAGTATTCTGGGTCGGTTGGGTGCTGATCGACAATACACTCTCTAATATGCAGAGTCGGGGAATCAGTACCGGATTCGGGTTCCTTGGTGAGTCTGCCGGGTTCGGCATTATCATGCACCTGGTTCCGTACGACGCCACCATGTCATACGGTCGAACCTTCTGGGTAGGCCTGACCAATACACTGCTGGTGTCGGCCATGGGCATCGTTACGGCAACCATACTGGGTTTCGTGATTGGTGTCGCACGTTTGTCCAGCAACTGGCTCGTAGCCAAAGTTGCACTCGTCTACATAGAAATCATTCGAAATATACCTCTTCTGCTACAAATCTTTTTCTGGTACTTCGCAGTTCTGAGTAATCTCCCGTCGCCAAGACAAAGCGTCGAGGTTGGTGGTGCGCTGTTTCTGAATAACCGTGGTCTGTATTTGCCCGGGCCGGTGCTCCAGGATGGCTTTGGCCTGGTTTGGGGCGCGGTTGTCCTGGCCCTTGTGGCGGTTGTGGGCGTCAGGGTATGGGCAAAAAAACGTCAGCTGGCTACCGGAGATATTTTCCCGACGTTCAAGGTCAGCATCGCGCTTCTGATCCTCTTGCCTCTTGTTGCATATTTCATTGCGGGACGACCGCTGGAATGGGATTTGCCCGCGCTCAAAGGGTTTAATTTTGGCGGTGGTATTACTCTCATTCCGGAACTGGTGGCTTTGTGGATTGCGCTTTCACTCTACACTGCCAGCTTTATCGCGGAAATCGTGCGCTCGGGCATCCTGTCTGTGAGTCAGGGGCAGACCGAAGCGTCGAAAGCCCTGGGTCTGCCAAATGGTTTGACACTGAGGCTGGTGGTTATTCCCCAGGCTATGCGGGTGATCATTCCGCCTCTGACCAGCCAGTACCTGAACCTGGTGAAAAATTCCTCGCTTGCAACTGCCATAGGCTATCCGGACCTGGTTGCCGTGTTTATGGGTACCACCTTGAACCAGACAGGTCAGGCAGTGGAGGTTGTTGCTATTACGATGGCGGTCTACCTCACCATCAGTTTGCTGATTTCGCTGTTCATGAATCTGTATAACCGTGCCGTGGCGATCAAGGAGCGATGATGACTGAATCTATGATCAGGCCTCCCATAAAGAAACTGGCACCGGTCAAATGGATGCGGACGCATCTGTTTTCCAACTGGTTCAACTCTCTCCTTACGCTGGCTGTTGGCTATCTGCTGATCACCAGTGTCGGGCCCTTGCTGAACTGGCTGATATTCGACGCCACGTTCCAGGGCAGTGGGCCGGACGACTGTGTGGAGGCGGGTGCCTGCTGGCTGTTCGTTAAGCAGCGCCTGAATTTTTTCATCTACGGATTCTACCCCGACGAGTTTCAGTGGCGGGTAGATATCATGTTTGCCCTGTTGGCGGCTGCGTTTGTTCCCCAGTTTATCGAGCGGTTCCCGGGCCGGAAATGGCTCGGAATCTTCGGTATGACCGGCCTCCCCATTATTGGCTGCGTACTGATCCCGGGTGGAATTCTGGGGTTGGAAGAGGTAGGTAGCTCGAAATGGGGTGGCTTGATGCTCACGCTTATCCTGGCCTACATCGGCATCCTGGCGTCTTTGCCTATCGGAGTCCTGCTAGCCCTCGGGCGCCGGTCGGATATGCCTGTTATCCGGGGGCTTTGCGTAGTGTTTATCGAGGTCTGGCGGGCAGTACCGCTGATTACAGTACTGTTCATGGCGTCTGTGATGTTGCCCTTGTTTCTTCCGGACGGTGTGAGCTTCGAGAAACTGGCGCGGGCTCTGATTGGCATCACCTTGTGGCAGTCCGCCTATATGGCAGAAGTGATAAGAGGCGGACTTCAGGCTATTCCGCGGGGGCAGTATGAAGCGGCTAATGCTCTGGGTCTGGGATATTGGCGCAAGATGGGGCTGGTTATTCTGCCTCAGGCACTGAAGCTGGTTATTCCCGGGATAGTGAATACGTTTATATCACTGTTCAAGGACACCACGCTGGTGTTGATTATCGGCCTTTTTGACATTCTGGGAGCTGTTCAGTCAACAATCGCAGATCCGGCCTGGCAGAACGTTGCGATAGAGGGGTATGTCTTCGTGGCTTTCTGTTTCTGGGTGTTCTGTTTTGGTATTTCCCGTTACAGCCAGAACCTTGAACGAAAGCTTGATACTGGTCACAAAACCTGATGGTGAGACTATGACACAACACACTGAATCCAAAGATGTGCAGGCCGTTAATAAGCCGGGCATTATTCGTGTGGAAGGCATGCATAAATGGTATGGCAACTTCCACGTTCTCAAGGATCTGAACCTGACGATTGATCAGGGTGAGCGCATAGTAATCTGTGGCCCTTCAGGTTCAGGGAAATCTACGTTTATCCGCTGTATCAACCGTCTTGAAGAACATCAGCAGGGCAGGATTATTGTTGACGACGTTGAGCTCACAGATGATGTTCGCCATATAGACAGCGTACGTCGTGAAGTAGGGATGGTGTTTCAGCACTTTAATCTGTTCCCGCACCTCACTGTGCTTGAGAACTGCTGTCTATCGCCCATATGGGTTCGCAAGACCCCCCGGCGGGAGGCTGAAGCGTGTGCCATGGAGTACCTTGAGCGGGTAAAGATTCCAGATCAGGCCAACAAATATCCGGGTCAGCTATCCGGAGGCCAGCAACAACGGGTGGCCATTGCCAGGGCTCTTTGCATGAAACCCAAAATCATGTTGTTTGATGAGCCTACGTCAGCACTTGATCCGGAAATGATTAAGGAAGTTCTGGACGTTATGATTGAACTCGCGGGCAGCGGCATGACGATGATCTGCGTTACCCATGAAATGGGATTTGCCAAGACTGTCGCCGACAGAGTGATCTTCATGGACGGAGGTGAGATAGTGGAAGAAGCCCCGCCCAGCGAGTTTTTCAGCAATCCCAGAGAAGCGCGGACCCAGCAGTTTCTGCAACAGATTCTGCAGCACTAATGAGCCAAAACTCTTCCCGGGGGCTCGTTGCCGGGCTCTCCAGGAAGAAGGTGCACTCAGAGGGGCGCTTTTTTTAACTCGGGTTTTTGCCCTGGTTGCGCCTCCAGCCACCACAGGTTTTTATCCCAGTCACCCAGAACAATCCGTTGTGCGGTTTTACCGTTTACTTCCAGGCTGTGCTCTGCGGGCCTGTGGGTGTGACCATGGATAAGTTGTGACACATTATTGGTCTCCATGACCCGCACCACTTCCTCCGGCGTGACATCCATGATGTCCTCCGCTTTATTGCTATTCGTGGCCATGCTCATTTCCCGGAGCTGTCGCGCCATTTGCTGACGATCTTTGAGAGGGCGGGCCAGAATAAGCTTTTGTGTCTGCGGGTTGCGCATGTTGGCGCGAAATTTCTGATATTGAACATCAGCGGTGCAAAGGCTGTCACCGTGCATCAGCAGGGTAGGTGTGCCGTACAGGTCTATCACTGTAGGGTCGTCGAGCAATGCTGCGCCGGCCCGTTCGCAAAAATCTTCACCCAGCAGAAAGTCCCGGTTTCCATGCATCAGGAAGATCCGGGTGCCGTTTTTACTCAGAGTGCGTAGAGCTGCAGCGACCTGTTCTTGCAGAGGTGTGCGTTCATCATCACCGATCCATGCCTCGAAAAAGTCACCAAGGATGTACAGCTGTTCCGCACCGGGCGCTTCTTTTTCCAGAAAGCCGAGAAACGCCCCTGTAATATCGGGGCGTGACTCTTCCAGGTGAAGATCGGAGATAAACAGCGTGGTCACGCTGCGTCTCCGTCCTCTATAACGCTGGCTTTCAGAATTACCACGTCTTCGAAGGGTACATCCTGATGGCCTGCGTTCATGGTTGTGCGCACAGCGCGAATGGCGTTGACCGTATCCATGCCTTCAACAACCTTGCCGAACACACAGTAGCCCCAGCCTTCTGCATTTTTTGCAGTGTGATCCAGAAAACCATTGTTTTCTACGTTGATGAAGAACTGTGCCGTTGCCGAATGAGGGTCCATGGTACGTGCCATGGCAACCGTGCCCTGCATGTTGCTCAGGCCGTTATCTGCCTCGTTTTTGATGGGCTCGCGGGTTTTTCGTGCGGTCATGCCTGGTTCAAAACCGCCGCCCTGAACCATGAAATTGCTGATTACCCTGTGAAAAATCAGGCCATCGTAAAAGCCGTCGCGAACGTACTGTTCGAAGTTCTTTGCGGTTTCAGGGGCTTTTTCGTAATCCAGTTCGAGCTTGATATCACCGTGATTGGTTGTCAGCAGAATCATCAGGGGGTCCTGTTCGTTGAGGTGTAATCGGTTAAGCCGTTATTGTACGCAAGAGTTTCCCGTGATGCATGAGTCTGGACCCGATTTATGAGTATAATAGCCGGTTTACGACCCACTTCTTTTAACAGAGACTGTATGAGCGCCGAGTCGAAGAAAGCCCATAACTTTATTCAGAGCCTGATTGAAGACGCCATTAGCAAAGGTGAGCAGACAGGCAAGGTGGTGACACGTTTCCCGCCTGAGCCCAATGGTTACTTGCATGTCGGTCATGCCAAATCCATCTGCCTTAACTTCGGTATAGCGGAGACATTTTCCGGCGAGTGTAATCTCCGGTTTGACGATACCAATCCGGAGAAGGAGAGCCAGGAATACATCGATGCCATCAAAAAGGATGTCGAATGGCTGGGTTATACCTGGGCAGGCGATGTGCGTTATGCCTCCGATTACTTTGACGCCATATATTACTTTGCAGAAGAACTGATCGAGAAAGGCAAGGCATATGTGTGTGCCTTGTCGGCTGACCAGATGGCGGAATACCGTGGCAGTCTGAAAGAGCCAGGAAAAGACAGCCCCTACCGTGATCGTCCTGTTGCGGAAAATCTGAAGCTTTTCCGTGATATGCGTGACGGTAAGTTTGAGAGTGGGGAACTGGTGTTACGGGCCAAAATCGATATGGCATCCCCCAATATGAATCTGCGGGACCCTATTCTGTATCGTATTCGTTACGCCGAGCATCACCAGACTGGTAATAAATGGTGCATCTACCCGATGTACGACTTCACTCATCCCATATCGGATGCAATGGAAGGTGTTACCCACTCCCTGTGTACTCTGGAGTTTGAAGATCATCGCCCTCTGTACGACTGGGTTCTGGATAACATCACTGTTCCCTGTCACCCGCGGCAGATTGAGTTCGCCCGTCTTAACCTGAATTACACAATTACCAGCAAGCGCAAGCTCAAGCAGCTGGTAGATGAGCGTTTGGTCGATGGCTGGGATGATCCGCGTATGCCAACCATTTCAGGCATGCGTCGCCGAGGATATACACCTGAATCCGTGCGCGCCTTCTGTGACATGATCGGAGTGAACAAAGCCGGTGGTACCGTCGATATGGGTATGCTGGAGTTCGCCATCCGGGAGGATCTTAACACCCGTGCGCCCCGCGCCATGTGTGTCATGCATCCGCTGAAAGTGACACTTACCAACTATCCGGCCGATAAAACCGAAACCCTGGTATTGCCGGTCCATCCGCAGAATCCTGATATGGGCCAGCGTGAAGTGACCTGGAGTCAGACCCTGTATATCGATCGGGAAGATTTCATTGAAGAGGTGCCGCGTAAATGGAAGCGTCTGGCACCTGATCAGGCGGTTCGTCTGCGTGGTGGTTATGTTGTCACTTGCAAGGAAGTTGTCCGGGATGCCAGCGGCGAGATTGTAGAGCTACTCTGTGAATACGATCCGGCTACTCTGGGTGTCAACCCGGAGGGTTACAAGCCCAAGGGTGTTATTCACTGGGTTTCAGCGAACGACAGCGTGTGCTGTGATATCAATCTCTATGACCGTCTGTTCAACCACGAGTCACCGGATAGTGACAAGGACGGAGATTTGACCGATCACATCAATCCTCAGTCGCTTGTTGTTCTCAAGGATGCAAGGGTAGAGCGAAGCCTGGCAAAGCCTCAAACCGATCTGCCTTATCAGTTTGAGCGGGAAGGGTATTTTTTCTGTGATCAGGAGCTGACCGCCGCCGCCGGCAAGCCGGTATTCAATCGCACCGTTACCTTGAGGGATTCCTGGGGTAAGTAATCGTGAGGCCAGAGCTTTGATCAGAATTTACAATACGCTTACTCAGGAAAAAGAAGTCTTTACGCCTATTGAGCCGGGAAAGGTTCGCATGTACGTGTGCGGGATGACGGTTTATGACTACTGTCACCTGGGCCACGCCCGGGTGCTGGTGGCATTTGATGTGATCACCCGTTACCTGCGCAATCGTGGCTACGATGTAACTTACGTGCGAAATATCACTGACATCGACGACAAGATACTCCGGCGGGCTGAGGAAAACGGTGAGCCCTATACGGAGCTCACCGAGCGTATGATCGCTGCCATGCATGAAGATGAGGCCCGTCTTGGGGTTCTTCCTCCCAGTGCAGAGCCCCGGGCAACGGACCACATCTCCGACATTATCGCCATGATCAGCACGCTTATTGCGTCTGAGCACGCCTACGTTGCCGATAACGGAGACGTGTATTTTTCTGTTGAGTCGTTTAAAGGCTACGGAAAACTCAGCAAGAAAAAGCTGGAAGATCTTCTTGCGGGAGCGCGCATTGACGTACAGGAAGCCAAGCGCAGCCCTGCTGATTTTGCATTGTGGAAGGCGGCTGGTGAAGGCGAAGTAAGCTGGCCTTCTCCATGGGGTAATGGTCGCCCGGGTTGGCACATAGAGTGTTCCGCCATGTCGAAGCGTTGCCTGGGCGAAACCTTCGATATTCATGGTGGCGGGCCGGATCTGCGGTTCCCCCATCACGAAAATGAAATTGCCCAGTCTGAATGTGCGTCAGGCCACACGTATGTAAATGTCTGGATGCATGCTGGCGCGATTCGTGTGAACAAGGAAAAGATGTCCAAGTCCTTGGGTAACTTTTTCACCATACGGGAGATTCTGGAAACCTATCCGCCGGAGGTGGTGCGCTTCTTCCTGGTTTCCAGCCACTATCGCAGCCAGGTCGACTATTCTGAAGATAACCTTGTTGAAGCAGGGCGATCACTGGCCAGGCTTTATCATGCTTTACGCGGGATTGAACCAGCGAACCCCGATGATGTGCCGGAAACGGATCACGACAGACGTTTTGTGGAGTTGATGGATGATGACTTCAACTGCGCTGGCGCTATTTCGGTTCTGCACGCACTGGCCAATGATATCAATCAGCACCGCCGTGAAGGTCGGACTGAAGAGGCGCAGAAGGCTGCAGCTGTCATGATCAGGCTTGGTGATGTGCTCGGCCTGTTACAGCAGGATCCGGATGCATTTTTTCAGGCAGATGCCGGAGGCGAACTGACCGCAGAAGATATCGAAGCGAAAATTCAGGCCCGAGCGGATGCCCGTAAGGCCAGAGACTTTGCCGGCGCTGATCGTATTCGGGATGAGCTGTTGGAGCAGGGCATTATTCTGGATGATTCCCGCGAAGGAACAAGCTGGCGGCGCAGCTGACGCTATTACCATGGTCGTGTTGTATTCCGGAATATGACGTTATACGGAATTTCCCGTACAATGCGGCCACCAATTTTACCGGCCCCGACCGCTGAGCGGCTTTCGGGGCAGGGCTAACCCACTGAGGCTAAGAACGATGACAGAGCGCGTACAACTCGGCGGCATTCAGGTCGCAAAGAATTTGTATGACTTCGTGAATAACGAAGCAATTCCGGGCACCGGCGTGGATGCCGAAAAATTCTGGGCGGAATTCGACAAGATCGTCAACGATCTGGCACCGCGTAACCGCGAGCTTCTCGCCAAGCGCGATGCAATTCAGGAAAAAATGGACAGCTGGAACCGGGATCACAAAGGCCAGAAGCTGGACATGGCTGCTTACAAGTCCTTCCTGAAGGATATCGGTTATCTGGTGGATGAACCCGCAGATTTCCGGATTTCTACAGCTAATGTTGATCCTGAAGTTGCGACCATGGCTGGCCCTCAGCTCGTGGTTCCGATTATGAATGCTCGCTTTGCTCTGAATGCGGCGAATGCGCGCTGGGGTAGTCTTTACGATGCCCTGTATGGCACCGACGCTATTTCTGAAGAAGATGGAGCAGAAAAAGGTCGCGGCTACAACCCGGTGCGTGGCGCCAGGGTTATTGAGTTTGCCCGCAATTTGCTGGACAACTCTGCTCCCCTGGCCGCCGGTAGCCACAAAGATGCGGCCCTGTACCAGGTTGCCGGAGGCAAACTGGTTGTCAAAATGCAGAACGGTGATGTTACCGGTCTGAAAGATGAATCCGGTTTTGTTGGTTACACAGGTGCTGCAGATGCTCCTACCGGAATTCTTCTGGTCAAGAATGGCATGCATTTCGAAATCCAGATTGATGCCAGCCATCCGATTGGAAAAGATGACGGGGCGCATGTAAAAGACGTGCTGATGGAATCTGCGCTGACAACCATTATGGACTGTGAAGATTCCGTCGCTGCAGTAGATGCTGCCGACAAAACGCTGGCTTACAGTAACTGGCTTGGTCTGCTGAAAGGTGATCTGGAAGAAAGCTTTGAAAAAGGTGGCCAGCGCCTGACACGCAAAATGAACCCGGATCGTGTATACACTGCAGCTGATGGCAGCGAGCTGAAACTGAAAGGCCGTAGCCTGATGTTTATCCGTAATGTTGGGCATCTGATGACCAACCCTGCCGTACTTCTGAAAGATGGCTCTGAGGTTCCTGAAGGTTTGATGGACGGACTCCTGACTGGTCTGATTTCCATTCACGACCTCAAAGGCAACGGTCGTTTTCAGAACAGCACTACGGGCTCTGTCTACATCGTAAAACCGAAGATGCACGGCCCTGAAGAGGTAGCATTCACCAATGAATTCTTTGGTCGTGTTGAAGATGCTCTGGGTCTGCCGCGCTTCACTCTGAAGATTGGCATTATGGACGAAGAGCGCCGTACTACGGTTAACCTCAAAGCCTGTATTCATGAGGCCAGGGATCGTGCGGTGTTCATTAACACGGGCTTCCTCGATCGCACTGGTGATGAAATCCACACATCTATGGAGCTTGGACCATTCATTCGCAAGGGTGAGATGAAACAGGCGGCATGGATCGGTGCTTATGAGCAGTGGAACGTGGATATTGGTCTGGAAACCGGATTCCGTGGTGTTGCCCAGATTGGTAAAGGCATGTGGGCCATGCCGGATCTGATGGCAGACATGCTTGTGCAGAAAATTGGTCATCCCAAGGCTGGTGCCAGCACTGCATGGGTTCCATCGCCTACAGCGGCGACCTTGCACGCGACTCACTATCATCAGGTCTCTGTAGCCGACATCCAGAAGGAGCTTGAGAGCCGGACGCGTGCCAACCTGGATGACATCCTCACTGTACCTGTAATGGACGATCCATCCAGTTTGTCAGCGGCCGATATCCAGCAGGAGCTGGATAACAATGCCCAGGGTATTCTCGGCTACGTTGTGCGCTGGATTGATAGTGGTGTTGGCTGTTCCAAGGTGCCGGACATCAATGATGTCGGCCTGATGGAAGATCGCGCCACTCTGCGGATCTCCTCACAGCTTCTGACCAACTGGCTGTACCACGGTATCTGTACGAAAGAGCAGATTGAAGAAACCATGAAGCGCATGGCCAAGGTCGTCGACACGCAAAATGCAGGCGATCCTGGATACCGGAACATGGCCCCGGACTATGCAGACAGCATAGCCTTCCAGGCTGCCATGGATCTGGTTCTTAAAGGTCGTGAGCAGCCGAATGGCTACACAGAGCCGTTGTTGCATGCTTATCGCCTGAAAGCGAAAGAGAAGTTTGGTCAGTAATAGCTGCCGAAACAAAAAAACCCGCTTCGGCGGGTTTTTTTGTGGTGCTTACCTCATTCAGTGCTCAGGGCGCTGCGGGATCATTCCTTGTGCAGTTCATTTGCTGCATACAGGGTATTTTGCAGAAGTGTGGCAATGGTCATCGGGCCGACACCTCCCGGTACGGGCGTGATGTAGGCGGCACGGGCTGAGGCAGCTTCAAAGTCGACGTCCCCTTGCAGTTTTCCGTTTTCCATGCGGTTAATGCCCACATCAATTACTGTTGCTCCGGGCTTTACCCAGTCCCCCTTGATCAGGCCTGGCTTACCCACGGCTGCGATCAGTATGTCAGCATCACGTACATATTTCTCCAGGTCCGGAGTAAAACGATGACAAACCGTTATGGTTGCGCCTTTGAGCAGCAGTTCCATGGTCATCGGGCGACCTACGATATTGGATGCGCCCACAATGACGGCGTGCTGGCCTTTGTACGGGGTATTGACGCTATCGAGCAGAGTTATCACGCCTGCCGGCGTGCAGGGTCTCAGGGCAGGCTTGCGCTGCACCAGGCGACCGATGTTGTAGGGGTGAAAACCATCAACATCCTTGTCAGGACGAATTTTTAACAGAATGGGGTCGGCATCCAGGTGATCTGGCAGCGGAAGCTGTACCAATATGCCATCTACGGCAGGGTTTTCGTTCAGTTCATCAATCAGAGCTTCAAGAGCCTGCTGAGAAGTATCTGACGGGAGATCGTAAGATAGTGAGAGGATGCCTGCGGCATCGCAGGCTTTGCGCTTGCTGCCTACATATATTTCAGAGGCGGGGTCGTTTCCCACCAGTACTACAGCCAGGCCAGGGGCTCTCAGGCCCTTGCTGATACGGGCTTCTACGCCGGATGCAACTTGTTCTCTGACGGCCGCAGCAATTTCTTTTCCATTAATCAGTTTGGCGCTCATGATTCGTCTTGTCGGTTGGGCATTGGTTAAATAAGAGGAGAGGGATTGTCTCACGCTTGCAGCTTAACTCCAATTGGGGAAAGGGTGGGTGCCGGCATTGCTGCAGAAAAGAATGGTCATGAAACTGCTGATTCGGGAGAGAATTTCATTTTCTTTGTTGACGGAACCATTTGGCGACGGTAATATGCGCGCCAACTTTGCTGAAGCACATGTAGTTCAGTTTAAACGGGGTATAGCGCAGTCTGGTAGCGCGCCTGCTTTGGGAGCAGGATGTCGGGAGTTCGAATCTCTCTACCCCGACCATTTTCTGAATGTTCAGCTAGGCCGACGGTCAAGCGCCCGTAGCTCAGCTGGATAGAGCATCGGCCTTCTAAGCCGAGGGTCGCAGGTTCGAGTCCTGCCGGGCGCGCCATTAAAGCCGCCGGCTTGATCAAAACCTGGATTTCCGTCAGCAAAGTTGAAGGTCGGTAGTTGTTTTTGATGTGCCGAAAGCATATCCCGATATGGTGGACGTAGCTCAGTTGGTAGAGCTCAGGATTGTGACTCCTGCGGTCGAGGGTTCGATCCCCTTCGTCCACCCCACTTTCTTGAAGGTGTTTTCCGCAGTTTTCAGATTTATGATCTTCGCGGTCAACGCTCTGCTTTTAAAAGTTTTCAGCTCCGGTGGTGGAATTGGTAGACACGATAGGTTTAGGTCCTGTTGCCGCAAGGCGTGGGGGTTCAAGTCCCTCCCGGAGTACCATTTCAAAAGCGCCTGGATTTATTCCAGGCGCTTTTTTTTATTTTGGGCATTTGTGGGGCTGACCCCTTTGTTTATCTGTTTTTGCCCCCAATTCCGTTCTTGAATCGTCGCTGTGATCACAAACCCTGAAACTACCCGGGCCAGGTGATTCTCTCGTCAGGGTAAACCGTGATAAACTACCGGCTTTTAATTTTGGGTCCTTTCCGTGGAAGTCATTCAGGAATGGACTTTGGTTTTAATTTAATTCACATACCGAACCCGAAATTTGAGGATCTTCCATGCAAGTGTCTGTAGAAACGACGTCCAACATCGAGCGTCGCATGACGATTGGTGTGCCCGCCCAGGAAATTGAACAGGCAGTTCAGAAACGCCTGCAGGAAACTGCGCGTACCGTGCGCCTGAACGGTTTCCGCCCTGGGAAGGTGCCCATGAGCGTGGTCAAGCGTCGTTTCGGTGACAGCGTGCGCCAGGAAATTGTCGGCGAAATCATGCGCGACAACTACATCAAGGCGCTGCAGGAGCAGGATATCAATCCTGCTGGCTGGCCCAAGCTTGAGCCGAAAACCATGGAAGCCGGCAAGGATCTCGAATTTGTTGCCATTTTCGAAGTTCTTCCAGAAATTGAACTGGGTGACCTGAGCAAGGTCTCTATCGAGAAGCTGGCAGCTGAAATCACTGACAAGGATATCGACACCATGATCGATAACCTGCGTCGTCAGCAGGCCACCATGAAGAGCGTCAAGCGTAAGTCCAAAAACAAGGACGTACTGACCATTGACTTCAAGGGCTTTATCGACGGAGAAGAATTTGAAGGCGGGGCTGCTGAAGGTCACAAGCTTACTCTGGGCTCCAATCAGATGATCCCGGGCTTCGAAAAAGCTATCGTCGGCGGTAAAGCAGGCGAAGAGCTTGAGATCGAAGTGACTTTCCCTGAGGACTATCACAACGAAGAACTCAAGGGTAAACCGGCAAAATTTGAAATCAAGATTCATGAAGTTGAAGAGCCTCAGTTGCCGGAACTGGACGCAGAATTTTTCACCAAATTCGGTATTGAAGCTGAAGACGAAGCTGCATTCCGTGAAGAAGTGAAGAAAAACATGGAGCGCGAGCTCAAGCAGGCTCTGTCTAACAAGGTTAAAAATGACGTTGTTGATGGTCTGCTGGAAACGACTGAAGTCGACATTCCTGCTGCTCTCTCTGATCAGGAAATCGACCGTCTGCGCCAGGAGGCTGTTCAGCGCTTTGGTGGTCAGGTGGACTTCAAACAGTTGCCGAAAGAAATTTTCCAGGAGCAGGCTGAGCGTCGTGTAAAAACCGGCCTCTTGTTCCAGGAAGTGGTGAAAGCCAATGATCTGAAAGTAGATCCTGCCAAGGTTGACGAAAAAATCCAGGAGATTGCTTCAACCTATGAGCAGCCTGAAGAGGTTGTTGCACACTTCAACAGCAACCCGGAGCAGAAAAGTCAGATCGAGTCTTCTGTGCTGGAAGATCAGGTTGTTGATTTTGTGCTTTCTCAAGCTACGGTTACAGAAAAGAAAGTTAAGTACGAAGAGGCCATTCAGGCAGGGCAACCCCAGCGCTGATACAGGCTGTGTGATGGTGCCGGGGTGAATTCACCTCAGGCACCGCTGGCCGAATTGAGGTAACAGCCGGCACGTCCGGCTGTTTTCATCTTGATTTCCGGCTGGCAAAGTACAAGATGCAAGAATACTGAAGATGCCGTGGGTTAACGCCACGCCCCATTTTTCCATAAGGAGTTCAGGCGCATCATGATGCAGAAACCAATTGATGGTCCGGCAATGGTTACCAGTTCCGGTCTCGTGCCGATGGTTATCGAGCAGACTGCCCGCGGGGAGCGTTCGTTTGATATTTATTCCCGACTGCTTAAGGAGCGGGTGATCTTCATGGTTGGGCAGGTGGAAGATCACATGGCCAACCTGATTGTGGCGCAGCTTCTGTTCCTTGAGTCCGAAAACCCGGACAAAGATATTCACCTATACATCAATAGCCCTGGCGGCTCAGTGACAGCAGGTATGTCTATATACGACACCATGCAGTTCATCAAGCCGGATGTTTCAACACTGTGTGTAGGGCAGGCCGCTAGTATGGGTGCCTTCCTGCTGGCTGGCGGTGCCGCCGGGAAGCGGGCATGTCTGCCCAATTCGCGGGTCATGATTCATCAGCCTCTGGGTGGTTATCAGGGGCAGGCAACGGATATCGAAATCCATACTCGCGAAATTCTCAAGATTCGTCATACCCTGAATTCAATTCTGGCCCATCATACTGGTCAGGACCTTGAAACTATCTCCCGGGATACGGATCGTGACAATTTCATGGATCCGACACAGGCAAAAGAGTATGGGCTGATTGACACGATACTTGATAAGCGAGTGTCGAATAAATAATACTGGTAGTAATTGCATCACCCCTGGCCGGCGCATTTATATCTGAAGTGCCGGCAAAACGAGATCAGAGGTATTTCAATGGCAGATGAAAAAAACGGCAGAGGCGACGATAACGGCAAGTTGCTCTACTGCTCGTTTTGTGGAAAGAGCCAGCATGAAGTCCGTAAGCTCATTGCAGGGCCTTCGGTGTTCATCTGCGACGAGTGTGTCGACCTGTGCAACGATATTATCCGTGAAGAAATTCAGGAAAATGCACAGGAGGAGCCGAGTGATCGCCTTCCTACACCGGCTGAAATCCGCAATACGCTGGATGAGTATGTTATCGGCCAGGACCGCGCCAAGGTGGTTCTCTCGGTCGCAGTCTATAACCATTACAAGCGCCTCCGTTACGGTGAAGGCAAAGCTGATGTTGAGCTTGGCAAGAGCAATATTCTGCTGATCGGCCCCACAGGTAGTGGTAAGACACTGTTGGCCGAAACTCTGGCCCGAATGCTTAATGTTCCCTTTACCATCGCGGATGCCACCACGCTTACAGAAGCAGGCTACGTGGGTGAAGATGTAGAGAACATCATCCAGAAGTTGCTGCAGAAGTGTGACTACGATGTAGAAAAAGCCCAGCGGGGCATTGTCTATATCGATGAGATCGACAAGATCTCGCGCAAGTCCGACAACCCTTCAATTACCCGTGATGTTTCGGGTGAGGGCGTTCAGCAGGCTCTGCTGAAGCTGATTGAAGGCACGGTTGCTTCAGTACCTCCCCAGGGAGGCCGTAAACACCCGCAGCAGGAATTCTTGCAGGTTGATACGGGCAATATGCTGTTTATCTGTGGCGGAGCCTTTGCCGGGCTGGACAAGGTAATCCGGGACCGTACTGAAAAGAGCAGTATTGGCTTCTCGGCTGCGGTTGCCACCCGTGATGATTCCAAGAATACGGGAGACGTTATCAAGAACGTTGAAACAGAGGACCTCGTCAAATATGGCCTGATCCCCGAGTTTGTTGGCCGCTTGCCAGTGGTTGCAACGCTCAACGAGCTTGATGAAGATGCTCTGGTCCAGATTTTAACAGAGCCGAAAAACTCTCTGACCAAGCAGTACCAGAAGCTGTTCGACATGGAAGGCGTGGAGCTTGATTTCCGTGACGAGGCGTTGCGTGCTGTTGCCGGCAAGGCTCTGGAACGTAAGACTGGGGCTCGTGGCCTTCGCTCCATCATGGAGGCGACCTTGCTTGATACCATGTACCAGATTCCGTCAGAGCATGATATTTCAAAAGTTGTGATTGACGAGAGTGTTATCCGGGGGGATTCAGAGCCTTTCAAGATATACGCGAACTCAGATCACGCCAAAGCTGTGCCTGATGACTGACCAGGTTGTCACTGCTGAGCGATAAACAAAAAAGGGGCGGGAACGCCCCTTTTTTGTTGGTTTGTACCAGTAAGACTCAGTGTTGTGTTGTTTGGTAAAGATATTGCAATTACGGCAGTTGCCCCAATTAAGAGTGGTATGCTGAAAGAAACACCGTCAGAGGATTCCTTATGACCCGGATACCCGAAGATATCGTGCAAGAATACCCGATGCTCCCACTCCGTGACGTGGTGGTATTCCCGCACATGGTGGTCCCCCTGTTTGTGGGCCGCGAAAAATCCATCCAGGCTCTGGAAGCCGCGATGGATGGAAGCAAGGAAATCCTTTTGGTAGCCCAGCGGGATGCCTCTACGGATGAGCCTGGCCCGGATGATGTGTTTGAAATGGGCACGTTGGCGACAGTGCTGCAGATGCTGCGGCTTCCCGACGGTACCGTAAAGGTGCTGGTAGAGGGTAATGCCCGGGCTGTATTGAGTAATATTACCGAAACGGAATACCTTACCGGCGCCGCGACGCTGATGGATGAGGAAGGCCTGCCCGCGCACGAAGAAGAAGTGCTCGTGAAAACCTTGATAGACGAGTTTGAGAAATACGTGAAACTCTCCAAGAAGGTGCCTGCGGAGGTCTCCAATGCTTTGTCTGGAATCGACGAACTGGAGCGTCTGACAGACACTATGGCTGCCCACCTTGAAATGCGTATTCCGGAAAAGCAGGAGCTGCTCGAAGCGCTGGATATTAATCGCCGTGTGGAGCTGCTGCTGGGCAAGCTTGACGGGGAAATCGACCTGATTGAAGTTGAGAAGAGAATCCGGGGTCGCGTCAAGAAGCAGATGGAACGCAGCCAGCGAGAGTACTACCTGAACGAGCAGATGAAGGCTATCCAGAAAGAAATGGGTAACCTCGGCGAAGGTAGTAATGATTTCGAAGAGCTGGAGCAGAAGATCGAAGAAGCCGGCCTGCCTGAAGAGGCTCGCAAAAAGACGGAATCAGAGCTGAACAAGCTGAAGATGATGTCGCCCATGTCGGCCGAAGCCACGGTGGTTCGTGGTTACATTGACTGGATGCTGGCTGTGCCCTGGAAAAAGCGCAGTCGTGTACGCCATGACATTGAAAAAGCACGGGAGATTCTTGATCAGGACCATTATGGCCTTGATGAGGTCAAACAGCGCATTCTCGAATACCTTGCTGTACAAAGCCGTGTAAAAAAGGTGAAAGGCCCCGTGCTGTGCCTTGTAGGGCCTCCAGGTGTTGGCAAAACATCCCTTGGTCAGTCTATTGCCCGTGCCACAAATCGTAAGTATACGAGAATGGCGCTGGGCGGGGTGCGCGATGAGGCCGAAATTCGCGGCCATCGTAAGACCTATATTGGCGCGCTGCCAGGCAAACTGCTGCAGAAATTGGCGAAAGTAGGTGTCAAGAACCCACTGTTTCTGTTCGATGAAATCGACAAGATGGGGATGGACCACCGAGGAGACCCTGCGTCAGCTTTGCTGGAAGTTCTGGACCCTGAACAGAACCACACATTCAATGATCATTATCTGGAAGTTGATTACGATCTTTCGGATGTTATGTTCGTGTGTACGTCGAATTCCATGAATATCCCGCCAGCGTTGCTGGACCGAATGGAAATTATCCGGATTCCGGGTTACACCGAAGATGAGAAAGTGAATATTGCCTTGCGCTACCTGCTACCCAAGCAGATCAAGGCGAACGGGTTGCGTAAGGATGAGCTGACGCTTCCGGAAGCAACCCTGCGTGATCTGATACGTTACTACACTCGGGAGGCCGGTGTTCGTGGCCTGGAGCGTGAAATCGCCAAGATATGCAGGAAAGTCGTTCGGGAGCATGTGGAAGCCAGCGATAAGGCGACTGTGACCATTGAGCCGGAAATGCTGGAGCATTATTCAGGTGTACGCAAGGTCAGCTTTGGGTTGGCAGAAGAGACCAATCAGGTCGGTCAGGTAACCGGTCTTGCCTGGACTCAGGTAGGTGGCGAGTTACTTACAATTGAGTGTGCTCTGACGCCGGGCAAGGGCAGGGTTGTTAAAACCGGCTCCCTCGGTGACGTGATGCAGGAATCCATTCAGACGGCTCTTACGGTTGTCAGAAGCCGTGCACCGGGTCTGGGTATAGCCGACGATTTTCACGAAAAGCATGACTTGCACGTGCATGTACCTGAGGGAGCAACGCCTAAAGATGGTCCAAGTGCGGGTATCGGGATGTGCACAGCACTGGTTTCTGCATTAACCAAAATACCGGTGCGTGCAGACGTTGCGATGACCGGAGAAATCACACTTCGGGGTCGGGTTCTTGCTATTGGCGGGTTGAAGGAAAAGCTCCTGGCGGCTCATCGTGGTGGTATCAAGACGATTATTATCCCTGATGAAAATGTCAGGGATCTCAAAGAGATACCGGAAAATATCAAGGCGTCACTGGAGATACGTCCGGTCAAATGGATTGACGAAGTTCTGGATATTGCTTTGGCTTATGCCCCCGGGCCTCACACGTCTGACAAGCCTGCTGAAGCAGGTTCAGGGAAGCCCCATGACGATGAAAAAGATAGTGCAGAGCGCATAAATACACATTAAACCCGAGATGAGTTGTTGACATGCCTGAGAGCCCGTTGGTATAACTGTTTCGCCGTGAAGCAGCCAATACCAAGGGCTCCCGCGCAGCATGTGCCTATTCCGAACACCGGTTTAATGCCGAAAGGAATAAGAAAACCGAAGAATGGAATTCTCTGACCGCTTATGCGATAGTCGGGAACGTCCTAGAAAAAACAATCCGACCTATGACATCTTCAACCTGATAGCGAAGGGGTTTAGTGTGAACAAGTCCGAACTAATCGATGCAATTGCAGAATCTGCAGATATTTCCAAAGCCGCCGCTGGCCGTGCTCTGGACGCAATGACCAACTCTATCACCGGTGCCCTCAAAAAAGGCGATCAGGTTACTCTGATCGGTTTTGGTACTTTCTCAGTGAAAGATCGTGCTGCGCGTACAGGCCGCAACCCGCAAACGGGTGCTGAGATCAAGATTGCAGCCTCTAAAGTGCCTGGCTTTAAAGCAGGTAAGGCTCTGAAAGACGCCGTTAAGTAACGGTTCTTTCTCCGGCGACTCCTGTCAAAGGGAGTTGCCAAGAAGAATTCAAGGCGCATTCCGACAGGGTGCGCCTTTTTACGTTAAGTGCACCGGCAGAGGGGTTCGGGAGAAACATGCTTCAAGATATGCGGGAAAATTCCCAAGGCACTATTGCCAAGATCATTATCGGTCTATTGATCGTGTCTCTCTCCATTTGGGGAATGGATGCCATTGTTGGTGGTTTCTCCGGTGAGCCGGAAGTAGCTACTGTCAATGGTGAAGATATTACCGAGCGGGAATTTCTGCGGGTTGTTCAGATGGAGAGTCAGCGTCGCCTTTCCAGCATGGAACGGCCTGATCCGACAATGCTGAATGAGGACCAGATCCGTGCGGATGTGCTTGATGCCCTGATTCAGGAACAGGTGCTTATTCAGGATGCCAGTGCTCAGGGCCTTGCGCTCAGTGATGCGGACATCGATGCTCTGATTACTCAAATGCCACAGTTTCAGGTTGACGGGCAATTTAACCGTGACCGCTTTGTTGCTTCGGTGCGTAACCTGGGCATGGGGGTAGGTGAATTCCGCGAAGCCATGCGCAAGCAGTATGTGGTGAATCAGATTCGCAGCGGCATCATGCAGAGCGGTCTTGTTGCTGAGGCGAATGCATCCGGGTTGCTGAGTATCCAGAATCAGACCCGGAACTTTCGTGTTGTTCAGCTTCCTGCAAGTGTAGTGGCTGATGACGTTGAGGTTACAGACGCAGACGTTGAGGCCTTCTATGAGGACAACAAGGATGCATTCAGGCAGCCGGAACAGGTGGATGCTGCCTACATAACCTTGTCACTGGGTGCGTTGGCAGAGAAGATCGAGATTGATCAGGAAGAGCTTGAAGCATACTACCAGCAGCGCGCCGGCGATCTGGCTCGTGAAGAGCGCCGTGCGTCCCATATTCTGATTGAGGACGGGGCAGACGCAGAACAAACAATGGCAGCCATTCAGGAGCGCCTGGAGGCTGGTGAGAGCTTTGAGGAACTGGCCAAAGAGTTCTCTGTTGATACGGTGTCTGCCAAACAGGGTGGTGATTTGGGTTATGCCGGTCGGGGCGTTTATGACGAAGGTTTTGAAGAAGCTTTGTTTGCCCTGGAAGAGGGCCAGGTTTCCAGCCCGGTTAAAACCAGCTTTGGTGTGCACCTGATCCGCCTCGATGATGTTCGTCGATCAGAGGTTCCCCCATTGGAAGAGCTTGAACAGCAGCTACGTGGTGAGCTGGCCCTCGAACGTGCTCAGGAAAAGTATGCAGAAGTGCGTTCGGAGCTGGCTGACTCGGCCTATGCCGCAGATGATCTCATAGGGCCGGCGGAAGAACTTGGTCTGGAGATTCGTGAGGCCCAGGGCATTACGAGAGATGGCGGACAGGCACCATTTGATCACGCCGGGCTGGTTCGTCAACTTTTCTCTGAAGACGTTCTTGAAAGTGGGTACAACACAGAGCTGATTGACGTTGGAGATAATGTTTCTGTTGTTGCCCGGGTTCGTGAGCACCGTGAGGCCCAACAAATGGCTCTTGAGGATTTGCAGGATGACATCCGTGCCAATCTGGAAGCGCGTAAGTCCTGGGAACTGCTTGAGGCGCGTGCTGAGGCCATTGTTGCCAGTCTTGAGGCAGGTGAGTCTCTGGATACCCAGAATGCGGGTGACTGGGAACTGTTTGAGGCGCAGGCAAGGAACTCGGCGAGTGTTGAGCCGCAGATTCTGCAGACAGTGTTCGCTCTTCCACGCCCCAGTGAGGAAGCCGCGAGTTATGGCATTGCCATGACGCGAACAGGCGTTGCGGTTGTTGCTCTGGACGCTGTGAATGAGGGTGATGCAGAAGAGGGCAGCGCAGATCTGGATCAGTTGCGCAAGTTCCTGGCATCTCTTGAAGGTCAGCGTGAATACGCAGCTTATCAGCAGTTTTTGAGAAACAGCGCGGAAGTATCCCGGCCATAAAGAAGCGGCGGTACCCATAAAAAAACCGGACAACCTGAGTTGTCCGGTTTTTTTTTGCTGTCTGTCGTCCGGTGAGCTCTCAGTCAGGATTTGAAGGAAGACGGGTGGGTTTAAGGCTGTCTTTGATTTTTTTCAGATGTCCCAGAAAGTCGGTGCCGCGTTTGAGGGTAACGCCCGTAGCCAGGATATCTATAACGGTCAGATGTATTATTCTGGAAGACATAGGCATGTAAACCTCGATGTCTTCTGGTGCGGTAACTTCCAGGGCAACAGTGCAGACTTCTGCCAATGGGGAGTCTGGTGTTGTGATACCAATGACGGTCGCGCCATTGTCCCTGGCAATCCGTGCTATATCGACGGTTTCTCTGGTACGCCCGGTATAGGAAATCATGACGATAACATCCCCGACACTGGCGCCAGCGGCTACCATTCGCTGCATAAGCGCGTCGTCATAGGACATGACCGGCAGGTTAAAGCGGAAAAACTTGTGTTGAGCATCCAGAGCGACCGATGCCGAGCCGCCCATACCAAAAAAATTGATTTGCCGGGCCTGGATCAGATAGTCAATGGCCGTTGCCAGTGCTCGCGGATTCAGTGCCTGGCGGGCTTTATCGAGGTTGGCAATGGTACTCATCATGATCTTGTCGGCAAACTCAGCAACCGTATCGTCGGGCTCTATGTTCTGGCCGATATAGGGTATTCCCGTGGCAATACTCTGCGCGAGCCGGATTTTGAAATCCGGAAAACCTGTGGCCGAAAATCCCCTGCAAAACCGGTTGACCGTTGGCTCACTGACGTTTGATGCTCGGGCCAGGGCGGCAATACTGTAACGGGTGGCGGCGCTTGGATCTCGCAGGATAGCCTCTGCTACCTTGCGCTCTGACTTGTTCAGAGTGTCCAGTCGGGACTGGATGTCTTCCAGTAGATTCTCGTCACGATGTGCCTGATTTACAGCCATCAAAGCTACTCCCTGAATCCTTTGCAGGATGGTTATTCAAAGCGGACTGAGTATACCGGGATTTTAACGTATTTTGGGTAGTAAACGTATCAATAGCCTGATAACGCCCTTGGATTAATCCGGGACTAGTGTCATTATTTGGATAGAATTACTACATTGAAGTGTTAGAGCAGGCGCGTAATTCTGTGGCCTGATTCACCTGAGAGGTATACCCGATGGTCAACAGGATCACAAATCGTTGTGACATCATGCTGTTCGGGGCTCTGGGCGACCTTGCCCAGCGTAAACTGTTCCCTGCTTTTTATCAGCTTGAGCGAGCCGGCCTTCTGGCGAATGACAGCAGAATACTGGCACTTGCCCGGCGGGAACTCGATACCGCAGCAGTTCGCAAGCAGCTATTGGAAAGGCTGGAACAGAGCGTAAAGCCCGAAGAGTTTGATCGTTCGGTAGCTGAGGCTTTTTTGCAGAGGGTGGAATACCAGGTCCTGGATTTCCAGGATGAGAAGGCGTTCGGGGTTCTCAACGATTGGCGCGAAGGCGGGAACTGTGAGAGAAGTAATGAGCTGATCGTTTATATGGCCACCCCACCAGCCATGTACGGTGTTATTGCCCGCAATCTCCGCTCAGCCAGTTGCTGTACAGAAAAGACGCGGGTTGTTGTTGAGAAGCCTATCGGTCACGACCTTGAATCTTCCCGGGTCATAAATGACGAACTTGGCGAGGTTTATAAAGAAAGCCAGCTCTTCCGGATCGACCACTACCTCGGTAAAGAAACTGTTCAAAACCTTATTGCGCTCCGCTTTGCCAATAATCTTTTCGCCTCCCAGTGGGACCAGAATCATATTTCTCATGTGGAAATCACAGTTGCCGAGAGCGTAGGTATTGAGGGTCGCTGGGGTTATTTTGACAAGGCCGGGCAGATCCGGGACATGATTCAGAATCACATGCTGCAGCTGTTATGCCTGATAGCCATGGATCCGCCCTCTGATTTATCCGCCGACAGTATCCGTGATGAAAAGGTGAAAGTGCTCAAGGCTCTTCGGACAATCACACCGGATATGATGGAAAGTTATGTGGTGCGTGGCCAGTACACGGCTGGTACCAGTATCGGAAAGCCGGTTCCCGGATATCTGGAAGAAGAGGGGGCCAACAAAAGAAGTGAAACAGAGACATTTGTAGCGCTGAAAGTTGAAATCGATAACTGGCGCTGGTCGGGAGTTCCGTTTTATATACGTACGGGTAAGCGTCTACCGGAAAAGTTGTCTCAGATTATTATTCATTTCAAGCCTGCTCCTCACTATATTTTTGATCCTGACCAGAAGCATCTGGCAAACAACAAGCTGATCATCCGGTTGCAGCCGGATGAAGGTATGTCTCTCAAAATACTTACGAAAGATCAGGGCTTGCATAAGGGGATGCGGCTACGACAGGGTCCGCTTGAACTGACGTTTTCGGAGACATTTGAAGCCGAACGGATTCCTGATGCCTATGAACGTTTGCTATGGGAGATCATGAAAGGTAACCAGTACCTGTTCGTGCGGCGCGATGAGGTGGAGTATGCCTGGCGCTGGGTGGACCAGATTATCAGGAACTGGAGTGACGGCGGTGATCCTCCCAAGCGATATGCCGCAGGAACCTGGGGTCCGGTAGCCTCCATTGCGATGATTACTCGTGATGGAAGGAGCTGGTATGAAGACGCCTGATATGGTTTGGCCGGCCGGTGTGGAGGCTCATTTGGGTGACTCGGCGCAACAGGTGGCACTGGAACTTGCCAGTGCAGTTGCAGAGTTTCTCAACGGTCGGCTTTTGGTGGCCAGGCGCGTAAGCCTTGCGGTTTCAGGTGGGTCTACGCCTCTGCCGTTTTTCCGTGCATTGTCTCTGAAAGACCTGGACTGGAACAGGGTGGATGTTGTCCTGGCGGATGAACGCTGGGTAGATGAAACCGATGCAGCCAGCAACACCAGGCTGGTAAAAGAAAATCTGCTACAAAATAACGCAGCGGCTGCGACGTATTTTTCATTGAAGCAGAAAGGGGATACTCCCGAAGACGGTCTGGAGGCTGCCAGAAAGGAGCTTGCAAACCTGACGCGCCCACTGGATGTATTGATTTTGGGAATGGGGAATGACGGCCACACAGCGTCCCTGTTTCCGGATGCTCCTGAGCTGGTTCATGCTATGGACACGGAAAGCCGGGAAGTGGTTGCTGCTATGACACCGCCATCGCAGGCCCAAAAGCGCATCACGCTAACCTATGCCTTGATGCGTGAGGCCCGCTATACGGCGCTGCACCTCAAGGGTGGTGAAAAGCTGGAAACATTGAAGCGGGCTTTTGGTCAGCAGGATGACCTTCTTGATATGCCTGTACGTGGCTTCCTGAAACCCGGCTTGCAGGTTTTCTGGAGCCCCTAGTCCTTCTAAATCACATATGGAGAGAAGCATGAGCCAGATATCGGGTTTTCATCGCGATCGGATCAGGACTGTTTTGAAGGCTTCGCCATTGATGCCTGTTATCACCATAAAACATCTGGATGAAGCTGTGCCGCTTTGTCAGGCCCTGTTTGATGGTGGAATTTGCGTGATGGAAATAACCCTGCGCACAGAGCATGGGCTTAAGGCAATTGAGCGTGTGCGGGAAGCTATCCCGGAAGCCTGGGTTGGTGCTGGAACAGTGACCTGCCTTGCCCAGTATCGCCAGGCAGAAGCCGCTGGCGCCCAGTTTATAGTTACTCCCGGGGTCACAGAAGAGCTTCTCGAATTTGCATTAACCTCAGAGTCGCCACTTTTACCCGGTATTTCAACCGCCTCTGAACTGATGCTCGGTTACGGTAAGGGGTATCGGGAATTCAAGTTTTTCCCTGCGGAAGTGGCGGGGGGAACCCCCGCACTGAAAGCATTCAGCGGCCCATTCCCGGATGCAACCTTCTGTCCGACGGGTGGCGTTCGCCGCGACACTGCCCGGGACTATCTGTCCCTGGGCAATGTGCAGACTGTTGGCGGTAGCTGGCTGACGCCAGCCGATGCTGTTGCGAAGAAAGACTGGGCGAAGATCGCAGAGATAGCCCGGGGTAGCTTATCCGATATCAGCTGATATCGGAGCCAACGCGTACAATCTTCATGGTGTTGGTTCCACCCTGGGCATTCACGTAGTCACCCTTGGTGATAACCACCAGGTCGCCCTTGCTTACCACTTTCCGGTTCACCAGCTCCGCTACAGCAAGCGCGTTGGTTTGCTCATTCAGAATCTTCGCAGAATCGAATGGAATTGTCTGAACGCCACGATACATAACAACCCTGTGCTGGGTGCTGTGGTGCCGTGAATACGCAAAGATCGGAAGACTGGATTTGATGCGGGACATCAGTCTGGGCGTGGCGCCCGTTTCCGTCATGCAAATGATCGCCGTTACACCTTTAAGGTGATTTGCCGCATACATGGCGGACAAGGCAATGGCCTCATCGACAAGCTCCATGCTTTCATGAATCCGGTGGTTGGACTGGTGCATTGTCGGGTGCTTTTCCGCACCGATACATATGCGCACCATTGCCTCTACAGCTTCTACCGGATAATCACCCACTGCCGTCTCGGCAGACAACATAACGGCATCTGTGTAGTCCATTACAGCGTTCGCCACATCAGACACCTCTGCGCGTGTTGGCATAGGGCTGGTGATCATGGATTCCATCATCTGGGTTGCGGTAATAACCGCACGGTCCAGAACCCGGGCGCGGGCAATGATGTGTTTCTGTACGCCTACGAGCTCTGCGTCACCGATTTCGACGGCGAGGTCGCCGCGCGCCACCATTACTACATCTGAAGCCTCGATAACCGCATCCAGAGCGGCTTCGTCGTGGGCCAGTTCTGCGCGCTCGATTTTTGCAACCAGACCCGCTTCGGAACCGGCTTCTTTCAGAAGCTGGCGAGCGGTGTGCATATCTTCGGCGGTGCGGACAAACGATACTGCAACGTAGTCGGCCCCAAGACGTGCAGCTGTGACTATGTCTTCCTTGTCTTTATCCGTCAGAGCGTCGGCAGAAAGCCCGCCGCCACGTTTGTTAAGGCCCTTGTTGTTGGAGAGCGGTCCGCCGATCAGAACCGAGGACGTAATGCTGTGGTCATCGACTGACTGCACTTCCATTTCGATACGACCATCGTCCAGAACAAGGATGTCTCCAGGCGCCACATCATCAATGAGCTGCTCATAATCAATGCCGACACGTTCGTCCGTACCGGCTTCCTTGTCCATTGCAGCATCCAGTACAAAAGTTTGCCCTGCTTTAAGGATAACTTTATTGTCAGTAAAGCGGGCAATGCGAAGCTTGGGACCCTGAAGGTCTGCAAGCAGGGCTACGAAACGGCCCTGGGCAGCAGCTGCCTGTCGAACCCGTTGTGCTCGCTTGATGTGTTCTTCTGCGCTGCCGTGGGAAAAGTTGAGGCGGGCGACATCAATACCTGCGGCTATAATGGCAGCCAGCGATTCGGTAGAGTCTGTGGCGGGGCCTAAGGTAGCGACAATCTTGGTACGCCTGAGCATGTTGTTATCCCTTCAAGGTTTGATAGGTAGTAAATGTGTCAAAAAATCATGACTAAATTATGACATAAGGGTGATGATACCAAAAAAAGAACGTAAAATTACGTCCATATGTCATTAAATCTGCTTTGAGCAAAGGAGCCTGATATGCATGCTGTCGTAGACAGAGTCACCCGGCGAATCATCGAACGCAGTCGACCATCCCGGCAGAATTATCTGGCTCGAATGAGCGAGCTGAAATCCCACTCACCACATCGCAATTCTCTTTCCTGCGGTAATCTTGCCCACGGTTTCGCGGCTTGTCACCAGGAAGATAAAGACACTCTGAAGCTGATGAACAAAGCCAACGTGGCCATAGTGTCTGCATATAATGACATGCTTTCTGCACATCAGCCCTATGCCGCATTCCCGGACGTTATCCGCGAGGCTGCTCATGGAATGGGGTCCGTAGCCCAGTTCGCCGGTGGCACGCCCGCCATGTGTGACGGGGTGACCCAGGGGCAGCCGGGTATGGAACTCAGCCTGTTTTCCCGGGATACCATCGCCATGAGCACCGCAGTCGCTCTGAGCCACAATATGTTTGATGCCACACTGTTGCTGGGTATCTGCGACAAGATTGTTCCGGGGTTGTTGATTGGAGCCCTGAGCTTCGGTTATCTGCCCGGTATCCTTGTGCCTGCAGGCCCCATGCCTTCGGGCCTGCCCAACAAGGAAAAACAGCGTATCCGTCAACTATATGCAGAGGGGAAACTGGGAAAAGACGAGCTTTTGGAGGCTGAAAGCAAATCCTATCACAGCCCGGGCACCTGCACTTTTTACGGAACGGCCAACAGTAATCAGTTACTGGTTGAAGTCATGGGGCTGCATCTGCCGGGAGCGGCGTTTGTAAATCCAGGCACGCCATTAAGGGACCAGCTGACGCGCGCGGCAACAGAGCAGGTTATCCGCTTGTCCAGGCCCCAGGGCGGTAATCTCGGCCTGGGAGATATGATTTGCGAAAAAACCATCGTCAATGCGCTGGTTGCGCTTCTGGCGACAGGTGGGTCCACCAATCACACGCTGCACTGGGTGGCGATAGCCCGCGCTGCCGGCGTCCTGATTGACTGGAACGACTATGCGGAGTTGTCTTCCGTGGTTCCATCCATGACTCGTGTTTACCCCAATGGTGAGGAAGATGTAAATGCTTTTCACGAGGCCGGAGGTACACCTTTCCTGATCCGTGAGCTCCTTGAAGGAGGCTACCTGCACAACGATGTGGAGACAGTTGTCGGGCATGGTCTTGAACAATACACACGTACACCTGTTCTGGAAGGTGACAGGCTGGTCTGGCAAGCCGCTCCGGAGAAAAGCCTGAATCCGGGCGTATTGAGTTCGGTTGCCGCGCCATTTGCTCCTGACGGCGGGTTAAAGGTGCTGGATGGTAATCTGGGTCGCGGCATTATCAAGGTATCGGCCGTTGCCCGGGAGCATCGCAAAATTGAAGCGGAAGCGGTGGTTTTCAACGACCAGAACGAACTGAAAGCCGCCTTTGATGCGGGCGATCTGGACAAGGACTGTATTGTCATCGTTCGGTTTCAAGGGCCTAAATCCAATGGCATGCCTGAGCTACACAAACTGACGCCCTACCTTGGGGTATTGCAGGATCGGGGTTTCAGGGTTGGCCTGGTTACCGATGGCCGCATGTCCGGCGCATCGGGCAAGGTTCCGGCGGCAATCCATGTTTATCCGGAAGCTCTCGAAGGAGGGCCTCTGGCAAGGGTTCGTGATGGTGACCTGATATCTCTGGATGCTGATAAGGGGATCTTGTCGGTTGCTGTCGACGAGGTTGAATTTGCACAACGTGAACCGGCAACACAGGATTTGTCTGGTTATCACCAGGATTATGGAAGAGAGTTGTTTGGCTGGATGAGACGCTCTGTGGGGACTGCTGAAGAAGGAGCCTGTGTTTTCTGGAACCACGAGGCATGATTACTGCCGATTATTCCCTGGTGGGTGATATAGGTGGCACTAATGCCCGTTTTGCGTTGACAGAGAGGGGGAAGGTCCGGCCCCGGATGATTGAGGTTCTGCGGTGTCGGGATTATGGGACTCTGGATGATGCAATAGAGCACTACCTGGAAAAGGCTGGTGTTGGTTCGTTGCACGATGCCTGTCTTGCAGTTGCCTCGCCGGTGCAGGGTACTGCCGTGAAAATGACTAATAACAGCTGGCAGTTTGATATTGATTCCGTGCGCAGACGATTTGGCTGGACGGGCTTCAGGGTGATTAATGATTTCACTGCGATGGCTTTGGGAGTCCCTCATGTTTCAGATAAGCAGCTGGTTCATGTTTGCGGCGGCCCTGGCGATGGCAGTCGTCCCCGACTCGTCATCGGGCCAGGCACTGGTCTGGGTGTATCCGGTCTGGTTCCAGTCAGCAATGGCTGGGTTCCTCTGGCCACAGAAGGTGGGCATGTAGATTTCGCCCCTACAGACGATACAGAGATGTCCATCCTGAAAATTCTCAAAGCTAAGTTCGGGCGGGTGTCTGTGGAGAGGGTTCTGTGCGGGGAAGGACTGCTGAACCTCTACCGGACACATGCTGAGATTCAGGGTGTAGGCGCACCGCTTTGCACGCCTGAAGCCATCACTATGGCCGCAATAGAGGCAGGTGACCCCCTGGCGCGACATACATTGAATCATTTCTGCGAACTTCTCGGCAGGGTGGCGGGCAATGCGGTTCTGACCCTTGGAAGTACAGGTGGCGTGTATTTGTGTGGGGGCATAGTACCCAGAATGCTGGATTTTTTTCTCGCAAGCCCGTTTCAGCGGGGTTTCGAGGATAAGGGGCGCATGCGCTCCATGCTGGAAAGTACACCGGTTTACGTTGTAAACGACCCTTATACAGGCCTTTTGGGAGTGGCTGAAGCTTTGGGTAACCCGGAAGTGTAGAGTGACGGACAATGGGATTTATGCCGTTGCCGGGATAAGGTGAAACAATGAACAATACCCTTGCTCAATTGCCGTTTGATGAACTGGTTCGCCGGGTACGCGCCTGTACGATCTGTGCGGATGTCTTGCCTTATGGGCCCCGGCCTATCGTACAGCTGTCACAGACATCGCGAATTCTGGTGGTGGGGCAGGCACCGGGAAAGCGGGTGCACGAAACCGGTCTGCCATTCAATGATCCCAGCGGTGATCGACTCCGGCAGTGGATGGGCATTACGCGGGAAACATTTTACGATGAACGGGAACTGGCCATCCTTCCTATGGGGTTCTGTTATCCCGGTACCGGGAAGTCCGGTGATTTGCCGCCACGGCCGGAATGCGCACCCGCCTGGCGCAATGCCTTACTGGACCGCTTGTCCAATATCGGACTGACTTTGGTGATAGGCCAATATGCCCACGCCTGGCACCTTCCGGACGGTAAGAAGTCTGTAACTGAAAATGTCAGGAACTGGCGTCATTACTGGCCAGAAGTGTTGCCCATGCCCCATCCCAGCCCGCGGAATAACCTGTGGTTGCGCCGGAATCCCTGGTTTGAGGCAGAGGTGATTCCAGAGCTTCAGGCGCGGGTTTCCGGGCTTTTATCAGTATCGGACAACAGATAACTCTCCAGTGCCAGAGTCTGTGTTTCTGATGCGTAAAGCCCCTGCTTGGTACGACGCCAGAGGATGTCCTCTGCTGTCATTGCCCATTCCCGTGACACAAGATAGTCCACCTCTCTCTGGTAAAGGTTGCCAGTGAAGAGAGTGCCCAGATCCGCAACAGACCCAGTGCCGTCAAGAATGTTTCTGCATGCCGTGCCATAGGTTCTTACATAACGCTGCCCAAGTTCCGGAGGCAGCCATGGAAACTCTTTTTCCAGCGCAGCCTGAAGCGATGCCTTGCTGTTGAAGTTTCCTCCCGGAAGCACCGCATTGTGGGTCCAGGGAGCGCCAGCTGTGGGGAAGAACTCGCAAAGTTTGTCTGTGGCAACTTCTGCAAGCTTACGGTATGTGGTTATTTTGCCGCCGAAAATTGAGACAAGTGGTGCCTGGCCGTCTTTGTGGTCCAGTTCATAGGAATAGTCCCGCGAGGCTTTTTGCGCATCTTCTTCATCATCAATGAGAGGTCTTACTCCGGAATAGGACCAGACGATGTCTTTAGAGGTTGTCTGGTTCCGGAAATAAGTATTAACGATTTTCAGCAGGTAGCTGATTTCATCCTGTGATATGCGGGCAAGAGATGGATCCCCTTCGTAGTCCACATCGGTAGTACCTATGAGGGAAAACTTCTCTTCATAAGGGATTACAAAGACTATGCGTTCATCTTCGTTTTGCAGAATATAGGCCTCATCGCTGGTGTTCAGGCGAGGCACAACTATATGACTGCCTTTTACCAGGCGAATCTGTTTTGGTGCCGGGGCCGTGATGATTCCCGAAAAGAGTTTGCTGGCCCAGGGGCCAGATGCGTTTACTAAGGCTTTTGAAGAAATTTCTGTTTCTGCACCTGAGATACTGTCTTGCAGGCTTATCGTCCAGCTGCCTTTTCCACGAGAAGCTTTGGTGCAGCGGGTTCTGGGGCGAATAGAGGCTCCAAGTTGTGCGGCTTTGCGGGCCATGAGCACAACAAGGCGAGCGTCATCCACCCAGCCGTCTGAGTATTCGAACCCCTTGGTGATTTCTGGCTTAAGGGGGCTGTCACTGCCAAAGGTGATGGATCGGGATCCCGGCAGCAACTCACGTCTCGCAAGGTGATCATAAAGGAAAAGGCCTGTGCGGATCATCCAGCCCGGACGCAGGTGTGGCTGGTGTGGGAGGCGAAAGCGCATTGGCCACATAATATGAGGCGAATTGCGCAAAAGGGCTTCGCGCTCTGCAAGAGCCTCCCGAACTAACCTGAACTCATAGTGCTCCAGGTAGCGCAAACCACCATGAATGAGCTTGCTGCTGCTGGAAGAGGTAGCGGAGGCCAGGTCATTCATTTCGCAAAGCAGGACTTTCAGGCCCCGCCCTGCGGCGTCCATGGCAATTCCGGTGCCATTGACGCCACCGCCTATAACGACAAGGTCGAATGATTGCTGCTGCAAAGTAGAACCTCCATCAGAAAGTTTTCACAGCAGCTATTGTGCCTGAAATACAGGCCGGGTTGTTACAGGCTCAGAGGCTTGCCTGCCGCTCTGCGGCGAGCTTCCCATTCTTGCCTGGTTTGAACCGCGTTTTCCCCGGGCATGGATTCAACAATGCTGAAGTAATCCGAGCCGAATGGGTCGGCCATGATCGTTTCCCGGGGTTTGACTTTGACCACATAAACAGACTGTACATTCTGGTGGTCGAACTCACGCCAGTATTGTTCATCCTTCAGGAAGGTGTACCTGTGTCCCTCGAGAGCGCGAATAACTGACTGGGTGTTGGTGGTTCCTGCACGCTCCACGGCATCCTTGTATTGATAAACAATGCTGTAGGCCGACGCCGCAGCCGTGGACGGGCGCATTTCATAGCGTTTTGAGAAGGTTTCCACAAACTCCTTGCCGCGCGGGTAGTCCAGCTCGTAGGGCACGTTCCATACCCAGGGGCTGCCGCCGACAACACCTTCCATAATGGTCGGGCCGACCTGGCGGGCCATGCCCAGAGTCAGGTTGGGCACAACCACTTGCATTTTCTTGGTCAGACCCATTTCGTAGGCCACGTTAAGTGCGCGAACCATGTCTTCTCCAAACAGCACCAGCATCAACACTTTGGCTCCGCTTGCCTCGGCCTGATTCAGGGCGCTTTGAAAATCGTTAACATAGGCTCGGGGGAAAGGGGTTTTTACACCAAAATGGCGTTTGGTGTCTTCGGTGCCGGTAAATTTGCGCACCGATTCCTCTACAGACCAGCCCCAGGTGTAGTCTGCAGTAATGTAGAAATAGTCTTCATCCGCGTGGTTTCGGTTCAGGTATTGGCTGAGAACCTTGGCCGTCATCCAGGCGTTGTACGGTTCCCGGAACATGTGAGTGTGTGCTTCGCTCCCGGTTGTCGCGTTGGAGTAGGTGAGGGTGCCAAAATAGACCCGGTTGCGGTCACGGGCTGCTTTGCCGGAGGCAATGGCGACGCCACTGGATACACCACCGAACACCATCTGGACACCTTCGTTGTCAATCAGGTCAGCGGTATTTCTCGCTCCCTTATCTGGTTCGCTCCGGCTGTTGCGGATAATCAGTTCAAGTTGCTGTCCCCTTACACCGCCTGCTTTATTGATTTCGTCCACAGCGAGAAAAGCGCCCAGCCGCTGTTGCAGGCCCTGATCTTTGTAGCGTCCCGTTTGGGGATAGTTGAGGCCGATCTTGAGAGTTTCTGCGGCTACTGTACTTGCAGCAAGAATGAGCAGACAAGCTGCCAGAAGTGCTTTTGCGGGATTCATAAAAACTCCATTTACTTTTATTAGATGTAATACGAAAAGCAGACGCCCTGAGAGTTGTTGTGTGTAAAGGCGACTGTCTGACATTCCGGATGAAGGATAATCTCGCATGCGATTATAAGTCCAGCAGACAGACATAAAGTGGAAATTCGCGTAAAAAATTGTACGCTTGTACGCATACAGACATGACCCATGCTTTTATTTGTCACGAAAGCGTGAATTGTAGAACTGAGAAACCCGGGAGGGGCCACAAATGTCGGGCAAAAGTGTGTTAGGAGAACTCATCGCCTGGCAGACGGGGCACTGTTACCTCGGTGAAGTTCTGGTCGCACGCACGGTGGCTGGCGTTTGTGCGGTGTTGCCGGGTGAGTCTCCAGAGGAATTGGTGGCCGAACTGGCCCGCCGATTTCCGAATGCCATACTCGAGCATGCCAATAATTCCCGGGCGGAGTGGTTTGCAGGTGTTATGAATTACCTCATTGACAGTCGCAGACCGCTTTCAGTGCAACTTGACCTTCGTGGTACAGACTTCCAGCGCAGAGTCTGGCGTGCACTTCAGGAAATCCCCTCTGGCAGTTCGGCCAGCTATGGTGAAATCGCCCGGCGTATGGGCGTGCCTTCTGCTTCAAGGGCGGTAGCTGGTGCCTGTGCCGCCAATCCGCTGGCTGTCGTTATTCCATGTCACCGTATACTTCGCGGAGATGGCAGCCTTTCCGGGTATCGATGGGGCGTGAGGCGTAAGCAGGCGTTATTAAGTCACGAACAGGGGTTGTCTGATCGCTAATGGGAAAAACAAATTTATGATGCTTCTGACGAACAGGCGCGGCGCCGGCTTGCGATCACTCCTATGGCTTATGTTGCTTATTGGGTCTTCGTTTGAGGCTCGTGCGCAGTGGTATAAATACACAGATACGGCAATGACGACCCCGGTGGAACTGGAGTTCTGGTTCAGTGATCAGGATGCGGCTGATGCCATTGCTGAAGAAGTTATGGCGGTGTTTCATCAGGTAGACAGGAATATGAGCCGTTATCGCGAGGATTCCGAGCTCTCGATCCTCAATCTCCATGCTGCAGATAAGCCGGTAAAGGTAAGCCCCGGTCTTTTCCAGGTGCTGGAAAAGGCAGAAGAAGTGTCAGAACTCAGCGGTGGAGCCTTTGATGTCAGCTTCGGATCTGTAGGTTACCTGTATGACTACAGGGCGCACCAACAGCCATCTGAGGATGATATCCGCTCAAGGCTTGGCCACATACATTATCAGGACGTGATTCTGGATAAGGCGGAGCATACTGTTTTTTATCGTCAGAAAGGTCTGTTGATTGACCTGGGGGGTATTGCGAAAGGCTACGCAGTAGATCTGGGCATTGAGCGCCTTGTGCGCGCAGGCGTCCGCCACGCGCGGCTCAGTGCGGGTGGCGATCTGCGTCTTTTAGGGGATAAACGTGGAAACCCATGGATTGTGGGTGTCCGGGATCCACGCTCGGAGGATCGCAGTGCTGTTGTGTTACCACTGGAAAATGTTGCCATATCCACGTCAGGTGATTATGAGCGCTTTTTTATCAATGATCAGGGAGAGCGTGTTCATCACATACTGTCGCCGGGCACCGGTAAATCTGTGCGCGGTGTGCAGAGCGTTACAATTATTGGTGACAATGCGCTGACAACGGATGGGTTGTCTACAGCGGTATTCGTGCTTGGGCCGGAGAAGGGGCTGGAGATGATCGAAAGGTTACCTGGCATCGATGCGATTATAATTGACGACAAGCGGGTGATGCATTTTTCCGAGGGCCTGGCGCCCCCGGAAAAATGAAGTGGCTGCCCTCAGGGTTGAGATGGGATTGTACCGTTGACCACACTATCAAATGCAATCAGCCTTTCCTGACTGGCTGTGTTGCCAAGTCCATGCCCCATGAACGTCGAAGCGAAGTCTGCCTGTTCACCATGAAGCGCCATATAGTTCAGCAAAACGGTCTGAACCAGCTGGTTTACATTGTTTGCAGCAGGACTGGAGGCGGTTTCTACGGACCCATCTGCGCGCATAAACCCGATCTGATTGCGGATAGGGGTAGGGCGCCCGTTAGGATTGTAAACAAGGAAGAATGAGGCGGCTGTCTGTTGGTTGTCGCCTGTCCACTCGCCTTTGCCGCGGGCATCTTCAGAGTCATCAATACGCCCGTTGCTGGAAACGGAACCATCACTGAATACATACAGCATCAGGGGCATCCCCACTCTTGCTGCGTATTCCAGGCAGGCTCCCATACAGCGTCCCGCGAGTTCATCTCTGCGCTCTCCGGTTCCGCGTTCACCAGTATGATAGTCGTAGCCACCCATGGTAATGGTGCCTGCTCCAGCGTAGCCGCTCAGAACCAGTTTCATGACTGAGGCTGTTTTCTGGAAATCACGACTACTGTTGAACTCAGTACTTGAGAATATTCCGCCGGGGCCGACGATGTCCGGATCCGCCATCGGATCAAGGTCTGCCGGGTTACCAAAGCGGTCTGCCAGGTCTGCACTCTTGATATAGCCACAGCGAACCAGGTCCTTAACAACTTCATCTGTTGAGATGCCGGTGTTTACCTTGTCCATTTTTTTATCGCTGATGCGCTGAATGGATTCCATAACGGCCACGGCGTCGCCCTGGTCAAGAATACCGATCAGGTCACCCACATCTACCAGTCCGGTTACATCGGACGGTCTGTCAATCTTGGTAGGTCTCACTTGGGGATTGATCAGGTCCATCGGTGACAATGAGTTACCGCCTGAATCAGTGCTTTGCGAGCCAACCAGTGATAGCAGGGAGCCGTCCGCACCGGCCTTGTTGATGCCGTACATCGGGTTGTGGGGGTTGTTACCAGTATCATTTTCCGAGCGGGCAGCGATGATTGCGCCATTGGTGGCGGCGCGGGTGCCAGCACTGGTGCTTTGCTGTATACCGCGCAGGAAGGCACTGTCGGAGTGAAACGCCAGCCCCAGTTCTTCATTCACAAACGCTGGATCGTTCGGCAGCATATCACCTGGCAGTCCGAGTTTGCTGTAGCCCGCTGTACTCAGAAAATCCATCTGACCGCCGGATTTGCCCATCAGTACATTGGAGCCGGCTATATTTGCGCCGCCAGCCAGGTCGAAACAGATAAACGGAATTTTGCCGGCCCCCTGAACGGCAATGCCACAGCCACTTTTCAGGCTTTCCAGGTCTGAGGAAAGCGCAGCCGACGCCATTCGAGGGTTTCCGAACAGGCTGAATATCGAGGCACCAAACACTGTTGCTGTACCTGCCATCATGCCTTGGGCAATGAATTCCCTGCGGGTACGTGGCCGCGCGTGGTCGCTGTGAAAGAGGGGCTCGCCATTGGCCAGTGGCCGTTTACGGGATTTGCGTATAAACATGAGCGTTATCCTCTACTGAACCAGTGTAGTGGCGCTGCCAAGAACAGCAGCACAACTTGCTTTAACAATTGTTTCGGTACGGTCATCCGAGCAGCCGCCGGTACCACAATCAGACAGCCTGTCAATCAGGGAGCCCAGTTCTGTTTCAACTTCCAGTACTGTAGGCTGCGTCGACAGGTTTTCTCCAACGAATCGGGCTAACAGCGGGCCGGTAACCAGGCTTTTCCCGCCGTGATCAAATGCCGTTTCTGCAGGTGCAGAGAAGTCAAACCCAGGGAAAAAGTCTGCCCTTGCCACCCCATCGGAGATGAGGGCATCGCAATACTGAATCGCCATCTGGGTAACAGCCATCTGATGAGACGACAAAAAGCCGTCGATATTTTCGATGGTCGGCAGTTGTTGCTTGACGGTAGTGAAGGTGTTCAGGACGGCCGGTTGAGTTTTTGAAACGCCGGTCATGCGGGCCATAGACTCGTTGATCTCGTCAAAGGTCTTCAAACCAATGTCTGATGAGGGTTCCAGATCTGCTGGTTCTGCTTCGCTGGGCAGAGCAGACTCCGTGCGCGCATAGGTGTTACTGCCCAGTCGGTCAAACGTCAGGAAGAACTCATCGGTTTCGGGCCCGTTTTCCAGGGCTATGATCGTACCCAGACGAGATAGTGGCTGACCTGTCCCGGGCTCGTAGAATTCGCTATCCAGAACCAGGTCCAGATTTGCCCAGGCCTGGCCTACAGCGGCTTCTTTACCGTTTATGCCAAGGCGCATGCCCTGAAGCGGGATGTTGGAAGGCTCGACCGTTTCATCAAGGCTTATAAAGAAGGGACTGGTGAACCTATAGCTGAAGCTGTCGAACTGACTTACCTCGAAAACAATATAGCTTTCAGCCAGATCAACAAGATCAGATACGTTAAACAGCAGGAAGAACTTCTGGCCAACACCTACTTCGAAGTTGGCGAGAACCTGTTCCGGAGTAAGGGCGCGCTCATGGATGGCTACCATACGAATGGCACCCTGCCAGGGCGAATTCCCATCGGTTTCGTTGCCCAGTACCAGTGCAAAGCTATCGTCCCACTCGGAGAGCAGTCCGGCATCGTCAGGGTCAATGTCCCCGGAAGGTTGGCCGTTTACGAAGATCTGCCGGCCTGTTCCAGGGGAATAGTTTACGACAACATGTTGCAGGGTGGCCTGCAGAAGCTTATCGCCATCTTGTGTAGCAAACGGAGTGTTTTCATCGCTGGTCGTACTGCGGTGCAATACTTCATACCGTTGCAGCGACTGGCTCAGTGTCATGTTGCGCGTAGTGGCAGATCCGGAATAGGTGACAATCCTGGCATCTTCCTGAGTAATGTTGCCAGGGGCTACCCAGGCCTCGATAGCGTATTCACCGGTTCCGGTCAGCAATGTGTGCAGCTTGCTGCTGTCTGCGGTAGAGCCCTGGGCTTTACCTGCCGGCACAGTGCCGCCTTGTTCAGTTTGCACTTCCGGGCCTATGTCTATGCCCCATCCTCCAACCCAGTCCACATTTCCGATGAGGGTCAGGTTGAGGGCAGGAGATACACCGCTGGTATCGAAGGCTGTCTGGCCTTCGCCGGCCTTGAACTCATAAAGGGCAATGATGTTATCTTCAAAGCGCCCGCCTGCGTTGGCCAGAAGGCCGTCACTGTCAAGAACCAGAGCTTTACTGGTGAGCAGTTCAGGATCCACCGGCTGAAGTTCCTGCAGTCCGGACAGTTCCAGAATTTTCGATTCCATGATGGCTGCATCACTCTCGCAGTCTTCCGTCCAGCAGTTGTGAGCATCAAACGCCAACCTTACTACCAGGCGTGAATTGGCTGGTGTGTTCAGGTCAATCCGGCTCTTGGACTGCTCATAGGCGGTTTCTATATTGCTACTGGCAATGTAAGGAGTCTGACCGTTGTCTCCGTGGCATTCGCTGCAGAAGTCTTCCAGAACCGGGTAGACAGTGTTGCTGAAATCGGTAGGGTCATCGGGCAGGCTCACCGTATTTCCCGGATCTTTTATGGCCGGTGCACTGAGTTCTATGGTCTTGGCCGAGTTTGATGAGCCTCCGGCCCAATTTGTAATATAGGTAGTCAAAATGTCGGCGCAGACGGAGTCGCTGGTTGCCCAGCAATTGTGGCCACCGGCTACCTTGGTCACCATCAGCGACTGGGAAGGGGATGACAGATCTACAATTGTATTGGCCTGGGCGTAAGCCGTGTTGATGTTCTGGCTGTCAACGAATGTGGGGGACTGCCCGCCAGTACCGTGACAGGAGCCGCATCGGTTGTCTTGTACAAGATTGTCCCAGACGCTGAGTTTGAAGTTCTGTACATCATCGCTGGCCGGACTGGGCCCGTTGTAGCTTGTAGACCCGGAACTAGCGGCTGTATTTGGCAAGGCCTCGGTAGACTCTCCTCCACAGGCGCTGAGGAGTAACGTGCTCAGGACCAGTGTTGCGATAGAGGCCGCTGAGCGCAGAGAATTCTTTTGACGACGGATTTTTTTTATCATGGCTCTCTTACTCCCCGGCACAGTAGACGGCAGACTCAGCGAATACTTGCTTCAGGTTGTAACCTGTAGTCTTGAAGCTGGCTACCATTGCATCGACCTGGTTGCGATCATCACTGTCCGAAGGTGGTCGAAGACACACGTTGTTGAAGACTTTTTCCACCTGGCACTCGGCAAAGGCTTCTGAGTTAGCCCACTCCTGGCCCAGACTTTTTGCACCATTACCCGAGCCGGGCAGATCAGGATCCCAGCCCAGACGGCGGTTGGTGCCTTGTCGCCAGTAGTTGTCCCATTGGTCATCAGGCGTCACATAGCCTTGTTCAAACGTGGCGGAGTTAATGTGATATTTACCCACCACCCGCGACTGGGTGTCGGGGTCAATGTCGTTAACGGTGTTATAAACAAGTCTGCCGAGTTCCCCATCGGGATCGCTGTCAGGGTCATAGTCATAGTCGTAGTATGCAAAGGCTTGTGTCATCGGATCCATGCCTGTGTGACAACCCACGCAGTTGTTCAGAAATACTCTGCTGTCACCGCCAGGGCTTCTGGACACATCCTGACGAATCCTGTCCGGAGGCAGTGACACGTCGGCAACCTGTTCCAGATCTCTGCACATATGGTTGATCAGGGTGAACCGGAACATGGCCCGGTTGGTGCCGGCGCTGAAGAATGCCCTGGCTGCCGCGCGAGAGGTGATAACGCCGGCGGTGGCACTGGCCGGAAGTCCGCTGAAGGTCGACTGGTTTACCCGTTGGAGGGCGTCTTTCAGGGGTTCACCGCTTTCCTCGAGTTCTTCGTAATGGGTGTTGTTAGAGGGCGAGTATGAGGTCAGGCCGAGGTCTGAGTCCCCTACATAAAGTACGTCGCCATACAACACTTCACGAAAATCTGCTTCATCCCGGACCAGGCCGATTACGGTTGCGGTGTAATCGTTAAGCGGGACGAAGGGGGTCATGGCCTCGTTTGTCCAGGGAGCAGCAAAATTCTTGAGAGTCGCGTCATAGAAGGCCGGGTCGTCCATTGCGAGGTCTGCTGCTTCGAGCGCGTTCCCGTCAGTAATATAGCCTTCCATTAAATCAAGAACCGACTCGGAGGGTGGTACGCCTGCAATCCTGTCGTGAATCCGTTTGGCCTGTTCTCTTGGTCCGGCACCGGCGGCGCAGGCGTAGGTGACGGTCAACAGAATCAGGAGTGACATACTGCATGCCTTGAATGCGTTAGGCCGCATTCTTTCTGGGGCTTTCATGTCGCTGTCCTCGATGGCTTTATTTTGGCTAGGGCACAATAGGTTAGTTTGACAATTGTTAAAAGTTTATACTTGCAATTAGCATCGAAATTGTGGCTTGCGGCACGTAATTACATTTACTTACGTAAAATCCGTAGTGCTTTAAAAGGCTCACACTTAATTTATGTCATGAATTTCGATGCCGCTGGGCATTTATGCAGGTTTTTTAAATTGGAGCCAGGACGCGTGTCTCAAAAGCCAAATGACATTATTACGGCGGGGTTAGGGATTGCCCTGAGCGTTATGCTTTCCGGCTGTTTGTCCAGTTCGGACAGTCAGCAAGCGGATCCTGTTGTTGTCGAGAACCCGGTTGTCTATGTGAAACGGCCATTGCTGTTCGATGAAGATACCGGAGCCCTGATTGAAGACAACCTGGCCGATCCTTCCGGATTCCGGCCAGGTGCCCGCCTGTTTATAAAGTCCAGTGCATCAATTGATGCAAGCGCGGTTGATGTGTCCTCCCGTGCGTTTTCTGACCCTGGGTTTCTGGATGAAGACGGCCTTCTTCGCTACGACGTCAAAGACCTTCACGTATCCCATGATGGCAACCGTGTTCTGTTTGCCATGCGGGCACCTGAAATAGAAGATGCGGATGAGGAGGATCAGCCTACGTGGAATATCTGGGAGTACGATCGCACAACAGATGTGTTACGCAGGATAATTACTTCGGATGTAACCGCTAAAGCCGGTCAGGACATTGCCCCGGCTTACCTTCCGGACGGTCGGATTGTATTTTCCTCAACCCGGCAGCGCGCGTCCAAAGCCGTGTTGCTGGATGAAGGTAAAGGACAGTTTTCCGGCCTTGATGAAAATCTCGACGTTCATGCGTTTGTGCTGCATACGATGGATGACGATGGCGATAACATTCAGCAGATTACATTTAACCAGAGCCATGATCTTGACCCTCTGGTTACCGACGACGGGTTCATTGTATTCAGTCGTTGGGATAACGCCGGCCAGACCAGCAATAATGGCGTCAACCTATATCGTGTAAACCCTGATGGAACCGGGCTGACCTATCTTTATGGTCGTCATTCCCACGATTCTGTCGATGGGGCGAACAATGTGCAGTATCTGAAACCGCGAAAGACAGATTCCGATGGTCTTTTGGTCCAGTTGCGGCCTTTTGAGAGTGACGATTACTCCTCTGCTCCCGCCGAGGTTGATATAAATGGATATGTAGAAGCAGACCTGAAGATTGATGGCAGTGCAGGAACGGGGCAGGTTCCGCTGATCTCCGGTATTACCCTTGATGGAGAACTGACGCTGCAAGGGCGCTATGGCTCGATCTCACCTTTGATGGATGGTAGCGGAAGGTACCTTGTGAGCTGGACACCCTGCCGGCTGACGGAAGTCGCGTCCAGCACGATCGTGAATTGTACCGATGAGCGTCTGGAATCTGCCGACTATGTTCCCGCGCCGCCCGTTTACGGCCTTTGGCTGCTGGACGTGGCAAACGGTACTCAAAGGCCAGTGGTTGAGCCTTCTGAGGGCGAGCAGTTTGACGGAGCCATGCTGATGCGTGAGCGCTCGCTTGAGGGATATATCTCTGATGCTCAGGTTACTGGAAAGGAGGCCGAATTAGCTGACAGAGGTTTCGGTGTTCTGCATATTCGTAGTGTGTATGATGTGGACGGCGTCGATACCGCGCCAAATGGTATAGCAGCTACCGCTGACCCCCTGTTGACATCTGCAGCTGAGCGCCCGGCGAGATTTCTGCGCCTGGAAAAACCGGTGTCCATGCCTGATGAGAATGTGCGTGATTTTGACAACAGTGCCTTTGGCCGTAGCCGTGGGCAGCTAATGCGGGAAATTTTGGGATATGCTCCTATTGAGCCCGATGGATCAGTGAAGGTAGCCGTACCAGCGAACGTGGCCTTTGCGGTGAGCGTCGTGGACGCCCAGGGGCGCAGAACAAGCTCTCGTCACCAGAACTGGCTGTCGGTCAAACCCGGCGAAACCCTTGAGTGCAAGGGGTGCCACAACCCCGGCTCACCCGTATCCCATGGCCGGCCGGATGCCAGCCCGGAATCCGTCTGGGCTGGTGCGAGTACAAACGGAGCACCTTTTCCAAACACGGATTCAACGCTGTTTGCAGATATGGGCGAAACCATGGCTGAGGTCTATGCCCGGGTGAAGGGCATTCGGGAGCCTTCGCCTGATCCGGTGTACCAGGCTGATGAGTGGGTCGATTTTGACGGCAGTGTTGCAGATCTGTCCATGGCCTATGAAAACCTTGAAACGCCCAAGCCGATTTCTGGGGTGTGTGAGAACGAATGGGCAGCCAATTGCCGGGTGGTCATCAACTACGAAACCCATATCCACCCGTTGTGGGGCTTGAATCGTGAAGTTCTGGACGAGAATGATCTGGTGATTGACGATTACACCTGCACAGGTTGTCACACCGAAAGTGATGCTGATGGAGTCGACACTGTTGCTGCGGGTCAGCTGGATCTCACAGACGGCCCGTCAGACGCCGAGCCATTGCACTTCAAATCCTATCGCGAGCTGTTGTTTCCCGACAATGAGCGGGAGGTCAACGCCGCTGGAGTTGTGGTGGACAGGATGGTTGATACAGGCGAGGTGCTGAGGGACGAAGAGGGCAATCCGATACTGGATGAAGTAACAGGCCTGCCAACACCCATACTTGAACCAGTAGTGGTAAATCCAAGTATGTCTGTCAATGGCGCCTCGGCAAGTTCACGGTTCCTGAGTGTGTTCAATCCGGGCGGAACCCATGAAGATTTTCTGTCCCCTGCTGAATTGCGCCTCATATCAGAATGGCTGGATATAGGTGCCCAGTATTACAACAACCCCTTCGCCGCTCCGGAAGACTGATCAGGACCAACACCAGAACCATGCCCATTGCTATTTTGATACTGATGCTCTGCTTACCTGTTACTGCCTGGGCGGGTTGGCTGTGGGGGGATGATGAGCCGGCACCCAGAGCTCAGGTTGTAGAGCCTTTCGTGGTCTGGCGAACAGGGCCAGCTGTTGGGTATCCGGTTTTTCACAGCAGTGAAAAGGGAGAATGGCTGAGCCTTTTGCAACGCAAGACCGGCTGGATGAAAGTCCGGGATGATAAAGGCCGCGAAGGCTGGGTAGCGGTGGCGGCAATTGCTCAAACCCGGGACGCAACGGGCGAAATGGTCAATCTCAGTGTTCCGGATCTGGAAGCGTTCAGTAACAGGACCCTGGAATCCGGGCTCATGATGGGAGAGTTTGAAGGCGCGTCCGTAATCTCGGGTTATGGCGGTTGGTGGTTTACTCCCAATCTGGCTGCAGAACTCTGGGGATCCCAGGTGCTGGGCAGTGCTTCGGAAATACTCATGGTGAATGCCAATATTGTGCATCAGCCATTTCCGCACTGGCGGGTTTCCCCCTATTTTACACTTGGTGCAGGCCATATCTGGGTGGACCCGAAAGCAACACTTGCGGTGCCTGAGGAACGTGACAATCCCATTGCCCACGCGGGCTTAGGGCTGCGTGTTTATATAACTGACCGCTATTTTATCCGGGCCGAGTTCAAGGACTATAAAGTCTTTACCAGCCGATCAACCAACGAAGAAGCGACAGAATGGAAAATCGGACTAAGTATCTTTTTCTGACCGGGTTCTGCCTGGCACAAGTCATGGCGTTTACGCCCAATGTGTTTGCGGCGGAAGAGTCTGATCGCGACGACCGGCCTTTAATTGAACCGGATGTAAAACCCGTGCCGGTTGACGAAGCGCTGATCGATACCGAGAACTTCGAGATCGGAGCCTTTGTAGGCGTGCTCAATATTGAAGACTTTGAGTCGTCGATGGTGTACGGCGGCAAGCTCACCTATCACCTGAGCGAATCCTTCTTTTTCGAGGCAGGTATCGGTTTTGCTGAAGGTGGCGAAACCAGTTTTGAGAACCTGGCGGGTAACGTACAGGTGCTGGCAGACGGCGAGCGTGATTACCAGTATTACAACATCAATCTGGGTTACAACATCCTGCCCGGTGAGGCTTTTCTCACTGAGAACTACGCCTTCAATACCAACTTTTATTTAATTGCCGGCGCAGGTGCTACGGATTTTGGCGGTGATACGCGCTTTACCCTTAACGCCGGTGCAGGCTATCAGATTCTTCTTACAGACAGCCTTTCGATCCATCTGGGTGTGCGCCAGCACTACTATCGCATTGATGTAGTGGGTGCGGAGAAGACGTCCATGAATACCGAAATCAGTTCCGGACTGTCGGTCTTTTTCTGAATACAGGAGCCTTTTATATGAATACCCCGGTTACAAGTATTGTTCTGGCACTTGCTCTGACGGGAGCAGTATCAACGGTTCAGGCAGACGCTATCAATGTTCCAGCGCCGGATTTTACGCTGGAAAGCCGCTCCGGAGATAACGTCCGCCTTGAAGATCATCGCGGCGAAGTGGTCATGCTGAACTTCTGGGCATCCTGGTGTGGCCCCTGCCGCCAGGAAATGCCCTTGATGGACGATATCTACAGCCGTTATCAGGACCTGGGCTTTACGATCCTCGCAGTGAATGTTGACGAAAATCGTGACGAGGCACTGCGTTTTCTGGACAAGGTGCCGGTTAGCTATCCGGTTCTGTATGACCCGGAAAGTTCTGTGAGTGAGTTGTATGAAGTACCGGCTATGCCGACCACGGTGATGATTGATCGCGATGGCAAGGCCCGGTACATCCATTATGGCTACAAACCTGGCTACGAAGATGACTACGAAGCCCAGATCAGAGAGCTGGTTCGAGAGTGATTCCGGGGTGGGTAAGCGTTATGCGCAGATTAACCATGATCATGCCGCTGTTGTTGGTGCTGTTGCTTTCGGCAACGGCCGGTTGCAGTTCTGTCAAGCCATGGGTGAAGCCCTATGAAAGGGATCGTCTGGCTGATCCGGTCATGAGCCTGAGCCGGCATGGCAAGGCAGATTCATACATGCACCACGTTTACCAGGCCCGGGAATCTGCCCGTGGGGCTGAAGGCGGCTCGGGAGGTGGTTGTGGGTGTAACTGATCGCAGTCGCTTCGCACGGCTGTTGCTGCTTTTTGTTGTTGGGATGGTGCCGCACTCGTTCGTTCAGGCCGCAACGCTGCCTGTGGATAGTGTGGATGTGCTTTATCACCGTTACGACGGCGGCGGCATGGTAATCGACGGTCCAGTGGTACTTGCACGTAAGAGTGTCGGATCTCAAGTATCTGTGACCGGGCAATATTACGTGGATGCGGTATCGGCAGCCTCTGTAGACGTGCTGGCAACTGCAAGTGCTTACACTGAAGAACGCACCGAATATACGGTTGGTGTCGATTATCTCTATGATCGTTCAATTATGAGCCTCGGGTATACGAACAGTTCCGAAAACGACTTTGAAGCCAATACGGTTTACTTCACCGTAAGCCAGGAGTTCTTTGGTGGAATGTCTACGATCACGCTGGGTTATGCAGAAGGCTGGGATGATGTAGGCAGGATAGGTAATGACAGCTTCAGCGAAGATGCTGATCGTCGTAATTACCAGATTGGTATCAGTCAGGTTCTTACCCGTAATACGCTGGTCGGGCTTGATCTCGAGGTGGTCACGGATGAGGGTTATTTGCAGAACCCTTACCGTCAGAACCGCTACCTGGATCCTGATGATGCAACCTCTTTTCTTTATCAGCCTGAGCGTTATCCCGAAACCCGGACCAGTACGTCGGTAGCGGCGCGGGCCATCTATCATTTGCCTTATCGGGCCTCCATCAGAGGGGAATACCGGTATTTCAGTGACACCTGGGGTATTGATGCGCACACCGTGGAATTGGGTTATGTGCATGCATTGAATGAGCGCTGGACGCTCGAAGGCTCGGTTCGCTATTACAGCCAGGGTGAAGCCGATTTCTACAGCGATCTTTTCCCCTATGAAAACTCGCAGACGCATCTGGCCAGAGACAAGGAAATGAGTTCGCTTTCAGGTACCACCGTCGGAACGGGGGCCGTCTATGAGTGGAAACAGACATCCTTGCCAGGCATCAAGCGGGTTCAGTTCAGTCTGCTGCTGGACTGGTTAAATTTTGATTATGACAACTTTCGGGATGTTACCGCTTCGGGCACCTATCTGCCGGGCGAAGAGCCGCTTTATTCTTTCGATGCGCTGGTTACCAGAGCATCCGTGATTCTCGAATACTGAGTTTGCAGGAAACCTGATTATGAAGGATTCATTCAAAACCCTGTTGGCCGGCGTACTTGTGACAATGGTCTTGTTTATAACTACAGCGGTGCACGCGGAAACGGAGGCCTCGCCAGACAGCAAGGCTGTAGCAGAGCGCGTTGAAGAGCTGAAGAAGAAGGTCATCGGCCTGAACCGGGATCTCTTCATTCTGGAAGAAGACCTGCTGTTTCCTGCCAGCACGCAGTTTGCGGTTTTCCTCAGCATTGATACGGGCGAATTCCTTAAAGTGGATACGGTGAAGCTGAAGGTGGATGACGATATTGTGGCTTCGCACCTTTATACAGACCGCCAGGTCACTGCTCTTGAGCGCGGAGGCATGCAGCGCTTGTTTATTGGCAACCTGAAAACCGGCACTCACGAGATAACGGCTTTCGTAGAGGGTATTGGTCCGGACAATCGTGCATACAAACAGGCAGCAACCCTGGCTTTTGACAAGGGTACTGAGACAGCTGCGCTGGAAATCCGCATTCAGGATCGTTCCTCGGATTATCAGCCCATGGTCTCCATTGTGGAGTGGGAGTGACACGGACGGTGGCATTCAATACAAGGGCATTATATTCCGGCACGACGGCACGTTGGGTGGCTACAGCCGTCAGTTTATTGCCGTTCGCACTTGGTGCGCCGGTGTTGGTTGCCGACGATGCACCTGAGCGTGCTCAGGACCCCATGTATGGCTGGGTACTGTACAACTACCATCAGGGTGCTTCCTTTGATGCCCTGACGCTGCTGGATGTGGCCCGTGAGCGTGGCGGCATCAGTGGGCATGGAGCCTACCCGGAACTTGTTGAGGGCGGGCTTATGCTTTCGTATGGCATGACCCGCGAAGCCCGTGAATTATTCACCCGATTGCTTGTAGAGACGAGCGACGGTGCAGGTGATGACTCAGAAGATGCAGCTTCGCATATAACTCTGGAGCCAGAGGTGCGTACCCAGGCATGGTTTTATCTGGGGAAGGTGTTCTATCTCGAAGGTGACTATGGACCGGCCTATGAGAATCTCCTGCGGGTTGACCCAGAGATCCTGGAAGATAGTGAGCCAGGGCTTTTTGAAGAATGGCTTTATCTGAGAGCCCGGCTGGCCATGATATCCGAGGAGTTTGCTGGCGAATCGGGTAGTGCAGCGCTGGTTGAAAGCCTGCTTGACCAAATGGAGCGGACTGAGCCATGGGCATACTATCTCAGCTACAACATAGCCATGGCACAGATAGCCGCCGAAGAGTATACGAAAGCCCAGGAAAGTCTGCGTAAACTTATTGCCGATATGGAAGACGAAATGCCGGAGAAAGATCTGATCTCCGAGCATCGTGCACTCCTGGATAAAAGCAGATTGTCCCTTGCCCGTTTGTACCTGAGAGACTCCCGGTTTGATGACGCATTAACGCTTCTGGGTGCCATGCCGCTGGATGGTGTGTTTTCCGACAGAGCTTTATTTGATTATGCGGTGGCCGCAGCGGGCCAGGGCGAGATGCAGCGGGCACTTGATGCACTTGATGCTTTGTCGCAGCGGTCATTGTTTCTGGCCTGGAGAGAGCAGGTCCCCTATGCGCGGGGTTACGTGCTTGAGCAAATGAACCAGCCCCGCAAGGCATTAACCGCGTTTATGCAGGCAGCTGAGCATTACGAAACACGGGGTGAGGAGCTGATTGCCGCCCGGCTTGCACTAACCGAAGAAAATCTGATGGCACGGTTGAACTTTCTCTACGACAACAATGAGATTGTTACCGACGCATATGGCCGCTTACGGGTGATGCCTGATGATTTCGGGCTGTCAGAAGTACTGGCAACAGAACCTTTCCAGCAGGCGCTTGGGGAACTGCATGAGCTCTACCGGATGCGGGCGTTGCTTACGCAGCGGCAAGAGCAGCTGAGCACGTTCGAAACCATGCTTGAAACACGACGGATCCAGCGCGAACGTCGGAGCAGTGAGGCCCGTTCTGAACTTGAGCAACAGCATGCAGACGACTGGGCAGAAGCACACAGATTTTTTCGTGAAGATATTCAGGCAGCCGTTGCCGCAGAAGATGTCGTATTTTTTATGACAACGGAACAGAAAGCCCTGAAGAAGAGACTGGATAAGGTTGCGGCCACTCTCGCACAACTCCCCGATGATCAGAGCACGGCCAGACAACGGGAAACCTACCGGCGAATGAAAGCTTACTTCGACTGGAGTATCGCTGACGATTACGGTGTAAATCGTTGGGCTGCCCAGAAACAGCTGCGTGAACTGGACCGGGAAATGGAGCAGTTCCTCAACCAGAGAGCTGCTATCGAAGCCCTGATGGCCGTAGACAGTGAGCATAGCGAGCTGGCTGGACGTCTGGCCCGCAACGCCGAGGAGATTCAGTCGCTGAAAGCCCAGGTGCAGGATGCATTAACGATGGCAAGGAGCATGCTTATGGGGCGTCTGGATGAGGCCCTTGAACAGCAGAACAATGAACTTCGGCGTTATCTGGTTGCATCTCGCCATGCCCAGGCGCGGCTGGCAGATCAACTGTTCCGGGAAGACAGCAATGCGGAGGCTGCCAATGATTAAAGCGCCGTTTTGCACGCGACTATCAGGCCGCGGTTCTTTTTCGCTTTGTATGCGGGTATTGATACCGGTTTTTTATGCAATGCTGGCGACCGGGTGCCAGTCTATGTGGTGGGGATCGGGTGATGGGGGAGCGTCAGAAGCACGACCCGGAACCCTGGCATCGTTAAGCTCTGCAAATTCGTCAAACACGCCAGATCTCGCTGTTGTAGAGGGCAAACCAGATGAAAGTGCAGAGGTTGCTGTATCACTTGAATCGGTGATGCGCAGTTACAGGGATTTGCTGCCGCTCGTGGATGACCCCGCCAAGCAGGTCACCATCCGGCACAGGCTTGCGGATCTTGAGTTTGCCCGGGCTGAACGGATTATGACGGATACCGCGGAAGATGATCTGTCTGGCGCTATTGCGGCGTATACAAATCTGCTGGCGGAATATCCGGATCGTAAAGGTAATGATCAGATTTACTATCAGCTGGCCCGAGCCTGGGAGTTGCGTGGCAGAACCGAAGAGCAGCTGCAGTCCCTCGATACGCTGGTGACATCCTATCCGGATTCAGATTACTGGGTAGAGGCACAGTTCCGGCGTGCGGATATCCTGTTCGTCAATGGGCGCTACTCCGAAGCGGAAGTGGCATTTGATGAAGTTACCCGTGCCAGCGGAGAACAAAACGCCGATCCCTCCTTCCTGATGAATGCCCACTATATGAAGGGCTGGAGCCAGTTCAAACAAGGTGATTATGAGCAGGCTCTGCTCAGTTACGTTGAGGTGCTGGATCTGATCATGCCTGGAGAGGAGGCTGCAGAAGCGTCGGATCAGCGATATCAGACGCTCACTGAAGATCTGTTCCGGGTTGTCGGCCTTTCGCTTTCCTACCTCGATGGTGCTGAAACCTTGCAGGCCCTGTTTCGGCAGACCGGGAGCCGGCCCTATGAAGTTCTCGTGTACGACCGGTACAGTAAACTGCTGGTTGAACGTGAGCGCTACAGTGATGCTGTTGATGTGTTTGAGGTATATATTCACGAGCATCCGGACAGTCCCTGGGCTCCGCGTTATCACATGCGGATAATCGATACTCTGGAACTGGCCGGTTTCGACAAAGCCATACCGGATCGCAAAGCCGAGTTCATCAAACGTTACGGCATCTACAGTGACTACTGGCCTGAGGCTGATCCCGAAGCCTTGGCCTATATTGAAAACCAGCTGGAGATTCTGCTGCCAGAGCTGGCTGACCGTCATTATCTGCTTGCCGGCGAAGCCCGGAAACAGGCACAGCTCCCTGAGGGGACTCCGGAACCTCAGTCTGAAAACCGCAGTAACCTGAGTTCCGAAGCAGAGGATAACTTTCGTCAGGCTGCCGCCTATTACGCTGAATTTGCTGCTACCTTCCCGGACCACCCCCGCACACCTGAGCGGCTGTTCCTGCTGGCGGAAACCTATATTGAGCTACAGGAGTGGCCAGACGCCATTCAGGCATTTGAACGGGTAGCTTACGATTTCTCTGTGGATGGGGAACAGAATGAGCGTGCCGCCGAAGCAGGCTATGCCTCTGTTCTGGCATTTCGCGAGTACTCGCGAACCTGGTCGAATGAAACGAATGATGATCTGTTTGCCTTGCAGGAAATGCAACAACTCAACCGCCTGAGATTTGTGAATGCCTTTCCGCAGGATTCACGAGCTCCCGGTGTTTATTACATCGCTCTGCAGCGAGAGTTCGATCAGCAAAACCTTGACGAGGTGATTCCCATGGCAGCCCGACTGGCTGCCTGGCAACCGGCAGCGGAGCCTGCTCTGGTTACAGAGGCTCTGCTGATGGCAGGGCATAGCCTGTTTGAGCTCGCACGCTATGGGGAAGCTGAACAATCCTACCGGGATGCCCTGGCTATGATGCCTGTTGAAGACGAAAGGCGAGCGGGTATTCAGGAAAATATGGCGGCGTCTGTATTCCGCCAGGCAGAGCAGTTGGCAGACGCGGGCAATGTAGATGCAGCCGTTAGTGAGTATCTGCGCGTGGGCTCTGTAGCATCAGCATCTTCCCTGAATGCCAATGCGCAATATGATGCGGCATCCCTGCTGGTAAGCTCGGCGCGATGGGGCGAGGCCATTGATGTACTTAATGGCTTCCGTACGCGTTTCCCGGACCATGAACTGGCTGATACCGTGCCTGCAAAGCTGGCTTTTGCCTATCGGGAAACCGGCCAGTGGGAGAAAGCCGGGGATGAACTTAGCCGCATGGTTGCTATGGCCGACACGCCAGAGGAGCGTCGGGAGAATCTCCAGATTGCAGCTGAGCTATACGACCAGGCAGGAAATGAGGACAAGGCGATAGATACCTGGAGCCAATACGCCAACAGCCACCCGGAACCTGCAGCAGTATATATGGAGGCTGCTAACCGGCTGGCAGAGCTTTACGAATCCCGTGGCGATCTTGAAGGCCGTGATGTCTGGCTGACCAGGCAGATGCAGAAAGTGGACCAGAACCCTGAAGCAGCGGATGACCGTATGCGTTATCTGGCCGCCTCGGCCTCTGCCACACTGGCCCGGGACGCTCTGGCATATTACGACAGTATCCGCCTGACATTGCCTCTGAATGAAAGCATGGCAGAAAAAACACGCGCGCTTGAACAGGCAGTTCAGGCCTATCAGACAACTGCGGGTTACGGTATATCGTCGTTCTCCACAGAAGCAGGTTATCAGATTGCTCAGATCTACAACCGCCTCGGTGCAGACCTGATGGATTCAGAGCGGCCTGAAGGGCTCAGTGATCTGGAGCTTTCTCAATATGAATTGCTGCTCGAAGAGCAGGCTTATCCATTCGAAGACAACGCCATTGATATCCATGAACAGAATATTCGTCGTGCCCGTGAAGGCATCTTCGATGAGTGGGTACAACGTAGTTATGAGTCGTTGCGAAGTCTGCTACCGGGACGCTACAACAAACCCGAAGTCACAGCCGGAGCAGTCCATGATCTGGGATAAAAAACTGAGTGCGGGCATGGTTCTTGGCCTTTTGCTGTTGTCTGGTTGCGCGCTGGGACCTGATCGCCCGGAAGGGTCCCCTGGCGGCAGTGCGTCAGGTCAGTCTGCTGCAACAGACAAATCGGAAACGGCTTTGCAGGAAGCTTTTGCTGAAGCCGTAGTGTTAATGGAAAACGGTGATGTTGAAGAGGCGGCTCGCCGCTTTGAACAGATGGCCGCGCAGCATCCGGAACGTACCGGCCCCCTGGTAAACCTGGGTGTCATTGCGTTTCAGGCCGGCGATAGTGAACTAGCCCAGGCGCGGTTCAACGAAGTGCTTGTTCTGAATCCGGAGCACCGGGTCGCGCATAACCATCTTGGCGTAATTGCGCGTAATGCCGGCGATTTTAAGGCTGCTGAGCAACACTACCGGGCTGCCCTTTCTGCCGACCCGGAATACTTGCCTGCATTGCTTAATCTGGCATTTTTGCTGGATATCTATCTGGGAGAGCCTGCACAGGCATTGCCGCTATATGAACGGTATAAAACACTAGCCGTTGAGCCCGATCCAAAGCTGGAAGACTGGATATACGATGCGAAAAACAGAATCTGATTTGAGGGGCAGGCTATGAGGCGACCGGAGAAACAGCTTTTGCTGATTGCCATGTTGTTGCTCGGCTTTCAAGCTGTCCACGCCCAGGATCCGGGGCTGAATTCGGAAGTGCTCACAATTGAGGGTACTCGCATTCAGGGAGATCAGGAGGTGCCTACGGTTATGTACCTCGTGCCCTGGCAGCCACCAGAAGTAGACGAACTTCAGGCGCTGGATGAGCAGTTGATGGTTGAGCAGGCATTTGCTCCTCTGGAGCGCTACGAATTTCAACGACTTGTCCGCTACCATGACGCATTTCGCGACGAATCTGCGCCAGTAGAATCGAGCGATTAATGAGAAGTGCATCACAGAGTCTATGTGCCCGAGTGCAAAGTGCAACAAACCGCAACAAAGACTCCCGCTAATTTAACCCCTTTGGGATAGAGCAACGCTTAGACTGGCTCAAAACCCGGACCATGGAGTGCCCAGAAAATGATCGATACCGCCGTTCGCTTCTTTCAGGAAGGTGGCTTTTTTATGTTTCCGATCGCCGTTGTGCTGATTATCGGACTCATTGTGGCCATTGAGCGTTATGTTTACCTGTCTGCTCAGAAAATCATCAATCGCAGAGACTTCAACCGTTTGCATCAGATGATTGCAAAGCGTGATTTTAAAGGTGCGCTCAATTATGCCCAGGACTCTGGTAGTGCAATGTCTACAATGATTGGTTTTGGTCTGCAGCGGCTTGCACGCCGCCAGGGCCGTGAAGATATTGAGTACGCTATGGAAGAAGGGCTGCTGGATGTTATGCCGCGTATTGAAAAACGCACCCAGTACCTCGCAACACTGGCGAATATTGCAACACTTCTGGGCCTTCTGGGTACCATTATCGGCCTGATTGCTGCCTTTACCGCTGTTGCGGCTGCGGATCCGGCGCAAAAAGCCAGTCTGCTTTCCCAGAGCATTTCTGTGGCGATGAACACGACGGCATTTGGTCTCATGTCGGCTATCCCCATCCTGTTGATTCATTCTGTTCTGCAAACCAAAACCAATGAGATCGTCGATAGCTTCGAAATGGCTGGTATCAAAGTGCTCAACCTGCTCAGCGACGGTTCTGGCTCCCGTACGGGTGCTCAGGCCCAGGCTGTGTCGTCGTCTGCCCCGTCGGCAGCTCCGGCCGGTGCTCTTGCAGGTGCAACCGCCCGTACCCCGGCCTGATAATCAGCTAAAGGATTTCAGGCTATGAGGCGGAAACATCGTCGATTACAAAGCGAACCGGATCTCGATATCACACCTTTCATGAATCTCATGATCGTGCTGGTGCCGGTGTTGCTTTTGAATATGGTGTTTGCTCACACCAGCGTTCTGGAACTCAACTTCCCGACCGGTGAAAGTATTACCCCGGAACAGGTTGAGGAGTTGCAGGTTCAGGTGGTTATTCATACGGATCGCCTGGTGGTCTCGGATAACCAGGGTGGGGTTATCAAGGCCATTGCCCAGAGTGAAGGCGAGTACGATTTCGCTGTACTCAAGGAGGTCATGAAAGAGATCAAAAGCCGCGTTCCTGATAAGAAAGATGTGATTATCATGCCCTCGCGGGAGACCTCTTATCAGACGCTCGTAACAGTCATGGACACGGTCCGGTCCTATGATGCAGTTGTTGCGGGGAATCTTGTGGAGGCGGAACTTTTTCCCGAGATTTCGTTGGGTGATGCGCCTCAGGCGGATGCGTCAGAAACCCGGAAAGAAGGGGGGCAATCATGAAAGAATCTGCCAAAGCCCGTCGTCTGAAGCGTCACCACAGGCGTAATAAAGGCCAAAGCAAGATGAACCTGGTGTCGTTGATGGATATCTTCACGATTCTTGTGTTCTTCCTGATGGTCAACTCTTCGTCTGATGTGCAGGTTCTCAACCAGAACAGCACCATCAAACTGCCGGACTCTTCAGCAGAACAGACGCCCGGAGATGTGCTCGCATTGACGGTTACCGACCAGGATATTCTGGTAAACGGGCAGGTTGTAATCAAACGTGAGGTTTTACAGGCCCTGGACGGACAAATTGAGCCAGGCCTGAAGCAGGAGCTGGACTATCAGGCCAGCCGGTCCTCGCAACCGGCTCCGGAAGCCGGGCGGGCGATTACTATTCTGGCAGACCGTGAGTTACCTTACGATTTGCTCAAGAAAATCATGTCTACCTGCGTGGATGCGGGATACGCCAGCATATCTCTGGCGGTTAACCAGCGTGCGAAAGAGGGAGCGGGAGCATGATGGATTACCGGTATGGGCTGCCCTGGAATGAGGAGCGGGGCGAGCGCAGGCGTTTGTTGTTCACGGCGCTGGTTGTAGTGCCATTGTTTGTGATCTTTGCCGGTTATGTCAGCTGGGTCGAGTTGCCTGAACGGGACCGGCAGGAACGTGAGGCCTTGCCGCCACAACTGGCCAAACTGGTTATTGAGAAGAAGGAGTTGCCGAAACCGGTTATGCCTGAACCTCAGCCCGAGCCAGAGCCTGAACCGGAAGAAAAACCGGTTGAACAGGCCAAGCCTGAACCTCAGCCTGAGCCAAAACCTGAACCACCCAAGCCGGAACCTCCAAAACCCAAGCCCGTGGTAAAAGATCCTCCCAAGCCTGAGGCTGTGGCCAAGGCTCGTGAGAAAGCGAAGAACACGGGAATTCTGGCCATGGGGAACGAACTGTCGAAGCTCAGTGCACTGGCCAGTTCCGTAAAGCTTGATGCGCCTGTTACCCGCACAGCCAAGCCTATAGCCCGTAAGGCAGAAGACACACTAGCTGCCCGCGCCACGGCTACTGTGCGCAGTTCCGGTGTGAATGATGCGTCACTTGAGCGTGAAAGCCGGGAAGTTGCTCTGGCTGGTCGTGAAAGGGCAGAAGTGGCAGAAGCCGAGCGTGTTGCTGAGGTAAGAGAAACTGTCCGGCGTGAAAAGCAGGAAACCGCTTCCAGAACCCGCAGCAAAGAAGAGTTACGGCGTACTATGGATGCGAATAAGTCGGCGATTTACAGTATCTATAATCGCGAACTTCGTCGGAAGCCGTCTCTGCAGGGTAGCATTACACCAGAGTTGGTGATTGAGCCCAGCGGTGCAGTATCCCGATGCTCTGTGGTCGAGTCCACGCTTGGTGAACCAAGCCTGGAGAACAAGATCTGTAATCGGCTGTTGCTTGTGGACTTTGGTCCTCAGCCGGGAGTAGACCAGACGACGATTCGCTATCCGATTGAACTGCTGTCCGGCTGACAAGAGGCTCCGCACGGAGCCTGCGGTTTCGGACAGCAGTTTGCATCAGGCGTGTTAACCCGCAGCGTCTTTGGCCTTCACCCGCACGTAACTGCCCGGTGCGTCTTCAAGTACGGCAAGCTTGCCGTCACCGGGTATTCGTGCGCTAACCTGCTCACCAGCAAATTGCTGGATCCAGTCAAGCCAGTGTGGCCACCAGGAACCGGGATGCTCCTCTGCACCCGCAAACCACTTATCTGCATCCGGTTTCATGGGGTCATTGGTCCAGTAACTGTACTTTTCCTTGTAGGGAGGGTTAATGACTCCTGCAATATGGCCGGACCCGGATAGTACAAAATGAACATTGCCGCCATGGACCAAAGCACCTTTATAGGTGGTTTTCCATTTGGCGATGTGGTCCTGCCGGGCTGATAGAAAGAATGACGGCACCTCGATTTCTCTCAGATTAATCGTTTCTCCGGCCAGGGTCAGCGCGTCAGGCTCTACCAGGCGGTTATTGAGATACATCTCTCGCAGGTAGAAGCTGTGCATTTTCGCGGGCAGGTTGGTCCCGTCAGTATTCCAGTACAACAGATCAAATGCCGTTGGCTTCTCTCCCTTGAGGTAACTGTTGGTCCAGAACGACCAGAACAGCTCATTCTCCCGTAAAAGGTTGAAAGTGAATGCCATGGCGCGGCCATCCAGGTAACCCTTTTTGTTCATCGTGCGCTCAATGCCACGGATTGAATGCTCATTGATAAATACGCCAATGCCGCCGGGATCAGAGAAATCCAGCAGACTGGCAAGGTAGGTAGCGCTGACAACGGGTTCTTTGCCTTTTTTCTTCAGCCAGGCCAGAGTTGAGCCCAGCAGTGTTCCCCCGATACAGTAGCCGATGAGATTCATCTGCTCTTCACCTGTGGCTGCTGTTACTGCCTCCATGGCCGCCAAAGGGCCTTCCAGCATGTAGTCGTCCCAGCTTTTGTCCCTCAGGTCGGGCCCCGGATTCCGCCAGGATATGATGAATACAGTCTGACCCTGATCAACCAACCATTTGGTAAATGAATTTTTTGGACTGAGGTCGAGAATGTAATATTTATTGATCCAGGGAGGCACAATCAGTAGTGGTCGCTTGCAGACAGTATCCGTAGTCGGCGTGTACTGAATGAGTTGTATCAAGTCATTCTGAAATACTACTTTTCCTGGTGTTGTGGCCAGGTTGCGTCCGACCTCGAACGCAGAGCGGTCGGTCATACCGACGTTGAACAGCTTCGGGTTCTGGCGGAAATCATCAATAAACTGCTTCCCTCCGTCGACCAGGTTCATGCCCTTGCGTTCCCAGGTGATTTTCAGTGCCTCCGGGTTCGTCACAAGAAAATTGGAGGGGGCTAGCGCGCTGGTGAGTTGGCGAGCATAAAACAGCATCTGCTCACGGCCTGCCGGAGGGATGCCTTCCATGTTTTCTACCCAATCCAGAAAGGCCCTGGAGTTGATGAGATAGGCCTGGTGCAATACATCAAAGGGCAGGTACTTATGCCACTCTTCAGCGTTGAACCGCCGGTCATCAGTATCTGCAGGCGCAACCGGCTTCTTGTCGACCCCGTATAGCCGGGCAACTGTATAAGTGCCGAGGTCTGTATGTTTCCGGGCCAGCTCCAGTTCTGCTTCCGCAAGGCGCCAGGGGTGCAGCAGCAGATCTTTTGCCATGGTTCGGTAGGCGTCCGACATTTCAGACAGCGTTGAACTTTTGGCGTAGTCCATTACGCCAGTATCTCCCAGCAACTTTTCCAGATATTGCTGGCCGTCACGTACTTTCGTTTCAAATGTATTGGCTAGCCGATTTGCGGTTTTTCCAAGCTTATCCAGACCCAGCATGTGCTGTCCTCAATCAGGATGGTGGGTAGAGTGATATTCTCTCTCAAGCACATTGACACAATTGTGACTGACATCAATCCTGTTTAGGGCTATAGCGTTAGTCTAGTCTACAGAGGGACCGTAATCTGTCTGAAAGAAACAAGAGGTGTCATATGAGCAATCGCAAAGCCGAACTTGAGACATTAAAAGCTGACCTTATTGCACGACTGGAACGTTATGAAGCACACCAGCAGCGTAAAGGTGGGGCTCTGGACAAAGACTCTGAAGAGCAGGCATCGCAGATTCAGAACGATGAGGTCGTGGATTCGCTTGAAGAAGAGACCCGGGCTGAGTTGGCGCAGATAAAAGTGGCACTTGAACGTATTGATCAGGGCATAGGTGAAGAGTGTGAGGTTTGTGGCAAGCCCATTGATCCCCGGAGACTTCAGGTATTGCCTTATACTACCGTCTGCGTTAATTGCGCTGAGGACTGAATCGTTTCGGACAACCCGTGTGTTCAGACGTGAAGAGGAGTTGGTGAATGCCTGAACAGCGGCAAATTTCGGGCAGTCCGGAAGGATACCCCAGGAGCCGGTTGATTGGCCTGTTTCTTGGTGCCGGGTTTCTTTTACTGACAGTTGTTTTACCCCCGCCGGAGTCCATGACGACTGAGGCATGGTCGGCAATGGGGCTTATGCTGCTCATGGCAACCTGGTGGTCAACAGAAGCCATCCCTATTCCCGCTACTGCACTATTGCCCATCATCCTTGTGCCCGGACTTGGTCTGGGCAGCATCTCCGAGGCCACATCGCCTTATGCAAATCCGATCATCTTTCTCTTTCTTGGTGGATTTACATTGGGCCTGGCTATGCAGCGCTGGAATCTCCACCGGCGTATTGCTCTGATGACGCTCAGGGCGGTTGGCCCTGAGCCTAAATGGCAGATTGCCGGTTTTATGCTGGCAACAGCCTTTTTGAGCATGTGGGTGAGCAATACTGCAACCGCTATCATGATGCTGCCAATAGGTTTGTCAGTCATCGGAATGGCCGGCGATGGCCAGTCAGAAAATGTTCAGCGTTATGCCACTGCGCTTTTACTGGCTATAGCATATTCAGCCAGTATTGGTGGTATTGCGACTTTGATAGGAACGCCCCCCAACGCTTTACTGGCTGCTTACCTGAGTGAGACTCAGGGGATATCTGTCGGGTTTTCCCAATGGATGGCCCTTGGTGTCCCTGTGGCAGCGGTTATGCTCGTGATGGCCTGGTGGTGGCTCACCCGCAGGGATTTCGGCCTGGTGACACAGGACAATGCGGCTCAGGTCATACACGACGAGCTTGAGGCTCTGGGTTCCATGAACCCTGGAGAGAAAATTGTAGCCGTGGTTTTTATCCTGACAGCCAGCGCCTGGATTTTCCGGCCTTTCCTGGCGGCGAATATTGCACCGTGGCTGACGGACACAGGGATCGCCATATCAGCAGCTATAGCCATGTTTATTATCCCGGTTAATACCCGCGAGCAGAGTTTTGTACTTGATTGGGAAACAGCCAAAGGTATTCCCTGGGGGGTTCTGCTGCTGTTTGGCGGTGGTCTTGCGATGGCAGGAGTTATAAGCAGCTCCGGGCTGGCGGACTGGATAGCCACAAGCATGCATGTTGCAGGTGCCTTGCCTGTCATTGTCATGATCATGCTGGTTGTCGCAGTGATTATTTTCCTGACGGAAGTTAGCAGTAACACAGCAACTGCCGCTGCTTTTTTACCGTTGCTGGGAGCATTGGCAGTTTCCCAGGGCGCGTCGCCACTGCTGCTGACGGTTCCCGCCGCTATTGCCGCCAGTTGTGCGTTTATGATGCCGGTGGCTACGCCACCAAATGCGATTGTTTTCTCCAGTGGACACATGAAAATAGGCGAGATGATCCGGGCAGGGTTTACCTTGAATATCGTTGGTATCCTGGTGGTTACTATGCTGAGCTATTTGCTTATGGACGCGGTATTTAGTGAATGATACCTGTGCGGGCGGGGCCTGTTGTGAGTCCTGGCGCCCGCATATTCCTGCCGGAGTGCTTTGGTTCAGTCCTCTGGCTGGCTAAGGTCCAGCCATTGCTGAGAGAGCCAGTAATAGCTACCGTCTAGAGCCGGGTGAGTGCAGTTGTAGCGGAACCTGCGGCTGTTGAAGGGTTTTGGTGCTTTGACGATGATTTCCTCATCGCTGACCTTGAAGTCTATCCGCCCCATGCCGGATGCGAAACAGGTCAGCCTTGCCGGTTGAATGGCGTCCGAGGCTGGCAATGTCAGTGTCGGAGGATTTGTTGAGATAATGCCATCCGGCAGCTTGCTGGCATCAATGGGATACGCCTTGCTGTATAGCTTGTCCTTGAGCCCGTTGAGTTGCCCGTAGGCGTTGGACATGGGGAATCTGGGCAGGCGGGTCTTGCCTGAGAGTGGTCCTATCGCTCCTGACTGCTGTCCAAATCCTAACCAGCCGCGTTTGCTTATCTCTGCTTCCAGAGCCTCATCAAACTCACCGTAAGGGTAAGCAAACAAAGGCAGGCTGGTCTCAATTTGTTTTTCGAGTGTTGCCTGCGCTGTATCCAGGCTTTGGGTTATACGATGTTTCCAGTCAGTTTCTGTTTCATCTGGTTTTTTAACAAGATGTCCATGCCCGGCAGAGTGGTTGGCTATACCGGCACCGTCGCGTTCTTCCAGTTCCCGTAGTTGTTCCCAGGTCATGTAGCCCGGGCTGCCGACAGCAGCCGTATCCACAAAAATGGTATAGGGCAGGGAGCGTTCGCGGAGAATGTTGGCGGCCTGCTTATAGACAGACTCGTAGGCGTCATCGAAAGTGATAGCAACATACTGGCCAGTGGGTTGTTTGCCCGAAAAAATTCTTTCTGTGGCCGTTGTGAGATCAACCACATTAATGTCCAGCTCCCTGATCATATCCAGCTGCGCCTGAAAGAGAGACACAGACGTACTGGTTGAAGGCGGTGTGGCATCGCTGATGTGGTGATACTGGAGAACCACAAGGTCGGCTCTTGCCCAGAAACTTGCCAGTGAAAGAGAGAAGAGCACGGCGGATAAACAGAGTTTGTGTACCCTCATGTCTGCTCCGGCAAACAGTTGAAATGGGCCTTCAGAACAGCGAATGCTTCATTCAGACTCTGGATCGTCTCTTTGTCCCCGCCCCGGTCCGGGTGTGCTTGCATTACAGCACGTCGAAACGCCTGCTTTGCCTTTGAGAAACTGTATGGAACTTCTTCAAAGCCAAGTATGTTTGCAGCTGCCAATGTTTCGGGGGCGGTAGGCCCGGCACCCTGGTGGCCTGCCCAGAATCTCTCCATCATCTGCTCAATGGCATCCTCCGGAAGTTCGTACTGGGAAAGGTCCAGATAGAAATTCCGGAGGTTGTCCAGAGTGCCGGGCATGCCGTTGCCTCCGACAGTATTCTGATTTTCGATGTGGATTCTCAGGGGCGAAATAATCAGGTTTTCACCCGCCTCAGCCAGGCTGTCTCTCAAACGATACAACGTGTGAAATAGCAGGAAGTGCACAGGGTAGAGCTTGCCCGGGTCGTGAAACTCCAGGTCCCCGATCAGTTGCCAGGGGGGGCTTTGCAGTTTTCTGATCAGGGTTAGTTCGTCTATGCCGTCCGGCAAGCTGCGAAGTTCATGCTCTACGGCCACCAACAAATGCTGGATTTGCTGTTCAAGAATTTCTGCAGACTCAATGGGCATTGTGGACCGGGGCTGGTCCACTGAGGTCTGTGTGCTCCTGGTAGCACCAATATTGGTCACTGCGCTAGTGTTGATCATAGCTGTAATGTTAGGCCAGTGCTCATGGACAAGGAAGAGGTGTCAGCCTGGATAGCCCACCGATAAACAAATCCGTCGAAAAACGGGTTGTTGTTTCAATTTCACCGGCGTCAAGTTCCGGGTGCTTGTGCATCCGCTCTGCAAGCACGAGACTGGTTTCATAACCAACACCAAAGAAAGCTGCGCAAAGGTAGTCCTGGTCGACGTCCGGCAGGATTTTCCTGTCAATGGCATCCCGCACATCGTCTTCCAGAGACATCATGATCAGCCTGAGTATTCCTGAGCCAAACAGCTCTTTCAGTGCACGCTCGTTGCGGTGAGCCAGTTCAAAAACCAGCGGATCTCTTGCGGTTACCTGATACAGAGCCTGGTAGGAGCGGTAAATGAACTCTTCTGCGGTACTGGCAGACCGGCGATGCTGGGTGAGGTTCTCATTCAGGCCACTGAGAAAGTCCGTCAGTAGTGCAGCAAAGATATCCTGTTTGTTACGGAAGTAATTGTAAAACGTACCGGAAGCCAGGTCTGTTTCGTTGATGATGTCCCGGATGGTGGTGTTTTCATACCCGTTTTTCTGGAAGCACGCCCTTGCTGCTACAAGAATAGAGTGCCGGTTTCGTATGGCATTCTGCTTCCGTTTACCAAGTGGGGCTTTGCTTGAGCTCAACATCTCTATGTCGGCGTCCTGTCACTGAAATGATGTGATGCGTATAATCTTTCTACCATTTTCCAAACGAATATAGTTTATATGCCCAAAGCGATAACCGACAGCCCAAAACAACTCTCGAGTAACGAGTACGAACGTTCCTGCAAGGTAGAGCAGAATAAATTGCAGAAACGCCTGCGCCGGGAAGCCGGTCGGGCCATTGCAGATTTCTCGATGATCGAAGCCGGTGACAAGGTTATGTGTTGTTTGTCCGGTGGCAAAGATTCATACGCCATGCTGGATATTTTGCTTAATCTGCAGAAAAACGCACCCGTTTCGTTTGAGTTGATTGCGGTTAATCTGGATCAGAAACAACCAGGTTTCCCGGAAGAGATTCTTCCGGGCTATCTTTCCGGTCTGGGCATCGAGTATCACATTATCGAGAAGGATACGTACAGCATCGTCAAGGACAAGGTTCCGGAGGGTAAAACTACCTGTGGGCTATGTTCGAGACTGCGTCGCGGGATTCTCTATAATTTTGCCGAAGAGCATGGCGTAACCAAGATTGCACTGGGGCACCATCGAGATGACCTTCTGGAAACCCTGTTTCTGAATATGTTTTATGGCGGCAAACTTAAAACAATGCCACCGGTACTCCACAGTGATGATGGGCGGAATACGGTTATCCGGCCTTTGGCATACAGCCGTGAGAAGGATATTGCACGGTACGCAGCTCTCAGACAGTTTCCTATCATCCCCTGCAATCTTTGCGGCTCTCAGGAGAACCTGCAGCGACAGGTTATCAAGGACATGTTCCAGCAGTGGGATAAACAGCACCCTGGCCGGCTTGAAACCATGTTCAAGGCCCTGTGCAACGTTGAGCCCTCCCATCTTGCTGACACCAGCCTGTATGATTTTCGCGAGGGCAAGCGCCTGGACGAAAAGCAAGGGGCAGTTCAGACGGTCGCACCAGGGCTGGAACCAGAGCCGAGTTTTGGTCGTCTGGATGTTCTTAACATCTGACGGTTTGCTTGAGGTTTATTGAGATGCAGGTGCGAAGGCGCCTGCGCCTCAATGGCTGCTGCTGATGAAGGTTGCGACCGGCAGGGTCCATAGCCCGAAAAGAATCAACAGGATTCCCGTGAACTTTCGGAATATCTGATTACTCTTTAAACCGCTGATCCAGCTTGCTGCGAAACCGGTCGCAAGCATGGATGGCAGGGTACCAAGCCCGAAAAACACCATGGTAAGCGCGGCTGAGCCAACCGTTGGCTGCAGTGCTGCCCAACCAAGGGTGCTGTATACAAGTCCACAGGGTAGCCAGCCCCACAAAGCCCCGAGAGCAAGAGCCTGGCCGGGGTGATTAACGGGCAGGAAGCGTTTGGTGACCGGAGCCAGTCTTTTCCAGAGCGGGGCACCGATGCGCTCAATGTAGCGGATACCCTGCCACCACTGCCCCATGGATAACCCCATGAAAATAAGTAACAAGCCTGCTATAGAGCGCAGCACAATGCCGAGCCCGGCCCATTGATTGGCAGCGGATGTGCTCAGTATCGCAACCAGGGTCGCTATCAATGCATAACTTGCGATTCGTCCTGAATTGAAGGCAATCAGAAGCAGTGACTGGCGCAGGCGAAAACCCTTACCGACACGCAATGCCATGGAGAGCGACGCACTTATACCACCGCACATGCCAAGGCAGTGGGTGCTGCCAAGCAGGCCTATAAGGAATGCACTGGGGTAACTCAGATAAAGTTCCGGATTCATGGGCGGCCGGGCTGGTCTTCCTGGCTGGGATCCGGACTGGCTTCAGGCTCAGGGACCTGCTTTTTTGCATCTTGAGGTGTGTCCATGCGAGCCTCCTCCGGGATCATGTCTTTGTCATCGTCATACAAAATACGGTGTGCAGGGCCTTCAAGGTCATCGTACTGGCCATTTTTAACGGCCCAGGAGAACAGAAAAATACCCATCACCACCAGGATCAGCATCACTGGCACCAGGATCATTACGATTTCCACGGATTAAACCTCATAGTCAGAGCTTGGTATTTACGGTGCGGGTTTCTGTTCCAAGACGCAAGGCGTTAAGCACAACGATCAACGAACTGAGCGACATGCCGATTGCCGCGAGCCAGGGTGGAACCAGGCCGGCAGCTGCCAGGGGCAGGGCACACAGGTTGTAGACAAGGGCCCATGCCATATTCTGGCGAATGATTTTCCGGGTTCGGCGACTGGTGTTGAGAGCTTCAACTAATTGCATCAGCTGACCATTGAGCAGAACAGCATCTGCTTTGAGCTGAGTAAGATCAGCTGCTGAGCCCATAGCCACAGAAATACCGGCTCCGGCCATAGACGGCAGGTCGTTCAGGCCGTCACCGACCATCATTACCTGGTGTCCCTCCGCTCTGAGCCTGTTCAGTACGTCCAGTTTATCCTCTGGCGAGGCTTGTCCAATGGCCTCATCAATGCCCAGAACGTCTGCAATCTGACGGACGTGGCCGGACCGGTCGCCGCTTAACAGTAGTGTACGAATACCTGCGGCCTGCAAGGCTTTTACCGCTTCTGCGGCATCTTCCCTGGGCTGGTCATCAAGCTGGAAGCAGGCCAGCCATTCGTTTTCAGATGCCAGCCAGATTTCCATACCTGAATGGGATTCCGATTCAGGTTGAGGCGCATTATTGTGCCCGGCAACAAAGTCTTTGTGGCCAATAAAAAGTGTCTGGTCGCCAAATTTTCCGGAAAGCCCTCCGCCCATATGGTTGGTTACATGGTCAATAGCGGCCGCTGGGCGATTATGGAATACGCGGGCGATAGGATGCTCCGAATGTCGCTCCAGACCGGCAGCCAGGCGCAAGCAGGTATCCTTGTCTTTGCTGCCGACAATTCGGGTACCGATCAGACTCAGTTCCCCTCGTGTCAGGGTGCCGGTTTTATCGAAGACCACTGTATCAATGGAATTCATCGACTCCAGCGCATGGCCACGGGTCGGGAGAAAGCCGAGACGTCTTAATTTGACAGTGGCTGAAGTGATAGCTGTAGGTGTGGCAAGTGACAGGGCACAGGGGCAGGTTACGACAAGAACCGAGAGTGTGATATCGAATGCATTGTCTGCACCTGCCAGCCACCAGCCGATCCAGACTACAGGTGCGAGAATGAGTACGCGCCCGACAAACTTGCCGGCAATGCGGTCTGCCATACGGGCAACGGGTGGTTTTTCTGACTGTACCCGATCCAGTATCCGAAGAATCCCGGAAAGCCGGGTCTGAGCACCGGATTTCTCCACCTGTATGTCCAGCGGATTCTCGCCATTGATGCTGCCGGCATGGACAGTATCTCCGGGTACGCGGGTTTCCGGCAGGTACTCGCCGGTAAGTGCAGATTCGTTGAGAGTGGACTGGCCACGGAGGATTACGCCATCAACGGGCAGAGTCTCTCCAGGCCTGACCCGAACCACATCGCTGGGTTTAACCTGGTGGGCTGGAACAATTTCTGTGTTTTCTCCATCCACCCGGGTTGCTACCGTGGGGTGGAACCCCGCCAGTGCGTTGCCTGTAAGTCCTGCTCGGTATCTGGCCTGCACTTCAATGTAGCGCCCCAGTAACAGAAAGAATGTGAACATGCAGACGGATTCGAAATACACCTCTTCGCCGCCCATAACGGTTACCCAGGCGCTGGCCAGGTACGCAAGGCCAATGGCGATGGCAACTGGCACATCCATTGTAAGGTGCCGGGTTCTTACATCGCGGAGTGCATTGCGGAAAAAAGGCGCTGCGCTGTAAAGCACAACGGGCGTTGCAACCAGTAAGCTGAACCAGCGGAAAAAGGTCACAAACTCTTGTGACAGGTTGCTGACCAGCTCGAAATAGAGCGGAAACGCCAGCATCATGCTCTGGAACGTACCGATGCCAGCTACGGCCAGACGGATCAACATGGAGCGGTGTTCGGCTTTCAGCTGCTCCTCGACAGCATCTGACTGATAGGGGCGGGCAGTGTAGCCAAGTTCATGAATAGCGATCAGCAAATCGCTCAGTGACGCCTTATCCTGAGCCCAGACGAGTCGGGCTCGTTGGGTTGTATGGTTTACAGAGAAGGATAGTACGCCCGGTTGCTTTTTCATGTGGTTTTCCAGCAACCAGATACAGGCGGCGCAGGTGATACCACCAATCAAAAGCTGAGCCTCCTGCCCACCTTTAACCGGTGAAACGAAGGCCTGCTGGACGAGCGGGTGATCCAGCTCCCTGAGCCGCTCAAACTCGGAATCGGTTAGCTGGCGGGGGGTGACAGCGGTTTCTGTACGAAGCTGATAAAAACCGGTCAGACCTTCATTATGAATGGTCTCACAAACAGCCTTGCAGCCCTGACAACAGAAAAAACGGGTTTGCCCATCGAGCTCAAGCGTAATAGGCGGCTCACCATCAGCCGGTTCGCCACAATGGTAGCAATCCAGGGGGGTCACCCTTTTGCGGCGCCTTTTGAGGTCATGTGGATATTGCCTTCAGCGGGTAGCCAGGCTTCGCCTTTGAGGCGCCAATGGTTCTCAGGGCCGCGGAGCTCATAATACCAGCGGCCGTCGATGTCCTGCAGCATGGTTCCTGAATAAAGGCCGTTGCCGTCATTCCGGAACTGAATGGTGCGGTCGTTCTGGGCCAGCGTCGGGTGAAAGAGGGTGAGTATCAGGTAGGGCGCATCCAATGGACCCTGTTCGGCGTTAACTTTCAATATAAGGCTCCGGTCCTCGAATGCCATGTCGGCAGTCAGCCCCATCTCTTTAGCCGCCTGATCGCGAGCTATCTCAAGATTGATACCTCGGCCTTCTTTTGAATAGTCATCAGTAACCATCGTATCTTTCATGTTGGAAGCTACGACCAGCATGCACATACTGAAGGTAATTGCGGACAGTGGGGCGATGGTCAGAAACCAGAACCAGGGCTGCCGGTACCAGGGTGCTACGGGTACTTCGTTATTCATATTGCTCAGTCTCGTCTAATACAGGTTGCTCACAGTGGCCACGAAGGCCTCACTGTGTTGGACCGACAAATCGGCTTTCGGTTTCCAGCTTCAGTGAAGCGTCCGTTTCAGACTGTGCATGGAATATTATTTCGTTGTTTGATTGTGGTATGGATTCAGGTGGAACATCCACAACAGTAGGCAGGGAACGGTTTTCGCCGCTGTCTACAGTTACCTGGGTCTGAGTCAGAATGCGTAAGCCTTCCAGTCCTGTTACGGATAGCGTAAAGGTTTGCGGAACTTCCGACATGTTGGCTATTTTCAGGGTGTAAGAGTTCTCAATGCGTCCCTCGCCATTAAAGCTGAACAGGGTGCCGCGATCTCTCAGGGCATCCATCTGGGCGGGGACCCGTGTTGCAATCACGAAAACAATCGTAGCCATCATCGCCGTCAGAACTGCGCCATAGCCGAATGTACGAGGCCGCAGCAATTTCGACGGTTTGCCTTCCAGCTCATTTTCTGTGGTGTAACGGATCAGCCCGCGGGGATACTCCATTTTATCCATGATTTCATCGCAGGCGTCGATGCACAATGCGCAGCCGATGCACTCATATTGAAGGCCATCACGAATATCAATTCCTGTAGGGCATACATGCACACACTGCCCACAATCAATGCAGTCGCCAAGGCCGACTTCTTCAGGTTTTACACCTTTCTTACGACCGCCGCGAGGCTCGCCGCGATTAGGATCGTAGGAAACAACCCGGGTATTCGGGTCAAACATGACCGACTGAAAGCGGGCGTACGGGCACATATACAAGCACACTTGTTCCCGCATCCAGCCCGCGTTGAGATAGGTGGCTATGGTAAAAAATGCAACCCAGAAGTAAGCCCAGCCATTGGCCTGGAAGGTGAAAATATCGACAATCAATTCACGAATCGGATAGAAATAGCCGACAAACGTAAGTCCGGTCATCAGGGCAATAAATAGCCAGATTGCATGTTTCAGCGATTTCTTGACTATTTTTTCCTTAGAGTTGGGAGCTTTGTCCAGCTTCATCCGCTTGTTACGGCTCCCTTCAATCCGCTCCTCAACCCACATGAAGATGAAGGTCCAGACGGTCTGAGGGCAGGTATAACCACACCAGACCCGACCAAATAATGTAGTGATGAAAAAGAGGCCGAAGGCACAGATGATCAGCATGCCTGAAAGCAGGAAAAAGTCCTTCGGATAAAAGGTGACACCGTAGAGATGGAATTCCCGTGCTGGCAGGTCAAAGTGGATTAGCGGGCTTCCATCCAGCGTGAGCCATACGAACAGAAAATACATGCTCATAAGTACCAGCAAGCTGATCGTTCGGATGCGCTGGAAAAGACCTTTTACTTCTTTGACGTATATCTTCTTACGGCTTGCGTATAACTCGACGGTTTCGCTTTTCTTGTTTTTATCTGAGGGTTCCGAGGAGGGGTCAATCTGTTGGACTGGAATTTCATTACTCATGGATATCTCCAGATGGAGTAGTAAAGCTGATGCTGTGCCTTTTCAGGCTGGAGCTGATCTTCTCAAGCCTGTGCCCGCACGCAGACACAGGGTTGAACAGACCATGCCGGGCTTCGTAGAAACCCGGCTGGAAAGTCAGTTGGACAGGCTGTAAACGTATGCTGCCAGGATCTGGATCTGATCGTCTGAGAGACGACCACCTTGAGCTGGCATCTCGTTCTGGCGACCGTGCAGTACAGTCTCCCTGATCCACTCGTAGTTGGAACCATACAACCATACGTTGTCTGTAAGGTTGGGAGCGCCGAGAGCGGTCATGCCTTTGCCTTCAGGGCCGTGGCAGGCTACGCAGGCCTGAGCAAATACGGCCTGGCCAGCAGTGGCTGCAGCAGCATCGATTTCACGACCACTGAAGCTCAGAACGTAATTCACCACCTGGTCAACCTGTTCATTGGTCATATTAGGCATTACACCTTTTGCAGGCATGTTGCCCATACGACCGTTGTGCAGGGTTTGCAGTATCGCCTCAGGTGTTCCACCCCACAGCCAATCACCGTCTGTGAGGTTGGGGAAGCCTACCTGGCCGCGAGCTGCAGAACCGTGACACACAGAACAGTTGTTGGCGAAAAGGCGCTGACCAATCTTCAGGGCGTCTTCATCTTTTGCCAGTTCTGGTACAGGGGTCTGACCATACTGCGCATAGATTGGACCGTACTGCTCGTCAGCTGCGGCGACTTCTTTCTCCCACTGATTGGCGGAAGTCCAGCCAAGAAGCCCTTTGTAGTTACCAAGGCCGGGATACAGCGCGAGATAACCCAGAGCGAAAATACAAGTAGCGACAAACAAGTAGAACCACCATTTTGGCAGCGGGTTGTCGTACTCTTCGATGCCATCGAAGGAATGGCCCATGGTGCGGTCAGTTTCCACTTCAGTTGTCTGGCTCTTACGTGTTGCGAAGAGTAGCCAGGCACAACCGAAAACGGTACCGAGCACGATCACAGTGACCCAGATGCTCCAGAAGGTACTCATTGTTTTTTCTCCGTTTTTTCCTGTTCAAGAGTACGCTTTGCCACCTCGTCATCATCGAAGGGGAGGTGGGCTGCTTCTTCGTTTGCCTTTTTACGGTGGGCACTGAACGCCCACCAGATGATGCCTATAAAAACAGCCATCACCAGAAGGGTATGAATGCCGCGTAACTCGTTAATATCCATCAAATCACCGTTTGTCTGAAATAACCGTGCCCAGCTGCTGCAGATATGCAACCAGAGCCTCGATTTCAAACTTGCCTTCCACTTCGCCGGCTGCAGCAGCAATCTGTTCGTCTGTGTACGGCACACCCAGCGTCTGCAAGCCAGTCATCTTGGCTGCAGTGGCTTTGTGGTTTACTACATCTTCGAACAGCCACGGGAAAGCAGGCATATTGGATTCAGGAACCACGCTGCGCGGGTTATACAGATGCTGACGTTGCCATGCATCTGAATAACGGCCGCCAACACGGGCCAGGTCAGGCCCTGTGCGCTTGGAACCCCACAGGAACGGGCGTTCGTAAACAAACTCACCCGCAACGGAGTAGTGGCCGTAACGCTCGGTTTCAGCACGGAAGGGGCGGATCTGCTGGGTATGGCAGACGTGACAACCTTCACGTATGTAGATGTCGCGGCCTTCCAGTTCCAGAGCAGACAGAGGTTCAAGACCTTCAATTGGCTCGTTGACTTGTTTCAGGAAGAACAGCGGCACTACTTCTGCGAGGAAACCACCACTGATGGTCAGGATGATCAAGACAATCATCAAGCCAATATTTTTTTCTACAATTTCGTGTTTCATCTGGTCTCTCTCCGTTACGCCGCCTGAATTGCTGCGTTGTCCTGCGCAACCGCTTCTTTCTGGCGTACGGTCATGTAAACGTTGTAGGCCATGAACAGCATGCCGGACAGGAAGATAACGCCGCCGAGGAAGCGAACGAAATAACCCGGATAGGATGCTTCAAGAGCTTCCACAAAGCTGTAGGTCAGGGTGCCGTCTTCATTAACCGCACGCCACATCAAACCCTGCATGATGCCGTTAACCCACATAGCAACGATGTACAGCACGGTTCCGACAGTCGCGAGCCAGAAGTGCACGTTGATCAGGCTTACGCTGTACATTTCTTTGAGTCCCCAGACCTTGGGAATCAGGTGATAGATCGCACCGATACTGATCATGGCAACCCAGCCCAGAGCACCGGAGTGTACGTGGCCGACGGTCCAGTCAGTGTTGTGAGACAGTGCGTTTACAGTTTTGATGGACATCATCGGGCCTTCAAAAGTGGACATGCCGTAGAACGACAGGGAAACCACCAGGAAGCGCAGGATGGGGTCGGTGCGGAGTTTGTGCCATGCGCCGGACAGAGTCATCATGCCGTTGATCATACCGCCCCAGGATGGAGCAAGCAGGATCAGGGACATAACCATACTGGCAGTCTGGGCCCAGTCTGGCAGTGCAGAGTAGTGCAGGTGGTGGCCACCGGCCCATACGTAGGTCGCAATCAATGCCCAGAAATGCACTATGGACAGACGGTAGGAGTATACCGGCCGGCCGGCTTGCTTCGGAACGAAGTAGTACATCATGCCCAGGAAGCCAGCAGTCAGGAAGAAGCCTACGGCGTTGTGGCCGTACCACCACTGCATCATCGCGTCTGTTACACCGGCGTAGGCCGAGTAGGATTTGAAAGCGCTGACCGGCAGGGCCAGGTTATTACCAATGTGCAGTACTGCAATGGTAATAATGAACGCGCCATAGAACCAGTTGGCCACGTAGATATGGGATGTGCTTCGTTTCGTGATGGTTCCGAAAAATACCAGCGCGTAAACAACCCAGACCACGGCAATGGCAATATCAATCGGCCATTCCAGCTCTGCATATTCTTTGGTGCTGGTGAGACCCATTGGCAGCGTAATTGCTGCAGAAATGATAATTGCGGTCCATCCCCAGAAGGTGAAGGCCGCAAGCTTGTCAGAAATCAGGCGTGTCTGACAGGTGCGCTGAACCACATAATATGAGGTCGCGAACAGGGCACTACCACCAAAGCCAAAAATAACTGCGTTGGTATGCAGCGGTCGCAGGCGACCGAAATGAGTAAACGGCAGGTCGAGGTTGAGGGATGGCCAAACCAGTTGTGCTGCGATCAACACCCCTAGCGCCATGCCAACAATACCCCATACCACTGTCATGATGGCGAACTGTCTCACCACCTTATAGTTATATGTCAGGTTCGGATTTTGTGTGCTCATAGCCTTACCAATGGGTTCAAAGTGGGGAAATATGCGGGCGCAAGTATGGAGAAACCATTAGCTGTTTGCAATGACGCGGATCAACTCCTGATATCCGTCAAATGTGCCCGAATCAACCGCATGGCGTCCTTTTGCGACGTTTTTGCAAGCTGAAGCTCTATGATAGCCTTGGAGCCGCATAAGTTGAACTTGGCAAAATTGATTAAGGGCAATAAATGGAGCGTCGAAATGAATGTAATCGCTTTATCAATTGTCAATAAACGCCTGATTCTGCAGCAGGATCACGATCACTGGTAAAAGCAGAATGAAATTGTACCCAGGGCCCGGATCGAGCCCGTATTGGTTAAATGCCGCTCTGTTCAAGTACTGTTATGGTTTCATCCTTGTCCATCATCGGTATCAGTTCGGCCATCAGGTTGCGGCGATCCTGGGATCGGTACCAGCGCTCCCAGTCTGCTTCTGAGCGCCAGTTGGCAAGTGTTATCCGGTGATTGGTGTCATGACTGTCAACCAGTGTCTCTCCGGAAATAAACCCAGGAGCTGCCACTGCCCGTTGAAGTACCCTGCGGGAACGTTCTTCATACGCAGTTTCAAGTGATTCAGCTATGTGGCGTTCGATCAGAACCCGGATCATGGAAACCTCCAGATGTTTTAGTGGTATAAACAGTAATTTAGCACGTATTTTTGAAAAAACAGTTTGAATGGAAGGAGAAGTCTTGTGACTGCAGTTGAGTTTGATGCGGAGTTGGATGCGTGCGGACTGTTTTGCCCGGAGCCTGTGATGATGTTGCATAATCGCATCAAGGATGTGGCACCTGGAAAAATTCTCAGGGTTATTGCTACAGATCCGTCAACAACACGCGATATTCCCAGGTTCTGCCAGTTCCTGGGACATGAACTTGTCACTCATGCAGAGCAGGGTGGCCGCTATATCTATCTTATACGCCGCGGGGCCTGAACCGGCCTTCCGCGGAATATTTTGTTTACAGGCTTTTAAATCGCGCTCGTTATATTACTTATGTGGTTCATGAACTCTTCCTTGTTCATTTCACCCAGAACTCTCTGTTGTTTCATCTCTTCACCATTTGTGTCGTAGAACAGGATGGCTGGTGGGCCAAACAGCCCGAGGTTGTCCAGCATTGCCTGCTGATCTGGCGTATTGTCTGTTAAATCAATCTGCAGCAGTGTGAAAGGGCTGAGGGCATTAACCACCTGAGTGTCACTGAATACGTTGCGCTCCATGACTTTGCAGGAGATGCACCAGTCTGCATAGAAGTCCAGTACCACGGGGCGGCCCTGCTGGCTTGCTTTCGATAAAAGGGCTTCAATTTCGGACGGAGCCTGCACACGCGCAAAATCCGCATGGCCTGTGTCAGTAACTGCAGTAGTGCCAGGCGCCCCGGTGGAGGCGGCTTTGGCAATGAATGGGTCCAGTGGCGCAAGTGGGTCGTCGGCGCCGGCAACTGCACCGGCAAGCAGGGCTAGCCCGTAGGCAAAAAAGATCAGTCCCAGGCCTTTTCGGGTACGTTCCCAGCCTGCCTTGGCTGCGTCAAATGCACCCAGTTGTACGCCGGTTATGGCAACCAGTGCCCCCCAGAGCGTCAGGCCAAGCCAGACCGGAACCAGGCGCTCCACCAGCCAGATAGCGACAGCTATCAGCATAACGCCATAAAAATGTTTGACAGTGGTCATCCAGTGCCCGGTTGAAGGCAGAAGCGTACGCCCACCCACGGCTACGAGAATAAGAGGAATGCCCATCCCCAGACCAAGGGCGAAAAGTGCAATTCCGCCGATCACGGCATCCTGGGTTGTGGAAATGTATAACAAGCTGCCCGCAAGCGGAGCAGATACGCAGGGCGAGACAATCAGCGCGGAAAGGGCGCCGATACCGAAAATGCTGATTACCCGCCCGCCTGTGAGTCGTTGGCTGGCATTGTTCAGTGGGTCGCTGATAAAACGGGGGAGCTGAATCTCGAACAGATCAAACATGGACAGCGCAAACAGGGTAAACATAAGTGCGAAAATGCTGAGAACCCAGGGCGACTGGAGTTGAGCCTGCAGGTTAAAGCTCGCGCCCAGTAGCCCGGTGAGCACGCCCGCCCCCGCATAGGTAAGTGCCATGCCTAGCACATAGCTCCCGGAAAGTAACAGTGCGTGCCATGTTGTGCGCGTATTCTGTCCGGAAACCAGTGATGAAATGATCGGGATCATCGGGAGCACGCAAGGTGTAAAGGTCAGTCCAAGGCCGAGCAGGAGAAAAACCCCTGCAATCACAAGGGTTGACTGCTCTGAAAGAAAGCCGGCAAGCCCGGTTGCGGACCTGGTGTCGACCTGGGAAGTTGGGGCGCTCTGGCTGCTTTTTTGCTCTACGCCGGATCCGGGGTCCTGGCTCTGGTAAAAGAGTACTTCGCGGGTCTGGGGCGGGTAGCAAAGACCGGCTTTCGCGCAACCCTGGTAGGTGACTTCAAGCCGGGCTTCCCGGGTGTTGTCTGGCAGCGCTACCGGAATCCGGGCTTCCACCGGATCGAAGAAGACGGTGGTTTTGCCAAAATACTCGTCCTCTATTTCGGTTCCGGTGTAAGAGAATTCAGGAGAGCCTGCGCTGGTCCCGGCATCCAGAGCTTTCACGCTGATACGATCGAGGTACAGGTAGTGCCCGGGTGTTATGTTCCAGAACAGAACAACGGCATCGCCATCGGTGGTATGGCTGAATGGGAGTGCTTCATCAACTGGAAGAAACTGATTGCCCTGATTTCCAAAAAGGGAATTGTTGCTGCCCAGTGCCCAGGACGAACTCGCTGCCGTGAGTAGCAGTAAAAATACGAGGAAAAGATTGTGCGGGCGGATGCTGCCGGATTTGTTGATTAGAGCTATCATGGAATGAGCAATTTCCCGGTTTGTTTCATGTCAAATAAGTCAGGTGGCAATGTCGAACTGGCCACCAATCTGATAACGTTCAGGGGAGTTGGTGGACACGCCGGTCCAGCTAAAGTTCCCTCTGGCATTGGAAGCGTTAAAGTCGCACAATAGCCCCCTAATGAATCACAGTCCAAACGATCTTGTTATGCTGTTTAATGACCAGTTCCGGGAAGCTTACCGGACGATATTGGTCAGCGGCGGCGAAGAACCAGAATACATACCAGCAGGCGAGGCCGGAGATCTGGCCCGGATCCTGTTCGCCCACGGCTATTATGCCAGTGCTCTGCATGAAATTGCGCATTGGTGTATTGCAGGTGAGTACCGGCGCACACTTCGTGACTATGGCTACTGGTATTGTCCGGACGGTCGGACACCCGCGCAACAGAGAGATTTTGAGGTGGTTGAGGTCAAGCCGCAGGCTATTGAATGGCTGTTTTCAGTAGCTGCCGGCTCGCGTTTTCATATCAGCGTGGATAACCTGTCAGGAGGCGGTGCGTCTGATGAGCGTCGCTTCCGGTCCAGGGTGCTGGATCAGGCAGAGAATTATCTGGCGAGTGGCCTTCCTGAGCGAGCGCAGACCTTTTTTGATACGCTAAAATTGTTTTACGGAACCGGTGATACCTTCAGAGCTGCCTGGCAGGATGATGTCGGGCGTGTGGTTCCGTTATATTCTGCAAAAGAACACTTATGAGGCAAACTGAGACTCCATGACATCTGACCCAACGCACACCGGCGATCTGAGATTCAGTGACCTGAATCTGGACAAGCGCCTGCTGGACGCCATTGCTGCCATTGGTTTTGAATACTGCACCCCGATACAGGCAGAAACTCTGCCCTGGACACTGGCCTGTGAAGACCTGATTGGTCAGGCCCAGACAGGAACCGGGAAAACCGCGGCTTTTCTTATTACCGCAATCCAGACTCTGCTGGAGACGCCCATACCGGATAGTGACCGCTTTGCTTCTGAGCCTCGCGTTCTTGCTCTTGCGCCAACCCGTGAGCTGGCCATGCAGATCGCCAAGGATGCGGAGGCACTTTGCAAGCATACGGGCCACAAGGTGGTGACCGTCGTTGGTGGCATGCACTATGACAAGCAGCGTGAGCAGCTACACAATGGCATTGTTGACATCCTGGTGGCTACCCCGGGGCGTCTGATCGATTTTCTTGGGTCGCAGGATGTGTTCCTTGATCAGGTCGATATTCTCATCCTGGACGAAGCGGATCGAATGCTCGATATGGGCTTTATTCCTGATGTGAAACGCATCATCCGTAAATGTACGCCTAAAGATGAGCGCCAGACCCTGCTTTTCAGCGCGACGTTCAACCAGGACGTTCTCAATCTTGCCTCAATGTGGACGAGTAACGCTGAGTTTGTGGAAATCGAGCCTGAGCAGAAAACCGCTGAACGGGTTGAGCAAACGGTTTATATGGTAGGCGATGACGAGAAGCTTAGAGTACTGGTCAATTACCTGAAACGACCGGAAGTGGAGAAGGCGATTGTATTTGCCAATCGACGGGATCAGTGTCGGGACCTTGAAGAGGACCTGCGCAACCAGGGTGTGAAAGTGGCTCTTATGTCCGGCGAGATTGCCCAGGCCAAACGCCTGAAGACTCTGGATCAGTTCAAGGCTGGCAGCATTCAGGTTCTTGTGGCCACTGATGTTGCCGGGCGTGGTATCCATGTGGATGGTGTTACCCATGTTTTCAATTACAATCTGCCAGATAGCGCGGAAGACTATGTGCATCGCATAGGGCGTACGGGTCGGGCAGGAAAAACCGGCGTGTCTGTAAGTTTTGCGGGGGAGGACGATTCATTTGGCCTTCCGGCTATTGAGAAGTACATTGGCCAGAAGCTCAAAACTACCGTTCCGGAAGAAGAGTTGATGGCCGAAATGGATAATCCGCCTATCACCCGCAAGCGTGGCCGCCGCCCGCCGCAGGGGCAGGGCGGACGGGGGTCCGGTGGTCGTAGCCCGCGCCCTCGCAGGAACTGACCTACCGGGAACTTGATATGTTGATCGTCGCAGATGAGAATATCCCGCTGCTGGACGCTTTTTTCGGTGACATGGGTGAGATCCGGCGTGTTTCCGGCCGCACTATGTGCCCTGAAGATGTCCGGGATGCTGATGTGTTGCTGGTTCGGTCGGTTACCCGGGTAAACCGTGCCTTGCTTGAAGGTAGCAAGGTGCGTTTCGTCGGAACCACTACGATCGGTACGGATCATATTGATCTGGACTGGCTTGAGAAAAGCGGTATCGGTTTTTCTGCTGCGCCGGGTTGTAATGCCAATAGTGTTGTCGAGTATGTTCTGGCTGTTCTCTCCCTTTATGCCGAGCGGTGTGTCGTTAGTGACTGGTCGCGCTTTACTGTCGGTATTGTTGGTGTCGGGAATGTAGGTTCAGAGCTGGCAGAAAAGCTTCTTCGCCTCGGCTTCAGCGTTAAACTTTGTGATCCGCCCAGGGCCGAGCGTGAGCCGGATGGTGGCGATACCTTTGTGGGTCTGGATGAGGTTTTAACCTGCGATATAGTCTCACTGCATACACCTCTGACCCGTGACACTGAGCATCCTACATTTCACATGATCGGTGAGCGTGAACTCGCTGCATTAACGTCAGAACAGCTTTTGATCAATGCCGGGCGAGGCGAGGTAATCGACGGCACTGCATTGAGTAAGAGACTGGACCAGGAGAACGCGCCGCTGGTCGCTCTGGATGTCTGGGAGCATGAGCCCCGAATCGACCCGGAACTGGTTGATAAGGTCTGGCTGGCAACGCCCCATATCGCAGGCTATAGCCTTGAGGGTAAGGTCCAGGGCACAGAGATGATTTATCAGGCAATAAGCAAGTATCTTGGGTTTCCTGTCCGTAAGCAGGCGGGTCAGTTTTTGCCGGAGCCTGCTCTTAGCAAGGTCTTGTTTACCAGTGCAGCGGATGAGCATGCCGCTATCCGTATAGCGTTGCGGGCATGCTACGATCCGCGACAGGATGATGCGCGTCTGCGCAAAGCCATGAAAGTTCCGGCGGACGAACGTGGAAGTGCTTTTGACCAGCTGCGACGGGATTACCCCATACGGAGGGAGTGTTCCAGCCTTAAAGTGCAGCTCAAAGGTACCAGTAAATCCTTGCAGGACAGTTTTCGTGCTATCGGCTTTAAGCTGAAAATCTGAAGCCTGCTTTTTGTTGCCTCAACCCTGCTGTAAATTCGCATGCTGTAGTGCTGCGATCCTGTCATCAAGGGGAGGGTGGGTCATGAACAATGCGCTCAGACCAGCTCGTGCGCCACGGTTGATGCCGAAGGCCTGGAGATTGTCGGGCATCTGATCGGGCACGCCACTCTCCTGTTTCAAGCGCTCAAGAGCGCCAATCATTGCAGCCCGGCCAGCCAGCTGGGCGCCGGCAATATCTGCTCTGAATTCACGTCTGCGGGAGAACCAGAATACGATGGTGCTGGCGAGAATTCCCAGAACCAACTCTGCGGCAATGCTCACCACAAAAAATGCGATACCGTGGCCGTTTTCATTCTTGAATACCACGCGGTCCACCACAGAGCCTATCACTCGTGACGCGAAGATCACAAAGGTATTCACAACGCCCTGGATCAGCGCAAGTGTCACCATGTCACCGTTGGCAACGTGGCCGATTTCGTGACCTAGAACTGCCCGTATCTCCTCTTTGCTAAACCGGTGCAGGAGGCCTTCACTGACGGCGACCAGGGCCTTGTTTTTGTTCCAGCCTGTGGCAAACGCATTGGACTGGCTCGCCGGGAATATCGCCACTTCCGGCATTCCGATACCCGCGTTCTGGGCCAGTTCAGCCACGGTCTGCACAAGCCAGCGTTCAGCAGGTGTACGTGGGGAATCAATCACACGGGCTTTAGTGCTCCACTTGGCAAGGGGTTTGGATATGAGCAGGGAAATAATTGCGCCTGCAAAACCAAACACAGTGGCAAAAGCCAGTAGAGAGCCGTACGCAATACCGTTCTGGGCAAGGTAGCTGTCAACTCCCAGGAGTTTCAGTGTGATACTGGCGACAAAAATAACCGCGAGGTTAGTAGCCAGAAATAGCAAAATACGCATGGTGACTTCCTGATCTGTTCAATATAAAAACCGGGCTTCAGACAGGTAAATAGGGACTGAGTTCGATGCTTCAATAATATTACCGGGATTTAATGACCGGCTTTGTGTGTGAAGAGTGTGGAACGGACGGCGTGGCAAATGCGCACAGAATGACGGCTTTTCAGAGCGGTGCGTACCAGGTGGATATGGGTGGACATGTCCTCTTTTAATGACGGAGGGAGGTGCGTATCCAAGGCATCTTCTGGTCCCTTGAGCTCTTCCACAAGCATGTCCGGTGCCGGTGAGCTTAAACGAATAAAGGCTTCCTGCGTGAGTACGGCCTGGTCTAGAGCTTCTTGCCGGATGGTATCGACATAACGTAGAAATCCTTCCTCAGCCAGCCAGAGCAATGCGCCAAAGCAGGCCATGTGTCGTTTGCTGTGCAGGCCGAATTCATCCGGTTCATCTGGGCCTGCGATATCTTCTACAAACAGGTTCACGCGTCTGGGGAAGGCGTTATATAGCTGAACAAGGGCTACGGCTGCATCTTTATAGAATTCTTCAACGTGGATATCAGCCATGTGTTGCTTCCTTTGCTGCTGATGCTTTTATTATTGGCCGTAAGTGGACAGGAAGTTGCCCAGGCGGCCTATGGCGTCTTCCAGTGTGTCTTTGCGTGGAAGGAATACAACGCGCAGGTGCTGTTTGTCATCAACATTGAAAGCTGAGCCCTGGACCAGAAGAATTTTTTCCTGAAGCAACAGATCAAGAACCAGCTTCTCATCATCAGCGACAGGGAATTTTTTTGGATCCAGTCGCGGGAAAAGATATAGGGCACCCTGAGGTTTCACACAGCTTACGCCGGGGATATCGTTCAGCATTCTCCAGGCAGTGTTGCATTGTTCGTATAGCCTGCCACCGGGAGCCACCAGATCGTCGATTGACTGATAACCGCCCAGCGCTGTCTGTATCGCAAGCTGGGCCGGGACATTGGCACACAGGCGCATGTTGGAAAGCATGTCTATGCCTTCGATGAGATCCTTGGCACGATGCTTGGCGCCGCTGATGATCATCCAGCCCGAACGGTAGCCGGCAGCCCGGTAATTCTTGGAAAGCCCGTTGTATGTAAAGAAGAGAACGTCATCGGCCAGAGATGCCGTGGATACGTGCTGGGTACCGTCGTAAAGGATCTTGTCGTAAATTTCGTCGGAAAGTACGATCAGGTTGTGCTTCCGGGCCAACTCGATTACCTGCTCAAGCAGTTCCTGGCTGTAAACCGCTCCGGTGGGATTGTTGGGGTTGATCAGAACAATGGCCCGGGTACGGCGGGTTATCTTCTTACGAATGTCGTCAATGTCCGGGAACCAGTTCTGTTCCTCATCGCAGTGGTAGTGCACCGGTTTTCCGCTGGATAGGGTTACTGCGGCAGTCCAGAGCGGGTAGTCAGGTGCAGGAATAAGTACTTCGTCGCCAGTGTTGAGCATGGCTTGCATGGACATGACGATCAGTTCGCTGACGCCATTACCAAGAAAAATATCATCAATATCGACTTTGTCGATGCCTCTTTGCTGGCAGTAATGCATTACCGCCTTGCGGGCAGAAAACAGGCCCTTTGATTCTACATAGCCCTGAGCCTGGTGCATGTTGTAGATCACGTCCTGCTGGATTTCTTCAGGAACATCCAGCTCAAAAGCGGCGGGGTTGCCGATGTTGAGTTTCAGTACACGATGACCTTCCTCCTCCAGACGACGTGCCTCCCGCATCACTACGCCACGGATTTCATAACACACATTATCCAGCTTGGCGGATTTGTAGTAGTTCTGCATAAGACCCGGGCTTCCTCAGTCGGTAAACGTAAAACAGGCACTTGCCGTTCGGATAAACCGCTATTCTAGCGGAGGCGGCCCCAACGGCAACAGGGGAATTGTGATCAATTATGGCGGTCTGGCCTGATATCCCGCTTTTTCAATCCCCGCAAAACAATTGCTTGAACAGACGTACCAGTATAGTTTGTTAATAAATTGTGCACAATTGAACGGTGCAAAATACAATAATTGCCTGTAGTTTTCAGGTATTCGCCATTTTTGGGGGGAGAAACCGATGGCCGGTCATTCGATTTATGACTTCACTGTTCGGGATATTGAAGGCAATGAAAAGAGCATGTCGGACTATCGGGGGAAGGTATTGCTGATTGTGAACACTGCCAGCAAGTGCGGCTTTACACCCCAGTTTGAGGGGTTGCAGTCGTTGTATGAGGAACTCAGGGAGCAAGGGCTGGTGGTTCTGGGGTTTCCCTGCAACCAGTTCATGAATCAGGATCCTGGCGATGACGCTTCCATCAGTCAGTTCTGCAGCCTGAATTATGGAGTGGAGTTTCCTGTGTTCTCAAAGATTGATGTAAACGGAGAGGGTGCCCACCCGTTGTTTCAGTTCCTCAAATCCGAGGCAAAGGGGCTTCTGGGTTCGGAAAAGATAAAATGGAACTTCACCAAATTCCTGATAGGCCGGGATGGGAAGGTAGTACGTCGTTATCCTCCCACGACCAAACCGGAAGATATCAGGGCAGATATTGAAAAGCTTCTCCAGAGTTGACTGATGAACGACATACTTGCCCTGGATAACCAGATTTGTTTCAGTCTTTATGCGGCCAACCGGGCGATTACAGCCCGGTACCGCCCACTGCTGACAGAGCTGGATCTGACATACCCTCAGTATCTGGTGATGCTTGTACTTTGGGAGCGCGCCAAAACGGGCCAGACAACCCGGGTTTCTGACCTCGGGGCACGCCTGCGACTGGATTCAGGTACGCTAACCCCTCTGCTGAAGCGTCTGGCATCAAGGGAGCTCATCCGCAGGGAACGCTGCACTGATGATGAGCGTGTTGTGACCTTGTCGCTGACCGAAAAGGGAACTGATCTGCGGGCTCAGGCTGCCCAGATACCGCAGAAGCTGTTGTGCGGTCTTGAGCTAGCGCCTGAACGGTTGCTGGCATTGAGGGATGAGCTTAATGAAGTGTTAAAGGCTATTGAGGCGCAAGCGGAGGAGCCCAGCGCATAATTGCAGCGCTCAACTGGCTGCTGCTGTATGGTTTTGTGATGTAATCGTTCATACCACAGGCCAGACAATCGTCCCGGTCGCCCTGCATCACATTGGCAGTAACGGCTATTATCGGCAGATTGCTCCACATGGGGTTGCTGCGGATCCTTCGGGTGGTTTCAAAGCCGTCCATCACCGGCATCTGGCAGTCCATTAGCACAAGATCGTAATCTTGTGACTGGAGTGCTTCTATGGCCAGTTCACCATTTTTCGCCACATCCGCGTGGTGCCCCATCTTTTTCAGTAGCGTGCTCGCCACCATCAGGTTCACTTCATTGTCCTCAACCAGAAGAATGCGAAGCCTGCGTTGCCCTGGCGAATCAGCCTCATCGTTGGCAGAAGTCTCGCTACTTTCCGCACCTGTATCAATTTCCGGGGGGGGCAGGGAAATGCTGGCAGCAGGCAGTTCAGATAAGTGTTCCGGGGCCTGTCGGGACCCCTCGTTACTCTGGCTGTCATAAACGGGTAAGGGGAGGGATACGTTGAACCGGGTGCCCTGCTGCTCTTTTGATTCAACGGTTATTTCACCATGCATCCGCTCAACAAGTTGGCGGCATAGCGTCAATCCCAGCCCTGTACCACCGTACAGGCGTGTGGTTTGGGTATCGGCCTGAGAAAAGGGTGAGAATATCCGGCGCAGGCCCTCTTTGCTCATTCCAATGCCGGTATCGCTCACATTGATGATGAGGGTGTCTGCCGAATAACGAGCGCTGATCCGTACGCTTCCTGAGTTCGTGAATTTGATGGCGTTACTCAGCAGGTTATTAACAATCTGGCGAAGGCGGGTAGGGTCACCCAGAAACCGGCCAGGGAAATCCGGGTCTGTTTCTGCAATCAGGTCGATGCCTTTCTTCCGGGCCTGCTGAGTATGCAGTGTCGCGCACTCTTCTATAAGGGCCTGAATATCGACAGGGATATTTTCCAGATTAAGCTTTCCGGCTTCAACTTTGGAAATATCCAGTATGTCATTTAGTATTCCGAGCAGGCTTTCGCCAGCCGATAATGCGATCTGAAGCCGGTGACGCTTTGCGGCGTCCTGTTCGCTTTCAAGGACCAGGCCCAGCATGCCCAGCACTCCGTTCAATGGCGTGCGTATTTCATGGCTCATGCTGGCGAGAAAGTTGGCTCTGGCTCTTGCTCTGCGCATGGCATCTTCCTTGGCCTTTACCAGTGCCCTGTTGCCCCTTTGCAATGCCTCGTTTTTATCCGATATTTCCCGGGTCCGGCTTTCGACGTCATGTTCCAGTTCACTGGAATAGTTCTTCATGGCGCTTTTCGCCGTACGGAGCTCTGCCAGGCTGGAGTCTATGGTTTCCAGATGCTGGTTGATGATGCCTACCATTGTGCCAATTTCATCGTGTTGATGGCCGGGCGGGACAGGTAAACGGATTTTTTCCGGTGAACTTGCTTTGACCTCGCTAAGTGCACCGATAACGCTGAGCATCGGCCGTGTGAGAATCAGGTAAAAAATGCCCAGCAGCGATGCAGAGAGGATCAGGCTTTTTAAAAGCCCGCTGATCAGTGTGTAACTGGCACGTTCAAGAAATTTCAGGCCGTAGTGATAAGTATCAATGGTAACAACGAGTTGGCCGAGAGAAAGGTTTTCAAACTGTGATACGTGCAGCTCCTGACTGAACACCCGGCTGGAGCCAAACAGTTCATCACTGATCCAGCGATAGGGTGAAACCGGGCTGCTTGTGCTGGCAGCTGCCATTGTGTTGTTTCTGTTATCTATAATTCTCGCGTCTACGGTAGCCGGGTGCCTGAGCAGGCCATCAAGAAGCTCCTCAGCCAGGCGCACATCAATGTTATAGGCGATTTGAGAGGCAGGGTTGACACTTATTTCTAAAAGCGCCCTCACATCCGCGTCCATGAATTCCTGGGCACTGAAATAGTCCAGAGTGATCTGTACAGCGTTGAGCGCCAGACCGAGCACCATCGCGATCAGAACGGTATCGCGGGTGAGCCTGAAGGACAGGCGGTGTTTAAGGCCACGGGTCACGGAAGTCACAGTCCCTGTATGCTGGCAGTCGGCCTGCCCGGTTTACGTGTTCAGTCGTCGTAGTCGGATTTTTTCTTCCATTCATCTTCGTGAAGAAAGTTGTCCCACTGTTTATCCATGCAGGACTGGGACTCTATGGATTTGCCGCTGTCGCCACCTGCACTCTGAGCTTCCAGTTCTTTTATCCGGGTGCGGAAACTCTTGACTGCTTTCATGGCAAGGGGATTGTCCCGGGACTTGCCCATTTCTGTGCTGGCCAGGTGATAGGAGTGGATTGCTTTCCGTATCTGTCTCTGGCGGATATGTTCACGGGCCTGGAAAACGTGAAGGTCTGCATGGGTTTTATGGACCAGAAACAGAACATGCTTGAGGTTTTTCTTGGCTGTTGCGCCATCTACTCGGCCACTTTTGTGCATGGCTTCAATCATTTTAAACAGGTTTTGCAGAAGCTCTTTTACATAGTTGGATTTTTCGGGCGAGTCGATCTTCGTGACCTTTACGTCATCACGGTTTTCCTGAATCCGGGTTTTTTGCTGTAATGCAGACTTGCGCCATTCTTCAACCGGCAGTTCTGACTTGAGTCCGGCAAGCTCATTACAAACATCTTCTATGCGCTTGAGCATTAAAAGCTTCAGGTCCGGTGTCAGATATTGCCCGGGAAGTTCAGATAGCAGGCGATTGCATCTTTTGTAGCTGTCCTCCAGTGCCGTAATCTTGCGAACACGCTCAATCCGGGCCTTTTCGCGCATCTGGCTGACGACTATAACAATAATCGAAATTACAACGATAGCTGCCAAAGCAAGGACAATGTTTATTGTATTCATGTTTGAGTAATCACTCCGGCGTTTGGGTAAGTCATGCCCGATTCAGAATTATGAGCTCTTATGCCGATTCCTCTGGCAACCCTGTTAGAAAGATTAGCAGAAATGCAGCCTTGAATCCGGAATCAAATACCAATGGCGGGGTTTCTTATTGATTTTATGAATTGTCGGTATTCTGTATATTGCCATGGTGAACAGGCGTTTGGGTTGCGCCCGGCAAATAGTCTTACCCCGTCCCGGAGCTGATCATGGATATTTCCCGCATTGACCTCAATCTTCTTGTTTACCTCGATGTACTGCTCAGGGAGCGGAATGTTACCAAAGCTGCAAACCATCTTGGCATTACTCAGCCGGCCATGAGTAACAGCTTACGCCGTTTGCGTGACCTGTTTTGTGATCCTTTGCTGGTACGGACCAGCGAGGGTATGACCGCGACGGAGAGGGCGCGGGAGCTGCAGCCCCTGGTCAGAGGTATACTCTCGGACATTGAACAGGCGGTGCAGGAGAAAACCCCCTTTGCGGCACTGGAGAGTCAGCGGGTATTTCGCATCATGGCCAGTGATTATGCCGAGTCGTGTTTGATGCCCCGGGTTTTGCGGCGTATCAGGCAAGAAGCGCCACATGTAACTCTGGATGTACTGACTCCCAGCGATGTGAGTTTTCTCGATGTGGAGCAGGGTCGCCTGGATATGGCGATAAACCGTTTCGACAAAATCCCCCAGTCATTTCACCAGAAGACTCTCTGGACTGAATATTTTGCCTGCCTGATGAATGCCCGCAACCCGATACTGAATGAGTCTTTCACATTAGAGTCCTATCTGGCTGCCAGCCATATCTGGGTCAGCAAAACAGGGTTTGGTGTGGGTGTGGGTGTAAACCCGAAAGACGTGCAACGCCTTGGCTGGGTCGATGAGGCATTGTCGAGGCTGGGAAGCAAACGCCAGATTTCGGTGTTTACCCGTCATTATCAGTCGGCCATGCTGCTGGCGGAGCAGCACGATCTTATTGCCACGCTTCCATCCCGTGCCGCCTGGCTGCAAAAAGACAATGCGAATCTTGTAGTAAAGATTCCGCCCTTCGATATCCCGCCTTTTGAGCTCAAAATGGCATGGAGTCCACTGTTGCAGCATAACGCTGACCATCAGTGGCTTCGCAGACTGATTACTGAAGTCGCCGAGGAGGTGGATGAAGAATTCGCACCTTTTGGTGCTCGCTTTGAACCAGCGGACGCCCCGTTGCGACAATCCTCAGAGCGGTAGCTCACGCAACTCAAGCGACTGGCGCCCGGAATCCCACATGCGCTGGAAGTTTTCTGCCAGTAACCTGACACGGCCACTATCGGCGAAGGCGGCAAACCCTGATGGCCCGGTAAAATCATGCCTGTACAACACACCTTCCCTGTCGGCGATAATGAATGGCTGGTCTTCATGGGGATAATCAGGGTTGACCAGTCTCAGTTCAATACGGCTAGGTAATCGCCGCATTAATTCCACCAGTTGGTGCCGGCGTTTGACCAGGGGCTGGTCATCATGAATAAGAAGGCGAACCTCGCTGAGCCGGTGGCGGCGGGCAAGGCTTGATACCAGTTCTCTGAACCTGAGGCGATCGTAGCGGTCGTGGTCCAGCAACCGGTCATACAGCCACAACCGTTGGCCTGCCTGGCCAGCTATAGAGTCCATCAGGTCGGTCATGCTGCTTTCAGTGTCGAAGAGCCAGGGTTGTGTATCCGTGCCGAGCAGCATGGGGCAGGATCGTTTACTGTTACTGTCGGCATGGTTAACAAGAAGAGTCGGAGCAAGGCATCGCATATCCAGATGAGGTATGCCTGCGTCATCGTAGGGCTCTGAGCAAACATGGAACCCGGCGCGCTGGTAGAAGGGTATGGCATGTTGCTGGGCGGAGAGTCTTAGCTCCTGATACTGGCCTGCAGATTCGCTGATCAGATGCCGGAGCAGGGCTTCACCAATACCCTGGCCCCTGAATTCGGGCAGGACGGCCATGCGCCCGATGTGTCCTGTTTCTCCAAGCGTTGAGAACAGGCGTGCTACACCGGCTGGCCTGTTGTCCCGCGAGACGGCGAGAAAGTGATCGGCTATTTCATCTGTATCGTCCCATTCCAGCTCTGGTGGAACCTTTTGCTCTTCAACAAATACTTTCTGGCGGATGTTCCGGATATGCGCCGGAGCAAGTTGCCAGCTGTATTTTCGGATTCTGACGGTCATGGCATTACTCGAAATACAACGAGCCCTGATTATATAGGTTGGTCAGCAGTCCAAGCAGAGCGGGGTCTTCGGCAAATGGCGTAAGGGCGCCCATATCAATATGCGCTCCGGCACACAATAAGGGGGCCAGAGGTCGGGCGTCACCCTTGAGCAGGAACTGTTCGCCGTCTGCAAACAGGGCAGTCTCGCCATTCACTTCATGATAAGCAAAGCGGGAGCCTTCGTTCCAGCGCAACTGCTCGCCAGCCCGGATGGCCTCGGCAAAGTCTTCATCAGAGGCTGGTTCTTCTGCTGGTACAACAACATCCATGCTCTTTGGTGCGGTTGCGTACTGGCCAAACCATAAGGCCAGCTTGCGTTTGTCATTGAGTTTTTCTGCCAGAAGGCTCTGCAGCCGGTCTATGACGGCCGGTGCGATGGTGCCCGGATTGTCCTGAACCTGAAGGTCGGGATCATTCATGTGGTCGTCAGCACCAGGCTGGTTGCACAGGAAGTCGGTAAATCCGGTGAGCAGATCTTCGACAGTCGGGGCCCTGAAGCCTACCGAAAGCGTAATGCAGTCGTCTTCAGCTACGCCGTGGTGGCCAAGTCCGGGCGGCAGGTACAGCATGTCGCCAGGCTCAAGAGTGACAGTTTCTTCGCCTTCCCAGCTACTGAGTATGCGCAGTGGTGTACCTTCTACCCGAGGCGACGTGTGATCGCAACGGCCACCAAACGTCCAGCGTCTGTGTCCCTGGGCCTGCAGCAGAAATACGTCATATTGATCGTAATGGGGGCCAACGCTGCCACCTTTGGGCGCATAGCTGGCCATGATGTCGTCAAGGCGCCAGTTGGGGACAAAGCGGAAGTGTTCGAGCAGGTCTGCCACCTCCGGAACCCAGTGATCAAGGCCCTGTACGAGCAAGGTCCAGTCGTGCTCAGGGAGTTTGCGGAAGCGTTCTTCGGTGAAGGGGCCATTGTGCAGTTGCCAGGGTTTGCCCTCGTCGTTTTCTATTACGATGCGTGATTCTACAGCTTCTTCACATGCAAGGCCGGCAAGCTCGTCTGCATTGACAGGGCACTGGAAACCGGGGAATGCCTGGCGGATAACCAGCGGTTTTTTTTGCCAGTAGTCCCTAAGGAATTCAGAGGGCGAAAGCCCGCCAAGCATATCCATTGTCAGCTTCTCCGATTCAGATGTTGCGTGTTTGATCGACGGCGTTGCCAATATAATTGCCCGGTGTCAGAGCCATCAGTTCGGCCTTGGCACTATCGGGAATTTCAAGGGTTTCAACGAAGCTTCTGATTACTTCCGGCGTCATGGCCTTGCCGCGGGTCAGTGCTTTGAGTTTTTCGTAGGGCTTCTCGATGTTGTACCTGCGCATCACTGTCTGGATCGGCTCTGCAAGAACCTCCCAGGCCTTGTTAAGGTCTTCATTGAGGCGAGCAGGGTTCAGCTCCAGTTTGCCCAGGCCTTTGAGCGTAGCTTCATAGGCAATAAGGCTGTGGGCAAAGCCAACACCCAGATTGCGCAGCACGGTAGAATCTGTCAGGTCTCGCTGCCAGCGTGAGACAGGCAGCTTGGCAGACAGATGGCCAAGCAGTGCGTTGGCGATACCCAGGTTGCCTTCCGAGTTTTCAAAATCAATCGGATTGACTTTATGGGGCATTGTGGAAGAACCCACTTCGCCTTCAACGGTTTTCTGCTTGAAATAGCCCAGTGAAATATAGCCCCAGACGTCCCGGTCAAGATCAATCACGATTGTATTGAAGCGGGCGACTGCGTCGAAGAGTTCAGCTATGTAGTCGTGAGGCTCGATCTGGGTTGTGTATGGGTTGAAGTTGAGCCCCAGGCGTTCGATGAATGTTTTGGCGTTGGCGGCCCAGTCTACTGCCGGATAGGCAGAGATATGGGCATTGTAGTTGCCCACTGCGCCGTTAATTTTGCCAAGTATTTCGATATCACCGATCTGTCTGATCTGCCGCCGAAGCCGGTAAACAACGTTGGCAAGCTCTTTTCCAACCGTGGTTGGAGAGGCTGTCTGGCCGTGTGTGCGGGAAAGCATTGGTTGTTCAGCGTGCTCCCGGGCCAGCTCGCTCAACTGCTCGACAACCCGGTTCATTGCGGGCAGCAGGCCTTTGTCCAGACCTTCGCGAAGCATAAGGGCATGAGATAGATTGTTAATGTCCTCAGACGTGCAGGCAAAGTGAACAAACTCGGTCACCGCATGCAACTCGGGAACGCTGGCGATTTTTTCCTTGATGAAGTACTCGACCGCTTTTACGTCGTGGTTTGTCGTGCGCTCAATGTCTTTGATGCGCTCCGCATCCTCGAGGCAGAACTTACTTACAATATTATCGAGAAACGCGTTGGCATCCGTTGTGAATTCCGGAACTTCAATAATTTCGGGGTGCGCAGCCAATTGCTGCAACCATCGGATTTCGACGGTCACGCGGTTCCTGATCAGGCCATACTCACTGAAAATGTCACGGAAAACGCTGACTTTGCTGCCGTAGCGTCCATCGACCGGGGAAATGGCGGTCAGGGCGTTGAGTTCCATCGAAAACCTCTCAAATAATCAAAGAATCGGTTCAGAAAAAAAGGGATTGGATATGATACACCAGCACCGCCGGTGAATCAGTGGTTAAGGGCTACTTATCAAATGAGCGGTTCGCTTGTTCTGCAAGTTCCCGTGCATGCTGGATTATCTTGCGGCGTGATAAAATCAGTTGCCAGCGCCGCCCTCCTGTTTGCCTCCAGAGTACGGCCGAGCGGATACCCGCAAGCAACAGCGCCCGGACTTTGGCGGCATTTTCGTCTCTTTGCAGGAAAGATGGATTGCCGCTTACCTGAATGCGCTGGCGGAAGGTGCTGATAGTATCTGTGTATACAGATGCCAGGTTGCTGATCAGGTTCGTATGAACGTAGCCGAAGTGGCTGGCGGTATGCCGGGCCTGCTCGATACGGTTGCCGATCACTTCCATCATGTCGTTGTTCCGGTTGAGCTTTGATTCGAGGTGAATCAGGTTCAGTACGTACCGCAGTACTTCAATATCCTGTTGTTTACTCTGTTCACTCATGACTGTTGAGAGCGTAACCAGTCCCTCGCGCACATCGGCCAGCTCACCCCCGTAGACGTCCAGCGTGGTAGCCGGATTTGTTGCAAACAGCGATCGCAGGCAGGTTTCCAGGCTGGTTTCATTACAGTGTCCGTTATTGGCAATTTGCTGAACCAGATTGGCGGCCTGGAATACGCCCGCTAATGCCAGTGTCTGATCGTGTAACGATCGGCTCATTGGCTTGATTCCTGATCAGAAGGGGTCAGTGAAGAGAAGGCGAGCCGCTCCGGAAGAGCTTCGTTATCACGCCAGGTCTCGGTAATCACAGCACCTCCGAGGCATATCTCGCCATCATAGAAAACCACAGATTGTCCTGGTGTAACGGCCCGTTGAGCTTCATCAAACACAACTTTAACTCCGCCCTCGATAACCGTAACTTCGCAGTCCTGGTCAGGCTGGCGATAACGGGTTTTCGCCTTGCAACGGAAAGCGGGCGCTGGCGGCGCTCCGGAAACCCAGTCAACAGGATCGGATAAGAGTCCCCGGGAGAACAGCAACGGGTGGTTCTTGCCCTGGACAGCGGTCAGAACGTTGCGATCAAGGTCTTTTCCGGCGACGTACCAGGGGTCATCTCCAAAGTTGCTGAGCCCGCCAATGCCAAGGCCCTGGCGTTGGCCAATAGTGTGGTACATCAACCCCTGATGCTGACCGATTCTGTGTCCTTCAGGAGTTTCGATATCGCCAGGTTGTGCCGGCAGGTACTGTTTCAGAAAATCACTGAACTTGCGCTCACCGATAAAGCAGATTCCAGTGGAATCTTTTTTGTCGTGGGTGACGAAACCCTGCTTTTCAGCGATGCGGCGCACTTCCGGCTTCTCCAGTTCGCCCACCGGGAACAGGGTACGGGCGATGCGTTCACCGGAAACGGCATGAAGGAAATAACTCTGGTCCTTGTTGCCATCCAGGCCCTTCAGCAAGAGCGCTCTGCCTGAGCCATCTCCAAGCGGGCGTTGCCGGGTGTAGTGCCCTGTGGCGATATAGTCCGCGCCAAGTGTGAGAGCGTAGTCCAGGAAAGCCCGGAACTTGACCTCTTTGTTGCACAGTATGTCCGGATTGGGCGTGCGCCCGGCCTTATATTCCGAAAGGAAGTGCTCGAAAACGCGATCCCAGTATTCCGCAGCAAAGCTTGCAGTATGGAGCTTGATGCCTATCGCATCCGCAACTGCCTGGGCATCTGCGAGATCAGTCATCGCAGTACAGTATTCGGTACCATCATCCTCATCCCAGTTCTTCATGAACAGGCCTTCGACCTGGTATCCCTGATCTTTGAGTAACCAGGCCGCAACCGAGGAATCGACACCGCCGGACATGCCGACGATTACACGAGTATTTTCCGGGAGAGAGGCTTCGGGTGATGGATTCGTCATGGTAATTCAGGGCACCAGTTCAAAACGCGGGAGTTTACCATCTTGTGCCGGTCACGTCTGCGAGTGTGCGATCACATCCAGCGGATAGCAGCGCCCCTGTCGGTAATCTTCGATACATTTGACAATCAATGGGCTGCGAAGCCTGTCGCCAAGTTCACGGATATCTTCCAGCGATAGCCAGTGGGCTGCGATTATGCCGGTGTCCAGTTCTTCGGTTATCCGTTTGCGGGCTTTTCCCGAAAAGCAGAACCGATAGTAGGTCACACCGTTTGCAGGTGCTTTGTATGTATATAGGCCCAGAAAGTGTTCAGGCTCGATTTCCCAGCCGGTTTCCTCCAGAGCTTCCCGGCGTACTGCGTCCAGAATTGCCTCGTCTTCTTCAATGTGCCCGGCAGGCTGGTTGAATACAATTCGCCCGTTGCTGCGCTCTTCAACGATCAGAAAACGACCAAGTTCATCTTCTACGACCACAGCTACCGTGGCATGGGGTGTCCAGGTCATGATCTTCGGGTTCTCCGTGGTACTTTTGCCTTGGCATGTCTGGCGCGTGAAGGGCGCTTGTCAGTTTGCATGGTTGCTGGCAGGTTAATCGAAATTTTCCGGTGTTTTCCCGGCCCAAGGCCCTCCAGACTCCAGTCGCCGATGCGATAGCGAACCAACCGTAATGTCGGAAAGCCGACGGCAGCGGTCATTCGTCTTACCTGTCTGTTGCGCCCTTCGGTTATGACCAGTTCAAGCCAGCTGGTAGGCACCGTATCGCGCCGACGCACAGGCGGCACTCTGGGCCAAAGCTCTGGCTCTGCTATTTTCCGTGCCTGTGCCGGTCGGGTGCGGCCGTCTTTAAGCGTAACGCCCGCAGAAAGCTCTCTTATAGCGCTTGCGGAAATATCACCTTCAACCTGAACCCAGTAAGTTTTCGGCATTTTCAGGGATGGTGATGCAATGCGGTGCTGCAGGGCGCCGTCACTGGTTAACAGCAGAAGACCTTCTGAATCGTAATCCAGTCGCCCGGCCGGGTAAATGCCGGGAATACGAATCCAGTCAGCCAGTGTGGCCCGGGGTTTCTGTCCGGCGGGTTGCTCATCTGTAAACTGGCAGAGCACCTGAAAGGGCTTGTTAAAAAGGATGAGATCGGCCATGGCGGCTCCCCGGGGCCTGGAATTGGAATCAGGGTAGAGGGTACTTAGAAAAGGCAGTGTTTGAAAGCCGGGAGCTGGCCCGGTTCTGTATTAAATTCAGGCAAGACTACCCCTGCCGGGCTGGCCCGACAGGTTGGTTTGGCGTGGATACGGCCTGCCTGATGAATGCGTCAGGCGTTCGCTGCGCGTGGGGGCACGTCTCCGTGGGCGGTGTCACCAGATTCAGGTGCCTGTACCTGACTGTCTGCAGCGCCCTCCCGGGGCTGCTCACTGGCTGACTCCTCGGGCACGATGTTAACCGCGTGCACTCCCTTGTCGCTGGGCTTTTTGTCAAAGCTGACAGTCTGACCCGCCTTCAGCGTCTTGTAACCGTCAATCTGGACTGATGAAAAGTGGGCAAACAGGTCGTCACTGCAGCCATCTTCTATGATGAAACCATACCCTTTGGCATTGTTGAACCACTTAACTTTGCCCCTTGGCATAATGAACTCCCCTGTACTTTTGCTGTCACTTGTTGTTGTTCCGTGGGTTGATCGGGCTTGAAATCGTACTTCTGCCCATTCCCGTTACATGAACTACTTACATTTTTACATTATTTAACACTGTGAGCTAACTGTCGGCGAAACCCGGTGTCGAGTCAATAGCTTCTATTACGTTAATGTGTAGTTGAAGGCAGTCCGGAAGCGGTATCATGGCTGTACAGGTAAATAACTCACCCCCGGGCTGGCAACTCACTTGAAATTCCGGGGCCTGGCAACCACATTTATGAAAGGCACCGATAACCGGTAAAGAATGATGCGGACTATCGAAAATTCTCTACTAGTATTAAACCAGGGGGGAGATGAACAGCCTGGGCGTCATGATGACCTCAGCGTTGCTCCCGAAAAACCTGCGCTGAAGCGTCCATCGCAGTACAAGGTGATGCTTCTTAACGATGATTACACACCCATGGACTTTGTTGTGGATGTGTTGATGACATTCTTCGGAATGAATGAGGAAAAGGCGACGCAGGTGATGCTGCTCGTCCATACGCAGGGAAAAGCCGTATGCGGGGTATATACCCGGGACATCGCGGAAACAAAGGCGGCACAAGTGAACCAGTATTCCTCGGAATGCGAGCATCCGCTCCTTTGCGAGATTGAATGTGCGGACTGACAGACGGCGGGGTGGCCCATGCTGAGCAAAGATCTTGAAATTACGCTGAATACGGCCTTCAAAAGTGCCCGCGACAAGCGTCATGAATTCATGACAGTGGAGCATTTATTGCTGGCCTTGCTGGACAACGAATCGGCGGTGGGCGTTCTCAAAGCCTGTGGTGCAGATCTCAAGCAACTCCATGATGAGCTGATGGAGTTTGTAGACTCCACAACACCTTTAATTCCAAGCACTGATGATGAACGTGAGACCCAGCCAACGCTCGGTTTCCAGCGAGTGCTGCAGCGCGCTGTATTTCATGTGCAATCCTCAGGCAAAAAAGAAGTTACCGGAGCCAATGTACTGGTCGCCATCTTCAGCGAGCAGGAAAGTCAGGCGGTGTACGTGCTCAAAAAACAGAGTGTTGCACGTATTGATGTAGTTAATTTTGTCTCCCATGGGATTTCCCGTGTGCAGGGAACCGAGGATCAGGACGGTCACGAGCAGATTTCTCAGGATGAAACTGCCGAAGAAGGTGCTCAGTCCAAGCCGCTTGATAATTATGCGACCAACCTGAATGAGCAGGCGCGTCAGGGGCGCATTGACCCTCTTATCGGCCGTGAACATGAGGTTGAGCGGGTAGTGCAGATTCTTGTGCGCCGGCGCAAGAACAACCCGCTGCTGGTTGGTGAAGCCGGCGTAGGTAAAACAGCTATTGCAGAAGGGTTGGCCAAACGCATTGTTGATGGCCAGGTGCCCGACATCATTGCCGATGGCGTGGTGTATTCCCTGGATCTTGGTGCTCTGCTTGCAGGCACAAAGTACCGTGGTGATTTTGAGAAGCGACTCAAGGGGTTGCTTGCTGACCTGAAGAAAGAAAAGCACGCAATATTATTCATTGATGAGATTCATACCATCATTGGTGCGGGATCTGCGTCTGGTGGGGTTATGGATGCCTCGAACCTTCTCAAGCCTATGCTGAGCTCCGGAGAGCTCCGTTGCATTGGCTCCACCACGTATCAGGAGTTCCGCGGTATTTTCGAGAAAGACAGCGCTCTGGCTCGCCGCTTCCAGAAGATAGATGTGAACGAGCCGAGTGTTGAGGATACCTATCTGATACTCAAAGGGCTGAAGCCAAACTTTGAGAAGCATCACGACCTGAAATATACGGACAGAGCCTTACGTGTGGCGGCGGAACTGGCGGAGCGTTACATCACGGATCGCCATCTGCCGGACAAAGCGATTGACGTGATTGATGAGGCGGGAGCGCGTCAGCGTCTGATGCCTGAGGACAAACGTCTGAAAACGGTTGATGTTCAGGAAATCGAAGAGGTGGTTGCCAAGATTGCCCGTATTCCGCCGAAGAATGTATCCACCAGCGACAAGGATCTTCTGCGTAATCTGGAGCGGGATCTCAAGATGGTGGTGTTCGGGCAGGATCCGGCCATTGAATCCCTGTCTATGGCCATCAAGCTGGCCCGTGCCGGCTTGAAGGCTCCGGAGAAGCCGGAAGGTTCTTTCTTGTTTGCCGGGCCTACCGGTGTTGGTAAAACGGAAGTCACCAAGCAGCTGGCCAAGGCCCTCGGGGTTGAGCTGGTTCGGTTCGACATGTCTGAGTATATGGAACGGCATACGGTGTCCCGTCTTATTGGCGCCCCTCCAGGGTATGTGGGCTATGATCAGGGCGGTTTGTTAACGGAAGCTGTTAACAAACATCCGCACTGCGTGCTGTTGCTGGATGAAATCGAAAAAGCTCATCCGGAGGTCTTCAATCTGTTACTGCAGGTGATGGACCATGGGACCCTGACTGATAATAACGGGCGTAAAGCGGATTTCCGCCACGTTATTCTTGTGATGACTACCAATGCAGGGGCTGAAAGCATGGCTCGTCGTTCCATGGGCTTTAGCGAACAGGATCATAGTTCTGATGGTATGGAGATTATCAGCAAGACCTTTACGCCGGAATTCCGTAATCGTCTGGATGGTATTATTCAGTTCGGAGACCTGCAGCGGGGAACCATCACCCATGTTGTGGACAAGTTCCTGACCGAGTTGCAGGCGCAGTTGGATGAAAAGCACGTGGTATTGCACGTGGACGAAGCTGCGAAACTGTGGCTGGCTGACAAGGGTTACGATGTCACTATGGGTGCCCGCCCGATGTCACGCCTGATTCAGGATAAGATCAAGCGACCGCTTGCTGAGCAGATCCTGTTTGGCAGCTTGTCCGAGAAGGGTGGTGATGTATTTATCCATCTCAAGGATGATGATCTGGTTTTCGACTATGAGGATGAGCCTGCTGAAGCCGTGTAACCGGTGTGCAGGCCGGACATAAGCTTCGCCCACAAAAAAACCGCTGCATTGATGCAGCGGTTTTTTTATGTGTTCCGGATGTCGCTTTTGCCTTAGCGGGCGCGGTAAACAATCCGGCCTTTGCTCAGGTCATAAGGCGTCAGCTCAACTTTAACCTTGTCGCCAGTCAGGATGCGAATGTAGTTTTTACGCATCTTGCCAGAGATGTGAGCGGTAACAACGTGGCCATTGCTCAACTCAACCCGAAACATGGTGTTCGGAAGGGTATCAAGAATAACCCCTTCCATTTCAACGACATCTGATTTCGCCATTCAGTAGAAACCTCTTTTGGAATACTTTCCGTAATTTTAAATTGCGCAATTCTGCCTGATTTTCAGCCATTTGGCAAAGCGGGTTAGTACGTAGTCGGGGAAAAGGCGCCTTATTGGTTTGTGGCAGGCCATTTTCAACCCAAAAACTGGCACTAAGCGATCTCTATCGTTTGCCATTGGCCGTTCTGCAGTGCTTCTATTGGTTTGAAGCGGGTTTTGTAATTCATTTTCCTGCATTGTTTTATCCAGTAACCCAGATAAAGGTGGGGCAGGCTACGCCGGATGCTTTCTTCAATCTGCCAGAGAACAGCGAAGGTTCCGAGGCTTCTCTGTTTATAGGCCGGGTCAAACACGGTGTATATGGCTGAGAGCCCATCCTCCAGCAAGTCTATGGCCGCCAGACCTACCAGAACCCCGTTTATCCGCATCTCCAGAAACCAGGAGTCTGTTCCGCCTTCAACAAGAAACGATGTGAACTGTTCCCGTGAGGGTGGATACATATCACCGTCCTTATGCCGCAGTTCCACGTAGTTGGCATAAAGCCTGTAATAACTTTCATCGAAGGCTGCGGGTACAAGTTTGCAGGCCACATCAGTGTTCTTTTTCATAACCCGGCGCTGGCTGCGATCTGGCCTGAAGTCATTCACGTTCAGCCTGACAGGAATGCAGGCGTTGCATGCCTCACAGTGAGGCCGGTAATAATGGGATCCGCTACGTCGGAAACCCAGTGATGTCAGTTGGGTGTAGAGTTTCTTATCGATATGAGCGCGGGGATCGACAAACATTGTTGTCGCTTCACGATCATCAAGATAGCTGCAGTCGTGAGCAGGTGTTGCAAAGAATACCAAGGTTCTCAGGCTACTCATTCAAGCCTCCGGCCCGGGCCATTGCCAACGGAATGTCCAGTCAGTCTGATCCGGTTTTCGGTCTGCGTATGTACCGATTATAGATAAAAACTCGCTCCTGGGTATGGTGCACGCGCCCATGGTCAGAAGGTGATCGCTTTCTACCTGACAATCCATCAGACGATAACCCCAGTCCTGCAGTTGATGGGCCAGATAAACCATCAGGACTTTTGAGGCGTTCGTTTCAAGGGAAAACATGGATTCGCCAAAGAAACACTGCCCTATGGCCAGGCCGTACATGCCGCCCGCCAACTCGCCATCCCGGTTCCAGACTTCAATGGAGTGTGCAATTCCCTGTTGATGGAGTTCGGAATAGCTGGCAATCATGTCATCGGTTATCCAGGTGCCTTCGCTTCGTGTGGAAGCGCACAGACGGATGATGCGGCCGAAGGCCTGGTCGCCGGTTACCCGGAATCTCTGTTGATTGAGGGTTCTGCGCAGACTGCGGGATATGTGAATGTCTTCAGGGAAAAGAACGCAACGCGGATCCGGAGACCACCAGAGTATGGGCTGGTCGTCGCTGTACCAGGGAAAGATTCCGCTGCGATAGGCCAGGATCAGGCGTTCTGTGGACAGGTCGCCCCCCAGGGCGAGGAGGCCATCGGGGTCGTCGAGGGCTTCTTCGGCTGGAGGGAACCACAATTGGTCGGGGTCTAGCCAGGGTAGTGAGGTCATCCTGTCTTTCCCGGGCTCAACTCAATCCTGATGATCCAGATATTTTTCGGCATCAAGCGCAGCCATGCAACCGAAGCCGGCAGAAGTGACGGCCTGGCGATACACGTGATCGGCTACATCGCCGGCCGCGAATACGCCGGGAATGCTGGTCTGAGTGGCCATGCCTTGCAGGCCGGACTTGATCTTGAGATAGCCGTTTTCCATTTCCAGCTGACTTTCGAAGAGGCTGGTGTTTGGCTTGTGTCCGATGGCGATGAACACGCCTGCAAGGTCAATATCCTGTGTGGAGCCATCTTTCATGCTTTTGATGCGCATGCCGGTTACGCCGGTATCGTCACCCAGGATCTCATCGAGAGTATGGTCCCAGACGATGTTGACGTTACCGTTTTCGGCTTTTTCAAAGAGTTTGTCCTGCAGAATCTTCTCGGCGCGCAGGCTGTCACGGCGGTGAACCAGAGTGACTTCCGCTGCGATGTTGGACAGATACAGGGCTTCTTCGACAGCGGTGTTGCCACCGCCAATGACGGCCACTTTCTGCTTTTTGTAGAAGAAACCGTCGCAGGTGGCACAGGCGGATACGCCCTGACCTTTAAAACGTTCTTCGGACTCAAGGCCCAGATACATGGCAGACGCACCTGTGGCGATGATAAGGGCATCACAGGTGTACTCACCGCTATCACCTTTCAAGCGGAAGGGGCGGTTCTGCAAATCGGCTTCGTTGATGGTGTCGTAAACGATATTGGTTTCAAAACGCTCAGCGTGTTTTTGCATGCGTTGCATGAGTTCAGGGCCCTGAACGCCGTCATTGTCGCCGGGCCAGTTGTCTACGTCGGTGGTGGTCGTGAGCTGGCCGCCGACTTCAATTCCAGTGATCAGTGTCGGGTTAAGGTTGGCCCTCGCTGCGTAAACTGCTGCGGTGTATCCGGCAGGGCCGGAGCCGAGGATGATCAGCCGGGAATGTTTGGTTTCGCTCATCGGTGTCTCTCACTAAATCGGTACGTGTCAGGCTTTTTAAGGGCCAGTAATGCGAGGAAGAAGAAAAGGCTATCACGAAAGCAGCTGGCTGCCATTCTGTTTTGGTCAATTCCATTAATAAAGCTTTACTATTGGTACCCGTTTACTCAAGCACAGAGACAGTGGCCAGCAACTGTCGCACTCGTTCTGCGCTTTTTCCGGATTCACCCTGTTCAAGGCGATGTTCAGCGATCGATGGGAATACCGCCTGAATGTCATCCGGCAGGGCATGGTGGCGCCCTTCCATAAGCGCCCAGGCTTTAGTAGCCCTGAGTAATCCAAGCCCGGCCCTGGGTGATAAACCGTAGAGCAGTCCTGGCATACGGCGGCTCTGTTCTAGCAGGCGCTGAATGTAGTTCAGGAGCGCGGGGCTGGCGGTTACCCGATTTACCTCATCCTGTAGTTTTGCGAGATTGGCTTCGGACAGCAATGTGCTGAGCCGGTCAGTCATTATCCGGCGATCTTCGCCTTCCAGAAGCTCGCGCTCGGCTCTGGGATCGGGGTAGCCGAGCCGTATACGCATCAGAAACCTGTCGAGCTGGGACTCAGGTAAAGGGTAAGTCCCTCCCTGTTCGGTGGGGTTCTGTGTAGCAATCACAAAGAACGGGTGTGGTAACGGGCGGGTTTCGCCCTCAATGGACACCTGGCGCTCTTCCATGGCTTCAAGTAGTGCACTTTGGGTTCGCGGCGATGCGCGGTTTATTTCATCCGCCAGTACAACCTGGGCAAAAATCGGCCCTGGATGGAATAACAGACTGCCGGCCTGTTTGTCGTACATGGAATAACCCAGTACGTCGGCAGGCAACAGGTCGTTGGTAAACTGAATACGCTGATAGCTGAGCCCCATGACCCTGGCCAATGCGTGGGACAGTGTTGTTTTGCCCATGCCGGGGATGTCTTCAATCAGCAGGTGGCCCTTGGCAAGCAGGCCGCACAGGGCCAGGCGAACCTGACGCTCCTTGCCCAGCAGGATCTGGTTCAGTTCCGTAACAACAGTATCTACCAGGTTTTTCATTCCGGGCTCAGTCCCTTACTCTTTTGAGAATATCGCCATAGGCGTCGATGCGCCGGTCTCTCAGGTACGGCCAGATGCGGCGAACCGATTCACTTCTCTGGCGGTCAAGGGTGACAGTCAGTATACACTCGGTACTTTCATCGGCCCGGGCCAGAAATTCCCCCTGAGGGCCACAGATAAAGCTGTTTCCCCAGAAGCGAATGCCGGAGGAGAGGCCTGTCGGGTCGGGTTCGATACCAACCCGGTTGGGAGCAACAACAGGCAGGTTGTTGGCAACTGCATGGCCTCGCTGAACGGTTACCCAGGCTTCCAGCTGGCGTGCCTGCTCATCCTGATCGTCGGTCGTGTCCCAGCCGATCGCCGTAGGGTAGATCAGTATCTCTGCGCCGGCCAGTGCCATCAGTCGTGCTGCTTCCGGGTACCATTGATCCCAGCATACGAGAACGCCCAGCTTGCCTGCTGAGGTTTCAATGGGTGAGAACCCGCTGCGGCCATCGTTGAATTGGGCATCGCCGGGAGTGAAATAGAATTTCTCATAGAAGCCCGGATCGTCGGGGATATGCATCTTGCGATACAGGCCAGCGATGGAACCGTCGTTTTCGATGACAACAGCCGTGTTGTGGTAAACGCCATTCATGCGGCGCTCGAAAACGGAGCCTACGATAACCACTTTCAGTTCCCGGGCCAACTCCGATAGTCGTTCGCTTGTGGGGCCGGGAATTGGCTCTGCGAGATCGAATATGCTGGTGTCTTCAGTCTGGCAAAAGTACTGGGTCGCATGTAGCTCTTGCAGAATGATCAGTTGAGCTCCGCCTGCCGCTGCTTCACGAACGAGTACTTCTGTTGTTGCCAGGCTGGCAGATTTATTCGCACTGCATGCCTGCTGAACGGCGGCGATCACAAGCTGATCCGAAACCGGATGCGTGCCAGGGTTCTGGCTCATGAAGAAACTACTCCTTCCGGAATTTGCATGGTGACGCAGTGCAGACTGCCATGTTGTTGCACCAGTGCCCGACAATTTATAGGGATAATCTCCCGGTTGGAAAATATCCGGCTGATGATTCTGATTGCATCTTCATCCTGGGGCACATCATAAACTGGTAATAATACAGCACCATTAATGATCAGAAAGTTAGCGTAAGTAGCCGGAAGGCGTTCGCCTTCATCACCGAAGACGGGGTCAGGCCAGGGCAGGGCTGTCAGTTTGTATGGCGAACCATCACGCTGGCGAAATTCCTGCAGGTCCTCTTCCATGGCTGCCAGTGCGCTGTAGTGCTCGTCAGCGACGTCCGGACAGGTTACGTAACAGATATGATCCGGGGCGCAGAACCTGGCTAATGTATCAATGTGGCTGTCCGTATCGTCCCCTTCAAGGTAACCGTGGTTAAGCCAGAGGATCCGGTCTGCACCCAGCACCTCAGACAGTCGTTGCTCGATAGCACCACGATCCATGGAGGCGTTGCGGGAAGGGGTCAGCAGGCACTCGCTGGTGGTGAGCAGGGTTCCTTGTCCATCGGATTCAATGGAGCCGCCTTCCAGCACAAAGTCCACGGTCTGCATGGGAGTGGCGCCGAACACTCCGAAATTGGCGAGGTGGCGATTCAGGGCGTCGTCTTTCTCCCAGGGAAATTTGCCCCCCCAGGCGTTAAAGCGGAAATCCAGCAGGGCAGGCCCTTGATTGGTGATTACCGTAATCGGGCCGTGATCGCGGGCCCAGGTATCATTTGCGGGAGCCGGCACGGCGTGCACGCGCCCTGGCAGGCCTTGCTGCATGGCCCATGCATTCAGCTCCCGGTCAAGATCCTGCAGCCTGGCAACGTGTTCGCAGCTGACAACCAGGTGCTCAAAGCGCAGGACCGAACGGGCGATTTCAAGAAATACCGGCTCCACCTTGTCGAGGCTACCTGCCCAGTCGGTACCGGGGTGGGGCCAAGTAAGCACAATGGCACTCTGAGGAGCCCACTCGGCGGGCAACACGCGTAAGGATGTCACTTTACCGTCACCTTAAAATTGCAAAAAGCCGCCATTTTTTACAAAGGGCGGCATGCCGTCAGAATGTGTGTTCAGGCTGACGGGCGGGGAAACACCATACTTGAAAATGTCAGCGCTTGTGTTTCAGCACTGAGTGTATGACGCGGTCATTTTCGAAATAGACCACAAAATTATCGTAGTGCCACTGACTGATCGGGGGTTGTCCAACCGGGCCTTCAGCTTTAGCCGGCTCACCCCATGATGCTCGCACCGACGCTTGTGTCAGTCCGGTACGGGGCATTTTTTCCTGGCTTCTGTCTGCCTGGCTGCCAACGGGAACGCGAAGCTCTTCGGCAAATGCACCGGAAACCGGGGTCAGGGTAAGTAGTATTGCCGTTGCCAGTGTACCCGTCAGGGCTCGCTTTACTGTCATTTATGGTTCTCCACTGATACTTGGGTCTCCGGCACGTGTTCCGGGGACATGGATAAAACGTAATATCCGAGAAATTCGGGTAAAAGTCACATGTTTTCGCCAGTCTACTCTTTTTGTCGCTGGCGAATTTGATATCGCATCACATGTCGGGCGATTTGCTGCCGATCGCTTTCCTGAATCTGGATAAAACCGGTATGAACCCTTGCCCTGCCTGTTTCATCAACCTGAATGTCCAGAACCTCTGCGACGGCCCGGGGTTGGGAAAGCTCTGGTGGCAGCGTCATGCGAACGCTGAGCCTGTCGCCAGTCTGCCACGCTTGCGGGCTTGCGCAAAATGCCAGGCCGCCTTCGCTCAGGGTTACCTCTTGCCAGTCCTCAGGTTGCAAGGGATTTTGCTGAAAGGCCATAATGCGCGCAAGTATATCCAGCTTGCTGTTAAGGGACTTTATGAGCCCTGTGAGCAGGCGATCCTGATCAGCCAGGATTGCAAGTTGGGATTTGATGTCCAGGTCCAGGCGTCTGAGTTCGGCCTCAAGATTGTTGAGGTGGTCGTCGTTAAAAACGTTCTCGTTCAGGCTGTCTGATGGCGACAGCTTATGGACTTCCAGGCCAATCCGGTCTGCGATGCGGTAAAACTCCCGACGCTCAGGCACATAATCTGCCGGTTCGGATGGCGTATCTTGAATGTGCATTCAGGACTCCGTAATGAGGGTTCTGGCCAGTATCAAAAGTTTAGCAGTTTCCCTCCGTGCTGAAAGGCAGGTGGGAATTTCAGACCACGATTGACCCGAAGGTAGCAACAGGCACCTCTTCATGTTCAGACCCTTATCGTTTTGTATCGGCCTGCGCTATACCGCAGCCAAACGGCGTAACCACTTTATCTCGTTTATCTCGCTCACATCCATGATCGGGCTGATGCTTGGTGTTGCAGTGCTGATCATCGTGCTTTCTGTGATGAATGGATTCGATCGCGAGCTCAAGGAGAGAATCCTTGGAATGGTCCCTCACGCCATTATCCAGAGCAGCGGGCCGCTGGAGGATTGGGAGACGGTGGATGCTCAGGTGCAGGAACATCCCCGGGTTCTCGCTGCAGCTCCGTTTGTTCAGGGGCAGGGCATGATTACCGGAGGTGGTGATGTGCGTGGAGTCTTGCTTAACGGTGTACTGCCGGAGGAGGAACGCACAGTCTCAATCATTGAAGACCATATGATTGAAGGCAAGCTGGACGATCTGGTTGCGGGTGAGTTCGGGATCATCGTTGGCCGAACCATGGCCGCCAGTCTGCGTTTGCAGTTGGGCGATAAAGTGACCGTAGTGCTGCCGGAAGCCTCAGTGACGCCGGCCGGGGTTTTGCCCAGGCTGAAAAGATTTACGGTGAAGGGCATTTTCAGCGTGGGCGCCGAACTGGATGGCAACTACACGCTTATCCACATGGATGATGCTGCCAAATTAATGCGAACCGGTGGCAAAGCCCAGGGTGTCAGGTTGCTTGTGGATGATCTTTTTGCAGCACCAAAGGTCGCAGAAGAGGCGGCCAGAGCACTTTCGGGTCGTTACTATATTTCAGACTGGACACGCACCCACGGCAACTTGTTCCAGGCCATCCGCATGGAAAAAACCATGATCGGGCTTTTGCTCATGTTTATTGTGGCAGTTGCAGCCTTCAACATTGTATCTACCCTGGTCATGGTGGTGACTGATAAAACTGCGGATATAGCCATTCTTCGTACTATGGGCGCAACGCCTGGGCGCATTATGAGGATTTTTATTGTCCAGGGTGCCGTCATCGGGGTTTTCGGAACAATGATAGGTACAGGCTTGGGTATTCTTGGTGCGCTTAATATCAGTGCATTTATCTCATGGCTTGAAGGGGTGCTTGGCCACAAGTTTCTGAGTGCCGATGTCTATTTTATCAGTTATCTGCCCTCTCAGTTGCAGTGGCAGGACGTGTCCATCATCAGTGGCGCCGGCCTTGCGCTGAGCCTGTTGGCGACCATATATCCGGCGTGGAAAGCGTCACGGGTGGATCCTGCGGAGGCTCTGCGTTATGAATAAGGAAAAGGGCGCCATGACGGATGATTCCCTGGTAATTGATTGTCGTCAGGTTACCCGGACCTATACTCAGGGGCCGGAAAAACTGACTATCTTTTCTGATATCTCGCTTGAGGTTACTGCGGGTGAGACTGTCGCGATCGTGGGGAGCAGCGGAGCAGGTAAAACAACCCTGCTGAACCTTCTGGGGGGGCTGGACAAGCCTTCGTCGGGGCATATCTCCATTTGTGGTAAGGACATTCATCGTTTGTCAGAGGCGGGGCGAGCGCGTTTTCGAAACCGGCATCTCGGTTTTGTCTACCAGTTTCACCACCTGTTGCCTGAATTCACCGCTCTTGAGAACGTCATGATGCCTTGTGTGCTTGGGGGTATGGGCGTTAGCGGAGCCAGATCGCGGGCGCAGACAATTTTGCAGAAGGTCGGGCTTGCTGAGCGTCTGGCCCATAAACCTGGTGAACTTTCTGGCGGCGAGCGTCAGCGTGTTGCTATAGCCCGTGCGCTGGTTAATGAACCCGATTGTGTTTTGATGGATGAACCCACCGGTAATCTTGATGAACACACGGGTGAGGGCGTGCGAGACCTCATTGAGTCTTTGCGTAACCAGTTGGGAATTGCATTTGTGATGGTTACCCATGATATGAAGATGGCTCGAAGTCTTGGGCGGGTATTGAGGCTGGAGCAGGGAAGGCTGGTTCAGGAAGCCTGATCGTGGGATTGGCGCCGGAGAGCTTTTCGCGCACGGAGGCGGAGTTGCCAATCCGTGCGGATTTTCCGGCGCCAGATAAATTGTATTATCAGATAAGCCAGGCAAGCGGAAACAGTGGCGACGATCAGTGAGCCAAGATACAGGGGGATGCCGATATCCAGTAGTCGCTCGCTGATCCATGACCACGAAAGCCGGAAATCGAAGCTCAGCACCGGCCGGTTCAGAACCCAGGCCCCTACCTTGTAATTGAAGTAAAACATGGGTGGCATGGTAATGGGGTTGCTGATCCATACCAGCACCACAGATAAAGGCAGGTTTGCATTAAACCAGATGGCGAAAACGGCTGCAGCCAGCATCTGGAAGGGCATCGGGATAAAGCAGAAAAAGACACCGATCAGAAACGCCCGGGCGACACTGTGACGGTTGATATGCCAGAGGTTCGGTTCATTAACTATCTCGCCAAGAAAACCAAGCGATTGCATCGCTTGCACCTTCTCAGGTGATGGCAGATAACGTTTCATGAACTTCTTCGGCATTGGGAAGCTCTACTTTCAAGTCGAATGAAACTCCGGCGCCAAGGATATCGCCGACGGGTTGGATCATCGGGAGGACAAGGATTGTCCGGAAACTCTTCAGCACGCTTTGCAGTACTGGGCATATTCGCTTTTTCCTGCGGCGTCATCTTACTTTATAGCTTGGCGGTGTTACCACCTCCAGTGTGGCTGCTTGGGCTTGTAGTTCCAACTTTGTCGTGGTTTTTACCAATACGAAGGCAGCTCTTCCGGTTACTTCGGGTTCTTTCTTTCGGGCTTGCCCTGGGTGTTGCCTGGGCGGGCCTGTGGGCTCACGAACGTCTTGAGCAGCGCCTCCCTGCAGGCCTTGAGGGTGAAAAAACAGTTGTTTCAGGATACCTGTGTGAGCTTCCTGTATCCGGTAACTTCAACAGTCTTCGGTTCAGTTTCTGCGTAACCCGATGGTACGGGGATTCATCGATCTCCGGAGAACCCCTGCCGGAAAGGTTGCGCCTGGCCTGGTATGGCGTGCCTGCTGATGGTCTTCCCGGGCACCGTTTACGCCTGGAAGTGGTGCTGAAAAGACCTCATGGAAACCTTAACCCTGAAGGTTTTCGGTATGAGGACTGGCTGTTCCGTAAAGGGTACCGGGCAACCGGCAGTGTACGCACTGTTGTTCCGGATCCGTCGGTATTCTGTTCGCTGCAGTGTCAGTATCATCGTTATCACATTGGGCTGGCCCGGTGGGTTGACAGACAATTCGCAGATGCCGTGCACCATCCATTAATTGCATCTCTGCTGATCGGGAACCGGGGGCACCTGTCTTCCGGACATTGGGATGTCTTCAAGGCTACCGGAACCATTCATCTGGTTGCTATATCGGGGCTTCATCTCGGATTGGTGGCGCTGGGCGCCGGTTTTGTGTCTCGCCGGCTACTGTTGGCAATATCTTCCTATCGCATGAGTGAGCATTCCGTGCGTCTTGCAACCTTTTTGACGATTATCCTGTGCTGCACGCTCTATGCGCTGGCTGCCGGTTTTACCGTACCTACCCGGAGAGCTCTTGTGATGGTCACCGTTGGCGGCTGGCTACTTCTGATGGCGAGACAGGTTTCGCCGTGGCATGCCATGGTTGTCGCGCTTGGGCTGGTTCTGCTGTTCGATCCTTTTGCTCCCCTGGATCAGGGCTTCTGGCTGTCTTTCGGGGCGGTTTCCATTCTGATCTGTATTTATGCGGGTCGGCTGGGTGGTACCGGATGGCTCAAAGCCCTTGTTCTCGCTCAGGGTGCCGTGTTCGCGGCGCTCTGGCCTTTGCTTGAGCTGATAGGGCAGGGTCAGCCTGTTGCTGGTTTGCTTGCTAACCTTGTTTCAATTCCCTGGGTATCTATTGTGGTGATGCCCGTACTGATTGTCGGCGGGGTAGCAGTTGCCATTATCCCTCAGCTTTCGACCCTTGTTATACAGATAATGGATGCGGCTCTTGGTGTGATGTGGCGTTTTCTGGGGTGGGTTGCGGGTATAAACTGGCCTGAGCTCGAAGCCGGTTTCCCGGAAATATTCGGCTTCGGCTTGCTGGTTCTCCTGGTTATCACTGTGCCTGTCAGAACGTTTCGCGTTGTGGCCTCCGTTGTTGTATTGGTCTGGGTTATGGGGGCCATGACTCCCGTTGAGAGCGGCAACCCGCGGGTCGCCAGTCCGGAAGTATGGGTCTGGGATGTAGGTCAGGGCCTGTCAGCGATGTTGCGGGAAGGTAACAGGGTGCTGGTGTACGATACCGGGCCTGAAGTGGAAGGCGTCTTTTCGGCGGCAGAATCGGTCATTCTGCCTAACCTCAGGGCCTTGGGTGTCAGGCGAATTGACACCTTGGTTGTGAGTCATGCCGATAACGATCACTCCGGTGGCATTGCTTTGCTCGTGGATAAATTTCAGGTAGGCAGCATAGTGACGGGTGAGCCAGAGGCTATTCGTGAAAAACTGGATTTACAGCAGCAGGAGAAACCGGAGCGCAGGCAGGTCAATATCCGGAGCTGCGCTGGTAAAGGCAAGTTGTCAAATGAGGTGTTGTTGTCCTTCTGGCAAGCAAACGGAGCCCGGACAGGCAATGATGCCTCCTGTGTGCTGACAGTCAGGTATGAGAATTCAGATGTTGCATGGATCTTGCCAGGGGATATAACCGCTTCTGTTGAACCCGGCTACCTTGAAGCCATCGAGGGTACACTGTTGGCGGATCCTCCCCGGGAACTGGTTGTGATTGCGCCTCATCACGGCAGCAAAACGTCGTCTTCCGATACCTGGGTCAGCACTCTTGATCCGGATCGGGTGATCTACACGGCAGGATATCGGCACAGATATGGTCATCCTCATCCAGGTGTAACGGCTCGTTATCGTCGGCAAGGGGCTCAGGCGCACAACACTGCATGCTCAGGCGCTCTTGCGATGGTTGTGGCAGATGGAGCTGTCCAGATCCGCGAGTCGCGACACCAAAGTCCCTTCTGGATCAGTGGTCCGGGCCTTGCCAGAGACCAGTGTCAAATACCGTGACATACTGGGTGTGGCCTATGACGACAGCTATGCTAAAGTAGCGCGGCTTGTAAACAATCAGGGAGATCAAGCGTGTTCGAGTTGTTGAAAGCTGGTGGCATTCTTATGGTGCCGATTGTTGCCTGTTCCATTCTGGCACTTGCGATCATTCTGGAGCGTTTCTGGACGCTGAGAGTATCCCGTGTCGCGCCGCCTCAGAGTACTAATGAGTTGTGGCGCTGGATCAAGAAAAAAGAACTTAATGGCCGCAAGCTGAAGGCGCTTCAAGCTTCTTCACCGCTGGGCCGTATTCTCGCCGGCGGCCTGATGAATGCGAAGCATGGTCGTGAGATCATGAAAGAAAGTATCGAGCATGAAGCCAGTCAGGTTATCCATGACCTGGAGCGTTTTCTGAATCCACTGGGTACAGTCGCGACGATTACTCCTTTGCTTGGTCTCCTCGGGACTGTCATAGGTATGATCAAGGTGTTTGCTGAAATCCAGCTTGCCGGAGTGGGTAATGCTGGCAATCTTGCCGGCGGCATCTCCGAGGCTTTGATTACTACCGCTGCGGGCCTGAGTGTCGCGATACCGGCATTGATCTGCCATCGCTATTTTATCCGGCGGGTAGACGAGCTTGTGGTTGGTATGGAGCAGGAAGCCATCAAGTTGGTTGAAGTTGTACACGGTGATCGCGAAATCGACGTGGAAGGGGCCTGACTGCTGTGAAGTTCACACGCCAGAGAAGTCAGGAAGTCGGGGTCGATCTGACACCACTGATCGATGTGGTTTTTCTGTTGCTGATTTTCTTTATGGTCTCCACGACCTTTACACGGGAAAGCCATTTGCAGGTGGAATTGCCTGAAGCCAGTGGTGAGCCGGCTTCACCAGCGGAAGTCAGACAGATTGACGTGGTTATCAACGCAGAGGGCCAGTACCTTCTTAATGACAAGGCTTTGGTTAATAACCGTCGTGAGACGCTGGAACGCGGAGTTAGCGAGCTCGCCGAAGGCGATACGGGTCTGCCATTTATCATCACGGCTGATGCGAGAACCCCTCATGAGTACGTAGTCAGGGCCATGGACGTTGCTGGTCGTCTGGGATTCTCGCGGCTGAGTATCACTACTGAGCGTGAGGCCGAGAGCCAGTGAGTCAAGCCGGACCGCTACCTGACCCTAAACACGTCAAACCTGGCGAGACCTGGCCAACCTACAAGCGCCTGCTGACTTATGTAAAGCCATTCTGGATGGCATTTTCGCTGGCTGTAGTTGGTAACGTAATCTATGCTGCGGCTTCCACTGGTATGGCCGCAGCCATGGAATATGTCATCGCTGCCATTGAAAACCCTACCGATCAGAACCGGTTGTTATTAACTTTTCTGATTGTTGCAGTGTTTTCGTTCCGTGGCGTTGGCACCTTCATGAGTCAGTATTTCATCAGTTATGTTGGGCGAAAGGTTATCAATGCGCTCCGTAATGACGTGTTTAACCGGCTGATGACACTTCCCTCCCGTTACTTTGACGATAATGCTGCCGGAAGGCTGGTATCCAAGCTTACCTTTAACGTAGAGCAGGTAGCCGAAGCCGCAACTAACGCCATAACCATAACCTTGAGAGAGGGCCTGACAATTCTGGGCCTGCTCGGGTTTATGCTTTACACCAACTGGAAGCTGACTCTGGTTTTTCTGGCGGTTGGGCCTTTGATCGCAGCTGTTGTCAGTTACGCGAGCAAGCGCTTTCGCAAAATCAGTCAGCGTATTCAAGGCTCCATGGGCGATATAACTCATGTGGCATCTGAATCGATTGCTGGTTATCGGGTCGTCCGTACCTTTGGCGGCATTGAGTATGAAAAGCAGCGTTTTCAGAAGGTTAATGACCAGAACCTGAAGCAAAGTCTCAAGATGGCATCAACCCAGGCAATCAGTGTCCCTGTAATTCAGACTCTGGTGGCCGTTGCCATTGCTGCGCTTGTCTGGACCATGCTTTCGCCGGAGATCCGAGGTGAGATGACAACTGGGCAGTTGGTGGCTTTTATTACGGCCGCTACGACCATGGCGAAACCTATTCGCCAGGTGACGTCCGTTCATTCCAAAATCCAGAAAGGTGTCGCAGCTGCGTCTGATGTGTTTGAAACCATGGACGAGGCTCCGGAACAGGATCCCGGAACCTATGCGCCCGAGCGTGTTGAGGGAACCATCGAGTTTGACTCAGTGTCTTTCCGTTACCGGGATCAACTCGATAATGTGCTGGAGGGTATATCTGTTGAAATTCCTGCCGGGCAGAGCGTAGCTCTGGTCGGGCGCTCGGGCAGTGGGAAATCAACACTGGTAAGCCTGCTGCCAAGATTTTATGAATATACCGATGGCGAAATCCTTATAGACGGCCGTTCACTCGAGGATTTTTCTCTCAAGGCGCTCAGGTCCCAGATCGCACTGGTTACCCAGAATGTTGTGCTGTTTAACGACTCGATTGCAGCCAATATTGCCTATGGCGCGCTCCGGGACTGTAGCCGGGAAGAAATTCGTGAGGCTGCAGCAAAAGCTCACGCACTGGAGTTTATTGATCGCATGCCGGATGGTCTGGATACCATGATCGGAGACAACGGTGTGATGCTCTCGGGCGGTCAGCGCCAACGTCTTGCGATTGCAAGAGCTTTGCTTAAGGATGCACCGATCCTGATTCTGGATGAGGCAACTTCTGCATTGGACACTGAATCAGAACGTCATATTCAGGAAGCGCTTGAAACGGTTATCCAGGGCAGGACTACACTCGTGATTGCCCACAGACTTTCGACCATTGAGAAGGCTGACCGGATTTTGGTTATGGATAATGGACGTATTGTAGAATCAGGGGTTCATAAGGACCTTCTTGCCAAAAACGGTGTTTACGCCCAACTGCATCAGATGCAGTTCAGTGAACAGTCATGACATCTGTTGTAGAGCGTTTTTGGTACGGTAAAGGCCGCCCGCTCACTATTTTAGCCCCGCTTTCCTGGCTTTACCGGGCTATAGCTGAATCGAAGCGGCGCAAAGCGTTGAATATGCACGCACGGACGTTGCCGGTACCCGTTGTGGTCGTTGGTAATATCACTGCAGGTGGTACCGGTAAATCTCCGTTAACCGCCTGGCTTGTAGATGAAATCCGTGCTGCAGGCTGGCGCCCGGTTATTCTTAGTCGTGGGTATGGTGGTAAAGCATCCGGTTATCCGCTGCTGGTAACAGAGAATACTCTGCCATCACTTGCAGGGGATGAGCCGGTCATGCTCGCTCAGGCAGCCCGTGTGCCTGTAGTGGTTGATCCCGACCGCTGCCGGGGTGCGGCTTTTGCTCTCGACAATGCTCTGGGTGACGTGCTTATCAGCGATGACGGGCTTCAGCACTATCGCTTGCCCAGGGATATTGAACTGGCCGTGTTTGACGGTGCCCGAGGTATCGGAAACGGAGCCCTTATTCCTGTAGGGCCCCTGCGGGAGCCGGTCAGCCGCCTGGAGAGTGTGGACTTTGTTATTGTGAACGGTGCTGCGCCAGCCGATGAACAGGGCAGGGTTTTGCAGCAGGGTCTTGCGGACATTTCGCATCCACATATGTACACGATGAATCTGGTGCCAACCCGTCTGGTCAACCTTAAAAGCGGGGAAAACAGAACCCCTGAAAGTCTGCAGGGCAAACGGGTTCGCGCGGTGGCCGGTATCGGTAATCCGGGCCGTTTTTTCGATACACTCAGAGGACTGGGGGCAGAGGTGACTGCCGTGCCTTTTCCCGATCACCATCATTTTCGCCTGGAAGATCTGGGTGCCGATTCTGACCAGATGCTGGTTATGACGGCCAAGGATGGGGTTAAGTGCCGGGGCTTTGCGCCCAATAATTCCTGGGTGCTGTATGTCGAAGCAAAGTTGCCAAAGGCGTTTTCAGAGGCTGTTCTTGAAAAACTACGCGCCTGTTCCGGGCCGTCAACCTCTTAACTGTCAGTGAGAATGTATTATGGATAAAAAGCTCCTGGGCCTGTTGGCCTGCCCCGTATGTAAAGGTGACCTGAAGCTCAATGAAGGCAAAACCGAGCTGATTTGCTATCAGGACGCCATGGCATTTCCCATTCGGGAAGGTATTCCTGTCATGCTGGCCTCTGAGGCCCGTACACTCTCCACAGACGAACGCCTTCACAAAAACTGATTCAGTTCCTTGCAGGATCGAAACCCATGTCTTTTACGGTTGTGATTCCAGCCCGCTACGCCTCCACCCGATTACCTGGTAAGCCACTGCTGGATATTGCCGGCAAGCCTATGGTTCAGCACGTTTGTGAACGTGCATCTGAAAGCCGGGCTGGCCGCGTTGTTGTAGCAACAGATGATCCACGTATTCAGTCTGCCTGTGAGGCATTTGGTGCCGAAGTGGTTATGACGTCGCCCAATCATGTCAGCGGTACCGACCGGCTGGAAGAAGTTGTGCGCAAACTAGGGCTCGACCCGGATCATCGCATTGTTAATGTTCAGGGCGATGAGCCCCTGATTCCGCCTCGTCTGATAGACCAGGTTGCGGAGAATCTCGATCTCTACCCTGAAGCAGCTATCGCAACGCTCTGCGAGCGCCTCCACGACATGGAGCAGGTCTTCAACCCCAACGTTGTAAAAGTTGTTTTTGATATTGAAGGGATGGCTCATTACTTTAGCCGGGCACCTATTCCCTGGGCGCGGGATTACTGGCGCGATATAGGACAGGACAACCTTTCAGCGCCCAATGCCGGCGCAGCCCTGAATGATGGAGCCGGATATTTCCGCCATATAGGTATTTATGGATACCGGGCCAGTGTACTCAGCCGCTTCGTGGCCTGGCCTCCAGCGCCGACAGAGCAGGCTGAATCACTGGAACAGCTTAGGGCCTTATATAACGGTGCCCGGATTCACGTTGAGGTGGCCGCTGGCACACCTCCAGCCGGTGTTGATACTGAAGAAGATTTGCAGCGAGTCAGGGCCTGGATGGCCAAAGCCACTAAAACCGGAGAATACGGGGCATGAGCCGGCGCTTCAGTGTGCTTTTCGTGTGCCTGGGGAACATCTGTCGTTCGCCCACGGCTGAAGGGGTATTCCGAAAGCTGGTAGAGAAGGCCGGGCTGCTGGAGCAAATAGAGATTGATTCCTGCGGTACAGGCAGCTGGCATATTGGCAAAGGACCTGACCCTCGGTCTTTGGAAGCAGCTGCAAAGCGGGGAATTGATATCAGTATGCTCAGGGCACGCCAGTTTACTGAACGGGACCTGGACACTTTCGACTATGTGGTTGTGATGGATCGCCAGAACCTGGCGGATGTGAAAGATATCTGGCACCAGAACGGTGGTACACGGCCGACCCTCTTTCTTGAGTATGGCCAATCGGATCTTGTTGAAGTTCCCGACCCTTATTTTGGTGGCCAGGACGGGTTTGAGCGGGTGCTTGACCTGATTGAAGATGCAGGTGAAGGGTTGCTTGGTGATATTCAGGAGCGTATGGCGTGAGCCAGCGTACGGGATTCCCGATGAAGTTAAAGGAGAACGTCGGACTTTCGGCGCTCAATACGTTGGGCGTGTGCGCAGCGGCAAGATTCTACATGGATGTCGATAGCCTGGATGATTTGCGCGGTGCTCTGGCATGGGCGGAGGCTAATGGCCAAAAAATACTGGTGCTAGGCGGCGGCAGCAATCTGGTATTTGCCGGAGATTTTGATGGCCTCGTTATTCGTATGCGAATGGCTTCGCGCAGGTGGGAGCAGGTTGACGGTACAGGTGCAACCCTGGTGTTAGGTGCCGGTGAGAACTGGCATCAGGCGGTTCTGTACGCTGCAAGGGCAGGGTACAGGGGCGTTGAGAACCTGGCACTGATACCTGGTACGGCGGGCGCCGCCCCTGTGCAGAATATAGGGGCTTATGGAGTTGAACTGTGCGATACGCTGCTTTCTGTTACAGCTCTGGACCTGGAATCCGGCGAGCTGGTAAAGCTTGATAATGCGGAATGTGGATTTGCATACCGCGACAGCGTGTTCAAGCAGTCGCCTGGTCGCTACATTATTACCGAGATCAGATTGCGTCTGTCCCGTGATAAGCCTTTGCAGCTCGGCTACCGGGATCTTGAAGAATATCTGGGCGAAGCAGTTTCTCCTGATCTGGATGCTCTGGCAGTCGCCGAGGCAGTGATGGCGGTCCGTCGCCGGAAGCTGCCGGACCCGGAGATTATTCCCAACGTCGGGAGTTTTTTCAAAAACCCTGTTGTGCCTGAGGAAAAGTTCACTGAATTGAAGTCTGCGCATCCGGATGTCGTGGGATACCCGCAGGTAGATTCAGTAAAGCTGGCGGCAGCATGGCTTATAGATCAATGCGGATGGAAGGGGTATCGCAACCTTCGGGTAGGTGTCCACAATCGTCAGGCCCTGGTATTGATCAATCATTCTGGTGGAACGGGGCAGGATGTGCTTGAGCTGGCTTCGGATATTCGCCAGTCGGTGCAGAAGCGTTTTGGGGTGAATCTCGATATGGAGCCAGGAATTGTAGGCGGCTGAGTGTCCATGACTGGACACCCTGCCGCTTGTCTGGCGAGCGATAGCTCTTTATTTTAGAGGCGATGCCTTGGTCAGAAGCGGTAGTGCTTCTTCGATGGCGATATCCTGCTTGTCAGCGTCCCTGCGACCCTTGTATTCCAGCGTACCGGCAGCAAGTCCGCGATCAGAAATAACAAACCGGTGCGGGATTCCGATCAGTTCCATATCAGCAAACTTCACACCCGGACGTTCTTTGCGGTCGTCCAGAAGCACATCATAACCAGCCTCTTTCAACTGCTCGTACAGTCTCTCACCGGCTTCTGCTACAGAAGGTGTTTTATGGGCATTGAGCGTAACAATGGCCACCTGGAAGGGTGCAATGGAATCAGGCCAGATGATACCTTTCTCATCATGGTTCTGCTCTATTGAAGCAGCCACGATACGGGAGACGCCAATTCCATAGCAGCCCATGTCCATGATTACCGTCTTGCCGTTTTCATCGAGTACGGTAGCGTTCATGGCAGCGCTGTACTTGTTTCCAAGCTTGAAAATATGGCCGACTTCAATACCCCGGCGTATCTCCAGCGTACCTTTACCGTCGGGGCTGGCGTCGCCCTCAACAACATTGCGGATATCTTCAACACGGCCCAGCGGCAAATCCCGCTCCCAGTTTACTCCGGTCAGATGGTAGCCCTCCCGGTTAGCACCGCAGACAAAGTCTGCCAGATGAGCTGCGCTGCGATCCACTATAACTGGCAGCTTCAGGCCTACCGGGCCAATAGATCCGGCCTTACAGCCAACCGCCGACTCAATTTCTTCGTCGGTTGCCATGGTTAACGGCTCAGCTACGCCTTCGAGGTTTTCTGCCTTGATCTCGTTCAGCGTATGGTCGCCACGCAGAACCAGTGCGATCAGCCCGGCATTACCTTCGTCGTCAGCCTGCGCCTTCACCAACAGGGTTTTTACCGTTCGGGTGGCTTCAATATTCAGGAACTGCGAGATAGCTTCAATGGTTCGCTGATCCGGAGTTGCGACTTCTTGCAGGTCTTCAGAGGGTGCAGCGCGTTCGCCTGATGGTGCCACAGCCTCTGCTTTTTCAATGTTGGCCGCATAATCACTGCCAGTGCTGAATACTATGTCGTCTTCGCCTGAGGAGGCGAGTACGTGGAACTCATGGGATGCACTGCCGCCAATCGCGCCCGAGTCTGCCTGTACAGGGCGGTAATCCAGCCCAAGGCGGTCAAAAATCGCACAGTAGGTCCTGTGCATTACCTGATAGGTTTCATCCAGAGACTCTGCGTTCACGTGGAACGAATAGGCATCCTTCATGATGAACTCCCGGGCGCGCATTACGCCGAAGCGGGGGCGGCGCTCATCCCGGAACTTGGTCTGGATCTGGTAGAAGTTGGCAGGAAGTTCTTTATAGCTTTTCAGCTCATTCCGGACCAGGTCGGTAATGACTTCTTCATGGGTGGGGCCAAAGCAGAACTCGCGACCATGGCGGTCATTCATTCTCAGCAGCTCTCCGCCGTATTGGGTCCAGCGCCCGGATTCCTGCCAGAGTTCTGCTGGCTGAACGGAAGGCATCAGAACTTCCTGTGCACCACTTTTGTCCATTTCTTCGCGAACAATCCGCTCAACTTTACGCAGTGTTCTCAGGCCCATGGGCAGCCAGGTGTAGAGGCCTGCGGCCAGTTTCCGGATCATGCCGGCACGCAGCATCAGCTGGTGGCTGATAACCTCGGCATCAGACGGTGTTTCTTTCTGGGTTGCAATCAGATAACGGCTTGCTCGCATCGTGGTTTCCGTTCATTGGTGTTTCATAGAAGGGTATTTCGAAAAGTGTTGGTTATTGTACGGAGCCTGCCGCACAAGGTACAGATGACGAATGCAGCATCATGACAAATACCCCAGCGGAAGTGCTGTACTGTCAATCACGCGGCGTAACACAAAACTTGAATGAACGCCGCTGACGCCCTGGATACGGGTAATCCGGTTAAGCAGAAACTGATGGTAGTGATCCATATCCGGTACCACCACTTTTAGCATGTAATCGGCATCGTGGCCGGTGACCAGATAACACTCCAGAACCTCAGGGTATTCGCCAACCTGTTCTTCAAAGGCTGCGAATCGTTCGGGTGTGTGCCTGTCCATTCCTATCAGAATAATGGCTGTCAGGGACAGGCCCAGTTTCTTGTGATCAAGGATCGTAACCGTACGCACAATAATGCCTGCATCCTCTAGAGCCCGCACCCGCCTCAGACAAGGTGATGGAGATAGCCCCACTTTTTCTGCAAGTTGCTGGTTGGTCAGCGAGGCGTCTTTTTGTATCTGGGCCAGAATACGCCGGTCGGTTCTATCAATTTGTATGAGAGTTTGGGTCTTGATGGGCATAAAATTGCCTGAAAAATTATTTTGGTGAAATTAATGAGCTTTAAATTACGCTTTTACCCTTGAGTTAGCAATCACCTGCTTCAGAGAACAGGTTAAGCTTAACGTTATTGATGCAACCCCCCGAACAATGCAGCGGAGAGATACAGACATGACTTTCGATCATCGCAAATACCCGGCTTTTCGGCCCATACCAAAAACGGACCGCCGCTGGCCCGATGAAGTCATCGAAAAAGCACCGACCTGGTGCGCGGTGGATCTTCGCGACGGCAACCAGGCCTTGGTGAAGCCCATGAATGTTGCTCAGAAACAGCGTATGTTCGACTTGCTCGTAAAACTGGGGTTCAAAGAGATAGAAATCGGTTTTCCTGCGGCCAGTCAGCCGGACTTTGATTTCTGCCGCAAGCTCATTGAAGAAGACCGGATTCCTGATGATGTGAAAATTCAGGTACTGACCCAGGCCAGGCCCGAGCTGATTGCGCGCACCTATGAGGCGCTTGAAGGTGCCAAACAGGCAATTGTTCACGTATATAACTCTACCTCCACAGTGCAACGGGAACAGGTGTTTGGCCTCGACCGGGCGGGCATTCTGGAAATTGCAGTTAACGGTGCCCGTATGGTCAGGGATATGGCTGCTCGTAACCCGGGCACTGAATGGACCTTCCAGTATTCACCAGAAAGCTTTACTGGCACAGAGCTGGATTTTGCAGTCGAGGTTATCAATGCGGTAACTGATGTATGGCGCCCGGATGAAGGGCAGCCGGTTATCATCAACTTACCCGCTACCGTGGAGATGTCTACTCCAAACGTATTTGCGGATCAGGTTGAATGGGTCTCCGACAACATTCTCCATCGGGAGCACCTCAGTATCAGTGTCCACACCCACAATGACCGGGGATGCGGGGTGGCTGCGGCGGAACTTGCTGTTATGGCAGGTGCAGATCGCGTAGAAGGCACCTTGATGGGTAACGGTGAGCGCACGGGGAATATGGACCTGGTCACTATGGCCATGAATCTGTACTCCCAGGGCATTGACCCGATGCTTGATTTGTCGAACATGGCAGAAATCACCGAGGTTGTTGAAGCCTGTACTGAAATTTCCACCCATCCACGTCACCCCTACGCTGGCGAACTGGTCTTCACAGCGTTTTCCGGAAGCCATCAGGACGCCATCCGCAAGTGTCTGGCGCGGAGAAAAGAAGGAGATCTGTGGAATGTTGCCTACTTGCCAATAGATCCGTCTGACCTTGGGCGCCGATACGAAGAGGTTGTACGTATCAACAGTCAGTCGGGCAAAGGCGGTGTTGCCTATGTTCTCGAGCGGGATTACAACATCAGTCTGCCGCGCTGGTTGCAGATTGAGTTCAGCAAGCTGGTTCAGAAAGCTGCAGAAACCAACGGTGGTGAGATTGACTCAATGTCTATTCATGGCCTGTTCGAGCAGCGGTATCTGAAAGTCCACGAAGACTGGACGTTGCGCGCATACGACTTGCACAGAGATGATCAGGGCGTATTTGCCGAAGTAAGTTTTGGCAGTGAGCAGGCTCCTGTGCGCATTGAGGGTCGTGGGCTTGGGGCTGTGGAAGCAGTCTCTGCGGCTCTGCAAAAACGGTTCGGGTTTGCGATAGCTGTGGAAGCCTATGACGAGTTTGCGTTGGGTGAGGGTACCCGGGCCAATGCTCTGGCTTGCATACGCCTGACTGCTGGTGGCAAGCATTGTAGTGCTGCAGCCCTGGCTGAGGATACAACCTCTGCGACTTTGCAGGCGCTGTTTTCTGCTGTATCCCAGGCAGCTGGTGAGTCTATTAATGAAGTAAATCGTGAGGAAAGTGCTGTAACTGTTTAATCAGAATAGAAAAAGCCGGCACATGTGCCGGCTTTTTCTGTCTTCTCGTTCCCGTGAGGGGCGGAGGGCGGAAAATAACCTCAGATCGGGGTTACGTTTTCCGCCTGCGGACCTTTCGGTCCTTGTGTAACGGTAAACTGCACCTGCTGGCCTTCTGTCAAGGTGCGGAAACCGCTGGAGGTAATGGCGCTATAGTGTACAAAAACGTCACTACCACCATCCTGAGCTATGAATCCGAAACCTTTGGATTCATTAAACCACTTAACGCTGCCTGTCTTTGTATCGGACATTGAACTTTCCTGTATTTCTGAGATTTCCCCCCACGGGGCACTGAAGATTTTCCACAGCAATTTCAGTATAGACCGAGTTTGGGGGGCGTCAATATTTTTTGAAAGCTTTTAAATCCTTTAATAAACAATGTGTTAAGATTTTTTTGGTGCGGCTCGACCAAACTGTACGCTGATCTCTTCAAGGATAGCGGGGTCGTCAATAGTGCTTGGGACCGAGTATTCCTCACCATCGGCAATCTGCCTGATAACACGGCGCAGGATCTTGCCTGAGCGAGTCTTGGGCAGTCGGTCTACCACCAAAGCCCGCCGGAAGCAGGCGATTGCACCGATTTTATCCCGCACCATCTCAACAAGCTCTTCTTCCAGTTCGTCGTGGTCGATGGTGGCACCGTCTTTGATGAGCACAAGGCCAAGAGGGACCTGACCTTTCAGGTCGTCGTGCGCACCTACCACGCAGCATTCTGCGATAGCGGGGTGAGAGGCAACCACTTCTTCCATTTCACCGGTAGAGAGACGATGACCTGCCACGTTTATCACATCGTCGGTTCGGCCCATTACGAAAACATATCCGTCCTCGTCAATAAAGCCGCCGTCACCGGAACTGTAAAAACCTGGAATAGGTTTGAGGTAGCTGTCCTGGAAGCGCTGATCATCGCCCCATACTGTCATCAGGCATCCTGGCGGTAATGGAAGTTTTACTGCGATCTGCCCTTGCTCTCCTGCTGGCATCTGGCTGCCATCCAGGCTCACAACCTGCACGTTATAACCAGGGGAGGGAACAGTTGCCGAGCCGGGTTTGGTTTCCATCGTCTCGATTCCCACCGGGTTGCAGCAAATAGCCCAGCCTGTCTCTGTCTGCCACCAGTGATCCAGTACCGGAAGCCGGGTGTGTTCCCGCAGCCACTCATAGGTTGGAGGGTCCAGACGTTCACCGGCAAGGAAAATGCGCCGGAGTGAACTGATGTCATAGCGTGATAGCTGATCAGCTTCCGGGTCTTCTTTGCGTACAGCGCGGAAAGCGGTAGGTGCCGTAAACAGGAGGTTTACGCCATGATCCTGAACCACCCGCCAGAATGCGCCCGCATCGGGGGTTCTGACTGGTTTGCCTTCGTAAAGTATCGTTGTGCAGCCAGCAAACAGCGGGGCATAAACAATATAACTGTGGCCCACCACCCAGCCTACATCTGAGGCAGCCCAGAAAACGTCACCCGGGTTTGCGTCATACACCAGCTTCATGCTGTATTTGAGTGCGACAGCATGTCCACCGTTGTCTCTGACAACGCCTTTAGGCTTGCCGGTAGTGCCAGAAGTATAAAGTACGTACAGAGGGTCGGTTGCTTTCACCGGCACGGGGTCAGCCGGCTCGGCGCTGGCTACCAGATCGCTCCAGTCGTAATCGCGGCCCGCTTGCATCTGGGCTTTAGCCTGCGGACGCTGGTAGACAATGCAGAAGTCCGGTTTGTGAGAGGACTGCTCAATGGCTTTGTCCACCAGGGGCTTGTACTCGATTACTTTTGTGATTTCTATGCCACAGGACGCCGTAATCACCGCTTTGGGTTTTGCGTCTTCAATTCGTACTGCGAGTTCATGGGCTGCAAAGCCGCCAAATACGACTGAGTGAACGGCGCCAATGCGGGCACAGCCCAGCATTGCAATAGCGGCTTCCGGAATCATCGGCATATAGATGATTACCACGTCACCCTTGTTGATCCCCTGGGCTTTCAGGGCTCCGGCAAAACGGGCAACTTCGTCAGTCAGCTCATTGTATGTATAGGTGCGCTTTGCACCCGTAACCGGTGAATCGTATATAAGAGCTTTCTGATCACCCCGGCCAGCCCGGACATTGGCGTCCAGTGCTATGTCGGATGTATTGAGTGTGCCGTCTGGAAACCACTGGCCATGGCCGTTGTCTGTGGCTCGCCAGATGGTCTCTGGAGGTTGCGTCCAGTCAATCTTGCCTGCCTGTTCACGCCAGAAATCTTCCGGCTTGTCGATCGATCTCCGGAACTCTGAGTGGTAATCCATACATTCTGCCTCGTTCTGCCAGTTGTTATTGTGATATCCGTATCTTCCAACTTTAGGCCCTTTGAGACAGTGATCCAGTAGACCATAGGATTAGTTCGCGGGATTTTTCGTATTAGTTTTCATCACCTTTGACCGAGGTCACTTTTGCTGTGATGGTCCCATGTGCTACGTGCGCTGAAATCCTGTCGCCGGCAACGACATCAACCGATTTGCGGACGATGTTTCCGTGGCTGTCACGAACGATGGCATACCCACGTCCCAGTGTGGCCAGGGGGCTGACAACGTTGAGAGTTCCGGCAGTGTGCTCCAGCCGGTCCTGAAGCCGTGCCAGGGTTCTCTGCATGGCGTTGTTGAGCTGCAACGCTGAACGATCCAGCATTTCACGGCTGTCCGCGAGCTGTTTGCGAGGGGATTGCATGGCCAGTCGTTGCGCCAGATGGGTGCTCCGGATCTGCAAACGCTCAAGGCGTTGCTGTATGGATTTATCCAGCCGCAGTTCCAGATCATCCAGTCTCTGGGCTTTTTCCAGCAATTCCCGCCTTGGGTCACGCAGGCGTGCGGAGAGGTGTTCCAGCTTTATAGTCAGTCTTTGCAGGGCTCTTTTGGCAGCATTGGCCAGCCGGAATTCGCGATCAGTGATCTGGCGTAGCAGATCACTTTGGTCGGGCGAAACTTTCTCCGCAGCTGCAGACGGTGTGGGTGCTCTCAGGTCGGCCACAAAATCAGCAATAGTTACATCTGTTTCGTGGCCGACGGCGCTCACCGTCGGAATAGGGCAGGCGGCGATGGCCCGGGCAACGGCCTCTTCGTTAAAACACCAGAGGTCTTCCAGGGATCCGCCTCCGCGGCCGATGATCAGGACATCAGCTACTCCATGCGCCCGGGCCAGCTCAATAGCCTTTACGATCTCAGCCGTCGCGGGCTGACCCTGAACGGTCGTGGGGTAAAGAGTAACCGGTATGGCAGGGCAGCGACGCGCCAGAACAGTGAGGATGTCATGTATGGCTGCGCCGGTCGGCGAGGTAATGACGCCAATATGCGCAGGCAATGCTGGAACCGGTTTTTTGCGGTCTGCCCCAAACAGGCCTTCAGCCTGCAACTTGCGCTTTAACTCTTCGAAGGCCTGCTGCAGTGCTCCAAGGCCAGCGGGCTCCATATGTTCAACAATAATCTGGAAATCGCCCCGGTTTTCGTACAGGGTAACCTTACCGCGGATGCGTATCTTGTCGCCTTCCTTTGGAATGGCGCGGATACGTTGGTTCAGGCCCCGGAACATGGCGCAGCGCACCTGGCACTTTGAATCTTTCAGAGAGAAATACCAATGCCCGGACGAAGGTCTTGAAAAGCCCGATAACTCACCTTCAACCCACACTTGCATGAAGCTGGATTCCAGCAGATGTCTGGCCTGATGGTTCAGCTCGCTGACGGTCAGCGCTCTGGGCCGGGTATCCTGAAACACGTCATTCACCAAAAGCTCCTGACCGGCTTATACGCAAAAGCCGAAAAATATGAGTGTAAATTGCTTGAATTTCAACTGCATGCGGTTTTTGACAGGAAATAGCGCAGTTTACTGACCTGCGACACCTCTTTATAATAGTCCGATTACGCATTTTACTTTGCGGCTGCACCCTCTTTACCTACAGGTGCCGCACGGAAGGTTCAAATTTAGCACGTTCAAAAGGCCTATCCCAATGCTGCGAATTGCCGAAGAAGCTCTCACATTTGATGACGTTTTGCTGGTTCCCGGTTATTCCGAGGTATTGCCCCACGAGGCAGACCTGCGCACCAGACTCACCCGGACTATTACCCTGAACATACCGCTGGTGTCAGCGGCGATGGATACAGTGACAGAGTCTGAACTGGCCATAGCTATGGCTCAGGAAGGCGGCATTGGCATCATGCACAAGAACATGAACGCCGAGCAGCAGGCCGCAGCCGTACGCAAGGTCAAGAAGTTCGAAAGCGGTGTTGTCAAAGACCCGATTACTGTAAGCCCTCAACACACAGTGCGTGAACTTGTAGAAATCACAATGGCCAATAACATCTCTGGCCTTCCTGTTGTTGATGGCTCCGAGCTGGTTGGAATTGTCACCGGTCGGGACATCCGCTTTGAAAGCCGTATGGATACGCCGGTGCACCAGATAATGACGCCGAAAGAAAAGCTGGTCACAGTGAAAGAAGGTGCCAGTGTTGATGAAGTTAAAGAACTGCTGCACCGCCACCGGATCGAAAAAGTTCTGGTGGTTAATGATGACTTCCAGCTCCGCGGTCTGATTACCGCCAAAGATATCCAGAAATCCAAGGATTACCCATTGGCGTGCAAAGATAGCCAGGGGCGTTTGCGTGTGGGTGCCGCGGTAGGTACCGGCGGTGATACCGAAGCGCGTGTTGTTGCATTGGCAGACGCAGGCGTGGATGTGATTGTGGTGGATACCGCTCACGGCCACTCCCGCGGTGTGCTTGACCGGGTACGCTGGATCAAGGAGCACTACCCCGATTTGCAAGTGATCGGGGGCAACATCGCTACAGGCGAAGCGGCGATCGCACTGGCTGATGCCGGGGCAGATGCAGTGAAAGTGGGCATTGGCCCAGGTTCGATCTGCACTACCCGCATTGTTGCTGGTGTCGGGGTTCCCCAGATTTCAGCGGTTTCCAGCGTCGCAGAAGCCCTTAAAGATCGTGATATTCCCCTGATTGCGGATGGTGGCGTGCGTTTTTCCGGTGATATTGCCAAGGCCATTGTGGCCGGTGCCCATTGTGTAATGATTGGTAGCCTGCTGGCGGGTACTGATGAAGCGCCCGGGGAAATTGAACTGTATCAGGGCCGCAGTTATAAAGCTTATCGCGGCATGGGTTCACTGGGTGCAATGGGGCAAGGCTCCAGTGACCGGTATTTTCAGGACGCCAGCAAGGGTATCGAGAAGCTTGTGCCCGAAGGAATTGAAGGGCGTGTTGCCTGTAAAGGGCCAATGCGCAATATCATCCATCAGCTGATCGGTGGTCTGCGTGCCTCTATGGGGTACACCGGAAGTGCAACCATGCCGGAAATGCGCACCAATCCCAAGTTTGTCCGTATCACCGGTGCAGGCATGCGTGAAAGCCACGTACACGACGTAACCATCACCAAAGAATCACCAAACTACCGCGTCAGCTAAGAGCAGACAGCCCGGGTGCGGCTCTGACCGGAGTCGCACAGCTTATTTTTCCCGAGGATTCCATGGCCCAAAATATTCATGACCACCGTATCCTGATTCTGGATTTTGGTTCCCAGTACACCCAGCTTATCGCCCGCCGTGTGCGCGAAGTTGGTGTGTATTGCGAAGTACGTGCTTTTGATATCACAGATGAAGAACTGCAGGCGTTTAACCCCAAAGGCATTCTGCTGGCCGGTGGCCCTGAATCCGTTACCGAACTTGGCGGGCCGCGTGCTCCTGAAGGCTTGTTTGACCTGGGTATCCCCGTGCTTGGTATCTGTTATGGCATGCAGACCATGGCGGAACAGCTGGGAGGGCGTGTTGCCAGCTCTGAAAAGCGCGAATTTGGCTATGCGCAGGTAAAAGTGCGCGCAAAGGGACCTCTGCTACAGGACATTACGGACCATCTGACCGCTACCGGTGAGTCCCTGCTGGATGTGTGGATGAGCCATGGTGACAAGGTTGTGGCCATGCCTGAGGGTTTTGAGCTGCTGGCGTCTACTGAAAGCGCTCCGATTGCAGCCATGCAGGACCTGTCACGTAACCTGTACGGCCTCCAGTTCCATCCGGAAGTAACCCACACCCTGCAGGGTAAACGTATTCTGGAGCACTTTGTGCTGTCTATCTGTGGCTGTGAAGCCCTGTGGACGCCTGCGAAGATTGTTGACGACGCTGTACAGAAGATCCGCGAGCAGGTGGGTACTGACAAAGTACTGCTGGGTCTGTCGGGCGGTGTAGATTCCTCTGTTACTGCTGCATTGCTGCACAAAGCCATTGGCGACCAGTTGACCTGTGTATTCGTGGATAATGGCCTGCTTCGCCTGAACGAGGGCGATCAGGTAATGGATATGTTCGGCAGCAGCATGGGCGTAAAAGTCATTCGTGCAGATGCTGAAGAGCGCTTTCTGACGAACCTCAAAGGCGTTAGCGACCCCGAGAAAAAGCGCAAGATTATCGGCAACACCTTCATTGATGTGTTCGATGAGGAGGCGGCGCGTATTAAAGATGTGAACTGGTTAGCTCAGGGCACCATCTATCCGGACGTGATTGAATCGGCCGCTTCCAAGACCGGAAAAGCCCACGTAATCAAGTCTCATCACAATGTGGGCGGCTTGCCGGAAACCATGAAAATGAAGCTGGTAGAGCCGTTGCGCGAGCTTTTCAAAGATGAAGTCCGCCGCATCGGGCTTGAGCTGGGCCTGCCATACGATATGGTTTACCGTCACCCGTTCCCGGGGCCAGGCCTTGGTGTGCGGATTCTGGGCGAAGTGAAAAAAGAATACGCTGATATTCTGCGCCGTGCCGATGCCATTTTCCTGGAGGAGCTGCACAGGGCTGACCTGTACCACAAAACCAGCCAGGCATTCGCGGTGTTCCTGCCAGTCAAGTCTGTGGGCGTAGTTGGTGATGCTCGCCGGTATGAATGGGTTGTTGCACTTCGTGCCGTTGAAACCATTGATTTCATGACAGCTCGTTGGGCTCATCTGCCATATGAACTGCTTGAAACGGTTTCCAACCGTATTATCAATGAAATCAGCGGAATATCCCGCGTAACCTACGACGTTTCTTCCAAGCCCCCGGCGACCATTGAGTGGGAATGACCCCGCGACAGGTGCTCGCTGGCACTGACTGCTACTAGTTGGTTAATAAAAAGCCCATGTTTTCATGGGCTTTTTTGTTTTTTTACCGATTAACACCTGCTTGTTAAGCGCAGTTTTTCTCTAGCTTGTAAAGACTTTCCAGAGTCTGGATACAGGCTTCTGCTACCTCAGTTCCTTTTTTAATAAAGTGTTGCGAGAAGAAGTCTATATGGTCTTCGTGTTCGTGAAAATAATGTGGAGTAAGCACGGCAGAGAATACAGGCACGCCTGATTCCAGTTGGACCCTCATAAGGCCATCAATGACAGCAGACGCGACATATTCTTGCTTGTATATACCGCCATTTACAACGAAACCACAGGCAATGATTGCATCAAACTTTCCCCTTTGAATGAGCTTTTTGACGTATAAGGGCAGCTCAAATGCGCCAGGCAGCTCATAAAGGGCGATTTTATCGCCAATAACTCCATGTTTTTCAAAATACTCCTTGGACGCCTTTACGGCATTTCCAACTATGGACTTATGCCAGCCGGAAGAAACAATCGCGATCTTTTGTAGATTGTCTAAAAACAAAGTGTCTGGCGTTTTATCTGAAACAGACTGACTCATAAATTTCTCGTTACAAGTTGAGTTTAATCTTTGTGTGCATCACCTGAGTCATAATGCTACGATCCGCTGAAGTCCGTCTAACGACTAAAGGGCATCTGTCATTGAATTATGGACATCTCAAAGCATTTGCCATCCAGCGATAGCCTGGCTGCAGCGGCAAGCGGTGTATCGACCCTCGCTCTGGATCTCAACGATGGTATCGATATCGACGTGCACCATCATCAGCAGGCACAGGTGCTGCTCTCCACCCAAGGGGTGTTGATGGTCACCACCCGGAGTGGCTGCTGGATAGTGCCAAGCAACTATGCGTTGTGGATACCGCCCGGAGTTCGGCACCGCACCAGAACACTTGGCGCCGTCAGCATCAAAAGTGTCTACCTTGACGAGCGCACGATCAACCTGGGCAGCGACTGCCTGGTGCTGGAAATAACACCGTTAACCAAAGAGCTCATGATCGCAGCGTCACAGGTTGATGGAAGCGAACACCCGGATCGGCGAAACGAGCTTGTGTTCAGTTTGCTGCTTGAAGAGCTGTCCCGGGCTGAAACCGGTTCGGTTTTTTTGCCGCTTCCTCAGAAAGGCCCGCTGCGCGACCTGTGCCATCGCCTCGTAGCTACGCGCACTCTGGATTGGGGGCTGGCCGAATGCGCCACACACCTGGGCGTCAACGTAAAGACCATTCAGCGGTGGTTCGACCGTGAACTCGGTATCACCTATGGAAAATGGCGAAAGCAGGCCCGGTTGCTCGTTGCACTGGAAGAGCTTGCGCTGGGACGAAGCATCCTTGATGTCGCTCTGGAGGCTGGTTACTCCAATCCCAGTGCCTTTACCGCAATGTTCCGCCGTGAGTTCGGTATCGCGCCAACGGCTTTCCAGAGGTCCCAGCACAAAGCGTCTGATTGATGCCCCGGAATAGCTAAATGGGGGGCTTTATGGGTTCAGCCGGGCCAGTCTGTTTTCCCGTCTGCCAATAACGCGTAATTCATCCGAAAATGTCCATTAATCGACGATCGGGGTCTATCCATCGTTAGACGGGGGTGGCGGGTGTTGGCAAGCTTAATCCCCCACGATAACCCTGGTTACAAGCAATGAGCGCCAATCAATCTATGCCACTCCAGCACGAGCTGCTGAAACAGTTAACTCGGATTGCAGATGCTCTGGAGCGGGCATATCCCAAGGAGCCCGATCAGCAACTGGACCCCGATGTCATCGCCTTTCAGTGGCAGTACCGTCTGACACAAGGGGGAAGGAAAGCGGTTTTGCTTCCCGTTCCGAACCCCGGACTGATCAGCTTTGATCAACTGAAGTCGGTAGATCGACAGAAGAAGCTCATTCGGCAAAATACCATTCAGTTTCTTGAAGGCAAGCCTGCCAATAACGTGCTGCTGACAGGCTCACGGGGCACGGGCAAGTCTTCGCTGGTGAAGGCCTGTCTCCATGAATTCCACTGTCAGGGTCTTCGGTTGGTTGAAGTCGACAAGGAAAGCATCGGCGATCTGCCGGAAGTCATCGATATTCTGAGCGGCCAGCAGGGCAGGTTCATATTATTCTGTGATGATCTGTCTTTTGAAGAGGGTGACATAGGCTACAAGCGCCTCAAAACTGCCCTGGATGGCTCCATAGCCGGACAAGCCACCAATATCCTGATCTACGCCACCTCCAATCGTCGCCACCTCATTGCCGAGCGTATGTCAGATAATCTGAATATGACCCGGGGTGCAGACAACAGACTCCATCCCGGTGAGGAAATCGAAGAAAAGATCTCCCTGTCCGAGCGGTTCGGGCTCTGGATATCCTTCTATGGCTTTTCGCCCGATGAATATCTTGAAGCCGTCAGGCATTGGCTTAAAGAGTACGGGGTACCGGATGAGGCGTATGAAGAGGCGGTCATACATGCAAACCGCTGGGCAACCCAGAGAGGCTCCCGTTCCGGACGTATTGCGGCGCAATTTGCCCGTGACTATGCCGGACAATTTTCCGGCGCTTTGCCATTGTAAGGCTCCGACAGGCAATGCGAGATGAGCGATTTTCTGAAGCTGAGCAAGAATACGGGCGGCCGTGATTTTATTGTCGGCGATATACACTTCAAAATGCCCGACTTTTTCCATGGCCTTAACAAACTTGATTTTAACCCTGCGCATGATCGTATTGTTTCTGTCGGGGATCTGGTCGACCGGGGCCCCGATCCGGCAGGTGGACTGAAGCTATTGGACGAGCCCTGGTTTCACATGGTGATGGGCAACCATGAGCAGATGCTCATTCAGGCGTACGACAATGATCCATGCGGATCTTCTCCTGCAGGAGGGGCGGCCTGGTGGGATTTGATCGATCAGCGGTCCCGCCTCCGGATCGTCCAGCGACTCAAATCTCTTCCGGTTACGATCGAACTGGAATCTGAGCAGGGGATAATCGGGATAGTTCATGCCGACGTTCCTGTCGGGATGGGGTGGTCCGATTTCAGGGACGACCTGGTCAACGATGAAACGAAACATTACGCGCTTTGGAGCCGGAAGCGGGTCAGAGAGGCAATAGCGTCAGGCGTTCATGATGTATGGCGTGTTTGCGCGGGCCATACCAGAGTTCCGGCACCACTGCGGCTGGGCAACTATCTTGCCCTTGACTGCACGGGGGGAAACGACGGTGCTCTCGCTTTCTACGCTGTTGAGGAGGATCGCATCTACACTTTTAACAGGTGTAGTAGTCCATCAAGTAATCATAGACAGTAATGATTACTGGCAGGTAGTCGCCGTGCAAAAGCCCATGTCCTCATGGGCTTTTGTGTTTTTGGCGGATAACTTCAGATACCAACTCCCCAGGATATCCACTCCATCTGCACACTTTTTGCACAATGCGTTTGTAAACTTTCTGACTAACGAAGCAGGCAGTCTACCGGTGTGGCCTTTCCGGCATTATCCGGAGATTGATGATGAGAGCCGGCAGGTCTGGTCAGGAGTACAAGATGTTAATCCATCGGAAAACCTTTAAATGGTTCATGGCACTGTTTGGCACATCCATGGTGCCGGTCTGGGTTGGCGTAATAATGCTGGCCGGTTGTGCCGCGCCACGCGCCAGCGTGCAGAGCATTCCGCCGTCCGTCGATACTGCCGAAGTGGTTGCCTATCCACTACACGGCCAGAGTGAACGCCAGGTTCGCCAGGATCGTTATGAATGCTATTTGTGGGCAGTACGCCAGAGCGGTTATGACCCGGCAGCTCAGACCGACACTGCAGAGGCCGTGCCTGAGGTTGTGCCTGAACCAGCCGCAGGCGCCGCGACGGTAGCGGGCACTGTCACTGGAGCTACAGTCGGCGCGTTGGCATCGGGACCACGCCATCAGGGTGCTGGTGTGGTAATTGGTGCGGTGGTAGGGGCGTTGGCCGGAGCCAGCGTGGATGCAGACCAGCAGGCCCGCGCCGAAGCAGCCCAGTCCCGCTATGCTGCCAGCGTTGTCGAGGCGGAGAACCGCCGTATTGAGTCCTATCGACGCGCCCTGTCGGCGTGTCTTGATGCACGTGGTTATAGCGTTCGCTGACCAGGAGATGAGTATGAAACAGCTAATCCGATACCTAGCTATAGTGACTGTTTTGTCGTTGAGTAGTCTGCAGCCTGTACAAGCCGCCTCTGGGCGGGATCCGGGTGTTTCCCGGCAGGAGGCCATTCTCCATCCTTCGCGCGGGGCGGTGGTTGACCGGATACCGCGGGGGCACAAAGTGTATAACTATCGGGGTCATTCCTACCACTATCACGATGGTGTCTGGTTTCGGCCATTGGGTAATCGATTCATGGTAGTGGCGCCCCCGGTCGGCCTGGTGGTGCCTGTCCTGCCGAGGGGAGCAATCATACTGACCATCGGTGGAGTGCCTTATTATCGCTATGGAGACGTCTATTACCGGCATGAGCAAGATGGTTACAGGGTGGTCGAGCCCCCGGCTGACGCGACGGTAGTCTCAAACCCGGCATCGGAAGAGCTGTTCGTCTATCCGCGCGATTCACAAAGCGCAGAGCAGCAGGCCAGCGACCGCTTTGAGTGCCACGAGTGGGCGAGCGATCAGACCGGCTACGATCCGACTCGGGATGGCGGTGGAGTCAGTGAGAAGGTGCGTGCTGAGCGGCGCAGTGATTACTTGCGGGCGATGACCGCCTGTCTGGAAGCGCGTGGCTATAGCGTGCGTTGAGCAGTGATTTGTTCGGGAGGAAGGCAATTTATTGTTTTTATGTGATAATTCATCGATAGAGACAGTAAGCGTAATAGACGGAGCCTCAACCTAAATCCTGATGCACATATTGCTTGTCGAAGATGAACAGAAAATTGCGGATTTTATCTGTGAAGGATTGCGCGCCAGGAACTTCACGGTAACCCATTGTGCCGATGGCCATCGGGGCTATGAGGCGGCGAGTCAGAATGTTTTCGATGTCATCATTCTCGATATTATGCTGCCGGGCCGTGATGGCCTGGACGTTCTGCGCTCTCTCAGGCAGGCTGGTATTGATACTCCTGTCATTCTCCTGACCGCCCGCAATGAGTTGGGCGATCGAGTTCAGGGGCTGGAAATGGGTGCTGACGATTACCTCGCCAAGCCTTTCTACGTGGAAGAACTGAATGCCCGGATTCAGGCCGTATTGAGACGGCACGGCGGTACACCCCGACATCTGGTCAGGGTAGGGTCGCTGGAACTGGACTGCATTAACCGGACTCTCTGCTGTCAGGAACAGACTACTGAACTCAGTAGCCGGGAGTTCAGCCTGCTTGAGTACCTGATGCGCAGCCCCGGTCAGGTTCTCACACGGGGACAGCTGCTGGAACATGTCTGGGGCTACGATTTTGATCCCTGCACCAATGTTGTTGATGTGTGTATCAAACGAATCCGCCGCAAGATTGACTCGCTTGATAGCGCGGGCAAAATGGCGGGTGTTATCGAATCCGTGCGGGGTACCGGATACCGCCTGAGTCCCCGCTGAGGCTGTTGCATGCATTTCCGCATCCGAATTTTTGCCATATCCATCCTGACGGTGAGTGCGGTGCTCGCGACTGTGATCATTCTTAGCTGGTCACGCATTGTGCAGGTGGAGCTGGGGCGTCTGGATGATCGCCTGTGCATGGAAACCAGGCGCACCATTCCCCGTTTTGATGAAAACGGCTTTCCCCGTAATCTGGCGACCCCAGGAACTACCGATGTGGCATTGGCGCCGTTGCTTGAGGATCTGGTTGACAAGTTACGGGTAGCCTCCTCCGGACAACTGATGCTCCGAATCGAATCCGCTGAACACAATCTGTTGATAGAAACGACAGGTGCCGGTACCCGTGAGTTAATTGACCGGCTGGACTGGGTCAACGCGGGGCAGCCCCACGAACGGTGCCGGCTGGCCTCCTTTGAGTATCAGCAGAATCCGTGGCGGGCCGGCTTCTTTCAGAATGAAGACAAAACCAGCTTTATCGCGGTGAACCTGTCCGCTACTACCAGCGAGCTGGAAAGCACCCTGCAGCAGGCGCTGATCGTTGTGATTCCCATCTCTTTGCTGCTCAGCGTTCTGGGGGCATGGCTGATTGCCAGTCACACCATCCGCCCGGTACGCCACCTGCAGCAGGCCATGGGGCTGGTGACGCAGAAGGATCTCAGCCACCGCTTGTCCGGACATAAAGAAGACAAAGAATTCCAGGTGCTGATCGAAGCCTATAACACCATGCTGGACAGGCTGGAAGACAGTTTTCAGCAGATTTCCCGCTTCACTGCTGATGCGGCCCATGAGCTGAAAACACCGCTTACTGTGCTAAGGGGGAAGCTGGAGCAGGCGGTGCTCGCTGAAGACTCCTCGCAGCTGGATCTGAACGCTATTCTGGACGAAGTGGGGCAGTTATCTGCCATCACCCGTAAGCTTCTGCTTCTGTCACAGGCGGACTCTGGCTCCATGGCGCTGCATCTGGAGCGGGTCAACATCAGCGAGTTACTGGACGAACTGATAGCCGATATGGAGCTGTTGTCGGATGGTCTGGTGATTCATCGTGATATTGAGCGGGATTTGATCACCAAAGCGGATTTGGTGTTACTGAGGCAGTTGCTGAATAATCTGCTGGCTAATGTGATGCGTTACTGCCTTCCGGAGAAGGGGGTGACGATTCAGGCCTGTCGAAACGGATCTTCCATAGAAGTACTGATCAGCAATTACTGCATTCCCATGTCTGCGGATGTCAGGAAGCATCTGTTCGACCGCTTTTATCGTGGTGAGCCAGAGCACACCCGGGGGGTGTCCGGTAGTGGTCTTGGTCTGAGTCTGTCCCGGGAAATCGCCCGTGCCCACGGGGGGGATCTGACTCTGGAGCCAGGCTCACAGGATATTGTTTTGATGAAGTTATCTCTGCCAGTCGTTAAATGACAACATTGTCACTCGTGTCCGGAGCCTGATCGATAGACTTACGGTGACTCATCGAATCGTTACCATAATCGCTGTGGGTATTGGGCCATGAACCGGAAAATCCTGTCTCCTTTTATCATTCTGCTGATCGTCGTCGGAATTGCCGCCGCTGTAGGCTACCAATACACAATGACGGGAACGGCTCCGCCCGCCTTCATTACGGATACCGTCAGAAAGGGGAACATTGAAAACGTGGTACTGGCAAACGGGGTGCTTTATCCCTCGAAGCTGGTCAGCGTCGGGGCTCAGGTATCCGGCATGATCGATAAAATGGATGTAGAGGTTGGCGACTACATCAAGGAGGGTGACCTGATTGCCCAGATCGATAATCTTGCTCAGCAGAACGCCCTTAAAGAAGCCCAGGCATCCCTCAAGAGTATCAATGCCCAGTATGTGGCCAAGCAGGCGCAGATCAAGGCTGCCGAGGCTGAGTTTATCCGCAAGAAAAACATGCTGAAAGATGGTGCCACTTCGCAGGCAGAATACGATGAAGCTGAATCCACTCTGGCGGTTTACCGGGCAGAACTGGATCAGCTCAGCGCCGAGAAGGAGAAAGCGGTTATCAGCGTTGATGATGCCAAGCTTGACCTTAGCTACACAACCATCTCTTCACCAATGGACGGTACCGTTATTTATGTTTCCGTTGAAGAAGGGCAGACCGTAAACACCAATCAGAGTACCCCCAGCATTATTGAACTGGCTCAGCTGGACGTCATGACTGTCAAAGCCCAGGTGTCTGAAGCCGACATAATTCATGTACATCCCGGGCAGGAGGTGTACTTCACCATTCTGGGTTCGACGGGGAAACGGTATCCGGGCGTTCTGCGGTCCATTGAGCCCGGCCCGACGCTCCTCACCGGGGATGATACGACTCTGACCATCGGCGACGATGAAGCGATTTATTACAACGCCCTGTTTGATGTGGAAAACCCGGATAACGAACTGCACTTTGGCATGACCGCGCAGGTATCCATCGTCCTGGAAAACGCAGCGGATGCGCTGCTGGTGCCAGCCCAGGCGCTGGTCAGAAAGCCTGGCCGCGGTGATTTCTGGCAGGTGCTGGTGACGCAGGGCGACCACGCAGAACCTCGCGATGTGGAAGTGGGCATCAACAACAAGATTTACGCTCAGATCCTGTCCGGACTGGAGGAAGGTGATGAGATCGTTATTGGCCAGTCCTCCGGAAGTGATCAGGCCGATGCGGGCCTCCCTATGGGTGGGCGTCCCGGGCTCGGCGGCCCCGGTGTGGGCGGCGGCATGAGGTTCTAGGGTATGTCTGAAGCTCTGCTGAAGGTTGTGGATGTATACCGTAGTTTTGGTGCCGGAGAACAGGAACTGACGGTACTGAAGAACATCAATCTGGAAATTCATCGTGGCGAGATGGTTGCCATTATCGGCGCGTCCGGGTCGGGGAAATCCACACTGATGAATATCCTGGGTTGTCTGGACAAGCCAACCCGGGGCCGTTACCTCATAAATGGCCAGGATACGTCCAGGATGCATGACGATGAGTTGGCCGCTCTGCGTCGTGAACATTTCGGTTTTATTTTTCAGCGTTACCACCTGCTCAGTGACCTCACGGCACTGGGGAACGTTGAAGTACCTGCTTTGTATGCCAATGACAGTCCCCATGAGCGCGAAAAAAAAGCAAAAAAACTGCTCACCAGGCTCGGGCTGGAGGATCGTCTGGACCATAAGCCTAACCAGCTCAGTGGTGGTCAGCAGCAGCGGGTCAGTGTGGCCAGAGCTCTGATCAACGGTGGTGATGTAATCCTGGCGGATGAGCCCACGGGGGCACTGGACAGCCGCAGCGGCGAAGAAATGATGAAACTGCTGCGGGAACTGCATCAGGATGGTCACACCATTATTCTGGTTACCCACGATCCGGGCATCGCGGAGTTTGCTGACCGTGTTATCGAGATCAAAGACGGCGAGATTATCCGTGATCAGCCGAACCCTGGTGTACCAGAGAGCCGCGTGCCAATTGCAGTACGGGGGGATATGGAAGGCAAAACCCGTAAGGTAAGGCCTGCTCTGAACTGGTCCCGTTATCTTGAAGCCTTCAGAATGGCGGTGATCGCCATGTCCAATAACCGTCTGCGCACCTTTCTGACCATGCTCGGTATTATTATCGGCATTGCCTCCGTGGTGTCTGTGGTGGCCCTGGGTGCGGGCTCGCAGCAGTCGATTATGGATCAGATTGCCTCCATGGGAACCAACACCATTGAGATCAAACCCGGCACCGGTCGGGGGGACCGTCGTTCCGATCGTGTGCGCACTCTGACGGCCGGTGATGCCGGTGCCCTGAAAAATCTGTCCTATGTGGACAGTGTGACACCCACGGTCAGAGCCAATGTGGCGATCCGCTACGGCAATGAAACGGTAACCGGTTCAGTGCAGGGGGTGGGTACCGAGTACTTCCGGGTGCGCGGTTATACCCTGGCACAGGGGCAGTCATTTGATGAAGAGAGCGTAGAAGCGCTGGAGCAGGTGGCGGTCATTGACCCGAACACCGAAGAAGAGCTGTTCCCCGACGGGGAGGCGCTGGGCAGTGTGATCTTTCTTGGCCGTCTGCCGGTGCGGGTCATTGGCGTCACCGATGACATAGACAGTGTCACCGACAGTAGTGATGAGCTGAATGTCTGGCTGCCTTATACCACTGTGTCCGGGCGTATCTACCGGCAGAACTATGTCAGCGATATCACCGTCCGGGTCAGTGACAATGTGTCCACAGAAGTGGCCGAGCAGGGAATCATTGACCTGTTGACCACCCGCCACGGTATTGTGGATTTCTTCACCATCAACACCGACACCATACGCAAGAGCATCGAACAGACCTCTGAAACCATGACCCTGCTGATCTCCGCTATCGCCTTTATCTCACTGCTGGTGGGAGGCATCGGCGTGATGAATATCATGCTGGTTTCGGTTACGGAGCGGACGGGCGAGATAGGCATACGAATGGCTGTGGGGGCCCGGCAGGGAGACATCATGCGTCAGTTTCTGATTGAAGCTGTATTAGTCTGCTTCTGTGGCGGCATTCTGGGTGTTGCGCTTGCCTATCTTTTGGGGGCTGTCATCACCTATACGGGCAGCGACTACCAGATGATCTATTCGACGGCGTCGATAGTTGCTGCGTTTGTGTGCTCGACCCTGATCGGTATTATTTTTGGCTATTTCCCGGCCCGTAACGCCGCGCGGCTTAACCCTATTGATGCACTCTCCAGAGACTAGGAGAACACAATGAATCTGATGATAAAGACTTCAGCTGCGGCCCTGTGCGTCATGTTACTGGCTGGCTGCAGCGCCATGCGCAGTGAGTATCAGCAACCACAGCTGGATATCCCCCAGGGCTGGTCTCAGGCAGGGGCACAGGAGCAGGGCAGCGCGGCCCTTGCACAGCCTGAGCGGTGGTGGACCCGGTTTCAGGACCCGGCACTCAATAGCCTGATAGAACGGGTGCTGGCATCCAACAGCGATCTGGAAAAAGCAACGCTGACCTTGAGAAAAGCCTTGCTGGAGGCGGGTGTCAGTGAAAACAACAAGTTCCCCAGGCTGGGGTTTGCACAGGACTCTTCCTACCAGCGGGATCTGGATTCCGGGTCATCGGATACCAGTTACGGCGCGAGCCTGTCCCTGAGTTATGAGCTGGACCTGTGGGATCGTATCAATGCCCTGGCGGACGCCAGTGAGCTGGCTGCGAGAGCCAGCTATGAAGACAGGGAGAGTCTGGCCCAGGACCTGGTGGTTACTACGGCCACCCTCTACTGGAATGTTGGCTATCTCGAACAGAGGATCGCTCTGGTCAGTGACAACCTGAAGGACAGCGAACGCATTGCGGAGCTGACCCGGTTACGACATGAGAATGGCTCCAACACGCAGCTGGAGGTGGTTGAGTCGAAGCAGGCCGTGTTTGATCTGCAGCTGCAGCTGAGCCAATTGCAGCAGGAACTGTCAGAAGCCCGGAATTCGATTTCCATATTGCTTGACCAGCCGCTTCAGGAGACGGGTGTAGCCATTGAACAGTTGCCCGACCAGCCTGTACCGGACATCGCCGCGGGACTGCCGGCGGATCTGCTGCTGCGCAGACCGGATATCAGGGCCAGCCTGTATCAGCTGAAATCCGCACTTGCCTCAAAAGATGCCGTGGCTGCGAGTTACCTGCCAACCATCACTCTGACCGGAGCACTCAATACGTCATCCTCCAGCCTGGTGGAGTTGCTGCAGAATCCGGTGGCCAAGCTGGGGAGCGGCATAGTCCTGCCTTTTCTGGAGTGGCGTGAGATGCAGCTGAACAAGGAGATCTCCGAAGTCGATTACCAGATGGCTGTGGTGGATTACAGGGATACCATCTACCAGGCCTTTGAAGAAGTGGATAACCTGCTGACCGCCAAAAAACACTATGACTATCAGAGTGGTATCTATAAAGAGCAATTCAGTAATGCCCGGGAGATAGAGCGTCTTTACCAGAGCAGGTACACCCATGGCGAGAGCGACATCACTGATTGGCTCAATGCTATGGAATCCCGTCGTGGCATTGAGTCATCCCTGCTGGAGAGCCGCTATAACCAGTTTGTGGTTCAGGCCCGGCTCTATCAGTCACTGGGAGGCGAAGACATTGTTCGTTGAGTGTGACCGGACAGGAATTCGCCATTCCCTGAAAACAGCAGGGTGACTTCTGATTCCGAATCCCCGGGATATCCATTTCATCTGCACGTTTTCTGCACAATCTGGCTGTAAACTCTGTGATTAGTGGAGTGGGGGCAGGTTAAGTGTCTGTTCCCGCTGTCAGCGGCTGCTGGATCTGACGGAATTTTACATTGCTTCAATGCGGGGCTGGGTGAGAGATGAGTGAACATTCATTGGCAGTAAACTTGAGCAGTCCGGTACGCCGGCTATTCCAGATCAGAAAAAGCAATCTGGTCCTTGCTTATCTCGCGATACTGCTGATTCCTTATTTAGCCACCTTTTCGCTGAATATCGACTACAAAGGGTTTTATTCGGCAACGCTAGTGTTTCTGAACACGGTTGCCATGATGGCATTTTTTACTCAGTTCCCGCTGGCAGGGCGCTTCAAACACCTTCCTGTGTTTTCCAATATCGACTGGAGCATGTCGAAGCACAAAAGGGCAGGAAAGTGGATAGGCTTCGTCTTTTTACTCCATCCGATGTTGATATTGGCGCCGCGCTTTCTGGTCTCGTTTGACGATGGTATGACAAGCCTGGCTGAAGCGATCACGTCTCCGCAATTGCTGACAGGGTTGATTGCCTGGGTTGTGATGATCCTGTGGGTTCTGTCTGCCATCTTCAAAGACAGGCTCAGGATCAGCTATGAAACCTGGCATCTGACCCACTTGCTCGGTTTTGTTGTTATCTGTGTACTTGCCACTTTGCACATAACCAGCGTTGGCCGTCACGGGCAGTTTGATGAGCAATTCAATATCCTCTGGTGGGGTTTGTGCGCAATGTCTGTCGGGATTGTTCTGTATAACCAGTTGGTCAAAAAGACCAGGCTGAAAAAGTCACCATTTACCCTGATCAGTATCACCAGAGGTAGCAGCAGAGACTGGCTGGTCAAGCTTCGCAATGACTCATCACAGGATTTCAGTTTTGAGGCGGGACAGTTTATCTGGATGAATACCAGCGGCTCCGTCCACAGTATGAATGAGCATCCGTTTTCTATCGCATCCTGCCGCGAAGAACTACCGGAAATTACGCTGGTAATTCGGGAGTTGGGAGATTACACCTCGCAGCTCGACAGCTTAACCATTGGCCAGAAAGTCTATGTGGACGGGCCTTATGGAAGTATGAGTTTGCGTGACAGTGAAGCAGCCCGGGGCATTACGTTGATTGCTGGCGGTGCGGGTATTGGCCCGATGTTAAGCCTGTTGAGGGAGCTGGCGGCAAATCAAGATCCACGCCCGATACGGTTGATCTATGGCAATAAGGATTATGAGCAGATGGTATTGCAGGGAGAAATTGAATCTCTGCAAAAAACCATGCCTGACTTCCGGCAGCAACTGGTGTGCAAGAACCCGACAAAGGTTCCCGGTGTTCGCCAGGGCGTTATAGTGAAGGATTGCGTTGCAGACGCCATAGATCCTGAGCTTGCCAAAGACTGGGCAGTTTACCTGTGCGGCCCTCCAGGCATGATCTCGTCGGTGACAGAAAATCTGAGATCCCTGGGGATTCCGGAGGCGAATATTCACTATGAGCAACTTTCTTTCTAAACATAAGTCGAAGAGGTAAGGCTATGCCAATCCATCAGATATCTGGTTGTATCGGTTGTAAAACCTGTATCTCCACTTGCCCGACCGATGTGATTCAGTTTGACAAAGAAAGTAAAAAGGCCGTGATTGCTTACCCTGAGGACTGCCAGATCTGTCATCTGTGCCGTCTTTATTGCCCCGTTGATGCGATCACGATCACACCGGAAAAAAGTATTCCGGTTATGGTCTCCTGGAGGTAGCGATTATGTGTTCCGATAAAACAATGTCGCGACGTACATTTATGGGGGCTACTGCCGGTGTTGTTGGTGCGGCGGCTTTTGCTTCGATGGCCTTTGGTGCCGAACCTGTTGTAAACAGACCCAAAATAAACGCCAGCCAGTTCAGGCAGAGTACGCAGGAAACGGATGTGCTTGTGATTGGCGGCGGTATGGCTGCTCTGTTTGCGGCCGTTAAAGCGCATGACGCCGGAGCTAAAGTCACCATGGTCGCGAAGGGCCGGTTGGGAAGTTCTGGTCTGACGCCATTTGCCAAGGGCATTTTCAGCTACGACAAGTCGAATGCCTCGATGAGCATCGACGATTTTGTTGCCGGAGTTTCGGAATCTGCCATAGGCACCAACAATCCGGTTTTCACCCGGCAGCTTGCAGAACATTCCTATGACCGTGTTCAGGAACTGAAGTCATGGGGATTCTTTGACTCAGCCTTATACGCCAACAGCTTTAAGCGGCCCATTGAGGAGCGCGGTATCCCGGTAATTGAGCGTGTGATGATCACGCACCTTGTGAAAGATAAAGGTCGCGTTGTGGGCGCTTCGGGATTCAGCCTGGATGAAAACGACATACTGCACTTCTCGGCCAGAACCGTCGTTCTCTGTACCGGGTCGGGTGGATTCAAGCCAAGTGGTTTCCCTGTGTGCGACCTGACCCACGATGGTTCCATTATGGCCTACGATATTGGTGCCAAAATAACAGGCAAAGAATGGAATGACGGTCATCCGGCGTCTGCAAAAAATTCCGGCTCCTGTTATGACAACTGGCATGGTCAGGTTGAAGAACGCCCAAGTGTCACCGGAGTAGGCATTAATCACCATCTGGGTGTAGATCTTAACTACCGTGCATATCGGCTCGGTGGTCCCGTGGAAATGGGGCCTCCAAAGCCTGGCAGCCACAAAAACGAAACATTTTCTGAAGTTCCTGGCGGTCCCTATGTTCCTCTGGCATTCCGTCAGGCTGGCGGGCCACCACCGCCACCGCAGGACCAGGGTTTGCTGTCTCTGTTCAGGCAAAACAAACCCGGTGGACCTCCTGGAATGGGGGGCGAGTCAGTCGGGGGTTCGTCGGCAGGTATGGCCATCCACAAATCGGAAGGTATTGTCCCGATTGATGATACTGGTTTGAGTACGGTTCCCGGACTATACGCAGCAGGGGATGCGCTGGGTTCCTATATGTCAGGCGGTATCTATACCCAGATCGGTAGTTCTCTGGCTGGTTCAGCGGTGCAGGGAGCTATTGCCGGTGAGGCGGCAGCCAAGGCTAGTGCCGGTGTTGTACGTGTCCCCATGCCAGAAAACAGGCTGGAACAAATCAATGAAGAGATTCTCGCTCCGCTGAAGCGGGAGAGAGGCTACAGCCCCGCATGGGTAACACAGGTTCTGCAAGCGGTAATGATCCCCAACTTCGTTCTGTATATCAAAAAGGAAAGAATGCTGAATGGTGCTCTGGCGTATGTGGAGGAACTGAAAGAGCATCATGTACCCATGTTGCTGGCGGAGGACCGGCATCACCTGAGGCTTGCCCATGAAACCCGTAATATGATTGTCACAGCTGAAATGAAATTAAAGGCATCACTGATGCGCAAAGAGAGTCGCTGCAGTCATTACCGGCTTGATTATCCTGAAATCGATGACGAGAACTGGCAGGCCTGGATTAATATCTACAAAGATGCAGACGGTAATATGCAGCTTGAAAAACAGCCCTTTGACAGATGGCCGGATCAGGCTTGAATAACTTTGTGACCGCTGGAATGAAGCTATCTATTTCGAAAAAACTGATCCTGTCGTTTCTGGGGCTGACCCTGGTAATACTGATATCAACCCTTGGCCTTGCGCGCTGGAGCTTCGAACAGGGGTTCCTTGATTATGTCAATGCTCTGGAGGAATCACGACTGAAGCTGGTCGCGGCCAGCTTGTCCCGGGAGTATGCGGATGCCGGGAACTCCTGGTCCGGGATGAACCGGCAACGGTTTGAGGGAATCCTGTGGGAACATGCGCCGGCCAATCTGGAAGAAGCAGTAAGCATGGGCAGACCACCGCCACGGGGTTTGATGTTGTCGGTTCCGGGTACAGTGCCTTCGTATCCCGCAGGCATGGAGTGGGCCCGGGAACTTGGGCCGCCCACCGCCTTGTATACCACTCAGGGAGAGTTAATTGCAGGCTCTCTCCCGTCTGCAGCCGAGACCAGGCCCATCAGGGTACCGGTGCTGGTTGATGGCGAGCCGGTAGGTGAGTTACGCAGTGCTCCCAGACGTCACTTCAGCTTACCGCAGGAAACCGCATTTTCCCGGCAACAGTGGGTAACCAGTGGCCTGATCGGGATTGTCTCCCTGATGCTGGCGCTCGTGGTTTCATTGTTGCTGACCCGGGTACTGCTGGCTCCGATCCGTCGTGCGATTTCGGCTATTGCTCAGTTATCGAGTGGTGATTATGCCGTTCGGCTCAATGAGCACAGAGCCGATGAGTTAGGCCAGTTGATGGGTGATCTGGACAGGCTGGCCCACAAACTGGAAGAAAGCAGGTCCTCCCGCCAACGCTGGCTTGCCAGTATCTCCCACGAGTTGCGCACACCGGTTACGGTACTCATAGGTGAGATTGAAACCATGAAGGATGGTATCCGGCCCCTGGATATGGCTCAGATTCTCTCGCTGGATCAGGAAGTTTCACGCCTGCGTCGTCTGATTGATGATCTTTATGAGCTCTCCGTATCCGATATCGGTGGCTTGCGTTATTCATTTGCTCCGGTGGATCTCATGCAGCGCGTGACCGCCGCGGTTGATGGAATCCGCGGGCGGGCTACTGATAAGGGCATCGACCTGCAAGTCAGTGGTGAGACGGATAAAATGATAAGTGGTGATAGTCAGCGCCTGGATCAGTTGTTCATCAATCTGCTGGAAAACTCGCTGGCGTACACAGATTCTCCGGGGCGAATAGACATTACGCTGGCCCGAAGGGGAACCAGGATAGTTGTCAGAATTCAGGACACGCCACCAGGTGTGGATGTCGATGAATGCGAAAAGCTGTTTGAGCCACTCTATCGTCATGAGGTATCCCGCAGTCGTCGTATTGCAGGGGTGGGCCTCGGGCTGGCGATCTGCCGGAATATCGTGGAAGCCCATCAAGGAACCATTACAGCGACTCCGTCTGAACTGGGTGGCTTGTGTATCGAGTTGGTTTTTCCAATCACTGCCGGGACATGAAATGACTGACCAGACAATTATCATCGTGGAAGATGAGGATAAGATCGCGCAGATACTCGTCGACTATCTGGAGAAGGATGGTTTTAAAACCCGTGTATTGAACGATGGCTCTGATGCCGTCGCGGTGATCAAGGCTGGTAACCCTGCATTTGTAATACTGGACCTGATGCTGCCGGGAAAGGATGGTTTAAGCATTTGCAGAGAGGTAAGACAGTTTTCCTCTGTACCGATTCTGATGCTCACAGCCCGGGTGGATGAAATCGATCGGTTGCTTGGCCTGGAGATGGGAGCGGATGACTATGTCTGCAAACCCTTTTTACCCCGTGAGGTAGTTGCACGGGTGCGTACCATTCTTCGGCGGGTGAACCAGCCTCCGGTTTCGGGTACCCGCGACATAGTTGAATATCGCGGTATTTCTCTGTTCCCCGACCGCTTTCTGTGCCAGGTCGGGGATGAAGAGCTGGATCTGACGCCGGTGGAATTCCGTATGCTGCAGACCTTGTTGTCCCACCCCGGCAGAGTGTATTCGAGGGAAAGCCTTATGCGGTCAAGCTATCATGACGACCGGGTCGTCAGTGATCGTACTATCGATAGCCACATAAAGAATCTGCGTAAAAAACTTTCCCGGGCTATGGGGGATGAAGAGGTTATTCATTCTACCTACGGTGTGGGTTATAAGATTGAATGATGAAAACTGACGCGTCTGAATCTCCATGAGTTCTCCATAATTCCTCCATAGTTCCTTCTTACTTATTAGCCAGACTGAGCACCTCTACAGCAAAACCAGGAGAGAGTTTGACATGTCACCGAACAACGGTAAGACCAGATTTTTCACAGCGCTTGTTTTCGGGGCGATGGCACTTGCATCCGTATCATGTACGGCTTCAGGAGAGCGTACCAGGCCGCAAGGCCCACCAGCTGAAGCCATTGACGCCTGTGCAGACCTTTCTGAAGGGGATAAGTGCAGCTTCGCTGGTCGGCGCGGTGAGGAAATAAGCGGGTCGTGTATTGTTTTACCACGGGATGAAGAAGGCTTGGCCTGTGCTCCGGAAGGGCGGCCACCAGCAAGGCAAGGTGGTCCGAATGGTTCCGGCCAATAAACCGGGATAATTCCGTAAGCGGCCGAAACTGCCCTGGTATTGAGCATGTATCCCGTTCCTGATGACACCGCGCGGGTAATCCCCCGCGCGGTTCAGGATGCGAGTGGATGCAGGTATCCCTTACTCGGCGGTCAACAGCATCTTGATCGCCTGTTCTTTAGCCGCATTGCTGAAGATGTCGTAAGCTTTTTCGATATCGTCTAGCTTGAAGCGGTGGGTCACCAGGTCTGCAGGCTTGACGCCGCCGCTTTCAACGAACCGCATCAATACAGGGATGGTGTCGGTGTTCACCAGGCCAGTGCGCAGGGTGATGTTCTTGATCCACAAGTCCTGCAGCTTGAATTCAACGCTCTTGCCGTGCACGCCGATATTGGCGATATGGCCGCCGGCGCGAATAATATCCTGGCAGATATCAAAGGTTTCAGGAATGCCTACGGCTTCCATGGCTACGTCGACGCCTTCACCATTGGTCAGCTCTTTTATCGCTTCAATCGGATCCCGGGCTATGGTGTCAGTAGCGCCAAGCATTTTTGCCATGGCCAGACGGTTTTCGTCCGGATCGATCATGATGATCCGCGCCGGGGAATAGAAACGGGAGGTTATCAGTGCAGCCAGCCCTATAGGACCTGCGCCGACGATGGCGACAGTGTCTCCGAGCTTGACCTCGCCGTTCAGGGCGCCGATTTCATGCCCGGTGGGCAGAATGTCGCTGAGCATGACGGCCGCAGCACGATCCATATCCTTGGGCACCACATACAGGCTGTTATCCGCATGGGGGATGCGTACATACTCGGCCTGAGTACCGTCGATCAGATGGCCGAGAATCCATCCGCCATCACGACAATGGGCGTAAACTCCACGTTTGCAGTAGTCGCAGCGACCACAGGACGTGACGCAGGATATCAGTACCTCGTCCCCAACCTTGATGTTGCTTACGCCATCACCGACTTCCTCAACAACACCCAGGCCTTCGTGGCCCAGAATCCGGCCTTCTTCTACTGCAGGGACATCACCTTTGAGAATGTGCAGGTCAGTACCGCAGATGGTGGTATGAGTGATGCGAACCACTGCATCCGTAGGTTTCTCGATCGCAGGCTGAGGCTTGTCTTCCCAGCTGCGCTTGCCCGGGCCATGATATACCAATGCTTTCATGTCACTTTCTCCTCTTTAGGGTACAAAGCTGCCAAACCTCATATGTTGCTATCCCAACTTGATATGGACCGGGCATGGTTTCCATGACCCAGGTCAAGATCAAACTTGATGGCGGGGCCGTTTACAAAAGAGTTGGGCGTCTACGGGGTTGCTTGGTAATAAAAGCGAATAATGGTATTTTTATGCCCCTTCAAAGCCTCACCAGCAGGCCATCCGCCTCCCGAAGTTTTCAGCAGAGCCGTGTTATGCCAGGGTTAGACAAAGACGATAATTACTGGATGCGACGTGCACTGACTCTGGCGGAACGGGCCGCATCCCAGGATGAGGTCCCTGTCGGTGCCGTTGTTGTGCGTGATGGCAAAGAAATCGGGACAGGTTTTAACTCGCCAATCTCCGGGTGTGATCCGACAGCCCATGCGGAGATATGTGCCTTGCGCGATGCGGCTGCAAGGGTAGGTAATTACCGGCTGACTGGAGCAACTCTTTATGTCACGCTGGAGCCCTGCACCATGTGCGTCGGTGCTATTGTTCACAGCCGTATCAGCCGGGTTGTTTATGGGGCCTGCGAACCCAAATCCGGCGCGGTTGAATCTACCCGGCGTACATTGGATGAGCCCCATCTGAACTGGCAGGTAGAAGCGGTCGGGGGCATCCTGCAGGAAGATTGCGGCCGGGTGCTTAGCGAATTTTTCAGCCGCCGGCGGGCCGAGATCCGGCAGCGGCGACAACAAGGTTCAGGGAAGGAGTAATTCTGCGTGAAAGTTTTAGTGACCGGCGGGGCCGGGTACATTGGTAGCCATGTTGTTCGCCAACTGGCAGAGGCCGGACATGATATTGTCGTTTTCGATAATCTTTCGACTGGCTACCGCTGGGCAGTGACGGCGGGAGAGCTGGTTGTCGGTGATCTTGCGAACGAAGCCGATATTGATCAGGTCTTTTCAAATCACCAGTTCGAGGCGGTTCTCCACTTTGCTGCCAATATTGTGGTTCCGGAATCTGTCGAGAACCCGCTCAAGTACTACAGCAACAATACTCGCAATACGCTGAATCTGCTCAAGGCTGTCGAGAAGTTCAAAGTGCCTTATATGGTATTTTCCTCAACCGCTGCGGTTTATGGCACGCCGGAGCAGACGGTTCTCACTGAAAACTTACCGCTTGCGCCGATCAATCCCTATGGCGCGTCGAAAATGATGAGTGAGCGGATGATCATGGATCTCGCCGCTGCGTCCAACCTGAATTACGTTGTTTTGCGCTACTTCAATGTGGCCGGCGCAAATCCCGACGGACTGCTTGGCCAGGCGACCCCTGAAGCGACCCACCTTATCAAGGTAGCCTGTGAATGTGTGACCGGGCAGCGTGACGGGATGAGCATTTTCGGTACAGATTACGATACCAGTGATGGCACCTGTGTTCGCGATTACATCCATGTGGAAGATCTCGCCAGCGCCCACGTAATGGCTCTTGATTACATGGCCGGCGGCGGAGACTCAAAAGTCATGAACTGTGGCTATGGTCGTGGCTTTACCGTCCGGGAAGTCATAGACATGGTGCGCAAGCAGTCTGGGGTTGAATTTCCTGTAGAGGAAGCGGGGCGTCGTGCTGGTGATCCTGCTGCCCTGATGGCAGACAATACACTGATTAAAAAGACTCTCGGCTGGCAGCCCGTTTACGACGATCTGGAAACGATTGTCGGCACTGCGTTGGCCTGGGAAGCAATCTGGCAGAAGAAAAAAGCTGCGGGCAGTCACTAAAAACTTTTTTTAAATATTATAGATATCGGGATTTAAAGGATGAAGATAACGATTTTTGGTACCGGTTATGTCGGGCTTGTGACTGGGGCCTGTCTGGCCGACGTTGGCCATGACGTACTTTGCATGGATGTTGATCAGGCCAAGATCGACAAACTCAAGAATGGTCAGATCCCTATTTACGAACCCGGGCTGGACGACATCGTAAAGCATACGTTTGAAGCAGGGCGCCTGGCATTCACCACGGATGTAGAGGAAGCCGTTCAGCACGGGGTTCTCCAGTTCATCGCAGTGGGCACACCACCGGATGAAGACGGTTCCGCCGATCTGCAGTACGTAACGGCGGTTGCCAAGTCTATCGGTCAGTACATGGATGATTACAAGGTCATCGTAGATAAGTCTACGGTGCCGGTCGGCACTGGCGACAAGGTCAAGGCGGCAGTCCGGGCCCAGCTCGATCATCGTGGTCTGGAGCTTGAGTTCGATGTGGTCTCCAACCCTGAGTTTCTTAAAGAAGGCGCGGCGATCAACGATTTCATGAAGCCGGACCGCATCATCATCGGAACCGACAGCGACAGAGCGGCGGACGTACTTCGTGAAGTTTATTACCCGTTCAATCGTAACCATGACCGCATGATTTTCATGGACATCCGGTCAGCAGAACTGACCAAGTACGCTGCAAACTCGTTGCTGGCCACTAAAATCAGCTTCATGAACGAGATTGCGAACCTCGCCGAGCGCCTGGGTGCCGATATTGAGGCGGTTCGACGTGGTATAGGTTCCGACCCGCGTATCGGCTACCACTTTATCTACCCGGGCTGTGGCTACGGTGGTTCCTGTTTCCCCAAGGATGTGCAGGCTCTGGCGCGCACGGCTAGTGATTGTGGCTACGAAGCGCATTTGCTGAATGCTGTAGAGACAGTTAACTACGCCCAGAAGCATGTGCTTTTCGACAAAGTCAGTCATTATTTCTGCGGTGATCTTAAGGGCAAGGTGGTAGCAGTCTGGGGGCTGGCATTCAAGCCAAATACCGACGACATGCGTGAAGCTTCGGCCCGGACACTGATGGAAGATTTGTGGAGTGCTGGCGCGTCTGTTCAGGCATTCGATCCGGAAGCCATGGAAGAGACCCAGCGTATTTACGGCGACCGCGAAGGCCTTGTGCTTTGTGGTACAAAAGAGCAGGCGCTTCGGGGTGCGGATGTACTGGTAATCTGTACAGAGTGGAAAGAGTTCCGCTCACCTGATTTTGCGGCTATCGCGTCAACATTGCGTGAGCCAGCAGTATTTGACGGGCGTAACCTTTATGAACCGGAGATGCTCGAACGTCACGGTCTGATTTATTACGCCATCGGTCGCGGCCGTAATCAGTTCCACTGTGATTGAACGAGAACAGGGTGCGACCATGACTCAGGGTCAGAAATTCTGTCTTCACGAGCGGTTGGCTGCAGATACGATCAGTCTGGGCCGGAGTCGCTTATGTGAAATCCGGCTGATGAATGATAAAACCTGGCCCTGGGTATTGCTGGTGCCGGCACTCGCCGGCATTCGTGAAATCTACGAACTGAACCCGGAGCAGCAGAGCCAGCTGGTGCAGGAATCCTCCGCGCTTGGTCGTGGGATGATGGAAGTATTTAGCGGCGACAAGATGAACGTGGCGGCGCTGGGAAACATGGTTCCCCAGCTGCACTTGCACCATATTGTCCGTTTTGAGGGTGATCCTGCATGGCCAGGCCCTGTATGGGGTAAGCAGCCGCCAGTTCCTTATGATGAAGCCGGGCTGGCGGAGGTCAAACGATCTCTGGCACCTGTGCTGTCACAACTGATTATTGCCTGAGCCCTTCTTCGTCAGTGCTGATTACCGGATTGAGGCATGTTTGGCCATCATCTGGGAGCCGATCAGGATCATCCTGAGTTCGGTTTTCAGTTTGGCTTTCAGCTCCTCCCGCTCTTTGAGCGTGGCATCCAGCGCGTCTGAGCCCTGGTTGAATACCAGCGTGACCATAGCTTCGGCAACGACTCGTGCATCAGACAAAGGTTTGTTCTGTTCTTCCGCAAAGCGCCGAAGGTCGTCAGCCAACTCTGTTACGAAATGATCAATCTCGGCTTTAATGGCTGTACGGAAGGGTTTGGAGCCGCCGGTCCGTTCCCGGAGCATCAGCCGGAACAGGTTGGCATTGTTGCCAAGATATTCCATGAATGTCTCCACTGAGGTTGAGATAGCGCTTCCATCCCGGGCGATTCTCTTGCGTGCCTGCCGCATGAGTTGGCGCAAAGCAACGCCACCCTCATCAACCAGCACCAACCCCAGCTCATCGAGATCAGCAAAGTGGCGGTAAAATGACGTTGGCGCGATACCGGCTTCCCGCGCCACTTCGCGCAGGCTCAGGCTTCCGAAGCCCCGGTCAGCGCTCAGCTGGCCGAGTGCGGCGTCCATCAAAGTACGGCGGGTGAGGCGTTTCTGCTCAGCTCTGGTTGGCAATGTGGCGGCTCCGATAAGGCGTGAGCGCGATAGTCTAGCGGTCTGTTACCCGGGAGGGAACCGCTGATGGCAGTTGCAACCAGATTATCCCTGGCCCTTGTCCCATGGTAAACAAGCCTGATTTTCGCTGCCATTATGTTTATAATAAGCCGCTTTTCCAGTATGGTTCCTGCTTCTTTGGCGGGCCAGATTTGAATTGGCAGTGAGTCGGCCTGGGTGCCTAGGCACCTGCCAGTTTTTTCAGACAGTTACGTAAACATCAGACACCAGATACAACGGGAACCGGTATGCGCAGTCACTATTGCGGTGGGATCAATGAATCCCACATCGATCAGGAAGTTACACTTTGCGGATGGGTACACCGCCGCCGTGACCATGGTGGGGTTATCTTCCTGGATCTGCGAGACCGGGATGGCATATCCCAGGTTGTGGTAGACCCGGATACCCCTGAAAGCTTTGCGCTTGCCGAAAAAGTGCGCAGTGAATTTGTTGTAAAGGTCACAGGGCGCGTGCGTCGTCGCCCGGAGGGCACTGAGAATAACAACATGCCGACAGGCCAGGTTGAGTTGCTCGGTAAGGAAGTTACAATCCTGAACGCCGCCGCTACGCCTCCGTTCCCGCTGGACGAGCATGTGGACGTGGGCGAGGATGTGCGTCTGCGCTATCGCTTTGTAGACCTGCGTCGGCCGGAAATGCTCAACCGCCTGCGTTTCCGTTCACGGGTGACCAGCTACATCCGCAACTATCTCGACAGTAACGGTTTCATGGATGTGGAAACCCCCATCCTGACCCGCGCGACACCAGAGGGTGCCCGTGATTACCTGGTGCCGAGTCGTACCCATGAAGGTTCTTTTTTCGCGCTTCCGCAATCGCCTCAACTTTTCAAGCAAATGTTGATGGTGTCAGGTGTTGATCGCTACTACCAGATTGCCAAGTGCTTCCGTGATGAAGATCTGCGGGCTGATCGTCAGCCTGAGTTTACTCAGGTAGATATCGAAGCCTCATTTATCAATGAAGAAGATCTCATGAACCTCAATGAGGGCATGATTCGCGCTTTGTTCAAAGACGTCATGGGTGTGGAACTTCCGGCCTTTCCGCGTATGCCTTATTCCGAAGCCATGGATCGTTTCGGTAGTGACAAGCCCGATCTGCGCATTCCGCTGGAGCTGCAGGATGTTGGGGATCTGGTCGCCGGTGTCGATTTCAAAGTATTTGCCGGCCCGGCGAAGGACCCGAAAGGTCGCGTAGCAGCACTGCGTGTTCCAAAAGGTGGTGAGCTGAGCCGCAAGCAGATTGACGAATACACCAAATTTGTTGGTGTCTATGGAGCGAAAGGTCTCGCTTACATCAAGGTGAACGAACTGGCGAAAGGCGTAGAAGGCCTGCAGTCGCCAATCGTCAAATTCCTGGGTGCCGATGTGGCCATGGCGGTCATGGAGCGTACGGGTGCTGAAGACGGCGATATTGTGTTCTTTGGTGCGGATAAGACCACCGTCGTTAACGAAGCCCTGGGAGCGCTGCGTATTCGGGTTGGTCACGACCTGAATATGCTGACCTGCGACTGGGCTCCGATGTGGGTCGTAGACTTCCCGATGTTTGAAGTACTGCCGGATGGAGGTCTTACTGCCATCCATCACCCGTTCACGGCGCCAAGTTGCACCCCGGAAGAGTTGGCTGAAAACCCGGAAAAGGCTTTGTCCCGTGCCTATGACATGGTTCTGAACGGTACTGAGCTGGGTGGTGGTTCCATTCGTATTCACAGCGAACAGATGCAAGAGGAAGTGTTCCGCATTCTGGGCATCAGTGAGGAAGAGTCCCGCGCCAAATTCGGGTTCCTGCTTGATGCGCTCAAGTATGGGTGCCCGCCTCACGGCGGCCTGGCCTTCGGTCTGGATCGTTTGATTATGCTGATGACCGGTTCCAGCTCGATTCGCGATGTGATTGCCTTCCCGAAAACCCAGAGCGCGACCTGTCTGATGACTCAGGCACCAGGTGCTGTGGATGAAAAACAGCTGCGTGAACTGCATATCCGTCTTCGCAAGCCCGTAAAGACAGCAGAAGGTAACACGTCCGACACCGGCGAAAAGTAAAAAGGGCAGTGATGTGGCGATTATTCTGGGTGTTGACCCGGGTTCAAGGATCACCGGTTACGGTATTGTCCGCGCTGAAGGTCGGCACATAGAATATATCGACAGCGGGTGCATCCGCGTGGGTGAAAAGCCCATGGCGGAGCGCCTGCGAATCATATTTCAGAGCCTGGTTAGTCTGATTGGTGAATACCGGCCAGAAGAATTCGCTATAGAACAGGTTTTTATGGCACGTAATCCCGATTCAGCCCTCAAGCTTGGGCAGGCTCGGGGTGCTGCGATAGTTGGTGCTGCCACCAGTGGGCTGGCTGTCCATGAATACTCGGCCCGGCAGGTCAAGCAGGCTGTGGTAGGAAAGGGCGGTGCCGACAAGTCTCAGGTGCAGCACATGGTTCAGGTGTTGCTGTCACTCTCCCGCAAACCCCAGGCAGATGCAGCCGATGCTCTGGCAATCGCTCTGTGCCATGCGCACATGAATCAAAGCATTCTGAGAGTAGCCGGTGGTGCGGGTAAGGCTCGCAGCGGGCGAGTGCGACAACAATAAACTGCTCCGCGGAGCGGCAGGAGGCATTCTTGATAGGTCGTATCCGAGGTATTCTTGTCGAAAAAACACCCGGGCATGCGCTGGTTGAATGCAGCGGTCTGGGTTATGAAGTTGACATCCCCTACACAACATTCTTTCATCTGCCGGAAGCCGGGCAGGAAGTTACCCTTCATACACATTTTGCGGTTCGCGAGGACGCCCAGAGCCTTTTTGGTTTCGCGTTGCGGCTTGACAGGGATTTGTTTCGACTTCTCATAAAAGTGAATGGTGTCGGCCCGAAGCTGGCCATTGGCATTTTGTCCGGTCTTGATGCCCGGCAGTTTATTCATTGTGTTGAAGGCCGTGATATCCAGTCGTTGGTGAAGCTTCCGGGTGTAGGAAAGAAAACGGCTGAACGTCTGTTGATTGAAATGGCAGATCGCATAAAACAGCTGGAAGGACAGTTTATACCTGCGTCGGCCGGCTCAGTAACCGATACTCCGCAGCCTGTAACCAGTGCGCACCGCCCTGCGGATGAAGCTGAGGCAGCGCTTATAGCACTTGGGTATAAGCCACAGGAGGCGGAGCGGGCAATTGCTAAAGTGGCAGAGGAGGGAATGTCCAGCGAGACCCTGATCCGGCTTGCCCTGAGAAATATGATCCCTGCTTGATGACGTGACTTTAATGTGTCGCTTATATAGCGCCAAACCTGTAGAGAGCGTAACGTGACACGCAGAGAGCTGTTTGTACAATTGATGTTCTTCTCTGCGTGCCTGGTGGTCTATTGATTCCCGATAAACGGACGAATACATGATTGAATCCGACCGACTGATCTCAGCCAGAGCCGGTGACAACGAAGAAGTTCAGGATCGTGCCATCCGGCCCACGTTGCTCTCCGAGTACGTGGGGCAGCCTGCAGTACGGGAGCAGATGGACATCTTTATTTCCGCTGCCCGTGGCCGCCGGGAAGCGCTGGATCATGTCCTTATTTTTGGTCCCCCGGGGCTCGGCAAAACTACACTTGCCAATATTATTGCCAATGAGATGAATGTGGCGATAAAGACGACCTCCGGGCCGGTACTTGAAAAAGCCGGGGATCTTGCTGCGATGCTGACCAATCTTGAGGAGGGCGATGTTCTTTTTATTGACGAAATCCATCGCCTCAGCGCCGTAGTAGAAGAAATACTGTACCCGGCCATGGAAGATTACCAGCTGGATATCATGATTGGCGAGGGGCCGGCAGCTCGCTCAATAAAGCTCGATTTGCCACCTTTTACACTTGTTGGCGCAACCACCCGGGCGGGGTTGCTGACATCACCCTTGCGGGATCGCTTTGGCATAGTTCAGCGCCTGGAGTTTTATAATACTGCGGATCTCACCCATATTATTGTGCGCTCGGCACGGCTTTCCGGCGTTGATATAGATGAAGAGGGCGCCTATGAAATAGCCCGCCGCTCAAGAGGAACGCCCCGGATAGCCAATCGCCTGCTGCGTCGGGTAAGAGATTACGCAGAAGTAAGGGCAGACGGACATATTAATGCAGGCATTGCGGACCAGGCCCTGAACATGCTGAAAGTGGACAATGAGGGCTTTGACCATATGGACAGGCGCTTGCTTTTGGCGATGATCGAGAAGTTTGATGGTGGTCCGGTGGGTGTTGAAAGTCTTGCAGCAGCGATCAGTGAAGAGCGGGGCACTATTGAGGATGTGCTTGAGCCTTTTCTGATTCAGCAGGGTTTTATGTTGCGTACCCCTCGTGGGCGCATGGTGACATCCCACGCATATGAGCATTTCGGGATTATCAGGGATGGTTCAGGTTCTGAAGGAGGCCCACTTGAGTGACTGCGAAGTGGCAGCGGAGTTCGGCTGGCCTGTCCGGGTATATATCGAAGATACGGACGCCGGCGGTATTGTTTTTCATGCCCGCTATCTGCACTACATGGAACGGGCCCGTACAGAGTGGGTGCGCAGTTGTGGTGTAGGGCTAAGGGCAGGGATGGCAGAGAACATAAGCTACGTTGTTCAGCGTCTGTCTATTCATTACGCTGCACCTGCGAGGCTTGATGACGAACTTGTGGTAACAGCAGAACCTGTGGGCTTTGGCCGGGTCTGGATGGAGTTCAGGCAGCGGGTTGTGCGAGTGCGGGACCGCAAACTGATGTGTGAAGCGAATGTGAAAGTAGCCTGTGTAGCCCTCGACAGCGGGCGGCCTATACGGTTACCGGATAATATGCGGGGTTTGCTTGAGCAAAGCAGGCCGCACCCTGAAACAGAACACGGAACAAGCCAGGAGTAAGCGGTGGATTCGGAATTGTCAGTCTGGAGTCTGATCTCAAACGCCGGTGTGCTGGTGCAACTTGTTATGTTGTTACTTGCAGCCGCATCGGTGGTTTCCTGGGCGCTGATATTTCAGCGCTCTCAGGTATTTCGTAAGGCCCGGCAGGCCCAGCTTGAGTTTGAGGAGCGCTTCTGGTCCGGCATGGATCTGGGGCAGCTCTATCGTGAAGTGAATGCTGAGCCTACGCCTTTTTCTGGCATGGAATCCTTGTTTCGTGCAGGTTTCAAAGAGTTTTCCCGGCTGCGTCAGCAAAGCCGTGATGCCGATGCCGTTATGGAAGGGACTCAGAGGGCCATGCGGGTCGCATTTTCCCGGGAGCAGGAGCGCCTTGAAGCCCATTTGCCGTTTCTTGCTACAGTCGGCTCCACAAGCCCCTATGTCGGCCTGTTCGGTACAGTCTGGGGCATTATGAATTCATTTCGCGGCCTGGCACAGGTTCAGCAAGCTACGCTGGCTACGGTGGCTCCCGGTATCTCAGAAGCACTTATTGCGACAGCCATGGGGCTGTTTGCAGCTATCCCTGCGGTTATCGCCTACAACCGTTTCTCGACCAGGTCAGATGCGCTTCTGAAGCATTATGAAACCTTTGCCGAAGAGTTCTCCAGCATTCTGCATCGTCGTGTTCATAGTGCCACTAAAAGTACCGACAGGGGCCCAGAGTAGTGACGGGAACATTGACGCCTACTGATAACAGTCGGAGTGCAGCACTATGAAAGGCATAGGAATGATGCCCGAGAACCGGCGTAAGCCGATGGCGGAAATCAATGTTGTTCCGTACATCGACGTGATGCTGGTGCTGTTGATTATCTTTATGGTCACAGCGCCCATGCTGACCCAGGGTGTAAAAGTCGATCTCCCTGAGACCGCTTCCAACCCGATTCAGGCAGACAAGGATGTGGAATCCATTGTCGTCTCCGTTGACGCTAACGGTGCCTATTATGTTGAGGTCGGTGATAAAGGTAGCGATCCTATGCCGCTTTCAGAAGTGAGTGAGCAGGTAGCCAGGATTCTGTCGCAGAGAGCGTCCAGCGACATTCTCGTTCGCGGTGACCAGAATGTAGAGTACGGAACCGTAGTACGTTTGATGGCAGCTCTTCAGAGCGCGGGGGCAACCAGTATTGGTCTGATCACCGACACGCTCCCGGACGAAACGTGAGATCAGGGCAGGCGGGATTGTTGTGACAGGTCAGGAACGGGAAATTACCAGCTCCGGAGTGCCTCCCTGGAAATCACCAGTGGCACTGTCAGTCGCTTTGCACCTGCTGATAGTTGGCGTAGCGCTTGCCGGTTGGTCCTGGTCTTCGTCTATTCAGGAGCCGCCCCCGAGCAGTATCTCCGCGCGACTTATTACTCAGCAGAAGCCGGAGCCGAGCCCGGTTGTTGAGCCGGTAGAGCAGCCGGATCGGGAGCGGGAGCAGAAGGAGCTCGAAAGACAGAAGCAGGTCGAGGCTCAGAAACTCCAGAAGCAGAAGGAAGAAGAGGCGCGTAAGGTCGCAGAGCAGAAAAAACGCGAAGAGGCTGAGCGTCAGGCTGAAGAACAAAAGCGGCAGCAGGCAAAAGCTGAAGAACTGAAGGCCCAGAAAGACCGTGAGGCAGAGGCTGCTCGCAAGAAAGCCGAAGCTGAGGCAAAAGAGCGTGAGCGCGCAAAGGCCGAGGCTGAAGCAGAGAAACAGCGCCAACAGGAAGCCAAACGTAAGGCTGAAGAAGAAAGGCAGCGCAAAGAAGAAGCTGAACGCAAGAAGCAGGAAGAGCTGGCACGCAAAGAGGCTGAACGCAAGCGGAAGGAAGCTGAGCGTCGGCTGCGGGAGCAGCAACTGGAGGCACAGGCAGAACAGGCCAGAAAAGCTCAGGCAGAAGAGGCCAGACGCCAGGAACAGGCTGCCGCTGCAAAGGCCCGGCAGGCGCAGATGTTGTCGGAGAGTCAGAAATATCAGGGACTAATCCGAGATCGGCTTAGGGACGCTTGGTTTTGGCCGTCCTCAGCAACAGAAGAGATGGTAACACGGCTGCAGATTACATTGCTGCCAACCGGAGAGTTGGTAGGTGTAAAACTTGTAAGCAGCAGTGGCAATACTGCCTTTGATAATTCTGCTTTGAGTGCGGCAAAGTCATTGAGCCGGTATCCAGTGCCGAGTGAGCGGGATACCTTTGAAGCCTATTTCCGTCAGTTTACGATTGAATTCAATCCAAGAAGATTGTGATAAGGAAGCGGGTAACACCATGATACAGAGAATATCGTTCAGGCCCTCAAAGGCACTGTTTTCCCTGCTTGCCATGCTGTTTCTGGTGGTCACAAACACCCAGGCCGAATTGCTGATCCGGGTTACTGAAGGTGCCGATTCGGCGATTCCGGTATCCGTAGTGCCCTTTGCAGAAAACGGGACCATGCCTGCGGGTGACAAGGTAAGCAGTATTGTGCAGGCCGACCTGGCCATGAGTGGTGAGTTTCGGCCTTTGCCGCCCGAGAAAATGCTGAGCCTGCCGTCAAAGCGGTCAGACGTGTATTTCCGTGACTGGCGGCTGCTTGGGCAACGTTATGTACTGGTTGGTGAGCTGACACTTAACGGTGACAAGGTGCAGGCCCGCTACGAATTGTTTGATGTAAACCGTGAGGAACGGATTCTCGGTGAGACGGCTTCTGCGCCGGCGTCAAATTTGCGCTCACTTGCCCACCACATCAGCGATAAAGTGTATGAAGCCATTACAGGGGTTCCCGGTGCCTTCTCTACCAAACTGGCGTATGTAACGCTCGACAGGGCCAACGGGCAGCCCCGCTACCGGTTGCAGGTGAGCGATATCGATGGAAAGCGTGCGCGTATCCGGCTGGAGAGCAAAGAGCCTATTTTGTCGCCAGCCTGGTCTCCAGATGGCAAAAAGTTGGCCTATGTCTCGTTTGAAACCGGCAAGCCAGTCATTTTTGTTCATGAGCTTGGTTCTGGTAAGCGCACCAAGGTGGCAGATTTCCCCGGCCTGAACTCGGCTCCGGCCTGGTCCCCCGATGGGCAATCCATGCTGATGACCCTTTCAAAAGACGGTAATGCTGAAGTCTATGAGATGAACCTTCAGTCCCGTAAGCTGACGAAGCTCACAAATCACTGGGCGATAGATACCGAAGCAGCCTGGGACAGCTCGGGTAAGGGGATATTCCTGACATCTGACCGCTCGGGTGGTCCCCAGATCTATCGCATGGAAAAGCCGGGCGCCGAACCTCAGCGGATTACATTTGGCAGCCGTTACAACGCACGTCCACGGCCGGATAATGCCGGCAACTATGTGTATTACGTTCATCAGCGCGACCGGGCATTCACCATTGCCCGTACCAATCTGAAAAATGGTGAGGAGACGGTTCTTACCCGTACCGGGTCCGATGAGTCACCCAGTGTGTCGCCAAATGGCCGTATGTTGATTTATGCCACCAAACAAAGTGGTGAAAGTGTACTGACGGTCATCTCCGCTGATGGCGGTGCAGCGTATAGTCTGCCTGCGTCGGAAGGTGATGTCCGCGATCCGGCCTGGGGGCCTATTGTTCGGTAGGTGATGGGTGCGAAGGTAGTCATCTGAAAAGCGGAAATCCAAGTTAACCAACAGAAAGGAAGGGATTATGAAGTTGTCAGCTCAAACCAAGGTACTTGCTCTTTTGTTCTCCGCTGGCCTCTTTGCCGGCTGTAGCACGACCGGTGAAAACATGGATGAAGGAGATTACGGCTCTGACGTTGCGGCCATTGATCAGGACGGTGGCTCAACCGTATATGGCGGCAGTGATCAAGGCGGGATTTCTTCGTCCTCAATGACTGAAGAAGAGCGGATGGAAGCTCAGCAGCAGGCTGAACAGGAAGCCCTTCGGAGCATCACAACATTCTATTTTGATTTCGACACCTCTGAAATCAAGCCTGAAGCCCGGGACGTCCTGATGGCTCACGCCCGCTACCTGTCCAGCAATCCCGGCCAGAAAGTGCGGCTTGAAGGTCATGGTGACGAGCGTGGTTCCAAGGAATACAACCTGGCTCTGGGTGAGCGCCGTGCGAACGCCGTTCAGCGTTTCCTTATTGTGAATGGTGCTTCACGGGGCCAGATGGAAACCGTAAGCTATGGTGAAGAGAAGCCGGCGGTGATGGGCTCATCAGAGAGTGCATGGGCTCAGAATCGTCGTGTGGAACTCGTATTCGAGTAAACGCACACACAACATCGGGTTAACTCCATGAGAAAGCAGCTCATGGCGGCAGTTGTTATCCCGCTTGCCCTTGGGCAGGCGGGAATAACGCTGGCGCAATCATCGACTCCAGCATTCCAGAGCAATGCTTCCGAGGCCCAGCGCAAGGCTAATTCCAGCCAGGCGACGTCTGAGCTTTTTTACATGATCCAGCAGTTGCAAGGCGAAGTACGGCGGCTTCAGGGTGAAACAGAAGAGCAACGACATCTTATAAAGCGTCTGCAGGATCAGGGCAGAGATCGTTATATCGATCTGGATCAGCGCATCCTCGACCTCTCCGAGAAGATTTCGGCCCAGCCTCAGGCTGCAGACTCACCGGTTGGTGGTGCAGACACCGGGGGGGCGGTAGCAGCCGAGATACGAGAATATCGCCAGCCCAGTGCAGAAGAGCGAAAGGCGTACAAAGCCATTCAGGATCTTATCCACAATCAGAAAAACTACGATGAAGCTATTAGCCAGCTTTATGAGTTCACCGATAAATACCCGGAAGGGGATCTTACGGTGAATGCGTACTATTGGTTGGGAGAAGTCTATCTGGTAAAGCCCCAGCTTGAACAGGCCCGGCAGGCGTTTTCAATTGTAGCGACCCGTTACGCGGATCATCGCAAGGCGCCTGATGCTGTTTACAAATTAGGCATCACGCTGGATCGGTTGGATAAAAAAGCAGAAGCTCGTCGACAGATGGAGCAGGTGATTAGTGACTACCCGGATAGCGATGCTGCTCGTCTGGCCAGAAAATTTATGGCTTCAGACCAGGGGTAGGGCGGATAGATTCAAAAAAAAATGAAGAACATGGCCTGAAAGGGTTGATCGTCGGGGAAAAATCATTACTATATGCGCCTCGCTTGGGTCGTTAGCTCAGTTGGTAGAGCAGTTGGCTTTTAACCAATTGGTCGATGGTTCGAATCCATCACGACCCACCATATTCGTATCCCGAGGCATTTTCTGAGCTGTCTCGGGGTCGGTCAGGGTCCAGGCACTGATCATTAGTTTTGGGTCGTTAGCTCAGTTGGTAGAGCAGTTGGCTTTTAACCAATTGGTCGATGGTTCGAATCCATCACGACCCACCATATCTTGAAGCTCGAACATTGAAGCTTATGTAGGACCGCAGAGATGCGGTCCTTTTTTTTGTCTGATTCATTCCTGCCTCTCCTCACTTTTTTCCCTCTCGGGAACCCCCTGTCTGATCCACGGCTGTAATTTGACTGGCATCAATTCTTCCGCATCTTGGCGTAATGGAAGCTGGTAATTAAACAGGGCTGGTCTAGGATAAGCATATGTTCAGGTTACATCATGTAACCGTATGTTCGGGTTACTTCTCTGGATTGTCGAAGTGCCAAGGCACCTGAAAAGCGGAGCGGTTTATAGTGACTTTGAGCAATTCTGGCAAATCAGCCGATATCGAACGCATTATTCAGGAATATGTTCCGGGCAAACAGGTAACGCTGGCGCATTTGCTTGCGAACCCTACTGAAGATTTGTGTCACAAGGTCGGGGTAGAGCACGCAGAGGCCGTTGGCATTCTTACCCTGACGCCAGGCGAAACTGCCATCATCGCCGGAGACGTAGCAACCAAGTTCGCATCAGTAAAAATTGGATTTCTGGATCGTTTTTCGGGGGCACTTGTCCTTACCGGAAGTATTGGGTCGGTAGAAGAAGCATTAAACGCGATTCTGTCTACATTGGAATCGTCACTGGGATACAGCGTATGTCAGGCAACCCGGACGTGAATGAGCATCTAGTACATCCTGATCTGGCAGATTTTGTGCTGGTGGGTGATGTCGGGAGTGGAAAAACAGCGCTCACTCTCGCACTGCTTGAATCCACTGACGAGCTGCTGAAAACCCAGGCTGTTGTGTTTCATCCCAGTCACATAGTGGACACGCCAGGGGAGTTCATCAGCCGCCCCGCATACTATGGTGCTTTGTTATCCACCATCGCGGAAATCGATACGGTTGTGTACCTGCAGCCTGCCAACAGTAGAGCTTTTTCTTTGCCTCCTGGCCTTTTACAGGTCTATCCCGACAAGCGGGTTATCGGAGTCGTCAGCAAAACGGATCTGCCGGACGCTGATACTGAATCTGCCTGTCGGGTACTGGCAGATCATAATATTTCTCCTCCATATTTTTTGACATCTACAGCAACCGGCGAGGGTGTTGCCGATCTGAGGTCTTTTCTCATCAGTTTACAAACATCGAAAGCCGGTACGGGTGCCCGCGAAGCTCATGCAGAGCGGGCTGTTGCCAGCGAAAGCGAATATTGAAATAAACCTGACAGGGGCCGGATTATGAAATCTTTGTTTACGGCTGAAAAAATAAAGGAGCTTCACAAGAACGGGGAAACCTCCGTTGAGATCTCTCCCCAGAGCACCATCATTACGCCGGAAGCGCGTGATGTTGCCAAAAAGCTCGGCCTTAAAATTATTGATGTTGCGGCCGGTATCGAACCTCGAAAAAGCAGCGGTTCCCTTGCAGGCAGCCGCCCGGATAATCTTCAGTCTATCAAAGAAGCGGTAAGAGCGAAGTTGCCGGCCGGGCATCAGGATTCTGCTCTGCTTGACCAGTTGATCGAAAAGGCCCTGAAGGAGTTGCAACATCAGGATGAGGCTGGCCCTTCATGTGAACGCGAGAAAGCACCCAATGGCGTTGTTCTTGTGCGTGGCAGTTCCGTTAAACCCGGAAAGTTTGATGGCGCAGGCGGCAAACCTATTGGCCTGACCGACGTAATCGGTTCCGCTGACAACAGCTCTATTGCTGCTGGCTATATGCAATGGGAGAACTGCAGTTTTCCCTGGACCCTGAACTACGACGAAATTGATGTGGTGCTGGACGGTGAGTTGCACATTACCTGTGGCAACAAAACTCACGTTGGCAAGCCGGGTGATGTGTTCTTTATACCCAAGGGGGCATCTATTGAGTTTGGATCGCCCGGGAAAGTGCGGTTTGTGTATGTGACCTATCCAGCGGACTGGTCAGCGCAATAAAAGGGGCCGTATCGATGCCATCCTGGATAACAGAAGCCAGTTTGCGAGCCGAGCATGGCCTGGCCCATGGCAGTGAGGTGCACCTGCCTGAGGGATCCAGGCTGACCCCTTCTGCGAGTCAGCTTCTGGCCGAGCGCAAGATCCGCATAAAGTATATCGCCGATGACGGCCGGGTATTTCTTCCCGATGATGCGGATGCAGGTGCTAGCGAGAAAACTCCGGTACACCCACTCACCAGTGCGAATGTGCGGCCTGGCAACCGTTGCGCTGTGTGCAACAGCCACGTTGAAAAGAAAACCGAGTTGCTCACGTTGCTGGACAGTGAGCAGCTGGTTCCCAAGACGCACCCAAGAATCGCGCTGCGTGGCAAGCTTGATACCCTGATTTCCCAGACCGTCTGGGTACAGACCCAGTTTGCCGTCAGTTTTGAAAAATACCCGGCGCTGTGTCATTCGCTGGCAGACCTGCGTTCATTTATGGGCAACCTTCTGCGTAGCGAAGTCACAGGAGAGGCTCAGGCGGAGATCAGTATGGGTGATCTTGACGATAAGACCATCCACGAGATCTCTCATCACCCTTTGAAATACCTTGGCCACGACCACATAGTTCCGGAATTGTCTCATGGCCCGAATGTGTCCTTGCTGAACGTCCTCAGAGCCATGGCGCGGGAAGCAGAAGTTGAGGCCTGCAAAGCCTTTCAGACGGACAGTTTCAGTCTCACGCGACCTGATATCGTGCAGGGGCTTAATCGCCTGAGTAGTGCTCTTTATGTGTTGATGCTCATGGTTCTTGTGGTTGAAACAACCGGATCACTCCCCGAGATTGGAGTGATTTCATGATCAGGGTGATGGAGCAGTGCCGGAACGCATGCCGGAAAGCGCCCAGGCGTATTGTTTTTCCTGATGCTCTTGATGAGAGGGTTTTGCATGCGGCAAACGAGCTGCAGCAGCGAGGCCTGGCACAACCCATTTTGCTGGGTAACCCGTTTGAGCTTCGGGATTACGCTCACCAGATGGGGATAGCTGTGCAGTGTTTCGCAATTGTTGACCCTTTGCATTCCCCATGGCTGGATTCGTTTATCAGTACTTATCAGGAAGAAAATGAGGGCACAGACGATAAAGAAGCCCGCGAGCTCATGAGCGACCCCTTGTTTTTCGGGGCCATGATGGTAAAGCGCGAACAGGCTGATATCTGTATTGCCGGAAATATTTCGACCAGTGGCAACGTCATACGGGCTGCCATAAGGGTTATCGGCCCGGCTGGGGGGCAGAAAACCGTATCCTCATTTTTCCTCATGTCCTCTCCCGATGGCAGCGACATAAGATTGTTTGCTGATGCGGGAGTTATTCCGGAGCCTACTGTGGAACAGCTTTCTGACATAGCCATCGACTCAGCTCGCAGTTTTGAGAGGCTTACAGGAGAGCAGGCGCGGGTCGCCTTGTTGTCATTTTCTACCAAAGGCAGTTCACAGCATCCTGCGGCAAAGCGGGTCGTGGAAGCATTTGAGCTGACGCGCTCCCGTGCGCCGTCGCTGATTATTGATGGTGAGCTGCAGTTTGATGCCGCTGTGGTGCCTTCTGTTGCCATGAAAAAGGCGCCAGACAGCCCCTTGAAAGGCAATGCGAATGTTCTGATATTTCCATCACTTGAAGCTGGAAATATCGCTTATAAGGTCGCCCAGCGCATGGGGCATTACATGGCGCTGGGTCCGATGCTGGAAGGATTAGCGAAACCTATGCATGACTTGTCACGAGGCTGCACGGCCGACGATATCGTCGACGTCGCTATTGTGGCGTCGTGCCTGGTTAACAATGAGTAGTGACACCCTGAGGAGAACAAACCATGAACGAAGCACTTGGAATTATTGAAACAAAGGGCCTGACCGCCCTGATTGAGGCCTCTGATGCGATGGTCAAGGCAGCCAGAGTTCAGCTTGTTGGCTACAAACAGATTGGTAGCGGCCTTGTAACTGCGATGGTTCGGGGTGATGTAGCCGCCTGTAAGGCAGCCACGGATGCCGGTGCAGCCGCAGCGCAGAGGCTGGGTGAACTGGTGGCTGTACACGTGATTCCGCGTCCGCACGGAGATCTGGAATCCATATTCCCTATTACTCCTACCGGGCAGCCTTCATCCGACGCCTGAGGCAATCAGGCAACAGTGAAAAAGGTTTATTCAGATGAACGCAGTCTGGAAGCAGGCTTCAGAACAAGCCGAAAGGCAAGAGGGTACCAGCATGATGGAAGCATTAGGCATTATTGAAACGAAAGGTCTGACGGCTTTGATAGAAGCCTCTGACGCCATGGTTAAAGCGGCCAGGGTTGAACTGGTGGGCTATGAGCAAATAGGCCATGGCTACGTCACTGCTCTGGTGAGAGGTGATGTTGCTGCCTGTAAAGCTGCGACAGACGCAGGAGCCGCGGCAGCTCAGCGGCTTGGTGAACTGATCGCCGTCCATGTAATTCCACGGCCACACGCGGACCTGGAAGCCATATTCCCGATTGTGCCGAGAAAGGCGGCAGCTCAGGGGAAGGCAGCCCCGGCCAAGAAGGCATAGGGCCAAAGCCAACTGATCTGGAAGATATCCCATGAGACTTGCAAAGGTAATTGGTCAAGTCGTTGCTACTGTCCGCAGCGAGCGGTTGGGGATGGATAAGCTGGCGTTGATCAAGTTTATCGATCAGGACGGTAAAGAGGAAAGCCCGGTCATGGTTGCAGCTGACCGGCTGGGCGCTGGGGAAGGTGAATGGGTACTGGTGGTTGGTGGCAGCTCTGCTCGCATGTCTATAGACAGCGTGGGCCACGCGCCTGTCGACCTCAGTATCGTGGGCATTATCGATGAAGTTACCGGTGGCTCGAAAACCTGGTTCCAGAAATCCCAGCGACGTTATTAGGCCACTTTTACATGGCTGCCATAGTGTGAGGCAGCCTCGGGGAGAGGAAGCATGCAGATGGATGCACAGCAGATAGAATCCATCGTCCGCCGCGTTATCGAGCAGTTACACTCGCCGCAGTGCGATGGTGAAAGTTACGGGGTATTCAAGACACTTGATGATGCGGTGTCAGCCGCTCAGAGTGCTCATAAACAGCTGAAGTCGGTGGCGCAGAGAGAAGCAATTATTGCTGCTATCCGACGTTTGGGGCATGAGCATGTACAGGAGTTGTCTCAGCTGGCTGTTCAGGAAACAGGTTACGGCCGGGTAGAGGATAAAATACGCAAACACAATCTCGTACTGGATAAAACACCGGGGGTGGAGGCCATTATGCCGGTTGCCCTTACCGGTGATCATGGCTTGTCCCTTGTGGAGAATGCGCCCTGGGGTGTAATAGCATCGGTTACTCCCTCAACCAACCCATCTGTAACCGTTTTTAACAATGCGATCAGCATGATTGCAGCCGGGAACTCAGTTGTATTTTCCCCACATCCCGCGGCGAAGGCGGTCTCCCAGCGTGCTATTCAGTTGGTCAACCAGGCTTCAGTAAGTGCAGGAGGGCCGGCGAATCTGGTTACCTGTGTGGAAGAGCCCACGATTGAGGTGGCCACCCGGTTATTCAGTTTCCCTGGTATTCGTCTGCTTACCATTACGGGTGGTGATGCGGTGGTGAACGCTGCGCGCAAAGTTACTGATAAACGCCTGATTGCCGCTGGGCCAGGCAACCCCCCGGTTGTAGTAGATGAAACGGCTGATATAGAGCGGGCGGCGATCAGCATCGTGCAGGGCGCATCGTTTGATAACAACATTATCTGCGTTGATGAAAAAGAAATCGTTGCCGTAGAGTCGATTGCGACTGAGTTGAAAGAGGCCATGTGCAGGCACGGTGCAGCAGAGATCAATGCGGATCAGGCTGACGCTGTTGCAAGGCTCGTCCTGGCAGGTTATCCGGGTCCCAATCCTCGCCCGAAACCGGAATGGATAGGGCGGGATGCAGAAAAAATTGCGGCAGCAGCTGGCTTCAGTGTCCCGGCAGGTACCCGTTTGCTCGTTACGGAAACCGAGCGGGATCATGCTTTTGCCACAACTGAAATGATGCTCCCGGTTATTGCGCTGATACGCGCCAGGAATGCCGATGAGGCTATTGACTGGGCAGTGGAACTGGAAGCCGGAAACCTTCATACCGCTGCAATGCATTCCCGGAATATCGACAACCTTTCCCGTATGGCCCTGGAAATCAACTGCAGCCTGTTTGTGAAAAATGGGCCCTGCATTGCCGGTCTGGGTGCGGGCGGCGAAGGGTGGACATCCATGACGATATCAACTCCCACCGGTGAAGGCGTTACCAATGCCAGCACTTTTGTGCGCAAGCGGCGTTGCACCATGGTGGATTCGTTCCGGATCGTCTGACAAGGAGATAGTAATGAGCAGGACAATGGCCGAGGTTAACCGGTTGCTGAAGAAAACTGCCGGCCTGATCAACGATGACACCTCCAGCCCGTTTGAGGGGGAGTTCAGGGTAGGTGTCGATCTGGGCACAGCTGATATTCAGACAATTGTGCTGGATGCCGACGGTAACCCTTTAGCCGGTTATATGGATTGGGCCAATGTTGTCCGGGATGGTGTGGTTGTCGATTTCTTTGGCGCCAGCCAGATTGTCCGGGAACAGGTACGGCGTGCGAGCGCCAAGCTGGGTATTGAGATTGAACATGTCAGCACGTCTTTTCCTCCAGGTACCGACTCACGTATTTCAACCAATGTTATTGAGGCCGCCGGCCTTGAAGTTGCTGGTGTTATTGATGAGCCCAGCAGTGTAGCCAGGCTGTTGCAGCTTGATCATGCGGCGGTGGTCGATATTGGTGGTGGAACTACGGGAACCGCAATTATCGAACATGGCCAGGTTGTGTGTTCCAGGGATGATGCTACCGGTGGCCGTCATATTACGCTGGCTCTGGCTGGCCACTTCGGTATTCCCTATGAAGAAGCCGAAGAGATGAAGCGCAGCGGTAAGGATCTTGCCCTGTGCAAGCTGGCGACACCGGTAATTGCGAAAATGGCAGATATTGTTCATGGCCATATTGCCGGTATGAAAGTGCCAGCCATCTACCTGACCGGAGGCTCTTGTGCGCTGCCAGGCTTTCTTGAGGTATTTGCCGCGGAGTTTCCGGATGTTGAGGTTGTGCTTCCCTCGCACCCGCTTTATCTGACGCCACTGGCGATCGCCAGCTATTCGGATGTACTCCAGGCAAGAGAAGTGAGGGCTGGATGATATGCATTCTTTAGAGCAGCCATTGGACAATGCGTTGATAGAAGACATTGTCACCCGCACGGTAGATGAGCTGACGCCCCATGGTCTGTTCAATTTTAATGCACCGCGCCAGACGTTGATGGGTGAGGGAGCAATTCTCAGAATAGGTGAGATGCTCGGCAAGCTGGATGTAACTCATGTGCTGGTTGTCGCAGACCGCGTGGTACATGACAAAGGCCTGATGAAAAGCATGGAGCGTAGCCTCGAACGTGCAGGCATTGAGTTCACAATTTATCCCGCTATTACTCAGGAACCGGATGAAACGGTTGTCGCTTCTGCGACTGAACTGCTGACTCGCAACAAGGCGGATTTCATACTCGGTTTTGGTGGTGGGTCCGCACTGGATGCGGCCAAGGCTATTGCCTTGACAGGAAGCAGCGAGTGCAGCCTGCATCAACTGGCAGAGCCCGGGTTCAGTGGTCGTCGGAGCGTCGGGTTGGGTGCTGTGCCGACAACGGCTGGTACTGGATCAGAGGTTACAGATATCAGCGTGATCATGCGGGCCGGCCGGCGGCACAAGTTCGTCATCAAGAATGGCGATCTTATGCCAGACCTGGCGATCGTCGACCCGGGCCTTATGCTCAATTTGCCTCCAAGGGTGACGGCGGCAACCGGTATTGATGCGCTCACCCATGCCATTGAAGCCTACGCAGCGCGAAACTCCCATCCGCTCGCAAAGGCGTTGGCTATATGTGCAATACAGAGCATTGCTGAGGCACTGCCTGTTGTGGTGGGTAACGGGGGAGACAGGGCTGCGCGGCTTACCATGTCCACCGCATCATATAAGGCCGGGCTTGCGTTCAGCAATTCCGGGCTCGGCCTGGTGCATGCCATATCCCATCAGATTGGCCCCCGGTTCAATCTGGCCCATGGCATCGCCAACGGAATTCTTCTTCCTTACGTAATGAAATTTAATGCACTGGTTTGCCAGAGAGAATATGCAGCTATCGCTCATATGCTGGGAGTTAGCCATGCCGGAATGACAGAGCGGGAGCAGTGTATGGCGTCAATCGACGCGGTCAGACAACTGCTCTCTGATATAGGGTTACCGGAAGATCTTGCGGGGACCAGTATTCGCCGTGACGACTTTAGTGCGATTGCGGTTGAAGCTCTGACGGACGTTTGCATCGAGTCTAACCCGAGAGACGTTACTGAAGCGGATATCGTGAAACTGCTTGAAGAGGCCTGCGGTACCAAGAAGAACCTGTGATTCGAATGTTTGCTGGAAAGCGGAGAACCGATTATGGAAATGTTAAATCAGATAATCCTTTATATCATGATGACTTTTATGGTCATCGGCGCGCTGGACCGGGTATTCATGCAATTCGGCGGCTCTGAACCGGTTCTTGGAAAGCTCGGCCTCGGAGGCATGGGTCGATCGATCTCCGGCGCAGGCAGCCAGTTTGAAGAAGGTTTTCAGGCCATGGGAGCACTCGCGCTGGCTATGGTCGGTATTATTGCCATGGCGCCGGTACTTGCAAAAATACTGTCACCGGTTGTTGTGCCTATATACACATTTCTCGGTGCTGATCCCGCCATGTTTGCCACCACCTTGCTTGCCAACGACATGGGGGGGTACTTCCTGGCGAAAGAAATGGCTACGGCTGTGGACGGCACGATTAACTACGGTGCCTGGATGTATGCAGGCCTGATTCTTGGCGCCATGATGGGGCCTACCATCGTATTCACTATTCCGGTTGCTGTCGGCATTATCCATGAAAGTGATCGGCCCTATCTGGCCTCTGGCGTACTTGCGGGTATTGTAACCATTCCTGTTGGCTGTATTGCCGGTGGACTGGCTGCTATGGCCTCAACGGTTCTCATTCCCGGGACTGATCAGGCGATACAGTTCAACATGCCACTTATTTTCATGAACCTGATACCGGTGATTATCGTGTCCGCTCTGATTGCGGCCGGCCTTTGGTTCATGCCTGACCGGATGATCAGTGGCTTCGCAATTTTTGCGAAATTTCTGGTTGCCTTTATCACTATAGGTCTCGCTGCCGCAGTGCTGAAACATACCCTGGGCATTACCCTGATTCCCGGAATGGACCCGATTTTCATGGTGCCAGGTGATGAGCCGGGTATCGATATGCGGGCAATCGAGGTTATTGGTTCTATTGCTGTCATCCTGTTGGGTGCATACCCCATGGTTCTTCTTCTGACCCGCTGGTTTGAAAAGCCACTGCTGAAAATGGGCCATGTTCTGAACGTAAACCCCACATCGGCCACAGGCCTGATCGCTACCCTGGCCAACAATATCCCGATGTTCCAGGTAATGAAGGATATGGACAGCCGCGGCAAGATCTTATGTTCGGCCTTTGCGGTGAGTGCGGCATTTACCTTCGGTGATCACCTCGGTTTCACTGCTGCCAATAAGCCGGACATGATCATGGCCGTCATCATCGGCAAACTTGTCGGTGGTATCACGGCGGTTCTGTTCGCCATGCTTGTGGCCAACCGGATGATCGCGTCTATCGAGAAGAACGGTAAACCTGGCGCGGATCGATCTACCTCAGAAGAGGCTGAAGCGTAACTGTGAACAGAAAAACCGTACACAGTGTCGGTATCGATATAGGTACCACCACAACCCAGGTGATCTTTTCACGGCTCACCATGGTCAACCGGGCGCCTGTTACCCAGGTGCCACGGTATGAGTTTGTGGAACGTGAAATCTTTTACCAGAGCCCTGTGAGCGCAACGCCTCTTCAGGAAGACGGAAGCGTTAATGTGGCTGAACTGCAAGGGTTTATCGACGAGCAGTTCGCGGCTGCGGGCCTTGCGCTCAGTGATATTGAAACAGGTGCCATTATCATCACAGGCGAAACCTCCAAGGTTAAAAATGCCAAAGACACGGTAATGGGGCTTGCTCAGCGTCTCGGGGATTTTGTGGTGGCAACTGCTGGGCCTAACCTGGAGTCTGTAATTGCAGGAAGAGGCAGTGGCGCCGGAGACTACTCCAAACGGAACCACGCCCGGGTGCTCAATATCGATATTGGCGGTGGCACCAGCAATTACGTGGTTTTCAACAGTGGTCGGGTAGAAGATACCGCATGTCTTAATATCGGCGGGAACCTGATCAAAACTGACCGGTCGGGATTTGTAACCAAAATCCGGGAGCCAGCAAGACCGGTTATCGAATCCCTGTTCGGAGCAGCGTTGTCGGAAACCCAGTTAAGTGCTGATCGCCTCAACAGCGTAGTCAACTGTATGGCACAACTGGTTGTTGATGTCATTGTCGGCAAACGCTCTGAGCTGGCTCAAAAGCTGATGATGACACCGTATCTGAAAGAAGCCGGGGAATTTGACGCTGTGTTCATAAGCGGAGGCGTCGGCACCAGTTACTACAGCCTGAAAACAGAAGAACTTGATCCGTTCAAGTGGCAGGACATTGGCGTATTGCTTGGTGGTGCTCTGTTAAAACACCCTACGCTTGCAGCCATGAATGTCAAAGTACCGGCCCAGACCCAGCAGGCAACCGTCATCGGTGCAGGTGCTTACTCCATGTCACTCTCCGGAAGTTCGATATGGCTGAATGTAGATTCGCTACCTATTCGCAACATACCAGTGGTAGAGCCACAGATTGACTGGCTGGAGGCTGAACTGCCACCGGTTTGCCAGCAGATTATTGCAGCCGCAGAGCGCATGGATCTGCGGTTGCGAGAGGACAGTTATGCTATCGCGCTGGGCGGGGATATGCCTATGAGCTATCGGGTGGTGCATCACACAGCAAAGGAAATAGCAGAATATTATCACCAGCACGGTAATCGCCATGCACCTGCAGTCATCGTGACAGAAAACGATCTGGGCAAGGTGTTGGGCATGGAGCTACAACCCTTGATTGAACCTCAGAAATTGCTGGTGATTGACGAAGTGCGAGCCGTTACTGGTGATTATATCGATATCGGTGAAAGTTTTTTTGGCGGGGAAGTTGTGCCATTAACCATCAAATCTCTGGCATTTCCTGCCTAGAGGGGGAGGTTTTTCATGATCTTGAAAACAACACTTTTCGGAAAGGTCTATCAGTTCCGTGATGTAAAGGATGTACTCGCGAAGGCGAATGAACTCCGTTCCGGCGACGTACTTGCCGGTGTTGCCGCCGAAACTGCTCAGGAGCGCGTTGCTGCCAAGCAGGTATTGAGCGAGATGCGCCTTGAAACCTTACGGGAAAACCCGGTTGTTCCTTATGAAGAGGATTCGATAACCCGGGTGATCCAGGATTCGGTGAACAAAGCGGCCTATGAGAGCATCAGACACTGGACCGTCAGTGAGTTGAGGGAATACATACTGTCTGATGTGCCAACCTATGAAGACTATGAACGGTTGCGCAAGGGTCTGACGTCGGAAATGGTCGCTGCCGTGTGCAAAATATGTTCGAACGGGGATCTCATGGTAGGAGCCAAGAAGCTCTATGTGATTTCCAAAGCAAATTGCACCGTTGGCATTCCCGGTCATTTTTCATCCCGTTTGCAGCCGAATGATCCACGGGATGATGTCGACAGCATCATGGTTCAGGTATACGAAGGATTGTCTTACGGTTGCGGTGACGCCGTTATTGGTATCAACCCCGTCACCGAATCCGTGGAGAACACCATTCGTATTCTTAATGCGGTCAAGGAAGCTACGGACAAGTGGAACATTCCAACCCAGGGTAGTGTACTTGCTCACATAACAAACCAGATGGCGGCGCTTGAAAAAGGCGCACCCGGTGGCCTGTTGTTCCAGAGCCTGTCTGGCACAGAACAGGGCCTCAATGAGTTTGGTGTCACCGTAGAAATGCTGGATGAAGCCTATGAGATGGGCAAGCATTACTGCAAGCTTGCGGGTCCAAACATGATGTACTTTGAAACTGGCCAGGGATCGGCGCTATCTGCAAATGCACACCATGGTGCGGATCAGGTAACCATTGAAGCCAGAAACTATGGCCTGGCAAAACGTTATAGCCCTCATCTTCTGAACACGGTGGTTGGATTTATCGGGCCGGAATATCTCTTCAACCATCAACAGATCACACGCGCCGGCCTGGAAGATCATTTCATGGGTAAGCTGACCGGCATCTCTATGGGGTGTGATGCCTGCTATACAAACCACGCAGATACTGATCAGAACTCCAACGAAAACCTGACCACATTGCTGGCTGCTGCGGGCTGTAACTACGTCATGTCCCTTCCGATGGGGGACGACATCATGCTGAATTACCAGACTACTGGCTACCATGATGTCGCCACTGCCCGCAGGCTCCTGGGATACCGTCCCGCTCCCGAGTTCGAGGCCTGGCTGGAGACTATGGGTCTGATGGAAGACGGCAAGCTCACCGCCCGGGCGGGCGACCCATCCATCTTCTTTGATTGAGGTGATAACCATGGACGAGCAAACAATCCAGAGTATCGTCAATTCAGTGTTGCGTGAACTGGGAGAGAAAGATCTCCCTTCAGGGCAGGTAACCCGCATTCAGCCTGAAGGCAAAAGTTCACAGCAAAATAATCCTCCGGCCTACAAACCATCGGCGGCTGCGGGTAGCCAACGTTCTTCTGAACAGAAGCCGGCGGATACCGGAGAAGGTCTGGAAGACCTCAGCCTGGATAAATTTATTCACTGGAATGGCATTGAAAATGCTCATAACGCTTCAGTAAACGACGATATGATCAAACAAACTGCCGCCCGGGTCTGCCAGGGGCGCGCAGGACCCAGGCCCCGCACCATTTCACTGCTGCGTTTTCTTGCAGACCATTCCCGTTCCAAGGACACCGTTGTAAAGGAAGTGACTCCGGAATGGCTGGAAGCCCACAAGCTCTGGGAAGTGCAGTCTTGCGCCACTGATAAAAGTGAGTACCTCAGGCGCCCGGATCTGGGTCGCAAGCTTTCAGATGAAGCAAAGAAAATTATTGGTGAGCGCTGTAAAAAATCGCCCCAGGTTCAGGTGGTTATATCTGATGGCCTGAGTACCGATGCTATTACCAATAATCTTGAGGAAATCATCCCGCCTCTCATGAAGGGGCTGGAGAGTGCCGGCTTTACAGTTGGCACGCCTTTCTTTTTACGTTACGGCCGGGTGAAGGCTCAGGACGAAATAGGCGAGCTTCTACAGGCTGAAGCCAATCTTCTGCTCATTGGCGAAAGGCCCGGGCTGGGGCAGTCTGAGAGCCTGAGCTGTTATTGCGTTTACAAACCCACCCAGAAGACGGTGGAATCAGATCGCATGGTTATTTCCAATATTCATAAAGGCGGTACGCCGCCCATTGAAGCTGCAGCCGTTATTGTTGATCTGACGCGCAAAATGCTTGAGCAGAAGGCGAGCGGGCTAAAACTGAAACGCTGAAGCCAAGGGCTCAGACTCATGGTCCGGGGTATTCGAAAAGAAACCTCAGTACGATATTGAAAGGAGCACCATCATGGCAATCCGGGACGAAATCAGAGCGTCGGTACTGGCAACCCGTGTTATCGCGTCAGTCGATGACGGAATGATGAAACAATTTAATCTCAAAAAGGAACAACGTTGCATTGGCATGCTTACCGCCGACAGTGATGACGTTACCTACGTGGCTCTGGATGAAGCGACAAAAGCGGCACAGGTTGATGTGGTTTATGCCCGGTCGTTTTACGCCGGTGCGGCGCATTCATCCGGTCTGCTATCCGGAGAGGTAATCGGAATCATTGCCGGGCCAGGACCAGCGGATGTCATTGCAGGGCTTCAGAGAGCACGGGAAGTTATCGAGAATGAAGCCTGCTTTTACTCTGCCAATGAAGACGGCACTATTGCGTACTTCGCCCATCTTGTATCTGCTACCGGCGGCTATCTGTCCAAAGAGGGGGGGTTAAAACGAGGCGATTCCATGGCGTATCTGATTGCGCCACCGCTGGAGGCAATGTTCGGTATGGATGCGGCACTGAAAGCCGCCAGTGTCACGGTTTCGAACTTCTTTGCCCCGCCTTCTGAAACCAACTACGGTGGTGGATATCTCACGGGCACTCAGGCTGCATGTAAAGCGGCGTGTGAAGCCTTTGAGGAGGCTGTTCTGGCGGTTGCCAGCAACCATATTGACATATGAGTGGCGCACTTGACATGAACTCCCTTGTGGAAAAAGTCAGAAATGCGGGTGTTGTGGGTGCCGGAGGAGCGGGTTTTCCATCCTATGTGAAAATCCAGGCTCAGGCGGACGTGCTGATTGCTAACGGCGCCGAATGCGAACCCCTGTTATTCAAAGATCAGACGATTATTCAGCGGTTCTCGGGGGAGCTGCTTCAGGGCATGGCACTTTTGATGGAGCTGACTGGTGCCAGCCGGGGTGTAATCGCTATCAAAGAGATGCATCAGGACTCCATATCTCATATAGAACCTCTGCTGCCGGCGAATATTGAAGTAAAAGCCATGCCTAACGCTTATCCGGCAGGTGATGAATATGAGCTGGTCTATGAGGTAACGGGGAACCGCATTCCTGCTGGCGGCTTGCCAAAGGATGTTGGTGTACTGGTTCAGAATGTCGAGACGCTGGTGAATATTGCGCGGGCTGAGCAGGGTAACCCTGTAACCCGCACCATGATCACGGTTCACGGAGAGGTTGAGCATCCATTTACAGCTTTATTGCCCATAGGTATGCGCTTTGCAGATGTCATCAGTCTTGCGGGTTCCATAACCTGCGATGACCCTGTGGTAATTGATGGTGGTGCCATGATGGGGCAGGTAGTTGAGAGCCTCGATGAATCTATATCAGCTGTGAGCAGCGGGTTGCTGGTGCTGCCGCGGGATAGCAACCTGGTAAAACGGCGCTCGCAAACCGAGCAGGAATACAGGCGAATCGGCAAGTCCGGCTGTGACCAGTGCACCTTATGTACTGAAATGTGCCCCAGATATCTGCTCGGATATCCGGTACAACCGCATCTGGTTATGCGCTCCTTGCTTACCACCGGGGAGGTCAGCGAAACCTTATCTGTTCATGCCCAGGCCTGTTGTGAATGTAATGTCTGTACCTTGTGGGCATGTCCTGAGCAGCTGAACCCCCGTGACATCTGTGCTTCAACCAAACGTGACCTTAAAGCCAACGATCTGTGGCTGACACCGGCACAGCTGCAGGGCCAGACCCGTGATGTACACAGTATGCGTGAATATCGCGGTGTGCCATCGCCGCGGCTGGTCCGCAAGCTGGGACTGGCCAAATACGACAGCAAAACGGCGCACTGGAAAGAGGTTGATACGATTCCTTCCCGGGTTGTTATTTCATTGCATCAGCGCATGGGGCAGCTTCCCGAGCCGGTCGTCAAGACGGGGGATACTGTGGCTGAGGGTGCAGTAATTGCCAGGCCACCAGGCGAGGGGATGGGTGTTCCGGTCCACGCCAGTATCAGCGGTAAAGTGACACTGACAAACGGCTTCATTGAAATCAATGCTGGTAACTGACGCGGGCTCAAACAGGATTTGATTATGAGCAACAAAAGTGCGATCGGAATGATTGAAATGAATTCAATCGCGAAGGGGTATGCGGTAGGCGACGCTATGCTGAAGGCAGCCAACGTCGAAATCGTTTTTAACCGGACCATCTGCCCGGGCAAATTCATGGTCATGGTAGCAGGCGATGTAGCCGCCGTTGAGTCTGCCATGTCTGCGGGGCTCGATATGGGGAGTGAAACCATTGTGGACGAACTGATTATTCCCAATGTTCATCCCTCCGTATTTTCTGCCATCAGTGGCACAAGGGTTATCGAAGAAACGGCCGCCCTGGGCATTATCGAGACATTTTCGGTTGCCACCATCATTGAGGCGGCGGACGCTGCGGTGAAGGCGGCCAACGTTGAACTGATCGATATTCATCTGGCCATGGCGATTGGTGGCAAAGGTTTTCTGACCCTGACAGGTGATGTCGCCGCTGTGACAGCAGCTGTTGAAGCGGGTACTGACTACATCAAGAAAAAGGGACTGCTGGTGGATAAGGTTGTCATCCCTCAGCCCCGCAAAGAGATCCTGCGGGACAAGTTGTAGTCTTACAGTGCTACTGCTGTCCGAAATGATATACTGGGCGCAGAATAAAACTGAGAGTAGCTGTACATGACTAAAGCTGAAGACCGAATCCTTGTTCAGGAACACCTGGCCCATGCAGCGGAGCCAAAGCCGCTCAGTGCTGATGAGCAGGCACGGCTTGAAGCCCGTATAAAGGCTGTCCTCAAGGAAAAAGACGCCGTGCTTGTGGCACATTACTACACAGACCCTGACATTCAGCGCCTTGCTGAAGAAACTGGTGGTTGTGTGGCAGATTCTCTTGAGATGGCCCGCTTCGGGAACCAGCACCCGGCCTCGACGGTAGTCGTCGCGGGTGTTCGTTTTATGGGTGAAACTGCCAAGATTCTGAATCCTGAAAAGCGCGTGCTGATGCCAACGCTGGAGGCAACCTGTTCGCTGGATGTAGGCTGTCCGGCGGATGAATTTGAAGCCTTTTGTGACGAGCACAGTGACCGTACGGTGGTGGTTTATGCCAACACGTCAGCTGCAGTAAAAGCCCGGGCCGACTGGGTTGTAACCTCCAGCTGTGCTCAGGCAATCGTTGAAGACCTGGATGCACGGGGGGAGAAAATTCTCTGGGCGCCAGACAAGCATCTTGGTCATTACGTGCAGAAAACCACAGGCGCTGACATGCTGCTGTGGGATGGTTCCTGTATCGTACATGAGGAGTTCAAACACCGCGGTCTGGAAGATCTCAAGGCCTTGTATCCTGACGCTGCCATTCTGGTGCACCCGGAGTCCCCGGATGCTGTTGTGGAGCTGGCGGATGTGGTTGGCTCAACATCGCAGCTGATTCACGCAGTACAGACCATGCCGAATCAGGAATTTATTGTTGCTACGGATAATGGCATTTTTTACAAAATGCAGCAGCTGGCGCCCAATAAAACGCTTATTGAAGCACCTACTGCCGGCAATGGTGCAACCTGCCGGAGTTGTGCTCAGTGTCCGTGGATGGCAATGAATGGCCTGGAAAACCTGCTCCGGGTAATTGAGATGGGTGACCAGGAAGTGCATGTGGATCCGGCGACCCGGGAACTCGCCCTCAAGCCCCTGCGCCGCATGCTGGATTTCACCGCACAAATGAATCTCAAGGCCGCTGGTAACGCCTAGCTGTTTCGCTGCATCCGAAGACGGCTGGTAATCTCTGCCAGCCGTTCACTCACAATCTGACGTTGGGCGGAGCCTGCGGGCAATTTTTCCTGAGCCTGCCTGAGTTGTCTCTGGGCAGATTCAAGGTTGCCCATGAGTGCATCGTACTCTGCGCGGGCCCGGTGCACGCCCACAATATTTCTTGCCATCCCTTCAGCTTCCGCCAGTCTCAGCCACAGATACTCCTGCTGGGGCATTCTGCGTGTCAGTTGTTTGAGGTACTCTGCGGCCTGAGAGCCGTTACCGGCTGCAATTTCCACGTCTGCAAGCGTTGACGTGATGGGGTAGTTCCCCGGGTTCCGGCTCAGGGCGTCTTTCATAAGAGCTCTGGCTTCATCTGTTTTTTTCTGCTGGATCTGTATCTCTGCCAGTGTGACCTGCAAGGTTATTCTGCCTGGGTTGCTGGCCAGTAAGGTGTTGATCAGGTCGGCAGCCTTCCCGAGCTGATCGTTCGCCATATAGGCTACAGCCAGCCCGTACTGAATAGCCTCATTGCTTTGGGCGTCCGGTTTTCCCAGATAGCTTTCGAAGGTTTCAACAGCAACTTCAGGTGTTGCGGCGTAGTGTACCTGCAGACGGCTGCGTACCAGGTGATATTCCTGACCGTCCCGTATTTTTTTGTCGGGATACTGTTCTGCCCGGTTACGGGCATCTGCCACACGATTCCGGGTCAGCGGGTGGGTTGACAGGTACTCCGGCATGGTGTTTCCCTGCAGCCGGTTTTGTCGCATCATGATCTCAAACATTTCAGGCATACCTCGGGGGTCCAGCCCTGCTGTCGCCAGGATATCCAGTCCAACCCGGTCGGCTTCCTGTTCCTGCAGGCGGCTATACGCCAGCATGTTCTGCACGGCCAGTGCCTGAGTGCCGGCGATTGCTGCGATACCTATATCGGATTGCGTAACTGCTGAGAGCACAATTCCGGCAATCATTCCGGCAATCGTGAATGGTGTGCTGGTTTCCTGTTGCTCCAGCCGGCGGGCAAAGTGACGCTGGCTGAGGTGGGCTAGCTCGTGAGCAAGCACCGAAGCAAACTGCTGCTCCGTTGCAGCGTTGAGAAAAAGGCCACCATTTACGCCGACAATACCGCCGGGCACTGCGAAAGCGTTGATTGCGGGGCTGTCTATGAGTGCGAGAGTCAGGTCCCGGTTCTCCAGTGGAGCCGAGGGAACCAGCCGATAGGTGATGGCGCTAAGGTAGTCGTAGACCAGGGGGTCAGTTATGCGCGGCGCCGACCGTCGGATTGACACCATAACCTGTTGCCCGATGTCACTTTCCTGCTGTCCGGAAATCAGTCCGCCGCCAGTTCCGCCAATGTCTGGTAGCTGGGTTTCCTGGGCGACCGGTGCTGAAGCCGATACCAGTGCAAAAGCAAACGTCATAGCGATTGAAAGCTTTCGGTAACAGCTAAACTCTGTAAGAAGGTTATTCATGTAATGCTATATGCTCCTGGTTCAAGCTACCGCTATGACAACATATTGCTGGTGAAATTCCCTGAAACAACCAGACCCTGACCAATAACCGGTATTGTGATGCAATACAGTATCACTGGAGGCATAATGCCGGCTTGCGACTTACATGTCTTGTTATGGTGCAGCTTCTTTATGACTGATCGTACACTGGATGCTTCCGGGCTTCGTTGTCCTATGCCCCTGCTGAAAACAAAGCTGGAGCTCAACGGCATGGCTCCCGGTGAGAAGCTTGAGGTAATCGCTACCGATGCGGGCTCTGCCCGCGATATCCCGGCCTTTCTGGAGTTGTCCCGCCACCGTCTGGTGAACTCCTCGGAAAATGATGGCCATTACAAGTTTGTGATAGAGTGCGGCGGTTGATTCTCCGGAGTTTTTGATGTTCAGAATTTTACGCGGTCTTGCGCATAAATACTTTTCAGATGAAGAAGCTGTCATTCTTTTCCTGATTCTGGTGGCAGGTACAGTTTTTATTATCTGGTTCGGTGCAATGCTTGCACCCGTAATCGGCTCACTCATAGTAGCGTTCATTTTGCAGGGGCTTGTAACCCGGCTGAACACGCTCGGCGTTCCGGAAGGAATCGCAATACTGAGCGTCTTCCTTGTATTTCTCGGCGTGTTGGTAGGCTTTATTTTCGGGCTTCTTCCGCTTGTATGGACTCAGCTCAGTACTCTGGCTCGTGAGGCACCCCGAATCATCGGTGAGCTACAGTCCTATCTGGAGTTGCTCCCTGAAGAGTATCCACACATAATCTCTGCAGAGGCGGTAAGCAGTCTTTACCAGCAGGTGAACACCGAAGTAGGGCATATGACCCAGTGGCTGGTTTCTTTCTCGTTATCGAGTATTCCTGATCTGGTGGCTCTGCTGATCTATATGGTCCTTGTGCCCATTCTGGTATTTTTCTTCCTGAAAGATCGCGCGGTACTGCTTGGTTCAATTTCACGGTTACTTCCACCCCAGCGCCCGATGATGTTGCAGATCTGGCACGAAGTGAATCTTCAATGTGCCAATTATGTACGGGGAAAAGCCCTTGAAATTCTGATCGTTGGCAGCGCAACCTACGTTTCATTCAAACTTCTCGGCGTACCCTATGCGGCACTCTTGTCGCTATTGGTGGGCCTGAGTGTTGTTATCCCTTATATCGGAGCTGCTGTTGTAACCATTCCTGTTGCAGTGATTGCGCTGTTCGCTTTCGGCTGGGGTACTCATTTTATCTGGGTAATGGTTATCTACGGGATTATTCAGGCCCTGGACGGCAATGTGCTGGTTCCTGTGCTGTTTTCGGAAGTGAACAACCTTCACCCGGTTGTCATCATTATTTCGGTGCTGTTTTTTGGCGGGATCTGGGGGCTGTGGGGTGTTTTCTTTGCCATCCCCCTGGCAACCATGCTGAAAGCTGTCTTTTCTGCCTGGCCGGTGAAGGAGCCATACTCCTCAACCGGACCAGATCAGAGTTAGCCGGGTCGTTTATACGAGCTCTTTGACGGCTGCGAGGACTTCGTCCACGTGGCCCGGTACTTTCACTCCTCGCCACTCTTTGCGCAGCACACCATCCTGGTCAATCAGGAAAGTGCTGCGATCAATGCCCATGTATTCTTTGCCGTATAGCTTCTTGAGTTTGATAACATCAAACAGTTTGCACAAAGTTTCATCTTTATCGGAAATAAGATGAAACGGGAATTCGAACTTTGCCCGGAAATTTTCGTGTGCTTTCAGTCCGTCGCGTGAAACTCCGAAAATCTCTGTGTCCAGTTCCGCGAAGGCTTTCATCTGGTCCCGGAAGTCTTGTCCTTCCGTTGTGCAGCCCGGTGTATTGTCTTTCGGGTAGAAATAAATCACGACATTTTTGCCGCGTAAATCTGCCAGGCGAATGGTCTGGTCGCCTGTGGCGGCCGCTTCAAAGTCTGGTACTGGTTTGTTTAGTTCAACCGATGACATGACTTCTCCTTTAATTCCCTTGTGTCAGTACGTGCCCAACATTACCATAACCGTTTTATTCGGACGGAGCATTTATGATTACGGGTAGCCTTGTCGCACTGGTCACACCCATGCATCCTAATGGTGACATTCACTGGGAGGATCTGGATAAGTTGGTGGATTTTCATCTGGAGAACGGTACGGACGGTATCGTTGCTGTGGGTACCACCGGTGAATCTGCAACACTTGATCAGAAAGAGCACTGCCGGGCGATTGGTCACATTATCAAGCGTGTGAACGGACGCATCCCTGTTATTGCAGGTACCGGAGGCAACAGTACACGGGAAGCTATTGAGCTGACCACCGAAGCCTGCAAGCTTGGTGCGGATGCCTGTTTGCTGGTTGTTCCATATTATAACAAGCCGACTCAGGAAGGCCTGTATCAGCACTTCAAGGCGATCGCAGAAGCGGTGCCGGGCATAAAGCAGATGCTCTATAACGTACCAGGGCGTACATCCTGCGATATGCTGAACGAAACCGTGCTTCGACTTGCCGACGTTCCGAATATTGTCGCTATCAAGGATGCTACCGGGAATATCCCACGGGGAATTGAGCTGATAGAAGCCCTGGACGGGCGACTGGCGGTCTACTCCGGTGATGATGCTACTGCGGCCGAGCTGATTCTTGCAGGTGGCCAGGGTAACGTTTCTGTTACCGCAAATGTGGCTCCCAAAGCGATGTCTGAACTGTGCGCAGCGGCCATGGCGGGCAACCGGGAAGAAACCGGGCGTCTGAACGAACTTCTGATGCCGTTGAACCGTAAATTGTTCCTCGAAGCAAACCCCATTCCGGTGAAGTGGGCACTTTATCGCATGGGTATGATCGGGGAAGGTATCCGGCTGCCGCTGACACCGTTCAGCGAAAAATTCCATGCCGAACTTGAAGAAGCAATGAAAGCTTCGGGTGTGCTCTGAGTTTGCAGCTACCCACCCAGAAACAGTCACACACAGAGAGTAGGCCGATGCCGGTTCTTTCAGGAATTCGTAAATTCGACGCATTCCGGTCCATAGCGGTTGCATCCGGGCTATTACTGGCCGTCGCTACGTCTGGTTGTAGCCTGGTGGAAGATCGTTCTGGACGTTATGTAAATGCAACGGAAGGTGATGAGCTGATTCTGCCGGAAACGGCAGATTCTTCCAATTTCACCCAGATTATGCCCATTCGCAAGATAGATGCGGCAGATGCGGGCAAGATTCAGTCGTCCGACATCCCCCGGCCTCCCGATATGACCTCGGAAATTCTCGAGGAAAACTACGTGGTCGAAGAGCTGGATGGCAGAACCTGGCTGTTAGTTAATGACGTGCCTGGTCGCATCTGGCCAGCGGCAACCGCCTACATGAATGAACGGGGTCTGGGTGTCGCCTATGACAATCCGCAACTGGGCCTGCTGCAAAGCGAAGTTGCAAACTTCAGCATGCGCGCCCGTGAACTTCTGGAACTGTCGAATGAGCCCGCAGCAGTTAACGGCTCAGAAGCTAAAGCACTACTGCAGGTGCGTATAGCGCCCGGTGTACGCCGGAAAACGACTGAAATTCAGGTGCGCAAGCTCACCTCAGAAGGTAATAGGGCAGAAGACGGTTCCGACGACACTGGCGTTTGGCCCACGGGACTTATTCCCTGGTCTGGCGCCAATGACTCATCAACAGGCGATCTGGAATTGCAGAAACGCCTGCTCGCAGATCTCGGGTCCTTCCTGAAGGCACGTGAAGAAAGTAAATCGTTCTCCCGGGCGGCATCGGGGATGGCGGCCAGACCTCTTGTGAAGCTGGTGTCTGAAAATGACATTGCGAAAGCCATAGAAATGGATCTCGACTACGGCCGTTCCTGGGCCGAGGTTAATCGTGCACTTGTCGAATCGGATATCGCTATCGTTGATCTTAACCGCAGTGAAGGCTGGTTTTTTGTTGATTTCCGAACCGCCGATGAGCGCGACCCGGGCTGGTTCAGTTGGTTCAGTGATAAAGAAAAGCCTCGCCACACCCACACTGTCAATCTTGCAGAACAGGATGGTCAGGTGCACGTGACTGCAGAAGTGGTTGAAAATTATAGCGGTGACCGGGGTTCTGAGGATCTGCTGAAACAACTTTTCGATTACCTATACTGATTCAGAAGGGGTGCCTGCGATGCGGGCCTCCGTTTCGGAGACTTACTAATGGAAAAACGCGAAGAACTCTACGCAGGCAAAGCCAAATCCGTGTTCAGTACTGATGATCCTGAGCGCTTTGTCCTGGTCTTCCGGGACGATACCTCGGCGTTTGACGGCGAAAAGAAAGAGCAGCTCAATCGAAAAGGAATGGTGAATAACCGTTTTAATGCATTCATCATGGAGAAGTTGGAAGCTGCTGGTGTGCCGACACATCATGAGGGCCTGCTGTCTGCTACCGAATCGCTGGTAAAAAAGCTGGATATGATTCCGGTGGAATGTGTAGTGCGAAATATTTCTGCAGGTAGTCTTTGTCGCCGCCTTGGCGTGGAAGAAGGGCTGGAGCTTAATCCACCCACCTATGAGCTGTTTCTCAAAAATGATGCTCTGCACGATCCAATGGTTAACGAATCTCTGGCGATCAGCTTTAACTGGGCAAGTGAAGCCGAGCTGGCCCGCATGAAAGAGCTTACCTACAAAGTAAATGATGTACTTAAAACTCTGTTTGATGATGCGGGCATGTTGCTGGTGGACTACAAACTGGAGTTTGGCCGCAGCGGCGCGGAAATTGTTCTGGGCGATGAATTCAGCCCTGACGGCTGCCGTATATGGGATAAGGAGACCCGTAAGAAAATGGACAAGGATCGCTTCCGCCAAGGGCTGGGCGACGTTATCGAAACTTATGAAGAAGTGGGTCGCCGTCTTGGTATCCAATTCGACTGATGGTCAACGATAGATCCAAACAGATTAAAACAACACAGGTGCACTATGCGTAAATTGATTCTTGCGGCAGGGAGTTCTCTTGTTCTGGCGGCCCCCCTGGTACAAGCCGATGTGGTTGGCCTGGGTGCCAGCGTTAGCTACTGGGATTCGGATTTGTCCGGAGATGTCACATCTGGCAGTAGCTCTGTTGACGTGAATGACGAGTTGCGGCTGAAAGATGATGGTAACGCCAACGCCAGCGTTTATATCGAACACCCGGTGCCCCTGCTGCCAAATGTGCGTTTGGCCTACACGCTGGTTCAGCAAAGCGGTAACGGAACTCTAAGCAGTTCATTTGATGGCGTCAGTGCAGGTAATGTCCGCTCTGAACTGGATCTGGAACAGCTGGATTTAACGCTGTACTACGAAATTCTTGATAACTGGGTGAATCTGGACCTGGGCCTCACAGTCCGGGATTTTTCAGGTGAACTGCAGGTGCATAATGCGATCCAGTCAAGCCGTACAGAAGCCGATGCTGTCGTGCCTATGGGTTATGTTGCCGCCCGTTTTGACTTGCCTTTGACCGGGGCAGCTCTCGGGGCAGAAGGTAATTTTATCAGCTTCGATGGCGACTCCATGCGTGATTTCAATGTCTATGGCCAGTACAGCATTTCATTGCTTCAGCTGCGGGCAGGCTATCGTCAGGTTGCTGTTGATTATGAAGATGGTAGTGATGTTTTTGATGTGAAAATCGACGGGCCCTTTATCAGCGCGGGCCTGTCTTTCTAAGCAGCTAATTAAGGGAGTAAGAAATTTGAGGATTCTGGTAACGGGCACTGCCGGGTTTATCGGTGCGCAACTGGCGCATCGGTTGCTTGAGCGGGGAGACGAGGTCATAGGCGTTGATAACCTTAACGACTATTACGATGTCAGTCTCAAGGAAGCCCGGCTGGCGCGTCTCACCGGTAACCCTGGCTTTGTCGAAGTGCGTGAGGACATCGCAGACCGTGAGGTGATGGCGGATATATTCTCAGAATATCGCCCTGAACGAGTCGTACACCTTGCCGCCCAGGCAGGTGTACGATATTCCCTGGAAAACCCTGACGCATACGTAGATGCCAACCTTGTCGGCTTTATGAATATTCTGGAGGGATGCCGCCATAACGATGTGAAGCACCTGGTTTATGCCTCCAGCAGTTCTGTATATGGCGCCAATGAAGCCATGCCATTTTCCGTTCACGATAATGTGGACCACCCTCTTAGCCTGTATGCAGCATCAAAAAAAGCCAATGAACTGATGGCCCATACCTATAGCCATTTGTACGGTTTGCCCACAACCGGGCTTCGGTTTTTTACGGTATATGGCCCTTGGGGTCGCCCGGATATGGCGTTGTTTATCTTTACCAAAAAGATTCTGGCTGGTGAGCCCATTGATGTTTTCAATCACGGCAGCCACAAACGGGACTTCACCTACATAGACGATATTGTGGAAGGCGTAGTGCGGACACTGGATCAGGTGGCCGTGCCAAACAAGGACTGGAGTGGAGCGGCGCCGGATCCGGGTACCAGTAAAGCCCCTTACCGCATCTACAATATTGGAAGTAACAACCCGGTGGAGTTGTCGCGCTTTATTGAAATTATTGAAAAACAGACAGGTAAGAAGGCCCGGAAAAACCTGCTGCCAATGCAGCCAGGTGACGTGCCCGCTACATACGCAAACATAGATGATCTCATTCGCGACGTAGGCTATACGCCAAAAACCTCCGTGGAGGAGGGGATAGCCAACTTCGTCGACTGGTATCGTAAGTTTTACCAGGTCTGATCTCACCAGAATAAACCGGGGCGCCATTTCTGGTGCCCTTATAGTTTAGCTTCTTCTGCATTCCCCCCCCGGCTCAGTTCGCTGCACGTCAAGATTTCCCGCTAACAATAAGCATTTACGGTTGGTATTGTAAAATATCTGTAAATGGGAATTGTAAGCGTTTAACAAATGACATAATCTCCCGCTTGTTTTCGATCAGAGTGCCTTGCTTGTAAGCATAGTGGCAGTCTGCAATGAGCCATGGAGCCTCAGCGGTATATGACAGACACAGCAAGCAGGAGAATAACGAACAGCGATGAAAGCTTCGGGAAGAGCCGTAGCCGCTGGCTGAAACTCTGTTTGCGCTGGCACTGGATAAGCTCAGCGTTGGCCGTGTCTGGAATGCTGTTATTCGCCATTACCGGAATTACTCTGAATCACGCCGGCCAGATAAGTGCCGCGCCCGATGTTGTTGTTATCGAGGACACCTTGCCAGAAGAGCTGGTGCATCAACTCAGTGCTTCGGATAACAGGCAGAGTGAGGACATCCCGGTTGAGTTGAATGAGTGGCTCGCTTCTGAACATGGAGTGTCATTAACGGGCGGTCTTCCGGAGTGGTCGGAATATGAGCTCTATATATCGCAGCCCAGGCCGGGCGGCGATGCCTGGTTGAGCGCAGATCTGGAAACCGGTGAGCTTGTCTACGAGACCACCGACAGAGGCTGGATAGCCTGGCTGAATGATTTGCATAAAGGCCGGAATACCGGAGATGCGTGGGTCTGGTTCATTGATATTTTTGCGTTGGTTTGTGTGGTTTTCTGCGTAACCGGGTTTGGTGTTCTGTGGATTCATTCCCGGGAGAGACCAGCGGTATGGCCGGTTGTGGGGGCCGGAATACTGATTCCGGTTTTGCTCGTCGCACTGTTTGTTCACTAAGGAGAGTTTATGAGGTTAACCGGCAAAACCACCTTGCTGGCCCTGTTGTTGGGTTCGGCATGCGCGGGGGCAGCAGAGTTGGAACTCGAGGTAGAGATTCCGGCCCTGAACGTAGCGGAATACCACCACCCCTACGTTGCAATATGGGTTGAAGACACCAAAGGGCAGCATCAGCAGAATCTGTCACTCTGGTATGACCACGACATGCGCGATGACGAGGGCCAGAAATGGCTGAAGGACCTTCGGCTCTGGTGGCGAAGAAGTGGGCGACAACTGGAATTCCCTGTTGATGGGTTCAGTGCAGCAACCCGACCTGTTGGCACCCATAAGCTGGAATTCAGCAGTAATTCCCCGGTTATCAAAGATCTGCCGGGGGGTGACTATCGGTTGGTAGTAGAAGCCGCGAGAGAAGTGGGTGGCAGGGAACTATTGAGATTACCCTTCCAGTGGCCACCTCAAGAACGACAGGAAATTGTGAAGCAGGGCAGCAATGAGCTTGGCCGCATACAACTCGTAGTCAAACCCTGAACATCCCGGAAAGAGGTTCATTACTATGAAGAAGTTAATCGCAGCGGCCTTGCTGGCCGCTGGTATCGGTGCGGTATCTCAGGCTCATGCTCACAGAGCCTGGATGTTGCCTTCAGCAACTGTTCTTGCCGGTGATACCGCCTGGGTAACGATGGATGGAGCCGTTTCAAACAGCCTCTTCTATTTTGAGCACCATCCTTTAAACCTGGACCAGTTGGAAATAATCGGTCCCCGGGGGGAGCCGGTGGAGGCACTGAACAGGGCTACCGGGAAATACCGTTCGGTATTTGACGCGGAGCTCACAAACGATGGGACCTATACGTTCGAAATCCGACGCTCCGGCCTTGCTGGTATGTATAAGCTGAATGACAAGCCGGTCAGGTGGCGTGGCAGTGTAGATGAAGTCAAGGATATCCCTGAAGATGCCGAAGGCCTGCGCCTGTTCGAGATGGATAACCTCATGCAGGTGTTTGTCACCAAAGGCGCGCCGACCTATGAAACCTTTGAAGCTCAAGGTGTTGGTCTGGAAATGGTTCCAGTTACCCACCCTAATGACCTGTTTGCCGGTGAAACCTCAGAGTTCCGCTTCTTTGTGGATGGCAAGCCTGCGGCAGATCTGGATGTTGTACTGATTCGGGATGGTATCCGATATCGGGACCAGGTTGATGAAATGCAGCTCAAGACTGATGCTCAGGGCAGCATTTTTGTTGAATGGGAGCAGCCAGGGATGTATTGGCTGGAGACCGAATTGGAGCAACCAGGTAAGCGTCTCGACAATGCCAAAAGACGGATGAGTTACAGCGCCACGCTTGAGGTGTTGCCGCTTTGAACTGGTGGGTGAAGCCGGCTGTTGCAGCTTTGTTTTGCGGGGTTCTCTGGGTGCTGTTTCAGGAAGGGCTTGCGCTGGAACGAAAAATCGTAGCAACTGCTGCGATAGCGGCTTACGCCCTGATCCTTCTCCGGTACAACAAAGCTTGTCTCGGGGAAGCTGAAGGTGAGAGCGGAGCAGGGGTGGACTACCTGGTTGCTTACGCCACCGAAACCGGCACAGCCCGGCAAATAGCCAGGCAGACCTGCAAAACCATTCGGGAAAACGGGCTGCGCGCATCTCTGGTTGAGCTTAATCGGCTGGTTTCAAGCCCGCGGCCATCCAAAGGTTTGCTGGTTATTGCCAGCACTACAGGCAACGGCGATGCACCGAGAACGGGTGATGCCTGGCAAGAGGAGGGAGGCAGCTTTCTCCGGAATTTCGCCTCCTGCTCCTATGCGGTTTTAGCCTTGGGGGATCGCAGTTATAGCAACTTCTGCGGTTTTGGCCTGCAAGTTGCCGCAGAGTTACAGCAGGCTGGCGCAGTGCCCCTGTTTGAACCTGTGTTAGTCCATCAGGGAGACCCTGCATCTGTGAACTACTGGTTCAGGCAGCTTTCCCGAAGCGCTGTTCCAGCCAGGCGTTGATATCACTGGATTCGTACATCCAGGTTTCACTGCCGTCGGGGTTGCTGATTCGAAGGCAAGGCACTTTTACCTGACCTCCGCCTTGTTCGAGTTCGGCCCGGTGGGTTTCATTGTGCTGGGCGTCCCGCTTTTCAATCTTCAGATTAAGCCGCGCTATCTGCTTTCGTACCTTGACGCAGAATGGGCAGGTTTTAAACTGGTACAATACCAGTTGTTCGCAGGCGGCATCAGCTTCCTGTTGCTCCGCAGGGCTGCGTTCCAGAGGCCTGCCGTTACCAAGCTTTTCGCTCAATAACACAAAGGGTGTCAGAATCAGACGCAATGTCCGGAAGAAAAATCGGATAACCATTCGCATTGAATAAGCCTTTAATTTGGTAGATGAACTCCGGTGGGCAGTATAAAGCAAAACCAGGGTCGTTCGGTTAATCTGCACGTATGTATGACAGCCTTATAAGGAACTGAAAATGAATTCGATTTCCCTGTGGGATCTGCCTACACGGTTGTTTCACTGGTTGCTGGTAGTCACAGTTACAGGTTCGCTGGTAACGGTAAATCTCGGTGGTACCTGGATGCTGTGGCATGAGCGCTGCGGCCTTGCCATCGTGGGGCTCATCAGCTTTCGGTTGGTTTGGGGAATCATTGGTTCAACCTACTCACGCTTTATACAATTTATTCCGCGGCCCTCGGCCATCGCTGCCTACCTGAGGGGTGAGTGGAAAGGTTTGGGGCACAACCCACTGGGAGCGTTGTCAGTACTTGCTCTGCTCGGATTAATGGGTTTTCAGGCGGTTACTGGTTTGTTTGCGACAGATGCCATTGCATTCAATGGACCGCTCTACAGCGCGGTATCCTCCGGGTGGAACGATACGATTACTTCCTGGCATAAACTGACAGAATGGTTTATCTACGGCCTGATTGGCCTGCATATCGCCAGCGTGTTTTTTTACACGCTGATAAAGAAGGATAACCTGATCGCCCCGATGATTACCGGGCGCAAACTTGTAGAAGAAGCTCCGGATAAAGACCGCAAGGGTGGTGGCCTGGTGGCTTTTATTATCGCACTGGCGATAGCAGGATTTGCAGTCTGGGTCGCCAGCGGAGGGCTTCTTCCCCCCCCTCCGCCGCCGCCAACCGATTTGGGTTGGTAAACAGCGGAAGGAAGGTTATGCCTGTAGGGCTTACTTGGCGCGGAATGCGTCGTGGCAGGCCTTACAGGATTTGCCAACTTCACTGAACTGGGCTGCGATAGCTGCTTTATCACCGCCGTTGGCAGCGACTTGCTGAAGCTTGGTTGCAGCCTGGGCAAATCCGATAGCTACTTCACGGGCTTTATCCGGTTGTTCAAAAAACTCCGGCTTGAGCTTGGTGTTGTCATTTTTGTCCATGCCTGTACCCGGGCCGAAGAGGCTGCCCAGCCCGGAATTTGCGACAGCCGCAATGGAGTTGGCTGCTGCCAGTATCTGCTTCTCGTTGTAAGCAACTTCTCCATCAATGGCCTGAGCCTTGATTTTGCCCATGTTCCAGCCGGCGAACGTAAACGCGCTCTGACGGGTTTTAATCTGGTCTTCCACATCCATTTGAGCCATAACAGGTGTAGCTATGGCTGCGCTCAATGCCAAGGCCGCAAAAAATCCTGATTTACGCATGGTCTTCCTCTCTCATTTATAAAAACAATGTGGTACTACCAGTGTAATGATTTCACAGATGCAATCAGGATTACACTGAAATACTGTAAAGACACAGTAAAGAGCTTGAATTGTCTGAGCAAAAGGTGTGCAGGGTATTGTGGAGACGAAATGCGGGCATAAAAAAAAGCCAGTTCCTACGGCTTGCGCAAGCGACTGACTTTTTTGCAGAATTGGTAGGACCACCCAGATTCGAACTGGGGACCTCTACCATGTCAAGGTAGCGCTCTAACCAACTGAGCTATGGTCCTGTGTCCTGCAACGGGGACGAAATATACTGACTCCGGGGTTTTGGGTCAACCTCTTTTATCCGGTTTTTCTTTTCCGCAGAGACGCTTTAAGTGCGTTACTCAGAGCGCTCCAGCGGTTCACTATGAGAGCCGCAAAGATTAGCCCGCAACCGGCCAGTTGCGTTGGTGACATGGTCTCACCAAACCATCCTGCGGCAAATAGTGATACCCAGACGGGTTCCAGAACCAGAATAACGGCGCCATGGCTGTGGGCAGACAGACTTTGGGCATAGGTTTGTACAAGAAAGCGCCCCGCGGTGCCGATTGTTGCGCTGGCAATAATCCACCAGATGAGTAGTGGAGGGGGGGTGCTGAAGGTTGGCTTCCAGGGCTCCAGAATCGACGATATAGTCATGGTTACGAACCCGACAGTAATCAGCGCGATAGCCGTTAGCGGCAGCGCGGGAACCCTCTGCTTTTCAATGGTTTTACCCTCGCGATTGATAACCGTACGCTGATTTGCAGCTCGGGTGTTCAGGGTGAAATACAGCGCAAAGATGGTGGCGGCCACAACAAAGAATATCTGGCCGGGTTCTGGCTGAAACCCATTACGAAGGGAGAGCAGAGCCAGTCCGGCAATGGCAACGGGGATAGCAAGCCAGGTGCTCAGTGGCTGCGCTTCTTTGAATGCCAGGCGGGCGATTACAGGCACAATGACCACGCCAAGGCTGGTGATAAATGCCCCTTCACCCATGCTGGTTCCGTGAAACAAGCCCATCACCCAGAAACACATGGCAATGCCAAACACCAGCCCGACACCCACGCCACGTTTGAGCTGATCTGCTGTCAGGCGCATCAGAGGCCGCCAGGCAAACACAGCCAGAAGGCCGCCGGCGATCAGAAACCGCAATCCCATAAATAGCAACGGTGGCATGAGCAACACAGCTTCTTTGGAGAAAATCCAGCTTATGGCTGCCAGCAGGGTGACGATAACAAGAAGGAGATCTGATTTATGAGCGTCGGACATGGTTTAGGCAGCGCTAGGGTAAGGGAAGTGGTGTAGCGCGACAATGTATAGTTTGCGAAGTAAAAAAGAAAGCCGGCTCGTCCATGAGCCGTTAAGAATCCCTGCAAGCCTTTGTCTTCTGTTGTTAATTGTTGAGGGTAGAATAAACCAGTGACGACATGTCGGTCTGATCTGAACCTGGAACCTCGATGAATTTGTCTTTGGAACCCCACAGCTTCCACCAGGGTCGCTGGCTGTAACTTCTGCTGGCAAAGTCGACCTGAAGGCCATTCAGGGTTGTGTTGTTCACGACTGGCACTGAGATATTGCCAGTTTCCGTGCCCAATACACCGCCATGGGTAACGCCATCATTCATCAGTATCGGGTAATGGTTGTAGTAAAGGCCAGACGGGCCATCCTGGCTGGTTACTTTTCCAGCGAGACTCAGACTCCCGGAGCAGGAATCAATACCCTGGGCTGAGGTGGCCCCACACGCGGAATGCGTGGGTACAACGCCATCGTCAGTGCCGGATATAAATGGTTTGGTGATGCCCGCGTAGGGTGATCCTCCGGCTACGAAGCGCAGTCTCGGGATTGAGTTCGGGCTCAATGCAAGGTTTCTGGCGGTGTTGGTTTGCAGGTCATTTACTACTCCCATCTTGCCAGGCTCTGGCTCTATACCTGTGAACACCTGTACAGCGGCACGAAGAGCCCAGTTGTACCAGGTAGGATTGTACGCAAGGCTCATGGCGAGGTTGGCCAGTTCTGTACCACCCCCAGCTCCGGCATAGTCGATGGACGCCAGGATCTTCAGCGGAGGCAAACCTTCGTTCTGCAGCCAGCGAGCCTGGTTGTCCAACAGGTAGCGTGTAACCAGGTCACCGGTTGAGTGGGAGACTACTATGCAGAAGTCGTTGCACAGCCCTTGTTGGCTTATTTCGCGGATTTGCTCGTAAGCCCTTTGTGCGATGGTGCCTTCGATACGTCCGTCGCTTGGCCAGTCAATGCGGGCTTCTGAGCGGGACAGCCAGAATGTCTGCCAGTAATCCTCACCTGCGTCTTTAATCGCCTGCAGATCGGTGGGCGGCGACGAGAGGTCTTCCATCTGAAATCCGTGAACCAGTATGACATTGTGTCCGGCAAGCTGTGCCTGGGCCGTTCCGGCCATCATACTGCTGGCAAGCGCTGTCGCCAGTGCAACTTTACAGGCATATCGGGTTTTTATTGTTGTCATGATTGCTCCGTTTTGCTTGGTTATTATTGTGGTACCTCAGAACTTGTCAGCCAGCTGTTTCAGCAGAGCTGCACGTTGTTCCGATTCGGGATTCACCGCCGGAGTATCACTCAGGTCATCAAGATCCGGCGGTTCGAATTCGTATCCGTCATCCGGGCCATAGGCGTAATGGGTGCGGTCTCCTGGCAAAGCCGGCAGTTGGCGGATCTGCAAGTTGCGCAGCTGGAACTTGCCCTTGAACGATCTATTAGCGAGGAGGGTGCCGTGAGCTTTCAGGGATATGGAATCTGATGTTCTGTCCAGGCGTTTTTCCGCCTGAAGTTGTGCCACTGGTTGCTGCCCGTAATAGAGCTGGGCAGATAAGGCATAGAACCCCGAAGCCTGAGGTGAAAAGTTTACCGGGATGATCAGGTTGTTGTTACTGAGGTATGTATCTTCCAGCCCTTCAAAGTCACCAAGATAAGGTTCTATGGTCAGGGTTGATGCATGCCGGACAGGTTTTCCGTCAATGTTTGCTTCTACAATAAGCCGGTATTCTCCGGGCTCTTCATCGCTGCTCAGACTGCCCTGGTAGTAACCGGTCTGGCCGTCCTGTTCCAGTGTCTTGCTTCCGGCAGGCTCCCTGGACTCAGTATTCTCAAGAGTTGCCTGAAGTGAATGGCCCATCACCTGAGGCCCTTGCAATGAGGCAACGACAAGAATGTCTTCACCCCGGGTGAAGCGGAATTTGTCCAGGGTTACCGTAAACTCTCCTCCGTTTTCCAGGGGCAATACCACTGGCTCATAGTGATTTCCGAGGTACCCCTGTGCCTGGGCTTTGGTTAAAGGTACAGACCAGGGAGGATAACGAATTGACTGGCTATATTGGTCGGCTACCGTTGATAACATGAAGCCAATCGGATTATCTGATGGAGGTTTTTTCTGAATGCCGGCTGCTATCTGCAGTGGCCCGGGATGAGAGCCTGACCCGGATGGTCTATCCGGGTAATCCTGCTCTGCGGATCGCGTGCTCCAGTCAAAATTAAAGTTATTATTGTCTGACAACAGATATCCTGTGCCGACAACAACGGAGGCTGTAAACAAACCGACCAGGATCGCCTTACCGGGCATTTGTCTGTCCTTATTTTTATAGTGTTGTCTGACAAACATACAGATGGTTAGTCTGCAATGGCTAAAATATAGTCGATAATTGGATCCGCACAGTTAATTCCTGTGATTACTTTCACAAAGCGTTCAAATCAGTATGGGCCGATTGTGCTCAACACTATATGTACGTTACATTTCCTGCTTGGCTTACATTTCCGGTCAATTTTTCTGAGGCGAATACCATGCGTTACCTGCAGACATTCAACCGCCGGCTGCGGCAGATGCGTGAGGCAGGGCGCTTATCCTGTCAGGACGTGGCTGAGATCTGTGGCGTGGAAGAGGCGCAGGTTAAAAGCTGGGAGGCATCGGATGTAAGGCAGCGCACCTACCCTGATGTGACAGCGTTGCTGGATTTCTGCATAAAAACTGAAACCCCTTTGGAAAACCTGCTCGATCTTGCGGGGTCCGGAGACGAAGGCCAGCTTGAACTCCCGGGACTGGCGTTCAGCGAAAGCGATGACCTCTCGAATGCACTGAAAGAGCTGGAAAAGGAAATAAACCGGGTTCAGCTCTCAGGGGAAGAAGTAAAACTACTGCGCCGGTTCCGTAAGACAACTGAGGAAAACCGGCGCATGATCTTGCAGATTCTGGGTGCCTGAACGGGGCAATCCCGGGCTTGTCCAGCTCCCTTATTTCTGCTTTTTGTAGATATTTTCGTACACGTAATTCGTGGCCTCTACAAAACCATCAATACTGCCGCAGTCAAAACGCTGGCCTTTGAACTGGTATGCCAGTACGCAGCCGTTTTTTGCCTGTTGGAGCAATGCATCGGTAATCTGGATTTCGCCGTTTTTGCCTGCGGGTGTACGCTCCAGAATGTCGAAAATATCCGGGGTGAGAATGTAACGGCCGATGATCGCCATATTGCTGGGCGCGTCTTCGGGAGCTGGTTTTTCTACCATGTCGGTGATGCGGTACAGGCCATCTTTCATGGATTCGCCGGCAATAACGCCGTATTTGTGGGTTTCATCAGCCGGAACTTCTTCAATAGCTACAATGGAGCAGCGGAACTGGTTATACAGTTTGACCATCTGTGCCATAACGCCGTCTTCACCTTCACCAGGACCCACGCAAAAGTCATCCGCCAGCACAACAGCAAAGGGGTTGTCGCCTACCAGATTGCGGCCACTGAGAATGGCATGGCCAAGCCCTTTCATCTCAACCTGACGGGTAAAGGCAAACGTATTGTGGTCGATCAGGTCACGAATGGATGTCAGTAAGTCTTCTTTGCCTGACCCTGCAATCTGATGCTCCAGTTCATAGCTGATATCAAAATGATCTTCTATTGCGCGCTTGCCGCGGCCAGTCACAAATCCGAATTCATGAATACCGGCTTCTGCTGCTTCTTCAACGCCGTATTGAACAAGCGGTTTGTTAACAACGGGCAGAATTTCTTTCGGCATTGCTTTTGTTGCCGGGAGAAAGCGTGTGCCGTAGCCGGCAACAGGGAAGAGGCACTTTTTAATCATGTCATTCGTCCTTTGGTCGGTATCAGAAGAGTTTCTATCATTTTACAGGAGTTTACCAAGTTATCGGCGTGAGAGGAGGGGACACCGGTATTCATTACCTTTTGTAATTGTTGCTTGAGCTCTTGCTGCGTCGGCAGCATGCCTGAGATATCTCATCTCATACATTTAAATGTCGCCATAACCTACTGTTTTCTGGAATATTAAATTTGTAATGTTTGGAAACTGTCACTGGATTTTGGCGCTGGGTTTTTTTACAGTGATCCTGCTACTTTAAAGTACCGTAATTCCGGTTCTATTCTTCAATGAGGTTTTTCTGTGGGGCGTTTTCTGCTGACAGTCCTGATTTTTGGCACAGTTGTCAGCCAGGTTTCAGCTAACAACGGGAGATCTTCTTCCGAGTCCCCCTTGTGGGACCTTTATCCTGCGGATCTGCTTCAGTCGGTTACCCGATACCTGGCTTCCCATACGGAATTTTCCGGCGATTCCAGCCAGACCAGCGAAAGAGCAGATGGCCGTCTCAACCTGACGAGCAGTAACCTGATCTGGTCCCAGCATGTTCTTGGTCTCGATTTCAGTGATTCTGTTGCCAGGGAAGGTAGTGCCGAATCCACAACATTCGCCTTGCGGTACTCTTTTCCTCTGGCGGGCAACAATTTTCGGATTGACCTTGAAAACAGGGATTATGCGGGAGCCGTGAGTGGTTCCGGACAGCGTTATAATACCCGGGGGAAACACCGCAACCTGAAAATAGCGGGTAACCGTTCTCTCTGGTCCTGGCAGGGTATTGAAGTCGACAGCATTTTTTCCCATACGAGTGGTAACGCAAGTGCGTTTGAAGATTCTCTATGGGTAGAAGATTCTACCCATCGGCTATCGAGCTTTGGCCTGCAAGGCTCAGCTTCGCGGGCGCTGTTTGGCGGGCTGTATGCAACAACGTCTTTGACAGCCATCGGAGGGCTGGACTCAAGGGAAACTGTCAGTCTGTCCGGCACTAGCAGCGATTTTGATGGTTTCCATAAACTGGCCATTGCGGCATCTCTCAGTCGGGAGGTGCTGGACTGGAGTCTCGGGCTTCGAGGGCGCTATCAGTTTGCACCAGAAGATCTGCCAACCTCCGAGTACCTGAGTATTGCAGGCCCGGCAATGATGAAAGGGTTTAACGGCCAGTCTGTACGTGTTTCGGAGGGTGGCTGGCTCCGCGTGAATGCGCGCAGCCCGGATTACCACTGGCCGTTTGCATCTGAATTCAATTCAACGGTTACGTTTTCATTGCTGCAAGGGTGGGCGCCTTATTCAGCCGCACAGTCTGATCGTTTCGGCAGCACCAGCACAGGTGAAATATCCCTTCAACTCTACTCAAGAGATTTTCGCGCGGACATGAGCGTGGGGCAAATGCTTAACGCCTCGAACACCGCGGTTCTGATGCCTTCCAGCCCTGATTTTTCCTTGTCGATCTCTGTTGGCATCTGACATCTGACACTCCTCCTGCTTTACTGTTTCTTGACGCCTCGTTACTAAGATGTCACTTGAGGCCTGCCTCACACTGGGTGTTACATTGGGAAGCTGGTTTACAAGGAGTTTGGCGATGACTGGATCACGGCTGCCTATATTTTTTACTCTGATTTCTGTGATCACGTTTTCCGGACATGCTAAGGCATTCGGGTTCAACGATGTGATCGACAAAGCCAGAACCATGTCAGATGAAACCTATAAGGAGCCACCCAGGGCTCCGGATTTCCTCCGTAACCTTGGTTATTCCGACTACCAGTCGATTCGGTTCAGGCCTGAACAGAGTCTCTGGCGCTCTGGCGGGTCGCGGTTTCAGGTGATGATGATTCCCCAGGGGAGTTTCTATTCCAATGCAGTCAGGCTCCATGTTGTTGACAGTGAAGGTGTTCACCCGATCGGGTTCGACAAGGCCAGTTTTGACTATCCCAACCCTGAACTTGCGAAAAGGATTCCGGCAGATCTCGGTTATGCCGGATTCAAGTTAACTTATCCTTTGTCGGGGACGGGTGAGCAAAACCAGTTTCTGGTGTTTGGCGGTGCAAGTTATTTCCGTGGCGTGGGCGCAAACCAGAGCTTCGGGCTCTCCGGCCGGGGTGTCGCTGTAGACACAGGTTTGCCTTCCGGTGAGGAATTTCCGGCATTTACCGAATTCTGGATGGAGCACCCCAGGGCCGGAGCCGATGTCATGGTGGTATATGGTCTGCTCGATGGGCCAAGCCTGACGGGCGCTTATCGCTTTGAAATCCGCCCCGGTAAAAGCACCCGGATGGATGTTACGGCCCAGCTGTTTTTCCGGGACGACATTGATCAGTTAGGGCAGGCTCCGCTTACCTCCATGTTTTTCTATGGCGACAACACTCTGCGTCCACGGGGAGAGTGGCGTCCGCAGGTACATGATTCCAAAGGTCTGCTGATCAACGATGACATAACAGGTGAGTGGCTCTGGCGTCCACTTGTAAACCCCGCCAGGCTGCAGTTGAGTTATCACCATGTTCAGCGGCTCGGCGGCTTTGGCCTGATTCAGCGCGATCGGCAGTTCCACGATTTTCAGGACAGTGAAGCACGCTACGATCGCCGGCCAAGTATGTGGGTGAAACCTACCGGTGCTGGCGAAGATGGCTGGGGTGAAGGCGAAGTTGTGCTTGTAGAAATTCCGTCCGGGGCGGAATCCAACGATAACATTGTTGCTTTCTTCAAGCCGGATCAAGCGGTCAAATCCGGGACGAGCCGCAACCTTGAATACTCCGTGATATTTGGTGAGCCGGATATTACCGGGCAGGCAAGTGGCCGGGCTGTACGGACGTTTGTCGGCAAGGGCAGCGGATCCGGTGATTCCGGCGAGGCTTTGCGGCTGATTGTGGATTTCAAAGGTGGTGAACTGGCGGGGTTGCGTCCCGATGCGGCGGTTGTGAGCCAGGTTAGCGGTGGTAAAGGCGTTGAAATAATCGAGCACTTTGTTGAATACATTGAAGCCAGCGACGTGTGGCGCTTGTCAATTCTTGCTAACCCTGCACCAGACCAACCGCTTGAATTGCGAGGCTTCCTCAGCAAGGAGAACAAGCCCGTCACAGAGACATGGACCTATCTGCTAGGACCTTCAACAGACATTCGTGGCATTCCGAAGTAGCTTTGACCGAAAGCCGAGACAGGGGGAGACAAATATGGAAGATATTTCCTTTCAGCATGTATTCAGCCGGGTATACAGCTATCTGTGTGAGGCGGGCGTCGAAATGACCAGTGAGCGCTGCCGGCAAATGCTGCAGCTTATTGACGATGCCATGGCTGAAGTTGGCGAGGATGAAGGTGGTCATCGCCTTTTGAAGAACGTTATGGACCGGTTGCCGGATTACTTTGCGATACCCGAAGCCCTGATTCCAGTGGTAGCGCCGCCCCTGAACCGGGGTAGCATAGGGTATCGTGGCCATGGGTAGCCCCACTGCGGAAACCTCCACGAAACACCCCTGGAGAATGGTAGCCAACCTGCGTCGTGCAGTGTTGATGCTGTTTGTATTCGGCCAGACGGCTGTAGCTTGCTACTACCTGCTTTGGGTCTTGCCGTATCACGGTGGCACCTTTCTCGAAATTGGCATGTTGGTGCTTTTTGCCATCCTGTACGCCTGGATAGCTGTCGGGTTCTGGACTGCTGTATTCGGGTTTGTTATCAGGCTGACGGGAGGTGATCGCCATTCCATACTCAAACGTCATAAAGAAGCAGAAATACTGGAAACGCCTTTGGCGAAAACAGCTGTATTGCTGCCTGTCTATCATGAACCTGTGCATTGGACGCTAAGCGGTCTTAAAGCTGTATACAGGGATATTGAGCGTACCGGTCATATTGATCATTTCGAGTTTTACATCCTCTCTGATAGTCGGGACCCCGATGTCTGGCTGGAAGAGCAGGTTGCCTGGAGCCAATTGGCGAAAGAGCTTGGAGGTGAGGGGCGGATTTTTTATCGCCGGCGCCCGGTAAACCTCAACTACAAAAGCGGCAACGTTGCCGATTTTCTCCGCCGGTGGGGCAGGCGTTGCAGGTATATGGTGGTTCTGGATGCAGACAGCCTGATGACGGGAGCCACCATTGTCCGCATGGTACAGCTGATGGAGCGCGAACCTGGCGTTGGTATCCTTCAGACCAATCCGAATATCATAAATGGCCAATCCCTGTTTGCCCGGATTCAACAATTTGCCAACCGCTTCTACTCCACCTTGTTCGCCAGCGGGCTGGCGGCTATCCAGATGGGCGATGCGGCGTTCTGGGGCCATAACGCCATTCTCCGAACAGAACCCTTCATGAAACACTGCGGGCTGCGAAAGTTGCCTGGTTTCGGAATCTTCGGTGGCCCTATCATGAGTCATGATTTTGTTGAGGCTGCCTATATGGGGCGTGCCGGTTACGAGGTATGGCTGGAGCCAGGCCTCAATGGCAGTTATGAAGAGTCACCGCCAACCCTGGCTGACGAATTGGCCCGGGACAGTCGCTGGGCTAAAGGTAATCTGCAGCATCTTTGGGTTATGTTGCGGGAGCCTGGCCTTCGTTTTGCCCACCGGATGGCGTTTCTCAACGGTATTATGGCGTACGTCGCTTCCCCGTTGTGGCTGGGTTTCCTGATCCTGACCACGATCGCAGCTGCCGATATGACGCTTTCACCAATTGAATACTTTCCTGATGGCCACCAGGGGCTTTTCCCGCTCTGGCCTGAATGGCGGCCAGAGTGGGCCCTGGGCCTTGCCCTGAGTACCCTGGCTCTGTTGTTTCTGCCAAAGTTCCTGGCAATTCTTGACGCCATGATTCACAGATTTACCAAAGAGTTTGGTGGTTTTTTTCGTCTGTTCAGCAGTGTCATGCTGGAAATCGTTATTTCGGTGTTGCTGGCCCCGGTACGCATGTGGGCACACAGTCGCTATGTGGTCTCGGCTCTTCTCAATGTTTCCCTGCAATGGGCCGGGCAAAACCGCACAGAAGAAGCAGGCTGGAAGGAAGCGCTGATCACCCAGCTGCCCGGGATGTTGTTGGGTGCTGGCTGGTCTGCATTTGCCTGGAGTCTGGACACCATGTTTTTCCTCTGGTCATTGCCTGTGGCTTTGCCGCTGATTCTGGCTGCGCCGACGGCGGTCTACCTTAGCCGGAATTCTCTCGGGAAGGCTCTCAGGAAACATCAGCTCCTGCTTATACCTGAGGAGATCAGAACAATGCCTTTGCTTGATGATGCTGTATCGTTCCGTTCCCGGGACGATACAGGTTCCCCGCTTACACCACTTGAGCAGGCAGTGTTGAGGCGTGATCACAATTGTCTGCACCAGGTTCTGGCCTGGGATCACCGGCTTGGTTCACGCAAGGTGGAGCTGGAGTCTTGTGTGGCGCGGTGTCTTGAAGGTGGTCCGGGCGCGTTGTCGCGTTCTGAAATGAGCCAGATTGCCAGGGACCGGCAATCACTCAGAGCCTTACACGAAGGCGCCTGGCGAGCTGCCCCCGACAGTTTTTGGGGGCGCGCTATCGGAAGGCTGAATGCTCAAACTTAAGCCGCAAGCGAGAGACACATAGTTTTATACGACTCATACATTAAATCTGATTGTTTCCTGTCAGAAGGAGAAAGACTATGGACCGACGGACCCTCGTAAAAACGCTTATATCAGGGTTTGGTGCCAGCAGCTTGCCGCTGACTTCTTTGGTCTGGGCGCAGAAAACCGAGTCAGATGGTAGCAATAGCAATGCTACCTTTAACTATGCCTGGCTTAAGGGCTACGCCCGGGAACTGGCGGCACAACCCTTTATTTCACATGAAGGTGAGTTGCCGCAGAGCCTCAGGCAGATCTCCTGGGACGATTACCAGGCCATCCGCTTTCGCAAGGATCATGCGCTATGGGCTGATAGCGAATCAGCCTTTCAGGCTCAGCTCTTCCATCTCGGGCTGTATTTCCAATCTCCGGTTACCCTTTATGAGGTGATTGACGGCAAAGCAACAGAGCTTCGTTACAACCCGGAATTTTTTGATTACGAAGGTGAACAGCCGCTTGGCGACCTGCCGGGCAATCTTGGTTATGCGGGCTTTCGCCTTCACTACCAGACAAACTTCTCTCTGGACCTTGCTGCTTTTCTTGGTGCAAGTTATTTCCGGGCGGTGGGCTCGGAAATGCAATACGGCATGTCTGCCAGGGGGCTGGCCATTGATACCGGCGTAAACGGCGAAGAGGAGTTCCCCAGGTTCAGTGCTTTCTGGCTGGAGCGCCCTCAACCCGGCAGCCAGGTTATACGGGTATGGGCATTGCTTGATTCCCCAAGTACCACTGGCGCTTATGCATTTGTGCTTGATCCGGGCCGTAACATGGTCATGGATGTAGATGTAGCCCTGTACCCGCGCACGGAAATCAAACGGGCGGGGATTGCGCCTCTGACCAGCATGTATCAGGTTGGCGAAAATGATCAGCGCATGGATTACGACTGGCGCCCGGAGATTCATGACTCTGACGGGCTGGCAATCTTGTCAGGCAATGGAGAATGGCTTTGGCGCCCACTTGAGAATCCGGCACACCTCCGCTTTAACAGCTTCATCGACAATAATCCCCGGGGCTTCGGCTTGTTGCAGCGGGACCGGGATTTTGATCATTATCAGGACGACGGAGTGTTCTATGAGCGTCGCCCCAGCGTCTGGGTTGAGCCAAAAAACCAATGGGGCCGGGGTAGTATTGACCTGGTGGAAATCCCAACGGTGGATGAAACCTTCGACAATATTGTTGCATTCTGGCATCCGCAGCAAGCGCTTAAACCAGGGCAGGAATACCTGTTTTCCTACAGGTTGCACTGGGGGGAGGGGGCGCCGGTCAACCCGCGTGAACTTGCGACCGTGCAGGCGACCCGAACCGGTCTGGGCGGTGTCATCGGTCAGAAACGTGAATATTTCTCGTGGCGCTTTGCCGTAGATTTCGCGGGAGGTGTACTTGAGATGTTGGGTGATAATGCTGAGGTAGAAGCTGTTATCAGTGTAAGCCGGGGCGAGGTGGAAATAACCTCAGCGCGCCCATTGTCTGCAATCAATGGCTACCGGGCTATGTTCGATCTGGTTCCGGGTGACTCGGAGGAGCCCATCAATATTCGCATGTTTCTGCGTTTGGGGCAGGAGCCTCTCACTGAAACCTGGGTTTACCAGTACACCCCGCCACCTGCATCCAGTCGAAAGCTCTACTGATTTACCGGAAGTCAGTAGTTACAGCCTTCAGGATTGTTAACAATTAAATTTCAAATTGTTGACAATATTGGGTGTCTGGCGTAGATTTCGCCAATAATAGTTAATATTGTTGACAAAATATGTCGGATATCGCTTCACAAACCTACACCCGCGCCGATGAGGCTTTTGATTGTCTGCAAACGGCGATCGTTAAAGGCGATCTCGCTCCAGGGGATAAAATCGGCGAGCTGGATCTTTGTGCCCGTTTCGATTTGACGCGAGGCCCCCTTCGGGAGGCTCTTGGCCGTCTGGAATCCCGGGGGCTACTGGTTCGTCGCCCCCATGCCGGCGTAAAAGTTGTTTCTCTGAGCACCTCGGAACTGGTGGAGTTGTACCGCATAAGGGAGGTCATGGAAGGTTTGGCTGCTCGTCAGGCGGCCGAACGCATGACCGACCAGGAAATCGCTGATCTCAAGGCCACCCTGGATTCTCACGAAGCCATGATCGACGAAGCCCGTGGTCAGGCCTATTATCAGGCTGAAGGGGATTATGATTTTCACCATCGAATTGCCACCGGTAGCCGGAATACAAAACTGGCCCAGATGCTTCTGGGCGACCTTTATTACATGGTGCGTATGTATCGTTACCGGTTAAGCACCTCCGCTGGCCGCCCCCACCTTGCTCTCGGGGAGCACCGTCGTATTGTGGAAGCCATCGCCCAGCGTGATGGAGAGCTCGCAGAATTTCTGATGAAAAGACACATCAATGCTGCTCGTAAAAATATCGAGAAAAAGATTCAAGAAGGCGTTTTAACCATATGATAAGAGAGGGAAAGTATATGTCCGCTAAGCTATCTCCGGGCGCGCGGTTTCGCAAAGCCCTGAACGACAACAAGCCCCTGCAGATCGTAGGAACTATCAATGCTTACGCTGCCATGATGGCTGAAAAAGTAGGGCATCAGGCTATCTACCTTTCCGGTGGCGGCGTGGCCAATGCCTCATACGGACTGCCGGATCTGGGCATGACCAGCATGAATGATGTGGTAGAAGATGTACGCCGCATCACCGCAGCCACAGATCTGCCGCTGCTTGTGGACATAGATACAGGTTGGGGCGGGGCGTTCAATATTGCGCGAACCATTCGTGAAATGGAACGCGCAGGCGCGGCTGCCGTGCACATTGAAGATCAGGTTGCCCAGAAGCGTTGCGGGCATCGTCCGAATAAGGAAATCGTTTCCAAAGAAGAAATGGTTGACCGGATCAAAGCAGCCGCCGATGCCCGTGTAGATAAAGATTTCTTTATCATGGCTCGCACCGATGCCTTCCAGAAAGAAGGCCTGGAAGCAGCCATCGATCGCGCTAAAGCCTGCATTGAAGCTGGTGCTGATGGTATTTTTGCTGAAGCCGTTACCGAGCTTGAGCACTACAAGGCATTCTCCGAAGCTCTGGGTGACGTGCCGCTGCTGGCGAACATCACCGAGTTTGGCGCAACGCCACTATATAACCGTAAAGAACTGGGCGAGTCTGGTGCCAGCATGGTGCTGTACCCACTGAGCGCTTTCCGCGCCATGAATAAAGCTGCGGTAACCGTGTACCAGAATATTCTGGAGAAGGGCGACCAGAAAGATGTGGTTGATCTGATGCAGACTCGTATGGAACTGTACGATTATCTGAACTATCACGAATTCGAGCAGAAGCTGGACCAGTTGTTCCAGCAGTCAAAATAATTACAGGAGAGCGACCCATGGCAGAAGCAAAAAAACTCGGTGGCGCAGGCCTGCGCGGTCAGGTAGCTGGTGAAACTGCACTGTGTACCGTTGGTAAAACCGGAACGGGCCTGACTTATCGCGGTTACGATGTCAGCGACCTGGCCGATAATGCTCAATTCGAAGAAGTTGCTTACCTGCTCCTACGCGGCAAGCTGCCCAACCAGCAGGAGCTGGATGCCTACAAGAAGAAACTTCAGAGCATGCGGGGCCTCCCCGATGCCTTGAAAACCGTGCTTGAGCAGATTCCCAAAGATGCCCACCCTATGGATGTGATGCGTACCGGTTGCTCTATGCTGGGCAATCTGGAAACCGAGATGGACTTCAGCGAGCAGGACGACAAAATTGACCGGCTGCTGGCGACCTTCCCGGGCATCATCACTTATTGGTACCGTTTTGTTCACGACGGAGTGCGTATTGATACCGAAGGTACATGCGACTCTATCGGCGGCCACTTCCTTGAGTTGCTCCATGGCAAGAAGCCCAGTGAACTGCATGAGCGGGTGATGAACGTATCCCTGATTCTGTACGCAGAGCACGAGTTCAACGCATCTACCTTTACTGCCCGCGTTTGTGCTTCCACCTTGTCTGACATTCACAGCTGTGTGACAGGTGCGATCGGCACGCTTCGCGGCCCTCTGCACGGCGGCGCCAACGAAGCGGCCATGGAACTGATTCAAAGATTCCAGAGCCCGGATGAAGCAGAAGAAGGCCTGATGGGCATGCTGGCCCGTAAGGAAAAAATCATGGGCTTTGGTCACGCAATATACAGCGTGTCCGATCCGCGCAACGTGATCATCAAGAAGTGGTCCGAAAAGCTGGCCAGGGAAGTAGGCGACACAGTTCTGTACCCGGTTTCTGTCCGTTGTGAAGAAGTCATGTGGCGTGAGAAGAAACTGTTCTGTAACGCTGACTTCTTCCATGCCTCGACCTATCACTTTATGGGCATCCCGACCGAGCTGTTTACCCCGATCTTTGTTATGTCCCGGGTATCAGGCTGGACTGCCCACGTAAAAGAACAGCGCGCCAATAACCGTATTATCCGCCCGAGTGCAGATTACACCGGCCCGGATCATGCTGAATGGTTGCCGATCGAGAAGCGCGCCTAAATAATTAACGAATACGAGTCTTCTGATGAACACTAACTATCGTAAACCGCTTCCGGGCACGGACCTGGATTATTTCGACACCCGTCAGGCTGTCGAAGATATCCAGGCCGGGGCCTATGACAAGCTTCCGTACACCTCCAGGATTCTGGCTGAACAACTCGTTCGTCGTTGCGATCCTGCTGCACTGACGGATTCACTGAAACAGCTTATTGAGCGTAAACGGGACCTGGATTTTCCCTGGTATCCGGCTCGCGTGGTCTGCCACGACATCCTGGGTCAGACCGCCCTGGTTGATCTGGCTGGCCTGCGTGATGCTATCGCCGAGAAGGGTGGTGACCCTGCCAAAGTAAATCCGGTGGTTCCTACACAGTTGATTGTGGATCACTCTCTGGCGGTTGAGCATGCTGGCTTCGAGAAAGACGCGTTCGAGAAGAACCGCGAAATCGAAGATCGCCGGAATGATGATCGCTTTCACTTCATCAACTGGACCAAAACCGCGTTCAAGAACGTGGATGTGATCCCGCCGGGTAACGGCATCATGCATCAGATCAACCTGGAGAAAATGTCTCCGGTGGTTCAGGCGCGAGCAGATGGCGAGGGCAAGCGTGTTGCTTTCCCGGATACCTGTGTAGGTACAGACAGCCACACACCTATGGTCGATGCCCTGGGTGTAATCTCCGTAGGTGTTGGTGGTCTGGAAGCCGAGAGCGTGATGCTCGGCCGTGCTTCCATGATGCGTCTGCCGAATATTGTGGGTGTTGAGCTCACCGGTAAATTGCAGCCAGGTATCACCAGCACAGATATGGTACTTGCTCTTACCGAGTTCCTGCGCAAAGAGCGTGTGGTAGGTGCTTATCTGGAATTCTTCGGTGAAGGCGCTGACAGCCTTACCGTTGGCGACCGTGCCACCATCTCCAACATGACACCGGAATACGGTGCCACTGCAGCCATGTTCTACATTGATGGCCAGACGATCGACTACCTGAAGCTGACCGGCCGTGAAGACGAGCAGGTGGCACTGGTCGAAAAGTATGCGAAAGAAACCGGCCTGTGGGCTGATGCCCTCAAGACGGCTGAATACGAGCGTGTTCTGAAGTTTGATCTGTCTTCTGTCACCCGTACACTTGCAGGTCCCTCTAACCCGCATGCACACCTGCCAACCTCCGAGCTGGCAGAGCGCGGTATTGCAGGCGAGTGGGAGCAGGAAGAAGGCAAAATGCCGGACGGCGCGGTTATCATCGCCGCTATCACCAGCTGCACCAACACCAGTAACCCGCGCAACATGGTGGCTGCAGGTCTGATTGCCCGCAACGCCAACAAGCTGGGCCTGACTCGCAAGCCCTGGGTGAAGTCCTCCCTGGCGCCGGGATCCAAGACCGTCAAAATGTATCTTGAAGATGCCGGATTGCTGCCCGAGCTGGAAAACCTCGGCTTTGGCGTGGTGGCATTTGCCTGTACTACCTGTAACGGCATGAGCGGCGCACTGGACCCGGCAATCAGAGACGAAATTGTTGATCGTGACTTGTACGCAACGGCTGTGCTTTCAGGCAACCGTAACTTCGACGGCCGGATTCACCCCTACGCCAAACAGGCGTTTCTTGCATCACCGCCTTTGGTCGTCGCCTACGCGATCGCAGGCACCATCCGTTTCGATATTGAAAAAGATGCTCTGGGTTACGACAAAGACGGAAAACCGGTCACTCTGAAAGACATCTGGCCGGATGACGCGGAAATCAACGCTATTGTGAAAAAGTCGGTAAAGCCGGAACAGTTCCGCAAGACCTACATTCCGATGTTCGACATTACCCGCGATGCACAGGCCAACACCAATCCTCTTTATGACTGGCGCAAGATGAGTACCTACATCCGTCGCCCGCCATACTGGGAAGGTGGCATGGTTGGTGAGAAGACTCTCAAGGGTATGCGTCCACTGGCGGTGTTACCAGACAACATCACAACAGATCACCTGTCTCCGTCCAATGCCATCATGATGGACAGCGCTGCCGGTGAATACCTGCACAAAATGGGCGTGCCCGAAGTTGACTTCAACTCGTACGCAACCCACCGTGGCGATCACCTGACTGCGCAGCGTGCAACCTTTGCCAATCCCAAGCTGTTTAACGAAATGGTGCGGGATGAAAACGGCAATGTGAGGCAGGGCTCCCTGGCGCGTATCGAGCCGGAAGGTAAGGTTACCCGCATGTGGGAGGCTATCGAGACCTACATGGAGCGCAAGCAGCCGCTGATCATCATTGCCGGTGCTGACTACGGCCAGGGGTCTTCCCGTGACTGGGCCGCCAAAGGCGTAGCTCTGGCGGGTGTTGAAGCGATTGTTGCTGAAGGGTTTGAGCGTATTCACCGCACAAACCTTGTGGGGATGGGTGTTATGCCACTGCAGTTTGAGGAAGGCACTACACGTAAAACCCTGGATATTGAAGGGACAGAAACCTTTGATGTGGAAGGCACGCCAGCGCCTGGCGCTATGCTGACGCTGGTTATCCATCGCAAGAACGACAGCACCGAACGGGTGCCGGTCATCTGCCGACTGGATACCGCAGAAGAGCTGTCTATCTACTCAGCTGGCGGTGTGCTGCAGCGTTTCGCCCAGGATTTCCTGGAATCTGAAGGCGCAGCATAAAAAAACGGGGCCCCGGGCGTAAGAAGCAAAGCCCGGGCCCCGTCTTCAATATCAAGATGAGAGCAACGAAATGAGTCACGCTCCCCAAATCAGAATCCCTGCCACATATATGCGTGGCGGCACCAGCAAAGGCGTATTTTTTCGCCTTGAAGATCTTCCTGAAAGGGCCCGCACTCCGGGTCCCGCTCGGGACAACATGTTGCTGAGGGTTATTGGCAGCCCCGATCCCTACCAGAAGCAGACCGACGGTATGGGAGGAGCAACATCCAGTACCAGCAAAACCGTTATTCTGAGCAAAAGCACCCAGCCGGATCACGATGTGGATTACCTGTTTGGTCAGGTGAGCATCGATAAGCCTTTCGTGGACTGGAGTGGCAACTGCGGCAATCTCACCGCAGCAGTAGGTGCATTTGCCATTAACAGCGGATTTGTTGCAAAAGACCGTATCCCTGAAAATGGTACTGCTATTGTTCGTATCTGGCAGGCCAACATTCGCAAAACCATCATTGCCAACGTACCCATTACCAATGGTGAAGTGCAGGAAACCGGCGATTTTGAACTGGATGGTGTGACGTTCCCGGCTGCGGAAGTGCAGGTTGAGTTTATGGACCCGGCAGACGGCGAAGGCTCCATGTTCCCTACTGGTAATCTGGTGGACGATCTGGAAGTCCCTGGTGTTGGTACCTTGAAAGCCACCATGATTAATGCTGGTATTCCCACAGTGTTTATTAATGCGGATGCAGTTGGCTATACCGGTACGGAACTGCAGGACGACATCAACAGCGACCCCAAAGTCCTGGAAATGTTTGAAACCATTCGTGCCTGCGGCGCTGTAAAAATGGGGCTTATCCAGACCGTTGAAGAAGCCGCCGCTCGTCAGCACACGCCAAAAGTTGCTTTCGTGGCACCCCCGGCGAGTTACACGGCATCCAGTGGTAAGAAGATTGCTGCAGGCGACATCGATGTACTGGTCCGGGCGCTTTCCATGGGCAAACTGCACCATGCCATGATGGGCACAGCAGCTGTAGCTATTGCAACTGCAGCGGCTATTCCGGGCACTCTGGTGAATCTCGCTGCAGGCGGCGGTGACCGTACGTCAGTCACGTTTGGCCATCCTTCAGGCACCCTGCAGGTTGGCGCAGAAGCTAAGGAAGTGAACGGTCAGTGGCTAGCCACCAAGGCAATTATGAGCCGCAGCGCCCGCATCCTGATGGAAGGTTGGGTGAGGGTTCCAGAGGATAGCTTTTAAGTGAATGCCATTTAAGTAAAAGCCATTTGATCTTTCGAGCAAATGGCTTTTACTTTCAAAAGTACCGATTTAATCGTTGAGACTTTGCATTACGCCATGTCAGGAGCGACGCAAAGCGAACCGACGCCTTGCCCCGAAACCTACCAGCCCCATCGCCAGCAACGCCAGGGTTGATGGTTCTGGGACCGCCAGCGGATCCGGATCCGGGTCAGGTGTAATCTGGCCAAGGTCGCCGATGACCATATCGTCAAACGCAAACACGTCGCCGCCACCGGCATTGGTAAACGCAATGCTGGTGTAGGTTGTCTCAAGATCGTAGAAACCAAAGAACAGTGTTGCCTGATCGTTGTTTCCGATGTTCAGAGAGTGGGGGACCGTCAGTACCGAGGTTTCTCCAGAGGAATTGGTGAGGTTCAGTATCATCTGATCGGTTACAAAGTCACCGATATCGATACCATTAAACCCAAACGCGCTCACCGGGTCCGCAAAGTCTATCGTGAAGGCGCCGGTGCTGACGCCCCAGAAATTGGTCCCAGAGGTGGCAAAACGCCCCGGGCCGCTGGTGTCAATAGAGCCGGTGCCCGTTATCGTCGCACCCAGAGTTGTCCCTGTGCCGGGAAAGCTCAGGCTGAGTGGCGAGCTGGAACCGTAAGAGAAGGATTCGAAGTCCTCGTTTCCCACGCCCGTAAGATTTGAAAGGAAATCATTCCTGGCCAGGGCAGAGTTAGGCCCTAGCGTCCCGGAAGTCTCAGGGTCTTCCCCGAAAAAAGTGATTGGTGCAGCGAACGCGTTTGCTGCACCACCTAAAAGAACAAGCGCCACTGACGCACTTGCGATATGTCCACCGAATTGAAATTTCCTGCTCATTGGTCTCGTCCTTATCTATTTTTTTTTGCCCGGTGTTCAATTGGGCGCTAAGAGGCTTGAAGCCCGCGCTAGTGTTGCAGCAATTAAAGAGCCAAAATATAAAAAGTGATCTATATCATTAAGATAAAAAAACTCCGGGCGAGCATTGCAAATAATTGTTAAATTAACTGACAGTTCTTGTGCCTATCTGGCCGATGTGTCGGGCTTGCATACACTGAATTCCCGGGCAAAAAGGCTAGAATCCATCGGTAGGACATAAACGAAGGAGAGTGATCCTGTGTCAGCAACATTCGATCTGAACGAACGGCCTGATTACGATGTGGTGCTGCAGAAAATTGCGGATTACGTGCTCACCTACCGGATTGACAGCGATGAAGCCTGGAGTACTGCCCGTTATTGTCTCATGGATACCCTGGGCTGCGGCCTGCTTGCATTGCGTTTCCCGGAGTGCACCAAACATCTGGGGCCTTTGGTAGAGGGAACGGTTGTTCCTCATGGTTCCCGGGTGCCTGGTACATCATTCCGCCTGGACCCTGTAAAGGCAGCATGGGATATCGGCTGCATTGTGCGCTGGCTGGATTACAACGACACCTGGCTGGCGGCTGAGTGGGGGCACCCTTCGGATAACCTGGGTGGCATTCTGGCAGTTGCAGACCACCTGTCTCAGAAACGCGTTGCAGCGGGGCATGAACCGCTCACCATGCGCACGGTTCTGGAATCCATGATCATGGCTCATGAAATACAGGGTATTCTGGCGCTGGAGAATTCGTTCAACCGGGTAGGGCTGGATCATGTGGTGTTGGTAAAAGTCGCCTCCACAGCGGTCACTTCCAGGTTGATGGGGGCTGACCGGGAACAACTTCTTTCTGCGCTTTCCCACGCCTGGGTAGACGGGCAGGCTCTCCGTACCTATCGCCACGCTCCCAATGCCGGCTCCCGTAAATCCTGGGCTGCAGGCGATGCTACCTCAAGGGCTGTTCGTCTTGCAGATATCGCCATGCGGGGTGAAATGGGCATCCCCGGTGTGCTCACGGCGCCCCAGTGGGGCTTTTACGATGTGCTTTTCACCAAAACCAATAAAGACCAGGCCCTGAAGCCGGAAGGCAAACGACAGTTTTCCTTGCCGCAGCCCTTTGGCTCCTACGTAATGGAAAATATCCTGTTCAAGATTTCCTTCCCTGCGGAGTTTCATGCCCAGACGGCTGCCGAGGCCGCAGTACGGCTTCATCCGCAGGTTAAAGACCGGCTCGATGAAATTGACCGAATTGTTATAACGACTCACGAATCAGCCATTCGTATTATTTCCAAGCAAGGCAAGCTTGCGAATGCCGCTGACCGCGATCACTGCCTGCAGTATATGGCTGCAGTACCACTGATTTTTGGCAACCTTCAGGCAGAACACTATGAAGACAGCTTTCACGCAGCTAACCCGATAATCGATACGCTGCGGGAAAAGATGGAAATCATTGAAGACGAGACATATACCCGCGAATATCTGGAGCCAGATAAGCGTTCCATTGCAAACGCGATTCAGGTGTTCTTCAAGGACGGCTCCAGCACTGAAAAGGTTGCGGTGGAATATCCTATTGGTCACCGCCGGCGCAGAAAAGAGGGAATCCCCCTGCTAGAAGAAAAGTTCAAGGCAAACCTTGCAACCCGTTTTCCTCCACAACAAAGCAGGAGGATTTTTGAGTTGTGCAGGGAGCAGAAAGTTCTGGAAGATATGCCCGTAGAGGAATTTGTGGGCCTGTTTGTGATCTGAAGGCCCGGATCAGTTGAAGGCTTTCACCGGGCTCTACTTGCGCCCGGGTGAAAGTGGTTTTACGTTGTCAGGCGTGCCAAAGCTTTGCCTTTTGGACGGCTGCTCCTCGGGGAAAGTGTTGGCCAGTCGGTTATCAATTCGCTCCAGTGCTTCTGCCATACGCATCAGTGCGTTAGCTATACCAGCCATTTCTCCTGTTGGCTCTCTTTTTTGTTCCGGAGCGGAGAGTTCCTGTTTCCTGAGTTCGGCTGTTTTGGGTGTAGTCGGCGAGAGCTCATCTCCCAGCAAATCCTTGCGGATGGACTTGAGGTCGTGAGGGTCGATAAACGGCCGGTCTTCGGAGTAGGCACACATCATCATGCCGTCACAAAGCTTGTTGATCAGCCGTGGAATGCCTTTGCTCAGCTTGTGAATTTCGCGAACAGTGTCGCCATCAAACAGCTTGTTGCCGCCGTGGCCGGATACCAGAAGGCGGTAATCAATATATTCGGCCGTTTCTGCAAGGCTGAGTCCTTCCAGATGGAAGAACAGTTTTACCCGTTGGGCAAGCTGGGGAATATCCAGAACTGCCTGCTTCAGCTCCGGCTGGCCAAGAAGGATAACCCGCATTGAAGGGCCGCCCATGCTTTCCATCCCTGCGAGCATACGAACGTCTTCGAGGTTTTCCCGGGTAAGATTCTGCGCTTCATCAATGGTCAGAACCACCGGAGTACCTGCTGAGGCCATCTGCTCCAGATAATCTGTGATCTGGAAGAGCATGGCGACCTTGCTCTCGTCTTCTACTTTCAACCCTGCCTTGCGAAGAATCAGGCCAAACAGGTCCCTGGATTCCAGATTGGTATAGGAGATGTTGAGCAGCTTCAGATTGCCTTCGAGATTGCGGATAGTCTTTTTCAGCAAGGTTGTTTTGCCAGACCCGATTTCGCCGCTGATAACCACAAAGCCTTCAGAGCTCCAGATCGCCGAAGACATGTATACGTATGCCCGCGAGTGCTGTTGGCTCATGTAAATAAAATCATCTTCCGGTGTAATGCGGAAGGGGTGTCTGTGGAGACCAAAAAATTCAAGATACATTTGCAGTCCCTGTCCCTGAATCAGGCGAAGCGGATCAACTGATCGCTGCGCAGCAGCGTTTTGTCTGGCTCGTAGGCATTATAACTCTCGCTCACGGTACCGAACCTGAAGTCCTTGAGTAACAGCTCAAGGCGATCATGACATTTATCCAGATTAGTATAATGCCGGAAACGTGAGAACCAACTTGCATTATTGTAACGTGGCTGTTCCGGATCTATCTCCCAGGGGTGCAGATAGAACATTTGCGGTCGGGCGCCAAAACCCGAGGCATTGCGGAACAGGTAGCGGAACACCGGGTAGGGGAACTGGCGAAAATAACCGCCCCCGGCCGCAGGTATGGACAGCCCCATTATATGGGCCGTGGTCAGAGGGAACTCCCGGATAATGGCGCCGCTGGGGGTTTCGATGGAGTAGGGTGCAGAAGGCGACCCGGGTATGCCATAGCGGTCATGCCGTACAGGAAAAATGCTCGAATCCCAAGTGAAGCCGGCCTCACTCAGTATATCCAGTGCCCATAGAGATTCGCGGGTAATGGAGTAACTGGCAGCGCGATAACCCTCAACGGCTTTACCGGTAATGTCTTCCAGCAAGGCTTTCGCGCGTAATGTTTCTTCCCGGAATACATCCTGGGTCTGACTGTAGATCAGTTGATGGCTGTACCCGTGGGAGGCAATCTCATGGCCATGATCAGATAACTTGCGGATGAGTGACGGGAAGCGCTCCGCCACCCAGCCGAGCACAAAGAAAGTCGCTTTTACCTGATGTTTGTCAAAAAGGGCCAGCAGGCGTTCCGTATTCTGTTCGACCCTGGACGGCAGGGTGTCCCACTGTTCCGGCCTTATTACCCCGGAAAGAGCGGCAACGTGGAAATAGTCTTCTACATCTATGCTCATGGCATGCAGGGGTGAGGATGTATCCGTTCCGGGCATGGGCTCTCCTTTCCAGTCATACCGATCTGTCAATTTTCACCTACTGACTGTGCAAATACAATTGCTGATATGGGCAATTCCACATTGCTTGGAAAAACAATGTAAAACTATGTTACTAAAAGATACAAAGAGTTGAGATTACACCTTGGTAAGTGCAATATGTGCACCAAGTTAAAATGGATCCGGAGGTAAGGGGTCGCTCGTTTTCAATCTGAGCGTTCACCACCGGAGAATCTGATGTTGGTCTGGCCCATAGTGTTATAATGTGCGGTTCGGGCGACAAGGAAGTTTTACGTGTCTTATATACGATTTCGGAAACATTACCTCCATATTCCCTATCTGGTGCTCGGTGCGCTGGAATTCCTCGTTCTGTACGGTATTTTTTCGTTTCTGGGCCCATTGCTTTCGCTTGCGGGCGTTGGTTACCCCTTCGTTGAAACAAATGCCCTGTCTGCAAGTCTTTTTGCACTTATTCTGAGTTGTGGAACTCTGGCAATGGGCGGTTATCTGGCCATGGTCCATGAAACCACTTCAGCTCTTCTTTTCCGAACCCTGGTTGCCTATTGTTTCGTTGGAGGAATAGGGCTCAAGCTTCTCTACCTGGTGTTTCCAGCGCTGGACCCGGGCAGTACAAACCTGTTCTGGGCCGTAATTTTTGCCTCTGTGGCTGCAATTCTGCTGCGTCTGATATTTCTCCGGATTGTGGATTCGGAGAAGCTGGTTCGTCGGGTAGTGATTTTCGGTGCCGGTGATTTTGCGGCAAGCCTGCTCGATGAATATGAACGCAATATGCGTGCACTTGGCGTAAGGATCATCGGCTGCATCGCAGACAACCCGACTGGTGCTGTTGACCCAGGTAAAATGTTGCCGACACCCTACGACTTTTATCAGTTCTGCCGGCAGAACCGGGTTTCGGAGATCGTTATTGCTCAGCAGGAGCGCCGACGCAATGAGGGAGGGTGGTTGCCGGTACCTGATCTGATGGAGTGCAAACTCCGTGGCATTGCCATAACCAATGGCGTTGATTTTTACGAGCGTGAACTGAAAAAAGCCAAGCTCGATATGGTTCATCCTTCCTGGATTGTTTTTTCTGAAGGGTTCAAGGCATCGAAAACCCGGGATTTTGCGAAACGCTCTCTGGACCTTCTCATCAGTCTCACCCTCCTTGCGGTGATGCTCCCGTTTATTATTCTCACCGCTATTGCAGTGTTTCTCGAGACAGGCCGGCCCATACTCTATAGCCAGACCCGGGTCGGAATGCTGGGTAAAGAGTTCCGGATCTACAAGTTCCGCAGTATGCGACAGGATGCAGAAAAAGATGGCAAAGCGCGCTGGGCCTCTGCCAACGATAACCGGGTTACCCGGGTAGGGGCTTTCATTCGCAATACCCGCCTGGATGAGTTGCCGCAGATTTATAATGTGATTAAAGGCGAGATGAGTATCGTCGGTCCGCGCCCGGAAAGGCCGGAGTTTGTCTCGGAATTGAAAGAAAAAATTCCATTTTATGATACGCGGCATTATGTGAAGCCTGGCTTAATGGGCTGGGCACAGCTTAAATACCCCTATGGGGCATCGGTTGAAGACGCGCGGGGTAAGCTGGAGTACGATCTTTATTACTCAAAAAATCATAGCCTTTTGATGGATTTTCTGATCATGATCCAGACCGTGGAGGTTATTCTTCTCGGCAAAGGCGTTAGATAATGAACAGGCGAAGAAAAACAAGGGGTTGGAGGGGGTTTATGACTATTTCTGAATTGTTTCGGGCAGGTTTGATTGTGGTTCTTGGGCTGTTTGTTGCGGCTTGTTCTGGCCTCCCATCTTCTGCGGAGATGCCGCCTTCATCTGAACTGGAGGTCGAACCATACGAAATAGGTGTAGGAGATACTGTTTCTATCCACGTATGGCGTAATCCGGAGCTTGGTCAGTCCATCGTGGTTCGCCCGGACGGTTATATCTCCATGCCTTTGATGGGTGATGTAAAAGCAGAAGGTAAAGAACCGGAACAGCTGGCATCCGAAATCAGCGATACCCTGAGCGAGTATATCCGTACCCCGGAAGTAACCGTGATGGTTACCAACCCGCTCAGTAAAGAGTTTCGTAACCGTATCCGGGTGACCGGTCAGGTTGCTTCGCCACAATCAGTCGCTTTCCAGCCGGGTATGACAGTGCTGGACGTTGTTCTGATGGCTGGCGGCGTTACCGACTTTGCGGCCGACGATCGTGCGGTTCTGCATCGCCAGATAGACGGCGAGTACCAGAGCTTTGGTCTGGATCTTGAAGCCATTCTCACCGACGGTGATATGCGCACCAATCATAGCCTGCAACCCGGTGACGTTATCAGCGTTCCGCGTAAACAGTTGTTCCGGGGCGAGCTCTGATGGATATACAGTTCATTATTGATACCCTTCGTGCGGTAAAGCTTGAGCTTTACCGGCACAGGTTGGCAGCGGTCATTATCTTTATGACCGTTACAGCGGGGGTGTTGACGCTGGGCTATGTAACACCAAAGAGCTATACCTCCCAGGCTGTTTTGTATGCTGATCAGTCAAATATACTGCAGCCACTTCTCCGGGGTCAGGCCGAGGTTACTCAGCTTGACCGCATCAACGAAGCACGGGAAATGATGCAAAGCCGCTCCTTTCTGGAGCAGATCGCGCTGGATACAGGGCTGATCAAAGGCGGCGAATCTGATGCTACCCGCAATGGAACGATTAGCAGTTTGCGTAAGCAGGTTGGTATTCGCGTATCAAACCGGAATTTTCTGGAGCTGAGCTATACCAGTGGTAGTCCGGACGAATCTTTTCAGGTTCTCAGTGCGGTACTGAACCGTTTTGTAGAGCGCACCGTCCGGAAAAAACGTTCTGAAAGTCAGGGCGCATTCGAGTTTATCGATTCCCAGGTCAAAACCTACCAGCGCCAACTTGAAGAGGCTGAGCAACGGCTGAAAGAATTCAAATCCGGCAATCAGGATGGAACCGAGAGCAGTGTGCTTGCCAGAATTGAGAGCCTGCGACGGGATATTGAAAACCTGAAGCTGGAAATCCAGCAAACCGAATCCGAAGTTCAGCTTACCCGTCGTCAGCTTGAGAATGAGCAGCCGGTGCGCCGTATCACCGTTGATCCAGGCAAATCGTCTGCTGAACGCCGACTGGCTGCTATGCGTCTTGAACTGGATTCGTTGTTGTTGCGCTATCACGAACGTCATCCCGACGTTGTCAGTATTAAGGATCAGATCGCAGATCTGGAAAAGCGGGTTTCCACGCAAACCGATGATGATCGGGATGGTGGTGTCACTGAGGTGATGGAAAACCCGGTATACGAAAACCTGAAAATACAGCTGTCAGAGAGTACCACTCGCCTGGCAGTGCAGAAAAACCGTCTCGCGTCGCTGGAACGGCTTTTAGAGGAAGGGTTTGAACGCTCGCAGCGGGTAGCTGAAAATCAGGCTCAGCTTTCAGAGCTCACCCGGGATTACGACGTTACCCGTGGCGTATACGAAGACATGCTCCAGCGCCGGGAAAAAGCCCGACTGTCCATGACTCTGGATGTTCAGGGTGAGGGCGTAAGCTACAAAATCCAGGAGCCGGCTTCCTACCCGACGCACTGGGATGGCTTGCAGCTTTATCAGGTTGGCCTTGCGGGTCCTTTCCTGGGCAGCGCCATGGTTCTTGGCCTGCTGATAATGCTGGTGATGTTTGATCAGCGGTTACGCTCACCCCGTGCATTGCAACTGGCTTTGCCGGAATCCATTCCGGTGCTGACCAGTATTCCCCATTATCGCAGCACCTGGAAAGACCGTTTGTTGCGCAAGGATGTTCTCTCCATTCTGATCGTACTTGCGATTTTCATGGTAGTTTATCTTGCTGTTCTGGTTTTCAGTGTTATGGGCATTACCCCGGAGCAACTGATCAGTAGTGTCGGCGAATTAAGCGGGCAAAGGCTTGGGGATGGGGGCAATTGATGGACGATAACAAACTCTACAATGCACTGCTGAAAAGCCAGGATGAACAACGCCGGCTGCTTGACCGTGACCGGGGTGAGGCAAAGCCTGAAGACAATTTTCGCAAAGAGCGCCCCTACGCTGGCTCGGACCGGAAGCGGCCAAACTGGACCCGGGTTGAGACGAATCAGGGTGAACACGCCCCGACAGTTTACGATTCGTCGGTGTCACTCGCTCTGATCGGTAATCCTAACCCCTGGAGCCGCGAACAGTTGCGGGAGCGGAAAATAATCTATTCCGGAATGCCAGATAAAGAGGTGATGGACGCATACCGGGAGCTTCGCATTCAGCTGCGTAACCGCGCAGGCGAGGGTAACTTTACGGTGATGTTCACCAGTCTGGGCAACAGCCCGGGCAGCCTCCTTACAGCGTTTAACCTTGCGGTATCCTTCGGGCTGGATTCCCACAGTTCAGCATTGCTTGTGGATTGTGATCCCTATAACAAGGATTTGCAGGGCCTGGTTTCCACTCCCATGGAATCCGGTGTTACAGATTTTGTTGGCGATCGCTCATTGACCATCAAATCCATTATTTACCCTAGTGGTGTTGATCGGGTTTCAGTAATTCCCGCCGGAACCCAGGCATCATCGGCGGTTGAACTGTTTTCTGCTGTACGCATGCGCGAATTGATTACTGAGCTTAAAGCCCGTTACCCGGATCGTTGTATCGTGCTGAATGCGCCTCCTTTCCGGGAAAATACAGAAGCGCGGATTCTCGAACGTTTTGCAGATCAAATCGTCTTCGGTGTTCCTTTTGGAGAAGTCACTGGCGAAATCATTGCAGATTCAGTGGACGCACTCGGATCTGATAAATTTTCCGGCCTGATTTTTCAGGAGTAGCCCCATGGAACTCAGAGTAGGGAACGGAGGTAAACCTTGCCTCGCTTCTGCCCTGGTTGGTACCTGTTGTCTGGTATGGACTTCTGCAGCGGCCGCGCAGGGCCTGAGCGAAAGTGTCAAAACCCTTTCCGGATCGGCCTCGGTATTTACCGGTGTTACCCATACGCGAACAGACCAGGGTGCCTCAACCGACACCAATACTGAGCCAAGTGTTGGTGTATCAGGCCAGCTAGGAGGCATGCTTGAAAGTGGTGCCAATTCCCTTGTTCTGCAATATGGAGGTACGCTGGAAACCAGCCGGGATACGGCAAGTGGAGATCAGGAAAGCGATACCTCTATTACTGGTGCCTCCCGTTTTACCCACTATGATCCCGGCAGTCGCCTGGATTTCAACCTTGGTCATAGTGTCAGTTCCGTCCGTAACGACACTGGCTTTGTGGTTAATCCTTCAAGCTATGACACCCGCAATACCCTGAGTGCGGGTGCGGGGTTGCGGTTTTATCCGGGAGACCTGTCAACACTCAGATTTTCTGTGCAGGCCGGTCGCAGTTTCGGTGAAGATGAGCTTAACGACGAAGAATCGTACACAGCCGCCAGTGAGTTTTCACGAAGGCTGAGTGATCGGTCCACCGGAGGCCTGAATGTCAGCCGTAGCTGGTCTAAAGAGAGCGATACGGATATCACAATCGACTCCGCGCAGCTCGTATACAGCCTGGAGACAGAAAACGGGTACTTCAGTATAGGTGGTGGTGGCAGCCGGGCCGAAACTGAATACACCGGCGGAACAACCAACGACTACGATGCAGTGACTGGCTTTGTGGAGCGCGGCTGGGTAACCACAGACTGGAATACGTCGATAAAATACGATCGAAGTATGTCTGACAGCGCTACAGACTTATCGCTTAATTTGCCACCTGTGTTTTCATTTCTGCCGGATAGCATTCGCATACGGGACCTGGTGGTCCGCGACTCCCTGTTGTTGACTCACAACAATTCACGAGTATGTGACCTTTGCGATCTCGGCCTGTTTGCCGAAGGCGCTGTTCTGGAATCTCAGAACTCCGGCACAACAACCCACGAATACCGTGTTGGTGCCAAACTCGGTTTTCAGCTGACGTCGCTTCAGCGGCTTCATTTCGGGTATAGCTGGGAAGGCGATGCAGACGAAGATGCCGATGTGATTGTTGATGAGATTCATCGTCTTTACACAAGCTGGACCCGGCAACTGGCTGAGAACACAAGCTTTGGTGTCGAGTTGAACCAGTCGTACCTGCGTTCGAAGTCTGTCACGGACGATCAGGATCAGTTTGAGCTTCGCTTTGTGCTGAGTCGCGGCTTTTCCATGAGCGGACAGCGTTGATCACCACCATGTTTGAACAAAAAACGGAAATACGACTCCCCCCTGAAACCCCACCACAGTTGATTGTGGTGATTGATACCGAAGAAGAGTTCGACTGGAATGCAGAACCAGATGCCAAGGCTAATCGCGTTTCTGCCATGGCGCACATTGATCGCGCCCAGAACATCTTCAACGAGTATGGTATCTGCCCCTGCTACGTAATTGATTATCCGATCGCCAGCCAGCCCCAGGGTTATGGGCTACTTCGGCAATTCGCAGAAAAAGGGCAGTGCGAAATCGGAGCGCACCTTCACCCATGGGTGAACCCGCCCCAGGAAGAAAGGGTTATACGCTCAAATATGTACCCCGGGAATCTTCCAGAAGCTCTCGAGCGGGAGAAACTGAGAGTTCTCAGAGAAACCATTCAGCAGAACTTTGGCAAGGCACCCGTTGCCTACAAGGCCGGACGATATGGTTTCGGGCCCAATACAACGGGCATTCTTCAGGAGCTGGGATTCAATATTGATTTATCGGTTTGCCCACCTCTGGACTCCCGCGCAGATGGCGGGCCAGACTACCGAAGATATGATGCGCATCCTTTCTGGTTTGGTGGTCCGGAACACCCCATTCTGGAAATTCCCTGTACTGGCGGGTTTATCGGTTGGGCACACCCGGTAGCGATTCCGTTGTTTGATGTCGCGCAGCGCTTACGCAAATTCAAGGTGCCCGGAATATTATCCCGGATTGGCGCAGTAGACAGGCTCATGCTGTCCCCGGAGGGGTTTACTCCGGCAGAACATATCAAGCTCGTAAGGGCGCTCTACAAGCAAGGTGTGCGCACGTTCACCTGGAGTTTTCACAGCCCCAGTGTAGTGCCCGGCAATACTGATTATGTACAGAACGAGGCTCAGCTGAAGGCATTTCTGGCTAGCTTTCGACAGTTTTTCGACTTCTTTTTCAATGAATTAGGCGGGCAGGCGTCATCACCGACCCGCATTCGCAAGTATATGGAGAGTAAGGCATGAAGGTGCTCGGGATTTCCCCGCTAGACAAGGACTCAACCGTCTCAATTGTAGAGGACGGTAACATTCTCTTTGCCGCCGGCGAAGAGCGGTTTTCCAGAGTAAAACAACAGTCAGGGTTTCCGCGCCTGGCTTTGGAAAAGGCGCTTTCGTATACCGGTCTTTCCATGAGTGATTTTGACCAGGTGTGCTATCCGTTTCTTACTGCGGACAACGAGCAAAAGCTGTTCTCAAAAAATCTTGAGGACGAGAAAAGCTTTATCAAAGCTTTTCAGCCCAAGGACCTGAGCCCGCAGATCAAAGAGGCGTTGAGCCGGGTTCCTGATCGTAATGAGCCCATTCATGGCCTTGAACATCCGAATGCCATTATGGAAAAGGGGTTTCTTCACAACTCCTATTACAACATGGCCGGTGTTCAGAAACTTGCTTCAAATAATGCAGCTCTGAAGGCCTCGAAACACTGGGGCGAAGGTGCCACCGAGTCCTTCAAGCACTGGGAAGCGGAGTTGAGCCAGGGGTTGAGCGAAATGGGCTGGACTGCGCCTGTCAAACGCATGGATCACCACTTGTCTCACGCAGCGAACAGTTTTCTGTGCAGTGGCTACGAGCGGGCACTTTGTGTGACTCTGGATGGTTATGGTTCCGGTCTTGCCGGATCCGTGAGTGAGGCGCGGGATGGGAAAATCCACCGCCTGCATGGGCTGTCATATCCCAACTCTCTTGGAACACTGTACGAACACGTAACGTCCAGCCTCGGGTTCAAGCCCAGTCGCCACGAAGGCAAGATTGTGGGCCTGGCTTCATACGGTGACCCGAGCATCCTTGGGGATATACTGCTCTCACGTATTGAGCAGACGCCGGGAGATTTTCGGATCTATGAAGCCAATAACGTGTTCTTCTCCCGTTATCTCGCTTCGAAGTTCCCGAAAATCGACGTTGCAGCAGCCTATCAGTATGTCCTCGAAAAAGTCGCGACCAACTATATCCGTTACTGGGTGGAAAAAACGGGTATCGATACCGTTGTACTTTCGGGTGGTGTAACCGCAAACGTAAAACTGAACCAGCGCATCTTCGAAATCGAAGGCGTCAATCATATTTTTGTGTATCCGAATATGGGTGACGGTGGCTGTGGCACGGGTGCTGCGCTTTATCACAGCTGGCCTGGCGGGGTTAAACCTTCCATCGCTAATGCTTACATGGGCCCGGATTATTCTGAAGCCGAAATAGAAAAAGCCCTGAAAGCCGAGAACCTGCAATATCGTCGTCCTGAACATCTTGCGGCAGAAGTTGCTGCATTGATTCACAGTGGTGAAGTGGTTGCGCGCTTTGATGGTCGTATGGAATACGGCCCCAGATCTTTGGGCAACCGTTCTATTCTTTATCATGCCCGTGAGCCTGAAGTTAACCAGTGGCTGAATAAGCGCCTGGGCCGTACCGAATTTATGCCGTTTGCACCAGTCACCCTCTATGAAGCCAGAGAAAAGTGCTACCACAACATAAAGGGCGCAGAACACACAGCGGAATTCATGACAGTCACCTTCGATTGTACTGATTTCATGCGTGAAAACTGTCCAGCTGCCGTGCACGTAGACGGAACCGCCAGACCGCAGCTTATCCAGCGCGAGGCGAATCCGGGTTACTACGACATTCTTAAAGAATATGAAAAGCTCAGTGGTATCCCGAGCCTGATCAATACCAGCTTCAACATGCATGAAGAGCCGATCGTGAATTCTCCGGAAGATGGTGTCAGAGCTTTCATTCAGGGCGCGCTTGATTATCTTGCAATTGGACCGTTTCTGGTAAAACACCCGAACCCGGGACACTGATCTGGTAACGGATGTATCGTCATGACAGCAGGATTGCTGACAGTGATAACTGAGCCTGCAGCCGCATGCACAACATTGCGTGACGACTGGCTGGATCTGGAACACCGTGCAAAACCTACGGTGTTTCTTTCCTGGCAATGGCTTGGACACTGGTTAAATATCTACAAGCCAGATGCTATCGTTCTTCGTGTTATGGAAGGAGAACGGTTGGTTGGCCTGGGACTGGTGGTTGAAGCAGATGAGCGCCGCCATGGAGTTCTGAAATCCCAGTGCCTGCGCCTGCATCAGACCGGCCATAAGCTATTGGATCAGATCTGGATCGAATACAACGGCTTCCTTGCCGAACGGGGCAAAGAGGACGCTGTAGCCAAAGCCTGCCTGGAGTATCTGTGCGAGGCAATGCCTGCCTGGGATGAATTCATTCTCGGTGCCATCGATGCTGATGAAGCCGAGCGGTATGCCCAGATTACCGGCTTGTACAAGCATTTGCGGTGGGAGGCACCTTGTTTTGGTGTGGATCTTGATGGCCTGCGCCGGCGCGGCGGTCACTACCTGGATACGCTCTCCCGCAATACCCGCTATCAGATTAACCGTGCTCACAGACTCTATGGAGAGCGCGGTGAAGTGAAACTGGTGCGCCCGGATTCTCCGGAGGAGGCGCTTGCGGTGTTTGATTCCATTGGCCCAAGGCATCTTGAACGTTGGGGGGACGGGCCGGATCAGAGTGGCTTTGCCAACCCGGATTTCGTGAGGTTTCACCGTGAGTTAATTCGCGAACAGTGGTCTGAAGGCGGCGTTGACCTGATTTCTGTGATGGCCGGCGAAGAACAGATCGCCTGCCTTTATAACCTGCTGCATAACCAGGTGGTGTACTTCTATCTGGGGGGCATGGCCGTAGAAACCGATAACCGCCTGAAGCCCGGTCTGCTTGGCCACAGTCTCTGCATTGAGGACTACAGGCACCACGGCTTCCATTATTACGATTTTATGGGTGGGGATGAGCGCTACAAGTCGAATCTGGGCCACTTTCAGCGAAACCTGGTTCAGGTAGCATTACAGCGGCCGCGCTTCAAGCTGAAGCTTGAAGATGTTGCGAGGCGCGCGAAAAAACGTTGGCTCAGGGAGGCTAGTGCTGGCAATGAACGTTGAGCTCCAAGCCCGGACGTCGAGATTCAATGTTTTCCCGGTAAGTGAATACGACCAATATGTGGTGGGCCACCCTCAGGCAACACCTTATCACCACAGTGCCTGGCTGCAGGCGACTGAAAGTGCCTATGGACATACAGCCTGGCTGGTTTCCGTGCATAGCAACGGGAGTTTGTGTGGCGTATTGCCTCTGGTCGAGGTAAGGCCACCTGTAGGGTCCGCCAGCCTTGTGTCTCTGCCATTCTGTGATCTTGGCGGTGCACTTGCAGACAACGTGGACATTGTGGAACGGCTGCTTGCTGAAGCCAAGGCACTGGCAAAAACAAACCGGATCAAAACTCTGGAAATCCGTGCCGGCGGTGTTGCGCTGGATGCAGAACAGGGGATAGACGACCTGGCAGGAAACACCAAGGTTCGCATGCTGTGTGACTTGCCAGAAAGCTCCGAAATCTTATTCAAAAGCTACAAGCCGAAGCTACGCAGCCAGATCCGTAAGGCTGAAAAAAACGGTCTCAGAGCGGAATTGCGGGAAGGGGCTGATGCGATTGATCTGTTCTACGACGTATTCAGTCAGAATATGCGTAGATTGGGTTCTCCAGTGCACAGCCTGGAATGGTTCAAGGATCTCAAGGCGGCCTATGGGGATTCACTCCTGACTGGCGTGGTCTTTCAGGGCGACAAGCCGGTAGGTGCTGGCATCGTGTTGCTGGGCGGCAAGCAGGCCTGTATTCCCTGGGCATCCACGCTGGAAGAGTTCAACCGACTGGCCCCCAATATGCTGTTGTACTGGACATTCCTCAGCCATGTATGCGATCTGGGGTATACATGCTTCGACTTTGGCCGCTCCACTCTGGGCGAGGGTACTTATCGCTTCAAGAAGCAGTGGGGTGCTCAGCCCTATGAGCTTATATGGACTGACTATCTTGACGGGGTGAAAAATACAGCACGTGCTGAGACAAGCAGAGTCAGTACATCCAATGTATCCCGGCTCCGCCCCCTTATTGAAAATATCTGGCGGCGGCTACCGCTGCCAATGGCAAACTGGCTTGGCCCCAAACTTAGGCGTTACATCACCTTATGACGTTTGTACTCCTGTTAACTCTTCTCTGTCTCGCTGTTCCCATTTATGTGTACATAGGGTACCCGGCTTTACTGTGGCTCCTTACGCGAGGCCTGCCGGATATCACGCATCGCCGGGGGGATCAGAAACCTTCGGTTGCACTGGTTATCTCCTGCTATAACGAAGAGGGTGTCATCCGGGAAAAGCTGAAAAATGCTCTGGAACTGGACTACCCTGAGGACCTGCTTCAGATCATCGTAGTATCAGATGGTTCGGATGATGGTACCGATGAAGCGGTAAAGGAATTTGAGGACAAAGGCATCACTCTCATTCGCCAGGAAGGGCGACTGGGTAAAACCATGGGCATCAACCTGGCCATGGAACAGATTAACGCAGATATCACCGTATTCAGTGATGCCAACGCCATGTATGCCAGTGATGCGATCAGCAAGCTGGTGCGAAACTTTGCTGACCCGGATGTAGGTTATGCTGTAGGTGCTGCGCTCTATACCGATGGCGACGAGGGCGCCAGCGCCCGTAATGAAAATCTCTACTGGCGCTACGAGCTGGCTATCAAATCCATGGAATCCCGCCTGCATTCTGTAGTGGGCGGAGACGGCGCTATCTACGCCATTCGCACCAGACTCTGGGAGCCCTTACAGCAGCAGGATATCAACGACTTCGTGAACCCTCTGCAGATTATCGCGAAAGGCTACCGTGGTGTGTTTGATGCTGATGCACGTTGCTTCGAAGAAACTGCTGGCGACTTCGACCGCGAAGTAGCACGGAAGGAACGGATCGTAAATCGTAGCATCCGTGGTCTGATGCGGGTGGGGCAGGTGATGAATCCTACGAAATCCGGTGTTTTTGCCTTTGAAGTTATTTCCCACAAATTACTGCGGTGGCTGATTCCGATATTCCTGCTTGCAGGCGTAGCCGGGAGCATTGTTCTCGCTTTTGCGGGCTTCTGTCTGTTTCAGATTATCACCGCCGGATCAGTCTTGTTGTTGGCTCTGACGCTCCTGGGGCACCTGTCCTCTGACCGGAACAAACTACCAGCCTGGATCGCCACGCCTTATTACTTTGTAATGGTGAATGGTTATGCAGTGAGGGGCATTGTGAGAGCTGCCCAGGGACGGACTCAGGTTACCTGGAACAGTGCCAGAAACACAGAAACTGAAAATACCGGTGTGTCAGATACGGATACCAGGCTGCGCGTACTTGAATTTATTACCCCTGCGGGTTTCTACGGGGCGGAACGCTGGGTTCTGGCTCTTGCAAATAACATTAACCGTGACGATGTTATCTGTGATCTGGCGGTGACGCGGGAATCGCCTGATCAAGACCTGTCAGTAGCCGAGTACTACCCACACAATGACGGCCAGCAAGTTCATTATCTCGAAATGCGTGGCCGCTTTGATTTCCGGGTGGTTGCCAGCCTGTGCGACGTCATCCGCACCCGCCGGATAGACGTTATTCACACTCACGGCTACAAATCCGACATACTTGGGCTTCTTGCCGCCAAGCGGACGGGTATCGCGTGTGTAAGTACTCCCCATGGTTTTTCGGGGAACGTAAGCTTCAAACTTGCGACTTTTATTCGCATTGGCACTCACATGCTTCGTTACTTTGACCAGGTTGTTCCTCTTTCAGAGGAGCTGATGGACGATATGAAACGGTTCAAAGTACCCGAGTCCAGAACTTCGTTTATACGGAACGGTGTTGACCTCACAGAAATCGACACGGCCCTGGCGAACCTGCCAGAAGACAGGCGCGTCAAATCGGACTCACGAATTATTGGTTTTATCGGGCAGATGATCCCCCGGAAAGGCATACCAGACCTGATCGCAGTTTTTGACAAGCTCTATCAACAAACGCCCGACCTCCGACTACAGCTTCTCGGAGATGGGGCTCAAAGGCCAGAGCTGGAGCGCCAGGCCGCTGAATTGAACAGCGCTAACGCAGTTGAGTTCCTGGGATTCCGCAGTGATCGCCTGGAACTACTCTCAAACTTCAGCCTGTTTGTCATGACCTCCTCTCTTGAAGGTATTCCTCGCTGCATGATGGAAGCTATGGCCGTCGGAGTGCCCGTGGTCGCCTATGATATTCCCGGTGTTGATCAGCTGGTGGAACATGGTAAAACCGGGCTGCTTGCCCCATTTGGAGACAAGGCCGCACTGGAAGCCTGTTGTAAGCAGGTACTTGATGATCCTGAGCTGGCCGATACTCTCAGCCGTAATGCACGGGAAATGGTTAACGAGCGTTATTCTGCTGCCCGCATGGCCAACGAATATGAAGTTCTGTTCCGAAAGCTGACAGGCAAACCAGAAAGCGTTGCGTTAAACCCTGAGGAGGCCAATTAATGTGTGGGCTGGCCGGCTTCCTCCGCACTAGTTCCACTCCTGAAAGGGATGCCCATCAGCGTTGGCTTGAAAACATGGGGCAGGCGATTATCCATCGTGGCCCGGATGCAGGCTCCACATGGCTGGATGATTCAGTCGGGTTGGTTCACCGAAGGCTCAGCATTCTTGATCTAAGTGATGCGGGAACCCAGCCCATGGTGTCCGCCTCTGAGCGCTATGTCATTGCCTTTAACGGCGAAATCTATAACTTTCAGGAATTACGTGAGGAACTCGTCAGCCAGGGCCACAGTTTCCGCACAAGAACGGATACGGAAGTTCTGCTTGCACTCTACGAAATCCATGGGCCTGCGTGTCTACAACTGCTCAATGGTATGTTCGCTCTGGCCATCTGGGATCGCACCGCCCGCAAGCTGTTTCTGGCTCGGGATCGCCTTGGTAAAAAGCCGTTGTACTTTTACGAAGCTGATGGACAGTTTGCGTTCGCCTCGGAGCTGAAAGCCCTGACGCCGGCACCCTTTGTGAAAACTGAACTGCGCCATGACGCAATCAAGGATTTTTTCGCCTATCAGTACGTGCCGGACCCGAAAACTATCTACAAAAACGTCCATAAACTGGCTCCCGGCTATTGGCTGATGACAGACGGGGTGCAGACACATCAGGAACAATACTGGGATGTGTCTTTCGGGACGCCTTCAAGTGCCAGCCTGGGTGAGCTGGAGGACGGCCTGTACAACCTGATTGACGATGCGGTTCGCTTGCGTATGGTGAGTGACGTGCCACTAGGAGCCTTCCTGAGCGGTGGCATCGATTCGAGTGCCGTTGTTGGCTTAATGGCAGGCCACACCAGCAAACCGGTTACAACCTGTGCTATCGGGTTTGATTCAAAACGGTTTGATGAAGTCCATTGGGCAAAAAAAGTTGCGGAGCAATTCAAAACCGATCATCAAGAATTCACGGTAAAGGACAATGTTGCAGAGAGTCTGGGCAGCATTGCACGCTTCTTTGACGAGCCCTTCGCAGACCCTTCCTTCGTGCCTACGTATTTTGTATCCCAGCTGGCGCGCCAGAAAGTCACTGTGGCACTGGCTGGCGACGGTGGTGACGAGAATTTTGCGGGTTATAGCAAATATTACACGGATTACGTAGAAAACCGGTTAAGAAGCCTTTTTCCCGGGGCTTTCCGCCGTAACCTGTTTCCCGGGCTTGCACGCCTGGCCGGGCTGGTAAACAGCGCGCCGACGCGGAAGGCCAGATCGCTTCTGGGTACACTGGCGCTGGATCCGGACGAAGCGTTTTTTATCACCAATAGTTTTTTCCGGAGAGATGTGTGGAATGATCTCGCAACGGGAGAATTGAAACGGGAAACCCTGGATTACGATCCTGCGGATATTACCCGCGCACATTACAAGAATGCGGATACAGACGATCATCTTTCCCGCATTCTCTATACAGACATTAAAACCTACCTTCCCGGAGACATTCTGGTGAAGGTGGACCGCATGAGCATGGCAAACTCGCTTGAAACCCGTGCTCCGCTTCTTGATTACCGGGTGGTGGAGTACGCCGCACAGATACCAGCTGCCCTGAAACTCCACGGGAAAGAGAAAAAATACATTCTTAAAAAAGCGTTTGAGCGCATGCTGCCGGAAGATGTTCTGTACCGGAAGAAAATGGGCTTTTCTGTCCCCTTGGCGCACTGGCTTCGGCATGAATTGAAGCCTACGGTTGAGCAGCTTTTGCTATCTTCAGATAGTGGTGTTGCAAACTTCTTCGAAACTGCGGGTATCCGAAAGCTCTGGCAAAGGCATCTGGCAGGGGATGACCAGTTTACACAGGAGCTATGGTCCTTATTGGCTTTTGAGCTTTGGTGGCAGCAGTATCAGGTGAGTAAATGATTGGCGATAAGAGTGGGAAAGTATCTCAACACCTCGGTAAGTCACTGAAGGTTTTGCACGTTACCTTCAACATGGGAATTGGTGGCACGGAACAGGTTATCCGGCAGCTCGTTCAGGGCATGGCTTCGGATGGGGTTGAGTCTGAAATTCTTTGTATCGATGGTCAGATAGGGCCAATTGGTGAAGCGCTTGAAAAGTCGGGCACCCCGGTTCATAAAGTGGCACGAAAACAAGGGTTTGACCGGTCGTTGATTACGGCAATCCGGAAGCGAGTGAAGGAAGGGCAGTTTGATGTGGTGCACTGCCATCAGTATACGCCCTGGATATATGGTTGGCTGGCTGCTCTTGGAACACAAGCCAAGGTGGTTTTCACAGAACATGGTCGTTTCTATCCTGACAGATACCGCTATAAAGCAATGCTTGTTAATCCCCTGATGGCCCTGTTAACGCCAGCCGTCGTGGCGATTTCAAACGCAACCAAAGATGCACTCGTAACCTACGAATTTATCCCGAGAAAAAAGATCCAGGTAGTTTATAACGGAATATCACCACTGAAACGGGATGATCTGGAAGTACAAAAGGTGCGAGAGAGCTTGCGGATTCCACAGGATGCTTTTGTCGTGGGTACCGTTTCCCGGCTCGATCCGGTTAAAAATCAAAGTATGATGCTTAGAGCTTTTAAAGAGTTCAATGAAAAATATCCAGATAGCTATCTGTTGATGGTAGGTGATGGACCAGACAAAGAAAAACTGGTCGCATTGGCCAAGGAACTGGGCATAGATGAGCGAACAGTATTTACGGGATTTATTAATAATCCGGTGCATTACCTGTCTGCTATGGATGTATTCCTCCTATCTTCACATACGGAAGGCACATCGATGACCTTACTGGAGGCAATGAGTTTGGGAATACCTTCGGTAGCAACCAGAGTTGGTGGGAATCCTGAAATAGTTAACCATGGAATAACAGGCATATTGACAGAGCCGGACCAGTCTTCAGCATTTTCCACCGCCATGAATAAGCTATACCAAGACCCCGTATTTAGAAAGCTGCAGGGGAAAGCTGCTCAAAAGCGATTTTTCGAAAAATTTAGCTCAGAAGTTATGGTATGCCTCTATCGAAAAATATATGGTGAATGAAAAATGACTTCGTATCCACTAGTTTCAGTGCGGACTCGATAGAAGATGGCTAAATTCGCGCTTCTTTTTCTATTCTTATTTGCTTCCGGAATTTTAGCCGCACTCTTCATTTCACCTGTCTCGGCGGTACTCGTTTATCAATTGGTTTACTTCGTTAATCCGGATAATAGTTGGTGGGCCGCCAGTATTCCGGGTTTGCAGTATTCATTTATTGCAGCTTTATTGATGCTATTCATGCTGACTATTCGTTATAAGGAGTTGTCAGATCAAGCTCAATGGAAGAATCAGCCTGTATTAAAATGGATGGTTGCAATATTATTTGTTTATATCTTTATGATTAACTTTGCAGTTGTCGCCGGGGTCCATAAGTCATTTACATATGAGTTTGCAAAGCTTGTTATTATTATTTTTGCTGCATATAAGCTAATTACTTCAGAGCGAGCTTTGAACGCATGCCTGTGGGCATATATCGCTGGCGTTACATACATCGGATATATTGCGTACTCGGTAGGGCGTGATGGGCAAGGGCGTGTCGAAGGTATAGGGATGATCGATACTGGAGGTGATGGCAATATGACTGCTGCGGCCATGGTTCCGGCGTTGATTATTCTTACCTATATGGCATGGATGGGTAATAAAAAAGTCAAATTGCTGGCAATTTTCTGTGGTGGGTTCATTGCTAATGGCATAGTTCTGATTAATAGCCGAGGGGCATTTCTCGGGGCCGTAGTCGGCACACTTTTTTTCTTGATGTATATGATTTTTTCTAAATATCAGAGAAAAGGACAAAAAGGCACTGCAATATTAATCATTCTTATTGGTCTTGCTGGTACAATCTATGTTACTGATGAGGCATTCTGGTCGCGTATGGAGACCCTTCAGGATATAGACGACGGTGGTAAAAGTGGTTCTCACCGAGTGGATTTCTGGATGGCAACCTTTGATGTATTACAGGACTACCCGCTAGGCGTCGGTATTCAGGGATTTATTGAACTGAGTCCAAACTATCTTCCAGAGCGCTATTTTGAAGGAAGAAAAGTTGGTAAAGCAACGCATTCGACCTGGTTTCAGGCTCTATCTGAAATTGGCTGGATTGGTTTCTTATGCCTGTTAGCGCTTCTTATTTCAACCTTTAAAATTTCTAGGAAGACCAAGCAGCATTTGATCAATGTTGAAAATTATGACGCCTATTTTAAGGTGTTAGCTCTTGAAGGGGCTCTGATAAGCTTTCTTGTGGCTGCCAGCTTTATTGATCGCGCAAGATCTGAAATGCTTTACTGGTTGATTCTGTTTATAGCAGTAGCTTCTAATATATACTATATACGTTTTTCCGAATTGGGAAACAGAAAACGAAAACCCCCTATGGTCGTGGACACTCGTCGATTATGAATAAACTCGTATCAGTCATCGTGCCCGTCTACAATCGGGCCCACCTGGTATCGGAAACTATAGAAAGTATCCTGTCCCAAACCTATGAGCCCATTGAAACCATATTGATAAATGATGGCTCCACGGATGAGTCACTGTCGGTGTTGAGGGAATATGAAAGTCGGTTTCCGGACAAGATTCGGGTTATAGACCAGCAGAACCAAGGCCAGATTGCTGCAAGAAATAATGGTATTGAAATCGCCCAGGGAGAATATATTGCATTTCTCGACAGCGATGACCTTTGGCTGAAAGATAAATTAGAGCGTCAGATTCCACTTTTTGAAGATGGAGTTGGCTTGGTCTATTCGGGAACAGAGATAATTGATGAGAACGGTTGTACTATTCGAGTTGAACGGGCGGACGAGTTGATTTCGGGATATATATATCCCCAACTATTGGTCAAGAACCGGATGACCGGTGGTACAGTAGTAGTGACTTCAGATGCTTTAAAGCGGGTAGGGCTTTTCTCTAGCGACTTTAAGGCCGCTGAGAACTGGGATCTCTGGTTGCGAATATGTAGGATCTACAGCGTCCGTGTGGTCCCTGATCCATTAATCAAATATCGGGTCCACAGCCAGAATATGTCAGGTGATGGTCAGCTCATGCTAAGGGCCAAGCGGCAAATAATTGAAAAACATTGCGATCTCGATTCTAAAGATAGGGTCATTGCCAGCTACTCTCGTCAAGCCTATGCTGATTACCACTACCGGGCGGGGCTCAATTTTTTCGCCGCAGATCAATACCGACTTGCTAGAAAAGAATTTATTTCAGTACTGAGATTCTCTTTTGTATATGAGGACACATGGCTCCGCCTGATCCGGAGCTTGATTGGTGCCCGCGGTAACAATCTATTGCGCAGCCTAAAATAATTTTCCAGGAGTCAAGACACTGCATGGCTAATGTAAGAAGGGCTGTTATCTTTTCTTCCCTCGGACGTTATGTGTTGATGGTTGTCGGGCTAATCAACACAATGGTTGTTGCTCGGTTATTATCACCTTCAGAGATAGGAACTTTTGCTGTTGCCAGTTCATTGGTTATGATTATGGCAGAATTCAGGGTTTTAGGAGCCAATGCGTACCTTATTCGAGAGAAAGAGCTAACGGACGAAAAAGTTCGTTCGTCGTATGGGCTCACTATCCTTGTTTCCTGGTTTATGGGTGTATTGATTATAGCGGCATCCTATCCGTTATCTGATTTTTTTGAAATAGAAGAAGTTGCCCCACTTTTTATATTGCTTTCTCTAAGTTTTTTTCTCGCTCCTTATATTAGTATTCCTCATGCAATATTAAGTCGTAAATATAAATTTGGATTAATCTCAAACGTTTATTTTTGTGCGGCAATTTCAAATATTGTAGTTACAATTTCCTTTATCTATTTTGGGTTCAGCTTCTATTCTCTGGCTTTTGGTAATATTTCATCGGTTTTAGTGCAAGCTGTTCTTTTTTTGTATGCAAGTCGCGAAGTGCCTGTATATGCTCCCAGATTTAAAAATATGCGGGTTATTGCCAAAATCGGAGTATATACTTCACTTGGGCATGTTATCAGGAAAGCACAAAATACTACACCTGATATGGTAATAGGTAAGCTGGGATCGCCAACCGAAGTTGGGCTGTTTTCCCGTGGGCTTGGGTTTATGGTTTTTGTAACCGACCTTATCATGTCTGGAATATATCCTGTCGCGGCTCCATATTTAGCGGATATTAAAAATAAAGGCGAGAGCATGGTAACGGCCTACCTTAATGCGTCACAACTGATTACAGGAGTTTTATGGCCTGTTTTAGCAGTTGGGAGTGTTGCTAGTCTACCTGCAATAAGGTTGATGTTTGGGGATCAGTGGGATCCAGCCGCGCCTATCGCATCTATTGTTGCAGTTTGGGCTATGCTCAAAGCTCCACACGTTTTGGCGCCGCAGACGCTTATAACGCTTGGTTATGAAAGTTCAATGTTTGCGAAGGAGCTAATTGTATTCCTGCTATTTCTAGTCGCTATTATTTGGGGATATCATGTTGATGGAATTCATGGGGTAGCCTATGGGTTTATAATTGGAGGGCTTACGGACTTTATTGTATCCGCACTGGTTACCAACATCCGCATGGGGTTGCCCACCTTCAAGCATATGACATGCCTGCTCCCAAGCTTAACGGTTACAATGGTATGCTGGGCTGCGGTTCAAGCAATTGCATACGTTTGGCCATTTGACCAAACTCTTCCAATACTGTCGTTCCTGCAGATACTCATAGTGTTGCCTTTGGTCTGGATACTAGCGCTATTCATATTCCAGCATCCTCTAAGATCAGAGGTCGCCAGGATTGTGAGCAAATTTCGAAAATAGCCACAATGTTAGTTGGAATCAACCAAGAATGTTAATGCCAGATATTTGTATGGGGTCATTTGTCCTGCTCGGTAAGAAAGCAATTCAAAACCTTTTTTAACCATGCTCGATAGGGTTTGCGCTTTTCACCAGTACTCCATGGGCCTAGCCTAAGAAGCAGATGATGAAGAAAGTGCCAGCAAACGACATCTTTTGATATTCCAAAAACCTGTCCTGCTGCGATAATAGGTGGTGTAGTGAAAATATCTGCGGAATTAACTGGATCAGTTGGGCTGGAAGGAAGGGAAAGGGCTAATGTGAAATGGTCGTACAACGGCATACTTGTTATCCCGAAATCTTCGAAATCGATCACTGTAATATGATCACTATCAATTATCAGATTATTCAGGCAAAAATCTCCATGCTGGGGAACTGCGGGTGAGCCAGGCTCTTGGGATAGCTCTATAATTGCCTTTTCGACAATTGCCTGGAAACTTGAGTTCAGATTTTCGCCAGCTTTCTGATAACCTTCGTATGCATTGCGTAGTTCCTCATGGGGCTTTAGATTGCTTGATTTGTTGATTTCGGTCTGGGAAATTGCTGCCTGAAAACTTTTCAGTGTCTCCCAGATACGACTCTCAAGTTGGGTTCGTTCTTCTTCTGAGCGGAGTCTGGATTTTAACTGGAACCAGGGAAGCCCTCTTACTCCGTGTTGAATGTCATATTCTTCACCTGCGTATGTGTAGAGCCCTAGTGGTTGAGGAACGAGGATTCCTGCATGCTTGTAGATCTGGGTATGAATGTTGTGGGACTTCAAGGCTGGCGCACCATCAATTTTCCGAACAACGTACATTGGATAGTCTGATTTCTGATCGAATGCCAGGTAAATGGGTCTGCTAGTACTTATACAAGCAATTGAACAATCCGCCTTTTTACTATCAAGCAACCCTGAACTGGAAAGCAACTGTTTGATAAATAACATGATTAATTCCTGTACAGAAGAAGGCCCAAACCGCCTATAGCTGGGTTGGCGCCGAGTAATCTCCTAATGATGTGCTTGATGATGCCGACTATAGCGGAGCCGTTGCATGGAAGGACATTGGCTGAAACGTAACGATCGGCATTGGTGTGTAGTTGATATACACACGCTGGGTATTCTAATGATGGGTAGATGCCAATAAGGCTTGTATCCGTTATTTGGAGTTCGTCTGAAAGCTGTCGCTGTAGCTTTTTCAGTGCAACCAGGCTTTGATAAAGCCTTTTAATGTTGTGTAATTTATGGCTGCTCGTACTTGTGGCAGAGATGACACAGCAGCTCTTGTGGGTACCGAGTGCACCTTTTGTCTCAAGCAATGTTAATGCGTGATCAGGGAGCTCCAGTATTATGATAGGGCTTTGTAACACATCTTCAAGTTGTGAGTATTCTTTACTGGAGCTGAACTTTGACATAAATGGCATATATAGGTTAAAGAGGTTTTTGAACGGAAGCTAACCGGTAGCATCTGGTTGCTTCGTTGTCTCAGAGGGCTGTATCTTACCCTATTTTCAGGTTAAATCGCTGTATTATAAGAACTACCCAGGAATTTCTGGAGCGGTGAAGCTTTTGGAAGAATTATGTGTGAGGTGAGGTGAGGTGTTGTCGGTGTTAGTGCTTCAGTAACAAACTATAGATTTTGGTAACACTAATGACAAATTTCGAGTGGTTCCCAGTTGTTTGAGTTCGTGTTGAATAAACTGGTACCTACTATCATTGAGCACAGGGATCTTTAGGTGCTTTCAATACCCTTTCTTGGTTGGCAAGGAGCGAGTTCTCGGGGGAGGGGCAGATTCATGCAAGAGTCCGAATCTGTCTGACTGAACTTTTCCGCTCATGCTGGGCGAAGGAATAGATTATGTTTATGCAAAACCAAATACTTAACAAGGGTCTCCTAATAGCAGTCGTGCTGTTGGGGACACCAATCACCAATGCGGAAGTTATCTTCTCTGAAAGCTTTGATGATCAACCTGATTGGAATAGCGGCTTGCCAGAAAATGACCGGGGAACATTCTCTATGAGCGGCAGTAGTAAAGGGGGATGGGATGTCGATGTTGTACAGACTGCAGGTGTTCATACTATCCCTATTGACTGGGACTTCGTGCGCCAAACACCTTCCTACGCTCCGTCACTGGGTGACGCTGATCGACATGAGACGCTTGAGGTGAGCTCTGTGTCTACCGCAGAAAACCCGAATAGAGCAAGAGGCCAAACAGGAAAATCGTTAGTTTCTTGGCGAGATAGTGATATGTCAAAGGGAGAGAATTCTTTCCAATCTGACGGGATACTATTGAAGTATTATCCCGAAGGTTTCGACCAACTATACATAGAGTTTTGGGTCAACTTCTCCGACACGACTGTAGCAACCTACTATAATCCGGACTACAAAACTGCAACAACCGGTTTGAGTAAACTCTTCCGAGTATATCATTGGGACGGAACAGGTCTAACATTTGACTATTATTCAAACAAAAATCCTAACTTCCTTTGGGGCTTTGAGGGAAGACCGGCATCTCAGTCAGGCTATGGGTTCAGAAACCTATTATCTGCGCTGACACGTCGAACAGACAGCAATGATCCAAGTCAGAGTAAATTTCTAGACTATAAAGGTAATCCTTCTAATGATCTCCCATCGTCATATCATCCAAGCACACTCGCAACCTATAACGGGTCGGCACTCATTGATAAGCGGGATGGAGGCATGATGGCTATAGATAATGGGCCTATTGATATTGACCAAGTTTTTGGTGATGAAACAAAATGGACCAAGATGGCTTTTTTCGTAAAGATGAATAGTGCACCGGGGGCCTATGACGGCACATTGATCCAGTGGGTCGATGACACAAAAGTCATTGAAATAAATACGATGCAATGGGTAGCTGCCACTCGCGATATGGTGAAATGGAATGCCTTTGGTTTTGGTGGCAATGATAACTTCAATAAGTATCCTGATGAGCTTCGCCATGAAGAATGGTACGCAATTGATGATATTGTGGTGGCCACTGAGGTACCCGAGTACCTGACAGGCGATTCAAAAAATACAGCTCCACCTAGCCCACCTCTAGCTATTGGCGTCGAATAAAATTTCCTGCATTGGTTATTCCTTAGTTATGAACGGGAATAACCAATGATTTTGAATGGACAAGTTTTCCGCAGGCCAGAATCTGGATCGTTATCCCGGTGTTGGTTCGCTTATTACAAAGGTCAATAGAATTTTACGGATTCTATGTGCAATGATACGAGAAAGGTCGCCTAGAGGCTTGGCTAGTATAAGTGTGATCACTACGACGAGTAACATGCGCAGAAGAGCTAACCCTATTTCATCAGAGAGTTCCTCCAGCCTGAACGTTTTTTCAACACAAAAAAGAACTAGTGTATGTAGAAGAAAAACGGAGTAAGCATATCGATTTGTGTAAAGTATCAGTGCTTCGGCTTTGGGAATCTTTCCAAGAATGAACAAGATTTGCTTTCGGAGTGCGAGGAAAAGATAAATGCCAAAGAATGATAGGAGTATGTAATAGATTGAATGTGTTTTCACATGATCTTTTAATTGGAAGCTGAAATCAAACACAAAAAAGAATATGGCTGCCAGTAACAGAAAAATTAATGCTGTCAACCCGTAGGTACGTTCACTAAAATTGGATAAGTATCTATAATGAAGTCCCCCATAGATGAATATGCCAAGAAACATGATGCTTTTCCAGAATTGATGGCCCCAGCGCATATCAGAGAGAATTTCTGTAGTTGTGATGGTATCATATGCAGGATAATAAAAAGTGTTTGTTAAAGAGAGACATATAGATGCAAAGAATACGGCCCAAAGTACCCATGTTCTGGACTTAGAGAGCGCAAAAAGTGGTGCGGATAATAGAACAATGAATATCAAAGAGTTGATGAACCAGACCTGATTTAGTGGAAAAAATATTGTGCTGAAGTCAGGCCATACGACAACCCAACTTAATAGGTGCGAGGTTTCCGGTAGTTTTTCCGGATATAGAGTTGCGGTTAGTAAAAAAACGAAAAAAGAAAAAACATAAAATGGGATGGCTATGAGAACTAAGCGCTTTATTAGATATTCGATGGAGTTTCTAGCTCTTAAAAAACTATAATAACTAACTGCGCCCGAAACGAAGAATAATACAGGTAAAAAAATTCCAACATATTGTGAGTATGGTGGATAAAACCAAGATAATCCTAAGTGAACCAGCATGACTCTTAATATTGAAATTCCTCGCATTATGTTTATATAATGCTTTTTTTCGTCTGTTAGTTTTAGGATATTTGATTTTTTCATGTCAGTCCTTTATATATTTATACTTTAATAAAAGTAATAACTCCCTAAAAATACCCAAGCTTCTTCCAGTAATGTATAGAAAGTCTATTATATAAATAGATAGTAGTTCATAGGGGTTTCTTATTTTTTTGCCTGATCGTAATAGTCTTTTAAAAGACAGAATGGCTGGAGTACATAAAAATATTATAAAGCTGGTTGCGGTTAAAATGATGTTTGGTGAAATCAGGAATTGTATTGTAGTTAAGGCTGATAAAGATATAAATGCCAAGGTGATCAAAAATATCGGATCTTTTATTGATTTTGTTATATTTCTAATGTAATTTTCTGAGTGCCATATTTGGCGTTTTATAAATTGCGATATATTTTTGGCGTTGCCTAGGTGAGTTACATCTAGTTCATGGCAAATGATTACCGGAATATTTTTAGGAACTAGCCGGTTATGTAAGTCTGTATCTTCTCCGGAAGAAATAAGCTCATTAAAGCCCATTACTTCCGAAAAAAGATTTCTTAGTAGCATAGTACATGCACCGATCAAGTGTTTCGGTAATGTAGGTTTACCGTTGTTCTCTAGCAGCCAGGATGTTTCGATCCAGCTGGCATTACTTGGTAGTTTGGCCCCACCCCCATAAGCACAGTTCGGCTTGTCTTTAATTAACTGTTCGGCTCTATTCAGCCAGTCCTTATCCAAAAGGCAATCAGCATCAATGAAAACGAGTATATCCCCGCGAGCCCTGGCTGCACCGTAATTGCGTACAGCCCCAACGTTCCCCTCCGGTAGCTCAAAAAACCTCACCTGGGGGTGGTTAAGAGCAATCTCACGGGTACGGTCCTGGGATCCATTATCGACAACAATAACCTCATACCCAGTGCTGTCGTAGTTGGACTCGAAAATAGACCGGAGGCATGAGCCAATATGTTCTTCTTCGTTATAGGCCGGTATCACGATTGAAAAATAGGGTGACGAGTTTTCGGTTTTCATTGGTTCGTTCATTTTTCTTTAACCACCGAGCGAAACTTCCCATTACGACCGCGTGGGATTATTTGCACCTGCTCAATAGTAACGAGAAAGTCGTCCCCAAGCCTTTGTTTACAGTTGGAAACTAGGGTGCTCTCATTAAACTCTGCAGTTGAATCTTTCACCAGCCTGATGGTGGCTGAACCAGGTAGTTTTTGAACAACCTGAGCTTCCTGGATGCCATCAACACCTTTAAAAATATGGTCTATGCGTCCTATCAATCGCCCGTCGCTTGTTTCTATATAATCGTCGACCCTGCCATTTACGGATTTTATCCACGGTGTGCCAGCCGTTGGTTGGTCTGGATCCGCTAAGGTTGCCGTATCGCCAAGGTTGTATCTTAGCAATGGCATTTGCTTGTTGGTCAAAGTGGTTGCAAGTAAACTGCCGGTATCAACCGAGTCTGAACCAATCTCAACTTCTGTGATTCCTATTATCGGGTTTGGTTTATAGATTCCGGCCTCGTCTTGTCCTGCAAATATTACGTATTCAGCGGTTCCGTAGTAGTCATAAACCCGGCAACCGAATACAGATTCAATTTTTTCCCGCTGCCACTGAAGAAGTGTCTCGGAGTTGGTGATGATCGCTTTGGGTTGAAAGCCTGGCTTTGAATCCGACTTTTGGTAGTGAGTCGCAAGATCGTATATTGCTGATGGATAACCGATAAGCTCTTGCGGCTGAAACTTGTCCAGTTCGTTTTTATAGTAGGGAAAGGTATTTTGATTCATGTGGTAGCTGGAAAACAGCCGCTGGTTTTCAGCCTTGTTAAAGCGTGAAAAAGGCGGCCTCATGTCATCAGCGGGTTTGAGCATTCTTCCGGCGAAGGTAGCTCGTTTGGCTCCAAAGGGAACACCATGTGCTTCTTCGTGATCGACTAGCATCGCCATAGCCAGTTTGTAGGTTCGCTCATCAACTTCGAGGGCTAAGGGTGTGCCAGTGCTGCCGCTTGTATGTTGAACCATGAAAGGTTTTAGCGGCTCTTTGGGTTGGAAGTTATGACCTTGCTGCAATATTGTCTGTTTGTTAAGAACAGGCAGTTTTTTCAGATCTTGAACCGTTGTAATGTCATTTGGTCGAATCCCATGCTCGGCGAAGAGCTTTTGGTAGTAGGGGACTTGGCTTGAGCAGTAGGTCACCATCTGGTGCAGGCGCTCGTCCTGGTAAGCTTTTATCTCTGGGGCCCTGAGTTCCTTGATGTCGTCAATCTCTTTGCGGAGCTTATGGTATATGCCGGTGTATCGCTTTTGATAGAGCTTGTACCCATACGCTGATACCAGGACACTCTGGAGACGGGGGGCGCAGCTGAAGTACAGTTTTTCAGCGAATTTCATTGCGAAATATTTCCTCTACATCGCATGGGGCGTGTCAATGATAAACGGTTGTAATAACACGTCAATTCATTTGGTTTTGATTATTAAAAATAATATCGCCTGAAAGAATCATAGGTCAAGGTTCTTGGTTCGTTCTTCAACAAGCTTCGTAAGTGACCAAATATGCATGTGATAAGGTGTATCAATCGTATGTTCATTTAATGGTATTTTAAATTTTGACATTTTTAATATTGATCTGTCGAACATGTAAAGCATCATTTTTATGTAATATCTAAACCTGTCTTTTATGCGGCTTAGCATTATGTTAGTTTCAGACTGGTTGTGCTTTTCTTTCATATAATTCAAAAATTCATCCCTCAAGATTTTGTTCTTCGGGAGATCATAAAAAGTCGCTACGGCTCTTTTTTTCATACCAAACTCAGTCCTCCCGATTCCTCGGGATTCTAAAATTCTTCGCGGAATCGGGCGATCATACTCACCACCAATCGACCACTCCGACATCTTGTGCGAGGTTGACAGATTATTGATAGAAACAATACTCCGTGCATACATCATTGGGATAGGCGCATCAATAAATCCGGATTTTAGTCTCGCTTCTGAGAGAGTCAGTCCGGATGCGCCGGGCTTTAAGATGTCATCAGTTAACGCTTTTACCGGTGGATATAGAGCCCAAACCGTGTCGCCATGATAGCCGGTAAAAATAACACTAGGGTTATAATTACGGCCTAAAAGTTTATGGAGATTATAAAGTTGTAACTCCGGCTCTCCTGTGGTTGCAGCTATGAAATAGAGCTCGTCAATGTCTATTTCGCAATCTTTAAAATCCAGATAGTTTACCTTTAAACCTAACTTTTCAGCGATATCTGTTCCATCGTCGTCATTCCATTTTTTATAAAGAAAACCTATTACAGATGAATTAGAAGTCTTGCTTGTAAATGCGGACTTAATGGGAAGGTTGGCTACTAACGCAGTAATTGCGCTTGAATCATATCCTTTTGAAATTGTGGTATATAGATCGATAGGTTTTTTTCTGAGAGGGGAGGCTGCATTTAGTGAGATTTTTTTAAGGTCAGACTCTATGATTGATATGTATTGTTCGTAGCTATAGAAGCTTGGGCTTTCAGGTCGTTTTGTTATGCTAATTCCTTTAGTGTCTATAGTAATTGGATTATAAAAATACTGTTTTAGTCCTGTAATTACCTGGCTTGATATAGGGAAGTCAGGTGTGTATTGTCTTACGCCATCCCGAATGGTATTTGTTTGTAATTTGTAATTATGATCATCTAATAGCTTTGATTTTGTTATTGCTAGAATTTCGATAAGGCTGTTTGATATATAATATTTATCTTTAGACTCTCCTATGAATATACGATCAACAAGACCCGTTGATGGTGAAACTACTAATTTATCATTTGATAGTTTTAGGCCGCTTCCAAAAAAATGGTTGCTAGTATCAAATCCTTGCTCCTCAAAGTTTCCTTCCCAAACTCCTTCAACTAAAAAGTTATCGCCAACTTCAACATCTTGGCCGTAATTTACGAGTAAATATCTGTCAAGAGGATTATATTCAGCTATCCATGCTAGCCTAGGGAGGGCATTATCCTTCGTTTTCTTGAACATCAATTACACCTTTTCTGTTATTGTTAAGATAGTAGTCGATAGTTTTTAATTTGCACAGCATATCCAGAGTTGATCCGGCGTCAATCCCGTTTTCTGGATTTTTTTCGATGGTTTTAAGCATTTTCTGCTTGTCCCATAAATCCAAGCTCAGGCTTTCTATAATTTCTTGCAATATTTTCGTTTGATATAAGTGTTCATAATTAAACCAGCCTAGTCTTGGTTGACTCTTTTTCAAGATTTTCCTGCCATTTTCTAACAAAATTCGAACACCACGAGAAAACTCTTGAAAGAGAATTGGGTATTTTGCTGGTACAAGTGTTGCGGCCATTGAATGATTAAGTAATTTTGGATTTTTTTCTTTTAATATTTTTTTATTTAATTTGTTATGAACCCTGTAGTCAAATGGAATTGATCGGACGATATCAGCGAGAGTGTCGTCTGCGAACGGCGCAAGATAACCCGATGTTGAAGATGCTGCCAGGGCTTGCTTAAAAATATATTGGCGTGCTCGGTGTTCCATGTTGAATGTTTCAATCGCGCTCTGCCAATCTCCAGTATCTCCATATGCGGTGTTCAATCGATTACGCATCATGGTCTTGGTAGTTTCAGCATGGTTGCTTAGCAGATTATGGCCTTCTTCTGAAAGAAACCAATGACTAGCCGCAGGTGTGGTAAATCGTTCCAGCGCGGTTGAAAACTGATCGTCCGGGATTAACTTTCCAGGCAGGAGTGATGCTGCAGCTAATACCTTCTGTAGCCTGCTACCCATGCTCAGCAAACCGTAGTGGCCACCAAGAAGTTCTCCCAGCACTCCACTGGATAGCGGGGAATTATAGATTTTCTGCGCTCTTTGTCCTGCGATATACCAAACAGGAAAGATGCAAAAACCTAACTCTTCAAGCATCGTGTCTAGGAGATCTTCTGAAAGTTCCAGGTTTTGAATGTCTGAGAAGATATGGTCCATTCGTAGATCGCTGGTGAGACGATGTGATATGGATATTTCTCTACTGGAAAGGTCGCCATGTGTGTATGCAGAGTGATAATGCTCTGGTCCGGCCATAAGAAGGGTACGGGAATCCCACCCTGCAGACATCATCAACACGGAAGATGAGCGTTCATCTAGTGTTGACGATAGCCTTGCCGATAACAGGTCTACCAATTGTTCTTCTGTTTGGTTGTCAAATGAACCTGGAGTCTCTATAACGGAGCGGTTGATCTGAAAATTATCGGTGCTGCATGCTGTTAATTTTTCATTAGGAAGAGTTTGCTCCACATTATAAAAAAAGGTATTAGAGCCTATAGTGTAACCGGTATTCAGATACTGCTGTATTGCGGGCCAGTTGATTTGTTCTTTATCGAATTCTAGATTATCTAATCGATTGGATATCTCTAATTTATTATTTTTTGTTCTACCATAGTATAGGATTGCAGTGCCTAATCGGTCAGTCTCAACTACTATTTTCCCCGAAGTCTTAGTGTAGGTTATGAGTGTTCCTTGCCCGGGCCTTTTCTCGCTGTTTTCTGAAAGTCTTTTTTTAGTAACTTCTCCAATGTAAACTATGAATCCTTCGTCTTTGCAAATATATTGAATATGATTGTCGTTATTTGCTCGTATATAAAGGGAGCAATGCTGGTCTGAGTATGCGGAGTAGGTGCTTGACAGACGATTTTCAAGTCTGCCTAATTGTATAAGAAATGAGGTCGGTTTCATTTGGATAATCCTTCTAAGTCGCGTTGACTAATTAAAGTCGCAGGATTCCCGGCAACCACTGATCCTTCTTGATCTAGATTTTTTGTAACAATTGCTCCAGCAGCAATTATTGAATGATTAGCAATATTACTCATTACTACGGCGCTATTTCCAATCCAGCAATCTTGGCCAATGGTAATTTTTTGGAATTTCCCGCCTTGTTCTTTTATCGGTAATTTAGAATTCTTGAAGTTATGCTGTTTTTTTCCGCTCAATATGTGTACACCGCTCCCCAGGAGCGTGTTCTCACCGATTGTGCATTTCCCGATGTTGCACTGTGGGCCAATGTACACCCCTTTGTGAATAGACGTATCCCGGTGGGAAAGCACCGTAAGAAAGCCAATCAGGATATCGTCTGAGGTATCCGTGCAGGCAAGCCGGTAAAACGCAGCCCGGAGGTAGATCCCGGTTTTCCCCGGGATCAGGCTGAGCATTTGCGAGAATGTCTGGAATGTGCCATCTGGATTGCCCGGCAAGCTAAGAAGCCGGTAAAGTCCATATAGAGGCCAGGCCAGCATAAGGAAGAGGTTTTTTACCGCTCTTTTCAATGTATGGCGCATATTCAGTATCGATCCATTCGCGTATCCAGCCAGCTCTTCTCGCGAGAGGGCCGGAAGGTTACGAGAGCCCGCAACACCCGCCCGCTAATCCGTGATAAGAGTAGTCTCCATGTCATCACCGGAGGTGACCAATGCTGTTGTGTGGGGCTGGTATGATCATTTGATAAGCGGGGTTGGGTGGCAAGTAATTGAGGGCCGTAATTCTGCATGAGAATGATGAGAATTCTCGAGAAGTGTCTCTCTTTGCTATGTTTAAGTGTTTCCGTATGTTCTTTCAGCCATTTTTGGCCGAGTTCAAGGTACTGAGCAGCGTTTTCATGATCCAGTTCAGACGCCTGGAACATAAGCATAGCTTTTCGCACGTCCTGGGCTACCCAGGTGTCATTGGGAAATTCAAGCTGACTCTTGTCTTCCATAAACGGACGCTCATTGCTCAGCATCCATTGGGTGTAATGCAGCACCGATTCTTTGGTGTAGTCGTATTGCTCGTCGTAGCTGCCGGTCTGCCGTTTTAAATAGAGGTAACGAAAAAGGGCCCCAAGGAGCACGAGATAAGACCACCTGTTTTCAACGTCAAGTAAATCCCGGTGCTCGATCACATCCAGCGGATGAATAGTTTTCCGGATAACTGCTTCGGCCTGTTGCAGCCATGATCCATTTTCATCAAGTATCCAGGCGTCCAGGAGGGTATTAAGGTAATTTCCGGTGCCGCGATTGAAGCGATATCTATGGGTTGATACGGTTTCACCACGAATCATCTTTTTCAAGGAGGGAACTTCTCGTTTCTTCAAGGCAAGTATCTGTTCAAGAAAACCGCCTTGGCCTTCATGAAGTGCTGTCATCCAGCGAGCAAGTTCGAACACGGCCTGGCGGGACTTTTCATTCCCTGTGAGGTAATGATGGTAGATGAGGCCCGTTGAATAACAATGCTCTTCAGCTGGGCCGCCGCCGGTTTGTCCGGGGGTTGAGCTGGAATCGTTGAATCTTGAAAACGTTCGATGTGTTGCGGTATAGGCATCAAGGTAGTGGTCTGTATGCCAGAAAAGCCCGTTGTTGTATTCGCTTCTGTCTTCTTCAGTATGGTAGATATCTATATCTGTCACGTGTCGTGCCAGATCATCCATTAACCGAAACCAGCGCGTATCGCCGGTGAGGGCAAACTGCCTTGCGAAGCCGTATAGTGGATCGTACTGGTTATTGTAATGAGAGATAAAGGGTGGCTCACCTTCAGCTTGGTAGAGAGACTCATGGTCCGCGAAAATATCGCCGAAATTACGCCAGCCAAATTCGTCAATGACTTCTCTCTTTGCGAAAAAGTTAGAGTCGCCCTCTAGCCCTTCCGCTATGAGTTCATCAATTACTCCCGGCTGAGCATTGGCTTTGAACCAGGGGAAGGCGTCTGCCTGCTCATAGCACTCGGGAGTAATCACAGGTACGAGAGGTGCATAGGCAGTTGCAGAGATGCTGTTGTTGGAGTTGTGAGTCATCAGGAAGCGCAGTGTTTTCTGTTCTCCACCCTGTAACTCGTAGGCACTCTTTGCATCTTTAGGGAACAGACCGATTGTTAGCGTGTTTTCTTCTTTGCGGACACTTGTTGGAAAGTTCTGCCAGAAGTCGGGTACAGCCAATGCCAGATGTCCGCCATCATAATCAAGGCTAACCAGCGGATCAGCACGCTTGCCTTCATGTATGAGCCTGTCGGGGCTTGATAGTCTGTAACCACAGAATTGAGTGCTCACTTCACCGTTACGGTCTATATGGTTGCGGCTTTGCCAGTTCCTGCCTCCACTGGAATCCTGGTAGAGGTTGAACTCGGGCAGATGAAATACGTCGGAGGTTTTATCGGCCGCCTGGGGAGTCACCTGAGCCAGAATCTCGGCTGGCAGGGTTGTTTCGACGGCAAGTTCCCGAAAGTACACTGAACCCGGGTCTCCCAGATCCCACAAACCGCCGGAATGTCGCGCACGTTTGGGGTTATGGGTTGTGAGTTCTACCTGAATGAGGCCGGTTTCCAGGAAAATACGAAGCTCACAATCGAATTGTGCCAACAGGTCATTATTTTGCGTTTGCCATTGGCCTTTTGTACGCGCGGTGACAAAGACGGCGCCTTTCTTGGCAATTTCCCATGTGGATTCTACTTTTGCAGTGCAGGGTGCGCCCGTCTCATCACGCAGAGTTACTTTCGAGTCAACACTTTCACTGCCGGTACTATTGAAGCGCCACGCCAGGGTGCCACGCTTTAAATGAACGGAACCAGCGGATGTTTGTACCACAAGGCCATCAAGCGTTTGATTAAAAACGGGTTCGGGGCCAGTGGAGGAGGGCAGTTCTGTTTTGGCAAGGTTTAACTCTTTTGCGCCGCCGGCATCCAGGCTGATCAAAAAGCTGGCATGAACCCATCGTAGGCTGCCATCTGGCCAGTGGGCCAGAGGGGCAAGCTGAACGCTGGCAGGTTGCCGGGCATCCAGAAGTTCAAGTTGCTCTGCCTTCTGTACGGCACCTCTCGGCAGCGGAATGCCAAGGCTAACAGGCTCCTTAATACGTGTAATGCCGGTATTTTCTTCTAAACGAATGGCTATTTTTTCCATAAATCTGCCTACTGCCTGGCTCCCTGTGTGGTGCATAGGATAATCCGCTGATTTGGTAACATAAAGCTACATTTTAAAACTGACCGCATTGAGAGCTATAGGTGTCAGGCCTTTCATTTACCGAGAGCTTTGTTTGCCAGATAACGAAGCTGGCCCCACTCTTCGGTTCCTTTAAGCAAAAACAGACCAATAACCCCAGTGCTTAGCGCTGCTGTTATTACATGAAGAGTGCCGAGAACGAAAAACTGAACCAGAAAATGGCGGCCTGAAAGATCAAGCGACTGAACCACAGCAACTGCGAGTGACGTTCCTGCGAGAGTCGGGATGCACAGGAATAGGAGCTTGATTAACGAGAACCGTGTTTGTTGCTGCAGGATCAGCAGCAGCGCAACAGTGGTTGCAACAGACAGCCAGCCCCGGACCCAGGCCATAATCTCCAGGCCACCTGTCGCCGTCAGCCAGAGAACGGCAATGATTAATGCTGTTGAAATAACGTCGAACCAGAAAAGCAGTTTGACTTTTCCCTGTGCAATGATGGCATCACTCACCAGGGCAAACAGGCAGAAAGTGAAGAAAAAAAGCCCGAAGGGTTTCAGTAGTGGGGAATACTCTGACCAGTCCGGGCCAAGCAGCACCCGAATAATAAGGTCGGGGTACAGCATGATGAAGGCCGTCACAGGCGTGAGAACCGTTATCATCAAAGCAAGGCTCAAACGTATTCGGTATGCGAGAGCATCCTTATCGGCTTTACTGTCTGCAATCGCGGCCAGTAAAGGCTCGCTCATGGGGATTATGGCTGAAAGTGCCGGCAACAGACTGACTTCACGAATCAGGTTATATCCGCCCAGTTGTGCTGTTCCAAACAGGCGGGATACCATCAGATTGTCGATTTGTGAGCGGGTAAACCCGACGATTCCCCGTAAAAGCAACCATTGGGAAAAAACCCATTGCTCACGAAGTTTCTTTAAGGACCAGCTTGGCCGGTATGTGTCTACCTTATAGGAGCCGACGGTGAAAATAACGGCGGCAACCAGATTTCCCGCTATGATTGCCCAATAACTGGGATGGATAAACGCAATTGTGATGACGGTTAAAAAAGAAATTCCTTTTTGCCAGAGGCTCAGTTTGAAAAGAGGTTTGTAGTTTATCTGCCGTGCGAGGCGGAGCATTCCAGGTGTTTTCAGAGCCCGTATTGGCAGAGCTAATGCGGCCACCGCGAGTGCGAGAGTCAGCTCCGGCTCATCGAACCAATCTGCGACAAAAGAAGATGTGCAGATAATGAGTGTGGCGATCAGAGATTTTGACAGAAAATCCAGCGTCCATGCGGTATCCAGGTCCTCATCTTCAAGTACTGACTTCTGAACAATGTATTGCCGGTTGCCGGTTTCGACTAATAGTTCAAAAAACTGTAGCGCGATAGTCACCAGGGCAACGATACCAAAATGATCAGGGGTCAGGAGCCGCGCAAGGATAAGCGTGCTGATAATCCCCAAACCACGATGTATAACCTGCAAACCAAATAGAAACCCGGCACTTTTGATAACTTTTTGACTGATTGACATAGGGCTCGGGTCAGAAATGACTCATGATTTTGAAAAGGTCTTCAGCCGTGAAGAAAGCTCTAAAGCTACTCTGTCTGAGCGGATGTAAGTCCAGGAATAATCGATAATGTTGAAAACGGCGTAAACCGCAAGGATGATTACTGTCGCCTCAATAACGCCGTTCTCCGAAAAAAGGTATCCTACAATCAGATCGAGTGCTGCGCCAAACCAAAGGAGCATAGTAAAGCCATTATATGATGTACTCGCTACCCTGAGATGAGAAATAGAAGACCTGATTCTGGCCATTCTGTTTTTCTTCCTGCCAGCAGGGGCAGGTTTTGGGCCGGGGTGTCCCGCTGGCGCCTGTTTCTTTGAAAGATTCATGCGCATCATCTCACGCTCGAATCTGGGGTACCGTGATAACTCTTCCGCTAATATGTTTGCCGGCAACTGTGCGAGTAAAACCCGAAGGCGATTCCAGATATAGAGAATCCACACAGCAATCCACGGCCAGATCTGGTCATTATACAGATACAGGCCAAAAGCCAGGCAAGGGAAGGTCGCCGTTTCTACCAGGAAATGATTACAGCGATCGAGTACTGCACCGTTCACGCTGGCGTGGCCGCGATGCCTTGCAATCTGCCCATCCACATAATCGAACAGGTAGTGTAGTACAAGAAAAGATGCGCCTATGAATATTCCCCAAGGACCGAGCATCATCAAGGCTGCACCTATAAGGCCGGTGATAAGCATTGAGGCTGATGCGTGGTTTTCATTCAATCCCAGCTTCAGGTATAGCCTGGTAATTTGAAGTGAAACCGGTAGGCCAAACTTGCGCGTAAAATAGTCACCTCTTTCCGCGTAGAGGGACCATTCTCGTGCCTTAAGCGTCTGGAACTCGTTATTGTTATCCATTGTATAGAGTCCTTTCCTTTATCCAGCTGGTGGCGAGGGTCTGGTTTCATGCGGGTTTCTCTGGGGACAAGATCGAAGGTCTCACAGTTCAGCCCACCTGAAAGATCACGAAATCGAGTAACCGCTTTCGTTCAAGCATAGCAAAGATCTGAAAGTGCCTTATGTTTCTTGAGAGGGCCGTTTGGATATGCTTCGTCTATTCTGTACCCGGTGTCAGAATCTTTTACGCTCCACGGTCTTGAGTGCGGTATTTGTAAACCTTAAACAACTATAAAGCGCGCTCTCTAAGCTTTTTTGTTCTGAATCCTTCTGCTGAACACTGCGCTTAAAAACACATGACGCCTCAAGTGATGCATTTAATTCTCCAAGGTGTCGAGGATTCTTACACTTTGCTCCTCATATTACCCTCCTTCAAATTTTACATTATTTTACATGGTTGAAAATTAACCACTTTGGGGTCGTGGCATGGATGATGCTGCCAGGTAAACAGCGCTGACGTGTTGACTTGCATTCCAGATGCCAGCGTCCACTATTCAAGGAGAGAAAAGATGAACCACAACACCATTAAAAAAACGCTTCTGTCATCCCTTATCGTGCCTTTCGCGCTGGGCGCGCAGTCTGCCAGTGCGGCGCTGGTTACCGACTGGGGTTATCAGGTTCAAAGCGTGTTCGAAAATGCAACTGCAACAGCCGGTACCGGAACTCTCAGTGGTGAAGGCACTAGCACTCTGTCATGGGGTGTAGGTCCGGGCCCACAGTCTTCGGTTTCAATAACGGATGTCAATGAGGGCAGTGGTCTTATGACCGACGGAGATTATGTTAACGGTGGGGTATTCACCCATACCAACAACATTCTGCCGGCTCAGGGACTTGCCTTGGATAGCTTTGACCTGACATCTGTGTTGACACTGACTCCCTTTGCACCGGATCCCGGAGCTTCTTTGCCCGCGTCTGCCACAACATTTCAGAGCTTCTTTATAGAAACGGCAAACAGTGCTCCCTGTGTAGAAGCTGTAGGTCCCGAATGTGCTGACATATTCACCATTGGGGATGTTACAGGTTCGGTGTTAAATGAGTTCGGCAACTTCGAATTCAATTCGTCGTTTGGCTACGATGGCTACGTATACACCGTTTTCCTGGAGTTGGCTGGCCTGGCCGCTTTGGATGATGCTAGCTGCGCAGCAGCGGGCGCTCCAGACGGTTGTGTTGGCCTTGTGACTGAGGAAGATAATGTCAATAACTTCCAGACACGGTTCCGTATTACAGCTACCGAGATGGTACCTGAGCCAGGAACACTGGCACTGCTGGGCATGGGCCTGGCTGGGCTTGGCTTGTCTCGCAGGAGAAAGGCAGCAAAGTCTTAAGATATAAAAGACATTGCTGACCCGGGAAGCCCCCGTTAAAGCGGGGGCTTCTTCAGTTGTGTGAGGATCAGTGCCTCAGGCAACGTTTCTTTGATTTTGGCCAAACCGGACCCTGTTCGGTTTCTCCGGCAGGTATTGCCCATCGTTGGTGATCAGTGACCATACGTCCGGGCGCTGCTTCCTCATGCGTTCAATCAGTGTTGCCGCTTCGGTGAAGGCAGGGCAACGGCGACCGTGATATTCCATCACCGGGCCTACGTGATCAAACTCCACGCCAAATCGTTTCAGCAGGCGTAGCTGTGCCGGTTCCATTACTGCCATCCAGTGGGTTATTCCATTTTTTATCGACATCTGGAGAATGGCAGCAAAAAGGCCAAGGCTGATATATGGCATGGCCCGCTTGCCATTTTCTGAATCGATGTAGTAGGCCGGCTCGCTGATGCCCGAAACCTCTTTCTCTTCGTTAAGGCGTCGACGAAATTCCCGGCTAACCGCCATCCGGGATATTTCAGCGATCTGATCTCTGCGCACGCTTGTGATGGCGGCTTGTGCATCTTTGTCCATGCGGTGGATACAAGGGGCTTCCATCGGAAAATCAGTTGCTCCCGGGTGCTGGCCCGCCATAACAAGGCGAACGGCTGCGACGCTGTCTCCGGACATCCTGTGCCGGATAAGACCGTGCACAGATCTTGCGTCATAAGCATCGTGCTCCCGTTTATCTGCAAAAGATGAGGGATCCTCGAAAGGCCGGTCAATGCAGTAAACCTGGTACCGAAGCCTGAATACTTCGTTAATTGTCTCTTGAGACGTCGCTAGCTGTACGCTGAACACCGAGTTAAAAATAGTGCTCACATCCGGGGAGACCCGCTTTGTGTTCTTTCTTTCTGCTTTATGCTGAAGTGCAAACCCTGTTTGCATGTGTAAGTCCTCATTCATTCCCGCTCCGTGGGCTGTTGGGCAAAAAGTAGTGCCGTTCTTGAATCAGGTAACGGCGTACTACGGGTTTGTCGAGGTAACAGCAATCAGACCTCGGAACGCTTTAACCTGGGCACGTAACGTCCTGGTGCCAGGATAGAATTCGGGTCGATGGCCGCTTTCAGTTGACTGGCCAGTCCGGAGAAAGCGGTACCATCGGTATTCATAATGTCCATTGCATCAATGTTCAGGCGGTAGGGCAGAAAACCCTCTTTTTGGCCAGCCTTGAACAGGGCTCGGTAACAGTCGTTGGCCCGGGCAGTGGCGTCTGCATCACTGCGATCAAAAAGCAGGGGGACGGTGGAGTCGAAGCAACGATCGTTTACTGTGGTCAATGTGATTAACGGATTGATACCGTATTGAGGGCAAACTGTTTCCACCATGTTGATATAGCGGCGAACATCGTTGCTCCGTATTGGTACCAGTGGCGCGAACCATATAAGCCCGCAACCATCCCGGGCCGGGTTTTTGGCTTGTCCGTTCCGGGGCAGGGCGCCTGATCGCCAGTATGCAAGCGCCAGTGCGACATCATTTGGCGCGCCATGCATGATTTCCAGTGCTCCTGAGAGCGTATCAGCCATGCCCTTGACTCGTGTTGCGAGCTTTCCGGGGAGTAACCGGGAAATTTTCCGCGCTGCATCAACCTTTCTTTGATTGATAAAGATGAGGCGGTCGGTCACAGGCCCAAGAAGCCTCCGTAGCGTGCGGCGGGCGGCGCGGGCAACCTCTTTGGATGCGTAGATTGCTCCGACTCCACTCCATGCCGGAACACCATGGTTGCTTGCCATGCTCGCAACTTCATTACTGGGCAAGACTCCGTCGATAGCCTTGTCTTCCGGGAAGGGCGCCATCATTGAAAGCATGCGCTGACTGTTGAGCAAGTTAATTGCTACCACCGACCCGCCCAAGGATCGCAGAACGGCCCTGACGGTGGGAACCAGAGCTTCCAGCCGGGCGTCATCTTTTGTGGAAAAGAAAAATGCAGTAACTGTTTCAGGAATCGGGGCTAGGGCGATGGTCATGCTCACGACAACGCCAAAATTGCCCTGACTGAAAAGTCCGTCCAGATAAGGTCCCAGCCCCCATTTGAACAGTCCATCTACTTCCGAACCTCCGAGCTCGCTAAGCTGGGTTCGATAAAGGGTGCCGTCAGGAAGAATGGCTTCTATCTTGGTGACAGCCGCAAAATGGTCAGTAATCGGTGTTATGCCGTAGCCCCTTTCAAGGGCGTTGCCAAGAAGGCTGCAGGTAGGCCCTGCGCCAGTTACTGGTACAAGGTAATTGCCATCTTGCTGATCAAGGAATTCTCTTAAAGCGCCCTGGGTCACGCCGGGCTCAATAGTGACCACGCCCATTTCAGCATCAAAATGTAAAATGCGATCAAGCCGGCCAAGATCGAGAATAACGCAATCATCTTCAACCGGGTTCGCACTTCCGTAGCCCCAGTTATTACCGGTGCTGACGGGATAAACAGCGATTTGCCACCGCTGGGCGGTTTTCAACACTGCCGCCACCTGATCCTGGTTCTCTGGTCGGAGCACCGCAGGAATTGACCGTTCAGACCCTGTTGTGGATGCTCCGAACTTTTCAGTACCGGCAGCGATAACTCCTGAGTCGCCAAGGATGGCGGCCCATTCAGCTATTGCAGAGTCGATAGATGTGCTACTCACTGGCGCTTCCACGATATATCGGTAACGGTTATGAACGCTTGTTTAAGTGTTCTGCCGGGGTGTTCTCATTGGCGACAATTTTAAGCGAGAAGGGGTTGACAAAACATGTCGTATCATTAACGGGCAGACAAGGGGCCGCACCGAAGAACCGTCGTGCAAACAGGCAGTTAAAGGGCAAATCAGGGATGTACCGTAAGGCGTATTTTTGTTAAATAATGTTAAATTGGTTAAGTTTGTTCTTCAATTGAGGTCATCGCGGAGCGTATTTCGGGGAGCGCATTCGTGCAGTCTTGGGGGCCGCAGTGGGCTTGTATCGTCATCAGTGCAAAGCGGGTTTCGCCTGTGAGTATGGCCGGGATCTGCAGTAACTTTGCATTGCGATAACTCCAGCTATTTTGGGAGCCTACCAGATACTGTTGGGCCACCAGCACTCTATCTCTCGTCAGAATATTTCGGTAAACACGAATGCCCGGCTCAAGTTGTTTTTCAACGTGCCAGACTGATTTGTCGAATAGTGGTGGTAAGTAGGGGACCAGTTTCTCTTCAGCGTTTTTTTTCTGGCTTTGTGCAAATGATATCCAGGTAGAACCCGAGCGCCAGACCTGCTGGTCCAGGTCAGCAGGAAGAGAGATTGGTAATGGCAATTTTCCAGATTGGATTTGCTGGAACCCCGGTAGATCAATTACCCATTGGTTTTTTTGTGTGGCGGTATTTTGCGCCAGAGCCAGAGCCATGGGGCCAAGAACAATTGCAGCTGCAATCGCAATAATGCCTTGTTTATAAACGCTTCCGTCTGCGGTGGGGAGCGCTGTTTTTGTCCGTCGACGAACTGGCGAAAAGTATAGTGCCGGCAGAATGAAAGCGGCAAATACAATCCAGCCCATGGTTTCATGATCAGCAAGCATCTCGCTTTGCATGTCGGTTTCGTAGGCAACAACGACAAGAATGGTTATGCGCACCCAGTTAGCGATGAGGCTGAGTGTCGCCGCTGCAAGAAGTGTGATCAGCCAGCCCCTCCAGCGGTAGTCGTTGAGGATGGACATCATCATGGCCAGCAAAATGGAGATCGCGAAATAGCGTATACCCGAACAGCCGTCAGCAATGAGAAGCCGGCCGTATGGAAGACTGATGCTGTTGCCTTCGATAAGCGCTGTCATCCCGAACCAGCCTACCCAGTTCCCCACGACTACACTTGCTATGTCTACAAGGACCGGGACCATATCTGCCCAGACAGGCAGTGAGAGTGACAGGAGGATCACATAGGGTAGAAATTTAAGTGTTCGGGCCAGCCCCAGCAGGGCCCAGGCCGTTGTGATTAACCCGGCGGGGAGCAGTAGATAGGCCAGGGTGTCGATGCGAACCAGTTCCAGGAGGCCCCATATCAGGGTTGTGATGATTAAAAGGGCTGCGCCAGCGAGATGATATGGTTTTATCTGTGTTTTGGAATCAACGGTTTGAGGCGGATGGATTAACAAAAGAGCAAGAAAAATGAGGCCGGTTACAAGGCCGTGAGCCAGAACCTGCTCGAACTCGAGCCACGCTTCTGCAAGCCTTATCCATGTAGGATAGAAAATCAGCACCGCTATCGCGGTAACAATCAGGTAAGGCCTGGAGAGTGACAGGTTATCTAACGTCTTCCTTAACATCGGGTGTTCCGCCGGACTGAATATTAAACGACAGGATACTGTGTATATCGTCTACATAAAACTCAAATCCAAAACAAAAAAAAGCCAGCCGAAGCTGGCTTTCTTAATGCACTACCGGAATCAGGCTTTCTGACGACGGCGAGCTGCACCCAGTCCTGCAAGGCCAAGGCCGAGAAGGGCGAGAGTGCCGGGCTCAGGTACTGGCAAAACAGACTCAACCATCACGACCAGGTCGTTGAAGTCTTTGTCGGAGTTGGCATACAGAGAGTCTTCCCAGGCCAGAACAAATTCGTTGGCCGTCCACACACCAGGAGCAAAGCCCGGGATCTGGATGGTATCAACGCCATTACCCTGGATGGCAACCATTTGGTCAGAGTCATCCTGGTTCAGGCTGCTGTCTGAATAGTATGTCGGGCCATTGGCAGTACCGAGGTAGTAACCGAACTGGTTGCTGGCGAAATCGACACCTGTGTCGCTACCGCTCAGGCCAATAGATCCGTCAGCAAGCATGCTGAGCGTAACCTGGCTGCTGAAGCCGTTGCCGGGAGCTGCGCTGCCGTCGAACAGTTCAACGTAGTTCGTAGGGTCTGCGTAGTCATAGATGCCAAACGTGTTGCTGCCAGACTGGCCCGCAATTTCAACAATGAATGTTGTAACGCTGCCGCCAGAACCAGTGATGCCCCAGTAGCTGTCCAGACCATCATCCAGTTGATCTGAATTGACATCGATGCTTGAAACTCCAGCTACAGGAGACACGCTGATAAGGTCCAGCTGCGATTGCAGACCAGTTCCAACGCCGTCTTGTCCATCGTCAAACACTTGGATTGCGCTGGCTTGCGCGGTCCAGGCTGTCAAAGCGATTGCGGCCGTAATAAGTTTGATTTTCATATATTTCTCCGGTTGTTTAGCTCTAATTCCCTGTAGTTTGCTTTGCAACCAGGCTGTCTCTTTTGAGTATTTCAGAGATCCTTGGCTTTCCGTCCCATCCTCACGGATGGTTTGGCATCTTACCGGGACTGCCCGATACTATTGAGGTAATAAGCGATTAGCGTGCCAAGTTTGTAATATGTTGAAATCCAAGAAGATTTGTTGGTGCTATTGATGGGTGTGTAAAAAATATCGACGCCGAAGCGAAAAAAAAGCCTGAAATGTTTACACTTCAGGCCTTGATTTTTTTGGGTGGTCTCGTGCCGTTTGTGAGATCTGTTAAAGAGCCTTTTCCACTGTATCAAGATGCGCGGCAATTTCTTTATTGTCTGGCGCAAGGGCCAGAGCCTTTTCTATGGCGGTTTTGGCTTCTCCGTGTTTTCCTGTCAGGTGAAGAATCCAGCCATAGGTATCCAGAACAGCGGGGCTGTTAGGTGCAAGCTGGCTTGCTTTTGCCGCAAGTTTCAGTGCCCGGTCGGAGTCGTTTTCACGTAACACCCACGCAAGGTTATTTAATGCGGCTACATTATTGGGCTGCCGGGCAAGCACTTGTTCGTAGTGGTTTGCTGCTGCGGTTTCCTGATTGTTGGACATCAGCCACTCGGCTCTGGCCAGATGGGCTGCCAGGTTTTGTGGGGTTGTGTTAAGCCAGCTCTCCGTTAAAGAGTCGAGTGACGCAGGGTCTTCTGCTTTAGCCAGTCCGATGAGAGGAGGCATCAACTGTGCATTTTTGGTAGCTTGCCATCTTTCGGCCAGATACTCGTAGGCACCGCCTGGTCCTTTTTGTTGGTTGAGCAGCTTCGCCCGTGAAAGCATGGTTGCTGTGACTTCTCCATGTGTTTCTTCAACGGCATCGAGCGCGGCGAAAGCGTCGTCTATCTTGCCTTCTGCCTGGGCAATGCCTACGGGCAGCAGCGCAAACCCAATGTTTTCAGGTTCAAGGGTAATGGCCTCTGCCGCTTTGGCACGAGCCTCGCTCCAGTCTTTGCTGTTAACTGCTGACTGGGCTTCGGCGAGTAACAATTGGCCATAGGCGCGTTTCATGATTGGTGATTCAGAATCCTTCCATGGTTCAAGGAAAGTGCGCGCTTCTGCCAGTTCGCCCTGAGTTATGGCTATGAGTGCATTGAGTGTATCTGTGTTCTGCGTTAATTCGGGGTGGTCTTTGGCAATGTCGGCCAGCCAGGATTTAGCCTCTGTGACGTTATGGTCCTGCATGTAAATCTGGCCAGCCTGTTGCAGTGGACGTATTGACTGCGGGGTCAGCGTGGCTGCATCTACCAGTAAATTCACTGCCTTTTCCCGCTCTCCGGTTTGGGCGTAGAGGCTGGCAAGGGCTACCTGGGGAGCTTGCAATTCCGGGTTGCTTTTAACGAGCGTTTCAAGTTGTGACTTGGCCTTCTCAGGGTTGCCCAGGCGGGTGTCTACAAGGCTTGCAAGCAATACGGCCCGGGGCTGATCGCCGTATCCGTTGAGTAGTGAATCGCGGATTTCAGCGGCTTCCTGTTCCTCTCCCTGCTGGATCAGAACATTAAGATAGGTGCTGGTTGTGGCCCAGTCAGCCGGGTTTGACGTGAAGGCCATCCGAAGTTGTCCCAGCGCCTGTTCAGGTTTTTCGTTCCGCAGATAATACCTTGCCAGCGCGAGCCTGAGCCGCACGCGGTCGGGTTCATTGCCAATGGCTTTGCTAAGGCTGGCGATGCCGCTGTCTTCGTGCCCGGGGAGGCTGAGGGCGAGAATACCGTGCATTGCCAGTAGTTCGTTGTCTTTAGGGCGGGCTTTTATGGCCCGGCTCAGGGTTTCCAGGGCGGCTTCCCGGTCCCCGGTATCGATCTGAGCCATTGTAGCGGCTCTGATGAACTGGGTGGGTGTTGTTTCCGGATCCAGGTTTTCCTTGAGCAGTTGGGCTCCTTCATCCAGCTCGCCGGTGCCGGCGGATATGGCGCCCAGCAGCATGGCTAGCTGTTCATTTTCCGGATCCAGCTTCAGTGTGTCACGAAGGATTTCTTTGGCTTCCTCAAAATTCCCTTCTTTAATTGCTTCTATAGCGGCTTGTCCCTGCTCCCTTGCATCGCTGTTCTGGTTTTCTGCCAGGATGCGGTTATAAATCTGGGCTTCCGTTATCTGACCTTGCTCCGTAAGCACGCGGGAAAGCGTGGACAGCACGTTGCGGCGTATAGGCAGAAACATATCGGAAGTCGGGAGGATACCCACGGCGTCTGTAAGTGTTGCTGACGACTGTTCCAGTTGATTTAACCGGTATTGGGCGAGGCCTTTAAAATACAAAACTTCCGGGCTCGCCTGGTTTTTGGCCAGCCATTCGTCGGCTGCCTCTATAGCCTGAGTATTTTTGCCGAGATTTATGTTGGCCTGAAGAACGCCCGTTATTGCTTTGATATTTGACGGGTTGCTTGTGGACAGATTGGTGAAAAGAGCCAGGGCGTCGGCTGACTCTCCGGATCTGCGCAATGCTTCTGCACGGATCAGTGAGGCTTCAAGCTGTTCTTCCGGAGAATCCGGAGTCTGCATTGCAAGGGTTTCAGTTGCAGAGAGCTGCTTGCCTTGTTCTACATAGGCACGGGCCAGGGTAAGGGCTACCGCATCCGGCTGCTCTTGCATCCAGGGCGCGAGTAGCTCTGCGGCTTGTTTTGCGGCACCTACCTGCAGGTAAAGGTCTGCCAGTCGAACGATGTGTTCAACGTTGTTCGGATCTTTCTGAATGGCATTTTTGAGTTCGAGCAGGGCAGAGCGGAACTGACCTTGTTCGGAGTATGTTTCAGCCCGGTTTATGTGAGAAAGGGCTTCTGATGAATCCGGGCTGTTATTGCAGGCCGTGAGCAGTGGTATGGCGAGCAGCAGACTGCCTGCCAGTACGAACCTGGGAAGTGACTTTAGTGTGGTTTTCCTTGTAATCATTTAAATCTGCTCCTTGAGCCGCTCTCTGCCATCGCATGCCTGGGAAATTAAATCAGGATTCCGAAGCTTCTGCTGATGTGTCAATTTTGTATTTGTCGGTGAGGTTGTACAGGGTGGGGCGGGTTATACCCAGAAGCCGGGAGGCCTGTGTCATGTTAAAACTGCTTGTTTGCAGTGCCTGCATGATCGCCTTGCGTTCGGCCTGTTCGCGAACCTGGCGAAGGTTCAGGTGGCTTGCGCCAGGCTCTTCGCTGCCTGGCAGTTCGAGATCTTCACTGGTAATCCGTTTGCCATCAGCCATGATGGTGGCTCGTTTTACTTTGTTGATCATTTCCCGAACGTTACCTGGCCATGAGTAACTGCTGATTGCGTTGATCGCATCTTCAGAGAAGGTCAGGCTTTGTCGATCCATTTGTTTGCTGAGTGTTTTGAGCAGCGACTGCGCAATTACCAGAGCGTCTCCGTCGCGATCTCTCACTGCCGGCACATCGAGCGTTATTTCGCTTATCCGGTAGTAAAGGTCTTCCCGGAATTCCCCGTTTGCGATTAACTGGCTTACGTTCTGGTGGGTTGCACACACCACGCGAACGTCCACTGGAATAGGCTTGACTGAGCCTACTCTGTCGACCACGCGTTCTTGCAGGAAGCGCAATAGCTTCGCTTGCAGTGGCATCGGCATGTCGCCTATTTCATCGAGAAACAGGGTGCCGCCATTGGCGCTTTCAATCTTGCCTTTTTTTGCCTGGGTAGCGCCGGTAAAGGCACCTTTCTCGAAGCCGAACAGTTCACTTTCAAGAAGGTTTTCAGGAATAGCTGCACAGTTGATGGCCGCAAAAGCGTTGCCGGCCCGAGGGCTCAGGTCGTGCAGTGCGCGAGCCAGCACTTCTTTGCCTGTGCCGGTTTCACCGATGATGAGGGTTGTTACATCGGTGGGGGCGATCTTCTCAAGGGTTCGGCATACAGCCATCATTTGCGGGCTTGCGGCGACAATACCTTTAATGTTGGTGCCATTGCCTCGCTGGGCCAGATCCTGGTTTTCCCTTTCCAGTTCTGCAAGGCGGAAGGCCCGGTTAACGACAAAGTTAAGAATGTCGGCATCCAGTGGTTTCTGATAAAAATCAGATGCGCCCATCCCTATGGCTTTAACGGCGTTTTCCTTGTCTTCACGGCCGGTAACAACAATCACCTTTGTTAATGGGGCGAGGCGGAGAATTTCTTCCAGTAATGCGAAACCTTCTGTTGCGCCGCCCGGATCCGGGGGGAGGCCCAGGTCCAGTGTTACAACATCAGGCTCTTCTCGCCTGAGTGCGGTAAGGGCGGCTTCTCTGTCGGAGGCTACGCTCACCGCAAGGTCTGCGTTGAAGCACCAGCGCATCTGGCTTTGCAGACCCGGGTCGTCTTCTACAATTAGCAGTCGTCTAGTCACAACAGCAACAATTCCTTTGTTTGGAGTTTTCCACTCCACCTGATTCTTAACTGAACATTGACACTTTGCAATGATCGATTTGTTTGTTGTGGTCTGGCGCCAATTAATTGACCAGTTTTACCGGATTTTCGGCGTCAGTAATTGATCGTTGCTCTTCATTTCGTTTATTTTCGGTGCTTTCTTCATTTGTAGCCGCCGAAGGGGAATATCCGGAATCACTTGCCAGCGGAATGCGAACGGAAAAGCAGGAACCTAGCCCAGGTTCGCTTGTAGCATCAACGGTACCGCCGAGCTTCTGAATGTATTCCCTGGCCTGGTAAGCGCCTATTCCCATGCCTGTGAGGCCTTTGGTGCTTTCGAAAGGCTTGAAAAGCCGATCGTTAATGAAATCATCGGTCATGCCGCAGCCTGTATCCTGGATGAACAGGACAACGTTACCTTTGGCGATTTTAAGAGAAAGGGTGACTTCGCCATCGGGGGGCGTTGCGTCCTGTGCGTTCTGGATCAGGTGGCCTATCACGCTTCGCAGGTTTTCTGCGTCTGCTTTTACCATGATCTGTGGGGGAGTCCCCACAAGGGTGGGTAAAGGCTGCTGCCGGCTGTAGTGTTCAAGAAGATTTGTTACCAGATGGGTCAGATCCAGCACTTTTGAGTTGTCTTCTGCAGCCGCGGGCTTGCGAATGTGTTCCAGAAGATTGGTCATCTTGCTGACCGCATGGTCTGTGGTTGAGATCATGTCATCAACAAATTCGGGATTGCTCTTGTGCTTTTGGGCATTGTTCACCAGTAGCGATAGCTGCGCTATAACCGTCTTGAGGTCGTGAACCATGAATGCAGATGCCTTGCTGACTGCCTCAAACTGCATTGCCCGTGAAAGCCGGTTCTGTGCATCTGCCTGTGCCAGCAGGTTACATGTCTGGCGGGCTACAACTTTGATAAGGTCAAAGTTTTCCCAGTTCAGGTCTACACGGGCATAAGGCCGGCCTATCATCGCAATACCGTAGAGTTCGTTGCCCAGATAAAGAGGAATGACGAGCCAGGCGTCCGGAGTTTTTGCTATCGCATCGGGGATTTCCAGCAAGTCGTAGCTCACCGGATCCGCCCGGTATTCATCCAGATTTACAATCCATTCCTTATCTGAAAAAAACCGGACCAGGTCTGCGTGTTCATCAATGACTGTGAACCTGGGGGTAGTCAGGTTAGCCGATTCTTTGAGGGTGTAAGAACCCTGTTCACTCTTCAGCCAGATGGCGCCTGCGTTACTTTCGACCAGGCCAGAAAGAATCCTGATCGCTCGCAGCGGGAGGGGAGGCTGGTCGCTGAGATCTGACAACTCTTTGGTCATTTTCAGCCATTCTTCCCGGTAATCGTACTTGTAGTCGAAAAAGTTCTGGCTGATCAGAACCATCATTTTTGACCGCAGACGCCGTGAGAGCAGCAGGGTTACCAGGAAAACCAGGGCCACAGCCGATAACAGCACCTGTAGAGCTTCGCCCCAGTTACCACCGAGAATACGTATGTAATACCCGCTGACGGCAAGCAGAAGCAGATAAGCGCCAGCAAGAACCAGGGTTCCAACGTGAAAAACCGCAGAGCGGGAAAGCTGAAAATCAATAGGTTGTTTGCGGGTATTGACGACGTTGATGGCGAAAAGTGGCACCAGTGCAGCGTTTACGAAGCCCCGTGCATTCCAGAATGAATCGGCCATCTGGCCAAACAGCAAGGCGTCGGCGTACATGAAAAAGTCGAAAGCGAAGATTGCGGCCGCCCCGATGCACAGGTACTTCATACTGGAGCGGCCAAAGGCCGGTGCGTTGCGCCAGATCTGTTCAGCCAGAGACAAGCCAAGCAGTGACAGGGCGATCTGCCCGATAAGTTTTGTTTTCCCGCCTACCAGTGTGAGATTAAAAATAAACTCCAGGCTACCAAGCGCGAGCAGTGTTATGAGTACTACGGTTGCTGCAATTCCCAGGGCCTTTTTAATTTGCCCGCTCAGATGCCCCTGCCGGAATGTATCCCGCAGCATGGCAAAGAGAAGCAGGATCCAGGCGGTATCGCGGAGCAGTTCCAGCAGGTAACGAACAAAAAAGCCGGGGTGCTCCCAGATGCTTTGGGTAAGGAGAGTGGAGGCCCATAGGGTGGTAACCAGTGCTGCGAGAAACAGAGCACGGTCAATATCACGCCTCAAATAGCGGGTACCTACGAGCACCGCGAGGATTGCATACACCGTGGCGGCAGCGCCATGGCTTATCACGCTTAGATCTGGAAGCATGTAATCTGCCTGTTTTCTGGATAGGGGTAGTTTGAGGGGGGTGGCGATTCAGTGCAACCGCAAGTGCTATCAGGGCGGGAGGCAGGCGGGCAGCCCTTGTTTGGCGAATATGTGTCGGTATTTATTACAGTTGAGTCGGTAAAGCGCTGTAAGCAGTCGGGTTTTGTCTTATATCCAGCTGATATATATCAATAATTGTAGTGTTGGCGTTTGATTTGCTTTTGACCGGTAGATTTTGAAAGAACCATCAGAAGCAAAAAGGATATGCTCGTGAAATTTCATACAAAACAGTTTGCAATTATTTCTCTAGCCGGCGCGATGTTTGCCGGTAACGTAGCTGCGGCACCGATGATCGACCTGGATTACGACGGTTTTGCGCAAGGTTCCCGTTCAGGGAAGTTGCAGAATCTGGAAACGGGTACGAATTATAACGTTAACGCTGGCATGTTTTCCTTTACCACCAGTAATGCTCAGGGTGAATCACCTATCGCCTGGACTGGTGCGCTTGATGCCTTTTGCATTGAGCTTGATACCAATCTGCAGCAGCAGGGTGTTGTCAGTTACGAATTGCAGACTGCCGATAGCTATTTCAATAATGCCAATCTGGTTTCCTCCATTGGCCAGCTCTACACCGGCTTTCAGAGCAGTGTGACTGATACATCTTCTTCCACCGCATTCCAGTTGGCGCTGTGGGAGATTGTTTACGAATTGAATGACTATGGTATGAGTACGGGTAACTTCCGTTCCGTAGGTAGTTTTGGGGATTCCAGGTCAAAAGCTGATACCTGGCTGGCTGACCTGAGTTCGCAAACTATTGACTACGATATGTATGTTCTTACTTCTGAGGCTTCTCAGGATCTGCTGGTGTTTACGCCGAGTTCACCGGTTTTGGTACCCGAGCCTGGTACTCTGGCTCTCCTGGGGCTGGGTCTGGCGGGGCTCGCCGCGCGTCGTAAAAAAGCCTGACACCGTAAGTAATGCCGAGAAAAGCCACCTTGTTCAGGGTGGCTTTTCTGGTTCTGGCTGGCGCCAAAAATGAATGTTGGTGGGTTCTCAGTTCTACGAAATTGACCGGATCAGTAAGTGCTCAGCCCCGTCCGATGAGGATACCGAGTGTGTGGCTCTGGCCTTCATTGAGTACACGGTAGTCACTTGCTGCATTGGCGGTTTCGGCGCAGAGCATTGTCTGCCAGGCCGTGTCAGGAAAGTCGCTGAGCTTTGTGGCTTTATCCGGGCCGGGATTCCAGATGACGGTTGAGTCACTGCCAACTGCCGTCAGGGTTCGTACAGTTGTAGGCGTTACGATGCTTATAGGTTCTCCGCTTTCGTATATCCGGTCTGTCTCGCCATGGAAATAGACCGGGCCGTCCTGTGTGCAGTATTCCCAGTCTTTAAGGGTATCAATATAGTGGCTGAAGCCCAGGCCCAATATTCTTGAGCGTTTTATGTCTGTGGTGGGCAGGTAAGTGTGCAGTGCCTGACTGAAGGCCAGGGGGGCGCTGCTCAGGTTAGTAGTGGTAAGAGCAAGCTGGCAGCCCCGAACTGAAAAACTGCAGGTTAGCAGGGCCAGGGCGTGGCCGCTCCAAACCTCGGAAAAGTCGTCGTTGGCATCGAGTGAGAGAGATATCTCGACTTCGTGAGCGGTTTCCCGGACATCCTCCAGTTTCCAGAGTGCTGTACGGGCAAATCCGTGAGGGCTCGTTGTTTTGACTCGTTTGCGAACCACCGGAGCATTGCGGGCAGGATCACCAAACCAGGGCCAGCAAATGGGAATGCCTCCCCTGATCGCACGACCGGGTTCGAAGCGTGCTGTGGGGCTCATCCATAGCCAGTCTGGCTCGTCTCTGGGAGTAAAACGGGTCAGGTGCGCACCCTGAAGGAACAGTGTGGCTTCGAACAAAGGGTGATGAACCTCTAATGCTTCCAGTTGTCCGATTGTGCTCCAGCGGGTAAAAGACCATTGTCCCGGGGAGAGAGATAAGGGTGGTTTATTGCTGCTCTCGGACATAAGGCTAATTTCCGGGCTTAAGTGCATTTGCGTACAGGTGAGAGTAAATCAAAACTGTGTGTTGGGCGACAACTGGCCCTAAAATAGCGGTCAAATTCTGGTGAATATTATTTCAGGGAACGTCATTGGACACAGCACAGTGGTTAGATGAGCTTGCAGAGGGCCTGAGTGAGCACGGCTGGATGAGCTTTGATATTACACCCTGGCTCGGAGAGGCCTTGCTGAAATCACTTCAGGCAGAAATCATCCTTCTTGATCAGAAAGATGCACTCAAGAGTGCAGGTGTCGGGCGTGGCAGTTCTCCAGTGCGGGATCGATCAATTCGCCGGGACAAGATCGCCTGGTTGCAGGGCTCGACTCCGGCTCAGGCAGAAATTTTCGAGTTCTTTCAAAGCCTTCGACTGGGGTTGAACCAGCGGCTTTTTCTGGGCCTGAAGCGTATCGAGGCTCACTACGCAACTTATCATTGTGGCGATTTCTATAAACCCCATGTGGACAGTTTTCAGGGGCGTGCATCCCGTATTGTGAGTCTGGTTCTGTATCTGAATGATGATTGGCTGCCTGCGGATGGTGGTGCACTTCAGATATACAGCAGGCAAAATAATAGTGAAGTCTGTGCCCGGATATTGCCTGAGGCGGGTAGGGTGGCGGTATTCATGAGCGAGGAAATTCTGCACGAAGTTGTTGAAGCTCATCGCACACGTTATAGCCTGGCATGCTGGTTCAGGCAGGATGAGATTCCTTTGCCGATATCCGCATTGTTGTAACTGCAATTGTGTAGCCCGGAAGATTTGCCGTTGTAGTCCGTAAACCCTTTTGTTAATATTCGCGCCGCTTTCAGGGATATTGTCCTGAAACGCCGTTATGGTGGCTCCATTGGTGCCTCCGCAACATGAAACCGTGAACCCGGTCAGGCCCGGAAGGGAGCAGCCGCAGCGGTGGAATTGTGTGCCGGAGTGTCGCTGGTGGGGCCACCCCCAGTTTTTTGCTTTACCCTGGTTCGGGTCCGTTCCGAAACCTCTTTCCCCGTATCTCTGCACACTCCTGATTTCTGCCTCTTAATAGCTTCTATAACTTCTTATAAAACCGCGACCATGCTAAGGTTAAAGGCGTTTTTCTCAGCATTTGGCGGAACATGAGCTACCAGGTACTTGCCCGTAAATGGCGCCCCAGAACCTTTGAAGATATGGTGGGCCAGGAACACGTTCTCCAGGCATTAATTCATGCCCTGGAAAACCAGCGTCTGCATCATGCCTATCTGTTTACCGGCACCCGGGGGGTGGGTAAAACAACAATCGGGCGTCTGTTGGCACGCTGCCTTAACTGTGAGACCGGAATTACTCCGCGCCCATGCGGTACCTGTTCCAGTTGCCGGGAAATTCAGGAAGGGCGGTTTGTTGATCTGATTGAAATTGACGCAGCATCCCGAACCGGTGTGGATGATATGCGGGAGCTTACTGATAATGTTCAGTATGCACCCAGCCGTGGTCGCTACAAGGTGTACCTCATTGATGAGGTGCACATGCTGACGAATCAGTCATTCAATGCTTTTCTCAAAACTCTGGAAGAGCCGCCGGAGCACGTGAAGTTTCTGCTGGCGACGACGGATCCCCAGAAGCTGCCTGTAACCGTTCTCTCACGTTGTCTGCAGTTCAATCTCAAACGCATGACGCCGGAGCATATTGCCGGGCACCTGACAAAAGTCCTGACGGCTGAGCAGATACCCTTTGAAGAGCCTGCTCTCTGGTTGTTGGCACGGGCTGCCGATGGCAGTATGCGGGACGCCCTGAGCCTGACAGATCAGGCCATTGCTTTTGGTAACCAGAAGCTTGCTGTCAGAGATGTGAGCAGCATGCTTGGTACGATTGACCAGCGGGATGTTGAACGAATTGTAAATGCGCTGGTGGAGCGAGATGGACCTGGTTTGCTGGCGGAGATCAGCCGTATAGCGGATTTTGCGCCGGACTACAGCGTGATTCTCGCGGATCTTCTGTCCCTGTTCCATAGGGTTACCATGGAGCAGGTTGTTCCGGGGAGTGCAGACAATGCACTGGGAGATGCGGCTCAGGTTCAGTCCCTGGCACGCAAATTAAGTGCGGAAGATGCCCAGCTGTTCTATCAGGCTGCTCTTCTAGGGCGCAAGGATCTGGCGATTACTCCAGATGCCCGGATGGGCTTTGAGATGACATTGCTACGTATGCTGGCATTCCGTCCTGGTGCCGACAGACGCGCTCCGCCTGCAGTGAGCAATACAAGTGCCAGTGCCAAGGTGGAGTCCAGGAACGAACCTGAGCCGGAGCCTGACCCTGTACCTTCGCCCGTTCCGGATCAGGCGCCGCAAGATTGCGCCGATGCGCCAGCAGATAATGCTTGGCTCGCGAGTCTTGACGCCCAGGCGGAATCCGCTCCTGATTATCCAGAGCCAGAGCCAGAG